>NZ_SLYA01000036.1 GCF_004340965.1 Sphingomonas sp. PP-CE-1A-559 | reverse complement strand
TGATTTAAGTTAGTTTGCACGACGACTTTCATGGGACAGTGAAAGTTGGGGCAGCAGGTTGGGGCATATTGGGCAACTCCAAACCGAGAAAGATGTGCTGAACGAGTGGCTTTTATAGGGAGCTTGGATCGCATGCCCGGGTGTCCGGATATGGGCGTTCTGGTACGATCCCCCATTCTCGCGAGGGATCGAATTTTGATAATGTCCGAGTTGGGGAAGGAAAGCGGTCTGGCGGCTATTGGTGTGTCAGAAGCGAATAGCGGACGTTGCGCTTCGTGGCAGGCGCGATACGATGCCGACATGATCGACGCCAAACCCGAGACAATCAAGGCTGAGGCGGCCGACCTTCGGTCCTTGGCGTCCGCTCTGACCGGCTACACAATCTCTGTCGATCATGGGCGCATATCTGCGTTGTGGCTGTGGCGCAGTGACCAAGCACCCTTGCTGGTTACAAGCGATAGCCGCGACATCGTATTTAAATTCGAAGTGTTCACTCTCGCGATCCAAGCACCTCTTTATCCGACTTTGCGGGAGAGCGAGCAGGAAGCCGTAGGTCGCGCGGTAAAATGGCCATTTTTTGAGTGGCGAGTCGATGTTCTATGGATACGCGACTGGAGCATCCCCATCGAGGCGTTACCAGACGGATGGTATAGTAGCTCTAAGGATCGGTTTTTCGGCCAAGTTCCCGCTGGGGCGGAGCACACTTGCTTGGTAGCCAAAGCCCTACTTTTCACTGGAGCAGATGGTAGTCGGTTAATTATCGACCAAGGCGAAATGCCGCTCGACCTTTATGTGACCACTGATCCCAAGTTCATTAATCAAGCGATTTCGGATGCGATGCTAATGCCGCTCGACCGGTATCTTGAAGGGGCAGTTCCAACGGTCGGGGACGATATGCTCGAGGCGCGGTGACCGCTTATGGGGTCGATCTTTGATTAGTTTAACGGCGACAATTGGGCGTTCTTGCCCGAGCCGGCATTCTCGCGAGGGATGCTTTCGGGAAAACTAGATAAGTCGACTGGTATCGCCGGCGCTCACCTAATCACGC
>NZ_SLYA01000035.1 GCF_004340965.1 Sphingomonas sp. PP-CE-1A-559 | reverse complement strand
CGATCGAATTTTGAGACTGGCTACGATTTCTCAAATTGCGAAGGCGGCTGCGGTTGTAGACAGATTACCGATCAGGACGTCTCGTAAAAGCGCGCTATCGGGCTATTGCTTGTTAACTGGCGGTCGCCAACGCCGACCGCCATGCCGAGGAAAAGTCTGATGCTCACCAAATCGCGCACGCTGCTTACCCTTGTGATGATTGCGTTGCCGCTTAGCGCGTCAGCAGCGCCCCCGGCGGTGACCTCGCCGAGATTGGCCTTGGCCCAAGGTGCCGCCAGCCTTAACGGCAAGCGTCAGTGCGTCGCCTTCTCCTGGCTCGCGAACGACAAGGGGTCTCCACGCGGTGGCATCAGCGTACCAGTACGCATCAACGGCCGGTCCATTCCTCTGCAACTGGACACCGGCGCCAACGTGACCAGCCTCTACGGCGCTTTCCCGATCAAAGCCGGATGGGCAGCAAAAGGTAGCGAGACGTTCCGCGCCAAAGCCTTCGAGCTTGCCGGTGCGACGCTCGACCGGCCTGAAGTCTATGTTAACCCCGACATGGAGGAGGATGCTAGCTTGCGCGGGACGCTCGGGCTGCCGGCGCTGATGGGCCGGGTCGCCGTTATCGATTACCCGGGCCAGCGCTTCTGTCTGTTTGCCGAGGGAGACCTGCCCGCGCCGCTGCAAAAGGCAACGTTCGTCCGTGCAATGCTCCGTAACGCCAAGTTCCATGTGCCGATCAGGACCGGTGCGTTTACGAGCGACACAATCGTATTCGATACCGGGTCAAGCGAGATGCCGCTCCACGTCGACCTCGCTGCTTGGAAGCGCATTACCGGGCGCACGACCACTGCCGCTGCACCCTCTACGATTCAGGGAACAGCTTGGGGCAAGCCTTTCATACTCGCCGGCGCTCCTGCCGCGTCGCCTGTGACAATGGGAGATTTGCCGCTCGGAGCGATCACTGTCTTTACTAACCCGGATGCCCCGAAAAGCTTTGCAGATTGGCCAGTCCCGACCGATGGAGTGCTTGGCAACGCGCCTCTATGGGACGGAATTGTGATCCTCGATCTAACCGCTCGCGTCCGATTTGGCGTGATTAGGTGAGCGCCGGCGATACCAGTCGACTTATCTAGTTTTCCCGAAAGCATCCCTCGCGAGAATGCCGGCTCGGGCAAGAACGCCCAA
>NZ_SLYA01000034.1 GCF_004340965.1 Sphingomonas sp. PP-CE-1A-559 | reverse complement strand
GGCAACTGAGAGACGCAATGCTCCCGCCAATGTTACGGGAACCCTGTTTTGATCTCGGAAATTGACCCTCATGGTCTGATTGCGAAAAGCCTATCGGCGTATTCGCGGATACAAGTTTTTGACAGCGAAGCTTTAGGCCGTCTGAAAGCTCGAACAAAAACGTTTGAGTCGGGAAGCTACGTATTCAGGGAAGGCTTGTCATCTTCCGACTATGTGTTTGTAATATCGGGCTATCTATTTCGTCAAAAGCAAACATTGGACGGTTATAGACAAATTGTATCGCTGATAATTCCCGGAGACATAGTTAATCCGGAAAGCAGATTTGTGAATAGTTTGGACTACAATGTGGTTTGTGCCGAAAAATCGAGCATCATCTATGTTCAAAGATCCGAGTTTGAAGAATTAATAGATTCACACCCATCCATTCGGTTGGCTTTGGATCTAAGAACAATTGTGGAGTCGCGACAACTGCGGGAGTGGTTGTTGAATATTGGTGGGCGTTCCGCACGGACTCGTGTAGCTCATTTTTTGAACGAATTTGCCGCCAGGACTAGGTTACGGGGCTTAAGTGATGGGTTGCATTTTTCCTTACCTATGTCGCAGGAGCAGATGGGGGATAGCGTAGGAATCACACCTGTCCACGTTAATAGGTCTATCAGGTCGCTAGTCGAAAGTGGCTTAATCAATCACGCCAACCGAAAATACGAAATAATTGATCTCGACGGCTTTAGGCAAGCTGGTCAATTCTCGGAAAGGTTTCTTTTGGTCGATGATTTGCCTCATTAATTTGCCATGTGGTGGATACCATGATGGCCGACGTTCGACGAAAAAACGCCAGTAATGTGTTAACTGCGTTCGGCCGGTCCCTGGACCCATCGAAGACGGCGCCATAGTCAACCGACTTGATCCAGATTAATCCTATATTGGTAGGGTCATCTCGCTTTCTTAATCTAGGTTATTTCCGGTGCTCACGGTACATGTCGGAATACTAGATAGGAGGCCGGGGATGACGTTCGACCAACAGGAAAAATTGAAAGCGCTCCTGCTGGAAGCGCTGGTCATAGCCGACAAAATGGAAGGGCGTGGTGTTCTCGCCCTCTACATTGTTCAGGCACTAGATACCCTAACGCCCAAGGTTCGGCGTTAAGCGGTTTAATGTCCGTTATCGCCGCCTGCCTCACGATAA
>NZ_SLYA01000033.1 GCF_004340965.1 Sphingomonas sp. PP-CE-1A-559 | reverse complement strand
TGAGCTGCCCCCTTCTGAGCGGTCCATCGACTATGAGAGTCTGGATCAAGGAAGGGACGACGAATGCCTGCGAAAAAGCACAAGCCGGAAGAGATCATCGGGAAGCTGCGTGAAGTTGAAATCGTCCTGGGCCAGGGCGGGACGACCGCCGAGGCGTGTCGGCGGATCGCGGTCAGCGAGCAAACCTATTACCGCTGGCGCAAGGAATATGGTGGGCTGAAGACGGATCAGGCTCGTCGGATGAAGGATCTGGAGAAGGAGAACCTGCGGCTGCGGCGTGCGATCTCCGACCTGACACTGGACAAGCTGATCCTGCAGGAGGCGGCACGGGGAAACTTCTAAGCCCCGCGCGGCGCCGACGCTGCATTGACCAAGTGAAAGAGGTGCTGGACGTATCCGAGCGACGGGTGTGTCGCGTGCTCGGGCAGCATCGGTCGACGCAGCGCAAGGTGCCGTGTGGGGCAGATGACGAACAGGCGCTGACTGAGGACATCGTTGCGCTGGCCGGGCAGTATGGACGCTACGGTTACCGCCGGGTGACCGCACTGCTGCATGCCGCGGGGTGGTCGGTGAATCATAAGCGTGTCGAACGCATCTGGCGGCGTGAGGGGCTGAAGGTACCACAGAAGCAACCCAAGCGTGGCCGGCTGTGGTTAAACGACGGCTCGTGCATCCGGCTGCGGCCGGAGTATCCGGGGCATGTCTGGGCGTACGACTTTGTCGAAGCGCGAACGCACGACGGGCGCAAGTTCCGGATCCTCACGATCATCGACGAGGCCAGCAGGGAGTGCCTGGCGCTGACCGTCGCACGTCAGTTGAAACACGAAGACGTGCTGGCGGCGCTTGCCGAGCTGTTCATCGCGCGAGGTCCGCCAGCGCATATCAGGTCGGACAATGGCAGCGAGTTCATCGCTACCGCGGTCCAGAAATGGCTCGGCCAAGTCGGCGTGAAGACGCTGTACATCGCGCCGGGCTCGCCATGGGAAAACGGCTATAACGAGAGCTTCAACGGTTCGCTTCGCGACGAGCTACTCAACGGCGAGATCTTCTACAGCCTCGCCGAGGCAAGGGTGCTGATCGAGGCGTGGCGGCGTCACTATAACACCGTCCGACCACACAGCAGCCTGGGCTATCGACCTCCGGCGCCAGCAGCAGCGACCCCGCCATTGCCGGCCTCCGGCTCCGCTTCGCTCCACCTACGCCCGGCAATGGCGGCGGAGGCGACGATGCACTAACTATCTACCCGGACCACCCGGTGGGGGCTGCTCA
>NZ_SLYA01000032.1 GCF_004340965.1 Sphingomonas sp. PP-CE-1A-559 | reverse complement strand
CTTCTCTATCGCGGCCTGAGTCAACAGGCGCAGACCACTCTCCGCCGCCGCGAGTGCGCCGGTTTGAGGAATTGGTAGGCGACGAAAATACAAATACTGTTTTTCTACCGGGCTTGAGATCGCCACACGGGGTTCGTGCTTCTCTCCGGGGTCGGCACGTAGCCGCCCCATGATGGGGTAAGAGAAAGCGGTGTGGATCAATCTTTTGGACGCCCTTGTCGCTGGCGACAGGGCTGCGGACGCTACGATCTCACACCACCTTCGTCCCCGTGAGGACCTCTTCCTGCCGAGGCAGAACCGTGAAAGCTCCTTTCTGAGATCGTATCAGGCGACCGCGATCGCGGTGCCGGGTTCGCTTCCCCAGCGGAAGTCGGTGCCGTCCGTCCACATGCGGTGGAGGACGACGGCCAGGCGGCGCGCAACGGCAACAATGGCGCGCCGCATACCCCGGCGCTGGGCGACCTTCATCCCCCAGGCCTTAAGCCACGACCAATGCCGGCTCTGGGTCATCAGAATCTGCGCCGCTTCGTACAGCATCGTTCGCAGCATGGTGTCGCCGGACTTGGAGATGCCGCCGTCATAGTCGACCTCGCCCGACTGATGTCGCCGGGGCGTCAACCCGAGATGGGCGCCGACCGCTCTGGAATGAACGAAGCGCTGAGGTTGGTCGATCGAGGCACGGTAGGTGAGAGCCACCACCGGGCCGACGCCGGGCGCGGTCATCAACCGTTTGCAGACCGGATCATGCCGGACCGTGTCGAGCAGCATCTTGTGGAGGGTGGCCAGTTGCTGGCGCATCACCCGCCGCACCGTCAGCAACGGCTCGACGATCACCGCCAGTCTCGGAAAGCTCTCGACCAGCTGACGAATCCGGGCCTCGTAACCGATCGTACTGACGACACCGACCTTGAGGCCGAAGTTGCGCAACGTGCCGCGCATGTCGGACTCGATGTCGATCAGCTTGCGCTGCACCAGCTTGCGGCTGGTCAGCAGCATCCGCTGTTCCTGCGCGGCCAGCGTCTTCACGTGCACCGGCTTGAACAGGCCGACCCGCATCATCTGGGCGATCCCGCGGGCATCGTTGCGATCGGATTTGTTGATCTGCTGCGCCTGCAACAGCGCCTTCATGTGGCGGGTCTCGACGCAGATAACCGGCAGCCCCGCCTCGCTAAGGCCATTGACCAACCACTGCGACAGCGGCCCGGCCTCGATCCCGACCCGAACATAATCGCCACCGACCGACGTCAACAGCACGGCAATGTCATCGGGTTCGGTCGGTACCTTGCGCTCGCACACCACCTTGCCCGCATCGTCTACCACGCACACCGACGTCTCCTTCACCGAGACGTCCAGACCCACGAAATGCGTCATCGCTCTCACTCCTTCCCTCGATGCACGAGGTCAGGTCGACCCCGATCCAGGCATCGTACGTGAAGGGGCTGCAAATCTCATCTGCTGTCGAAATGCAGCCGCCGCGATACACCATCTT
>NZ_SLYA01000031.1 GCF_004340965.1 Sphingomonas sp. PP-CE-1A-559 | reverse complement strand
TCGCCCTCTACATTGTTCAGGCACTAGATACCCTAACGCCCAAGGTTCGGCGTTAAGCGGTTTAATGTCCGTTATCGCCGCCTGCCTCACGATAAGAGGACGGTCCGCTTTCCTTCCCATCTCGTCCATCCCGCTTACGCCCAAATCTGGACATTCCGCCGACCCAGTGTAGCATCTCGAATGATACGTTTTCTCGCCCCGGCATTGCTGCTCGCTGCTGAAGGTTGCACGCCGCACATTCGCCCAGAGCAAACTGCGATCATGGATTTAGTTGAGCGCCAGATCACCCTGCCCCGCGGGGCAAAGCCGCTAACAGCATATGCGCGCGCCTATGCAGAAACGTCAAAGGATCGCGTAAGTGCCTTGTATTTCCGCCCCGACGCGGAGTTCTCGTCGTGCCGTGGGGCTAAAGCTGGCGGGCCATCAAACGGCCAAATTGTTCTTCTCTGCCCCCCGCCTGAAGGGATGCAAGCTGGCGAACGGCGCTGGTTGGATAACTCTCAATCCTTGCCGAGCGTGTCGGATGGTGGCTGTGCATACGTTGATGTTGAGTTCAACATTCCTGCCAAGAAGGTCGTGCTGGCACAATGCCACGGTGACGGCTGAACGTCTGCTTTCCTTCTTATACCGGCCATTTCGCTTCCGCCCATACCCGGACGTCAGCCAGCAGGATCGACTTGCCCGATGGGTAACATTCATTCAGCTTCAACGGATGGCCGATCATCCCGTCATGAATTTCCGCTGGCGATGGCTTCACCGCATTGGCTACCTATGCACTCTTCTCGTCGCGATCGAGATCGTTTGTGCCGGGACATTGGTGGGAGTAGCGTGGTGGCGTGATCGAGAACGTCGTGCTGAAGTTCGTGCACATTCAAGGGTCCATCGCGGCGAATTGCTCACTGACCTGACAGTGATCGATCCGAGCAGCGGAGCAATCACTCGACTTGGTGCGCTCGCCTCAATGGCCATGTTGGGACCGGACTCGGTTCGCTTGGGGGTCGATCCTGCCTTGTCAGACTATGCCTATGCGCTGGCGATGCGAAGGCGTGGCGCATTTGCGGAAGGTGTTGTTGTGGTGTTCGAGCGCCGGGCAGACGACACCGAGGATCAGAAGACATACCGCTTCCAAGTCCCTGTTGCCGAATTCAACCAAGTTATTTCGCAATTCGACTCCGTCACCGATGGTTATTCAGGTGGTGACCGCTCGTGCACCGATGGGGTCCAATACGCGTTCGAACGGCGTCGCGGCTCGCTGACCACGTCGGGCGCGAGCGTCAGCAATTGTGACCGCACCTATGAGCGCGCTGCCAATATCCTACTCGAGTTCGCTCGCCGGTTCTCGCCGCTGCCTAAGTTACTCCGCTGACGGAGCAGGTCCGCTTTCTGCAAGTCGATCCCCAAAGATGGTGTATCGCGGCGGCTGCATTTCGACAGCAGATGAGATTTGCAGCCCCTTCACGTACGATGCCTGGATCGGGGTCGACCTGACCTCGTG
>NZ_SLYA01000030.1 GCF_004340965.1 Sphingomonas sp. PP-CE-1A-559 | reverse complement strand
CAGACTGTGTGAGAACCCGGCCTGAGGATTCCCGTAGATCGCGTCGCGTGGTATGTTTGTGGCATGGCGCATCTGTCTGGAACGGACCGCTCGCAGCTCTTGCTGCTGCCCGAAGCGGTTGATGATTATGTCGGACCGGATAATCCGGTCAGGTTCATCGAGGCCTTTGTTGACGGGATCGAGCTTGGCGCGGCCGGGTTCGTCCGTGTACAGCCCAAGGCAACGGGTCGCCCGGGCTACGATCCGGCAGATCTGCTCAAGCTGTACATCTACGGCTACCTGAACCGGATCCGGTCGAGCCGGCGCCTGGAAGCCGAGACGCACCGCAATGTCGAGGTTATCTGGCTGCTCCGGCACCTAAAGCCGGATTTCAAAACCATCGCTGACTTCCGCCGCGACAACCGTGCCGCCTTCAAGACGGTGTTCCGTGAGTTCGTAGTGCTGTGTCGTCAGCTCGATCTGTTCGGGCGCGAGCTCGTGGCGGTCGACGGCACGCGCATCAAGGCGGTCAACAACAAGACCCGGAACTTCACCCGGCCGTCGCTCGCCAAAGCTATCCAGGACGCGGACGAGAGGCTCGCCGGCTACATGAAACGGCTCGACGAGGGCGATGCCGACGAAGACCGCACGCCGGGCGGCGGTTCCGGCAATGGCGATGGCAAACTGGCCGAGAAGATTGCCGCCATTCAGGGCAAGCGCGATCGTCACAAGGAGATGCTCGCCGAACTGGATCGCACCGGCGCCGACCAGATCTCGCTGACAGATCCGGACGCCCGCGCGATGGCGCGCATGACCAAAGTGGGGGTCGGCTACAACATCCAGCTCGCCGTCGACGTGAAGCACAAGCTGATCGCCGAGCAGGCGGTGAGCAACCAGGTCCTCGACCTCGGCCTGCTCGCGCAAACCGCGATAGCGGCAATGGAAGCGCTTGGCGTCGAGCGGATCGAGGCCGTCGCCGACCGGGGCTACTTTAAGATCGAGGATATCGAGGCCTGCGAGGCAGCCGGGGTTACGGCTTATGTGCCCAAGCCAATCCGCGGTCCCGCCGTGCGCGAGGGCTTCTTCGGCAAGGACGTGTTCCGCTACGAGCCTGCCCGGGACGTCTTCGTTTGCCCGGCTGGGGCCGCGCTCTCGCCGCGCTACCGGGGCAAGTCGCGCGACAATGTGAAGGTCGACTATGCCAACCGCGATGCCTGCAAGGCGTGCACGCTGAGATCGCGCTGTACTCGGTCATTCCGCCGCGTCTCGCGCCTGGAGAACGAGGCCGTTCTCGACCGCATGGCGACGCGGTTGGCGGCCAGGCCCGAGATGCTGGACCACCGGCGAAACAGCGTCGAGCACCCCTTCGGCACCATCAAACAGTGGATGGGTCAGGGCGCGTTCCTGATGCGCCGGCTCGAGAACGTTCGCGGCGAGTTCAGCCTGACCGCGCTCGCCTATAATATCAGACGGGCCATCACTCTGGTCGGTGTCCCGGGCCTGATCGCCGCGGTAAGGACGTAAAACCGGCCTTCTCGCGCCACGAACGCCAGACCGGACCTCCAACCGCCGTCTCTCGCCGCCTCAAGGTCATTAACGGCCACCTTCGGGCCATTTGGTTCTCGAACCGCTCGAGACTGGAAATCGCTGACACCGACCGCGCTGTTCACGACTTTCCACACAGTCTGTTTGA
>NZ_SLYA01000029.1 GCF_004340965.1 Sphingomonas sp. PP-CE-1A-559 | reverse complement strand
GGTAAGCGCGGTCTGAGGGCCGCCTTGCAGGCGGAGCGTTCAACGGGTTGATGGCAGCTCTTTGAACGGGGCCGTAATGTCGGACGAGACTATCGAACCAGCTGCAGATGTAGCGAGTAGTCATACGACCGGTCGTATGAGTGGTCGTATCGAGATTGTCGGGCGGGTGTCGGGTCGACGCCGCTGGACGGTCGAGGAGAAGCTGGCGATCCTGCGCGATGCGTTTGGGCCGGATGGGTCGGTCCGGGCGGCGGTCGAGCGTCACGAGGTCGGCAGCGGCGCGATCTACACCTGGCGGCGCCAGGCGATGTCGGGTGCACTGAGCGGAGTGCCAGCCCGGCCGCAGACCGCATTTGCCGAAGTCCGGGTCAGCGAGCCGTCTGTGATGCTGTCGGCGCCGCCCGTCGAGGTGCCAGCGGACGCTCGGACCGCGGGGCAGATCGGCATCGAGCTGCCCTCGGGGGTGCGGCTGAGCGTCGACAGCTCGGTCGACGCCGAGGCGCTATCGCGCGTGATCGGCGTGCTGGCGCGATGATCCCGCAGCCGACATCGACGCGGATATTCCTGGCGTGCGGCGTCACTGACATGCGCAAGGGCTTCGATGGCCTGGCGGTATTGGTGCAGCAGGTGCTTCGGGAAAAGCCACATTCCGGTGCGCTGTTCGCGTTCCGTGGCAAGCGCGGCGACCTGATCAAATTGCTGTGGTTCGACGGTCAGGGGCTCTGCCTGTTTTCGAAGCGGATGGACCGGGGGCGTTTCGTCTGGCCGGTGACCGCGACAGGCACAGTGGCGCTGACATCGGCGCAGGTGTCGATGCTTCTGGAGGGCATCGACTGGCGCCGCCCAGAGCGGACATGGGCACCAACATTGGCCGGCTGAAAACATAGCTTTTCCGCCATTTTTGCTCGTGTGAGAGTGCGCGAACTGCTATGAAAGTGAGGTGTCGCAAGCATCTCTTGCCCCATCTGATGCCGAGGCGCGGATCGCCGTGCTGGAGGCCTCGCTCGCCCGAGCCAATGCAGCACTTGCCGCCCGCGACCTGCTCATCGAGACACTGCGTGGACAGATCGCTCGGCTGCGGCGGATGCAGTTTGGCGCATCCTCCGAGAAGTTGACGCGCGAGATCGCCCAGCTCGAACTCGCACTTGAGGAACTGGAAACCGAGAGCGCAGTCCCGGAGACCGGCGCGGTCTTGTCAGACACGCCCGTGCGGCCGGCACCAGTCCGTGCGTTGCCCGACCACCTGCCACGCGCGGAGGTCGTCCACGAACCCGCCTCCGGCGCCTGCACATGCCCGGACTGTGGCGGTGCGCTACGCCGTCTCGGGCAGGACGCCCATGAGATGCTCGATGTCCTGCCGGTGCACTGGCGCGTGGTGCGGAACGTCCGACCGAAATACAGCTGCCGGACGTGTGAGAAGATCGTCCAGGCGGCTGCCCCGGTGAAGGCAGTCGCACGCGGAAAGGCGACATTCGCAACGCTGGCCCATGTCGTCGTCTCGAAGTTCGAACATCACCTGCCGCTTTATCGGCAGTCCGAGATGATGGCGGCCCAAGGCTTGGACATCGACCGCTCGACGCTGGCGGGCTGGGTCGGTCATGCAGCCGCGCTGCTTGACCCCATCGTCAGTCGCATCCGCGAGGAAGTGCTGAAAGGCGACAAGATCCACGCGGACGACACGCCAGTCCCGGTGCTCGACCCAGGCCGCGGACGCACCGCGACCGGGCGACTATGGGTCTATGCAGTCGATGACCGCGCCTCCGGTAACACGGCTCCGCCAGCGACATGGTATCGCTTCACGACCGACCGTACCGGTGCACATCCGCAAGCCCATCTCGCCGGATTTCGAGGCTTCCTCCAGGCCGACGCCTATGCCGGTTACGACGGGCTCTATCGAAGCGGCGTCACAGAAGTCGCGTGCTGGGCCCATTTCAGGCGCAAGGTGTTCGACCTGCACGAGCGGGTTGCCACGCCGCTGACCACCGAGATTCTTGAACGCATCGGTGCCTTGTACAGCATAGAGGCCGAGGTCCGCGGCAGGCCGCCTGACGTGCGGCTGGCGGCGCGGCAGAACCGGACGAA
>NZ_SLYA01000028.1 GCF_004340965.1 Sphingomonas sp. PP-CE-1A-559 | reverse complement strand
ATCTCTTCCGGCTTGTGCTTTTTCGCAGGCATTCGTCGTCCCTTCCTTGATCCAGACTCTCATAGTCGATGGACCGCTCAGAAGGGGGCAGCTCAGGTAACCACCACCCTCAGCGTTGGGATGCAGAATTCACGGATTTCGCATCGGGCAGAGAACGGCTGGAAAGCTGGGTGTCCGCCGATGCAAAAACCTGATGCATTTGGCGAGCGCATTCGATGGCAGGTTTAACAGAGTCCGGCCCCGAAAGCCGCCCGGCCGCTTTCCTTCCCAACCCGGACATTCCCAAAATTCGATCGCTCGCGAGAACGCCGGCTCGGGCATGAACGCCCAAACCCAGCCGTTGGGAGAGGGTAGACCCTATTCCCGATAGCGGACATTATGCCGACGTGACTAATCAACCCTCGCAAACCAAACTTTGGCTATTCCGGTTCGTTGCTGCCGTCTGGTTGGCGACTGCCATCCCGATTATCCTGTTGAGTGCTTTCCTTCTCGAACTGCCATTGTGGCCGACGTTTGGCCCAGACAGCACAACGGAGGGCATAGTGCTATGGGCGGTGATTGCGGCGTGGTTCTACGTCACACCAGTCGTGTTGATAGGCGTACGTCGTCGCTTAAACAGACGGTCTGCTTTTTAGGCGAGTGAACCGCCCCGGGTTTGTCGGAGGCTCCAACTCCTGAGAAGGTGGAGTCATGACGAGCAAGACGACCAACAAGTTTGCGCCCGAAGTCCGCGAGCGAGCGGTGCGGATGGTTTTCGATCACGAGCGGGATCACCCGTCCAGGTGGGCGACCGTGGTATCGATTGCCGAGAAGATCGGCTGCGTTCCGCAGACGCTGCATGAGTGGGTGAAGAAGGCCGAGGTCGATAGCGGCAAGCGCGGCGGTGTTCCGACCGAGGTGGCCGACAAGATGAAGGCGCTGGAGCGCGAGGTCCGTGAACTGCGGCAAGCCAACGAGATCTTGCGTAAGGCGTCGGCATATTTCGCGCAGGCGGAGCTCGACCGCCCGTTCCGGCGATGATCGCTTTCATTGACGATCACCGCGATGCCTATGGGGTCGAGCCGATCTGCCGTGTCCTGCCGATCGCCCCATCCACCTACTACGAGCACGTGGCGCACCGACAGGATCCATCGCGTCTGTCGGCACGGGCGCGTGAGGATCTGATCCTCAAGCCCGAGATCGCTCGCGTGTTCGCAGAGAATTTCGCGGTCTACGGCGTGCGCAAGGTCTGGCGGCAGATGGTGCGGGAGGGCTTTGTGGTCGCGCGCTGTACCGTGGAACGGCTGATGCGCGAGATGGGCTTGGCGGGGGTAATCCGCGGCAAGCCGGTGCGCACGACCATCAGCGATAAAGCGGCGCCGTGCCCGCGCGATCACGTCAACCGGCAGTTCTACGCCCCAGCGCCGAACATGCTGTGGGTGTCGGACTTTACCTACGTCGCGACCTGGGCGGGGTTCGTCTACGTCGCCTTTGTCATCGACACCTACGCCCGCCGAATCGTCGGATGGCGTGCCAGCAGGACAGCACATGCCAGCTTCGTCCTGGATGCACTCGAGCAGGCGCTTCATGACCGAAGGCCGGTCCACCGTGGCGGCCTGGTTCACCACAGCGACCGCGGGTCGCAATACGTGTCTATCAAGTACACCGAGCGCCTCGCGGAGGCCGGCATCGAGCCGTCAGTCGGCAGTGTCGGCGACAGCTACGACAACGCTTTGGCCGAGACGATCAACGGACTGTACAAAGCCGAGGTGATCCACCGGCGCGGACCCTGGCGCAGTTTCGAAGCCGTCGAGTACGCCACGCTCGAATGGGTCGACTGGTTCAACCATCGTCGGCTGCTGGAGCCCATCGGGAACATCCCGCCTGCCGAAGCCGAAGATCAATATTATGCTGCTGCAGACAACATCGATATGGCAGCATGACTCACAACCCAAGGCCTCCGGCAGACCCGGGGCGGTTCAGAGCGCTCCTAAGCAGACAGTCCGCTTTCCTTCCCATTCCGGCCATTCCGCTCACGCCCAAACCCGGACGTTCCGATCGGCAGCTTGCAATCTCGAAAGCGGACATCCGTTCATCGCCACATTGATGCAAAAATCAAACAGACTGTGTGGAAAGTCGTGAACAGCGCGGTCGGTGTCAGCGATTTCCAGTCTCGAGCGGTTCGAGAACCAAATGGCCCGAAGGTGGCC
>NZ_SLYA01000027.1 GCF_004340965.1 Sphingomonas sp. PP-CE-1A-559 | reverse complement strand
TGCGAGCGGTCCGTTCCAGACAGATGCGCCATGCCACAAACATACCACGCGACGCGATCTACGGGAATCCTCAGGCCGGGTTCTCACACAGTCTGCAAAAGTTCTGCATCAGGCTTGGAATGGCAGGACACTTGGCATTGGGGTGATGGAAAAATCCGATGCGCTGCCAATCGTGAATGACCGGGCCTAGTGATTAGCTCTCGGTCTGCTTCTGGATCGTTTGGTAGACGGACCGGACATTCGGTATCCGAATGAATTGAGGCGTGGGATCAAAAGTCGGCTGCCATATGCCGAAGTTGTTGCCAGTGAACCACCCGCCCGAAGAGCCGAAGCGGATAGTCCCTGAGCCATCCGATCTCTCATCAAGTTCAAGCGCGGGAAGGCGCTTAATGTCTAGAGACTTCGTGTTTGATCCGCTGCTCCGGCGTTCGACAAGGATGCGTTTGTTGGTAACAAAGTACGCCAGATTTTTCCGAAGGCTTATATCGACCAAAAACCGGCCAAAGGTAATGTATAGCCCGGCGATTAAGAATGGTAGCCCAAAGAGGTTGAACGACAAATCCGCAGTTGTCAAAGCGGTAACATTCCAGAATAATGCGAAACCACCCCATAAAAGGCTGAATGGGATCAAAAACACTTCGATCGGGCGAAAGGTAAAACCTGCGTAAGGCCGACCTTCCCATACAACACGCTCACCCGGAAGTAGCTGCGGCTTTGCGGTGTCGATCATCAACCCTCCTACGCGAGCGCTTACCATATCTGCGGCTCAGCAACGGCAACTTATAGATGAGAGTGTGATCGGCGGGAATGACCGCATCTGGGGCGTAGCGGTCGCCCCAAAGTCGCAAAAGGGTTCCCTTCTGCGACGGCAGAAACCGCCCATACCTTACTCATCGCGGACATTCTCGCGCTTCCTGATTGCGGACGATCGTTCAGCAAGGCAGCATGGCTCAATGACCATCAACCGTACGATCCGAATGGCTTGCACAGCCCTTTCAGCGGTCGTGCTGACGACTGGGGGTATGCTCCACGCGAACAGGCTGGTGCCCGAGTGGCAGGGGTTCTCGAAACGCCCGCTCGGTGCCACCGCAGGGTGCGCCATGCGTGTGCTTCACCGATATGGTCACGTCGTCCGCGAGAGAGGTGCAAAGCCGGAGGCTGGTTCAATCCGCCTTATCCTCTACCCGGTAAAAGGCTCAGGCCGTTCCGCTCCTCTTCTAACTGCCTATTTTGATGGGGACGCCACGTTCACCTCGGCATTCATGGACGCAGCAGATCGGCACACGGCCGGTAAGGTGTGGCAAGGGTTCCGGCAGCAGTGCGGACTTTCCGAGGGACGATAATCGTCGGTTCAGTCTAAAAGCAGCCCGTCTGCTTTCCTCCCATTTCGGCCATTCCGCTTACGCCTAATCCTTGCCCTTCAAAGCAACCATGAAGCTTCCTGATTGCGGACGGTCGTTCAGCAAGGCAACATGGCGGCATGGCCAAGCCCACCGCCGCCCGCTTCAGCGTCCTGCCTGAAAATGAGCAGGCCGCTTTGGCCTATCTTGATGCGCGGGGTTGCGCGCCTGCTAAGATCGAGCGAGACGTAGAAGGCCTTACCGTCCTCATCTTTCCGCCTTTTGTGGGCGATCCGCTGGAAGGGCTAGCGAAAGCGATACCGGTGCACCTCAGCGCCAAGATCGGCATCGTCGTTGGGAATGCTCCACCGTTTTCGTTGGCACATTAGGCTCGAACTACGCCCACTTGCGGACGCTAATCCAGTACCGCGCCATCCCAATAGCCGACGTTGAGAGGTCGAGCGAACCATGTCACGATGAACAATGTCAAAGAGATCCCAATTACGCATACTGGACGAGGACGCTGCGTTCCGAGCGATGCGCGCTTACATTGAAGCTTATTGGGAACGAGGACTTCGCGATTCTGACGACATCGCGCAGCTCTTAACCATCCTGCATGGTGACCCCGCTACTCATAACGATTGGGCCGACGCAGTTGACCAGGTTGTCGACTAACGCCCATTACCGGCCATCGAGACGCTGAAGCGTATCTTCCGAAAGCTGCTGCTGCGGTCAGGACGTTCACTTGTGTTTGAAGGTCCAGCTTCGGGCTTCGGCTTCCTCACCGTTGATTAGGTACTTCATCTCGTGCGTCTCGCCGTTGGGCCACACGACAAGTTCGCGCTCGTTGATGAAGTCGATCTGCGCCGTATCCCCGCCCTCGGGCGCATCCCAGATCAGCGTGAGTTTTTCGCCCGGTTCCAGCTCGAAGCACTCGGGCCAAGGTTCCACTGACACGTAGATCGGACTATCCTTGTTGTTCGAGAACGTTTGCTGAACTCTGGCCATGCGTGGGGTGTATGCTGCTGCTTGGTAAGCGCCAAGGGTCAGCTTGTCATTTTCTTCCACCGAAAGCCAGCGGTCGCCTTTTCGCCCACAAGCAGACATCAGAGATGGCTTTCCCAATCCCGTTAGCAGTCATAGGATATGGTATGACTTCTCTCCCGCGCATCGGCGCTCTCGATATCGCCGGTGCGGTCGCGGAACGGATCGGCTCCTACGTAGACATGGACTTCATTCAGTTTCTCGCTGTTGAAGGTGACCGGGTGCGCTGCTGGTATATGAACAGTGGCGGTGATGGGCCGACGTTTGCGATCGACCTACATAGAGCTTCTAGCGGATGGGTGATGGCGTTGCAGGAGCATCCACCCGGCACCGAACAGGACATCGAGGTGCCGTGAACGTCAGCTTACCGGGGCTTCCCGCCCGAAAGCAGCCAGACCGCTTTCCTCCCCCATTCCGGACGTTCCTGATGCAAAAATCAAACAGACTGTGTGGAAAGTCGTGAACAGCGCGGTCGGTGTCAGCGATTTCCAGTCTCGAGCGGTTCGAGAACCAAATGGCCCGAAGGTGGCC
>NZ_SLYA01000026.1 GCF_004340965.1 Sphingomonas sp. PP-CE-1A-559 | reverse complement strand
CTCCGGCTCCGCTTCGCTCCACCTACGCCCGGCAATGGCGGCGGAGGCGACGATGCACTAACTATCTACCCGGACCACCCGGTGGGGGCTGCTCAGCGTCTAGCTTGAAATAGCAGTGCTGCGGACTGCCCATCTCCTCCTCAACCAGCTTGCGCCAGCCTTGCTCCTCCTCATTGAGCACGACGCGCCGCATGGGCAGCAGGCTACGAAAATGCCGGACCGTGGATTCGGCGGCGATCGTGCTCTGAACGAAGGTTAGGGTCTTGAGGCCGTCCTCGGCTGCCGCCGCCGCGATCGTGCCGGCGACGATGTTGCCGTTCGGCGTCATATACCAGTCCCCAAATTTTTCCGACACGCCGGTCGCGAACGGCACCGCCTCGTCGAGCAGCGCCATCAGCGCATAGTCCTCGCGATTGCGGGTCGCCCAGGTCTGTCGCAAGCAGAAAAAGGCAAAGGGCGGCGCAACGAGACGGCTTGCGAGAGACTTGGGCACGCCCTTAGTGGTGGCGGTGAGTTTCTCTGTGGCGAGCAGGTCATTAAGCTCGGTAATACGCGCGGCGTCATAGGCAACGCAGCCGCGGGCCTGGCGGGTCGGCTTCCATGCGAGATCGAGCGGCAGGCACTGGCGGCCGGTGAGCTCGGCCACCCAGCCAGCCATCTCTCCGGCGTTCTGCATCATCGCCGATACGAGCAGCAGATCGGCATCGGGCGCATAGCTAGTGAGATTGAGGATGCACAGCATTGCGTCAATCGCCCGGCGGCTGCGGTCGGATTCCCGAGGATGAAGGAGGTGACACTCGTCGAACACCACTAGCGCGACCTGCGCGAACGCTTCCGGCTGTATCGACTGCAGCACGAGACAGCGCTCGGGCGTGGTGACGATGATCTCCGGAAGCTCGAGGACGTCGGAGAAGGTGATCTCGTCGTCGAGATCGCCGAGCACGGTAAAGTCCTTAAACGCATTGCCAAGCGTGAATGCGGTCTGGTCGACCAGCGCCAATGTCGGGGCGAGCACAACGACCTGTCCGCCGCCAAGCAGCGCCGCAGCGATCTTGAGTTCGGCCAGCGTCGACTTGCCGCCCCCGGTCGGGAAGCTGACCGCCGCCGAAACGCCCTTTGCGAGATAGCCTTTCTCCAACGCCTCGCGGTGATTCCGCCAGAGATATGGGCGCTTCCGCGCAGCCCTGCGAATGACCTGCCACCACGAGCCCGGATCGACGCCAATCGGCGCAGGAACCCGGCACAGTGCTGCTTCGGCCAGATCGCCCGACACCGCGAGCAGCAGCTTGGCAATGTGAAGCGGGCCGGGAAAAGCGCTGAAGACCTGGGGACCGTCCTCTTCGAACACGTCTTCGATCAGGGCGACGGAGAGGTCGCGCACTTGGGCGAAGATGCGGCGCGATACGGGGATCGCATCCACCGCGACGTCCTCGCGTGGTGCGACGAGTAGCTCGCGCGCGAGCTGGATGACGCCCGTATGCAGCCGGCGCAGCAGCGCCTCCACGGCGATACCGCTCGCGCTCGTATCGGATGGAGGATCGTAGAATTCGAAGTTGTCTTCATCGACCTCGCTGGTGATCACTTTGCGCAGACGGCCGGTGGCCAAGTCGCAGATCGCGGTCACCAATCGACCCTTGGCGCTCAGATCGCCATCCGGGCGCTTGAGCCGCTTGGCCATCTCGGCAGCGTCGCTTTGCGAATCCGCGATCAGGAATAGCAGCGTCGCGCAGATGTCGTGATCGGCATGGATCGCGTTGATGCTGGAGAAGCGCGTCGCGCCGTCGGCGACAACGGTCTCGGCCATCAGGCACAGTTGGTGCGCGGTGCCGGCCACGAATGCGGCCGAGGCGCGGTCGGCACGCTCCGGCGTGGTTGCAACGAGCAGCTCCTGCGCCGCTGCCAAACGGCGCATCTCGTTGAGCAGTTCGATAACGGCTTCGCCGCGTTGCTCAAGGGTTGCGACACCTCGCAACCGGACTCGCGCCGCGACGATTTCGGCGAAGGCATTGGTGAAGCGTTGGGGCAGCTCGGAAAAGTCGAGATCGCCAAGTGGCGGTGCACGGCTGATAAGGTCAATCGTGACAGGATCAAACATCGTCTCGCCATGCCTCGATTTGCTTGATCGCCTTCGCCGAAAATGCCTTCATCCAGTCACGCAGCTTCGGGATCGCAATGGTTTCCGCTTGTCGGCGAACCGCGAGCCCGGGCGCCACCTCGTCAAACCCTTTGAACAGCGCAGCGCGAGCGTCGTCATTGTCGTGAGCGGTGTCGGCGGTGACCGCGACACGAAAATGCCGGGCTTCGTCCCAAGCGATCCGTTCCACCGCACCATCGATGTCGAGCTCGGGGAATCGTTGCTGGTGGGCTTCGAGCAGGCCGCCAGCCTCCGGGATCAGTTCGTTCATGCGCAATCCGCCTTCCAGGTCCCGGATGCCCTTCCACACATCACCAGCGATCGTACTGCGCGGGTTCTCCGTGGCCTTGTCCTCGAAAATCATCACCGCTGTGACAGTCTGGCCGGACTCATCGAGCTTTAACTGGAAGCCGTCGAAGCCCTTGTGCGCGTGTATCATGTGCGGGGCACGGATCACCGCTCCGGCTTCGACGCGGTGCGCCGCAATCCAAGAGATCGCCTGGAAGACCCAGCCATCGCGATGATATGGCGGCTTGTCCTTCGGCACGGTCAGCAGCCTGATCGCTCCGGCCGCCGTGTCGGCGCGGGTGTCGGGCGGCCGCTTGTCGATACCGGTCAGGATCGCTGCTACATGCCGCGCCTGCCCGAGCGCCACCCGCGCAACCTTGCCGGCAAGATCGGCCTCGTCGGCAACGGTCCAGCGCGAGCCGTGACACAGCGTTCCATGCGATATCGGTATTAACGTCAGAGGCATCGCGCCTTCGGCAACCCCAGCCCATCCATGGCCCGCTCCCAAATGATGCCGAACCCCGGCATCCGTGGAGATATATAGATCGGCGCCCTCACTGAAAATACATCGAAGTCGATGTGTAGCATCTTAAATGCAATTGAACCCAAGCCGCCCTGATTACGTTCGGAGCCGATCGCGTGCAGAATGTACAATCGGGAGGTCAAACTCTTTCCACGAAGTCGAGTAACTAAACTGATAGGCGAAGCGCGCGGCAGCCGCGGGCTGGCGCTCTATTTGTTCTTGCGTGCCCACAGGCACGCATCGACGTAGTCCCTGCACGTATCGAGACGGACATCCGAGCAACATAGGAGGCGCCGCCTAGGCGGCCTGGCCATCGTCAAGCACCGTTCCTACCGGCTCGAATGATACGATTTTCGCAAGCTCTCGAGCCCCGGCGGCCCGCAACGTTAGGGTCCGAGGCCGCGCCACCTGCGTCGAGATCGACGACAAGGATCTTCAGGTCAATCTGAGGAGGCGGCATCGAGCTTGTGCTAGGTTGTCCAGGAAGACGGGATCAAAGCGGCACCTCCGCGCCAGTTCGCCACCTCCTCAACGCCGTCAACGCCGCCCCAAGTGTCACGATCCGCATGGTCGAGGACGATAATCTGCAGTCCGGCCAAGCCCTGGCGAGCCTGCGCGAGCGTCTGGAAGATGCGACGCGTCCGTTCCAGGTCCTCCCTGCTTTCCTCCACGTCCCGGCTCCCGTCCTTTTCGACAAACTCCTTGTAGGTGTCGCTCGGGAAATAGACCTGACTGGGCTGGTCGATCACCAGAAACGTAGGCACCGGGTTGTTCCCGCCTCGCCGGAGGAACACGTGGTGGAGCGCCAGCATGGTCGCAAGATGGTAAGCCATCCAGTTCTCCCCACTGCCGATCTCCCACAGGAAGTCGGGATGGTTCAGTCCGTCGCGCTGAAACTTGATGTTGAGCTCGCGCTGATCGAAGATCGGTACGCCTTCCGCCCCGCTGATGCCGAGCAACTCAATCGTCCTACGGACGGTCGAGGTTATCAGGCGGCTGACATCACCCTCGCGCTCCCTACGCAGGCGCAGGAGGCGCTTGCCGATCTCGTCCGGCTGCTCGCGCATCAGGCAGCAAGAGAGGCTCATCGGGAAGCGCAGGATTCCCGGCGCCTCGAAGTTATGAAAGAATAAGTCATGCTGACTCCCCTACCCCGCCGCATCGCGCTCTACGGCCGTCACTCGACCATCATGCAGACCGCGTCATCAAGCGCTGATCAGGTTGCGGCCTGTGCACCGCTGGTCAGCTTTCTGGGCGGAAACGTCGTGGCGACCCAGCTTGATCCTCAGTTGTCAGGTTATCGCCGCAATCGCCCAGGACTACAGCTGTTGCTGCGCGCAGCGGAAGCTGGCGAAATCGACATCATCGTCTGCGAGTCGCTCGACCGGCTGGCGCGTGATGCAGAAGACGTGGCCTGGCTGGGCAAGAAGCTCGCCTATCACCGCGTCCAGCTCCACACGGTTAGCGAAGGCCATGTCGACGAGATCAAATTCGCAGTGGCAGGGCTACTCGGATCGATCTTCCTGAAGCATCTCGTCGACAAGACGCTGCGTGGCATGGAGGCAGCCGTGCTTGCGGGGCGGTTCGCCGGAGGGCGTGCATATGGATACAAGCGGATGGTGCGGCTCGATGCGAGCGGAGAGGTTCAACGCGGGCTGCTTGAAATTGACGAAGCGCAGGCCGAGGTGGTGGGCCGCATCTTCGCATGGTTCGCCGCGGGGTTGTCCTCTATTCAGATCGCCACCCGGCTGAACGACGAGGGCGTGCCGGGCCCCCGTGGTGGGGAGTGGAACGCCTCGACGATCCGAGGCGATCCCGCCAAACTAGTCGGCATCCTCAACAACCCGCTCTATGTGGGACGCCTAGTATGGGGGCGCCGGGAGTGGCGCAGGAACCCCGACAGTGAGAAGCGCGAACGCCGCTATCGGCTCCGTGACCAGTCTGAGTGGGTCGAGGTTGCGGTCCCTGACCTGCGGATCATCGACGATACTGTCTTCGAGGCCGCGCGCGATGAAATCGAACGCCGCAAGCGCCCGGCAACCGCATCGTCGACGGTCGGCAGCAAGCGCGCAAAGCATCTCCTGTCCGGGCTCATCCGCTGCGGTTGTTGCGGGGCAAACTATACGATCAGCGGGAAGGATTATTACCGCTGCGCTGGTCAGAAGGAGCGAGGCACGTGCGGTAATCGTGTTTCCGTGCGCAAGGAACCTCTGGAGGCCGCGACGCTGGCGGTTCTGCAGGAGCATCTGCTGACCGAGAACCATGTGCGCCTATTTATAGAAGAATTCGAGCACGAGATGCAGCGATTGGGCCGCCAGGACGCGGGCATGGAGCACGCAGCTCAACACCGCCTCAAGCAGGTCACTACTGAACTCGACAATCTGTACCAGAACCTGCTCGCTGGCATTGCCAGTCCGGTGCTCCGGGCGATGATCGCGGAGCGAGAGGCGGAGAAGGAGCGGCTGGAGGCACAAAGAGTTGCAACAACTACCGGGAAACCGATCGTAGTCTCCCTGCCCCACCCGGTGCTTGTGGACCGCTTCCGGAGCAAGGTTGCGGCACTCCGCCAGTCGCTCGACGACGAAGCGATCCGGACCGAGGCTGCGGCAGTGATGTCGACGCTCATCGAAAGCGTGACGATCTGCCCCGACGAACCCGGCGGCCCGGAGGCGGAGGTGGTCGCCAAAGTATCGGACCTGCTAGCCTGGGCCACAAACGACAACGCCGCCCCAAGGGGCGGCGTGATGTCGAGTTCTACAAAGGTGGTTGCGGGGACAGGATTTGAACCTGTGACCTTCAGGTTATGAGCCTGACGAGCTACCGGGCTGCTCCACCCCGCGACGGTTCCTGTTGAGGAA
>NZ_SLYA01000025.1:0-3371 GCF_004340965.1 Sphingomonas sp. PP-CE-1A-559 | reverse complement strand
CTAACGCGCACTGCTCTGCCGAGTTGGTGATCCGAAAGGACACCCAGTGATGTCGTTGGTGGTGTGGACTCTCAAGCGTGAGGTAAGGGCAATTCGTGGATGCCTTGGCACATACAGGCGATGAAGGACGTGGCACGCTGCGATAAGCGTCGGTGAGCTGTGAGCAAGCTTTGACCCGACGATTTCCGAATGGGGAAACCCACCTATCCCGATTAATTCTACTTGAGCAGCAATGCTGGGGTAGAGTTAATTAGGTTAGGTATCACTTAGCTGAATACATAGGCTTCGTGAAGCGAACCCGGCGAACTGAAACATCTCAGTAGCTGGAGGAAAAGACATCAACCGAGATTCCGTTAGTAGTGGCGAGCGAACGCGGACCAGGCCAGTGCCTGAATTTCAACTAGTAGAAGTCTCTGGAAAGTGGCGCCATAGCGGGTGACAGCCCCGTATACGAAAGTGAGAATTCAGGACTCGAGTAGGGCGGAACACGTGAAATTCTGTCTGAACATGGGGGGACCACCCTCCAAGCCTAAATACTCGTATGTGACCGATAGCGAACTAGTACCGTGAGGGAAAGGTGAAAAGCACCCCGATGAGGGGAGTGAAACAGTACCTGAAACGGATTGCCTACAAGCAGTTGGAGGGCTTTTATGGCCTGACAGCGTACCTCTTGCATAATGGGTCTGTGACTTAATGTATCAAGCAAGCTTAAGCCGATAGGTGTAGGCGCAGCGAAAGCGAGTCTGAATAGGGCGCCAGAGTTTGATGTATTAGACCCGAAACCCGGCGATCTAGGCATGACCAGGATGAAGGTGCAGTAACATGCACTGGAGGTCCGAACCGATTAACGTTGAAAAGTTACCGGATGAGTTGTGTTTAGGGGTGAAAGGCCAATCAAGCCGGGAAATAGCTGGTTCTCCGCGAAAACTATTGAGGTAGTGCCTCGCACGAACACCTTAGGGGGTAGAGCACTGGATGGGCTAGGGGGTCGCGAGATCTACCAAACCTAACCAAACTCCGAATACCTAAGAGTGATATGCGGGAGACAGACGGCGGGTGCTAAGGTCCGTCGTCAAAAGGGAAACAGCCCTGACCTACAGCTAAGGCCCCCAAATCGTATCTAAGTGGGAAAGCATGTGGGACTTCCAAAACAACCAGGAGGTTGGCTTAGAAGCAGCCATCCTTTAAAGAAAGCGTAACAGCTCACTGGTCTAAACAAGAGGTCCTGCGGCGAAGATGTAACGGGGCTCAAGATACGTGCCGAAGCTTAGGGTGTGCCACTTATGTGGTACGCGGTAGCGGAGCGTTCCGTAAGCCTGTGAAGCGATCTGGTAATGGGTCGTGGAGGTATCGGAAGTGCGAATGCAGACATGAGTAGCGATAAAGAGGGTGAGATGCCCTCTCGCCGAAAGACCAAGGGTTCCTGCGCAAGGCTAATCCGCGCAGGGTGAGCCGGCCCCTAAGACGAGCCCGAAGGGGGTAGTCGATGGGAACCACGTTAATATTCGTGGGCCTGGTGGTGTGTGACGGATCATGTGTGTTGTCATCCCTTATCGGATTGGGATGGCTTCGAAATGGTTCCAGGAAATAGCCCCACCGTATAGACCGTACCCGAAACCGACACAGGTGGTCAGGTAGAGTATACCAAGGCGCTTGAGAGAAGTGTCCTGAAGGAACTCGGCAAATTGCCTCCGTACCTTCGGAAGAAGGAGGCCCTCACTATGCGCAAGCACTTTGAGGGGGCACAGGCCAGGGGGTAGCGACTGTTTAGCAAAAACACAGGGCTCTGCTAAGTCGGCTTCAAGACGACGTATAGGGCCTGACGCCTGCCCGGTGCCTGAAGGTTAAGTGGAGGGGTGCAAGCTCTGAAATGAAGCCCAGGTAAACGGCGGCCGTAACTATAACGGTCCTAAGGTAGCGAAATTCCTTGTCGGGTAAGTTCCGACCTGCACGAATGGCGTAACGACTTCCCCACTGTCTCCAGGACATGCTCAGCGAAATTGAATTCTCCGTGAAGATGCGGAGTACCCGCGGTTAGACGGAAAGACCCCGTGCACCTTTACTGCAGCTTCAGAGTGGCATTAGGAAGAAACTGTGTAGCATAGGTGGGAGGCTTTGAAGCATCGGCGCCAGCTGATGTGGAGCCATAGGTGAAATACCACCCTGTTTGTTTCTGATGTCTAACCTCGTTCCGTAAGCCGGAACAGGGACCCTCTGTGGCGGGTAGTTTGACTGGGGCGGTCGCCTCCTAAAGAGTAACGGAGGCGCGCAATGGTGGGCTCAGGACGGTCGGAAACCGTCTGTTAGAGTGCAATGGCATAAGCCCGCCTGACTGCGAGACTGACAAGTCGAGCAGAGACGAAAGTCGGTCATAGTGATCCGGTGGTCCCTCGTGGAAGGGCCATCGCTCAACGGATAAAAGGTACGCCGGGGATAACAGGCTGATAACCCCCAAGAGCTCATATCGACGGGGTTGTTTGGCACCTCGATGTCGGCTCATCACATCCTGGGGCTGGAGCAGGTCCCAAGGGTTTGGCTGTTCGCCAATTAAAGTGGTACGTGAGCTGGGTTCAGAACGTCGCGAGACAGTTTGGTCCCTATCTGCCGTGGGCGTCGAAATTTGAGAGGAGTTGACCCTAGTACGAGAGGACCGGGTTGAACATACCTCTGGTGTACCAGTCGTTCCGCCAGGAGCGCAGCTGGGTAGCTATGTATGGACGGGATAACCGCTGAAAGCATCTAAGCGGGAAGCCTCCCTCGAGATAAGATTTCATAGAGCCGTCGGAGACCACGACGTTGATAGATCGGATGTAGAAGTGCGGTAACGCATGGAGCTAACCGATACTAATTGCTCTATTCGCGCTTGAGAGTCTCACACCATCAATGACAACACTGGGAAACCAGTAGCGACAAACGATGCGTGCGGATGATTAAGACGACGCCAGATTGCCAATCCCCTCGCCGTCGAGGGATTGGTCGAATACCACTACAAACCTTGCACGGTATCGATTTTAAACCCTCAGGCTTCGCAGCAATGCGAAGCCCGAGGGACCCAGATATGAACGCAAACGCATGTCGCACCGGCTCCATTGCCTGGTGGCTATAGCGTCGGTGTCCCACCCGATCCCATTCCGAACTCGGCCGTGAAACCCGACTGCGCCAATGGTACTATCGCTCAAGCGATGGAAGAGTAGGTCGTCGCCAGGCATTGAAGCCCGTGCAACATGCAAGCACGCAACATATCAAAAACCCATTCACAATGCCTTCTACCCAACGTTCCTCAACAGGAACCGTCGCGGGGTGGAGCAGCCCGGTAGCTCGTCAGGCTCATAACCTGAAGGTCACAGGTTCAAATCCTGTCCCCGCAACCA
>NZ_SLYA01000024.1 GCF_004340965.1 Sphingomonas sp. PP-CE-1A-559 | reverse complement strand
GCGCGCTTTTACGAGACGTCCTGATCGGTAATCTGTCTACAACCGCAGCCGCCTTCGCAATTTGAGAAATCGTAGCCAGTCTCAAAATTCGATCGCGTTTCGAGAATGTTCGCGAGCCTTAGTCATCCTTGAATAAGCGTGTCGATAAGCCGGTCTTCAGCAGGGAGTTGCCCATCGAGCATCAGCATGGCGAGGCCATGAACCAGCGACCAGGCTCGTAGCGCGCCATCCTCCACTTGATCCAAACCAGCATCGTTCGCCGATGCCGAAGCGGCGTTAACGCGCAACATCTGTAGCGCCTCTATCTCACCCGTGGCCTGCAACTGCGCGGACGAGGTAAAGATCAGACGGAAGAGGGCCGGATTGGCGAGTGCGAAACGCACATAGGCCCGGCCGGTCGCGGCAAACGCAGCAGCACCGTCCTTGCCGTTTGACGCATCTCGCTGGGCAATCGCGAGCCGGTCCAACCCTTCCCGAGCGAGCGCCCGCATCAACGCTGCCTTGTCGGGAAAATGTCGGTAGACCGACGTCGCGCTAACCCCGACCTCGCGCGCCATCTCTCGCAGCGATACGCCTTCCACGTCACGTTCCGCCAACAGCCGCAGCCCGACCTCGATCAGCGCAGCCCGCAGATCGCCATGATGATAGCGTTTTTCCATGTTGACACTGTTACCTTCTCAACTATGCTCACGATGTAAACATTGGAGGCGGGCATGGCTAGCGTTCTAGCGCAGATTGATGATGGAAACGGGGAGGGGCCTCGGACGGGGCACCCCTTTCTGTCTGGCATCCACCGGCCGATGGCGGAGGAATTGACGCTGACCGAGCTGGCGGTGCGCGGCACCATCCCGCCAGCATTGCAGGGTCGCTATCTGCGGACCGGTCCTAACCCGGTCGCAGCCGATCCCGCATCGTACCACTGGTTCACCGGCGACGGCATGGTTCACGGCCTGGCGATCCGCGACGGCAAGGCCCTGTGGTATCGCAATCGCTGGATCGGATCGCGCAGCAACGCGGCTGCCCGCGGAACGACGCCGGCATTAGGGCCGCGGCACGGTTCCAGCGACACGGTGAACACCAATGTTATAGATTTGGCCGGGCGCGTCTTCGCGGTCGTCGAAGGCGGCAGTTACCCCGTTGCACTGTCCGATACGCTCGACGAGCAGCGCTACGACGATTTCGCTGGTTCGCTCGTCGGGTCGTTCACCGCGCATCCCCACCGCGACCCGCTAACCGGCGAGTATCACGGCATCTGCTATGAGGGCAGGCGTCTCGACGAGATCCGCCACGTCGTCCTCGATGCCACCGGCAAGGTCGTCCGTGAGGCGCCGATCGCGGTCGAGCATGGCCCAATGATTCACGATTGCGCGGTCACCGCGCGTTACGTCGTCATCCTCGACCTCCCGGTGACCTTCTCGCTGGCAACCCATCTGGCTGGCCAGCCGCTGCCTTATGCCTGGAACCCTGTGCATCGTGCCCGCGTCGGACTGATGCCGCGCGACGGCGATCAGCATGCCATCATCTGGTGTGACGTCGATCCGGCCTATGTCTTCCACGTCGCTAACGCCTTCGACCTACCCGATGGTCGGGTGGTGCTCGACGTTTGTGCATATCCGACGATGTTCGCCGGTGTGCCTGGTGGCCCGGACGTGGCCTCGCGCGGGCTGGAGCGCTGGACGCTCGATCCTGCTACCGGAACGACAGCGATCCGCACTATCGATGCCACACCGCAGGAGTTTCCCCGCGTCGACGAGCGCCGGTTCGGTCAAGCCTACCGCTATGCCTATGCCATGGGCACACAATCGGACCGACGCTTCCAGAGCGCTAGCCGGCTCTACAAACACGACCTCGTAGCGGGCGGCCGGCAAGTGCACGACTTCGGCCCCGGCCGTCATCCTGGCGAATTCGTTTTCGTTCCCGCGCACGACACTGCGGATGAAGACGAAGGATGGCTGATGGGCTTCGTCATCGACGCACCGAACGACACCACCGAGCTGGTCATCCTCGATGCAAGCCGGTTCGAGCACGCGCCGGTCGCCACGATCCGCCTGCCGCACCGCATCCCGCCGGGCTTTCACGGCAACTGGATCAACGGGGGAGAAGCACAATGAACACGATCGTCACGACCATGAAGGACAGCACTGTAATGAACCGCCAAACCGGCAGCCGCATCGGCCTTCTCGCCATCGAAGCCGGCGTCAATTTCGGGCTACCGCTGCTGATCTACGATCGCGTGGCGCCGCTGTCAGGCGACGTAATCGCGCTGATGGCCTCCTCGCTGCCGCCTTTGCTCTGGTCGCTCGTCGAGTTCGTTCGTCGCCGTCGTGTCGATGCGCTGTCGATCCTTGTGCTGGCCGGCATTGCGCTGTCGCTGCTCGCCATGCTCGGGGGCGGGTCCGTCCGCTTTCTTCAATTACGCGAGAACCTCGTGTCGGCATTGATCGGCCTTGTATTCCTTGGATCGGCTGCGATCGGTCGCCCGCTGATCTATCAACTGGCTCGTGCCGGCCTGGCGCGCAAATCGCCGGGCGAGGTCGCGGCGTTCGAGGCCAAGCGTGACACGCCCCGCTTCCGTCGCGTGATGACGATCATGACGCTGGTCTGGGGTGTCGGCCTGCTCACGTCGTCGGCGCTCGCCTGCGTGCTCGTCTTCGTCCTCAGCATTCACGATTACATGCTGGTCAGCCCGTTTGTCGGCTACGGCTCAATGGGCGCGCTCGCGCTTTGGACCGTCTGGTACAAGCGTCTCGCACAACGCCGGGCGGCACGTTGAATCGCTGAAGTCTGCTCTACGGGATCAAACCTCGGGAAGCGTCACGGGCAAAGAATAGCCCCGCGGGCGCTTCCCAAACCACCGGGGCAGCGGCAATGCTATGCGACGACCCAAGTCCTCAGCTAGTCTGTCGCGCTCGTCTCATTGCCGCCTTACGGCGGAGCAGTAGGCCACCAACTATCAGGGTAACCACAATACCTGCCGGTATTTGTACCAGCCAGAACCTGTCATCGTTTCCAAGATCCCAAGGCCAGGCATGGCAGCTTGAGGCACCTGACGAATAGCCACATGCCAAATTTGACAGGTAAAAGTAGAACAGGACCGCACAGCCGGTGACAAAAGCCGCCAAGGCAAAAAGGAGAATGGAAAAGAACCGCATCCCCACGGTCTGCTGCAGCGTGACCGATACGGCAAGGGTATCGAATTTCGGGAATGTCCGGGTTGGGAAGGAAAGCGGACGGGCGGCTTCTGAGGCCAGCTCGATGGAAAGCGAACTCACCGCGTAAGTGCTGACTTCCAGCCAGTCTCTGTAAGGTCGATCTGGTCGGTTGCGAAATCCGTGTCGAACCCCTGTTCCCATGGGAAAATACCACTTCGATCCGGCCAGACAATTTGAAGGCATGGGAACTCGTCATTACCGTAAAACCATCGGCTCCAGCCAAGGTGATCTCGGTAGAACCGCTTCGCCACCGGAAAGGCATAGGCAAGGAAGTTTTCAAACGCCCTATCGGTTGGCTCGCCTACTGGCAGTGGCAACCCCGCCTTAGCCTCTCGGAATAGCTCCCAGAACACGTCATGGGCTATCTCACGCTTCATGCCGAACATGATCAGTTCTGGCTGACCCGTGTTCACCCACAACCCCGTGGTAAATGAGAACCCCGGCCCTTCGGTGTCGCCAAACACTGCGGTATCGAACCAGCCATGCTCTCGGACCTTGGCTACAAACGCTCGCTCGGCATCATCCAGAGCCTCAGCAGGCGCGTTCAGGGCGGTTCGCATGAGCGGTAGCTAACCCTCCCGCTGAACGTCCGCAATCGGGAAGCACAACAGCCATCCCGAATGACCTATTCTGGGCGTAGGCGGACGTCAGGTCGGAACCCGCTTCCCGTCAATTTCGACCTCATAATCGCTGCCCTCGACCCAAAAGCGGATCATCCCGGCATGATACTCTGTGTAGGACGTGTCTTCTCGATCAACGTGCGGACTGTAGTGGATGGCGAACCTCGCGCCTGCCGGGATCGGCTCGACCGCCCCCCACGGTTCCACCATAAATTCAATGGCTCCATCAGTTTCGTTCGAGAAGCGCACTGTGACCATGAACGTGGTCTAAGGCTTGATCGAACGTCCGCAAGTGGGCGGGAGCCGTCCGGCAGCTTTCCTGCTCGATAGCGGTCCGTCGGCTTTCGGGTAATCCGGTCGGCTCGGAACCGCCGGAACGGCACGACGTGATAGTTAGGGGCTCTTAGGCGGCGAACTATCTGATAGCGTCAAATAACTTATCTCCAATATGCCAGTTTTCATTCCCGGGATGAATTTTGCTTATTTTAATGGCAGACAGCCATCCAATGTTACTTTCCATTTTTGCTTTTGCGTCCGCCCTATCTGCAGGAACTTCTTTTTCTATTAGGGCGGATATATGATCGGCCACCATGGCGGCTGCGGCTGTGGTAACTTCCTTGAAGACCATTGCGACCATAACATCAGGGAAATTCTCGACTCTAACCGAAATTGATAGGCCATTTCGAGAATCAAGCGTGCGCCTCGCTTGATTCTCTTCACAGGTTGCCAAAGGATTGAGGGCGATGCCGAGTGACCCCCCAACCCGAATTCCTTCACGACGAGACAAGAATTCAACCTGAATAAATCTATAAAACCCCATTGGCACATTTATAGAAAAAGAGCGGCTCGCTATCATCTAGAATAGTATAAAAACCACGGCAAACCATCTCCACTACGAGAAAATCTGAACATAGTCTGATATTTCTCATTACCTACCCCTAGAATATCATGATAAATCTAAACGTCACGCGTTTCAGAGTGGTCGGCGTTGCCGGGAAAGGAGTGCCATATGGCAATTTTTATTCCATCGTCCCAAACTAACCCCTTGCCCACCGTAAACAAGATTATCCAGCCTGACTTTTGCATCAGGGGTGACCGGACGGAAAAGATCGCGCTGAACGGATGACCGCTTTCGGGAGCCGTATTTTGCAACCCGAGCGTCCGGCATTTGGGCGATAGCGGAATGGCCGATATGGAGAGGAAAGCGGACGGTCCGCTATTGAAGGCGTGTGGCGTTAGCGAACGTCGCCTGAGGCTGCCGCCTTCCCAAAAATGAGCGATGACGGCATGCGGAAAGGCAATTGAAGGCATCTTCGGACCGATCAGGCGCCAGTAGGACAATTGCAGCCCCCTTCGATTTACTAACCTTTGCGGGCGCTTGGCATGCGACGATCGCTGCCCTCATCGCAGAGACTTGCGCGAGTGGCCCCGTTGCGAACGGCACGGCGCGATGGGGTTGGTAAGCAGGTTCGGCGGCCACCAGTAATACGAAAAGAGCGATCATCCAGCTACTCTGTGGCCAGAACTGAATGTCCACAAGTGGGCGCTAGTGTCTATCATCGCGCCTCAAGTCGGCTAGCAAACCGACTAGCTGCTGCCTACGCGAAGGAGCGTAATTCGGGTCTTTCTCACGAATGTCATCGTCGTCGGCCCAATAGCTTAAGCCATGCCACGCTTTCCGCTCAGCACCGCGCAACACGGCGGGATTGGCAATAGCCGCATCAAGCTCGCCGTTCGTGACGTCGCTCCCATCGATAACGCGCTCGAGACAGTCGATCAGGAAGGTGCGAGCGTCGGTCATGTGTAGCAATCTGGCCCAACGCCGACGCCCCGGCAATGTCCGCTATCGGGATCAGCAAACCAGCCCAGCTAGGTCCGGGTTTGGGCGTTCTTGCCCGAGCCGACATTCTCGCGAGGGATCGAGAAATGGGAAACGGAATGTCGGCAACGAATAGCTAGGCTCGATGAATTGAGATTATTCGACAGCGGTGTTCATGGTCGGATATTATTCGAAGGTTAGGAGAGGTTCGATGCCCAGCAGGATTGAGGCGCTGATACCGACGCCCCCGCCGGAGCGGATCGACGCATTGCAGAGTCTCATCCTTCGGATCGTCGATTGTTTGGATGCTGACGAGGAGTGCGACGCGCTCATCGCCGAAGCCGATGCGCTGGCGGGATCGCAGGGGTATGATAGCATCACGTTTAGCAACCTGAACAGTTGGACCAGCGAACGTGATTTTGCGGTGTTGGCAGCGATGGGACCTCCTCCAGGCATCCCCGACCTTACCGTTCAGGAAGTTGCGGAATGCATCGGCGTCATCGAAGCTGCGGACGAACCAAGGAGCAGCTTTTGCCTCGGTATTCTTGAGCGCACTTTCCCTAACGTACCTATCTGCGACATAATTTATTGGCCTAAGGCGGCAGCATCATCCGACGATCTAGCCGCGGAGATTGTCAGGCTAGCCAACGAGCCTCTCCCTACTCTGCCCGCCCCATAAGTGCCCGGGAATGATTTCTGCAGGTCTGGTTTCTCGATTGGGATCGCGAAATGGAAATTCTGTTGGCTGGGGGCGAATTGCGAAATTTGGAACGGGACTGGACCTGCCGCCTGAGACCGACGAACTGATACTAACAAACGGATTGGGACACCGATGGCAGACAAGCAGCAGTTCGAGGCAATCGTTGGCGACATTAGCCGAAAGCTGTGGTCGATCTTCCCCGAGGACGCAGTGGAGATGCGGTTCGAGGCGCAGTTTCATGAGTGGATGCAGACTGCGGGCGTCAGTCAATGGACCCGTCGCGACGGCGTGCGAGGGCAGTATGTCGGCTTCGGTAGCCGGCCCGAAGAGGTTGAGGAGTCAATAAAGTTCGATCTCGCGAGAATGAGAACGCTCGACATCTTCCTGCCGAAACGTTGGAATCACGTTACGGTGACCTTGACCGAAAATGCTAAAATCAACTTTGACTATGCATATGTCGACGAAATCGATCAGTGGCCTCGCCTTCATCTGATTGGGATCAGCGGTCTCGATCAAGTAGAGGCAACCCGCGATTACGGCATACCTGCTGCCGATTGGCGGCACGTCGCCAGCGAGGTGCTCAAGATTAGGAGGGCGGAATATGAGGCTGCGCGGGCTTTGGGAGATACAGTTATACAGCATGCCTTGGTGCAGACGATTAAAGAACTACAGAGCCGGATCGAAGCTGCTGCGATTTAGCACGCGCCGCGCGCCGATAGGGTAGTGCAATCACAGCGGCAAATGCATTCCCGTTAGGATGGTAGATCAGGATTTTTCCAAAGCTCAAGCAGATCCGTTATCAGGGCGTATCACATCAACCTTTTGATAGGGGGTGACGTTGCAGACGATCGTATTCGAGGGATGGGGTCTGCGGATCACCTGCGAAGACGACCTTTATATAGCTGAATACGACAGCGGAGAGTCGGCCGGCAGCCGACTTCTTCACCGTTCGATAACGGCTGAACAAGCGGCGCGAGCAATGCAAAGCGAAGACAGCGCTTATCGTGTTCTGCTGGAGGTGGACGATAACGCTGATCCGAGCGATGTTCCCAATTAGGAACGAGCCGTGAGAAGCCGGCAGCCCTCTCGAAAGGGATCGAATTTCGGGAATGTCCGGGTTTGAGGATTGCAGACGGGCAGATTTTCGCTGGAGATCGTTGCATATCGGACGTTCCAGCGCGATGCTTTCACGAATGAACAACTGGACATCCGGCTTCACACAGTCCGAACTGGACCGAGCGCAGGAGCGGTACGATATCCGCTTCCCGCCCGATCTAGCGGCTCTTCTTTTGGATAGAAGCCCTGTCGGCGGATATAATTGGAACGCGGACGATCATCGCATTCAGGAGATGCTTGCTTGGCCGACAGAACTACTTTTGTTTGACGTCGACGAAAACGGGCTTTGGTGGCCCGGCTGGGGTGAGCGTCCTGCTGAAAAGGGTGCTCGACAAGAAGTCGTTCGCGACGCCGTAAGGCAGGTTCGCAAACTAATTCCGCTACTCGGCCACCGCTTCATCCCGCAAACTCCAGAGATAGCAGGCAACCCCGTTTTCTCTATGCACGGCTTCGACACTATTTATTACGGTGCAAATCTAATTGAGTATTTCGAAAATGAGTTTGGCGGCACCCACCTGATTGGGGAAACTCGCTACGTTCCCTTTTGGTCTGATATCGTCGACTGGTGACGATAGGTATTTTCTGCGATGCCAACTTGCAGTTAGCGACAGCACGGCGGGACCGATCGCGTTTCTGCATCATGAACGGCCCTAATGGGGAGGAGAGCGGACAGGCGTCTTTCGGACTTGCATGCCAGAAATTCGCCATCGAACGTGCCCGCCAAATGCATCGGATTTTTGCATCGGCGGATATCGAGCCTTCCTGCCGTTTTCGGCCGCTGCAAAATCCGTGAGTTTTGCATCGGGTAGGCGACA
>NZ_SLYA01000023.1 GCF_004340965.1 Sphingomonas sp. PP-CE-1A-559 | reverse complement strand
TTGCGTTTAATAGGGCCATTGCACATTGGGCAATAAATAAATTGCCTGATGCATCCGAATTTGGTCATGTTCTTGAATCGGGTCTCAAACTTATTGAGGAGTTCGATCAAGATGCAAATTTCTACCAGTGTATTGCATTGAGTGCATCAATTGTTGGCAATTCAGCCCTAGCCATTCAATTAGCTAACAAGGCTATTAGTTTAGCAGATGGCCAAGCAGGTGGTGTTTTTGATTGCTGGTCGTTTATGACTGTATCATCAGAAGAGTTTATTCTAAATTGTCATAAACTAATTAATTACATCAGCGATGATGGTCCTGAGCCAGAAGTTCTTCATCGTAGTGCTGATAATGTTATGCATTCAATTAGTGATCAATAAAACCTATTCGTGAAATCGAGAGTCGTCGGCCAGTCACCCATCGGCTGACGGTTCTAGTTATCGCCCGCGCCCGCCTCTAGCGGGGCCATCGCGGTCGCGGTCGCCTTGCTCCGGCTGCTCCACCTCGACCCACGAGGTTTGCTCGCGCCGGAGTGAGTGATCAAGCGCCGGCACCGCCGCGAACCCGTCGTCGGTGCTGGTCTGCAACCCCGCCCGCATCGTTCGTGCCGCGCCCTGGACGAAGCTCGCCATGCTCTGCGCCGCCAACTCGGCCCGCTCCCGCACCCGGCCGCCCATCTCGTGCAGCCACTCCCGGCCGCGCTCGATATACACCCCCAGCCCCCGCGCCTCGTGAATCGCCTCGTTCATCTGTCCACGTGGCGTAACGGCGTGCAGCTCCTCGCCGGCTGCGATCTGCTCGCGCTCGGCGCGGCGCTCGATCGCGGCCGAGGCATGGCCCATCTTCACGGTCGGCTCCATCTCGATGCCCTGGCGCGCATAGCTGCGATGATCGACCCGCTCGGCCACCTGGGCGAGTTCCAGCGCGTCGTTGACCTGCGCTGCCCAGCTCGCCCGGATATCCTCCACCTCGATCGACGCCGACGATCGCACGTCGAGCTGGCGCGTCTTCGCTCCCAACCCCTCCGCGTCCACCACCCGCGTCGTCGTCATGACGTGCGCGTGGTGGTTGCGATCGTCGCCGTAGTCATGGGGGGCATGGATCGCCACATCGACCGCCACCCCGTAGCGGTCGCGGATATCCTCCGCGAAAGCACGAACCAGGTCGCGGCGCTGGCCGGCGTCCAGCTCGGCCGGCAGCGCCAACTCGTACTCCCGCGCCACCTTGGCGTCCTTGCGCTTCTCCGCCGCCTCCGCTGCGTTCCACAGCGCGGAGCGATCCTGCGCCCAGTCCGCACCTTCCGGTGCGACGATGAACGTATCCTCGACACCGCCCCGCCGCGTGTAATCGTGCACCAGGCCGTCGCGCTCGTTTTCGAGACAGACGCCGGCACGATACGCGACCGCCGCGACTGCGCTGCGCCCGGTCGAGCGCGACACCGATTTCACTGCCAGATGGTAGATCGCCATCGTCCGCGTGCGCCTTCTCAAACGTAGTCCAGCGGCATGACGCTGGTCGGGGTGTGGGGCCGAGGCCCCGCTGTCGCTTGCGACATGGGTGCAGGGTGTCCCTGCCGCACGCATTACATAGTAATGCTAAAGTGCGCCCTTGTCTCCTACCGTCGTCTTGGGTGGCTTCGTTTGTTGGTTTGCGCTATGCTCGTTTTGTGATCGTGCTTTGACGCGGAGAAGGTATGGCGGCTCCCACCCCCGAAGCTCTCGAACTGGCGAAGAAGCGTCTTGCCCAGGCCAAGGCTCGCCTCGATGCCCTGAACGCCCGGATCGCCACCGAAGGTCGTCGCCTCGACACCCGCCGCAAGATCATCCTGGGTGGCCTGCTTCTCGATGCCGCCACCAAGGACAAACGGTTCGCCGGCATCGTCAGCGAGCTGACCCACCGCATCAGCCGCGAGTCCGACAAAAAACCATTCGAGGGGTGGACGCTGCCCGGGGAGGACCGCTGATGGAACGCGACCGTGACGATGATCCCCGCCGCCTGCTCGAACAGGCGCGCCAGCTCCAAAATGAAGGGCGCGGAAGGGTAAGGGGTCGTGGCGGAGACCGAGACGATTCCCCAGCCGGCAAATTCGATCCCGCCGAGTTCGACATGCCCCCCGATCCGCCACCCTCTGCCGCTAATCTCGCGCGCGACACCGCCGACGTCGCCCAGGCGCAGAGCTTCTTCTCCCACCTCGATACCAACATTCACCGCATCCTTGCCGTCCTGGGTTCCTTCCGCGACCTGGTGACCGACGTGCGCGCCAGCGTCGCCGATGCCGCCGCTAGGGACGCACAGCGCGCTGAGGACGAAGAAGCCCGCGACAAGGTCATAGCCGCCCGCCTGGTCGATCCTGCGGTTCTGGTAGCCCGTGCGGAGGCCGGAGCGCGTCATGGGGCCGCAGATGGCCTTGCCGAGGCGGGAGAGGCCCTGCGGCGTCGGATCGACGCTGACTCGGCTGCGAACGCCGCCCTGAACGATCGTCTTGCCGCCGATGCCGCCGATCGCCGCGCCCATGAGCTGCGCCGGCGCCGGTGGGACAGGTGGTGGAACGGCGCACTCGCCGGCTTCGCCCTGCTGGTGCCTGTTGCGCTGGGTTACGGCTATCACCTCGGAAACGGGGCCGGTGAAGCATCGGGCTATGCCCGCGCTCGCGATGAGGTCGCAGCAGCGAACTGGGCCAACACCGCCAACGGTAAGCTTGCCCGCCGGATCGATCAGGCCAGCGAACAGACCATCCCTGCCATTGCTGCTTGCCCGAAAAATCACGGGTGGAAACGCGAGAAGCGCGACGGGGCCTACTGGTGTTTCGGCGCGAACCCCGATCGCAAATCCTATAACGGCTGGCTCCTGCCATGATCCGGGATGAAACAGCCCGCACATGGCAGCTTGTGATGACCGGACACGCTCTGGATCACGTCACACCGGAAGCCCAAGCCGACATGGCGCGGCTCCTCGACCTTGATTCTTCCATTTCGCACCTGACGCTCGAAATTGGCGACAATCGCGTCCACGTCGCCCGAGACTGGCCCAGTAACCAGTACGAGGAAGCTGATCGTCTGATTGATCGCATCGCCGTTTCGGGCGTGTCCGCGATCGTCGTCCACAACGAGAATGGGAAAGCTCCTCGCCGCGTGACGAGTGGCAAATGATCGCTGACCGCCTTTGCCCCGACTTCTTCATCGCCAAGCTAGCGGCCGATAGGCCGCTCCGGTGACGGCGTAGCCGGCACGCAGCATCAGCGCATCGGCCGAAGGTCGATTCCACCTAAATCTTCTCTGTTCCGCGGGCGGTGATTCATGATTCTATGATTCTATGATTCAGGGGGGTCGCATCCCTTTGATTTGGAACGACGATTCCAGCCTATTATGAGGAATGGGGTGGGGTATCATGAGTTTTGGGGTGGGGTATTGTGAGAAATGGGGTGGGGTATTGTGAGGAATGGGGTGCGTGAAGTGAGGAGCTAGTCGCTCTCATCTCATGATACTTGACCGCGTTGTCGCATCGAACGATTATGCTGCCATGACCGGGGCAGCCGACGATAAGCCTAAACGCACGATGGAAGTTGCGCGGATCGAGAAGGAGCGGGGTTCCGACACGATCGTGCAACCGCGTGAACTGGTCGAAGTCCGCTACGCGCGCGGTGTTTCGCTCACCCTCTCGGCTCGCAAGATTCTCGCCCTGATGATGCATCAGGCCGCTGGCGACGCATGGCGCGACCAGGAACATCGGATTGCCAAGCGCCTGCTGCGCGGCTCCCACAATTCCAATGATCGCCTTACAGATACGATCGACGAGCTGATGGGTATCTTTTTTGCCATGCCCGATCAGGTCGAGGGCGACCAAGGGCGTCGCACGTTCCAGATGATCGAGGAAACATTTGAAGGGGGAGAGCAGGGGTGGCTGATCTACCGGTTCACTCGCCGCGCCCGCGATCTTCTGAAAGACAGCGAAGCCTATGCCCTGCTGCACCGGGCAACAGTGCTGGCGTTCGATAGCAAGTATGCCCTCGAACTCTACCAGCTCGGAGCTTTGCTCTATCGCCGCGACGTGCCGATCTGGCGGGGTGATGTCGCGACGCTACGGTCCAAACTTGGCGTTCCTGAAGGCACCTATGGCTCGTTCGCCGATCTGCGCCGCTTCGTCCTCGATGCGGCGACGGCTGAGATAAATCAGCTCGTTCCCCAATTCTCGGTCGCCTGGGAGGTCGCAAAGCGAAGGGGCCGCAAGGTCACCGAAGTAGCGATCACATTTCGTCGCAAGGCTCCGATCGCTGTCGTAGCGGCAGAGGAAGAAAACGAGCGTCACCGTGCCGGCCGGCGCGCACGGCGAGAAGGCACCGTAGAAACGGTCGCTGATCCTGCGGCGATTATCGCTGCTACCGCTGCCAGCCTCTCGGTTTCAGACATATTGCGGTGGCCTGCCGACGATCAGGTGTCGGAATATCAAACGCCAGACCTCTATGCGATCGGCCTCGCCTACGGCGGAGGCCATGCGATTCAACGGCTAGCGGATCAATACGCTCGGGTCCGATCCGACCGGCGACGGCAACTCCGGGGTGACGCTCTTCGCGATGATTGGACCACATGGGTAAAGGGTTGCGCGGAGAAGTGGGCGAAACCCTGATCCTTGTCTCTGACAGGGTTGCACGATACCCTACGGCAACCGGTCATGGTTCCCGGTTGGAAACACGGGGTAACCTATGGCTACGGTGTCGATGACGAAGGGTGCCGAGCTGGCCGGTGTCAGCAAGGGAACCGTCTCGAAAGCCCTTAAATCGGGGCGTCTTAGCTATGCTGAGAAAACCGATAATGGCTACCTGATTGACACATCCGAGCTGTTTCGGGTGTTTCCTCCGAAACAGACGGAAACCGTTCAAAAAGCCCCCCTTGATACCCCTGTTGGAAACAGGGAAACCCTAATGGAAACAGGGGGGTTGCTCCGGGAAGTTGAACTGTTGCGTGAACAGCTTCGTGATCGCGATGGCGTGGTCGATGATCTGCGGCAACGGCTCGATAGATCCGAGGACGAACGCCGGGAGGCACAGGCCAGAGTGATCGGCCTGTTGGCGGGACCTGGCCCTACCGAATCCAAACGCGGGTTCTTTGGTCGCCTGTTCGGCCGCACAGACGAATGACAGGAAGGATCAATCGCCGTTACACACGTCGCATAGTGAGAAGTCGTCGGTGACGACTCCCGCACCCAGGCTGAACGGGTTGCCGCAATGTCCGCAAGTTGGGGATGGGGTGTAATCGTCATCCGTGGATTTGCCTGCTCGACGGTCGGCATGCCACTGCTGCTTTTCGGCCTCGGTAAACGCCATTTTTAGTCTCCTCGAGGTTACTATGGCCTGCACCGGTTTAACGGCTTGTTTCCAGCTCGCCCGATCATCAACCTTGCTTCCGTGACAACCGCGATATCGTCGCCTGATCGACCCCGAGCAGAGCGGCAACAGTGCGCTGCGTGTCGCCCTTGGCGAGCCGCTGTAGCGCCTCGGTCTGCTGGTGAGCTGTAAGGGCAGCACGTCGACCGAACTTCACACCACGGGCCTTGGCCTGAACCCTGCCGGCAGCGGTGCGCTCGGTGATGCGCTGCCTCTCATAGCTCGCTGCGATCCCCAGCACGGCAATGACGACCTCCGCGAACTGCGAGGTCGTGTCCACCATCGGCTCCGCGATCGAGCGGAAGCCCGCGCCGGCCTCCTTCACCGCATGAAGGATATTCAACAGGTCACGAGTGTTGCGGGCCAAGCGATCGGTGGCCGTCACCATAAGCACGTCGCCGGCATCGAGCGCGCCGATCGCGCGCTTGAGCTGCGGCCGCTCGGCAGTCGCGGCGCTGACCTTCTCGCGGTAGATCTTGGTGCAGCCGGCCACGTCGAGCTGGGCGAGCTGCTGCGCCAGATCCTGCCCGTTGGATGAGACGCGCGCGTAGCCGTAAATCATGCTCGGATTGTGCATCGGAATTATGCATCTTGGAAGTGCCCGGATTTCCACCATTTTCCCAGCGATGCAAAACCTATGATTTTCGCATCAAGCTGCCGGTTTTAGAGGAAACGCCATCTAGATCTTCGTGCCATTGACCAACCTGCCGGCTCCTTACATCTAGGGGGTTCAGGGGAGTCAAACGTGTGTGGTATTGCTTTCTTTACGAATCGCCTCATATGAGGCACACAACGTGACGCACGAGATTCTGGAACTTACCTCTCACCAGCGCAAGCAAATCAGCAATAACTGCCGGAATCCACAAAAACGCATTTTAGCCAGGAATGCCGGAACTGGGCACAATTGGCACCCCTTCACAGTAAGGCATCCAGATACGGAAGCCATTTTCAACGATGATGCAGCATGGGACTTCATCGCTGACCATTTTGAGGGTGATACCCCGTTACGATGGCGGCCGGCTTCAGCTCTAAATCCACACCCGGCTATCGAAATGCTCATTGACGTGTCGAACAACGAACGACGGCTCTATATGAAGGTAGGCATCGTTTTCGATAGGGACTTGGTTCTAGGTCTCAGTTTTCATTACTCAACAGAAGAGTATAGGGCATGAAGAATGCGCTTACAGATACCGCTAGAAGCTCCTGCATTATGTGCGGTGGAGATTCTTTCACGGAGTCTGTTGAATCCGAGAGTTTCCCGTTTGGTGCTGATGAGGATATCATAACGGTAAATGTTCCCGTGAATACGTGCGTGGAATGTGATTTTTCTTTTACCGATTTTCGTGCGGAAGAGATTCGGCATGACGCCGCTTGCGAACATCAAAATCTACTAACCCCTGACCGTATTCGCGAAATTCGTGCCGTATACGGTATGAACCGTAGAGATTTTGCGGCTGCTTTTAGGATAGGGCACGCCTCCCTAGAGCGATGGGAGAATAGAAAACTTTTTATAAGTGGTCAGTCTAGTTTTTATCTGCTGGCCCTTGAAAACAAAGAGGTTGGCTTGAGCCTTTTGTCGATTGCGAATGAGCCGGCCAAAACGAAAGACGAATCAAACGTAATTCACGTTGATTTTTCTGCACTTAGCGCTTCTTCGGAAAGATATGAAAAAGCACTAAAGCGTCGTGATTTGTTTTCTTTAAAGAGGAATAACGGGTAGTGTTTGTATGTACATTCTACTCTTTTAAAGGCGGCGTAGGTCGCACTTTGGCACTGATGAATGTTGCTGCAAATTTAGTGAAGAAGGGGCGCCGAGTTCTGGTCGTCGACTTTGATCTAGAGGCACCGGGCCTTACTACGTTCGAAGCATGCCGAACCGCCCGGGGCAAAGCCGGAATGGTAGAATTCGTCTCGGCATATCGACTTTCTGGGAAAGCTCCTGCCGCTAGAGATTTCATTCATGAGTGTCAGTTAGTAGAAAAGACAGATGACGCCTCCTCGAAGGCAATAGACGGTCTATCGGTGATGCCGGCAGGGAACGTCGAGGACTCCAATTATTCCGCACTGTTTTCGAAGATTGATTGGCGGACTTTATACAATGACGAGAATGGCTTCTTATTATTTGAAGACCTAAAAGAGCAGTGGGCCGATCTTGGGTTCGATTATGTACTAATAGACAGCAGAACTGGCCATACGGATATTAGCGGTATTTGCACCAGGCAGCTACCTGATGCAATTGCTGCGGTTTTCTTTCCAAATGAGCAGAATCTTTCTGGACTCAAGCAAATTGTGAATGATGTCAGGCAAGAACCCAGTGCCGACGAACCGATAAGTTTGCACTTCGTTGCGTCGCGTGTACCAAAGCTCGACGATGAGTATGAGATATTAAATACTTGGCTAAAACGATTTCAATCTGAAATTAATTATAGCGATGAAAACCTTTCAATGGTTCATCATTATGATAGTTTGTCATTGCTTGATCAGAAAATTTTTGTTCTCGAGAGACCCAAAAGCTCTCTCTCCAAAGAGTTAAGAGATCTAAGCAATAGTATTTCCAAGTTAAATGCCGAAGATGCCGATGGCGCAGCTTTGTACTTAACTGACATCAACAACTCCGATAATATCTCGTCACGATTTACCGCAAGAGATTCATTCAATGGCGAAAAATATGATGAAATTAGAAAAAAGATATCGAAAATAAAAGAATTTCATCAGGGCGATTATGTCCTGATGTTTTTAGCATCTTTGTTTTTTTATAGTAAAAGCGTGCTACATGATGCCGCGTCAACAGTAGAACTTGCTGTAGCGTCCATTGGCAACACCGCGGTTGATATAATCAACGGAGATCAAATGATCTCCGGAATACATTTGCTGCGTATGAGAATCTATAGAGAACTTGATAATCTAGAGGCGAGCACATCGTCTGCAATTAGCTTGCTGAAGCTACCATCGATATCGGGGTCGATGGTCAGGGACTCTTTAGCTACAATTCTTGCCGCTGATGAAAATTTGTTGCCAGAGGCTGATGATATTCCTGCTCTTTCTAGTCTTAATATGAAAGAAATCGCGACCTCTTTTCTATCATTAGAAAGCAATCTTTTTGTAACTCAGTACTCCGCCAGAGTTCTGAAATCTATGATTGCCATGCACGGATTTGATAAGCTCTCCGTCGACGACAGGCTAAACATAGGATTAAGATTTATTGCGGGCAGCCAATTTGAAAGTGCTTTGAAAATTCTTGATAGTTTTCCAACTGACGAGAGTTTTTATGAAACCGCATTTGCGTTTAATAGGGCCATTGCACATTGGGCAATAAATAAATTGCCTGATGCATCCGAATTTGGTCATGTTCTTGAATCGGGTCTCAAACTTATT
>NZ_SLYA01000022.1 GCF_004340965.1 Sphingomonas sp. PP-CE-1A-559 | reverse complement strand
ATTTGTATTTTCGTCGCCTACCAATTCCTCAAACCGGCGCACTCGCGGCGGCGGAGAGTGGTCTGCGCCTGTTGACTCAGGCCGCGATAGAGAAGCGGACGCTCAGAGCGTCGGTTCAGCACCCCAACTCCGGCCGCTTGTTCATGTCCACGGCCAGAGTGAAGTTAGGACGGCTAGCCCCTCCCTTTGACCACTAGGCTTTCTCAAATGGGATGCTGTTTCGGAAACGGCCACAAGAAGGGCGTAAAGAACGCTGGTCTTCCGCTCCACCCGCAAAGGGTGTGGAGCGGAGCAGTGCCACCGAGCGGGCATACGCCGCCCGATGATATTTCAAGATCGGAGAGCTTCGACTTCATAGTTCTTGGCCCACGCGTTCAGCTCACCTGGAAAAATGTCGTGAACGAGAAAGAAGCGGTCCCAGAACGGCGTTTCGCGCAGCTTCTCGCAGAAGAGTTGATAGCTTTGATGGTCTTTTGACTCGATCATCCAGATATCGCTGATCTTCGCCGTGTAGAACTCAACATCGTACCACTTAAGGCGGACCCGCCCATTGAACTCATCGAGGATGGGCTGGAAGGTGTCTCGGGCATGGGCCAGTCGCGTCTCGAACGTGAAGCCTAGCCATTCCGGCGAGGTCTTAACCATAAAGAAGGTCGTGAGTGCGGTCTCGAACTGGGTGGGTTGGGCGTCCATGATGCATCCTTGCGTCGTTGATTGACGCCATTAGGATGCGAGCATCCGCTCACCTTAGCTACTCGCATTGGCCACCATGACTGCACAGCCTCAGGACCAACGCACGCGCCCACGGAAACAGCCAAGGCAGGCGCGCGCGCAGCACACCGTGACTGCGATCATCGAAGCCTCTGCTCGCATTTTGGAGGAGCAGGGGCACGGTGGCTTTACCACAAATGCGGTGGCTGAATTAGCCGGCACCAGCATTGGTACGCTGTACCAGTACTTCCCTGACAAGGATGCGCTGCTCGGTGCGTTAATTGCTCGTGAAACATCCCGTCTTGTCGAGGAGGTTGAGGCCGCGAGTATCGTAGTTGCCGGGCGGGGCGCTCTAGATGGCGTGATTGAAGCCGCTGTTCGACACCAAATGCGTCGCCCTCGTCTGGCACGACTGCTCGATTTCGAGGAAGCCCGCCTTCCTCTCGATGTCGACACTCAGTTCGTAAGGGCTAGAATCGTCACGTTTCTCGCAGACATTCTTGCCCGGCCGGACCTTCCCCACCAATCTGATACGGCATCCGTCACGGACGATGTTCTAGCGATTATCAGGGGAATGATCGATGCCGCAGGCGAACGCGGCGAGGAGCGACAGGCACAACTCATGGTGCGGGTTCGCCGCGCCGTACTTGGATATCTGGCAATGCCCGACAGCGCTGAGGCCTGACTCTCAGACGATGGACGCAGATAAAAATGCGCCTGCGAGGTCCGCACGGACCCATGACTGGAGGCTCGTGACATTTCCCGGACGTCCCAACATCAGACGTCCGTTCATCAGTATTAGGCCACTAGGATCACGCTGCCAGTGGAATGGGGTCGATGAGCATTTGTTACGAGACGGTCGGGGCCAGTTCCGGCGTCACGCGGATCTCGTCGGCCTCGTTCGTCCGCAAAGTCGCAAGGTTCCGCTCGTGCTGCGTCCGATCGATCCGGTAAGCGAAAAGTAACCCGATCGCGATGAGCGTCATCCCAATGACCGTTGGCAGATACAGTGCACCTAGTCTGAAAATCAGTTCAGGATCCACTTCCCCCGGCTTTGCGTCCCGGGGAAATGCAATCAGCGAAAGCACTCCACCCGATACCATGACCCCTAGTCCGGATACCGCCTTGGTGAAGAACTGATCGGCTGAGAAGAGTAGCCCTTCCGAACGTTGACCGGACTTGACCGCCACATCTTCTATGACGTCGGCGAGCATCGAGTTCATCATGACAGCGCTCATCACGTATAGCATCCCGAGGAAGAAGGCTTCCGCCGAGAGGATGACGAACAGGGCGTTCGATCCATTCGCCGGCATAAGATCTAATAATCGAAGCGCGATCGGGATCGCGCCGTTCAACAGGCCGAGTGTGTAACAGATTATCGTGCCTCGACGCTTCCCCAGTCTGCGACTTACCATTCCTACTAGCGATGCGCCTACGAGAGCCCCGACAGCACCTATAGTTGCCATGAGCGACAGCCGCGCCTGCGACAATTCCCAGAAATACAAGCCGAAGTAAAGGTCGAGTCCGGTCTTCGCACCAGCTGCAACCGATTGGAAAGCGCCAACCCCGAGCATGGCAACTGCGGACCGGTTGCGCAGGATACCCATTGTATCCTGCCAAAACGTGCCACCCCGGTGTTTGGTCGGCACGGGGCGGCGCAGGTAGGGAATGAACCGGTGCGTCGCTGCAGCCGAGATGACGATCACGGTAAACATGATCGCCGACATCGTGAGGGAGAAGCCGAAGTATCCCGCCTGTTCCGTCGCGCCGCCAGACCCGTCGGGCCTCTCGCGCATAAAGACCTCTAGTCCGAGGACCGTCACGAGCAGCCCGGCGATCGTACGGAAGAAGATCCGGAAGTTCACGATCCGCGTGCGGCCGTCATAGTCCTCGACGAGTTCAGGCGCGAGTGCAGCGGACGGCAACTCAAAGAAGGTATCCGAGACCCTGATCAACAACAGGCACCCGAACAGCCAGCAAAGAAGTGGCCAGTCGGTTAGACCGGTCGGCGGGTTCCAGAGCAGGAAGAACCCGATCGCCAGCGGCGCGGCGGACAGATACATGAAGGGATGCCGCCGGCCCCAAGGCGAGTGAAAACGGTCTGACAAATGCCCGACGACGGGATCGCAGATAGCGTCGAAGACCAGGATCACCGTGATGACTAACGACACACGCGTCGGGGAAAGACCGAGCACCTGATTGTAGTACAGCAGAAGGAACGCGCTCAACGCGCGCATCTTGATCCCGCTTGAGACAGCACCGAGTCCGTAGAGGGCTTGGGTGATGATACCTGCAGTCGGTCGACCGCTACTGAGAGGATCAGAGCTCGACATCGAGCAACCTCACGTATTGCTGACCGCCGTGCATGTCCCGCTCGACCGTTCCGCCCTGCGGCGTGGCACGCGGGTAGGAGAACTTCAGCACCGAAAGATGCGTCACTTCGAAACGCTTCATACTGACGGGGTCAACGCCGAACACCGCGGCGATTGCCGAACCCGTGAGCGACGGGGCGTTCGAGTAATGCGCAAACGCCCCGGCATCAGGGAAGAAAAGATCGACGGTGATCCAGAAGGGCCCGGCATTCTTTGAACGTACATGCGAGCAGACGTTACTCAACTTCGGCATGATTAACCCCTTCCGCACCTGGGTATCGGATCCGAACAAGCTCGAGCGGGTCGTCAACCCGAACCACGTGGTTCAGCCTGAACTCATAAACCTGTCCGCGCTCGATCTCGGCCGGTGAGAATGGAAAGGCGTAGCTCGGGAGCTCTTGATCGGTGTTCAGCGGCATGTGGAAGAAAGCCGGGTTGCAGGTCTTGGCTATCTGCGTTGCCAGCTCCTGCGTGGCAGCGGTGGCGACGAACATCAGGCCAATTTCGCGCGGCGGAGGCGCGTCTGGATCCACCGCTTCCCCCGTAACCCCGTTCCAGCCATAGGCTCGTAGCGAAACGTCGTAGTCTCCGAGACGAACCCCGATCGTCGCCTGCAACCGCGATCGGAAGAAACCTTCCATCTGAGCGATGAACCGTGGGATTTCCGCCAACACGCCGCGGTCCTGGATACCGACAAGCATGATCGTCTGGAACGGTCCCCCGGATGCGCCCTCCAGCTTCATGGTATATGGCGCAGGTTCGAAGACCGATCCCGAGACGCGTACGATCCGATCGTCGAGCGCCTCGTAACGTGAGGTGCTGACGTCCAGAACGCCGCCCGGCTCAGCGAGCCGGAACGGATCACTATTCTCGTAGAGCATATGGGCCGACACCGTCTTCGGCGTGCACGCGTTGCTCGTGGCCAGCGGCTCGACGTCGAAATGGTCGATACCGACGCGAACGATCACGCCTCCGTCGCGTGAGCGGACCGTGCAGAGTCCGCCGCATTCTGCAGTTTTGCCAGCATGCCACGCAGCGCCTGCACCAGCGCCCATCATTAACGGTACCGCAGCGATGACGGCGGTGTCTGTAGTCCGTCCACCAAGGACGATGTCAGCACCCGTGCGTAAGGCTTCTATGTACGGCTCTGGCCCCATCAGGGCGACGATGTGGTCGCACGCCGCGAAGACGCCTGGCGGGACATCCTGGACAGGTGCCAGCGGCATGATACCGCCGTTCGTGGCACGCTCCTCGAGCACCGCTGCTTGCTGCTCCGAATAGAGCAGAGCGATACGCGGGCTCAATCCGTTCTCGCGCGCGATCTCGACGGCAACGTCGTACATCCAGTCGAGCGCCATGTCGCATCCGCTGGTTCCGCACGAGCCGATCAGCAGCGGGATTCCAGCATTGGCCTGCGCCATCATCAGGATGGCGAGATCGGACTTGACCGCATCACGAGAGTATTTGGACCTCCCTGTCGCTAGATACGCCGGACCGCTATCAGTCGAACCTGCGTCGCACGCGATCGCGTGAGCCCCCATTGTCATGCCGCGAGCCACGTCCTCCGTACGCACGCCCGCACCAAGAGCCCCGACCGGGACGATGACGTTGCATGTCTGTTCAAGTGCGGGCGTCATACTCGCATCCTGACCGGAGCGCGGGCGAGTTCAGAAACGTGCATCGAGTGTCACTCCGATCTGCCGCGGGGCGCCGTACTGCACGAATAGGCCGTTGGCCTGGTCCACGTTGTAAACGCGATATTCCTTATCGGTCAGGTTCTTGACCCAGAACCTTGCAGAAAACCGCGCATCGACGTGATAGGTCACGCTAGCATCCCAAAGGGTCCGCGGCCGACGATACTCGATGAAATCGTTGTCGTTATCGTCGAAGATGTCGCTCTGGTAGTCGAGTGATACTACAGCCCGCAGCCAGCCCCAGTCCGATTTGGGCGACGTGAATCCAAGGTCCGCGGTCATCGCATGCTGCGGGGTACGGCTGAGACGACTGCCTGCGAGGTTCCGCTGCACTACGGCGCCGTTGGCAAGGATCGCAGAGGTTTGCGTCAGCCGATCGAAGAAGGGATGGAGGTAGGTGTAGCGCGCCGTCAGATCGACAAACTCGACAGGCGCGAGCACCAGTTCGCTTTCGATGCCCTTGATCGTCGCGTCCCCCGTGTCGGTGGATACGCGCGTTCCACCGGGTCCTGCGGTCGCATCCGGGATGACCTGGATCGTCTGCAGATCGCGATATTCCGCCTGGAACACGGACACGTTCAACCTCAGCCGGCGGTTCAGCCAGTCGGTCTTGATCCCCGCCTCGTAGTTGGTGACCTTCTCTGGCGCGGTTGCGACCCGGGCCAGTATGGCTGATCCCGGCTGTTCTTGAAAAGCGCCTGATTTGAACCCGGTGGATACGGTGCCAAAAACGAAGATGTTGTCACTGAAGCGGAAATCGGTGCCGACGCGGTAGGTGACGAGCTTTTGCCGCGTGACGCCGGGGGTGCCGAACGTCGAGTAGTTCACAGTCGGCAGGACCGGGTTACCCGTCAGCCGCGTGATCTCGTAAACCTTCCTCTCGTCCGTATAGCGCGCGCCGCCAAACACCCCGAGGCCAAAGTCGAACTTGTACTGCGCCTCGCCGAACGCGGCATAGCTGCGGTTGCGAGAGTGTGCGACGAAGCGGTTCTCGCTGTTGTCGATTACTTCGGTCTCGCTCTCCCGTTCGCGATCAATGTCATCGCGATTGTAGTACAGACCTGCCACCCAGCTGAACGGCCCGGAACCAAGTGAGGTTAGCCGGGTCTCGGCCGAATAGGAGTCCGCTTTCTCTTTTGCCAGTACCTGAATTGCGGGCACCAGTACTCCCGTGGCGGCATTCACAGCGGCGGTGGCGCCGTCTAGGTCGTCCGAGGAGTCGTAGTCCAGCGTTCGCCATGCTGCGGTCGCGGTCAACGTTGCGAAGCCAAGTACCTCGGTGTTCAGCTCGCCGCGAACGCCACCGGTCGTCGATCTGATGAAACCATAGCGATCAGGATCCGCAATCCGCGGCTTGTCGTAGTCGTCGTAGCCGGCATTCGGCCTGGTGGGGTGGAACGAAAGTCTTCGAACGTTGAAGCGGGACCCTGGCGCGAGGTCCTGGTCTGCGATGTCGGCCGAGATCAGGAATGTTGTAGCGCTGCCGAGACCGAACATCGTCTGCATCCGCGCGCTCATTTTATTTTCGTCGTCGAGAGGACGGCCTATCGGAGTTTTGCGAAAACCATCGTTACTCACCGCACCGAGCACGATACGCGTGGCGATCGTATCAGTGATGGGGACGTTCAACATCACGTTGCCGTTCAGCTGCGAAAACTCGCCGGCTGTGAACTGAACCTGTGCCTTTGCATCCCGCGTCGGTTTTGCGGTGATGAAATTTATCGCCCCGCCGACGACGTTCTTTCCGAACAGTGTGCCTTGGGGCCCTTTCAGAACCTCAATGCGCTGCATGTCGAAAAAATCGATCCCGAGCATCGCGGCACGGCCGAGATAAACCCCGTCAAGGAAGGCAACCGACGACGGGTCCCCTCCCGCACCCTGGTTGGCGCTTCCGATGCCCCGGAAGAAGGGGCGGGGAGCAGCACGAGGGAATGCGTCGAAGTTCACGCCTGGAGTCGCCTGAGCAAGCTTGGCAAAGTCGTTGATGCCCTTCTCCTGGAGCTGGGCATTGGTGAACGCCGTGACAGTAACGGGCGCGCTTTGCAGTGACTCCTCGCGGCGACGCGCCGTGACGACAATGTCCTGGATCCCGGAGGCCTTGGCTTGCTCAGTCGGCATGCCCTCCGGTGGAAGTGTCGTCTGCGCATAGGCCGGCATTGACGCAAAGCTGCCAAGCGTCGCCGCGCACAAGATCGTTTGGTAGGAATGCATACTCAGGTCCTCCCCTGCCCCCCGCATTTGACCTGCGGGTCTCATTGACGCGACGGTGCTTTCACCATCCGCTGCCGGACCGTTTGCACTCTGGGATAGGTTCGAACGTGTCACCAATGTTACATCGGACGACAATCTTTCGAGCTATAGGCTCGGGCGCAGCTGCGTATTGCAGCGCGGAGAGGAACTATAATGGACGACGGCGCGGCCCCCCCGGTGCCCGGCATCATCAACCGGGAGAACTGGATCGGTGCACTTCCGGGTACGGTGCGCTTGGCCGTCGAGGCCCGCATGACGCGCTTCACCGTCGACCCCGGCATGCCGGTAAAGCGCGCCGGTGAGGCGGCAACGCGTATCTTCCAGGTCGAAAGTGGCTTTCTGAGCCTCATTGGACTGCACGTCGACGGGCGGCAGGCGCTTATTACTATCTACGCGTCCGGAAACTGCTTTAGCGAAACTGCGATGATCGCTCGGCGCATGCACAACCACACGACGATCGCGCTGACCCCGGCGGTTATGCGGCAACTCGATCGTGATGATTTCTGGGAGTTGTATCACCGCCATCCGGAGATCCCCGAGGCGCTCTGCCGGAAGTTCGCGGAGGCCATCTCTCGGCAAATGGCCAGCCGCGAGCAGCGTGCGACCCAGCGTCTCGGAAAACGCGTAGCAATGATGTTCGATAACCTCGCAGAACATGCAGGATCGGAAACGAGCGAAGGCAGCGTCCGCATCGCTCTACCGATCACGCAAAGTGACATCGCTGATCTCTTCGACGTCACACGGCAGAGCGTGCATCGCGAGGTGGCAAACCTAAAGCAGCTAAAGCTGGTAGAGAGGCATCGGGGCGAATGGATCGTTTTGGACCCTGTAAGGCTACACCAGATCTGCAGTTACTGAATGCCCCGATCGCTTCGCGATGAAAGACTGCTGAAGGGACGATAGCTGAGGATCCAAACGTTCACGGCGTATCCGCTCCCCGAGTTTCGGCATTTATTCAGGTCGGCGGCAGGGTGATATCGCACGTATCGATCACGATCTTGCCGAACGGGCCAGCGTCAAGACGATCGAGTGCGTCCGATAGATCGGCGAACGCGAAGCGGCTGTCGATCACCGGCGTCATGCCGGTCCGTGCGACCGCGCGCACCAGGTCCTCAAGCGCGCGACGATGACCGGTACCAATGCCCTGGATCGTCACGTCCTTCATCATCAGCGGCATGGCGGGTGAGGAGAGGTCGAACCCATCGAGCGCACCGATCTGATAGATGCGTCCGCCAATCGCCGCAGCCTGTACCGACTGGCCGAGAAAAGTACCGCCGACGGTCTCCAGGATATGATCTGCGCCTCGGTCGTCGGTCAACGCGTATAGCGCTTCGAGCCAACCCGTTCGGTGCCGATCCATCGCATGGTCGGCTCCCAGCGCCAGGACACGATCGATCTTCTCCGGGCTGCAAGAGACGAGCACCCTCGCCCCATGCAACTTCGCGAACTGGAGCCCGAAAAGCGCCACTCCGCCAGTCCCCCGGATCAATACGGTGTCGCCGGCGCGTACTCCGCCGCGCTCGACCAGTGCGAACCAGGCGGTGAGCGCGGCGCAGGGCAGCGTACTCGCCCGGGCGTCGTCCAGTGCCGCTGGTGCCGTGACCAGCCAGTCTTCGGGCAGTACAACATACTCTGCCAGTACGCCGGCGAAATAGCCGCCGAGGGTGCGATAGGCGGGGGTGCGGGCCGTGCCTGCGCGGGCACCATCGATCCACTCGGGCGTGAAGCAAGAGATCACGCGATCGCCAACCGCGAACCGTTCGGCATCGTCGCCCATCGCCACGATGCGGCCAGCTAGATCCGTGCCCGGCGTGAATGGAAAGTCGAGCGTAAGCCCGCGCCCGCTATCGATAACCATCTTGTCGCGGTGGTTGAGGGAAACCGCGCCGACCTTGACGA
>NZ_SLYA01000021.1 GCF_004340965.1 Sphingomonas sp. PP-CE-1A-559 | reverse complement strand
TGCGAGCGGTCCGTTCCAGACAGATGCGCCATGCCACAAACATACCACGCGACGCGATCTACGGGAATCCTCAGGCCGGGTTCTCACACAGTCTGTTTGATTTTTGCATCAGGAATGGCCGGGATGGAAAAGATCGCTCTGAACGAATGGCTGCTTTCGGGCTGACGACGCGACGACCTAAACGGCCGAGAATGGGCGTTTTGAGACGGGGTATCATCGGGGTACAGCACGGCACGAAAGGCTGTGATTGGGTGAAGTTTGGGTGGACGCGGCGGAGGGTGTCTCCGCCGCATAATAAAGTAAGACGCCTACGGTTGGGGGCGCCAAGAATGGGTACGAGACAGCCTATTGTTAGCGTTATTTACCAACTGGTAAATTATTCATCGCGCCACTCTCGAACGGCGGGTGTAAGTGGACCGTCGAGGAAGCGCACGTGCCCGCTCGTCGCGTTCAAGATCATCGGATTCTTGAGCGCCATCGCCAAAACCGCTCGCTCCGGCAGATATGACCGATTGCCTGGCTGTATGAACTGAAATAATTCCGACGCGGGAGGCTCCGTCGCGATCAGGTTCGACAGTTCCGCCGATAATTGCTTGTGATCTTTCATGCACAAAAAGGCGTTCAGCCTTACTTGTCTAATGAGCGGGGACAAATCTACCGGATGTGACGCCGTATCAAGTGACGCCATTATAGTCCTAGATTCTGCTTCTCTGCCAACGCCATTCAGGGCGCATGCTCGTATCCAAGAGAATTGAGCATCGCTACCGGGCACTTTTACACTTTCAGAATCTTGGGGGGTGGATACTGAAAATTGGGCTGAGGCGTTCGTTATAATTTCTAACGCCCGATTATAACTTCCGCTTCTAGCTAGGTATTGCGCTAACGCTACTTGGTAATTCAAGCGTGCGTCCGGCAGCGTGGTTGTATCTTTAACCTGTTTATCTAGCACTTTAATGGCCTGGGAAGTATCGCCACCCTCGAAGAGTATGCTCGCCAGCTTGATAACTAGCATCATTCGGTCATATTGTGAGTCTGCAGTTGTTGTCGTCAATGATAACTGCCGATTCAGTATGTTTATCGCCTCCTTTCGGCGCCCCGACTGGGTTAGTATACGCGCGTACTGAAGTATTGACGCTTGCAGAGCACCTGAAGTTTCTTCTGCGGGGCCCCTGGGATCACCATTTGGCAACCCTACATCTGCTGCAGCTCTGGCGCGTAGCAGTGCCTTATCACGAAGCACGACGAGATCGGAGCCTGCCCATCTGAGGACAGCTTCCCAGCTAAAGCGTAGTCGCTGATCCGCCAGAACGGCTAAAGCATCGTCAGGATTTTCGATGCGGCGTACGAGCAGCACTTCGTTGCTTGGAAGCCTGAGCGTTATGACCGCTGTATCGCCAACGATATGAAATTCAGCCTCACCTGCTTTATCGCCCCACCTAACGGATTCATGAGCACCTGATCCGCCAGGGGCAGCGTGCTGCGGGGATTGCTGAGACGAGGCCCCTGCGACTGGAACGAGACTGCCAAATAGCAAGCATCCGAGCGCGCGCAAACCGAGGAAAATTTGGTATTTTTTTACCACCAAAACGTCCATTCATAATCTCGTAGGCCAAATACAGGCATTATGAATAATAGATAGATCTTTTGAGTATCCCAACCAGTAAAGAACTGAGTACGTCGCTTGATGACGGCGTAATCTTCCACAGCGCCGCGACGTATGGGACAGCATGTCGAATGGGCAATCTGAACGACAAGCTCGGCTTAAACTAGTTACTCGCGACTACGTAGCGCATTGATGATCGTTCGCGGGCGATCGCGAGTACGCGATCCATTCCAATGCAGATGGCCTTTTGTCGCGGGCCGATTGGGGTATCTACGGGGTGCAACGTACCATGCGCTGTTAACAAACGTTGGTTTTGTGCGGGGTGTGTGCCGCTGCGCCGGATGGGGTATCCGCCGCAATCGGTAGCGAAATGTCCGGAATGGGAAAGAAAGCAGACTGGCAGCTCTAGAACGAGAGTGGTATTAAAGCAGACGTAGTTAGAACATCTTGGCCATACGTTCGCGATCATAATCGAGAAGCCAATCTGCAAATTCTACGTAGAGGACTTGAAGCTTGGCGGGATCGTCGCTGATTACGTCCATGCCCCTATCATCGTAAACGTGCAGCATTGTAGAAGATTCTAAGTCAACGAGAAATGTTAAAACGGGAGCGCTCGGGTATATGGGCATTTCTGTCGCGACCGCATGCCAAAGCAACGTGTCACGGAGGACCTTGTGGTGGCTGAGGTCATAGCCACGTAAATGCCAAACATAGTCCTCATCATCACCCGGATCGGGATAAACTGCCGCCTGCCATTCACTAACTTGCGGCGCATCAAACCCGGTAGAACGCAGAGCAGCGAATCCATCTTCTACTTCCTCAGGTAGCCCAGCATGGTATGGCGGTCTATCGTTCCATGCGACAATACCAAAGCAACTATCACTAAACAGCGCGTCGGCTATTGCCGTCGATCGTCGATGGGCTTGGAGGAATCGTGGAACCGATTGCGTAGTGTTATCGAACTCTTCCCCACCCAGTTCAAAGCGCAACCGAAAAGCTTTTGCAACCGTGCGAGATGCCCAAAGGTTTGACCAAAGTTGCTCGATCTTTGGGGTGTCCATGACGCTTGATAACAGGATTACTCGTTAGGTCGCAATGTCCGCTTTCGGGAAGCAAAGAGTGTTGTCCCGATGACCAAGATTGGGCGTTTCGAGACGGGGTATGGCTGGGGTACATTGTGCGGCGCTGGGTCAGATACCCTAGCGTTGCCGGTAGCTTGTTAAGGCCGCGGCGGAGGGGATCTCCGCCGCACTCGGCTCGGGGAGTATTCAGCATTGGGAAAGATAACGGCCTGACCGTTTTCGGGGAAATTGGCGGGTAAGCGGAAGTTCGCCAACGAGCCATGACCCTAGTTTTTTCCACCCCTTCGCTCATCCTGCATGCTTCGGGCGCTCAAAAGTCCTACCAGCGAAGACAATAGGTCAATGCTTGTAGGGATACGGAACAAAGATGAGGGGCTTTCTTGGCGTTGGTTCTGATAACCGTCGTTCCGACGTTCGATCAGTGGCTCTTCGCGTCTTCGCCCGTGTCAGATATAGTTCGGCATCTCTTACCATTGATCGAGCCGATTCTCGTGATAAGGGTGCGTTTTTAAACTGGATCGCTGCTGCGGGCAGACTTCGCAGAAGTACCGCGCACTGGAAAAATAGTATCAGCCCGTCCGGTGCCGGACAAAACATTGTATAATCTTTATCTAATTTAGTTTGCACGCTATTCGACGGATATTGATGAAATCCAAGCCAATACCCGCCAGCATAGCTCTTTCCAGTATGTCCCCTGCCGAGATCAATGTAATATCTAGCGTCAACCGGGCTACCCGATTTGGGCAGGTCCGGTATTAAGCGGGCATACGCACTCTTCTTAGCGCCCTCCTCTATTCGCGCGTCTACGGTTCCTTTTGGGAAAGTTAGTGTTGTGCCATTGTACCGGAACGGCGCTGTGTCCGGCACTTTCGGTGCTGGTGATCCACAGCCAGCTGCTGCAAGCGACAACAGGCATGCAATCGCGGGGCCTGAATAAGCTGACATATCGGTTTTCATGATCGAGGGATGAGGCTTTCAGCACAGTGAGGCAACAACGCCGTCCGCTTTGGGGTTAGCTGTTGGGCATCCCGAACGTCCGCAACTGGGCGTTCTTGCCCGAGCCGGCATTCTCGCGAGGGATGCTTTCGGGAATATCCGGCTCGGAGGGGAAAGCGGCAATCGCATTCGGTGACGTGATGATAACCGAAATACTGGAGATTTCAGTGGAATAATCTTTGGTCAAAATGGGTGTCGGGCAACATAACAGAGTTTCATTCCGCTGCACTCGGCGATCTGCCCAGCCTTTTATCAAGATCATTTGCGCGGCGACCACAATCGATTATGTAATCATTATACTGTCTGGTTTCATTGCTTAATATAACAAGCTTATTATTCAACAAGATAAACCACGCAGATGGCTTGGCGTCTGGCTTTGTTACATCAAATACCACGTGTCCCGTGACGCAGTTTATTTCGCGGTTCAGATATCCATATTGAATTTTCGATTTTGCGGTAGTGTCAAAACGAGTGGCCACTAATCTATTTATGTTTAGACCAAATTTCACGTCTTCAGGATTTAGATTTGTAGCCTGCCTAGAGCAGCTCGAAACACATATTGCCAAAGGCGCTAGCATTGCACACCGGATTACACTGGCCTGCCTTTTTAACGCTAGTGTCAATCCATACCACGCAAACAGATAATCAAGGGGAGACAGCATAGCTACTACCTTTCTTATCAGACCGGACCACGACATCGCATAGGCCAAAACAACTCAAGATTTACTTTCTAGCCTTTATGCAGTGACGGCATATGGACGTTTCCGCCATTCCCAAAAGGGAACGCCAATTGAGAAGCCTATGGCGTTCCCGATCGGGAACGCCAGCCAGGCAGTGCTCGTTACCGGGTGCTCTTCGGCGGAAGCTTGAACTTGACCCGCTGAACACAGCCTCGACGGCCTAAATCGCTTTCTACTACCCGCGCATTGGAAAGCGCATTGCGCGCGGTATCGCCGAACGCCTCGTCCGGTTCAGAACCTAGAACCCTTACGTTCCCTACCGCTCCCCATGGCGCCGTATCATAGCCAATTACGGCCGCCCCTTCGATTCCGCGGCGCCAGAACGCTCTGGGGTAGGCGCTTCCGTCGAGAAGACCCGGGATCGATTTGGGATCCACGATACAACCGGGCTGGTCTCCAGTATCCAGGGGCGTGTCTGGCACCGGTACGGGGGCCGCCAGGTGGGCGCTTCCGTTATGGTAGAAGTGATAGGTGCATCCGTGAAAACCCGCTCCCGGCTCATAGCGGTTGGCCAGCAAAGCTTCTCGGCCGGCTCGCTCGAGCCCTGTATCGCCGGACGTACCCAATGTCTGGACGTTGCCAGGCTTACCTGCGGCGTTCACGTCGAATGCCAGAAACACCCAAGATGGTCGGCGCGCCGGTTGCGACAGTTTTTCGAAGGCCGGCAGGTTAAGACGCCGGTACTGGCCTGGCTCGCGGGGGCAGTTTGAGTCTGCGGGGCGAACTCGTTCAAACAGGGCAGGCGCGAATCCTATGGAGTCCGGACGGCTCGCCAGTTCGTACAAATCCGGCATCGACGCCTTCTCGATCGGCGTGACCGATACCTTGAAGGACACGCTGCATTTTGCCTGCGGCATTCCGGTTGGAAAGCTCGAAGCCGCCAGCGCAGGGGCAAGATCGCTCGTGTCGACATACCAACCCGGCGATTCCGTCCTATCACGGCGGATCGTGCGGGCGCGCCCCTGCGCATCGATTACGAAGGAGAACCGATATGTGGGTGAGGGGCTTTCGGTAACGGCGGGACCGTAACGCGTTGCAACGGCTGTGAAAGGCCGAACGATGTTAGCGGCTACTATCGGCTCGCCTGAACAGGTGACATCGCTGGCGGTGAACGCAACGACCTCCGTCCGCTGTGTGGCGAACGGTACCGGAGGGGCAGGGACACTGAGCAGCGCGAGCAGCGCACCAGGCATGGCGTGATCTCCAAATTTACGACATCGATTATCCCGCTGGCGGCAACGTGCCTAGTGACGTGACCCCCGCCTTTCATCCAGCGGCAACCAGAGACCGACCGTTGTAGTCGCGCAGGAGCGCGGGTGAAGCAACGGGCGGGTTTAAACCCGACCGTTGATTTTCGAGATTGGCGGCGAACGCCGCTGGTGTGGCGTAGCCGAGCGAGGAGTGCGGCCGCTCGGTGTTGTAATCATCAACCCAGCGCGCGAGGATCGAGCGCGCCTGGCCGGCTAAACCTTCGCGTACCACCGCCCGCCTTCGACGGCCCCGACGGCGACGCGCTGCGTGAGAGCGCAGATCGCTTCGCCGCATTCCGAGGCAGGCGCCCTAACATGGCGGATTCCCCGCTGATGCTCATCGGATATGCCCGGGTCTCGACATCTGACCAGAATTTGACGTTGCAAACGGACGCTCTGACCGCTGCGGGATGCGAACGGATCTGCAGTGACAAGGCGAGTGGCGCGAAAACCGACCGTCCGGGTTTGTCAGAAGCGTTGAACGTCGCTCGCCGGGGAGACACGCTCGTCGTCTGGAAGCTCGACCGCCTTGGCCGTTCGATGAAGGGCCTTGTCGAACTGGCAGCTGACCTTGCTACCCGCGGTATCGAGTTACGGTCCCTAACCGACGGGATCGACACAGCGACGCCGACCGGCAGGTTGCTCTTTCACATTCTGGCGTCGATCGCAGAAATGGAGCGTGAGCTGATCCGCGAACGCACAATGGCCGGGCTACTGGCGGCCCGTCGCAAGAACGGGCCGGGCAGGGGGCGCAAGTCGGTCCTGACGCCAAAGAGGGCCACGGCTATGAAGCTGCTCGCTGCGGGCGATCGTCCCCGGGACGTAGCCGAGGCGATCGGCGTCTCGGTCGCAACCTTTTACAGGCATTTTCCGGCTGGTGGCAGCGAGCCGGGCCCCTGAAGACCCGCTACCTGCGCATCGTGCCCTTTAGTGGCCATGATCGCCGTCTGATGACCCTGGAGGCCCTGAGGACGCGCCTCCAGGGACGTAGACTGCATTTCCACAGGGGCTCGGCTCCCGTTTTCCGGGAAGCTATGCCATGGCTTATTCGGCTGCCGTTTCTTCGGTCTTGCGCTTGCGCGGAGCCGGGGTGGGCTTGGCGTCTGCCTTGGCTGCATTGGTTTGACCGGGCTTGCGACCCAGGCCAATGCTTTTCGCCATCGTGCGACGTGCTTCCGAATAGGTCGGAGCGACCATGGGGTAATCAGCCTTCAGGCCATAACGCTCACGATACTCCACTGGCGTCATGCCGTTAGTCGCAAGGTGGCGGCGCAGCGTCTTGTACGGCTTGCCATCGATCATGCTGATGATGTGATCGGGGCTGGCAAGCGACTTACGCGCCGTCACGGCCGGGGTGTATTCTTGAGCAGGTGCCTCGGGTTCAGCAGCCGTAGCGTTTCCGCCGACCAGTACCGAAACAGTTTCGTACATTTTGTTCAGGAAGGCCGGAACGTCGTCAGCATTGGTACGCGTGTTGGGGTTTGCTAACCACGCGATGGTCAATTCCGTGGCGAGCTCAACGGGGTTCAGATCGAGGGTAGTGTCAGACATAGCAGGGCTCCATTTCTGGAGGCGCATCTAGGTATTTGATTGGTTGCTGGCAATCTTAGTTTACCCGAGGCCACATATTTAAGATTGGTGCATGGAAGGACCGGAAAATGCGGTGATCACAAATGGTTCGATATGCAGATCCTACTCACCGCCCACTTGATGTCGGGCCTGCTAGCAACGCGCCGCATCGGACGTTTAGTGGCACAGTAACGTACTTCTCCGCTTTGCATCTCGATCGTGGCGGACCGGTTGGTCCGGCTTCACTACTGGCCACGCCGGCCCGGCTTTGTATGACCGGAATGGTTGCTCACGAGGCACTCTGGTATGCGCCCATTTTTGCGACGGCGGGATTAGCTCGCGCTGATAGTTTCCTCGGTAGATTCGGGATGACATACCGCCGATCCTGCGCGTGAGGTATCAAGCTTGGGCGGATTGCAAATCTTTTTTGATCGCAAAAGGATTTGTTAGTCTTGTCAGCGGCATAGGCGCTGAACATGCTGGAACGACGAACCATCCGAGGCGCCGCCTTTCGCATCGGTCGCCGTGCCTCGCGTCTCGCGCAAAACGAGATAGGTCCGGGGCCGCAATTTGCATGTTCAGAAGCTCGCGCTCAATGCTTTGCTGACCTTGTTCAACCAGATGATGGGTTGACCAGCCTTAACGCTGTTTCCGAGATCGAACGAAAGTCGCGGCTACCGCAGTATATAGCTGGCCCCAAGGCCGTGATCATATTGCTCGTGCTGGCAGTGACACTTTGCCTTGGCACGCTCATCTACGTTCAACATGCCAACAGCCTCATCGTTGACCATGACATGCAGACGGCAGTCTCATTGAGCGAGCTTGCCGCGCGCTTCGACCACGAAGATGGCAACCTGTACCGCCTGCTGGTTGATGCGTCGGCTAACGGCCGCGCCGCTGACAGCACCCGACGCCTGATCAATATCCGCCATAGGATCAGTCAGATCAGCGCCGATCTGGCCAGGCAGCGGGAGGCGCTCGACCCTCGGGACATCACTCGTGCTACCCGGGTCGTTGCAGAGCTCGGCAAATATGATGAAGCGGTTGGAGTGGTGTCGTCGATGCTGGAAGTCGACTTCTCCACTAGCGTTGCCATGCTGCGCCCGTTTCGTGCCAATGCAGACCGTGTGCTGGCCGAGGTCAAGGCAATCGCAGCCTCCGGCATTGCCGATGCGCACCGTCATGCCGAGGATGCTGCGTGGCGGACGCGATGGCTTGTCGCATTAGTTACGGCTGCGGTGCTGATCGTCGCCGGCCTATCCTATGCTTGGCTCGCATTGGCAGCCGAACGTGGTGTCCAACTGACAGCGGAGATCACGCGCCGCGGTATCGCCGAGCAGGAGGCGCTGAAGCTCGCACGCACTGACGCGCTGACAGGTCTCGTTAACCGACGAGAGTTCGGTAACGCGCTTGAGATTGCCATTGACGCTGCCATGACCGCTGGCAGAGGATTATCAGTGGTGCTGCTTGATCTCGATGGCTTCAAAGATGCCAATGACATGCATGGACACGCTGCCGGCGACACGGTGCTCATGACGGTTGCACACCGACTGCATAGCGTCTGTGGGGATTATGCCACTATTGCGCGCCTGGGCGGGGACGAGTTTGCTATAATCGTGCCAGACGAAGGGAGCACAGGCGATGCCATGGCGTTGGCCTACCAAGCTAGTCTCGTGCTTCATCAACCGCTCGCCTGGCGCAGTAACACGATTACGGTCGGTGCCAGCATCGGGGTCTCCCGCTTCCCGAATGATGGGGTCGCTGGGAGCGAGCTACTGCATGCCGCAGACATCGCGATGTATGAAGCCAAGCGGGGCAGCAAGGGCGGCGTCTGCCTATTTTCCCCTTCAATGGAAGCCGAGCGGTTCGAGCGCCGACGCATGGAGCAGGAATTGCGCGATGGTATTGGCCGCAGCGAAGTAAAGCCGTTCTATCAGCCAATCGTCCGTTTCTCAGATGGGGGGCTATGCGGCTTTGAGATTCTGGCGCGCTGGCATCATCCTCGTCTCGGGCTACTAGCGCCTGACGCCTTTATCAGACTTGCCGATAGCACTGGCCAGATAACGGCGATGACCAATTCGATCCTGCGACAGGCGTGTATTGATGCGCGCCAGATCCCCGCTCACTTGCGTTTGGCTTTGAACATTTCGCCGACCCAGTTCGAAGAACCGGGACTGGCCGAGGCACTGATCGCCATCATCCTCGCTGAAGGCGTCTCGCCATCGCGTTTTGAGATCGAGATTACCGAGGATGCGGTGATGGATGACATCGTCGCGGCCGAACGTGTGCTGGCAACCTTCCGCCAAAGCGGGATATCCGTGGCACTGGATGATTTCGGTACTGGGTATTCCAGCCTATCCAACCTGCGACGCCTCCGGTTCGACAAGATCAAAATCGACCAAAGTTTCGTCACATCGCTCACTGACAGCGTCGAGAGCGAGAAGATTGTCGATGCGATCATCTCGCTGGCGCTCAGCTTCGGCATGAAGGTTACGGCCGAGGGTATCGAGGACGCGGCGGTAGCAGCGATGCTCTCACTAAAGGGATGTACCCAGGGGCAGGGTTACTTATTCGGCAAACCGGCATCATTCACTGAAACTGTCCGATTGTTCAGCACAGCCTGTCAGGTGGCCGCCTGAGCAAAAACAGGTGCCGTCCATAGGTTTCGAAAAGACATAGCCATAGGCCAGAACGGTTCATTCGATCCGCCGCCACATTCCCGGCGGGTATTAACCACTGGCACACATCCCGTTGCTATCCGGCGGGACAAACGATCGGGATACGTGTGAAACATCTATCTTTCCTCGCGGGGCCAGTCCTCGTCACTAGCATGATTTGGCCAGCGGCGACGGCCCCGTCGGCTGTTCTCAACGTCCCCGTTGCCGCCCGTATCATATCATTCGTTCAACCATCGCCTGTCGGACTGGTACCGGTCGGCATTGTTTATCAGCCCGGCAACGCTGCCTCGGAGGCGGAGGCGTCTGACATGGAGCGCATGTTGACTGGTGGCTTCACGCTGGGCCGTGCGACGCTCCGCACGCGGCGGGTGGCAGTGAGTAACCTAGGCCAGCTGACTGGCACGAAGGCTGCGTTCGTTACCACGGGTCTACGCGCGCACCAGGACGAAGTGGCCGCAGCTGCCAGCGCGCAATCTATTTTGACAATCACCGCCGACGCTGGATGCGTCGTGGCGGGAAAATGCATTGTGGGCATCAGCGGAGCGAGCAAAACACAGATCATCGTGAATAAGGCTGCGGCGCGTCGAAGCGGTATCAGGTTTGGGTCCGCTTTCCTCATGCTCGTCAAGGAAATCTGATCATGGGGCGCCTTCTTACCCTTGTGGTCGCCACCGCAATCGGTGCGATTGTACCCACCGGGCTCGATGCACAGATCGTCGACTATGCTGCGTTGGGTGACGCCTTCGGTGAGCCGATTACGACCAGCGTGACTGGCAAGCCTCAGCGAGCGTCTGAAGCTCCCGCCTCAATTACTATTATTACGCATGACGAGATCGAGCGGTCACCAGCCCGCAGTGTACCGGATCTCTTGAAGGCTTATGCCGGAATTGATGTCAATCGCTGGACCGCGGGCCAGAGTGACGTTGCCGTTCGCGGCGGTGTCCAGACCTATAACGCCAGGCTACTTGTTCTAGTCGACGGGCGACAGGTCTATCTTGATCATTACGGCATGACAAACTGGAACCTACTTGGTGTGCAGCTCGATGACATCCAGCAGATCGAGTTGGTCCGAGGTCCTGCTACTGCGCTGTTTGGCTTCAATGCCGCCAGTGGTGTCGTCAACATCATCACCACTAACGCTGGTTCAGATCCGCATCTTGGTGCAACTGCAGAACTTGGTACCCATAGCTATGCCCGCATTGGCGGATCGTTCACCATACCTGTTAGCCCAACTATCGGCTTGAAGGTAACTGGCGGACATCAAAAGGAAGACGAGCGCGCGATCCCAGGCGCACTTTACCAGCCGCCACGTACATTGGGCATCTATGCCGATCAGGTGAGCGCGACGCTGGCAATTCAGGCTGGCGCCTCAACCTCCATCGAACTTAATGGTGGGCTGACCGGCAACCGGCAACTGGAATTCTTGCCGAGCCAGATTCTGACCGAGCAACGGTTCCGCAATCAGACCGCCGGACTACAGGTGAACCACGACACCAACTGGGGCAATCTCTCTGGCCGCGTCTACACTAATTGGTTGCAGGCGGACTATGGGATTACCACGCCCATTTCTGACCCCTACAGCAGCGTTGCCGATCTTCGTACGAGCAACCGCATCACCGTGATGTCCGCGTCGGCGCTCGTTAGAATAAGCGCGGCAGACACCCTTCGAATTGGTACCGAATACCGCAACAACCAGCTCGGCTCCGACAGTCTGTTTTCACATCGCATTGGTTATCAGGTTGCAGCGGTCAGCGGAATGATCGACATTCGTCCGCTTGCCCGCCTCTCGCTGACGGGCGCTTTGCGGCTCGATCATCTTTGGTTGGGTCAGGGGGGGGCGCCGGCAGCACCTCAGATTGATCCTGCCTCAGCCTATAACCGCACGATTACGCCGGTCAGCTTCAACGCCGCTGCAACCATCCAGGTCAGCGAAAATGGCCGGTTCCGGGTTAACGGCGGACGTGGCCTGCAGTTGCCATCGCTGATCGGCTTTGGCCTACGCGTGACCGTTCCGGCGCCTGAAGTTCCGATCCCGGTATATCTAACTGGCGATCCCCGTCTTGCTCCAGTCACCGTCTGGAGTGCAGAGACGAGCTATTCGCATAGCTTGGCGTCAGGCCTAAGGTTTGATGCATCCCTCTTTTATACCCGGACCGACAAGTTGATCGCCTCGCCAGGGGGGTCTGTTGATGTAACGGTAGTGCTGACACCGGAACCGATCGCCGTCACTCGGTTTGCCAACGTGGGAAATTTTGAAAGCTACGGCGTTGAGCTGTCAGCGTCCGGTAAGATCGCGACCAACTTCGGTTGGTCATTTAACTACAATGTGACCCGGGTGGATGAGAACATCCCGGCCAACCGTAATACCACCTTCTATGCTCTCTTTCCTAAGGCGGCCACACCGCAGCATCGGGCCAATCTGAGCCTCGATTATGCCGCAGGTGGATGGTCAGCGACCACATTGGCGCATCTCACAAGCGCCAGTCGCCAAAGCAGTTTTCTTCCGTCGACAGAATTGGCGATGATACGCGTACCGGCAGCCATTACGGTTGACGCTAAAATTGCCCGGATGCTAACACCAAGGGTGTCGATCCATGTGGCAGGAGAAAACTTGACACAGGCTCGTGGTGCTTACAGCTCTCCAATACCGGCCGATCGTCGACTTAGATTGGGAGTAAGTGCTAAGATATAAGCTAAATACGTAGCTGGTTGCATGATGAATGGTCGGAAGGGCGACGGTTTCGCTCCCCATCGATCGACGTTCTTGATCATCACCCCACCTGTTCGAAACCACATGATTGTCGTCAGCCATCAGATCCGGCGACCGGGGGCGCCCGAATCTATGTGTGGCACAGGCGAAAAACCCTATCGCTTTGTCCGAGTGTACGGAAACCAAAATCCAGAGATTTTTCCGTCACCGACAAAAAGGGCGGGAGGTCATTACGCTCCGCGTCAATCCGGGTATACCCTGAATGGCGCTTTGATATTTCGTTGTTCAATCAGGGTGGTTCTCCTGAGGAGACATGTTCATTAGTCGACCCTGGATACACAAGCCTAAAGTTGTGCTGGTCAGCTTCGCCGGCCCGCGGATCCGTAGGGACGGGGCTATAGGTACGCGGCATAGCTTATGACGCGCTACCAAGACCGGCTTTCTCGGGAAAGATCGAATTTCGGGAATGTCCGGGTTGGGGAGGAAAGCGGACAGGCGGCTTTCGGACTTGCATGCCAGAAATTCGCCATCGAACGTGCCCCCCCCCCCCCAAATGCATCGGATTTTTGCATCGGCGGATATCGAGCCTTCCTGCCGTTTTCGGCCGCTGCAAAATCCGTGAGTTTTGCATCGGGTAGGCGACA
>NZ_SLYA01000020.1 GCF_004340965.1 Sphingomonas sp. PP-CE-1A-559 | reverse complement strand
CACGAGGTCAGGTCGACCCCGATCCAGGCATCGTACGTGAAGGGGCTGCAAATCTCATCTGCTGTCGAAATGCAGCCGCCGCGATACACCATCTTCTGGGTCGGGCGAGCCGACCCCATAAAGGAAGTTGCGCCCTTCATGCCAGCTCTTACGGTTACCCATCGAGGACTTGCAGCGGCGCCGACGTGTCTCGTTTTCGACGTCGCTACACGACTATTGAACTTCACCCGCTGGAAACCATCAGCGCATCGAGGGTTTGCGGCGTGATAGTGCCGGTCACGTCGAGGCCGCGAGCCTTCTGAAACTTTCGTAGGGCCGAGCGCAGCGCCGGCCCGACCACTCCATCAACTGCTCCCGAGTAGAGGTCCTGGGCCATCAGCGCGATCTGGACCCGGCGCACAATCGACGTGAAGCGCTTCGTTCTTCCTGACAGCACCGGTAGCCCGTCGGGCGGCGGCGCTGCTGCTCTGGTTTCACGTGCGAATAAAGGCTGCACCGCTGGTGCGGGCTCTGGCGGAGCTGACGGCGTGGGAGCTGGTGCGACGTACGGCGTGGAATAGGTCGGTGTGCTGTCGTAGCTCGGGCTGTACCCGCCGCCGGACGACGAGCGATGGCTGGTATGGCTGTAATGACCGCCGCCGCCACTGCCCGAGCGGTGGCTCGAATGGCTGGAATGACTGCGATGCTGGGCAAGCGTAATTGCGTGATCCTGTGAGAATCGACGCAGGAGGGCGCCCCCTTGTGGATCATCAATAGCCCTCGTCGTGGCTTTGGAGAATGCCTGCGCCAGTGCGTCCTGCTGGCCAGAGAAGCCAGCCGCGAGCAGGCTCGACACTAGGAACTTAGTTCGTTTCACAACGGCCTCACAGTCAACCGTGCCTCCTCATCGGGATGCCATTCGAAGAAGCCGGAGCATTTCGTCTGCTCACGGCAATCGCTGCACGCCGGCGCGAACTTGCGCTTCCAGTCGGAGATCGAAGCGATCGCAAGGCTGCGATATGCGGCAGGAACCGTGCAGCGAGGAAAGTTAAATAGCTGCGCTCTCACGCCGTGCAGCTGAGCCCGATCCAGCGCTTCCGCGATCGGCCCGAACCGCCCGCTGTGGTCGAAGAAGAGGGTGGGCCACCTGTTTTTTGCGAAGCCGACATGTTCAAGCTGCATGATCGACCATGCTTCGACGAAGCGAAGCCTTGACGATACGTAACCAGCGAGAGCCGGTAAGCCACCGACGTTGTCGTTCATCACTACCGTTCTCAGTTCGATCCGCGCCCCAGCCATCGCAAGGTGGGAAAGGCCGTCTTCGAGTTGTGCAAAGGCGCCGTCCTTGCCAACCAGAAGGTCGTGAAGGGCAGGTTCGGCGGAATAGAGCGGGATCCCCCAGCTGACGCGCCGGTACTTGGGAGCGCCAAGCCGCTGGATGTCAGCCGCCGTAAAATGCTGACCATTGGTCAGAACGTGGAAGCTCAGATCCGCGCGAATGGAAAGCGTCCGCTCCATCAACGTGAGAAGGCGCTCCTTGTACAGCGTGGGCTCACCCCCTGAAATCCCGATGAGCATGCCTTCTGGGGCTAGCAAACACGCCCGCTCGAGTAGATCGAAACGGTCGACGTGCGTCTTCTTCGGTGGCTGAGAGCACATGACGCACAGCTGATCGCAGCGCTCGGTCACCAACAGCGTGTTCGTCGTCGACTCGGCTCGGAGCAGACGTTCGATGCGGCGGCGGGCCGGATCTACCAGCACCACCTCACCTTCAAGCTGCCCAGGAGGTATGCCCTCAATAGCAACTATGCCGAACGCGCCGCTGAACAAGCCTCCTTCGGCGTCCCCGTCGATAAGCACCGCATCGTGCGGGTCGAAGGCGCTGGCCGTACTGCGAAGTCGCGTCACATAAGGCCTCTCGGCGTCGGCAGTGGCGGGACGGATGAGTTCGATCATGACAGTCGCTCCCCGAACGCCGAAGGCGTGCCCGGAATTCGAAGCCACCGTCCCAGGGAGTGTCTCACAGCCTCGTCGTCCGAATATATAAGCTCAAAGGCGAAATCGAAGAGATGAAGGTGTCGGCGACAGAAGTCGGTTTCGCGCCTGGGCAAATCCATTCGTCCGTAGCGTGCAAGATCGTCCACTACGTCGCGTCCGCAGAAGGGCTGGAAGGCGCAGCGCATGCAGTCCGGGTCGAACTGGTTCGTCACGCCCGTGTTAAACAGATCACGCGCTGGGCCGTTCCATCCGTCAGTGACGCTGCCAATCGCTAGATCAACGACACCAGAGCGCGCGAGCATTCGGGCCTCATCCGTGGGATAGACGGTGCCGTCGTGATCCACGACGATATAGTCGACCCCCATCGGGTTCGGGTTGCGCAGATCGACATGTCTTTCGAGGCCGGGCTGAAAGATCCGTCTCAAAGCGATGCTCAGGTAGGTCTCTTCCAGCACGCGACCGCGGTCCGACCAATTGCGCTCGATCAGGCGCCGGACAAAGCGTTCGTAGTATCCGCGCCAACCATCATCCTGTTCGCGCGAGGTGGCATGCCGTTTCCTCGCGAAACCCTGATAATTGATCGGGCGCAGGAAGATACTGTCCAGACCAAGCGTGACGTATGCATCAATCAGGTCGTCGATCTCGGGCGGCGAGGTGGGATCGATCGTGGGTAGAGCGGAGATTTTCCGTGGGCCGTGACGATCCGTTAGCGAACGAAGATTGGCGAAAAAGGCATTCGTAATCTCGAACGTGCCCGTGCGGTTGCGCGAGTGAGTGGCGGCATCGCCATCGAGGGAGGTGCTGATAAGCACATCGGGACGGTCGAAGATCGCCATGATCTCATCGTCGACATGCTGAAGGTTGGTGCAGACTACGAATTCGACCTGTTCAAACCGCGCACAACGCTCGATCACCGCGCGGATGAGGTCTGGTCGGAGCGTAGGTTCCCCGCCCTGGAACTCGATCTTGAGCCGCGGCGTCTCGAGGCGGTCAATCATGGTCAGGACTGCGGCTAGCGTCTCTTCGCTCCAGTCGAAGCCCTGGCGCTTTTCGGCGACCCGCGACACCTGACAATAGCTGCACGACAAGTTGCATCGAAGGGTGGGGACCAGGATAAGATAGTCCAGCGTTCCAACGGATGCGATGCGATCAGCCACTCCGCGCGTATGTGCAGTCGCGCCGAGTAAGTCGCCTTCCTCGATCAAGAAGCCGCCTGATCGGAGAAAGGCCCGGTCGCTATCCGATATGCGCTCGTCTGCCAGCCGTTCCAGAAAGTCCGACGATCCGACAAAGAAGCGTCCGGCGTCACTGACCGCAAGCGCGCTTCCACGACCTGTCGGTCGAAGGCGGAGCGGTACGAAGCTCAAGCGACCAGCAATGCGAGGACGGCTTGGCGGTCTGCGCTAGCTTCTGCGACGAGGCGTTCATTCAGCAGCCACACGCGCCAGCAATGTCGTGCTTCGGCCTCGTCTTGAGCACCTGAGATCATCACGTGGCGGCCCTCAACCTGGGCTCGAAGCGTATCCGAGACCATGGCCACGCGTTTCGCCGCTTCGGCTTCGTACGGAGCGTCGCGCATCGACAGCTCCATCAGAACTTTCACCATCCCCACGCCGTCCCCACATTCAAATCAGTTCGAAATGCTATGAGCGAGTATATGCTACGGCAAGTCTCTAATTCTTAAATAAAATTCCGATTGCCGATCAGTGCGACAAGGTTAAGCTCCGCGAAGGACAACTCGGGGGAAAATCTTGGTCGAACGCAGGCCCGTGCGGCTGTCACCCAAACCGTCGGTTATCTCTCCGGCTGGCACAACTCCGCCGAAAAAGGCCGGGAATAACGGTTGGCTGATCCTTGTCGTGGCAGTTGCGCTGCTATTCGGCATTTCAAAATGCTCGTCATCGACGGGCGTTTCGACTTCAACCACGCCCGTTGCCGAGGACGTGGGTAATGCTCAGGAGGCGTTGGTAACTGCTGTGGAAGCGCAATCACCTCTGCCGCCCCAACCGCTGAGCCCCGCAGGCGTTCGTCAGGGCGCCTCACGCGTCTCCATCGCTGCGAAAGAAGAACTCGCCGGTGAGATGATCTACAGCCAGAACTGCTACGATTCCGTCGCACGAACCTTTAGCTGGCGAAAGCTCGACGAGTGCGGGGGCTTCGACGCGGAAGCGAGCTCAACGCTCGGCGACGGAGAACCAGTCGGTGCGGAGAAGGAGCTGGCTTGGTTCGATACCGAAGCAGCGGCCGGGCGGTATCTCAAAGCTGCCGTCGCAGCTGGACTGGATACCGACGCCGCGGACCTCCGCCTCTCGGCCCTGCAGGCCAAGGTCAACGCACAACACAAGGGGAGACCAGAAACTGCGCCGTCGCTCCCATCGCCGACCGGGGAGCCGGACGATCAGTCCGCACCCGCCGACGAGGAAGAAAATACGACAGCTACTGCCTGACGCTAGCGTTTCAACAAATCCGGTCGAGCCAAGCGAAGCACGGCTGAGATCAGCTACGCGGGCGGCAATCTGTTGATCGATACGCCGCTTCCGATCGACGCGAGGGCGGATCGCGGTCGAAGCACCGGCCATCTATATAATTTCATCTGCTGCGACAAAAGCAGCCATCGCCGCGAGATTAACGAATGGCAGAAGTTGGGGAGCGACAAACAGGAGGCGAATGTCGCTTTGTGGGTCGCGCCAGTGGGAAGCTGGCGGCAGCTCTCGACCATATTACGACGTTCACTGGCGTTTCGCCAATGTCAGGATCGGACAGTAGCGGCCGCCCGAGGTTCACGAAACTGTCCGCCGGTACTCGCCGAGTCCCGATCGTTACTGTCAAAGTATAAGAGCTTTGAAAGCCTGATTCTGACACGTGGTTCTGATACCTCCGAACAGTCGGAAAACCGCGCTCCGGACAGCGGTGTCAAAACCGACCGGTTTTGACCCAATTGCAGGTGGCTTAGGTTGATGGATGCGGTTGCGCGATCCCTCTGGCTGGACAATGCTGGCTAATGGGAAGTGCTCGCCGCAAGCGGTAGTCCATCGAGCTGAGTGGAGGGTTTAAGTGAACGATTCCGGGACTGATCAAAGCGATTTCGAACGCGTCTTTAACCAAGCCTATCAGGATGCCATTCCCGACTTCGACGGAAGCGTGAACATCGCGCTGGTTGGCAAGGTCAGCGCGGGAAAGTCGTCGCTCCTAAATGCGCTATTCGAGCGCGAACGTGATGACCCGATCGCAGTTGTTGGCTCACGCTCCGGGATAACTACCGCAATCTATCCCTATCAGTTTGAAGACAAGGTGCTCATTATCGACTGTCCTGGTCTCAGCGACGTGCGACGGGAGAACAGCGAACTTACTAGGAAGTTTCTCGCATCCATTGACATGGGCGTCTTCGTCGTAACCGGCTCCGCGGACGCAAGCCAGAAGGAGAGCTATGACGAGCTAAAGGCTTCCTGTAAAAACACTATCGTAGTTCTGAATAAGGTGGATGAGTGGGATGATCTGGAGGATCACGCACTCGACGGCGTGATGGAGCAATGGAAAGACGCTCTCCAAGTCGACACCATTTTTAAGACCTGCACCAAGGGATATGACCCTGGGCTTCGGAAAACCGCGCCTATGGATATTCGTGGGGTCGATAGTGTCCGAGATGCGATTCTTGATTTTTTGAGGCGGGAGAAGAAGGATCTTCTTCTCGCCCGATTTCTCAAGAGCAAAGATAAATACGCGACCTCGATTATAGCGATGGCGATCGTCGCTGTTGCCGGGGAGGCGTTCATTCCGGGTAGCGCCGCCTACATCACCGCGACGCAGGTGATCGCGATAACGAGCCTGAACTATCTGTATACGGGACACATTCTGGATAAGGGTTCGGTGCTACGACTACTTCCAAGTTTCATAGGCGAGTCGTTTGGTACGACCGCTTTCCTGTGGGCCAAATCTTTCTTTCCCCCGACTTTAGTTCTGGATGTTGCCGCAGCAGGTATTGCGGTCGTCATCACCTTTGCCATGCTGGCCGCAGTGAGATGGCTGCTTGTCAACGGTGATTCCTTAGAAGACCGAGAGAAGCTAAAGGCGGCGTTCAAGTTCTTCAAGATAGTCGGCACTGAACTTAAAGGTATGAGTATTAGCGACTTGAAAAACAAAGCTGCGGTACTCAACCTGATCGGTCGTTTGTTGAGGCGGGCCGTATCCTCCGCCGCCTAGCGACGGCTATACAATCGGCCCCGACTTCAACGACGATCGCCTCATGTTCGCTGGGTTAGTAGTCAGTTGGCACGGTAATGTTTGCTCCCCCTCCATGGTTTTAGTGTCACAACCGAACGGTTGTGACACTTTGAAGGCCCGATCTTGACTGCGTGGTTCCCGGAATTGCCCGGACATTTTCCACCAATCTTTCGTCTGACCGAGCTTCAATGTCGTCGTCCGGGATAACCGCTCTTAGCCGACGCCGTCTTCCAAGGTGGCTGGGTCGAAAGACCGGAATGTCCCACTTTTTGCCCTCCGATGCCGGCTTTGGTGGCCGGTCTAGCGACCGTCTGGCTAAGCTTAACGAGCGTCTGAAGTTGGGAAAGCCGGGGAGGGCATTGAACGGCGACTTATGGGTCGTCTTGCCGCCGGGTAGCAATGCCGCCAAGGTTTGGTACCGGCGGGTTTAGGCGGGCTATTGGCTGTCTCTCGCCTCGTCAAACGCTGACCGGTTGCCTTCGATTTCCGCGATGTGCGCGCCGGCCCAGTATCCGAGTTCTCGGATCGGATCGGCCAACGATCGGCCAAGAGCGGTGAGGGCGTACTCCACCTGAGGCGGCACGGTTGAGTGGACCGTGCGGGCCACCATGCCATCGCGTTCAAGCGCACGCAGCGTTCGGGCGAGCATCTGTTGGCTAATGCCGCCGATGGTGCGCTTAATGTCATTGAAGCGCCGCGGCCGCTCCGTGAGCGTCATCACAATCATGACGGTCCACTTGTCGCCGATGAGGCTGAGAACACCGCTGAACCGTTTGCATTCGACGTGAATCGGCTCGGGGGTGGTCAGCTCCATGTGACTAGGTCCTGCGAAAATGCCTTCTTGGCGGGGGGCTTGAGGTTACATAGCTGGTCTAGGTCACTTTTCCAGACCGGAGCTGAGCCTATGAACATTCTGCACATCGATGCCAGTGCGAGCGAAAGCGCTGTCTCGCATACACGCCGCCTCTCCAGTGAACTCGTCGAGCGGCTCAAGACCGCCAATCCCGACGCAACAATCGTGTACCGCGACCTCGTCGCCAACCAGCTTCCCCACGTGGACATGACGATCCGGCATGCCTGGACGGCCGAGAACACCGGCGACACCAAGCTGGCCGAAACGATGAGTCGATCAAAGGCGCTGGTTGACGAGCTCAAGGCGGCGGACGTGGTGGTGGTCGGCTCGCCCATGTACAACTTTACGGTGCCCTCGACGTTAAAGGCGTGGGTCGACCATGTAGCGATCGCCGGGCAAACCTTCAGCTACACGGCCGAGGGGCCACGCGGCTTGCTGAGCGGCAAGGTCTATCTCGTCCTCTCATCGGGCGGAGTTTATTCCGAAGGACCGTTCGCCGCGTACGATCATCTGTCGACTTACCTCGAGGCGATCTTTAACTTTCTTGGCATCCTGGACGTCGAGGTGATCCGGGCGGAAGGCATCGCTTACGGACCGGAGCAGGATCAAGCCGCGATGGCGAGCGCCGCTCAAAAAATAGAGGCGATTGCTGCCTGACCAGGTCGACAGCGAAATCAGCCACGGAGATCGGGCCGTGGCTGGCCACCCGATTGGAACTTTTGAATAGATCTGCACAAACGGCCGGTTCTGAAGCGCAGCGAGTCCATCGTGGAGGACGGGTTCTGGGTCATTCGGCTATCGGTCCTCAAAAGGTACACCATGATTAAGTTCACCAGGAACAGTAACGCGAGCGCTCGTGGGTAGGTGTCAGGTATCGTCCGCCGGTTCGCAACCGAGCGGTTTTTGGATCGTTTGATTGTATGAAGGAGAGCAACGGTGGTGACCGCCCCGCAAGCCGAAGAGCCCGGTTTTGAAGCCGACGTCAACGAACTACCGGACGGCAACAACGGGCCAGAAGATACCCTTGAGGATAAACCAGTCGCCGACGAACAAGAGCCAAACGATCTTGAGGAAGCGCAAAAGGAAGGCGCGGAGGAGCGAGAAGAGGGCGGCTTATACTGAAATAGGCATGGAGACGACGTGGGTCTGGATCGTAATCCGCTCCGGACCATTGACCAGTTGAATTGCTAACTTGCTTCGACGCTAAAGCGCCACGTCTGAAGTCGTCAGCAGGATCGGTGGCTCATCACCAATGCGTTTAACAAATTCACTCTGGGCGACGCGGTGAATGTCGCTTTCGAACTCGATGAAAACCTCGACCGCAGTTTCTGGTTCAATTCCTTCTAGCGCCGGGTTCGGCATTTCGGCTAACGCTTCGCTGGTGATCAGAAACTCGACGGGACCAAAGTCGGTCGTGCCGGTGAAGCCGATGCTATCACGCTCCGCCACCCAATATCCGTCACTGCGCTCCTACCGGACGCTGAATTTCACCATAGTAATTACTCCTCTACGGTTGGAGTAGACGGCAAATGCTCGGCTAGGGCCGTGATAGCTTCGCCAGTAAACGTCGTACTGGAAACCCCTTCGATCTGAACGGCATGATCCGTGGTCAAGATCGCCGCTTCCCTATGTTCAGGGTCCAGCCTGAACCAATCCCGCACGGCTCGCTCTAGGTTCGTCACTTCAGCGATATCGGTGTCACCGCGGGGCACGTTTTCCAACGACGCGCTCATTCGCCAGTTGATGTCCGGGGTCTTGGCGCTTTCGCCCCATGTCGCTTCTGTCATTGTCAGTCACCTTTCGGGGTTCAAAGGCTAGAATAGCACAGGTGATCGGGCATGGTCCGCGTCCGCTGTGACCAAGCCTTCAACCCGCATCAGCTGCGAGGGGTAGGGCGCAACCACGTCCTTCAGATCGTCCCAGGGTGCGGTCAGCCAACGGTCGTAATCCTCGTCGTGTAGGATGACCGGCATGGCCTTCGGGTGGATGGGGGCCACGATCGTGTTCGGCTCCGTCGTCAGGAAGCCGTAGGCGTTGCCACGCTCTGTCGGACGCCAGATGCCTGCAAAGGCGAAGACTGGGCGGCTGGGCACGTCAAACCAGTGCAGCGGCTTCTTGCCGTCTTCGCCGGGCACCAACCCATATTCCGAAAAGGCGGTGACCGGGACCAGGCAGCGCCGCGCCGGTGTCGTCAGCATCGATCGCCAGAAGCTGGAGTTCAGGTTCCGCACGTTCGTCACGTACTTCGTTAGCTTAACCGCAGGGTCGCGCGCGCTGGGGACCTGCGTTGGTACGCCCCATTCCATCCGCTCAAGCTTTCGCTCCGCGCCGTCTTGCACGATCACCTTGCCGTAGAACGGGGTCTTTTTGCCGGTCGGGAAGATGTCACCAACGGGGTATTCCTCGTCCTTCTCATAAGGAGGTCGGATACCGAAGGTGACTGCAAGGTCGACCTCTTTTGCGGTCATACGATACCGGTTGCACACGAGCCTGTTCCTCGGGTTGGCGCCGACGAGACCGCTCGCCGACGCACACGTCTTACATCTTGTCCTTCAGCCCCTTGGCGGCTGTGAACGCAACCTTCTTGGAAGCCGCGATCGTGATCGCCTCACCTGTGCCGGGGTTACGGCCTTCGCGCTCCGGACGGTCCTTGACCGTGAACTTGCCGAACCCGGGAATCGAAACTTCCTCGCTCTTCACGGCTGCGGCTGCGATCTGGTCGAATACGGCGGTGATCGCCTTCTTTGCATCGGCCTCGTTCGAACCGGTCGCTTCGGCGACGCCCTTGGCCAGGTCACTTACGTTCATGCTATTCGTTCTCCATTGGAAACACCGGCGGGACCTTAGCCATGGCGAACGACGAGACAAAGACCGTACTGGACGACACGAGCGTCTAGGCTGTGCGGCTGATGCTGGATAAGCTCGCTGATCACGATGTCGCCGAAGTCTATGAGGCGACCGCAGGGCGGGGACCGATCGCCGACCTTGCAGCCGAAGCGATGCGCGCCCGGAACATCGTCTCTAGCGGCTGGCGATGCGTTCTCGGGTGACGCGGGGATCCTCGTAGAGATCGCGGATCGCACGGAGCCGAAAGACATTCCACCAGCGTTGCCAGCGATGCTCGGCTGCATCATGAATCATGTGGCAGCGCTGACAGAGTGCTTTGAGGTTCGAAGACGCGCTGTTGCCCGGATCATGATCGAGGTGCGCGCAGGCCAGGACGACATATGTCACCCGGACTGACGCCAACACAAACCCGGCCTTCATCGAAATACGCTTGCCCCGGTCCGACCGCCAGCAGCGGACATCGGCATCCCACCAGCGTCCGTCGCCGAGATGGACCACACGGCGCAGATGCGGCCGGCCACATCCCTCGCACTTGGCCCCGGCACGATCGAACCGGACGGTCTGCGACAGCTGCCGCCAGTCGATCGGGTAGAGCCAGCGGTTCTCGGGGCGGATCGGCATGACGATTCTATGAGTCACCCACCGGCCAAACGAAAGCGAATTATTCGCCATTTGTTGCCGCTTCGTATTTTTTTCGTTCCCCTTCGTGCGCCGAGGGGAAAGGCAGGGCACCTGCCCGGATTGGGACGATCAAAGCGCTTGCAATGTAGGACTTGGTGACGGAACATAAAGAGAACGAGTAGAGTCTTAGACCATGATGTCCCCCGCCCCCGAGTCCCTTGCTACTAGCCTTGCCCACCTGCGGACGATTGCCACGCCGGTCACCGACTACCGCGTGCTGCCGTTCGGCGTGACTGCGATCGACAGCAGACTTGGGGCTGGAGGCTTGCGTGCCGGCGCGCTTCACGAGGCGACGGCGCGTAGCGGATCACTGGTGGATGATGCCGCAACCACACTGTTCCTTGCCGGTATTGCGGCGCGCGAGGCCGCCAATGCCAGCGGTCCTGTTTTGTGGGCGACGTGTCGCACCGACCTCTACGCGCCGGCTTTGGCTCAGGCAGGCCTTTCCTCGTCTGATGTTATCTATGCTCAGCCCTATGATGACGCGGCATTGCTCGCTGTAATCGAGGACGCGGTTCGCGACGGGACCCCATCGGCGATCATCGCGGAAGCCAGCAAGGTCTCGATGGTCGCAACCCGCCGCCTGCAGCTGGTGGCAGCGGAAGCCGACATGCCGGTGCTGTTGCTGCGTCGTCGACGCGGCCGTGATCAAGATCCTTTCTCCGAACCGTCCGCCGCGCGGACGCGCTGGCGGATCGGCTCCGCGCCTTCGGTGCGGCTGGAGGTCGCGGGTGTAGGACGCGCCAGATGGATGGTCGAACTGGCGCGGCAACGCGGCGGTGAGGGCTTTTCCCTTATACTGGAGGGCAGCGATGAGACGGGTCGTCTCGCTGTTCCTGCCGAACTTGGCCATCGAGCGGCTGAGACGGTTGGAACGGCCCGCTACGCGGTCGCCTGAGCGGCCCGCCTTGCAACTGCCAGTCGACGACGATCCGGGTGCCTGTTCGGTGCCACGGGGCGGCGGTTGGCGGCCTGGCGCCCGCTGGGCGCGCAATGGTGCGCAATCACGTGAGGAAGTCGCGGCGCAGATCGCGGCGCTGCCGGTTCATGCGCAGCCGCCCATGCGCGAGCTTGGCCGGCGATCGGAAGCAGCGAGCCATCCGTACAAAGCTGCAGCACCTGCTCTACGCACCTTTGCGCCACTGGCGCTGCCAGTTGAGCACGCACCGCTTGCGCTGGTCGGTACAGTCGGACGACGCGAAGAGGTCGTGCACGCCTGCACCGGTGCTCAAGCGCTCGGCATCCACCCCGGCATGGCCGCCACCCATGCACGCGCGCTGGTGTCGGATCTGGACTTCCGGCCAGCAGAGCCTGAAGCCGACGCGGCGCTACTCGATCGCTTAGCGCTACTGGCGGTCCGTCGCTGGTCGCCGATCGCGGCAGTGACGCCAGCCGATGGGCTCTGGATCGACCTTGCCGGCTGCGAACACCTGCACGGTGGGGAAGAGCGGTTCTGCCGTCGCCTGCTCGCCTTCTGCCGTCGCACAGGCTTCACCGCCCGCGTGGCGGTTGCCGACACACCAGGCGCTGCACACGCTCTGGCGCGATTCGGCTGGGACGATCTGACGCGCGTCGAACCGCGTGGCACGGTCGAGGCGCTCAGCCCGTTACCGATCGCAGCCCTGCGCCTGACGCCCACGGCGTTAACCGCGGCGCGTAAATTCGGCTTCGAGCGGATTGCGGATCTCCTGCCGGTCGCACGCGGACCGCTGGCGCGGCGACTTGGTCTACCAGCGATAACGCGGCTCGATCAGGCCCTGGGCGGGATGGCAGAGCCGCTCACGCCGCGCGAGGATGCCGAGGTGCCGGCCGTCGAGCGTCGGCTGCTGGAGCCGATCAGCACCGCCGAGGCGATCGAGCAGGTCATGGGCGACCTCCTGCGCGACCTCGCGGAGCTGCTGCAGGCCAAGGGTCTTGGCGCCAGATCGTTGCGCCTGACTGGCCTGTGTGTCGACGGCAGTGAGCAGATCGTGGCGGTCGGCACATCCCGGCCGACACGCGAGGTGACGCATCTCCTGCGGCTGCTAAGGCTGCGCATCGAGCGCATTAACCCGGGCATGGGCCTCGAGCAGTTTTGGCTGGTGGCCCCGCACACCGAGCCGCTCGATGCGATCGACCTTGGCGCTGTCCTCGCCGGTGAGACACTGGTGCGTGACCGGTCGCGCCTGGTCGACCTGATCGCCGGACGGATCGGGGGGCATGCCGTCTTCCGCATAGCGCCCGTCGAAAGCCATGTACCCGAGCGAGCCGTTGTCCGCTCCGACCCAAACCTGGTGCCGGGAAGCTGGCCGAGTTGGCAACGCCCGATCCGTCTCTTCGCGCATCCGGAGCCTTTGCACCGGGTCATGGCGCTGATGCCAGACCAGCCACCGCGTCGGTTCGACTGGCGCGGCAAGACGTACAAGGTCGTCGCGGGCGACGGACCTGAGCGGGTCCACGGCGAATGGTGGCGGCGCGACGCCGAGGTCTGGGCTGTCCGCGACTATTACCGCGTCGAGGACGAGGCTGGCGGCCGCTACTGGGTATTCCGTCGCGGTGACGGCTTCGAGGACGACACCGGTGATCTGTCCTGGTGGATGCACGGGGTCTTCGGATGACCCATTATGTCGAGCTTCAGGTGCTGACGCACTTCTCGCTGCTGCGGGGTGCATCCAGTCCGGACGAGCTGTTCGCGGCCGCGGCCGTGCTTGGCTATCCATCGATCGGCGTCAGCGACATCGGTACCGTCGCCGGCGTCGTGCGGGCATGGGAAGCGCAGAAGGCGACCGGTGTCCGCTCGATCGCCGGCACGCGCGTCGATCTGTCCTGCGGCCGGCGTCTGCTGCTCTACCCGATCGATCGATCGGCCTGGTCGCGGGTTACGCGGCTGCTGACCGTCGGCAAGAAGCGGGCAGGGAAGGGTGGTTGCCTGCTGCACTGGCATGACCTTGAGCCATGGTCTGAAGGCGTCGTTGCGATCTTGCTGCCGCACGAGGCGAACGAGGAGAGCCTTGCGGCACTGGCCGATCTGAAGGCAGTCTACGGTCGTCGCGGCTACATGGCCTTGTTCCAGCGACGCCGACCGGGAGACGCGGTCCGCATCGATGCGCTTGCTCGACAGGCGGGCGGTGCGGGCGTGCGCGCCGTCGTGACCGGCGACGTGCTGTATCACGCACCCGACGCACGGCTGCTGCAGGACGTGGTGACCGCGGTGCGCGAGAAATGCACCGTCGACGAGCTTGGCTATCGCCGCGAGGTCAACGCCGATCGCGCGCTGAAATCACCGGACGAGATGGTCCGGCGCTTCCGCGCCTATCCCGACGCGCTGCAGGCCAGCGTCGACATCTCGCGCATCTGCACCTTCGACCTTGGCGAGCTTCAGTATCAATACCCGCATGAGAAGCTGATCGATGGCCTGACGGCGCAAGAGGCGCTCCAGAAGCTGGCGACCGAGGCGGTCGAGCGGATGTTCGACGGCGACGTACCGCAGGCCTATACCGACCAGATCACGCATGAGATGCGGCTGATCGGCGAGCTTGGCTACGCGCCCTACTTCCTAACCGTCTATGCGATCGTCCGTGAGGCGCGCCGGCGCGGGATCCTCTGCCAAGGTCGGGGCTCGGCCGCCAATAGCTGCGTCTGCTTCGTACTCGGCGTCACCTCGATCGACCCGGTGAAGCATGAGTTGCTGTTCGAGCGCTTCGTGTCCGGCGAACGCCGCGAGCCACCCGATATCGACGTCGACTTCGAGCATGAGCGCCGCGAAGAGATCATCCAGTGGATCTACGAGACCTATGGTCGCAATCACTCCGCGCTGACGGCGGTCGTCACGCGATACCGGGCGCGCGGAGCGGTTCGCGACGTCGGCAAGGTGCTAGGGCTGCCGGAAGACCTCACATCGTCACTGGCGGGGCTAGTCTGGGGCTGGTCAGCCGATGGCGTTGGCGAGAAGCAGGTCGAAGAACTCAATCTCGATATCGGCGATCGCCGGTTGCGCCTGACACTGGAACTGGCCCGCAAGCTGATTGGCGTGCCCCGCCACATGAGCCAGCACCCTGGCGGGTTCGTTCTGACCCATGATCGCCTTGATGACCTGGTGCCGATCGAACCCGCTGCCATGGAAGACCGCCAGATCATCGAGTGGGATAAGGATGACATCGACAGCTTAAAGTTCATGAAGGTCGACATTCTCGGCTTGGGCATGCTCGGCTGCATGAACCGCGCCTTCAACATGCTCGAGGCGGACAAGGGGCTGCGGGTCGGGCTGGCGGACCTGCAAGACGACGATCCGGACGTCTACGCCATGATCTCGAAGGCCGACACGCTCGGCACCTTCCAGATCGAAAGCCGCGCGCAGATGTCGATGCTGCCGCGGATGAAACCGCGCCGCTTCTACGACCTCGTGATCCAGGTTGCGATCGTGCGACCGGGTCCGATCCAGGGCGACATGGTCCATCCCTATCTGCGCCGGCGCGAAGGACTGGAGAAACCGGAATATCCGCGACCCGAGCTGCGTGCGGTGCTGGAAAAGACCCTCGGCGTGCCGCTCTTTCAGGAGCAGGCGATGAAGGTCGCGATCGTCGGTGCCGGCTTCACGCCGGCCGAAGCGGATCAATTGCGCCGCGCGATGGCCACCTTCAAGGTCACAGGCGGCGTGTCGCATTTTTCGGAGAAGCTGATCGAGGGCATGGTCGAGCGCGGCTACCCTCGCGACTTCGCGGAGCGCACCTTCCGCCAGCTCGAAGGTTTCGGGTCCTACGGCTTCCCTGAGAGCCATGCAGCCTCGTTTGCCAAGATCTCCTACGCTTCCTCGTGGATGAAGCATCACCACCCGGACGTGTTTTGTGCATCACTGATGAACGCACAGCCGATGGGGTTCTATGCGCCGGCACAGATCGTTCGCGACGCGCGTGACCATGGTGTCGAGGTTCGACCTCCACGCGTCAACGCGAGCCGCTGGGATTGCACGCTAGAGAAGACAGGTGGGCGCTATCTCGCGGTACGGCTCGGCTTGCGCCAGATCCGCGGCCTGTCGAACGCGGATGGCGCAAAGATTGTCGGCGCGCGTGAGCTGACGGCCTTCGAGAGCGTGGAGGACGTCTGGCGGCGATCGGGGGTGCCGCGCGCCGCGATCGAGAAGCTGGCCGATGGCGACGCCTTTCACAGCTTCAGCGTCGATCGCCGACAAGGTCTGTGGAAGGTGAGGGGACTAGGTGACGCACCGCTGCCGTTATTCGCCGCGGCCGATCGCGTGGCCGAGACTTTCAGCGCAGAAGGCATCGAGCCGGACGTGGCGCTGCGGCCGCTGACCGACGGTCGCGAGGTCATCGAGGATTACCGCGCTCTGCAGTTATCGCTCCGCGCCCATCCGCTGACCTTCGTGCGCGACGATCTGGCCAGACGCGGCGTCACCAAATGCGCTGACCTCGCCAACATCCGCGACGGTCGCCACGTGGAGGTCGCCGGTATCGTCCTGGTCCGTCAGAAGCCGGGGTCTGCCAAGGGCGTGCTCTTCATCACGATCGAGGACGAGACCGGGATTGCCAACGGTATCCTTTGGCCGGACCGCTTCGAGGCGCAGCGGCGCACGATCATGTCCGCCTCGATGGTCGGCATGAAGGGAAGGGTCCAGAAGGAAGGCGAGATCCTCCATGTGATCTGCGACCGGATCATCGACCACGGCGACCTGCTCCACCGGGTGGGCGACATGTCGTTCCCGCACCGGACCGGCCGCGGCGATGCTGGCCAACACCCCGGCTCCCCCGACCGCGGCGACAAGGGCTGGAAGCCGGAGCCTCGCAACAGCTACTGGCCACCGCACGCGGAAGGCATGGATCCGGAGGAGGTCGTGCGGTTCAAGTCGCATGACTTCCATTGATCCCATGTCCACGCTGCCAAGGCATCAGCGCGTCGTGATTGCGCTGTCTGTACATATTCTGCGCTGTGGCGTTTCGCGCTGTTCTGAAGCACGGGTTGATGTTCCGGAGATCCGGCTGGCGCTCAGATGCCTGCTGCCGCATTGCCCCGAGAAATGGCCGCTCGCTCTCTACTGGGACTCAGGATCGCAGACGAACGAGATCGGACGCGCCCAGGGCGTCACCGCGGCGTTCAACGGTATTGTCCGCCAGCTGCGCCGCGCAGGCTGTTATGAAGAGGTGACCGAACCGTGAGTATGCGACTACCGCGAGCAGCCATTGCTCGCGTTCCCGACGGCACGCGGATCGTCAGCGTTGAGCGAATGTCGCGGGCTTTTACCAAATACCATCTGGATGACGGACGCACACTGCACTGGTTCAAGATGGAAGAGCCGCATGCGACCCCGCATGATCACCCCTGGAGCTTCGACACCGAGATCCTTGATGGCGGCTATGTCGAAGAGGTGTTCCGCTTGGATCCAAACGGCGGTTGGCACAGCGAACTGGTTCACCGACTCCTTGGCGAAACCTACCACGTCGACGCTGCGCACATTCACCGCATCGTGGAGCTGCCGACGGGTGAGTGCTGGACGCTCGTCCGCGCAGGTCCCCACACGCGGGAAACCCGGTTCTGGCGGTTCGGAGACATCGTTCAGTCCCGGGCCTGGCATGAGCGACGGTGGATGCGCTTGGGATAAGCCGTCACAGCGAGAGCCAGTCCACCGCGACGTTCAAGACGGCGTTGGCCGGGGAAGGGCATCGAGCGCTGCTGATACCTGCAGGCGCAGATCGTCATCCCGGGTAATTTCCAGCATCGCGCTAAGGCTGCTGCGCGCGCCGGCCACATCGCCTGCGACCAGCTGAAGTCTGGCGCGCTCCCACCAACCATGGGCGTGCGTGGGCGCCACGATCGTCATACGGTCGTACAGGACCAGCGCGCGTGCGGGATCCCCGGCCTGCTCGGCACGGGTCGCCTGGTTGAGCAGCAGGCGAACGAGCGCCGACCGGTTCGACAGGGGAAGCATCCCGTCGGAAAACCGGGTCTGGCCCGTCATCTGCTCGAACAAGGCTTGCACCTGTTCAGGGGCGACGATGCGACCATCGTTGAAGGGATCGATGATCAGCGCATCCGACGCGTCGCCAAGGCGCACCAGGACGTGCCCGGGGGTATTGAGCGGCATTGCCGACCATCCGAGACGTCGTGCCATCGCCACATAGAGGATCGACAGACTGATCGGCAGACCGAGCCTGCGATCGACGACCGCGATCAGGTCCGCATTCTGCGGATCGTCATAGTGTACGCGGTCGCCGGAGAACCCGAACTCTTCAACCATCACGCTGCTCAGGGCTTGGGCCTGAGCGATACTACCTACTGCGTCGCCGTCAGCAGCGCGCAGAGCTATTTCCATGTCGGTGAGCTCGTCGAGATATTCATCAAGATCGATACCGGGATGATCGAGCACTGCGAGTTCCAGGGCGGCCAGATCAAGCTCGATTTCGCCGTCTTCCATCAGCCCGAGATGAAGAATGCTATTGGTCATGAGCCGTTAGATGGGGGGCTGCTTCGATCGTTTCTATGGCAACGTCCGGGTAAGCGGCCCGGCGTACCCCGCGTCACGTGCGATCCCAACATGCCGATGCGCCGATCCACCCGAAAGCCATGATTACGATCTTGGATCCTGCAGACATCGATACCTGGCTGCGCGGATCGTATGACGATATCGTTCGCCTGCACAAAACCCTATGACCCTGCAAGATGACCGTCTGAGAGCCTGTCTTCGCAACCCGCAGCAAGGAACGGTAGCGTTCGGCCATCCTCGGCAAGCAACTACGACTGCGCCGAACGATCCATTGTGCACGCTACGCGTTGTGCGACCGTAACAGGGAGCCGAAACGATGACGCAGGATGACGAACGCTGGATGCGCGAAGCCATTGCGATCGCCCGATCGAAGGGTTCCGATCCCTCGACCTCGCCGCTGGGGTGCGTGATCGTCCTCGATGGCAAGGTTATCGCGGGCGAGCGCAACCAGACGAAGGAATTGCCGGACGCGACCGCGCATGCCGAGATGATGGCAATCCGACGGGCGTGTGAAAGCACGGGGGAGTTGGAACTGCGCGGTGCGACGCTCTACTCCACGCTGCAGCCCTGCGGCATGTGCACGATGGCGTCGATCTGGTCGAAGGTCGGCCGCGTCGTTTACGGGGCGGGCCGCGATGATGTTCATAAGATGTATTTCGAAGCGCAGCACGTCGACACGCTCGCGTTCATCGGCGACGCCTACCGCGATGACATCGTCATTGAGGGAGGGTGCCTTCGCGACGACTGCGCCAAGCTCTATTATGGTCCCGACGCTGAGCTACCAGTCGACGAGCAGGCCAATCTATAGGGCGCTGAGGCGGCGCTAAACCGAACGAAACTTACCCCTGAGTCGGTGCGTTGCGGCGTTGCCGGAGCAGGTTGCTTCGCGGCTATCCGCTCAGCGAGGACACTATCATGGGCCTGTTTTCCAAAGACATCGTGACGTTCGACGACCTGTTCCTGCATCAGCTGCAGGACGTTTATTACGCGGAAAACCAGATCACCAAGGCCTTGCCGAAGATGGCCGATAAGGCGACGGCACCAGCCCTGAAGCAAGGTTTCGAAACCCATCTGCGTGAGACGGAAGGGCAGATCACACGCCTTGAGAGCATCTTCGACCTGCTCGGCGAGAAGGCAAAGGCAGTGACCTGTCCGGCGATCGACGGCATCATCAAGGAAGCCAACGAAGTTGCTGGCGAGATCGAGGACAAGGCCGTGCTCGACGCTGCGCTGATCGCGTCGGCACAGGCGGTCGAGCATTACGAGATCACGCGGTACGGCACGCTGATCGCCTGGGCGAACCAGCTCGGCCGCGCCGATATCGCAGCGATCCTGAAAGAGACGCTCGACGAGGAATATGCGACCGACGACAAGCTGACGGCGATGGCAACGTCGAGCGTGAACGCAAAGGCGGAAGCAGTTACTGAGCAGCCCCCACCGGGTGGTCCGGGTAGATAGTTAGTGCATCGTCGCCTCCGCCGCCATTGCCGGGCGTAGGTGGAGCGAAGCGGAGCCGGAG
>NZ_SLYA01000019.1 GCF_004340965.1 Sphingomonas sp. PP-CE-1A-559 | reverse complement strand
TCGCCCTCTACATTGTTCAGGCACTAGATACCCTAACGCCCAAGGTTCGGCGTTAAGCGGTTTAATGTCCGTTATCGCCGCCTGCCTCACGATAATAGGACGGTCCGCTTTCCTTCCCAATCAGAAAATTAAACCGCTTCGTTGTGTGCGATTGCCGCGATCGCCCCTCCGACATTTCGGTAGTGGACGATCGCGCGATCAATCAATTCTGCCGCAAGACCCGGTGACGTGACGCAGGCCAGCAGAATGCAATCGCGGGCAGCCCGCTTCGCAGAATTAGCACGCTGATGGTGCGCATCAGATATGGACACCGTGGGAGTGTCAAATACGGCGGTCTCGGCTGACGGAGCGTTTGGATAACTTAGCATGGCACCGCTATCGGCATTTTATACTTAACGACATATTGATACCATCCGCCAAATCGTTGCAAAATCACGGATAATTGATGGGGATCAATACATTTATGCTCGAGAGCGGTCCTCGCGCTTTCTTCTCCGTTATCTCCGTTCAGTGGTCCGGTATGTCAAAAACCGATTTTGTCACGACCGCATGACAAATAGGTAGTTTCGGACGTCAGCCTCCGGATCGTCGTAAAACGCCGTCGCCCACCCCTGGACGTGCCCCCGCCTTATCATCGTAGCCACCAGTGACCGGCCATCGTTATGTATAGGAACGCGGATGGCCGGATATTCACAGTTAATGTGACGCAAGTTAATCCCTCGCTATGACGTGAGTTTAGAACCGTTAAGGTTTTGAATATAAGCGTAAACGCGAAGGAGTTCGTGTGCGCAACCAACATGAAACGTCCCGCCTGGACGCGCTGCATCAGCTGAAATTACTGGATACCCCGGCAAGCGAGAGCTTCGATCGTATAACCCGGATGGCGAGCCAGATCTTCGGTTTGCCGGTTGCCGCGGTATCGCTGACTGATCACGATCGGCAGTGGTTCAAGTCGCGCGTCGGTGTTGATCATTGCACCATTCCACGAGCCGGGGCCCCGTGTGCGGAGGTCGCGGAGTCTACGCAAGCGTTAGTCATTGAGGATTTCCTCGAGGACCCTGATTATGCCGAAAGCCCTCTCGGTCGTGCCGGTACCCGCTTCTATGCTGGCGCACCGCTAGTAACCAACGAGGGATATGGCCTCGGTGCGTTATGCGTATTGGGCACTGAACCGCGCAAAGCGTCATCTGCCGAACTTGCCGCTCTTGCAGATCTAGCCGCCATGGTCATGGCGCAGATCGAGCTGCAGCATGCTTTCGGTCGGATCGATCCCATCAGCGGAATGCCGACAAGAAACCAGTTTCGTGAGGATCTGATGGACCTGGCGCGAGACCATGCGGGAAAGCAGTACTTCGCCGTCGTGGTGGATCTGGCCCGCGAAGATCAAATCAGCAGAATCACGCGTGCCATGGGAGCCGTCCGCGTCGACCAAATGGTACATGAGGCGGCCCAGGCGCTGCGAGCTGCGCTTGGTCCGGGCCGAAATGCCTATCAGGTTGGCACTGCACAATTCGGATTTATCTCGCCATCGAACGTTGAGTGGTCGGATTATATCGAGCTCTTGCGAACAAGTTTTGCATCCATGCGGGCTTCGTCATCGGTCCGGTTTGTCACGAACGTAAATATTGGCGTCCGATCCTTCGTCGCAGGGTCGGTATCGGTTGATGACGTTATTCGTGGCGCAACGAGTGCTGCCCAAGACGCGAGGGAAGCGGAAGGAGCAATCGCGCTGTATTCACCGGCACGCGACACCGCGCATCGCCGCCAGTATGGCCTTTTGCAAGACTTTGGCACAGCACTCGAGGCAGGCAATCAACTTCGGCTCGTTTATCAACCTCGGATCGATCTTTCCACGGGGGCGTGCATTGGCGCAGAGGCACTACTGCGATGGCGTCATCAAGTATTGGGCGACGTGTCGCCTGCGGAATTTATTCCGATCATCGAACAGACGTCGCTTGCCCGACCTACTACGCAATGGGTTCTTGATACGGCAATGGACCAGCTAGCGGCATGGCAACGTGGTGGGCTGGCTATGACGCTATCTGCTAATATCTCGGCCGCTAATCTCGGCGAAGCAGACCTTAGCGAGAGGATTACGACTGGGCTTGCTTGGCGTGAGTTGCCGTTTAGCTGCTTGGAAATTGAGCTAACCGAAAGCGCGATTATGGATCAGCCCGATCAAGCGCTAGCTATGCTGCGAAGGTTCAGAGATGCAGGTGTTTGCCTTGCTATCGATGACTTCGGCACCGGTCATAGCAGTCTGGCCTATCTACAGCGTCTGCCAGCACAGATCGTAAAGATCGATCAGACGTTCATACGCGACCTGATCAGAGCGACAGGATCCGACTTTGTTCTTGTGGAAACGATGATCGGCTTGGCTCATAGGCTGGGCTACCGTGTGGTTGCAGAGGGCGTGGAAACTGCAGAGGCGGCCGTCATTCTGGAAGAGCTTGGCTGCGAAGAAGCCCAGGGCTTCTGGTTCGCGCGGCCAATGGAAGCCGACCAGTTTGTCATGTGGCTTTCAGACCGGCGGGAGGCGTCACTAGCTTTTCCGTACGCTGCCTGACGTTACCATAAGCCGGGCCTGCGCGGCCTGCATCGATGCACAGCTAGCCGGCGCATTTGCGAGAGTTTGGTATTTAATTAAGCGACTTAGGCCATAATGCCTCGCTGAGGAGCTATTGATCGTGTCACCAACAAACGTAGATTTTGAAACGGTCGGACTGCACGACCTTGAGACGATGAGCACTGCAGACCAGGATGCGTTGCCGTTCGGAGTGGTCGGCTTTGCCGCTGACACGATCGTGCAAGTCTACAATGCGACCGAGGCTCGTATGTCAGGATTGGATCCGGCCACGGTGGTCGGCGTTCCGTTCTTCGACGCGGTCGCACAGTGCATGAACAATTTCATGGTGGCACAGCGGTTCGAAGACGAACCGGAACTCGATGACGTCTTCCCTTACGTACTGACGCTTCGCATGCGGCCGACCAAGGTGCGGTTGCGGCTGCTCGCGACGGCGCAGACGCCGCGTCGCTACGTACTCATCGAACGCTGAAGGCTAGCCGAATGACCGATACGTCGGGCGAGGAGGAACTCCTCGAATTTCTATATGCCTGTCCGATCGGACTGATCGAATGCGACGCGACTGGCGAGATCGGATTGATGAATCCGCACGCCATGCAGCATCTGCTGCCGCTGGCGGGATCGCGCGGCGTCAGCAACCTATTTTCGGCGTTCGAACATCATGCCCCGGAACTTAGAAGCATGGCGGAAGCCTTTGCATTGCCTACAGGGCGCATTTGCGACGGTCATCGCGTTTTCGTAGACCTGGGACCGGGCAGGAACGGTGCGACGCCGAAAGTCCTTGCCTGTTCGTTGGTCAAACTCGGCGCTGACAGGTTGATGGCGACGCTCACAGATATAAGTCAGCAGGTTCTCCAAGAGAACCGACTGCGGCAGGCCGATACCTGGTTTGCAACGCTGCTCGATGGCGTCAACGGGTACGCCGCGCTGACGATCACGCCGGACGGCCAAATCGCAGCAGCTGACACCTGCTTTGCCCGGCAGACGGGGTATGAGCCGGCCGACGTTACCGGTCACAACCTTGCCGATGTCCTCAGCACAGATCTGCCTGGCGGCGATCTGCGTCTGGACGAGCAGCTGGCAATCGCTGTCCGTGAGGGGTGGCATCTTCAAGAGGGGTGGCAGCAACGTGCCGATGGCGAACGCTACTGGTGTCAGCGTCTCGTCGTCGCTCGCTCGGCACGCGACAATGCGACCTTACCCCGATTTTCGGTTGTGCTTCGTGATGTACCGCGTCGCGACACTGCGACCGAAGACGTGCGGCGACTCCTGACATGCGACCATCTAACCGGCGCGGCAAATCGACGGCATTTCAGTCAGGCGATGGCGCGCGAACAGCAAAGCTGGCGCGAACTTCGTCAGTCGCTCTCGCTAGTCGTACTCGATCTCGATCACTTCAAGGCTGTCAACGACGCACACGGCCATCCGGTAGGTGATACGCTTCTATGCCGGGTGACTGAGGCGTGCACCGCACTCCTGCCACCGCGCGGTATCTTTGCGCGCTTGGGGGGCGAGGAATTTGGCGTTCTGCTTCCGCGCTACGATCGTAATCAAGCTATGGAGCTCGCCGAGCGACTTCGCGAAGCGATTGCCGATGTCGTCATCGAAGCTCCATTGGGCACTCTGCGGGTAACGGCCAGCTTGGCCTGTGCGACGCTCGACGAGACCGAAGGGTCGATCGAAGGGCTCATCGCGTTGGCTGACAAACGTCTTTATTCCGCAAAGCATGCCGGACGGAACCGCGTCTTTGTGGCTGAGACCGAGGTTGCGTGACTAAGCACCGCCTGCAACGTTCAGCCGTGCATCGGATCATATGCGGCGTCGTCGCGGCCGAGCTACGCCGTCAGCGCGGTACGGACCATTCGGGCGCGGCGGAGGGGGAGTGGCCGACCTCGATGCCGATCGGCGATGACGGACTAGGTCTGGACTCCATGGAGCAGCTCGGCGCGCTAGGCGCGCTGGCAGAGGCGTTCGACCTCGACGACAGTTTGTTGAGCGATACTCCGCCACAGACGGTGGGCGCCTGGCTCGATTGGGTTATGCAGGCGCATGTCGCAGGCGACGGTCGGATGACGGTAGCTACCTCTGGATCGACCGGCAGTCCGCGTCCATGTGTGCACGACGTTGATGGCTTACTTGGCGAGGCCGCATTCCTGGCAACGCAGTTCGTTGGGCGACGCCGGGTGGTTGCGCTTGTTCCTGCCCATCATTTGTATGGGATCATCTGGACTGCCTTGTTACCGGACGCATTGGGTGTTCCAGTCGTAGTGCGAGCGATCGGTGCGCCCCTCGGGCTGACAGCTGGCGATCTCGTCATTGCGGTTCCGGAGCAGTGGCAGGCTCTGCTCCGCCTAATCCGTCGCTTTCCGAAAAACGTCATAGGGGTCAGTTCGGCCGGGGCTCTCAACGACCGCGTTGCCGCAGGACTGCTAACGAGCGGGCTGGCACGACTGGTTGATATCTACGGCTCGTCAGAGACCGGCGGTATCGCGATGCGCGACGTCCCGGCGAGCGGATATGACCTGCTGCCTCGCTGGCAATTGTCGGAACACGGTGATGAGGATTGGCGGCTCGTCGACCGCCACGGCCGGTTCTGGGACTTGCCCGACCACGTCGAACGTATCGACAATAGCACTTTACGGCTGCTCGGTCGGCGTGACGGTTCTATGCAAGTCGGAGGACATAATGTCTGGCCCGAGCGGGTGGCGAACACGCTGCGGACCGTGGACGGCGTCGCGGATGTTGCGGTGCGGCTGCATGCGCATGGGCGGTTGAAGGCGTTCGTCGTCCCGAAACCGGATCATGATCCTGTGCAACTGTCGGCGCAGATCGAACAGGTCATCGTCGCCCGTTTGGCCCATCACGAGCGGCCGAAAAGCTTTCGTTTCGGACCGGCTCTACCGCGCAATGCAATGGGAAAACTGGAAGACTGGGCATGATGCATTCGCCGATCAGAGCGGCTTACACGGCACATAAAACACCGCGAACGATGGCGGATGCATGTCGGGGCTGTAGGACGGGGCCCCCCTCAGGATGGCGATTACAATGGCGTTCCAGCCGATCGTCGATATCGAGACCGGATCCGTCTTCGCCTATGAGGCGCTGGTCCGTGGGGCTGATGGTCGGTCGGCGGGCGAAGTGCTCTCCAGCGTTGGAGCCGACATGATCTACAAGTTCGATCAGGCGTGCCGGGTTAAGGCGATCGAACTGGCCGGAGTATTGTTCGCCCCTGAGGGCGATACCAAACTCTCGATCAACTTCATGCCGAATGCCGTTTACGAGCCGAACGCCTGCATCCGCGCCTCGCTGGCCGCGGCACGGCGCGTCGGGTTCGATCCTGGTCGGCTAATGTTCGAGTTTACCGAGAACGAGCGGATGGCTGATGTTGGCCATGTCCGGCATATCATCGAATCCTATCAGGCACGCGGGTTCACCACTGCAATTGACGACTTCGGCGCTGGTTACGCAGGGCTTGGCTTGCTCGCGGACCTACGTCCAGACATGCTTAAGCTCGACATGGCACTGATCCGCGGGATCAATAATTCAGCGGCCCGGCGGACGATCGTCGCGAGCGTTGTGAAGATGGCTGACGAGCTTGGCATCAGCTGCATTGCTGAGGGGATCGAGACTAGGGCAGAATTGCAAATGTTGCGTGAGATTGGCCTTCGCCTTTGCCAAGGATACCTGCTTGCGCGTCCGCAGATAGAAAACTTGCCGTTGATCACCCTGGTCTCATAGGCCGTCAAGCTCAGCCGTCGCCCAGAATCAACTGTTCCTCATTCGACTTGAACTAGTTCTAAGACGCGGTCTGCCCCATCGCCGCCCGGTAGCGGACGGGCGGGTTTTGATTAGGAAACGGCCCTTTGCCGGGCTAACTGGTGAACTCGACGCTGGTAGTTTCCTGCGTGCGCGACATCTATGGATGCTTGATCGAGATATGTTCGCCTGTCGCGGGATGACGGATCACGGGCCTGACCGGCCTGTACGTCCGGCTTACTGTGCGACAAACAGGGGTTTTGCGTCGCCTGCGCGTCCTTACCGGCGCTTATGCCAAGCGACGGATACTGCTAGAGCGGTGATCAGTCCATGGACGAGATCAATCGTCGTCGACCAGGAGGCCGCAGGACACCCGCCAATGTTCAAACGGGCGCTAGCGTCGGCACCAGCGGAAGGGTCAATTTGGCTAACGCCTTAGATGACACTTATGAGCGGATTGATACTTCCGTTTTTACGTACCGTTCCAAATACATAGCCTTAATCAGTCTGAGATTGCCAAAGACCAATCCAATACCTAGATGCGCGTCCAGAAATGGAGCCCTGCTATGTCTGACACTACCCTCGATCTGAACCCCGTTGAGCTTGCCACGGAACTGACAATCGCGTGGTTAGCAAACCCCAACACGCGTACCAATGCCGACGACGTTCCGGCGTTCCTGAACAAAATGTACGAAACTGTTTCGGTACTGGTCGGCGGAAACGCTGCGGCTGCTGAACCCGAGGCACCTGCTCAGGAGTATACCCCCGCGGTGACGGCTCGTAAGTCGCTTGCCAGCCCTGATCACATCATCAGCATGATCGATGGCAAGCCGTACAAGACGCTGCGTCGCCACCTTGCCACTAACGGCATGACGCCAGTGGAGTATCGTGAGCGTTATGGCCTGAAGGCTGATTACCCCATGGTCGCTCCGACCTATTCGGAAGCACGTCGCACGATGGCGAAAAGCATTGGTCTGGGTCGCAAGCCCGGCCAAACCAATGCAGCCAAGGCGGACGCCAAGCCCACCCCGGCTCCGCGCAAGCGCAAGACTGAAGAAACGGCAGCCGAATAAGCTATGGCCTGGCTTCCTCGAAAACGGGAAGCCGGGCCCCTGTGAAATGCAGGTCTATGCCGCCTGCAGGCGTCCGCTCAGGACCTCCAGGGTCGTCAGACGGCGACCATGGCCGCCAAAGGGCACGATGCGCAGGTAGCGGGTCTCAAGTGCCCGGCTCGCCGCCACCAGCCGAAAATGTCTGTAAAAGGTCGCGATCGAAACGCCGATGGCCTCGACCACGTCTCGCGGACGATCGCCCGCAGCGAGCAGCTTCATAGCCGTGGCCCTCTTTTTTGGCGTCAGGACCGACTTGCGCCCCCTGCCCGGCCCGTTCTTGCGACGGGCTGCCAGTAGCCCAGCCATAGTTCGTTCGCGGATCAGCTCACGCTCCATTTCCGCGATCGACGCTAGAATGTGGAAGAGCAGTCTGCCGGTCGGCGTCGCTGTGTCGATCCCGTCGGTTAGGGACCGTAACTCGATACCGCGGGTAGCGAGGTCAGCCGCCAGTTCGACAAGGCCCTTGATCGAACGGCCAAGGCGGTCGAGCTTCCAGATGACGAGCGTGTCTACCCCGCGGGCGACGTTCAATGCTTCCGACAAACCCGGGCGGTCGGTTTTCGCGCCACTCGCCGTGTCACTACAGATCCGTTCGCATCCCGCAGCCGTCAGAGCGTCCGTTTGCAACGTCAAATTTTGGTCCGACGTCGAGACCCGGGCATATCAGATGAGCATCAGCGGAAAGCTGACATCTCAGCGCGCCTGCTTGAGGAACGCGGTGAAGCGGGCTGCGCTCTCACGCAGCGCTTCGCCGTCGGGGCCGTCGAAGGCGGGCGGTGGTACGCGAAGGTTCAGCCGACCAAGGCCGTCCAGGAGTTGAGTATAATCCCGCCCGGTACGGTCCTTCGTTTCCTTGGCTGAGCTGTATCCTGAGGCATAAGCGCGCAGTGCGTCGTCGATCGTCATGGTTCGACTCTTCTCAGCTAGCCAACAATGTTGGCGTTCAATGAGAATATTTAATGAGAACGTGTTTTGAGAAAGCGGAAATCCAGGCCGGCTATGATCTGTGCTCGCCGAGGATTATTCATTGGTGAGATCGCTAGGCACGTTGCCGCCAGCGGGATAACCGATGTCGTAAATTGGAGATCACGCCATGCCTGTTGCGATGCTCGCGCTGCTCAGCGTCCCTGCCCCCCCGTTACCGTTCGCCACCCAGCGGACGGAGGTCGTGTCGTTCACGGCAAGCGATCTTACCTGTTCAGGGCAGCCGATAGTAGCCGATAGTATCGTTCGGCCCTTCACGGCGGTCGCGACGCGTTACGGTCCCGCTCTTACCAAACACCCCTCACCCACATATCGGTTCTCCTTCGTAATCGATGCGCAGGGGCGTGCCCGCACGATCCGCCGTGAGATGACGGAATCGCCGGGTTGGTATGTCGACACGAGCGATCTTGCCCCGGCGCTGGCGTCTTCGCGCTTTCCAACTGGAATGCCGCAGGCGAAATGCAGCGTGTCCTTCAAAGTATCGGTCACGCCGATCGAGAAGGCGTCGATGCCGGATTTGTACGAGCTGGCGAGCCGTCCGGATGCCACAGGGTTCGCGCCTGCCCTGTTTGAACGAGTTCGCCCTGCAGGTTCAAATTGCCCCCGCGAGCCAGGCCAGTACCGGCGTCTTAACCTGCCGGCCTTCGAAAAACTGTCGCAACCGGCGCGCCGACCATCTTGGGTGTTTCTGGCATTCGACGTGAACGCCGCGGGTAAGCCTGGCAACGTCCAGACACTGGGTACGTCCGGCGATACGGGTCTCGAGCGAGCCGGCCGAGAAGCTTTGCTGGCCAACCGCTACGAGCCGGGAGCGGGATTTCACGGATGCACCTATCACTTTTACTATAACGGACGCGCCAACCTTGCGGCACCCGTACCGGTGCCAGACACGCCCCTGGATACTGGTGACCAGCCCGGTTGTATCGTGGATCCCAAATCGATTCCGGGCCTTCTCGACGGAAGCGCCTACCCCAGAGCGTTCTGGCGCCGTGGAATCGAAGGGGCGGCCGTAATTGGCTATGATACGGCGCCATGGGGAGCGGTAGGCAACGTACGTGTTTTAGGTTCTGAACCGGATGAGGCGTTCGGCGATACCGCGCGCAATGCGCTTTCCAATGCACGGGTAGTAGAAAGCGATTCGGGCCGTCGAGGCTGTGTACAGCGGGTCAAGTTCAAGCTTCCACCGAAGGGCACCCGGTAACGAGCACTGCCTGGCTGGCGTTCCCGATCGGGAACGCCATAGGCTTCTCAATTGGCGTTCCCTTTTGAGAAGGGCAAGAACGCCCAGTTTCTTCCGTTATGGCGGCGATCTGAGCTACCCGAAACCGGACATTGCCGACGCAAGCAACGCGAGATAGCTTCTCGCCATGTGGACATTTCTTCTCTGGAACATCGCGGCTCTGGCGGCCGTCATCTACTGCATAGCGAAGGCGGTCATCGACCTTCGCGCGCGGAGGTATGGGTGGGCTATCATCGGCCTGCTAAGCGCAGTGGTATTCCTGGTAACGCCGATCCAGACGCACGCCGTGAAGGTCGATCTGCCTGTGGCCCGATCATAGGCGCTTCCGCCCGTATTGCGGACATTGCGTCGATCACTAGGATAACGGCGTGCCATACGAGAGCGTCAACTACGAACCCATATATCGGCTCGGCTACTTCGCCGCTATAGGACTAGCGATCGCATTGGTCGCGATCTTTCAGCCCTTTGCTAAGCCAGAGCCGGCTAATTCACGCGCCTACGGTTGTTATGTCTCGGATGCAGCGCCCTCGATCCGCCTAGATCGAACTGGCATGACTATCTTGCAGCCCGAATTTGCACGAATTCCTTATCATCTTGAACGGCATAAAACAGCTATAACCCTCGCAGCTGATGCTCCCATACAAGCTAATCGATCAGATGATCGCTATATCTACTCGCTTTATCATCCTGGCGTTGGCGAGTTTCTGGACTTCCATCACGTCATGGACGGCCATCAATACGGACAATTCGATGAAACGCAGTTATCGTCATTCAGCATGTTAGCGAACGATTACGTCGAATTGACCTATAATAAGGTACCGCTGGGAAAATGTCAGGCTGTTGGCCACTCTCGCTAGCGTCTGCTTTTCAGCGCATCGTCCCGAAAGCAGATCATCTGCTTTCCTTCCTATCCCGGACATTCGTTGATGCAAAAATCAAAAGTTTTGCATCAGATCAAAGGTGCAAAGCGACCGATCGGCTGACGCCAATTGCAGACGATCAGGCTTCACGTATAGTTCGGCAATGCGGCCCGGACGTCCACTGCAAGCTATTCTCGTACTCACGGCGCTCGCTGCCTGCGGCTCGACGCGGACAACGTTGTCGCCGTGCTGGCGCGCGGCCGACTTGCGTCAAGGTGAGCGTTTCCGTGGCACGGTCCTGATCTTCGCCGGCTACGGTCAGCGTCCAATGATCTTCCCGGTCACCTGCGACGGCGGCGTCACGGCCGATCTGCCGGACGGCGTGGTTTTTCCTGATTATAAGGGCGCGGATTTAAGCGTTCCCCCCGAGCGTCTGTTCTACGAGGCTCGCGTAGATGGAGAAGTGACAGGGACCTCGTTTGGCAGGCCCAGCGTGCGGCTGGAGCATGTGGGCGATCTACGACATATGGTCCCAGGCTGGCTGCGCAGGAATATCCGCTAACCACCAAACCCGGCCATTCCCGATGCAAAATTCACAAGTTTTGCATCAGGCCTGAAACCGCGGAAATTGTGGCATCGCTTGATGCAGAAATCCGATGCGTTGCCGGCCGTGAATGTCCGAGTTGGGGAGGATAGCGGACGAACGGCCTAACGGTGTTTAACGCTCTCGCAGCGCTGATAGAAGCCGATCACGGACTTGTCTGGGGTTGGCCTTCCGCGTGCGGGGATGTCCTCGGCGTCGCTGAGGTGGTCGATTACTATCATGTGCTCGCTGTGGTCGCCTTGTATCTCGAAGTGTAACTCAACGCTGCCCCGACCCGCATCCGGCCTCTCGATAAACAAATGTGCAGAAGATGGCGTCAGCCGCTCGGCGAAGACTACGCGATCGGTCCTGCCACTCCATTCAATATAATTTTCACGGATATGAATGGAGTTGCCTGACTTACATGAACCAAGCGCATCAGCATAGGTTCCTTGAAGCTCCTTGGGAACGGTCGAGGTTATCGCTGAAAGCGCAAAAAGAATTGTATGAATCATGGCGACACCTCGAAACACAGAGTCTGTAGTATGTCACAGCTATCGTCTGTCTGCTATTGGGACGGCGGAATGGCCGGGTTGGGAAGGACAGCGGTCCGACCGCTTTATGGCCTTGTGATCGGGAAGCGGACGTATTCACGTGCCAAACGTGAGGGGGGAATACTGTATGAGCTTTCAAAAGGTTGGGCCGTATAGGTTGTCGAGGGCTGACCTCGTTGCGGCCTCACTAGTTATATCGTTCATTATCGGCGGCAAAAGAACGCGAGTTTGGTCGGCGCTATACCTGTTACTCGGTGTTATATTGGTGGTAGGAGGGCTGGTTGCAGGAGAATCTGCAACCTCCGCCTTGGGCGTTTTCTTTGTTATATTTATATTTATTGTGCGCCCCGCCCTGCGTTACAATAAGACTAGCAGAGATATATATCTCACCCACAGCGCGCAGGGGTTGGTTGCTGATACAGGCGACATGGCAACAACGTATCGATGGATGACGATAGGTATATTTAAGCGGATTGGCTCGCGTTTGTTTATCATGATCAATGACGGCTGTGCACTTGTGATCTCAGAGCGATCGACCAGCTCGGAAAATCTCGAAAATATCATCTCAACGATCGCTCATGAATCGAGCGTCTCTATAGTAAAATGATCATCATTTTGAGGTGATGTCTTACCGAACGAACGTCGGAAATCGGAAGCACAAGTCTGCCTGGAATGGCGATCTGTGGGCGCCTTCCGCCGATCCCGCTCTTCTCGAAAAGGAACGAATTTCGGGAATGTCCGGGTTGGGAAGGAGAGCGGACAGGCTGCTTCTCGGCACAAACAACCCGGTAACGGACTTATGGACGCAGCTAAGTGGCCGATTGCAATGGATGCTGGGTGATTAATGCGTCAGGCTATCGAGATGTTAGATGACGAGAACGATCAACGGCTCAAGGGTGCGGTTTGGGCCCTTCTTGGGCTGCAGCTGCTGCTACTGTGGCTGAGCATCGATGCGGTAATGGCTATCTCCGTTTTTTGCACCGGCACGAAGTCCCTGCCGCTTTACCTATTTTCCTTCCTACATTTTGCGTACGCGGCCCTGCTGCTGCTCGGCGCAGCCTCCCTACTATGGCGCGCCGCTCGGAAACCATATGCGATCGGCATTGCCGTCACTCTCGCTGCGTTGCCGTTCCAGTATTGGTTTGTTGAGCTGGGATACCTGTATTGTGACGGACCGTAAGGGCTTGCCCTGAGCTTCCGTTGGGCGACAGACTTCGATCTGTTTGGCCGTTCGCGGCATGATGCAAAAATTGTGAGTTTTGCATCAGGAACGTCGAAAAGTGGTTAGCTGCCATCATTCAATGCGCGACGGAAAGCTGACTGAGCCGTGTCTGTGTCGAACGGCGCACCCTTTATCTCCGAGAAGGGACGAGTCTTTCGAGCGGCGTCATTTAGTCGTGCGGCAGTCGCACCAGCGAGGCGGCATGCCGTGAGCGTTTCGTCCGCTTCTAATAGGGCGTCACTGCCCACGAAACCCGCGTGAAAGACCCTGAAAACCCGATCTCTTGCAGCGAAATATCCGATCGAACTTTCTAATTGCTCTATCGCGCTATCGATCAGTTGGGCTTCGGCCTTTGCGCCAAGCCTATGAAGCCAAACGCGGACAAGCATAAGCGCTTCATCAATCCGCGTGTCGCCAATCGATATGACCTCAACAGATGCATCGCCTCCCTCATCCCAGACGGTGACCCATGCATCATCAATATCGATCGAGTGAGGCTGACCGTCTGCAAGGCGAATTATCGCCTGGCCACCGACCGGGACCTTAAACTCGTCGCACTGCAATTCCACGAAGATCGTGAGAGGGCGACTACCCTTGTTTCTAATGGGTAATCTCATTCAGCGCTCCCGTATTGGTGCAAGCGTGCCACGGCCGGGCAACGGCGGCAATTGGAGCGTCAGCCGACCGACTGCTTTGCACCTCCACGTTGATGCAAAACTTTTGATTTTTGCATCACGAATGACCGGGATGGGAAGGAAAGCGGGCATTCCGCTTTCGGGCAACGCAGCCGCTTTAACGGACGATTCGGGCTTCGCCGATTAGTTTGCCCTCCAATAGATAGAAGCACTCGTTGGTAGACAAGGCTTCCACCGCCTCATTGCCGGACAAGAAAATGAACCCGACCCGGCGCGTCTCACCGGGCATCATAGGACTATCGACGAGTGGATACCCGTCCCACGCCTCCCGGGTATTTTCGTCGACGCTACATGGACAACCATAGCCCAGCACCAGCGGTTGCGTCTTCCCACCTTCCTCTGACGAGTAGAGGCGAAGGTCGGCGATCAACTCGGGCGTGCCTAGGGCTAATCGATCTCGGAGGGTAGTTGCGCGGTTCACAACGCGCCTTAGATCACGATCCGCAAACGTCCGCTATCAGGTTCTCTGCTGATCCAGCCCGGTGTCCACATTTGGGCGGTCGTGTCACTTCTGCGATTTTGGTTGTTGGTCAGCAACCTTAGGACACGGAAAAGCCTCAGCGTACGCAAATACAACAAGTCGGTTGGAGGGTTCCGAACGGCTCGCCGGGTGATCCTGTAGATATTTAACAACTACCTCACGCATGTGAGCGGCTGGCACACCCGGCCCCATCTGATAGACGCAGAACGGCTTGCCTCCAAAGACGTCCGTCATTGCACGTTGAAGGTCCGCGCCGTCACCGATACCGAGGATATAAGCAGTGCATAGCCCCTGCACCTCACGCACCGAACTTGTGCAGGTATTAAGCAGGGCATCGCCGGTTCCCAGTGGGTTTGGAGCGGCGGAAGCGGCCTGCAAAAGCATTAGAGCAGCGGCAAACATCATCTTCTCCGTTCTGGAAAGCCGGTTTGCTACGCTAGTCCACTGACCGACCGACCGGCAATGTCTGGTTTCTGGAGATACCGTATGCCGCTCGAACGGCAAGGATTGGGCGTTCCTGTCGTCGCAAAAGGGACCCATTTCGCGACGCAGCCCGTGCCAGCTTCAATTCTCGAAATATGATCCTTTTCGAGAATGCGTGATTGCCCATAATTGGTCGCTCAAAATGGATTTGTGTTTCTTGATTGCCGACGCTCGTTCAGCAGAGCATCATGGCTGAGTAAGGGTGCCTCTTTGACGAAGCCAAACCGATGTCCAAAATTAACGTGACTGTGATCCTATCCGCAACGTTAATTGGCGCATGCTCGGTGAAACAGCCATCCAAAGTCGTAGTTGCGGAAGTTGATGGTTTTAAGATTAGAACGGACGCCAGTCGCGTAGTGTCTTACAAGCCGAGTGGTCGACGGTTTCTACGTATTAAATTTAATACGTTTGACCTAGTTTTAGATTCAAGGCTTCAGACTCATACCGAAGCAGACTTTATGTCAGTTATACCAACTGGTTATGGTAATGGGAAAGCCAGAGCTTTCGGCGATTATAAACTGCTCTGTACTAATAGTAAATTCTATGCTTGTGGATACAAATTCACCATCAATAATAAATATATCGTACTAGCATTTAGTGAACCCCCAGCCAACAAAAATGATATTTGGCGATCTATATCTCTGGCTACCTCTTTTCTCAATTCCGGCGGGGCCAGTTAATAGACTTTAAGTAGGTCGTTAACCTGTGCACGTTTCAAAATGGACTTTGGTCACTTAGTTAGTTCATGACAAATCCATGCGGTAATGTCTGCTTAGGCGGTTTGGGCGGACGCAGGCCAATGGTGAGAAAGTCGGCGTCAAGGGCTTTTAGATTCAACGCATTGAGGTAGCAGTCCTTCATCTTTTCGCGAAAGACACCGGCAACAGACCAGAACTTTTTACTGGCTGTCGTCGAAAATAAGTTTCTGACACTGGTGATTTCCTCAGGCGATAGAGTCCAAGCTAGATCTTCAACGACACAATCCGCCACGATTGCGTTGGTTTGACGGAGGTCAGCGGGCACATGTCGAGCGATCACAGGCTTCATCTGATCGTACCATTTGAGCCATCGACCAACCGAGCTCTGTTTCCGGTAGTCGACTTGGATGCCTACATCCGCAAGGGCTCCGGAGGCGACCGCTCCAACGGCACTATCGATAGCCGACCGTATCTCCGCGTCGGACGGCGCATTGTCCCGCCAAAGCGCAATCGCAGCCAAATAGCTGTCTCGGGGAGGAGAAGGAACCGGGGGAACGGGAGCTGCTTGCAGCAGGAGGGCCAGTGCGATCATTGCACCTGTATCCGGCGTACGACGATAGACGGCAACGTCTACTTTCCGCCTTAGGCGCTCCAAAGCGGCGGTTCCGCTTTCCTATTTAATCCGCTCATTCTCGAAACTCGATCCCGATCGAAAAAACGGAATCGGCCGAACGCCTAATTGCGGACGAGCGTTCGGAGTGCGAAAGTCCGCGCTATGGTATTCAATTTTCAAAAATCCGAGGAGGGCTGGATCGCGGAAGGCGGCAAATACCAGATGCGCTATGAAGGGCAGCGGGTTGGTATGCGCTTCATCCTCAGTGTTAATGACACACGAGAAGCCTCGTTCTACGCCTCAGGCCCTCAACGCTCTCCAGTAAATGGCCCGGAGTATACCTGGACGATCGGAACGTCAGAAACGACTGCCCAAACGGGACTTGGCTTCGAAACCTACGCCACGCTTTACCACGCCTTCTTCGAAGCCTACCAAAGCTCGTTCAAGCTGCCCCCCGGTCGAGTACTGCTCGCCTTTGACCCCGAGCTCGAAAAGAAAGAATGGATACGATTGGGTTCATAGCGATGATGCAGCTCTCCTCCCGAACCTAGGCATCCCCAAAATTCAATCGATTCCGAGAACGCCGATGCCTTCTCGGCCCCTGTGCATTATTCGGACACAGATTCACGGTAGCTCGATGTGGGGCGCTTCTCGCCATCACGCGCCGGCGGTAAAAAGCTTGTTAATTATGAAAAAGACAGCGGCAGTTACGGTTCACCGGATGTTACCCGGTTCGGGGTTATGCTAAGTCGATATCCCCTGCCTCGAACTGTTTCTATTAAGTCTTGACCATTGTAATGAGCCATCTTCTTACGAAGCCTGCTAACAAAAACGTCAAGTGACCTGACATCATACTCGCTAGACTCACTATCTACATTTAGTAGACTCGATCGGTCTTTTACCGATCCTGGTTCGATAAATAGTTTTACTAATATTCCATATTCTGCATTTGTTAGATCTATAACATCACCTACTGGGGAAAATAGGAGACATCTATCCCTATTTAATATCCAGCCCTCATACGAGAGTTCCGATCCTGAGGCGCTACTTCGCTCAGCGGAGACCTCAATTAGTTTTTGCGCATCAGTTATGCGACGACGCAACAGTGCACGAACCCGAGCCTTGATTTCACGGGGACTGCACGAAAGAGCGACGCAATCATCGGCGCCTAGTTCCAACGCCAGAACGGTATCGACCTCATCATCAGTTTCGGATCGAACAAACAGGTGAAATAGTTTATCCTTCAAAGAAATCTTCTGGATCAGTGATACAATGTCATCGTCGGGTACAATTGCATCAACTATGACTAGATCATACGCATTCTCTGATAAAAAGTCACTGAGATCTTGAGCTGTATTTGCCTGTTGTATTTCATAAAGCTGTTGTGAGAGATATTCCCTGATGGCGCCACTTTCGCCAGGCGAACCAACTAATACTATTCTCGGCTTTTGAGCGCTTGGCTGCTCGCCAATCATGACCGCGTCTATAACTGAGATGTGTTCGTTGTCAGGCATAGGATGGTTCTCGAATTAACCCGCAGGCAGCCTTAACGCAGGTTCAAGATAAAAAAACCCTAGCTTGCATTTTCCAGAGCAGGGCAAGGAAATTAGTGGTTAGCGGTAGGCCGCTTGAGCATGGACGCGAGATAGCGCTGGAATGCTGCCCTCGCCCTAGAAGTTCACCAACGGTGCTACACGATGTATCATTTTTGTCACATTCGAAATTAGAAGTTCATCTTCCTGTCATTTTATGACGGCGATCTCTTGCGCATACCCCTTTAAAACGGCTTAAATTCAGTAAGAAATAGAAAAGCAGGTCAGGGGTTCTACCATGAAATTTTATCGCCTCCTCGGCGCCACGGCACTTACCGGCGTTGCCCTAATCACCCCGAGCACCGTCTCGGCTCAAACGCAGCCTTCGGCGATGCAGGCGCAGTCAGATGCCGCTTCCGTAGACGCGTCGGCGGAACCATCCGCGCAGAACGCCCCGAACACTGCCGTTGCAACGGGCGAGGCGACGGCTACGAACACTGGCGATATCCTCGTTACCGGATCGCGCATCCGCTCACCAAATATCCAGTCGACGTCGCCGATCACGACCGTATCCGGCGAACAGCTTTTCCAGACCGGAAAGGTGTCAGTCGGCGATACGCTGAACGAGCTGCCTCAGCTGCGTAATACGTTCAGCCAGCAGAACTCGACCGTGAGCTTGGGTGTGCGCGGACTCAACCTCATTGATCTTTACGGCCTTGGTACGCAGCGGACACTCGTTCTCGTGAACGGTCGTCGCCACGTCGCCGGCGACATCTTGAACAGTGGCGTGTCGGTCGACATCAATACGATCCCGTCGGATCTGATCAAAGACATCCAGATTCTCACTGGCGGCGCTTCTGCTACCTACGGCTCCGATGCCGTCGCGGGTGTCGTTAATTTTGTCTTGAAGGACGACTACGACGGCCTAAGCCTTCGCGGCCAGTCGGGCATCAGCAAATATGGCGATGCTGGCGCGCAGCTGATCGGGGCTATCGCAGGCAAGAACTTTGGGGGCGGACGTGGTAATATCACCGTCAGCGCCGAATATGCACATCAAGAGGATTATTACGCGAGCGGCCGGCCTAACGTCAAACAGGTCAACGGCTTCGTCACAGTCGATACTGATCCAGCTGGCTCCGTGAATGGCGCCGACAACGTCTTCGATCGCGCATTCTTCAACGACATCCGCTCGACGACTATCTCGACCGGTGGGCAAGTTGGGATCCGGTACCGCCCTGGCTTGGCTGGTGCACCGTGCGGCAACGATGCCGTGGGTACGTCCTACACCTGTTCCTATTTGTTTCAGCCGGGTGGTGCGCTGGCCCAGCAGAATGGACTTCGGGTCGGCCTGGGACCGAACGGCAGCTTCATAAACGGGAATGGATACAACAGTCGTCAGGGACGCCTCTTGGTTCTGTCCCCGGATCTCAAGCGGTACTCGTTTAACGTCCTTGGCCACTATGAGATTTCGCGTGCATTCGTTCCGTTTATCGAAGCCAAGTACTCACGCAGCGACGCACGTGGTTCGCAGAGCGGTCCATTCTTCTCGCAGGGGCAAACCTTGGGAGACGCGACGACTGTAACGGGAGTATCGGACTTTTCGTACTTCACGACCGGCGACGTTAATCGTGAAGGCATTCGGCTCGACAATCCCTATCTCGGTGCCCAAGCCCGCGCGACACTGGCTACGCAGCTAGCGGCGGGGGTGAACTCCGGTGTGAACCCCAACAGCGGGGCTGCGTTTGGCACGACGGCAGGAGGACTGGCGCGACAGAACGCGTCGTTGGCACAAATTGCTGACGGTTCCTATCGCTTCTCCCTCCGTCGCAACTGGCTCGATCTTGGTATTCGCGACGAGCAAATCCGTCGTGAAACCTACCGGATCGTTGGCGGCGTTCGCGGTGATTTCAACGACGATTGGCACTACGAATTGTCGGCTAACTACGGTGAGTTCAAGGAAAAGAATCTCATCCAGGGCAACATCAACACGCAGCGCTATCTGCTGTCTGTCGATTCGACGAGAAACGCAGCCGGCCAAGTCGTCTGCCGGTCACAGGTGGACCCTCGCTATGCAGGAAGCGATGTCGGCGGCAATCCGGCACAGCTCGCGGCAGACATCGCTGCTTGCGTACCTATCAATCCCTTCGGCGATGGTTCGGTGTCCCAAGCCGCCCGTGACTATCTGACAGTCGCGTCACGCGCTCAGGGCAAGATCACTCAGTTCGACGCAACCGGCTTCGTGTCAGGGGATCTTAGCCAGCTGTTTTCGCTTCCTGGCGGTCCAATCGCGTCCGTTGTCGGTGGCGAATATCGCCGCGAAACGAATTATTACGATCTCGATGACTTCACCCAGGCTGGGTACGCTTTCTACAATGCAATCCCCACGCTTAATCCGCCTACAGCGTTTGCAGTAAAGGAAGCTTTTGGCGAGCTACGTGTTCCGCTCCTCAAGGATCTGCCGCTGATTCGTGAACTAACGATCAACGGTTCCGGACGTGTTTCAGATTACAAGGGCTCGGCGGGTACAGTCTATGCGTACTCCGGCGGCATTCAATACCGTCCTGTTGAAGACCTGATGTTTCGCGGAAGCTACTCGCGGTCGGTGCGTGCGCCGAACCTCGGTGAGCTTTATTCCTCGCAGTCGCAGAACTTTACTCCAGCTCCCGACGATCCATGTTCAGCTCGGAATCTCGCAACTGGCTCGGCAAATCGGGTTGCAAATTGCAATGCGGCAGGTCGTCCTGCTGGATACGACTACGTCTATACTGCATCGCTCGAGTTCGTAAGCGGTGGCAATCCGAACCTGAAAGCCGAAAAATCTGATTCCTACACGGCCGGTTTTGTCGTCACACCGTCGTTCGCTCCCGGGCTCTCGATCTCCGCTGACTACTACGACATTACTGTCAAGGACGTGATCACTGCCACAGGTTCGCCGCAAGACATCTTGAACCTGTGCTATGACGCAACGTCCCTGGACAATCCCTTCTGCGGGCTTTTCCAACGTGCCGGTGCAAATGGCGGCCCTGCAGGCGAACAGCCGTTCCAGGTTCTGCAAGGTTCCCTGCTTCAGTCCACGGCGAACTTCGCTAAACTGAAGGTGCGCGGTGTTCAGGCAAACGTGAATTACAACCACAAGTTCTCGTGGGGTACTGGCTTTATCCAGGCCGCGTATGTCCGTTCGATCCAGAACGACACCTTCACCAACCCAGCCGATCCATCGTTTAAGGATAGGTTGCTCGGCGAATTGGGTGATCCGAAGAATCGCCTTACATTTAACGCCGGTGCCAGTGTCGGTAAGATCGGGATAAACTACGGTTTCCGTTACATTGGTGCATCATATCTCAATACGTATGAGGACTATAATGGTCTAAATGGTCTGCCGCCACAGAACGCAGACTATGCTCCAATTAAGCAGTATCCCGCGGTCGGTTATCATGACATCCGCTTTCAAGCGGACGTATCAGACCGCTTCAATACATATATCGGCGTTGACAATATTGGTAACAAGCAGCCTCCTTACGGTTTGACTGGCGTTACCGATGGTTCTGGTATCTACGACGTTCGAGGTCGTTATCTGTATGTTGGTGCAGTAGCCAAATTCTAATCCGCTTTGTGAACGTAAGATCGGGGGTCGGTGGTTTCCACCGCCCCCCGATCTGCGTTATGAGGTTGTGATGTCGAATAGTGCGTCACTACACGTGGTGGATCGGCTTATCGCCGGCCACCGTATTCCTGAAGCTATATCAGCGCTTGCGGCCGCGGCTGACCGCCAAAACCCTGAAGCGCTATTTCGGCTTGGGTTTTGGCAGGTCGTTGGAGACATTCTACCGCGCGATCTTGCCGCCGCGCGTGTCGCAATCGGTAAAGCTGCGTCACTTGGCCATCATGAAGCGCAGATGATGCAGATTGCGCTCACGGCGAACGGAAGCGGCGCTCCGGCGGATTGGAAGGCCGCCAGGTTGTTGCTGGAAGCGACGTCAGAGGACAATTATCACGCCAGGGAAGTCCTGGGGCTGATCCGCGACATGAGCCTGAAGGATGACGGATCACCTGCACAAGCACTGGCTGCCGAACCATTATCGCGCGACGGCACATTATCACGCGTTTCGGCGTTCTTAACGCCGCTGGAATGTCAGCATTTGATGCATAGCGCGGCAGATCTTTTGACTCCGGCACTCGTCATTGATCCGCGAACCGGTCGAAAAATTCTGAACCCGGTTAGAACGTCCGATACTGCAAGCATCGGACCGCTGCGGGAGGACTTGGCGATAAGAGCGATCAATCTGCGCATCGCCGCGCTGAGCGGTAGCTCGGTCTTTGCCGGTGAGGCTCTGACAATATTGCGGTATCAGTTTAATCAGCAGTTCCGACTACACTCCGATACCTTGTCGCCTTCCAATAACCAAAGAGTTAAGACCGTTATTATTTACCTCAATGATGATTTCACTGGTGGGCAGACAGCTTTTCCTAATATTAAAATTAGTATCTCCCCAAAGGCCGGTGATGCCATAATATTCTCTAACATATACCCGGATGGCCGCACCAATACGGATAGTAATCATGCTGGACTGCCAGTCCTAAAGGGCAGTAAATGGATCGCAACACGTTGGATACGAGAGAATCCCTTTAACGTTTGGAAAGGCCCGGAGCGAGTGGAATAAATGTCAGTCCTGTAGGGCTCATATTGAAACTTACGTGATTTTAGCTGTATTCAAGATGGAGCATCCCGCGGATCCGGACCGGTTTGGCGGTACGCGGCCACGATGCGCGAAACGGTAGGTTCGCTAACGCCATATAGGCGGGCCATTTCGGCACCTGACTTTCGCCCAGAGACAACGGATTCTGCAATTTCACGGCGTTGCTTCTCAGCAAGCTTGCGCCGGCGTCCGCCGATCCTCCCCTCTGCGCGGGCCTGAGCGAGGCCAGCGCTGGTGCGCTCGCGGATCATCGCGCGCTCGAACTCGGCGAAGCTGCCGACCATCTGCATCATCATGCGCCCTGCGGCCGTGGTGGTGTCGATCGCTTCGGTTAACGAGCGGAAGCCCGCGCCTGCAATTTCGATCCGCTCCATGATGTGCAGCATGTCCTTCAGGCTGCGCGACAACCGGTCCAGCTTCCAGACAACCACCACGTCGCCGTCCCGCAACTGGCCGATCATCTCCAGAAGTTTCGGTCGATCCCACCGCCCGCCGCTGGCGGTCTCCTCGAATACCCGCTTACAGCCGGCCGTATCGAGCGCGCGGCGTTGGGCCGCGTTCGACTGGTCGTCGCCCTTCGACACGCGGGCATAGCCGATCAGATAGGGTTCACGGGTCATCCGGTCTCTTTCACAAACGGCCGTATCCGGAGGCAGAAACAGGAGTGACGGGTTTCCGCCGCCTTCCGCCTTTCACAATCCTCTTTCATTAAGCGAGTAAAAGGCAAGAGGTTTTTGAAGGATCAAACATGCCCGCACGCATTCCAATGACCGAGCGGCAGCGCGCCGCACTGCTGGCGCTAGCTGCGCGTGCGCGAGTCACAGGAGAAAGGGGGCCGTTAGGTGCTTGGCGATCTGAGAGAGATGCGCTCGAGGATGCGCGTTGTGATTGCACCTCCGCGTTCGCCGCCGCAATTCGTAAGCGCCGCGTACCCACGACCGAATTTCCGGTCGATAACCGCGCTCGCAAACCATAGGGTGTTCGACCCATCGTGACTTAGTCTACTGGCCAGAGACTCGGGTGGTCCGTCAAGGCTCCAGCCTCCAGCATAACTTAAGTCCGGCGCGGCTGGGGTAAGTAAATGGTTTAGGGTCGTTGAACGAATAAGAGGCGGTCGGTCACCTAAGTAACTCGCCAGAAATTGCGCGTAACCCGAGGCGCTTATGTGCACGCCGCCGGATGGCCATAGCACCGACGGATTGTCGGCCTCACCAAGAGACGGGTCAATGGGTTTTAATATGCTACCTTTAGCTTCCCGCCCCCACGGTCCCGTTCGTGGGGGGGGCCCAAAACCCGCTTCGGCAATACGCAATGTTGCGAAGACTTCGGCCTGCATCGCCTCCTCCCAACTAACGTTGGCCGTCTCCTCAACAGCCGCACCCACCAATACGTAGTTCAGATTGCCGTAGCGGTAGACACCCCGCCTTTCCGGCGGAGCACCGCTAAGGATGCGCTTGACCAAATCGCGCCGTTGTTCACGAGCAGGTTTCCCATCGGCGCGCCGCGCATCCAACCACCGGCCATCAACGAAAGTGTCGGTTAACCCTGCTGAATGACTCAATAGTTCCTCGACACGTATGTCGGCCCATGCCGGATGCGATGCGATTGCCGGAAAGAGACTAGCTACGCTTGCGCCCCATCGACACCGCCCGACATCAACCATGCGAGCGTATAGTGCGGCCGTCATCGCCTTTGTATTGGAGCCGATGTGCCAGCGGAACGACGGGTCGAGAACTGCACCATCTTCGCCCTGTGAGATAATTCCCGACACGCCAGCTTCCGAGCATGTCACGCCCACGGCTCCACTGGGCGTGGCGCCTGCCCCACGCACCGCGCCTGACAAAGCGACCCCCGCTGCACCTACGAGAAAGCTACGTCTTCTCAATTGCCTTTTGCCCTATCGAAGCCAGAGTTAATGCGGATTATTAAAGCACGGAATTAACATGCGATATGACTAACTCTTGCTGCTCGCGACAAATCTATCGCGGGACAGTTGCTCGGACGATCGCACCGAAAGCCGTCCGGGGCGTCTCCTTTCCCAAAATTCGTCCCCAATTCGTCTTCTTGAAATGGACTTTTGGAGACGGACAGCCAGAAACGGGGGCGCTTAACGAATGACCGTTATCGGAAACCCTCATTGCTTGTCGGAATGTCCGGGTTTGGGCGTTCTTGCCCGAGCCGGCATTCTCGCGAGGGATGCTTTCGGGAAAACTAGATAAGTCGACTGGTATCGCCGGCGCTCACCTAATCACGC
>NZ_SLYA01000018.1 GCF_004340965.1 Sphingomonas sp. PP-CE-1A-559 | reverse complement strand
ATCTCTTCCGGCTTGTGCTTTTTCGCAGGCATTCGTCGTCCCTTCCTTGATCCAGACTCTCATAGTCGATGGACCGCTCAGAAGGGGGCAGCTCACATGAGCGAGGCGGCATCGCAATCTCCCGTGGAAACACCGCGACGCCGAGTGGCGGTTTGATGCGCTCGCCCGCATTGAACGTCAGCGGTCGCAAACGGTTCTCCTTGTACAGGCGCAAAGATCCGGTCAGGCCGTCACCGAACCAGTAAAGGCAGATGTCGGTGAGGAGGTCATCGAAGGAGATGGCGCTAGTGAGGTTCCCGTTGCAATCGCTCCAGGATCTGAATTTCTCCGTCATCCAGGCGGCTAGCCCGATTGGCGAGTCTGCAAGCGAGAACGCCAGGGTCTGTGGTTTCGTGGCCTGAAGAGCGGCATAGGCACCCTCCTGTGCAGACCACTGCGCGACGTAGTTGAGGAAGGCTCGTTCATCGTCGGTGACTACAGGCGCTTCGGCTTCGAGCGATGGACGATAGCTGCCGGGAATGAAGTTCAGGTGTATGCCATGAACGACGTCTGGAAAAAGCCGCGCCAGCCATGTCGACACTCCGGCCCCGATATCTCCACCCTGCGCAGCGAACCGCTCATACCCAAGCTCCGCCATCAGACTGCGCCACAGCATGGCAATCTCGCGCGAGCTCACGCCGGGCTTTCTTGGCGCTGGTGAGAAGCCGTAACCGGGTAGTGACGGCACGACGACATGGAAGGCGTCGGCGGGATCGCTGCCATTCGCGCCGGGATCGGTAAGTAGCGGGATCAGCCGCTCCATCTCTGCAAAAGAACCTGGCCAGCCATGTGTGATGACGATGGGCATGGGATCAGGGCCGACACCACGTTGATGGACGAAGTGAATTTTCTGATCTTCAATCATCGTCTTGAAATGCGGCAGTTCGTTAAGGCGCTGCTCCTGCGCCCGCCAATCGAACTGATTGAGCCAATAGTCGGCGAGTTCCTGCATGAACGATACGCTCGCACCGTCGTCCCAACCGTCGTCGTCGATCGAACAGGGCCAACGCATCGTCCGAAGGCGACGCTGCAAGTCTTCAAGGGCGGCGTCAGGTATCTCAATAGTAAGTGGAAAGACCGGCATGATCGTCTCCGAAATGGGGTGGCAGTGCGTTCAACGCGATAGATTTAGCAGTCGACAACGAACAGCAAGGGCATCTCCGGCGCCATGTGTCGATGTCCAGGGTGAGGTACGATGCGGCGAGCAGTCGATCAAAGCGGACACACAGATCTCGTAGATCCGCTACACGCTCGGGGCCATTCGCGTGGAAAATGGGTGGGATGCATCTCGAAGAGTACTCGACTGCTGAGCGTGCGAGAACGACGTGTCGCGACCATACCAGAAAACTACGATACTCTCGTCAGCAGACCCCGTGTTCGCAAGGAGCAGCGTAGCGTCACCGTAACCGTACTGCTTCAGAAGCGCTCCACGTCAAGAATGGTGGTTCGGCGCCGCTTGGCGATCGATTGTCCCTCATGCTCGCAATGCCGTTCCGGAGGGCATTCAGCAGCGCACAGGTCAGCCTGCATCACTGGTCGCTGGCGATCGCCGTCCAAGATCCTGATGCAGGAGAAAACCATGCGCGGCCACGGACGATGTCCAGGGTTACGATCCAGTCTTTTAGCACCCCTGCGCCGATATTACCGTCGATGGCCAAGGGCATGGAACGGGCATCATCCACGGCGAGCGCAATGTCGCCGACCAGCTTGCCCCGAAAAGTTTGGGGTTCCTTGTCATGAGGTTTCATCGCGAACAACTCCGCATCGTGTGCGCTAACAATGATGGAGGAATTGCTGCCGGTATCCAGTTCCATCCAAACCTTACCCTTCGGCGTCTGCACGGCAACGAACGGCGTCATCGCGAGGCCGGCAACTTCTCGACTCAAGCGAAGTTCAACTTCCCTCCCGCTCGATATGCGCCGTTTCATGCTCGCTGTGGTTTCTAAAACGATCTGGCGATGAGCAAGATCGATCGTCACCACATTCCCGGCGAAGCTGTCGAGCGCCACGGACCCAGCCAAGGGCGGAGCGTCCTTGGGCAGAAGTGTGGAGAAATCGAGAACGCCGACCGTCGGTGCAGCGAGGGTGGCTCCATTGCTACGGATGGTAACGTCGTCGCAGCGCGGAAGGTCGACGCGATCACCACGCATGCGGAACCCAGTGAGTTGCCCCCACGGCAAACACGCTATTTCCGCAGCGCTTTCCGGCGTGATTGCGGTAATTCCACCAGCCGTATCGAAAAGAAAAGTACGCCGTTTCCCGCCGAAGTCGGCCTCGAAGGACCAAAGTACGCCAAGATAGGGCGACAGCGGGATCGTTCTCGGCCGCTCCTGCGCCATGACCTGCGGCGTCTGGGTCAACGCCGCAACGGAGAGTGCCGCTATGATGCCGATCAGCCTGATTGCTTTCAATGGTCCCCCCGGATCGTTTTACTGCAGTCCCGTAGAAAGCTGCCCTCTGGAGCCGGGCAGCGCAAGTGATAACGTATCGTGCTTGTCGCACTTCCGAACAAGCTGGGGCGCATCGCCTGGGCCACTTTGGGCAGGGAAACCGAATTCGACCGCGGCTCCCCGTCAGGTGCGTAGAAAGTTCGGCTGCGCAGCGACGCGCGTGGCCCGACGAGGTCTGAGGAAGGGATCCTGAAGATGGCCTGAGAGGCGATCAACGGTTGGAGAGTCCTGTTCCTCAAGAGGGCACTCGATGCCTGACAAATTACGGAGGCTCCAAACGGCGAAAGTCCATCTTGGCCGTGAACACGCTCACGAGACCCTATACGTCAACACAGACTACCTGCGTCGACGTTGAAATCCATTGCAAAGGGGCGAGCCATACGTGTGGCGAAGCAGAACCTTCATGGGGCCGTCAGCGCGATCGGGGGTGCTGGCTTCCCACTCCACGTTCCTTTTCGGAATGTCATTTCGGGCGCAGCTGCCCGATGTCAGTCGCCCGAGTCTAGAGTCCGTCCGTCATTTATGCTCAGGCCCAGCAAAGTTACCGTCTTCCCGGGCAACGTGGCTTGAAGACTTTGCCGTCAGGCGCGTCGAAAATAGGCCGATGGCGTGACGCCCAACGAGCGTTTGAAGAAGGCGATGAAGGCACTGACGCTATCATAGCCCATGTCCAGCGCCACGGTGGTGACGGCGCTGCCCTCGGCAAGCATCTCAAGCGCCCGCATCAGGCAGGCTCGCTGGCGCCAAGTCGTATAGGTGAAGCCTGTCTCGATGACGAAACGGCGGCTCAGCGTTCGTTCCGGGATACCCGCCCACTGGGCCCATTCCTGGATGCTGCGCCCATCACTTGGATCGTCGAGCAAGGCGCGTGCGATGAGGACGAGGCGTGGATCGCGCGGCATCGGCGATCCGAAGGGTTCGACCGGGGCGGTCCGCAGTTCATCCAGAATTACGTGCGCAATGCGATCCTGTTCGGGAGTGAAGCCGTTCCCCTGCCAGTTCGACGCTCGCAGGACGGCTTCGCGCAGCAAGCCCGACGTGCTGATCGTGCAGGGGCGGTCGGGCAGCGTGGCGCATGCGACTTCCGAAACGTAGCAACTCCAACCCTCGACGGCACCATGGGTCCATCCATAATGCCGCTGATGCGGGGGAAGCCAAACCGCATGATCGGCGGGAACGATCCAGGCTCCCGCATCGGTTCCGATGGTCAGCAGTCCATGGCGCAGTCCGGACAGCTGTCCGCGCGAATGACTATGAGTGCCCAGTTCGCGATGCTCCGCCTGGGCTTCGTACAAGGCGATTATCAGTGGATCGCGGGCGTCACTGGCAGCAAGGGCAAACTTTTCCTTGATCATGGCAGCAACTCGATAGTGATTGGCTTTGATAGCTTAGCTCTGCCTTCGTAGGTCGGCTATGGCTATCATCAGGAGAACGCCGATGACCCCGCCCGATCTGTACCTCGCCGAGCATGATCTCGAACGGCTTTACGCGCCGCCCTCCGAGCACATTCAAAAGGCGGTGACGCCCGAATTGAACGCGTTCCACCGCGAATATCTAGCGAAAGCGACATTCTTCTGCTTGGCAACCGGGGGAAGCGCCGGTTTCGATGCCTCGCCGCGTGGTGGTCCGCCTGGCTTCGTGCGTGTGCTCGACAACACGACGGTGACGTTCGCCGACTGGCCTGGGAACAACCGTATCGAGTCGATGCGCAACCTCACGTTCGATGATCGACTGGGCATGCTGTTCCTGTTCCCTGGCCTGGACCTGTTCATGCGCATCAATGGCCGGGGTCGCATCGTCGACGATCCGGCGCATTGCACAACACTGGCGGAAGGGACGAAAATCCCAAAGACGGCCATTGTCGTGGCGGTGGACGAGGTCTTGTTTCACTGCGGAAAGGCGGTGAACCGAGGGCGTCTGTGGGACCCGGCATCCCAGTTGGATCGAAAGAGCCTTCCTACGCCCGGGCAAATGCTAGCCACCATGACCAAGCAGGATGCAGCAGTCGCGGACGCCATCGACGCACAATATGAGCGTGGAATGCGGAACGACCTTTACGGTTGATGCTGCTTGATCGCCCAAGCCCGCTATTATCGAAACTGGACCTGGACGATCAAGCTCAGGCAGACCGAAAGGTATAATGGAATTGAATCGCCGGCCTGCCGCAATCTGGTTTCCATTTTATCGAAGCGCCTATGAAAACTGTCAGGATTCCATCTAGAAAAGCTTCATCTCAATCAAGCGAACGGATCGACCCGCTGTTTGGGCAACGACTAGGCGAACTTGCCCCGCAGCGGTAGGCGACCAGCTGACGTGCGTGATACCGTTGGCCACCGGGGCGTCGGCTTGCGTCGGCAGGTCCTCCCAGGTCTCGCCGCGGCGGATCTGAAGACGAAAGGCGCTAGGGGCGGCAAATTGCTTGCCGTCTGAAAAGAACGCCAGCTCGGCCCGGCTCAACGTCTGCGGCTTTCCTAGATTGATCGCGAACCATTGCTCTGCCGCCGTCGTGGTCGGTGTCCAGCCGTTGACCAGTTCCGGGAAAAACCAAGTCCGTCCGTCGACCGCGTCGTGCATCGCTTCTTGATCGGCCCCGCTGGATGCAGTCAGTTTTGGGAAACCAGTCCGTTCGACTTGCACGGCGCGGTTGATGGCACGCGCGATCGGTGCGTTTTCGGCACGTGGTAGCGGGATCGTCAGGCGGGTCAGCTTCGCGCTGCGCCCCGCCTCACGGCCGTCCACGTCGACGCGCAGCCCCGCACCCTGTCCGAAGCGGCGTCCGTCGGCGTCGTAGGTCACCGATACGAGGTGTCCGTGATAGGGGATCCGTTCCGCGCGGAACCATTGGATCGGCGCGCCGGTGCCGGGGGCGGTCAGCAGAGGGTTGATCTCCAGCACGTCGTCCGCGCGGGGACGGATGCCGACGACACCGGTCATGATCAGGTCGTTGAACCCCGAATGGAAATAATGGTGGCTGCGGGCCAGCCCGACGATCGGCTTGCCGGTTGCAGGATCATAATCCTCCTCCAGATCGAGCCGACCGCCTTGGAAATGCATCTGGGCATATTGGCGGAGCAGGCGGAGGAAGTCGCCGCGGGTAACGACCGACTGGTTGTAGTGGTCGAGCAGGTTTGCCATCCCGGTCAACACCTGCGTCGTCTGGAACGGCCAGATGGGGCCGTTCCACTGGCATTCGCGACTCGTGCCTTCGTAGCGATATTGCCGCATATAATGTTCGTAGCTCGGCTCCACCGTGCGCAGGCCGGCGGGACCGGCCAGTTCGTCGGGTTTCAGAATGTGCGTCCACGCGGCGCTGTAGCGTGCGTCGTCGTCCGGCAGGTCGAAGGTCCATGGCACGTAGCCGACGAGTTCGCGCCCGCGGATCGGGTTCCAGTATTTCACATGCGCGTTGGTGACCTGATAGCGGTCGGTGAAGTGCTGGAACTGCGGGTTCCAGAGGCTCTCCTGCACGCGTTGCTTGATGGCGGTGGCCCGGGCGGCATAGTCGGCGGACGCCTTCGCATCACCGGACAAGGCGGTCATGGCGGACAACGCGCGCGCATTTGCAAACATGTAGGCGTTAACCGAAGGGCGGAACGCATCGCCACCGCGAAATCAATCCTTGCCGCCCGACGCGTCAATCGACGAGATGGTATATTCGGTCGCGTCGAGCAGCGGTTCGACCCAGTACAAGTTCTTCGACCAATCGAAATGATCGAACCACGCATCGTACAACGTCCGCATGGCGGGCACATGGGCAAGAACCGCGCTCTGGTCGCCATCGACTAGGTAACGGCTCCAGACGGAGTCGGCCATATAGTCGGTGAAATGACGGTTATTGCCGCCTTGCTCGTACATATAATCGATATAGTCTGCCGCGAACCGCCGGTCGTTCAGCCAGCGCAGTTCGTTCAGGTGGAAACCGGTCGCATCGTTCAGACTGGCATATGGTTCACGCTGCCAGCTGACATCGTCCGCGAATTCGGTGGTGATGTAGCCGAGCTTGCCCAGGTCGCGCTGATGCGCACGGACGATCTGCCAGCGGTAATAATAAACTTGGTCGAGCATCGTGTCGGACGATTGGAAGAACGGGATCCGGTCCCGGTACCAGGCGGCGTCGTTCCCGAACCGCTGTCGTGCGATCGCGTCGAGATCCAGATGCGATCTGGCCTTGGGCGCGGCCTGCACCGCGGGCATTGCCGTCACGAACACGGCTGCCAGCATAGCGCGGACGAACGTTCCGGCGCGTGCAGTCTTGCGGAATGTCATGCCCACCTCTCGTTGCGTCTTCATGTCAGCGGGTGAACCGCCAGGAGTCGACGTCCATGAGGCTACCGTCGCCCTTGCCGCGGAACACAATGTAGAGATCGCGCAGCCCGGTCGCGCCGGAAACGGTGGTCGTCCGCTCCTGCCACCGAACGCCGGGGGCGGGGGCGGGGGCGGGGGCGGGGGGGCCGGCTTGCAATGTGCCAAGCAAGGGGCCGCCAACGGCATCGGCGTGCAGTTCGATCGCGGCGCCCGGTCTCGCGTTGGCGACGGTCGCGACGAAGGTCCGCGCACCCGCCTTGCCGAAATCGACCCCCGCGACCTTGATGTAGCTGCGGTCGGTGGCACGCGTTACGTAGACGCCGGTGCGGTCGTTCTGCGCGGTCGTCACACCCATCGCCCAGTCGTAGGGCCGGTCGCGGTCGCGCCTGATGCGCGAGGTCCAGGCAATCGTCTCCGCCTCGACCCGCTTGTAGGGATCGAGCGTGCCGATCTGCGGCGCGCTCACCTTGTCCCACCAGTGGAGATTGGGGATGGTCCCGTCGGCGTTGTATTCGAACCTGGCGACCGAGACCGAGCGGCGTTCATGATGAATCGGCGTCAGTGCAAAGTTATGTTCGTAGCTGAACCCGAAGACGTAGGAGCCGCCCTTGTAGTCGATGATGCCGGGGTGGTTACCGGTCGCGCGGGTGTCGTGGTCCATGATCGGGCCCTTGTAGGTCCACGGCCCGGTCGGCTTGGCGCTCATCGCGTAGCCGATCCCTTCGGAGCAGCAGGTAGAGGCGAACGCCATGTAATAGTGGCCCTTGCGCTTATAGAACCACGGACCTTCCTGGTAATCGGTGATGCGAGGTTGGACCTTGGTGATCGGGCCTGCATAGGACACCATGTCCTTGTTCAGCTTCACGTACCAAAGGTCGGGATTACCCCAGTAGAGATAGGCCTGGCCGTCGTCATCGATCCATACGGTCGGGTCGATATTGTCGCCGGCGGGCGCGATCAGCGGTTTGCCGAGCGCATCCTTGAACGGCCCGGCCGGCGTGTCGGCGACCGCCACCGCGATGACGTTCCTGGGTTTCCCCGGGACGGTGATCGGTGCGTACAGGAAGAATTTGCCGCCTCGTTCGATGACCTGCGGTGCCCAGGCGTCGTTGGTCTGGACCGCCCAGGGGAAGGTCTTGAGCGAGGCGACGACGCCGCGATCGGTCCAATTGGCCATATCGGTTGAGCTGTACAATCGCCAGTTGAGCATCTTGAAGCCGTCGGCGTCGTCTTCGTCGTGGCTTGTGTAAAGATACACGACGCCGTCGTGGACTAGCGGTGCCGGGTCGGCGGTAAACCGGGTCTGAATGATCGGGTTTTCGGCTTGCGACTTCCCTTGCAATGCAATCATGGCCAATGCCGTCGCAGCCGCCCGAAGGCTTGTCATCCTCATAACCTATCGCCCGTATTGCTCAGAGTATTGACAGCGCTACTAACCGATCGTGAGGTATCAGCAAACCGAAACGGTAGAAATCTCTACCTGTTCACGGTAGCGGCATAGCGATCGCTGGGTTGCTGAACATTGATCGGATTGGCCTGATAGATCGGCTTGCCAACTGGGCGTGACGCGCTCTTATCGAAGCATGCGATGTAGTAGATAACGAACATCATTAATTGATGGTTCGGCGTGGACATCGATAACCGAAGCGTGATTCAAAACGATTTGACAAGGTTCTCACCGCCGGTGGTCCGTTCCGGTGGTGCGGAATACTCGAGGATGACGATGAATAGGACCGAAACGGTATGCTAAAGTTGCCCGCATCAACGTTTGTAGACGTAAGTCATACTGAATTGACGCCAATGCAAATGAACGTACTTCGCGGCGTTCATTCAGGTCTCACGAACAAACAAATCGCGTTTGATCTCGGTATTGCGGAGGCTACCGTAAAGGTTCATATGACAGCTCTGATGCGTAAGCTGAACGTTCGCAATCGCACTCAAGCTGCACTACTGGCGAAAGCTATAATGCTTTGATGTTGCGTGCCATCTTCAGCTCAAACAGAGTGTCTGGTTCATGGTTTGATGGTGCGATCATTTCGCTGGAATGGAAGGAAGTCGTATGGGACAAGTCCATCACAGCACGCCGCCATCGCGCACACAGTCAGAGTAGCGAGACAGCGATCGAGAGCGTCGCGCGAGCTACGGTAGGCTGTTAAATCGGGTTCGCTTCGAAGGCAGTGGCGACGGGGCGTAACAGGGTGACGGGTTACGACCCTGAGTACTCAAGCTGAGGATCCTTTATCTAGGAGGCCTCAGTAAGCAAGGAAATGGCTGGAAGGTCAGGGCTTGCAGCTCGCCGCACCGGCGATATCCACCCTGACCTGGTAATCCACCCCCCAAAACGGCCGGTAGGAACGTCGTCTCCTCCTCGAACCTCAGTCTTCGATCTTAGCGCTTCAGTAAGGCGGCATCGGCCCACGTCGTCGGCAAAGGCGGCGCGCTACTGGACGTTGAGCGGGTCACCAGTTCAATGACCTTCACGCCTGTGACGTCCGCTGCAATTTGTTGCCCGGCGCTGCCCCATTTCAGCTCGCGACTGTTCGCGAGCAGCTTGCCGTCGCCATACACGGCGAACGTGGCAGCTCGATTGGTGTCGCGTGCGGAATCGTTGACGCCGACGGTAGCGACAAAGTGTCGGTACCCGTGATTGCGGACCTCCAGTCGCGAGTTCGCGAGCACGCCTATGCCGGTATCGAACCGTTTTCCATTAATCGCCAACGTTTCGCCATATGGCGCACGGTCCGGCTGCACACCGCCCCAACCGGCATAGATCGGCCCTTCGCCACTACCGCGGGTGCGCTGCCAACCTGTCGCGGAGCGGTGGATCGTTGGATCCGGCGTCGGCTGCGTGACACCGTCGACCGCCGGGTTGACGTTGCCAGGCTGTTCGGAGAGATACAGGCCGTTGTCGAGCATCCGGCTCCCACGCGCCGTGAACAACAACGTTTGGTGACCTGCGATGGGCATCTTGGTGGTTGTCCGAAAACTGCGCTTCTGACCGTTCCACAAATCTACCAGCGTCACGTCAGTCGCGTCGCGATACTTCATTTGAGCGGCGGTGAGATCTACCTCGAGCGGCGCTGCGCTGCGATTGAAGATCGCGACGGCCTTCTCGCCAGTGCTCAGCGTCTTAACGAAGATCTGCACGTCGTCGCTGTCAAAAGCGACCACCGCCTGATGCCCGGCAGGATCCTGATCGATCGCGATGACCTTTGCATTGCCGAATATGTCGAGCAGCGACTTCGGTGCCTGCCGCAGATCCATACCGATCATCAACGGCGCGTTTATCATCGCCCACATCGTCATATGTGATCGGGCTTCGGTAAGATGGTTCTCGTCGAAATCGCCTTTGCCGATATTGAGCATATCAGGGTCGTTCCATGATCCGGGATGCGCGTAGAACGCACGCTTTGCCGCGGTATCGAAATTAGTAAGCATCCGGCCCCAGCTCGGATTGATGTCGTCGCTGGTGCGCGAGATGTTGCCGACGTTCTTGCCCCACGACCGGACGTCGGCGGCACCCCAGATGCAAAGGGACAGGAGGTAGTCGCCATCGGGATTGTTGCGATCCAGCGCTGCGTTGATTTGGCCAAATAGGCCTTGCACAGCGGGAATATCTGATCGGTTCACGAAATCCATGTTCAGGATCGGTGGCAGCATGCGGTATTTGCCGGTCTGGACCTTTTCGCTGTCCGGCCCGTATGCGCGCACGCCACATCCGTCGACCTTTATGAAATCGAAGCCCCACTTCGAGAAGAATAGGTCGATATCCTGATCGATATGCCCGTACAGGCCGATCTCCCGCTCCAGTACAGAGCCCTTTGGAAGATCTGTTTCATCCGGCGAGAATGCCTGCGAACAGGTGTTGCGACCAAGATCTGAGTAGATCCCCGCCTTCAAGCCCATGCCGTGAAGCTTGTCCGTTAAGGGCCGGAAGGAAGCGTTCCTCCCTGGCTGGTTGGTCAAAGGGAACCTGCCGGGACGAATGATGAGGGCACCGTCCTTGACACGGCGCTGCATGGCCCATCCGTCGTCGATATTCACGTAGCGATAGCCCTTCGCTGCGAGCCCGTCTCGCACCAGCGCCTGCGCCGAGCCAAGAATCTTGTCTTCGTCGATGTCAGTCGCGAAAGCGTTCCAGCTGCTCCACCCCATTGGAGGGGTCTGCGCGCGACCATCCGTGTAGGGGCTCCAGCGGCCAGTGGCGGCGAGCGGTTCATCCTTGGCCTGCGCTGGCATCACCGGCAACGCCGCGAACATGGCCAACAACGCGGCCCACGACATTTTCATCTTCCATCTCCCAAGGCGGTACGACACAACGAGGCATCGTCACCGTGTCAAATAGCTCCATACTGCGGAACCGTATGAGCCTTTGCCGTACACAGAGCGGCACGGAGGTCAGTTGCTTACCTCGTACTTGACGGATTGTCAGACAATTAATTATCCCGCGGCGCGTACTGTAAGATAACACGCATTGAGGGAGGTTTGCTTTCCAACAGTGAACGTCGTTGCTGGTAGCAGCAGGCGGTCACGCGCCGGCGCTCCTCCAGCGCCCGTAGGTTTCCCTGCACGGAGAATCCGTCTCAGATCACGTGGTCACGATGTCTAGTAGCCGGTGGTGGCCCGGCAGGTCTCAGACGCCGGCACAGCTATCGCTCTCGATTACTCAAAAGGCATGACGGTATAAATGCCGTCAGCAAGCCCCGAAGAACGTAGCCGAATGTACTTGCGCGTGCGTCAGTCCTGGATGGCTTCAAAGTAACACTCGTTCAGACGTACAAAAGCGGCTGCGAACCAGGGTTCTCGCGGCGCGGTTCTAGGGCGCACGGCCAAAACAAAAAAAGGGCGGCAACAGCCGCCCGGAGTTACGCTGTCGAAAGGGGGCTAACGACCGGCTCGGATCTGGTAGTGATGCTGTCCTACTATTGCAAGCATACTCGTCCGACCGGTAGGTAGGCGAGTTCGCATACCTTAATCCCTCGCCTCACTGAGGTCAGCGACCGGACGAGGTTCGTTCTTTATACTGGCTTGGTAAGAAGCGCCTTTGAACGTGCCAGCATGGGCCACGTGCAAGCTATTCCCAACAGAGCGAACCACGCGGGCATTGTCGGAGTATTGACAATTCAGACTTAGCCGATAATTGATTATGATAACGTTACCGTAAGATCGGGGCGAGGGAGAGGGCGACAAAATGATTACGTCGAAAATGCGTCGAGCATCGAATTTCCGGGCTCAGGCAGCGGGCATGGCGATAATCGCCGCCTGCGCTGCGACGTCGCCGTCTAGCGCGCAATTACCGTCCACCGAAGCCCGGTCGGCCCCGCCCGGCCAGGTCTCGCCGGCTCCGACAGGCGCATCGTCGGCGTCCGTGCCGCTGGTGGAGCAGCAGGGCCCTCAGGCGCCGGCACCTGCTTTAAACTCGGCCGAGGGCGAGGCGCCGCAGGACATCGTTGTTACAGGATCGCGCATCACCAGCGGCGGATTCACTGCTCCGACGCCGACTACCGTCATCGACGCCGGGTCGATCGCTGCCAACGCGCAGCCGAACGTTTTTGCTACGATTGCGCAGTTGCCGTCCCTTCAGGGATCAACGGGAACGAGCACGGGTACGTTCAGCACCTCAAGCGGGCAGCAGGGGCTGAGTTCGTTCTCCCTGCGTGGCGTAGGCGCAATCCGTACGCTGACGTTGCTCGACGGACAGCGCGTGGTAGGTGCGAACGTCACTGGCGTCCCTGACATCAGCCTGTTTCCGCAATTGCTGATCAAGCGCGTGGACGTGGTCAATGGCGGCGCCTCGGCGTCGTATGGTTCCGACGCGGTCGGTGGCGTCGTCAACTTCATCACCGATACCCGATTCAAGGGCATAAAGGGCAATCTGCAAGGCGGTATCACCACTTACGGTGACAACGAACAGGTGCTGCTGCAGCTGGCGGCTGGCACGAGCTACCTCGAGGACCGCCTGCACATCGTCGCCAGTACCGAATATTCGCATGATGCCGGTATTGGTGGAGGGGAATTCGGTACGGCGCTCGCGAACGGTCGGGACTGGTTCCGCCAGTCGACCCTGATCAACCGCAACGCTTTGAATGACGGTTCGCCGCAATATGTGTTTCTCGATAACGCCCAGTCCTACAATTACACGAAGTACGGCCTAATTACTGCGGGGCCCTTGCAGGGCACGGCGTTTGACCAGAGCGGTCAGCCGTTCCAGTTCCAATACGGCTCAAACGGCATTCCGGACCGCAACGCGGCGGGCAGCGTTGCCGGATGCTACCCGGGTTTCTGCATCGGAGGAGACCTGTCGGGCAACGTCGACGCCGGACGGTCGCTCCAGTCGCGGATTCAGCGAGTGAACAGCTATGGGCGGGTCGGGTTCGATTGGGCGCCGGACAACGAAATCTACTTCAGCGCGAACATAGGTCAGGTAAAAACCAACAACCAACCGGTAGGCGGGCAGAACCGCCCGAACCTTACCATCCAGTGCGCCAACCCGTTCGTGCCGACCTCCGTGCGAGCCGCCTGCGGCACTGCTGGAATTACTAACTTCCAATACGGCACCAGCAACGCGGCCCTCGGCAATACGCAAGTCTATACCGACCGGCGGCAGTATCGATTCGTTGCCGGCGCTAAGGGACGTCAGATGGTTGCGGGATCGAACTGGACCTATGACATGTACTATGAGCATGGGACCAACTATTCGAATATCGACGTCAACAACGTGTTGCTGTCGAACCGTTTCAATCAGGCGATCAACGCTACGACGTTGAACGGCGCGATCGTCTGTGCCAATCCGGCGGCGCGCGCAAATGGCTGCCAGCCACTCAACATCTTCGGCGGCAGTCCCTCGCAGGGCGCGCTGAGCTACATCATGCCCGACAACGGACCGCGTCAGCGGACCCGGCAGACGCAGGACGTCGTTAGCGTCAACTTCTCGGGGTCGCCGTTCAGCCTATGGGCCGGACCGGTATCTATCGCTTTCGGAAGCGAGTTCCGTCATGAGTTCTACGAGGTAAACGCTGATCCGTACGGCGCGGGCATCGAGAATTCTCCGAACAACGCGGCTTATCCGTTCGACCCGACGCTGCTGTCCGGAGGCAACAACTGGTATGCTGGCAACTACAAGAACGGTCGTGGCGCCTACAGCGTCAAGGAAGCGTTCGTCGAGACCAACGTCCCCCTCCTGAACTCCGACGGGCTAGGTCGGGCGAACGTCAACGGGGCAATCCGCGTTACCGATTACAGCACCTCCGGTACCGTCTGGGCCTGGAAGATCGGTGGTACCTGGGACCTCCCGATCGACGGCTTGCGCATACGCGGTGTGACGTCACGCGATGTTCGTGCGCCGAACCTTTCCGAGCTCTTCGCTGCACCGGTCACTACGACGCTACCCGGCTTCTTTGACCCGTTCCGCAACGTCAACGTGCTCGCCATTCAGAATACGATCGGCAATACGAACCTCACGCCTGAAATCGCACGCAACACCACGGCTGGTATCGCCTTCTCTGGATCGTCCATTCTGCCCGGCCTCAGCTTGTCGGTCGATTACTACCATATCAAGATCAAGGACGTGATCTCGAGCCTCGGTGCGGCGGACATTGTCAACCTGTGCTTCCAGAACATACTTCCCGAGAGTTGCGGTGCGTTCAATCTGAGCAATACTAACGGTCCGAACTTCATCAACGTCCAGGCCTTCAATCTGGCATCGATCGACACCGACGGTATTGATTTCGAAGCAAGCTACCGGTGGCAGCGGCCTCTAGGCTTGCCAGGCAGCTTCACGCTGCGCGCACTGGCTACTAACATCCGCAAGTTCGTCACCGACACCGGGTTGCCGGGCACGATCCCGAACGATTCCGCGGGCGTGAATATCGGAAGCACGCCCGATTGGAAGTGGCTGGCGGTGCAGACCTATGCAAACGACGATTTCTCGCTGCTGCTGCAGGAGCGCTGGTTCAGCGACGGAGTGCTTGGGCATCAGTATATTCAGTGCTCGCCCGGGAACTGCCCGGCATCGACCAACAATCGGCCGACAATCGACAAGAACTCTATTCCTGGCGCGTTCTACATGGATGTGGGCGGGACATATAACGTTACCGAACAAGTAACCGGCTATTTCAAAGTCGATAACCTGTTCGACCATGACCCCGCGCGATCGCCGTTCTTCGTCAACCCGGCGCTATACGACGTTTATGGCCGCACGTACCGCGTTGGCGTCCGGTTCAAGTTCTGATGTTCAAAGTTGGAGAAACGAGGTGAACAGGTTCCAGATCGCGACGGCTCTGCTGTGTGTCAGCGTACCGGTGATGGCGGCGCCTGTTGAAAAACCGGTGCCGCGTGCCGGCGCGAACCCGATCATTCGCGACAAGTTCACCGCTGACCCGGCGCCGCTCGTGGTAGGTGATCGATTGTACCTCTATGTCGGTCACGACGAGGCCCAACGTGACGAAATGTTCAACATGCGCGACTGGCTCGTCTACTCGACGACCGACATGAAGACATGGACAGATCACGGCGCGATAATGAAGGTCAACGATTTCAAGTGGGCCAAGAAGGACGCCTGGGCGTCGCAGACGATAGGAAAGAACGGAAAATTCTGGTTCTACGCTGCCGTCGAGCATGACAGCACGCATCCCGGAAAGGCGATTGCCGTCGCAGTGGCCGATACGCCTACCGGTCCGTTCGTCGATGCAAAGGGATCGGCGCTCATCACCAATCAGATGACGCCGAAAGGAACGCACAGCTGGGAGGATATTGATCCTACCGTCCTTACTGACGATGACGGCACGACCTGGATCGCTTGGGGCAACCGGCAATGCTATATCGCGAAGCTGAAACCCAACATGATCGAGATAGATGGACCGATCCGCGAGATCACGCCACCGCACTTCGAAGAAGGTCCATGGCTGCACAAACGCGGCAAAACCTATTACTTAACCTATGCATCGCTTGATCGTCGGTACCAACGCGACGAGCACGTTTCGTATTCGACGGCACCGTCTCTCACTGGGCCGTGGACCTATCGAGGCGAACTCACGGGATCCGGAAAGTACAGCTTCACGATCCATCCAGGCATCGCCCAGTTTAAAAAGAACTGGTATCTGTTCTTGCATAACGCGACGCTGGCTGTGAATGATATGAATGGTGCGATTGGGCGGCGCGCGGTTACCGTCGAGCATCTTCGATACGATGCCAATGGTATGATGATGCCGGTAGCGCAGACCGACGCCGGCGTTTCTATTCCTAAACGTTAAATGTTTGTATCAGGCACTCATGGTGCATTCTCCGCGACCGAGGGTAAGCCGCATCATAGCTAATTATGACCGCTGATCAGTGCCGAGTGAACACCGGAAACTCACGCTCAGGTTGAGTGAGAAACCGGCGGACACTCAGGCAGCAGTTTGCGTCAGCTTCGCAGCGCCTCGCCGCAAGACGTTAGGAAGTGGCTGCGCATCATTTATCCAGCGTCATGTTGAAACAGCGAATCTCGACCGCCTCAGGAGAAACCGGTCCGCCGTCGCGTCGGGTCACTCGGACCACGCACTGCTCGCCCGCTGCGAGATCGAAATGGTTCGTGTCGTACCGGATAGCCGGATCGTCTGACCGCAGATGTACCGCCAGCCCGTAGCTGTCGGCGGCGATGGTGAGAAGCAGTATTCCGTCTTCGCTGGATCGTTGCACCTGCAGCGACGGTTCGGGATCGAGTTCGAGATCCTTGATCGGCGCCAGCAATACCCGGTTCGCCGGGAAGACGTGCGCGTTGCTCCGCACGGTCAACAAACAGTCGTTCGCGTGTTCCGCCCTGCCACGCCATATGCATACGCCTGCATTCGCGGGTACATCGAAGGCGACGCTGTCGTGCCAGACCTCTCCGCCGTGGAATCTGGTCAGCGCGACCCGGGCGACGTCCTCGACCGCCGCAAGCGTATCGTTGGTGATCCAGAGCTCGACTTTGTCACCTTCCTTGCGGAATGACGCGAGCACCGGTGAAAACGCGCGCGCCGTCGCATACCAGCTGGATTTGGCGACACCGTCGTAATCGATCAGGCTCCAGCTCACGCAGGGCCAGCAGTCGTTGTGCTGCCAGATCAGAGCGCCTGAGCAATGCGGTTTGCGGCGGCGATAATGTTCGATGCCGAACTTGAGGCCCTCGGCTTGGGCGAGCATGGTGAAATCGACGAACTGTTCGAGCGTCTGCGGCATGCCGGTTACGGGAAGCATCATCGCGGTCGCCTTGTCGGCCTTGTCCTTGATACGCTCGAGGAAACCGGCGCTGCCGAGTTCCAGGTCCTCCGGTGCCATCCAACGCCGCAGCGTGCCGATATCGGGGGCGCCCTGCAGGCCAAACTCGCTGACGAAGCGCGCCATGTCTTCTGCATAGCGGGTAAAGGCGACGCCTTCGGGGGCGGACTCGAAGTCGCCGACCGCGTCGGTGTCCGGCACTAGCGGCGTGCCGTGCCATACGGTCCAGTTGTGGACATCGCCGCCGCGCATGCTGTTCGGGCTGGGGCCACCCCAGGGACTGCTCGGCCAATAGGGGGTGTGGGGGTCGAGCGTCGCCAGGACCTCGGGCAGGACCTCGTCATATATCACCAGCCCCCCTAGCGGGGTCGTCTGCTCGGTGGCGTAATCGACGAAGAACTGGATCGCCTGGTTCTCGTTGTTACCACACCACAGTGCCAAACAGGCTCGATGTCGCAGCCGATCGACCTGTTCGGCCGCCTCTGCCCGGATGTTGTCGAGAAACGCCTTCTCCTCGGGATAGGGCGCGCAGGCGAACATGAAGTCCTGCCACACGAGCAGGCCGAGGCGGTCACATTCGTCGTAGAAGACATCGTGCTCGTAAATGCCGCCGCCCCAGACACGGATCATGTTCATGTTCGCGTCTACTGCGCGGGTAAGCAGATCGCGATAGGCGTCGTCGGGGATGGCGCCGACGAAGGAGCTCGCCGGCACCCAATTCGCGCCCTTCGCAAAGATCGGCACGCCGTTCAGCACGAAGCGGAAGAAGGTCGTGCCAGGTTCGTCCGGATCAGGCGATTGATCGATCGCGATCGTACGAATGCCGACCTGCTCGCGAAATTCCGGTGCGTCGGCGGTGCGAACGATCAGGGTGTAGAGCGGCTGCTCTCCCAAGTCCGCTGTCCACCACAATTGCGGGTTGGCAACTTCGAAGGACAGCTTGCCGGACCCGTGGCGAACTCCGCTCGCGACACTCGTACCGGCAGCGTCGATCAGATCGACGCGAAGCTCTCCATCACCCTGCGCATCGAGATGCACCTCCACCCGCGCAAGGTCCTCCTCAATGGCGAGGGTGGAAAAATTGGCCGATCGGATCTGCGTCGGGCTGCGCTGCGTCAAACGCACCGGCCCCCAGATGCCCACCGTGGGCAGGTCCGGACCCCAGTCCCAGCCCCAGCCGAACTGCGCCTTGCGCATCAAGGTGCGGCGAGAAGCGGTAACGCGATCGGTGAAGGTCGGCCATACCGGGATCGGGTCGCCCGACACCATGTCGACGCTCGGATGGAAACACAGCGCGAGGTCGTGTTCGCCGGGCGATAAGGCGGTTACGTCGAAGCGCCAGCTGCGAAACATGTTGTACGACCGGCCAAGGATCGCACCGTCGAGATAGACGTCAGCAAACGTGTCCAGGCCATCGAAGACCAGTTCCACGATCTCGCCGATAGTCGGAGCGGGCAGCGTGATCCTGGCATGCCACCACCATTCGCGATCCCGCACCCAGGCGGCCTTGGCTTCGTTGCGCGCAGCATAGGGATCTTCAAGCCGACCGGCGGCGATCAATGCGACATAGGTATCGCCCGGCGCAGTGATCGGGAGCCAATCGGTTCCGGCACCGGCCACCGCGTTCGCCACGATGCCATCGCCCGGTGCGAAATCGCGTATGCGCCAATCGCTTATCCGCTGACCTTCAGTCGCTGCCGCCATCTCAGTCTCCTACCAACGTTCGCCGCCGCTTCAGCGATCGCACCTGGGCATACATTGATTTATTCATAAATCAACGTTGACACGATGCTCTTATGATGATGAATCCAGGGTCAAAGAAGCGAGAACCAAAGGAGAGGCGAGCATGCCTACAGTCCGACACGATGGCGCGAACATCCATTGGGATTCGCAAGGCGAAGGGTCGCCCGTCCTGCTCATCATGGGCCATCTCTACAGCTCGGCGCTCTGGTATCCGCTGCTGCCTGCGCTGACCCGAAATCACCGCGCGATCTGGTTCGACAATCGCGGAAGCGGACGGACGGACACCACGTCGCCGACCACGATCGAGCAATATGCGGCGGACGCGCTGACGGTGATGAAGGCCGCGGGCGTCGACAAGGCGCACGTCTACGGCGTGTCGATGGGCGGCGGAATAGCGGCGGAATTCGCGATGGCCTACCCCGAGCACACCCTGTCCGCGACGCTCGGCTGCACTCTGCTCAAGACCGAAAAGACCGAGTTCGGCGGTGTGCGCTCGCTGATTTACCGCCTGCCGCGGTTCGTGGTTCGCGCCATCATGCGCCGTACGGCGTCGCCGGAGAATTATGGATCTGCCGCCCCGCGGGACGCAGCGTTGCACGACATCGAGATGGTCGCCAACGACCGCTATACGATGCGGGGCGCGCGCGCGCAGTCGAAGGCGATCGCCAACTATGCGACAACCCGCGAACGCGCCGTCCAGCGGCTGACTATGCCGGTCCTGATCCTGCATGGAGACGAGGACACGGCGGTGCCGGTCGAGCAGGGGCGGTTGTCGAATCAGATCATTCGCGGGAGCGAATATGTCGAATTCGAGGGTGCCGGTCACAACTATCTGGTCGCAGCGAACGAAGCTTCGACGACCGCGTTTCTCGATTTCATAGAGCGCGTCGACGCGCAGGAGGCACAGTGATGATCCGCGCGCGCATTGCCGGCGTCGGCATGATTCCGTTCGCCAAGCCCGGGCAGAGCGAAGACTGGGATGTCATGGCTGAAAAGGCGATCCGGCTCGCCCTTTCGGACGCGGGCGTCGGCTACGACAAGGTGCAACAGGCATACGCCGGCTATGTCTACGCCGACTCCACGGCTGGCCAGTCGGCGGCGTATCGAGTGGGCTGCACCGGCATTCCGATCGTCAACGTCAACAACAACTGCTCGACCGGCTCGACTGCCTTGTGGCTTGCGCGTGCGGCGATCGAAAGCGGCATGGCCGATTGCGTGCTCGCCTTCGGTTTCGAGCAGATGCTGCCCGGCGCGTTGGGCGCGGTGTTCAACGATCGCAAACGGACACTTGATCACCATCTGTCTCTGCAAGAGCGCATCCACGAGCAGGACGATACCTCGCCGCTCGTCGCACAGCAGTTTGGCGGCGCGGGGCTCGATTATCAGCAGCGCTACGGCACGCGCGATGAGGTCTTCGGGCTGATTTCCGTGAAGGCACGCGCGCATGCGGCAAACAACCCGATGGCCTTGCTGCGTGCGCCGTTGACGCTGGAAGAAGTGATGGGATCGCAACACCTGTACGGTCCGCTCACGCGCTTCCAGGCATGCCCGCCGACCTGCGGCGCGGCGGCGGCGCTACTGGTGTCTCCCTCGTTCGCAGCGAAACACGGGTTGAACGCCAGGGTGGAGATCGTCGCGCAGTCCATGACGACCGACTATGCCGCCACGTTCGAAGGCGCATCGATGATGAGCGCCGTCGGGTACGAGATGACGCACGAGGCGGCGCAGGCGGTTTATGAACACGCCGGCATCGGCCCGGACGATATCCAGGCGATCGAGCTTCACGACTGTTTCACGGCAAACGAACTGATCAGCTACGAAGCGCTGGGCCTTTGCCCCGAAGGCGGTGCCGAGGCGTATATCCGTGATGGCCGCAACAGCTATAGCGGTGATCACGTCACCAACCCTTCAGGGGGCCTGTTGTCCAAGGGGCATCCTCTGGGCGCCACGGGCCTGGCGCAATGCTATGAATTGACGCACCAGCTTCGCGGCACCGCCGATGCTCGGCAGGTGGACGGCATGCGCTTCGGCCTGCAACACAATCTGGGGCTGGGCGGTGCATGCGTCGTCACGCTCTATGGCCGCGCCTGATGAACACGCTGAGAGGCAAGGTTGCGATCGTAACGGGCTCCGGACGCGGCATAGGCCGCGCCGTCGCTTTGAAGCTGGCCACGCATGGCGCGTCGGTCGTCGTCAACGATCTGGATGAAGCGCCAGCGAACGAGGTGGTGGAAGCTATCCGGGCCGCCGGCGGCACGGCCATCACGTGCAACGGCAGCGTGACCGCAGCTGATTTCGGCGAGCGGATCGTCCAGGCGGCGATCGATGCGTTCGGCACGCTCGACATCATCGTGAACAACGCGGGCTACACGCGCGATGGCGTGATCCAGAAGCAGAGCGACGAACAGTTTCAGGCGATGCTCGATGTCCACGTAACTGCTCCGTTCCGCATATTGCGCGCAGCCGCCGAACCATGGAGAGCGTTAGCGAAGGCGGAAGCGGCAGAGGGGCGGGAAGTGATCCGAAAGGTCGTCAACATCTCGTCGATCTCCGGCGTCAACGGCAATGCGGGACAGGTCAACTACTCCGCCGCCAAGTCGGCGGTCGTCGGCATGACCAAGACGCTGGCAAAGGAATGGGGGCGGCTCAAGGTCTGCGTCAATTGCGTCGCGTTCGGATTCATCGAGACGCGGCTCAACCTGCCGAGCGGGCACCCAGACACGATTGCCGACATAGAAGGCAAATCGCTGCGCTTTGGCGTGCCCGACAGCTTTCGCGAGGCGGTGATTTCGCAGATCCCATTCAACCGGGCCGGCACGGCGGAAGAGGCGGCAGGCGCCGTCTATTTCTTCTGCGCGCCCGAAAGCGATTATGTCAGTGGCCAGACCCTGCTCGCGGCGGGCGGGCTCGGTGTTTGAGCAGATCGCCTTGCTTCGTCTGCGATGGAGCCGATGAATCGAAGGTCAGTTTACACTGTCTGACATGCGTTTGAGACGTTTCATCGCAGAGATTGCATCCCGCGTTCTGGCACTCCGACGAAGCAAGGTGTGGCTCTCGCAAAATCCCGGGCAGAGCTTCTGACCGTGCTAACACGCTGGTGCTGAATAGCGCCGGTCCGTGTTGATGCGTCCTGTTAGGACACCAATGCCACCCGCTCTGCCGCCTCGAGCGGGCGAGATGGCAAACCGACTGACGAACCGGTTACGGGTTTCGAGCAAGCCGCATTCGCCACGACCGAAGCCGGTCGACGAGAAGCTGGCGTGAAACAGTTGACGGGAATGTAGCTGTTCTAACATCTATCCCTCTGGTTCACGCGCTGCGTGCGAAGAGGTCGCGCCCGCTGACCAGCAGGATCCCGGTCAACACCAGCAAACCGCCGGCGACGAACGCGACATCGAGGGTTTCGCCGAGCAGGATGACGCCGAACGTGACCCCGAAGATCGGTGTCATGAACGAAAGCACACCCAGGCGGGAGGCGAGATAGGTTCGCAGCAGTGCGAACCACGTCAGGAAACTGACGACCGATACCATCACGATCTGAAAGCCGAGACTCGCGGCCAGCATCGGCGTCGGCGAGACCGCTGTCTGACCGAACAGGACCGCTGCCAGGGAGAGTATCAGGCACGCAGCAGCGAGTTGATAGAGCAGCGTGACCGTCGCAGGCGCGTCCGACAGGCGCGAGAATCGAACGGCGAGTGTCGTCGCGCCCCAGGATGCGCCGGCCGCGATGCCGAGCAGATCGCCAATCCAAGCGTCGGCATCCGCGGATGCCGATCGGCGGCCGGTGAACGATACCACGATGCCACCGAAGGCGACGGCGATCCCGCACCATTGAAATGCCGTCAGGCGCTCCTCCGGCAGACGCACATGAAGACCTAGCGCGGCGAAGATGGGTGCAGTGTAAAGGAATATCGCCATGTGCGAGGCTGTCGTGAACCGCAGACCCTCACTGACGAACAGGAATTCGAGCGCGAACAGTACGCCGACCAGGAGCCCTGGCCGCCAGGTATCTGAGCGGAACCCCGCGGTTTCGCGCCGGAAAACGACGAGCCCCGCAATGAGCAGTGCTGCTACGCCAGAGCGGACCGCTACCTGGAGCACCGGCGCCATTGACGGTGCTGCTGCCTTCATCGCAACCTGTTGCAGGCCCCAGATAGCACATAGCATGACCATCAGGGACACAGCCTTGCCATCCACGGCACGACGTTCGTCTTGTCTATCTTTCATCGCGGATCGATCGCCATGATCCCCTTGAGAAGCAAGCGTGTTTTGTCAGCCGACTGGCCTGCGTAGCCGGATGCTGACCCATCGCCGACATGGTAGATCAGGCTCCGAGCGCGTCGTTTAGCATCTCGGCTAGACGGAGCCCCGCCTGTTTTAGGCGACGAGCTACGACTGGATATGCCCGAGATGCATAATTCGACGGCAGCGCCATCGGCGTAGTGGGGCACCGGGGCCGTTTTCGCGGATAACAGGCTGGCAACGTGTCGTAGATAGCGTCTCGAGCTAAGTTGCTGCTTTCGATCGCCCATTCCCTCGGAGACCCTCCTGTTTTGACGTCGACGCCGTTGTTCAAAAGCTCCCGCGCCAGCGCGGCAGAGCCGAGACCGTGCTGTTCGATGATGACGCCATCCCAGAAAGCATGGATTCGCGTCTTCGCCGATCCATTGAACGTGACCTCGTTGTACCCGATCGGATCGGACCCATGCAGAGGCTGGTGGAGATCGCCAACTAGGTGAATGATGAAGTTCAATGCCACGTAGCGGTCAGTTGGGGAGGCAGACCCGTTCTTCAGAGTCTTCATATATTTGGAGATGGCCTCGTCCGCGCAAAGCTTGTCCAGGTCGGGGCAGGCGTGCGCGGGTGCCGTGCGTCCGTCGAACGGGATTCGAGTGGAATGCACGACGGGATAGGCATCGCGCTGCTGGTCTGCCCAGGAGGAGACGTCTGCCATATGATTATTGCCGTCGAGCGCCAGCAGTTTCATCACCTTCGCCTTGGCACGACTGTTCAGTCTAAGCTCCGCAATGTTGGCGACAGCCGCATGCCCCGTCCGACCCCAAGCGAAGCTCGGTTGAGGCACGGTTGAAAGAGCCAAAACCGCGATGGCCAATATCTTCCTGATCATTTGGATAGCACCCGAGTAATGGTTTGAATTTCACAGCATCCGCTTTCAGCGATTTGCGGAGCCGGCCGTCGCGGATCGATTGCGAGCTGCGTTGAGGTTTCTCAAGACGCACACCAGCAACTGATGCTCGCCAGTGCAGGATTGAGTTTTCCAGAACAGCCCTTGAACCTATAGTGCTGAATGATATTATGTTACGCCGAAACTATTTCAATAATCCACAATATAGTTCCACGAAGCTCGATCGTTTGTCAGCGGAGCTCGCATGTCACAACCTGCCATGTTGATCATGCGTATCGTTTGATTTTGTCGACTGCGTCCCGACGTCTTTATTGATCTCCAATAGTGTCCGATGAACCGCTGATATGCCGTCGAACCTATGTTGCCCGATGCGCTGAGAAGAGGCGTAGCGTGCTCTGAACCGGAAAAACTACGGCGCAGAACAGACTGCATGAGCCGCGATCTGGCAGCGGGCTTGCGGCGGCATGGCGGATGATGACGATCGTCTTGCCGCGAACGGCTGCAGGGCGGTCTGCGGACGGATCAGCCATCCGCAGGGATCATCATCGCGTCGGAATCCTGTGCAATCTCTTGCGGCGCCGCTCGCATCGCGAACCAGAAACCGATGGTCGAAACGATGCCGGTAACCACGCCGAGAACTGCAATCGACTGGCCAAGGCCAAAGCGGCCCTCACTGTTGCTAGCAACCCATCCGAGTGCAGTCGGCACGATGCCGGCCATGGCAAGCTTTGTGATCATTCCCATACCGGCCAGGGTAAGAGCCCGCTCCTCATTCGGGATGAGGAGCGCAATCGCCGCGTTACTGACCAGTCCGACGATGGTGCCGCCAGTTAGCAAGGCAAACAGCATCCAGGCAAAGCCAGTCACCGTCGGCATGATCGAAAACGCTCCGGCGGGAATGCTGAGCGCGGTCGCGATGAGTGCGGGAAGCAGAATACCGCCACGCATCTTGAGCTTGCGGCCCGCATCGGAGGCAAACCCACCGATGATCGACCCCAGCAGGCCCGAAGCGACGATCACTCCGCCGACCCACACCCCAAAATCGCCGGGTGACAAACCATACTGTCGGATCAGCACGGCACCCATCCAGATCCCAGCCGCTCCCTCGGCCAAGCCGCCGGTGAGTTGCGCAACCAACAATGGGCCGAGGAAGCGTCGGCGATGCCAAAGCGCCAGCATAGACTCGCGAACAGACGGATTGGCGCGCTGGACTTCATAACGAGGCGGTTCCTTTAGAAAAAGGAGCGGTCCGACAAGCGCGAGCGCGCATAGACCAACGATGAGATATACTTCCCGCCACGCGGCCAAGCCCAACAGACCACTGCCAGGGTGCTTCTGAAGATAGCCGAACAACGTGCCGCCTATCGCGAATGCGGCACCAATCCCAGCCCAGGCGCCGATCGAAATCACCAGCATTGCGCGCCCGCGCCGTGCCGGTGCGCTCACGTCTGACAAAAGCGAAATCAGCAAGGGAAAGCCGATGACGCCGCCAAGCCCGCCAATCAGCTTGGTCAGGAACAAGGTGGAAAAATCGGTGACGAACGCCATCCCGATGGTCCCGCCTGCGCCCAAAGTGATTATGGCGGCGAGGATCCGCACGCGCGTGCCGTGATCAACCAGCCACGCTAGCGGCAGCGAAAGCAGCAGCGTGGGAACCAATGATGCCAAACCAGCGAGCAATCCTATCTGCAGGTCGGTAAGTCTGAGATCCGCCTTCATCGGTTCCAGGAGCGGAGCTCCGAGCCCACCAACGATGAGGGAAGAGAAGATGGTCAGCGTGAGCAGAAGGATGATTCCCCATTTCGTCGGTCGACCCTCATCCGGCGACATGGGGACGGACGCCACAGGGGCTTCGGATCTTTGGAGCACGTTTTTTCCCGAATGAGGCGCGAACCGGGACAGCGATGCCGCCGGAAATGCCGTGGTTCATGGATGAATTGGAATATCCTCGACGGTCGTCTGTGCGCCTAAGTCGGCATTCGAACGGTCATCGTATCTATTTCCCCGACCTGCATTCCGGTTCCGAAAGCGTCTTCCGAACCCCGTCGCCTCGTCAACGACGGCCGTGGCGACGAAGTCTGGCCAATCTCTCCGCTCATCCCGCTCTCCCGACTGGCTGTCTTGCACCCTTGTGGTCGCTATCTAGCAGGCTACAAACAACTTCACTAGAAAATAAATCAAGATTGACAGCGTCCATGCAGCGCTGGCATTTCACGGACAACGAATTGAGAAATCTGGGGGAGATCTGACGTGACGGGCGAGGAAGCGGTGCGTCGTGAATCGACTATCCCTGCGACAGGTGATCGCATGCGGACATACGAACTCACGCTCAACAGGTTCATCGACCATGCCGCCAAATGGCATGGCAGCGGTCAAGTCGTCACCGGCGGAGGAGCAGCCGGTCCTTCGATGCGGATCGACTACGCTGCTCTGCGCGATCGCAGCAACCGCCTGTCCGGGGCTTTTGCGGCGCTCGGCATTTCCCCTGGAGAGCGTATCGCATCGCTCGCCTGGAACAGCCAAGGTCACATGGAATGCTGGTACGCTGCATTCGGCATGGGCGTGAGTTGTCACACGCTCAACCCTCGGCTGAATGCCGCGCAGATCGCGGATATGATGACGCAGGCAGACGACAGGTTGCTTGTCGTCAGTCCCGATCTGGCGCCGCTTGCTGAACAGATCATGCCGCGCTGCCCCGGCATCGTGGCCGTGATAGTTCTCAACGAGCCGGACGCGTCCGATCACCGGTTACCGGATTGTGGCGGAACACCGGTGTGGACGATCGAGCGTGTGCTCGAGGAACACGGTGCACCCATGACATGGGGGGGGATGTCGGAGGACCAGGAGGCTGCGCTCTGCTTCACCTCAGGTACGACCGGCGCACCGAAAGGGGTGTCTTACTCGCATCGATGCAATTATCTCGTTACCCTGGCACTCCTGCAGCGGGACGTGCTGGGTATCGGTGCGGACGACACGATCCTGGCGGCAGTTCCGATGTTCCATGCCAACGGCTGGGGCTTGCCACTCGCTGCGCCCGCAACGGGAGCCAAGCTGGTCTTTCCGTGCCGGTACAACGATGGTGCGAGCCTGGCCAAGTTGATCCGCGAGGAAGGTGTGACGCTCGCCATCGGCGTACCGACGGTATGGCTCGGCCTGATCGAGCATCTTGAGGCGACCGGCAACACGCTGCCCACCTTGCGTCGCGTGATCCTTGGAGGCTCGGGCGTCGCTCAAACATTGATCGATCGGATCGAAGCGTTGCTCGGCGTGAATGTTCAAACCAGTTGGGGTATGACCGAGCTGTCGCCGCTCGGCACCGTCACACCGCCCGGTTCGCCAGGCCGTGCCACGACGGCCGGCCGGCCGCCGGTGAGCGTGGACCTTCGGCTGATCGACGCGTCAGGCCACGTGTTCGAGGATCAGCGCGGTCCGGAAGGGCGGCTTCAGGTCCGGGGATCGAGCGCGATCCACAGTTACTTCGGACATTCCGAAGCAGCTACGACGGACGGATGGTTCGACACGGGCGATCTGGCCGTTATCGACACTGACGGCAACCTCTCAATCACCGGCCGTGCCAAGGATTTGATCAAGTCCGGCGGCGAGTGGATCAACCCCGGTGAGATCGAGGCGATCGTCGGTGACCTGCGCGGCGTTTCTCTCGTTGCGGTGATCGGTCGCACCCATCCGCGATGGAGTGAGCGGCCGATCATCATCATCGAGAAGTCCGATGCGACAGCGTCCGATGAAGAAATTCAGAATGCACTTGTCGATCGCATTCCCCGTTGGTGGATGCCGGACGAGATAGTCCGGATCGATCGGATGCCGCTCGCCATGACGGGAAAGATCGACAAGCAGCGACTGCGCCTACTCTACGGTGAAATGACGACCCTCCCTGCGGAATAGATGTTGATTTATTAATAAGTGAACTTATCCTGTGACCACGCCAGATCACTTGGCCAACGCGTCGCATAGAACGCGCAAATTTTGGGAGAGTATGATGAAAGCATTATGCTTGGCGTCGATTTCGGCTGTAGCGCTGCTATGTTCCAACGCTGCGTTTGCGCAGACCGTGGAGAAGACGACCGATCCGGCCGCCGCGGCTCAATCGACTGATCTGCCGGCTACGTCCGATGATATCGTCGTGACAGCCGAGCGACGCAGCACCAGCCTGCAACGGACCGGCGTCGCGGCAACTGTGCTGAGCGGCGAGGACCTGGTGCGTAAGAGCATCAACAGCGTGGAGCAGCTCCAGTTTGCATCGCCCTCGCTGACGGTCAACACGACCGGACAGGGCAACAATTTCAACATCCGCGGCATCGGCAAGGGCGAGCCCGGAAGCGCGATCAGCGTCGGTGTTGTGACATACCGTGATGGCGTGGCTACCCTTCCGGGCTATTTCCAGTCCGAACCCTACTACGATATCGCCAGCATCGAGGTGTTGCGCGGGCCGCAGGGTACGTTCGCTGGAGGCAATGCGACCGGTGGTGCTGTATTCATCACCGAGAAGAATCCGGACCTCGAGAGCGTCAACGGCTATGCAATTGCCCAATATGGCAACTTCAACAACGTAAAGCTGCAGGGTGCCGTCAACCTTCCCATGAGCGAGAACGCCGCGTTGCGTATCGCTGGCAACATGGATCGCCGCGACACCTTCTTTAACGTGACCGGACCTTGGACGGGCAATCCCGGGAACCGGCGCGATTATAGCGGCCGGGCCAGCTTCCTGTGGAATCCCAGCGCCAACTTCCGTTTTCTTCTCAAGGCCGACTACAATAATATCGAATATGGCGGCATCCCGGCGAGCCCAGCCTATTTCGGTCTTGCTGCCAGTCCGACCCGCAATACATCCGACCCGCTCGACGTTGCCAGCAACGCCAATCTGTATGGCCGCGACGAGTTCGGTCGTATCGTCGCGAACATTTCCTACACCTTCGACAACGGCCTGACACTACGCTCGATCAGCGGCTTCCAACGCGGTACGACGGAAGTGGATACTGATAACGACGCGACGGCCAACGTCGGCACGCCCACGGCGCCGGACATTCGCGGCCACACCAAGATCACCGAAGAGGTATGGTCCCAGGAGTTCAACATTGTTTCACCGGACACCGGGCCATTCACCTGGGTGCTCGGTGGGTTCTGGCAGCACGATAAGATCTCAATTCCGCCGGGGGGCCTAGTGGGTGACGTCACCCCAAACACGTTCGTTCCGTTGAACATTGATACGACGACGGTGGGAACGAACCCCAAGACGGCGCTCGCTGGCTTCGGGCAGATCGGATATCAGCTGAGCGACGGTCTGCAGGTGACGCTCGGTGGCCGCTATTCTCGTACCACGTCGCGTAACGACGCAACGGCGAGCACGCCGCAGATACCCGCACTGGTGCTGACGCAGAGCGATTTTACGTCCGCCAAGCGATTCAACGGGAAGGCTGCGGTCAACTGGACCATCGACTCCAGCAACTTCGTCTACGCATTTGTGGCCACCGGTTCCAAAGCAGGTGGGTTGAACGGACCTAACCTTGGCGGCGTACCGCCGTTCGCTTTCGATGCCGAGGACGTCGTCGATTACGAGTTGGGCTGGAAGGGCACGTTCTTGAACGGTCGTTTGCGCACGCAGCTGGGCGGCTACTACAATACCTACGAAAATTTCCAGGTCAGCATCGCCGATCCTCGGTCGCCGAACATCTCCTCGGTATACAACGTGTCCGGCAAGACGCAGCTGTATGGCGTCGAGTTCTCGGCGCAGAGCAGTTTCGATGCCCTCACCTTCGATTTCGCCACTTCGATTGCGAAGACGAAATTGGGGACGTTCTTCGCGGCCGACCCTCGGCCGCTGAATGCTCCGAGAGGCTGCAACGTCAAAACCGGGCCTGCGACGGCGCGGTGCATCGCAATAGGTGGGCGCGAACAGCCCTACGCGCCCGAGTTCACGCTGACCGCAGGCGCGCAGTATGCGATTACCCTGGGTGGCGATGCTACGCTGACGCCACGCGTCGATTATTCTCATACGGGTGCGGTCTGGGCTACGCTTTTCCAGAACACCGCACTCGGCGACCGCTTGCCTTCACGCGACATCATCAACGCTCAGCTGACACTTGCGACCGGCAAGTGGACGATCGCCGCGTATGGCACGAACCTGGCGAACGAGCATTATGTCGCCGCGAACAACGGCTTCAGGCGGTTGGCCGGTGCGCCGCGTCAGTATGGCGTTCGCGCGAGTGTTTCCTTCTGACCGGGGGGAGCTGCGTTGCCGGCTCCCGTTCGATCAGACGCCGCTCCATCGCGGCGCAAGCGTCTGCTTCTTTTCGCATTTCAATAAGTGGGGGATCGTTTGTCGGCTTTGTGACGCTTCATGACAAGGCCAGGAATCCTACGGAGGTACATCCCCTCGTCGAGCGCGTGATGATCGCTTAGTCTGCGGCGTATGACAGGATCGTTCAGTTTGCCTGTGAGAGGAACGTGATAGAGTGAACACTCCAGAACTCGTTAAAGTCGTCTCTGACATTACTGGTACAAGCGAAAATTCTACCAAGGCCGTAATCGACACACTCTTCTCAACCATTGCGACCGTAATCGCCAAAGGCGACGACGTCTCGGTCAGGGGATATGGACGATTTTCTGCCGGTTACTGGGCGCCGCGCGTTGGTCGCAATCCACGGACCGGCGAGCTCATTAAAATACCGGCAGCGAAAAAGATCACGTTCAAAGCCGGGAAGCGAATGAAACAGGCTTAATCGGCGAACTAGATGTTTGCTCGTAGTGATTTGACGTGGGATCGCCACAAGCGAATTGAAGGATGCACTATACTTCAAAGTCTGCCCGGGAGGGCCACAGGGACGAAGGTCTCCATCGGGCGAAACAGCATACAAGTAGAGATTAAGTGAAATGAGATAGGAGTACCAGCGCTCGCGAAGATCCGCCTCCGTTTAGGACGCTACTCAAACGCCCAAGCATCAAAATCTTCTTTACTGGAAAATAAATCAACTTATTTGTGGTGCTATGGTTGAACGAAATCTTGAGTGCGAGTTTGCCGTTGGCAGACGTTGCTCAACGCCAGCGTCCATCGCGCAACGACTATGAAGCGTGCGACCGCATAGCCGATGAAGCTGGTAAGCCCCGCCTATACCGTAGTTCGAATCGCGTGTGGGTCTTGAAGCAATGTCACCATATTAACCGATATCGTCCACACCGAGAAATGCGAGAGTAAGCCTTGAAAAACAATGTTTTAAGCGCAGTTTTGATGAGCGGATGTCTGCTTATTGCCAGTCCAGCAGCGGCGCAAAGCGCAGGTGCGTTCATGGCCAATCCATCGTTTCAGGGGCAGCGACCAGCGCGTTGCGTTTCTACATTGGAAATGCAGCGTTGTGCCGCAGTCGACCTCCGTAAAGCCGATGCGCGGATGAGCGCTCGTTACCGAGCACTTAGCGCACTTCTGCGACCTAGAGCGAAGCAGGCTCTGCTATCGGAGCAGCGAACCTGGCTAAAATCCAGGGATCGCAATTGCAGCGCCAGGGGAACCGGCGGATCGATGGCTTCGCTGAACGTAGCGCAGTGCTGGGTAAATGTGACGCAAGCCCGCGTCCGAACGCTGGAAGGACGGCTGTCCGAGGGCACGAATGCAGGCAGTCTGCCGGCATCGGCGTTCGTAGGACGTTGGCGGGGCGGCGAGGGAACGTACATGAAGATTACGCGACAGGGCACTGGTTTCGTTGTCGACAACCAGTGGGGCCTCGACGAGGGCACGCGCGGCGTATTCAAAGCCGACCTGCGCGCTGAGGGGCTCCGCTTTCAACGCAATGGCGTGACGGTCACCTTAAGGCCGTCAATCGGCGACAAGATCAACAGAAGTGCCCTTAGAGGTAAAAAGGACTGTCTCATGGTGTCGGACGACGAAGGGTATTGTCGCTACTGACCGTGGCCGCATACGCCGCGTGGCGAGGCCTACCTAGGCAACGAACGTCCGCACCATAACAACCGGAGGCATGGCTTCGACCGACCATGATAGGACGTTGTCGTGAAACACCCTCATGACGGTCGTCATGTCGTAAGGAAGAAAAGCGATGGTCGGCAGCCGCTGTTGTCACCTAATGCTGTTTGAAGACTGACATATGAATACTGGACTGCTTAAGATTTACATTCTAATGGTATTCAGCGTGCTCTACTGGAGTTTCGCGTGCTGGGTGACAGGCACGAATGAGCCATGGGACGCTGACGCCTACTGGCGTTCCTGGTATCCCGCGTCGCTCTGCTTGGCTGGTATAGCAGGGCTGATGTTCAAGGGCCGCGGGTGGATGGCGGGGGCGATCCTGACGTTCGCCCAACTTCCAGTCATGTGGATGAACACCGCGACAGGCCCGCTACTGCCGGCCGGGTTGATGGTGTTATGCCTGCTGGCTATGCCTGCTGTCGCGATCTCTGCATCAAGCGGGTGGCTCGCGGTTCGTCTTAGATCCAGATGAACGCGCCCGTATTCCGCAGAATCCACGACACTTGCCGGTGCTCATTGATTCCCAACGCCCTTTTCCAGAGAATGCAAACGCTAAAGGTTTGACGATTGATGTTGTCCTTTGGTCAAGAGCTTACGCCCGCTTCGCGGCTGAGCTGACCCCAAACGCCCGTCTACGGTATGTGTCGGCATGGCAGTTCCAGTCGCTTGTCCATCCCGGTTCAAGCAGCAGGTTGTGCCGATAGGAGGAGACCGTTGAACGGCGTAATTTGGTAAAAGCGGGATCCCGCTGCGCGGCGGGGCGGATGCGCGCTGTTACTGTTGCGCAACGAGCATAGGGCTGCGGATGCTCCCAACGAGGCCAGCAAGCACTGCCGGTAAGCGCGGTCTGAGGGCCGCCTTGCAGGCGGAGCGTTCAACGGGTTGATGGCAGCTCTTTGAACGGGGCCGTAATGTCGGACGAGACTATCG
>NZ_SLYA01000017.1 GCF_004340965.1 Sphingomonas sp. PP-CE-1A-559 | reverse complement strand
AGTATGCGTGGCGCAGAGTTTGCTGAACTGATGGCCTTCATGGCCATCGCGGATGAGCGAAGTTTTCGAGGTGCTGCCCTGAGGCTGAACATTTCACCCTCGGCGCTGAGTCACAGCATGCGATCGCTCGAGCAGCGTCTGGGCGCCCGTCTCCTCCACCGTACGACCCGCAGCGTCGCGCCAACCGAGGCGGGGCAAGCCTTGTTGGAGCGTCTGAAACCGTCGGTCGCCGAGGTTGAAGATGCGGTGCGTGATGTCGCGGCTTTTCAGCAGCAGCCACGCGGGCTCGTGCGGATCAACATGCCGCGAATTGCGGCACAATTGATCGTCATGCCAAAACTCGCGGCCTTTCGCGCCGCCTATCCCGACATCCGGCTCGATCTCGTGATCGACGATAGCATCATCGATGTGATTGGCAGAGGCTTCGATTTCGGGATCCGGTCAGGCTCGATCGTTCAGCAGGACATGATCTCGGTGCCCCTCACCCCGGACCTCCGCATGGCTGTCGTGGCGTCGCCGGTCTATTTCGCTGAGCGGCCGCCACCGCAGTCGCCCGCCGAGCTAAACGGTCATGCCTGCCTAACGTACCGCTGGTACGAAACGGGTGCCCTGCATCCTTGGCACTTCGATGGCCCCAAGGGGCCAGTGGACGTGATTGTCGACAGCGTCATGACCGCAAACGATACCGACCTCCTGCTCGAAGGCGCCTTGCGGGGTTGCGGCGTCGCACTTTTAGTCGAAAGCAGGGTCGAGAAGCATATTGCGGACGGATCGCTTCAACGCGTGTTGATGGACTGGTGCAGGCCGTTCCCGGGTTTCCAACTTTACTACCCGAGCAGACGCCACATGCCTGCCGCCATGCGGACCTTCATTGAGTGGATGAAGCTGTCTGATGGCGTCGCAAGTCCACTAGCGGTTTGAAAAAGGCAGACCCTCGCTAGCCGCAGGTGGCATCACCGATTATCAGTCGCCGAGCAACTAAGCGACTACGAGACCCACAACCGGTCATTCCCAAGCGAATATTGACCTCCCAACTTCCGCCATTCGTTCATGTCCGCTGCGACCTGAAGCCAGTCTTTACGGCGATAGCGTAACTGACCAATCACCGCGGGGCCGCGGTCCACTCCCCGGTTTCGATGAGCATGTAGCATAGATTTTCAGGCCAGACCTGTTCGGCGGTTACCTCAAGTTCCGCTTGGCTCCACCACCGGTGGACGGACATCACGGTATGCTCCATCTTGGTCCAGTTGGCGGTCGACACGGTACTTTGATGGACCCGAACAACGTAATATCGCTCGTCGGCCTCAACTATCTCGCCAGAAGGTAGTACAAAGGATGCGAGCCGCTGTGCGACTTGGCGGCCCGCTGTTTCGACCACGACACCTGTTTCCTCAAACAGCTCACGGATAGCCGCCTGCTCAAAGGCCTCCCCTTCGGCAAGGCCGCCCCCGGGCGTAGCCCAGAAGGTTTGCCCGATCAGGGCGCCCTTCTTATGCTCGAAGCGAAACAGCAAAACGCGATCGTCTGGATCAAGAACCAACAATCGGGAGGACGGTCGTCGAAGCACATTGTGCTCTAAAGCCGCAGGAACCGATCCGGCAAGCTAGAGCCGCGTCAAATACCCACCGTTTGCAGTAATCCACGAGGCTCACGTCTCAGAAGAGCTTGCGCAGACCGAGCCGGACGGAGCGACCTAACGGATCGATGTACGCGGCTTGGAAACGGTTTGGGACGCGGTCGAGCCGATCGCGCACGTTGATCCGATTGTTCAACAGGTTCTCGACCGTGAACTGCAGCATCATGGCTTTTGCCCAGGGACGTTTAACGATCTGGTCGACCTTGAGAGATGCGTAGGGCACGAGCCACGTCCGGCCCGAAAACCGAAGGTCCGACGCCGCCAGGTCGCTGCGAATTCGGGTCGGCCCCTGCAACCGGCCATACAGCCCGATGTTCGCAGCCCCGAGCGATCCGCTCAGGTTCAGTTCGGTTTCCCAGCGAGGGCGCCCGCCGGTGCCGGTCAGCGTGTCGCCATCCAGCAGGTCCAGCGCCGGTAGATCGCTTCGCAACGACAGGCGATCGTCGAGCCGCCACGTCGTGGTCATCGACACATAGATTTGCGGCCTGGGCTTGGGTGCGGCTGGCGGCGGGCTGTCCTTCGCGGCGGTACCGACGGGCGGCGTCGGCGGCCGGGGGGTACGACCGATCGGCGTCGACAGGCTGAGCGTAACCTGCATCTTCTTTTCGCGTTCGCGCGCGATGTTGACCGGCCTCAGGTCGGCACTGACGAGTTGGCCTGCGGCATTGCGCTGAAACGCATCGGCAAACGCGGTCTGGAATGCGGCGGTGGCGCTGCCCAACGTCGCCGTCTGATTGCCGATGCGCGTTTCGAGATAATTGGCGGTAAGCCGCAGATCCTTTGCCTTGATCGGCGATACGGCCACGCCCAGCGTGACAATCCGTCGACGTTCCGGGGCCAAGGCAAGATTGCCACCGGCGATCGTCGTGACGAGCACGCTGGTGCCGGTGGTGAAGTCGAAAAAGGGCGTGTTCGGCGTGGTGACCGTCGGATTGGTCAACAGCGCGATCGCCGGCGGGGTCTGCGCTTCGTTGACCGACGCGATCAGCTGGATCGGTCGCACCGGCGACCATGTCAGACCGTAGTTGGAACTGACCAGCCGACCGTAATCGGATACGTCCGACACACCGATCATGCCGTTGACCGACAGTTGCCCGAGGAACGCGAGCACGTCCTGATTGGCGGAGGCGATCGGAAGATCCGCGTTGACGCTTGCCCCTTTCGTCGTGCGCGTGAGGTCCAGCGTCGATTGCTGCAAACCCGGCAGGCTCCCCGAACTGCTCGACCGTGCGTAATCGCCCGCCAGCGTGACCTGCGCGTCGCCGGCCGGCAGCTTGACCAGCGGACCGTTCGCGACCGCCTTCGTCAGCAAGGTGCCGGTCACAGTCCGGCTTCGATAGTCCTGACGCAGCGCGGCCGCTTCGGGGGGCAACATTGCCAGCGGATCACCGCCCGCATCGATCGAGGCCTGCAAGTCGTCGATCGGGACGCCTTGTTGCGAACGTGCAAGCCCCCGCACCCGGTCGTAGCTGGTGGTGACGTTCCACCCCCAGCGCCGGATACTGCCCTGTACCAGACCCGAACCGTGCAAAGTCAGGCTAGTGTTCCGCTGCCGGAGCACCGCGTCGGGCAGATAGCGGTAGAGCAGAACATCGTCAGCAAAGGGCAGCACGCCGCTCCCTCCCGGTACCGTGAGCAGGGCGGGCGCCAAGCCGTTCAAGCCAGTGTTCCTTTGCGCCTCCATCGACAAGTTAAGCGACCCGCTCATCGACTTGCCGATCGGCGCCGCGACGGTGCCGTCGACAGAGATCCTGTCGTTCCGCTGCTGGAGCGAGCGATAGCGCCCGACATCGGTAACCGCAGGCACCCCTGCGCCGGCGACGTATCCCGCCAAAGTTCGCCGACTTGCCGGGTCGTTCGGCACCGCGGCGATCGTAACCGGGTTACCGACCAGAGCATCGAGCGCTGGATCGATACTCCCCCCGCCTACCCCCGTGATGTTGCCGCCAAGCGCATACAGCGTGTCCGGATCGGGCCCGATCGCCCGTTCGCTTTGTAGAATCGGGTTGAGCCTCAGATGCGACATCGTCAGCGTTGCGCGGCGCGGGCCGTCGATGCGGGCGGCGGTTACCTCGACATAGTTCGTCTCACCGCCGCCTTCCGTCGTGGTGCCGGTGGCCTGCTGGTACGTGACCGCACGAAACTTCTTTTTGGTGATGAAGTTCATTACGCGAACGGTGGCAGGAAAACCGAACCGTGCAGCCTCGGACTCAGGCAAGACCTCGATCTTCTCCATCGCCTCCTGCGGCAGGCTGTAGAGCTCGTTCATACTCGACATCCGTCGGCCATTGAGCAGATAGACCGGATCCCCGCCACTTGCGGACGTCGTGAGCGTTTTCAAGCGTTCGAGCAAAGTCTTCAGATCGGTCGCGCCCAGCGCCTGGATCGCCGCCTGGTCCAGGGTCGCAGTCGGATCTACAGCACCAACCGCGCTACCGGCGGTCCGTTGACCCGTGATGACGATGTCGTCCTTGCCGGACGACGGTGCCTCCGGAGGTATCTCCTGAGCCGTTCCCGCCCCGGGACATGCCGCCCCCCCTGCCAGAAAGGCGAGTGCCGTCCGATAAGCAAGATTCTGTAGCCGGCACCTTATGAGTCGGGAATCACGAAGGCTGTGGTATTCGATCATCGTCACGGTCTCGCGAATGGGCTGTTCAGAGTAGAGCGAGCCATCGTGTTCGGAATGCGGCGCTTTCAGGAAACAGGAAGGGTATGAGCAGACTTTGGTTCGTTCTCGATGCATTAGCGGGCGAGATGGTCTTCCATTTGGCCTTTTATGTCATCTGATCGAAGCACCGTGGAGACACGTCTCGGCGGACGCACCACCGCCATAGCCAAGATCGTTCTGCAGTTTTCGACGGCAGATACGGTTCAGTTTGAACCGCAGTCGAACACGGGATTTTCCCGCAACCAGGAATATCAGAAACGCCATTTGAATGTCACAGCCGCTGCCGGGGTCGTAGCAATGGAACTCTTTTGCTGAATGACGTGGATGGTCGTCTCGGCGTTTAACGGCCCTTTGAATTCGGCATTGAGGGGCTTGGCAGCAAATCCGCTTACGTCACCCAGCCAGATGTCCATCCCCTTTGGAGCGCACACGATGATCTCGTCCGACTGCCCTCGGTCCAGGCACGTCGGTTCTCTGGGGCGCACCTTGGCAAGGTCAAAACCGACGACGTTTGGAACGACCGTCACGGGCCCGGTCTGCGACGCGAGCGCAGCGATGATGAGGACGATGGCCATCCGTGTCTCCCTGTTCCGGCTCGGTTAGTGCCGCAGTGGGCGGCAGGCGGCCCCCAACGATGCTGCATCGAGCGCGGTCCGTATCGCCTGACGGGGGTCCACGACCCGGGCGAGCTCCGGTGCTTCGACCCGGACATGTTCGTGGCCGCTTTGCCATTGCCGACGCCACCAGGCACTCCCGGTGCTCGCATCGATCGTCGGCAACCAGATCCGAGCACGCCGCAGCAAAGCGCTCGGTGCGATCAGTTCCTTGTCCGCGGCGATGGCGTGAGATAGATCCTTTGCCAGCTCGACGTTCTTGGCGTGGCCCATGTCTCCGGTAATTTGCTCGAGCTCCTGGATCAGGTCACGCCTCGCCCTGTACCATTCGTCCGCAGAGAAGCCCGTCGTACCCAGTCCGCATGCGGTACGTTTGAGGGCGACCAGTGCGGGCTGCCATGCGTCGCCCGTGAAGTTGTCCCACAGCATGATAAGCCGGTGGCCTTGCTCGCCATTCTCGATGAACATTCCGACCTTTCCGGACGGACTGCCTGGCTGAGCTCTTGCCAGTCGATTGTTGACCGCGCGGATCGCCAGCCTGTCCATAAGCTCGGCGTTCATCTGCGATCTTTTGGGGCCGCGTGACGAAAGTGTCGGCATTGCCACGGTGATCAGCGCTGTCCTGCGCCCCTGCGGCAGAGCCGAGAAACTGATCGGCGCGATGCGATCGTAACGCAAGCGCGGAACAGGGACGTGGACGACCGGCGACCCGATGCTTTTCCAACTTCCGAAACGTTGGGTGATAAGAGCCTTCGCGGTGGTCGGATCGACGTTTCCGACGATCACGACCATCATGTTTTCTGGTCGGTACAGGCGGCGGTATAGGGCGCGGATCGTTTCCACGCTCGCTGTCGGTACGTCGTCAGAATTCTGCCCATCGATCACGTCGGTCGGAGATCCAGGTGCTACGTCCGCGATGTAATCGGCGTAGATCACGTTGCCGGGCTTCCTGCCAGCCATCTCGCGCATCACGTCCGCACGCTGGTCGTCCACTGCATCGGACCTGAACGTGAGATCGGTCGCGACCTCGCGGAACAGACGCAGCAATGTGTCTAAGTCGGCCGTCCGCGTCGTCTTGGTCGACACGAAGTAATTGGTCTCGCGCCAGCTCGTCGTACCGGCGGAAGGTGCGGGGAAAGTCAGCGGCAAACCGATCTTCGGCAGATAATGCAGATCGTTCGGCGCGTTTAACGTTGGACTGACGAATACGAGATGCTCGATGAGGTGTGTCAACCCGCGCTCGCCCGGCCGCTGCTCCTCGATGAAGCCGCCTTCGTTTCGCAGGAGCAGGCCTATGCCAGGTTCGTCTCCCTGCCTCGGGAGGATCGCATAGCGTACACCGTTCGGAAGACGCCCACTAACTACAGGCGCCCAATCAACTTTCTGTGCAGCGTTCGATTTCACAGCGGTTGTCGCGGTACGATGCCCGTCGCCCGCATGTATGGCGGACCCGCTGGAGGATAGGGCAACGACGCCTAGTCGTAGAAGTCCGCTCGCGAATACTCTGACGCGCAACTTCCAGCCTCCTACCGACGTCCGGCCTGCCTTCCTTCGCCGGCCCGGAACGAACTCGGCGGATCATCCAAGGTCTTTAAGGCGACAAGGTGGCAGATCGCGCGAGGCTTCCGGACAGGACCTTGCGTCAGCGGATACCCATTCTCAGACGTCCAACGCAACAGCACCGCTGCCCATAAGCAGACAACCATCCATCTCGTCTTCCGATGCTATCATTCCGTAAGAACAAGTCAGGAACCAATCTACTAATAGACAGTTTTCCAAATGCATCACAAGATGGTGTCTGATGGAGCCAAACGATGGCGAAGAACGAACATACGAGCGAAAAGGCTGGCAAGGCCGCCTCGAAGGTCCTGAAGGACGGACGAACCGGGAAGGACTCAAAAACAGCTGCTGGATCTGCTTTATCTCAGCGCCCCGACAAGAAAAAGAAGTGACCGGTGGGGCCGGTCGGTACCGGCCCTACTCATCACCACGTCGACCCATTTCCATTTAACCGACGGGTCCTTTCCGCTTCACACCTTTGGCCATTCATTCGTCTGTCCAGAGACCACATTCACGACAGTGATCCGCCGCTGGGAAGGCGGAAAGGGGAAGGAAAGCAGTCGGTCCGGTAAAATAGCTGAGACCCGTTACTGGACCTACATTTGCTACTAGTTGATGCCCCACATCGTAGCCCAGTTGCGGGCAAGCTCGATCATAAATAGGTGCAAGGCGGCTAAACGACGATCTACCTCGGAACTTGGTACACCGTTCCATACAGCGTGATCATAATTATCGCGGACCGTCTTAAGATCATCACCCGCTTGAAAGCGCTCCGAGATATAAAGCGTCTCGAGCAAGTCCGTGGGCCGTTCACGCTCGCTAGTTTTCGCCAAGCCGTACTTGACGAGATACTCGGACATTATGCCATCATTGGATGTGCTGACCATGCCGGTCCCCTTTCATATTGCCACATGGGTAGGCAGTGATGCGTCGGCTAGAGGGCTGCTCGTTTCGGGAAATGTGATGAACGAAGATCACCAATCGGAAACGGGGTTAAAACCCGTGAACGTCTAGGTTTGGGCGAACACGCCCTGCCCTTCGGCCTCCGGCCAGACCCACAATACGACATTCAGCGGTGCTTTCGCGGCTCCCAACTTCAGACATCTGTTCATCTCGGCGAAACGTGCCGTTTAGCGGCCGCGAGGCTGGCAGCGATGGGCTGAAATTGGGACTTACCCGTCATTCCTCCTGCAATGGTAGACGGCCGCTTCCGACGGAAGCCGACGTTCATGATCTCGACCGTGCGGGCGGTATAAACGGGCAAGACTCGCCGATCTCAACCCGCAGTTACGGACGACCTTCTGGCAACGCGGGCATTTCAATCGCTGCGCGATGGCACCGCAAAATTGAGCACTTCGCTCGTATAGAACTCAACGACCTCACTGAACCCGCGTCGTCGAGCACGCGGTAGAAGTGGCGGCAGATGCCGCCGTGATGAGGCACCTGGATCACCGAGAGGTCGCGGAGATGGTGGACCATGTGCGGATAGTAGCGCCGCACGCTGTCGGACCCCACGGCGAAGCCGTCGAAGCCTGTATCGCCCGTGATGAGCACGCCCTGCTCGTCGTGATCGAAGCGGACCACGTAGCTCAGCTGGTTGCTGTCGGTCAGATCCTTCAACCGCTCGTAGGGATGAAGCCGGGTCATCGCGAGGATGCCGACCGGCAGGATATCCCGTCTCTCGGCGACCAGCCTCTCGGTCGGTCCCAATAGCGTGAGCCGAGGTCCGGGTCCTCGGACTGACCTGCGGTCGAACCGACCGCTCGCCCCGTCGAAGCCGAATTCGATCGGCTGACCTTCCTCGCACCAGATCTGCCGCCGCCTGATCCCAGGACGTGCTCGCAGCGCCTCGACGAGACGGATCAGCGCCCCCGCATTTATCGCGTCCGTGCAAACCGCGTTGCGGATCGATGCCACCGCCATTTCGAGGAGAGGCCCTTCCGCGGGGCCTCGCGTCGCGAACCGCAGCCGCTCCATCGGCCCCACGTCACGACGCGACAGATGCCTGACATACCGCGCATGCGTGGCGAGCGCCCCCGTCTCAAGGACGTCCCCGCCGGAGAGATGCTCGACACCGGACACGGCAAGCCTGCGTCGGGCGGCGCCTCTGACCCTGCGGAACCGCGTCAGACCGAGCGCCTCGTCGCGGCCTCTGAGATCGCGGAAGGAATCTGCGTCCGGCTCGTCCGTTCCGCTGCTTAGCTCGAATATCTGCTCGAACTCGTCCAAGTGATCGAGCGTGGCCGCTTTGTCCCGCAGATAGGTGCCGAACGCTTCACGCCCTCCCTCGGCAGCGAAGCGCGTCGCGAGCGTGTCCTCATCCTTCGGCGCACGACCCGTCACGTCCGTGGGCCCCGACCCCGACAGCGTGTCGTCGGCGACCGGTGGAAGCCAGATCTCCCGCACCGGTATGGTCACGCCCCTGCCGACCAGCTCGGTGAGACCGTCGAGATGGTCCTCGTCATAATGGGTCCCAATCACGAGGTCGAGCGGCTGGGCGGGCCCCACCGCCCCTCCGACGGGTCCGAGCGCCGCGGCGACCTCGTCCGCGACGCGGATGCCCGCGCCGGCGTCTCCTCCGTCGATCAGCACCCTAACGGTCCGATCACTACGACGGAATTCGAGCAGCATCGCGGCGCCGAGGCCGACGGAATACATGGTGATCTTGATCGACATGCCCCCGTCATACCGTCGAAGATCCCCAGCGTCATCCGGGCGGCGGTTCATGTCCTCAGGCTGCTTAATACCTCGCGATCCGCGGTTACGTCGCAGACCCGAACCCCCGGCCGAAACGCCTCAGCCAAAATCTCCAGCTTCTCTGCTTCCGACCATCGGCGCCGGCCTGACACCTCGCTGACCACCTTCAAGCTTCCCGAGACGGGATGCACTGAATGCCGCTTCGTTGGCAAACGGTCGACTTGAGGCACCCTGCTGACAATCCGCTTCGGGGGAGCCAACCGGCAGCTCCTGTCAGGAAAAGACGTTCGCGGTGGCTAATCAAGCGACCGGGTTTGGTCGTTAGCTGCCGCGGCCGAACTACCAAGGGCAGACCCATAAGCCGTCATTGTAGACCGCCATTGTCGCGTCCTACAACCTGCCGTTTATTCATCGACTAGAGCCGCTCGCCTCGAAATCCGACACGCCGGTCAGAACGGCTCGAATAGCGACCTTCTGGGATGTCGGCTTTAGCAACGAGCCGGAGAAGGGCGACATTCGCGTTCGCCTACTTGCTCTCGACGAGCAAAGTAGTGAAGTTGCCGATTGTGATCAGTCTCTATTTCGCCATCACCGAACCCGAACCCGATCGTGACCGGCTGGCGGCACGGTTCGCACTCTATCGGGCGGCGAACTGAGGCGCGATGGCTATCGCGCCGATCTTCGCGTCGTCCTGCGATCTTGCCCAACGCCTGCCCGTCATGATCGCGGAGTTTCTCGACATCGAGCAGAAGCTCAAACGCCGCTTCCGCGAAGACAGCGTTACCGACATTTTAGTCGCTTCGCTGCTGTCGCTACCGGGGAACAGCGTTGTTGTTTTGACCCCGCCGGAATCGAAAACCGGCGGCGATTTCGATTTGGTGGTAGTGGATCCACTTTCAGGCGATGCTGTCCAGTTTCGCATCCAAGCCAAGCGGCTCACGCCGCACAAGCATAACTGGGAGATCGGCTCGTATGCCGAACTGGCCCATCCGCATAACAGCGGCGCGCAATCGCAGACCCTGCTACGCGGCCTGGGAAAGGAGGCGATCACCACCATTCCGCTCTACGCCTTTTACAATCCCGCGCATGTCGGCACTGCGTCGGGCGGAACCGTTTCTGGTATTGAGCTCGCCAGTGCCTGGGAAATCCGCGAACGGATCAAGGCGATCGTCAAGGTGAAGCCCAAGCGCCTCCCGTACAAGCGTATCGGCTCACTCCAGCCCCTGTTCTTTCCGCTCTCAACTATCCTGTGCACACCTGCCACCAGGCCACGTGACTCCGATATTCCAAAACCGGCGGATGCCCGCCAGGCCGTGGTGGACGCGATCGAGGCGCGGTCAGGCCTTGCCGGCTTCGGCCAGACGCTGGCGCTCCCCGAAGTGACGGCGAGGGCGCTTCCGCGCGCGAGCGCTACGGCAGACAGGGAGGGGCGGCAAAGACAGCGGTCAGCGTTGGGAAGTGACGACCGGCGCGACGGGTTGCCTGCCATCATCCGCCGCGCCGTCGAACGGCGCAGCGAACGCATCATTACCGCCCGAGTCAAACGGCCCAAGGTGGTGCTGATCGCCGACTGACTGCGCAAATGTTCAAGGTTTTGGTTGCCGGTTGCCGCTACGACTTTGCGACGCCCAAAGTGACCTCCCCCGCGCCCCCGGAGCGGACACTCGTTCACCTCGATCTTAGTTCACCCGCCGCTTGAGTGCTTCGCTCGGCAAGCCTACCCTATGGTCTGAGAGGACGCTGCATGATGAGAACACGGTTCAACAGGAAGATCGTGCCGCGAAGCGATAGCACTGGCAGCTTCTTCAGCGACGAGCCGATCACAGGCAACATCGTCCAAGGGTTCTTCAATAGCTTCTTCGAAAACGAAGATAGCGCAGCGAAGCTAGCGGCGTATCTTGGAGATGACCTAATCGAGATGGAGCCCTATGACAATCCGTCGGCTGGAAACGGCATGGGACACAGCGGCATTTTCGTGCGGTCCCGCACCGAACACCATCTAATCGATGAGATCAAAGCCTTCGTCGCGACACTGGATTGATCTGGGCGCCAGCATCTTCAGTTGTCTCGACCCACTTGCTGACATTCAGACTGCCCTTTTCGTCTCCTAACTTCGGCCATTCTTTCATCTCGCTCGAAGCAAAATTCGGCCATGCTATCAGATGACGCGAGTTGATGCCGCACCCCCAGGGCTCAGCGGTTCGTTACCGACCGCGTGGCAATCCGGCCGTCAGAGGCAAAATGAGAAATGACATGCGATTTGTTCAGATCGAGATACTGCCGCAGGGCAAGGCGCTGGTGGATATCGACAAGCTGACCCATGCGGTGCCCGAAGGTAACGGGTCACGGTTGTTCATTGGCGCGCAACACCTCGACGTACCTCATTCATTAGCGGAATTCGAAAACGTCCTCGCCGGTCGCGAGTGGACCGATGATGGCGAAAGCAGCACTGCGGGGTTCGGCGTCCGGTAGGCCGACACGACGTCTGACACTCATGCACGTTTGACCCATTGGCCTTGGCTCGCAACCGCGATGCTCAAACGTGATCGGCAACCCTTCCGGTCGATCGGTACGGCGCGTAGACCAAGCTATGACCCGTCCGCATAGACGCAGCTTTACCCTAAGACGGCGTGGCAGAACGCCGGTCTGGCTCAGGCTGTTATGGCGGGTGGGACTTGCCTCCGCGCTCATAGCTATCGCGCTATTCGGTCACTGGTTCGACCGTGATGGGCTGCGCGACAACATCGACGGCGCGATCAGCTTCCTCGATGTGCTCTACTTCACGATGATCACGGTCACTACCGTCGGCTATGGCGACATCGTGCCCGTGACCACCCAGGCGCGCATGTTCGACACGTTCGTCGTCACACCGGTCAGGCTCTTTGTATGAATCATCTTTCTGGGGACGGCGTATGACTTCCTGCTCAAAAATGTTTGGGACAAGTGGCGCATGACCATCATCCAGCGTCATCTCCATGGTCACGTCGTCGTCGCCGGGTACGGCACCAGTGGCGCCGAAGCCGTCGACGAGCTCGTCAAGCGTGGTGCTGATCCCGAGACTATCGTTGTCATCGACGATCGGACTGTAGCTCGACGCCGCTGAAGCGCGGGGCACAACCGTCATGCAGGGCGACGCGACGCGCAATGCGGCGCTGGAAGCCGCACAGCTCGCTCGTGCGCGTGCGATGATCGTCGCGGCCGGGCGAGACGACACATCAATCCTGATTGTCCTGACCGCGCGAAGACTGGCCCCACGCGTGCCCATTAGCGTCGTCATAAAGTCGCACGACAACGAAGCGATCGCACGGCAGGCCAGGGCCGACACCGTGATCAATCCCGCAAGCCTTGCCGGGGTGCTGTTGGCAGGATCGACCCACGGCGCTCATATCGCGTCATATCTGGTCGATCTCGCTGCGGCCGACGGTCAGGTCGTCTTACACGAACGAGCGATAACCTCGGCAGAGGTGGGCATCCCCTTGTCGGAGATCCGCACCGGCCTCGGTCACCGGATCTACCGGGGCAATCGAAGCTTTGGGTTCTGGGAGGCAGAAACGCAGCGGCTCGAACCGGGCGATCTTATCGTTGAGGCCGTGCGGCGGGTTCATGCCGAACCCGCCACTTAAGCAACATTTTGTAACGGATTATCGGGGAAGCCACCGACGTTAGCCTGCAGGCCGCTTTGAGCCTGAAAGAACGATGGAAACACAACTAAAGCGCTGCGTTCACGTGTAATGGATTTGCAGAATATAATTGACGAGATCGCAGCCGAGATTGCGGAACACGCCGTTGGAATCGAGCAGGCAGCGGAAGCCAAGGACCCGAGTGTTCGGCCGGGACCGTTCGGCATAGCGATCGCGACCGAGGATGCCGTCCTCACCGCCGGAGAGGCGACCACCGCCTTCCCAATCCAGAGCATCTCCAAGGTATTGGCACTTGAAGTTGCGATGCATTGCGTCGGCGACGCGGTGTTCAAGCGGGTCGGTCGCGAGCCTTCTGGTGATCCGTTCAACTCCGTTATCGATCTCGAGCGGACGCGCGGCATTCCCCGTAACCCTTTCATCAACGCCGGCGCTCTCGTCGTCGTTGATGTAGTGATAGCGGGCGCGCACGATGATGATGCTGTCGTTAAATTCGTGCGCGCTCAGCTTAAGGACGGCACAGTCGAACTCGACGACGAGGTACTGGCGCAAGGCGGCGACCTGAATCGAGCTATGCTTAGTTTTATGAAACATCATGACAACGTCGTTTCACCCATCGACCGCATCATGGACGCGTACGCCAAACAGTGTGCGATCAGCATCGACTGCGCCGGCCTCGCGCTAACCGGTTTATTCCTGACGAAAACGAAGATCGGCAAGAGAGGTAGCAATCAGGCGGAACGTGCCCAGCGCACGCGTACCATCCTGGCTTTGATGATGACGTGTGGCCATTATGATGGCTCTGGCGACTTCGCAGTACGGGTTGGCCTTCCCGCCAAGAGCGGCGTTGGCGGTGGAATCCTCGCAATCGTCCCAGAGCGGGCATCCGTTGCAGTATGGTCGCCGAACCTTGACCAGCACGGCAACTCGATCCTTGGTGTTCGAGCACTTGAGATGCTGGCAGCACGAACAGGCTGGTCTGTGTTCGGACCTGCTTCCGCTTGAACGGAAGAAAGCGACCTAACCCATAAGTCGCCATTCGAGTGCCCTTCCCGGCTCCCATCTTCCGCCATTCGTTCAGCTTGAGACGGTGTCGGTTTCAGCACCTATCCGGTCTCCTTCCGGCGATCAGGATGCCTCGTCTCTGAGCGCGAATTGCGTGGTCGACCTGACGGTTCAAAGCCCTACAAGGACGGTGTCGACGCTCTGAGGTTTTGATGTCCGATCGCCTGCCGGTCCTACTCCAATACATCCTGCCTAAGCAGCGCCTCACCGCGCTGGCAGGCCGGGTCGCCAGAGCGCATGGGGGTGCGATGACAACCTGGCTTATCCGCTGGTTTGTTGGTAAATATTCCGTCGATATGAACGAAGCCGCGGATGCGGACATTCGGAGCTACAAGAGCTTCAACGAGTTCTTCACCCGCCCCCTCAAAGCGCGGTTACGCCCAGTCGCGGCTGCCGACTTTGTCTGTCCAGTCGACGGCGCAATTAGCCAGTTCGGCTCGATTGATGACCATCACATGCTACAAGCAAAGGGGCATCGGTTCACCACGACGCAGCTTGTTGGCGGCGACGCCACACTGGCCAATCAGTTTCGCCACGGCAGCTTCGCAAACCTGTACCTGTCCCCCAAAGACTACCACCGCCTTCACATGCCATGCGATGGCAAGCTTACGCGCATGATTTACGTGCCGGGTAAGCTCTTTTCAGTAAACCCTGTCACAGCACGCGGCGTACCGAACCTGTTTGCGCGCAACGAGCGAATAGTTTGCGTCTTTGAATCGGTAGAGCATGGCCTATTCGTCATGGTGCTGGTTGGCGCCACCATAGTTGGAAGCATGGCGACTGTGTGGCACGGTGTAGTCAATCCAAAGCGCACTAACAGGTCGTCGGAGTGGGCATATGCCGACCAGGACATCGTGCTAAAAAAGGGTGAGGAAATGGGCCGCTTCCTCCTTGGCTCAACGATCGTGATGTTGTGGAAGCGAGGCGCGATTGCGTTCAACGAAGACTGGGTGCCGGAACGGAATGTGCGCCTGGGCGAACTGATGGGGCAGCGCGCAACCTGAGCTTGTTGCGCCGTTGGCCTATAGCGAAAGATCCACAAGCGGTCGTTCATAGCCTCTGGTCGACATCCCAGCTTGGACACTTGTTCATGTCCTCGCATGGCCAATGGCGAGCGGTCGACACGCCGGTGCAGTCAAGCTGGTCGCGGCGAGCTGACTTCGTATTCCTTAGATAGGGTGCGGGCGACGTCGCGTCGTAGCAATGGCGGGAAACGTAGCTATTCGGTTGTGGCGAGCGGCGAGCGGCGACACGCTTCTCGTTTCGATTGCCCCGCTCGAATTGATGACGTTCGCTGCCAGCCCAACGTTACCGCAAGCCGTGCAAGGCAATGCTTGCTGCCCGCATCGAACCGAGACGATCAGGCGAGGATACCGAAAGGCTGTTCCACGAGAATGCAGAACCAAATGCCGCGCCATCTGACCAGATACGCTGAGCGACGATCATAATTTCTTCAGGGGTCGGCGCCCTCCCCTCACCCATGCAATTGATCACGGCATCCACGAACAAGGGGCTGGTTGATCGCGACATGGTGAGGCACCTCAAGGTAGCTGATGCCCAATGTAGGTGACGCAGATTTCACCGACATGGCATCCGACCCGATACGAGCCAGACCGAATACTGCACGAGCCGGATGCCACGAACGCTGTATCTCCCCGAACCGCATCAGCGTATGCTGAGACGTCGCCATCACCTTTGTCGCGAGCACGGTGACGATAGAGAGCTGGGATCAGCTTCCGCCCGCAGTGCCGAGTGCCTGCCATGCCCGACGTTCAAGACTACGATCTCGCCTACAGCAAGAAGCGCGAACAAGCCGAGCGGCAGGCATCGGCCTTGGCGAAGGACAGATGCGCCAAAGCCGTCCATCGATCCCTGGCCATGCTGTATGGTGATCGCGTTATTTCCGCCCGGCGGGCGCTCAATGAGAGCGGCTTCAAACCATAGCGTCGGCGATGGAGCGCTGTTCAGTCCGAATATCACCGTCGCGGCGATGGCTCAGTCAGATCCGCAACAGGAGACCTCCGATGCGTCCCACGATTACCGCGTTCGACTGGGTCCCAGACTTCGCCAAGGGCCAGGTCCGTGACCTTCGTGTCCGCTGGGCGCTCGAAGAGGTTGGCCAGCCTTATGACGTGATCTACCTGAGCCAGGGCGAACAGAAGCGGCCGCCACACCGGGGCCGCCAGCCCTTCGGCCAGGTCCCGACCTATGAGGAGGGCGACATGCTGCTTTTCGAATCCGGCGCGATCGTCCATCATATCGCCAACACGCACGGTCATACGCTACTGCCGGCCGATCCTGCGGCAAGGGCGCGTGCGGTCGAATGGATTTTCGCGGCGCTGAACACAGTCGAGCCGCCAATCATGGATCATGCCATCGCAACCCTGTTCGAGAGCGGCGAGCCGTGGTCGGCACCGCGCCTGCCGTCTGTGCTCGATCGGATCGACGAGCGGCTCGGCGAACCATCGCAGCGCCTGGGCGACCGGACCTGGCTCGACGGTGACGTCTTCACCGCAGGCGATCTGCTGATGGTGGCGGTGGTCCGGATCGTCGCCGAAGACGGTATGCTGGACGCCCATCCCAACCTGGTCGCCTATGTCGAGCGGGGCACCGCGCGTCCCGCCTTCGCCAAGGCGCTAGCCGACCAGATGGCGGGCTTCACCGGCAGCCCCCCGCCGGAGTTCGCGGCATGGCTCGCCAAGCAGGGAGAACAAGCGTGACGTATATCGAAGGCTTCGTCGTCGCGGTGCCGACCGCCAATCGCCAGGCCTACCTTGAGCATGCGACCACCGCGGTGGGATTTCTCAGGGAGTTCGGCGTAGCGCGAATGGTCGAGAATTGGGGCGACGACGTCCCTGTCGGCACGCTCAACGACTTCGCAGGGGCGGTGCAAGCGACCGCGGACGAGACCGTCGTCTTCAGCTGGTTCGAATATCCTGACAAGGCCGCCCGCGACGCCGCCAATGCCAGAATGATGACCGATCCGCGGATGGAGGCGATGGGCGCATCGATGCCCTTTGACGGCAGCCGGATGATCTATGCAGGGTTCCAGGCGGAACTCGAGGACGGCTTGGCCGCGGGCACGGGGTATGTCGACGGCTTCATTCTGCCGGCCTCGCTCGCGGACAAGGATGCGTATTTCAGCATGGCGCGCACGGCGTCGGCGGTCTTTCGCGATCACGGCGCGCGCCGCGTGGTCGAGACATGGGGCGACGACGTCCCCGCCGGCGAGAAGACCGACTATGCCCGCGCCGCCCATGCCACCGCTGACGAGGTCGTCGTCTATGCTTGGGTCGAATGGCCGGACAAGCTGACCCGCGACGCTGGCACGCCGAAAGTCATGGCGGACGCGCGGATGCAGACGCCGTCCGCCGACCTGCCGTTCGACGGAAAGCGTGCGATCTATGGCGGCTTCACCACGATCCTGGATGCATGAGGAGACGGCCGATGCAAAATCCCGACGGCACCCCGATCTGGTTCGAACTCAATACCGCCGATGAGGCCAAAGCCGGGCACTTCTACGCGGCGACGATCGGCTGGACGTTTGCGCGCTCGCCCATGCCCGAGCATGACGCCTATCTGATCGCCAGCGCCCCCGATGGCGCCGCGATCGCGGGCATAACGATCCCACCAGCAAACGTGCCGTCGCTGCCCGACTGGTCGATCTATTTCGGGACCAGCGACGTCGACGCAGCCGCCACGAGGGTCAGGGAGTTGGGCGGCTCGATCCAGGTCGAGCCGATGGACATTCCTGGCATCGGCCGCTTCGCAGTCGCTAGGGACCCGCAGCAAGTCAGCTTCATGCTGATGACGGGCGTGAGCCCGGACCCGTCGTCCGCGTTCATCCAGGGCTCGCACCACGGCCACGGGGTATGGATCGAACTTGCCACTCCCGACCTTGAGGGCGCGCTTGCCTTTTACGGCGCGCTGTTCGGCTGGACTAGGGAGGGCGCAATGCCAATGGGGCCGATGGGCGACTATGTCTTTCTGGGCAGTGGCGAGACCCGTCCCGGCGCGGTCATGTCGAGCGAAACCACCGGCGCGCCGGCACGCTGGAACTGGTACGCCTATGTCCCCGATATCGACGCCGCTATTGCCGCAGCGACCCGCCATGGCGGCGTACTTCTGCAGGGCCCAGACGAGATCCCCGGCGGCGACTATTCGGCCAATATCGGCGACGCGACCGGTGCACAGATCGGCATGGTCGGTCCGCGGATCGGCGATGCGGCATGACCAAGATCGCCCCCTGTGTATGGTATGATGGCACGGCCGAGGACGCGGCGACGTTCTACGCCGCGACTTTTCCCGACAGTCGCGTCGATGCGGTGCGCCGCGCGCCGGGCGATTATCCGAACGGTCGGCAGGGCGACGTGCTCACCGTCGAGTTCACGGTGTGCGGCATGGCGTTCCTCGGCCTCAACGGCGGTCCTCAGTTTCCGCAGACCCAAGCCGTGTCGTTCCTCGTCTATACCGGCGACCAGGCGGAGACCGACCGCTACTGGAATGCGATCGTCGGCAATGGGGGCGCAGAGAGCGCGTGCGGCTGGTGCAAGGATCGCTGGGGCGTGAACTGGCAGATCACGCCGCGCGTCTTGATGGAAGCGATCGGCAGTACCGACGCCGCGATCGCCGCGCGCGCGTTCGAAGCTATGATGACGATGCACAAGATCGACATCGCTGCGATCGAGGCTGCCGTCGCCGGAGGCACCGCGTAACTAGTGCTAGGAGCCAACGACACCGACGCTAATACCCTGCCGAAGCAGGCTCTTGGAAGATTGTCGTAAGGACCTGTCACCAGTATCCGGGTTGAGTTCGATTTCTACGCAGGAGCCGTCATGGCCAAGGTTTTCATCATCGGCGCGGCCGGCAAGGTCGGCTCGCGGCTCGCTAAGTTGCTTGCGGCGGGTGGGCACACCGTCCTGGCGCTCCATCGCAAACCGGAACAGGCCGATACGCTGGCCACCGCCGGTGCCACACCGGTCCTCGCCGATCTCGCCGCACTCGACGCAAATGCGCTGGCCGTGTTGATCGGTGTTGCCGACACGGTCGTCTTTGCGGCAGGCGCGGGCGGCGCGGGCATCGACGTGACGAAGGCTATTGACGGGCGTGGTCTCGAGACCGCTGTCACTGCAGCCCAGCGGGCCGGGGTCGCGCGGTTCGTGCTCGTGTCGGCGTTCCCCGACGCCCTGCGGGACGGCGATCGCAACGAAGGGTTCGAGAATTACAGTCGCGTCAAGAAGCTGGCGGACGCGCATCTCGTCGCCAGCGGGCTGGACTATGTGATCCTGCGGCCTGGCACACTCAGCGACGATGCCGGGACTGGCCGCATCCGGGCAGATCTGGCGATCCCGTACGGCACCGTCTCGCGCGACGACGTTGCCGCGACGCTGGCAGCAATCGTCGAACGGCCCGACCTCGGCGGGATCATCATCGAACTCACCAAGGGCGATCAGCCGATCGCCACGACGCTCGATCGTCTGGCCGGGTGCTGATCCCCCACCCCTAGCCCCAGAAGGTCTTGCGATCGAGGAGGTCGTCATACGCCTCGGCCGCGGCATCGATGATCTTCGATTTCTTGCGATGCGCCAGCAAGCTCTTCGCACCCGGATCGTCGCGCAAACCTAGCCGGTCCAGAACCGTCGGCGCCGTCGCCATATCGTTCAGCGCGCCGAGCTGATCCTGCAGCTTTTCCAGTGACCCTACGAACTTTCCGTAGCGACGCGAGCGCTTCTTGTTTGGAAAAAGGGAGCCGAGAAACTCCGTGCCATAGCGGAGCCGCTTGGCGGTCTTTCGGACTTCATGCCGCTCCTCGTCCGCCAGTGACTGAAGCGACCGACCACGTTTGCTGACGCGACGACGTAGCGCGCGCAGCGTCTCGGCCGCAAGGTGCCGCGCCGGCGCATCCCGTGCATCGCGCGTCGATTGCGCGGTGCGCCATGCACCACATGCCAACCACTCCGTCAGATCGAGCATCAGCGCACGAACCCGGTCCGATCCCAGCGCGTTGTCGACTTCGACGTAGGCAGCGTCGCGGGCTTGGTTGAGCCCCTCGAACAGCAAGCCACCGGGCTTCGCCTTCGCCAGCAACACGTCCAGGTCGCGCGCTTCGCCCAGTACGGAGCCGAGCCAGCGCAGCTCGCTTTGGAAGTGCGGTATCTCGCCGCCATCGAGCAGTGGCTTGAAGATCGAAAAGGCGGACCGCAGCCGACGCAACGACACGCGCGCCTGATGCAGCGCTTCCGCGTCGGCCTGCGTAAGCAGGATAGTCTCGTTCAGACGATATTGACCTATGCACGAGGCGGCGACCGCCGCGAAAGCGTCCGCCGCGGAGGCGGTCCGGGTCAGCGCGACCCGCTCCGCCTTGAACGCCCTGGATGCGGGACGAAGCAGGTCATAGCCGCGCTCGGACTTGGTGACGACGCCCAGACGGACGGGAAATTGAGCCGCCAGCGCTTTGGCAAGCGTGAACAAAGCGGCAGGCGCTCCCCGCTTCAACTCCAGCTCGAGTTCGCAGACCAGCGACTGGCGGTCACCCGCAGCAACGGTACCGCGGTCCAAAACCAGTTCGATCGACGCCTCGCCGCTGTCGATCATCCATGTCAGGCGCTCGACCACGACGGTGAAGATCGGCGCGATGGTGCCGGCCCTGTCACCGAGCAGCGTCGAGATAGGCGTCCGGTCATCGACGACCGGCGTCGTATCGGCCACCTCCATTTCCCATTCGGATCGCGCGAAGAGACCCGCCGCCGCCGCGTCGGCGACCTTGATAGTCTGCGTCCGCGTGTCGCCGGACTGCCGGATTCGCAAAGAGACGCCGCCTCGGGAGAGCGCGAGATCGGGCGTGTCGAAATACACCGCCTGCATCTGCCGCTTGCTCGTCAGACCGCCGACCCGATCGGACCTGACAAAGGCATCGGCCGCGGCGGCGTCCAATACCAGCTTCAGCTCGACTTCCTTCGACACTGGATACCTTCCCGCAAAACCACGACGCCTCGTACTCATAGCAACCTGCGATAAGTTCTCTGGTTCCCGGAGAACTACCCGCTCAACCTCTCCGCACAAACTTGACGCAGCGAGCGACGAAAAACACTCATGGTTAAACCCAAACCTCGGATGTCACAGTAGCTGACCGCGGTCCGGCCATGAGTGTGCCCACGCCTTGCAAAGCGTGCGTAAGCAAATGCATTGTAAACAAGTATTCGCTCATCATCCTGAGCGCTCTGGCGGGAGCATCGACCCAATTATCGCTCCCTGGTTCGTACGCGCCCACGGTACTAAGGGCGAAGAGACTGCTGCGGTTTCCGCTGTTCTGCCTGACACCCTTTTGGTCTATTTTTCCAAGCAACTAGATAAACCATTGTCCGTTCCCGAGGCTGACCACCTGAGGCCAATGCTTTCATAACGATGACGTAATTTTGCCAAACGCCCAAGCAACTTCGCGGCCTGGCCCATTACCGGACGCCCACAGCGGCTTTTTGTTTTCCCTACTCCGGCCGCTCGTTCGTCGTCCCCTTTTGTCAAAGGGCTTCGACGGCGAAGGTCGCCCTATCTGTGAAGCAGCAGACGGAGTTCCCTTGAGCCGGTTGACCGTACGTAGCGTCAATCTTCCGCAGACAATTGCGAAAAGGGCGCCCAAGTTTCCTCGGGCGCCCTTCCAGTTCGAGCTGTGCTTGGGAGCGGCTCGTTCTGTCTCGTGAAACTAGATACCGTTCGACAGGTTCGTGTCGGGATCGTTCGTCCGCATATCGTCAGCTTGGTTCTGACCGGTCGCACGGACGGCATCCGCCTTGTTCTCGAGGCGCGCTTCGGCCGCGTCGTTGCTCACGTTGTCCGCAGCGTCTTCCAAGTTATCTGCGACAGCCTCGGTGTTGGACTCGATGTTATCGGCTGCCTGCTCGCGTGGGCTAGAGTTGCATGCCGACAGCGAGACAAGCCCGGCTGCGATCGCGATAACGAATGCCTTCTTCATATTTCGATCCCCTGTCGTTCGGTCTGAACTAGGCAAGCTAATTCCTGCGTGAGTAATTTGTTCCGTTGTGCTTCAAGATTAGGGCGGGACTGATCGATCTTTGCCGGCAGAAGGCGTCGTCTAAATACAAACGGTTTACGGCGTCGGCGAGCCAGTCCGCGCGACATCGGCGCAAACAGCCTCGATTTGGTCCGTCCATCTGCTGACGCGTGCCGTGAGCCGCCCCGGCGCTGCAAACCCTGGCGCTACATGCCCTGATCTGCGCAACGCCATTTCACGGCATGCCTGGCCTGCTCGCTCAGGTTTAAGCTTAATCCGCAGGCAAATCGAAACGCCCCGTGGCCGTCAATGCAGGGCGGTAGGGGCTGGAATAAGGCTAAACAGCTCGCGGTGATCGCGGTCTGCTGCCACGCCCGTCCAACCGCCGCCTTCCGGCACACCGGCAGTGCGGATCCAGATGGCGCCGCCCTCGTTCTTGGCCTCGTACATCAGTCGGTCGGCAAAACTCACATGAGCCTTGTGAATGGCGGTTTCGCTCAGGTTCAATACCAAGGCGCCGATGCTGCAGCCTAACGCGAACGGCGTCTGCATGCAGTTCATCCGTAGATGTAGCGTCGTGGCAAGCCCATAGCCTTCGGCTTCGCTGTCGACCGGTAAAAACAACAGAAATTCGTCGCCTCCGACGCGAGCGAACACGTCGCCTGATCGAATCAAGTCGCGCACTCCGCTGGCAAAGGCTTGTAGCGCTTCGTCCCCCGCGGCATGGCCGTGGCGATCGTTGATCTGCTTGAAGCCGTCGAGGTCAACATAGGCGAGTATACCCCACGCCCGATGCCTCGCGGTCGCCGTGGCATTGTCGAAAAAGGCTTGCTCATTGACGAGCCCGGTCAGGGGATCGCTGCGCGCGCGGTTCCATTCGCGATCGTGCGAGCGGCGCGTGCCGGACATCAACACGATGATGATTGTCACCGCCAGAATCCGCATGGCCATATTCCAGGCGATCGCAGTTTGACCAAGTGGATAAGCCTCCAGCCCGTTCGCGGCGAGAGATACCACCACACACGCGACGCTGGTCAGCGCAGCCTCACGCCAGCCCAAGGTCCAGGCGGGCATGCAAATAATCAACAGGTAGATCGGACCGAACCATAGGGCATTTCCGGTCGCACAATCGGCGAGTCCGGCGACTACGACGGCTGCGGTGGTCACGGTGCGTGCCTGAGCACGCGAGAGCGCGGTCGACCAAGCAATCAGAGCGTCCAGCCGGTCATGCCAGCGCTGGGCGGGCGGCATCGCTTGATACGACGAAGGTAGATTCATTATGTTGCCGTAACGATAAAACGTAAAGCTTGCATTACGAAAAAGACGCACCCTAGTCGGATCGAGCAGGAAATGGCGGCATTTAGCCACCCTCTTCGTCATTCGCGATCAACGGTTCCGAATGGGCGCAGTAAAAACCTCTTTGGTGGCACTGAGCTTCCGACCATGGACCCTCATCGCAAGTTTGGCCATTAGATTAGCCGCCATCTGTATTGGCTTCTGTTCATGAGCATCGCCGTGCCAGCGTTCTTCGTCTGGGGAGCCGTCTGGATGGGTTCCACGCGCGCTAACCGATACGGGCGCGTTTTGGCCGACCTAGCAAACACGGATGGTGATGCACGACTAGTTGAGCACCTTACGGCTTCACCCACTCTCAGGCACTAAGGCGGTATGTTCGCTCCCCAGCTTCAGCCATTCGTTCATTTGGTTGGACGCCAGCTCGCGGCAGCTGACTCAGCCGTCTGTTAGGCGGAAATAGGGAAGAATCTGCGTGTCCGTAATGAAGCTGTTGGGCCGGTTGATCGAGGTTGTCGATCGGATGACCGGTACTTGATATGTGACTTGCACTTCACTCAGTCAGGTGAGCAGGAATCATTAGATAACATCGAGGCGTGGAAGTCTGCTATTTCGAGCGCAAATAAAAATCGGTGCGGATCAAGTCTCGCACGGTTGCCCGTTCTTCGGCGCAGAAGTGATCGTAACGCAGGGCAGAGAGCAGTTGGGCCGATACGTCGTGTCAGCGGGCGCTACTTCGCTGAAAGACTAAGGTCCGCTACTATAGGCCGAACTGCCTGGCGGCGCGCGGCTGACAAGACCCAAACCCGGACGTTCTCGCGCCTTTCCCCGCACCCCACTATCGGCCATTATGGGATGGCTCGCCCCTTATCCAGCATCGGATATGATGCGAATCTTTGAAGAGGAAGGAGCGAGTCGATGTCTATCGCGTCTATTGCAATCCTTGGAGTTGATCTGGGCAAAACATCTTGCAGCATGGTCGGTGTCGATGAGCGGGGCACAGTTGTCCTGCGCCGGTCGCTGCGACGCCAGACGCTGATCGAATACGTGGCAAAGCTTCCGGCCTGCGTGATCGGGATGGAAGCCTGCTGCGGAGCGCATCATCTTGGCCGGCTGTTTGCCGCAAGCGGTCACGAGGTACGGCTGATGTCGCCGGAGTATGTCCGTCCGTACGTGAAGGCGCAGAAGAACGATGATCGGGACGCGGAGGGGATTGCTGAAGCGGCCTCTCGACCAACGATGCGCTTCGTCGAGCTGAAGACGCAGGATCAGTTGGACATCCAGACCCTACACCGCGCGCGGTCCCGCCTGGTGGCTGAACGGACCAACTTGATAAATCAACTTCGTGCGGTTCTGTTTGAACGTGGGGTGAGCTTTCCGGTCGGACGGCGCAAGCTTGAGCAGGGCATCGACGACTTGCTCACTGACGGTGACAACACCCTATCGTCGCGGATGAGCCGGTTGATCGCGGAAAGGCGGGCGGAATGGAAGCAACTCGATACGAAGATCGAGATGTTAAATGGGGAGTTCGTCGAGATGGCGGGCAGCGACGCTGCGATGCGTCGACTGACGACCATTCCAGGCATTGGCGTACTCAATGCAACCGCGCTGGTAGCCGCGGTCGGCGATGGTAGCAGCTTCAGCAAAGCCCGAGATCTCGGCGCTTGGCTCGGCCTAGTCCCTCGCCAACACACAACGGGCGGCAAGCCGCGCCTCTTGGGTATCTCGAAACGCGGCAACACGTATTTGCGTACGCTGCTCATCCATGGCGCCAGAGCTGCATTGCCGTCCCTGTCCAAAGGCGACACGCCGCTTGGACGATGGTTACAGGGGATGATCGAACGAGGCGTGCATCGCAATGCCATCGTGGTGGCGCTTGCCAACAAACTCGCTCGCATCGCGTGGGCTGCCCTGCGCAGAGACATGCCATTCGAACGTAACTACCCGGTTGCAATATAAACAGTTCGGCAGCGTGAGGTAACACGCGTAACCTACGAGGTTTGCAGGAAGGAGTGGAGATGGCCTGATAGTCGATCGGCGTTTGGAAGGCCCGATGAACGAATTGGCACTCGATGCCGTGGACATTATGAGGCTTCAGACGCGCGGATTTCCATCTTGGCCGTGGGCTTGCCTACGAGACCGCATACGTTGGCGCAGACTAATCAGATCATCAGAAATCTCACTTGCAAACGGGGCGAGCCATACGTTCGTTCACGTTGTCGGACAACTGCGGGGTCGAAATCGGGGCTTCGGATATCGCGTTCGCGGAGCTCCGGAATAAGCCAAGCCACTGGTCGCGAACTCAACGGCCGATCTTGACGCGAAGCCCTACCACGATGGCGTCATCAAGCTGCGCGTCGCCTCCCGGGTTCACGACATATTGCAGATCCGGCTGGACGCTCAGCCACGGGGTCAGCACCGCGTTATAGACAGCCTCCACCACCAGTTCGTGCGCGTCACGCACGCCGCCATCCCCGGATTGATCGCGTCGATAGCGATCGCCGAACCCGGCGGAGGCGAAGGACACGCCGATCTGGTCGTCAGGACGATCCGGTGCGATGCCGGTATGGACCAGCCCTCCACCGAGATACCGTCCGATCCGATTGAACCGAGTGTCGGCGACGCCGAAGCGCAGCCATCCCGCCAGGCCGTGCGCATCGTCGGCGCGCGAGCCGACCAGCCGGTGCTCGGCGAAGACGTACGCGCCCTTGTTCCCGCGTCGAGGCGCCGCGGGATCGGACGACCGGATATCGTCGAACCGCGCGGTGTATCCCCAGACCCCGATCGCCGCCTTCGTCCCGTGCTCGAGATAGTCGACCTCGCCGACGACAAGCGCACCGTCCCGCGACGACAGCGCGATCGCGGTGCGTTTAGGATGCGACGGATCGCCGGGGACGCCGTCGAGCACCGCGACACGACCCAGCCAATGCTCGCCGAGCTTCATTTCGCCGCGCACAGCGAGCGCCGTCACCGGGAAGATCGACGGCCCGCGCCGCCCCGATTGCGAAAAATCAGGACCGATCCCGTGCGACGAGATCAGGAACAGCCCGCCGCTCTGGGTCGTGTCGAATTCCGAATTGAGATTGTACAGGCCGAGCTTGATCGAGGCGTTGCGGCCGACGTCCTGCTCGACCCACGCCTCGAACAACCGCGCTGCCCGCACATTGGTCTCGATGTTCGAAATGCCCTGCGCGTCGCCAACCAGATCGCCCGACAGCGAGGCACCATTGTCGTAGATGCTGTACAGGAACAGGCGCGCACCGTGCCATCCGACCAGCCGGTCCGCGTCCACTGCCACCTGGAGATCGAGATTGTCGAGGTACCGCGTGCCACGCGCGATCCCGCCCGAGACGTTGCTGCGGATGTCGGCGACATACACCGCCGACAGAGTCACCGGTTTATCGGAACGTTCGTTGGCCGAGCGCGGATAGCCGGTCGGCCGCTCGTCCTGCGCATAGGCTGGCGCTGCGAGCCCGAGTATCAGCAACAGTCGCGCGACGAAGCGCCGGATCACACGACATCGTCCAGGCTGAACCGATCCGCATCCTCGTCATACGCGAACACCTCGGCATACCGACCCCAATGCGTCACCGTCCGCAACGTCTCGTCCGCGTAATCCCCCGACATGTGATCCTCCAGCTCGTCGCGGAACCGGCGCGCGGGGGCGACATGCCCGCTACGCTCGTCGAGGATCCGGCGGATGTGCTGCGCGAGCGGGACGTGCGCGAGCAACGCCTGCGCGAACAGCGCTTTCCGCGTGTCGACGTCGGCCTGCGCATAGCGCCGCGCCGCCGGCGTCAGGAGAATGTCCGCCCCCTGCAACTCGGCAAAACGCAGCAGCTGGAGCGTCTCCGCCATCGGAAACAGATCGTCGACCTCCAGCTGAAGCTGATCGGCGAGGTCGGCCATCGCCGCGCGGCCATCGAAAGGGCTGGCGTCGACTTCCTCGATCAACCCGGCGAGCGCGTTAGTCGAGACGCGCGGCAATACCATCTGGATGCCGGTGCCGGGGAACAACCCGTCGCGGACCGGCTCGGCGGGGGCGCGTGCGGTCATCTGCGCATAGATGTCGTCGACCAGCTTGCGGAAGGCGGGGTCGAGCCGGTCGCGCGGTTGCGGCAGGTCGACCTTGATCTCGGCGGCGACCCGGCCGGGATTGGACGAGAAGACGAGGATGCGGTCGCACATCAGCACCGCCTCCTCGATGTTGTGCGTGACGATCAGGATCGACTTGATCGGCATCCGCCCTTCCGCCCACAGATCAAGCAGGTCGGTGCGCAACGTCTCGGCGGTCAGCACGTCGAGCGCGGAGAAGGGTTCGTCCATCAACAGCAACGACGGATTGACGACGATCGCGCGCGCCAGCCCGACACGCTGGCGCATCCCACCCGACAGTTCCTTGGGATAGGCGTTCTCGAACCCGTCGAGGCCGATGAGGTCGATAGCCGCCAGCGCGCGAGTGCGCCGCTCGTCCGCCGGAACGCGCTGCGCCTCGAGGCCAAGCTCGACGTTCTGGAGCACGGTCAGCCACGGGAACAGCGCGAAGGTCTGGAAGACCATGCTGATCGTGTGCGCAGGGCCATTAAGGACGGCGGCGAAGTGCACGCGTCCCTCGTCCGGCCGGATCAACCCCGCGATCGAGCGCAGCAGCGTCGACTTGCCCGAGCCGGAGCGGCCGAGCAGCCCGACGACCTCGTTCTCGTGCAGCGTCAGGCTGACATCGTCGAGCACCGGCGCGCCGCCATCGCCGCGCCCGTAGCGATGACTGACATGCTCGACTTGAACGAGCGGACGGCTGGCCGGTGCGCGGAGGAATGCTGTTGCCATGTCTTGTCCTTTCGACATCAGGCGAGCCGGAGACGGCGTTCGGCAAAGGCGTACATCGGACGCCAGACGAGCCGGTTGAAGGCGATCACGAACATCGACATCACCGCGATGCCGAGCGCGACGCGGGGATAATCGCCGGCCTCGGTCGCCTTGGCGATAAACGTGCCGAGCCCGTGCGCCTCGACCTTCTGCGACCCCCACGAGACCGCTTCGGCGACGATGCTGGCGTTCCACGATCCGCCCGACGCGGTCAGCGCGCCGGTGACGTAATAGGGAAACACGCCGGGCAGAGCGACCTGTCGCCACCATTGCCAGCCGCGGACGCCGAACATCCCCGCCGCCTCGCGCAGGTCGGTCGGGATCGCGCTGGCGCCGGCGATGACGTTGAACAGGATGTACCACTGCGTCCCCAGGATCATCAGCGGCGACAGCCAGATGTCGGGCGACAGCTGCCAGTGGACGATGCCGATCACCGCGAATGGGAACAGCACGTTGGCAGGGAACGCCGCGAGGAACTGCGCGACGGGTTGCAGGCGCTCCGCCCATTTGGGGTTGAGGCCGATCCAGACGCCGATCGGTACCCAGACGAGGCTGGCCAGCGCGATCAGCACGACCACGCGCAGCATCGTGATACAGGCCAGCCCGAACACCGCGACCGCATCGCTCAGCCGCAGCGTCGCGAAGACATAACGTCCCGCGAGCCAGAGTGCGGCGACCACCGATACCAGGACCACTGCCTGCCACAGCCGCTCCAGCACGATGCTCGGTTCGCGAACGCGGCGCTCGCGCGGACGTGCCCTGCCCCGGTCAAGCGTCAGCAGGAGCTGGCCGAGCGCGGTGACGGGCGCGAACAGCACCGGCAACAGTCGCGTGTGGCGGAACAGATCATAGGCCCAGGACTGTGGCCGCTCTGTGCTGGCGGTCTGCTCGAACCGGAAGCGATCCGCCCAGGCGACCACCGGCCGGAAGACGATCTGATCGTACAGCAGGATAACGATCCCCATTGCGAGCACCGCCAGCCCGATCGCGGTGAAGTCCTTGCGGGCGATCGCGAGTGCCAGCCATGAGCCGACGCCGGGCAGAGTCACGGTCGTGTTGCCGACCGTGATCGCTTCGGACGCGACCACGAAGAACCAGCCGCCCGACATCGACATCATCGCGTTCCAGACCAGCGACGGAGTCGCGAACGGCAGGTCTAGCCGGAGGAAGCGGCGCACCGGCGACAAGGCGAAACCGCGCGTCACCTCGTCCAGATCGGACGGTACCGAGCGCAGCGACTGGTAGAAGCTGAACGCCATGTTCCACGCCTGGCTCGTGAAGATCGCAAACACCGCCGCCAGCTCGACGCCGAGGATCTGGCCGGGGAACAGCCCCATGAACGCCGTGACGGTAAAGGTCAGGAACCCCAGGATCGGCACCGATTGCAGGATGTCGAGCATCGGCACGATGATCTGCCCGGCGCGGCGGCTGCGCGCGGCCAGCGTCGCGACGACCAGCGTGAAGACCAGGCTCGCCGCGAGTGCCGCGAACATCCGGATCACCGTGCGCAACGCATAATAGGGCAAATACCGCGGATCGAGCGTCACCGGCTCGACCCGCAGGCGCGACAGCGGCTCGGCCACGCCCTCCGCGCCGCGCACCAGCAGCGCGGCGATGCCGATCAGCAGCACGAAGGCGATGACGTCCGCGCGGTTGGGCTGGGTCAGGCGGAGGATGCGCGAGAACGAGCGGACCCGGCCGCTGGTCGCTACCGTATCAGTCACGACGCCATCCCTCCCCACCGACGGGACGCGCTAGCGTCGTCGCGTGACAGATGCGCGTCATGCCGAGAGCTCGGCTACGGTGCGGGCTCCGCTCGCCGCCCATCCCCTCAGGATACGGCCGCGATGAAGCGGTGCGGCGGCAAGCGCGGCGTGAATGGCACGATCATGCTGGATCGTGCGGAAAATGATACTGGTCATCAGGCGTCTCTTCCGGGCTCGTAGGGCGAGTCCGGGACAGACGCTCAGCCGGATCGCACCTGCGATCGCCGAACGGCGTGCCCGAACCCGGGACGTCCAGCCGTGATCGTCAGCAGGGCAAAGCCGCTACTGTCGCCATCGCCGGACAAGGGGGTAGATCGGGGTTTCATGCGCATCCTGTTCGTTACCGGTGCCGCGATTGCGTCACCTGCCGGGCGCCCTTGGCGTCGCGACGAGCGCCCGCTATACCCTAGGGGGGTATAGATCAAGAGGGTGATGCACGTCGGCCATGAGCCATGTCGAAAAAGAGAAAAAGAAGCTGCTCAACCGGCTCAAGCGGCTGAAAGGCCAGATCGAGGCGCTCGAACGCGCGATCGAGGAAGACCGCGAATGCGCGCGGGTCCTGCAACAGGCGACCTCGTGCCGCGGCGCGCTCGACGGGTTCATCGCCGAGGTGATCGAGGATCATATCCGCGAACACATGATCGATCCCGCGCACTCGCGTGACGATCCGCGCACGGTCGCGGCCGAAGAACTGGTCGAGATCGTTCACGCCTACCTCACCTGATCGCCTCCCTACGCGGCGAACTCCTCGGGGAGATAGCGATCGGCGACGATCTCGAACCGGTCGCCGTCGACCAGCACCTGCGGGCTGAGCGTGCGGCAGTTGTATGTCGACGCCATCGCCGCGCCATACGCGCCGGTGGCGTGCAGCACGGCGAGGTCGCCGCGGCGGACCCGGTCGATGTCGCGCGCGACCGCGAACACGTCGCCGCTTTCGCAGACCGGGCCGGCGATCGTCGCGACCATCCGCTCTCCGTCCGGCATGACCGCTTCGATCCGGTGAAAGGCATCGTACAGCGCCGGCCGCGCAAGGTCGTTCATCGCGGCATCGACGATCACGAACGGATGTTCGGCACCAGGTTTCACCCAGATCACCCGCGTCAGCAGCACGCCGGCGAGCCCCGCGACCACCCGTCCCGGCTCGAACGTGAGTTCGACGTCCCACTCGCGCGTGACCTGCGCGACCATCGCGGCATAGGCGTCGAGCGTCGGGACGACGTCGTCGGCGCGGTAAGGGATGCCGAGACCACCGCCGAGATCGACGCGACTGACGACATGGCCGCGCGCGCGCAAGTCCGCCACGAGGCAGCCGATCCGCTCATAGGCTTCCTCCAGCGGTGCGAGATCGCGCAACTGGCTGCCGATGTGCAGAGCGACCCCGACCAAGTCGAGACCCTCGAGCCGCGACAGGCGATCGTACATCGCGGGGACGTCGGTGATCGCCACCCCGAACTTGTTGCCGCGCCGCCCCGTCGAGATCTTGGCATGCGTACCGCCATCGACATCGGGATTGACGCGCAGCACCGCGGTCGCCCGCCTGCTCTGCGCATGGGCCAGCGCGGCGAGCACCTGTCCCTCCTCCTCCAGTTCGAGGTTGAACTGGCCGACGCCGGCCGCGAGCGCGTCGGCGAGTTCGCGGTCGGTCTTGCCGACGCCCGAAAAGACGATGTCCGATGCCGCGATTCCCGCGTCGAGCGCGCGCCGCAGTTCGCCCCCTGAGACGATGTCGGCGCCGAAGCCGCACCCGGCCAGCAGGTGCAGCACCGCGCTGTTCGGGTTCGCCTTGACCGCAAACGCGACACGTACCCGCGGCAGGATCGATAGCGCCGCCCTGAACCGCTGTGCCGCATCGCGCAGCGCGGCGGCGGAATAGACATGGACGGGTGTCCCCACCGCCTCGGCGATGACGGGCAGCGGCACGCGCTCGGCGCACAGGACGCCGTCCCGCGGACTGAAAAAAGTCATGAAGGGTCGGTATCCGGTTATCGGGAATGCGGCGGGTCGGCCCGCCGGGGGGTACGACGGAGTCGCACGGCATGGATCGCTTGCGCGGTATGCCCGTGACCATGACGTTCGGCGCGCAGCACCACCGCCACGCGCTTGCCGTTGATCATCAGCGTCAGGCCCAGCAGCGCAATCGGAAACACGAGCATCGCCTGCGCCGATCCGTTCATTGTCGCGGCCACTCCACAGGCCCCGGCGGCGAGTATTAGGCCGATCCCGCGCCAAAGCATATCGCGCCGGGTCATGCCGCGATGCTCCGAACATGGCATGCGGCATCGTCGGCGATCACGATCCGCCCGGCGTTCCGGAGGGCACGCGCTGCCTCCGGGCGACGGTTTCGCGCAAGGTCGTGGCAGATCACGATATCGGCCGGCAGATCCTGCTCGTCGCGCAAGGCCGCGACCATGTCCGCCACCGCGAAGTCGACGCCGATCGCCGGGTCGATGACGCGGTGCGCCGCCAAACGCGCACGGCCGATCAACGGCGGCGATCGGTCGATGCCGCGTCCCTCGATCGCCGTGAAACCAAGCCGCCTCGCCTCCGCCAACGCCTGCAACAGCAGCGTCCCGGCGCCACATTCGGCATCGACGATGCGCACCGCGTGCCGGCCATTCGTCCGCAGCGCCGCCAGGGCCGCCTCGATCCGGGGCCAGCGCGGGTCATGGACGGCGGCCTTCGACACGTGCCGCGACGGGCACTTCGACGTGACTCCGCCGATCGCCGTGCGCAACCGGACGGGAAGAGCATGTACGTTCATTTCCATCCCTCTGTCAGGCCGCCCGCGGCAGCGCACGCTCGTCGCGACCCACCGGAGCAAACGACACGAGCGGCGTCAGCGGCAGTGCGGCGATCTCGACGCTCGCATGGTAGATGTCCCGCTCGGCCTGCGCATAGCTCATTGCGGCGCCGTACGAGATGAAGCGGCCTTCGAGGTTGCGCTGGCTGTCCTGGACCAGCCAATGGCCTGCGCGATCCTGGCCGACATAGATGACGAGCCCGGTAGGATCGGGCTCCGATATGGGTTCAGACGACATTTCGCCTACGTGCCTTTCGTATCGCGAGCGTCCTGCCCGCCCCCGGTATCTACGGGTCACGGCATAGCGCTTCGAGATCGATCCCGGCCGATCGCATAGTGCGCCCATAGTGTTGCACTCGCTTCACCGCGTTCCTGCCACTCAGGTGCCTCGCCTCTCGCGATCGATGGGCATTCACAGACCAAAATAGTCGACCAATTTGATAAACGGAACGACCCACAATCAGACGCTCACGCCCCTTCCCCCGCTTCCCAACTTCGGACGTTGGTTCATCTTCGAATGACCGATTGTGAAGCCCGGCTACCCGCTCGCGAATGTCGTGATGGGGAAGGAAAGCGGAATGGCCGCTTTGGAGGCCACACCCCAAGAAACCGACCACTTAACGGGTATCCCAGATGCATCAATATTCTGCATCACAGGGGCCCTCGGCTTCCCGCTGTTTATGCGCTGATGCGAAATCCGTGAATTGTGCATCACGCCAACCCAAGCGCCATTTGTAGAAACAGTCATCACCGATACTGTATGAGACGTAAAAACACGGAGGGTTTATGGGCTTCTCGATATCATGGGTGGCGCTTCGACTACCGAAGGATCGCGCGCTCGAGATAATGGGTTTCAAAGACACTGGCGTGGCGGACGAGGCCAACGAAGCGCCATTTTCTGCCGCCTCACTACCAACTGGGTGGACAATCATTTGGTCTAATGATTTCGAATATGCGGTCAGTCCGAGTACCATTGGTCGCTCCTCCGATACCGAAATCGTTGGATGTCAGGTCGAAGAGCATGTGATGTTCAGTTCGTGTTTTGCGGCACAAAACGGCATCGTCACATGGAATGTCAGTCATGATGCACAGGAAGGAACATACGATGTTTCCTCAACCGGTCCGGTCCCACACCAATTACGACAAATAGAAATTTCCAAGGTAGATTCGCAAAACGCAAGCGGGGGCGTAGATAGCGACGTTGATCACTTAATTGACGTTCCCATCGATCTAGCAGCGTCTTTTACAGGATATCGCTATGACGAATTCAACTATGATTGGGGTAGCCCAGAGTTCTCCATAATTGAGCAAGATCATAGTTGATCGCACGATTTGGCAGACACTCATAGTTACCGAAAAACGTTGTGGCCTGATGCAAAATTTTTGATTTCTGAATCAAGGAATGTCCGGGATGGGAAGGATAAGCGACGGTCCGCTTTCGGGCGAGAACCAGCACATAACTGCCGTTCACGGAATGCCGTGCATCCGATCCTTCTCAGTCCCAAGCCTTGTCCGAATAGTGACAAAACCGGCTCGCCGAACGGCACGCGTAGCCTCGCGAACGCATCGAACAGGCGTATCGGGAGTCGTAAGAACTTCAGCCCCTCTACCGACCTCATAGCCATTCTGCGTCAACGCGTCGGTAAGCTGGCGAGGGTTCAAGCCCGTGTCAGTAAGCGAGTAGGTGCAACTACGCCGATCTGCGGAAACCCAAACTCGATAGCTTTGGGAGAAATCCGCTTCGTTGGGGGCCGTCAGGGCGGCGGTAGCGAGAAGGGTGGCGAGCAGCATCAGCGGCGATGGTTGCACCAACCGTTGGTGTCCGCAATCAGGAACGGCTCAGGCTCTTCGCAATGTCTCGAAGTGGGCGGAACTGCCCGGCAGCGCGAGACTGATAGGACCCAGAAGCAGACGTCCCCGCCCCCTTCTAAACTTCCCTACTTCTGCCATTCGTTCAGCTTCCAGCCTGCAAGACGGGTCGCCGTTTTTCGCTCTCAAAGAGGCTTTGTACGCGCAAGCCATGCCGCTCAGTGGCCATGCCTTAGTGAGACGAACTCGATCTCTCAGCGGAACGGAAGCCGATCAAAACGATTTAGTCCCCGCACGGAGTTCGGCTGGTCGGCACGCTCCACGGAGGCGTGATGAAGCAGCGGGACGATTGGCATCTGACGGAAGCGCTCGATTACGAGCACGGGCGAGCTGACCCTTTTGCCGCGGCTGTTCGGGCTACCCGAATGCCTAGGGTCAGGACCCATTGATGTAACAGGCGCGATCTGATTCAGGCTCCGTGAGGAGACTGAGGATGAGCGACCTGTACTGGCTGACGGAGGAGCAGATGGCGCGCCTGCGGCCATATTTCCCTAAGAGCCATGGCAAGCCGCGAGTTGACGACCGGCGGGTATTGAGCGGCATCGTTTTCGTGAACCGCAATGGGCTGCGCTGGCGTGATGCGCCCAGCGACTACGGCCCCCACAAGACGCTCTACAATCGCTGGAAACGGTGGGGTGAGATGGGTGTGTTCCTCCGCATGATGGAGGGCTTGGCTGCCGCTGATGCCGACCCAAAGACCGTCATGATCGACGCGACGTATCTGAAGGCGCACCGCACGGCATCGAGCCTGCGGGTTAAAAAGGGGATCTCGGGCGCCTGATCGGTCGCACCAAAGGCGGTATGAACACGAAGCTCCACGCCGTGACCGACGCAAACGGCCGTCCGCTCAGCTTCTTCATGACCGCTGGACAGGTCAGTGACTACATCGGTGCGGCCGCGTTGCTGGACGATCTGCCCAAGGCACAGTGGCTGCTCGGCGACCGCGGCTACGACGCTGACTGGTTCAGGGATGCCTTGCAGGCCAAGGGCATCCAGCCGTGCATCCCAGGTCGGAGGTCCCGGCTCGAGCCCATCAAATACGACAAGCGCCGCTACAGGCGCCGTAGCCGTATCGAGATCATGTTCGGACGGCTGAAGGACTGGCGCCGCGTTGCGACCCGTTACGATAGGTGTCCGACAGTCTTCTTGTCCGCCATCGCCCTCGCTGCCACCGTAAGCGTGGCCGGCAGGCCGCAGATTACGCGGCTTGCGCCACTCGCTCTGCGGTTTGCGCGGACCAGTTCCAGGGCATGAGTTCGTCCCATCGC
>NZ_SLYA01000016.1:26614-37406 GCF_004340965.1 Sphingomonas sp. PP-CE-1A-559 | reverse complement strand
GCGCGCTTTTACGAGACGTCCTGATCGGTAATCTGTCTACAACCGCAGCCGCCTTCGCAATTTGAGAAATCGTAGCCAGTCTCAAAATTCGATCGAATTTTGGGAATGGCCGGTTGGAGATGAAAGCGGCATGGCCGCTTTCAATCGCGAACGCACTGTGCCGGATAATTCAGCAGGTTGAAGGTCGGCCGGAAAAGCTCCCGAGAATTCGGGTTAATTCATCAAGCCTTTTGATCACCGGCAAAATCTCGTCAACCGACAGGCATGTTGGACGGGGATAAGGTGGTTGGCACGGTGGCTGCCCGGTGAATATACGAGCACTATAGCAAAGTTGGGCAAAGCCGTCTCTTTGGGGCCTATCCCTATAATGCACGGTAAAATCGGTTTCTAAGGATCCGCCGCCCTGAATAATCACATTAAGGCTCAAGTTTTCTGGGAGCGATGAAAGGCGATATACCGCTCCCGGACCTCTCAGTTTTTCTAAAGGGAGTTCCCTCGCTGCCGCTGCCTCCAGCACGGCCGTCTTCGCCAATGTCGTTCTAGGTATCCTTAAGCGCAACGGATATTCATCGCACAGGGCGTAATATAATGCGCAGACGTTCGAACTCGCCACTGCGGCAATGAATTCCGGATCAACAGCCATTCGAAAAGTCCTGCCTTAACAGCTTCCTCGCACACGCCACCTCAGTCATTGCTCTCACGATGAGTATGATGATTAGGCGTCGCCGATTATGAATAATAGAACTCTGTTTTTGCTTCGCCGCTCGCAGCTAGCGAAAGGGTAAACGAGCCCCATTCCCCTCCCGTATGAAATCTCATCAACTCACGAAGCTTCATGCAGAGCTCGACATTGTCGGTCGCAAATCCGGCCGCAGTCTCTGGATATTTCTGCGTCCCATGTAGTATGACCGAAATCGAACTGCTAACCGTGCTGTAGCGTTCTAGATATTCGTATTCGCACACGATGGATTCAAAAGGACCCTCAATCTGATCAATCATTAGTTAAGCGAGTTTCGTTATTATATCGGTCTGCTTGTCCATCTCGTTCATTTTCAAGCTCCGCTTTTGTATTATCCGCTACCAAACCGCGTGAACCTTGATATCCTAACGATGCAAAACCTAATGCATCCCGAGCGAATAACGGGGGGGCTTTAGACGGTACCGAGCCGTTCTTTCCCGATCCAGCTTTCTCGCGATGGATCGTTTTTGAGAAGCCCGCGACAGGGCGGGCCGACGCGGATGTTAAGGGCTGAGAAGGCCTTGGGGGCTAGATTGCGTTTCCACTTGGAATGGGCCCCACGCGTCCGGAGTAGGCAACTTGGCGACATCCCTCTCGATCCGGTTGTTCGCGACCTTATTCGCGATCAGTCTGATGTTTTCGGCGGCACTGACTTATTATGCCACGCACACGATGAGCTTCGCCTTTCCGATCGCACCTGAGGCGATGACGACGTTGGTCATGCGGATCCAGGTGATCCGGGCGGTCGGCTTGGCTCTAGCCCTGTTCCTGATGTTAGTGGTGCTCGTTTCGGCGTCGCACGCGGCTCGCACTGCGCTAGCTTTGCGCTGGCTTCTCGGTGTCATGACGAGTGTTGCGCTTCTGCGTGGATCAGGGCTGATCCAGCCGCTTGCGCAGTATGACACAGCGATTATCGCAACCTCCGCTGTCCAACTCGCGCTGGAGGGGTTGGCAATCTTGCTGCTTTACGGGGAGGATGCGACCGATTGGTTCGAAGCGCGTCGCTGACAATGCCGGGGCCACGTTGTTCACGGTCGTCGCGGCGCTAATCCGCTAGGGCGGAAGCGCCCAGTTGCGGACGTTCGGGCGGCCCAACAGCTAACTCGAAAGCGGACGTCGTTGTTGCCTCAGTGCGCTGAAGACCGCATCCCTCGATCATGGAAACCCGTATGTCAGCTCATTCAGGCCCCGCCATTGCATGCCTGCTGTCGCTTGCAGCAACTGGCTGTGGAGCACCAGCACCACGAGTGCCGGATACAGCCCCATTCCAGTATAATGGCATAACACTATATTTCCCAAAAGGAACCGTAGAGGCACGAATAGAGGAGGGAGCAAAGACGCGTGCGTATGCTCGCTTAGTTCCGGACAGGCCAAAATCGGGTAGTTCAGTCGACGCTAGATATTACATTGATCTAGGCAGGGGATTTACCGGAAAGAGCTCTGGTGGCGGGTATCGGCTTGGATTTAACGAATATCCGTCGAATAGTGTGCAAACGAAACTGGATGAAGACCATACAATGTTCTGTCCGGCGCCAGACGGACTAAGACTATTCTTTCAGTGTGCGGTACTTCTGCGAAGTGTGCCAGCAGCAGCGATCCAGTTTAAAACCGCACCTTTATCGCCAGAAGTGGCTCGGTCAATGGTAACAGATGCCGAACTATATCTGACACGGGCGAAGGCGCAAAAAGCCACTAATCGGACGTCGGAACGACGGCTATCAGAACCAACGCCGAGAAAGCCCCTCATCTTTGTTCCGTATCCATACAACCATTGAGCCATTGTTTTCGTTGTTAAGACTTTTGAGCGTCTGTAGCATTCAGGATGAGCAAAGGGGCCGAAAAAAACTAGCGCCATGGCTCATTAGCGAACTTCCGCTTACGCGCCAATCTCCCTGAAAACGGTCAGGCCGTTATACCTGCCCAACCCGGACATTGCCGAAATTCGATCCCAACGGGAACGTCGCTGCCGTCTTGATCGCCGTCCCTTTTTAGGAAGCGCGGGATCGACAGATGCCCGATCGCGGACACTGCCCGAAGCAAGCATCCCGATTGCGGACATTCGCTTTAGAAGATAGCCTCGATCAGTGCTCACCTTAATCGCCTTCATCGCTCAGGACTACGTCCTTCGGGATCTGCAAAGGTCGCCCGTTGCTGCGCAAGGTCCCTTCAAATTAGAACGCGAAGACTGTATCGCGCGTGATCCCCCCATGGCAGTATTGCACTACGCGCCCTGTAGGCCGATGGCTCGATTAATCTGGTCATCTTCCGATGGTCAAATACTGATCAAGTATGAGGATGATGGCGGATGGTTGGGCAGGTATTTTCTATTTCCAACTGCGCCAGATATGCCAAATTCATGTGGGCTTGCAGGCTTTACCGCTTACCAAACTAAACCCGGTTCAAGCGGGGACTGGCAGAATAGTGGTAGAGCATTTTTCTCGACACTTGAGAAGTGTAGCCGATTGACCTCCTTGCAGATCGCCTCCTACAAAAACGAGTTCTTGGAAGCGGCACCATATTGCGGCGAAGCCGCCACGAGCCTGCGTTCCTTGGCGGTATCTATGTTCGGAAATCTGCGAAGATGCACCGCGCAGAAAGAAGTAACAAAAAACAATCCGATGAATGGCTTCACGTGCGTTCGCCAGGAAGGGCCGTCGAGCTAACACAGTGTCCGAGACATTCGAACGCCGCTAAGCCCGCTAGCCTCTCCAACCAGCACATTCTCGTTAAACCATCCCTTTTGAGAACGTCGATTTGTCCTCAAATCGCCGTTTGTGGGGAAACCGCATTAGATCCGTGGGTTGTGTCCCAACCAGACAGGAGGAAGCGGTTGAGTGTCCCGATCCATAATACGCCCTCCGACGTTGCAGCGCTGGACGGATGCGTGGTTATATCTGGTCCTGGAGGGATCGCTGTAACCCTGTCGGCAGACGCCGCGGAAGAAACGGCAAAACGCCTTAGTTGGTCTGCAACCGAGGCTCGAGATCAACCTTGCGTTGACCCAGCACCGCACGAAACGCCGGAATCGTGAGTTAGCGATGCACCGAATAATTTACGTCAGCAGATCGCTTATTGTCGGAAATCCCCGCGAGATAGACGCCATCGTTGCAACATCAATCGCTTGGAATAATACAGCCGGCGTCACGGGGATGCTTTGGTTCGATGGTGCAAGCTTTGCACAGGTAATCGAAGGCGATCCCGATCAGGTTGAATTGACCATGGATCGTATCCGCAGTGACCCGAGGCACACCGACATCGAAGTATTGTTGGATCGATCCGTCCTATCCCGCCAGTTCGGTAGTTGGTCGATGCGCTGCGCTGGCGGCGATGAGGCGAGCGCGTATGGCACTAGCTTTATGATCGGCTTTGCAATGGGCGAAAGCACGGCGTCATCGAAGCGACTGTATAAAATCGTCCTGTCTAGCGATGCTGGTAAAGCGGAGTAGGGAACAGAACCAAACGACCGCTGTTCTAACTTCGACCGGTGCGGTTTCCCCCCCCTGCCCCGCCGGCCACGACGCCCCGCTGCTCCCTCCCGCAGCGGGGCGTTTCTCTTTCAGATCACAACATGCTCGCAGCGCCATCGCTGACGACTAAAAGCGTCTATATGCTACTCAATTAACCGGCCAAGTGTTATAGCGGAGCGGAAAGGAAGGCCCGTGAGCAAGACCAGCCTCAACCAGATCATCGAGGGTATCGATAGGAACCTTTCGTACCTGCATAAGGAGCGTTGGGCGCTTCGCTACGCGGATCTTCTCGACACTGTTCAGGCCACCACTGGCGATGAACAGGATCGCGCCAAGCAGGCGTTGCGCGAGCACAACGCGATCCGCAATCGGCCGGAGACTAGCCGTGGCCCTTTAGTGGAGCAGGCGCGCGAGAACTACACGGCTCACGCGTAAGCATGGCTGATGATCAAAAGCCGCTTGGAGACGCCGAGCGTGAGGCGCATTCGCGTTTGATTGCTGACCTCGCCATGGAAGACGCCCCGGCTGTAGCACAGCCGAAAGTGGTCTTAACCGCCGGGCAACCCGGTTCCGGCAAAAGCATGATCGTTAATCGTGTGTCGGTGCAATTTCAGGGCATCAAGGAGCCGGCGATCGTCGTCGATCCCGACGCCATCCGCCCGACCCTGCCATACATGCGTGAACGGATCGCCAGCGGCGACTTGAATATCCCCGGCGCGGCTTTTCAGGATGCGGGGACCATCGGTGCGCGGGTTGTCGAGATGGCCGCCGAGGGGCGGCGAAACATCATTTACGACGGTACGCTGTCCAACGTGAAGTATGCTCGAATGAGCATCGAAAATCTCAAGGAGCAGGGTTACCGCGTCGAGATTCACGGCATGGCTGTCTCCCCTGATTTGAGCCACGCCAGCACGTATGAGCGGCGCGAAGTACAGATCAAGAGTTCCCCGACTGGCTTCGGTCGTGGCGTAACTGATGATTTCCACGATCAAGCCGTCTCCGGCTTAGTTTCGACAATCGGGACTTTGCAGGCTGAGGGCATTGTTGATGCGATCGTTCTTTATGATCGGCAAGGCAATGTCGTTGGCAGTACCCGCTTGGAAGCCGGTCAATGGGTGCCGGATGAGCAGATGGCGGAGACGTTGAAGAACGCCCACCAGAACCCCAACGCACGCACGCTTCGTGATACCGCCGCAAGTTGGGAAACCGCCTCTAGCTTGATGAAGGATCGTGGCGCTGATCCGCAGGAGCAGCAGAAGGTTGATAGCTTTCGTGACGCGGCAGTGAAGCGCAGCCCTTCCCCGGCCGAAAGCGCAGCCGAGTTCGAGCGTGCATGTTCTGAGGAGGGCAAGCGGATCGTCATCCGCGCGACAAGCCTTGATGAGCGGCTAGTGGATAAGTGGACTGCGCTGAACAAGGCGCACGGAGAGATTACAGCCGCGAAGCCCGGCGGGCCGACATGGATGCCGGGACATGCCGCCAAGCAAGCGGACTGGCGCAGCCAGTGGGATGCGAGCGCCAAGGCGATATCCGACAATGTGGCCCGCCGGGATCGCATCGCTCCCTACACCCAAACCCCTATCCCCGGTTATCCAAGTAAGGTTGAAGAAGCCGCGGTTACGAAGGTCCAGCGCCGCGACCCGCAGTTGGCAAAAGAGGGCATGGCCTTCCGCGCCGCAGAGCGGCAGCACAGGGCGCAGGCGATGGCTGAATCGCGAACACAACAGCAGAGCAATAACCAAAAACTCTCCCGGTGAATTTTAGCCGCTAAAATCTTCGGCCTGATATCGGGGTATCACACACCCATCCCCGTAATGGGGACCGGCCAGAGGATGTTCGGAATCGTACGCTAAGCTCCCCGACCGTCCCGATTGGGATCGAAAAAGGAGAACGTGACGGGGTTCTCGAAACTCATATGTGGTGATTAGACGGTACACGAAAGCGGGGGGTACTAGGGCATGAAGACGATTGGCCTGATCCGAGGCATGAGCTGGGAAAGTTCTGCCGAATACTACCGCATTATCAATGAGAGCGAGCGAGATTGTCTCGGCCCGACAGCATCCGCCCGCTGCTTCCCGTGGTCGCTCAATTTTGCGGGAAATCGAGGATTTGCAGCACAAGGGCGATTGGCAGGGTCTGACGACGCGGATGGTCGACGCGGCACAACGCCTCGAAGCCGGTGGTGCGGACGTGCTGCTGATCTGCACCAACACCATGCACCGCATGGTCGCGGACGTTCAGGCTGCTTTAGGTGTTCCCCTTCTTCATATCGCTGATCCCACGGCCGGACGCATCAAGGCGGCCGGCCTCAAGAAGGTCGGACTGCTTTGCACTGCGTTCACGATGGAACACGCCTTCTACAAGGGAAGGCTCACCGATAAGCACGGCCTTAACGTGCGTCATTCGTGGTTCCAGCCAATATTAGAGATGTAATTGATATCATCAAATAATGATCTCATCCTATCGACGGACTTTGAAGACAAGACTACATCTTTGCCATTTTGCACGTCTAATACCTGCCCACTTTCGATCAGATATTTTAACCAACGCGCACCAGAGCCAGGCTCGATCTTGGATATAGTAATTATTTTTTCTTTGGATAACGTTCTATTGTCAATCTGGGCAACAAAAAGGTTAAGCATTATGACCCAAGCATGGTCATTAAACATGCCTTGAGGGAATGTTTTATCGCGAAGTTCGCGAGTAGATAATATTATCCGTGCAATTTCCGAGCGCCGCTTATCACCAATCATAACTCATACTGATATAAATCAACTCGATGATCTTTGATCCACATCAAGATTGGTGAATATCATCCAAAAAACACGGCAGATCGGGTAGTATATTTTTCCGGTTACCGCTGCAATTTATACTAAACGGCTAATCGCCCTCAAGTAAGCTGTTTATCCGTGAACCGGCCTTACTTTAGCGACCAGATTGGCAGTGCCCCAGTGAGCATGATGCTGCCAAGGGGACGGCGGTCATGAGTCTTAGAATTACCATAGCTTGGGCCATAGTAAGCCGCTGACTATTTTTTTGCTGATCAGCAAGCCGTTTCAGGTCGCTCGTTCATGGCGTCGCCACATAGCTCAATCGAATTGCCCCCGATTACGCCAACAGGTTCAAAATTCGGTTCTTTGGCAAGGTAACCCGAGATCTGTTTCAACAAATCACTTTTATAAAAAAAGTGCTCACGCAGGTCAAGCATCAGTGCGTCTAGATTAGGAAAATATCGGTAGATCGCGGATGCGGTTATTCCGGCACTTTTCGCAATATCAAAGAATCGTAAAGATGATATTCCGTCCGCCTCTATAGAATGACAGGCGACGTCAAGTAATTGGAGGCGACGCCTGACGAATGAAAGTCGCATATTTGGCAGTACTCCGGGAGTAAACGTTACCATAGCAATGTCCTAACTAAAATTAATGACTGTGGAGTCGCTATCGGATACGCCACTTTATCTGCCAGCTACCTCGTGCCCTAGAACTTGCGTAGCCGCAGCTATACCAGCATCTGCCGCCTTGCGGAGCAATTTCCGGCCGCGGATTGGCTCCTTTACGATCCCGGTGCCGTTAAGATACGCCAAACCAAGGATGTAATCAGCTTGGGCATTGCCAGCATTTGAGGCGACGGTAATAAACCGGATGCCATCCTCGGCTTTGCCGTTCGCAATCAAAAGCAGCCCAAGGCGTAGGTTGGCTTCTTTATGGCCCAATGCCGCCGCAAGCCGGTAATAATTCATCGCGCGGTCAGGCGATTGATGTTCGATAGTGCGGCCAAGCTGATACAGCTGTCCGGATTCATCCATGTTCTGATCGACCGGCGTCGGTGTTGGTGCCTGATTTCTCCACACCCCCGAAGCCTTACCGTTCGAGCGGTCATAGCTGCGCCAGAGCATCGTTGTACCGACCACCAAGTCGACTCTCGCCGCCCTACCGCGCCCGCCGTCGGCCAGCAAAAATCGAGTAGGTATCCCCCCTTTTATGGACTTCGTTGAGACCACGAAGCCTCTGGCCTCAAGCTGCGCAACTACCGCCATCTTGAAATAGCCGTCGGGCAAATCGACGATCAGAACCGCATCCGGCTTTACCAAGGCCGCCACCTCTCGCGCTGTGTCTTCGGCAAAGACGTGCACGTCGACGGGTGCCGTTTGAGCGTTACCGATCGAGACAGGTGACGCCAGAAGCGCGAGAACGATGCGTAACGCATGCTTGCGCCAGGCTCGGATGTTAGGCCAGCCGCGGCTGGCTACGCGGTGGTTCCGCCATGCTGACCTCATCCTGCAGCTACCCGGTCAGCACATCCTGAGGTCTGCCACACAACCCGCAGAACGATTGGCCGACGACTGGCAAGCGGTCCTTGCTGAGGAGTTCCAAAGACCACCTGCATCCGGCAGCGCATCGGGTCGTCGCCTGTTGTCGTAAGATTCAGGATGTAATTGAATGTGCGCGTAATGGCCTCGCCAAAATGCGGCGCGCCGACGATGCGGTAGACCGCGTCCTTGTCCATACCTGGCACGATCAATCTGACCATCGAAGGCTGGATGACGATGCCCTTTTTCCGATCATAGGCGGACTTTGTCTTGAATGCGCTGCCATCGACGAGTGGTCGTGGGGATGGCTCAGACATAGTGGCGACTTGGGACAAGGCCGCGCCATTTGGTACGAGGAGGCTCGCCGGCGCGGCCAAGGTAAGGATCAAACTAACACACTGCTTCATGATGTTTCTCCGCTGGAGGAGCGGGTCGCATGACGCGACCCGCTATTCGTCAGAACTGGTACCCGATGCCTGCATTGGCACCGCTGTTTCCACGCGTGTCGCGGTTGACGCCGGCCTTCAGAATGGTGTGGCCGTCGTCGAAGATCCGCGAAACGCCAACTGCGAAGGCGGCCTGGCCACGGTATGTACCGACGCCTCCCGCAACGAGGCTCTTGCCCGGTTCGAAGGCTTGGGGAAGCGCCGCTGAAGCCAACGCTCCGGCCGTGCCGGCGTTCGCATCACGCTTGTAGGTCTGTAGATCGAAGTTGACGGCGTTGATCCGTACGTCGGTATACTCATTAGCTGCTGCCAGCGTGCTCGCCAGTCCGGATCCCAGTTGCCCAACGTTGACCGCGTCGGTCGCCAAGGTGCCTGCGGCGACGTTGCGAAGGACGACCGGCGATCCGCCGCTGTTCAGCGTGACCCCAGTGCGCGTTGCATCATCATATTGCACCGCGCTTTGTCCAAGTGTCGCGAGCGCGAGGTTAGTCGCGGCGAGCTGACCACCATTGACCGCCTCTGTCGAACCGGCTGCGAGTAGACCGGCTGCGACGTTCGCCAGCGTCTGTGCGGCGCCTGGGGCAGCACCTGAAGCGCCTGCCGCCACTAGGTTGAGCCGGTCGCCAGTGCCGGGGCGCTGAACGGCTCCGATCGTGCTGCCGCCTACAATAGTGGTAAGTGCTGAAATGCTGCTGTTGGTAGCGGCAAGCTGCGAACCGTTTACCGCATCGGTCGATCCGGCAGCAATTGACCCCGCCGCGACGTTCGTTACCGTTTTCCCGCCAGCATTAATCCCATTGGTCGTAAGGCTCGGTCCGCCAGCGATTGTGAGACCGGCCGCGTTGATGACCGTACCACCGGTTGTCAGGCTGTCGGCCACCAGGTTCGGATTGGTGGCGATCGTCAGGTCGGTCCCGTTCTGGGCAATCGCGATGTTGTTACCAGCCGTGATCGTCTGCCGGGTGCCAGGTGCGATATTGGCAACTACAGTGCCCGTGACCGTCCCCGTCCCGGTCCGAGCGGTGGTGATGTCAAAGCCCCGGTTTGCGGTAGCGGCCGCGTTGGTGATGGCCGTGTTATAGTTGTCGAACGCGCCCTGCACCGTAGTCGCGGTTGTCCCGCCCGTCGTGGTGTAGGTCGGGCCGGTATAGGTACCGTCGGGATTAACGGTCCCGCCGATGACGCCTGCGAACTGGTTCTGCACGCCCGTCAGCTGGCTGACATTGACCGCGTCGGTCGCAGCGGTACCCGCGGCAAGGTTGCCGAGCGTCTGGAGCGCGCCAGGTGCCGCACCCGTGCTGCCCGGCGCGACCAGCGCCAGCCGGTTAGCGGTGCCGCTCTGCTGGACGGGGCCGATCGTACCGTTTGCGAGGTTGTTGCCCAGGTTGGTGATCGCCGTGGTGTTGCCAGCGATGGCGCCGGTGTTCGCCGTAACCTGCTGGTTGGTGGCGAACAGCTGTGCACCGTTGACTGCGTCGGTCGAGGTGGCGGTCAGCTCGCCCTGATGGAGGTTGCTGATCGTCGTGCCGCCCGTCACGCCACCGTCGGTCGAGGCAACGCCTGCAAGTGTCGTCCGGGTCTTGGCCGCGTCATCATACTGCACCGAGTTGTCGGCAACGGCACCGATCGCCCGGAGCTGCCCAAGATTGACGGCATCCGTTGTCGCAACACCAGCCGCGACATTGGCGATCACCTGGTTGCCGGCGTTGATCCCGGCGGTGGTGACGCTGGGACCGCCTGCGATGGTCAGCCCGGTCGCGCCCAACGTGGAGGCCCCGTTCGTGAAGCCGGCCGTGTTGATCACCGTACCGCCGGTCGTCAGACTGTC
>NZ_SLYA01000016.1:0-26515 GCF_004340965.1 Sphingomonas sp. PP-CE-1A-559 | reverse complement strand
ACCGCCTGCGATGGTCAGCCCGGTCGCGCCCAACGTGGAGGCCCCGTTCGTGAAGCCGGCCGTGTTGATCACCGTACCGCCGGTCGTCAGACTGTCAGCCACCAGGTTCGGGTTGGTCGCGATCGTCAGATCGGTCCCGTTCTGTGCGATCGCGATGTTGTTGCCCGCCGTGATCGTCTGCCGGGTGCCCGGTGCGACGTTGGCAACCGCGGTGCCCGTCACCGTACCTGTACCCGTCTGGGCGGTCGTGATGTCAAAGCCCCGGTTTGCGACCGCTGCCGTATTGGTGATGGCGGTGTTGTAGTTGTCGAATGCGCTTTGCACCGTGGTAGCGGTCGTCCCGCCCGTCGTCGCATAGGTCGGCCCGGTATAGGTACCGTCGGGGTTAACCGTTCCGCCGATGACGCCCGCAAACTGGTTCTGCACGCCCGTCAGCTGGCTGACGTTGACCGCGTCGGTCGCAGCGGTACCCGCGGCAAGGTTGCCGAGCGTCTGGAGCGCGCCAGGTGATGCACCCGTGCTGCCCGGCGCAACCAGCGCCAGCCGGTTGGCCGTGCCACTCTGCTGGACCGGACCGATCGTGCCGCTGGCGATGCTGTTGCCGAGGTTGGTGATCGCCGTGGTGTTGCCGGCGATGGCGCCGGTGTTCGTCGCAACCTGCTGGTTGGTGGCAAACAACTGCGCGCCGTTGACCGCCTCGGTCGAGGTGGCACTCAGCTCGCCCTGATGAAGGTTGCCGATCGTCGTGCCGCCCGTCACGCCACCATCGGTCGAAGCGACGCCTGCAAGCGTCGTGCGTGTCTTGGCCGCGTCATCATACTGCACCGAGTTGTCGGCAACAGCACCAATCGCCTGGAGCTGGCCCAGATTGACGGCATCCGTTGTCGCAACGCCAGCTGCGACGTTGGCGATCACCTGATTGCCAGCATTGATCCCGGCGGTGGTGACGCTGGGGCCGCCTGCGATGGTCAGCCCGGTCGCGCCCAACGTGGAGGCCCCGTTCGTGAAGCCGGCCGTGTTGATCACCGTACCGCCGGTCGTCAGACTGTCAGCCACCAGGTTCGGATTGGTGGCGATCGTCAGATCGGTCTCGTTCTGCGCGATTGCGATGTTGTTGCCCGCCGTGATCGTCTGCCGGGTGCCCGGTGCGACGTTGGCAACCGCGGTGCCCGTCACCGTACCTGTACCCGTCTGGGCGGTCGTGACGTCGAAGCCACGGTTTGCGACCGCTGCCGTATTGGTGATGGCGGTGTTGTAGTTGTCGAACGCGCCTTGCACCGTGGTAGCGGTCGTCCCACCCGTGGTGGCGTAGGTCGGCCCGGTATAGGTACCGTCGGGATTGACGGTACCGCCGATGACGCCCGCGAACTGGTTCTGCAAGCGCGTAAGTTGGCTGACATTGACACCATCGGTCGCCGCTGCGCCCGCAGAAACGTTGGTAATCCGACGTTCGGCACCCGCTCTACCGATGGACACCTCCGACGTTGGGGCCGCAGCACCAGTGGCATAACCGACACCTGTAGGTGCCGCAGTACCTGTCCGAGAACCTGCACCGAGCGCTAGCGAATTGTCATAGAGGGCCCTTGCGGTGTTGCCGATCGCAACACCGAACGTGCCGGGTGCCTGGGCATCGGATCCGATCGCGATCCCGTAGTCCCCGGTAACGATGGATCCACTGCCGATTGCCAGACCGAGGAGGCCGGACGATCTTGCAAGTGTACCAATCGCGACCGCGGCCTGCGCACTAGCGTTCGTGTTTTGGCCGATCGCGGTCGCACCACCTCCACTCGCCTGGGCGTTATTGCCGAACGCTAGTGCGTTCGCGCCCGATGCGTTCGCCGTCAGGCCGAGCGCTGCCGACGATGTGCCCGAAGCGACGGCATTGAGCCCGATGGCGGCGCCATTCGTACCGCTTGCTGTGGCAGCGTTGCCGATTGCGAGCGCATTGGCTGCCGTCGCGCTGCTGTTTCCGCCGACTACGATGCCACCTGCACCCGTCACCGTGCTACTGTTGCCTGCGACGATAGCGTTCTGAGCATTTACGGTGTTCGTGTTGCCGAACACGGCGGATCCGGAGGCGTTCACGGTGCTCGCCAAAAGGTTATTCGAGCCATGGACGTTGATATTGTTGCCGTTACCAGCCGTATTAGGTCCGTTCACCGTATTGTTGTTCCCGGTGACGAACGTGCCGTCTCCGTTCACGATATTGGGATCACCAACCGCGTATGAGGCAGTCCCGGTGACAACGTTGCCAGTACCAAACGCACCGGAGCGGGCGCCGGTCACTTGGTTGTTGTAGCCGACCGCGGTGCTGCTTTGAGAATTCGCAACGCTGGCAGTACCGATAGCAACGCTGTTGGCACCGGCAGCGCGCGCGCCGCTCTGGACGACACCACCGACCGTCGTGCCGTCACCACCACCAACCGCGATGCCGTAGGCGCCGGTCGCCTGCGATGCACCCGCAGAGCCGAAGCCCCCGGTGGCGCCGCCCAGCGCCAGCGCACCAATACCGCTTGCATTGGCGCTTTGCCCCAACGCAATAGCCCCGTTGGCCGTCGACGTGGACTGCCGCCCAATCGCGATCGAAGTCTGCCCCGTCGCATTGGTAAGATTGCCCATGACGATAGCCCCGTCGCCAGAGGCAATCGCCGGGGAGTCGTCGCGCACGCCGATTGCTATCGAATTCTGAGAATTAGCCTTTGCACCCGAGCCAATCGCCGTTGCGGCACCAACGGCACTACTCGTGCTGCCTAGAGCTGTGCCCCCGGTCGATGTCGCATTGGCGCCGATCGCGACCCCGGTCGAATTCACCGCATTCGTCGTTGCACTGGCGCCCGTGCCGATCGCGATATTGTTGGTGCTTGCAGCGTTGGCGGAGTCGCCGATTGCAATCGCAGAACTCGCCGCGGCTCTGGATCCCGAACCGACTGCCACGGCACGAATACCTGAAGCCGTCGCCCCGGCGACGGCGACAGGGGTGGTCGCTCCGCCTTGCGCGACAATATCACGGCCACCAATTGCAACCGAGTTCGATCCCGAGGCGATGGCGGAGAGTCCCGTAGCCGTCGCGCGGGTCGATGCGCTAGCTCCATACCCTACGGCAACACCACCATCGCCCGTCGCCGACGAATAGGCACCTAGGGCCGTGACACCAAATTTACCCCCACCGTTTGCGCTGCATCCTAGCACACTTGAATAGGTGCCGTCGCCGTCGATTGGGTTCGTCTCCGCCGGGCGTGGAATGCCGTCAGGCCCCGTGTCAGCGCCAGAGTTGCATGCTCCCGTGCTGTTGTAGGTGTTTGCGCCGGCGGTCGTTGGATACATCAACCCGATGCCGAGCGCTCCTACGGCCAGCATAGCTGCGACGGGCAGGTTCGCGTAGAGTGCTTTGGAGATGATTTCCGCCCGGCCACCGGGCCCCCCCGCCGGCAGAGCAGCCGCCATACTATTCAGACGTAACGGTGAGGCGTTGGCCAAATTGGCTGAAGATTGCTTGTTGGCCTGTTTCCCTCGGGCCTTATCGAGAGCTGTCGACCGCCGTGCAAGACGGTTCTGTTGGCTTATGGTTGCAACGTTATGGCGCTCGGTGGTCATTGGCTGTCTCCAATTTCGGTTGAAGTATTGTTCCGAACAAGCGCGGACGATCGACCGGAGGCTCTACGAGCGTTCGGTGCCGGGCTTTCGGTAGATGTCCTTGGGATTCAGATGTTAATGCGCGAACGGCGAGCGCCGTTGATCACATGGCGCAGGCAATATTTGATAGGCAGCGCTCAGGCGATACGCATGCGAGGCGCGTCGCTCTGACGGTCATTGTGCGTAAGTGGTGGTCAAGTCGACGACCACACACGTATCAGTCCCGGTAGGGACCAGAAGCGTTTCCGTGGGTCCCTGTTGCATGACAGTTACTCCAACAAGTTGCCCCCGCGCCTGAGCGCGTGTCGTCATCGCATTGCGCACAGCATCACAAGACAAGGGGCTCGGTACGACCTGCACCGCAACTAAATCGCACCGCCCGGGCGAAACTGGCGTTGCAACGATCGTGCTTACACCTGACGGGATCGGTTCTTTCTCTGGGTAGCGTTGCGCGACTACGACGTTCACACTACGCTGATCGCCGCCTTTCGGGTTCCAGTTCGATAGCGTGTCATATTGACTGGCTCCCGCAAGTATTGTTGCACCAGCTGCGTTTATCTGTGGCGCGCATGCTGCCACGCCATTTTGCCGAAGTCGAACTGCAATGTCGGACAGTCGGGTCGACGGGGCAATGGTGTTGGACTTTACCGCGCTCGTTTTTGCAATATCACGCTTGGAAGGTAACGTGGCAGCATTCGCATCCACTGATACTGTAGAGAACAGGATGTTTGCTATTATGAGCATCACGTCCCCATAGATTTTGCAATGACCAAACCCGTACATTGGCACCTCCATCACCATCAACATCACCGGCGAGCTGCACCTCTAAGATGCTACATTTCGCATGCCGAATCGGACTGACAAATGTCATATGTGATGGTTCTGAGCTTTCACGATTAACGGGATTTTAAAAAACCAGATCAGCGCTAATTTAGCGCTCTGATCGATAGATCTAGTCGTTTTGGGTTGAACGAAAGGTCGTGATTTAGCCATTCAACGCGGCCATGGATGATTTTCAGGTCTTCCCATCCGCGTCGGATCCGCAACGATCGATCTGCTGCCGAACCTTAAGCCCACTAAGCCCGTCGAATAAAGAACGATGATGCCACGAGCGAACACGATTTTCGTTCACGCCCACCACGTTATGCCAACCTAGGCGCGCTCGAGATTAACAGTAGAGCCGTCACCTATTCGGCGCAGCGCTTCACGTGAGTTGGCTTCAGGTCGAGTCCAAATACCGTTAATACGTTGTCGTATAAACTGCACCGCAAACCTAGAAAAGTCATTAATTATCAGCTGCTTATACATGTGTTTCAATGCAAGATTTTGCCGCAAGCTTTCATCATTGCAAACGCAGCGTGCAAATACCTCCGGAATCCACACATCGATAATAAAACATCATAATCGGTGCATAGATCTGCGAATTCTAATTGATATAAATCAATACATAAACACGATAGACCGATAACTATCTAAGATTAAACATTTTATCTAGGAATTATGATTTATATCGTTCACTGGGGACATGACATATGTCTATGCACTTTTGCCTTAATTTGGAGGATGTGGAAGCTTTGGTTTAGGCGAGCGTGCTTGCCTTGCGATATTTATGGAAGACGCAATGCCGGGGTTGAAAATCTTAGTCGATAGTCTCGAGCAAATAGAGCCTCTTAATGAGGAGGCGCGAGCAGCTATTTTAAGCGCAGATTGTGTCGTCCGATCATATGCCGCCGGACGGTACGTACTGCGAGAAAACGATCGGGCGGATTTTATCGGGATAGCAATTGAGGGATTTGCCTTTAGTCATAAACAGACTAGTTCTGGATCTAGACAGGTTTTATCGCTCATACTGCCAGGTGAAGCGCTAGCCCTCGAAAACATATATTTAAACCAGTTAGATTGTAGTATACAAGCTCTCACCACATTCAGTGTGGGGCTCATTCATCGAGATGCGATGAAACGCTTTATGATGCTACATCCTACGATTGCGAATGGTATCTCTACAATGCTTGTTTATCGTTCCTCATTTTATAAGGAATGGATGCTAAACATTGGTCGACGCAATGCTAAAGAGAGAGTCGGGCATCTGCTCTGCGAAATTGCCGTTCGTTTGACGGGAGGCAACACAACTGCCGATCGAAGTTTCAAATCCCCCCTGACTCAAGAGCAAATTGGCGATGCCCTCGGCCTTACGGCGGCTCACGTCAATCGCGCAATGAAGTCTCTTCGTAATGAAGGCTTACTAATTAGGGAAAAAACGTTATTCAAGCTACCCGAATGGGATAAATTGTGCGTACTAACCGATTTCAATGATGGATATCTGATCAACAAATGATAGAAATATGAGATTAATGCGGCCCTCACACTAATATAGCGCCCTCAAATTTAACCACTCTTCAATTTTAGTATTTTTTGATCCTATCAGATGATCAGGAATATGATTTGCTGGTTATGAATCCTCGGCGCTCGCCAAATTACTTTCAGCTACACGACAGATAGCCAAGTCCTTTCTGAAACGGTTCTCTCAATTAGGATCGAATTTTGGGAATGCCCCGGGTTGGGCAGGAAAGCGGATGGGCGGCTTTTCAGACGCCGCAGAACAAAAAGCCGCCGTCGCGAGCAGCACGGCTGTGTCTTACTCAGTGACGTTTACCGTGATTGTATCCGATACCACTTGGGCATAGCGGACTGGCTTGGACGGGAAGTTGAAGAGGAATACCCAGGCTCTCACCTTGTATCGACCTGCTCCTGGGAAGATCGTTCTTGTGCTTTCGTGAGTGAGGACGCGGTAAGGCGCTGTTGTTGATATGGCAATCAGCTCTTCTAGCTCTAGAGGAGGCGGGGGCGGTGAGCCTGCCATTGGCGCGGCAGGCGCGACTGGTTGCCCGTCTTCCGAGATGACTTCAAACGCAATGCCCCGTGTGGGTTGCAGAAACGGCGATACGGCAAAAGTATTGTCCTTTGCGGTAAGGTCGACTTCGATGGGCGCTTCCCCACGCATGGACACGGTAGCCGCATGCAAGCGAACCTCGATAGAGGGCTTTTCCCCTGCCCATGCTGCTTGAACGGGAGGACTCTAGGGTCAGGACTCATTGGTCATAGCCAGAAAATGACAGTGGCCGCGAGCGCGACGGCAGAGAAGAAGACGGTTGGGCAGCGGTCGTAGCGAGTGGCGACGCGGCGCCAATCCTTCAGACGGCCGAACATGATCTCGATGCGGCTGCGGCGCCGGTAGCGGCGCTTGTCGTATCTGACCGGCTCGTTCCGCGATCTGCGGCCCGGGATGCAGGGTTGGATGCCCTTGGCTTCCAGGGCGTCCCTGAACCAATCGGCGTCATAACCACGGTCGCCAAGCAGCCACTGTGCTTTCGGCAGATCGTCGAGCAAGGCTGCCGCGCCGGTGTAGTCGCTGACCTGCCCGGCGGTCATGAAGAAGCTCAAGGGCCGCCCATCCGCATCGCTGACGGCGTGCAGTTTGGTGTTCATGCCGCCTTTCGTACGGCCGATCAGGCGGCCGAGATCCCCTTTTTTACCCGCAGACTCGATGCCGTGCGGTGTGCCTTCAGGTAGGTCGCATCAATCATGACCGTTTTCGGTACGGCTTCTGCTGCCGCGAGCCCCTCCATCATGCGCAAGAACACACCCCTCTCGCTCCACCGCTTCCAGCGATTGTAGAGCGTCTTGTGCGGCCCATAGTCCGTCGGCGCATCACGCCAGCGTAGCCCGTTGCGATTGACGAAAACGATACCGCTGAGCACCCGCCGATCATTAACCCGAGGCTTGCCATGGCTCTTGGGAAAATACGGTTGCAGACGCGCCATCTGCTCATCCGTCAGCCAGTACAGGTCGCTCATCCACGCTCTCCTCACGGAGCCTGAATCAGATCGCGCCTCTCACATCAATGGGTCCTGACCCTAACATGATCAAAACCCTCGCGAGACAACTGCAAGCGAATATCAGTTATGGTGCGCGCTTTCCCGCTTCGCGCGATTTCGAATGCTCGCTCGATGATTGCCATACGAAGAGGTATCACGAGAAGCGAGCAATGAGGACTGTTTCCTCACGATAAACAAATGTTACTTTTCCGGGGCCGTTTTGCTTACTGTGGCGTTAAGCCTGCATGACTACTGACCCATTGCGTGCCGCCTACGACGCGGGCTTGAAAAGTGGTCTGACGAAAGGCTTTCCAAATGCCTGCCCGTTTGCCGTACATGAGGCCATGGATGAGCGGTTCGCATGGTTAAGTGGGTTTAGCGTTGGCAAAATCGTTCGGACCGGCAAGTCGTAGAGCCAAAACGGTTCACTAATTCAGGGTCACGAATTCATTAATATTTCGTCGTTTGTGAGAACCCTACCCGTTTAAGTGGGGGCGTTCCTGATCTGAAAGCAGAATTTAATGCGTGCGCCGTAAGGCAACAACATTGCAGGTGCGCAGCAATCCAACGATCGCCAACCCTAGCTTGGGCTGGCGATCATCTTGCAGACATTGGCGCGCCCACGCTACGGGCCTGTGTTGGTCGCAACGATCGTCGGCCTTGGGATCTATATGCCGCTGTTCGGGCTGACACTGTTGATCGTGAGGATCGTTGGAAGGTTCCTGCTGCGACGCCTCCCTCGAGCGCGGATCTGGCTGGGACCGGAGTCTCCCGCCCTTCGTACTGCCTGAGCAACCAGACGAGTTCGTGGGCAACTATGTGAAAACCCTGTCGCAATCACGACTATGCGGCAAACAGGTGTTTTCGGTACATATCATTCCAATGGCCGGCAGCAGTTTCCGTATCGCGAAAATCAGCACGTTCGCGACAAGGCTGCGGCGGCGCGCTACGTGTGTGTCGCTAACGGCGATCCGCTGTAGCGCTTCTGCTTACTGGTGAGAGGTAAGGCTTGCAGATAGGCACCTACAAGATCGCAGCGTAGCACGTTAATGCTCGATACCGATTCATCCTAAACCTTTTTGTACCGCACTCTTACGTTTTGAATTCCATTCGCCTATAAATCCGGTCGAAAGCTTCAAATGAGCGATCGGACCGGTTCATGAATGCCATCGTCAACCATATCGGTGAACTTGCGGACGCGGGGGAGCGGATGATCGAACGCTTGCGGCGCAAGGCATTCCTGCCCGAAAGCCGGAAGGGCCTCAATGTCCGCTTCGGAATCGCCGAGGCGGCGCAATTGCTCGGCTGTTCGACTAACCGGATCCGCATGGCCGAGGATGATGGTCGCCTCCCCCCTGCCCCGGCGGGTGAAAATGGGCGGAGACTTGGCTATTCGGTCGAGGAACTGCTGCAGATGCGCGAGGTACTTGGCGCCTCTCCTGCTCGCGCGCCGCTTGATGTCCCCGCGATCATTGCAGTGCAGAATTTCAAGGGCGGGGTGGGCAAATCGACGGTTACCTGCCACCTCGCGCATTATTTCGCGGTGCAGGGGTACCGTGTGCTGGTGGTCGATTGCGATAGCCAGGCGACGACAACGACGCTGTTTGGATTTAACCCCCATTTCAATATCACACGAGAAGAGACGCTCTACCCCTATCTGTCGATCGATCCGACCCAGGCCGACCTGCTGTATGCGGTCAAATCGACGCCGTGGCCCAACGTCGACCTTATCCCATCGAACCTCGAATTGTTCGACGTCGAATACGAACTCGCCGCGGCGGGGTCGGACGGGCAGTCAGTGCTCGCCGCCCGCTTCCGCAAGCTCAAACAGGGGCTGGCCGATCTCGCGCGCAATTACGACGTGGTACTGCTCGATCCCCCACCTGCTCTCGGGACGATCAGCCTCGCGGTGATGCAGGCGGCAAATGCGCTGCTCGTCCCGCTCGCCGCGACGACGCCCGATTTTTGCTCAACCGTCCAATTTCTGTCGATGATGAACCAGGTGCTACAGCAGCTCGCGCATGCCGGAATAGAGGTCGAATACAGCTTCCTCCGGCTGATATGCTCGAAGTTTGACAGCAACGATCCCAGCCATGCGATGGTCCGCACGATTATGGAGCAGAGCTTCGGTCCAGCCTTACTCCCGGTGCCGATCTTGGAATCCGCCGAGATCAGCCATGCTGCGATGCGGATGATGACGATCTACGAGCTTGAACGCCCGATTGGTACGCCCAAGACGCACAAGCGCTGCCGTGCCAATCTTGACGAGGCCATGGGGCAGATCGAGCAGCTTGTCCGGCAAGGCTGGGGCCGGGTCGAGCCCGCACGCGAGGAGGATCTACTCCATGTCGCGTGAGCCAGAATTAGTGCTGTCCTGCGCGGCAACGTTCCTAATAAGTTTAATGCGGGAGGTGCCGCATGGCGCGTAAGCAATCCGACTATCTCGCGGCCTTGCTGGCCGACGAACCAGCCGAAATTCACACCGACGTGCCCCCTGCCCCGCCCGCGCCTGAACGGACGCGTGGGACGACACTGCTCAGCCGCGAGACTGCGCTAGCACGCGTGACCAGCGGGGAAGTGCGACAAGTGACGCAGCTGCTGCTTGACCCTGCACGCGTACGGATCTGGCCGGGTAATGCGCGTAGCTACCAGCATCTGACAGAAGAAGGCTGCCGCGAGCTGATCGATTCCATCATCGCCGAGGGCGGGCAAAAGGTTCCTGCAGTGGTACGTCGTGTCAACGGCGATCCTGCGCATGACTTCGAGGTAATCGCGGGCACGCGACGCCACTGGTCGATCAGCTGGCTACGCGCGCATTCCTATCCTGAGATGCAGTTCGTGGCGCAGGTTGCCAACCTCGACGACGAAGCCGCATTCCGGCTCGCCGATCTCGAGAACCGCGCGCGTAAAGATGTGTCAGATCTCGAGCGTGCCCGCAATTACGCCGAGGCGCTCAAGGCGCATTACGGCAACCACCTGACGCGGATGGCGGAGCGGCTCAAGGTGTCAAAGGGCTGGCTGTCAAAGATGGTCAAGGTTGCACAGATCCCCGACGCGGTGATCACCGCGTTCGCCTCCCCCGCCGACGTCCAACTCAAACCTGCCTATGCATTGGCGCAGGCGCTCGACGACAAGGTTGCCGCTAAGGCTATTGAAAGTGCTGCTCGAGATCTCGCGCGTGAACAGGCCGCACGGCGCGATCGGGGTGCGGCCCCCTACCCTGCTGCCGACGTGCTGCGGCGGTTGCTCGAGGCGTCGACCGATCCCGCCGACGCGGCGCCCCCGTTCACCTGGACCACGCCGCATGGGCGCCCTGGGCTCAGCATCCAGTCGAGCAACCGACAGGGCGTGACGATCCGGCTCCATGCCGGGTCGGGCGCCGGGAACGACGAGCTGGTCGACGCGCTGCGGCAGGCGCTAGTGCATCTGGAGGCCGAAGGCCGCGGACTGCAGCGGTGAACGTGTTTCCCCGGGGAAACATGCTACGGCTTATATCAACGCGGACGGTTGCCGCCGCCGCCCCGACGATGTTTCCCCCGGGAAACACTCAGGGCGTGGCGGCATGACCCGCGCCGATCGTCAGAGGGTGTCCGAACGGTTCGACCTGCTCCTCCCCTATCTCGCCGACCTGCCGCTGCGCGACCAGCGCGAGATGATGGAGCGTCCGTTCTTCAGCCTCGCCAAATCGAAGCGCGTCAAACCGATCGATTATCATAGCCCCGACGGCAAGTTGTGGGTGCACGTCTCGGGCAACCCCGATTACGGGATGGCGACGATTTGGGATGCGGACATATTAATCTATTGCGCGAGCGTTCTGGCGGACATGGCCCGGCGCGGAGTCAACGACGTTCCGCGCAAGCTCCACCTTATGCCCTATGACCTGCTCCGCGCGATCGGGCGGCCCACGACCGGACGCGCGTATGAGCTGCTCGGCCAGGCGCTCGACCGGCTGGTGTCGACCACGATCAAGACCAACATTCGCGCCGAGAACCGCCGAGAGGCGACGTTCAGTTGGCTCGACGGCTGGACGCAGCTGGTAGACGAAAAAACCGAGCGGTCGCGTGGGATGACGATCGAGGTGTCGAACTGGTTCTGGGAAGGCGTGATGATGCAGGGCGGGGTGCTGTCGATCGACCGTGCCTATTTCGACCTGACCGGCGGGCGTGAGCGCTGGCTGTACCGCGTCGCGCGCAAGCATGCTGGCGGGGCAGGGGAGGTCGGCTTCGCGATCGCCATGCCGACGCTGTTCGAGAAGTCGGGCGCCGAAGGGCAATATCGCCGCTTTAAGTTCGAAATCGCTAAGATCGTCGAGCGCAACGAGCTGCCGGGCTATGCGCTCGCTTTGGAGACGCCGGTTGGCAAACGCGAGCCATCTCTGCGGATGCAGCGCCGCAGCGATGTCGAGCGCCCGCTGAAGACCGTGGCGGCGCATGGGGCAGGGGGCGCTAAGGCTGCAGCAAGGCCAACGTCAACCAACCCCGCTGCGACGGTTAACGATGCGAATGAGACGATTGACGTAAGAGCGCTGCTGCGACGGTCGCGGACCAGTCTGGCGACACGAGCGACAGCTGGCGAAATCACCGACGCAACGATGGCAACGCTGCGCGCGGAATGCCCGGGTTGGGATTACCAGACGTTGCACGATGAGTTTCGCACGTGGGTTGAGGCGGACAGCGCCCGAACGCCGGTTAGTTATCAGGCGGCGTTCATCGGATTTGTCCGGCGGTACCATGAAAAGCATCGCCACGAACTTGGGCGTTAAGACTGCTTCGTCTTACGAACCGCTCTGCCCCGGGAGGGCAGGGGAGCGCGAGTACGTCAAAATTGCTATAGACTGGCCCAACCGTTCCCGAAGTGTCGGGCTTGGGAATGTCCCTCCCGCTTGACGCTTGAGTACCTGTCGCAATTGAACGTCCCTTCGGGCAAAGCTTACCGAACTGATTCAATTGCTCCGAAAAAATTACGCAATCGAACGAGCCTTCGACACTTCAGGAACAAGGGTCGATCCTTCAGGAACGCAAAGTCGATCCTTCGGGAACTTAGTCGTCGACACTCTAGGAACGAAACGACGACACATCCGGAACAACGCTATCGAGCTAACTCACGGAAAACAGGGCAGTTAAAGCCCTTTAAGAAGCCACCTAACTCATTAACATCAGCTATAAACCCTCTAACCAGCGAGTTTGTATATCTTTGAAAAATGGATTGAGTCGTGCCTGTATCCGAGCATTGTCCATTATGCGGGGGTCGATGACCGACCGCTTGTGGATCGCTAAGAATGGAGTGGTCCGGTGGTCGAAAGCGAAAATAATCTAATCGCAGCGTAAACGCCATCGGTAGCGGATCAAACTGATCCGATCCGATCCGAGGTTCCTCAGGGCCGGCTAGCCGTTAAACGAGATACGCGCCTCCTGCCCCTTCCATGGCCGTCAGGCATGCTTTCGTGCCGCGATAGTCGCAATTGCGTTTCGCATCAGTCGAGCACGGCTAGCTTCAACCTGATCACGAGTATCAAAATGATCGTCCAGCGCGCGTGTCGCAGCTACCTTTTCTGCATCCGGGGCATCCGTAAGGATCTGTCGCAACAGACCCGCCCGAACCGCCCACCACTGGGCATGAAGGTGGTCAAGGTTCGCATCGATGCCGCTACGGACAAGTTCCAGCTCCGTCATTTGCGCAGCTCTCTGGCGATTGGGATAGGCGTGACCAAGTTTGCGAACAGCGATGAAGCGGCGGGCGTGGGAGGCACGGCCTTCGCGATCGACCCACCGCGCACGTAATCCGGCCTCCACGGCGCCGACGATGTCATCGCGCCAGGTGTCGCCCACCATCAGCAGTTCACCGGCCTCGCATCCCAGGTGTGCCGTCAGGCCGGCGTAGAACGCCCTGTCAGGCTTGATCGCGCCTGCGTCGAAGGAGAAGTGCCAGATATCCACCAGATTGCCCAGGAGGGCTTTCAGCGGGGCCGCGTAGGGTAGGGCGAGGTTCGAGGCGACAGCGATCCTCACACCCTGCTCGCGGACTTGACGCAGCGCATCCAGCGTGTCGGGGTAGAGCGCGATCGTCGTCAGTTCCTCGTCCAGCATCGCCAGCTCGGCATCCGGGTGCCGCAATCCCAGCGCCGCGGCATAGTCGGCGAGGCCGATTGGCTGGACCATCGGCGAGGGCAGGGCCTCTGCCCGGTCACGGGCCTGCCGGATCAGCCGCTCGAATGGATGCCGCTTGCGACCGATATGGACCAGCGTACCAAACGCATCGAATGCGACTGCACGGGTGACCGGCGGTGGAGCATAGAGGCGATCGGCAGCGGCGAGCAGGCGGGCGTATTGATCGTCGCTGACGCTGCCGGCCCGGGTCATGGCATCGGCGGTCACTGCCGCGTCCGGATCGGTCGGCTCGCGGAAGATCATGACCGCCTCATCTTCCCGATCGCGGTCGGCCAGGTCAGCCAGGACGGCAGCGTAGGCGGCTTGCTCGGCAGGTGTGCGGAAACTTGGAAGCGCATCGCTCATGGCAGGATCGTCCTGGCTCGATGGGGTGATGATCGTCGATACGTCCGTCTCTGTCGCAGCAGCTTGTCCGAAGCGTTCGCTTCTGCGACCATAGACCTGCGGTTCGGTCAATCCCGGCCGTGGGGCGTAGGAACCCCGATAATCACAAGTCCGGTCGAGAGCTTCTCGGCCGGGTGGCTGTCACGCATGTCCAAGGCTTGCCCAAAGGTGGCAGCGCCTTGTGCTTGTGCAGGGTTCCTAACACCCGGCTTTCAGCCGGGTTATGCCTCCATTCCGAGCGAGGAGGCATCGCGGTGGACGATCTAAAACAGAAAATGCGGGAATTGCTGGGCGGGCTGGGTGAATGCCGGCAGCTTGGATCGGGTCCGACCAAACTCGAGGATCTCCTGTGTTTGGAGATGACAGCAATCAATCTAAACCGGCCAACCAACATGACCAAACCTCAGGATGTCTATGTCGAATGGATGGCTGAAGAAGCTGAGCAGTTTGTGTCATTGGCGAGAACGTTGATGCTGGAAACCCGTGACGGATTTTCGGGGCATCAGCGATTGCTGTTTGGGGGGATCATTGTCGATCTGAATCAGAATCTAGTGAAATTTATCAATGACGCTCTTTTGATAATGGGGGACAGGCAGGAGATACGCCGACGTATCGAAGCTAGCTAGAACGATTGGGCTTGAGTGACATAAGCCGGACCGACGATGTGCGTCCGATGTGCGTCCGTGCTTCTAATTTGCACCCTTCCTGCACCCTATCCGCACTCTAATTGCCCCCTATTTGCACCCTATCTCTTTCTCAGAGGTCGTTCTGTGCATGAATGCATCACAATTGCATCATATCTGCGCTATAATCGCATCATTTGCGCATCAGATCTGCATCATTGAGTATGCTAGCCTGCTGAGCTGCGCTCATCAGGGTAGTTTGGACCCCCTTAAGCTCGGCCAGCCCGTTTCCGATCTGTCAGCGCTTCATTTTCGACCCTTAAATCCGTGATTTTAGGTCGTACACCATACGCACCTTTCGGTGCTGATAGGTTATTGAAATAAAACGGCAAAATTATAAGTGCGCCGAGTAAACTGTGCCGCGAACGTGCCTCTAAGTAAAATAAGTAATGATTTATCAGCAGCTTGTCGTAGTCTATCTGGACACAGAGCGTGCCAGGGGACGTATGAAGCTTGAGAACTGGGTGCGGGTCCGGCTGAACGAGAGCCAGATGCTGGTTTATGCCGCCGAGGCCGAAGCGCGCGGCATTCCTATCAGCACCTATCTGCGTGACCGGCTGGCGAGTGCGGACCTCATGCGCGAGGAGCTTGCGAGCATCCGCGCTGCCATGATCGATATGGGCGAAACGATGGATGAGCTGCGCGATCAGGTGGCAGAACGGCTCGTTGCACCTACGCAGGACACAGGCGAACCCAGTGCCATAGAGATCGAAACTTTGCTGTTGTTGCGCGTCCTTTCAGGATCGCAAAATCGACAGATGGTTACAGCCGAAATTGAACGACAGGGACTAAAACCTTTCCGAATACCGGGACCGCCGACAAGGAGCCGTTGAGCTGGTAAGGTCGCGACACAAAAGGGGCTCGGCATACGCCGAGCCCGAAAGTTATAGGCCCGGGGAGATCAGTGGGCTGCTCGACGCGAGATAAACGAGGCAACCGGTTCCCACGATATGACTGCCGTTAAAAGCGCGATCACCGTGGTCCAGATCAGGTCGTTGGTAATGGCATAAGCAGCAAGGCCGTACATAGCCGTGCAGTAGAGAACGCCGATCGCAGTTGTCGTGCGGGGAAGGGCGCTCGCTAATGCAGTCAGGATTGCGGTTATGACGCCAATTGCGAAAAATGCCGCCAGGACGATCAGCGCCGGGTGCCAATGCAATGTTGTGAGCGCGTTCCATCCCCACACTGCGGAATAAATCGGGACCGCGAGCAGCGGGGCAAAGAAAACAAGCTTGATGGCACCCAGAAACAGGCCATCACCTTCGCGGACATAGATACGATCCATAACCCACCCTCGACGGATCCTATCTTCACCAACGCCCGATTGAAGGCATACCGGCAATGTCAGCGCGTGGATTGCCAGTAGCGAGGATTGTCACAGCCATTCGGTTGTGACGCTGACGGCCGTTACCTGTTGTGTGCCGTCGCCCTCAAGCGCACTGCTCTTCCATGACGCTGCTACAAGCAATTGGGATCACGCTGCCGATCGTGCAGGCACCTATGGCCGGCGTGTCCACCCCCGAGTTGGCCGCGGTCGTTTCAAACGCCGGTGCGATGGGCTCGATCGGAGTAGGCGCGACAGACGCGTCTGGCGCGCGTGCGATGATCGAAGGCGTGCGGGCTCGCACCAAGCGGCCGTTCAACGTCAACCTGTTCGTTCACGCGCCCGCATTAAGCGACGCCGCGCGCGAAACCGCCTGGCTCGGCGCGCTTGCCCCGGTGTTCAATGGCTTCGGCGTCGAGCCTCCCGCGGCTTTGCGATCGATCTATAAAAGCCTGGTCGAGAATGACGATATGCTCGCCATGCTGATCGACCTTGCCCCCCCGGTAGTCAGCTTCCATTTCGGCTTGCCGAGCGCGAATGCGATCGCCGCGCTCAAATCAGCCGGGTGTGTTCTGCTGGCGACTGCGACCAACCTCGCCGAAGCGCACGCGGTGAAGGACGCCGGGATCGACGCCGTAGTTGCCCAAGGTTGGGAGGCAGGCGGACACCGAGGCATGTTCGACCTTGACGCACCGGATAACTGCCTGGGCACAATGGCGCTCACCCGCCTGCTGGTGTTGCGCTCCGGCCTTCCAGTGATAGCCGCGGGTGGTATCATGGACGGGCACGGGATCAGGGCCGCGCTCGATCTCGGGGCTGTGGCGGTGCAGCTCGGCACGGCGTTCATCGCCTGCCCCGAAAGCAGCGCGGATCAGGCCTATCGCGACGCCCTGACCGGGCCAGGTGCGGAACATACGGTGATGACGCAAGCAATATCGGGGAGGCCCGCCCGCTGCCTGCGGAACCGCTTCACAGAATGGGGGGAGCAAGCCGGGCTCGCCGCACCCGGCTATCCGATCGCCTATGACGCGGGCAAGGCGCTGAACGCGGCTGCGAAAGCAGCCGGTGAAAGCGGATTCGGAGCGCAATGGGCCGGGCAAGGTGCGCCGCTTGCCAGAGCGATGCCAGCGGCCGAGCTAGTCGCTACTCTCGTTGAAGAATGTCGAGCCCAGGCTCGTTAGGATGCCGAGAGTTGGTTCGATCAGGAGCTACGCCAGGCTTGGCGCAACTAGGAAAACACGATGTCGGACCTACCCTCACGGCGCGAGTTCAAGGTGCTGAAGGCGCTTTGCCTCGACAGCGTAGAGGACCGCAGCCAATGGCCGGGTATTGGGGCCGGCACCGAGGCCGCGCTAGTTGCGAAAGGGTGGATCATTCCCTCGACGTGCGAGACGTATGGCACGGAGGGCTTTCTGGTCACCAAAGCCGGACAGGAAGCGCATGAGGCTGGCTGGAATGCTGGCTTCCGCTAAGCTGAGGTAAAAAGGTCTACCTTTTGGCCCCGGCTAATGGCCGACGTGAGCGTCACAACCGCTCGATGTAAGGACCTTCGACTCTCCGTTTGGTAATTACAGCTGAGCGGGCGCAACCAATCTTCGGAAATTCTCGGTCATTAGGCGCTCAATGCTGTTAGTGGAGATCCCCTTCAGCCGGGCAAGATCACGGTAGACCGAACCGCCACCGCCAGGGGCGAGCGGAATGCCTTCCGCCATGCCAAACGGTCCGTCGGTCTCAGGCAGCAAACGGTCGATTGGCATTGCGTCTACGGCATCGCGTCCGGACCTACTGGCCATCATGCCCGACCCAACCGAAAACCAGCATCCAAGGCTGTTTGCGCGTTCGATTATCGGGCGTTTTGCTGAAAACCAGTGAAGCACGAATGTCCCGGCAAGTGGCTCGAACTCCAACATGTCGAGCAGCATCTCGACGGCGCCGCGGCTGTGGAGGGAGATAATGCGGCCTCCGGCTGCGGCGCAGGCGTCGAGGATCTCATGTAGAACTTCGGCCTGCGTTGTCAGTGTGTCACGGTGGGGCTTCGAGCCGTCGAGGCCAACCTCACCGACGTATTCGGTGGTAGGCAGTAAGTCGTGAAAGAGACTTAGTTCGTGTCGACGGGTGGCTGCCAGTTCCGGGTGTAAACCGAGTGCGGTGCGAATCCTGCCGCCCTCCGGTGCGAGCGCCGAAGTTCCGGCGAACGCGCTCGGCGTCGTCGTTACTGACAGGACGTATACGCCGTCGTCGGCAGCCTTGCGGGCGGTCGCTGCTGGATCGGGATAGAGGTCGAGATGGCAGTGGAAGTCGATTAGCGCCATCGCACCGTGCCAAACATGGTGCCGAGCTCGGCTAACCCGCGGCCGACGGCGTTAATCGTGAGTGCCCGTGCTGCAGCGTCCGCGGGGAGCGGGCCGGCCCGAGCAACCCACCGGCCGAACTCGCTTGGACTATTATTACCATGTGCGGCCACGGCATGTCTCGCTGCTAAGACGTCGTCGTTGCGCGAGCTGGCTCGTAGCTCATTTAAGTAAAATGTTCCGTCGTGCATCATTGCGTTATGGAACGACGCCCGCCTGATCAAGCATGGCACGCACCTTCCGCATTGACCGTTTGCGCGTTTGCCCTTGCCGCAGGAATAAGTCTCGGCAGCGAGATCGGCCAGTCGTGGGTGGTGACCTTGGGCTAGCATTTCGCCCTTGGTGGTCGCGAAAAATGGATTGCGCAACTCCGCCTGAACGCCAGTCGCCCCCCAGACCTCATTTAATAGAGTCATGAAGTGTGGATGGGTCGTGCGTGTGCTGAGCGATCCCATCCGCCTGTCCGTAAACGGCGGATTGATCGCAATCAGTGCGTTTTCCGGGACTAGCACCTCACGGATCCCGCAGCCTGTCGCGGCAAGCGCCCCGTAGGCGAAGAACAGGATCGACCGAGCGCGGGTCGAGCCTTCATATGGTTGGTGCCATCGCTCGGCCACCCGACCTTCGAAGCGGTGCGCCTCGAGTCCCAATGCAGCAGCCAGTCGCTCCTGCGGTCCGATCTCCTTAGTCGATCCTTGGCTGACAAGAAGCGGGCGGGCACCGCCGTTCAGCGCCGCGAGTGCGCCGAGAAAGCTGTCTAGCCCGCCCGAGAAGAGGCACACCGTGTCGCGATCGTGAAGCCGACCCTGGACGTGCGGGCACGCAAGCCCGCCGGCGCGGAAGGTGAGGTGCCACACGTCGCCAGTGAGAAACCGAAGGGCTTCGGCCAGCTCCGTCGCCTGAGCAGTCCATGGAGTCGGATCAACAACGGCAACGTCGAGCCCGATGACGCGCGTCCAGCCATTTGCCGATCCTGATCGTACAACGAACCGGTCGGCTGCGAACACCGACATTGCAATCGACATGAAGTCCCAAGCCGCCGCGCTTGGTGCGTTGGGAATTTGTTTGCGCACGCGGTCGACTAGCGTTGCACCCAGACCCGGCAGGTCTGGTGTCCCGCTGGCGAACAGGTGGACACCGATCATGTTAGGCTGACGGTGCGCCGCAACGGCATCGGCGGTGACGGGCGTTGCCCGAATGGCGAGGTCTACCATCGGGTCATTTCCCCATAAACGGCGCTTGTTATCTCGGCGACGATCCCGTCGAGACCAGCTGGGGCCAACGCCCCTCCGGTCCGCTGGATGATCGGCGTCGCGATCTCGTCTGCAGCTGCGCGGACCAGGTCACGTAAGGCGTTCTCGCGCTGGACCGCCACCGCGGGCGGTACGTTCTCGGCTGACTTCCCTTGCTCCGACGCAACCGCTGCAAAAACTAGTTCGGCGACGAAGCAGACCGTTGCCACGACCACCACGTGGTCTGTCACAGCGTTCAGGTCGAATACTGGTTGATCACCGAGAGCCTCGAAGAGCGCTTCGGCCATAGCTGATCGAACCACGTCCTCGTCGAGGATGCCCGGTGGACAGAATTGGTCGACAATTGCGGTAATCGCCTCTTCTAGCGGCCGGCCTGCGAGGGTTCCGAGGTCGAATCCTGCGACTACAACTGCCGCGCCGTTCGCCCGTGCGACGGATGCTAGGGCCGACAGGGCGGCGCCGCCCGTTCGTGCTGCCCGTGCGTGGCGGGCTGACGCCCGCGGCCCCCCCATGGCCCGGGCATACCGGCCAAGCGCACGACGGCCGGCTGCTGGGTCGCCAGTGCCCATGTATTCTCTAAGCGCCCGTCGCATTCCTGACAGGGGCGCTGCCGGTAGGACGTCTGGCACAGCGGGCGCGGGTTGCGGTTGATCGGGCGCAGGCGGATCCTGATCCGCCCAAGGCGCGACCAGCGGTGAACCGCCTGGCGTCGATGGCTTAGACTGTGATGTGCCCATCTACTTGCCCCCTAAATACCCCTTGCCCCGTAAGGCGAACTTTACCCCTGAATTAATTGTATCCTGCGGGACGTCATCAATCAGCGCCTGCAATTGGCGCTTCCCGCCTTCTGACTTTTCGCCCAGCAGTATAGCTCCTTGGATGCCGGGCAGCTTGCTGGTCCAATCGCCCTCGCGCAGGCTCGCGACCATCCCCGCCATCGTAGCGACGCGCTCGTCGACGTTCAGACGGTCGATTACGTCGGTAGCGGCCGGCGAGTTTATGCTGGTCACACTAAGGAGCGCCTTCACGGCCGCTCCGACGCTGTCATTCGTCCTAGAGCTGGCCGGTGAGGCCATCACGTCGCGGCTGAGGAACAGCGCTGGCTGCAATGCCTTTGGATCGTCGAAGCGAGGTTCCAGCCGGCGCCATTCCTCAATGAACGCTTCGTGCGCCTTCCATGCCGCTGGAGCATTCGGGCGCTTGACGCCATCGCCCAGATCCTCGGTGGCCCTGAGCTGGAGGTCAGCGCCTTCTTCGCCGGCCATGACCATCGTGTAAAGCGCCTGGGTCGCGTCGGCGTCGGTGCCGCGCTCAAAGATTGCGAGCTTCGCCAAAGTCCCAAGGTCGATCTTCATCTTCCTCGTAGCTGCGAGCGATCTGCGTAGCATCACTGCGTTGAGCAGGCGCTTGATGATGCGCGGGTTGCCATCGATCTTGTCCGCCGTGGTGAGGGTCGGCGCTAGCCCGTCGGCGGTTCCGAGCATCTCAAGAAGTCCGGCGGGACGGCCAGCAACACCATCAATTTGGTCGGCGGTGAAACTTGCCCCGTCCCATGCATTCTGCAGTGCTTCGAGCAATACCGCCTGAACGTTGCCAAGCGCAGTGGGCGCAAGCTTCTGGGTAAATAGAGAGTACATATAAGCGCGCACATCATCGACGCCGACGCGGGGGACCCGGAATGGCACCTGTATGACCTTGTCGAGGTAGTCGTGAACGTGCTTCGCGTTTGGATCACTGAAGTGCCTCGCCACGGAATGGCGGATCATGTCTTCGTCTGCAGCGACTACGAAGGCGGTGCCGGGCAGGAAGAGGAAAAGGCGGATGGCTTCCAACGTGCCAATCGCAACATCCGGCAGGCAACGGTCAAGATTGTCGACGAAGACAATCAGAGGACGGCCGAGTTCGTCTAGAATCTCGCCGAACTCCTTGCGGAACGCAGCTATCTCCTTTGGCGGCGTTTTTGCCTCCTCGGGTTTAATTAGCTTCGACCAGCCCTCTTGTGCGTCCTTTGCCACACCCTTCAGGTCCTTGGCCTCGTCGCCCCCGCCGCCACCTGAGACGAGCGACGAGATTGCCGAACCCGCCTTAGTCAGCAGCCCTGGCGGGACCCCGAACGCCATCCCAATGCCAAAGTCAGCGGCCATGCTGATTGCACGGAAATAGTTCACGCGTGACGCGAACCGCTTGATCTTTTCCACCAGCTTTTCATCGTTTTTAGCGGCTTTAAGCAGGGTGTCGGCGACCACCTCCATCAACGCGGCTTTAGAATCGTCAAAGCCTTGGTAAAGCCAGGCATCAAAGTCGATGAAGAGAGGCGGTGTCTCGCCGCTTTCCAGCTTGCCTCTGACAAGCCTGAGCACTGTCGATTTTCCGGTGCCCCAAGTTCCGAACACGCCGATCGAGAGAGGGAGCATTTCCTTGGTCGTCGCAAGCGCACCAATCTGGTCCGCTAGTTCTGTAAAATTCAGGAAATCCTCAGCGCTTTCGCGATCACTCCACATGCTCTACTACTCCCCCGAGTTAAAACTCGCTCAATTTATCTTCTTAGTCGAGCCCTGTTTGGTACATTAAGACAAATATGCCGTGTTTCGCCTACCACCGAGTTTACCGACGCTGGGTTCGGCCAGTGGCTCAATTCCAAGGGAGGGAGCGATAAAATTCATTAACGATGTCAAAGCAATGGTCAAAATCTGGAAGCTCCTCAAGCTCTAGCCCAAGCGTATTCCAGTCCTTTTTGGCCCGATCCCTGACGGCAAGCTGCCCAAGCGCATCGCGATCAGGATTTATATCACGTGCGCGGCACTTTTCGTGTAGGAAAGCGAGCAGGTCAGTTTTCTCACTTTCATCAAGTGAAAACTTTTCCAGTAATGACGCAATATCATACACATCCTGGCGGCGATTTCGATTACGCTTGGGCTGTTGGAGCAACGCCCGTAGTTTCTCCGCTATCAAATCAAGCAACGAATAAGCTCGGATTGTCACTCCCTCGCCAAGCTGAACAATCTGAATTGCGTTCACAGGCTCTCGAAACGCAATGTCGACGTCCAGCACGTCCGAGGCGGTGCCAGCCCGGAAGAGCCTCTCTTGCGGGGCACCCCGCTTCGCATAGCCGACACGAAGTGCGAGCAGGGGGCCGGTCGCCTTAGCAAACATCTTAGCGCTGGGCTCATAACGCGATGATTGGACGTTACACATTAAGTCAGGATAGCCGAGCTTAGCTGCCGCTCTAGGAAAGGCATCGTTGAGTGCCGCCTTTAAGGCTTCAGCCATTTCCATATTTGGTTCGCTAATGGCGGTGAAGTCAACATCGCCGGTTTGTCGAGGGCTTTTATAGACTACCCCCATTAAAATTCCGCCCTTGAGAAATATCTCGTGAGAAAAAGGTTTGGTCATTGCCAGCGCAGTCAAGAATATCTCGGTTACCTGCCTTTCGAGATAGGCTTGAGGATCGAGCCTTGCCTTTTCAATCCATTCACCAATATTGACGGTAATCTGTTTTCCTTCTTCTATACTATTAGGCATTGAGTGATAGCATCCACTTCTCTGAAAATTGCGGTGCAAATGGCTTGCCCGGATCAAGGACGCGGCTTGAGCCCCGCTGCGCAAAACGCGCCCAAGCAGATATTCGGGCATCGGTAATGCCGATATGTTCTTCTAATATAAAGCCAGCGCGGACTTTCCAAATTGGCTTCTCGGCTCTCTCGACCCGCTCAATAATTTCATCGCAGTAGGTTCGGCTATGCTCCGTCCAGATGTCGAGAACATGCGACATTCCTCCGCATCGGTCGGGACTATCAAGCGTGTCAAGAAAGGTCTGCCCGATCGTAGCGATCCTCGATAGGCTACCCTTGATCGCGATCTGATCACCGGCAAACTTCGTTGTGTCGATCGCAACTGGCCGGCCGCGCACGGTCTCCGGATGGGTTACGGCCTTGGCTGGTTCGATATCAGCCTCAGGATCTTCGAGGCTATCTCCATAATCACCCTCCATTTGCTCACGTACAAGTTGACGCCGTAAAGTCGGGATCGGTTCGACAAGAAAGAGGCTCTCGGGACGTCTATTAGAGAGGCCGTACCGTTGCAAAGCAGATAGATGAGCAATGTGGCAGAATGGATCAACCGAACAAATAACATCTTCGGCTGGTGCATCGGAGCGATCCACGATCCGCCAGTGTGAGCCGTAGTCATTGTCTTGGCGGATGACACCCTCGCTTCGTAGCAGGCTGCGTGTTCGCCGAAAAACGTCACGGCTTGGTGTCGCACCCCGGAGATATTTAGCACTGCCGGACTGATATATCTCCCAGAGCTCGCGGAAAATATCATAATTAGAAAGGACGGGCTTCGGCTGTCGAATAAGCGCGCGGGACAGGGTCTCGGCAAGCTGCGTCATCCGCTTGCGTTGCTGAAAAGGGCGCAATCGTTCCGTCATTTACGCAGCGTCCTATATGCTATGTCCTAAGGACATAGCATATAGGACGCTGCCGCAAAGTCAAGAAGGCTGCATCTTTAGGGCATGCGCCCAATTGACGTTTCACGCTGTGTACGATATAATCCGTCCTAAGGACGGATTATATCGTACACATGCATAGGTTGTTGTTGACGCGCAAAAGGCGTTCAGCGAAGCAATAATTCTGCTGGAATGCTTAAATAGTCGAGGACTGGGCATTAGCCCGCATGCTGATCGGCGTGTGCGTGATCCAGTCGCCTCCCAGCATGGGATATGGGCCGTAGAACAGGTCGCCAAGAGCGCGCCGGTAATGCGCGTTCATCCAGCGTCGGCGCCGATGCTCAGGACCGTCATGGATCATGTGGCAGCGCTGGCAAAGCGCTGCGAGCCGGTGCAGCGCACTGTCACTGGGGTCATGGTCGAGATGCGCACAGGCCAGGACGACCGGCGTCCAGCGGCCTTTCGAGAGAATGTTCTCCACGGGGCGCCGCACGCGCCGCCCCTTGCCGTTGCGCCAGCACAGGCGGCTCCTGTCCCACCACCGTCCGTCGCCTAGGTGGAAGACCCGCTGCCCGTGCGGCCGTGCGCAATGCTCGCACCGCCCCTTTGCCCTGCCGAAGCGAACGTGCTGCGACAGCTGTGGCCAGTCGATCGGATAGAGAAAGACGTGTTCGGGACGGATCGGCATCAGACAAGTCCCGGCGCAGCGGCCGTCAGCGCGCGGTAGAGCGTGGCGTGGTGGCATTTGAGCAGCTTGGCTGCTTCCCGCACAGAGGTTCCCTCAGCGACCAGTCGCTGGCCCAGGGCAACCTGTTCGGTTGTTAGTTTGGGCGGGCGTCCGAAGCGTACACCCCTCGCCTTTGCCGCTACCCGCCCACTGCTAGTGCGTTGGTGGATCAGCTCGCGCTCAAACTCGGCAATGCCGGCAAATACGGTGAGCACCATGCGGCCCGCTGGCGAAGTCGTATCTGCCCAGGGCTCGGCCAGTGAGCGCAGGCCGGCTCCAACATCCTTCAGCTTCTCGGCAATGTCGAGCAGGTCGCGGGTGGAGCGTGCCAGCCGATCGAGCCGCGTCACCACGACCGTGTCTTCGTTGCGCAGCTGCTCGATCATCTTGACCAATTCGGGCCGGTCACGCTTCGCGCCCGAGATCTTCTCCTCGAACGTCCGCTTGCATCCGGCATCCTTCAACGCGGCGCGTTGCAGTCGGAGATCTTGGTCATCGGTGGACACACGAGCGTAGCCAATCAGCATGTCGCATAACTGTATCGGAATCAACGAATTATGCAACAGACTTTTGCGACATTTGCGCACGAGTGAGCAAGAGCGTTGGGCACTCCGTCACAAAACTTAGGCCTTTGCCGGTGCGGCCCAACCGATCCGCGCCAACGTGCCAAGCAGGGTAGAGCGCGGTACCTTGAAGGTCCGGCAGACGGAAGCTTTGCTGGCTCCGCCATCCAGTGCGGCGGTGATCCGTTCGAGCGTTTCCGCGTCGATCATAGGTGGCCGCCCCCCTTGGCGTCCTCGACGTTTGGCAGCGGCTAGTCCCGCCATCACTCGTTCGCGCGTCAGCGCACGCTCATACTGAGCCAATGCACCGAACAGCGAGAACAGCAACTCGCCGTGCGGCGTGGTCGTATCCATCTGCTCGGTCAGCGATCGGAACGCGATGCCGCGCGCCTTCAGGTCGGTGACGATCGTCAGCAGGTGGGGCAGCGAACGTCCTAACCGGTCGAGCTTCCACACAACCAGCGTGTCGCCCGCGTTCAAATAGTCGAGGCATGCTTTCAGCCCAGGTCGATCGTCGCGAGCGCCCGATGCCTTGTCAGTATGGAGATGCCGATGATCAACGCCAGCTGCTACCAGCGCGTCACGTTGCAGGTCGACCGTCTGACGATCGTCGGCTGACGACACCCTCATATATCCGACCAACATGTACGACAAACCTTCGAAAGTACGTTCTCGCACACTTTACCAAAGCGATAGGGTTTGTCGATCATTATGGGTGGAGGTGGGTATGGTTCGGTGAAAGCGCAGGTCGGGGGTGTCGGCTATCATGTGTTTTCCGACATTGGGCGGGGGTAGTCGGCGCCCATATCCGGACACCCGGGCATGCGATCCAAGCTCCCTATAAAAGCCACTCGTTCAGCGCATCTTTCTCGGTTTGGAGTTGCCCAATATGCGCCAACCTGCTGCCCCAACTTTCACTGTCCCATGAAAGTCGTCGTGCAAACTAACTTAAATCAAGTTCTTTTCGGCAACCTATGGTATAAATCATAAATTGCTGACCGATCGCGGCCCTCGGCAACTGAGAGACGCAATGCTCCCGCCAATGTTACGGGAACCCTGTTTTGATCTCGGAAATTGACCCTCATGGTCTGATTGCGAAAAGCCTATC
>NZ_SLYA01000015.1 GCF_004340965.1 Sphingomonas sp. PP-CE-1A-559 | reverse complement strand
CGATAGTCTCGTCCGACATTACGGCCCCGTTCAAAGAGCTGCCATCAACCCGTTGAACGCTCCGCCTGCAAGGCGGCCCTCAGACCGCGCTTACCTGCCACCGTCATCTTCTGGCTTTGATCAACGAGTCCTGACCCTAGACATGCCGACAGACGAGCCTGGTAAGGCCGGAAGCCACCGAGCTACGTCCAGTGTCGAGGGAAGGACCCACTTTTGCACATTCACGCCCTTTCCGCCGCCTCCCGAAACCGGTCGTCCATTCACATTGATTTTGCCTTCAATGAGCCGTCAGCTTCTCGCTGACCCGGACCGGGGGGTGCCGAAACTCACAATTAATGAGTTGCTTGGCACCCCCTTAAACGGAGGTCTCTGAGGCTGAAACCCGAGCCTATCTAACGTACCCTGGCGCGAGGGCTTCGCTCGGGCAGATGCTCGATCTTGCACGAGCCTACCTCGCCGCCGCTTACGAACCGATGAATTACGATAGGCGGTTCGAAATAGCTGATATCGCCCGGCGCTTTTGTGCGCTCGAAAAGGAGCAAGCTTCCCGAAATGGGAGGCCGGCAGACGGCAAATATACAAAAATTGCATGAATATTAAAATCGGTACCGTACGGCAAATTGACGCCGCACTACGTTATTATCTCAGTCGTCAGGTGTGGTGATTCATAGATGCGATAAAGTTCGGCTGTTTTTTAATCAATGAAGTAAGCAAGTTCCTTCGCGAGCCGGCGCGCGAGCGGTTGGATCTGTGACGCTAGGTCGTAACGATGCTCGCGCCACGGGCAACTAAGCGCTGTATATCGCCCTCTCGGAAGCCATCTTCGGTTGGTTTCACGCTGATGAGCGCTGCGGTAATGGCACGCATATGACGAACTCTCCGCTCGAGCCGAACTACGAAGCGATCCTACATGCCGATTTGGGACCGTCTTAGGTTGGCCACGGATCAACGACGCCCTTGCGTTGTGCTGCGTCAAACACCGATAACGGACGATGAGCCATGACCATGCGTAGTATCACCAGACGGCATATCGGTGGCGAAGCCGAACCACTCATCGTCATCGATGGCTTTGTCAGCGATCCCGATGGGTTGCGCGCAGCGGCTGCTGAGGCCGCGTTCGTCCCCGCGGGGCAGCACTATCCCGGCATCCGCGCGGCCCTTCCCGATACGTATCTGCGCGATCAACTTCCCGTGGTCGCACGCGCCCTGGGGCGGGAGTTCGGACCATACCGCCGCATCCGCGTCGTCGATGCGCAATTCTCGATGGTCACGACCACGCCCGAAGCGCTCGATATTCGGCAACGCCTGCCCCATGTCGACGCGTACGGGCGCGACCGGATTGCGCTGATCCATTACCTCTCGCCGACGATCCGAGAAGGTACGGCGTTTTTCCGACATCGCAAGACCGGGTTCGAGACGATCGACGAGACGCGCGCGCCCGCATTTTTCGAGCACCTCGGCCACGAAGTCGCAGCGACGCCGCCCGACGGGTATATCGCCAGCGATACGGCGCTGTTCGAACGCACGGCGCTGGTCGATGCGGCCTATAATCGCGCTTTGCTGTATCGAAGCTACGTCCTGCACAGCGGCGCGATCGCACGCGATGCGCCACTATCCGCCGATCCAGCGGTTGGGCGACTGACGATCACCGCATTCCTCGCGATCGAATGAGGGCGGTTGAGCCACGGGTTCACTTGGCCTAACCCGGTCGCGCTACCGGACTGCGCCCGCACCACGCTGCGACGGTTCCGGAGCATATACTGGGGAGGCCAGCCTTGAACCACACGCGCCGGGCGTTTCTCGAAGGACTTGGCGGAACGGGTCTCGTCGCTGCGTTCCCAACCGCTGCCGCATCCGCAAGTCCAGCCTCGCCGGATTTCGGCCCCAACGTTTTTATCGTCGACCCCGCCATGCCAGCAGACGTCGTACAGACCCGCGTAGACGCCATCTTCCGCGAACAGGAACGCGCGCATTTCACGGACGCGCGTCATGCGATTCTCTTCAAGCCGGGGCGCTATTCGATCGACGTGAACGTCGGGTTCTTCACGCAAGTCGCAGGGCTTGGCCCTTTGCCCGGCGACGTCGCGATCGACGGGCACGTCCATGCCGAAGCGGACTGGGCAAAGGGCATGGCGCTCGTCAATTTCTGGCGCGGCGTAGAGAACCTTTCGGTGCGCCCCACCGATGGCGCGGATCGCTGGGCGGTGTCGCAGGCCGCACCTTATCGCCGCGTGCATCTAAACGGCGACCTAGCGCTGGACGATGGCGGCTGGTCGAGCGGCGGGTTCATGGCGGACTGCCAAATCGACGGAACCGTGCGCTCGGGTACGCAACAGCAATGGTTCACCCGCAACAGCCATATCGGCGGGTGGCGGGGATCGAACTGGAACATGATGTTCGCGGGCGTCGAGGGCGCCCCGCCGACGAGTTTCCCCGAGCCGCCTTATACCAGCCTGCAGACGGTGGCCTTGATAAGGGAGAAGCCTTTCCTGCACATCACGCGCTTAGGGGAATGGGCGGTCTTCGTCCCTGCCGTGCGACGCGACACGCGCGGGACGAGCTGGGCCGGCGGCGCACCCGCGGGCACGTCCATTCCGCTGTCCCGGTTCCTGATCGCCCATCCCGATACGCCCGTGTCGGCGATCAACGCGGCATTGGCCAAGGGAAAGCATCTTCTGCTCACCCCCGGTATCTACCGCATCCGCGAGCCGTTGCGAATCGAACATGCCGGAACGGTGGTGCTGGGTCTGGGACTGGCGACCCTGCTCGTCGAACAGGGTTCCGCGGCGATCGTCGTCGCGGACGTGCCGGGTGTCGCGATCGCCGGCCTGCTGATCGACGCCGGGCCGGTCGAAACGCCGGTACTTATCCAGGTCGGTCCCCGCGGTGCCAAGCACGACCACAGCCGCAACCCGACCCTGCTCGCCGACCTTTTCTTCCGGGTCGGCGGCGAGACTGTGGGCAAGGCGCAGACCTGCCTGGAGATCAACAGCCACCACGTGATCGGTGATCATCTCTGGATCTGGCGCGCCGACCACGGCAACCGCGATGGCGGACGCGTGCATGTCGGCTGGACCGAAAGCACCGCCGACCAGGGGCTCATCGTCAACGGTGACGACGTGACCATTCACGGCCTCTTCGTCGAGCATTTCCAGAAATACCAGGTGACGTGGAACGGCGAACGCGGCCGGACCAATTTCTACCAGTGCGAACTGCCCTATGACCCGCCGAACCAGGCCGCTTATAAGGCGGGAAAGACGCGAGGCTGGGCCGCGTACAAGGTCGCGGACACAGTCACGTCGCACGAGGCGACCGGCCTCGGCATCTACGCCAACTTTACCGCCGACCCCTCGATCGTGCTGGACAGCGCGATCGAGGCACCGCGGCGACCGGGCGTTCGCTTTGCCAGCATAACGACCATCTCGCTCGGCACCGGCCAGGGTACGATCGCGCATCTGGTCAACGATGCAGGCGCCGCCGCGCGACCGGGCGCGGTTCGCCAGACGCTGACACGCTATCCATGACGAAAAGGGCCATCCGATGATCCTGCTGCTACTCGCCGCGCAAGCCGCTACCCTGGGCGCGACCAATTACAGCGCCAGCGCGCCGATGGTCGCGCCCAAGGAAAAACCGAGCTTTGCCGACGAGTTCGACGGCAAGGCGGTCGACAAAACCAAATGGCGCTTCGACGTGTCGCGCAACACCGAAGGCTGGTATAATAACGAACGGCAATATTACGCAAAGGACCGCGTCGAAAACACCCGCATCGAAGACGGCGCGCTGGTAATCGAGGCCCGGCGCGAGACGTTGGACAGATCGAAGTTCGCCGATTGGGGCGGCCAGGCGTACACCTCCGCCAAGCTCGTCTCTCGCGAGCCCCGCGGCTACGGTTTTTACGAAGTCCGTGCGAAGCTGCCGTGCGGTCGCGGCAGCTGGCCGGCCATCTGGCTGCTGCCGTCAGGCGGCAAATGGCCCGACGAAGGCGAGATCGACGTAATGGAAATGGTCGGCTGGGATGCCGGCACCGTCCACGCGACTCTGCACACCGCCGCCTTCAATCACGTCAAGGGTACGCAGCGTGGCGCCCAGACACAGGTCGCAACGGCGTGCACCACATATCACCGCTATCAGCTCGACTGGCGGGCGGATGCAATCACCATCGGCGTCGATGGCCGCGCGGTCATGCGGGTCGCCAACAATCAGCCTGGCGGCAAGGCGGCTTGGCCGTTCACGCGTCCGTACGAACTGATCCTCAACCTCGCGGTCGGCGGCGACTGGGGTGGCCAGAAGGGAATCGACGACGCCGCCTTCCCGCAGCGCATGGCGGTCGATTACGTCCGCTACTGGCGCCGCTAGTGTCGGCCGCGCGCGGCGAGGATGATCCCGCCGCCGCACAGTGTCAGCGCCGCGAGCACGAGCATCACCGCATCGAAATCGGTCGGCGTCGCGAGCGCCCAGGTCAGCGTCGGCCCGAGCAGCCCCGGCAGCGTGTTGGTCAGATTTAGCAGTCCCAGGTCACGTCCGCGGTGCAGTGGGTTCGGCAGCAACTGCATGGCGAACGACGCGTGCAGCGCGAGGAACACCGACGCCCCCGCGGTATAGACGCAGAATGCGACCGCGCCGCTTGTAAAGTCATTGGCGAAGGCCATGCCACACAGTCCGGACGCAGCAACGATGGTGGTGGCGAACAGGAACGGCTTGGTCCGCCCGGAACGATCAGCCAGCCGTCCGACCAGGACCGCGATCGGCAGCGGCACGGTGTACCCGACGATCATCACCATCCCCATCCGCGCCGCGATACTGCCCGGCGCCACCGACGGGGCGATGCTTTCGAGATAGTAGAAGAGATAGACGAACAGCGCACTGCCAGCGACTTGCACGAACAGCCGTGCGCTCCACGCGAGCGCCAGATCCCGGCGCAGCACCGCCTCGATCGGCGATCTCGGATCGATTCGCGCGATCGGTTGCGCCGGTGTCAGCAACAGCGGAACGATGCAGCAGGCGACCACGACCGGCAAGATCGCAAGCCGCAGCGTCTCGTTCAGCGACGCGGTCGCCACCAGCAGCGCCGCCAAGGCAGACGCCACCGGACTCGCCATCGCGAGCAGGCCGCCGGCCAAGCCTTTCTGTGTATCCGGCACTTCGTCGGCCATGATCGCGAGCAGAGGCGCGAGCACCGCGTTAACCGCCACCTGGAACGCGACGACCGCGAGGATCAGCGCGATCGGCGTACTCGCGACAGCCATCGCGGCGTAGGCGATCGCGGTCGCCACGAAGCCCCCAGCCAGCCAGCCCCGGCGCCCCCCGCCCCGCGCGACCGATCGATCGCTCAGCCACCCGAACGCGATGTTCGACACGCTCGCCGCCAGAGCCCCCGTAACGACGATCACGGTAAGAACGTCGAGCCGCCCCGCACCCCCGATCGCGGTAACGACCGCGTCGACCTTGATCGGCAGCAACATTGTCAGCAGCGGGAGATAGCCGACGACCCCACCGACATAGGCAAGCGCGAAGACGAGCAGGAAACCGGTGGAGCGGCGGACGGGGGTGGGCAAGACGTCACGGGAAACGGGTAGACGCGCCATTCGTCCACCTATGCCGGTCCGAGCCGGACAGGCAACCGCGCTCATACCCGCTAATTACCGAGTCAGGATAATTTAGCGCGTTCCTTGTTCGTCCGCGAAGGCGGGAGCTCAGGCTAAATCCCCGCCTTCGCGAGGAAACATGCGTATCGAGGGCAAGCGTACGGTGACGGTTGCCAGTCTCTTCAATCCCCCCCGCCAGGGGGAGGTGGCGCTGAAAGTGACGGAGGGCGAGGACACGGAACGATAGTTCATCGCGTACCGCCCCCTCCGTCTGGCAAGCGCCAGCCACCTCCCCCTGGCGGGGGAGGATTTCGGACCCGGACAGAGAAAAGACTACGGCTTCATCGTCGCCGCATCGAGCGTGGTCGTAACAACCAACGCCCGGTCCTGCGCATCATGCGCGAGCGCCACCCGGTAAGCACCCCCCGCAATCCGCCAGCCGGGCAGCGTCGTGTCGTAATCGGCGACAATGCGCGGTTCGGCGGTCAGCGTGACTCGCCGCGTCTCCCCCGGCTTCAGCGTCACACGCGCAAAGCCCGCGAGCCGCATCGGCGTGGCCGAACCGTCGCGCGCGACGTACATCTGCGGGACGTCCGCCCCTGCCCGCTTGCCGGTGTTGGTGACCTCGAACGTGACGTTCAGCGATCGCCCGCCCGTCACTACCGGATTGCGATAGGCGAAACTGGTGTAGCTCAGCCCGTGCCCGAACGCGAAGAGCGGACGCTGCGCCTGCTTCTCGTACCAGCGATAGCCGACGTTCGCGCCTTCGACATAATCGACCGGAAAGCTCTCGAGCTGGAAGGTCGATGCGTTCGCGGGGTTTGCCGCGGCCTGCGCCTCGACCGACGTCAGCCGGTCCAGCCCGACCGGTGCAACGCGCGGCGCCTGCGATGCCGCGGCGGGGAAGGTGATCGGCAGCCGGCCGGACGGAGAGACCTTGCCCGTCAGGATGTCGGCGATCGCCTCGCCGCCACGCTGGCCCGGATACCAGGCCTGGAGCACCGCCGGGACGGATCCGATCCACGGCATCAGGACGGGCCCGCCGGTTTCGAGCACCGCGACCGTTCTCGGCTGGGCCTTGACGACCGCGGCGATCAGCGCATCCTGGTTATCGGGAAGCGACAAATTCGGTACGTCCTGCGCCTCGGTCGTCCACTGTGTCGCGAACACGATCGCGATGTCCGCCGTTCGCGCCGCAGCAGCCGCTGCCCCGACGTCCTTTCCGTCGACGAACGTCACGGTTGCACCCGGCAGCGCGGCCTGAAGCGCTTTCAGCGGCGACGACGCGTGATAGGTGTAGCGCGCGAACGACATCGCCGCGCCCGAGGTCAGCGGAATCTCGATCGGTGCGCCACCGACCGAGCGGACCTGGCTCGATCCGCCGCCCGACAGTACGCCGACATCTGCCCGCCCACCGATCACCACGATGCGCCTGGCTGTCCGCGCCACCGGCAACAGGTCGCCGTCATTCTTGAGCAGCACGATGCCCGCCTCCGCAGCGCGCTGCGCGACCTCGGCATGCGCGGCATAGGGCGGCACCTGCGCGGTAGCCGGGACCGGATTATCGTACGCGCCGGTCTCGATAAGCCCAGTCAGATAGCGCGCGATCATGTCGTCGAGCCGTGCGACCGGCACCGCGCCAGACTGGACCGCAGCCTTCAGCGGGGCAGCGAAATACATCGCCTTGTCGAGCTCCTGCCCCGATTGCTGGTCGAGCCCCGCATTCGCCGCCTTGGCGGTCGAATGCACCGCGCCCCAATCGCTCATCACCCAACCGCGATAGCCCCAGTCGCGCTTCAGCACGTCGGTCATCAGGTGTCGGTTCTCGCACGCCCAGTCGCCGTTGATCCTGTTATAGGCGCACATCACCGATCCCGGCCGCCCCTTTTCGATCGCGATCTGGAAGGCGAGCAGGTCGCTCATCCGCAGGCTCGCCTCGTCGAGCCGCGCGTCGACCACCATCCGCCCGGTCTCCTGCGCGTTGAGCGCAAGATGCTTCACGGTCGACACGATGTGGTTCGACTGCACCCCGGCGATATGCGCGCCAGCCATCTCCCCCGCCAGCAATGGGTCCTCGCCCAGATACTCGAAATTACGCCCGTTCCACGGGTCACGCGTCAGGTTCACGCCTCCCGCCAGCAGCACATTGAACCGCTTGGCGCGCGCCTCCGCGCCGATCATCGTGCCGCCCGCACGCGCGATCGCGACGTCGAAACTCGCCGCGGTCGCGAGGCTCGACGGTAGCGCGGTAGCGACGTCGCCCTTGCGTTGTTCGACCTGGTTCGCGACGCCGAGCGACGCATCGCTCTCTCGCACCAACGGGATGCCAAGCCGCGGAATGCCGTCGATATGCCCGGCCGACGGGATCAGTTCACTGGCGGTCTTGCCGGCGGCCATCGGTGGGAACAGCCCGTGCGCCAGCGCGATCTTCTCGTCGAGCGTCATCCGCGCGACGATAGCCCGGGCCCGCGCGCGCGCATCGGCACTGGCGACGATCGTGGTGCCGGGCTTGCCCGCATCCCGAGCATCGACAGCCCCTGCGAGTGCAAGCAGCGACGCCCCCAGCAGCATCCCGCGAAACCTGTTCGACATTCTTGCGTCCTTTCCCGATGCGGCGACCGCTCTCGAAGGCGGTCGTCCGGCGGCGTGTTGCGCCAGAGCCACTATCAACAGCATATTTTGAGAACGTTCACAACGGTAGCGCTACCGCGCTTGACACTATGTCATGCAGCGGGAAAGTGAACGTTCACGGGAAAGGCGCAGGTCATAGCGTCGTCTACAGGGGAGGATTACCATGCGTAGCTTCGCAGCTCGCTCGCTTTCGCGTTTCATCATCGGCACGTCCGCGTTGGCTCTGGTCGGCACGCCCGGTATCGCCATGGCGCAGGACGCGGCCGCAACCGTCGGCAATCCAGGGCCGTCGGACATCGCGCCACAGGCCGCCCCGACCGACCCCAACGCGACCACCGACGATATCGTCGTGACCGGCATCCGCGCATCGTTGCGTGAAGCGATCGACATCAAGCGCAACGGCCAGGGCGTGGTCGACGCGATCTCGTCCGAGGACATCGGCAAGTTCCCCGACACAAACCTCGCGGAGTCGCTCCAGCGCATCACCGGCGTGTCGATCGACCGCTCGAACGGCGAAGGCTCGACCGTCACCGTCCGCGGCTTCGGTCCCGAGTACAACCTCGTCACGCTGAACGGCCGCCAGATGCCGACCTCGACGCTCGGCGACGGCGCCAGCGCGCCCGCCTCGCGCTCGTTCGACTTCGCCAACCTCGCCTCCGAAGGCGTGGCCGCGGTCGAGGTCTACAAGACCGGTCGCGCCGCCATACCGTCGGGCGGCATCGGTTCGAGCATCAACATCCGCACCCCGCGCCCGCTCGACAAGCCGGGCACGCGCGGCAGCATCGCCGCAAAGGGCGTGCTCGACAGCTCGCGCAACGGCAAGGACCAGATCACGCCCGAAGTCTCGGGTATCCTGTCCACCACGTTCGCCGACGACCGCATCGGCGTGCTGTTCAGCGGCGCGTACCAGCGTCGCAAGGCGAGCAACAACTCGGCGAGCGTCGGCTTCCGCGATGGGTTCCTCGGTGCGGAGAACAACTGGGGCACGCTGGCGCAGCCCGGCACGCCCGGCGCCGCGAACATCACCAATCGCCCCGGTCCGACGGACGTTTACGAGATCCCGCAGAGCGCCGCCTACGACGTCATCGACATCGATCGCGAGCGCATCAACGGCCAGCTCGTGTTGCAGGCAAAGCCGACCGACACGCTGACCGCGACGCTCGACTTCACCTATTCGAGCAACAAGGTCGAGGTGCGCGACAGCAGCGTAGGGATCTGGTTCAACTTCGGCGACACGCGCAGCGCCTGGACCAATGGCCCCGCAGCAGGGCCGGTCTTCTATTCGGAGAATTTCGCGCCCGGCAAGGATCTGTCGTACAGCAGCTCGCTTACCGCAAACAAATCCGAGAACAAGTCGATCGGCGGCAACCTGACCTGGGAAGCGCCGGGCAACGTCACGATGTCGCTCGACGCGCATCACTCGACCGCGGTCTCAAAGCCGACCAACGATTACGGCAGCAGCACGTCGATTGGCGGCGCGATCTTTGGCGTCCAGTCGCAGACTGTGAACTTCGAGAACGACCTGCCGATCATCTCGTACCAGATGTATCCGGGGATCGACCCGCTCAACGCTGCGCTGATCACGCCGACCGGCAACGCGTTCCGCAACGCGTATTTCAAGGACGAGATCAACCAGCTCCAGCTGAAGGGTCATTACGACCACGACGGCGAGTTTCTCGACAGCATCGACTGGGGCTTCTCGTACGTCGACAACAAGGTCCGCTCGGCCTACGGCTTCATCCAGAACGAGACCTGGGGCGGCATCGATCCGCGCGGCGCCTCGTTCGGTGCGGCCGCGGTGCCCGACGATTTCTTCAACCTCACCAGCATCCCCGACAAGTTCAAGGGCGTCTCGGGGTCCGGCAATCCGGCGATCCCGCAGTCGATCTACACCTTCAATTTCGAGCAGATGGCCGAATTGCTGCGCGCGCAGTACAACATCTGCAGTGCGCCGCAGACCGGCGTCGCCGCGCCCGGCACCTGCCTTGCCAACTACACCAACGATCGCCGGATTCGCGAGCAGACGATCTCGCCGTATATCCAGTTCAACGGCAAGTTCGACGTGTTCGGTCGCCCGGCGCACATCATCGGCGGAGTCCGCTATGACGAGACGCAGGTGAACTCGTCCGCACTGGTGCCGATTCCGAACGGCACGCGCTGGACCGGCGCCAATGAATTCGCCCTCACATACGGCGCCAATTCGTTCACCTCGCTCAAGGGCAACTATCACAACTGGCTCCCCGCGGTCGATTTCGACATCGAACCGGTGCGCAACGTCAAGCTGCGCGCCTCGTACAGCCACACCATCACGCGCGCGGACTACGGCAGCCTGCAGGGTGGCCTGAACATCGATTCCAACCCGCGTATCGGCGGCGGCACGGGCAGCCAGGGCAACCCGAACCTTCTCCCCTTCAAATCGAAGAACATCGATCTGTCGGCGGAATGGTATTACGGGCCTGAGAGCTATGTCTCGGTCGGATACTTCACCAAGGACGTGAAGAACTTCATCGGCACGACTCAGCTCAACACGCCCGCGTTCAACCTCCGCAACCCAGGCTCGGGCCCGCGCTATCGCCAAGCGGTGGCGGCGCTGGGAACGACAGACAATCTGCGCGTGCGCGATTACATCCTGCGCAACTTCCCCGCCTCGTCGCAGGTTACGGGGACGAGCGATGCCGGCCTGTTGAACGGCAACATCTTCGGCCTACCCGAGGACGATCTGTTCAACTTCCAGCTGAGCCAGCCGTTCAACAGCGACCAGACCGCGAACATCAACGGCTGGGAATTCGCGATCCAGCACCGGCTGTGGGAAACCGGCTTCGGCGTCATCCTGAACTACACGATCGTCAACGGCGACGCGAAATACGACAACACGCTCGATCCCAACATCGGCCAGTTCGCGCTGACCGGGCTGAGCGACAGCGCCAACGCGGTCGGCTATTACGACAAGAACGGCATCCAGGCGCGCGTCGCGTATAACTGGCGCGGGCAATTTTATGCCGGGGGTGCGTTCGACCCGACCTATGTCGAGGCGTATGGCCAGGTCGATGCGAGCGCGAGTGTCCAGATGACCAAGGGGCTCGCGGTGTTCGCCGAAGCGATCAACCTCACCGGCCAGGGCCGCCGCGGGCATCGTCGCTCGGACAATTTCGTGACGTTCGCGCAACCGGGGTATGCACGCTACTCGGCAGGCCTCCGCTTCAACTTCTAAGGCGAACGATCCTCCCCCGCAAAGGGGAGGTGGCTGGCACTTGCCAGACGGAAAGGGAGGTAAGGGTAACAGCGGTTCCGTGTCCTCCCCCTCCGTCGCCTACGGCGCCACCTCCCCCTGGCGGGGGAAGATCGTGAGGTATGGACGGTCTCGAACTGCTCCGTCATCCTGACGTAAGTCAGGACCCAGAGCCAATGACGACCGTCTTCAGGTACCCTGGGTCCTGACTTTCGTCAGAATGACGGCCAAGGATGGCGCAACCGCCGCGGACGGAACGAGTTGGCACGCGCAGATAGGGAAACAGGAAACGGACGATGGCCACGAATACCGGCCCCGGAATCACGAGCGACCACCCGATCACGCACATCGTGATCGTCGGCGGCGGCACGGCCGGCTGGCTTACCGCCTGCCTGATCGGCGCGCGTGCCGATCGCGACACGGCGCGCCCGCTCTCCGTTACACTCGTCGAGTCCCCCGATGTCGCGACGATCGGCGTCGGTGAAGGCACATGGCCGACGATGCGTCGCACGCTCGAACGTATCGGCATCACCGAAACCGACTTCCTTCTCGCCTGCGATGCCGCGTTCAAGCAGGGCTCCCGGTTCGACGGCTGGCGCACGGGCGCGGCCGACGACAGCTATCTTCACCCCTTTACCGCCCCCGTCGACGGCGACCCGCGCGATCTCGTCTCGGCCTGGTCGGAGCATGGCGGGCGGTTCGCGGACATGGTCGGCGCGCAGGGCGCGATCTGCCATCACGACCTCGCACCACGCCAGCGGGCGATGCCCGATTATGCCGGCACGCTGAACTATGCCTACCATCTCGACGCCGGCAAGCTCGCGGCGCTGCTGACGCGTCACGCGACCGAGCGGCTCGGCGTCCGTCACGTCCGCGACCACGTCGTCGGCATCGACGGCACCGAGCACGGCGATATCGTCGCGGTCCGCACGCGCGCATCGGGCGCCATCGCCGGCGACCTTTTCGTGGACTGCACCGGCCACGCCGCACTGCTGATCGGCGACCATTACGGTGTCGCAACGATCGACCGCGACCGCGAACTGTTCAACGACCGCGCGCTCGCCGTGCAGATGCCCGTCGCGGCCGGCAGCCCGATCGCCTCTCAGACCAACGCCACCGCGCATGCCGCCGGCTGGATCTGGGACATCGGCCTGCCCACCCGGCGCGGCATCGGCTGCGTCTATTCCTCCGGGCATCTGAGCGACGATGCCGCGGCGGACACGCTTACGCGGCATATCCGCGCCACCGCGCCGGACGCGCCGGACGCGCCGCTGCCGACCTTCCGCCAGCTCAAGTTCCAGTCCCGCCACCGCGCGAAATTCTGGGAGCGCAACTGCCTCGCGGTCGGGCTCTCCGCCGGGTTCCTGGAGCCGCTCGAAGCCTCGGCGATCGTTTTGATCGAACTGTCGCTCGATGCGCTGCTCGATAATTTCCCCAGTCACCGCGGCGCGATGGACATCCAAGCGACCCGCTTCAACACGCTGTTCCGCTATCGCTGGGACCGGATCGTCGAGTTCCTCAAGCTACATTACGTGCTCAGCGAACGCGACGAACCCTATTGGCGCGATCACCGCGACGCCGCCTCTATCCCCCCGCGCCTCGTCGAACTGCTGGCGCTGTGGCGGCACCAGCCACCGTCGCGCGCCGATTTCCCGATGATCGACGAGATCTTCCCCGCCGCGAGCTATCAGTATGTCTTGTACGGCATGGGCTTTCCGCCGCCGACCCGCGGACCGATCGCGACGGCGGACCGGGCGCGCACGGAAACCTTGCTCGCACAGATCGATCAGCGCAGGCGTATGCTGGCTGCCGGCCTGCCGAGCAATCGTGCGTATCTCGACGCCCTGCGGCATACGACTGCTCCTGCGATGGAATTATCAGCCTGATGTCCGACCACGTCATCCTCACCGCCGACGACCACCGCGACCTGCGCATCCGCACCGAGCGCACGCCCGAGCTCGGCGACGCGGTGATGACCTGCATCACCGTCCCCAGCGAGTTTCGCCGCGTCCAAACGCACTATCCTATCCTGTTCCAGCTCGACCAGACGCGCGACAGCTTTACCGCGCTGGCAATGTTCGGGTTCGAGCCCGGCGAGAACCTGTTCCTGACCGACGCCGGATGGGACGCGAGCTATCGCCCGCTCGCGATCGACAGCCAGCCGTTCCTGGTGGGGCGCGGCGCGGGCGACGTCCGCCAGGTCCACCTCGACATGGCCAGCCCCCGTATCGGCGCCCGCGAAGGCACGCGCGTGTTCGACGATACCGGGCGGCCGACGCCGTATCTCGAACGGATCGCCGATCAGCTCCGCGCACTCGACACCGACTATGTCGCGTCCGCAGACTTCTTCGCCACGTTGCGCCGCTACGAATTGCTCGAACCGCTGACGATGGACGTCACGCTCGACGATGGCTCGAAGAACCGGCTGGTCGGCTATCACGTCATCGACGAGGATCGACTGGTCGCGCTCGACGATGCCGCGGTCGCCGACCTGCACGCCGCGGGGTACCTGATGCCGATCTTCATGGCGCTCGCGTCGCTCGGCAATATCGGCGACCTGATCGCGCGAAAGAACCGGCGGATGACGCGTGGCTGACGCCGATCCCGGTATCTTTGCGACCATGCCGCGCATCCGCGAGATCGAGATCCGCGATCCCGCAGACTTGGACGTGCATCTGCGCGCAGCGACCACGCCGTTCATTGGCCGTGGGTTGATCGCGGATTGGCCTATGGTGCGCGCGGGACTGCAATCGTCGCGAGCGGCACGCGACTATATCCAGGGCCACGCCCGCGACCTGCCCTTCGCGGTCTCCGTCGCGATGCCCGACAGCGGCGGGCGACTGTTCTACGACGCCGCGCACGCGATGAACTTCCAGATGCTGCGCGCGAAACTGCCCGAGATCTTCGCACGGATCGACGCCAACGAAGGCGTGGCCAACGCGCATGCCATCTATCTCGCGTCGATCGACATGCACCAATTCTTCGTCGGGCTGCACGAGGCGAACCATGTCGCGCTGGGCGTCCGCACGCCGCTCGCCAGTATCTGGATGGGCACCCGGACGCGGATCGCCGCGCATAACGACGTGCCCGACAATCTCGCCTGCGTCGCGGTCGGGCGACGCCGCTTCACGGTCTTCCCGCGCGACCAGTTCCGCAATCTCTACCTCGGCCCGGTCGACAACACGCCGGCCGGGCGCGCGGTCAGCATGGTCGATTTCCACGATCCGGACTTCGCCGCACACCCCCGTTTCCGACAGGCGCTGGAGCACGGCCAGGTCGCGGAACTGGAGGCTGGCGACGCGCTCTACATTCCCGCGATGTGGTGGCATCATGTCGAGGGGCTGTCCGACTTCAACGTGCTGGTGAATTACTGGTGGCGCGAGACGCCGCGGTGGCTCGGCCAGCCGCAGGATGCGCTCAACCACGCGATGCTGGCGATCCGCGACCTGCCCGCGGACGAGAAGGCGCATTGGCGCGAGATGTTCGACCAGTATGTCTTCGCCAACGGTCCCGACGTCACGGACCATATTCCCGAGGCGGCGCGCGGCGTGCTCGCGCCGCTCACCGCCGACACCGCGGGTCGCCTCCGCGCCTTCCTCCTGAGAGCGCTCAGCCGATGACCGAACACCCTATACGCCGCGTCGTAATCGCCGGGGGCGGCACCGCCGGCTGGATGGCCGCCGCCGCGATCGCGCGCACGATGGGCAGCACGATCGAGCTGACGCTGGTCGAATCCGATGCGATCGGCACGGTCGGCGTCGGCGAATCGACGATCCCGCCGATGATCACCTTCAACCGCCTGCTCGGGATCAACGAAGCCGAGTTCATGCGCGAGACGCAGGCGACGTTCAAACTCGGCATCCTGTTCGACGACTGGAAGGATCGTGGCGAGCGCTATTTCCACTCGTTCGGGATCACCGGCAAGGATCACTGGTCCGCGGGCTTCCAGCATTTCTGGCTGCACGGCCTGACCAAGGGTCACGCGCAGCCCTACGACGATTACTGTCTCGAGCTGCGTGCTGCGTTGCAGGGCAAATTCGCGCATCTGCCCGACGACCGGATGAACTATGCGTACCAGCTCGATTCGACGCGCTACGCCAAGTTCCTCCGGAAGATGGCGGAGGCCGACGGCACGCGCCGCCTCGAAGGCAGGATCGCGCAGGTCGAGCTGAACGGTGAGAGCGGTGACATCGCCGCGCTGGTGCTCGAGTCCGGCGCGCGGATCGAGGGCGACCTGTTCCTCGACTGCACGGGGTTTCGCGCGTTGCTGATCGAAGGCGCGCTGCACGCCGGGTTCGATGACTGGACGCATTACCTGCCGTGTGATTCCGCGATCGCGATTCAGACCGAGAGCGTGCGGCCTGCCTTGCCCTATACGCGGGCAATGGCGCATGATGCGGGCTGGCAGTGGCGCATCCCGCTCCAGCATCGCACCGGCAACGGCATCGTCTATTGCAGCCGTTATCTCGACCGCGACGCAGCGCTCGACCGGCTGCTCGCCAATATCGAGGGCAAGACGCTGACGGAGCCGAACGTGATCCGTTTCGTGACCGGCGCGCGGCGGCAGCAATGGCATCGCAACTGCATCGCGATTGGGCTGTCGGGCGGGTTCATGGAGCCGCTGGAATCGACCAGCATTCACCTGATCCAGCGTGCCGTACTGCGGTTGCTGCGGCTGTTCCCGTCGAGCCCAGTCAGCCCCCGCGACGTCGCCGAGTTCAACGACCAGCAGCATACCGACATGCTGCAGATCCGCGATTTCCTGATCCTGCACTACAAGGCGACGAACCGCCGCGACAGCGCGTTCTGGCGGCAATGCGCGGCGATGCCGATCCCCGCCTCGCTCGAACACAAGATAGAGCTATTCCGCGAAACCGGCCGCGTGTTCCGCAAGAACGAGGAGCTGTTCGCGGAGAACAGCTGGGTGCAGGTGATGCTCGGCCAGGGCATCGTCCCGCGGAGCTATCACCCGATCGCGACCAAGCTGCGCGACGACGAACTGGCGCGGCTGCTCGGCGGCCTGCGCGACGGCACCAACGCGACCGTCGCCGGGTTGCCCGAGCATGCCGAGTACGTCGCGCGCTACTGCGGCGCCGCACCCGCCCCCTCACCCGTCCTCGCAGCCTGAGTTCAGACGCATGGCACGGCGGCGTCAGGCGGTAACGATCAAGCATGTCGCGGCTGATGCTGGTGTCTCGCTGCAGACTGTCAGCCGCGTGGTGAACAAGGAAACGGGTGTCCGGCCCGAGATGATGCAACGCGTCCAGGCATCGATCGACAAGCTCGGCTATGTCCCGTCGATCGCCGCGCAACGCATGGGCGGATCACGCTCGTACCTGATCCTCGCGCTCAACGACCGCGAGCGAACCATCGCCGACTGGCGCGCGCGGCAAGGGACCGACTGGTTCGACCAGATGATGCTCGGCGGGATGCTGACCTGCGCCGAACACGGCTATCGCCTGATCGTTGAGCTCGTCGACACGCATAGCGACCATATCGAGCGCGAGTTGCTGGCCGCGATCGCCGCACTGCAACCCGATGGCGTGATCCTGACGCCCCCGCATTCGGGCAATCCGCTGATCATCAACCTGCTCGAGGCACACGGCATCAGCTTCGCACGGATCGGCTCGCTGACCGACGGGCCTGGCATCCGACTGATCATGGACGACACGCGAGCGGCACGGATCGCGACCGAGCATCTGCTCGACCTCGGCCACCGGCGGATCGGCTTTATCGCCGGGCCGGCGGAATATGAGCTGAGCGCGTGGCGGGTCGACGGCTGGCGTGCGGCGATGCAGGCGGCTGGCCTGGCGACGGACGATCTGCTGGCGATCGGCGACTTCAGCCACGCCTCTGGTCGCGCCGCGGCATCGGAACTCCTGACGCTGAACGAGCCGCCGACCGCGATCATCGCGAGCAACGATCAGATGACGCTAGCGACGCTCGAACTCGCGCGCGAGCGTACCCTCGCCGTGCCAGGGGACCTATCTCTGATCAGCTTCGACGATACCCCGATCATCCGCTTGGCGCATCCGTCGCTGACCGCCATCGTCCAGCCGATCGCCGAAGTCACCGCGCTGGCCGTCAACCTCATCATCGCCGACCACGTCAACGGCCCAACGACCGCCACCCCGGTTACGGTACCCGCGAGGATGACCGTTCGCGAGTCCACCGCATCGATTTTTGGCGGAAAAGGAAACACCTGATCAAAGACATAGCTCAATAGGTCGTCGTGACCAGCGGATCCGAAGAACGCGCTGGGTCTGGAGCCGGATTCAATCATTAAATCCGCTCCGCCGTATGAACGAACGTCCGCTCAGGCCACGGTTCGCTCGAAAGCGGCCATTCTGCTTTCCACCACCGGGCTTCCGCTCTTCGTTCTCACTGCGCCCCGATCAGGTTGATCCGATTGCCAAGATGGCGGAACGCGCGGTCACGGCAGGTCAGCAGAATGACCTGCATTCGCGTTGCCGCATCGGTCAGGATCTCGGTCATCAGATCCAAGCGGGCATCATCGGAATAGACCAGCGGGTCGTCGAGAATCAACGACACCGGTACACCTTGCTCGAGTAGCATGTCAGCGAAAGCTAGCCGAGTGAGCACCGCCAATTGCTCCTGCGTTCCTCGCGAAAGATCGCCGCAAATCTCGCCCAGACCACCACGCGTGATCGACGTCAGGCCCAGATCATCCCCAAAGCTCGGATCGCAACCGGGCAGTAGCCGTTCGATGTGCCGACGCGCACGCCGCGCAACCGGCCCGACGAACGTCCTTGAGGTCTCTGCTCGCGCCCCTTCCAGCGTGTCGCGAAGCAGCTTCAACGTTTCCGCCTCCTGCGTCACGCGCGCCAGGTTGGCGGCCGCGGCATCTGCTTCTTCTCGCGCAGCAGCAGCGCGGTCCGCCAGCCCCTTGCCGCCTTCCGCCTCGATCCGCGCCTCGAGCCCGGCGACCGCCTTCTCCAGATCGATCCGCTGCGTCCGGGCGACCTCGACACGTTTGTCCAACACCCCGATCTGGCGTTCGATCGCCGCTACATCATGGGCTGTCGCAGCACGTTCGGCGTCCTGCAGACTAACCAGCGCTGCCGCTTCCCGTTGACGCGCCTCCAGCAGAGCCTCATCCAAGCGAGCTACCTCAGGCTTGCCCTCCAGAGCAGCGAGCTGCGCTACGGCGTTTGCAGCATCACGCTCGGCACCAGCCGCCTGGACCATCAGCGGCGCATTGCGTGCTTCCAGTTCGCGCAGTTGCGCCGACGCCACCTCATCGACACCCTCCGCCCTTGCGAGCGCTGAATCCGCCTCCGCCGCGATCACCGTCAATGCGTTGACGTCTGGTTCCTCGCCCCCCTCCCCTTCCGCGCTTTCCGGCAATCCTGTTATGAATGTCTTCAGGGCCGAAGCACCGGCCGCGATACCGAGCAACGGCACGGCCGGAGTGATCCCGACGATCCGTGCTTCGAGCGTGCGAACGTTGGCGACAGCATCACGCGCGACTTCGTTACGTGACCGCGCATCAGCGACACTCGTGACCCCGTGGTCAGTCAAGGCGGCGCCCAGATCATCGCGGGCATTGGCGAGCGCCGTTTCGGCGCTTTGCAGCCCCGCTGGCGGTCGGATGATCAGCTCAGCGCCATCAAACTGGATGCGCGTCTCACGCGATAGCGTTCGGTCACCCGGCTCAGCCGGCATTCCGTCGATCCGAACACCGCTGACATCGCCCGCGAACTCGATCCGGGTCGCGCCCGCCTCGACCGCCGCGCGCGCCTTGTCGACGCCACGTTCGCGTTCCTCCAGCGTCTTGATGACGCTGGGTGGGATCACGGTCGCACCAAGTTCGCGGGCTGCCTGCAGTTCGGCTTCGAGGGGAAGCAGCTCGGCGTGCCGATGGCGTACCCGGGCGATCTCGACATGACGTGCTCGTGCGGCAACCAACTTGGTGGCCCCCTCGAGCCCCGCGTGCGCCTTGCGCCGGTTGTCGCGGGCGGTCGCCAGCCGATCACGCGCCGTACCCGCTCGCTCACGCGTGCTGGTCAATTCCTCTTCCAGGCCGGATCGTTTCTCACGAGCCTTGCTTAGCGCTGCGGCCGTGTCAGTGACGGCCTTCCGAGCATCGGTGAGACGCGCGGTAAGATCCTCCAGTCCCTTGACCTGATCAGCAAGGCGGCCTTGCTCGGCCAGTCGGGTATCGCGCAACTGCGCCGCGGACCGCGCCACGTCGATCTGACCAACCAGAACCTTTCGCCGATCTGCGTCGGTCGTATCGGCAAGATCACGGTCCAACACCTTCAGCCTGGCGCGAGCTGCCTCGAGATCAGAGAAGCCCTGTTCAAGGGCGGCGAGCCGGGTGGCGGCTTCGGTCGCAGCGCTCTCGGCAGCGTCATGCTCGGTACGTGCTGTCGTCTGGCGACCGCTAGGCCGGCCGGTGGTGGTCCAATAGTCTGCGAACTGGCTGTCGATCCGAGGCCGGACACGCTGGTAGGCTGCGCCGCCCATGATCGTGCCAACCTCAGCCTCTAGCGTCGTACGCACGCTATCGCGGACGATGTCGCCCGGGGCGGTGACTTCGAGCGCCTGCGCCTGCCCTACCCAAAGCAGCCCCAGCGCACCGTGTGCGGCCGCGTCGCCGGCTTGGCTCGTGTCACGCCGCGCGCCGAGCAATGCCTGCAGCTGGGCTTCGGCATCTTCGCCTTGTGCCCGGCCGTTTGGCCCACGGACCTCGACTGACGCACCTTTCAGGAAGCGCTTGTTGACCTGCCACTCTTCGCCTCTGGCCTCGAAGCCGATCTCGATCTGCGGCGCTACGGCTTCACCGTGCGGCGCATAGCTGCGCGCCAGGCGGTTGGCTGTGTTGTGCCGAATGAAGAAGGCCGCGCGCATGGCTTCCAGCAGTGTCGACTTACCAGTCTCGTTGGGCTCGATGATGACGTTCAAGCCGTCGGTGAGCCCATCGAGAACGAAAGGATCACGGAACTTGCGGAAGTTGGACAGCGCGATGCGCCGGATCTTGAGGCTCATGGTGCGTCCTGTCCGCGCTGATATTCTACAAACAGGCGTTCGAGCGCCCGCTTGGCCGTGACGGCGTCGGCAGCCCCCGCCTCGATCATGCCCATCAGTTTTGCCGCGGCCGTTCCTATCATCCCTTCGACCTGCAGATCGGCCATATCCTCCTCGCTCGGCCGACCGACCAGATCGTCTGCCGCAACCGCCAGATGGCGCAGACGATGGCGCAGGTCATTGTCGAGCCTGCCAAGGATCGCGATCCGGTCGGAGAGGCTGACGATCCCGGCCAACGACAGCTGCAGGAGCGTTGCCGACGGTTCGATCGGACCGAGCAGCCGGTCGCACTCGGCGGCAAAGCCGTCCGCGTCCGGGATCGTCCAATCCCGCATTAGCCATTGGAACCTGCCCGTGCGGATTGGTGACACGACCGGCTCAACGCCTGGCTCAAGCGTTACGAGCAGCACATATCCCGGTTCGTCGCGCTGGAAGCGATCTGTTTCCGGTGTGCCGGAATACCAGGTTCGTGAATCGACCCGCAGCGCTCCGTGCCAGTCACCGAGCGCCAGATAGTCCAGGCTGGAGCGCTGTGCGCGATCGGGAGCGATCTGGTTTTGCGCCTCACCGCGCGACGAAAAATCACGGATCGAACCATGGGCCAAGCCGATGCGCAGTGTCGCGCCCGGCGTCTCCATGGTGTCGAACAGGGCCGTTGGATCATCGAGGTTGTGCCGGTGCGTCAGCGGTGCTGGCAGGAGCCAGTGTCCGGGATCCAGCTCGCACGGCACGGGCTCCGTGACGATCCGGATGTTCGCCGCCCCCTTGGCGCGAACACGGTCCCACAGACCACTGTTACGGGCAAAGTCGTGATTGCCGGGGAGCAGCCACCACGTGCAGGCATATCGCTGCATCCGCGACACTGCCTGCACAATGACGCGATCTTCGGGACCCTCGGTATCGAACACGTCTCCGGCGACCAGAACATGCGCGGCACCATGCTCGACCGCTGCCTTGCCGATCGCATCGATCGCGTCGAAGCGCGCTTCGCTGAGCGCTGCGCGGACTTCGCTGTCGAAGCGACCGTACGGCTTGCCCAGCTGCCAGTCTGCGGTGTGGATTAAGCGTAGCATAGGGCTCTCTCGGTAACTTCTGACCCACGTGTCGAACGCTGCCGCCACTTTGCCATACTGCTGGCAAACATCATTGTTATTGCGTTCTTGTTCAGGACGCTACGCCCGCTGAACGAGCTGCTCGATAGTGTCTGGTTCGGCTTTGATCAGCGACAACAGGACACGCGCCGGCGCGTCTGGCTGGCTGCGGCTCTGCTCCCAGTCCCGCACCGTACCCAGTGGGAGATGGTATGCGCGGGCAAACTGATCCTGTGTCTTGCCCGTACGTTTGCGGATCGCGGCCACATCAATGGGCGCCGCTACCCTTGCGTGACCCGTTTCCCCATTGGCGTGGGCAATAGCATCACTGAGGCCGGCTGCGATCTTGTCGAAGGCACTCTTCATTTTTTCCTCCTAAGGCTGTCGGTCAGCGTCTTGGTGAAAGCGGCAAGGGCATTTCGCTCACCCTTGGTGAGATTGGCTTTTTCGTTTTTTCCGAACACGGTCAGCAGGAACGTCGGCGCATCGATGCCCGCATAATAGGTGATGACCCGATAGCCGCCAGATTTACCGCCGCCCGGCCGCGCTACCCGTAACTTACGGGCCCCGCCGCACCCCGGCATGATTTCACCGGCTTCTGGATTGGCAGCGATCAGGTCGACCACCATTTGCTGCTCCTCGGCACTCATGCCAACGTCCTTCGCCGCCGCAAGGTAGGCATTGGTTTCGATGACGGACTGCATACGAGGAAACATGTACGGGTTACCCGTAGTTAGTCAAGCGCGTCGTGTCGCAAGTGGGACCTCGCCTGTTCGGAGCGATACGACCATCAAGCAATCCATCACTCGCAGCCTCTCAGCCTGGCTCTGCTACGTGAACGAACCGCTGCTTACCGCCGACTGCCGCCCGATAACGGACGGGCCGCTATCACCAGAGAAACGGCCGATTAGCCACCTTGCCCCATCGAATGAACGAACGTCTGTTTACCGCCCTCACTGCCCGAAAACGGCCGGGCCGCTTTCCACGAATAATGTTGCAAAGGCCGTAATTACTTTATTTCATATATTTGAGCAGCTCGCAGATTTCCCGTTTACAAAACGTCATATATTCACCAGTTTAATAATCAACACGTACCACAACACTAACGTCGAACGTCGCTTGCGTCTGTTGTAAAGTATTCGAGATCAGACGCACTGGTTCGACTTTGATCTCCAGCAGTCGCATGTTTTAACGAAGCTAGTGCTAAGCCGCGTTCGGCAGCGGCCTTACAGCCATCTTCAAGACAAGACAAAACGCCAGCGGCAAACGCGTCGCCTGTCCCGATCCGATCGACGATCTGCGTAACGGCAATCGCGTCTGTTTCAAACCAATCGTCTCGGCGATCGACGCGGGCGGACAGGCGATGCGTGTCAGCGTCCAGAACCTCTCGCGCGGTTGAAGCGATAGCTGACAACTGCGGAAAGCGCGCAAATGCCGCCTCACAAGCTTGGCGTCGTGCTTCAGGGGTATCGCCAACAAACGACTTCCCAAGCAGCAGCGAAATATCGCGATAATTGCCAAATAGCAGTTCCGCCCTAGCGACATGGTCTAGCAAGATCGGCTGCGGATCGTCACACCAGCGCGCCCACATGCTCGCACGGAAGTTGCCATCGAAAGACACACGCACACCGGCCGCCCGTGCCGCAGCAATCGCGTCGAGCGACAGCCGCGCCGCCTCGGGTCCGATCGCTGGTATGATCCCCGACAGATGCAGCCAGTCGACACCTCGCAGCAGGATTGGCCAGTTATACGCTTCAGGCGGCGTTACCGCGAATACGCTGCCGAGCCGATCGTAGACGATATGGGCACCACGCGGACCGCTCGGCGGCGAGAGGAAATACAGCCCGAGCCGGCCATCGGCCCGCATCACCCGCGATACGTCGACACCCGCCGCACGGACGGTCTCAATCGCAGCATCGCCGATCGACCCATGCGGTAATATCGTAATCAGCGTCGCGGGCGTGCCGATCCGGGCAAGCGCTACCGCAACGTTCGCCTCCGCCCCGCCGAAATGCGCATCGAGCCGCGCCTCCTGAAACAAATGGCCACGGTCGGGCGCTGCAAGCCGCAACAGCATCTCGCCGAAACAGGCTATCTTCATCGTCCAGGCTCCTGCGTGGCGGTTCGCAAGGAAGTACGAGGTCCATTCGCTTGCCAGTTCGCCAGCGCATCGGCGAGCGCAGTGATCGTCTGCGAACTGTCCTGGATTGCGGGCGGAAAGATACCAAGATCGCTGACGAAGCGTGCGGCCACCTCATGGAGATCGCCTGCACTCTCCGTCCAGATCGCCGTATATGTTGAGACCAGCGGATCGTTGGCGATGTTTGGTGCGGCCGCAGTATAGGCCATCCAAGCGGCAAGGCTGGCCAGATGCCGCGGGCTGTGGAGCCCCTGCCCCAGCCGTGCCGCGATCGTCGCGAGCCAGCGCTGCGGCACTTTCTGCGAACCATCCATTGCGATCTGGTCGAGCCGATGATGCAGGTCGGCATTTGCAAAGCGATCGAGCAGCGCATCAATATAGCCCGACGGATCGAGCCCCGCTGCGGGGGTCAGGCTTGCAACGGCTTCGTCCCGCATCTGCGCCACAACGAACGCCCGCAAGTCCGGGTCTGCGACCGCTTCGTGGACGAAGGCATGGCCGAGTTGCAGTCCTACATAAGCCAACGTCGAATGGCTCGCGTTCAAAAGCCGCAGTTTGGCGAGTTCGAACGGTGCGACATCCTCGACGATCTGCGCGCCGGCTTGCTCCCATTGTGGTCGGGGACCGGCGAAGCGGTCCTCGATCACCCATTGCCGGAACGGCTCGGTCACGATCGCCGCCTCATCTTCAACGCCGATAGCAGTCGCTACCATCCCCCGGTCCACCGCAGTCGAGGCTGGGACGATCCGATCGACCATAGTATCAGGCGCCGCGACATGTTCGCGCGTCCACACCGCGAGATCGGTGTTACGACGCTCGACGAATTCTAGCAGCAGGCTCATGAGCAGTCTGCCATTCCCCGAGAGATTGTCGCAAGAGATCAAGGTCAGCCCCCCGGCCCCCTCAACCCTTCGGCGATCAAGCGCGGCGGCGAGATAGCCGAAGATCGTCTCCGGAACGCCGCCGTCAAGGTCGCTCGCGATCATTTGATCGTCGGTACGCAATCGGCCGGTCACGGGATCCCGGTAATAGCCTTTTTCTGTCACGGTCAGCGTGACGACGTGCGTATCGGTGTGGGCGAGCGCGGCGATCACTGCGTCGGGATCTTCTGCCGCAACCAGGACCGTGTCGATCGCAGCGATAAGTCGGATACTGGTCGCACCATTCGACCGCTCGGTCACCGTATACAGCCCGTCCTGCGGGGCGAGTGTATCGCGGACTTGCGGCGAGCGCAGTGATACCCCCGTGATCCGCCAGCCATCGCCCGCATCCTGCGTATAGACCGCCTGATGCGCCCGGTGGAACGCGCCGATCCCAAGATGAACGATCCGCTTCGCCGGCTCGGACTGCACGGAGGGCCGCGCCACATCGCCCGCAAGTATCGCCACGGTCGCGTGTGACAACCTCATATCCGATAGGCCTTGCGTACCAGCCCACTGGTTAGTTCATGCGCAAGATCGACGGCCTCCCACTCTTCCAGCCGGTGCTCGGCAACCAGGCGCGCGAGGAAGCCGCAGTCGATCCGCCGCGCGACGTCATGGCGTGCCGGGATCGAAAGAAACGCGCGTGTATCGTCGTTAAAGCCGACGGTGTTGTAGAAGCCCGCGGTCTCGGTCGTCATCTCGCGGAACCGGCGCATGCCCTCGGGACTGTCATGGAACCACCAGCTCGGCCCAAGCTTCAGGCACGGATAATGCCCGGCAAGCGGAGCCAGCTCCCGCGCGTAGACGCTTTCGTCGAGCGTGAAGAGGATGATCGACAGATCGGTCGAGGTCCCGAACCGATCAAGCAGCGGTTTGAGCGCATGGACATAGTCGGTACGCCCAGGGATATCCGCGCCCTTGTCGCGGCCATGGCTCACGAAAAGCCCCGCATTGTGATTGCGCACCGATCCCGGATGAATCTGCATCACCATCCCGTCCTCTACACTCATCGCCGCCATCTCGGTCAGCATCTGCGCCCGGAACAGTTCGGCGTCGGCCGCGGTCCAGCTGCCACCGACGATCCGCGCGAACAGTGCTTCGCATTCGGACGTGGAGAGGTTGGCGGTGGCGGCGGTGGGATGGCCATGATCAGTGGCAGTGGCCCCTACCGCGCGGAAGTCGGCGCGGCGCCGACGATGCGCGGCGAGATAGCCCTGCCAGCTGTGAACGTCCTCCCCGGTCAGATCGCCGAAGCGCTCCAAGGCACCTGCGAACTGCTCATGCTCGACGTCGATAACGCCGTCGGGGCGATAGGTCGTGACGACACGTCCGTCCCAGCCGCTCGCCTGGATTCGATGATGCGCATCGAGGCTGTCGTGCGCGCCTTCGGTGGTGGCGAGGAAATCGATACAAAACCGGTCGAACAGCGCGCGCGGGCGGAATGCATCGGTCGCGAGCGCGGCGCCGATCGCATCGAAATACAGGTCGGCGGTGGCGGGTTCCAGCGCGACCTCAAACCCGAACACCTCGGCAAAGACGTGATCAAGCCACAGCCGCGACGGCGTGCCCCGGAACAGGTGGTAATGCTGAGCCAGCATTCGCCACGCCGCGCGCGGGTCGGTCGCCGGAATGCCGGTGCGGTTCGGGATGGCCAGCGAGTCGAGGTCGATGCCCTGACTGTAGAGCATGCGGAACAGGTAGTGATCGGGCGCGAGCAGCAGCGTTGTCGCATCGGTCCAGTTGCGATCATCCGCGAACCATGTGGGGTCGACATGACCGTGCGGACTGACGATCGGCAGGTCGGCAATCTCCGCATACAAAGTACGCGCGATGTTGCGCGTCGTCGGATCGGCGGGAAACAGCCGGTCGGGATGAAGCCGCAGCGGACGGGTCATGCCGAAAGTCCCGTCGCATGCGCGATGCCGCGTTCGAGGCCGCGAAGTTCGGCAAGCCCGCGCATCCGGCCGAGCAGAGAATAGCCCGGATTGGTCGTACGATTGAGGTCGTCGAGAATCTGATGGCCGTGGTCTGGCCGCATCGGAATGCTCCGCCCCTCACGGACCGACAGGTTGTGGACTGCGGCGATCACTGCCGCCATTTGCGCATCCCCGCCAAGATGCTCCGCCTCGTGAAATGCACCTAGTGGCTCACGTTGGACCGATCGCAGATGCAGGAAGCCTATCCGCGACCCCAGCCGGTCGACCATGCCCGGCAGGTCGTTGTCGGCCCGCACGCCGAAGGAGCCGGTGCACAGGCACAGGCCGTTCGAGGCGCTGGGGACACGCGCGAACAGATTGGCAACATCCGCCTCGGTGCTGACCACCCGGGGCAGGCCGAAGATCGGGAATGGCGGATCGTCGGGATGGACCACCAGCTGCATGCCAAGCTCGTCCGCAACCGGGCATACTGCCTGGAGGAACGCGACATGGTTGTCGCGCAACGTCGATGCATCGATGCCCGCATAGGTGTCAATCGCACGGAGAAATTGCGGCGACGTAAACCCTTCCTCGCTACCCGGAAGCCCGGCGATGATGGTCCGTTCGAGCGTCGCGCGTGCGTCATCGTCCATCGCCGCGTAGCGCGCTTCGGCCGCTGACTGCGTCGCGACGTCATAATCGTCGGCTGCACCGGGGCGACGTAAGATGAACAGGTCATACGCCGCAACCGCGACCGCCTCGAAGCGGAGCGCGCGGGCGCCATCTGGCAGTTCCCAAGCAAGATCGGTCCGCGTCCAGTCGAGCAACGGCATGAAATTATAGGTGACGACGCGAACGCCACATGCCGCCAGGTTGCGCAGGCTCTGGCAGTAATGGTCGATTAGCCTGTCCCAGTCGCCCGACCGGGTCTTCAGCGCCTCGTCTACCGGCAGGCTCTCGACCACCGTCCAGTCGAGCCCTACCGCTCGCACCTGGGATTTCCGCGCGGCAATTGCCTCCAGCGTCCAAACAGCGCCGTTTGGCACTTCGTGCAGCGCGGTCACGACCTCGGTCGCACCTGCCTGACGGATGTCGCGCAGTCGCACTGGATCGTTCGGCCCGAACCACCGCATAGTCTGTGTCATCAACACGCTTATTCGCCTTCCTGAGTAACCCGAGCCGTGCGCGGCGTCGCGCGCAACAGGCTCCACAAAACACCCGCCGCCAGCAGATCGAGCGCCGCCAATGCTGCGAACAGCGGATCATACCCCCAAGCATCGGCGCTTTGCCCGATCAGCAGCGTGAACAGCATCCCGCCGACCCAGGCGGATGTCCCCGCCATGCCGCTTGCAGTGCCCACGGTGCGGCTGTCGAACATGTCCGCGCATAAGGTGATCAGCGCGCCGCTCAGCATCTGGTGGGCAAAGCCGCCGATGCAGAACAGCAGGATCGCGACACCCGGCGATCCCGCCAGCCCGATGCAAGCCGGACCGATCATGCAAAGCGCCCCGACGGTCATCGTGATCTTGCGCGACGCGACCATCGGCACGCCGCGCTTCATCAGCCAGCCGGGAAGCATGCCAGCCGCCAAGCTGCCGAAATCTGCGGCAAGGAATGGCATCCATGCCCATAACGCGATGCTCTTAAGATCAAGCTTCCACACCGAGACGAGATACAAGGGTATGAAGAAGTTGAACGTCTGCCACGCCGGCTCGGCTAGGAAACGCGGTACCGCGATCCCCCAGAAGGCGCGGCTCTTCAGCAGGTCCTTGCGCGTTGCTGGCTTGGCACCGACATCCTCTTCGCGTGCTGCGGTCATCGCCGCACGGTCGACGTCCGTCAGTGCCGGGTGATCCGCCGGGCTGCGATAGCTCCAATACCACAGGCCAGCCCAAACGAGGCTCAGCGCGCCGGTAACGATGAACGCGGCTTGCCAATTCCACGCCAGGATACAGAACGCGACCAGCGGCGGTGCAATCATGTTGCCGACGCTGGTGCCCATCTGAAATACGCTGGTCGCCAGCGGGCGTTCGCGCGGGGGGAACCATTCGGACACGGTCTTGGCACCGGCCGGGATCGCAGCCGCCTCGCTGGCGCCTAGCAAGGCGCGGAACAGCGCGAGGCTTGGCCAGCCGGTCGCCAATGCATGCGCCATATTAGCCAGAGCCCAGCCGACAGCGAACAGAAAGAAACCGAGCCGCGTGCCGAGCGCGTCGAGCACGCCGCCGGCAACGGTCTGCATGACCGTGTAGCTCGCCTGGAACGCGAGCACGACCCAGCTGTAATCCTCCGTGGTCATGCCGAATTCGGTCTTCAACTGCGGCGCCGCGACCGACAGCGTCGAGCGCGCGAGATAGTTAAGGATCGTACCCAGCGTGACCAGCCCGATCAGCCGCCACCTCAGTGGTATGTCGCGCCACACTCGGTGGCCGTTGCTCATCGCGCGATCTCGATTGCCGAGACGATCGCGTCGCCCTTGCGGGGGACGAATGCCAGATTAAGCTTGCCGCCGCGCACGACGACGGACGCACTCCGGCTCAACGCCTTGGCCGGCCCACCCGCCTCGCGGGCTATGTCCACCGCCTTGACGATCGTCTTGCCGTTGGCGGAGATGTCGAACACGCGCGCGCCCGCCGCAAGCGTCGGTTCGACGAAGGTCAACGTCACCGTGTAGAGTCCGTCGGCGAGCGGTATGGCGTAACTAAAGCGCCCTTCGCGGTAAGTCGCAACGATGCCAACGTCGTTCGTACCGGCTATCACGGCAGCCACGGCTGGCTTACCATACTCAGCTGGCTTGGTCAGCGTACCGGCCTTACCACCGGTAAAGTAGGCATCAGATCCAAACCGTCTGCTTGCTTTAGCCGCAACGATCGCACCTGCGTCGATCCTCACATTTTTGGCTACGTCATCGGATACTGTCCAAGTCACGTGATCCTCAACGGTACCGCCACGCGCCGACACCGTATTACTCCCCACGGCGAGGGTGACGTCACGCCACACGCAGACGCGATCCGGGCAGTCTGCACGGATACCGAGCGAACGTCCGTTCAGCAGTAGCTCGGTCGAAGGCGCATTGCTGTACACGCGCACGTCGGTGACCGGATAGGCGCGATCTGCGTAGCGCCGCCCGTTGATATGGACGGTCGGCGCCGTGCTCCAGTTGGCCTTGTAGAAATAATACGCATCCTTGCGGATAGCGCGATCGTAGGTGACCAGACCCTTGGTATTGATGTCCTGCGCATCACCCTCGGCACGAATGGTGGTGGCGAAATCGAACGAGTTCCACAGGAACGTACCCCAGAGATACGGGCGAGCCTTCAAGGCTTTCCACGCCTCCTCGTGAATGTAGCTCTCATATTCCTCCGGCTGGATGACGCCGCGCGAATCGATCGGCCCGCCAAGGACGTCGTCGGTATGAATGCTGGTAGCGCCACCGGCGCCGTACTCGGTCACCGAAAGCGGCTGTTGCGGCCGCTTGGCATGCAGCGCGTCAAGATGCGGCCCGAGGTCGCCCGGCACGCCGAAATACCAACCGAAATAGCGGTTTGCCCCGCCAAGATCGGCGGCCTCCGCGGTCGTCGGGATAGCAACGCCGTCATCGAACAGCCGCCCTTCGCAACAAGTCGCCAGCGCCGTGCGTCGGCTCGGATCCTCGGCATGAGCGATCTCCTGCACCGTTTTCAACAACGGCATCGGGTCGGGCGTCTTGCCATCGGGATAGCCTGTCAGAAAAGCCGGGAAAGAATTGCCGAAATCGACTTCGTTTGCGATCCCCCAGGTCACGACAGACGCGTGGTTGCCGTTCTGGCGGATCAGCTCGCGCATTTGCTGCCGAGCGTTCTGGACGAGTGCGGCGCGTGGCTCCAGTTCGCCGCGCCGGGTCCACGCGGAGACCAACGGGATTTCATCCCACACCAGAATGCCGTTCCGGTCGGCAAGGTCATGGATCGTCTGCCCGTGCTGATAATGGGTCAGGCGAATGGCATTTACGCCCATCTCGCGCATGATCGCGACATCCGCGGCAACGTCGGCGGGTGTGATCGCCCAGCCCTTGCCTTCGCGGTCCTGATGGTAACCGACCCCGCGCAGCTGGACATGCTTGTCGTTGAGAAACAAGCCCTTATCGGGATCGATACGGATCGTCCGGATACCGAACGGCTGGCGAACTTCGTCAAGCAATCGCCCTCGTGTATCAAAGACGGCGACCGACAGCGTGTAGAGATACGGATCGTCAACGCCCTGCCACAGATGCGGATTGGCAACGTCAAGACCGATCGCCGCCTCCTGCGTGGCCGCACCCGCCAGCTTCAACGAAGACTGTGCGGTTGCGACGCTTCGTCCCTCGGCATCGATCAGGCCTACGGTCACACGTGCCGCCGCGGCGCGAGCAGCCGTGTTGGTGATTCGCGTTCGTACGTCGATCCTGGCCTGGTTGGCCGTGGCACCGGCCGTCGTCGCGAAAATGCCGGAACCGCCGAAATCCGCGAGATCGACGTGGATCGGATCGACCGCGATCAACCGTACGGGGCGGTATAATCCGCCATGGACGAAGAAGTCGCCCGTCAACGGCAGTACGTCGGCGGTCGTGGCATCTTTGCCCCCCGGCGCGGTATTGTCGGTTCGCACGACCAGTATGTTTTCGCCGGTAGGTACGAGCGCCTTGCTGGCGTCCAGGCGGAAGCGGGAGAAGCCACCTGCATGATCTCCCAGCTTCTTGCCGTTCAGCCAGACGCTGGCGATGCGGCTGGCGGCATCGAACTCGAGCCAGATGCTCTTGCCCCGCATTTCGGCGGGGACGGTGAAGCGTTGCCGATACCAACCCAAGCCCTGCGTCTTGTCGACCGTCTCAGCACGGTGGATGTGGGTCGCGGGATCAGGCCGGTAGAACCCGACGCGGTTCCACGTGTGCGGGACCGATACGGTCTGCCACGCAGAGTCGTCGAAGCCGTTGTCCGTGACATTTGCCGGCTCGCCCCCTTGGCGGAAACGCCAACCATCATCAAGAACCTTCGCGGCGCGAGAACTCTTGGACTGCGGAACACCGCCGGACGCCTGGGCCCAACTCGGCGCTAACGGAATACCTGCCAGCATCACAGTTGCCGCAGCTAACGTTGCAAAACGACGGGTCATCTACCCTCTCCCTTTTTTTGGGAAATAGCATCAACCAACCGGCCTTACCAGTCCGTTTAACCTATCGTCGCAACCGAGCAGTCATATTAAGTCTGAGCCGCTAGGCGGTATCGCGCTCGGGTAGATGCCACAGCCTTCCGCGCTTCCTCGACCGCGCGTTCTTCAGTTGCAAACAAAAGGTGATCCATAACAGCAGTAAGATGAGTTCGCATGGCCGAGCGAGCAGCAATGCTATCTCTAGAACGCAATGCCGCTAGTATAACCCGGTGCTCCTCAACCACTGGACGCACGTTCGCCGTTCTCGCCTTATTATGTAGAAGGGTACAGGCGGGAGATGTGGAACGGACCCGCCAAAACTCCTCGATTGTCATTTGAATGGCTTTGTTGCGAGTCGCTTTTGCAATGAGAAAATGGAATGCACGGTCAGCGACCTCAGCGTTATCAAATGCTGCGGTTGCCATCTGATCAACGAGATGTGTCAGTTCATCCAATTCTATGTCAGTAATATGTACTGCCGCCAGGGCCGCAGCCTCACCCTCAAAAACTATCCGAGCCTCAGTCAACTCAAAGGCAGTTATCGCAAAATCCGGGCGATCATCACTGTCGCCTGGAAGGCGTAGGATGAAAGCTCCCGACCCCACTCGAACCTCGATGAAACCTTGCACTTCAAGCGCAATGAGGGCCTCACGAACAGCAGGACGACTTACATTATGCTCGATTGAGAGCTCACGTTCGGCGGGGAGCCTGTCACCAACCGTGTACCGCCCTGCGACCATGTCATCAATCAGAAGGCGAGCAAGGCGTTGGTATAGCCGCTCGCTATTTGCTGCCGCAGGGGCGGATACGGGATTCAAACGCGTGGCCATAATAGTTCACTCTAGGTGGTAGCTGACTGACCAATATCATATTTTTACCGTCAATCTACTACGCCGTGCCGTTTTAGGTCGACCTCGCCGCCGGGTTTCGTTCTTGGAGTTGTGCCAAGGCAAACTGAGATACCGAGGCGAAACATTTTGACGATACGATTGATCTTACCAATGCAGCCAACAGAAACGCTAGAGCTACGTAGTGGCTAGGCGATAGGACCACCGGGTACTTTCAACACCTCTTTAGATAGTGATTGACTCGCAAATAGGTTTCTGGAATTGGTCAGGCAGAAAATCAGCCGGGGTACAAGGCTGACCTCAGGGAGAGATATAATGCAGATGAAGCATGTCCTTTTGGCATCGGTCGCCATCGCCACCATGTCGCCTCTATCGTCAGCCGCACAGACGGGTGCGATCGCGCCGGCTCCTCCCTCCCCTACCAGCCCGGTCGCGAGTCCACTGGCGCCCCCAGGTCAGCAGCAGGGGTCCAACACTTCGGAAGCAGCTGGGCCCCAGGACAACGGCTCCCTCGAAGAGATTGTGGTTACGGCACAGAAGCGTGAGCAGAGCCTTCAGTCCGTTCCCGTTGCCGTCACTGCTATTACGGCAGACCAACTCGAGGCTCGCGGCGTCGTCGCTGTTACCGACGTTGCTCGCGTGTCGCCCAGCTTGACAATCACCGAAAATACGAACGCTACCGGCAACAGTATCAATCTGCGCGGTATCGGTACTTTCTCGTTCAGCATCGGCATCGAGCCGAGCGTGGCCATCGTCGTCGATGACGTTGCACTGCTTCAGCAGGCTCAGGCATTCTCGGGTCTCAACGATATTGCACGGCTCGAGGTCCTACGTGGTCCCCAGGGAACTTTGTTCGGGAAGAACGCGTCTGCCGGCGTCATCAATATCGTAACCCAGGGGCCGACATCCACGCTGACGGGGTCGGTCGGGGCGGTTGCTACCACGGATGATCAGTATCGCATCGAGGGAATGATTTCGGGACCGGTCGCGCAGGGCGTTGGGTTCCGGCTCAACGCTTTCTACGATGACCGCGACGGCTATGTGAAGAACCTCAACACCGGCAACAAGCTAAACGGCGAACGTAGCTATGGGGCCCGCGCCCGCGTCGACCTGGACCCTGTCAACAATCTAAATATCGCGCTGACCGGGACCTACACGAATACGAAGACCGATGGCCAGGTCCGGACTTTCAGGAGCGTGAACCCCGGTGCGACTGTCTTCGGTGCGCCGGTTGCGAACTCGATTGTCGGAATTACGCCCTCCGATACCAACTACCGCATCAGGTTGGACACCGAGCCGGAGAATCGCAGCAAGCAGGCAATGTTCACCGGGCGGGCCACGCTGGATCTTGGTGGTGCGAACCTGGTTTCCATCACGGCGTATCAGGACTGGCGCTTCCGGTTTATCGAAGACCTCGATACGCTGGGCTCCCCAACCCTTCTGGTGCCGACCAATCCGGCGAGCACCGTACTTCCGTTCGGGTCTGCCGCCCTCGCCAGCTTCCATGCAAAGAATTTCACTCAGGAACTTCGACTTGTGTCGTCGGGAAGCCGCAGGCTGGATTACCTGTTCGCGCTCTTCTACGCGAACGGTGATACGACCCGTGATCTGAACCGAGGCCCGAACGCGGCGACTGCTTGGAATGCGAGCGCATCGACGGAGACGTTTGCTGCCTTCGGTCAGCTAACGTACGACGTGACCGACACGACCCACATCGACGGTGGCCTCCGCTTCAATCGTGAAAAGATCGGGGCAATTTTCCAGAACGTAACTGCAGGGGCTGTTCCCGTAGCCAACAACGCCACGTGCCTCACGCAATGCAGCGGTCGCGACAGCGACAACCAGGTCACGTACAAGGTGTCTGTTCGACAGGATCTGACGGATGCGGTGATGGCGTACGCCTCCTACTCGACCGGATACAAAGGCCAGGGCTTCGATATCAGCACGGGCTTCAACCCGACCCGAGCAGCGAACCCGGTTCGTCCGGAAACGAGCAACGCATACGAAATCGGCGTGAAAAGCCGTTTCCTCGACAACAAGGTTCAGTTGAACGTCACGGGCTTCTGGACGGACTTCAAGGACTTCCAGGCTCAGGGTGCGGTCACGCTGCCCGACGGTACGGTGAACCCCCAGCTCAGCAACGTCGGCAAGCTGCGCAGCAAGGGCGTCGAAGCTGAGTTGTCCGCCAAGCCGACGCGAGCACTGCGCATCGATGCGTCTGCTGCCTATACCGACGCCAAAATTCGGGATTTTACGAACGCACCCTGCTTCGGCGGTCAGACGCTCGCACAGGGATGCCGTCCCGCGGGTAACACGACCCTACAGGACCTGTCCGGTGCGCAGCTCGCGAACTCACCAAAGTTCAAATACAACATCGCTGCGACCTATGACGTCGCGCTGCCTTCTCTGCCTTTCGACGGTTTCGTCACTGCCGAATTCGCACACCAGAGCCGTGTCAAGCTCGACCTTTTGGGAAGCCCGGTCTCGTATCAGGACTCCTACGGCGTCGTGAACGGCAGCATCGGTATCGACGGCCGCAAGGATGGCAACTTTCGCGTAGCGCTCTTCGTCAACAACCTCTTCGACCAGGAATACGCGACATCGCTCGGCTACACCGGAAGCTCGAATTTCCAGGCCGTGGCGCAGCTCCTGCCGCGTAATTCGCGCCGCTACTTCGGCATTCGCACGCGCGTAGGCTTTTAAGAGACGCGGTAATCAGCTGCCTCGATCCGTTGCCGGTGCCGCTTGTTAGGAAGAGCGGCCCGGCGGGCGATAGATTGCTGACGATCGAACGCTGACAGTACGATTCCGGCATGCGAAGGAATATGAATATGAAAAAAATCGGGATCGTTGCGCTGGCACTCGCAGGCGTAGCCGGCACGACGTTCGCTGCAGGCGCCGTGGTTGCGCAGCGGCAGCAGACCGGAGCGGGTACGAAGCCCTGGATGAACGCGTCGCTGACCGCCGAACAACGGGCGGAAGCCTTGCTGAAAGTGATGAGCCTTGAAGAGAAGGCCGGCCAGGTTTCGCAGCAGTTCATGTTCGGCGCATTCGAACAATTCGCCCCCGCAGTGCGCGGTCAGAAGGTGGGCTCGCTGCTGTTCGTCACCGATCCCGCGATCATCAACCGGCTGCAGAAGGTCGCCGTCGAGGACACCCGTCTCAAAATACCGCTGATCTTCGGATACGACGTCATCCACGGCTTCCGTACCATCTTCCCAGTGCCGATCGGCAATGCCGCTTCGTGGGATCCCGATAACGTCGAGCGGGCGCAGAGCGTTGCGGCTTCGGAGGCGCGCGCCGTCGGCATCCACTGGGCGTTCTCCCCGATGCTCGACATCGCCCGAGATCCGCGGTGGGGCCGCATTGTCGAAGGGAACGGTGAGGATCCCTTCCTTGGTTCGGCAATGGCGCGTGCGCAGGTCCGCGGCTTCCAAGGCGCTGCAATCGGCGCGCCGGGGCACATCATTTCGGGTCCAAAGCATTTCGCCGGATACGCCGCGGCCGACGGCGGCCGAGATTATGACAGCGTCTACATCTCAGATTCTCAACTTTACAATGTGATCCTGCCCCCCTTCGCTGCGGCCGTGCAAGCCGGTGCGGGCAACGTCATGAGCGCCTACATGGATCTCAACGACATACCGGCAGTCGGAAACAAGTGGCTGCTGACGACGGTCCTGCGCGAGCAAATGGGTTTCAAGGGTTGGGTGGTTTCCGACGCGAACGGCACCAAGAATCAGGTCATCCAGAACTTCGCCAAGGACGACGCAGACGCAGCCGTCAAAAGCGTCAGCGCCGGGAACGACATGGAAATGTCATTCGGCCCGGCTGCGTCCGCAGAAACGCTCGCGGCATCGGTGCGTGCCGGAAAGCTTTCCGAAGCCACTCTCGATCAATCCGTGAAGCGCATCTTGACCGGAAAGTTCAAGATGGGCCTGTTCGAGCATCCTTATGTCGACGAGGTCGCCGCCAAGACCATATTGTCAGCGCCCGAACATCGCCAGGTTGCGCAGCTCGCTGCCGAACGTGCGCTTGTCCTGCTCAAGAATGACGGGAACACACTCCCGCTGACGGCTGGTGCACAGAAAAAGATCGCCGTTATCGGTGCGACGTCGAATTCGAAGCGGGACATGCTCGGCCCCTGGGCTTTCCAGTATGACCTTCCCGAGACGGTAACGGTTTTTGAAGGCATCAGAGACCGACTTGGTAGCGCAGTATCGGTGGAGACGGCACCCGGCGTCCAGCTCAAACGGGCTGTACCGTCGATGTTCGACAGCATCGTCATCCCTGGCACCGCCAAACCGGAGCCTCGCTGGGACGCAGCACGAACGGCAAGTGAGTTCGATCGAGCGGTCGCCCTCGCCAAGAGATCCGACCTCGTCGTTCTTACCCTTGGTGAAGCCGAGGATATGAGCGGAGAGAATGCCTCCCGGTCGGACCTCAAGTTGCCTGGAGACCAGATCAAGCTGTTCTCTGCGCTCAAGGCGCTAGGCAAACCGGTTATCGTCGTCACCATGAGCGGCCGGCCCCTCGAACTGGGTGAGGTCCTCGACCAGTCGCCCGCAATCCTTCACGCCTGGTATGGCGGAAGTCGTGGCGGCGTAGCCATTGCCCGCGCGCTGTTCGGCGATGTAAACCCTGGTGGAAAGCTTCCGATCACATGGCCAAGGTCGGTCGGGCAAGTGCCGATCTACTACGCTCACAACACGACCCATGCCCCAAAAGACCAGAGCAAACGCTACTGGGATATCCCATCCACCCCGCAATTCGAATTTGGCTACGGCCTGAGCTACACCAATTTCACCATATCGCCGCCAAACCTAGACAAGACGGCTCTGGTTCCAGGCGGTAAAGTCACGGTGTCGGCAACAATAACGAACGCAGGACGTCGTTCGGGTGACGAAGTCGTACAATTGTATATTCATCAGCAGGCCGGTCGCGCATCACGCCCGGTACGGGAGCTGAAAGGTTTCCAGCGAGTCACCCTTCAGCCTGGCGAACGCCGTACCGTCACATTCGATCTCGATGAAACTAGCGTGCGATACTGGAATGCCGCCGTAAAGGATTGGGTCGTGGATCCCGGTAAGTTCGACGTCTGGCTCGGAAATAGCTCAAACACGACAAATCATGGGACGTTCGACGTCAGTGGCGCACCGCGAACGGTCAAGGGCTGGCACTGATCTTCCGCGAACAACGCCCTGCGCCATGTGCCTCGGGAAAGCTACCCTTCAGCCGAGGGTAGCCGTGACTCAGAAGTGAATACCTTGGGCATTATTGCTAGCTTTTTTGATGTGTAAGAGGTTCGCCAATAATATCGATGGAGATCTGCATGACATCGGCAGGGAGTAGAATGCGACCGGTGGACGAGAATGTCGTCCATACAATGCAGCGAGGTCTTCCGGTTCAGCAGGATGCTACGCTCATGGCCGCTTTCGGCATTAGCTATAATACCTGGCGGAAGGTTCGCGCGGGTCAGCCTATTCGATCATCGGTTGCTGACAGGCTAGAAAAACGCGTGGCTGGAATATGTTGACGATGGCCGCTTTGAACTGAAAACTATGTTGGATCTTGCCCAAAGCGCAGTAAACTATGGAGAATAAGAGCATGCCGGGTAGATTTCTACGCGTCGTTACGCTGACCGGCGTCGCCATAGCAAGTGCAGCACCCGCACAAACCGAGACCGTGGTGCGGACGGCAACTGGGCCGGTTCGCGGCGTACGCAATGCTGATGTGATTTCGTACAAAGGCGTACCCTTCGCCGCTCCGCCGATTGGCGCATTACGGTGGCAACCACCGCAGCCAGCAAAACCTTGGACCGCGGTACGCGTGGCGTCGAACTACGCTGCCGACTGTATGCAGCTGCCGTTCCCGAGCGATGCTGCTCCGCTAGGTACTACTCCATCCGAAGACTGCCTCTACGCTAATATCTGGCGACCTGCCAAAGCGACATCGAAGTTACCCGTAATGATATGGATTTATGGCGGCGGGTTTGTGAATGGAGGATCGTCACCCCCGACTTATAGCGGTGCAACACTCGCACGTGCCGGCATCATGGTGATGAGCTTTAACTATCGGCTGGGTCGGTTCGGCACCTTCGCCCACCCTGGCCTTGCTTCGGAAGTGGCTAACTATGGCCTACTGGATCAATTGGCGGCGTTGCGTTGGGTCAAGAAGAATATATCGCGGTTCGGCGGCGACCCCGATAATGTGACGGTTGTTGGAGAGAGTGCCGGCGGGAAGTCCGTCCATGCGCTACTTACCTCGCCAGACGCAATTGGCCTGTTTCAACGTGCCGTGATTCAATCAGGTGGCGACGCTTCGGCCAATGGGACGTCTATGGCGACTGCTCGGGCCTCGGGCACGAAATTCGCAGTCGGCAAGGGTATCGCACCCGAAGATGGAGACGCTGCGATCAAATTGCGTGCGCTACCCGCAGATCAGGTCGTCGATGGCCTCAATCTCGCAACAATGTCCCGGCCTGACTATAGCGGACCTGTGCCAGATGGCCGCACGTTTGTGGATAGCATCGCCGCCTACCGTGCCGGACGCTTCTTGCATGTACCGATTATGATCGGCGCGACCAGCGACGACATTGGCGGGCCGACTGGCTTAATGATCAAAGGCGCTCGCGATCTTGCTATGTTGTTCGCACACAATAATCTGCCGGTATACTACTATCGCTTCGATTACGTAGCGAACTCTGCGCAGACATCCGAAACCGGCGGCGCCGCCCATGCAACTGATATTCCCTTTTTCTTCGATACAGTCGCCGTCAAATACGGCACGAAAATTACAGATACCGACCGACGTGTCGGCCGTTTGACGAGCCAGTATCTGATCAACTTCGTGAAGAACGGCAACCCAGGGGGTGCTGCAGATGCCGTCTGGCGAAATTACAGTGATACTGACCGCGTCATGTTGACGATAAACCGTCGTGGAGATGCGAAACTAGCCGCAGAATGAGTACGACATCGCTTTGACGGCTGGGCCGGTACACACCAAACGCAACTTTATTCGATTACGGTCGTCTTCAAACGAGCGGCTATTTACTGCCTATCGTTGGCTTGCTGCCATAAACGGTAAGCCAGACCTCTGCCTCACAGCCTGAATGAACGTCTACTTACGCCGATCCCTCCCCGAAAGCGGCCATTCCGCTTTCCACCACGAAAGGCCGAAAAGCTGTCCTACGTGTCCGAGTCTGCTGCCGTATCTAGCTTGGGGACGAACTTATAGACGGTGCCTCGGGAAATGCCGAGTTGGCGAGCGATATGTGCGGGCTTTATACCGTCGGCGATCAGCTTACGCACCGCGTCGGGATCAATACGCGGCTTACCGCCTTTGTAGACGCCCCGCGCCTTTGCTGCCTCGATACCTTCAAGTTGCCGTTCGCGTCGGAGGTTCGTCTCGAACTCTGCAAATACGCCGAGCATATCGAGAAATGCTTTTCCCGTTACCGTGCTTGTATCGATCGGTTGCTCCGTCGCCTTGAGAGCGATCCCCCTGCCCTTCAGCTCGTGTACAATATCCTGCAGATCTTTCATCGACCGAGCGAGCCGATCAATACGGGTCACTACCAGAGTGTCGCCTTTGCGAAGGAAGTCGAGCAGGACTTGCAGTTCGGTCCGTGCGCCGCGCTCGCTCCCTGATTTTTTCTCCGAGCGGATGGTCTGGCAGCCAGCGGCCTGCAGCGCGGTTTCCTGTATTCCGAGATCCTGCTCAGAGATCGATACTCGCGCGTAACCAAAAAGCGTCATTGGAGCCTCATTTGTTCAATCAGGTTCTAGACCACCTGCACGGAGTGTTCAATCTCTATGCAAGTGACCCTGATTGAACGGGAAGACTGTCCAGCGCAGTGTGTTCACTCACGGTATACCCGGATTGACGCTGAGCGTGACGTCCTGCCCTTTTTGGTAGGTGACGGAAAACCTCTAGATTTTGTTTTCCGCACAATCGGACAAGGCGACAGGGTTTGTCGCATGTGCCACGCAAAGGTTGGGACAGCCTCGGTCGCCTGTCCTACCACCTGCCGACAATCGTGTGGTTCCCGACAGGCCAACCAGTGATCGATTTCGCCGATCGATGGGGCGGGGCCTGGGGCAGACGCAGTCCACCTCAAGACATCCTCCCTTATCATGCTCAAAATTCAAAATCGGCAACGTCTTCTCGCGCCGCTATTCCCGTTTTCCCATCCAAATTCGTTAATTTCGAGAAAAGCCAATCGGGAACAGATTTCGAGAAATTGATAGCTCGACGCAATTTTAGAATGCGACCGGCCAGATTCTTCCGGCAGGAGGTTCCTTTCCGAGAAAGGGTGGGGACGACAAAAACGCCTATTAACGGACACTCGGTTGCGTGAGGCATGCGCCCTTCGGCGTTATCCGCGAGTAGACCACTTCATCCGCCTGACGAGAGAACGCGTAGAATTTACCACTAAATTCGCTTAGGTGCCGAAGGTATCGTGGTTCGCTGTAATGCTCGGGTAGCAGTGGAAACCACGTTTCATCGGGCGATCTCACGAACGCAAACTGGCTACCTGTCGTTCGATCGAGAATAAGATTCGCTTTCGTATAAATAGAGTATCCTTGTTTCTCCGCTCCCACTTCATAGTCTTTCGGACTAATACTAGAACCATCAAATGAAATTGATTTCACATCGACAAGTATGCGGGGGGCTACTTTGCTCTCGTAGCAGCCATATACATAGCGAGGATCAATGGACTCTGGTCGATAACACAGCTTTAAAAGAAGCAGCATCGCAAGCATAGGAGTAAATATTATAGCCCACCCGATTATCTTATCCCGCATACTAATCGTTGCGAAAAAGTCGTAATCTCGATCTTCTGGCTTTTGCATCGTTGTCCAATTTTCGTCACTCGCTCGCGCAAGGTTGCACAACTCCGGGGCGACGCATATCCTTCCCAATCGGCTCGACCGGCTGAAAGCCAAGGTCCGCTTTCCTTCCAAAGCCGGTCATTCTGATGCAAAATCAAAAGTTTTGCTCCAAACGGACTGCCGCTATTGAGCGCTTCGATCGCGGCTAATCCACCATCCGAGCAGCCAATAGACGAGGAAGCCTTCGGCCATGCCCAGGGGATATGCGACGGCATGGCCTGACGAAAACCTATGGTTGATAGGAACGGCCCAAATAGCGATTACGTTGGCAAGCACCACTAGGCCGACCAGCCACCAAAAACCTGATCTGGAACGCCCTTCCCAGCGCGCCGATACGCCGATCCAAATTGAGAAGAAGGCCATCGTAGCTACCAGAGCTTTCTCGGCCGTCGAGAAATATGCGACGACTACAAAGATCGGCAGCGTCTGAGCGACGACAACCAACATTTCACGAAGCCGCCCTCGCACCCCTGCCATGTAGGTCGCCATTCTAGTGACGTACTCCTCCCGGCTAAACTCGTCTAGCAGACCGCAGTCGAGACCAAACTTCGGGCGCCTGATGCAAAACTCAAACAGACTGTGTGGAAAGTCGTGAACAGCGCGGTCGGTGTCAGCGATTTCCAGTCTCGAGCGGTTCGAGAACCAAATGGCCCGAAGGTGGCC
>NZ_SLYA01000014.1 GCF_004340965.1 Sphingomonas sp. PP-CE-1A-559 | reverse complement strand
AGTATGCGTGGCGCAGAGTTTGCTGAACTGATGGCCTTCATGGCCATCGCGGATGAGCGAAGTTTTCGAGGTGCTGCCCTGAGGCTGAACATTTCGCCCTCGGCGCTAAGTCACAGCATGCGATCGCTCGAGCAGCGTCTGGGCGCCCGTCTCCTCCACCGTACGACCCGCAGTGTCGCGCCAACCGAGGCGGGGCAAGCCTTGTTGGAGCGTCTAAAACCGTCGGTCGCCGAGGTCGAAGATGCGGTGCGTGATGTCGGCGCTTTTCAGCAGCATCCACGCGGACTCGTGCGGATCAACATGCCGCGAATTGCGGCACAATTGATCGTCATGCCAAAACTGGCGGCCTTTCGCGCCGCCTATCCCGACATCCGGCTCGATCTCGTGATCGACGATAGCATCATTGATGTGATTGGGAGAGGCTTCGATTTCGGGATCCGGTCGGGCTCGATCGTTCAGCAGGACATGATCTCGGTGCCCCTCACCCCGGACCTCCGCATGGCTGTCGTGGCGTCGCCGGTCTATTTTGCTGAGCGGCCGCCACCGCAGTCGCCCACCGAGCTAAACGGTCACGCCTGCCTAACGTACCGTTGGTACGAAACCGGTGCCCTGCATCCTTGGCACTTCGATGGCCCCAAGGGGCCAGTGGACGTGATTGTCGACAGCGTCATGACCGCAAACGATACCGACCTCCTGCTCGACGGCGCCTTGCGGGGTTGCGGCATCGCACTTTTAGTCGAAAGCAGGGTCGAGAAGCATATTGCAGACGGATCGCTTCAACGCGTGTTGATGAACTGGTGCAAGCCTTTCCCGGGCTTCCAACTTTACTACCCCAGCAGACGCCACCTGCCTGCCGCCATGCGGACCTTCATTGAGTGGATAAAGCTGCGGTGATGATGGACAGCGAGACCGCGCCCGGTAACAAAAGCGGGCTCTTAGTCGCCGATCATCAATTGTCGCGCAGCGTCTCAACTACGGCAGAGACCCACCTCCGGACGCTCAAGCCCTTTCCCTCGTTTCCCAACTTCGGACGTTGGTTCATATTTAAGAACGATCGATTTCGAAGCCCAGTTATCCGCGCGCGAATGTCGTAATGGGAGAGAAGTGCGGAATGCCTGCTTCTGCAGTTGGAACAGGCGCAGGGCCGATGATCGTGCATGCGGAGCGGACGGCGACTTAGCGCCGTCAAACGCCGGTTAGAGTTTAAGAACCGACGCCCAGAAGCAGCAGCGGATTAATTAGTCGTCGAGCGGCGAAAATGTACGTTACCGCACTTGTCCCATCCCCCTGCCAATTTTCGACGACAGCGTGTTTCGAAGCCAGTCGCCAACGATTGCCACAAGGCGAGGCGATCCGAGGTACGGGCCCAACTTCGACGCCTCATCCGACGCGCCAGTGACTGCGCCTTCCTGGAACGAGTGGCCGAGCCCGTCCAGCATCACAACTCGAGCGTGAGGGTTGCTCGCCAAGGCGGCACGTGCTGCGGATGCGTCATCCACCACCGTATCCTTGGTCCCGTAGACCGCTAGAACGGGTATGTGCAGGGCCTTGAGATCGGAGGCCGAGCGTAATTTGCTTCCTTTCCAGGCATCTGGAACGTCGATCATCGCGAGCGCTTGTTCCGCCTGTGGTCGTGGGAATCCCGCTGCCTCGAACCGGTCGACAGCGTTTGCACGAAGGCGTGAGATCGTTGCCGCATCTCTGCTGTCCACGCGAGCCTGGAGCAAAGTCATAGTCGCATCCGCCGCCGGACCGACGAGGGTGTCACGGCCGCCAACAACCATCTTCATCATCTGCCTGTAAAGCCCCTTCCTGACGTAAGGCAGCCCGTCGCCAACATTGCCCGCCAGCGTCACCACGGCGGCAATGTCGGGATCGGCAGCCGCTGCCGCAGGCGCGATTACACCGCCCCCGCTATGGCCGACCAACGCAATGCGGCTGCCGGCGATATCCGAGCGATGGCGCATCGTCGCAATAGCGGCGGCAGCGTCCGCGGTTAGCCGCTCGGGATCCTCCTCATAGGTGCCGGTCGACTGCCCGACCCCGCGCTTGTCATATTCTAGAGCAGCGATGCCGTCGGCGGACAGTTGTTTGATTAGCTCGGCAAAGCCACCACGTTTATTGGGTCCACTCCCCTGAATCATCACGGCCAAGGGATAAGGACCCTTACCGTGGCCTGCCGGCAGGTAAAGCGTTCCCGCAAGAGTAACACCCGGCTCGGATGAAATGCGAACCTCGGTGGCGATCGGCCCGGGTACGGCCATGCCAGCACGGTTCGGCGACGGTTTGCCGACCTTTGCCTGTGATTGCGCCTCTACGCGGCCGGCGATGCCTGTCGCGAGAAGCGGGAGAAGGGCCGTTAATAGCCGTATGGGGGACCCCCGGAACGTATTGGTCATGGCTTTCATTATTGCTCCATCTCCTCACCGTGCAGCACGGCAGGTATGCTGTGCCAAAATCTTCCCACCGTTCGCTGCCGAACAACCGCTCGTGGCATTCTGCAGCCTTCCCCCCCCCGCTATAAAAACATATATAGATTTAGTGGCAAGGCGAAGCTGGCGCGGGCCAATTCATTCGAACTGATTTACAGATCCTTCGAGATTATTTGCGAAGGTGTGGCGTCAGCCTTTTAAAGACGTAGGGCGTCAAACCCTCATGAAGCGTAAGCTTTGTCGCTGAAGGTAGCCTGTCGAGCCGTAGCTTCCGCACCGAGCGCGTTCCGTCCACGTCGAGCCCTTGATCGGATACGACGCCAACATCAAAGCGCGGCAAGATGTACGGCCCATCTGCATCTCTACCGACAATGTAGGATATGGTTTGCTGATCGTTGAGCAGCATCTCGCCGTCGGTAAGCTTTATCGTGCCGCAGAAGTCATTTGCGAACAGGCCGTTCGCGCTGGCATCAACGACAGGCTTACGGAGGAAGACAAATAAAGCGATGAGTAAGACAGTGCCGGCTGCAACGCCGCCTATACTAATCCCACGTCGCATCGTCGCTCCCTTTCGCACGTCGGACGCTGTTCCTCTCAGCGCGTACACGGCTTCTGCGTTTCATCGACCCTCAGCGTCGAACCTCGCCACCCTCGCGTTAGCCACAGAACAACATATGTAGATTTAAGAGTCAAGTAGGTCCGCGAAGGTCCAGCCAGTCGCATGGATCGTAAAGGCTGCCTACAAGCTACCGAGTAGGCCAATCGCGCGAAGCACCTGCAAGAACTCGAATGTGCCACTGCGACATGGATACCACCGCCACAAACTCGATCGCCAGCTCCGCGACTTGCGCCCTCAATGACGACAAATCGAGCATCAAGACGCCCATGAACAGCGAGAGCGTGATCATTGCCGCCGCTATCAGCGTGCCGCACTTCACGATGCGCGGCCAGTCCCCCTCCACGAGCATCCACGCAAGGCAAAGGTGCGCCATGCCAAGCAGAAGCCACGTGATCAGCAAGACCGGGATGGCGCTGTTCTGGGACCAGATCAAATACAGGTTCGGCCCGTCGCTGGCGCTTGGGTCGCCGAAAGGCGGACCGTCCGCCGAGGACAGGAAGCCGACCGCCTGCTGGAACTGCAGAGCTGCCATCGGGATGAGTACTCCCAAGGCGAGCGCGTAGGTCGCAACAATCAGTCGCCCTTCGCTGTGCTTCCCGATTTCGCGCCATGCTGCGAACAGGCAACCGAGAGCGAACAGGAATGGACGCCGATCGTCGACCGCGGCTTCGAACTCCGCTTCCATGGCCATCGCCCACGTTCGGCGATCCGAGCCGAGAGACCGACTGGCCAATGACAGCAAAGCCCGCGACACTGCTAATGTCATGCGAAGGAGCCCTTGGTGAAGGTGACCGGACCGGCAGGTGTCGCCGTCCGCGCAAATGCCACGCCGGCATTCGTTAAACGGTACGCATGGCGAGCAGGACGGCCAGGGTGTTCCGGCTCCCGCCACTCGGCCTCGACGAGCCCCTGGTCGGTCATGCGGATCAGTAGCGGGTACAGCGTTCCAGACAGAAGCCCTGTTTCTTTCATTAGATCGTAGCCGTGGCGCCACAGTTGCGTGTGCGCCGACAGCGCCTCCAACAAGAGCAGCATTTGCTTCGATGGTCGACGATTACGGCCCATGTTCCTACTCAACCTAAGTAGAGTTATCTGTCAATCGCCCAGTAGGTAGTATCGACCCGTATCCACCTTTTCGACTTTGGTAAGTGCCTCCTAGCAGTCAGCCAGGGGATCTGTGGACCGTATGTCACGCAGCGCCCAGCTTCGCGAGATGCGGTAACGACGTGAATCGACCAATTTGACCCGTTTAAATGGCTGAACTTGGTCGCGGTCGGCCATCAAAAAGCGAAATGAACAAATGGCCGAAGTTTGGACACCGAAGCCCAATGAATAATCGATCGGGCGTTTTGTCCGATCCGACTATCTCGCGAGGGATGGTCGATCGAGGATGCGGACCCGTCCTCGAAACCTAGGGCTGGTGATAACAGTTGATAGCGTTCAAATCTCGGACTCGCTGGGCCTTCCTGTCGGAGACATTGCCGACGAGGCGCATGGTGCGCGGTCATTTTACCGCGGGGAGCAGATGTCGAGGAAGCCACCCATCGATTAGGCTTAAGGTGGCAGGATCGGAAATGGGCCATCCTTGGTAGTCCTTTTTGCCTTCTGTCGTGGACACCAAGGGTTTGAAACCATGTTCGACGTCAGGCATCTCGACGATTTTAGCATCGCCGTTTTTGATCAGCGCACGTCGCGCTTCCGGTATGCTGAGTGCACTGGAAACGACCGTGTCATCAGCCGCGTAAATCGCGAGTACCGGCGCACGAACTCGCGAAAGGACATCTGAGGCGGCAACGGTGTACAGCGATGTCGTCGCAGGCTCCGACAAGGTCTTCACCGCGCCTTCAGCCAAAGTTTGCTTCCATCCGCCAGCAACGAACGCCCGGACCACCCCCGCACGATCAGCCGCGATCATTTCCTGCGACCCTCCGTTTGTCAGCGCGTCGAGATATCTTCCGGTCGCGCGGATGACGCGTTCGGTTGCTTTGGCCTCCATCCCGGCCGCGGTCATTTTGACGCGCATGGCGTCAAGAAACATCACACCTCGCTGCCCAGCCGGAGCTGCGAGCATGACGATAGCAGCGACGGCTGGATCGTCGGCCGCCAAAGCGGGGGCAATGACCCCTCCCTGGCTCAAACCCAAGATGGCAATGCGGTTCGTATTGATGATGTCGTGCCGGGATTTGAGATAGGCGAGAGCTGCACGCGCATCACGCGTCATTGGCTCCATCGCATCAATGAAAGTGCCGGTGGATTTTCCAACGCCACGTTTATCGAAGCTAAGCGTAGCAATGCCCTTCGCGTGGAACTTCGCCTCCAACAGCGGATAGATACCGTGTGGCGATGCACCACCCCCACCCAGTAACAATACCGCAGGAGCAGGCGCCTTGGCGGCGGGAGGAATAAACAGCTCACCGGCCAGAACAACGCCAAGTTCGGATTTGATCCAAACCGACTGTGAAGCGCTTGTCGATGCGGGGGCATGGCCTGCCCGGACGGGCCCCACCAGTAGAACACATAGCGCGGACGCTGCAAATGCTAGCGGACGTCTTTTGGCGATCATCACAAGTCCCTCCCATTCGATTGGATAGAAGAAGTGGTTTCTCGAATACCGTACGGGATAGATGCGCCGAATGCGGTCGTCGCAGAACTGCGTCAGCGCATCCTAGTTGCTCACGACAGTTCCACAAACCATACAATTGGGAACGTCCGGAATGTAAAGGTAAGCAGTGCTACTGCTTTCAGTGGTCATGCCGGGTGGAGCAGGTCTGCGTGGACCACCTACTTGCGAGATCCACGGAAGATCAGCCAATTTCCAGCAACCAAGATGGCAAATCCGAACGCTAGGCTAAGCATCATCCCTTGACTTTTAGCTGCGTGACAAGGGTTGCCCGGTACAGGGCCGATTACATCTTCGGCACAGTCGCCGATGACGCTGAAGCCCACAAGCACTAGAGTGACAGCCGAGGCAATAACGGTCCATGCTTCTGCGGCTAAAGTTCGCACTATGCTAGCTCGCCACCAGCCGAACAGCGCTACAGGCACGCATGGCGCAAGCCAGACTAGTAAGACCCAAATTTCACTTCGCATCAGTGCTACTCGCTAAGGATCATGACAAAATTCTTAGGCCGCATAGTGAGGAAGCTGAACGAACAACGGATCTCAGGCAAGCGCTCAGCCAAGAGGATCGCACAATGAGGGCGCACGTTCTTCAGGCCAACGGCTTTCGGACAGCCCCACACTCCGACATTCACGGCGTCATCGCCGCTTCCACAAACCGAACGCGTGTTCAGGTTAGGGGACCGGCTTGATATCCGGCAAGTAATCGTTCGTGTCGACACGGGGGCATTGACGACGCCGGTCGCGGAAGTACGCTTACGACAAAGATAGGGAGATGATGGTGAAACATTGGCTCGGCATGATAGCGCTAACGCTTGGTCCCGCGTTGGCTGCAATCCCGGCCGTGGCGACCGACGCTCCCGGCTCCAATCCGATCATCCGCGATACCTTCATCGCCGATCCGGCACCCCTCGTTGTGGGCAACACGCTTTACCTTTACGTCGATCACGACGAGGCCAAGGACGGCGAGATGTTCAATATGAGCGAGTGGCTGGTCTACTCGACGACGGACATGAAGCATTGGAGCCCTCATCCTTCGATCCTGAAGATCAGTGACCTTAAATGGGCAAAAAAGGACGCGTGGGCACCGCAGGCCATCGCCAAGAACGGGAAATTCTATCTGTACGTACCCGCCGAGCATGACGATACCCACCCTGGCAAAGCCATTGGTGTTGCGGTGTCGGACACGCCGACCGGCCCCTTCAAGGACGCGCGCGGCTCGGCGCTGATCACGAACGAGATGACGCCCAAGGGCCAGCATAGCTGGGAAGACATCGATCCCACCGTGCTGACCGACACCGACGGCACGACCTGGATCGCGTGGGGCAACCGCGAATGCTATATCGCCAAACTTAAGCCGAACATGATCGAGCTCGACGGACCGATCCGGGAGATTACCCCGCCCTTCTACGTAGAAGGCCCGTGGCTGCACCGACGCGGTAACCTCTACTACCTCACCTATGCCTCCATGGACCCAGCGGCAAAGCTGGGGGCCAAACCCGGGGACGAACACGTGTCCTACGCAACGGCGCCGGCAATCACCGGCCCGTGGACGTTCCGTGGCGAGCTGACCGGACCGGCGAAGAGCAGCTTCACCATCCATCCCGGTATCGCCGAGTTCAAAGGCAGCTGGTATCTGTTCCTGCACAATGCTGCGCTGACGATCGGCGCTCAGAAGGGCGCGCTTGGACGTCGCGCAGTTACCGTAGAACGTCTCTATTATAATCCGGATGGCACGATGAAACCGGTCGTTCAGACCGAAGCCGGGGTGTCTGGCCCGCAGCTCAAGCGTAAGCGGTGAAGTGTCGCGGAGTTTACTGGCTGCACGCTGCCGATCCTGCGTTAATTAAGCGAATGGGGTAGTCTAAGATGACGCGATCTGGTTTGACCTTGCTTTGTGCCATGGCTGCGATGTCGGTCCCGGCCGCAGGCGCGCCACCGCGCCCTACGGCTGCTCGGGCCGCCTCGGATCGCACGTGGGTTGCAGCGTGGGGGTATGTCGTCTCGCCACCACCGCCCGGTCAGCAGCCGGCCCCTTTCACGCCTCCCGCCGGAACGGTCGTCCCACTTGGGCCTGCTTCGGCACCGGCCAGCCCGCCCACCCCGCCTCGGCTGCTTGAGAACCCGGGCGAGGTGCCGGTCGACACCGGCACTGGCGATCTCGTCAACGCGACCATCCGGCAGGTGGTCCGCGTCTCCGTCGCAGGAAGCGCAGTTCGGCTGCGGTTGTCGAACGAAGGCGGCGTGGACGTGCTTGCGATTGGAGCGATGCACGTCGGCCTTGCGGGGCCGGACGGATCGGTTCTGCCCGGCACCGATCACATCGTCACCTTCGCCGGTCTGCCTGGCACCAACATCCCGGCAGGAGCGCCGTTGCTGAGTGATCCCATCATGCTCCCCGTGAAGGCGCTCGATAGGCTGGCAATATCGCTGTACGCGCCGGGTCGGCTGCCGGTTCGTAACGTGCGAGCGCTGTGGCAGTATGTCGCCGGCCCGAGCGGCGACAGCGGCGCGATGCCGGTCTTGTCTAAGGTCCGCTTGGTGAACGCACCGGTCATCCTCACGCAAGTCGAGGTCGCACCTACTCAGCCGACGAGTGTAGTCGTTGCACTCGGTGACTCGATCACTGAAGGCTATGGCTCAACCAACAATGCCTTCCGCGGCTGGACCGATCGACTAGCCGAGCGATTGGCGGCGCGGCCGGGCCGACAACGCTGGGCGGTGTTGAATGCGGGGATCGGCGGCAATCGCCTGCTCGGCTATGGTGCAGGTCCTAATGCACTCGCGCGGTTCGACCGCGACGTGCTGAGCGTGCCTGGCGTGAAGGCCGTCATCTTGCTCGAGGGAATCAACGATATTGGACGCAGCTTCAGCCCCCGCGGAGCAAGCGATCCTGTAACGGCGGACGCCCTGATCGCGGCGGACAAACAGATCATCGAGCGGGCGCATGAGCAGGGTATCCGCGTAATTGGCGCTACGCTCACTCCGTACAAGAACGCTGGTTATGCCAGCGAACAAGGCGAGGCGGTGCGACAGGCGCTTAACAATTGGATCCGAAGTTCAGGGGCCTTCGATGGCGTAATCGATTTTGCGTCGTCGGTCGCTGACAAGACCGATCCCCTAGCCATCGCCTCTGTGTTCAACGACGGTGACAAGCTGCACCCCAACGACGCTGGCTACAAAGCGATGGCAGATGCGGCTGACCTGCAAGTTATTACCGGTATGTGATCGGCTAGCTCGTGTCCCGTACGCCCATATCGAATGGTGCGTAGTTCAGCGCTTTGTCCCCCTCGAGCATCGGACAAGACGTCGGCCGCTACCATTCACAATCGCAGATCACCTGACCCAGTTTCGGCCATTAGCGACCACTTTTCATGTTTCCAACTTCGGCCATTCGTTCATCTCGTTCGTACGGCCGCACTCAGTACGCTGAACAATCTTTTTGGCGGATTCGGGCGAGAAAACGGGGAGTCCGATCAGGGAACGTCGCAACGCGCAACCAGACCTCAAATCAAGGCGGCGTGGTCTGTTCCGTATCATCAAGAAGATGGCATGCGCTTTCTGGTTCGCGCCGAAATTTAGCGTGCCAACGTCCAATTTGGTCGCATCTGTCGACCAAGGGTCGACAATCGTCAGTTGCGGCAACGTCGCTTAGGTATTCTTGAGACGCGGCCGCGATCAGCGCGCAAGAAGCCGGATTATAAAGTCACACCAGATATACCGCGACCGTCATCACGTCCGAGCCCAACCCGAGTACGATGCCTTTCCGCTAGACATATCAATCACGAATGTGTCGCCGTTCCAGCGGCTGGCGTAATAGTTTCCGTCCGCCTCGAACACGCTGACGAAAGGCTCGCTGGTCACGGTCGCGTGATCGAAAGGATGCGTTCTAGAATCGGTCGTCCCGGCCTCAGCTGCGATCTGCCACATAGGCGCGCCACGTACGCCGCAGCGGAATACCTCGCGTCCGACAATCGCCGATACCGTCGGGTCGTTCGCATTGTCCGACAGAAAGACTACCAACTGTCCGCCGTCATCGAGAAGCACTCGCGTGTTGATGGTCCACCGCCCATCCGCGATCGCAGCCGCAACGTCCGACGACGTGCCGTGGGACGGCGCGGCATCGACATGGTGCGCCGGCGCCGTCGACTCACCGATACCCCACCCCTCCGCTTTCGCGGTAAATGAGGTACTGAGCGGCTGGCCCAGAGTGACGATCCGCATCTCGGCGGTAAACAGGACACCGAGTCCGGTGAGCGACACGAGCAGCGTTTCCCATGCCTGATCATCGCCACCCCGATCGTATGGATGGTCGCGAAGATGCTTGAGGTGGGATGTCGACGTACGATCTCCACCCTCGATCGTCGCGAGACCTTCCCCGATTAGCGCCTCGACGAACCATAGAACCAGATCCTTCCAGTCCGAACGATCCTCGACGTCGTTGAGTAAACGGGCAGGTGCGCGAGCCGTCTGGGTAAGTATGAACAGGGTGTCCTGCACAGCGTAGAGGAGCCGGTCACGTTCGGACGGCCCCCGCCCGGCAACGTCGGTACAATTGCCTTCGTCGGTATTCGAAGGCGGCTTCGTCACCTCACCCTCGCGCCGTTGGCGAACAAGCTCATGCAGCGCGAGCAACGCAGCTTGCAGGGCGTGGTCGAAAGGAAGTCGCTCCGTGTTGCCTTGCGGCTGATAGGTACTGGCGCCGTCGAGCGTCATGACATGGCTGTCGAATTGATCCAACCATTGCTCGTCGCCCGGTTCCAGGGCGTCCCTCAGGCGGAGCAGCAGTTCGGTCGTGACGGCTGCCTCATCGGGGATGAAACGGCGTAGGGCGGACTCCATTTCCGACAGGATTGCAGCGCCCGCAACGCTCATCGCTGTCGCCCCGGGATCACCGTCACGACATGACCCTTTTTATTGGTGATGATCCGAAGATCGGCGTCCCTGACAGGGCCCATAGGTCGCACGTCATCCACGATCGCAGCTTCGCCGATCCTCATATCCGCGGTTATGCGGCGACCACCAGCTTGACGAGCGTCCCGGGCTTCAGCGGCTCGTCAGCCGGAACGCCGTTGATGACGATGAAGCGTTCGCGCTTGCCGTCGGCGACCGCCATGCGCTGGCTCAACGTATCGATCGTGTCCCTTGCGCTAACGGTGACGATCCGGATGACCTTGCGACCCTCCTTGCCCTCGCCATATGGCAGGCCATCGAGCATGCGGAGGAACGCCGTATCCTGGGTGGTCGCAATCTCCGGCTTGCCGGTGGCCTTCGCCAGTGCCTCTGCGCGCTGCACACGATCGGCTCCATTCGGATGCGTCGATGCCCATGTCGGCGCAGACCGTGCGGTGCCGCTGGCCTGCGCCGTCAGTCCGGTCGACTCATCGAGCGCAGCCAGGATGTCGGCCGAGGCATAGGGCGAGTAGCCCGCAGCGGTTATGTAGCGGACGCCAAGCGCGTCCGCCTGATATTCCTGATCGCGTCCGTACTTCAGCGTGTACAACTGCGCCCCCGTGCCGGCGAGGCGGGTCGCAAGATCGCTTTTCGTAGCCAGGCTAACGCCACGAGCAAGGAGGCCGCCGATCGTCGCACGCGTGTTACGCGAGGCGGCGTGGCGGGCGGCAACATGGCCTATCTCATGGCCCATCACGGAGGCGAGTTCCGCCTCCGAGGTCATCAGTGCGAGCAGCTGACGGGTGACGTAGATGTACCCGCCCGGGATGGCGAAGGCATTCTCGACCGGGGAGTCTAGCAGAGTGACGGTAAAGTCGCTGCCTGCATTCGACAGGCCAGACTGGACCGCGACACGCTTGCCGACGCGTTCGACGAATGTCGTCTGCGGCCCCTTGTACGCACCGCCGAACTGCGCGAGCAGTTGCGGATGAGCCTGAGTGCCCTGCGCCTTGTCAGTCGGCGAAATTGAGCGGCCCGTGTTCTGGGCAGTGAGAGGGGCAACGGGCGCAAGCACGAATGCGCCGGCTAGCAGTACAGCAATGTGACGGCGGATCATGAAGCTCTCCCGGTTACGACGGTATAAAGCGACCCATACGCCGTTGTTCCGGATGAGCATCGATACCGCTCTGCACTGATCTAGCGATCGTCCCGCCAGTTGCTGCTAAGCGGGGGAGTATCGCTGTGGTTTCTGGACGAGGGTCCGAAGTTGCGGGGGAGGAAGACCGACAGTCAGAGACCCGAACGGAGAGAAAAGCGGACCGGCGGCTTCCGGCTCCATGGATTGGATAACTAGGTCGTGGTTGATCGGTTATCTAAAAACAATCCACACTAGGCCGATAATGGAAATGCCAAGCGTGATGCACGAAGCCGGAATTGCCAGAAACGCATATAGTGCGTTCGAGGGCTTTTGGGCCGGTTCTGTTACAAAACCGGCCTTAGCCTGTTTGAGAATTACCAATATATCATTGGGCTCATGCGCATAGTCCTCGGCCGCTATGACTAGCTTGCCGCCGCTGCGTTGCGGCATGACTATCGAACGCGCAGCGCTTTTACCGTTTAAACGCCGCAATACGGGCTCCCCCAAAGCCGACCAAGAATGGTAAAGCCTCGTACCCTGGAAGTTCAGTTCTACGCCACCGGTGGTCACCCTTAGCCAATCAGGACGAGCTAAACGACGAAGCGTGCGCACTTGAAGCCACACGAAGAGAAGTGCGATAGGTGTAAAAATCGCGAGAATAGCAATATCGGCTAGTTGTACGCGATCTTTTCTGACCAGCGCATAGCCATAACTTATAGCCAGGCGCGCAAAGGGAAGCAGAAATGCTACGAGCACAATAGCTTGCGGCAGAAGCTTCGGCCTGCATGCCTTGAGCGTCACGGCACGGTTTTCGGCGTTCATGAACGCCACCTACCTCATAGTGGTTGCTGAAACCTTCGCTCGAGGATCGTGCCGATGGATAGGGCTTGACCCATTCACCGATCCAAATGAACGAATGGCTGTATCGGGAGCCCGGATCGCCGGCATGAACGTCCAGGTTTGGACGAACACGCCCTACTCTACGGCTTCCACCAGACCCACAGGCGGATACTCACGAGCCATTTCCGCTTTCCCCATGTCTGCCATTCGTTCAGCTTCCAGCCTGCAGACGGGGCGCCGATTTTTGATCTCAAAGAGGCTTTGTACGCGCAAGCCATGCCGCCCAATGGTCATGCCTGAGTGACGAACTCGATCTCTCAGCGGAACGGAAAACGATCAAAACGATTTAGTCCCGGCACGGAGTTCGGCTGGTCGGCACGCTCCACGGAGGCGTGATGAAGCAGCGGGACGATTGGCATCTGACGGAAGCGCTCGATTACGAGCACGGACGAGCGGACCCTTTTGCCGCGGCTGTTCGGGCTACCCGAATGCCTATGGTTATTACGGACCCCGCGCAGACCGATAACCCGATCGTCTTCTGCAACGAAGCCTTTCAAACGCTGTCGGGCTATGACCGAAGTGAAATCATTGGCCGTAACTGCCGCTTCCTGCAGGGTCCCGACACCGATCGAGAGCAGGTGGCTAAAGTGCGTCGGGCAATCGACGCCCAGACCGACATTGCCGTGGACCTCCTAAACTATCGAAAGGATGGATCTGCGTTCTGGAACGCGTTGTATCTGAGCCCTGTACGCAACGACGCCGGTGAGGTTGTATTCTTCTTCGCCTCCCAGCTTGATGTTACTGAACGCGTCAAGGCGCAGACTATCATTTCAAAGCAAAAGTTATTGGTCGAGCAGGAAGTCGAGGCGCGCACGTCAGACCTGGAGGCCGCGTTAGATGCAAAAACTCTGCTGCTTCACGAAGTCGACCACCGGGTAAAGAACAACCTTACGATGATCGGTTCGCTCCTGCGTTTGCAGGCGCGTAGCATATCAGACCCCGCTGTTTCATCAAAACTTGAGACCATGCTCGAACGGGTCGATGCGCTGGCGACGGTGCATCGCCGTCTTTATCAGTCGGACGATGTCACCCGGTTCGATGTCGGGGCGTTTACCGAAAATCTTATCGGCGACGTCGTTGGTGCCAGCCGACGCGACGACATCAAGCTGGTTTCGAACATTTCGCAAATAGAGGTGCCGTCCAGTAAGGCGGCATCGCTTGGGTTAATCCTCAACGAGATAGCGACCAACGCCATCAAGCATGCATTTGCCAACGGGCGAGCCGGTACGATTTCTGTCCGCACCGCCCTGGAAGGCAATAATGCCCTGATCGAAATCACCGATGATGGCCATGGGCTAGCCAGCAATGACGTTCAGCCGGACGGCATTGGCAAGATGCTTATCTCCCGCCTCGCCAAGCAAGTCAGGGCCGACGTCATGTGGTCCGACGCCGCCCCCGGGGTTCGTGTATCTCTCTCATTCCCGGTGGACGATTAATGAGTGTACGTGCCCAACCGCCGTTGAATGTGCTGATCGTCGAGGACGAAGCTCTTTTGGCCATGGATATCGAAGCGATGATCGAAGACGCCGGTCACCGTGTCGTCGGCGAGGCCGCGTCTCTCTACGAAGTTGAAGACCTGGCAAGCGATCTCCATCCGGACCTGGCTTTTGTCGACATACAGCTTGCGAAAGGCACCAGCGGCCTGGATGTCTGTGCACTAATCCGGAAGCGATGGGCGGACGCGATAGTCGTCTTCGTCACTGCAAACCCACTTAAGATCCCAGCCGACTTTGCCGGTGGCCATGGCGTCATACCCAAGCCCTTCTCCCGGAATGGTCTGATGTCTGCAATGCGCTACATCGAAGAGGGTGTCTGCGATCCGCCGCCCGTATCCCCGCAGCCGGCGAGCTTCATTGCAGCACCCGCGTTTGCCGCAGAGTGGTCCCAGACTAGCCGCTGATTTCCGGTGATAACCGACAATCGCATGGCCTCACGAGGTGGGACGACAGATGACAGAAGTTCTACATAAATTCGATTACGTTGATCCATCAACGTCTTACCGCTAGGACGTTCCTGCTTTGGACCGTCAGCCACTCCCGCCTTCGCCTATTCGACCGCACGATGCCTCAGGTGTCGTACGCGAGGCTGTCGACGCATTTGCGTCCCGCCTCAACGAGCATGACCCCTTCGTTGCGGCGTTCGATCACTGCATTACGCCGATGGTCGTCAGCGATCCAACGCTACCGGATAACCCGCTGGTTTACGTCAATCGTGCGTTCGAGGCTCTGACGGGGTTCTCGGCGGTCGAGGTCGTTGGCCGGAACTGCCGTTTCATGCAGGGACCGTTGACCGATCAGGCCGACGTCCAACGCATGAAGGACGCAATTGCTCTCCGTAAGCCGATCGATATCGACCTCCTGAATCACCGTCGTGATGGCACGCCGTTCTGGAACCGCCTCATGGTCGCGCCCGTGCATGACGCGACCGGCAGCCTACGCTACTTCGTGGCATCTCAGCTCGATGTCACACTCGAGCGGCACGGGCTGTTGCAGTTGGAACGCGACCGCGACACGCTGAGTGCCGAGCTTGCGAAGCGCGAAGTTGCGCTAGCCGAACGAGAGGCCCGCCTGGCACTTGCGCTCGATGCTGGCGGACTGGGCACTTGGACCATCGACCTGCCAGAATGGCGGCTCAGCTACTCGCCAAGTTGCCTGACGAACTTTGGAAGGCCGGCCGGAGAGATATTATCGGCGGAAGGCTTGTTGGCTTGCGTGCACCCAGAGGATCGCGAACTCGTCAGATCTTCGCTGAACAGCGCTATCGAGCATGGCACGCGGTATAACGTCGAATACCGCATATTGACGCCTGAAGGCGAGCAACGCTGGATCCATTCCCAAGGCTCGCTGCAGCGCCGTGCGGATGGCACGCCGTTGGCGGTTTCGGGCTTTTCGAGCAATGTTTCAGCTCGCAAATTCGCCGAGGAGCAACGTTCGGTTCTGGCCCATGAACTGACACACCGCGTGAAGAACACACTTGCGACGGTCAGTGCCGTTGTCAGTCAGACGCTACGCGATGCTGGGTCCCTTGCTGAGGCTCGGGAAGCGGTGTCGGGCCGCATCGCTAGCCTCGCGTCTGCGCACGAACTGCTGCTCAAGGACGAGATCGAAGGCGCGGCAATCGGTGAGATTGTCGAGCGGGTGCTGGCGCCGTTCATGGACAGCAACGGTCGACGTTTTTCCGCTGTCGGCCCGACGATACGGCTGACCCCGGAAGTGACACTTGCGTTGTCGATGGCGCTGCACGAGCTGGCGACCAATGCGATTAAATATGGAGCGCTCTCGGTACCGGAGGGGCAGGTGAGCATACGCTGGGATCTGAACGGCAATGCAACGGAACGCCGGCTTACCTTCTCCTGGGCAGAGCAGGATGGACCTATCGTTGCCATGCCAACACGTGTTGGATTTGGTACGCGAATGATTGAGCGCGTCCTGTCACGCCACATCCGCGGCAAGGCGGAAATCCAATATCTGCCGGAAGGTGTTCGCTTCGCAATCGAAGCGCCGATCTAAGCTTTCGACCTTGTCTGACATTTATTAACCCCGTGGCGGGCCCATTGCGTGACCATATTGGTTAAGAGCTCAGCTTATCGGGATCTGTCATATGTGCCATGTGCTCGTCATCGAGGATGATTTCCTCATCGCCGATCACATCATCCAGCTGATCGAGCGGGCTGGCGGCACATCCTTTGATCAGGCTGCCTCGCAAGATGAGGCAATCGATGCTGCGAGATTAAGGCCTCCCTCTATCATCATGTCCGACGTCAATCTCTCAGCCGGTACCGGCCCTGCCGCGGTGGAAGCCATCATCTTGGAGCATGGGCCAATGCCCGTGATCTTCGTGACCGGCACGCGCGAAGCATGCCATGTAAGTCGGCCATCGATGATCGTTCTCGACAAACCGATCAACGAACAGGCTCTTATCGCGGCGTTCCAAAGTCTGGCGCCCGCCTGAGTCAGCAATCGCCGACGGTCAGTGAAGCAGTCGCCCCATCGGCCTTACCGGTAAGACCGGGTACTTCATCAAGTTGTCTCAGGTCACTGAACCCGCCACGTTCCTCACGATAGCGGACGATCTCGAACCCGTGCCCCGCTAGCGCCGGGATGGCGTCCAACTCCGCCGCACTCGCCGCGTTGACGTTGATCGGCATCTCGTTCCTCATAGCTCTTCCTCTTTCGTACCCTTGGTGACGGAATGTTGGAAAAGGGCTTTGCTATCGATGACCGCCCTAGCCAGCTAGGCGGAAGGTTTGATTGATGTCCGCCTTCGACGGATAACTGCTTGTTTGATAAAGAAGATCAACCATCGTGGAGGGGCTTTCCAGTATCCGTGCGTTTCACCCACTCGATCAGGAGAGGGTTCGGCATGGATCAGAAGAGTGCGCCGTTGGCCGATGCGTTGGTGGCGATCGAGAAGAGGCCGGTCATCGGATTTGGAGCGCCGGGCCACAACCAGGGTGCAGCCATTCCTGGCGGGATGAAGGCACTGCTCGGCAAGCGCGTTTTCCAAGCCGACGTGCTGACGCCGAAGGGGCTCGACGACCGTACCGAAGGCAAGCTGGCCCTTCAACGTGCGCACGAGATCGCGGCGGAGGCCTGGAATGCCGACTTCTGCCGGTTTGTAACCGGCGGATCCACCCAGAGTCTTCACACGGTTATGGCCTCGGTCGCCGGCCCCGGTGACACCATTTTGATCGCGGCGAATGCCCACAAGGCCGAGCGTACCTATGCGCTCGCGACGGGGCTCGATGCCGCCATCGTGCCGGTCCAGATCGACGGGGAATGGGACATCGAGCATGGCGTCGAGCCGCAAGCGCTTAGCGCCGCACTAGCAGCCAATCCGACTGCCAAGGCATTCATCGTCGTCAGCCCGACCTACTACGGCGTCACGAGTGACATAGCGTCGCTCGCTGCTGTTTGTCACGATCACGGCATCCCCCTCATCGTCGATGCCGCCTGGGGCGGTGCCTTCGCGTTCTGTGAGGGGCTTCCGGACGATCCGCTTACCAAGGGGGCGGATGCCGCCGTCTACAGCGCCCATAAGACGATGGGGGCCCTCGCGCAGGGATCGGTGATCGTCGCCAAGGGCGACCTGATCGATCGCCAGCGATTGTGGATGGCCTATGAGCTGTTCGAGACCACCAGCCCATCGGTACCGATCCTAGCAACGCTTGACGCGACCCGCCGAGATCACGCGTTGAACGGGGAGCAGATGTGGAACGGCATCATTGCGCTGGCGGAGAAGCTTCGGAAGAAGATTGCCGGTATCGCGCCGCTACGCGTGTTTGGTCGCGACGATTTGCCGGCAGACGCCGATCTGGACGTCACGAAGGTACTGATCGACGTCTCGGCGCTAGGCGTGTCGGGGTATGCCATCGACGATTGGCTCTACAAGCATCACCGGATCAGCATGGGGCTATCCGACGCCCGGCATATCCTGGCCGTTCTGTCGCTGGGCACAACCAAGTCCGATCTCCGCAAGCTCGTCGGTAGCTTGCAGGATCTCGTGAAGCGGCTCGGTTCCGATCCCTCCATCCTGCCGGCAATCTCGCCTGTGCCCGGGATCGGCACCCTGTCCGTCGACATGGCGATGCCCGGGCCTGCGGCACTCTACGGCCTAGCCGAGATGGTGGCCTACGAGGCGGCTGAGGGAAGGATCGCAGCCGAGATGATCGCGCCCGCGCCGCCCGGCGTCCCCCGACTGGTGCCGGGCCAGCGCATCACTGCTGCACACGTCGCATGGCTTGTCGCGAACCGTGATGCCGGGGCTTTCGTGATGGATCCGGTCGATCCCACAGAAGCGACCGTCAGGGTGGTTCAGAGCTGACGCAGCAACCGGATCGACATGCCAAATCTAACAGCAACTGCAATTAGGTGGACACGCAATGCAGACCGATACCGACGAACACTGGATGCAAATGGCGATAGACGTCGCGCGCTCCAAAGGGTCCGACCCCTCAGCCTCCCCGCTTGGATGCGTCATCGTGCTAGACGGGAAGGTGATTGCCGCCGAACGCAATCAGACCAAGGAGTTGCCTGACGCAACCGCTCATGCCGAGATGATGGCGATCCGTCGGGCTTGTGAGCAAACCGGAGAACTGGAGCTGCGCGGGGCAACGTTATACTCGACACTCCAGCCCTGCGGCCTGTGCACGATGGCATCGATCTGGTCGAAAGTCGGCCGCGTCGTTTACGGTGCTGGTCGCAACGATGTCCATCCGATGTATTTCGAGGCAAAGCACGTCGACACCCTCGGCTTCATCGGGGACGCCTATCGGGACGATATCGAGATCGAGGGCGGCTGCCTGCGCAGAGCGTGCGCTGAACTCTATTACGGTCCCGATGCTAACTTAAACGGAGAGGAACAGGCCAACCTATAAGCACACAGCATGTCATAGGCGTCGACTGTTTGCGGCTATCAGCGCTAGGGTAACACAAAGCCTCCCTGAAGCAGCCCCGACGACCCAAATGCGGACGTTCAGACCGTCATACACTCTTCCTAACTTCAGCCGTTCGTTCATCCACAGCTGGCAAGATGCGACAACGAGGACACGGCACAGTTGAATTTCACGCGGCCGACGAAGGAAATCCGGCGCGCTTTCCCTTGCCGACTGAGGGAGGTACGACTGCCGCAACAAGCGGAAAATGGGGACACGATGAGGTTTGAATATGTGGCCGCGACGGTGCTTGTTGCACTTGCTCCAGCAACGGCTTGGGCCCAGCCGAGCTCGGCGGATGCGCAGCTTAAGGCGATCTACGACGCTGAATGGGAATGGCGACAGAAGGAGCTCGCGCAGATTGCGGACGGCTTGCGCAGCAAGTCCGATGATCATTTCCCCGCCGTCGCCCCCGCTGACTGGGCGCGCCGGCGCACCTACTGGAGCACAGTTCTCGACCGCATCGCACGTATTCCCGCGACGCAACTTTCCTCCGAAGAGCGATTGAACGCCGCCGTCCTCAAGGAGTCGCTCCGCGGCGAAGTCGCGAACATCGACTTCCGCACCTACGAGGCGCCGCTCAACAGCGATTCCTACTTCTGGGGCGAAGTGAAGCCCTATGCCCCGCTCGAGAACGCCGACGACTATCGCCGCTACATTGGCCGGCTCAAGGATGTGCCGCGCTGGTTCGACCAGAACATCGCCAACATGCGCGCCGGACTGAAGCGCGGCTTCACGCCGCCACGCGTGTCGCTCGCTGGGCGCGATGCGACCATTGCCGCCTTCACCAAGCCGGGCGCCGACAACCCGCTCGCCGAACCGTTCACGGCAATGCCCGCTTCGATCTCGGCAAGCCAGCAGGCGTCGATGCGGGCAGAGGGACTGGCTGCGATCGATACCGCCGCGGCCCCCGCCTATGCGAAGCTCCTCGTCTTCTACCGCGGCACCTACCTGCCCGGCACGCGCACGACGGTCAGCGCCTCTGCACTGCCTGACGGCGAGTCGTTCTACAAAAGCCAGATCCGCGAATACACGACCCTCGATCTCACACCGGAGGCGATCCATCAGATCGGCCTCAAGGAAGTTTCGCGCATCGACGCCGACATGAAGACGACGATCGCCACCACCGGCTTCAAGGGCAGCTTCGCCGACTTCCTCGCCTTCCTGCGCAGCGACCCGCAATTCTACGCCCGAACCCCGGACGAACTGCTCGGCTTCTCGGCCTATGTGGCGAAGCGGATGGACGGTCAGCTGAAGGACGTCTTCACCACCCTTCCCCGTTACCGCTTCACCATCCAGCCGGTGCCCGACGCGATCGCGCCGGTCTACACCTCGGGTCGCGGTGGGCTCAGCGCATGCCTCATGAATACCTACGACCTGAAGTCACGCCCGCTGTACAGCATCGTTGCGCTGACGCTGCACGAATGTGTCCCCGGTCACAGCCATCAAGCTGCAATGGCATTGGAAGCCCCCAGCCGCCCCGCCTTCCGCCGCCAGACATATTTCTCGGGCTATGGCGAAGGTTGGGGGCTCTATTCGGAATGGCTCGGCACAAGGCTCGGCATGTACCGCACGCCGTACGAGGAATTCGGTCGCGAGACCTTCGAGATGTGGCGCGCCGCCCGCCTCGTCATCGACACCGGCATCCATTCGATGGGGTGGAGCCGGCAGCAGGCGATCGACTACCTCGCCGGACACACAGCGCTCGCGAAGCTCGACGTCGAGATCGAGGTCGACCGATACATCAGCTGGCCGGGGCAGGCACTGGCCTACAAGCTCGGGGAGATGAAGATGCGCGGGCTGCGCGCAAAGGCGGAGGGGGAATTGGGCGACCGCTTCGACCAGCGCCGCTTTCACGACGCCCTGCTCAACATGGGCTCAGTCCCCCTGCCAGCGATGGAGGCCGAGATGATGAAGTGGATCGCGGCAGAGAAATCACGCTGATACGGTCGGCTTCGCCTCGGGTGCTCGCAGCGCGAGGTCGAGCGCTATTGCGTTTCACCCGGGCAAGCGTGCCGCTACAAGATCGGCTATGCTGCCCGGCTGCGCGTACGGGAGAAGGCCAAGGCAATGGCCGGCAATCGCTTCGAAGTGAGGCATTTCGATGATGTACAGGAAGCCGGTGCGATGCCGCTGTCGATTTTTGCAGTGGATTGCCGAGGAACATGCGCACGCGGGCTTCCGGGCATGCACCTTCGAACTTCGATTGACGCCGACTCACTTCCGGACACTCCGGTGCCCATTTACGCTTCCCAACTTCGGACGGCGGTTCATCGTCAGAGAAGGTGTAGCGCCGCCTTTGGAAACAGCAGCGCGGATGGCTTAGGGATATCAGTGCCTTGTGGATCCAGAAACTCTTTTTGGTGGGCTCCTTCTCCACACATAAGAGTATTCCCGTCTTGTAAAATATCCGTCCAAAGCAGTGCCTACGTGATGCATCAGCCGTCAGCCAGGCAATACTGCGCTAGGAAATCGCAATGTCGCGGTAGCGCCCGCATTGTACTCGTTATTCCTCTGGAAAGATCTGCAAAGGAGGTTTGCAACTCCTGTTCCTTAATGATGCGCGCGATGCGATGATGCGCGCGGGGCTCGACGCCTTGCCCGAGCATGACTGAGACCCAGGAATCGATCCTGAACAGGTCGTCCTGTCCCTGCCAGGCGCCAGCGGTCTTCGTGAAGAGTGCGATCCGCCCAGCGAGGCTATCAGGAATCGTCATGTGGGCGCAGTCGCGCCAGAACGGAGAATCGTCACGTTGGGTGACGTGGTAATGGAGGATGATGAAGTCGCGCACATGCTCCCACTCGTGCCGGGACTGCGCGTTGAAGCGCGCCGCGAGTGCGACGTGATCGTCGCCCCGGAATGGGAACAGCTGTATCAGGCGGATCACCGCGTTCATGATCAGATGGATGCTGGTCGACTCGAGGGGCTCGATGAATCCCGCCGCCAAACCCAGCGCGATACAGTTTCGGTTCCAGGCCTGGCGTCGCATCCCGGAGCGGAAACGGAGCGGTCGCGGCTCGAACAGCGGACGGCCATCCAGAGCACCGATCAATGTCGCGTGCGCCTCGTCGTCGCTCATATGCGCGCTGGAATAGACGAGGCCGTTGCCGGTTCGCTTCTGGAGCGGGATCTGCCAGCGCCAGCCGGCATCGTGCGCGATCGCACGCGTGTACGGCACGGGGGGGGCGACCGTCTCCGTCTGCACGGCAAGCGCCCGGTCGGTCGAAAGCCACTCCGACCAGTCCTCAAAGCCAGTCCCGAGCGCGCCTTCGGTCAGAAGCGCGCGGAAGCCGGTGCAATCTATGAACAGATCGCCCGCGATCCGCTCACCCGATGCCAGGACGAGCGCGGCGATATCGCCCCCCTTGCCGTCCCGTTCGACCCGCTCGATGCGTCCCTCGACGCGGCGGACGCCCCAGGGTTCGGCCAGCGTGCGCAGGAAACGCGCGTAGGCGGTCGCGTCGAGGTGATAGGCGTAGGCCAGCGAATGCTGCTCGTCGTGACCGAAGAGGCCCGCGCCGGCAGCCTGCTGTTCGAGCGAATAGTCGCCGTACGCGCCACCGAACCCGCGTGCGCGTGCCTCCAGCCAGAAATGCTGGAAATCGGCGATCGCCACCGACCTGCCGACGCTGCCGAACGGATGGAAATAGCGGTCGCCGACCTGGCGCCAGTTCTCGAATGCGATGCCGAGCTTGAAGGTGGCTTGCGTGGCACGCATGAACGCCGCCTCGTCGATGCCGAGAAACGCGTGGAAACTGCGCGCGGTCGGTATGGTGGATTCGCCGACGCCGACGGTGCCGATCTCGTCTGATTCGATGAGCGTCACATCGACCAGGGGCCCGAGCTGGCGCACAATTGCCGCAGCCGCGATCCAGCCCGCTGTGCCACCACCCGCGACGACGACGCGGGTACGCTGTGCTTCGGAAAACTCGCTCATCGGTTCAGCCGGTGCAGCAGGTAGGCGCGCAACTGACGTGCGCCGGGCTCGTCGAGCGGTGCGAGCGGTCCGCGCGCAGGCGGTGGTAGATGCGCTGCAACCGCCTCCGCATCGCCGAACACGTAATGATCAAACATCGCGCGCCACGCGCGCTTCTCCTGCGCGGGCCGGTCGCGCAGGCTGAGCAGAGCGTGCAGCATCGTGTCCATCGGCGTATCCATGAAGGCGGGCGCCGCGTTCCACCAATAGTTCACGAGCACGTTGAAGTCGTCGAGTGCCTCGACATGGTGCCACCACAAAGCCGGATAGACGAGGACGTCGCCTGCCTCCAGATCCGCGACCGATCCGGCGGCAATCGCGGCCGCGAAGCGTGGATAAGCCTCAAGATCGGGCGCGGCGAAATCCACCATGCTCACCACCTGCCCTCCAGGAGTCGGCGCGAGCGGGCCCGGATAGAGGTTGGCGACCTGGTCCGGTGGGAACAGCGTGAAGCGTCGTCGCCCGACTGCGCAGACCGCCGCGTTGTTCGACATGTCATGGTGCGCGGACGCGATTGTGCGGTTGCCAATCCAGATGCTGGCGAGCGGCGGGTGGCGATCGAACACGTTGCCGTGCGGCATCAGGTCGTTCTCAGCGCGGAACTCGGGGAGATAGGTGTCGAGATCGGTGGAGCCGATATAATAAGCGGGTGCCTCGGCGTCGCCGAGATGACCGAGCACATGATCCAGGAATTCGCCCAGCGCGATCCGCTTGGCGGCGAAGTTCATTGCAGTCGCAGTCTCGTCATAATGAAAGCGTCCCCTGATTGCGGGATCGCCGACATAGCCAGTGACGGGACGGCCAGCGTCGAACCCGCGCAAATAGGCGGCAGCCTCTTGTGGCGACCTGCGTCCGGCCTGGACCAGCGGCCAGTCGGCGGCGAGCCCGCGCAGGATCACCGGCTCGTCGATTGCTATCAACGCCTCAAGATCGAGAACACCGGAGTGATCGATCTCGCGCACCCGTCGCGATACGTGCAATTTCTCAGCCATGAAGCTCATTCCGCAGCTTCCGATCGATCAGGTGTCGAAGGTTGCCGAGCGAAGAGGCAATCCAAAAGGCAGGACGCAAGAAGTCGTCGCGGTGGAGCCGTGCCAGGGTATCGCCGTCGAGAGCTGCAAGCCGCCCCGCATCGATGGTGAACCGTTCAGGAATATCGTACCGCCGCCCATCGGTAAGATCGAGTTGCAGCGTTGCGGGTTCGAGCAGGCCGGCCACCTCAAACGCCTCGAACATCGCCTTTTCGGTCTCCAGACCGACATAGATTCGCTGCAGCATCGCCGAGACGTGATCGAGCAATGGTGCGTTACCGCCGAGCTCGCGGAACACCGGTTCGCCGTTGCCGACGATGCGCGGATGGTCCGGGTCGACGTGGATCATCGGTTCGCCATTGGCGTCCACGCCAATCGAGAACGGACCGCGGGCCCGTGCCGCCGGCACATACCGCGCGTCCCACCGCTCGCCGTCGAGAAACAGGTTCTCGTCCGGATCGAGCCCCAACAGGACCGTTGCGAAGAGGACGCCGTGCTCGTCGCGACGCAGCAGGATCGCATAGTCGCGCTGCAGTTCCTCGAACTCGGCCGGGAAGACGCGCGTCTGGTTGATCGCATCGCCGAAGCGCGCGTGATGACCGACCGCGACACGCAGGTCGCGGTGGTCAACGTTGTTAAGCAATATCGGAGGGGCCATCAGATCATCCTAGACGAGGGAGGCCGCTGTCGTCAGCGGCCTTCTCGCCGCTTGGTCAGAAGCGGTATCGCGCTCCGACCAGATACCGGGCGGACCCTTCCGACAGGTACCAGATGTTGCTCTTGTCGCGGCCGTAGGAGCGCACGCCCTCCTCGGTGATGTTGATCGCTTCGAACCCGAGTGCAAAACGCGAGGTGAGGTCGAAGTTCACCGACAGGTCGAGCTGACCGTAGGGCGCGGTGAACACCGGATTGCGATCGCCACCGCGGTTGATGCCGCTGAGGAACTTGTCGCGCCAGTTGTACGACATGCGCGCCGAGATACCGTTCTTGTCGTAGATCAGCGTGGCGTTGGCGGTATCAGACAGACCGACCAGTGCGAACGTGTTGACGCTCGGATCAGCCGCGATGTCGATGCCGATGTTGCCGCGTACGAGCGTGTAGCTGGCTGCCACGCCGAAGCCCGTATCCCCGAGGAAATACTGCCCGGCGAGTTCGACGCCGTAGATGTGCGCGTCCTGGTTGTTGATGGGCGTATTCACTGCGAAGTTGAACAGCGGATCCTGCCCATTGGCGGTGATATCGTACTGGCCGAGGATCTGATCGACGAACCCCTGGTTCAACGCGCGGCTCTGCGTGTTGTAGTTTGCCGCGAACTGGGCGTTCGTCGTCGCGACGTTGCCCGCATTCTGCTGCAGTAGCGCCGTGTAGGTGAACAGGTTCACGTCGGTGATGTCGGCGTTGAACGTACCGGCGAGCTGCTCCCGCGCGGTACCCGAACGCGTCCCGGCGGTGCCCGAGGTGGGATCGCGCAGACCGAACAGGTTGCGGTTGACCACCGTCTGGCCGATGAAGTTATGGACCTTCTTGTTGAAGAAGCCCGCCGACAGGAACACGTCCTTGCGCGGATACCATTCGAGCGAGACGTCGATGTTGTCCGACGACAGCGGATCGAGATCGGTGTTGTGCGCCGTGCCGGTGGCAATGCCACCGATCGCGGTCGGGCGGCCGGGACCGGCGACGTTGGTCGAGGCGAACAGGTCGCCATAGCCTGCACGCGAGATCGTCTTGCTGTACGAGGCGCGGGCGAAGAGGTTGTCGACGACCTCGAACTTGGCATCCACCGACGGGAGCCAGTTGCTGTAACCGCCACGCGACGACAGCGTCTGCCGATCAGCGGTGTTCAACACGAAGAAGTCGTTGTCGGCAGTCCAGACTACCGCGGTCGGCACCGGCTGGAGCGACACCGCACGCACCTTGGTGTTCTCGTACCGAACGCCGGCAACCAGTTGCGCATTGTGATCAAACAGCTTGCCGTTCCAGGATCCCTGGACATAGCCCGACCAGATGTTTTCGCGGACGCGATTGTCGTCGTTCGCGTCGATGTTGTCGGCGTGGTTCACGCCGTCGTTCGTCACGCCGAGATAATAGTCGTGCAGCGTGTTGTAGAGCTTCGTCGCGTCCTGCGTACGGAATGCCACCAGCGTATTGGTGTCCGGATTTCCGTCGTTGTGCTCGAACTTGCACACGTTGCAGAACTGGAAGACCTGACCGGGCGCGAGCCGCGCGATGTCGGGCGGCAGCGAATTGCCCCAGTCACCCAGGACCTGGCGCGTGTTGTACTGCGTCTGGCGCGTATTCGTGGTGCGATAATCAGCACCTGCGTCGAGGCGGAGCTGATCGTTCAGTGCCCATCCGGCGTCAGCGCGTAGTTCCTTGACCCGCTGCGTCTGATTGGACGCGAACTGACGCTGTACCGCGCTCGACAGATCGCCGAGATCGATCACGCCGTTGCCATTGCCCTTGATGAAGGACTGGCCGTTGGGCGTTGTGCTGGCCGAACCGTCGTTGATCGCGATCGTCTGCTGCGGGAAGCCATCCTTGCCGAGCGTCAGCGAATGTGCGGCGACGACAGGCGCGTTGAAGGCAACGGTGGTCGACGTCTGACCATTGGGATTGTCAGGTGAGCTGTCCGCCCGACCGATATGGCCGTCGATCGCCAGTGAGAAGCGCTCGGTCGGCTTCCATTCGATGTTGCCGCCGAAATCGTACAGCTTGTTCTTCTGCGCGCGATACGCCTGCTCGAACGCCTCGTCCTTCACGCCGTTGATCGTTTCAGACAGGAAGCTCGTCGTCGCGATGCCGTTGCTGGCGTCGTCGAACGTGACCACGCCGAACGGGCGATTGAACCAGTTGGACTGGGTCGAGCGACGTTCCGACTGGCGCAACTGCGCATAGAGTCCGTCTGCAGTGAAGGTCAGCGTGTCGGTCGGACGGAATTGAATGACGCCCGACCCGTTGATGCGCTCGCGGCTCGCCTCGGAGAAGTGATAGCGCGAGTCGTTCGGCACGGAGACCAGCACGTTGCCGTTGGTCGGACGGTTGTTGATCACCGTCTGACCGTTGACGAAGCCGTTGCCGGGATTGAGGAAGTCGGTCAGCGACCGGATGTTCCAGTTGTCCGGCGCGACGCTGGAGAAGCTGAAGTTGCGCTTCTGGTAGCTGCCGAACAGCGACACGCCGAAGCGCTGGTTGGGATCGCTCCAGCTGGCGGTACCCGAGACTTCGGGCGTCACGCGCGCGCCGCAGTCGAAACAGTCTGACGAGCTGTTGTCGTAGCTGCCCTTGACGCCGAGCGAGCCCAGCAAACCCGTGTCCTTGGAATCAAGCGGACGACGGCTGACGACGTTCACGGCCGCGCCGATGCCACCCGAGGGTATAGCAGCGCGGCCGGTCTTGTAGACCTCCAGCGTCTTTACGCCTTCGGAAGCGAGGTTGGAGAAGTCGAACGAACGACCGAAGCCGCCGGCACCGTCACCGCCCTGATCACCGCCCACCGCGACGATGTTCGATGTCGCGAGCTGACGGCCGTTGAGCGTAACGAGGTTGTACTGCGCGCCGAAGCCGCGAACCGTGACGGTCGAGCCTTCGCCGTTGCGGCGATCGATCGACACGCCGGTAATGCGCTGCAGCGATTCCGCGAGATTGGTGTTGGCGAACTTGCCGATGTCTTCCGCGCTGATCGCATCGACGACGCCGAACGAGTCCCGCTTGATCGCGATCGATCGTTCGAGCGAGGCGCGAACGCCGGTCACGACGATCTCGTCGCCGGGGGCCTGGTCGGGCATCGCGTTAGTCGCAGTAGCGCCGGTCTCAACCTGCGGAGCGCCTGGCGACGTATCCGCTTGTGGCGTGCCCTGCTGTGCCTGAACGGCCGGTGTCGGATCTGGAGCGGCCTGCGCATTCGCCAAGCCGGGCATCGTCAGCCCCGCCACCAACGCGAATACCGACGTCGAGCGCGCGAACGCTGACGGAATAGAACCCCTCATACTCATCCTCCCTGACCGGCATGTCCCTACCGGTGTATGATTCTGGCGGTGTAACCCCGCGTTCCTCAACCGTGCTGCCGTCCGACATCGATGTCAATCAGCGCGTGACATCGACGTTCAGCATGCGCGGATTTGTTTCAAGGTGTGTCAAAAGCAGCACGGCCAGACGCAAGGCGCCGGTCAGTCAGACCGACCGTGCCTTCCGAGATCATCGTCTGCGCGTCCGTTGCGAGTTTGAGCGCATACGCGCCGCCCTTCAATCGCCAGCCGGCCCCTTCCCATTGCGCCAACGCACGCGGATCAGCGGTGATCTTCACGTTCCTGGTCTCGCCAGCGGCCAGCGTCTGACGTGACCAGCCGACCAACCGAGGCGCTCCGCCGTCCGGCAACGTTGCGTACAGTTGAGGTACGGCGGTGCCGGTGCGTGCAGTCTGATTGGTGACGGTAAACGTCACTCTGGCGTTGGTCCCGCCCGAAAACCGTGTGTTGCTGATCCTCGTGCTGGCATAACTCAGCCCAAAACCGAACGGAAACAACGGTGTATCCTTGCGTGAGGCATACCAACGATACCCGACGTTCGCCCCCTCCTGATAGGTGACGGGATAGGCCGGAAGCAGGCTGGCATCTCCGGCGCCGGCATTGGCCGAGGCATCGTTGCTGGTCGCGCCAGTCGGCGATGTGATCGGCCGAGGGCGAGGGAGTTGCTCGATGTTCCGCGGGAAGCTGATCGGCAGACGGCCTGACGCATCGACCTCGCCGAACAACACGCGCGCGATCGCCTCGCCGCCACGCTGGCCCGGATACCAAGCTTCGACGATCGCCGGCACCCGCGTGGCCCACGGCATCAGAACCGGTCCACCGGTCTCCAGCACGACGATGGTACGTCGATTGGCGGCGGCGACTGCGTCGATCACCGCATCCTGATTATCAGGTAGCGACAAGGAGGGCGCATCCTGCGCTTCGGTCTGCCAATGCGTTGCAAACACGATCGCGAGGTCGGCGGCGCGGGCCGCCTTGGCGGCGGCGACCGCGTCGGTGCCGTCGACGAACGTCACCTGCGCGTTCGGCGCCAGAGCCCTGATGGCACGCAGCGGCGATGACGAGTGATAGGTTATCCGGGCGAACGAGGCTGCCGCGCCACTTTTGAGCGGGATCTCGATCGGCACGCCGCCGACGGAGCGAACCTGGGACGAGCCGCCCCCGGACAGCACGCCGACGTCGGCATGACCGCCGATGACAACGATCGATCGCACGGTCTTGGCAATCGGCAAAAGATCCTTCTCATTCCTGAGCAAAACGATACCGGCCTCGGCGGTACGCTGTGCGATCTTGGCGTTAGCGGCATAGTCGATCGGCTGTGCGGATGTGGGCGTGGGATTGTCGTAAAGACCGCTGGCGATGACCCCGGTCAGGATGTGGCGTACCATGTCGTCAAGCCGTGCCGTCGAGACCCGCCCGGCAGCGACGGCGTCCGCAAGCGGCGTGCCGAAATAGACTTTGGCATCTAGTTCCTGTCCTGACTCCTGATCGAGCCCTGCGTTGGCTGCCTTCTCAGTGGAGTGTACGGCACCCCAGTCGGACATGACGAACCCTGGATATCTCCAGTCTCCGCGCAGGACGTTGGTCAACAGGAACTTGTTCTCGCAAGCATAGTCGCCGTTGATGCGATTGTACGCGCACATCACCGAACCCGGCTTCCCATCCGCAATCGCGATTTCGAACGCCAGCAGGTCGCTTTCTCGTAGTGCCGTCGGATCGATCCGCGCGTCGAGAACGGCTCGCCCGGTCTCTTGGCTGTTCAGGACGAAATGCTTGATCGTCGAGACGATATGGTTCGACTGGACGCCTCGGATCGACGCCGCGCCCATGACGCCTGTCAGCAGCGGATCTTCGCCGAGATACTCGAAGTTCCGCCCGTTCCAGGCATCACGCGTCAGGTTCACGCCGCCCGCAAGCAACACGTTGAAGGTCTTCGCCCGCGCTTCGCTGCCAATCATCGCGCCCCCGGCATAGGCGATGGCGGGATCGAAACTCGCGGCAGTGGCAAGGCTTGCGGGAAGCGCAGTGGCCACATCGCCCTTGCGCTGCTCAACCTGATTGGCAACGCCCAGCGACGCATCGCTCTCACGCAACGTCGGTATACCCAGACGGGGGACTCCGGGCACGTAACCGGCGGACGGAATCATGTCGGATGTCATCGGCTTCGCCATCGGCGGAAATATGCCGTGCACGTACAGCAGCTTTTCGGCCCTGGTCATCGCCTTTACCAGAGCGTCAGCCCGGTCCGCCGCGGTTCTCGTCGTGTCGCGCCAGATTTCCGACGTCCTGGCGCCCGTTCCGCCAGCCACCTTGGAAGCTGAAGCTTTTGCAGACCCCACCCCTGGCTGAGCCTGCGCCGAAAGCGCCATCGGCGCGACGCTCAGCAGCGCGCAGGCGATGCGCGGAAATCCCGTGCTCATCGTAGATATCCTCCCATGCCGCATTTTCCCGAGCGGCTTGGCAGCGTGATCGCCAACTCCGACATCGATGTCAATGCGAAGCACGATGCCTTCGTCATACATTGCGCAGCAGCCCCGCCTTGCTAGGATGAGGCGTGAACACCAGCAGCATGCCCCTTGCGCCCGCTACCGGCGAACAGCGCGCGACACTGCTGTTCCAGCTTTGTATCGGCGTTTATTTTCTCGGCGGATTCCTCAACTCGCTTGTCGGATTGCTGGTGCCCCGGTTGCGGATGATCGAAGGCCTGAACCACACGCGCTCGCTGCTGGTGCAGTTCGCGTTCCATTCAAGCTATCTCCTCTTCGCCGTGCCGATCACCGTGCTGGTGGTGAAGTTCGGCTACATGCGAAGCATCGCGGCGGGACTGGTCGTCATCGCGCTGGGTTGCGGCCTGCTGGCTGTCTCGCTCGGGTCGCTTGGGTACATGACGGTTCTACTCGCGCTCCTCGCGATTGCCGGCGGCGTTACTTTTCTGCAGATCGCCGCCAACATAGTCGTCCCGGTTGTCGAACCGGCACGCCACGCCGTCTCGCGACTGACCTTGCTGCAAGGCTTCAACTCGCTTGGTACCGTACTGGCGTCCCTGGCAGGATCCGCGCTGCTGCTCGGGACGGGTAGGCAACGATTTGGTGACCTGGCAGACCACATACGAGTCGTTCTGCCGTTCCTTGCGGTCGCGCTGGTAGCACTTGTGCTTGCCGCAGCCTTTATCAGCCGACGCGACCTGCTGCCCGCGTCCTCAACGCCGCGTCGCGTGCCGCTCTCTGGCATCGTCGCCGTGTTGTCGAACCGGCGCTTGCTGGCAGGTGGCGGCGCGATGTTCGCCTATGTCGGCGCCGAGGTCACGATCGGCACGCTGCTCGTGGAATATCTGGCGATGCCCGACATTCTGGACGTCTCGCCGGTCGCGGCGGGGCAACTCGTAGGTCTGTACTGGACCGGTGCGCTGATCGGCCGACTGGTAGGCGCCCGCTACCTCACCCGCTATGGTGCGACAACGATGCTGCTCGGTTGCGCGATCGCCGCCGTCGCGCTCGTGGCGATCGCGATCGGCCTACAGGGGCTCTTGGCCGCCACGGCGCTGCTCGCGGTCGGACTGTGCAACGCTATCATGTATCCGACGATCTTCGCGCTTTCGCTGCCCGACGATCACTCCACCGCGACCTATGCCTCGATGCTGTTGTGCATGGTGGTCGTCGGCGGTGCCATCATCCCGTTGCTGACCGGTGTTGTTGCGGACGCGGTCGGCTTGACGATGTCATTCATCCTCCCAGGCGCCTGCTACATCATCATAGCGGCGTTCGCGTGGTGGCGGCACCGAACATGGGATTTATAGCAAGATGATGCCGCCGGTAACCATCAAGGATGTCGCGCTAGCGGCGGGCGTGTCGCCCAAGACCGTTTCGCGGGTGATGAATGCGGAGGCGCATGTTCGGCCAGCGGTGCGGGATCATGTCCTGCGCGTCGTCGCGGAACTAGACTATCGCCCGAACGCCTACGCCCGCAGCCTGTCGAGTTCGCGGTCCTACCTTATCGGATTGTTCTTCGACGATCCGGCATCGGGGTACGCTGCAGAGGTACAGCTGGGCGCAATGGCCCGCTGCCGCCATCACGGCTATCATCTCGTCGTCGAAAGGATCGACCGCGACGGGCCCGAGACGCTCGACGAGGTATCGAGAACGTTGCAGGCCTTGCAGCTCGCCGGGGTCATTCTAACCCCGCCGATCTGCGACTGGTCCGATCTCACCGATCTGCTCGATCAACGCGGCATCCCGGTCGTGAAACTGAATTCATCACGAACCGGCTCATCGGCCGCGGTGATTCACATCGACGACTACCAGGCCGCGCGCGATATGACCGATCACCTTATCACGCTGGGGCATCGCGACATTGCGTTCGTTCAGGGGATCGTATCGCACGATGCGGCTGGCAAACGACTGGCGGGCTTTTGCGACGCGATGCGTTGCGCTGGAATCGGCATTAGAGATGCCTGGATTCAAGCCGGCGACTTTAGTTTCAGGTCGGGCATGGCGGCCGGCGACGCGATCCTCTCGACCAACGACCATCCCAGCGCCGTGTTCGCCGCCAACGACGAGATGGCTCTGGGTGTTCTGGTCAGCGCCGCGCACAGGAACATTGCCGTACCAAAGGCCCTCTCCGTCGTCGGCTTCGACGACGCGCCTATTTCTCGCATGGCGTGGCCTCAGCTGACCACCATTCGTCAGCCCAATGCCGTTCTTGCAAGCGTGGCCATCGATATCCTGGCCGATCCCTCGTACCAACAGGCAGGCGACCGGCCCGCGCGATCGGTTCAGGTACCATATACGTTTATCGGGCGCTCAAGTTCGGGGCCGGCTTAATATACGGAAACAGGCTAACCGAAAGCAGCTCCAATATTTAGGTGTTTGTTACCGTCAACTAACCTTATGGTTACAGTGGTTCACTTATGGGCCCCGATCTGAAGCAAAGACCAACAAGCGGACACTCGCGAACTCTTCCCGGCTCTCCGACTTCGGCCGTCCATTCATTTCGCCGCGGTGGTTTGATTGCCGATATTTACCACCAGTTCTGCCGGAAATGCAGACAGTCCGCATGCACTCTAATTACGCCACTTACAGTCAAAACTATACGTTCCGGCCGCTTCGGGATCCGTCGCCAGAACGCGGTGCGTTTCTCCATTGAAGACGTTTTTCACCTGCAGATAGCGGGCATTTGGCCGAATGATCTCAGCCAACCGGTCGTAAATGCCCCTGCCGCCCCCACGGTAGTTATGATAGAAGGCCACATGCTCAAGACAAGAATGAAGCGGGTCGCCGATCGCGGCGATCACGCCGTGCGGCGCCTTGCCGAGATCGAAGCCTCGATCGCGGACCTTTCCAACGAGGATCTGCTCGATTTGGCCGACATCTTCAAAGCCGAACCCCGCTCACCAATCGGAGATATGGCGTTCCTTGAAATGGCGCGGCGGAACATCAGTTTTTGAAGACCGGTCGGGAACGGGTTGGCAGAACCATGGGCCCTCCTGAAGTACGTCGCTCAAACCCAACGATCTCCCGCACCTTTTCGCGACATGATGGAGCGAAGGCGCAGCGATGGTAGCGATTGGAACCCGGGTCGATGAGACTGGCACCCTAATACGAGATGGCGGGGCCTTCTATCTTCGCCGCGATGTCGGTGGCCGCTACGAGCTGGAATTGAATCGTACCCCCGTAGATCTGGTAGAAAAGCGCGTCCGGCTTATTGGCACATTGGTTGGGCCAGGTCTCGTAAACGCCAACGGCGTTGCGCCAGCTTAGCCGGTCAAGAACTCCTGGCTCAGTCGTCAGCCACTGGGCGCAATTCTGATTCAACCTGACTCATTGCCGTTGCGCACAAACCACGAACAGCCATCATCCTAGTCATGGAACAACAGATCATTCACGCCTGCGGTCATGAGCAGGGCCATTATCTCACAGGCTACGACAGCCAGAAGGAACGCAAAGCCAAGTGGCTTAAGACGACTACCTGTCGAGACTGTTTCGTTGCAGAAAAGCGGGCTGATGAGGTCGCCGCGGCAGCGTTAAGCAGCGCAGCTGTCTCACACCTTGCTCTTCCACCGCTAACCGGCACCGATCGGCAAATCGGCTGGGCGTCGACGATCAGGACCAAGCGGCTCGCAGCGCTATTCAGCTCGAACAGCGACGCCGACTGTAACGCATGCCTTCGGGTCACTGACGCCAAATGGTGGATCGATTGCCGCGATCTGGCTGACGTCGATCTCATGGCAGCCGCGAACCGAGCGTCAAGCATGCAAAGCGTGCCGACGCTCATGCCATCGACTACGAATCCCACAATTGCCCTCTAGAGGCATAGGCCGAACCCCCGATCCACGCCGGTAAGCCAGACGCATCCTATGTGTGCAAGCAGGGTCTAGACCTCGTGAATGAGGTGTTTCATTTCGCTGCTACCGACCCTGTTTGAACGGGATTTGTGTTCAAACCACATGCTCGCTCAGGGTATACCCAGACTGACATAGAGGCCTGATAGGTTAGGCACGATGCCAGAGCTCGCATTGTGTCACATCTCTTAAAGTGGCATAGGCTATTCAGAAGCATTGAGGAGGAGCGCCGCGATGGCTACGCAGTCCATAGACGTTAAAGTTGCCAGTAACGGTCGGATGATTCTGCCAGCATCGGTTCGCAAGGCGATGGGGCTCCACGGAGATGCGAAGGTCATTTTGACGGTTGAGGACGATCAGGTCCGTCTGTCGCCGATCGGTCACGGGGTTTCTCGCGCTCAGGCGCTTTATCGAGAGCATGCCAAGCAGGCCCGAACAATCGACGACTTCCTATCTGATCGCAAGGCAGAGGCCGTCACCGAGGCAGGCGAGTCTTCGCATTCGGACCGGCAGGGAGATCCGGTATGACATCTGTTGTAATGGATGCATCCGCAGTGCTGGCGCTAGTTCGGGATGAACCAGGCGCCGACAAGGTCACACCTCACATCGGACGAGCAGCGATTTCCGCCGTCAACCTGCAGGAGGTTATCAAGGAACTTCTGCTTGGTGGTTTGGGCGCAGCCACCATCCGCGAGATCTTAGACGAGCTTCGTCTCGATGTACGTCCTCACGACGTGGAGGCCGCGTATGCGGCCGCTGAGCTGCACACTCAAACGAAGGAGTTTGGGCGCGGCCTTGGTGATCGCTCCTGTCTAGCGCTTGCGATCCTACTTGGCGTTCCCGCCCTCACTGCAGATCGCGAGTGGAAGAAGGTAAAGGCCAAAGGGCTCAAGATGGAGCATATCCGCTAGCAGCCGTCGCCAAAAGCGGTCAGCTAAGGATTCCCGTTTTCCCGTGTCGTTTAGGCAATTTCGAGAAAATCGATTTGGGAACAGATTTCGAGAAAACGGCACCCAACACCAGTGCTTTTCAGGGCGTTGAGCTGGGGATTCCCCACTCGACCTTCCCTTTTGGGAAAGGTCAGAATGACGGAATCGCCCACACCGAGATGCATGCGGCCTCAAGCGCTGGTGGCTCAGGACAGGTCAACGGCGCACGATGGCAAAACTGTACGCACCGAGCCGCTGTCGAACCCACGTGCCCGGCCCCAGGCCGCAGCTGCTACTCTACGGTTGACCCCGATCTTGCTGTAAACGCGAGCAACGTGGTTGCGGACCGTGTTGCCGCTGACGTTCAGCGTACGTGCCATCGTCTTGTCGTCCATACCCTCGCAGATCAAGGCCAGCACTTCGCGCTCGCGTACAGTAAGGTCGTTCAGTCCCGATGGAGCGCTAATGCGCGTTGGTTCGGACCGGAGCGTCAGATTATCCAATATCGCATGGCTGAGCCACTTGGATTCCGTAATCGTGGCCTCGATCGCGGCAGCGAGATCGCGCTCGTCCATTCTACGTTTGGTGACGTCTTGAAACGTCCAAAGCACATAGGTCTGCTCGCCAACTGTGACACTGGCCTGTGAAACGAGGCATTCGAGACGCTGGCCGCATTTGGTATGAACCGCGCCGGATGCGATCCCCGATGGCCAGAGGTCCACGTCATAGATCGAACGTCCTGCCAACTCATCTGCCTGATACCCAGTCAGCGAGCATAGGCTTTCGTTTGCCACGTTCACCACGTTGTTGGCGGCGTCGACTATCATCATACATGCCGACGAGTTCGCAAATGCTGCCTCGACACTCGTTCGATACCGAGCATGGTACGGCTCGCTCTCCCGCCACGCTTCAATATCAGTGAAGGTAAACAACATGCAGGGCTGACCGGCGACGGTCACGGGCTGGCCTGCCACGATCACGCGCCGGGTTGTGCCGTCAGGCATTGCGAGATCCGCCAAGGTCTGTGGAATGGTTTGCGCCTCGACAAGTGCGCGCTTCACGAGATCGGCGTTCACTACCCCGTCGAGGATATCCCGCTCATATATCGATCGCCGCAGCCAATGGTCGTCAGCGCTGTTCGTCAGCGTGAGGAAGCTACGATTGACGGTGACGTAGCGGAGATCGCGCAAGCTGCAGACGATGGCCGGAGCCGGATTTTGCTCAATAAAGCATTCGTATTGTGTGTCGCGATCGCGCGCGTTCGACACCCGCCCCGTCGAAGGCTGGTGGGGTCGCGTGAAGATATCTATGCAGGCGTTTGTCATCGTCGTTCCTCGTATAACGAAGATACGGCAAAATCATCGCTTGGATTAAATGAATATCACGTCACCTAAGGAGTGACCCATTTTGATACTTGGCGGTCACAAGTATCATGATCTGTAGGACAGATTGGTATGCGCGTCAGCATAGCTAACCAAATACTATTTCGGATGTATTGGCTATAGCTAGGGAAGTGATAGGTTTGGCTCGCCGCTCTAATGGTAACTAGGATTGGCTAGCTGTGTAATCTTAGTTTACGCCAATAGGTAATGAAACCGGTGTGGAAGACAGACCGCCTTTGACAAATTTCGTCAAACTTACCCGCTAAGCATGACACCCCACAGACGCGCTACATCCGCCCCATAATCGATGGCAGGGGTCGCAACGCTACGGTGACTATGCCGAATGCACCAAGGTTGAGGTGCTTCTGCACTATGTTAACTTTTCGTTTCGCTGGGTAGGGACATGCAGGAGAGTACAAAAATGCGTAGTACCAGCAACAGTGCGAGCACCGAGCGAGATTCCAGCAACCGCGCTTACAACGCTGCGCGCGCAGAGTGGCATAGCCACCGCGCTTCGATCTCAACAGATAACAGCACTAAGAGACTGCACGAGAGGTTTGCGTTGCTTTATCGCGCGCGTGCCGAAGTAGGGAATGCCGATACTGCGACATCTTCCGAGTTTTGATAAATTGGTATTTTGGTACGCGATAAGCTGGCAATTATATCAGAAACCTTTAGACGATCTTGCTGGTTTTGCGCTGGGGATCAGCAGATCGTTGGCCATACCGGTCTGACTGCATGACTCCTGAAACAAGGGGCTTTCATGGCACAGCATCGCAGTCTTTCCCGGATCGGGCTTGTTGGCGTCGGCATCGCGACGGTGTCGCTCGCGGCCTGCGTCAATCCGTCAGCAAAAATCGCGACCTCACTCGAGGGATATGGCTTCCAGCCCGCGCAGTCGCAGTGCGTCGGCGACCGGCTCGAGGCAAACTTATCGCTTAGGCAGCTGCAGCAACTCGGTCGCGCCGCCAAGGCGTCGCGCGAAGGCGATACGACCCCAGGCCGCCTGACGGCCAGCGACTTCGTTCGCGTGTCTGGGCAGGTCAAGGATCCCAAGGTGCCGCTTGAGGTCGGCAAGGCAGCTGCTGCCTGTGGCATCCTGACCGACCCCGCATCACCGCTCTAAGTCAGTCCTATGGACATCGCCCCGGCACGGGCGATGTCCCGATCCTTCGTACTGCAATGCATGCCAATTGCCTATAAAAGGCCAGCTATTTGCCATGCAGGTCTGCATTGCGGCGGTACCCACTACTCGTCGTCCGAGGATCTTACGCGGGTATACGCCGAGAAACTCCGTACGTAATCAAACCGCCTTTTTGAGCGGCTCCGGCAATTTGTTGTCCGGAAGCATGTTGCGCAAATGCTGGTGCACCATTTGCTTGTTGAACGGCTTGGAGATGAATGTGGCCTTTTCGGGCATCTCGCCCGCTTTTGGTAGAACATGACCGGATGCGATGACGATTTCGATCGCCGGCCAGCGATCGGCGACATGACGCGCCAACGCAAAGCCGTTGGTTTCGCCGGGCATGTCGACGTCAGAGAACAGCAGTACGATACTCTCCCAGTTGGTGGCTAAGACGCGCTTCGCCTCGTCGCCGTCCATGGCTTCGTAGAAGCGAAATCCGGCGTCTTCGAGAATGGCAGTCGTATCCATCATGATGAGCGGATCATCATCGACAACGAGGGCGTAGGGTACGGTTGAAAGGGTCATGGAGCCCTAACTCGCCCGCCATATGCCGAGTTGCGGCGCGCGAGGATTTACTGGTCGATTTCCTCAAAATGCGACTGCGGCATGGCCGTATCCACGGGCCATGCCGAGGGTCGTTTGCAGGCTGTTAACCGAGTAGTTTTGTCACAATAGCCATCATAGCCTACTGACACTAAAGGACTAAAAAAACGCAGCGTCCAACGTCGTAAGGCCCGTTGAGCACGCGAACGGAGTGACGTGTGCGAGATATCCAGGAAGAAGCGCGGATCGTCCGCGAGCTGACGCGCGGCGATAGCGGATCTGACCCTTTTGCCTCGGCCGTGCGGGCAACGCGCATGCCGATGATCATCACCGACCCCCGGTTGCCCGACAATCCCATTGTGTTTGTGAACGACGCCTTTGGGAAGCTGACTGGTTATGCCCGCAGCGAGATCATGGGGCGCAACTGCCGGTTTCTGCAGGGACCGAACACGGACATGGCCGACGTCGGCCGGGTGCGGGACGCGATACGCGTCCGGGAGTCGATCGAACTCGACCTGCTGAACTACAAGAAGGACGGCACACATTTCTGGAACCGGTTGCTGGTTTCACCCGTGTTCAACGACGACGGGATGCTGCTCTATTTCTTTGCCTCGCAGTACGACGTCACTCTCGAGCGCGAACGCCTCGTCAATCTTCAGCTTGATCGCGATGCCCTAGAAGCAGAGGTGGAACGCCGCATTGCCGAGCTTCAGGAGAGTGAGCAGCGACTTCAGTTTGCCCTTGATGCCGGCCGCCTGGGATCCTGGAGCATCAATCTCGATACGTACCGGCTAACGGCATCTGCCGAGTGCAAGAGGATATGTGGTCGTGCCCCGACCGATCCTTTGACCCTCGACGAACTGCGAGAGTCGATCCACCCGGAAGACCGGCAGATGCAGATCGATGGCATAGAGCGTGCCGTACGCGACCGATCGCTGCTGGACCTGGAGTACCGCTTGCGGACGCCGGCAGGTGAGGAGCGCTGGGTACAGATCCGGGGACAGGCGAGCTACCGCGCCGATGGAACACCGTTGGCAATCGTCGGGACGACCCAGGACGTGACCGCACGGAGGCGCGCTGAGGAGCATCGGACCCTCTTGGCTAATGAGCTAAGCCACCGGGTGAAGAATACGCTTGCGTCCCTGCAGGCGATCGTCTCGCAAACGATGCGCCGGGCGACCTCTGTGCAGGAGGCCGGCACGACGCTGGAAGCACGCATCCACGCGATGTCCGCAGCGAACGACTTGCTGATCAGTGGCAGGTTCGAGAGCACGTCCCTGCGTACGCTAATTGAGCGCACGCTTACCCCCTTCGGGGTGGAAGACGGTCAACGGTTCAAGCTTTCCGGTGAGGACCTTCAGCTCCCGCCGCGCCTTGTGGTCGCATTCGCCCTTGCCCTCCATGAGCTTGCAACCAACGCCGCTAAGTACGGTGCGCTATCGACTGCCGATGGGGTAATAGATCTGAGCTGGAAGGTCATGGACGGCTGGCAGCCGCATGATCTCCACCTCACCTGGGTTGAGTCAGGAGGCCCACCGGTCGAACCGCCAACGCGAACCAGCTTTGGCACACAGCTGATTCAGCGTGTTTTGGCGCATGAAACCGGCGGAACGGCGAAAATCTCTTACCTTCCTGGTGGGGTGGTGTTCGAAGCCGTCGCACCGTTGGTCGACAGCGCCGACAACGACAACGACAACGAGCAGCAGGATAGAGCCGAAAAAAGAAACTGAGGCTTGGCCACCCTCAGTGTCCCATCTCAGCCTAATTCACAGCATACGGCTGATAAGACTAGATATTTCATTGAGATAGTTGGCAAAACGATGGTGGGTAAACCGCGCCGCTGCCCAAGCATTTCTGTTTATATGCAATTTTGACAGTGAAAAATCATCGACGGCCGGTCAGGGATGTAGTCTGCAACTACTAGGCAATCACGCATCGATACCATCGTGTAACATCACCTGTTCCGCTATGGAGCCGGGGTGAGACCTGATAATCCCGAAGACCACGAAGCGCTATGGACGGGGCTTGGCGAACCCGAAACTGCTCAGGATCTGGTGGACGCGCTTGCGGAGCTCCGGCTTCTGGCGATCCGGTTAGACCTAAAAGTCGTCGGAGCCATCGTTAGCAGCGCGATCGGTATGGTCCCACTCACAACGCATTGAGCTAGCGTCGTTCGCTTTGTCTAAAAACCTTCAGAAAAGTGCGACGGCCCGTCCCCACAGGGTAGCAAGGACGGACCGGCCACAGCCGGAGGACGACTGCGGCGAGGCATAAACGCAAACCGCAATGTTAGTTTCCTAGTGCAATACCAGTTTGTCTCGGCATCCGGGTAGCGTTCTATCCCGGTTTAGTACGTCGGTTTGTCGTCAGATCTTCGTTTTGTCGGGAAACCGCCTCACGTCTGCGTGTTTTGTCCCCACCAGATAGGAGGAAGCCGTTGAATACCCCGATCCATGATACGCCTTCCGACGTTGCGGCGATCGACGGTTGCGTGGTTGTATCGGGACCTGGAGGGGTCGCTGTAACCTTGTCGGCAGATGCGGCAGAAGAAACGGCAAATCGCCTTCATAAATCTGCAACCGAGGCTCGCAATCAGCGGAACACTGACCCAGCGCTGTCCGACACGCCGGAATCGTGAGTTGGCGATGCGCCGAATAATTTACATCAGTAGATCGCTGGTTGACGGAGATCCCGATGCGATAGCTGGTATCGTGGCAGGCTCAGTCGCCTGGAATACCACAGCCGGCATCACGGGGATGCTTTGGTCGGATGGCGCGAACTTTGCGCAAGTAATCGAGGGCGCTTCTGATCAGATTGAATTGACCATGGAGCGTATCCGCCGCGATCCCAGCCATACTGACATTACGGTCTTGTTGGACCGATCGATCCTATCTCGCCAGTTCGGTAACTGGTCGATGCGATGCGCTGGTGACGATGAGGCGAGCGCGCATGGCACCAGCTTCATGATCGGCTTTGCAATGGGCGAACGCACCGCCGCATCGAAACGATTGTATGAAATCATGCTATCTAGCCATGCTGGTAACGTGGGGTAGGGAACAGAACCACGCGGCTACGGTTTTGAGTGCGACCGGCGCGGTTTCCCCCCTGCCCTGCCGGAAACGACGCCCCGCTGCTGCTCCCGCAGCGGGGCGCCTCCCAATCCAAGTTGTTGGGTAGCGTGGCATCGGTGTTCCCACAGAGAGCACCTCTTACCGACATTCTCTTCCGCGTTGATTGCCTCTTGCTCTAGCGGTGGCAAATGCCGGTATCGATGGCGAGATGGCGGCTTGGACGGCCAAAGGCGTTCGGCTCTGATCGAGTTTGCTACCGCTCGACTGCTCTCAAAATAGCATCGATTCTGAGAACGCTCCGGCCTTCTCGATCGCCGTCCCTCATTGGGAACGCCGAGATAAGGCCGAAACGGCAATCTTGTCCTTTGCTCGCCTTCGCTGACCCCGTTAGAAGCCACCCCCTCGATAAGGGAGAAGAGAGTGATGCTTGGCAGAATAGTTGGGGCGACTTTGATGATGACAGCTTCGCTCCCGAGCGAGGCACAGGTCCCGCCTCCGCCGTCATTGCCAGGGCAAGACACGCTGGGTGAACAACTCGTTCGCTCAATCGAGACGAAAAACATAGCGGCTTATGGCACACTGCTGTCAGATAACGTGTCGGTATTCGAGGACGGCAAACAGGTAGCACGTAACAAGGTAGAGTGGCTGAACACGTTTGGGAAAAAGCTCTCAGCCAAAGGGGTCGCCTTCAAAATGTCCCCAGGCTTTTCGTCTTCCGGACGCCTCCTTTTTCTTGAATATTTTAACTCGGCAGGCAGCTGGGGCAGCGCTGTTCCTACACATTGTTGCTGGTCATACGACGCAGTTGCCTATGACGTTGCCGGCGGCAAAGTGACTTCCATACGGCGTCTTCGCGGAGGTGATACCAAGCTGGATGATCGTGGCCTGCCCGCGAAATAACGGCAGCTATGCAGTCCGGCCCCTGTAAGCTGCCGGACTGTTCTACACCAACACAGCCATTCCCAAAAATCGATCCTTACGGGAAAGCCACGCCGTTCCGCGTGCCGTTCTCGAAAAGGAAGGCTGGTTAGCTGGAGCGGTGACCTAACCGCCAGGCAAGGAGCCGGATGAAAGGTTCCGGATCGTCCAGGCGGAACGCGACCCGCACGAACGGACGTCGCTTCTTCAGAAGCGAGCGACGATGCAGAGGGCGATCCAACCGCAGCATGATGTTGGGCCAGGCAAGCAGCGCCGCATTAAGGGTCGCGGGATCGCGTACGTCCTCACCGGTGAAGCCGCCTTCGATGGCAACGATCGCATCGAGCGGCACAAGCTGGTCGATCAGGAAGCCGGCCCGCACGCGCACACCCTCGGGTGTCAACAGCACCGGCCTGAACCTGAACGACTTGATGAGCCCGACGAGGTATACGAAGCCCACGTCACTCAGCACGAACATGACCTGCGTGGCGGTGCGGCTCCAGTGCCCGACCAGCAGATGATAGACGGCTATTTCGATCGCCGACAGGATCAGCAGCGTTGCACACATCGGCGTCAGGTGCCTGTGATAGGCGAAAGCACGGGCGTACGCCGGAATATCTGCCGGTCCGCCCCAGCGGAACAGCGCCATGTGGATTACCGTCATCTCCGCCACGGCCAAGCGAACCAGCGCCGGCGGGAATAACCCGGACGCGGCTGATACCCATCGCTCCTTCCGGTCGGTGCCTTTCCTGCCCACCGCTTGGCACGCTCGGGCCGTTGCCCAGGCGACATGACCCAGAGCGACGGCTGCCATCGTCACCACCAGGACCGGCGTCTCAAACAGCGCATCCCGCATCGCCGATGGCGAACCAAGCCAGACGGTGACGCTGGCGCCGGCCAGCACGCCCAAGACGGCACTCCATGCCGGCTTTCCGGCTGATCGAGCGATCAGCGACAGCATCAGCGTGTCCGCGACTACCCACAGGAACAGCAATAGCGCTGCAAACGGATAGGCGGTCGCCAATGGCGTTCGTACCGCCATTCCAGCCAGCGTGACGATGATGACGGGTGCGATGCTTGCGGCAATATATCGGCGACCAACGCCGTCACTGGTCTGGGCTACCATAGAGACCCCCGTTCGCCTGCGCGACGACCGAATGCTGGTCTGGCGCCGCGTTGCCCGTGCTTATACGCCGAATTTGCGAGCGACCGCCAGCGTCACCATCTTCTCAGAACACCCTTTCTGACCAGATTTGAGAACGTCTCTGCCGTTCTCTTTTCCCGATCGTTCGCGAGTAGGTCCCATTGGGGGGCGTTGGCCCCGAACTCGGATCGATAGAAACTACACAAAGGTATGAGCCTAGGAGTTAGCGCCTTTCGCCACATAATGGTGAGCGTCGTTTGCATCTATTCCTCCCCCTCCTAAGGCCGACGTGTGTTACTGGGGTGGCACACATCTTGCTAACCCGAAGCACGACCCTCGCGGACAGGCGCGGGCGTCTACGGGAGCAGGATATGATACCGACCAACACAAGCAGGGTTTTTGCGGCTGGACTGCTGATTGCATCCCTTTCGATCGGAGCCGTGGCTGCGCCACCGCGCACCAGGACAATAACCGACGACTACAGAGCACGATATGACGGGCGTCGTCATGTTTACTGTATCAAGTTCTTTGCTGAACTACCCGCCGCCATGCCTCAACCCGGCCCATCCAGAGATATATGCAAATCACAGGCTGCTTGGGCCAAAGAGGGGGTCCGAGTAAGCCGCGCCGGTCGATTTACGCCGTCCTAGTAAAGGTCCTGACGCGGCAAATGCTATGAGAGAGATTGGGGGGGGCACGCAAAGCTTCGATATGCTAGAATCTGAGCGGCTTAGCTGCCTTCCCAAAATTCGGGCTCTTTTGCACCGCCCGTGTCAGGTTTCTTGAAATAGCATCCTTTTCGAGAAAGACCACAGCGTCAGCCAACGTCCGCTAACGCTATCTGCCCCTCACTCGGGACGGGCCACTTTCCTTCTTCACAGTCCCGTCCGGCGATCAGATATGTGGAAAACCCAGTCGCAATCATGACTGTTCGACAAACAGGTGTTTTTCGGACGGTTTGTTCTCGATCCTCGCAAAACGCCGTGTGTTTTCCGACAGGGCTGATCGCCGCTTGCCTTCCCTATAGCAGGCATTCGTCAAGCGCTTTGGCCGAGGTCAGTCCGGTAGCCCGTCTGACACTATGGACAATACATCCTCTAGCAAGGCTGCGGCCAGAGTATTGCCCCGCTAATTTGCAAGTTGCAGCGCCCATGCAACCACGCCTCCTAACGCTTTCGGATCTTGATTGGTCAACTCCATACCTGAATTAGCCGCGATGAACCGCATGCATAAACCATAAATCGGGAACCTCCGCGCCGTATGCGCACATGCGAAGTGGCGCAAATGTTTTGCTTGATCTAGTTTAGTGACCGGTTTCTTAATCTAGAATAACTACATGCCATGACCGGTGATCAAAGACGGCGGAAAACAGCTATGGCGATCCTTGCAGTGCGGCAAGTGCGCTGCCAGTTATTTCCATCGGAGATATTTGACGAACATGCATGGACAATGCTCCTGCAACTTTTCGTCAACTTAGCAGATAACCAAACGACGACGGAGAATATCTTGGTCCACAACGTCGGCGTATCAGTAGGCGTGGGACAGCGCTGGATAGCACATTTGGTAAAGGATGGGCAGGTTGTCTCGCGCGAAAGTGGTGATGATGTTGCGCTAACCGGCGACGCTATTGGGCGGATGCGAAGCTTTCTTGATCTTGCTGCGAATGAAGCACATGAAATCGAAGCGAATTAGATGAAGCGGTGACATTGAACTGCGAAACGGTTGAGCCCGCTGGCCGACCTTCGAGAAGTTAAAGGGCGGGATCAGAACGTGGCGTAAGTCGTTACAATATCAGCCTTTTGCATAAGGGGGTTGGTGTGGCAGATCACGTTTTGGAATACGAAAGTGCACGAGCCGCTGGTGCTAACGCCGCCAGCAACGAAAAATTGGGGTATGACGATTGTCCCTATGATGAAGATCATGAGCCAGTTCTAAGGGCCATGTGGCAGGACGGATTTTTGACGACGAAGTTATACGGAACGGGATGATTTCAACGCGTCACGATGGGACCCTGGCGACCTAGCAAGTAAGGAAGCCGCCCCGGATCCCGTAAGCAGGCCGTCTGCTTTCCTCCTCTTACCTGCCATTCCTGAACACGCATTTGCGTTCGTTCCAATGGCTATAAGGACCGCCGCATGCGGGCTCGCCACACCGATCGGTACGCTGTCTCCGTTTGGCTACCTGCCCTGATTGGCGGCAGCCTATCGTGGCTGTGGTGGGATAACCCAGCGCCAAACCCTGTCATGCTATTGGCGGGCATCTTTTAGCTGCTATGCGCGGTCGCGGTACTTATCCAACGAACGCGCGAACCTGAGACGGGACGGTAAGACGTCGCTATGCGTCGGGTTTCACCCAAAGCGGCCTGACCGCTTTCCTTCCCATCCCGGACATTCCCGAAATTCGATCCCACGCGAGAAAGGCGGATCGGGCTAGAACGCCCATATCTGGACACCCGGGCATGCGATCCAAGCTCCCTATAAAAGCCACTCGTTCAGCGCATCTTTCTCGGTTTGGAGTTGCCCAATATGCCCCAACCTGCTGCCCCAACTTTCACTGTCCCATGAAAGTCGTCGTGCAAACTAACTTAAATCAAGTTCTGTTCGGCAACCTATGGTATAAATCATAAATTGCTGACCGATCGCGGCCCTTGGCAACTGAGAGACGCAATGCTCCCGCCAATGTTACGGGAACCCTGTTTTGATCTCGGAAATTGACCCTCATGGTCTGATTGCGAAAAGCCTATC
>NZ_SLYA01000013.1 GCF_004340965.1 Sphingomonas sp. PP-CE-1A-559 | reverse complement strand
ATTTGTATTTTCGTCGCCTACCAATTCCTCAAACCGGCGCACTCGCGGCGGCGGAGAGTGGTCTGCGCCTGTTGACTCAGGCCGCGATAGAGAAGCGGACGCTTAGCTGCCCGTAGCCCGGTCTCAGCTTCGGACGTTCGTTCAGCTTCGTACATCGTCGACGCTAGTTTGATTCTCCTGTCCGCTACTCAACAGGTCCATCTTGAGCGTACCTATTTTGGCGCTCCACCCGTAGGTTTAGGGGCGGTGACACCGGTCGATTGGCGATTTACGGCCTGAGCGTGAGCCGGATATTCCCAAGCTACTGATGGTCGCGCCTGATCTTCGAGGCGAGAAGCGTGGCCGGTGTTACTGTGCGGTCTGGGTGACCGCGGCCTTCGAGTGTGCCGGTGCTTCGATACGGGCCGCGCCCAGATGTCGGTCGGCGAAAAGGTGAATGCTCTTTGCCAGGAAAATCACTACCGCCACCACCTACGCTAACCGCCAGATCGGCGTATGAATTGAGCCGCCAAAAAAGGCCTGGATCATGGCAAGAACGCGTGTCCGAGGCCTCCATCGACCGCGATTGACTGGCCATTGATGAAGCTCGATCGGTCGGATGCAAGCCACAGCGCCGTTTCAGCGATATCGCGCGTCTCGCCCAGACGGCCGAGCGGCGAGCGCTCCAGTCGGCTGGCCATTGCCTCGGGCGTCAGCATTGCGAGTACACCTTCGGTTGCAATCGTCGACGGCGCGATCGCGTTGACCCGGATACGGTGCTTGCCGAGCTCGATCGAGGCGGAGCGCGTCAGACCGTCGACGCCTGCCTTCACGCCCGCATAGATCAGCGCATTGGGGCTGCCCAAGCGCCCCGCCATCGAACCAATGTTGATGATCGAACCACCATGGTCGCGCATCGCGGGTGCCGCCGCCTGAATGCCCCAGACGATCCCGCCCAGACCGATCCGCGTCATCCGCTCAAACGTGTCCGGCGTAATGTCCGCGATCGGCTCATACTTGTTCCACATCGCGTTGTTGACCAGCACGTCCAGCCGCCCGAACGCGGATAACGTCTCAGCCACGGCGGCGTGTACGGCTTCGCGGTCCGACACGTCGCAGCCGATGCCGATGGCTTTGCCACCGCCGGTGTTGATTTCGTCGGCCACCGCGAGGGCCCAAGGCCGCTTCAGGTCGAGCACGGCGACGCTGCCCCCCTGCGAGACGAACAGCTCGGCGATCGCCCGACCCAGGCCGCGCGATGCCCCCGTCACGATCGCCACCCGACCCGCCAGTTCGCCTGCCATCATCCGTCTCCCGTTTTCATTGACCGGAGAGCTATCAGCGGCCTCCGCGGCGGGTCACGCCTGCGGACGACCGGGCCATGCGTATCTCATGCGCGATAACCGCAGCGCGGCGCGCAGGACTTTTGATTGACGACACCGAGCGGAGTTGTCTGCGATCAAGGCATAAACAGGAGAGCCGCATGTCCGATCGCCTCGCCCCCGCAACCCCGTCCCGGATCGTCGTCGTCACCGGCGCCGCCGCCGGCATCGGCCTGGCCACCGCGCGCGCGTTTGCCGACGCGGGGGACACCGTCGTGCTGACCGACCTGAACGTCGCCACCGTCGAGGTTTGCGCCGCAGAACTCGGCGACCGTCATGTCGGTGTAGCGATGGACGTCTCGGATGAAGCCGCAGTCGTCGCCGCGATGGCCGCGATCGCCGCCCGCTTCGGACGGATCGACATACTCGTGAACAATGCCGGGATCGTGGACCCCGCTGCGAGCAAGGTCCTCAACAAGCCGATCGACGAAGTCCGCCGGCTGATCGCGGTCAATCTGGAGGGCACCTATGTCGCGGCGCGCGAAGCCGGGCGGGTAATGCTGCGCCAGGGATCGGGATCGATCGTCAACCTGTCGTCGGGCGCGGCGCTGTCCGCGTTGCCGGGGCGGACCCCGTACAGCATGACCAAGGCCGCGGTCCTCGGGCTGACGCGAGCGCTGGCCTGCGAATGGGCGGGGCGCGGCGTGCGCGTCAATGCGGTGCTGCCAGGCTATGTCCGCACCGAAATCCTCGCCTCGCTGGAACGTGCGGGCAAATTCGATCCAAGCGTTGTCGGCGCGGCCATTCCGCTCGGCCGGATGGCCGAACCAGACGAGATAGCCGCAGCGATCCTGCACGTCGCCGGTGCGCGCTACGTCACGGGGGCAGCATTCCTCGCCGATGGCGGCGTCGCGGCATATGGCGGACGCGCCGCCGCCTCGAGCGCGCCCGTGTCCGGGCGCATAGGCACTGGCGTTGTGCTGGTGACAGGCGGCGCGTCAGGCATCGGCGCGGCGATCGCGGACCATTTCGTCGCACTTGGTCGAACGGTGGTCGTCGCGGATTCCAACGCTGACGCGGTCGCCGCACTCGCTGCCGACCGCACCGGCATCGTCCTCGACGTAACCGACGCGGTCGCGGTGGAGCAGGCGGTGCAGGAGATCACGACAACGCTCGGGCCGATCGCGATACTCGCCAACACTGCCGGGATCGCCGACACGTTCACCGCCACGGTCGACCAGAGCCTCGCCGATTTCCGCCGGGTGTTCGACGTTGACCTGACCGGCACATTGATCGTCGCACGCGCAGTGGCGCGGACGATGGCGGCGCACGGCAAGGGTGGTGCGATCGTCAACCTCTCCTCGATCGTCGCGACCGGCGGCATGCCCAGGCGCAACGCCTATTGCGCAGCCAAGGCCGGGGTGACGATGCTGACCAGGAGCCTCGCCTGCGAATGGGCGGTGTACGGCATTCGCGTCAATGCGGTCGCACCCGGCTATATCGCGACGCCCGGCCTTATGGCGTTGCAGGAGGACGGTCGGCGCGATCTGGAGGCGGTACGACGCCGCATACCGATGGGGCGGCTCGGCGGTCCGACGGAGGTCGCGGATGCCGTCGCCTTCCTCGCCTCCGACGCAGCATCCTATGTCACCGGCATGAGCTATGCCGTGGATGGCGGGTACGCCGCTTACGGGGATGTCGGGCCGGCCGCCGACTGAACCCGCAAAAAAGGCGCTGATCTTAAGACCGGCGCCCGAAGTTGCAGGGGAGGATGTACCGGGACGGCTCGCGCCGTCCCGTCCGAACCGTCAGAACTTGTACTGCAGCTCGATGCCGAGCACGCGACCCTTGTTCAGGACCGAGAAGGTGCCGTTCGGAATGAACGGCGTCGGCCCCGAAATGCCGTAGGTCACTTCGTTCAGCAGATTGGTACCAAAGACAGACAGCTTGTACCGCCCGCGACTATAGGCGAGGTTCGCATCGACCATCGTCGCCGCCGGCAGGACGCCGTTGTTCAATTCGTTATAATAAGCGAGGCTGCGATAATTGGCCGCGACGCGCCCGTCGACGGTGCCTTCACCGGCCGGCATGGTATAGGCGATCGACCCGCCATAGGTCCACCGCGACAGGCGTGGCAGGACGAGCGCGTAATCCCGCGCGTCGATAACGCGATCATTGTTCAGGTCGGCGAAGATCTTATCGTAATTCCCGTCGGTAAAGCCCAGCTGTCCGGTCAGCGTCAGCCCCTTGACCGGCATCAGCACGGCCTCCGCATCGATGCCCTTGATCGTCACGTTGGCGGCGTTGGCCACCACCTGCAACGCGCCGACGCCCGCGACCGGCGTCACGATCTCACGCTGCACATTGTCGACCTTGTTGTAGAAACCGGCGATATTGAACCGCGCGATCCGGCCGAATTCCTGCTTCAGCCCGACCTCGAACGAGTTTTGCGTCTCCTGGTCGAATGGCCCCGGCGCGACCGCCGTGTTGATGCTGCGCAGGTTATAGCCGCCGCTGCGGAATCCCTTGGCCCAGAAGGTATAGAGTTGCGTCGCGTCGGTCGGCTTGTACTGGACGCCCACGCGCGGGGTAAAGCCGTTCCAGTTCTTCTTGCTGAAGAAGGTGTAGTTGCAGGTCCGCGCATCGAAATTGCATCCGCCTGCGATGATGTTGGCGATACGGACCTTCTTGTCTTCCTCCGTGTACCGGCCACCGATGTTGAACGTGATCTTGTCGGTCAGATGCGCGTCGAACGAAGCGAAAGCGCCATAGCTGTGCTGGTTTTGCACGCCGCCGCCGGCGATCGTCAAATTGCCTCCTGACAGCAGGCGCTTCTCGAGGTAATTGATCTCCTGCCCGAAATAATAGAGCCCAGTGGTCAGGTCCACCTTACCGAACGTCCCGGCATAGCGCAGTTCGTTGGAAAACTGGTTCTGCTCGGTGCGCGTGTAGAAGTGATAGGCGGTTGCCGGCGAGGCATCGAGATCGGTGATCAGGTCGCCCTGGAAATTACGATAGCCGGCGATGTTGGTGATCTTGCCGTCGCCGAACCCGACATCGACGTTCGTCTCCAGGCTGGCCATGTTCCAGTTGTTGCGCGACAACCCTTCTTCGTTGACCGAGATCTTGAACGTGTCGCGTCCGAACAGCCCGAAATTGGTCGGGCGCGCGCCGTCGCCGATCTGGTGTCCGTGTTCGTACCGCGCGATCACCTCGACCGTCTCCGTCGGCGTGAAGCGCACCGCCGGACGGACGATCATCGTCTCCATCTTGCCGAAATTATGGTTGTTGTTTAGCCGGTTGGTAAACCAGCCATTGTCCTTGTCGTAATAGACACCCAGCTTCGCCTGGATCTTGTCGGTGATGATCGGACCACTTATTACACCGCTGATATTCTTTTCCAGCCCCGTCGACAGTGCCGCCTTCACGTCGACATGCAGCGTGTTGTTCGGCACGGTCGAGCGAATGACTACAGCGCCACCCGTCACGTTGCGACCGAACAGCAGGCCCTGCGGCCCGCGCAGTACCTCGACGCCGGCAAGATCGAACGTATCGAGCACGACGCCGCCGCCGATGCCGAGATAGATGCCGTCGACGAAGGTCCCGACGGTCGGATCGATCGATGGGATCGAGCTGTTGATGCCGAGGCCACGGATCGAGAAATTGGCGTAGCCGGGCGCGGTGCCGAGTTCGGTCAACTGTACGTTCGGGATGTCGTAACTGAGCCCAGCGATGCTGCGGATATGCTGCTCGTCCAGCTGGTCGGTGCCGAACGCCGTCACCGCGAACGGTACGTCCTGTACGTTCTGCGCCGTGCCGCGCTTGCTGGCCGTCACGATGATGTCGGCGAGGCCGCCCTGATCGGCATTCACTTCGTTGGATTGTTGCTCGGGAGTGTCGGTGGCGGCTGGCGCCGCGGTCTGGGCCATGCCGGTCGACGACAGGCCGAGCATCGCAATGGCGCTGCCGATCAGCAGAACGGTCTTGGAACGGGTAGCTTGCATTCCTGATATCCTCCCTAAAACGCCTCGTCGCACGTCGTTGCGTGCGCATCTGATCTTGGCGTTGCAGCGTCGTAGGGAGCTGTAATTGGCTCGCTCGGCGCTGTTCGGCATCGCTTTGTCGTCGCCGAACAGCGACATTCTCAATCGACGAGAGAGGTCCGCACCCGAAAATCACAAACGGGATTTGGGCAAATGTCGAAATACCGGGTGCCAAATCGCGTATGGGATTTTCTCCCGGCTCTGGTCTCGCCCCGTATTTCACCCCGCCCGTTCGGATACAAACCCGACACACAAAAACCGAAACGGGAGAGTAATGCCGTGAGCCTGATCAAGCTGGAAGTCGCCGATTACGTCGCCGTCGTGACGATGGACAATCCGCCGGTAAACGCTCAGCCGATGGAGTTCATCCAGGAACTGATCGCGATCTTCGACACCTTCAACGATCGCGACGACGTGCGCTGCGTCGTGCTGACGGGGGCTGGCAAATGCTTTTCGGCCGGCGCCGAACTCAAGAACCGCATGGACCTGTCGGCGCCGGGCGCTCGATCGAGCCGCAACCGTTGGGTGCGCGAGGTCGGATATTGCATCGCCGACAATGCCAAGCCGACGATCGCCGCAGTCAACGGTGCGGCGCTCGGCGCCGGACTGGGTCTGGTCACGGCGTGTGATATTATCGTCGCATCCGAGCGCGCGGTGTTCGGTTTGCCCGAAGTCGATGTCGGCCTGATGGGTGGTGGCAAGCACGCCGCGCGGATCATCCCGCATTCGCTTGCGCGTCGGATGATGCTGACGGGCTACCGCGCGACGGCCGAGGAGATGTATCGTCGCGGTATCATCGAGGCCGCGCTACCGCACGACGAACTGATGCCGTTTGTGATGAAGATGGCGCTTAACATCGCCTCGAAGAGCCCGCTCGCGACGCGCCTCGCCAAGGACAGCATGCGCACGATCGAGAACATGACGCTGCGTGATGGCTACATCTACGAACAGGGCAACACTGCGAAGCTCGCGCAGTCTGACGACGCGAAGGAAGCGGTCGCCGCCTTCGTCGAGAAGCGCAAGCCCGTCTTCCAGGGACGCTGATCGTCATGACGGAGGGGGTGACGCGACCAACCGTGATGGACTGGAATTTCGGCGACCTGCTCGATGCTACCGCCGCAAACGTGCCGGGTGATCGCCCGGCGCTGATCCGGGGCGATACGGTCGTGAGTTGGGCGGAGTTCGACGCGCGCACCAACCGCGTCGCCCGCGCTATGCTGGCGGCCGGGCTGCCGGTCGGTGCCCGGATTGCGATCCTGGCGCGCAACATTCCAGAATTCATCGAGATCGCCTGCGCCGCGTTCAAGGCGCGGCTGAGCCACGTCAATATCAACTACCGGTACACGACCGCGGAGATAGAATATGTCTTGGCAGACTGCCAGGCACATGCGCTGTTCTACCAAAGCGAGTTCGCGGAACTCGTCGCGCCGCTGTTCGACGTGCTGCCCGACCTGACCCTCGACGTGCAGATCGACGATGACGGCCCCTATGCGGCGATGGCGCGCGAGGGCGACGGCAGCCCGCTCGGCATCCCGCGCTCGCCCGACGACGGCTATCTGCTCTACACCGGCGGCACTACCGGCAAACCCAAAGGCGTGATGTGGCGATCGGGCGACGCGCGCACGTCTCAGTTGGAGGCCCCCACGATCAAGACGGTCGTGCGCGACATGGCGGATCATATCGCGATGGTCGCCGCCAACGCCGCGCCCGGCCGCGTCATCCCCGCCTGCCCGCTGATGCATGGTGCGGGCCTGAACAGTTCGATGGCGGAACTGGTCGGGGGTGGCACGGCGATCCTGTTACCCAATACCCGCTTCGACGCGGTGGAATTGTGGGACGAAGCGGAACGGACGAAGGCGACGCGCATCCTGATCGTCGGCGACGTTTTCGCGCGGCCGATGGCGCAGGCGTTGGAGAAATTCCCCGGACGCTGGGACCTGTCGGCCATGCGCGTCATTTCGTCCGCCGGTCTGATGTGGAGCCGCGAGATAAAGCAGATCCTCGTCCAGCATCTGCCGCAGGTAACGCTGGTCGACATTCTCGGCGCGTCGGAGGCCTCGGGCTTCGGTTACGCCATCACGACCGCGACCAGCGAAACGCCGACCGGCTATTTCGAACCCGGCCGGCAAACCGTCATCGTCGAAGTGGAGACCGACCGTATCGTGGAGGCCGGCCAGTGCGGCGAAGGCTGGCTCGCGCGGCGCCCGCCTTTCGCGCTCGGCTATCACGGGGATCCGGCGAAGACCGCCAGCGTCTATCGCATCGTCGCCGGGGAGCTGCTGGCGATCCCCGGCGATATGGCTGCGCGCGAGGCGGACGGCCGGTTGCGCCTGATCGGACGTGGCAACATGGTCATCAACACCGGCGGCGAGAAAGTCTTCGCCGAAGAAGTCGAGGAGGCGATGAAGCGCGCGCCCGCGATCGAGGACGCGATCATCGTCGGCGTCCCCGACCCGACATGGGGGAAGGTCGTTATCGGTCTCGCAACGGTGACCGAAGAATATGACGAGGCGGCGGCGCGCGCATCGATGCTGAAGAATCTAGCGGCGTATAAATTGCCCAAGCGTATCATCGTGCTGGACGAACTGCCGCGGCATGCGAGCGGCAAGAGCGATTATCGCCGTGCGCTGGAGATCGCGCAGGCCGAACTTGGTCTTGTGGCCTGACGACTTTTGTCGACGGGCACAGCTGATCGGCCGTGCCATGAGCCCTATGTTCACGGCGCAGTCGAAAGGGACACTCCCGCGAATACGCAGGAAGTAACGTGGCAGATCGGCAGCCCTCGCCTAGCGCCGTTTGGCCTGGCGCATCTTCAGGCTGTTGCCCCCGTCGATCAGCACCGTCTCGCCGGTGATCGAGACCGCATCGAACAGCGCCGCCGCCTGCCGGGCAGCGTCGCCGATCGTTCCGCTATCGTCGGCATTGGTGCCCAGTGGCAGCGCGATCATGTTCGCGCGGACGGCGTACCGCGCATATTCCATCCCGACGCTGCGCATGATGCCGAGCAGCGCCGCGCTCGCCGCGGCCTGCCCCGTGCCGTGCCATCGGCCGAGATAGGCATCCGATCCCACGACGACGATACTCGCCGCCGCGCCGAGCCGCGGCAGTGCGGAGTGCAGCATCGCGACACGGTCGAGCGTCGCATCGATCACCTGTGCCGAGAACGCCGCATCGTCCAACTCGAGGAACGGGATCTCGTCGCCCGTGTCCGTGCCGTCCACCAGCACCGCGTCGGCAGCATCGTCCGCCGCGACGCATGTGCCCTCCGCGATCAACCGCGCACCGATGGCCGCGGCAATCCCCTCGGTCGCACCGAGAATGAGCAGGCGGCGCGGTTGCATGGTGGTCTCCATCAATACAGCCTCGTGCCAATGGTCTTGCCGCCGTCGACCAGCAGCACCTGCCCGGTTACCGATCGCCCCGCCGGCGACGCGAGATACGCGACCGCGCCGGCGATGACGCTCGGGTCCAGCGGGCCGCCGCCAGGCTCCATCTCGGTCAGCTTGTTCCGCATCGCAGGCGAGAATCCCTCGATCATCCGCGTCTCGACCATCCCCGGCGCGACCGCGTTGACGCTGATCCCACGCCAGCGGAGTTCGACCGCCATCGCGCGCGTTATGCCGACCACTGCCGCCTTCGACGCGACATAATGCGCGCCGCCGATCCCGCCGAGATAGCCGCGTGACGCGATATTGACGATCGCGCCCGAGTCCATGCGACGCGCGGCTTCCTGCGCGACGATGAAGCTGCCCTGCACGTTGATCCTGAGCGCCCGCGCGAAATGCTCGGGCGTCAGTTCCGCGAACGGCAGCATGTCGGCAGGGATCGCGGCATTGTTGACCACGACGTCTAACGGGCCATGCGCGTCCATCAGCGCGACGACCGCCGTGCGGTCGGTGACATCCAGCACCGCCCCAGTGATCGGCGCATCAATCCATTCCCGCGCGGCCTGCGCAACCGCGTCCGCGTCGATATCGGCGGCGATCACCCGCCATCCCGCTGCCGCCAACGTGGAGACGATCGCCGCGCCGATGCCGCGCGCGCCACCGGTGACCAGCGCCGTCCTCACGTCAGGCGAACAGCGCGTAGACAGGGTCGTGCGGATGACGCCCGCCGACGGGCTTACGCCTGCCGAAGCGTTCGTCCTCCGTACCCGGCGGCAACGGCATCTCCTCGACCCAATCGTAGATCACCGTGCGCGCCTTGATCCGCCACTCGTCCCCGCGCTTCTCGAACCAGTCGACATAGCGACCCTTCAAGTCCCATTGCTGCAACCCGTCGGGCCCGGGCTGCCGCTGGAACGCGGAAAAATAGGTCTCCACCGCCGCACCCTCCTCGCGCAGTTCGATCAACATGTTATGCAGTTGGTGGATGCCGCGATCGATCTTCGGCAGCACGCTCATCGCCCAGTCGCAAAACCCTTCGGCGCTGCCGGTATACTGCCCGTGATCGTCCGTGCCGTCGGGCCAATAGGCCGATCGCAGCGCCGTTTCGTCCACCCGGTCGATGCCGCGGCAATACCGGAACAGGCAGTCGCGGATCGCCTCGCGATCGATCAGGTCCTGAAGCGTCATGTGTCTCTCCTCAAGCCGGGGTCAGGGCAAAGCGCGACCGGTGATGCTCGATCGGCCCGAAGGCGAGATTGAGCATCATCTGGCGACGCAGATGATGGCTGACGATCAGTTCCTCACTGATGCCGACGCCGCCGTGCAGTTGCACCGCCTGCTGCCCGACATAGATACCGCTTTCGCTTACCCGGACCTTGCCGGCGGAGACGGCGCGGGCGCGTTCGCTCGCGTCGCGGTTGAGATTAAGCGTCGCGTGATAGGCCATCGACCGCGCCTCCTCGCCAGCGACGACCATGTCGACCATCCGGTGTTGCAAAGCCTGGAAGCTGCCGATCGCCACGCCGAACTGCTGGCGCGTGCGGATATAGTCGAGCGTGGCATCCGATGCCGCCTCCATCGAGCCGACCGCCTCGGCCAATTGCGCCGCGATCGCACGGTCGACCGCTGCCTCCATGCCAGGCAGCGCGCGCTCCGCGTCGCCGATCGGCACGGCGGCGACCCGATCGAGCTTCAGCCGCGCATGACGATGGCCATCGATCGCACGGAACGGCTCGACGGTCACGCCCTCCCCCTCGCGCGGGATCAGGAACAGGCCGATCCCGTCGCGCTCGTCCGTCCCGCCTGCGGTGCGCACCGACACCAGGAACCAGTCCGCATCCGCCCCGTCCTCGACATGAACCTTCGCGCCCGACACGCGCCAGCCGTCCGCGCCATTTTCGGCCCGCGTCGCGACCCGGTGTAGATCGTATCCGCTGTCCGCTTCGAGAAAGCCGGCCGCCGCCAGCGTCTCGCCAAGCCCGATCCGTTCGAGCAGTTCGCCGCCCGCGTCGCTCCCTGCGATCAGTGCAGGGACCAATACGCAGCACGTCGTGAAGGGCACAGTGATCAGGTGGCGCCCGATGCCCTCCATCACCGCCATCACCTCGACCGGGCCGCCGCCCAATCCGCCATCTGCCTCGGCGATCGGCAGCATCAGCCAGCCGAGTTCCGCCATCTCGGCCCAGCGTCGCTTCGCCGCGTCGGGGCCGGCGGCGAGGATTTTCAGGCGGTCCGATGCTGCCCATTTCTCGGCACCATAGCGAACGACGCTGTCGCGCAGCATCTGCTGCTCGTCGGAATAGACGAAGTCCATGAGAGCAGCCCTCCTTACAGGCCGAGCGCGCGACGCGCGATGATGTTGTGCTGGATCTCGCTCGACCCGCCATAGATCGAGGTGACGCGCGAATAGAGCGCACCCTGCAGCGCATAGGGCATGTCGTCGGCGAGGCTCGCATCGCCGAGTGCCGCGAAATGCGCCGCCTCCGGCCCCAATGCCTCGACCCACAAGGCTGTCCCGGCCTGCGTCAATTGCGACCAGCGCAGCTTCACCATCGATCCGCGCGGGCCGGAATCCGCACCTCGCGACGCGTCGTCCATCAGGCGTAGCACCATGGTCTGAAGGGCGATCACCTCAATCTCATACTGCGCCAGCTTGGCGGCAAAGCCCGGCGTCTCGATCAGGGGTGTCGTGCCGATCCGCCGCCTTGTTGCCGCCTCGCGGATACCGCGCACCGTCTGCGTCAGGAAGATCGCGGTCGACGCGCTGACCATGCGCTCGCGATCGAGCAACACCTTGCCATACGCCCAGCCCTTGCCCTCCTCGCCGATCAGGTTGCCCACCGGTACACGCACATCGTCCAGGAACAGTTCGTTGGTATGGTATTTCTCGTCCATCGTCGGAATTTTCTGCACACGCAGCCCCGGCGTCTTCATGTCGATCAGGATCAGCGAGATGCCTTGCTGCCGCCTCTCTTCCTGCGACGTGCGCGCGAGCACGAAAACATGGTCGGCGACGTGCGCGTAGCTCGTCCACATCTTCTGGCCGTTCAGCACATAATGGTCGCCGTCGCGGTCCGCGCGGGTTCGTAGCGCGGCGAGATCCGATCCTGCCCCCGGCTCCGAATACCCCTGGCACCACCAGTCCTGGAGGTTCAGGATACGCGGCAGATACTGCGCCTTCTGCTCGGGCGTGCCATAGGTGAAGATGATCGGGCCGATCAGTTCGAGGCCTTGGTGGAATTGCGCGGGTGCGTCGGCACGCGCGGCTTCGCTCCAGAAGATATATTGCTGCGTCGGGGTCCAGCCGGTGCCGCCATATTCCTTCGGCCAGGTCGGCGCGCCCCATCCACAGTCGTTCAAACGACGCTGATACTGGGCAAGATCATCGGGCTCCAGGCGCAGACCGGCGCGGACCTTCGTCTTCCAGCGATCCGGAACGTCGGTCGCGAAGAACGCTCGCACCTCATCGCGGAACGCGTCGTCGGCAGCGTCGAAATCCAGGTTCATGTTGTTCTTCCATCATTCTCTGGAGACATGGGTTAGGCGCTGTGCCGGGCCAGGCAATTTCGTCGCGACCGTCGCGGGTTTATTCGCGGATGTGATTGTCCCGGTATCGCCCTTCCTGAATGCCGGTCACGCCGAGCCCGGTAATCGCGAGTATCCGTCCCGCATCGGCATCGTGACTGATCAGCCGACCGCCGGAATCCGCGATGCTCGTCACGTACAGCGTATCCAAGCCGGGACCGCCGAACGCCGGGCATGCGGGATAGGGTATCGGTAGCGCGATGCTGCGCAGCAAGGCGCCGTCCGGAGCAATGCATGCGACCGCTTGTGCCAGCACCAGTGCGACCCAGAGATTGCCGTCCGCATCCACCGTCGCGCCGTCTGGCCCCGATCCGAATGCCGCGCAATCGACCACGTCGCGCCGCGGACCCATCGCGCCGGTCGCGACGTCGTAATCATGCGCGCGGATCACCCCCTCCAGGCTGTCGGCGAAGTACAGCGTCGCACCATCGGGCGAAAAGCAGATGCCGTTGGTGAGCTTCAGCCCACCGGCAAGAGTTGTCGCGCTGCCCGCGCTCAACCGCCATAGCGACGCTTCGGACGGCGCTCCCCCACTGTGCAGCTGCATCTGTCCGCTCAGAAACCGTCCCGCACGATCCGCCTTCCCGTCGTTCAAACGCAGCGTCGCATCGACGGGAAAGATGGCGATCGGTGTCGCCACACCCGACCCGCCATCGATCGCATAGAACCCGTCGGCCAACGCAGCGACAAGCCCGCCCTCGGCAAGCCCGATGCTGCCGACCGGCCGATCCTGCGCGAAGGTCGCGATCGGCGTGCCGTCCGATGCCGCCGCGTGGATCAGGCCCACAAGCGAATCGACCCACCACAGGCATTGCCGCCGGTCGTCCCAGACCGGGCTCTCGCCAAGCTTGTTACGGTGCGTGCCGAAGAAGGCGATCTCCATCACCGCTCTCCCGCGATGCGATAGATGCGCGCGGCAGTGTCGTGCCACAGCGCTTGCTTCTCCACGTCGCTGCGATCGGCGATGGCCGCGTCGAAGCGCGCGACGATGGTCGGATAATCGGCCATCACCAGATCGACTGGCGCGTTGCTGCCGATCATCAGCCGGTCGCAGCCAAACAGTGCGATCAGCCGCAGGATCAACGGCCGGATCGTATCGGCCGACCAGTCTCGCCGGACCAGCCCCGGCCCCGACAGCTTCACCGCGACATTGGGGCAGTCGGCCAACGCTGGCATGCCCGTATCCCACGCCTCGTCCGCGTTGCCGCCCCCGGCGAGCGCAAAATGTTCGATCACGATCTGTGTGTCGGGACAAGCGCGCGCCAGCGCCGCGGCCTCAGACAATTGCTCGGGCCAGAGCATGAGATCGGCGACGCCGCCCGCCGTGCCGAGCGCGGTAAAGCCCCTCCGCCAGTCGGTGTCGGCAAAGGGTGTTCGCGCTGGCCGGCCGGGTGCCGAGCCGGCAGGCCATTCGGCAGTAAAGCGGATTCCTCGCCAGTTCGCGTACGCGCTGTCGGCCGCGATCCGAGCCGCGGAGTCGGACGATCCCAGATCGATCCGGGTCAGGAAAGCTTGGGGAAAGCCATGCACATCGGCGATCGCCTGCATCGCCGCCGCCTCGTCCTCGGGCGGCGTAAACGCTGCCTCGACATGCACCGACGCGACGACGTCGTCCGCACGGGCATCGGCTATGAAGGCCTCGATGCCATAATGCTTGGTCAGTTCCCCGCTACTGCCCCAGAAGCGCTCGACCGGCGCCGTCGACAGCATCGGATGATGGCCGCTATCCACATCCCATAGGTGATGATGCGCGTCGATGCGCCGGATCATGCGATGCCTCTCCCGTTATCAGCGGGCACAGAGTGGCGCGCATGGCCGCCGAAAACCGCTATCGCACGACAGCGATGCAGCAATTTACATAGGTGATAATCGGTCGCGGTCGCCCTCGGCGATCAACATGGCCATGCCCGCGCCTATCATCGCGGCCAGCCCCGGCGCCAGACCGGACGGCAGGAGAGACCGTGTGACCGAACAGACGATCCCGTTTCCGATCTCCACCCCGGACGGCGTGGTCGTGCCCGACTTTCCCGATCTTTCGTCCGCCGCCGATCGAACCTCGACGACAGCTACCCAGACCGCCGGCGACGACACGAAGGCGTTCCCGATGGGGGTCATGCTGCTGATGATGCTGATCTACACGCTGAACTTCTTCGATCGGCAGATCCTGACAATCCTGGTCGAGCCCATCAAGGCGGACCTGCATCTCTCCGACAGCCAGATCGGCGCGATCAGCGGTCTCGCCTTCGCGCTGCTCTACACCGCCGCCGGCCTGCCGCTCGCGCGGTTCGCCGACAAGACCAACCGGGTCCATATGATTTCCGGCGCGCTCGCGGTCTGGAGCGTCTTCACTATCGCCTGCGGCTTCACGCGCAGCTTCGGCCAGATGCTGCTGACGCGGATCGGCGTCGGTGTGGGCGAAGCGGGCTGCACCCCTGCGGCACACAGCCTGATCACCGACTATGTTCCGCGCAACCGCCGCGCGCTCGCGCTCGCTATGTACCAGATGGGCGTGCCGCTGGGATCGCTTACCGGTCTCGTCGTCGGTGGCATTCTCGCCTCTACGCTGGGCTGGCGCTGGGCCTTCTTCATTGCGGGCGCGCCGGGCCTTCTGCTGGCGGTGATCGTGCCGTTTGCGATGAAGGAACCGCGCCGTATCGCAAGCGTGGCGGCCGATGCCGTAGCGATACCCCTGCGCGAGGGGCTTGCGACGTTGTGGAGCAAGCGCTCCTTCGCGTATATCTGCGTCGCCTCGGGCTTTTCGGCGTTCGGCTTCTACGGCCTGAGCGCCTTTTCCGGATCGCTGTATATCCGCACGCATCCCGATCAGCTGGGCGCGTTGGCCAGCACTGCCGGGATGGCGCCGACCGCATTGCTGGGCGTGATGCTCGGGCTGATGGTCGGTATCTGCGGTGGGCTCGGGACGTTCCTCGGCGGTTTCCTGTCGGACCGCGTGGCGAAGGCTAGCATCGCCAATTACGTGCTGTTCTGCGCCGTCGCGATCACCGCCGCTGCCCCGCTGTTCTCGCTGGTGGCGCTGGCCGACGACATGCGCGTGTCGCTCGCGTTGTTCGGGGGCGCGTTGTTCTGCCAGACGATGAGCTATGGCCCGGTCTATGCCGCAATCCAGACGGTAGCCGAACCGCGCATGCGGGGCATGGCCGTCGCGATCCAGATCCTGTTCGTGAACCTGATCGGCCTCGCGCTCGGCCCGTTGTTCGTCGGCGTGATGAGCGACCTTTTTTCAGCCTGGTTCGGGGCGGTCTCGGGCCTGCGTTTCGCGATCGCACTGGTCGGCGCGCCGATGCTGCTCAGCGGGTTGATGTTCATCCATGCGACCCGCCTGGTCCATCGCGAGGATGCGGCGGCGGCCGTTTGACCGGATCGGTCATCTCACTGAATTCATGGAGGGGAACGGGCATGTTGGGCCTGATGCAACAGCAGCAATTGACCACGGGGTCGCTGATCGATCACGCCGCGCGCGCGCACGGTCTTACGGAAATCGTCTCGCGCCGCCCCGACGGCCAATTGGAACGATCGAACTGGGCCGAGGTGTCGATGCGGTCGCGCAAGGTCGCGGCGATGCTCACGGCGCTCGGCGCGCAACCCGGAGACCGGATCGCGACATTGGCCTGGAACCGGTTGCCGCATCTCGAACTCTATTACGGCGTGACCGCCGCCGGCATGGTGCTCCACACCGTCAACCCGCGCCTGTTCGCCGAGCAGATTCGCTACATCGTCGAGCATGGCGGCGCCAGGATCATATGCGTCGATCCAGACCTGCTGCCGATACTCGAACCCGTCATCGCCGACTTGCCGCGGATCGAAGCGATCGTCGTGCTGTGCGCCGCCGACGAGATGCCCGAAAGCTCGATCCCGCACCTGATCGCGTATCACGACCGGGTTGCGGCTGCCGACCCGATCGGCGCCTGGCCCGCACTGGACGAGAATACCGCATCGAGCCTGTGCTATACCAGCGGTACGACCGGCAATCCGAAGGGTGTGCTCTACAGCCACCGGTCTACGCTGCTGCATGCCTATGCCGCCTGCGCCGCGGACTCGATGGCGTTGTCCGCACGCGACACCGTGCTGCTCGCGCCGCCGCTGTTCCATGTCAACGCCTGGGGCCTGCCCTTCACCTCGGCGATGGTCGGCGCGAAGCTGGTGATGCCGGGATCGGCGATGGACGGCGCATCGATCCATCAATTGCTGCGCGACGAGGGCGTCACCTTCTCGCTCGGCGTGCCGACGCTCTGGTTCACCGTGCTCGATTATATCGCGCGCAACGTGAGCGAGGACGACCGTGCGAAGCTCAAGCTCGACCGTGTCTTCATGGGCGGCGCGGCCACGCCGCGCGCGCTGATCGAACTGTTCCGGGATCTGCTGGGCGTGAAGGCGAACCAGGCCTGGGGCATGACCGAGACCAGCCCGGTCTCCACCGTCTGCCAACCGCTGGCGTCGCAAATGCATCTCGAAGGCGACGCGATGACCGACGTGCTGGCCACGCAGGGCCGCGCGGTGTTCGGCGTCGAATTGCGGATCGAGAATGCGGCCGGCGAAGCGCTACCGCATGACGGCGCCGAATCCGGACTGCTGAAAGTGCGCGGGCCCTGGGTGCTCAGCGCCTATTACGGCAATCCGGCCGGTGCGGACGTCGATGCGGACGGCTGGCTCGACACCTGGGACGTGGCGAAGATCGATGCGGACGGTTTCCTGCACCTCACCGACCGCGCGAAGGACGTGATCAAGTCGGGTGGCGAATGGATCAGCTCGATCGATCTCGAAAACGCCGCGACGGCGCACCCCGCGGTTGCGGAAGCGGCGGTGGTCGGCGTGCCGCACCCGCGTTGGCAGGAGCGCCCGCTGCTGCTGCTCCGTCTGCATCCGGGCGAGAGCGTCGAAAAGCCGGCGATGCTCGATCATCTTGCCGGGCATGTCGCGAAATGGTGGCTGCCCGACGACGTGCTGGTCGTCGACGACCTGCCGCACACCGCAACCGGCAAACTGCTCAAAACCGTGTTGCGCGCGCGCTACCGCGAGCATCTCGGCGGCGTGGGTTAATCGAAGCGGATGATCTGGCGCACCGCGCGCCCGGCATGTAACTCGTCGAACCCTGCATTGATGTCGGAGAGCGTCAGGTATCCACTGACCAGTCGGTCCACCGGCAATCGCCCCGCGCGGTACAGCGCGACATAACGGGGGATGTCGCGGGTCGGCACGCAGGTGCCGATGTAGCTCCCCTTCAGCGTACGTTCGTCGGCGACGAGCGCCACCACATTGACGGCAAGTGCGGCGTCCGGCGGCGGCAGGCCCGCAGTGACGGTGGTGCCGCCACGCCGCGTCATTGCCACCGCGCTTTCCAATGCACGCACCGAACCGGCCATCTCCAGCACTACATCGCAGCCGCCATCTGTCAGCGCGCGGACGGTGGCGACCGCATCCGCGCCCGCCTTCACCGTGGCGGTTGCGCCAAGCTCCGACGCCAGCGCGAGCTTGTCGTCGGCCAGGTCGACCGCGATCACCTGCGCCGCGCCCGCAGCGATGGCGCCGAGCACCGCTGCCAACCCCACGCCGCCCAGCCCGATCACCGCGACACTCTGCCCCGCCTTCACGCCGGCGGTGTTCACGACCGCGCCGACCCCGGTCAGCACCGCGCATCCGAACAACGCCGCCTCGTGCAGCGGCAATTCGGGATCGACCTTCACGAGCGACCGGCGCGACACGACGGCATGCGTCGCGAACGCGGAAACGCCCAGATGATGATGTACCGTTCCGTCCTCGTCGTGCAGGCGTAGACCGTCGCCGAGCAACGTCCCCGCCCCGTTCGCCGCCGCGCCGGGCGCGCACAGAGCCGGGCGACCTTCGGCACACGGCAGGCAGTGCCCGCAACTCGGCATGAAGATCATCACGACATGATCGCCGACCGCGAGATCGGCCACGTCCTCGCCCAGTGCCTCCACCACGCCGGCCGCCTCGTGCCCAAGCGCCATCGGGAGCGGCCTCGGACGGTCTCCATTGATCACCGACAAATCGCTGTGGCACAGCCCCGCCGCCGCTATGCGGACCAGCACCTCGCCCTTGCCCGGTGGATCGAGGTCGAGCGTCTCGATCCGCAACGGCCGGCTTTCGGCATAGGGCAGGCTTGCGTCTCGGGCGCGCAGGACGGCAGCTTCGATCTTCATCCCGCCATCATGCCCACGCGCACCCCGCCGGGCCAAGCGGAAAGCATCCGGCGACAGCGCGATACAAGCAGAATCGCATGCCGGATTTTTGCTGGTGGGGTGCAAGCCGGCCTGCCGCGCCGCTATGATCCGCGACGAAAACCAGAAGGACCGCGATGCCCCGGACGCCGCTTCGACCCCGCACGCACTATGTCGCCTGGACGCCCATCACCACGCGGTGGAGCGACAACGACGCCTACGGCCATGTCAACAACGCGGTCTATTATCACTGGTTCGACACCGCGGTGAACGCGTGGCTGATCGCGGCGGGACTGCTCGACGGCGCACATGGCGACCCGATCGGCCTCGTCGTTGATACGCGTTGTCGTTATGCGCGCTCGGTCGCCTATCCCGAGCCGGTCGAGATCCGCCTCTCGCTCGGGCGGCTGGGCAGTTCCAGCGTGATCTACGAACTCGGCGCGTTCCGCGTCGGCGAGAACGAGCCCGTCGCAGAGGCCGCCTTTACTCATGTCTACGTCGATCGCGCCCGCCGCCGACCGACACCACTTCCAGATATCTGGCGGAGCAAGCTCGAAGCGCTTGCCCCGCCAGTCTCGGATCACGCGCCGACCAGCGCCTCGTCCGGCTGAAATACGAGTTCGGCATAACCGCTGTCGGCCACCGCCTGGCAATATTCGCTGTATTTCGCGAACCCGCCGGTGAACATCGTCAGCCCGCGCGTCTTCCCCGAGACATTGCCGCCCGTGTACCAGGTGTTCGCCTTGGACAGCATCGTCTTCTCTGCCAGCCCTGCGATGATATCCATCCAGCGCTCCTCGCCTTCGGGCGTGGGTTCGACGGTCGCGAGGCCATTCGCCTCTATGTGCGTCATCAGTGCGGTGATCCAGTCGACATTCTGCTCGTCGATCGAAATGATGTTGGCGAGCGCCGCCGGCCCGTTCGCACCGCATACCATGAACAGGTTCGGGAACCCCGCGAGCATCAGCCCGAGCCAGGAATGCGCGCCGTATTGCCACTTCTCGCGCAGGTCCCGGCCATCGCGCCCCAGCACTTCGAACGCCATCAATGCGCCGGTCAGACCATCATAGCCGGTCGCCAGGATCAACGCATCGAGCGGAACCTCGCCGCTCTGCAACTTCACACCGGTCGGCGTGATCGCCTCGATCGGATCCTCGAACAGATCGACCAGATGGACGTTAGGCTTGTTGAATTGTTCGTAATAGTCAGTGTCCAGGCACGGCCGCCGCGCGAAGATCGGATAGCCGCGGGGCTTGAGCGCCTCGGCGGTCTTCGGATCCTTCACCACCTGCCCGATCTTGTCACGGACGAAATCGGCGACCTGTTCGTTGGCATCGGGGTTGACCAGCAGGTCGGAGAACGTGCCGAGTACCGCGTGCCCGCCGTTCTTCCACGCGTCTTCCAGCAGCGCCAGTCGCTGCTGCCGGGGCAGGCTGAAGAAGGCGCGATTGCCGGCCGGACGCACGCCGCCCAACGCACTCGCTCGCGCAGCAGCGCGCAAGCTCGGATAATGGTCCTTGATCTCCTTGATGTCCTCGGCGTCCAGCTTCGCGTTGCGCATCGGCATCGTGAAGCTCGGCGTACGCTGAAACACATAGAATTCGCCGACTGCCTTGCCGACTTCGGTGACGATCTGGATGCCGCTCGATCCCGTGCCGATCAAGCCGACGCGGCGGCCGGAGAAATCGACTTCCTCATGCGGCCATTTCTGCGCGCGGTAGATATCGCCCGCAAAGGTTTCGAGCCCGGCAATCTCTGGGTCCTTCGGAATCGACAGCGGCCCGGTCGCCATGATGCAATAGGTTGCCTCGAAATGATCACCGCGATTGGTTTTGACCGCCCATACCCGCCGCGCGTCATCCCATGCCGCGCTCGTGACCCGCGTTTCGAACCGGAAATCTTTGCGAAGGTCGAGCTTGTCGGCGACGAAATTGGCGTAAGCGAGGATTTCGGGCTGGCCCGCGAACTGCTCGCTCCAGGTCCATTCCTGCTGGATTTCCTCGGAAAAGGAATAACTGTAGTCGACGCACATCAGGTCGCAGCGCGCACCCGGATAGCGGTTCCAGTACCATACCCCTCCGACATCTCCGCCGGCCTCGATCCCGACCACCGCCATGCCGCGTTCGCGCAGTGCATGGATCGCATACATCCCGCCGAACCCGGCCCCGACGACCACGGCGTCCAGCCTTACGGGATCACCGGATGCCGGCCTCAGCCGCTCCTCTACGTCGCCCATCATTCAAACCTCTCCACATTCGAGCGTGTGAAGCGATCATTGCGGCGGGCAGTCGGCAAAGCGCATAGCAAAGCCCTCGACCCTTGCGAAAATCACATATGCGGATCGCGAAGCGTTCTCACCGGGCTGTGCTGACCGCTTCGGGCACGTCGTCGGCGGTCGCGACGGGCACGACATGACGGCGTTCGTTGAACTCAGCGATCATCTCGCGCATGATTGCGAGAATATCGGCCTTCTTGCGCGAGATCCGATCCGCAAGTCCGCCAACCCCGATCGCCAGCGGAATACCGTGCAGGTCCGCATCCAGCGCGATCGAGATCGACGACACGTCGGGCGTCGGCCAGTTGGGAAAATAGCAATAGCCGACATGCCGAATCCAGCCGACGTCCTTCATGATCTCGGGATAGCTGACCCGATCGTTCTTCATCTCGTAGTGATTGGTGTAGCGACATAATTTGTCGATCGCCCGGTCACCCATCCGCGCCATCATTGCGCGGCCACCGCTTGAATCGACTAGCAGCCGCATGGTGCCGTCGGGTGGCATGTTTTTAAACCGGTGTTCCGGCCCGTGCAGGAACAGATACTGGATGAACAGGTCATTCTGCGTCGACAGACCGACTGTCTCGTCGGTACGGCGCTGCATCTCGTCGACCAGATCGCGAAAGCCGCCCTCGGACTGAATGTAACCCGCAACCCAATTTCCGAGCAGGTTGAGGCGCATGGTCGGCAGGTATGTGCGCTTGGTACGGTTGTAATTTAGATAGCCGAGCAGGACCATGCTTTTCAGCAGGTTGGTCGTGCTCGACTGGGGATAGCCCAGTTCGGAATAGATCTCGTTCAGCGCCATCGGACGGCGGCGCTCGGCAAAGAGTTCCAGCACTTCGAACGTACGCATCGCCGATTTTACGGCCCTTCGCTGCATTCCACTCTCCGCGCGCCCGTTGACCGTCCAGGGGCTTTTGCGAAGGTTAGCATTAACCGCTCAAAGAATCGACAGTACGGCGTCATCGGTCGCAAGAGCGCCTTCCGGTATCTCGGCCGTGATGCTGCGCATCTTCAAAACTGGTAGAACGGACAGAGATCTGATGCCGCATTCGAGACCCATACCCGGATATTCGTGGGGCAATTCGCGTTCCCCAACTTCTGCCATTCGTTCATATCGCTTTTGCGATCGATTTATTAGTCAATTGGCTATGAAGTAATCAACGAATTGGCGCCTCGCAGGACATTCCAAGAACGGTGAGGGCCGGAAGCGCAGTATGCGAATCGCTTGGCCCGTAGGAGTTGATGCGACGGGGGGCTCTGCTCAGAAAAGTGGTGGACCTCTTGGATCAGATCCGTTCCTTTCGAATTCGTCGCACCGCGCGGTCGATGGACGAGAAATTTCTATCAGCTAATTCCGGAGGATCATTTTCTTAGCCCGTCCGACATAACCGACTTCCACGCCCTGGCTTACTGCCATCGCAGAGCTCCCAAGGCGCATCAAGTGAGCGCGGATCACGCGACTATTTGTCATGCCAGGATAAGTGCCCCGCCGCGAACCTAGAGTGAGCACGCCTGTTGCCTGCTCCCACTCCAGCGCCGTTTGCGCTGAGGCACCTTGCTCGTAGCGGTAGGTAAGCCCGTCATCCTCGTACAAGGACGCGGCGCCGTCCCGACCCGGATAAACCAGGAGATCGAGCGCCCCGCCAAGCAGCCCGGCCGTCGATTGGCCGACCGGTCCCAAAGGCAGGATGCTGCCCGCCCGCACATGAAGCGGAATGCGGTCCAGTGTCACTGGGACAGCGTGCATCCGGCCGCCCTCTCGACGCACGCCTGTCCAGAAATCGTACCAGCCGCCCTCGGAAGCCGGCAAGTATACGTCCCAGGTCCTCACGCCTGCAGCCAGCACCGGCGCAACATGGATCTCGCTGCCGAACATGTACGAATGAACCTGATCGAGGGCCTTTGGATCGTGTGGAAAATCGAACACCAGCGGCCGGATCAGCGGCATTCCCGCCGCCGAAGCCTCGGCCGCCAAAGCATAGGTGTAGGGCAGCAGGCGATAGCGGAGTTCGAGGTAGAAGCGGGCGATGCGCTCCACCGTCTCCCCATATCGCCAGAACTCGGTATCGGTCATGTAGCCATGGACGCGCGTCATCGGCAGGAATGTCGCGAACTGGAACCAGCGGAGGAACCGTTCCTGATAGGCAGGGTCGGTATATTGCCCCTTGCCCGGACGGAAGAAACCTCCCGCGTCGACGGTCCACCAGGCCTGACCCGCCGCCGCCATGTTGAGTCCGGCCGGAATCTGGCGTTTCAGCGTTTCCCAATCGTGGCCGATGTCGCCAGACCATGTCGCCGCGCCATAGCGTTGCTGACCCGGCGCCGCCGATCGGGTGAGGATCATCACCCGCTTGTCCGGATATGCGCGCCGCTGTTCCTCATACACCGTCCGGCTGACTTGCAGCGGATAGAGGTTGCGACGCTTCTCGCCGGGCTGGGTCCGGCCCGGTGCCGCATAGATCGGCCGTCCGACAAGATCGTCATTCTCTGGTTCGGTCGCGTCCTGCCACCAGGCGTCGATGCCGAGCGAGGCGAGCTTCTGGCTCTGCTGTCGGGCATAGAAGCGCGCCGCGACGGGATTGAAGAAATCGATCCATTCTGTGCCCGGGATGTAGAAGCCCTTCGCGGCCACTTCCTTGCCCAGTTCGGTTTCCTTGCCGACCTTGGACCAGACCGACAGCATCAGGCGCATGTCGGTCGCATGCAGATCGCGGACGAGGCCCGCGGGGTCGGGATAATGCTCCTCGTCGAAACTCATGGCGTTCCAGCCGTATTTTCCCCAATACTGCCAGTCCTGCACCATCATGTCGCAGGGAAGCTTGCGCACGCGAAATTCGCGTGCCGTCGCCATGATCTCGTCCGACGAGTGAAACCGCTCGCGACAATGGATGTAGCCGAGCGCCCACAGCGGCATCATCGGCTGCGGCCCGAGCAAGGCGTGATACCCAGTCATAACTTCCGCCGCCCTGGGTCCGGCGATCACGACATAATCGATCCCTTCGGATACGGGCGACCACCAGGTCGTGCGATCTTCGACCGGCGCAAAGTTCAGCACCGGCACGTCCTCGTCACCCGCCCGCACCAGCACGCTGTGCTCTCCGGCGGCGAGCTCGCTGATGAAGCTGGCGGTCGGCGGCAGCCAGAGGTTGGTGTGATCCGTCATCGGCTTGCCGTCGATCTCGACATAATGACGCGAAGACATCTTGCGACCAAGATCGAGCAGGAACGCATGGCGCCCATTCTGCGAGACCGTGAACTTTCCCGTGAACACGGCATCGCGGCGCTCGACGCGGGCATTGCCGGTGGATGTGGTGACATCGGCCATGCGCGCGTCGCCCGCTGCCGCCTGCCGGTTTAGCACGATCGGCCGATCCGGCCGGTTCAGCTCCGCCATGCCGGGATTATGCCACAGCAGACCATAGCCCTTGCTCGACAGCACGAACGGCTGGCTGATCTGCGTATTCACCTGCGTCAGGCGTCGCGGCAGGCCCCGAATATCGAGATGGCCGTCCTGAAAGCAGCCCGTGCCGTAGAGGCGTTCGTCAACCGGGCTGGCAAAGCCTTGCGTCACCGCCAGGGTCGGCTCGTTTCCGATCGTCGATTGCGCGACGTGGCGCGATCCGGGAGCTTCGCTGAGAAGCAGGTTGCCGACACCGTCATGGAACGAGAGGCACCCGGTCGCCTCATCCCATATACACTGCGCCTGCGGGAGCGTCAGACGCGTTCGGCTGCCCTCCCGTATCCGCCTGGGGACTGGCGGCTTCGCGATGGGCGCCAGCATTTCGCCTGGCGTTGCGGGGGGCGCTCCAACCGGCGCGACGCGGACGCGGAACGCGCGGTCGCTGAGTGCCGTGACGGCAATCGACAGGTCGCCGGAGCGGATCACGAAATCCGGGGAGCCAATCCGCGCCGCGGCTTGGACCAGGCCACTCGACACGAATGCCGCGCCCGCACCACTTCCGAGCAACGCCCGCCGGGTGATGGCCATGCTACGCGGCGCCTTGTTCTCGTTCATGCAACCTCCCGTTCGCTTCGTTTCCGCAAAGCGCGGCCATCAGTCGGATCGTCCATCTTCCTCGATGATGGCGACATCCCAGGCGGCAAGGTCGATCGGTTCGCCGCGCTTCACCTTGCGCCCATGCAACAGTTCGGTGCCTGCGGCGGGCGCCACCAAGTGCTGCGGGACAGCCGAATAGTTGAGTACGTAACGGACCTTGTGACCGTTCTTCAATGTGCCGCCGCGCACGATCAGCGGAAATTGCACGCCCGCAACCGATGGCGCGACACCTGCGCGCGTGACCTCGGCGGCGACGATCTTCTCGGCCAGCGCGTCGCTCGGCATGAAGCCGACATAGCTGACCTCACCCTTGCCCCAGTGATTGCGGGTCATGGCGGCGGCGGCCGGCCATGACGGATGCTGATAGCGCGCCACGACTTCGGCGGTGGTGGGCTTCAGCATCTCCATCCACCAGCGCGGGGCGTTGTCGGCATCCGAAACGCCGAACGGATTGCCCGCCAGCGTGACCCCGACGGGGATCGTGAACTCCTGATAGGTGACGCCCGCCGCTTCGGCGATCGCACCCGGCTGTGAAGCATAGCGGACCTTGGTGTTCTCGTCCGAAAAGCCGCTCTTGAACGTGTAGAGCAGGTGGCCGCCGCGCTTGGCGTAATCATTCAGCCGCGCGATCTCGGCGTCGCTCGCCGCGTACAGCGCGGGCACGACGATCAGCTTGTAATCATCCAGCTTCAGCGTGCTGTCGGGCGACAGGATGTCGGCCTCGACGTTCATCCGATAGAGTGCGTCGTAGAAGGGCCGCAGCACCCGGTTGTATTCCACGCCGTCCGGCTTGAACGAATTGAACGCGGTCTGCGCGGCGTTGCTGACATAGACGGCGACCTGATTGTGCTTCGTCATGCCTGCCAGCTTGGGGCCTAGGCGAGCGATCTCGGCGCCGATCACCTTTGCCGCCGCATACTCCGCATTGGGCTTGTAGTCCTGTGACAACAGCCCGCGCCAATAGGTCTCGACCGCGTTGGCGGTGGTCGCCCAGTGCCAGTATTCGACCATCTGCGCGCCCGACGCGAGATGGCTGAACGCCTGCAGACGAAGCTGGCCCGGATAGGGCGTCCATTGCGGGAAGCCCTGCGCCTCGGTCTCCAGCACCAGATAATTCTGTCCATTGCGGATCGAGCGGGCCTCGTCGCCACCAAAGGCGATCTCCGCGCCGGTCAGCTTGTCCTGGGTCGGATGATAGATGTCGATGCCGGCGATATCGAGCGACCGTGCCGCCTTCCAATGGTCGACTTCCGGCTGGATGCCATAGGATCCCTCACGCCAGCCCAGGTCGAAATTCTGCGTCATGAACTGGCCGGGTTTGGCATGGGCGCGCACCAGCTTGGCCTGCCACGCCAGGAAGTCGGTGACGAGGCTGCGCTGGTAGGCGGCGAAGGCGTTGGACATGCTGGCGTTGATCGAACCGTTGGTCGACGGGAAGTCCTCCCATCTATTTATCCGGTTGGACCAGTAATTAAGCCCCCACGCCTGGTTCAGGGCACCGAGGCTCGGCCATTTCGCCCTCAACGACTGGACAAACCCCGCCTGCACCGTCGGACCGCTGGTGCCATAGGGCTTGGTCTCGTTGTCGAGCTGATAGCCGATCACCGCGGGATGATCCTTCACATGGTCCACCAGCGCCACGATCACCCGCTCGGCCGCGGCCCGGTAGTCGGGATCGGTAATGTCCATGTTCTGGCGGGTGCCATATTGCGCGCGCACCCCGTCCCGACCGACGACGAGCACGTTCGGATGCTGGCGCGCGAGCCAAGTCGGTATCGCATAGGTCGGGGTTCCGACGATCACCTTGATGCCTTGCTTGTGCATCGCGGCGAGCATGCGATCGACATGGCTGAAATCGAAGACCCCGGGCTGCGGTTCCAGCGTGCCCCATGTCGACTCCGCGATGCGGACGACACTGATCCCAGCCGCCTTCATCATCCGCGCGTCCTCATCGACGCGATCGACCGGCGTGTACTCGTCGTAATAGGCGACGCCGTAGAGGATGGTATCGGGCACCTGCGCCTGGGCGACCGACGGTAGCGCCACCGCGGCCAATGCGAGTGCTTTTGCAAACCGCTGCATGTTCCTGCCTTCCACTACCAAGTCCTTCCCTCGCCGTTTCGCTTCAGGCTGACGGCGTGACCCTGCATCACATGCTGAAACGGACGCCGATCCGGAAAGTCCGACCGGCAATGTCATACAGCGCCGGGTTGACGAAATTCGGGGACTTTGGCGGCTCCTTGTTGAACATATTGTCGACCTTGAAATAGCCGGTTACCTGCTTAGTGACGTTGTACGTGCCGCCAACGTCCATATAGAAGGCGCCCGGCATGAAGTTGTTGTCGATGGTCGGGCGGTTATTCGTCGACACCGGGCAGTTACCGGGCGAGCATTCTACATATTGGCTACCGAACACCCCGTCGCTGAACCAGCGCTCCTGCAGCAACAGCGAGAAGTCGTCATTGGCATAGGTCTGCGTCGCCAGCCATTTCCAGTCGGGCGTGTTTCCAGAATTGACGCCGGCGCTGTCAATTGGAATCGTTCCGGGCAGGCCCGTATCGGTCGCGAACTTGCGGATGTTGGTCGCAAGCGCGCGCAGCGTGAAGCTGCCCGGCAGACCGAGCGGACGCCGCCAGCGATAGCTTGCCTCGATATCCAGCCCGTTGGTGTCGATCGAGGCGAGGTTGAACGCCTGGACGTTGATGAAGTTGGGCCCGGCGGGGTTGTTGAGGTTGAACGCGCTGCAGGTCTCGGGAAGGATGTTCTGGAAACAGAGATTGACGATGTCCCCGGTGCCGAGGCTCGAGATCACGTCCTTGATCTTAATGTGATAATAATCGACCGAGAGGCTGAGACCGGGCAGCCAGGAGGATCCAGAAAAGGCGATACCAGCGGTGGTGTTACGTGCGATCTCGGGCGTAAGGGCGGAGTTGCCGATCGTATTCTGGATAGCGAGCACGTTTACGTTGCGAAACGGATCGAAAAATCCAGGTAGCGTCGTGGTCGTCGGTGCGGCGAACAGCTCCGACAAGTTCGGCGCCCGAACATCGCGAGAGGTCACGCCGCGCAAACGCAACCCGTCGATCGGCAAGTCCCAGGTGCCGCCAATCTTCCAGGCCCAGACGGTGCCCGACGTGCTGTAGTCGGTTACCCGGATCGCGCCGTTTATCGCCGCGCGTCCGGTCCCCTCCGAATTTAGGATCGGCACGTTGGTTTCGACGAACGCCTCCTTGACGCTGTAGGCCCCGCTGCCGTTCTTGTAGTTTCCGGCATACCAGTTGTTGCCCCCGGGCAGCAGCGTAGGATCGGCGGGATAGTCGGGCGTGTTCGGCGTAGCGCTGGTGCCCGCGCCGTAAGGATCGGCTCGCACGGTATAGAATTCATGTCGGAACTCGCTGCCGAAGGCGAACGAGACGGGCCCCGCCCACAGACTGAACGGAGAGCCCGAGAAGTTGACGCTGATCACGTCTTGGGTCTGGCGGGTCCGCTGGTACGGGCCGTTGTCGGGCATGATGTAGCCGAGCGCCCCCTGCGACGGATTGCCACCGAAGATGTTGAGAGGCTGGCACCCATTCGCGCGTGCGACGGGATTGGCACAGACGATCGCTCCGTTCAGGGTCGTCGCGTTGATCGCCTGGTTGAAACGGTTCGACAGCATGACATTGTTGACGTCGATGTTGGAATAGTTGGTGCCGTGTTCGTAATACATGTCGTAGGTCCAATCGGACCCGGCGACGGATTGGCGACCCTTGGCGCCGGCGACGAACCGATACTGGCGTCGATCGGTATAGACTTGCGTGTTGCCCAAGGCGGCGTTGCTCGTGCCGTATTGGAAGTTCGTGATCCCCGCGGTGGTGCAGGCAGCCTGAACCGACGCGGGTACGAACGGATTGGCGCACTGGATCGTCAGGTTCGGACGGTTCATACCTCCGATCGGCTCGTTGCTGGTTTTCACCTGGCCGATGTTGGCAGTGACGTAGACCTCGTTGTCGGGCGCCCAGTCGAAGCCAATCCGACCGTAATTGGCCACCCGCTGCAACCGCGACTGAAGAGAGCGACCTACATCGACATTTCCGGAAAGGTCGCCGCCAAGGCAACTCCCGGGGAAACAGCCAATGACCGAACCTGACGCGTTACGCGATGGTACGCCATTCGAACCATATTGAAATTGGAACGGGTTGCCAGACTGATCAAAGGCCGTGCCCTGCAGCGGACCAGCGGTAATCAGTCCAAACTTCGTATAACTATATTGCTGGGAATAGTCGCGGACGAGATATTGCGGCGATCCGTCATCGAACACATTGCGATTGATCAAGGTCGTCTGCCGGAACCAATCCCGCCCGCTGGCAAGGTCGGTGCCCAACCCTCCTCCCTTGATACCATCTTCATGCGCGTATTCGGTACTGCCGACGATATGCAGGCGATCGTCGAGCAAACTCGTTCCGGCGGCAAGCTGAAGGAGGACCTGTTCGTTGTCACCATATGTGGTGATGCCACCCTGCAGGTTGCCCTTCACACCCTTGAACCGGGTATCGGTGATAAAATTCACGACTCCGCCGACCGCATCTGATCCGTAGGACGCCGAGGCACCGCCATTGACGACATCGACGCGCTTAATGAGGATTTGCGGGAACAGGCTTACGTCGGGCACGCCGGTGACGTTGGCACCGACGACGCGCTGGCCATCGATCAGCGTTAGGGTGCGGATCGCGCCAACGCCGCGCAGCGAGAAGGAACTAAGCCCCTGAGCGCCGCTCGATGTGCTGAACGTGCCGGTGCTTGTGCCGGTCGATCCCTGCAGCGACGGCAACTGAGCGATGGTCGTGAAGACGTTCGGTTGCGCATTGGCGGCAATAGCATTGGCGTCGATCACGGTCGTCGGCGTCGGCGCGGTGAAACCGCCGCTCGTGATGCGCGATCCGGTCACGACGATGTCCGTCGACGCTGGCTCAGTGGCGGGATCCGACGCAGCAGGCGGAATCTGTTGAGGAGCAGCCGTGGTGATAGTGCCCTCGGGCGCTACCGGCGCTACCGGCGATGACGCGGCGGGCACGTCCTGCGCTTGTGCCAAGGCAGGCACGGCATGCAAGCAGGCAGCAATTGCCATGAGGCTTGTCGCCCCAATCTGCAGCTTGTGCGTACGCGACGTTCTAGACTCGATTGCCATCGTGATCCTCTCCCAACCGCCCAGATTATTCCTGGTAGCGCTATCTTTCGCTCAGCTGCGCAAGGAGCCGTGCGCGTTCGCACAACCTCCCGCTCGCCATATTTTTGTACAACGCAGCGCTAACCTGCCCTATTGTTTTCATTTATGCAAATGAAATTCTTCTAGTGAAATGCGATGCCTGTGGGACGAGGAAGCCAGCGCGCATGGGGGTCGCCGTGCAGAGCGCGCGTTACAGACGTCCGTGAGCAGTCCACCGCCAGACTTTCGAAAGACACAGGCCAGTTACGAGTTCCATGCTTATTACTTTAAAGTTTTGTCGCTAATTGTGAAGATTAGATAACACACCAGACGTGTCTATTCTCTTATTCTCTATAGAAAGCTTTGGTTTCAGAGTGATGAAATTATTGACTTAATCCGGAAACCATAATTTCACCAAGCTATCTTTATCGAATGGAATGTCGCGATACCTACATCCAGGCGCCTAACTGCCACGGCACAAATTCGAAGTCGCCGACACCAAGGCTTTCAGACTTGCTCTGCTTACCAGATGCCGTCTCAAGCATCGTTTGATAAATAGCCTGTCCAATTTCATTCGGCGTTGCTCCATCGAGTATCGACGAACAGTCGACATCAATATCGTTTGCCATGGACCGTGCGAGCACGAGATTGGATGCGAGCTTGAGGCAGGGTGTGGGTTGCGCGCCGAATACCGAACCTCGCCCGGTCGTGAAGGCGAGTAGGTTGGCGCCCGTGGCAATCTGACCAGTAGCCGAGCAAGGATCATATCCCGGAGAGTCCATGAAGACGAGCCCGCGATGCCTGTGTTGCTCTGCATAGAGCAGCACATCGGCGAGCGGGGCCGTCCCGGCCTTTGCAATTGCGCCGAGAGACTTCTCGTAGATCGTCGTGAGCCCACCCGCCTTGTTGCCTGGCGACGGATTGTTGTCGAGGCTGGCACCGTGGCGCGTGGCATAATCCTCCCACCACGCGATCCGCGCAGAGAGCTGCGCCGCGACCTCCGGCGACGCGGCGCGCGCGAGCAGTAGATGTTCTGCCCCGTATATCTCTGGTGTTTCGGAGAGGATGGCGGTGCCGCCCTGCGCCACCAGCAGGTCCGTGGCTGCGCCCAATGCCGGGTTCGCGGTCACGCCAGACCAGCCGTCAGACCCACCACACTGCAGGCCGAGCACCAGATCGGCCGCCGGGCGGGTCGTGCGGCGATCGGCGGACGCCTCCTCGATCAGCTCAGCAACGATCTCGCTACCGCGGGCGATCGCTTCCGCCGTACCGCCCGCCTCCTGGATGGTCAGCGTGCGTCGCCGCACTCCGGGCGACAGGCCGTGTCGCGCCAGCATGTCGTCGATCTGCGCCACCTCACACCCGAGACCGACCAGCAGCACCCCGCCGAAGTTTGGATGGCGGGCGTAGCCGGCTAGCGTACGCTCCAACGTGTCGAAACCCTCGCCCGAGCGCGACATGCCGCAGCCGCTTGAGTGTGTGAACGGCGCGACCGCGTCGATCCCCGCCGGCAGGCAGTCCTCGAATCCGCGCGCGATCCGACGAACCACCGTGGCGGAGCAGTTGACGCTGGCGATGATCCCGATCGCATTGCGCGTACCGACGCCGCCGTCGGCGCGCAGATACCCCTCGAACGTCGCCCCTGCTCCAGCCGTGGCGCGCGCGTGCGGTGCTCCGGCGACCGCTTCCGCAAGCCTGTGTTCGGGTAGCGCTAGATTGTGGCTGTGGACATGCTCGCCCGCCACGACGTCGCGAGTGGCGATGCCGATCGGATAGCCGTATTTTCGCACCACCGTCCCGGCAGCGAGCGGATGGAGCGCCATCTTGTGTCCGCCGGGCATGGCGTCGCGCGCGGTGATCCCCAGTACGGAATCGCCCGGCGCGGCGGCGTCGATGAGCACCGCGACGTTGTCACGATCCGATAAGCGTAGCGCGCGCACTGTCATTGCTTCACCTCATAGCGTTGTGCGAGCGCGCGAAGTTCCGGCATCGGAACTGCGCTGCCACTCGCGTCGACCCAGTCAACGAAACCGCTCACGCGTTTGGCAACCTTGGCCGCATGGCTGGCGTAGATGTCGGATAAGCGGTGGTCGATGAACGGGTTGGCGAACCGGTCCATCGTCTTCTCGACATAGGTCGCTGCCTCGTCGTCCAGCCCCCCGGTGGCGAAGCCAGGCACGACTTCGTCGGTATATAGACGGCGCAGGTCGGCAAGCGTGTCCGCATCCGCCATCGCCTGCCGCACCGTTGCGGCTGCCACCATCCCGGCCCGGTACCAGCGTTCGGCCAGCCAGCTGTGCCCGAGGTTGAGGATATGAAGCTTCAACCGTTCGAAGCGAGGCAGATCGTCGGTGACGACGATCGCCTGATGGGTGAACGGCAAAATCAACCCTGGCTGATCGCGGATCGCCCACAGAGCATAGGGTTCGGCAACCGCGCCGGCGGGATGGATCGGTTCGCTGACGATCCGGTCGACCAGCGTGTCCACCCAGAGACAGGCGACGCCAAGCCACTCAACGAACGCTGGCGGCAGCCGCAACTGCTCCGCGAGATCGCGCACTGTCGCTCGCAGAGTATGGCCGTTGCCGGCAACCAGTTCGCACGGCAGAAACGTCACCCCCGCCCCGCCGAACCGCCAGCGGCGGTGGAGCAGCGCGAGCAGGATTGCAGGAAAACTGCGCGGTGGCCGATCGTCGGCGATCGTGATGCGATCCTCGGGCGGGATCATATAGCCATGATCGCCAGTGTTCGACACGACATGGGTCACTTGCCCGACGAACAGCGCACAGAGCTCCGACCAGTCGTGCGCAGCCGCCAAGCCCTGCACGACGCTGCGCACCTGCACGGTGCGCTCGACCGGCACTCCGCCCTCCAGCCCCCGGATCACGACGGGAAAGCCCGCAGCGTCGTCGAAGGCGGCCAGTCGCTGCGCACGCACCGGGTCGTCGCTCACCTGCACGATCGCGATGTCGGCGACCGTCTGGCCGGCGTCGCGAGCCTCGGACGCGAATAGATCGACATGCGCCTGAAGGAAACGGCTGGTGCCAAACTGGAGGATCATCGCCCCCGCCCGATCGCATAGGCGCGTAGCGCATTGCCGCCGAAGATTTCCGCCTCGGCGTGCGGGCAGCGTCGCGCGACGAAGTCGGCGACTAGGTCAACCACGCGCTCGTAAGAGGCGGCGAGCAGGCATACCGGCCAGTCCGACCCCCAGATCAGCCGCTCCGGCCCGAACACCGCCAGCACATGATCAAGGTAGCGCTCGACGTCGTCCGGCGTCCACGTGACGTGATCGGCCTCGGTCACCAGCCCCGACACTTTGCACCACACGTCCTGTCGCTCGGCGACCGCGGAGATCCGGTCTGCCCATGGCTGCCAGCCCTGCCTGGCGATGTCGGGCTTGGCAGCATGATCGAGCACGAACCGCCCTTCGCCCACCCTGTCGAGGAAGTGCGGGACGGTTTCGAGCTGCGCATGGTTGACGAGGAGGTCGTACGATAAACCCCGCTCGGCCACCGCGCGGACACCATAGATAAACGGTTCGGCAAGAAGGAAGTCGGGTTCGCCCTCGTCCTGCACGACGTGACGATAGCCGACGATCAGCGGATCGTCGTTCTCGTCCAGTAGCGCGGCGATATTCGGCGCGCGCAGATCGATCCAGCCGACGACTCCCATGATGGCTGGCGACCGCCGGGCGGCGTCAAGCAAGAAGCTGGTTTCCTCGGGCGATTGCCGCGCCTGCACTGCAATTGCCGCATCGAGCCCTGCACCGTCCAAAGCCGCTCTCAAATCTTCTGCGGCGAAATCTCGCGCAATCGCAGAGCCGGGCACGATCCAGCCGAACGAATTGGGTTCGTATCGCCAGAGATGGTGGTGCGCATCGATCCGCATTCGCGAGGGCCGTTCTCATGTCTCAAGGATGAGAGCTAAGTTGCACATATGAGAATCGTCGTCTAGTACGGGGGCCAGTCTGAACGGAAAGAAGCGCGATGAAAGCGGTCGTCTGTCGAGAGCCGTATAACCTAACGATAGAGGAGCGGCCCGCGCCCGAGGCGGCGCCCGGGGAGGTGATCGTCCGGATCCGGCGCGTCGGGCTGTGCGGTACGGATTATCATATATACGCCGGACGGCATCCCTTCCTGGCCTATCCGCGCGTCATGGGGCACGAACTGGCTGCCGAAGTGGAGCATGTCTCTGCAGTGTCGGCTTTCCATATCGGCCAGCGGGTTGCGATCAACCCGTATTTGACCTGCGGGACCTGCATCGCGTGCCGGAAGGACAGGCCCAATGCCTGCGTCAATATCCGGGTGCTGGGTGTCCACACGGACGGCGGCATGGCCGAATTGCTCGCAGTCCCCGAGAGCGCGTTACTCGACGCAACCGGGTTGACGCTCGATCAGGCGGCGATGATCGAGTTCCTGGCGATCGGCGCGCACGCGGTCGCGCGTGCGGCGGTGTCGGCGGGGGAGCGCGTGCTTGTGGTAGGCGCCGGCCCGATCGGCATCGCCTGCGGGTTGTTCGCGCGTTCCAATGGTGCGGAAGTGACCCTCACCGACACCCGCCTGCCGCGGCTGGCCTATGCACGCGAGCGGCTGGGCTTCGACGACACGGTGGACGCGACGGCCGACTTGGCGGGGTCGCTCGCGAAGCGGACCGGGGGCGAGATGTTCGACACGGTGTTCGACGCCACCGGCTCCCTGACCGCAATGGCGCAGAGCCTCGGCTACGTCGCGCACGGCGGCAAGCTGGTGCTGGTGGGGGTCGCGCCGGGTGACCTGGTCTTAGCCGATCCGGAACTGCACAAGCGGGAGACCACCCTGCTCGCCAGCCGCAACGCACACGCATCGGATTTCGAGCGCGTCCGCGAGGCGATCCTCGCCGGCGAGATCCCGACGGCGGCGCTGCACACCCACAGCCTTCTTGCCGATGACCTGCCACAGCGCCTGCCCGAACTGATCGCCGAGGCGGACCATGTGGTGAAGGCAATCGCCAGCTTCTGACGGCGCCGAACCCATGAAAACATCCCGACCCGCCATTCTCCAGCGCCTAGCGGCAAGCGGTCCGTTCGGCTTTGGCGCATCCACACTCGGCAACCTCTACCGCCGGATCGACGACGACCAAGCGCGCGCCACGGTGAACGCCGCTTGGGACCAAGGCGTGCGCTATTTCGACACCGCACCTTTTTATGGCTTCGGCCTCAGCGAGCGACGGCTGGGTGATGCGCTGCGCGAGCGGCCGCGCGACGCGTTCATATTGTCGACCAAGGTCGGAAGGCTTCTGGTACCCAGCGCTGCGACCGACGAGCGGTTCGGCTTCCACTCGCCGATGCCGTTCGATCCGGTCTACGATTACAGCTACGATGGCGTCATGCGCTCGGTCGAGGCGAGCCTGCACCGGCTGGGGCTGGCGCGGATCGACGTGCTGCTGATGCACGATCTTGGCCGCCTGACCCACGGCGCCGACCACGACCGCACCTTCGCGGAGGCAGTGGGCGGCGGCTTCCGCGCGATGACGGAACTGCGCGACGCGGGCGTCGTCTCTGCGATCGGGCTGGGCGTCAACGAGATCGAGGTCTGCGAGGCGAGCCTCGCGCACGCTGATCTCAACCTGTTGATGATTGCCGGTTGCTACACCCTGCTCGAGCAGGAGGCGGAGCGTTTCCTCTCGCAGTGCGGCGCGCGAGGGATTGGCGTGGTCGGCGCAGGGGTCTTCAACTCCGGAATCCTCGCTACTGGCACGCGGGGAGCCCCCCCCCACTATGACTATGGCATCGCTCCCGAAGAGGTGATCAGCCGGGTCGCCGCGATCGAGCGGTGCTGCGAGAAGTTCGGCGTGCCGCTACCGGCGGCGGCACTGCAGTTCGCCGCCGCCCATCCTGCGGTCGCGACGGTAGTGCTCGGTACCGGCAGTCCCGGCCGGATAGAGCAGACGGCCGATCTCATCTGCCTGCCGATTCCCGACGCGTTCTGGAAGGCGCTGCGCGCCGAGGGTCTGGTAAGCGGAGACTGTCCGACACCGTCCGCCTGAGCATGAGCCACAACGATAACCGTACAGGGAGCAGGACGGCGATGATGGGAGATACGGGGCCGATGGAACCCGCCGAAGCGGCGGGTTCCTTCATCACGCCAAACTACCGGTTCGGCTTCGTGCTGATCATCAGCCTGTTTTTCCTTTGGGCGCTGGCTAATAATTTCAACGACATCCTGATCCGCCAGTTCCAGAAGTCGCTGGGCCTCGATCGCGCCCAAGCTGGTTTCATTCAGTTCGTCTTCTACATCGGCTATTTCGTTGTCGCGTTGCCGGCCGGGCTGCTGATGCGGCGCTTTGGATACAAGGCGGGCATCCTTACCGGGCTGTTGCTGTATGCGAGCGGCGCGCTGCTGTTCTTTCCCGCATCCCTGATGCTCAGCTACGGCGCGTTCCTGTTCGCGTTGTTCATGATCGCAGCAGGCGCCGCGTGCTTGGAGACGGCGGCAAACGCATATACAAGTTCCTTCGGCGACCCCAGAACGGCCGTGCAGCGGCTGAACCTGGCGCAGGCGTTCAACGGTCTGGGCGCGTGCCTGGCGCCGGTGATCGGCGCGATGCTGATCTTCTCTGGCGTCGAACATTCGGCCGCCACCGTTGAGGCAATGAGTCCGGCCGCGCTAGCCGCCTATCGCGCGAGCGAGGCGAGCACGGTGCAACTCCCCTATACCCTACTCGCGTTGGCGGCGTTGCTCGTCGCGGGTGCAGTGGCAGTGACCCGCCTGCCCGCCGCCCAGCCGCGCGACGGCGCGAGCTTGCCCGACCAGTTCCGCCGCCTCGCCCGTCACCGGCCGCTAGTCGGCGCGGTGATCGCGCAGTTCTTCTACGTCGGCGCCCAAGTCGGCATCTGGAGCTACTTCATCGATTTCGTGAAGGACGTGACGCCTTCAGTGACGGAGCGGAACGCGGCGTTCCTCCTGTCGGCCAGCCTGGTGTTGTTCATGATCGGCCGGTTCAGCGGCACCGCCATCATGGCACGGGTGCGGCCGGCACGGCTGCTCGGCGGCTATGCGCTCGCCAACGTCATGCTGTGCGCGGTCGCGGCGTTCGCCGGCGGGTGGATCGCGGTCGGCGCGCTGATACTTTCCAGCTTCTTCATGTCGATCATGTTCCCGACGATCTTTGCACTCGGGATCGAAGGGACCGGGCCGGCCAAGCCGCTCGGCTCCTCCTTCATCATCATGGCGATCATCGGTGGGGCGATCTTTCCCCCGCTGATGGGGCTAGTCGCGGTGCGCGCGGGCACGGTGCCGGTCGCAATGCTGCTACCGCTCGTCTGCTTCGTCGCGATCGCGATCTATGCCCGGCGGATCAAGCCGGAAGCGACTTACCCGGCTTGATAGCCGAGCGTGTCGGAGATCGTGGCCACCGCCTCTCGCAGCAGGCCGCGTGCCGCATCCAGCCCGATCTTCTGCGATCCGTCGATCAGTTCCAGGAACGGAATTGTCAGCGCCGCGACCACGTTGCCGTCGAAGCCGTGCACCGGGAAGCTGATGTCGGTGACGCCGTAGGTGATCGGGCTCCTGCGGCTGTCATACCCTTGCTTGCGAATGACCGCCAAGCTGTCGGTGAGCGCGCGCCGGTCTACTGGCGCCGCTCGCTCCTGCTCGACTGCTGCGACGATCTGCTGCGCGCGCTGCTCGCCGGAAAACGCGAGGATCACCTGCCCCGAACAGCTGACGATCATGTCGATCCGGGCCCCGACGCGCAGCGAGAAGCCGCGTGTTCCCGGCTGCTGCTCACAGGCGACGACGAGGCCATGGCCGCCGTTCGCGACAACCAGATGGCACGACTGCCCGGCTGCGAGCGCGAGCCCCTGCATCACCGGCGTCGCCGCGCGGACCAGATGCTGGGCTGGCGTAGCGCGCATTGCCACGTCGAGCAGCTTATAGGCGACGGTATAGCGGTCGGTCGTCGCCGATTTACGCAGGTAGCCGAGCCGCTCCATCACAATGACAATGCGGAACAGCTCGCCGACGGTACGCCCAAGCCGGGCCGCCATTTCGCTGAGCAGCATGCCCTGCGGATATTCGGCCAGATGCTCGATGACCTCGAACGCCTTCTCAAGCGCTGGAGCGGCATAGGTGCCCTTGACGTCTTTGCGTTCCACCGACCTACCCTAACCCTTCGCTCGCTTCACACACTATGGCGGATCGCACCACAGCGCAAAACCGGTACGTTTTTGTTAATGAGAACTGACACTCACCTACGAAAAAGCGATGGCCTCGGTTCAAGAGGTTGGCTAGTCTAGCGCAAAGTCGATGTGAAGGGGACGGCATGCCGATGATCGAACGAAATCGGCTTAGGACCGGCGTGGTGCGGGCCGGTTTCGCTCTTTCGTCGCTGCCCGGCGTCGCGATCGTCCAGGCGCGAACACCGGCGGCTGGCAGGCGCGGGGCTGGCAAGATGGCGACACCATGAACAGCCTGCGGACCCTCACCACGCGCGTCGGAGGCGGACGGTCGCTCTTGCTTTCGTTAGCGCCCTCGGGCGGTGCGGGGGCGATAGTGAACTCCAGGTGACACTCGTCAAAAGCATAGCCGGAACGCTGACGGATACGCGCCGCCCGAGGGGGCAATGGAAAGGTTACCCATGCTGAAATCGCTAATCACAAGCACCGGTTCGTCGCTGGCTATCGCTGTTGCCATCGTCGCAGCGCCGGCGAACGCGCAAGCCGGTTCGTGGGCGGAAGCCGATGCGAAGGCGCGCGAGATCGTCAACAAGCTGACGACGGACGAGAAGGTGGCGCAGTTGCTGAACACCGCGCCGGCCGTCGCCCGACTGAACATTCCCGCCTACAATTGGTGGACGGAATCGCTGCATGGCGCGATGGGCGGCGTGCCGACGACCAACTTTCCCGAGCCGATCGGCCTGGCAGCCACGTTCGACGCGCCCCTTGTCCGGCGCGTGGCGGAGGTGATCAGCACGGAGGTGCAGGGACTGCATACGCTAGGCCGACGGACGGGGCGCCTGGGGCGCATCGGTACCGGGCTCAACACATGGTCGCCCAACATCAACATCTTCCGTGATCCACGCTGGGGCCGCGGACAGGAGACCTATGGCGAGGACCCGTTCCTGACCGCGCGGATCGGCGTGGCGTTCGTCAACGGCATCCAGGGCGACAATCCCGATTTGCCGAACGTCGTGGCGACCCCGAAGCATTTCGCGGTGCACAGCGGTCCAGAGCATAGCCGCCACGTCGACAACATCTACCCAACGGCCCATGACCTAGAGGATACCTACCTCCCGGCGTTCCGCGCGGCGATCGTCGATGGGAAGGCGGGTTCGATCATGTGCGCGTACAATCGCGTCTATGGTCAGTCTGCATGCGGTAGCCAGCTATTGCTGCGAGATTATCTCCGCGGTGCCTGGGACTTCAGGGGCTATGTCGTGTCGGACTGCGACTCGGTGGTCGACATCTACGAACATCACAAATACGCGCCTGATGCCGCGACCGGCGTCGCAGTGGCGCTGACGCACGGCGTCGACAACGAGTGCAACAACGCTACGTTGGGCGGTCGCATGGATCTGGGCGATCGCTATACCGAGTCCCTGCGACGCGGCTATATCCGCACGGAGGATATCGACACCGCGCTCGTCCGCCTTTTCTCCGCTCGCTACCGAAACGGCGACCTTCCTGGTCTGTCCGCGCGCAAACCCAACGCGACACCGGTCAGCGCGATCGACACGGCCGAAAGCCGCGAGTTGGCGCTGACCGTAGCGGAAAAGAGCCTCGTGCTGCTCAAGAACGACGGCGCGCTGCCGTTCCGTCCAGGCACCAGAGTAGCGCTGATCGGGCCGCTGTCCGACGCCACTCGCGTGCTGCGCGGCAATTATTCCTCGACGCGCAGCGCTCCCCCGATCTCGGTCGCAGACGGCTTGAGGCGAGCTATGCCCGGCGCGGACGTGACGGTTGTCCCGTTCACCGCCTCCGTCACCGATGGCGATCCCGTACCTGGCTCCGTGCTGGTCACCCCTGACGGTCGCCCGGGCATCCGCACCGAATACTACAATGCTCTCGACGAGAATGCGCCCCCGCCCGGGGCGGAACGGCGCTTCGCAGTCAAGCCTGTCTTGACCAGTGTGGAGCCCGGCATCGTCTCGCGCGCATCGGAGTTCCGTCAGGTCGCGAACAAGCACAAGGTCCTGTTCACCGGTTCGCTCGTCGTTCCGGAGACCGGACTCTATCGTCTTGCATTGACCGGGGTGAAGGGCACGCTGTCGCTTGCCGGCAAGCCGCTGGTCGAGGCGAAGCGCTACTCCCGCTGGGCCGAGCCGCTGCAGTTGGTCGACGCGCGACTGAAGAAGGGCGATCGGGTAGCAATCAACCTGCAGGGCGAGAGCGACATTGCGCCGCCCGCCCAGATCTTCTGGAAAAGGATCACCGACAATCTCGATCTCGACCTGAAGGCCGGCACGGCAAACGCGGACGTCGTGGTCGCCGTGGTCGGTCTCACCTCCGATTTGGAGGGCGAGGAAATGCCGATCAAGATCGAGGGCTTCTCGGGCGGCGACAAGACGACGCTCGATATTCCGGCGGACCAGCGCGCGCTGCTGGAACGGGCCAGGGCGCTCGGCAAGCCGCTGATCGTGGTGGCGATGAACGGCAGCGCGATCGACCTGTCATGGGCAAAGGACAATGCCGCCGCGATCGTCGAGGCCTGGTATCCTGGGCAATCGGGCGGTCTCGCCGTCGCCAACGTGCTGACCGGCAAGGTCAATCCTGCCGGCCGCCTGCCGCTGACCTTTTACAAGAGCGTCGCCGACCTGCCGGCGTTCACCGACTACAGCATGGCCGGCCGCACCTACCGTTACTTCAAGGGGACGCCCGTCTATCCGTTCGGCCATGGCCTGAGCTACACGAGCTTCCGCTATGGCAAGCTGTCCATCGATCCGGCGTCGGGCGGTATCGAGAACGGGTTAACCGCAACGGTCGACGTCACGAACACAGGCGACCGCGCCGGCGACGAGGTGGCACAAGCCTATATCACGCCACCGGGCTTCCAGGGTGCTCCGCGTCACGCGCTACGCGGCTTCGAACGTGTGTCGCTAAACCCGCACGAGACGAAGCGGATCACCATCGCCTTATCGCAACGCGACCTGAGCTTCGTCACGGCCGAAGGCGATCGCCAGCTGATCCCTGGAGAGTATCGACTGACCGTCGGATCGGGACAGCCAGCGGCAGGCATTCCCGGAACATATGCGGCGTACGCCGTCGGCAAGAACGTAGATTTGCCCAAGTGACCGTCAGCTTACCCAACAGCCGCCGCAAGTAAGGAGTGCAGGACATCAACCACGCCAGCAAACTCACCCGCCGGAGCATATTGAAGCGGTCCGTCGGCACGGCAGCAGCACTAGGGCTGCCGCACGCGAGTCTCGCTGAGCAATCGTCCAAGTCCCCCGACACACGGTTATGGTACCGTCAACCGGCAGAACGCTGGGTCGAGGCGCTGCCGATCGGCAACGGCCGCATCGGGGCCATGGTGTTCGGGGGTGTCGATCATGAGCGAATTCAGCTTAACGAGGATACCTTGTGGTCGGGGGGGCCGTACAATCCGGTCAACCCTGACGCGCTGGCGGCATTGCCCGAGGTGAGGCGGCTGGTCTTCGCCGAACGTCTTGAGGAGGCCCAGGCGTTGGCCAACGCCAAGCTGATGGGCAAACCACTGAGCCAGATGTCCTATCAGACCCTTGGCGACCTCTTCATCAGCCTGCCAACGATTACCGCCGACTCCGTCCGTGACTACGAACGGGCACTAGATCTCGATACGGCAGTCGCGACGACCGGCTTCGCCGCCGGAACCGTTCGCCACGAACGATCGGTGTTCGCCTGCCCGGTTCACCAAGTCATCGCCGTCCGGCTCGTCGCGAGTAAAGCCGGCTCTCTCGACTGCGACATCGGCCTGCGCTCGCCGCAGTCCGGATCGCTGACGATCGCCGACGACACCTTGATCCTGTCGGGCAGGAATGCCGCCAGCGAAGGAATCGCCGGCGCGCTTCGGTTCGAGGCCCGCGCCCGCGTGCTCCACGACGGCGGGACGGTGGAGCGCCGGGCCGGCGAGATCGGCGTGCGTGGTGCCCGGACGGTGACCATCCTGATCGCCATGGCCACAAGCTACCGGGGCTTCGACGACGTCGGGGGCGATCCCGCCGCGCTCACCCGCAGGCAGATCGACGCGGCTGCGGCCGTCGGGTTCGATCGTATCGCGGCTACCGCCGCTGCCGAGCACCGGCGACTTTACGGGAGCGTGCGCATCGATCTTGGTCGGACGCCCGCTGCCGACCAACCTACCGACGAGCGTATTCGCCTGAGCGAGACCAGCGATGATCCGGCACTGGCGGCATTGTATTTCAATTATGGCCGATACCTGCTGATTGCCTCGTCGCGAGCAGCATCGCAGCCCTCCAATCTTCAGGGCATCTGGAACGATCGCGTGCGGCCGCCCTGGGGCTCCAAATACACGATCAACATCAACACCGAGATGAACTACTGGCCTGCCGAGCCGACCGGGTTGGCCGAATGCACCGCTCCACTCATCGCCATGGTCCGGGAGCTCGCCGCAAGCGGTGCGCGAACCGCGCGGGACATGTACGGTGCCCGCGGCTGGGTTGCGCACCACAATACCGACCTTTGGCGCGCCACCGCACCCATCGATGGCGCGTCCTGGGGCTTGTGGCCAACAGGCGGCGCCTGGCTGTGCACGCATCTGTGGGATCGTTGGGATTATGGCCGGGACAAGACCTATCTTGCGGCGATCTACCCGCTGTTGCGCGGCGCCGCCGAGTTCTTCGTCGACGTCCTTCAGCGCGATCCGACGACCGGGCACATGGTCACCAATCCGTCCATCTCGCCAGAGAACGAGCACCACAAGGGCGTGTCGATCTGCGCGGGACCCGCAATGGACATGCAGATCCTGCGCGACCTGTTCGACCAGACCGCCGCTGCGGCGGGCATCCTGGGCGTCGATCCCAGCTTCATGACGCAGATCAAGGATCTGCGAGCCCGACTTGCGCCCGACAAGATCGGCGCGGGCGGGCAGTTGCAGGAGTGGCAGTCGGACTGGGATGCGGACGCGCCCGAGCCTCAGCACCGGCACGTGTCGCAACTCTATGCCCTCTATCCAAGTCACCAGATCAACCCGGAGGACACCCCGCGGTTGGCCGCCGCGGCACGTCGGTCGCTGGAGATCCGCGGCGACAAGGCCACCGGCTGGGCGACGGCTTGGCGGATCAATCTCTGGGCGCGATTGCGGGAGGGCGACCGGGCCTACGGCATCCTGAAGTTCCTGCTTGGTCCGGAACGCACCTTCCCGAACATGTTCGATGCACATCCACCGTTTCAGATCGACGGCAACTTCGGTGGAACGGCCGCGATAGCGGAGATGCTTGTGCAGAGTCGTGGAAAGGATATCTTCCTGCTGCCCGCCCTTCCCTCTGCCTGGCCTAACGGCAGTATCACCGGATTGCGCACGCGAGGTTCCACCGCGGTCGATCTGCATTGGAAGAACGGCCGGTTCGTCACCGCAACGCTTGTTTCAGCAGAAGACGGTTCGAGGACGGTAAGACTGGGCGAACGCACGCTTCAAATTCGGCTACGTGCTGGTCGCCCTAGAAACCTGAACGCGAGTGATTTTAACGCTATTTAGGGGTTCAGTATCGTGAACCACACTACATCTAAAGTCCTCGCATATTGCTACACCTACCAAGTTAACAGATAAAATATTCTGAAACTGACGTGTGTTACTTCAATATTGATGCTCTATACGAAGATACGCACGCTTCGACCGTATAGTCTACGCCAAGAACTGATGGTTTATTGATCGCGTGGCTACGCTTAGGTCGCCCGGACTCGCCAGGTTGTTATCAGCCAGCGGTATTGCAGTGCCCATAAACACTTTAGCGTACTGAATATCGCCGCCAGACGCAGCCTATCGCGGGAACGCTCGGGGTTTTCGCCTATGAAAAAGGGTTTGCACTTTCGTTTGGGTAAGGCATAGCATCTGCTAAGCCCGACACCGGGTCTGGGAACGAGGATGCGACGCGATATGAAGCTTGGTCCCGTAACCGGTTTCGCATGGCTTGCCGCCACGTTGCCAGGGTTCTTCGTCTTGGGATCGATCGCGTCAGCGCAGGATCGGCCAGTTTCCCCTATATCGCCGCAAATCGATGCCAGCCGTGCCGACTGGGAAAACCCTGCCGTATTCGCGCAAGGCAAGGAGCCGGCTCGAGCTACCGGCTTTGCGTTCGAGAGCCGTGAGCTTGCACTTGCAAATGACCGATCTGCATCGCGCCGTTTTCTCTCGCTGAACGGTAAATGGAGCTTTTCCTTCTCGCCCAATGTCGATGGCGCTCCCGCCAACTTCTACCGAGACGATTTCGACATATCCGCGTGGCAGCAAATCCGCGTGCCGGCCGACTGGCAAGCGGAAGGTTACGACCAAGCGCGCTACAACAACGTCACCTACCCGTTCCCCGCAAACCGGCCCCTGATCCCGCACGACCGCAACCCGGTCGGCTCCTATCGACGCGACGTCGATGTGCCGGCTAGTTGGTCCGGTCAGGACGTGATCCTCCACATCGGTGCGGCTGGATCGGCGTACTACGTTTGGGTCAACGGGCAGCAGGTCGGATATAGCGAGGATAGCAAGCTGCCGTCCGAGTTTAACATCACGCGTCATCTGCGTCCGGGCAAAAACAGCATATCGATGCGCGTTTATCGCTGGTCCGATGGCTCTTATCTGGAGGATCAGGATTTCTGGCGCGTCTCGGGCATCGAGCGTGAAGTTTTCCTGATGGCCGCGCCTCGGACGCGCATAAGGGACTTCACCGTGCGCGCTGGACTGACCGATAATTGGCGCGATGGCACGCTGGACGTTATCGCCATGGTGCTGCCCGGCAGTGCGGCGATGACCGTGCGCGCGACGCTGTTCGACGGCGACCGTACGTTGTCACGCCGAACGGCGCGCGTGAGCGCCGGCAGGACCGAGCAAATCGTTCGCCTGGCCGATCGCCTGACGAATGTGCGCAGTTGGTCGGCGGAAACGCCCAATCTCTACACGCTTCTGCTCGAACTCACCGACGCGAAGGGAGCCGTCATTCAGGCGACCAGACAACGCGTAGGATTTCGCGACGTGGCGATCCGGGGTGGCCAACTGCAGGTTAATGGCCGACCGGTCTATATCCGCGGAGTCAATCGCCATGAGCATGATCCCGATACCTTCCATGTCATCTCGATGGAATCGATGCGTCGCGATATCGAGCTGATGAAGCGAAACAACGTCAACGCCGTGCGGACGTCCCACTATCCCAATGATCCGCGCTGGTACGATTTGGCTGACGAATACGGCCTGTATGTCATGGACGAGGCGAATGTTGAGTCGCACGCCTACATGGAAATGGGCTGGAAAGGCGAGAAGGAGCGCAAACTCTATCATCTCGGCTATGATCCGGCATGGGAAGCGGCACATGTCTCGCGCGTCGCCAACATGGTCGAGCGCGACAAGAACCACCCGTCGATCATCTTCTGGTCGCTGGGTAACGAAGCTGGCGTCGGGCCAGCGTTCGAGAAGGGAATGGCAGAGGCGCGACGTCTGGATCCCACCCGGCTGGTCAGTTATCTTGGCATTGGTACTCTGCCGGAGCTTAAGCCTAATCCCTACGGCGATATCTTCGCTCCGATGTATTATACCGTCGACCAGACGATTACATATGCGAATGATCGGCGTTTCACGCAGCCGCTGATCCAGTGCGAATATTCCCACATGCAGGGTAACAGCGGCGGCAATCTTGCCGACTATTGGGACGCGATTTACGCCAACCGTAAGCTGCAGGGTGGCTTCATCTGGGACTGGGTCGATCAGTCGATGAACGCACGAGATGAGAATGGCGAGCCGTATTGGGGGACGGGAAATCTCTACGGTCCCAACCCTGGCGGTGAGATTGAGTTCGGTGATGGGCTGATCCAGCCCGACCGCACGCCGAACCCCCATCTGTTCGAGATGCGCAAAGTCTACCAGCCGATTGCCTTCCGCGCTGACGACGTGGCGAACGGGCGCTTCACCGCGATCAACCACAATGATTTCCGCAATCTCTCGGAGTTCGATCTCGGCTGGATCTTGCTCGACGAAGGGATCGAGGTCGCGCGCGGCGACTTGCCGACGGTCGACGTGCCCGCACGGGGGCAGGGATCACTGTCGGTCTCACTGCCGGCCGCCCGCCAACAAGGCCACGAATATGTCCTGACACTTACGGCGCGAGCGCGCGGAGACGCTTCTACCTTGGTGCCAGTGGGCCACCTGATTTCTTGGGACCAGTTCGTGCTGCCTAACGATCCCGCACGCGGTGTGACCGCTGCCTCCAGTGGTTCGGCAGTCGTTCGCGAAACGGCCAATCGCATCACCCTGTCCGGCGGCGGGTCCGAATTGCAAATCGACCGCATCACTGGACTGGTCGATTATCGCAAGGATGGGCGATCCATCATCACAGGCGGATCGCCTAACTTCTACCGTGCGCTTACCGATAACGACATCGGCACTCAGATCGCCGGCACGCATGACATCTGGAAGACGGCGTCAGCATCGAGGACGGTCCAGAGCGTTGCCGTCGAACGCTCGACGCTTAGCGAAATCGCAGTTCGCGTTCGCTTCGCCGTTGGCAAGGGCGCCGCAAACTTTGAAAGCCGATACGTGATGCATGGCGACGGGGCGGTTGCGGTAGATGCGCAATTTACACCGACCGGCACATCGCTACCCGCCCCTCTTCGGGTTGGGATGGAGTTCGCTATGCCAAGTGAATACACCGACTTGGAGTGGTACGGAAAGGGACCACACGAAAGCTACCAGGACCGGCAGACGGGTGCAGCGCTTGGACGTTGGGCTGGTGCAATCGCCGCTCAGAATCACGATTACATGCGGCCGCAGGAAACTGGGAATAAGGTCGCCGTGCGTTGGCTGGCCATACGAGGCACAAACTTGACGACGTTGACGGTGAAAGGTGACCGACCGCTATCGGCCAATGTGCTCGCGTTCCCGTACGAAGACCTATCACGTCGGCCGCCGGGCACCCGTCGTAGTAGCGACATCGTGCCGCACGGTCACGTCAGTGTAATGATAGACGCGGTTCAGAGCGGCCTTGGCGGTACGGACACCTGGAGCCCACAGGGCCGCCCGCTTGAGCGCTACCGTATCCCCCTAACCCCGCTTCGCTATGCCTTTACGATGTCGAATGGCCAAACGGGATCTACGGCGCGAGGAGCAATGCCTGCAAGCGCGACTGCGTCACCAATTGAATTCTGATCCTCAGCTTACCTTCGGGCGATCAACGCTTGGTGCGGTCGGCACCGCCCGATAAACCAGCACTGGCTTATCCAACGTTTGTATGAGGCGATCCTATTCGCCGGTAGGTGAATTAGAGCGACCGGGCAAACTTGTGAACACGACCCCAAGCTTAAGGTAACGAACAACTACCTCGTACTCCCACCGTGGTGATCGTTAAAACAATCGGTCGTTTGTTACCAGCAGATGACCCAGAAGATGGTGTATCGCGGCGGCTGCATTTCGACAGCAGATGAGATTTGCAGCCCCTTCACGTACGATGCCTGGATCGGGGTCGACCTGACCTCGTG
>NZ_SLYA01000012.1 GCF_004340965.1 Sphingomonas sp. PP-CE-1A-559 | reverse complement strand
ATTTGTATTTTCGTCGCCTACCAATTCCTCAAACCGGCGCACTCGCGGCGGCGGAGAGTGGTCTGCGCCTGTTGACTCAGGCCGCGATAGAGAAGCGGTCGCTCAAGTCGCGTTCGTCGCCTCCCGAAACCAGCTGCTTGTTCATCTGCGATTTTCGGATCGTTGGTCAGGTCGCAAACGGCTAGACAGGCTTCGGGCGAGCCACGAGACTTCGCTGCTTTTGCGTGATAAGCTTAGCCTTGGGCTACCGTTGCCAAGTGCCAAGTGCCCAGTGCCCAGTGCCCAGTGCCCAGTGCCCAGTGCCCAGTGCCCAGTGCCCAGTGACTGTCCAATACCCTCGACCCAAAATCTATAATTCCTCAGAACATTGGAAGACCTCGAGACAGTCCTGCGACGAAGCTGTACAGCGATACCACCTGACCGGCAGGGCAAACTAACTTTCAGGGAAACGAACATGAGCATGCCATCGGCTGCTTCGCCCCTGTCGATCGTCATCGATCGCGATCGACCTGTTCCAATCGCCGAACAGATAACGATAAATTTGCGCGAAGCGATCGTCGAGGGTCGTCTGGAGCCGGGCGCGCGGCTGCCATCATGGCTCGACATGGCGACTCAGCTTGGCGTCGCCCGAGGTACCGTCAGGACGGCGTACGAACGGTTGATCGATGAATCGCTCGTGATATCCTCTGGCGCCGCCGGAACGCGTGTCGCGGAAAAGCCGATCAGCCTGCCCGCCGCGGTTCATGTCGACATTCCTCGCCCGATGCAGGGGATCGAGCGCGGCTTCTATCTGAAGCCGCTCCCCTTCCAGATGGGAGTACCGGCCCAGGACGCTTTCCCGGCGAAACTCTGGTCGCGGATGCGGACCAAGGCGGTGCGCGACGATGCGATGGCGCCGGTCGGCCCGCCCGATCCGCGCGGCCATCCCGATCTTCGCGCGCAGATCGCAAGCTATCTGGCGATCGCGCGCGGTATTCGGTGCCTGCCCGACCAGATCATCCTGACGAGCGGCTACAAGAATGGCCTGAGCCTCGCGATTTTGACCTTGCAGGCACAAGGCCGCACCGCCTGGATGGAAGATCCAGGATTTCCGATGGCGCGGCGGGCGCTGGAACTCGCCGGCATGTCGGTGGCCTATGTCCCGGTCGACGCGGAGGGTATTCTGGTCGCCCGCGGTGTCGAGATCGCGCCCGACGCGGCGATCGCGGTGGTGACTGCCGGGCAGCAGGCGCCAACCGGGGTCGCCCTGTCTCCGAAACGCCGACGAGAACTGCTGGCGTGGGCGGTGCGCGAAGACGGCTGGATCATCGAGGACGATTATCTGAGCGAACTCCAGCTGTCGGGACGCGCAGCGCTGGCATTCGCGGGGACCGATCCGAACGGCCGGGTGATCCATGTCGGCAGCTTCGGCAAGACGCTCAGCCCGGCGCTCGGCCTCGGGTTCGTCGTTGCGCCGCTGTCGCTCGCCGAGCGCTTCGGCGAGGTTGCAGCCTTCCTCAATCCCGCCCCGAACTCCACGACCCAGCTCGCGCTGGCGGCTTTCCTGGCGGAGGGTCATTATCTGCGCCACCTGCGGCATATGAAAGCGCTATACCGAGAGCGGCGCGACGCGCTCAACGCGTGTCTCGGCATGAATTTCGGGGTAGACGCTTTTGCCGGGCTCGCCGTTCGCGTGCCGCTTCCCGATGGGAGCGACGACTCCGCGATGGCCGAACGTGCGCTCGCGCTCGGCATCGCGCCAGCGCCGCTTTCGCGCTGGAGGGGTGGCGATGGTCCTGCGACGCCGGGCTTCCTGCTCGGCGTGACCAACCTGCGGCCTGGGTATCTCGAAAAGGCCTGCGCGTCGCTCAAGCAATTGCTGGCTGAGGCAGTCTGAGCCGGCGGCACTACATACCAAGGACTTCGCATGAAACTGCTGCACGTCGATTCCAGTCCCAAGAGCGAACGATCGAACTCGCGCGCCCTGGGTCGATACTTCGTCGAGAAGCTCGCTCTCGGCACGGCGTCGCTCACGATCGATCACCTCGATCTCGTAACCGACCCTGCGCCGGCCATGACCGAAGCGTTCACGATCGCGAGCTATACGCCCGCCGCGGACCGCACGGTCGAGATGAAGCGCGCGTTGGTCGCCTCGGATGCATTGTGCGCCCGAATGCTCGACCCCGACGCGCTGGTATTCGCCATGCCGATGTACAATTGGTCGATGCCGGCGGCGTTCAAGGCGTTCATCGACGCGGTGGTCCGTGCCGGGATAACTTATGTCGCGACCGCCGATGGACGCTATGTCGGCGCGTTGGGAACGAAGAGGATACTGTTCCTAACAACGCGCGGCGGCGATCTGCGGCCCGGTTCGCCGTTGGCGGGGATGGATGCGCTCACCCCTGCCCTGCGCGCGGCGTTCGAATTCATGGGCGCGGTCGACCCGCGCTTCGTCGATGCGCAACCCGTGCAGTTCGCGCAGCCAGACGACCGCGCCGCCGCACTGGATCGCGCCCGCGTCGAGCTCGATCGGATCGCCGAGGAGTGGACCGGGCAACCGATATTGGTAGCCGCATGAGCCGCACGACCAGGCCCGTCGTCGACAATGAAGCACAGCACCGGTTCGAGACGTCGATCGACGGCGAGGCCATTGCCGCTGCCTATTACCGCATCGACGACAATGCTCGCGTGGTCCTGATCCATACCGAAGTTCCGAGCGAATATGGTGGCCAAGGCTTCGCGACCGCGCTGGCCACCGGCGTGTTCGACCTGATCCGGCAGGCCGGGCGGAAAGTCGTGCTCAGCTGCTCGTTCATGGCCGACTTCTACCGAAAGCATCCGGAATACGCGGACATCGTCGATGGCTGAATGGATACCCAAGTTCGGTTCGCGCGCGCTGCGTGAATGGCTGGGCGGGCATATCCCGAACCAGCGGCACGAGGCCCGGCGCCGTATTTCAAATGGAAGCGCTGCTAGCCCAGTCCTTTACGTACGTGCGATCTTGCGCGCGACCGTCTCCGGCGATCCTACGTACAGTGGCCTGCGCTCGATTTCAGTGTCGAACTGCGCTCGCGCCATCGGCGGTGATGCTTCCCAAGACCGAAGAAATCGATGCCGGCCTGATCGGCGACTACGGCCTGCACGACGCCGTTCCGGATCGTATCGGCATGCGACAACGGCGCTCTCTCCGATCCCGCAGTGACGTCGCCAAAGGTATCGCTGCTGAACTCGTGCATGACGACAGGCTCCCGACGCTCGGCTTGGCACCACTTTCGCCGCGTCGATACTCAACCCGCCCCATCCAGACGAGCGGAACGGCGCGCGCTCGAAAACGCCATATCTACCGGCCGCTGCGGGATTTCAGTGATGCTGGAAACGACGATCGACTCCCGCAACCAGTCGTCGAACCTGATCGACGATTTCCGCGAACCCCAACTCACGACCAAGGCTTCATCCTGCATGCGTGCGCCAAAATAGGGCGTCTCGGGGCTGACGACGATATCGCGCGGGTCCTCGTTGGCGCCGAGAATATCTTCGGCAAACCGGTCGAGACGCCTTACATCGGGACCGGCGATCTCGATCACCGTGTTCGCCGGTCGCGCCAGTGCGATCCGTTGCAGTTCGGCAACCACGTCGTTCACCGCGATCGGTTGCATCAGCAACGGCGCCAAATGGAGACACTTGCCGTCCCCACCAAGGTCGACGATCCCGTACAGATATTCGTAGAACGGCGTCGATCGCAGGATCGTGAACGGAATGGCTGAGGCCGCAACGAGACGCTCCTGCAACAGTTTCGCGCGGAAATAGCCGGTAGTGCCAAGTCGACCGGTGCCTACCGCCGACAAGGCAATGTGATGCGCGACACCGGCGCTTCGCTCGGCTTCCAGCAGGTTGCAACACGACGCGTCGAAGAAGGCGTGCATGTCGTCCGCCGCGGCATAGCCAGGGCTGGAGACATCGATGACGATATCCACGCCATCGAGCGCCTCTGCGAGCCCCATGCCGGTAACGGTATCGATCCCGCAGGAGCGCGCGACGACGACGACGTCGTGACCGTCGAGGCGCAGCCCCGCGACGAGCCTGCGGCCGACCATCCCCGTGCCGCCAACCACTGCAATCGTCATCGAACCAGATCCCCGTCGCTGATGCCTCGTCATGCGGCGGGTCTATCGATGCGCGGTGTAGCCGCCAGACCCGAGACCTGGCTAACCGCCCGTACCAACGGTGCCCGCGATCTGCCGCAACGCCTGTTCGAACATCGCGACCGGTTGTCCGCCCGAGATTAGATGCTTACCGTCGATCACGATCGCCGGCACTGCATTGATCCTGCGGCCACGCTAATATTCCTCCGCGTGCCGGACCTCGTCGGCGTAGCGCCCCGAGTTCAGCACCTCGCCCGCCGTCACCGGGTCGAGCCCGGCCTTCGCAGCGGCAGCGATCAGGACCTGATGGTCGCCCGGATCGGCGTTGTCGGTAAAGTTGGTGTTGAACAGCGCATGCTTGAGCGCGGACTGCCGTCCTTCGATGCTCGCCCAGTGCAGCAGCCGGTGCGCATCGAACGTGTTGTAGATCCGGCTGTCGTCGTTCATCACCATCGTGAAGCCGAGTTCCGCCGCACGACCGACGATCATCGCCCGGTTCGCAGCCGACTGCTCGCGCGTCGATCCGTATTTCTGCGCGACGTGCTCGCCGATATTCTGACCGCCGGCCGGCATCGTCGGGTTCAATTCGAACGGCTGGAACACGATCTCCGCATCGAGCGCGTCGACGGATTGCGCCAGCGCCTCTTCCAGGGCGCGCAGGCCGATGATGCACCACGGGCAGGCGATGTCCGACACGAAGTCGATCTTGAGGTGGGCCGTCATGATCGTCTCCAGGGGATGGCGTCGCCGCGCCATTTCGCCGTGCCGTGGGAGGATCGCCACCACCGTTCGGCGTTTACTGCAGCCCTTCCGCCGCGAGCGTGGCTTGCACGGCCGGACGGGCGCGGAGCGTGTCGTACACCGGCACGAGCGCCGACGGGATCGTCACGCCGAACCGGGTCGCCCACAATAACGTGACGAACAGGTAGAAGTCGGCGACGCTCGGCTGGTCGCCCAGCAGATACGCGCCCTTCACCCGGTCGGCGAGATATTGCAGCCGCTTGGTGATGTAGGCGCTTGCGATCGCCTTCTGGCTGTCGGAGCCATCATGCCAGAACGGCTTGTAGCTCTTGTGGATCTCGGTCGAGATATAAGCGAGCGCCTCGAGCAGGCGGGTCCGTCCGATCGGGCCTTCGAGCGCGAATTGCGGGTAGATGCCGGCGAGATAATCGAGGATCGCGATGTTCTCGGTCACGAGTTCGCCGTCGTCCAGCACGAGCGCCGGGACATAGCCCTTGATCGTGACCGCATCAAAATCCGCGCCCGAACTCGTCGTTTTGGTCGTCAGGTCGACGCTTTCGCTGTCGAACGGCGTCCCGACTTCATGAAGGGCGATATGCGCGGCAAGGCTGCACGCACCGGGAGAATAATAGAGTTTCATCGGATATATCCTAGCTCGATGGCGTCAGGCGGCGATCGCAGTCGGCGCATCGAGGGGGGCCACCGCGTGCAGGCCGATCTGCAGCCTGTTCCACAGGTTGATGGTACCGATCAGCACCGTCAGGTTGGCGATCTCGGCCGCGTTGAACTGGCTTTGCAGCACGGCGTAGTCGATATTCGGCGCACCCGCCCTCGACACATGCGTCAGCGTTTCGGTCCAGTTGAGCGCGGCCCGCTCGCGGTCGGTGAACACCGAGGAGTCGCGCCAAGCGGCGAGCAGATGCATGCGCATGTCGGTCTCGCCGTTCTTCAGCGCGTCGGTGACATGCATATGGATGCAATAGGCGCAGCCGTTGATTTGCGACGCCCTCAGCCGCACCAGTTCGAGCAGGCCATGCTCGATGCCCGATTTGGCGATGCTCGCTTCGACCGCCATCAGGCCTTTTACGGCGTCCGGCGCGAGCGCGACGATGTTCAAACGTGTCGTCATGATACTATCCTTGAAATGAGATCGGCCCTTGAAATGAGATCGGGTCAGGCGGGATGTCGTGCCGCGCGGCGATCGCCGATCGCCCACACCGCGATCAGCGTGCCGAGCAGCGCGGGCAGCGTCACCGCGGGGAAGTCACGCGCCAGCGCGGACGTACCGCAGATGCCGACCGCGACTTCCCAGAAGTGGAACAGCGCATGCCCCGAGAGCCACAAGGCCGGCGCGGCCCAGGCGACGACCCGGTAGTGCGGGCGGGCGGCACCGAACAAAAATGCACCGCCCAGAAAGAGGTAGATCAGGCCGATATCGCGGATGAAATGCTGGTTGAACGGGCCGGTCGTGGTCACGCCGGGCACCGCGAAATACCAGCCGGTCGGCGACGCGAGCATGCAGAGGCCGTTCGCGACCGCACCGATGCCGAGCACGACCCCCAGGCCGAGGCAGAATGTCTTCACCGTCTATCTCCTGCAAAGGAATGTGCTGACCTCGTCAGCGCTTGGGCGGCGGCGCGACGTTCTCGATCCACCAGTCGAAGCGCGTCCTGCCGAGCTTCGCGTCAGGGCCGGGGATCAGCGAATTCTGCTCGAGCTTTACGCCGAAATAGCGCGCCTCCGGATCGACCACGACGGTCCGCGGATCCCTGTCATGGGCGAGCACGCGCGAGACGATCTCGTCGATCGGGAATGTCTCGGGGCCGCCGACTTCGATCGTCCCGTTCACCGCCGGCGCGAGCGCAGCCTCGACCACCGCATCGGCGACGTCCTCGGCGGCCATCGGCTGGATCAGCGCGTGCGACAGCCGCACGGTGTCGCCTTCGGTCGCGGACTGGGCGATCCCGCGCAGGAACTCCATAAACTGCGTCGCGTGGAGCAGCGTATAGGGTATCGGCCCCGCCTCGATCAGCGTCTCCTGGGCGAGCTTCGCGCGGAAATACCCGCTGCCCTGCAGATGCTCGGTGCCGACTACCGACAGCGCGACGTGCAGCTTCACGCCAGCGACGGTCTCCGCCGCAATCAGGTTTCGGCCCGCGGTCGTGAAGAAATCCATCGCCGCCTGGTCCTCGAACGACGGCGAGTTCGCCATGTCGATGACGATCTCGGCACCATCGAGCGCCGCAGCCAAGCCCTCGCCGGTGATCATGTCGACGCCCGTGCTGGGCGCTGCGGCGAGCGCGTCATGGCCAAGCGCGGCCAGCTTGCCGACGACCTTCGAACCGATCAGCCCGGTTCCGCCAATCACTACGATCTTCATGAATTCTGCCTTCCGCTGGAATAGGTACACAGCGCGACGCCGAAGCCGTCCTGTTGATCTGTATTAACTTCCAAGCGGAGTCCGTTGGAGACCCGAGATATGGCAAAGTCGCTGTACCAAGCTGGCATCCCAGCGTTTGGTATAGTCGCTGCGTCAGCTCTTGGGCCTTACGCCGGAGCCCTCCGACTGATGGTATCGCGGCGTGAACGACCAACCGCCCCCGCCCGATGACAAGCCCGCATCGGATAGATCGCAGCGCATGCCGGCCGGCAGCCGGATCGCGCTGCTGGCCCTGTCCGGAAGCGCACACAGCGGATCACGCAATGCGCGGCTGCTCGACCTGGCGATCGACGCCGCCATCACGGTCGAGGCCGATGTCTCGGTACTGGATCTCCGTGATCTGGAGTTGCCCGTCTATGTTCCGGGCCTTGAAGAGGCAGTGGTTCCGCAGGGCGTTCTGGTCATCCGGCAGATCCTGTGCGCGCACGACGGCCTGCTCATCTGTTCCCCGGGGTATAACGGTTCGGTCTCGGTCGTGCTCAAGAACGCTCTCGAATGGGGATCTCAGCCAACCTTCGGCACCGGCAGCCTCGCCCCTTTCCGCAACAAGATCGCAGCGATCATGTCCGTCTCCGAAGACGTCGAGAGCGGCGCGATCGCGCTGCAGCACCTTCGCACGATTCTCCAGCGCATGGGTGTGATCGTGATGCCCGATGCACTCGCGTTCGCCGATGACGCGTTTGCCGCGGACGCGCTTCGCGATGCTTCCGTCGTGCCCCGCGTCCAGCGACAAGTGCGATTGCTGATCGATGCGTTGCGCGCGCAGCAGCACGGGACTGTGCGGACCCGGCCCCTTCGATGACCGAGAGAGTCCCGCGCGTCGCAGCTTAGAGCATATCGGCCTTGCTAGGGCCAAGGCCGCCGCCGCGGTGCACGATCGCCGCGCTGAGCAGGCTGTTCGCGATGTTCCGGGCGCGCTCAATCACATGATCCCGTGCCGCATCCGTACCGATTTCGCCTAGCGTCTCCTCGAACAGCATGAGCCAATGGGCGAACTCAGGACGCCCGAGATCGGGAATGACGACGTGCTTGAGCATCGGATTTCCCGCGAACTCGCCCGAGCTGAACAGCACCGAGCGCCAGAAGCGGTTCATCTGTACGAGATGCGGCGTCCAGTCGACGACATGCGCCGCAAAGATCGGTCCCAGGACGTCGTCTTGCCGCACCTTGGCGTAGAATCTCTCGATCATTCGCGCGACAAAGGCCTCGTCGATACCGAGCGCCTCCGCATGTCGCCGCTTCGCGTCCCGTGCGGCCGTTGCATGCTGGGTCGCCGTCATGACTGGGTTTCCTTAAACGCGCCCGCACCGAACGACACGGTACTCGCGGGGTCGTACCGACGCGGCTTCAACATTGGCGATTTTCCATTGCACCACGGGCGAGCGGCCGCGAATTATTGCCGCTCGCCGAACGATACCGGGTAGGCCTCGGTACGGATCGCGAGCATCGGGTCGGCGGCGGCGATTCCGTCTGGCATCCGCCCCGGCAGGAATGTCAGCGCACGGTCGGCTTCGGCGGTGTTCGCAGCCAGCACCGCGATGGTGATCGTGCCCAGCTTTACCAGTTTCCGGCTCGGCGGCCACGCGATCGACGGATCCTCGAGCAGGTCCCCGCGCTCGCCGAGCTGCGCGTACCAGTCGAAGCGGACCGGCCCGTCCTTTACGCGTTTGGCGATCTCAGGTTGCAGATAGTCAGGCGCCGGGCCCGCCCCGGTACCGAAATAATGCTCGCCCGCTGCGGGGACGAAGCGATAGCGCACCGGTCGCGCACGCCCCTTGCGATCGGTGAAAGTCACCGCATTGACCCCAAAATATGCCGTCGTCGCGTAACTCAGCGGCGCCGGGTGCTGTGTTGTCAGGAACGTCTTGGCATCTGGATGTGTGGCAAGAAACCCGTCGAGCGGCGTCGGTGCGGCAACCCCCGGACCACTCGTGCCGATCGCACGCAACAGCGCGCCGAACTCCGTGGCGGTCCGCGTCGGGAACCCGTCGAAATTGTGCGTGACGATGTCGAGCAAGGGATTGGTTGGCGAACCGAACTTTACCGCCATGCCGCGAGGGTTGGCTCCGGGATCATTGTCGGGAATGTTCGGAAAACCCGTGAAGTTCGAAAAGCGCACGATGATCGGCGTACCGTGCTCGAACAGTGGAGCCCGGCTCAGCGCTCGCGCGGCGCTGGTCGGCTCGAACCGCCCCTCGAGAATGATACCCTTGGCGTGCACGGCGCGCGCGTGATGCTCGCCAAACGCGGTGTGGAGATCCTCGACCAGGTCTCGCCCCGTTTCGACAGGCTTATCCTGTGCGTTCGCGGTCGCGGTGAGCAATAGCGCCGTTGAAGCAGCCGAACGGAGGGTGTTGCTGAGTGCTCTCGCGCAAAAGGAGCGTGATCGCGACGCCGCCAGGGTTTGGCCATTGACCTTCGACATGAGCAAATTCCCCCTCGCCTTAAATCGGCGATGAGCCCTGAGTAGACTGCGTTTCCAAAACCGACAGGCCCAAGAACCTGCAAAACGACCGTACCATCGCCGATCGACGGCATGACCACTTGTGGACATTCGCATGTGACTGTCGCCATCTAATTACGGACGTTCGTTAATCACCACATCTCTGCAGCACGCCCGGTTCCGTTCTAAGAGGGGGAAAAAGGCTCTACCGCGAAGATCCTTTGCCCAATCATAGACAGACTGTGGAATGTAGTCGGCCACCGGGCATTCTGGGTATTTGGCGATCGTGATGATCTGCTTTATTCAAAGCCATCCTGGGAGGTCGCCCCGCAGTCTTGCCACTCCCAGCTGCGCGCCTTCCGCAAAATAATCACCGTGGCGGGCGAGCCTCACCCTCTTCGACCATCCGTCGAATATCCGCGCCCGCCTTGCGCATCGTATCCTCGGCGCCATGTGCCGCGGCCAGGAAATTCTCCTGAGACGCCACGGTGTAGTTGCACCCGACCAGCAGCATTTTCAGATCCGGCGACGGCGGCCCCTTCGCGATCTTCGCCGCCGGATCGCCGCCGAAGGCATCGACAAACACTTTCGACATTGCATCACCGGTCGGCGCGAACCCGCCGATCATCGGCCCAATCTCGGGATCGACGAAACGGTAATATTGTTCCGTCATCGCGATCGGCGCGCGCGTCATCTTCTGGGCAGCAATCACCCGCTCGGCGCTTGCGCGGGGCAGCAGCGCGACGACCCAGTCGCTCATAAAATAGACGTGGTCGACCGGCTCCCCGAACACAGAGACATTTCCCTCGACCGCGAAGCCATACAACCCGATCATACCGTCGAGCGCCTTGGGCAGTTTACTCGGGCGCATCCACGCCGGCGGGCGATTCTGCAGGAAAAGCAGCTCGGCGAAGGTTCCGAGCGCGTCGCGCGACTGACAGGACAGCACCTGCGTCAGCGAAGCCGGCGTCGGCACCGCCTCATCCTCGGCTTGGGCCACGGATGACGATGCCGCCAACGCGCTGGCGACCACGGCGGCGATCATCGCTCGTACTGGAATACGCCTGAGAGCAGAGCGCGTCGGCAACGTGGTCGTGCAGTGGTGGCGATGATCCATGCTCGGGGTATTACCCCGCCATCAAGCAGGATCAACTCCAGCGTTTACGGATGCCGCTCGTACCGGCCCTTACCTGCGCCGTTCAGGAGCAGCGCACCATGGTCGATCCGCAGCCGCAATTGCCGGAAGGCCGGTTCTGCGCCAGCGCTGGGACCGGCTTCCAGAAGGACCGCTTCGCCATCGATCCGCCACTTGCCCTCCGCCGCTTGATCCGCGGCGCCATAGCTCATGAACCAGGCAAAGCTTCCGTCGGGGCGTAGCACCAGCTCCGATCCCGTCTCCATCACACCTGACAGGTAGTAATGACCGGTAAGACCGCGGCTGGCGTCGGATGCAACGGCTGATGCGTCCGGGGCATAGCGGGCGTTGCACCGCAGCTCGCGCATATCGTGCGACGACATGTACAGGAACGATGTCATCGGGTCGCCGGCATCGGCGTTCTTGTGGACGTAACGTCGGCCACCACTGAGCACGAAGGTCATGAAGCCGCCGTCGTCGGTTGCGAATTCGGTGATTGCTCCCCGATCGTGCGGCGCCTGATACGTCATCGCCACCAAGTCGAAGCTGTAGCTTTCCTTGGCCTCGTCGCCGCGCCGCTCGCAAGCGCTTGCTTCCGCGCATGCCCAGGTCGTGACCGCCGTACATTGCAGATCGATGGGCGAACGTGTCGCGGCATACGCCCCGGAGGTGACTAGCAATCCCATGGCCGCTACCGCCGATCCAACTCGCTTGAACACGATCCATCCTTTGGCCGACACTCAGGGGCGCCGCGTAGCACGACGCCTCCGATCGAAAAAGTTCATGCCTCTGAAGGCACGCCGCGACGCGCTTTAGGCGGCGCGTGACGGCCCCGATTGCAGCTCACTCGACATGGCAATTTGCCGTCGCCGTCGGCGTGGAGATGCCTTAACGCGGTGCCTCACGCGCACCCAATGGTTCGGTCTTCCCATGCATCGACTTCATGCTCTAGCCGGTGCGTTCTGCGCTCTTATACTGCCAGCAAGCGCTTCGGCTGCGCCGGAAACGGTGTTCGAAGGCGTGGCCGGTACCGCGCGCATCGTCGTCGCGATGACGGAGGACAAGGGCGAGGTCGATGGTCACTATTTCTACCAGACGTCGCGGCTCGACATTGATCTGTCCGGGACGGCGACGGGAACGACACTGACGCTGGAGTCGCGAACGACCGGCGATCACCTGCTCCTGAAGCGAATTGGACCGAAGCTTGTCGGCACGCTGACGACTGCGAAGGCCAGACGCCTGGCCGTAAGTCTGCATCCTACGGCCGGTCCGGCCAGCCTTCCGGCCGACCTGCCGACTAAACTCAGCGTTTATGAGCGTTGGCATCTTGCTGGTCTTCACCTCACCCCGCAGCAGGCCGAGACGATCAACGGCAAGAGGATCCGGTGGTATCGGGAACCACTTTCCGGCATCCGGCTGTTCCGGATTGAAGGCGGCTATTCCACGGCTGCGGTGGCGGAGGTCAACCACGCTCTTGCCCGCAACCAATGGCAGAACGTCTCCGCGTGGTTCGCGTGCACCGGATCGGACGGACAGCCCGGCACCGATGTTGCGGAGGCGGACAAGCCCTGGCTCGGGGTGAACCATATGAGCTATCTCTGGGCACAAAGCTGGAGCTGCGCGGGCACCGCACACCCGGACTTCGGCACCGAGGGCCATAGCTTTGACATGGCGACCGGCGGGGAATTGGTATTGGACGCGCTGTTCCCCTTCGGATCGGAATCGGTTCCGGCGGAAGATAGCGACGCGTGGTACACATATCGCAGCAACCGCTTCGCGCTGGGCGTTGTCGGGTTGCTGAAGCGCTTTCATCCCGAAGAGATGGAGCCGCCAAGCAAAGAAGACGAGGGCGCATGCGATTATTCTGATCCCGAAGTCTGGGATTTTCCGGCGTGGGCGCTTTCCGAAAAAGGTCTTTGGCTGGGCGCATATTTTCCGAGAGCGCAGCGACCGTGCGACGCGCCGGATTGGGCGGTCATCCCGTGGTCATCGCTGCGTCTCCCCCGCGCCACTGCACCGTAGCCATATCCTGCGGATGCGCGTTTTAAAGCCCGACCCCTTCGGGCAGCGGATCGGCGCTCAAATGTTCGAGACTGGAGGCCTTTGATGTTAGCGATCTTTGCTTTGGCATTAGCCGTTGCAGTGCCCGATGCTAGCCAATGCCCTGGATCGTCGACGCAAGAAATCGACGCTTGCCTCGCAGGTCGTTTTGACAAGGCCGATGCCGAGCTGAACCGCTATTATCAGGCCGCGATCAAGCGCCTTCGCGAAGAGCGTGAAATCGCATCCGAGCAGATGCTTGTTCAGGCCGAGCGGTCATGGGTGGCCTATCGAACATCCGAATGCGGCGCCGTCTATGAAAACTGGATCGGTGGCAGCATTCGCGGGAGCATGGCACTGAATTGCCAGATACGGCTTACAAGGATGCGGACATACACCATCTGGCTCCACTGGCTGACCTATATGGACAGCACGCCGCCGCTACTGCCGCGGCCTCACATCGAAAGCGTTCTCGCACCGGCTTAGGAGACCTGAATGCAGGAATTTCGTACCGCGCTCGCCGGTCGCATGACGGCCACCATTCTCGCCGGCACCTTGGCGCTTGGCCCCTCGCGGGCGCAGGAGCTGCCGACCGACCAACAGCTGCAGACCGCGTTCGGTTCGGTCTACAATCACCTAGGCCTGATGGAATATTGCATGGGCAAGGGGTTCGCCACTGCCGTCGACGTCGCCAATACCCGCAAGTCGGTCGTCGCGACGATCGCAGGCATGACCGTGACCCCGGCGGCGTTTGCTCAGCAAGCCGTCGGTCGACGCGGCAATATCGTCGGGCCGCAGGTGATCGGCCTGATGGACTCGAGCAACCCCGCCCGCCCCGAAGAGGTTCGCGAAGGACAGGCCATGTCACTGGCCGACAATGCCCGCGCGCAGAAGTCGTCCGAACGCACGCTCTGCAGGCAGATGGCGGAACAGGCTTCGGCCGTGGTGGAGGCGGCATCGAGCGCGGCGTCCGATCAATAACGCCAAGTGAGGGGCCAGTGTCCCGCGATCAGCTGGGGCCGCCTTCCAAATCACCGACGCATTGCACGTCGGGCTCCGCTTTCGCCATGCGTCGCAAGTCCCTCGTCCGCGCAACGATGCCCGGAAAAATCGCGTCGGGGGTGGCCGTGTAGGTCCGGAGAAGTTGCAAGGCCCAGGCATAATGCCGCGCGCCGACTTCGCAGCTGTTACTGCCGCCCTCGCCCTCGCCCCATATTTTGCGCCATCCAGCCTGGCCTTCGCGCTTCAGGATGGCCTGGAAGGTGCCGACTGGCCCTGCGCCGCGAACATAGGCAATCGCACCCGGGCCGGCCGAAAGGACGCGAAACGCGCGGAAGGTGAAACGCGATTGCGCGCTATCGTCGCCCGCGTGGAGCGTCTTGACGATCGCGGTGCGTTCCGGGCTTCCGGGAGCGGGCGTATGGACCGCGGGCGGCGCAGCCAGCGCCGCCGTCGCCAACGCGAGCAGTGTCGGGATGCCCGATGAGGAGTAACCTGTCATATCAACTGAGCAATGCGATAGATTAGCTGATCGCGCCAGCCAGCCGCTCCGTCGATACGGAGGCCCCGCCAAACTAGCCGTGCTGCGCTAATTGCACAGGCGGCTGACGGCTGGACGGACCCAGTTGCGGACGTTCAGACGCCCTTCCCGCATCCCAACTCCACCCATTCGTTCATTTGGTTGGGCTGCAGCGCGCGGCGGACGATCTGCTACCTGGACGCTTGAAAGGTGAGAATAGCATTCGGTCCGGTTCGACCAGATCAACGCCGAACTGCTTAACGCCATCAAGACCTGATCCGCGCTGCCGATGGCGAACGGTATCGACACACCGGCACCGAGCGAGCATCGTCTCGGCCAGTATGCAAATCGACAGCAAAGACCCGGCAATGCCCGGCATGCCCCGCGCCGAGCTATCTCGTTGCCGATGGGCGCAGGGCGACCCTTTGCTTGCGGCGTATCACGACGACGAATGGGGCGTGCCCGAACGCGACCCGCGCGCGCTGTGGGAAAAGCTGATGCTCGACGGATTTCAGGCCGGGCTGGCCTGGATCACGATTTTGCGCAAACGCGACGCATTCCGGGCGGCCTTCGCGGGCTTCAATCCGGACACCGTCGCGCGGTTCGGCGAGACGGATATTGCGACGATGCTCGGCAACGCCGGTATCGTCCGCTCACGCGCCAAGATCGCGGCGACGATCGGCAATGCCCGCGCCTATCTCGCGATGCGCGACGCCGGCGAGGATTTCGCCGGCTTCGTCTGGAGTTTCGTCGATGGTACGCCGGTGATCGGCGACGGTGCCAAGGCGCTGACCCGCTCGCCTGCCTCCGAAGCCCTATCAGCGGCGCTCAAGCAGCGCGGGTTCAAGTTCGTCGGTCCGGTCATCGTCTACGCCTGGATGCAGGCCTGCGGTCTCGTGAACGACCACGAGACATGCTGTTTCCGTCGAACCGAACCATGAATGCACCACCGCCGGGGTCTGGCGACCACCCTCATGCAGGGGCAGCACGGACCACAGCTGTTCGCTACCCCGGCTGGACGATAGCCGCGACGATGCTCGCCTCGAGCCTTGCCTTCATCGATGGCTCGGTGACCAACGTCGCGCTTCCTGCGATCGGCAAGGACCTCGGCGGCGGTGCGTCGGACCTCCCCTGGATCATCAACGCGTATCTGCTGCCGCTCTCGGCGCTGCTTCTGCTTGGTGGCGCAGCGGGCGATCATTACGGCCGCCGGCGGATGCTGGTGCTCGGCACAATCCTGTTCGCGCTTGCGTCGATCGGCTGCGCACTGGCGCCGACGCTCCCGGTCCTGCTGGCAGCGCGCGGAATACAGGGCATCGGTGCCGCGATCCTGATGCCCAACAGCCTGGGAATCCTCGGCAGTTCGTTCGAAGGCGAAGCAAGGGGGCGAGCGGTCGGGACATGGGCCGCAGCCGGCGCGATCGCCAGCGCCGTCGGTCCACCGCTTGGCGGCTGGCTGGTCGACACGCTGGGCTGGCGGACGATCTTCTACCTTAATCTGCCTGTCGCGGTGGCAGCGATCGTGGTCGCCCTACGCTATGTCGAGGAGAGCGATCCCGGCGAGCAACCACTCGATTGGCTCGGCGCGATCTTGGTAACCGCCGCGCTCGGCATCCTGACATGGGCGCTGACCCTGTGGTCGAGCGGTCATGTCCTGTCGCCGAAAATCGGTGCGGGCCTGGGCATCGGCATCGTCCTGCTGGTCGCGTTCGTCGGCCAGGAGCACCGTTTAGGCGACCGCGCGATGATGCCGCTGACGCTGTTCGCGTCACGCCCCTTCGTCGGGCTGACCTTGTTGACGCTGATGCTGTACGGCGCGCTGGGCGGGTTGCTGGTATTGCTGCCATATCTGTTGATCGTCGGCGGCGGATACACGCCGACGCAGGCGGGTTTCGCGTTGCTCCCCTTCTCGATCGTGATTGGCACCGCGTCGCGCTTTGCCGGACGGTTGAGCGAGCGGATCGGCCCGCGCTGGCCGCTGACGATCGGGCCGATCGTTACCGGTATCGGTTTCGCGTTGATGGCGACCGTCGACCCGGGGGCCGGCTATTGGAGCAACGTGCTGCCCGGTCTGGTGGTGATCGCGCTCGGGATGGCCGGCGCGGTCGCTCCGCTCACGACCGCAGTTCTTTCGTCCGTCGACGATCACCACACCGGCACCGCATCGGGATTCAACAGCGCGATCGCACGAACCGGCGGCTTGATCGCGACGGCGCTGGCCGGCGCCGTTGTCGGCGCATCGGTCGTACAGTTGGCCCAGGCGTTCCACACCGCCGCCCTACTCGCCGCATTTTCAGCTGTGACCGCAGGCATCATTGCATTTGTGACACTCGGTCGAGAGCATGGCAGGCAATAGCCTTACGTCTGGACCCATAGCCGGACATTCGCGCCCCCTTCCCACCTCCCGACTTCAGCCGTTCGTTCATCTCCGCGATCAAATTTACAAACCTCAAACCCCTGCCCGGAATGTCTTCAATTAAACGAGGCGCGGTTACATATCATGCGGATGCCACCTACCGGCTGAAGCGCAGCGTCAGCAACGCCGTCCGGGGATCGGGAAAATTCCGGTACCATGCACCGATCGACGGGTTGTAGACCGACGCGACCTGTTTGCTCGTGTTCAGGACATTGCGGACCGACAGTGCGACGTCGACATGCGGGTTCGGGGTATTCCACGTGATCGTACCGTTCACATAGGCTTGCCCAGGCGAGCGGTCTTGCGGACGGTTGAGCGCGGAGACGTAATAGGACGACTGGTAATTCGCGTCCGCGGCCAGCCTCAGCGAGCCCGCAGCAGCCAAAGGCAACTCATAGCTCGCGCCACCGGTGACGGTCCATTTGGGCGCGTTGGTCAGGCGGTTGCCATCGGCATTCACCCCTGCCCCGCCGACGCCCTTATAGTCGTCGAACGTCGCGTGGAGATACCCGCCCGCAAGTTGCACGCTGAAACGATCGGTCAGGGTGGCGCTGTTCTCGATCTCGACGCCCCAGCTATGCGCCTTGCCCGCATTGCCGCGGCGCGATCCCTGATAGACCGGATCGAAGAACGACACCTGCAAATCCCGATAGTCGTTGTAGAACACCGCGATGTTCGAGCGCAGCGCGCGGTCGAACAGTGTCGCCTTCAGCCCGGTTTCGTAGGTGCTGACCTTCTCCGGCGCGAACGGCAGCGTTGCAAGGTCGAGCCGCGTCGCACGGTTGTCATACCCGCCCGATTTGAACCCCTGCGAATAGCTGGCATATTGCAGCAGCGTCGGGTTCCATTGCGCCTGCACCGAGGCTTTCGGGGTCAGCGCACGCCACGTCTCGTCCGCTTCTCCCGCAATCGACTGTGCGGTGGGCACGCGCGCGAGGTTGATGACCTTGTTGTCGAACACGAAATCCTTGTGCTCGATCGTACCGCGTAAGCCCCCGGTGACGCTGAATACCGACCCGACCCGATAGGTTGCCTCACCGAAGATCGCGTAGGCATCGGTGGTCGTGATGTTGTGCGCGCGCAGCCCAGATACGGCAGCCGTCGGCGACGTGCCAAGGCGCGTGAACCCGTCGCGTTCGACGAAGAAGCGCTCGTGCAGATAGAACAACCCGCCGGTAAAGGTCAGTGCGCCAAAATCGCCGTTCAGTTGCACTTCCTGCGTCACGTAGCGATCATTGTAATGGATCAGGTTCTTCTGAATCAGCGCGGACTGGCCGTCATTGTCGTACGAGACCGGGTCGAGATTGAACCCGCCGACCGCGGTGATCGATTTCAGGCTGAGATGCTCGCCGAGCGCATATTTGATGCGGAGCGACCCCGAACGACCATCAAGATCCTGAAGCGGCTCGACCTCGGAATAGGAGGTGCGCTTGTCGAATACGACACCCGGCTGGTTGACCGGGATATAGCTGCGCGAGTCGGAACGGTCGCGGACGAGGTTGGCCGTCAACAACACGTCGAGATCGGCATTCGGCGTCCAGCGGAGCTTGCCCCTGAACGAGTCCACGTCGATCCGGTTGACGTCGTGGCCGAGCGTCGGATCCTTCGTCACGCCGTCGCGGCTGTGGTGGATATACGAGAAGCTGGCCGCCAGCGTATCGCTCAGCGGACCGCTGACGAGCGCGCGCGCGTCGACCTCGTTCTTGCTGCCATAGCCGATCGCGGCCTTGAGGTGCGTTTCCTGGTCCGGATCGCGGGTTATGATCCGCAGCGCGCCCGCACTCGAATTGCGACCGTAGAGCGTGCCTTGAGGCCCTCGCAGAAGTTCGATCCGTTCGAGATCGTTGAACTCCACCATCGAGCCGATCTGTCGCGGGATGTAGACGTCGTCGACATAGACGGCGAGTACCGGCTCCTGGATCGGGTCGCTCTCGCCGACGCCGCGCAACGAAAAGGTCTGCGTGGTGTGGCTGATCGAGGTGCGGGGCACGAACAGATTCGGGACCTGCCCTGCCAGATCGCGCACGTCGCGGATGTCGCGATCCTGCGCGAGCTGCCCGCCGAACACGGAGATCGCGATCGGCGTCTTTTGCAGGTCGGTCGAACGTCGCTCGGCAGTCACAATGATCTCGCCGCGATCGGACGTCTCGGTTCGGTCGGACGTATCGACCGGATCCGCAGTCGACGGACCGCCCGTCGTCTGCGCGCTCGCAGAACATGTAAGCCCAAAAGCCATGGTTGCGATGGATATCTTCAGCAAACGCCGTGTAGTACGACCCATCAATGCGACCCCTTATCATGTCGCTGAACTATGGAGTCGATCCTGCATTCGTACGAGTTGCTTTAGGTATCCAGCTTACAACTACCGATTGTTCGCCGATGCATATATGTATCATTGGCCGCTCTTCAGTATATCTTCCCGATCCGTGCATTGAGTGCGGTCGACCAGAGCGGACGGACATCGACCTTCGCCGGAATCACCTTTGCCGTCGCGAACCGGTCCGCAACCTGTTGCTGCGAGGTGATCGCCGCATCGGTGACGGACACTATGCGCGGATCGGAACTGCGCTCTCGAAACTGCTGGAGCCAGATCGCCTCGGGCACCCCGGTATCCTTGGCGAGCGCTGTCGCCCAGGCCGCGGGGTTGGCCACCGACCATGCGAAGGTCCGCGCGATCTTGCCGAGATAATCGCCGATGGCTTCGACGCGGAGCGGATCGGCGAGCGCGGCGGTCGACGCCGCAACGACGTAATTGCCCGACAACCTCCCCTTGCCGGTGGCGAGCACGCGCGCGCCGGTTGACCGGGCGAGACTGCCCTGCACGCCGTAGATCACCCATGCGTCGAGCCGCCCCTGCTGGAACGCGGTCAGCCCGTCCGAGGGCGACAGCGCGATCGGCACGACGTCCGCGAACGTGAGGCCTGCCTCGTCGAGCAGGCGCAGCAGGATGTAATGCGAGGTGGTCGCGCGAACATAGCCGACGCGCTTGCCGCGCAAACCCGCCGCATCGTGGATGGTCGAGCCAGCCGGCACCAGCACGACCTGATTGTTCACGTCGTACTGCTGCACCGCGATCAGCCGGAACAGCGGGTCCGCAGCGGCGGCGAAGATCGGCGGTATCTCGCTCATCCCGCCGAAGTCGATCGCGCCGGCGTTGATCGCCTCGACGATCTGGTTGCCGCCCGCGAACAGCGCCTTGCTCAACGTATAGGGCGGCGCGGCTTCGCCGGCCTGCGCGAAGAACGAGTCGATCTGGCCCTTGTAGGTGGCGACGCGCAGGGTGACGTCCTTCAGCGCGACCGGTTTGGAACCTCCGCGTCCGCACGCCGACAGGGCCAGCGCGCCGCCGATCACCGCGCGGCGGGAAACCAGCGGGCTCAATCGAGCAGGTCCGGTTCTTGCGAGACGATCACATCCCAATAGGGCTGGAACGCCCACAACGCGCCAACCTCCGTGCCGACCTGCGACGCGGTGTGCCGCGCGACCGCGTCGCTCATCGGCTTGGTCGTGCCAGCCGCCTCGGCGAGCAACTGCGCCTGGCACGCATTCTCCATCGCGAGATACCGCCAGACCGCCGCCTCGACCGAATGCCCGACCGTCAGGATGCCGTGATTCTGGAGGATCACCGCCTTGCGATGGCCCAATGTGCGCGCGATCTTCTCGCCCTCGCTCGCATCGAGCACGACGCCGCTATATTCCTCGAACAGCGCGTGATCGTCGTAGAAGGCCGCCGAATCCTGCGTCAGCGGATCGAGCAGCCGGCCGAGCGACGACCATGCCTTGCCGTACAAGGAATGCGAATGCGCCGCCGCGATCACGTCGGGCCGGGCCTTGTGCAGCTCCGAATGGATCGCGAACGCCGCACGGTTGAGGCGCGGGGGCACGCCCTTGGGCGGCTCGACGACCACGCCTTCGTGACTGACGAGCATCAGGTGCGACACCTTGATCCGGCCGAAATGCACGCCGAACGGGTTGACCCAGAAATGATCGGGCCATTCGGGATCGCGCACCGTGATGTGCCCCGCGCCGCCCATGTCGTAGCCGTTGCGCCCGAACAGCCGATACGCAGCCGCCAGGCGCTGTTTGCGATACAGCCGCTCGACCGCGGGATCGGCGTGGACCGGGATCACGGACGACCCGAACTCGGGCAACAGCGCCTCGACGATCGCAGTCTCGTTCGGCTCCTGGCGCCGCAGGGGAAGCGGGTCGGTCATCGTCGGTCTCCTCAATAGCCGCGGGCGCGATCGACCACGCCGTCGAGCGGTTGCCCGCGGCGGAAGCGATCGAGATTGGCGGCGAAACTCAGCGAAAGATTGCGCCGCGTCTCGGTCGTGTGGACGCTAGTATGCGGCGACAGGCGGACGCGGGGGTGCGTGTAGAAACGGTGCCCGGCGGTCAGCGGCTCCGGGTAGGTGACGTCGAGCGTCGCGCGCCCGACCCGCCCCTCGTCGAGCGCGGCAAGCAACGCATGGTCGTCGATCAGGATGCCGCGGGCGATGTTGATCAGGTGAAGGTTCGGATTGGCGAGCGACAGGAGCTTCGCATCGACCATCCGCTCGGTCCGTGCAGTCGCGGGCGCGGCGAGCACGACGTGGTCGGCCTGCGCGAAGATCGTCGCGGGATCGGCACGCTCGACATCCGCTGCGAGCGGCAGGTCCGAGCGACGCGTGGCGATCACCCGCATCCCCAGCGCCTGCGCGCGCGGGGCGAGCGCCTCGCCGATCGCCCCGAACCCGATCAGCCCGAGCGTAGTGCCGGCGACGGTCGCGAGCGGCTTCGCCACCCAGTCTTTCCGGTCGCGAATCCAGATGTCGGGGAGGTGCTTCGCCTCGGCCAGGATCGCCGCGAGCGCGAACTCCGCCAGCGCGATCGCCGACGCCCCGCGCGCGGTGGTGACGACCGGTCCTTCGAACAGCCAATCCGGATAGAAATCGATGCCGACCGAGACGAGCTGGATCCAGCGCAGATCGAACGGCCACCCTCTGGGTTGCGCCGGGAACGCGTCGCCCGGCCGTCGGAACGGCGCGGCGATCAGCACTTGCGGGCCATGCGCGAGCCCGGCCGATCCGGGCGCGATGCTGACGATCTCCGCGGCCTGCGTCGAGGCTGCAAAGGCGTCGTTGAAGAGCGCCGGTAACTGGCTGGCAACCTGAACACGCGTCACGCGCCACGCTCCGCAAACGCCGCACGACCGATGCTGCCCAGCACGACATCGCCCTGCGGCGTATGGATGCGGCCGCAGAGTACGTCGCGCAGATGCCGCTCAAGCGGGTTGTGGCGCGTCAGCCCGGCATTCCCGGTGACGGCGATCGCCTTCTCGACCGCAGCGATCGCGTTCTCGGTGACGAGGTGCTTGACCAGCCCCGCCTCCAACCCGCTCGTCGCGCCGCTCGTGCCCGCGTCAAGCAGCAGTCGGTTCTGCAACAACAATCCGTCGATCGTCCCGACCACCTCCTGGAACCGCGGCAAGGTCGACAACGACGCGCCGAGATTGGTCGGCTTGCGATCGATCAGCCAGCCGACCAGCCAGTCGCGGGCATTCCGTGCGACGGCGTCATAGATCGCCGATGTCAGCACAGCCGACCAGTTGGCGAACGCGGCGGAATAGGGCGGCTGCTTGCCGACGGGTCTGGGCTCCAGCGCCTGATCGAACGGCACCAGAACGTCCTCGAACACGACGTCGTGGCTGGCACTCGCGCGCAGCCCGAGATGATCCCAGCTCTCCTCGATCCGGATGCCCGGCGTATCGGCGCGCACCAGCCAGCCGCCGACCAGCGGCTCGGCATCGTCCGAACGCGCCCAGACCACCATCCACGTCAGCGCGGTCGAGCCGGTCGAGAAGATCTTCCGCCCGTCGAGCCGCCAGCCCTCGGCCGTGCGCCGCGCGATCGTGCCGGGAAGGCCGCCCCGCGCCGGCGTGCCCAGGTCCGGCTCCACCCGCAGCGCATTGATCAGCGCGCCATCGCGCAACGCCTCGCCGACGACACGCGTCTTCAGCGCCTCCGAAAAACCGGACCGATCGTCGAGCCCGGCATGAAACAGATACTGCATCGTCAGGACGAGGGCCGTCGCCGGTTCGCCGCGAGCGACCGCTGCGATCACGCGCCGAGCCTCCGCCAGATCGCCGCCGCCACCGCCTAGCCGGCGTGGCGCGGTCAGCGCGAGCAGGCCGTGACGGTGCAGCAGCGCGAAGTTCTCGACCGGCAACGTGCCGGCGCGGTCATGCTGTGCGGCGGTTGCAGCGAACGCGGCCGTCACGCCCGGCAGGATCGCATCGAGATCAAGCGTCGGCCCCTGCGGCGCAATCGAGAGGAGTTGCGCACTCATCGCAGGACCATGTCGGTCAGATCGCCGACAGGCTTCACGTGAAGACGATCGGTCGAGCGCGGCGCGTGGCCGCCGCGCTGCGATCCGGGTCGAGGATTACGATGTACCAAGGCTGCGCTCCTTCCCGCAGCAAGGAGCGCTTCATTTCCCATCGAATCAATGTAGATTGTCTGCTAACGCATATGAGCCTGGCTTCTAGGACCGATCATGGCCGTCAACATTCCCACCGACGTCGTGCGCAGCTTCGTCGCGATCGTCGATGCCGGCTCGATGCTGCGTGCCGCGGACCGCGTGTTCGTCAGCCAGTCCGCGCTCAGCTTGCAGATGAAACGGCTGGAGGAACTGCTCCAGGTCGCGCTGTTCCGCCGCGAAGGGCGCAGGCTCGTCCTCTCGGTGCAGGGCGAACGGTTCCTGCCGCACGCGCGCGAGCTGCTTGCGGTCAACGATCGCGCGCTGGCAGCACTTGGCGACGGCAGCCTGGCCGGCCCCGCGCGGATCGGCTTCGTCCAGGATTTCGCGGAGACGCTGTTGTCCGGCGTCTTGTCGGTGTTTGCATCCAGCAACCCAGACGCCTCGCTCGACGTTCGGGTCGCAGGGTCGGCCGAACTGCTCGATCTGCTCGCGACCGACCGCCTCGACATCGTCCTGTGCATCGGCGAGGACACCGACAAGGCCGCCGTCGCCACCGCCGACATGCACTGGCTCGGCAATCCGCGCCTGATGTCCGCTGCGATCCTGCCTCTGGCGGTGCTCCAGAAGCCATGCCGGTTCCGCGATGCCGCGATCGCCGCGCTGGAGGCGGCGGGCAGGCCCTACCGGATCGTCCTGGAGACGCCGAGCCTGTCCGCCCTGCGCGCGGCAGTGACCGGCGGGATAGGTATAACCTGTCGCACCGACGCCTTGATGGGGCTCGATCCGGAAATCCACGACGGACTCCCCGCGCTGCCCCGCGTCGCCTATGTCCTGCACATCAACGACACGCGACATCCGGTACTCGACCGGCTCCACGACGTCGTCCTTCGTTCGATCGTCGAATCCGCCAGCGCAGATTGACGCTCTTCACGTCCGCAAAGGCTTTCTTTCTCGGTCGGCTAACCTGCTCAAATCGATGCAGTTTTAGGCTGGTATTTGCAACGCTCATAAGGCTGGCGAGCCATTCTCTATTGATCGACTAGGAATTGAAGACGCATTGAAGGCGCTCCGGAAAACGAGCGTCCGAAAGGCTGTCCATGGCGAAGACGTCCCAACGATCCACCAGCCGATCATGGCAGAGCAGGCTGCAGCGTAGCCGTTGGGTATCGCCGATAGCGCTCATGCTGGCATGGGAAGCGGCATCCCGGATCGGCCTGATCCCCACCCGCACGCTGGCGGCGCCTTCGCAGGTGCTCGGGACGCTGTGGGGCATGATCGTGTCGGGCGAATTGCCCGCCAACCTCGCCGTATCGCTCGGTCGTGCGGCGGCGGGCCTCGTGATCGGGGTGAGCCTCGGCATCGTCCTCGCCCTGATCGCTGGCCTCACTCGCGAGGGCGAAGCGGCGGTCGACTCGCCCGTGCAAATGCTGCGGACATTGCCCGCGCTCGCGCTGTCGCCGCTGTTCATCGTCTGGTTCGGGATCGGCGAGACCCCCAAGATCGCGCTGATCGCGTTCGCGACGCTGTTTCCGGTTTATCTCAACCTCTACAACGGCATCCGCGGCGTCGACGTCCGGCTGATCGACGCGGGGCGTAGCTTCGGCCTGTCGCGCGCGCAGATCGTCACCGACATCGTCCTCCCCGCCGCACTACCGCAACTGCTGGTCGGCCTGCGCTACGCGTTCTCGGTCGCGGTGCTGATCCTCGTGGTCGCCGAACAGATCAACGCGTCGGCGGGTCTCGGCTTCCTGATCAACAACGCGCGCGATTTCATGCGGACCGACATCATCGTCGTCTGCCTGCTCGTCTATGCCGGGCTCGGCCTGCTCGCCGACCAGTCGGTGCGCCTGATCGAAGACCATGCGCTCGCGTGGCGCCCCAAGCTCGTGGAGGCCTGACCATGACCATCTCGCACATCATCCCGATGCCGCAACCCGTCCGACCCGTCGTCAAGCTCACGCGCTTCTCGCGCAGCTTCGGCACCAACACCGTCCTCGACAATCTCCATCTCGAGATCGCGCAGGGCGAGTTCGTCGCGCTGCTCGGCCGCTCGGGCTCCGGCAAGACCACGTTGCTGCGGACGCTGGCCGGGCTCGATGCCACCGATGCGCAGGACGTGACGATCCCCACGTCGCGCGCCGTCGTGTTCCAGGATGCGCGGCTGCTGCCGTGGAAGCGCGTGTGGCGCAACGTCGGGCTCGGACTGAAGGGACCGGACGTACGCGACCGTGCAGAGGCGGCGTTACGCGAGGTCGGTCTCGGCCATCGGCTCGACGTCTGGCCACTGACCTTGTCGGGCGGCGAGGCGCAGCGTGTGGCGCTCGCCCGCGCGCTGGTCCGCGAACCGAAACTGCTTCTGCTCGACGAGCCGTTTGCTGCGCTCGACGCGCTGACCCGCGTCAAGATGCACGGCCTCGTGATGGCGCTATGGCGCGCGCACAAGCCCGCCGTGTTGCTGGTGACGCACGACGTCGACGAGGCGATCGCGCTGGCCGACCGGGTACTGGTCCTCGATGCCGGGCGGATCGTCGTCGAGGAGCGCATCTCGGTCCCGCGCGGACAGCGTACCGGTATCGCGACGGCGTTGCGCGAGCGGTTGTTGGGATCGCTGGGCGTCGAACGCGACGAGCCCCTGCCCTTCGTGAAGGCCGAATGATGGCGAGCCTAGTACAAGACCGCCCGCGCCTCGATCGCCTACGCGATTTCGTCACCGGCATCGGCACGCTGCTCGACCGCACCCGCGACGAACGCTCGCTGCTGGAAGAGGGCAGCACTGCGCTGGGCCGGCTTGTCGCGCACGACGACTGGCTGCCGGACGCCTACGCAGCGCCAAACCCGGATCGTTACTCGCAATACCTCCTCCACTGCGACAGCCGCGAACGCTTCTCGGTCGTCAGCTTCGTCTGGGGACCGGGACAGGCGACGCCGATCCACGATCACCGCGTCTGGGGCCTGGTCGGCGTGTTGCGCGGCGCCGAACTGTCCGAACGGTTCGCGCGCTACCCGGATGGTGGCTTGCACGCGGTCGGCGCGATCGAGCGGCTCGAAGCCGGCGAAGTCGAAGCCGTCTCGCCCTCGGTCGGCGATATCCACCGCGTCTCCAATGCGTTCGACGACCGCGTGTCGATCAGCATCCACCTCTACGGCAGCAACATCGGCGCGGTCGAACGCGCGACCTACGATGCCGCGGGCACTCCGAAGCGGTTCGTGTCGGGTTATGCCAACGCCGTGCTGCCGAACCTCTGGGACCGTTCGGGAGCAACGCTTTGACTACCCCAACCGAGATCCGCACCGCGCTGCTGCTCGGGCATGAAATCGCGCTGCTCGATGTCCGTCACGAAGCCGCGTTCGCGACCGGGCACCCGCTGTTCGCCGCCAACCTCGCCTTCGATCGCGTCGACCTGGAAGCGACGATCCGCCTTCCGCGCAAGGACGTACCGATCGTCCTGTACGATGACGGCGAAGGCTATGTCCCCGCCGCCACCAAGGCGCTGACCGCCTTCGGCTACACCCAAATCACCACGCTCGAAGGCGGCCTCGGAGGCTGGCGCGCGGCAGGTTTCGAAGTGTTCGAGGACGTGAACTCCTACTCGAAGGCGTTCGGCGAGCTGGTCGAGGCGCGCCGCCACACGCCGTGGCTGGCTGCCGAGGACGTCGCCGCGCTGATCGAGGAGAAGGCCGATATCGCAATCCTCGATGCGCGCCGGTTCGAGGAATATGCGACGATGAACATCCCCGGCTCGACCAGCGTGCCGGGCGCCGAACTCGTGTTGCGCGTCGCAGAGGCGGTGCCCGATCCCGACACGACGATCATCGTCAACTGCGCCGGCCGCACGCGCAGCATCATCGGCACGCAGTCGCTGATCAACGCCGGCATCCCCAACCGCGTCGTCGCGTTGCGCAACGGCACGATCGGCTGGACGCTCGCCGGCCAGTCGCTCGCGCATGGCAGCAATCGCCCTGCACCGGAAGTTCGACACAGCGACGAGACCGCCGCCACCGCCCGCGCCGTCGCCTACCGCGCGGGTGTAAAGCGCCTGACGCCCGCCGAGCTCGCGGTGCTCGAACGCGACACCAGCCGCACGCTCTACCGCTTCGACGTGCGCCGCCCCGACGAATATGCCGCGGGCCACATCACCGGCTTCCGGTCCTATCCCGGCGGGCAGCTGGTGCAGGAAACCGACATCGCCGCGCCGGTTCGCGGTGCGCGGATCGTCCTAGCCGACGACATCGGGCCCCGAGCCGACATGACGGCGTCGTGGCTCGCGCAACTCGGCTGGGAGGTGTTCGTGCTCGACGGCGGCTTCGCCAATAGCACTGGGGGCGACCTCGAAACCGGTCCCGGCCCGACCATCCCGCCGGGCGACCCCGCGCACCGGTACAAGCGCCCCTACGAAGGCACCGACAACGCCGCCGCCGCGATGCAGGCCTATCTCGACTGGGAATACGGCCTGGTCGACCAGCTCGCGCGCGACGGCACGCACGGCTTCTACGTCATCTGAACCCGCGAAAAATCACCACAGGAGACACGTCATGCCCGTCAAGTTCATCGGCTATATCGGTTTCAACGACGCGTCCGAGATCCACGGCGTCGGCAAGGCGCGCGGGCTCGACAAGGCCTATGTCGAGGCCGCCGCGATCGCGCAGGAAAAGGGTGGCTTCGACCGCGTCCTGATCCCGTTCGGCTCCGACAGCCCTGAAAGCCAGATCGTCGCCGCGCACGTCGCCGCGATCACGACCAAGCTCGGTTTCCTGATCGCGCACCGCCCGGGCTTTACGCAGCCAACGCTCGCCGCGCGTCAGCTGGCGACGCTCGACCAGCTTTCCGGCGGCCGCGTCGCGGTCCACATCATCACCGGCGGCGCGGACAGCGAGATGGCGCGCGACGGCGATCATTCGGTGAAGGACGATCGCTACGCGCGCACCGACGAATATCTGGAGATCCTTAAGCAGGAATGGTCGTCGGCCACGCCGTTCGACCATGACGGGCGCTTCTACAACGTCCGCCAGGCGTTCAGCCAGATCAAGCCGGCCAACCTGCCCGTGTTCTTTGGCGGATCGTCACCTGCCGCGATCGATGTCGCCGGACGTCACGCCGATGTCTACGCGCTGTGGGGCGAAACGCAGGCGCAGGTCCGCGAGGCGGTCGGCACGATCCGCCACGCCGCCGCGCGCTATGGCCGCAGCCCTGGCTTCTCGCTGTCGCTGCGCCCGGTGATCGCCGATACCGAGGAAGCGGCATGGAAGAAAGCCGACCAGATCGTCGAAAGGGTCCGCGACCTGCGCGTGTCGGCCGGTGCCGCGACCAGCGGTCACGCGCCACCGAACGCCGGTTCGCAGCGGCTCCTCAAGACGGCGAGCCAGGGCTACCGCGTCGACAAGCGGCTGTGGACCGGGGTGGCGGCGCTCGGCGGTGCGCAGGGCAATTCGACCGGACTGGTCGGCACGCCCGAACAGGTCGCGGACGCGATGCTCGATTATTACGACCTCGGCATCGACCATTTCCTGATCCGCGGCTTCGAGCCGTTGCAGGACGCGATCGACTATGGCCGCGACCTGCTGCCGGTCGTCCACGAACTGATCGCCGCACGCGATGCCGAACGCGACCTCGTCGAACCGCAGCGGGCTGTAGGCTGATGCCGGACTGGACGGACGACGAGGGGGTGGCTTCGACGCCACCCCCGCCCAAGGAAGGCCTGAAGCGATGGTGGCCGTTACTGCTCGCGGCCGTGCTCGCGGCAGGTCTGTACGCGTGGCTGGGACGCGGCACCGCAAGCGGCGATGTATTGCACGTCGGCAGCCAGCGCGGCGGAACCAAGGCGCTGATGCTCGCATCTGGTGCACTCGACGGCGCACCCTACCGCGTGGAATGGTCCGAATTCCCCGCCGCGCAGAATTTGCTGGAGGCGATCGGCGCAGGCGCGGTGGATGTCGGGATGGTCGGCGACGCACCGTTCCAGTTCGCTTACCAGAGTGGCAGCCCGATCAAGGCGGTGGCCGTGCAATCCGCCACCTCGCGGCCGCGCGAGAGCCTCGCGATCCTGGTGCCGGCGCAGTCGCGGATCGTCGATGCCGGCGGACTACGCGGCAAGCGGGTCGCGACGACCCGCGGGTCGGTCGGCCACTACCTGCTTCTCCGCGCACTCGATGCGAAGGGGCTCAAGCCCACCGACGTGCTCCTCACCTTCCTTGCGCCCGGCGATGCCAAGGCGGCATTCGACACCGGCTCGATCGATGCCTGGTCGATCTGGTCGCCCTATAGCGGAGCGGCGTTAGCACAGGGCGCTCGGGTCGTCGCGGATGGCGCCGATTATCTCAGCGGCTATGCCTTCGATGCTGCGAACGCGACAACGGCGGTCAGCAAGCAGGCGATCCTGAAGGATTTTCTCCAACGCGAAACCCGTGCGCTCGACTGGGCGCGCGCGCATCCCGATGCCTATGCCGCAGTGCTCGCCAGGGAAACCGGCCTGCCGCTGACGATCGCGCTGTTCCACGCCAAGCATCTTCCGATGGCGCGGGTACCCGTCGATGCTACGGTAAAGGCAGAGGAGCGTGACGTGGTCGCGCAGTTCCGCAAGGCCGGCGCGCTGGCCGGCAATCGGCCGCTCGACGATGCGTATCTCCCGCTCGACCAGGGGACGAACAATGCGCGGTAAGCTCCGAATGCGGGCCTGACCCGCTAGCGGCCCCCGCCGCCCGACCAATCGTTTTTATCTGGCGCGCGCCCGCTTCGGCGGGACCGGAGACGCGCGCCTTGCTCACGGACATCATCATGACATCGACCTCCCGCCTACTCGCCGGTGTCGCCCTAGCGACCTTCGCTCCACCCGCCTTCGCGCAAGAGGCACCGCCTGCCGCCGCCACGACCTTGACCACGCCCGATACAGGCGGTGGCGCCGACGACACGATCGTCGTGACTGGCGTCCGCGGTGGCCAGGCGCGGACCGTCGCCGACAGCCCGGTGCCGATCGACGTCATCAGCCGCCGCGAGTTGCAGGCGACCGGCCGCACCGGGCTGAAGGAGATTCTCGGCAACATCGTGCCCTCGCTGACGATGCCCGCGCTCGGCGGCGGTGGTACCTCGGCGAGCGTCAAGCCGATCGCGATCCGCGGGCTCTCGGGCGATTACCTGCTCGTGCTGGTCAACGGCAAACGCCGCCACACCACCTCGCTGATCAACAACCTCTCGCGCATCTCGGGCGGCTCGACCCCGGTCGATATCGACCTGATCCCGACCAACGCGGTCGGCCGCATCGAAGTGCTCCGTGACGGCGCCGCCGCGCAATATGGCTCGGACGCGGTGTCCGGCGTCATCAACATCATCCTCGACGACGCACCCAAGGGCGGCCGCTTCTCGATCACCGGCGGCCAGCAATATTCGAAGGGTGCGCCGCTGCTACAGACCGATCTCAGCTACGGCACAGCGCTCGGCGAAGGCGGGTTCTTCCGCGCAGCGGTCGAAGCGAAATACCATGATCGCGCGGACTCCTCGGCCGACGCCGTGCCGCGGATTCTGCCGCTGGTGAACGGCCAGCCGGACCCGCGCGAGGCGACGCTCGATCATGTCTATGCCGGTGGTTATGGCCGGTCGAACCGCGACAAGATGATCAACGGATCGTACAATGCCGAGCTACCGGTTGGCGATACGCTGCGGCTCTACAGCTTCTCGACGCTGAGCTACGTGACATCAGGGACGCGCGCGGCGCGTATATCCCCTCCCCCACCGGCTTTGGTGGCCAAGCCAACACCAACGGCCTAAACGTCTTGCCCCAGCTCTACCCGACCGGCTTCCAGGCCTATCGCCGGATCAAGGAAACCGATTTCCAGCTAACCGGTGGTGCGAAGGGCGAGCTTGCCGGCTGGACCTGGGACCTGAGTTCGAGCTTCGGGCGCGACCGCGTCTGGCTCGGCGTGGAGAACACGCTGAACCCCTCGATCGGGCCGACCAGCCCGAAGAGCTTCTACATGGGCACGCAGATCCAAGACCTGTGGGTCAACAATCTCGACCTCACCCGCGACGTATCGATCGGCCTCGCCAAGCCACTGTCGATCTCGATCGGCGCCGAGCATCGCTGGGAACGCTTTCAGTCGCGCGCCGGCGAGCCCGACAGCTACCGCAACGGCGGCTACCAGATCCCCGTAGATACGACGCCGTTCGGGCAGCTCTATGGCGGCCGCTATCCGTCGCCGGGCCTCGTGTCGTTCACCGGCACCTCGCCCGCCGACGCCGCCTCGCTCAGCCGCAATAATCTGGCCGGTTATGTCGATCTCTCGACCAACGTCACCGAGGCGTGGTTCGTCGGCGTGGCCGGTCGGTTCGAGCATTATGACGACAGCGCCGGCAACACCGTCAGCGGCAAGATCTCGACGCGCTACGAACTTGCGTCCGGCCTTGCCATCCGCGGCGGCGTCAACACCGGCTTCCGCGCACCGTCGCTGGCGCAGACCGGATTTTCCACCACGCAGAACACGACGACGGTGATCGGCAACACGCCCGTCTCGACGATTGCGAAGTTCCTGCCGGTGAACAGCGCCGCGGCGATCGCGCTGGGTGCGCAGTCGCTGAAGCCGGAAAAGTCGCTCAACTACACGGCGGGCGTCACCTACGAAGCTGGCGCGCTGCGCCTCACGCTCGATGCGTATCAGATCCGTGTCGACGACCGCATCGTCAAGACAGAGTTCCTCGGCACCGCGGCGAACGGCGGCACCGCGATCCGCGACATCCTGATCGCCAACGGGGTAACCGGCGTCGACAGCGCGCAGTTCTTCACCAACGCGATCGACACGCGCACGCGCGGTATCGACGCGGTCGCCGAATACACGCTACGCACGTCGAGCCTTGGTGCGTTCCGGTTGAGCGCCGCCTACAGCTACAACAAGACCAAGATCCTCAATATCGCCGACAATCCCGCCGCGCTCAGTTCGCTGAACGTCGTGCTATTCGGCCGCCAGGCGCAGCGCGATCTGGTGGTGGCATTGCCGCGAACCAAGCTGGTGCTGACCAACGACTGGTCGCTCGGCCGCGTCCATGCCCTCGCCCGCGCAACCCGCTTTGGCCGCTATATCGAGTCCAGCAACGTCGCGACCGGCGACCGGACCTTCGGCGGCAAGTGGGTGGCCGATCTCGACATCGGCTACGACCTGACCGACCGCGTCACGCTCGCGGTCGGCGCCAACAACCTGTTCGACACCTACCCAGATCGCAACGGCCTGATCGCCGCCGACGGCAGCGGTGCCTATGGCGGGTTCGCGCCGTTCGGGCTCAGTGGCGGCTCCTATTACGCCCGCGTCGGGGTGTCGCTGTGACCCGTCAGATGCACCTTGCGCTGTTCGTCACCGCCGACGGTATCCACCACGGCGGCTGGCGTCATCCGCAGGCGAGCGACGCGGACCAGGGCTTCGGTTTCTACCGCCGCCTCGCCGCACAGGCCGAAGCCGCCAAGCTCGACATGCTATTCGTCGCCGACAAGCTGGCGGTCGATGACCTCTACGGGAACCACTTCGCAACGACGGTCCGCTACCGCGCGTCACGCGGGACGGAGCCGCTCACGCTGCTGTCGGCGCTTGCGGTCACGACCGAGCGTATCGGCCTCGGCGGGACGATCTCGACCAGCTATACCGAGCCCTATCACGTCGCCCGAATGTTCGCGTCGATCGACCATCTCAGCGGCGGCCGCGCGGCATGGAACGCGGTCACCTCGGTCAGCGACGCCGAAGCGCATAATTTCGGCCGCGCCGAGCATTATGACCACGCCACGCGCTACGACCGCGCCGCCGAATATCTCGATGTCGTACGCCGGCTTTGGGATACGTGGGAGGAGGACGCGATCGCTCCCGACAAGGGTGCCGGCATCTATGGCGATCCGGCGAAGGTCCATTACGCCGATCATGCGGGCAAGTGGTTCGACGTGAAGGGCCCGCTGTCGCTGCCGCGTCCGCCGCAGGGTCACCCGGTGCTGATCCAGGCCGGCGCATCCGGCGCGTTTCAGGATCTCGCGACGCGCAACGCCGAAGTGGTGTTCGCGGTCTTTCCCGACATCGATCGCGCCAAGGCGGGATATCGCAGCTTCAAGGACGATGTCGCCGCCGCCGGACGATCGCCGGACGCGGTGAAGATCCTCCCCGGCATGGTCCCGATCATCGCCGACAGCGACGATGCCGCCGCCGACCTGCTCGGCGAACTCGACGCGCTGGTCGAACCGCTGGCGGGGCTCAGCTTCATGTCCGGGAGCATGAATTACGACCTCGCCGGCCACGCGCTCGACGAGCCTGTTCCCGACATCCGCGACCTTATCCGGGGCAGCAAGGGCCGGTTCCACTACGTCATCGGCAAGGCGATCGATGAAGGCTGGACGTTGGGTGAACTCGGCCGTTGGTACGGCTCCAGCCTGTCGTTCGCCAAGATGGTCGGCAGCCCGCGCACCGTCGCCGACGAGATGGAACGCTGGCTCGTCGAAGAAGCCTGCGACGGGTTCATCGTCATGCCTGCGTTCATGCCGGCCGGCGTCGACCGGATGCTGCGCGACGTCGTGCCGTTGCTCCAGTCACGCGGTGTCTTCCGCCACGACTACGCGGCATCGACGTTGCTCGGCCATCTCGGACTCGATCGCCCCGCCAACAGCTTTCACTTCTGAGGAGACCGTTCATGACCGAATCCGTCCGCGCCGCGCTTGGTGCATTGCAAGACGAGCGTGACCATAGCTGGACGCCGACGCAGTTGGATCTGAACGCCAGCCAGCGACGCGAACTCGTCATCGGCTTCGATGGGTCGCGCACGATCAAGGTCGGCGATCCGATGCCAAACTTCGCGCTGGAAGCTGTGAATGGTACGACGATACGACTGGATAGCCTGATCGCCACTGGTCCCGCCGTGCTGATCTTCTTCAGATTCGCCGGCTGCCCCGCGTGCAACGTCGCACTACCGGTCTATCAGCGCGTGCTCTGGCCGACCTTGCGCGAACTGGGTGTCCCGCTCGTCGCGATCAGCCCGCAGATTTCTTCGAAACTCTCGGAGATACAGCGGCGCCACGCGCTCGACTTCACCATAGCGACCGACCGCGACAACCATCTCGCACGCCAACTCGGCATCACCTTCGAAGCCAATTCGGCAACCCGGCAGGCCGCGTCAACACCCTTGGGCGAGGTGACCGGGACCGGCACGTGGGAGCTGCCTTTCCCAACGGCCCTTGTGGTCGACGAAACAGGCGTTGTTGCATGGTCGGATGTAACGCCGGACTGGATGAAGAGAACCGAGGCCGACGCCATCATCGACGCCGTCCGATCAATCATCACCCAAATCTAGAATGCCTGAAAAATGGCAGCGATGCCATGGTTTGCACATCTTGGGTCGATCGAAACGCCAGCGGTCGGCGCGAGCAATTTGCCGCGTTCACTCCAGGACCGAAAGCCCGGCCGCAGCGACGCCGGCAAGCGCGCATGCTTCGTCGTTATCCGAGGTGTCGCCGGTCACACCCACTGCCCCAACCAACTGGCCGTCTGCGTCGACGATGAGCACGCCGCCCGCCGCAGGCACGACGCCGTGCGGAGAGATGGGCCCGAGCGAGGCGATGAACGTCGGTCGCTCCGACGCCATCTCCGCGATCTTGCGACTCGACACGCCCAGCGCGAGCGCCCCGCCCGCCTTGGCCATCGCGATCTGAGGCCGCAGCGTCGACGCCTCGTCTTCACGCTGCAGCGCGACGAGATGCCCTCCGGGATCGAGCACCGCCACGCAGAGCGGCTTGAAACCGAGTTCCACCCTCCTCTCCAGCGTCGCCGTTATAATCTTGCTGGCAAGTTCGAGCGTGATGCGCACCATGCATGGTTCCTTTGTATGGACCGCTATCCCGGACGACGGGTAATCGGCATGAGGTTGGCGGGGATCATGGCCAAAGGGGGAATGCCTCTACTGCCTTCAGCGATCCACGCGGCGGCCGATTTGCGCGATTGCTGTACGCAAATATGTCCCGGTTGACCGGCCCAAACAAATGCTTTGCGGTCCACGTCGGCGGTCAATCGTTAAAACCGTCATGCGGCAGTCGACCGTCGTCGACTGCGAACGTGCGATTATGGAGTACGGATGATGGGCGATCTTCTGGCGAGCCGATTTGGCCTCGACGTGGTCAAGACGGGAATGGGCGTCGGCGCGGAGGTTCGGGGTATCGATCTTCGGACGCTCGATGATCGGCAGTTCGCCGACCTGCACCAGGCCTGGCTCGACAATCTGGTCCTGCTCGTCCGCGACCAATCGCTGTCGGACGCGGACCTGATCGCCTTCAGCCGCCGGTTCGGGGACCTCGATCTCGCACCCATCCAGGAGACCGGCCGCCGCTTCGTCGAGGGACTGCCCGAACTCTATGTCGTCTCGAACGTGGTCGAGGGCGGCGTCCCGATCGGCAGCCTCGGGAATGGCGAGGCGGTCTGGCACACCGACATGTCCTATGTCGAAGTCCCGCCTCAGGCGAGCGCGCTCTATGCGCTGGAGGTGCCACCGACGGGCGGCAATACGAGCTTCGTCGATATGTACGCCGTGTACGAGTCTCTGCCCAATGACCTGAAGGCGCGCATCGCCGGACGCCGCGTCAAGCACGACGGCACCTACAATAGCGGCGGTTTCCTACGCCAAGGCGTCACGCCGAGCGACGATCCGCGCGAGGCTCCGGGCAGTCTGCACCCGTTGGTCTACACGCATCCCGAAACCGGTCGCCCCGCGCTGTATCTCGGCCGCCGCCGTAATGCCTATATCGATGGTCTGGATCTGGCCGAATCCGAAGCGCTGCTCGACGCGCTTTGGGAGCATGTCGATGGCGACCGGTTTGGCTGGAGCCATCAATGGCGCAAGGGTGACCTGGTGCTGTGGGACAATCGCTGCACGATGCACCGGCGTGATGCGTTCGATCCTGCCGCACGGCGCGTGATGCACAGGACCCAGATCAAGGGGACGGGTCGACCTGCATGACGGGCCATGGCCTGAGCCGGTCCGAGGCGGTCGCCCGTCACGTCCCGCGGTGGATGAGCATCCCCAACCGCATCCTCGCGGTGCTCTGCCTGATGTATATGGTCCTTTACATCGACCGGGTGAACCTGGCGACGGTGGGCCCGCGGATGACCGCCGAACTGGGGATGAGCAACACCCAGTTCGGCCTGGCGATCTCCGCCTTTTCCTATCCCTATGCACTGATCCAGCTATTCGGCGGTCGGGTCATCGACCGCTTCGGGCCGCGACGCATGCTGCTGATCTGCGGTGCGATCGTCTGCGTGGCGACGGTGGCGACCGGGCTGGTGGGCGGGATGGCATCGCTGTTCGCCCTGCGTCTCGCGCTCGGCATCGGCGAGGGGTTTGCTTTCCCTGCTGCGACACGCGCCATGGCGACATGGCTGCCACCGGCGCGCTGGGGCTTTGCTCAAGGGATCACGCACGCCGCCGCACGACTCGGCAATGCGCTGACCCCGCCGCTGCTGGTCGGACTGATGGCGCTCGTATCCTGGCGCGGGGCATTCGTGGTGCTTGGACTGGCGAGCGCGGTCTGGGTCATCCTGTGGCTCGTGGTCGCGCGGGAGAACCCGGAACGCCATCCCGGCATGTCCGACGAGGAACGCGCCGAACTGGCCCCGGCCGCACAACAGGCTGCCACCACGCCTCCCGTTCCGTGGTGGCGGCTCGCGCGGAGGATCGCGCCCGTCACCGCCGTCGATTTCTGCTATGGCTGGACGCTCTGGGTGTTCCTGACGTGGCTCCCTTCGTTCTTCTTCAAGAATTTCGGGCTCGACCTGAAGCACTCGGCGCTGTTTTCGGGCGGCGTGCTGCTGGGCGGCGTGGTCGGCGACTGGGTCGGTGGAGCGGCCAGTGACTATATCTACCGCAGGACCGGCAGCCTGCAGGCGGCGCGGCGCAATCTGATCATCGTAGGGATGATCGGTGCTTTCATATTTCTCGTGCCTGTCGTCCTCACCCACGACCTGACGACGGTCGCCCTGTGCCTGTCGCTCGCGTTCTTCTTTTCCGAGGTGGTGGTGGCGCCGATCTGGGCCGTCCCGATGGACATCGCGCCGCAATATGCAGGTACCGCCAGCGGCATGATGAACTTCGGCTTCGGCATCGCCGGTATCCTTTCTCCGCTGGTGTTCGGCGCGGCGGTCGACCTGACGGGAAGCTGGTCGATCCCGTTCTGCGCATCGCTGGCGCTACTCTTGGTCGGCGCCGGTCTGTCGTTCTTCATGCACCCGGAAAGGCCTTTTCAAGCGGACGGCGCTCGCTGAGTCCAGCGGGAAAAGGCCGATTTGCATAGTTTCGTGACCAATGCGGTTATATCACGTGAAATCCGATCGCCCTGATTTCTACCGAGACCCAAGATAGAACGGTCTGGCGCGTATCCGAGAAGCTGCATTGCGTCGTCGACCGGAAGAAGGCAGCTTAGGCATTCACGGAAAGGTAGACCGGATTGTGTCTGTTGCCGTCCTGGATAGCCCTCGGCTGACGCTCGTCGCGCTCGTCCCTGACAATGCTGTCTCGATATTCGGGCGGTTCCGGGAGTTTCCGCGGTTTGGCGATGCACAGCATATCGCTGTTCGCAGCCGTACCGCTGCCGAGCGAACGGCGCTGGCGGCGCGGATCGATGCCGCCGTATCGGCGTCCGATCGTGCCGTCATGCTCCTGGCGCAGGGCAGTGCCTGCGCGGCCGCCGCATGGTGGGCGCGACTGTCGCCGAAAGCCTATACCGCGAACGTTGCCGGCGCCCTGTTGGTCGCCCCCGAAGGCACGAGCTTGCACCAGCGTCATTTCGCGGCGCCGAAGATCGGCCTGCCCTTCCCATCGATCGTCGTCGGCGCCGATGACGAAGCGCAGCGCCTGGGCGTGGAATGGGGCAGTCGCCTTATCGATGGCCCGCTCCTGAGCGCGGCGACGGCGCCGACCAATCGCCTGCGCGCCATCATCGAACGCTTCACGTCCGCAGTGGTCGAGCGCGACGTGGTTGCCGCGTATCGGATCATCCAGGCGATCGGGGACGCCTAGCTGGACGCCGGCCGGCAAGTGAGACCGGCCGAACGTCTGGCAATGTGAGCGCCTTGTCGGAAATCACCATACTTCGTGTTTGGGGTCGGCGCGCTCGCGTATCTTCGTGACGAAGCAAACATATCCCAGCCGCGCACCTTCGCTTGCTTTCAATTCCTATTAATCGCTGCGGATACAGCACGCCGTTCAGGTGATTGATCCTGACGACCTTGCCGTGTTCGAGCGGACCTATGCGCAGCTATGGCCTGCGCTCGCCTGATTCAGACGCAGAGGGATCCGTCTCGACCGACCATACCAGTCGCAGGCGACCGCCCGCCGGGCCAGGGGCCGCCCTGCCTCCTCGATCGACGATACCTTGCGCGATTGCCGTGCGCTGCCGCAGGGTCCCGCCCAGCACATCGACCGTCCGGGACAGCCGAGCCGATACCCAGCCTGCTTCGCCGAGCGCTTGATCGTCAATGACGCCGGATTTGATCGCTACGTCCGGCAAGGTGACATCGCTCGGCGGACCGAGAATGACATGCCAGTCCGCGACCGCTGCGTCCGCACGACGTTCCAGAGCGCGATATCCGGCGACGCCCAGACCGGTAAGGGGCGCTGCCGTCGCGCGGATAGTTCGCCCCGCTGAATCGAACTGCACGGATGAAACGGGACTGCCTGCAATAAGCGCAACGTCCGCGATTGCACGATCACGCTCGCGCGCGACGCGCAGCGCATCGCCATTGCCCGCCCGCGCGATCTGCGCAGCCTCGACCGCCCCGGTTTCGGGTGAGATGCGCACCTGATCAACATGGACATCGACCGGCCGCGACAATCGTTGGCGAAGGTCCGCCGCAAGCTTACGATCCGCTCCCGGTTCGATCCGCGGCGTCAGCATGACCGCGCGAACACGTACCGGGTTCGCACCATGGTCAATCTCAACCTGGCTCAGTCGCGCGCCGGGTGGAAAGTCCTCACCCAGCGCATCGCGCACCTGCCGCTGTGCGACCGCCTCGAACGCAATTCGACGCAGACCGGTCCCCAGGGGAATGGACAGGACCCCTATCGCGACGGCGAACAGTACGAGTTGCCAGCCGGTATGGTGCGGTGAAAGATGGCCGCCGAAACCGTAACAGCGCGCGACGAGCGCGGCGGTCAGCGCGATGGTGATGGCATTGGTGAGGAACAGCAACAACGCGCCCGAGAACACCACCCAGTTCCACGTCGCGATACCGAACCCGACCACGACCAGCGGCGGCATCAAGGCGATGGCGATCGCCACGCCCACGACCGTACCCCCGCGCCCGCGGATCAGGGCATAGCCGCCCGCGATCGCTGAAAGCAACGCGACAAGCAGGTCGAACAGCGTCGGCTGCGTCCGCCCGGCGATCTCGCTCGTGATCGTCTGGATCGGCGAGAGCAGGATCAGCACGACCGACAGCGCGACCGCGATAGAAGCCCCCAAGGTCAACGCGGTCGCCGCCCGGCGTATCTCGTCGAAGTCGAGCGTCGCAATGCCGAAGCCCAGGCCGATGATCGGCATCATCAACGGTGACAGCAACATGGCGCCGATCAGCACCGCGACCGAGGGCATCAGCAGCCCGAGCAGCGAGATCGCGGCCGAAATGACGATCAGGAAGGCATAGCGCCCCGACCACCCCGCCTCCTCCGCGATCTGTCGAAGGACGCCGTCATGATCGACGTCTTCGGTTGCCTTGGCCATCCACGCCCGAGGAAGCGCAACGAATTTTGCTGGATACAGGTGGATCGGGTCGTCTCCGTCATCGTCGCTGGTACAGTTTTTTGCGCTTACCGGTTAGCTGGCCACATCGGCAATGAACGCGATCGCGAAGACGAATAGCATGAGCGGCTGCCCGGAGGTTCAGATCGCAGTCCACGCATGAACTCCAATACCATGTACCGTGGCAATGTTACCGCGTCAGCAGCCAGACAGAGGTCCTTTTCCAACCACGATTCAGTTACGCTGATCGCTGGCTCCAAGCTTGTTCGCGCGGACCCACAAGCCGACATTCGCAGCCTGTTATCAGCTACCCAATATCGACCATTCATTCATCGGACCGATGGGCAGCACTCGCTCACCAAACCGTTACATAGGCGGTTTGACGCGTTCACCGATGAAAACCCCTCGATTGAGGGTCCGGCCGCGATTGGTGAGAGGTCTTGATATAGAACGCAGTGCCCGTTCGTTGCGCGACAACGTCACCATTCTAGTGCACGACGTACGAGGTCGTCGTGATGCGGTACACGGTCTGTGCAACGCCGTCCGGAAGCGAAATCGGGCCATTCTCCTTGGCGGTGGCGACCAGAAGATGGCGTCCCGGCTTGGCGATACCCGTGTCGATCATACCCGCGGCATCGGTCGTGAGTTCGATCTTCGAACGATCGGGCGCGTACATCGTGACGGTGGCAGCGGGCATTGGCTTGCCGGAGCGGGTCAGTACAAACCGCGATCCGTTCGCGGTGATCGGCGCGAGTTCGAACGGCAGCTTGGCCTGCGCCTCGACACGGCCGGCGCGCGCGTAATAGACTACGCCCTCCTTCCTCCCGTCCTGCCCCCAAAGCGCGAACACCGAATCGTCCCACGCGCGCACGTCGCCTGCCGGCAGGTTCGTTTCGAGGAAGCCGGTGCGCCGCGTCAGTACCGCGCTTGGCTGAGCGAGTATCCGCGGCGCTTTCAGCTTGGCGAATTCGGGATCGCCGCCGGCGGGCATCGGCTCGCCCGGCTCTCCCAGATAAATGCGTGCGGGGCCGGTGCCATCGCGTTCGATCCAGATTTCGTGTGCGTACGCGGTCGAGGGGAGGCAGAAAATGAATGCTGCGATCAATGGGAAACGCATAATCGAAGTCCTTTCTAGCGCCGCGCGTCGCGTGCGGGAATGAAGTTGAGGGCGAGGAAGGCGATCCCGGCACCGGCCATGATCGCGCCCGCCCACAGAATCGGTCCGAAGATCCAGCCTCGGGCGAGCATCGCGGGGACCACGCTGGCAATCAGCGTGAGCCAGCCACCGGTCCGCAGCATCCTGCGGCGTCTCGCCTGCGGACATGTCCCGAACCTGCGACGATGATGCGCGTCGGTGGTGAGGCCGAGCAGCGCAAACGCCGCGGTTGCGAGCAAGAGTGACAAGATGCTCATTCGGCGGGCTCCAGAACCTTGGAGGCGGTGACGGCCCTTGGGTTGCGAACGTGCTTCGCAGCAGGGCGATGGCGCGCGACGCGGCGGGCGAGCAGTAGGAAGGCGACCCCGAACACCACGATCGTCGCGTCGATGCCCGCGATCATCAGGTCGCCGATCGCCAGCGACGCGAACAGTCCGCGCTCGGTCGCGACGATGTCGTACACCGGCAACGCGACGAGCAGCACGCCGGTCGTCGCGAACAGCGCCGACCACATGCGCGCCGGCCTGACGACGAACGCCGTCACCGCGGCGACAGCCCAGGCGATGAACATCACGTGCATCTCCCAGTCCGCGCGCCCGCCGAGTGTTACCGGCAGCAGGCGGTTGGCCCAGAAGAAGCAGGCGATCCCGAGCGGGAAACCGCCGATCACCGCGACGTTGAGCCGCTCGACCAGGCGGAACCCGAAATGCGGTCGGCTCGGGTCGGGCAGGCGCTCGCGACGCTTGACGGTCCACAGCACGAGGCCGCTCGCGACCATCAGCGTTCCGGCGATCCCACACAGGAAATAGAGCCAACGGCCGCCGTCTCCTGCGAACCGTCCTGCGTGGAGCCCGATCATCGCGCCAGCGGTCTCGGCCGCCGCGCCCGGTGGCGGCGAACGCCAGACGAGGCGCCCCGTCACGCCGTCATAAGTCAATCGCGGCGTCCGCGACGACAGCATCGAACTGGCGCTCTGGCTCACCGACACGCGCGCGGCGGCATCGCCGGGATCGCTCACCTCGATGAAGCTCGCCGGTGCGCCGAGCCGGCGTTCGGCATCCGCCGCGATCCGTCGCAGGTCGACCAGCGGTGCGGGACGGCCGGTCCGCTCGACCGCCGCAGCGGTGGGAAACAGCTTTGCGAAGACGGTTTTCTGATCGGCATAATTCGCGACGACCGCCCACGGCATCAGCATCGCCATCAGCGTGACCAGCCCGGTATAGGTGATCATCAGGTGGAACGGCAGCGCCAGCACCGCGGTCGCGTTATGCCCGTCGAGCCAGGATCGCTGGCCCTTCGCGCGGCGCAAGGTGAAGAAATCCCTGAAGATCTTCTTGTGCGTGACGATCCCGCTGACGATCGCGACCAGCATCATCATCGTCGCGAACCCGACCAGCCACCGTGCCCAGATCACCGGCATGTAATGGAGATCGAAGTGGAACCGGTAGAAGAACTCCCCGCCCCGCGTCTCACGCGCCTGCGCGACCTGTCCGTCGGCGCCGATCAGCGCCTGCGTGTCGCCGCGCCCTCGCCGGCCCCGCCTACCACGCTCTTCGCCGGGCTTGGGTTGCGGCACCCAGAAGAGCTGCGCGCCGGGCGATCGTTCGGTCGCCACCGGGATGATCCAGCTCTTGGCGTCGGGCGCCTTGCCGGTAAGGAATGCCTGCGACCCGGCCAGCACGCGCATCGGCTGTTCGACGCGCGCGATCTCCGGGCGCATCCAGCGGTTCAGACCCTCGCGCCAGAACGCTATCGTGCCCGCGACGAACACGAGGAACAAGATCCAGCCGAGCAGCAGCCCGGACCACGTATGCAGGAACGCCTGCGACTGTCGAAAGCCCTTGCTCATAACCGCCCCGTCGCGTCGATCGAGATCCATGCGATCGCCGCGGCGATCCCGGCGGCGATGGCCAGCGTCCAGATCGCCTGCCAACCGCTGCGCGCTGCGAACGCCCACATCGCCGCGATCGCGCACAAGGCTAGCGCGATCAGCGCGGCAGTGACGCTCGCCTCGGCACGATCCCCCGGCAGAAGCCGCGCGATCGCCATCGCCCACAGGCTCGCCGTTGCATACGCCAGCGGCACCGCGGCGACGACGCGCAGCGCGATGTCGCCACGCCGCGCCCAGCGCGCGCGGGCATGCGCGTCGCCCGCCGTCACTCGAACGTGTACCGAAGCGTCGCGAACGCGGTACGCGGGCTGCCATAGTAATTGCCGCGACCGGTGGCGGCGATGCGCGCGTAATAGCTCTTGTCGAGCACGTTCGCGACGTTGACCGAGACACCCACCCGCTCGCTGAACTTGTACCCCGCACGCAGGTCGACCACCGCATAACCCGGCTGGCGGACGATGGTGGACCGCGTGCGTAGCGTACCGTCGGCGTTGAACACCGCCGCATTGCCGCCGAAGGTCGAGCTGAACCACGTCACGCTACCGCCCATGCTCGCGCCCGCGAGCGGCCCGTCGACCGGGGCATAGTTGGTGAACGCCTTGATCATGTGCTTGGGCACGATCGGCACCAGCGACAATCCTTCGAACGCAGCGGTCTGGTCCTCCAGATACTTGGTCTTGGTGTAGGTGTAGCCGCCGTTGATCCGCCAGCCCGGCAGGATCTCGCCGGTCGCCTCGGCCTCGATACCGCGCGCGCGGACCTTGCCGGTCTGGAGCACGACCGTCGCGATGTCGGGATCGTTGAACAACCGGTTGGTCTGCGTGATCTGGTACGCCGCCGCCGACAGCAGCAGGCGATTATTCATCAGCGAAAGCTTGGTACCCGCCTCATATTGCGCGCCGACCAGCGGCTCGATCTGCTGCCCGTCGGGACGTGCCCGACCGACCGGTGCGGCCTGCGGCGTGAAGCTGTCGGCATAGCTCGCATACAGGTTCAACTGCGACGTCACGTCCCAGACGATGCCGGCATAGGGCGTGAAGCGGTTGTCGACGCCGTAGCGCGTCGACGGTGGCAGCACGCCGCTCGGCGTCAGCAGCGTGGCCGTCGTCGTATCCCACCACGTCACGCGCCCGCCACCGATCAGCGTCAGGCCGGCGACCGGGCTCAGTCGCATCTGCCCGTAGATGCCGTATTGCTCGATGTCGGTCCCGGTGCCGCCATAGGCCTGGAGCACGCAATTGGCAGGCGCCGGCGTGATCGCGGTGCTGGAACTGGGGCAGGTCGCCCCCGTCCCCTGCACCGGATAGTAGGGCGACGCGCCATACGGGTTCAGCGGCGGCTCGAACGGCGATACCGGATTGTACACGTCGATCCGTGCATAGTTGGACAGGCGCGTGTTGTACGACGTGCCCGAACTCGCCTGGTAATCGGTGCCGAGGATCAACGTCTGGTCGCGTCCGAACAGCGGGAAACTGCCGATGCCGTTGAAGTCGAACGAGCGCGTCTGCTGCTTGCTGTCGCCGCGATAGGCGATGTGGCTGGTCGAGCCGTTGGTCGCGGTGACCGGCTGGCTGCCGATATAGCTGTAGATGTCAACGCGATCGACGTCGGTGAACAGCCCGGTTGCGCGCAGCGTCCAGCGGTCGCTGATCTTGTGCGCCAGTTCGGCGAACCCGGTCCAGGTCTCGGCATTAAAGCGGTTCCAGTCGGCGCCGAGATAGGTCGACCGCTTCACGTCGAGCAACTGGCCGTCGCTGCCGTCGGCGCCGCCGATGATGCCCGGCAGGCCCGATTGCACCGCCGGACGGAAGCGGTCGTAATAGCCGCCGACCGTCAGCGTGGTGCGCGATCCGATCTCAAGCGAGCCGACCGCGAACCCGCCGATGCGATTGCGGTGCGCGGTGGCGAAGAACTGGTCCTGGTCCTGCGCCATCGCGCCGAACCGTAAGCCCGCCTTGGTGCCGATCGGCGTCGAGACGTCGAGCTCGAAGCGTAGATTGTCGTAGCTGCCCGCGCCCGCGCTCGCCTGCATCCTGAAAGCGTCGAGTGGTCGCTTGCGCACCATGTTGATGCTGCCGGCCGGGTTACCCGAGCCGCTGAACAGGCCTGCGGGACCGCGGAGCACTTCCAGCCGGTCGTAGAAGAACAGGTCCGGCACGGCGGACGGGAAGTTGAACGCAAAGCTCGGGACGCCGTCGATCAGGTAATTCGTGATCGCGAACCCGCGCGAGAAGAACGCCGGGTCCTCGCTGCCGATGCCGTTGACGGTGATGCCGTTGGTAGCGGTCAGCGCGTCCTCGAGCGTGAACAGGTTCTGCGCCTCTATCTGCTCGCGATCGATCACGGTGATGGTGTTGGGCGTGTCCTTCAGCGGAGTCACGGTCTTGCCGACTTCGCGACCATAGCTCTTGCCGAGGACCATGATCTCGTCCGACTTCTGCGCATCGTCCGATCTGGTGGACCCTTCTACGGTCCTGGGCTCCTCGGCCGGAGCTGGCAAAGGCGCCCCGACAAACGCTGCACTCGCCAGCAATATACTCGAAAAACTCATACTGAACCCCCGTTGACGGGAGGCCTCTAGGAGAATCGCTGTTGCGAGTCACTATCAATCTAACGGTTTTGTCATAATTTGTTGAGAGTAGAATGTCTCAGCGCAGGTGCGACCAAACGCCTTTTGCGCGAGATATCGTGCAGTGTGGGCATCACTAACGAGCATCTTAATACGCACTGGCAAGCAGCTGGACCCATTCCCGGTCGCTAGCGGTCTGGTTTCGGCTCCCAGCAGCGGACATTGGTTCATCTTCCAAGTGCGCCTAGGCTCGGCCGACCGCCGCAGCAAACGTTCGCGGCCCTGCCGGTTGCGGCGGCTAAGATTGCTGGTGCTTGTGCTCGCCGTAATGCTCCGCCAAATAGTCGACGAACAAGCGCGTGCGCGCCGGCATGTTCGCCCCCCCGACGAAGACGGCGTGAAACACCTCCCGGTCGCCGGGATTGAACGGCTCCAGCAACGGTACAAGCCGCCGTTCGGCGATCGCGCGGCCGATCGCGAAATTTCCCACGCGCGCTATGCCGACGCCGTCCAGCGCCAGTTGCAGCAGCGTTTCGCCGCTATTGGCCTCGATCGTGCCGTGTACGATCATTACCTCGGTCTCGGTCTCGGTCCGGAACGGCCAAACCGGCTCGGCGCGACGGAAGTTGAAGTTAAGGCAATTGTGCTGCGCGAGATCCGCCGGCGTGCGGGGCGTTCCGCGTTCGGCGAGATAGTCGGGCGAGGCAACGATCGTGCGACCGTTGTCACCCAGTCGGCGGACCATGAGCAGGCTGTCAGGCAACGGCCCCGAACGCACTGCGACGTCCGCCTGCCCCTGCGCGACATCCACCTTCTCGTCGGACAGGTTGATGTCGATGACGATCAACGGGTGGTCGCGCGTGAACGCCTTGAGCAGCGGCACGATGCAGACGCGGCCATGCGAGACCGCGGCGCTCACCCGGATCCGGCCGCGCGGCGCGCCTTGGTCGGCGATCCCCTGCTCGACTTCGTCGAGATCGGCGAGGATCCGCCGCGCACCACCAAGGTAGGTCCTGCCCTCAGCCGTCAGGGTGAGCGCGCGCGTCGTGCGCAACAGCAGCCGTGTGCCCAGCCGCGCCTCGATCCGGTCGATCGTCCGGCTGACTCCCGACGGCGTCAGCGCGAGTTGGCGGCCCGCTGCGGAGAAACTGCCGGTAGATGCGACGGCGGCAAACACCGCGAGGTCGCGCGCACGATCGAAACTGGCCATCTTTGCTCCGGAGTCAAAAGTTCTTGCACTCCAATCTGGCTAATCACAGGACAACGATCTGTCTAGTTTTTGCCTGGGCGCATGGAGCGCCTTCAGGAGACAGACGATGACGACGCACCGCCAGCCCCGCCGCCTCGCCTTCGCCGCGGCGTCCCTGCTCAGCCTCGCGAGCACCACCGCGCTCGCGCAGAGCGCTCCGCATTTCCCCGCCAGCTTCCACCAACAGGACATCCCTACCAACGGCACCACGATCCACGTCCGCGTGGGCGGATCGGGTCCGGCGGTCGTGCTGCTGCACGGCTATGGGGACACCGGCGACATGTGGGTGCCGCTCGCCAGCGCACTCGCGCGCGACCACACGGTGATCGTGCCCGATTTGCGCGGCATGGGCCTGTCGGCGCGTGCCGACAGCGGATTCGAGAAGGCGAACGAGGCGAATGATATCGTCGGCGTGATGGATGCGCTGGGTGCAGCGCGCGCCGACGTCGTCGCGCACGATATCGGCAACATGGTCGGCTACGCGCTGGCGGCGCGACATGGCGACCGCGTGACCAAGCTGGTGTTGATGGACGCGCCGGTGCCCGGCATCGGGCCATGGGAAGATATCCTCAAGAACCCGCTGCTGTGGCACTTCCGCTTCGGCGGGCCCGACATGGAGCGGCTGGTCGCGGGCCGCGAGCGGATCTACCTCGATCGCTTCTGGAACGATTTCTCGGCCAGGCCGGCGCGTTTCACCGAAGCGGATCGCACGCATTATGCGGCGCTTTACGCTGGCCCCGGCCGCATGCATGCCGGCTTCCTGCAATTCGCCGCGTTCGACCAAGACGCGATCGACAATCGGGCGTGGATCGCCACGCACGGCAAGCTGACCATGCCGGTGCTCGCGATCGGCGGCGAGAAATCGTTCGGCGCGACCATGGCAGCGGTCACCCGTGCCGGCGCGGTCGATGTGCAGGAACGCGTCATTGCCGATGCCGGCCACTGGCTGATGGAGGAGCAACCCGATGCGACCGTCAAGGCGATCCGCGACTATCTCGACGCGCCGGTCGTCACGACGCGGGTGCGGTTCGGGCCGGTCGCGCTCTCGATCGAACAGGTCGATCGCATCGCGACGACGGGAGCCGGCACCGGCACACCGGGCATGGCCGGGATCCGCACGGTGCTGCTGTCGGGCGATCCGGCCAAGCCCGGATCCTATACGCTGGAGATCCGCGTTCCGGCGCATACCACGATCGCGCCGCACACGCACCGCGACGACCGCATGGCGACCGTGGTCTCGGGCACCTGGTACTTTGGTTATGGCGCCGATACCTCGACGACCACGATGCGCGCGCTGGGCGCCGGTGGCTTCTACACGGAGCCCGGCAAGGTGCCGCACTTCGCCGCTACCCGCGACGAGGCGGCCGTCGTCCGCATTACCGGCACCGGGCCGAGCGATACCACCTTCGTCTCCGCTGCAACACCGCGCTGATCCGCCCACGTCAAGGAGACAGGAGATGCCACAATTCTCTTCGACCACCATGCAGGTGCATGAACTCGACGGGGGTGCCGGACGGTTATTCGTCCGGCACTGGCCTGCGATCGGCACGGGCGGCGCCTCGCTGGTCCTCTGCCACGGCTTCCATGCGCATAGCGGCCATTATGCGCGTGCCGCCGAGGTGTTCGCCCAGCGCAGCTTCGCCGTCGCCGCGCTCGACCTGCGCGGCCGGGGCCGTTCTGAAGGCGCGCGCGCTTACGTCGACACGTTCGACGCGTATGTGTCGGACCTGGCTCGCGCCATCGACCTTGCGCGTTCGCTGACCCCCGGTCTGCCGGTCTACCTCCTCGGACACGGCGCCGGCGGGGCGATCGCGCTGACCTATGCGCTCGACCTTCCGCAGCGGATCGACGGCCTGATCTGCGAGAGCTTCGCCTATCGCGTGTTCACGCCCAATGTCGCGCTGACGATCCTGAAGGGCACTAGCCACATCATGCCGCACGCGCGGGTACTGCGGCTGAAGATAGCGGACTTTTCGCGCGACCCCGCCTGGGTCGAACAGCTCGAGCTGGATCCATTGGTGCGCGATGAAGTGCAACCGGTGCAGACGGTCGCGGCACTGGCGCGCGCTGCCGATCGATTGCGCGTGGACTTCGGCCGCATCGTCCTGCCCATCCTCATCCTGCACGGCACCGGGGACAAGGCGGCAAACGCGCAGGGTAGCCAAGACTTCTTCGAGGCTGCCGGTGCGAGCGACAAGACGCTCAAGCTGTACGAAGGGCATTACCACGATCTGCTCAACGATCTCGACCGGGACCGTGTCACGAACGATATCGGTAACTGGATACAGCAGCGCGCCTCCGAATTGGCCCCATGAAGATCGCTCCCGGTCACAACGCTCACACGAAGACTCCGGCATGCCCTCGATCCCCACCGGCACACCATTCCGACCCATCGAAGGACCAACACCATGAACATCGACCTCAATGGCAAGACCGTGCTCGTCGCCGGCTCGACCGAAGGCATCGGCTTCGGCATCGCGCAGGGATTGGCTCGAGCGAGCGCAACCGTGATCGTCAACGGCCGCACGCGAGGGCTAGCAGCCGTGCGCAGGAGCCTTGCGGTCGCCACTGCTGGGTCAAGGTGGTTGGCGATTTGGTAGCGTCATGCAGGATGAACGCAAAACCGCGTCGTTCCTCTTTGCCGACAGCCATGAGCAGCATGGGCGGCCCCGGCCTGATCATCAGCGAATTGCCCGGTCCGCGACCGACCTGCGTTCCCTCTGGTGTCGCTAGGCAGGTGTCGACAGTGAGTGCAAAGAACGCCTTCGGTCCCGAGTGGATGTGGACCTGGGCAGTCACGCCAGGGCTGAATACCAATCGCAGATAGTCTGCGGCCAACGTCGGCCCGCTTTCCGTGGGTAACGGCCCGATGACGGCGGCTAGGCGACCGCGCTTCGCCCACCAGTCTTTGCGTTCGATGGTGAACAGCCAGACCGCGACGGGGCGCTGAGAGCGCAGGCGTTCGAACGGTTGCGCGCGCTCATCGAGGCAGTGGTGCTGACGCCGGAAGGCGGCGATCTCGCGATCGATCT
>NZ_SLYA01000011.1 GCF_004340965.1 Sphingomonas sp. PP-CE-1A-559 | reverse complement strand
ATCTCTTCCGGCTTGTGCTTTTTCGCAGGCATTCGTCGTCCCTTCCTTGATCCAGACTCTCATAGTCGATGGACCGCTCAGAAGGGGGCAGCTCACACCGAGGGCCAGAATGCCCCGAAACGGCAGTCAGCTCTCACTTAGGGGGTGAAAGACTTCTAGACACTTTGGATAGACGACCAGGTCCCGTGCCTTCACGTCCGGTCGGTCGTCGTGGGGATCAAAGTACGTAGTCCGGCGTCCACTGTTGCTTAGCTGATAACGCAGCGGCGCGCATGCAGAGAACCGCGCCGGTGAAGATCCGTCAAGCCTGGCCTATGTACTCTCAGCTGACGACCGTCGCTGATAGGGTTGTTTGATCCGGTTCTCGGCATTCGCCTGCGCCAGACGCTCAGTCATTTCACCCTGACTGGCCATCGCATCCCAAGCTTCTGCCGATCGCAAATGACGTTCTCGAACAAGGGGAAGTACGGACCGCTCCGCTTCCGAACGTTCGTGGGCTGCAGCGCTACGGTATGCCTCGGTCTGTGAAAGGTTCATACGAAACCCTTAACCGACACCGGGAAATCTAAAACCCCGCCAAGGCTCAAATCCACGCGGTATCATTGTTAGCTGAAACTGTCCGACGGCAAACCAACCCGTCCGCTGTTAGTCTCGGATCCAACAGGGCGATCCTCTGCGATACCCCCTGCTTGGGCCACCACTTTGGATCTTGTCGAAGCCAGATCGGGGGCGATCATGGGTGGCGAACTTACTTTGCATTAACCAGGCAGTGCGTAGGTAAGCGTATGAAATTCCTGCCAAGCTGGATGTTGATCCCTGCTCAGATCGCTGCTGCGACGTTTGGGCTCGCGGTGTTGACGATGTGGCCACCAGCATCGGGTTCGATGCTGGTGGTGCCACTCGGTCAAGATGGCGGAGCAGCAATGCAGGGTGCGCTGGCGGGCGGTGCGGCATTGCTTGGGACCGGGCCATTTCCGGGATCGCTGGTCGTCGTTGGCGATCGTGCCCGCATCGCCCCCCGGGTCGCGTGGAATGTCGTCATCATGGCCGCTCCGCCCGCGGGGTGCGGCGTTGATGGCGGTGCTGGAAAGCGAGCATGAACCGAACCATCTCGCTGCTGGAGCCAGCGTTTTCTCGGTTGGGTTTCGGAGTAAAGCTTGGAGCTACCGGAAAAATCGGGGATGATGCCGGACTCAACCCGCTTGACCGGCTGCGGCGTCGCGCTGTCCAAGCGTGGGCGTTGATCGGCTGGTCCTCGTTGGGGGGGCTGCTGATAGGTAACGCCGTACTGGATGCGGGCGCAGGCGTTCCGCTGCTGGTAATCGGCACCATCATCACGGCGGGACCGACCGTGATGGCGCTCCGCGGTCGCTACGATATAGAGGCTCGGACGCTGATGGGATCGCTTGCGGCGGTGATACCGGCGATGCTTGTCTTCCTGTTCAAGGGGCATCCGTGGCAGATGGATGCACACATGTACTTCTTCGTCGGGATGGCGGCGCTGGTAATGTTGGCGGATTGGCGGCCGATTGCGCTAGCGACGGTGCTGACCGCAATCCATCATCTTGCCCTCGAATGGTGGGCCCCGGAATTCGTCTTTACCGGCACGGGCAATCTCGGTCGGGTGATCTTTCATGTCGTGGCGGTCGGCTTGCAATTCGGCGCATTGACCGTGCTGACGATCCAGCTCGAGCGGCTGTTCCAGTCGCAGAGTGCAGCATTGCGGCGGTCTCGCGAGTTGACCGAGATGGCAGAGGACGGCCAGCGGCGAACCGAGGAGGCAATGCTTCAGGCGCGTGCAGCGGAGGCAGTGGCGGCGCGCGAACGCCAACAGCGCGAGGAGCAGGCGGCGCGGATCGCGAGCGAGCGGCGCGGCGAGCTGGTGGTCCTGGCGAACGAGTTCGATCATTCGGTGACGTCCGTGGTGAAAAGCATCGGCCAGGCGACCGAACGACTGGAGCATGCAGCAGTGCGGCTCGAAGATGTCACCGGTGGCGCGACCCAGGATGCGGTTGAGGCGGCATCGGGCGCAGGCCGAGCAGCACGCGACATAGCGCATGTCGCGTCGTCGATCCGCGACCTGTCCGAATCGATCCGGACGATCGCGATCGCGGCCGACCGGCAATCGGAGTTGACCGTGGTGGCAAGCCTGGAAGCGCAACGCAGCGTGCAGACGGTGGCGATGCTTGAGGATCATGCCGTCCAGATCGAAGTCTTTCTAGACGACATCCGTGACCTGGCGAACAAGACCAATCTGCTCGCCCTGAACGCTACAATCGAGGCAGCGCGGGCGGGCGATGCAGGGCGCGGGTTCGCAGTGGTCGCTGGCGAAGTGAAGGTCCTGTCTGGGGATACCAAGCGGGCGAGCGACCGGATCAGCACACTGCTTGCCGGCATCCGCGAGGGCGTCGCGGACACGGGCGAGAAACTGCGTAGCGTCAATACTGCGATCGGTCAGGTTTCGGTTGCGGCATCGGGGATCGCGACCGCAGTCGGCGAGCAGCGCTTCACGGCACAGGAGGTAGATGCGGGTGCAGCGCGCGCGGTCGGCGCGGCGGACGAGATCGGCACCCGGATTGACGGCGTGGCGGAAGCGGCGGGGTCTGCCGCGCTCTTGTCGGCGTCGGTACGGGGCAGCGCCAGCGATCTGGCAGCCAGCGCGCGGCATTTAAGATCGTCGACCGATCTGTTCGTCTCGTTCCTTCAATCGGACGATGCGGCAACCGCTTAGGAGCCAAGTCGGTCCTATCTCCTTGGGGGCCCGCATTGCAGCGACGATGATAGGAGGATGTAGACTAAGGACAAAATGAAGCGGGTCCTACTCGTGGTAATCACGCGGTTGAACGCCATGCCACGGTCGAGACGTCCATAGCGGGGCTTGCCGACAACGCTCGGCTCGATCTGGCCGATATCTTCAAACCGAGCCTCCCACGCCGATCTGCAATGTGATGTTCCTAGAAAGCCGAGAAGTACACTCGGTGCACCTCTCGACTCATACTTGATCGTTTGAGACCCGACCTCAGGACTTAAGCGCTTTTGCCATGTTGAGATGCGCCGCAACCGTCGGTGCCAATCCCGACGCGAACGTCTTCAACTGCGGCACGTCGCCGGTTGCGGCATATCCCTTGAGCGTATCGAGCGTCTGCTGATGCCCGGCGACCTGGGCAGCGGCGTACGCGGTGTCGAAATCAGCGCCCTGCTTGGTCTTCAGATCAGCAAGCTTCTGCTGCTGCTCAGCACTCAGCGCCGGGTTGGGCGTCAAAGCTGGCGACAGCGTTGCCGTCAGTGCTTTTAACTTCGCAGTCGAACCCTCATGGGCGGTGATCATCTGGCCAGCGAACTTTTTCACCGCCGCAGATGCGCCGTTGGTCACAGCAAGCTTCGAGGTCTCGATCTCGAACGCATCGCTTGCAGCCGCCATGTTGACGAAGGCCTGCCCACCTGAGGCGGGTGCTGCCATCGCATCATTGGAACCGGCTGCATTCACGTCCGTGGCGGTCGTGTTGGCGTAGGTGCTGTTATCGACGGCGGTCGTATCGTCGGCCTTTTTGCCGCATGCGGCTAATGACAGGGCCGCTACTGACACCAATGCTAGGGTCTTGAAGTTCATCATACTCTCCATCTGCTCGCATACTACTGCTGCCTGCTCAACGCGTGCCTCCTGAGGACCGTTCCGCACGAGCAACGAACCCCGGACCGATCCTGAAGCGAGTTCGTTCTAGCCGTCTGCCGGCACAGCTGCCGGCCTTATCGGGACACGGCTATGAGCATCTTCAGCACGATCATGAACAAGGTTTTTCACCACAAAGCCGCACCAGCCGCTGCACCGGCTCAAGCTCCAGCCGCGGCGCCGCAGGCTGCACCGCAAGCCGCGCCGACCGTTACCGCTCAGCCCTCCCCCGCAGCGCCGCAGCAGTCCGTCGACGTCGGTGCGGTCCTCAGCGAGATGGCATCGATGAAAGATGGCGGGGGCAACTACCAGAGCTCGATCGTCGATCTTCTGAAGCTGTTGGACTTGGACTCCAGCCTGACAGCTCGCAAGGAACTTGCTGCCGAGCTGAATGTCCATGCTGCAGCCGACGGCTCGGCCGAGCAGAACATCGCCCTTCACAAGGCTGTGATGCAGAAGCTTGCCGATAACGGCGGTATCGTTCCAGACAGCCTGCGCAACTAAACCAGCCGATCCGGATGGGACCGCACCCTACGCGGTCCCATCCGGCCTCAGGCCGCCAGCGAAACTGTCGTCATGACTATCGAGCAGGGGTAGCGTTCGGAGGCGTCGCAGCTACGGTGCCCTGCGCAGCCTGAGCTGGCAGCGTCTGACTACCGCGCGGCGGTCCATTCGGCTCTTTCTGAAAGCCACGCGCGGCGAGCCAGCAGATCGTCACGACGAGTGCTACGATCATCACGAAGATGACAATTGCCACTGGACCGGCTCGCTTGTTTCCCCGTCTCCGCATCTCATGTGCTCCCCAGTCATGCCGTCGATGGTATCGCCGTGCCGTAGCCACGTGGCGACGAGGTGTTCGTGGACCTCAAGTCCACCGGTTTGATCGAACACGACGGTTTTATGTCCGGACGGCTCTATTGCCGCTCACCAAAGACCGAACCAAGAATGCCCCCCAGTCCGCCGCCAAGACCGCCCCCGGGCGCAGCGCCTGCGACTCCAGCGCCACCCAGGCTGCCGAGTACAGATCCAAGGATCCCGCCAAGGCCACCTTGCTGCCCGCCCGAGCGCCCGGTCAGATGGCCGGCCACCAGCATGACCAGGATCGGCAGCATCTGCTTCAGAAGCTCGGGCGTCAGGCCGCTGCTTTGCGCCGCGTTGTCGGCGACCTCCCGACTGCCATCCTTCGACCCGAAGATACCGCCGAGGATCTGATTACCGCGATCGATCTGCGTCGGCTCGTTGCCTAACACGTTCGAAGCAAGGTCTGGGCCGCCGAGGGTGTTTACATGGGCGTCTAACTGCGTCGTGTTATTCCCCATGCCGCCCAGAACCGACGGCAGCAGCGCCTCTGCGCCGCGTTGAGCTTGCTCACGCGGTATGCCTAGTTGGGCGGCGAGTGCATCGATGCCACCATCTGGGAGGAGGTCATTGAGATTCATGGCAGCTTCCTTGTTGTGACGGGTACCAACAGATGCTGCGACCTATAGGTCCGGTCCCCTTCGATCGCGCTTGGACCATGGATGGGTAGGCATCCGCTGTTTGCGCAATGTTAGTCGGGAAGTTCGGGCGTACGGGCGTACGGGCGTACGGGCGCCAAAACGTCTTATCCGTCGGTAGATATTGACGCGATGGTGCCGAGACACCGGAACCCTCCCCCATCCTCTCGCGCTTGAGCCATGAAGGAGAGACGGCATGGACGACCAGCGCGTGTGGGAATTCGAAGGGAGCCTATGGGATGCCAGCGACGAGCATTACCAGGACCGGATCGACGAGGAGATCGTCATGGTCTTGCCCCGTCCGCCTTATGTCTTCCAGGGGCAGGAAGCGAAGGATGCGGTCAAGGCTACGCCCGATTGGGATACGGTCGAGCTATCGGATCGACGAGTGTCACGCCCTCAAGAGGGCCTCATCGTCGTTGCGTACACCGCGCGATGTGCGAGCGGCGACGAGAAGTACGAGGCGCATTGCACCTCGACCTTGCGGATGCGGGGACACGACGATTGGCTGGTCGTCCAACATCAGCAGACACCACCCTTGACCGCCAGCGTCGAAGCCTGACCGCGGGCTTGCCGTTGCGCCTGATACATACCTGTAACAGGCGCAACGGTACTAAACCGGGAAGTCAGCGCCCCCATTGCTGGTGTGATCCCTACAGCCTCAACTGCGACCGGTTATCGCGACCAATGGATCGCCCAGGCGACCGTCTGCTAGTAGGGAAGCCGTGGCATCGCGGAACCCTGCCGTCTCCAAATAGAGGCGGACAAGCGAGGCGTGGCCCTGCGTATCGAGAGCGCGCCAGACCGCCACGGCCTTGGTCGGAAAGCACCGGTTCGAGAAGCTTATGATGACGCGGCCTCCCGGCTTCAGCACACGACGAACCTCGCGCAGTACCGCCAGGGGGTTTTGCAGATATTGAACCCCGACACAGATCAGTACGGCATCGTAGCGCGCGTCCTCTTCGGACAGGTCAGGCACATCGTTCAGGTTCTGGACGAACCAGCGATCGAGGCGCGGGTTGGCCGCGAGTTCCTCTGCGTTCATGCCGTGGCCGACGACCTCGGCATAGGTGACGTCGTCCGGCAGGTGGCTGACCCAGCTCGACATGAGGTCGAGCACCCGCCCGCCAGCGGGGATCGCATCGCGGTACAGGCTGGTCAGTGCGCAGACAGCTGCCTCGTCGATGTGCGTGACTAAACGCGGGGGTGCGTAGAAGCCAAGGTCGTCGCCATCATCCTGACGGTCGAAGGCCCGCGCCGGCAGTCCCAATTCGATCGCTTCGGTCATGCGATAAGCCCCTCCGATGCCAAGCCGCCAGTATCCGCGACCACAGCGTCCGTTGGGAACCGTATCCAGGGGCGCACCGCGAGATAGCGATTGTCCTCGATCACCGGCGACGGCCGAGCCAGACACCGGCCCCCGCAAGGCCAAGAACCGCCATACCGCCAGCCGCGGCTGCCAGCTTGCGCCCCCGGTGTGGATCGCGCCGGCCACCATCCGGACCGGCGGAGACGCCAGGTTCGAACAACACCCCATCGCTGTCGTCGCCGTTGGGCGCGCGGGCCGACCAGGTGTCGAGGAAGCCACTCATGATCGCCGCCAGCAGGTTCGGCGCCGCGAACTCGCTGAGTTTGAATGCGATTGCCGGCGCGCCTACCGCAGTGAGGTTACGGGGGTGCGTGGCTAGCCGCACGACAGCCTTAGCAACCGTCTCCGGTGCGAGCGAACCCGGGGGTAACGAAAGCCGTGCGCCAGTATAGTTGCCGGCATGGTCCACGCCGGGCGTATCGACGAAGGTCGGGCAGACGTCGCATATGTGAATATGCGGGCGCTTCGATACCTCACCGCGCAACGCCGAACTGAACCCGCGCAACCCGAACTTACTCGCCGAATAGGCCGCAGCATAAGGCGTGGCGACAAAACCTCCCGCCGAAATCATGTTTACCCAAGTGCCGTGATCCTGCGCTAGGAAGATCGGCAGTACTGCATGGACGTCGTTCATGTGGGCGACGAGGTTCACATCGACGACGCGGGCATGATCCGCAATCGGGACGTCTTCGTACCGGCCAAGCACACCAACGCCTTCGCAGCTGAACCACAGATCAATGCCACCGAGCAGATCGCGCGCCTCGGCAGCGAACACGGCCACTGCGCCTGCATCGGTGCAGTCGACTGGACGGACGATCGCGCTGCCGCCAGCTTCGACGCAGCGCTGCGCGACGTCGTCCAGCCCGTCCTTGCCACGAGACCCCAGGACAAGCCGCGCTCCCGCTTTGGCGAAAGCCACCGCCGTTGCCGCGCCGATACCGCTTGATGCACCGGTTATCACGACACGCCGCCCGGCCAGGTTACGATCAGCTCTCATCGGATGATCCTCAAGGCGGCTGCGTTTACACCTACGGGAAGACAACGCAGGCGCGTTAGACGAACTGTCCTATCATCATGCACAGACATTCAACGTCCCGGAGGCGCCGAGGTGTCCACCCGAGACAGCACGATGTTCCTCGAGATCGCTGCAGCTATGATCAGTTCGGATTGGTATGCGGTTCCTTGGGGCCATCGTTCAACGATCTCACCTGCGCCTCGCGGGTTGGGTTTCCACTACCGCCGTGCGGAACCGGGACGTCGATAGGGCTGTTCGGCGTTGCACCACCGCTAAGCTTTCCCGATCCGCTCAAGCCATCCGCGGCATCGGCACCGCCTAGCCCCCCGCCGCCCGGCGTTTTGGTCATGTGCGCATCGTCTAAAACGGTCGCAGCGCTATCCGCGTCGTGCGGCTCAGGCTTCACGTCGTTAGGTGCAACGCTCGGCTGTTCGGTCGCCATGTCGATCTCCTATGCTCGCTCTAAAACCTTTCAAGCGGGGCTAGTTTCCCATTATCTCAACGATCTGAGTGCTTTTCGAGGAAAGATAGCCAGCGCCGAGAATACGGTCTCGTCTCGCCCCACCCAATGCCTAGCGTCCGCAACACATCAGAAGCGACTGCGAAACTATTCAACTTTCCGGTTGTATATGATGAGCCGGGACAACCCCCAAATGTGTTTCGGTCGGCTCGCTCGGGGATTTCGCCAAGGGCGGGCCGTAATCCCTACGGGTATCACAGCCAATGTGACAAAAGTTTCATCCGGACGTCTCGATTTGTCTGGCGCGACCGGTTTACGGTGCCTTTTGCACCTCCTCCCTAAATACCGTTGTCATGGGGCAGGCATGATGCGCGGAGCCGCTAATGACCCACGTTCGCCACCCTGCCCGATGGCCCCATATACTGGCCGTCATCATTGGCGTCGTGGGGCTTCTCAACCTTGTTGGCGGTGGGTGGCTCGCAACGTTGGGGGGCAGCCTGTTCTACGTCTTCGCTGGGCTTGCCATGCTGGCGACGGCGGTGTTGCTCTGGCGCAGACGTGTACTCGCTTTGCACGTGTTTGCCGCGCTGGTGCTCGGCACGGTGATCTGGGCATGGGCGGAGATCGGCGCCGATTGGTGGCCGCTTGTGCCACGCGGCGACCTGATCTTCATCTTCGGTGCGTTGCTGGCCCTGCCTTGGACGGTTAAGCGCCTGACACCAGGCGTATCATGGACGCGCGGTGCCGGTCCGCTGACCCTCGCACTGGGCATAGCCATAGTGTTCGGCGCTGTCTCACTGACGCGCGATGTGCACAATCTCGACGGCAGCCTGCCGGGGCCACGCCACGCGCTTGCCGCGAACCTGCACGGTGTGCCCGATGACGATTGGCAGGCCTATGCGCGCAGCTGGTACGGCGATAAGTTCTCGCCGCTTACGCAGATCACGCCAGCCAATGTCAGCAATTTGAAAGTCGCTTGGCAACTGCGCACCGGTGACATGAAACGCGACACCGATCCCGGTGAGACGACGTACGAGATGACGCCGATCAAGGTTGGGGATACGGTGTATCTGTGTACCCCGCACAACTGGGTCATCGCGGTCGATGCCGAGACCGGCAAGGAACGCTGGCGCTTCGATCCGAAGATCGCGACATCGCAGAAGAACATGCAGCACCTAACCTGCCGCGGTGTCTCCTACTGGGATAGTGCGAAGGCGAGCGTACCTAGCGCTAAAAGCGTCGGCGACTGCCCACAGCGCATCATCCTAGCCACGAATGACAGCCGGCTCATCGCGCTCGATCCGCGAACGGGTGCATTGTGTCGCAGCTTTGGTCAGAACGGTACCGTCAGCCTGCTGCCAGGTCAGCCGCACTACAATCAGGGCTGGTATCAGGTCACGTCAGCGCCACTGGTTGCAAAGGGGCTCATCATCACTGGCGGCGCAGTGTTCGACAATATCGCCACCAAGGTACCGTCCGGCGTCATCCGAGGCTACGATGCGGCAACCGGCCGGCTCGTCTGGAACTTCGATCCGGGCAACCCCAACGACACCGCACCATTGGGTACCGGCAAACAGTACACGCCATCGTCACCCAACAGCTGGAGCACGCCGGCAGCCGATGAAGCGCTCGGGCTTGTCTATCTGCCGATGGGCATGGGGGCGGTCGATCAGTGGGGCGGCAACCGTCCTGCTACCACCGAGCGATTTGCAACCTCGGTCCTCGCGCTCGACATCGCGACTGGCCGACCGCGCTGGATCTATCAGACCGTCCATCACGATCTGTGGGACATGGACGTGCCAGCGCAGCCAGCGCTGGTTGACCTGACACTGCCTGGACGCGGCAGAGTGCCGGCGCTGGTCCAGTCGACCAAGACCGGCAATCTGTTCGTGCTTGATCGCCGCACTGGTAAGCCGATCTTTCCAGCGCCCGAACGCGCAGTGCCAGCCGGTGCCGCACCCGGCGACCACACGTCGCCGACCCAACCCTTCTCTTCGGTGTCGCTGATGCCAGCGCCGGCGCGTGAGACGGACATGTGGGGCACGACGATGCTGGACCAGCTCTGGTGTCGGATCCGTTTCAAGTCGCTCGATTATCGCGGGCCGTTCACGCCACCTTCGCTGAAAGGTTCTTTGGTCTTCCCAGGAAACTTCGGTGTCATGGACTGGGGCGGCATCTCGATCGACCCGGTGCGGCAAGTTATCTTCGCGCATCCCAACTACGTGGCGTTCGTCGACCGACTGGTGCCACGTCGCGACGATAGTGGTGGCCCCAACGAACGCGGGCCGTCCGGCGGATCGGATCGGCGCGGATCGCAAGAGCAGGGCTACAATCCCAACACAGGCGCACCGTTCGCGGTCGACATGAACCCGTTCCTGTCCTTTGCCGGTCTGCCCTGTCAGGCGCCGCCCTGGGGCTATGTCGCCGGCATCGATCTGACCACCGGCAAGAAGGTCTGGGAGCATAAGAACGGTACGATCCGCGACGAGACGATCCTGCCGCTGCCGTTCAAGATGGGCGTGCCATCGCTCGGCGGGCCAATCACGACTGCAAGTGGTGTCGCGTTCATGGCTGCGGCAATCGACAACTATGTCCGAGCTTACGACACCCGGACGGGTAAGGTCTTGTGGCGCGCTCGTTTACCAGCAGGCGGACAGGCAACGCCGATGTCGTATCGCTCTACCGCGAGCGGTCGACAGTTTGTTGTCGTTGTGGCCGGCGGCCATGGTTCGCTTGGCACGAAGCTCGGCGATCACGTCATCGCGTATGCATTGCCAAAGTAGAAAGTTCGAGAGCACGCTGACATTGGTGGCAGTTCGAAGCCACCAATGACCTGCTCGTCGACTTCTAACGACTACCCCCTGCACGACGAAAGGGCCGGTCCTTGACTGGAGCACGTTGACGCCGCGTGCTCCGAACAAAGCGATCGCAGGACGACCGACTAAGCGCTTCAGCTACGCTCGCAGCGCCAATGCTCACTTCGGCGGGGACGTGATGGTCCTGTGTCGCGATGAGTTTAGCCTTTGGCGGTACGGAAGTTTATCTCGTGCGGCAGATCATGCCACCTTGTCGAGTATGCCCGACGAACGGAAAGTCTCTACGATCTCAGTCGGATCATCGAATTCCTTCTCGTAGCTGTGCGGTACGTTGAGCTTAGCCCAAGGCATCGCACTTCGGACGAAGATCTGAGCGACGGGTTTGACCCACTCTGCGTCGTCAAGGGTTGAGGGACGCACTACGACTGTGTCCGGAGTTCCGTCCGTCGTGGTGTGCGTCCAAACCGCGCACGTAGGACACCGATATGCGCGGCTCTCATTTCCGCTTTCGGCCGTCTTGGTGATGACGACTGGTTCACCCGTGTGGGAAAAGCCGGCCTTGTCTACAGGCATGCCCAGCGAGAAGGCACCCGACGTCTGCTCCTGGCAGTCCGTGCAGTGGCAAGCCATCACGAATAGCGGCGCCTTCGTGATGCGGTATCGGATGCCCCCGCAGCGGCAACCGCCCGTGATTGCGTAAGTCCCGTCAGCGTCGCGCATTGATAAATCTCCTTGACCTTCCAACCGCTTGAGAAGCCAAATCGTTCACCGAAGCATGACCAGAGTGACCATCACTCCAGCCTGCCAGCTAGCTGGGCAAAACACCTATAAAATAGAAGGTTCTTCGATCTTGATGCCATTCGTTTGCCCACGATATTCTCGCGCTGCAGCGTAGGCTGGTCTCCGAGCACGCATGATCGATCCCAGCGGCCGATGCGCGGCCAAACCGATCCAGGGGCTGAACGCTAACCCGCTTTCGACCTCGGCCCACAGCTCTTCTGACCATGACTGCTGCGGGTTGGCATTAACGCGGGCTACCGCGACGTAAGGACTTTCGTCCTCGGGCCACTCGGTAGCGGAGTCTTCGACAGGCATTGCCTCGATGTCCGTCGCCAACTGAACCCTTAACTCCCATACTGCTGGAAGCGCGGCAAAGTAACGCTGGACTGACTCGCGGATCGCGTCGGGATGGCCGGACACATCTTGCCAGATAACGCGACCAGCTCGGTCGCTACGGGTGCCAGAACCACCTTGGCAAAATAGTCACCGTGGAGGATCGCTGCCTGCGAATAGAAGCTGTCGCCGAGTAATTCGGTGATTGCTTGGCCGGCAAGCGTGGTCAATGTTGCCGACTTCAGCCCAACCTTCTCCAGGCCAGCATTTGTCGTACGAGAGAGAACAGAGAGCGCTTCTTTGACTGGCTCGGCATGCCCCGTCGTGGCGGCCAATATCTTCAATTGCTTTAGAAAGCCGGCAGCAGTTGCCACTTGAAACGATGGCGAATTACCAAGAACGTAGTTCTGCGTCGTATCGCTTTCGCTTCCGGGCAAACGTGCTCCGCTTACCCCTAACACCTTCAGCGCCACCCCGCGCGGGGTCGAAACATTGTCGTCGAGCACGTCGCCTGGTGTCGTGCTGAAACGCAGAATGGTATCGTATGTAGCGGGGCTCTCGAACAGTCCCTGCGCAAGAGATGTCGGAAGATCGGGGAGCACCTCGAACTTGGCTTTAAGATAGCCGTGAGCTTTGGCGTGTACGGCCCGGTGAGCATAACCTGTATCTGCCTGCGTCTTGCGCTGGATCGCCAGCATCGCCTCGGTAAGGCCGCGCTGCGTCTCCACCTCGTCATCCGGCACGTTTTCGAAACTCGGGTCGAAGCGGAGGTTGGGTTTTGCTCATTCACTTGAAACGTTCTGGGATCGTCGCTGGACGCATAACTTCCTAATCCGAGGGCAGTTTGTGCCTCGGCTGGCATGCGAATTCATGGCGTGGGTACGAACCGTTCCTACATGGTGAGGGACAACAGCAGGAGAAGATAAGTGGCCGGTGGATGGAGCCGCGACGGCGCGGTGCAGGACCAGATTGATGATACCATTACCGATGCCGTTCTGACGGCCCGCGCCCAGATGCCGGTGGGTGAAAGCCGACTTACCTGCACCTTGTGCGGGGACGACATTCCCGAAGGGCGCCGACGCGCGCTACCGGGCGTACACACCTGCGTAGCCTGTCAGAGCGGCCGGGACCGCCCCGTGGCGACCGGCATGAACCGACGTGGGAGCAAGGACAGCCAACTGAAATAGTTTAGGCACCCCGCAGGGTTGTACCCTTCTCACAACTGCGTCGCCTATCGACGAGGTCAGACTCCTCCGAGAATGTAAGCGAAGCTTCCGGAGCTGGCCCCTTTAGCTGCCGCAAGCGTCGATGGCAGCAACGACTGCCTGACCCATCTGAACGCTTTAGCTAAGCATCTGTTTCGGCTACGAATGCCTGGCGAGGCAGGCGCCCGTCCGGAGAGATGTTGATGGCTGATATGGATCACTTCCTGGGCGTGCCGCTGACGCGGCGCACCGCACTGGGTGGTACCGCCGCGCTTACAGCGTCTAGCCTTATTGCTGAGAGCGATCCGGCGGTCGCAGCACAGCTCGCCAAGCCTGTGGGCGTCCGATTGGCGATCCGGACGACGGTCAACGGCAAGGCGGTACCGGTAGAGATCGATGTGCGGACATCGCTGCTCGATCTCCTGCGTGAGCAACTGCATCTGACTGGCGCCAAGAAGGGCTGCGACCATGGCCAGTGCGGCGCATGTACCGTTCACGTCGACGGTCGGCGCGTAGCATCCTGCCTCACGCTAGCAGCCAAGGTCGACGGACGTGCCGTGACAACGATCGAAGGGCTTGCCGATGGCGAGACGCTGCACCCGATGCAGCAGGCCTTCATCGACCACGACGCGCTGCAATGCGGCTATTGCACACCGGGACAGATCATGGCGGCAGTGGCGTGCGTGCGCGAAGGCAACGCCACGTCAAAGGACCGCATTCGCGAATATATGAGCGGCAACATCTGCCGCTGCGGCGCCTATGTCGGCATCGTCGCGGCGATCGAGCAGGTTGCGGGAAGGGAGAAAGCCTGATGCGCCCCTTCACCTATGCACGACCCGAAAGCGCCGTAGCGGCAGTCCAGGCCTTCACAGCCGCGGGAGCCGGTGCCCACTACATCGCAGGCGGCACCTCGCTCTATGACCTGATGAAGCTCGACATCGAGAAGCCTCAGCACCTGATTGACGTCACCACGATCCGAGGGCTCGATGGAATCGAAACGGACGGTGAGCGGCTACGCTTCGAGGCGCTCGCACCGATGAGCACGGTCGCGACCGACAAGGTCGTGCTGCGCGACTATCCCGTCCTTGCCGAGGCGTTGTGGAAGGCTGCCTCGCAGCAGTTGCGCAACATGGCGACGGTCGGCGGTAACCTGCTCCAGCGGACCCGCTGTCTCTATTTCCGAAACGGTGCGGGCGGAACGTCGGTCGGCAACACCTACCCCTGCAACAAGCGGGAGCCGGGCTCGGGTTGCGCGGCAATCGGTGGACTCGACCGCGGCCAGGCCGTGCTGGGCCAGAGTCCGTCGTGCACCGCCGTCTCCCCTGGCGACTGGCCCGTCGCGCTCGTCGCGCTCGACGCCTATGTCGAAGTGCTGGGCGCCAGCGGTAGCCGCGCGATCCCGATTGCCGAACTCTATCGTCTACCGGGCAGCACGCCGAACCTGGAGTTCACGCTGCAGCCAGGCGAGATGATCACGGCGATCGTCGTGCCAAAGACGAAGGCAGGCCGGCATTCGACGTATCACAAGATCCGTGACCGGGAGAGCTACGCCTTCGCGCTCGCCTCGGCAGCGGTCGCGTTGGACATGGATGGTGACACCGTGACGCGCGCCCGGATCGCACTTGGCGGCGTGGCGACCAAACCATGGCGGGCGACCGCGGCAGAGGCGCTGCTGGCTGGCAAGCCCCTGACCCCGGCGACTGCACTGGCTGCAGGCCACGCCGCGTTTGCCGATGCCAAAGCTGGCAAGCAGAACGGCTTCAAGATCGAACTCGGCGCGCGGACCGTTGCCGATGCCCTGACTATCGCCGCAGCGAGGAACCGGTCATGACCGCCCCCTTCCCCAACCGTCCCCGTGCCGATGCCCGTGAGAAGGTGATGGGCGCTGCGCGCTATGGAGCCGACCATCAGGTCGCTGGGCTGCTGTACGCCATGCAGGTCCCGGCAACCATTGCGAAGGGGCGGATTGCATCGCTGTCGGTCGATGCAGCGATGCAGGTGCCGGGCGTTGTTCGCGTGCTGACCGCGACCGACTTTCTGCCGCCCCCTCCTGCGACCCCTGGCGCACCGCCCCCGCCTGCGACGCTCACGGCCGACATTGCCTATCGTGGCCAGCCGGTCGCACTTGTCGTTGCCGAGACGCTCGAGGCCGCGATCGAGGGCGCCGAGGCCATTCGTCCGACCTACACAACAGCGCCCGCGTTCACCTCGCTCATCGAGCAGCCGGGGATGGTGCGCGAAGCCGTCAAACCGGTGACAGCGGGCGATGCGACGCAGGCGATGGCGCGCGCGGTAACCCGGCACAAGGCGGACTATGTCTCACCGCCACAGCACCATAACCCGATCGAGATGCTGTCGACGACCGCCGTATGGGAGAATGGGCAACTCACCATCTACGAAAGCACACAGAGCAGCAGCAACACTAAGGGTGCCGTAATGCGCAACATGCGCCTTACGCCCGAGCAGGTGACGGTAAAGAGCCCACAAATCGGCGGGGGCTTCGGCCAGCGTGGCGGGGCACAGCGCCAGACCGCCCTTGTCGCCCGCGCCGCGATGCTGCTCGGCCGACCGGTCAAACTTGTCCTGCCGCGCGGGCAGATTTTCCATAACGCGACCTTCCGGCCAAAGAACCGTCACCGGATCGAGATCGGTGCGGATGCCAGCGGCAAGATGATCGCGGTGCGCTACGATGCCGACCAGCAGCAATCGCGCGAAGGCCAGTTCCCGCCCGACTACCACGAGTCCGTCCCCATGCTGTACGGCATCGAGAATTACCACGGGACTGCCGCCAATCTGCGGATCGATACGCAGGCGCCAGGCTACATGCGATCGCCGACGCCGCACCCGTCGTGCTTTGCCTTCGAAAGCGCGGTGGACGAACTTGCCCTCAAGCTCGGAATCGATCCGGTCGCCTTCCGACTGCGCCACCGCGCCACGACCGATCCGATCCACGGCCAGAAACTCTCGTCCTGCTATCTGTCGGAATGCCTGACGGAGGGCGCTCGTCGTTTTGGGTGGGAACGGCGTAGTCTCCAGCCGGGATCGATGACGCTGCCCGACGGCACGCAGGTCGGCTGGGGCGTGGCATCGGGCGCCTATCCGGGCTCCGCCCATCCCAACATCGTGACGCTACGCGTGAACGCAGACGGCACGACCCGGTTTGCGGCTGCGGGGCATGAGATGGGCCAGGGCATCCGCTCGACCATCGAACAGGTTCTCGTACGCGAACTGGCGATCGATCCTTTGAAACTGGAGATCGCGATCGGCGACACCAGCGTAGCGCCACAGCATACGACGGCGGGATCCTGGGGTACCGCGAGTGTCGTGCCGGCAGCGGCAGAGACGGCTGCCAAGTTGAACGCTGCCATGGCGGAGCTGTTAGCCGGGCGTCAGGTGGCGGGCAATCTTCACCGACAGCTTGCGACCGTGCGGCGTCCCTCGCTTCAGGTTGAGGTCGAGCATGTTGCGGTCGACCAGGGTCCGAAGGATCTGGCGACACTGCGCAAGGGCGGCATGGCGTTGGTTGGGCCGGACTACTCGACCTTCACGACCTACAGCTACATTGCCCACTTCGTTGAAGTTCATGTCGAACCGGGTACGCGCCGCGTCCGCGTGCCACGCGTCGTCAGCATTGCCGATTGCGGGCGGGTGATCTCGCCGCGAACGGCCGAGAGTCAGGTTCGGGGCGGCGTGATCTGGGGCATTGGCGCGGCGCTCCGCGAAGCGACCGAAGTCGATCCGCGCTATGGCGGGTGGCTGAACAACGATCTTGCCGACTATGTCGTGCCTGTGAATGCCGACATTGGGTCGATAGACGTCGGCTTTATCGATCGACCAGATCCTCTGATCAATGCCCTTGGCGCAAAGGGGCTTGGCGAAGTTGCCATGACGGGCTGTGCCGGCGCCATTGCCAATGCCATTCATCATGCGACGGGCAAGCGGCTTCGCGAGATGCCGTTTAGGATCGAAGATCTTCTGTAATCGAACCGAGGCGAAAGACCGCGACTGGGACGGGAAATCACATGCCTCCGACGTGCCGAGCTATATCAAAAGGCCTCTTAAAGCATCGGACCTTGTTGGATGTACGTACTTCCTCTCGCTGCGGCAGCAGCCATGATGCAATCGCCGGTTGCCACCACCGCGGTGAGGCCCGGCACGATAGCGATCGTGGCTGCTGATAGTTCGACTACGTCTTCCGCTATCACGAGAACGTTCACGGACGCCGTTCAGCGAACCCTTCTTCGAACACCATTCCTGCCCCTGCCCGACCCGAACCACAGCCTTTACATTGCCAAGGTTGAGGTATCGCAGACACAGCGCGGCGTCGTCAGGTCCGGCAACGATCGATCAGACCGGCCGGGCATGGCAGCGGGCCTTGGAGGCCTGTCGCTGACTTTGCCGTCGGGGAAGGATCAATTGCGCGGGCTGATCGTAACCCGTCTCAAGGTGACGGTATCGCTGCGCCGCGACAATCACGTCGTATGGACGGGGCAGGCGACCACGGTGCGCGCTAGCGGCACACGAACTGGCGATCCCTCAGTTGTCGCTACAGCGCTGTCGGACGCCCTCCTGACGTGGTTCCCTCGGCAGTTACCGGGACCGCTGTCTGTTCCGTAAGGCCTGATAAACGCGGTGATCATCCGCCGACGATCCGCGGCAACACGCCGCTGCGGCAATTCATCGATCCGACCCTGCTGCTGAGTGCTCCAGTCCTTTCAGCGCTGGATCGTCAATCAGCCTACGCCAGATCGCGTCTCAATCGGCGGTCGCGCGATGCCCTGCGCATGCTCAAGGAGAAGGGCGGTCGTCGTATCGCGATTGACCGCGGGCGAGAAGATGTACCCCTGCCCTAACGCACAGCCGATCGCGCGAAGCTGTTCGACTTGTTCTTCAGTTTCTATCCCCTCGGCGACGATCCTGATGCCCATCTTTTTCGCGGTACGGATCAGGCCTTCGACAATGGTCACGCTAACACCGTCGGGTTCCAGGTGGTCAACGAACAGTTTGTCGATCTTGATGACATCGACGGGAACGGTGAGCAGGTGCGTCAGCGATGCGAAACCCGTTCCGAAATCGTCCAGTGCGACCCGTATGCCGTCAGCGCGAAGTGCCCTGATCGCTTGCTGTATCGCTTGGTCCCCGCGGCCCATGTACACCGTCTCGGTTACCTCGAGGATGACGTGAGTGAGAGGGACCCGTTCGCACTCGAGCGCTGCGGCTAGAACCTGTCCTACGGCACCGCCACTCAAATCCGCCGACGAGACGTTGATACCGACGTGTTGGAACGGAATACCCAAATCCAGCCAACGGCGTAGGTCAGCCGCGACAAGAGCCATCATCCTGGCAGTGAGCGAGGTCGCAACCTGGGCGTCGGCAGTCGCCTCATGAAAAGAGGCAGCCGAGACCAGATTGTCGCCGATGCGCATGCGGCAAAGCGCTTCCAGGCCGACGATCTCGCGCGTGTCTAGTCGGAAGATCGGTTGATAATGGGCCTCGATCCGGTCCTCTCGCAAAGCCGCGCTCAGGTCCCTGATTGCGCCCATGCGCCGCGTCATGTTCGAGCGGAGCCCTGCCCAGTATCGCACAAAACCACCACGACCGGTTTCCTTGGCGTGGTAGAGGGCAAAGTCGGCATTCTGCCGAACACTTCCAACCCCGGCGTCGTCCGATGAGAACGTAGCGCCTCCGATGGTAGCGCGAGGGACGATGCTATGCCCGCCGCAGTCGGCAGCAACCGAGAGCGCGCTTAGAACCTCATCCGCGATCTTCTCCAGGTCACGAAGGGCATCGGTAGCCTGGAGAATGACAGCAAACTCGTCGCCCCCGACGCGAAACGTTCGTCCGGGGGTGACTGCTGCTGAGATCCTGTCGCTGGCAATCTGAAGAAGCTCGTCACCCGCATGATGCCCGAACGTGTCGTTCACGACCTTGAGATTATCGAGATCCAGCACGAACAGCGCCCAACTGCCGACCGCAGCGCCTTCAAGTTTGGAAAGTGCGGCATGATACGCAGCCCGATTGGGGCAACCCGTCAAGGCGTCGGTAAAGGCCCGGCGCTGGTGCTCGAGAACACGCTCATGTCGCTCGATAGCGATTTGCGTGAGGTGAACGCAGCTAGCTACTACCTCGCGTTCGAAGGCCGTGGGTCCTCGGGCGCTGCGATAGTAAAAAGCAAATGTCGCGATCGCGCGACCGTCTGCATCACATATCGGACTGGACCAGCAGGCGCGCAGCCCGTGCGGACGTGCAAGGTGTTTGAACTGCGCCCAGCGGACGTCGGTCTCGATATCAACGACCGTAACATCTGTTTTCAGATAGGCAGCAGTACCGCAGGAGCCGGCTAACGGGCCGACGGACAGGCCATCCAACGCTTGGGAATATGCTTCCGGTAGGCTTGGCCCGGCCAGCGGATGTAGCAGGCCTGCTACATCGACTGTTAAAACCGAACAGATTACCTCCGGGAGTATCCGCTCTACTTGTACACACAGCGTGGTACACGTTGGTGCGAGCCCCGCACCCTTGGCAATCATTTTCAAAATGGCGTTCTGAAGATGAATCAGTACGGTTACTGTATCATCGCCTCCATGATATGGATCGGTTTCAGAAAGTCCCATGGAAACAGAGACTATCACAACGCAGCTTTATATTCCTTTAAAGCTTCAATAAAACTGGCATATTAAAACATCCATTTTGAATGTTGTTTAAGTTTTCCGGAATTTGATCCGAAAATCCGACGAGAACTCGATTGATGATTACATAGTCGATATTCAAACCCCTTGCTGATGTGATCGACGATAGGCGTTCAATCGCGTTACTACGTTGCCAAGCCGATGGGGCCGTCGGTTCCTCGCCTTCAGCTCCTAATGCGAGAGAGTACACGCGCCGCAACATTGCTCCTGGCGGCAAGCTTCCGCCCATAGCGCAGTGCCGTCGACGGCGACGACCAGCGCAGCGCCTGTGCAATGCCAACGCCGTCCTCCCCGGCCGCAAACAGATCCTGCGTGAGGCCGACACGCAGCGAGTGGCTCGACAAAGCGCGCGCGGCCTCCTCAGCCTTCGCGATCGGCATCTCTACCAGCCCCTGATCGAACGCACTCAGCGCCACCCGCCGATAAATGCCGTTGACGCCCTGCCGGCTTAGCGACGCGGTACCAACGGTATACACCGTCCGCGCCGGTTCGGCCTTCTTGCCCTTCAGCTTCTCCTGCCAGTGCCGCGTGTGCCCCGGGATCGCCTCGTACGCCATCGGCGGAACCGCGGCGCGCAGACGGCGCCGATCAACCCCAACGCGGCGGAAGACCGGCCCCTCGGTGATGGCACTCGCTACCAGCCAGGCGCCGACCCGGCGCATCGTGTCCGCAGACAGCCAACCCCAGGCCCCCTGCCCTTCCTGATCGGTCTTGGACGACGGAATGAACAGGAGCGCCGAACCATCGCTGTGCGGGTCGATATGGGCGACGGTGACCGCGACGAGCTCGCTGACGCGCAATCCAGCGTCGTAACCGAGCGACAGCAGGGCGGCATCGCGCAACCCTTGCAGATCGCCGCCACAGGCGCCGAGCAGCGCGGTCAGCGTGAACCCCTTGGTATGGGGATCGAGCGAGGCCCCGAAGCGCAACGGGGCCGCCTGGCGCTGCGCAGCGCCGCGACGCCGGCGCAGGCCCTTGAGCGCCGCACGGACCATCACGTGGCTCGTGGGCGCATGCCCCCTCTCCTGCAGGCCTGACAGACCGTGTGCGGTGGCAAGACTGGCAACCCGCCGGGCGACCGTCGCCGGCTTGGCGCCCCGCGTCTCGAGCATGGCGATGTAGCGGACCAGGTTTTCGGGCTCGGCCGGCAGCGGGGCGACACGGGTGTCCTCACACCAACGCAGATAGCAGGCCAGGTCCGACGCTAGTGCCGCCTTGCTCGCTGCTGCCATAGCGCCAAGCTGTGCGGCGAAGCCGATCTCGCTGACAGGGCCAGCATCAGCGGGCAGCGCAAGACCCAGCAACCGGGTAACGCGGGCATCGATCGGCTCGACGATCCCACGCCGCGCCCGGACCGGAAGCCCCTCCCCGTCGGTGCGATGGACGACGATCTCGCTCATGCGGCACCTTCCAGCTGGTCCGATTTACCTGCATTCCGCCTGTGTAGCATATCGCCGTAGTTACCATAAGCATCGATTATGGATAGTGCCTGAAATATGCGAATAGCAGTGCCTAGTAAATCGTCGATCACTAGATTATCCAACAATCCATGGTACGTCACGATTTCGTCCTGTTGGCGCACGCGTTGGGGTGCCTGACCGGCGCAACGCGATTTGCCACGGCCGAATGCAACCGGCTCGGCGGTCTCGCGACTGTTGCTGAGGCATGGCGCGCGTACCGACGCGATGCGGGCGTCGGCGATGTCGGTCTTGCCCATCAGGAGAGCATCGACGCCGACACAGTTCTTTTCACTGACGACCCGCGTCGTGACGCCGTGCTCTTATGGCTTGCTGATCATGGCGTGCCCGCGATCGCAGCACCCGCCACCACGCTGGCGCGCATGGTCGATGCGACCCGGCGTTTCGCCTCCGATGAGCTCGCGCTGCTCGATACCGCGCAGATCGCTCTGCTCGCAGCGTCGACAACCGGCCCACTTGCTATCGCGCTCGAACTCGCCGGGCTTGATGCCGATCATTCTTTGCAGTCGATCGCGCCAGCTGTTGGCGCTGTCGACATACTGTTTGACCATCCCAATTTTGCCGAGCATCAGGGCCATGACGCCATGCTGGACCTGCCGGGTGGACCGCTGCACCGCCATGTCGCGGCACCACCGTCAGGGTGTTGGGCGCTCAACCTGGCATTGCTGAGCCACAATGCGGGTGTCGTGCCTGGGCTTGCAGGTCAGCTTCCGCGGGCCGTCTTCCGCCTCGATTTAACCGTCCAGGAGCGCGCCGAGGCCCTCGTCAAGCACTGCGAACACACCGCGCGCGGTGGCTTCGACCGCCTCACGCTCATCAACCGGCGCTGCGTTCGCGGTATCGAGGCGCTTGCCGGCCTATCCCGCAACGCCCGTGCGCGCGAGGCGTGGGCGCTCATCGTGGCGGTTGGCCCGCTGCGGCGGATCCAGCTTGCACGGGCGCTGGGTCTGTCTCGAGCCGGGGCCGATATCCAGGCGCACGCGCTCGCCCGTGCCGGCCTTGTTACCCTTGTAGCTGGCGGTCGTATCCAGCCGACGCAACGTCAGCTTATCGTCGAGCAACCCGCTATTCTGGGCGATGGGCCGCTGGCCCTTGCTACGGCCGCCCTTGATGCGAGCATGGCTGATATCGATCGGTTGCTGGAACGCTCGACACGCGTTTGATCGTCGCGCGTTTCAATTGACCGTTCCGCCTTTCGCTACCAGTGGCGGCCGGTCAGCGCAGCAGCGACCCTAACGGTCTTTAACCGGCTCCACCGTGATGGTGGGTTCGTGTTGCGTCGTGGAGCGGCTCTCACCGAGCGATGGCCGTTCGCCGAGTTCGATACGTTTGGCCAGGTCGCGGTGAAGCGCGGTCAGCTCTGGCTGTACGACGTCCCCCGATGTAGGTTCGAGCTTCTCCTCAAGAGCATCGAACAGATCGATCGCGCCCGCCAGTTCGGACTCGGCGTAAAGTTCTGTGCTTTCACCCTGACGCCATAGCTCAGCGAGTTCCTGGGATCGCAAGAAGCCACTGCCGGCTGATCGATCCGTCGCCCGGGTCGTCGTCGGCCGTGGTGGCGGTACTGCTCCGCGCTCTTCGATCTTCGCGCGTGTGATGGCGGCGAGGCGATACCGAAGGAGGCGTGATTCTGGGGTGTCCGTCGGTGAAGGGGTCTGCTGCTTTTCAAGAAGCGTGATGAGATCCTCCGCGCTGGTGCCGGCGATTGCCTTTCGCCAGTCGACCAGGGCGCGTTCGTTGGATGAGAGGTCGGCCGGTTGAGCGAGGATGAACCGTTCCATCAAGGGGTCGTCTTCCACATCGATCGGCAGCGGGCCGCGTTGCCCCAACACAGCTGCGCGGGTGAAACCGATCAATTCCAGGGTTTTTGCGACCCCTGCCCTGCGGTCCTTCCGGTTAGCACTTGCGGCCACATCCAATCGGCCTGCGATCACCTCGAGGCCAAGGGCGATATCAGCGGTCCCCTTCTCACCGGCGCCAGCGATTTCCTGAGTCCGGATGATGTCCTGATGCAGCGAGCGTGTCGTCACGCGATCGGCGTCGGACCGCTCGATGAGATTGTGTAGAACCGGGGCCAGAGCTTTGAGCCACGCATGCGTGTCAGCGTGACCGTCGACCGTCTTTGCGAGGATAGCCTCTTGGTACGGCACGACGTCGCAAAGTGGCGCGATGCCGGTGTCGATGACATCGATGCGGCGACGTAGCTGCTCCTGGGACTCTTCGATACGCGCGTTGCTTCTCGCCAGTGCCGCCACTTCGCCCCGGAGCAGGGAGACGGCGTCCATGAGCGCGGCGATCGCGACGGTTGATGCGTCTGAAGTCATCGGCTGGGCCCACCCCTATCCTTTGAACGGTCACGATCGAGCCGCTCGCGATTCTGCTCCTCGGCCTTCCTCACGATCTCGTCGTGGCGTGACACATCGATCGGCTGACTGGGCTCGCCGATCTTCTCGGTGATCGCTCGGAGACGATCGCTGAGCGTGCCGGCGCGATCTGGATCGTCATCCTTCCCCGCTTCGGCTCGGCTCTTTTTGTTCAGATCGCGAATACGATTTGCCCTGTCCTCGGACTGGGCTGGCGTCGGCATCGTATCGCCGGGACGCGCCTTGGGTTGAACCTCCGGCGCAGCGATTTTGTGATGAAGCGCCTTGAGGATGTCGAGGCCGGTATCGGCGGGCGACACCGAGGCGTCGGGGATACGAACAGGCGGTCGGACAGGTGCAGCGACGATCGGCTCGGCGACCTTCTCGCTCGCCAGGCGCATTGCCCTGACCGAGTTTGGTTCGGGCTCCGGCATCGTGGCGGCGAACCGCTCGAGGCTCCGAGCGACGTGTTGATCGACGGCTGAAGGCGACGTCGAGAGTTCCGCAATCGAGCGTGAGTAGGTAGCGCGAACGATTGCCTGCCGGCTGGCCAGCATCGCTATGACGGGGTCTTCGCGACCCTCCGCACGAAGACGTTCAGCACGCGCGATACGGCTCTTGTCGATCTCAGGCACCTGCCCCTTTTCACGCATTTTCACCGCGGCAATTGGCTCGTGCATAGGGTCAATGCCACGCGCCCTGGCGGGCGTGGCGTTTGCCTCGATGCCGCGGGTCCGCAGCTTTTCGGCAAACCGCTGGCGATACCGGAAGAGATCTTCGCGGTCCGGATGGAAGCGTCGGCCATCGTGATCGCGGCGCGCGATCGTGAGGTGAACGTGCGGATGTTCGCGGTCGACGTGGAGCGACGCGACCCATGATCGATTGGCAAATTCTTGCCTCGCAAAGTCGAGCGCGGCGTCCTTCAAGCGATCCGGATCGGTGCCGGTCGGCATCGAAAGGATCATGGAAATCGACGTCGCCCCTTTCCTCCGAGCGTCACCATCCATCTCCCAGCCGTGCCATTCTTGGGCGAGCAACTGCATGTCACGCCCGTCGCGCAGCACCTCGCCTTCGCTCGTTTCCAGACCCAGTTCGCTCTCATCGCCGTGGCCCAGGCGGCTGATGTAGGAGAAGTTCGCGAGCACATGGCCGCCGCCATGTTGACGCCCGGTGATCCGCACAACGGCCTCTGGCGCGCGACGTGAAGTACGGTCGGCCGTCATCACGGCGCGGGTATTCATGCGGGCCTGCGATCCGCCTCCAAACGCATGTTTTGCCTGCGCGCTCGGGCGCGATCCAGCCGACGATGATGCCGGTTTCGGAAACATCGATGCGACGGCCATGCCGAGGATCGTGCCCCCGGTCTTCGGGCCTTTGGCGCTGCCGCCCCCCGATCCCATGCGGTACTTTTTGGGAGGCGCAAAGACGCCTGCCATCGAATCCATCGTGCCGGAGGATAGCCGCAAACTCACTCGCCCGGTGCCTTATCCTTGCGGGTCCAGTACCCGATTTCACCACCGATCGAGGATGCCAGCGTGCGCCGGGCCTCAATCAGAAGGGTGCGTAACTCGGCGCATGTTTCCATGAAGGAGCCCGCGATACGCGCGATGTCGAGCGAGCTTTCCGGTTGGTTCGCCGCGTTCATTGCGTGGACCGCCTGGTTGATGTTTCGTCCGATCGCGAGGACCTGCTTGCGGACTTTGCCGATCTCCGTTTGCGTTGCCGGTGCGAGACGCAGCAGCGCGGCCCTGTCCCAAAGCTGCCAGCGGATCGTGCGTTTGATCCACTCGTTGCGGGTCAGCCGCATCGGCGCCGCAACGGTGTCGATCGCTTCGATCTCACTCCGGTTCAGACGGACGGTAACCCGAATGTAATCGTCGGGATGGCCCCTGCCCTGCAGCGGCATGACCGGCACGCTGCGGCTTTCTGGTGTAAGCGCTGCTTGCGTCAACGCGGCTGTGATCCAGCTGCTGCGCGTCTGTCCAGACGCCACGGCGATACGATCGATCTCGGCCGTGAGAACGTCGCTAAGCCGGACCGTAACCTTCATCTTGAAAGCCCCGAGCAGCGGAGACTCATACGCCAATGTCCGACATTGGTGCCATGAGCCATATCCTGCCATACCTTAAACCAATCCCCCACAGACCTTCGGCTCCTTCCCTAAGCACTACAGCATGTCACGAACGCGGAGGCGGGGCAACTGTGCTGCTTCAGCCCTACAAATCTGGCAAACGCATTTCTGTCTGCTGTCGATCAAAGGGCAAAAGGTGCACCTTCGGCGCGCGCTCTTTGTTTTTGGTTTTGAAGCGATCCCGGTCCAATCGATCAGTCTAGCAATCTGAGCCATCCTCGGACATTATGCGATCGATCCCGCTTAAAACTCGGAGACATTTCATGGCCCGAACCTCCTCCAAGACAGTCGACATCACCACCATCGAAGCGCGGGAAAAGGCTCTCCGTGAAGAACTCGCCGCACTTGCTGAACAGAAAAAGGTCGCCGAACTTGCTGCACGCGATGCCGGCCGCCCTGCCCTGCTTGCCGCTCTCGATCGCGTCAAAATCCCGTCGATGGAAAAGACAGACGCTCGCTCCATCGCTACAGCCATCTCAACCCACGGCGCTGCGGCTGTCGCTCAACACCTTGCCACGATTTCTACGTCCTGACTCTCGCTGCGCTACAACTCCCCCCGCAAAACGGGCCCGCACGGCTCCACGAAGCGTGTTGACGCCCTTCGTAATCTTGGGGTCGCGGCAGAGCGTATTTCATCAGGCCCCAGACCGGAACGACCGTCGTCAAAACCCTCCAATCCCTAGCCGGACATGTCGAACGATGGCGCTTATTGTATCTCTGGGCGTATCCTTAATTCGAAACGTAAGCCGAGCCACATCGATTGATAGGTGCGCATCAGAACGCCTCTGCCGCGCTTCGTGGGATTGCTCACGAACTAAAACTGGAGCTGCTCGGCCCCGTTGAATTGGCGTCGCTGGGTGTTGCGCGCCTATCTCACCGCTTCCCCGCTTCTGGCTAGGTCTCAGACCCAATCGGCAGCCGTTCGGTCATATCCACAGTCCGTGGTTCGGGGCATCTTTACGTTTCGCCAGGCCTGAAGAAACGCATTGAGGCATCTGTGCGCATCGGTCGCGCGCAGCTGATAAAACCCGTCGCTTGCGTACCGGGCACTCTTCGCCACCGACCCACGCAAGCCTCCCCGTTCGTTGCGACGGTCTGGGCCTCGTCATTCCTCTACCTTAATGGGCAGCGATCGGACGCGGGGCTAGCCCTGTTATCGGTGCTGCGACGCCTGCTTATGTGCGTCGACCACCTCCTCTATGTCCTGCGCCAGCGATCGTGCCCGACTCGTTTTCGTTCAGCTATTGCCGAACGGTCCCGTTGGCCGTTGGCGGTTCACTGAACCTGTTTGGGCGCGTCGTTCGGGTATCATCGTCGCGCGCCGTCGCGTCTCTACTTGTCGCTCGGGGCGGCCAAGCGCTCTTCTTCCTTCTCAGCGAAGTCGAGAAGCCGGGTCATCGCGTCACCCTTCGAGAGACGCTGCCGGTACGCGAAATCCTCGAACCTTTGTCTATCCTCGGGGCGTGCACGAACATGGATCGCGTCAGTAAATGTCGCCTGTCTGGGCTTCGGCGTAGGCCGGGCGGGCGCTGATGGCGTCGCTTTCTCTGAACGAAAGCCAAGCCCCTCCCCGCCCGCCTTTGCGGCCACGATTTGCTCGGGCGTCGGGACTGGAATGTCATCATCGGCCGCGAAGCTGGCGATGGATCGGCGTGAACCCGGTACGGCCTTATCGGTCATGCAGCAGCCCCTTCCTCGAGCAGCGCCAGAACGTCATCGCGAAAAGCGGCTGCGTTAATTCGTGCGCTATCTAGCGAACCCACGTCCGCGTTTGTCATCTCAGCAAGCGTACCGCCTATGCTGAAGAGACCGCGGAATGCACCGCGTTCCGCGAGTGCAGTTGGGATCATAGGTATGCCGGCTTTTTGCAGATTCGCGACGACTGCTTTCAGGTCGCGCGTCCAAAGCCGAAGCGAAGCAGGCGTCCTCGTAAGGACCGCCGCGAAAGGCAACGGACGCTCGCGGGCAGTCCCGGCGTTGCGGACGACCTTAAATGCCCGCGCTGCCTCCACGGCGTCTAATTCCGATCCCTGGATGGGAATGAGCGCAAGATTGGACATCAGGAGCGCACTGGTCGCGCGTGCGCTTGCCTTTCCCTCCAGATCGACGATCACGAAGTCCGCCCGCTTCCGAGCTGCGTCGATTGTGCCGATTATCTCGTCTTCATCGATCTCGGGCAAGACCTCGATAGTGTCGGGCTTCCCATCCTTCTTCGCCCATCGGGCAAGCGGAAAATTCGGGTCGGCATCGATCATGACGACGCTCGATCCCTGCGCGGCGATCTCTGTCGCCAGGATCAGGGCTGTCGTCGTTTTTCCGACACCGCCCTTTGGCGATAGCATGGTGATTACGGGCATAATGGCTCCGGTGGTGTGCGCTGACGACAGCTGCACATGTGTACGTTGTTTCGCAGGTTACACATGTCCCGCACGTCGTACAAACGCTACGTGTGCCGCGTGTTTCACGCGTAGCCCGTGTTCACATGTTACACACGTTTCGCACGTTGCGCACGGTTGCGCACGGTTGCGCACGTTGCGCACGTTGCGCACGTTGCGCACGTTGCGCACGTTATACGTTGGCCACGTATGCCACGTGTGCCACGTGTGCCACGTGTGCCACGTGTTACACACGTAATTTGTATCCAAATGTCAGACGCGTATCGGCGTTGTACAAGAGCCACGTGTGACGCCTGTTACACGTGTGGTACGTGTTCACATGTTACACAAGTACCGCACGTTGTGAAGATTTGACGTTGAACGCGTGTTATACGCGTTGCGTATGTTCACATGTTACACACGTTCCACACGCGCGCAGGTGCCGCGTGTTCCACATGATGCGCGTGTGGCGCACGCTCACGCGCGGTACTCGTTCCGCGTCGGGAGAATGATCACATGGGGCGCATGTACAATTTGCGTTACATGCTCATTTCGTGAACATGTTCGCCAGGAAGCCGCGGGAGCCTTGTCACTCTCTAAGCGCCGCTAGATTGCTTGCCGGCTGACGCCGATCAAAACGGCGATGTCGTTGATCCGGGCAGGGGGGGGGTCGGCTTCCCGATATTCCTTGGCTTTAGCCCAATGTGCATCGTCGATGCTCGGTGGCCGCCCGAACCGCGCGCCCGCGCGCTGCGCGGCCGCTATAGGGTCGGCGCTGGCGGCGCGACTGCATCCGTTCGGGATCCGCACGACGGCCGATCTGGTGGCGATGGCACCGGCGTCCGCGCGTGATGTGGGGACCGTCGTTCTCGAGCGCCTGGTTCGCGAGTTGAACGGCGTCGAGTGCGACGGCTTCAGGCCGGAGCCGGAAGCCTCAAGGCGACGGCGGTGAGGCGCGAGTTTGGCGTGCCGGTGACGGGCCTCGACGCGCTTCGCGAGGCGATGGTGCGGCGCGCGACCCGCGCGGCCGAGAAGATCCGTCACCAAGAGCTGGTAGCGACGTGGCCGATCGTGTTTGCGCACGGCGCTACCGGCCCCATATGCCCTCGGCGAGCCGCCAGACCCGGATGTCGCCGCTCAGTAACGATCCGCGCATCATCGTCGGCCTTGCAGCCAAGACGATGGAGGCGATGTTTCAGCCCGGGGGCGTCTATACGAAGTGCGGCGTTCTGCTCGAGGAACTGCTGCCGCAAGCCGCGGGGCAGGGGGACATCTTTGCCGTCCAGGATTCGTGCGCGCGCGGGTTGCTGGCCGCTATGGATAGGCACAACGATCGGTTCGGGCGTGGGACCGTTGGAACGCCGCGCCGGGGGTTCGGCGCGCGCGCGTTCGATACGAAGCGGAAGCCAAAAAAGCCCGGTATGAACGACACGCTTGGCGGAGATCCCGATCGTCCGCTAGGTCGGAGCAGAGCGAGACAAAAAAAGGGAGAGGCCGAAGCGCCTCCTTTTGCTTCAGCGGATCATCTTGGTGATGATCGGTGACAGTGCCGAGAGCAGCACCCCGATCGCGATCACGGAACCGAGCGTCCCGATGAGCCATGTCTGCGCCTTCTGCTGGGCTTCAAGGTCCTTCATCTGCGCTTCCAGCCGTGCGTTCGCTTCCTTGATCTTCACCGACAGATGCTCCTCAAAATGCCTCTACAACCTCGGTGGCCTGATCGTCCGATACACTAACGGACTTCCAGAGCCTTGAACAATGTGATGTGCGTGCGGTTCGGTCTGCGTGAGACATGACGAGAGCGGGGCGGCAGCGCCACCCCGTCTTGCGCTCACTCTCCCCAGAGCGGCTTGAGCTTGCGGGTCCGCCTGTGAGCGGGCCGGGGTGCTGGGGGCATCCCGTGTACCGCGATCTCCGCTTGGATGCTGGCCAGCTCCGCGAGCCATGCCTGGGTGCGTGCGGTTTGAATGTTCATCTGATCCTCCTTCTGTTCGCTTGAGACAGAGGCGGGCTGACGATCGGGCGGGGTCGGGGTCACAGGACCGCGAAGCGGCCGCGAAGCGGGGCGTGGGGGTGCCGATTTTGTCGTGGTCGTAGTGAAGCGCAGCAAAAACGCAGGCCGCGTCAAAATTGGGGGCACCGCGCATCCTTGACGCCGGCCCCGCCCGGTCGTCACGATGAAGGGGCGTCGACGACAGAGCCTTTCCGACGTTGGTGGGGCAGGGGAGGCCGCCACACAGCGCACTTCCTTCTGCCTCCGCATCATCACGGCAACTGGACGCTCTGAGATGCCAGGATCGCGGCGGTCAGCGCGTCGCTGTCGATTTCACCGGCGATGTAGCGGGCATTCCGCTGCTCGATCTGGTCGGAGAGGATGCCGCCTTCGTGACGGACGCTGCCGCGTGCGAAGTCCACCTCATGGTGACGACGGGTGCGCTCGATTGCGCTGATCGGGTTGATCGCTTCGACGGTCATGCTGGGATCCTCTCGCGAGATAGGGACGAGCCCCGACGCCAGTGCGCCGGGGCGGTCTGCGTCATCGTTCGTCGACGCGCATGATGGTGAGGACGCGCGTCGTCAGACAAGGATCGGCCGGATCCTCCGCCCCCCCGGTGAGGTCGAGATCGTAGTAATCGATCTTCCAGTAGCAGGCGGTCCCCTCGAACTCGAACCGGCCCATGTCGCGCTCGCCGTGCGGGTCGATCGCGTCATCGAACCTGTCGTAGTCGCGCACGGCGCGGGTCAACTCGGCACGTCTGCGGAAACCACGCAAGAGGCTGACGTCGCCGATCAGGTCGGCGATACCGCAGGTCATCACCACGCGGTTGTTGCCTGGGGCCGTGATATGTTGGCGAAGCCAGTCGTTGAGCCGCGCGATCTCGGTAGGCCCACCCTTGGGCCGTTCGGAATTGGAGGTCTGGTCGGCCATGTCGGTCTCCTTGTCTGACCCGCCAATCGGGGCCTTCGACAGGCGACAGGACCGCCGAGGCATAGCTGGCTCGCGCACCCGCAGGGTCGAAACGCCGTGGAGAAGTCCGCTTGCGGACTTGCGCGTGAAAGCGCCTCGGCGAGGACGTGGGAGCCCGAAAGGCCCCTCGGGTGGCGGCGAGTGAGAGACCGGCCGATCCCAAACCGGTGGACGATGCCGGGCCGGGGGATTATCGTCGCAGCCATGGAAACGTCTGCCGACATCGTCGCTCTCTGGCCTCGCTGGATGGAGAACGTCGGCACGATGTTGCGGATGAAGGCGCTGGTTCGCTCGCGCTGCTGCCAATGCGGGACGTTGATGCGCGTCGAGATGGAAGATGTCGTTGCTCGCCACGGCGCGAACTACTCGCTGGTCGACAAGCTGGAGCGCTGCCGGATGGTCGAGTGCTACGGCTCGACCTTCTATCTGGCGTCACGAACCTATGGCGGACAGTGGACCACAATGCTGCGTGAGCACAGGCTGCTCGAAGCGTTCGAAGAGCTGCCGCCCGTCAGGACAGCGTGGAGTTGATCGTCGTCACTTGCAGGCGATGAGCAAACAGGGGCGAAGCCCCCGTGCCGTCAGTGCTAGCGCATGAAAATTGATTTTCCGTAAAACAGGTTTACGTCGTTAAGAATTTCCAGGAGCTCTTTCCCGTACTCTTTGCCATATACATAGTTTTGTCGGCGAAGTCTAAGATGTGTTCGACGCTAATTCCTGTTGCGGCACCTAAACTACATGTTGCTCTCCATTCGGAGGCGTTCATCGCAGCAATTAGCGATCGGTGGATGCTACCCGCTTTCCGTTCCGCCGATGCTTCGTCACGTACCGCCATGCAGAATGCGAATTCATCGCCGCCCAAGCGAGCGGTGACGTCATAAGGTCGAACAGCCGAGATGAGCGCCTGAGCTACGACGCGAAGCACCTCGTCGCCTGCAGCATGCCCGTGTTGATCATTCACCGCTTTGAAGTCGTCGAGGTCGATTATGCCGCACAATAGTATGCGATTATCACGTAGGGCTGACAATTCGAGGCGTTTGCACTCGCGCTGAAACGACCTGCGATTACCCAATCCCGTAAGGGGGTCGACCAGCGCGTTCGCGCGCTCTCGGTCGAACGTACGACGGAAGGCGCTGACAAGCAAAATGATGAAAACAACGCTGAACGTTCTCATTCCGGCATTCCACGCAGCGGTCGTGGTCGGAACGGACGAAGCTTGAGCCGAAAGGCCATCACCGAAGCCGTTTAAGTACAGAGTAATGACAACGGTGATCAAGCCCTCGGTCAACCCTGCCACCCTGCCGAAGCACCAGGTTGTTAGGCATAACGGCAAGAGGTAGAGCGGATTCAGCGAAAAATGTGGCCCCGTCACGCCGTCCAAGACGATTAGACATGCCCATACAGCAGTGATCCAAGCGGCCGCTGTCCATGCGTTTAGATCGGCAGACCTTCGCAACACGGATTCGAGAGGCGTCGATGGTTCGGGCTTGTGTCGTTGTATCGGGCGATATGGCGAATGCATCGGGACCCCCCGTCTACAGGTCCGTAACGACAACGACCAGCGCCTCGCTATTTTCCTAAAACCGCATCCTTTTCGAGAAAGCAGGCGCAGCGCGCGAGGGGCAAAGACCAAGCAGTGTCAAAATGCGGCGTTATGGTGAAAAATCCTGTCACACAATGATGACCCGCCACGGGGTGCCCCGGCTGCTAGCGGTGGGGTTTGGTGTCAAAGGACAAATGAGCAATTCTCTGAACGGTGCCGCGGCCGCGCGACCAGCGCGGGGGTCATGACGGGCTCGATGCCCGTCCTTGCCCCTGAGACTTTGCGCCTGTCGAAGGCGTGGGGGCCTTTCGGCCCCCATCTGGTCAGGCGAATGGGTCGTATTCATTCACGACGACGACCGAGCTGTCGTGATCTTCGGCGGTGATGACGGCGTATTGTGTGTTGATGGCGATGCCCTGCTCGATGAGGAGCTGGAGAGCGCGCAAGCGGCGACCGCCCGCCTTCACGGTAAACGTACCCGCCTTCTTGAGCGGAGTGACGATCAGGTTCTGCAACAGCCCCTGGGCAGCGATGTTGGCGGCGAGGATGTCGATCCCTGCGTCACGATTGGATTTGCGGACATTGTCCTTCGACAGCGACAGGTTCTTGACCTTCACGGACTGGATCATCGGTCGTCTCCGTTTGCAAATAGCGCGCCGCGTCGCGCGGTCACGCGAGCCTGGTCCTCCAAGCTCACAAAGCCGAAGGCTCCCTCCCCTCCCTTTGGTGAGTGGAGAGAGAGTTCTGTTCGGGTCAGGCAGTGATGCGGTCGATTACGGTCGCGGCCGTCGCGACGGGAATGAACATCCGCGTCTTGTGCTGGATGATCTCGGTGAAGCATCCGGCCGCCTTCAGCTCGGCCAACCGCGTGTGCGGCCAGTCGAGCAATTCGAGGCGCTGTTGGCCTGCGACCAGGCTGCGCTTCAGCCGGTACGCACCGAGCGCGGTGATCTCAGCCGTCCCCATGACGTGCTTGGCGGTCTCGGCACCCGACACGGTGATGGTGGCCGCGATGCCGAAGGCGTCCGCGAGCTTGGTCACGAGCGGGGCGGGGACGATGCGGCCAAGGAAGGACTGGCCGTCATCGGTATTCAGACGCCAGACCTGGACGTGATCGTCGGGCAGGCGGTCCCAGACCGGCAGGAGCAGGCCGGTGACGAGGTAGAGCGTGTTGGTGCGGGTCTTGCCCGACATCTCCTCGACCTCGGCCTGCCAGAGCGCGGAAAACTCTGCCTCGCTCGCATCTTCCCACATCGTCTCGAGGAGAAGATCCTGCCGCATCCGCTCGGTGCGTGTGGGGCGGACAAGCTCGTAACGGCGCACGATCTCGCCGTCGTCGTCGGTGAGCGAGTAGGTGCTGCACCGGATAGCCGCCTTGCCCGACTTGCGGTTGACGATCGGGCGGGCGTCGTCGCCGAGGGTCCGCAAAGCGCGATCCAGCGCGAGCGGCTTGTAGCGTTCTTCGGTCTCTAATCGGAGGATCTCGGTCTCGGCGCCGCTGGTCTGGTCGCGCCGGATCACCGTGCGATCGAGGATCGTGATACGCTCGGCGTTGATGCTCTCGACCCCAAGATCGAGCGTGCCGGCTTCCTTCGCTGCTTCGATGCGCGCTTCGATCAAGCCGAGATACTCGTCGAAGATCGCGTTCTGCATGGCGATGCGCAGCGCGAGGATGCGATTGAGCCAGCGCTGGATCGGGGGCATCTCCTCCTTGAGCCCGCCACCTTCGCCCTCCAGCTCGAGGCCGGTCAGCTTCTGGAACTCGTCCAGCGTGGTCGAGCGCAGCTTGCCATTGGCGAGCAGGCGAAACCACTGTTCGAGCGATTCCTTAGCATAGTCGCTTTCGAGATTGTCGCGCGGGTCGAACAGGCCCTGACCGCCGGTTTGGCGCTGGCCTCGGGTAAGCGCGCCCAGACTGTCGAGCCGGCGTGCGATCGTCGAGATGAAGCGGCGTTCGCCCCGGCAGTCGGTCGACACCGGCCGGAACAGCGGGGCGGTCGCCTGATGCGTGCGGTGCGTGCGTCCGAGCCCCTGGATGGCGGCGTCAGCTCGCCAGCCCGGCTCGAGGAGGTAATGATTGCGGCGCGACTGGTTTTCGCACGTCAGGCTCGCATGATAGCTGCGGCCGGTGCCGCCAGCGTCGGAGAAGATCAGGATCTTCTTCTGCCCCCGCATGAAGGCGTCGGTCTCTGCCAAGTTGGTGCGGGGCGAGCGGCTTTCGACGCGCTGGCGGCCTGCCACGTCCATGATGACGCGCCGGCTTCGCCCCGTCACCTCGGCAACCGCGTCGGTGCCGAAATGCCCGATGATATGATCGAGCGCGGATCCGACGACGGGCAGCGCGCAGAGCTGCTCGAGGAGATTGTCGCGCATCTCCAGCGCCTCTCGGGCGAAGACGGGGCGGCCGTCCTCGTCGGACATCGGTTCGGAGCGGGTCTTGCCGGTCTCGTCGACAAAGGTTTTCATCTGCCGGACCGGGAAGGCGGCCGTGAGGTACGACATGAGAAACTCCCTCGGCGAAAGTTCGATGTCGAGATTGGCGCGCTCCTCGACCGTCAGCGCGGCGAGTGCCCGGTTGAGCATCGCCTCGGACGTCGAGATGAGTTGGATCACGACGCTCTCGCCACGCGCGAGATCGGCGCGGATAGCAGGCACCAGCGAGGGCAGCTTCATGCCGATCAGGAGTTGGCAGAAGAACCGCTGTTTGGTGGATTCGAAGATCGACAGTGCGGCCGCCTTGGCGCCGCTGTTATAGGTGTCGTTCGAGAAGCTGTCCGTCACGCGGGTCGCGTCCAGCGCCGCGCGCAGGTTGCTGTGGATGATCGCCCACGCATCGGCATAGGCGTCATAGACCTCGATCTGGTCGGCGGTCAGCTTGTGTTCGAGGATATCGTATTCGACGCCGACGAAGCTCAGCGCGCGCGAGACGTAGAGCCCCTGCATCTTCAGGTCGCGCGCGATCAGCTCCAGCGCGGCGATCCCGGCGTGGCGACCGATGCTGCGCGAGAAGGGAGGATTGATGAGGACGGCCGTGGGCCGGATCGTTGGTTCGAGTAGATCGTGGATCAGCTCGCCGTCGTGGCGCGTGACAGCGACGCCCGGGAAGGCGGCCGCAAGCATTTCGGCGCGGGCCGGATCGATCTCATTAAGAACCAGGCGGGCACCGGCGCGGTGCGCGAAGGCGGCGAGCAGGCCGGTGCCGGCAGACGGTTCCAAAACCAGATCCGTGGTGGCGATTCTGCCAGCGAGCGCAGCGAGGTAGGCGATCGGGGCGGGGGTCGAGAATTGCTGAAGCTCGATTTGCTCCTGGCTGCGGGCGGTATGCGTAGGCAGGCCGGCGACCAGCGCGGTCAGTGCGGCAAGGCAATCGCCCGGAGTGGATGGCAGGTCGGCCTTCGCCAGGTACATGACCTCGGCGAGTTCGAGCATGTCGTAAGCGTCGCGAAGCGACCAGCGACCGTCGGCCGAAGATCCGCCATAGGCTTGCTCCATGACCCACAGCAGCGTGTCGCGTTGCAGCGATCCTTGTCCAGCGATGGTGTCGGCGACCACCTTGGCGGCCGTGATCGACGGTTCGGTGAAATCGAGTTCGAGAACTGCGGCTGAAGTGTGCATCGAGGGCCTCCGGTTTTATCGCCCGGTGCTCATCACCGGATCAACAAGCCGAAGGCTCCCTCTCCTCTGCCTGCGCTCATGCGCAGGTTCGCCCTGTCATGGACGATAAACTCCGTACCGTACCGGGCCAGAGGGCGCGGCGACCACGCCCTCAAATTTGTCCGGCCGTCACCATTTTTTCCAACAAGGCATTCACACGGGTCTGCCACCCGGGGCCGCTACCCCGCAAATACGCGACCGTCTTGGCATCGAGACGGATTTTGACTTCCACCTTGGGGTTTTCCAGTTTCGGTCGCCCGCGCGAGGACGGCTTCATTCCGGCCATGAACGCTGTGTCCATCGGCGGATTGTCGCCGTGAATCTCCGGGTCAAACTTGGCCATGATAGAATCTCACTTCGTGTTTTTCTGCCGGGCGCAGGCTAATGGCGCGAACCGCGTCGTCATGGGAGCCTTCGGTAAAAGCCAGCACATGCAGGCGACCACCGATCATCCCCAAGGCGACAAAGCGGACCTCTCCGTAATCGAAGCGATCGTCCTCGCGCTCGAATGCCGTGTCCCAATCAAATCCTTCCGTAGCTTGCAAGGACACGCCGTGCTCGGCGATATTCCCAGCCTTCCTTGGCGGGATCGAACCCGATTTCCATCGTGATTTCGTACACCCATAAAATAGGCGACACAGATTTATTGTGCACCCATTAATGGGGCTTGAAGCAGGGTCGTGCCGGTTATGACCGTGGGTCCACTTTGGCCGATGCTTGATACGCCTTCCAGGCGTCGTTCCAATCGTCGTGATGCGCAGGCACGCGGCTGACCAGCTCGCGGCCGTTCGCGGTGAGATAGTTGCGAGCCTTGCCGAGCAGTCGATCGGCCGCCCGTCCGCGATCGCCATAGACGATGATGCGGCGCACGCTCGCAGGTATGGCGACGAAGGCGAGGCGCTCGACGCCGCCCAGGGCCCAGGTTGGCGTACCGAACCATTCCATCGCCGACAGGGCGTCCTCGATGCCTTCGGCGAAGCCCAGTTCGTCCGTCGCCGGCGCCAGCCGGATCGCCGCGGTGCCGAGCAGGCCCAGCGAGACCTTGGGCTTGGGCATCGGCTTGTGCAGCACGTTGTCGGGATCGAGGAACGTGCGTTGCACCGCGACGACGCCCATATCGTTTTCGACGGCCGCGATCATGGCGGGCATCGTCCGCTTGGACGGCCCGGAGCCGTGGATGGTCGCGGGGTTGAACCGCAGCGACTTGGGGAACGGGCCGGAGAGGCCGCGTGCGAGGAGATACTCCTCGGCGAGCGTGCCGGCGATCGGCTGACTGGCTTTCCAGAGCCGGCGCGCGAGCGCGCTCATGTCGCGCTTGGGGCTCGCTTCGGGCATCGACACGGCTGCGCGATCGTGGAGCTTGCGGCGCTGCAGAGCTTTCAGGACTTCGATCGTCGTGCAACCGGCGAAGCAGTGGAACAGGATTGCCGTGTCCCCCAGGCGGACAGACAGGCTCGGAGAGCCGTCGTCATGCGCTGGACAACGGCATTCGCCGCGCGTGCCGCGCCAGATTCCGCCGAGCTTCTCGACGATATCCTTGGCGCGGACCTCAGCGTCTAGCGGGAGACGGGCCATGGCGATCGTCCTGTGGGTTTGATGGATTTCGGTCATGGGTGCCTCCGGAGACATTGAACCGAAGAGCAACCGGCATCCTCCCCTCTGAGGCGGCGATGGCCGCCCGCGTCCGCATGGTCGCGAAAGGGGTTTAGCTGTAACGACCCGAGAACAGGTCGCCGATCGCGCGTCGGCGAAAGGCGTTCCACCAGCGGCGCCGACGATGTTCGGCCGCGTCGTGGATCATGTGGCAGCGCTGGCAGAGCGCTGCGAGGTTGCGCCAGCGCGGGCCGCTGAAGGTCGGGTCGTGGTTGAGATGGGCGGTCGCGAGGTAGACCGGCGTGCGCGTCATCCCGATCGCCTCGAGCGGCACGAAGCCGGGCTGGCGGCGAAGCTGGCGGCCGCGACCATCGCGCCAGGCGTGGATCTCGGTATCCCACCAGACGCCATCGGTGCCCCGCAGCAGCGTGGCGCGGCGTCCGTGGGGGCGCTGGCAATGCTCGCAGCGCCCGTTTGCGCGCGTGAAGCGCACGATCCGACTGATCTCCGGCCAGTCGATCGGGTAGAGCCAGCGATGTTCCGGACGGATCGGCATGGCACCGATTCTGAATCATGCGCCACGAGAACGAAAGGAGAAAATCGCCGTCCAGCGCGGACCTTGTCCTGTTCATTTGATCGGTCATGCGCCGCTCCGCGTCGCACTGACGAACGTACCGGCGTTGTTTGATTGGAGGGGCAGAAGCTGCGTTGCGATATCGGTCATGGAGAGTCTTCCCGCAGGAAGGCGGATGGTGCGGTAGCCGGCCGAAGCGGTCATCGCGTCACGCTTCCGATCGCGCAAGGCATCATGGCTGCGATCGTCCAGCTCGACCAACGCGAAGATGCACCGAATGCGCGATCTCCGAGTACGACGTCGACGATCTTCTGGAAAAACCTAGTGCGGGTACGCATCGCCTCTTTGCGACCGAAGCCGGCCTTAGGCTGTAGGAGCGCGCCCATCGAGACCTGCACGTGCACGCGGGCATGGGAAAGGATGCGCTTGATGATGCCTCGGGCGGCGCGCTCGCGTTCGGTGAGCATCGCCTTGGCGCGTACTTGCGGCGTGCGCGGGATTACCTCGGCGATCGCGGCCAGGACGATGACGACGAGCAGTGCCGCGAGGAGCAATTCAGGTCGCGTGTAGTGCGTCATCGTGCGGTTGAATTTGGTGCGAGGGCCGGGAGGGCGCGCAAAGCGCGCCCTCCCGGCCAGGCGAGGATCGTTACCCGACAGGGCCGACACCGTGTGCGGGCTCGGTCGGGGCGCAGCGCCGATAGAGCTGTGCCAAAGGCGCCCCCGCGTCCCATCAGCTATCCAAGTCCTCGGTATCAGCCTTAGTCAGGACCGAAAATGTATCTGCGATCAACTCGGTCCGGTAGGTCGTGTCGTTCGCTTCGCCATGCTGGCTTTCACGCACGCGGCCGGTGATGTGAACAAGGTCGCCCTTACCAGCATTGTCGACCTGGGAAGCGACATTCGAGAAGCACACCACGCTGTTCCAATGCGTATCCGTCTTCCACTCCTCGCCGTCGCGCCGGTTATAATTGGCCGCAACGCTGACGTACTTCACTTTCTCACGCGACGTAATCTTGCCAATCCGACCGATGATCCGAAACTCTGCGATATTCTGAGGCATCATACTCTCCTTGGCTGAAGTGGAATGCTGAAACCGCCCGGTTGATAAACGCTATTCACGCTTCTGCTCGGGATGTCGGAAATGGTATTTCGCGATGTTCTCGGGCGTCGCGTAAAGTTGGTACGCTTGCGTCCAGTCGTGACTGATGTCGCGCTGTGCGGTTTGCAGTGGCACATGATGGGTGCAGACGAGCCGCCACAGGACATAGGCCAGGACGTTCTTGTCGCCGGCATGAGCCTGGCCCTGGCGCGGTTGAAGCCAGAGGTCGTGCATATCGAGCGGCGCGCCTCCAATCGAAATCGGGATCAGATGGTCCAGCTCGTAATCGACCATGCGCTCGCCGGGATGCTGCGCATCCATCATGCGGCGTTTCAGCAGCCCGGTGATCGAATAGGCGGGTCGTGCCGACCGGGCGTAGCCCGGGCGACAGATCGTCTCGTCGATGTTGGCCAGGGTGATGGCGGGGTCGACCGCCCCCAGTGTTTCGGGCGGTGGAAGAAGCGCGGCTAGGCTCGCAGGGATCAGGGGCGAGTGGATCACCTTTGAGATACCGGCGACGGCATCGCACACCGAGCCGTCGTTCGTCGAGGCGCAGCCGAACGGATTTGAGCCTGCAATGTCGTGGTCAAGCGAGGGGCGTTGCCACAGGACGATCCCTCCGAGGATCGCAGCACCGCCCAGGATCGCGCGCGCTCTCACCGGAGCGGTGCCGTTCTGCCTGGCGCAAAGCACCGGCGCTTTTTAGGCGCTACAAGATCGTCCAGATTTTGAGATCGGGCCGGCATTTCGTCATTATTGCGATATCGGTCAAAAATGACAGCCCTATTTTATCGAACTTTTCGCCGCCTGATTTGAAGCCGACTTTTGGGAAAAGAGCAGACCAAAAGCAGGTCAGCACGCGCGACGATGGGTATTTGAACCCAACGGAAAACGCATGCGCCCGTCGGGTGCACCGCGAAGCGAAGCGCAGCGTCTGGATGTTATTCTAGGTGGGTGGCTTTCTGGGGAATGGTTCGGTCTGATTATCCACACCGACGCCGTCAGGCGTTGAAGCGTTGGCCGTCCAGGCCAACTCCGTTTAGCGGTAGAATAGATGAATCTGTTAGCGGTTGACCATTTTTTTGAGACTCTTGTTTCTCTACAGCCGTCGCAAGACTGAGCATGATGCGGCGTAGGCCGTCGTCTGCGAAATCCTCGGCCGCGACTTGCCGCGGGGATCGCCAAAGCCGCATGGCGGCGATTGCCTCAATCCGGTCGACCTCGCCTTGAACGACGTCGTCGGGGAGCGGAATAGGTCGCATCCTGTGCGGCAGAAACCTGACGAGACAATTCGGAAACCGCATACGGTAGACGTTCGACGTCTGCTCGTTCTTGGCCTTCGGCCGGTCGGCTGCTGGCTCGATCGGGACACACCGGCGCTGCTTATCCAGCAAGCCGACCGCGGCGAGGCTCCTAAGGGCTCGGTGGACTGTTGCACGCGATCGCCCGCTTTTCTTCTCGATCCACTCCCACGTCGGGAACACCTTGCCGGCACAGGTCCGGGCCAGTTCGAGTAGCACCTTTAGGATCTTCAGCGCCCCTGGGGTTAGCAGCATTATGCGTCGCTCGTCCGGGGTGAGGGCGCGCCCTTCTGCCTTGGCGCTTCGTCGGATTGCGTTCTTCTGGTCCTCGAGCTCTGCCGCGCGTGCGTAGATCCGATCGGTCTCGCCCTTTGCGTAGCTGTAGAAGAAATCGTCTTCGAACGTGCCGGCGAGCCGGCTGTTCGGGTGGACCTTGGCGCATGTGCGGTTAGGCCCGCCTGATCGCGCGTCGGTCTGGGTTATCGTTATGCGCTCGAGCGCCATGAATCTCGCGCGTGCGACTGATACGGCTGGCATCTTCCATCCCCTTTTGGGGCTGGGACCGGGGCAAAGAGATCCCGTGGCGCAAAGCGCGCATCCTTGAACCGAAGCTCGAAAGTCGCTATGTGAGGATCGTTATATTGACCCGTGGAAGCCCTGCAAGGCTCTCACATTTAGACTTTTGGGATGCCCGGCCTTTGCGCCGGGCTTTCCTTTATGTGGTCACAGCCGCACCCTTTTTGCCGGTCACGTCGTGCAACCAGTCCAAGTTTGATTGTGGCGAAAAGTTTGATTGTGGCGAAAACGACGCGTCTGCGAAACAGCTAGAGTTCGTGCTTTTGCCGACCGAGGTGCGAAAAAGTTCGTGCTTTCGCCGACCGTTATTGGAGAGGTTCGTGTTTTCGGCGACCGAGATTCGTGCTTTCGCCGACCCAAGTTCGTGCTGTCGCCGCCCGATCGAAATGGACTCGGAACTCGATTCGCAGCAGCTATGAAAAGGGTGTTAAGCGGCTGTGAGCAGTGCGCGTGGGGTGATCTTGACGCGAGCAGCACCAGCATTGCGTCGTGCACGGCCGCTGGCCGATATTAGCGGTGCGTCGACGAGGTTAAATGCGTAGCCGGGAATGACATCTTCGTCGGCGATACGTTTCAACTCGAAGCGAAAATGCTTGAGGGAGCTTTGGTAGCCGAGCTGCAAGCGAAGCTCATCGAGGTCGACGTCGATCGGACCTGTGATACAGGCGGAACGCGCCACTTCATACAGGCGTCGTTCGACCGGCCCGAGCTGAAAATAGCTGGGCGCGTAGTCGAGGACACGACGATCACGAAGAATGGCGCGGTAGAGCCAGTCGCAAAGCCGCACTTTGACAGCCTTCAGCCGTTTAACACCGGTCTTTGTCTTGGAATAATGAAGCTGGGCTTCAGACAACCACGAGAAGAAACCGGCCTGGCCTTCACCGCCAGCTTCGATGTTTGTCTTGATCTGCGTCCCCTGTAGGCGCTCCAACGCGTCTGACAGTCGCGAATAGGACCGGGCGGAGCCACTGATACCGGTGATCCGAAAGAGGTCATGGGCGGTGAAATAGAATTCTTGCGACACGTCCACGCCAGCCTCGAGCTTCGCCACCATCAGACTGGCGATGTAGAGAAGCACTTCCTTGTCGTAGATCGTGGCAACGCCTTTTGAGGTGGCAACGATTTCGATCGAGACGGATTCATTCCGATAGGCGAGTGGCTTCGTCCACTTGCCCTTGCTGAGGGCAAAGAACGGAAATGCCATTAGGGATTGTTCGCCCCGGACCTCGGTGAGGAGAGGGCTATCGAGCGAGAACAGGTCGCCTTGTGGTCTTGCTAGGCTCATGCCTCGCTCCCTGACACCGGGCAATCGGTCGGCGAAAGCACGAAGATTGGGCGTTGAGGACGATGATAGGCTTGAGCACTGCGGTAATCGAGTGCGAAAGTTCGTGCTTTCGCCGTCCGTTTCGAGATTGGCAGGTTCGGCTTCGTGCTTTCGCCGACCGTTTGGAAGGGGCGGTACATAGAATGGACCCAATTAAGCGCTAACGCTCGGCAATGACGGAAAACCTTCAAAAATCTGGTTTTCACCTACTGAGACAAAGCGACAGGGTTTGTAGCATCGCGCTGACTGGCGAGCGGCCATTGCGAACGGGCAGCTATCCGGCACCGCGGTGCCAGATAGTTGCCCGTACGTGGCTGTAGGGGCGCGAGGTGCAGGCATTGCAGCCAATACACTGATCCCCGTCAGCAGTTGCATTGTCGCGATGTAGACATGTAGGGGAGCAGACATGCCTACTATTGCAATAATCAGCCAGAAGGGAGGCGCGGGCAAGACGACGCTGGCGCTTCACCTTGCCGCTGCGGCCCATGACGCGGGGCGCGTTGCGCTCGTCATAGATACAGACCCCCAAGCGACTGCCAGCCAATGGGCAGCCTGGCGCCAAGACGCACCGCCTGAAGTGATCGACAGCCCACCGCCACGACTCTCTGCCAAGATCGCGCAGGCGAGAGGGCAGGGGGCCGATTTCATCGTCATCGATACTCCGCCTCATGCCGACAGCGCCGCGCGTGCCGCAGTCGAGGTTGCCGATCTCGTCCTGATCCCATGCCGTCCCAGCGCCTTCGACCTGGCGGCGATCCAGACGACGGTCAAACTCGTGCAGTTGCTCCGTAAGCCAGCCTTTGTGGTGTTCGCCGCAGGATCCCCCAATGCGCCACGCATGTATCAGGAGGCTGGCGAACTCGTTGAAGGCTTTGGTACGCCAGCCTGTCCGATCCAGATCGCCGACCGCGCCGCCTTTCGTCACGCGAGCGCGGAAGGCCGCACCGTCATGGAATACGAACCCAACGGCAAAGCGGCAGAAGATATTCGACACATCTACAAGTGGACATGTCTACAGCTTGGTATACCGATCAAGGCGCCAAAGAAGCCATCATCCAAACTCTTAAAAGAAAACGGAAAAACTGTAGCATGAGCCGCAAGCCGTCCTTCGCAAACCTGCGTGATCGCACCTTGCCGGAATCCGTCGTCGCAACACCAGTGGCTTCACAGCCTGTTGCACAGACGCAAAACCTGGCGGGCGGGCAGGGGGCTACATCGGGTCCTGCCAGCCGGCAGGGTCGCAAACAGATCGCAGGTTTTTTCACACCCGAGATGTCGTTCGCCATGCACACGTTGGCACGTCGCCAAGGCAGAAGCCTTCAGGCGCTGATGGCCGAGGCATTCAACGACGTGCTGCGCAAGCATGGCGAAAGCCCGATCGGGGACTGATCGCGGCATCACGTTCCGATTGGCCTTGCCGGCCTGCGCCCAAGCGTAGTGCGGACGCGTCACAGCCGGGCAGCTAGAGTCGATAAGCAATTCGACTGTGACGGCCAACCCTGCCCTTGAATTGCAATGAGATTCCTGGCGCACGCCTTCGGGATCGCTCGTTTTCCCGGCCAGCATGGGCAGAAGCATGTGCCGATCTGGCAACGCACATTGTCAGCCCGTCTTATCTGAGAGGTTAGCAAGACCGGCACGGGCAATAACGTGGCGCACACCAGTGTACTCGAGCGGTTCCGCATCTTTACCGTTCTCATCATGGTCCCGCTGGTCGCGCAATGCACACGCGCAGAACGCGCAGGATGGACGCGCTGGGGAGGGCGCCCATACCGTGATGTAACCGGTCATCGCGCAAGCTGGGGTAAATTGTTAGGTCCCGTCGCTCTAGGGAGCAGGACCGTCTGCTGCGGGAGGGCAGTCAGTTGTGTACGACGCGCAATCCGGTAAGTGATTGAGGTATGATGAAATACCTCATGCTTATGCTAGTTGGCCTTTCGACTACCGCTACCGCGCAGGTCATGCAGCCAGGAGATTGGGACATCACCTCGAAGGTCGTAGACCTGACCGTACCGGGTGTTCCCGGGTTCCTTCTCCGAATGATGAAAGGCAAATCAAAGGCCGAACGCAAGCATCTGTCGAGCGGGCAGGGGATCGAGACGCTCCTGACGCCTGACCCGAAAGCACGATGCCGGATCGACAGCCAGCGCGTCGCCGACGGCAGATATGCGCAGAACCTGAGCTGCCCGCAAAAGAAGGGCGACTGGATACGTATCAGTCGCACGGGGACGTACGATGCGACGGGCTTTACTGGTCGGGCAACCGTAGCTGGCCTGACCCCCAAAGGGGCTCTCAATATCGTTCTGGATCAGCGCGCAACGCATATCGGGCGATGACGCTGCATTTTTGGTCCAGCCGCTTGTCGAACATCGGCTGGTTCAGGGATACTCAGGCCCATTGCCATTTTCTGCTCAGCGCAAGGCCATCGCTCGAGGCGGAAAAATTCACCGTCAAGACGAGCTATCCTGGTCAGCCGGGAATGCCCCAGTTGGCTTCTTCGTTGGCTGCCTTTGCCGTACGGACAAGGTGCTCGACATAGTTCTGGAAGATGGGAACCGTAAATGTGACCAATAGGGGCTCGCCCGCCGGTTCCTTGAACGTCAGCACGACAAAGCGCTGGCCCTCTTCGTCGAGCACAAGGCCTGCTTCCATCGCACCTGGGCCGCTTGGAGTAATGACGGTCGGTGTCACGCAATACCCTCAATGATATGGGCGACGCCGCGGTATTGCAGCGTCCTGGTTTCCCACAGCCTTTGCGGATTTGGCCAGATCCCGCAAATTGCTCGAACCGACCCATAAATCGCAAGACTTCCGCAACTGGTTATCCTGGAGCAGAGTCCGTCGGTTTTACGTTCGATCGCTGCCTTGAGGCGGGATACAATGACGAAGGCACCCGCCAGCATCGAGGATGCGAGAATAAACCTTACGGTCTATGGTCGGGGAGACAGGATTCGAACCTGCGACCCCCTGGTCCCAAACCAGGTGCGCTACCAGCCTGCGCCACTCCCCGACGGCGCAGCGGTTAGGCATACCAGCGCCAATACGCAAGCGTCATGACGCGGTAGGGACAAAATGCCGGGTTGCCGGTCCTGCATCGCGGGAATCTTGATTGCCGTTCGCTTTCTTGAATGCGGACGCTTTCTAACGCGCGCCATAGCCCAACATGCTGATAACAAACATGATTTCCATAACGCATGGTACGACGTGTCTACTTCGAATGCGGTCCGATAATCGAACGCTTCAGAAACCGCTTGATCCCACTAGGGAGCATTCGCGGCGACATCGTCGCTGCGTCCAGGGTTTTCCGTGTATTATTCCGGTATTTCGGGTCAGGACCTTTCGGTTTTCCCCACTCACGCATCGCGTTGGCCGTCTAGGCCAACACTGCATTTCCCATATTTATAGAATCAGTTAGCGGTTGTGGATCGATTTGAGCCTCGCGCTCCGTGCGATCGATCGTCTCGCCGAGCTTAGCAAGAATCTTGCCGAGCGGACCACCGACGGTAATCTGTGCGAGTTCCCGGCAGGACAGCGTCTTCAGCATCGCATTGGTTTCCAGCGCATGGTCGGCGTGATGCTGAGCAACGTCGTCGGGCAACGGCGCAGGACGCATCCAGCGCGGAAGATAGGACCGCACGCTGCCAGGCAGCAAAGGTCGGTAAGCGTTGGATGTCTGTACGTACCGCGGCCCGGGGCCGTCACTCTTCACACGGTTGAAGCGTCGCTGGCGCACGAGGAACCCGATCGCCTCGAGAATGCGGAGCGCCCGACCGACGGTTGCACGACCAAGCCCGGTCGCCTCTGCCAGATAGTCGTAGGAGGGGTACACACGGCCACGGTTTAACCGAGCAAGCGTGAGAAGCTCTTCGAAGACCCGCACGGCGCTGCCGGTAAGCTGAGCGATACCTCGCTCGACGACCGTCAGCGTCCGTTCTCCCGAGCGCGCATCGCGCCGCAACCGCCGTGCAGCATCGAGGGTTTTGCGCGCAACATGCAGCAAACGGTCGGTTTCGCCCTTGCCGGGTGGCGTCCAGAAGACTTCTTCGAAGGTACCAGCCTCCAGGCTGTCGCGTAGCACAGGTGCGCCTGTCCGGTGCAGCGCGCCCGATCGCGCGGGCGCACGCTCGCGCGTCAGCAAGCCGAACGCCTTCAGCGCGGCATCGCCTATCGTAATAGTCCCCATCATCCGTTCCCTCCTGAGGGTGGCGGAAACAGGCAAAAGTCAGCCGTGGCGCGAAACGCGCATCCTTGAATTCAATCTGAAAAGCGCATATTTAGGGATCGTTGTGAGACGATCGTTTGTGCTTGCCGGCACGAACCTAGTATGTGCTTTTGGATGCCCGGCCTTCGTGCCGGGTTTCCTTTTATCCGCTCACAGCCATTCCTTTGTTATCGATGTCATGGGCTTGATGGGGCAGGTGGCGACCTGAGCAGCGTATGCATCCTGCGCTGGCGTAAACGCTGCGCACGATGCGGCTCAGAAACCCGACACTTACCCCCCCTTGCCGATGATCGTTACGACCACGCCCTCGCTCGTCGGATTTGGAAAAAACCGAATTCGACGAACGACGACCGCCGTTCCATCATCCTTGCGGTTTATCGGGGCAGGGCAAAGCGCCAAGGTTCGTGCTTTCGCACGGAAAACTCGGGAAATGTTCGTGCTATCACACGGAAAACCCCTTGCCGGGGCCCGGTCGCTTAGCCGGTCAGGACCAAGAGTACCGAATCTGAGTTCGTGCTATTACACGGAAAACCCCGTGCGAGCCTGCAAGCCGATTACGCGTCGGTGCCGTCTTCAAGGATTTCGAGATCTCTTTTGGGTCGAAAGCTGATGGTCGTATGCAACCGCGGCCGACCACCGCGTCCCGACGGGATTTTTGTTTCGACCACGTCGAGCGTATACTCAGGCAGACTATCCTGTTCAGATACGTCGCGGAGCTGCTTCTTAAAATATTCGAGGCCACGTCGGTCCGAAGCGCAGCCGACGCGCGCCGCCAGTTCACCAATATCAAGTGTAAAACCGTCGTCCTTGCAGTTGAATTTGGCAAGTTCGTAGAGACGCCGTTCGATGGGGCCAAGCTTAAAGAAGTCATGATGGTATGCAGCGATCCGCTGATCCGTCAGGATCGCGCGATACAACCAGTCACACACCATGACTTCGACCCATTTTACACGGCGCTCACCCGTCGACGTCTTGATGTACTTGATATCAGCTTTGAGCAGCCAGGAGAACGAGCTGTCTGATCCTTCGCCACCAGTCTCAATATTTGTGACGATCTGCGTGCCCTGCAGCCTGTTCAAGGAAGCCTTGAGCGACGTGTAAGACCGCGCGGACGAGTTCGTACCGGTAACGCGGAAGAGATCATTGGCGGTAAACGTCATGATCCGGTCGGCTTTTTCGCCTTTTTCGGCCCGCTCCGCCATCAGACTGGCGATATAAAGCAGGATTTCCTTGTCATAGATCGTCGCGACACCGGTCTTGCTCGGATTGATCTCGATCCGGGCTTCTCCCGATTCAAAGACCATCGGGGTCATATGGGCCTTTTTCGACAGGGCGAAAAACGGAAACTCAGCCACGGTCCGCTCGCCCTGGACATCGCCGTATAGCGGGCTGTGCACCGAAAACAGGTCACCCTGAAAAACCGAAACGTCACCCATGATCCCAAACTCGCCTTTATCAGCGATCAATCTGTGTCGCTGCCTCATCCTTGTCCAACGGAAAGGGGGTTTTCCGTGTGATAGCACGAACATTAGCTGGCTAGTCCGAGGCCTGCCGCGTTTGGACAGCCGATCCTGGGGCGGCACCGTGATTCTGGTGCAATACCGTAGAGATCAGGACGGAATCATCGTGCTTTGACCGGGAAAACGCTGAGCTGTGTCATGAGCCAGACAATCACCACACGAGAGTTCGTGCTATTACACGGAAAACCCCGTCAGCCTCACAAACCGCTAGCCGTTTGTGATCGGTCGAGCCGACCATGTCGGCGCTACCTGTGGCTGCCGACGAACAATATTGCGGTCCGCAGGCTGACGCTTCGAGTGATAAACGTCATCTCGCCAGCTGACACGTCGACACGTCGACGATCAGAGCTACCGGTAATATTTGAAGGGAATCCATAGAAGACAATCGGTTAGCCGACCGTCATGGGCATAAGTAAGAGTCCGAAGCCGGGAAAGATTGCAGTGAACGAAGGGCCATTATTGGGAGACCGGCTCGCCAGTCCGAACGTCGGGTGTGGACGAAAAGCGACTACGCAAGCTGGTGGAGACCCATCCCGTCAACCAAAGATATATTTCGCGTCGGGAATACTGGCCCCCTCAGGGTCATCTGGTCCGCCGGATATGGACGCTGTAGCGCCAGCACGTCGTCATAGCTGCCGGTCAACCACCGCTCGTGATCGTCCGGTCGCAGGATCGTGATCATTGCCTTCGGGTGTATCGGCGCGACCAGTGTGTTCGCGTCACACGTGACCATCGCGAAGTAGCGCTGGTCGCCGACTTGTCGCCAGAAGCCGGCGATCGCGAACACGGGCTGATCGATCACGCCAAACCACATCTCCCCCTTGATAGGCTTCTTGCCGTCGCCGAGGTCGGTTGGTTCGCGGGCCCATTCGCAAAACTCTGTTAGCGGGATCAGGCACCGATTGACCGGATCGCTGACGAGAGATCGCCATTGGGGTAGGTGTAGGGTGCGCACGTTCGTCTGCGCGACCTTACGTCCCGCCTGCTTCGCCTGCCCTGCCAAGACGTCCCATTCCATCACGTCGAGCCCGCGGCGCCCACGTTCGTTCCGCACGACATAGGCTCGACCGAACGGGCGCAGTTCCTTTGGATCGAACCGGTTATCCATCGGCTTGTCGGCAAGCCATTGCGCACCAAATCGTTCAGTGATGGTCTCGGGCTCGCCGTCGAACCTTGCTCGATTACACATTAGAGGTTCACCCGACCGACAAGCGCGCCGATCGCGATGACCGAGCCAATGATCGCCCAGCCTTCCCAGGTTCGAGGGGACCAGCCAATCCCTACGACCTTGGGCTGAAACCATTCACGCGGATGATTCATGATGGCTCCGATACTGCGAGAATGGTCGGCACTGCCTTCCGCTTCGTAGCCTCCCGCAATACATGCCAGGAACGGAGGACGCCAGTATGCCCGCAGACATCATGAAGGTAGACGACCAGGCCAAGATTGACCTGTTTCAGGAGGTCATGCCGATCGTCATGCAGTACCTCGCGGCAAACTCCGCCGATCAAGCGTTGATCGCCGACGACATCATCGACTTTTTTGCCCTGTCGATCGCATCGGTAATCCAGAACGATACGAACCTGACCACCCCGCTGCTACAGCGCAAAGGCGTCGAGGCGGCGGGCAAACACATCGCGCACTGGGTTCGCCTGCTGAAACTCGATCACGAACAACGTGGCGCATCGCTGCTGGCAATGACGATGGGTGCGGTCGCGTCAGACGAAACGCAGCAGTAGCCCTTTTCTGTGGAACGTAAGACGGCAGGTTCTAACATTAGGTGATGCCGGTGACCTCACCTATGATCGCGACATGAAACCCGGCAGGTTCATCTCGCATTACGAACGGCAGCTTGGGCGTCCACTAACGGCAGGCGAGTTGGGCAAGGTCAACGAGGCCCGATCAACCAGCGCGGGCAAGCGGGACGCCGTGAAAGCCATGCGGCTAGCCCTTCTGTCCCTGACCCCACAAGCCCGACCCGGGTACCGCGACATAGAAGCGGTGTAACCGGCACGACGCCACCTCAACATGGTGCGACCCGTTTGATGCACGACGAGGGATCGCTGAGCGACAGGTCATCGTGCGGCAGATCAATACGAATTAAAACCATACCGGCCCCGTTTCGATTACCCCTTGAGCAAGGCCAAAGAATCAGGGCGGGGAGGCGACATCATGCCGTTGTGGAACGAGAACGCGGTCGCCGTTGAACGCCGCGACGGCGAGTCCGTCATCATCGGTGAGGGGACGCTGGCAGCGCTGGTCGCTGGACTGCAAACGCTCCGGGCCAGTGCGTTGAATGGGGTGCGGGTCTTTATGCCGGATCGGCACGTTCCACCGTTCACCTTCGAGGGCCAAGGGCTCGTTGAGTTACTGAAGGACGCGCGGCGACCTGACGCGCACCCTACGAAGCTTCTTGCACCGGTTGTGACATGATAGCCGACGCCACGTCACGTAGCTGTGGATAGACGCTTGGACAACATTGCAGCTACCCGACTGCTGAACCTGTCACAGTCACGAACCAGAGCGGTATCCCGTTCGCCCTGCGCCTGAGAGCGATGCACCTGTGCGGATGACGACGCATCACTCTGCCGAAACGGGCGCCATCGTAGCAACTGCCGAGGTCGATCGCCGATAGCATACGACAAAGGCGAAGCACTCGTTCGAATGTCTCGCCTTTCAATTTGCCAGCCTCGCACGAAACGAGGACGGGTCAGCCAATCAGTTAGGGCTGGAGTCGTCGTCGCCACCGCTAGCAACGACCGCAACCACTGCCACCAGGGCAACAACGCCAAGCAGCGGCAGAAGGAATGGCGCACCGGCAATGTCGTTCTTCCGTTTCACCGAAGCCCCAATGCGCGCCGGCGATCCCGCAGCACCAACCATCTTTACGCTGTCAAAGCTGACGGCTTGTGGACGTGCTGGAGCTGCATAGGCTGCACCGATAAACGCCTGGCTAGCGATCGCCGCTCCAAGAATGATCTTTTTGAACATGTTTCTCGACCCTTGAAAGCGGCGCCTATGCGCCTGTAAATCGGCTAATCAATACCGATAGAAGGTCAGGTACACGCATCCGTCAATAATGTCGCCCGGTTCATATCGCCCGCACTATTTGGGTCGATGCCCGTTACGCCCGGTGCCCGAGAGAGGAGCACCCTTGCGGTTGGGAGACGCATCGCTCGGCCGAAACGAACGCCATTTTCTAGTGCGGCGATCCCGTATCATTGCGATGCCGCACCTTGAGCACTCAGCTCGCCAATCCGCTGTGTCGTGCCAGATTTTGGCCTTCCGCCGGCGATGGCCAATAAGCGCACACAATATTTTCATCGCGTTGCCACCCCAGTCTTCAGTCCTGCCGATATGTGAGCTTTTTCTGCCGCTTGTCCCTGGACAGCCACATCGTTGCCCACCAAATCCCTGCTTCTCGCTTGTGGCGCTGCTGGCGACGTTCGGACCTTTGTCGACGTGTGCGCGATTTTAGAATTGACCGTGTGCCGATCGACATTGCCGCCACCGCAGGAACGATCGCCAGGAACTCAAACATGCAACGCCCCAAATCAGCAGATTCCGTACCGCGTATAGGCTTCACATCACGTCCGGCGAGGATTGCTTCCTTACATCTGTCCCATAAGAAGACTTGACGTAACGCAGGCATTCGGACGCCGCGGAGGGGACGAAAGCCCGCTGCGACCTACAGATCATCATCGGGCATCGCAGCTGGAGCATCAGCCACAAGCGCGGCTACGATCGGCAGTTCTAAACCAACCGCTTTCGAGCACTTTCTCCGGGATAGCCTGAAGATTAGGCAATGGGGCAGGGGAGTGACAGGATATCACACCCTGTCGCGCGAACCAGTGGACCGCTTGGACCCCGTCCGCGGTAGGTCCCACAGGTGCCGTGAAATCTATCGACGTGCATGACCCGATCGATTCTTGATGGATGTTGTCGAGCGAGAACGACATTTTTGCCAGTATGCCGGATGGCCAAATTCTTTTTTAACGTCTTGAATGACGTTAGCACGACTACGGACAAGGAAGGGCGTGATCTCTCGAACCTTCAGGCAGCGTCTCAGCACGCACGAAAGGTAATCAGCTAAATCATGGCCGAAGAACTACAAAGCGAGAACAACACGATCCACCTCTCGGTGCTTATTGAGGATGCGGATCATCTGAAGGTCGCGACCATAAAGTGCGTCACCACTATCGTTGAATCGACCCGCCCGTTCGCTGCGTGACCAAAAACCCCGGCTGATCAGCTATAGCGCTGATCGCCTGGTTTGCCCGCTCTCCAGCCGTTGGGCTGACATTGCCACTTGTCAGGCGAACACCAAATCGGCTTCACCGCCGCTGAGGTCGAGCGGCTAAGGCGTTTTGTGTGCACATGGTAATCTTCGGCGGCCTTGCGTGTTGGGCGGCGTCCCTCCTGATTTTCGCCATCTCGTTTCTTGGGGTGAAGACCAGTCGCCGGATACGCATTTGGTTCATGGGTCACGATTAACCCAGCGTCGATCGATCGCGGTCCTGCAGATGATGAACGAGAACGGGGCCTGTATCCCGATCCGGTTTGGAGCGGGTTACCGACACTAACCCGATTTCTGATGGTCCAAAGCGGCCCCTCCCCGACAGATGCGGGCGGCACATCGACTACGACCTGCACGCCTTTTACCCAGACGAAGAAATCCGGGTTTGAGACCTAGCGATGGGGCCTTGATTGGACAGCAAACCTAACCTATTATCTGCATGTCGTTAGCCCACTTTCGACAGCGCACCTTCGGGCGGCTTCGGCCGCCCTTTTTTGTGCGCTAGCTCAGTCGTAGCTTGGCTCACGTGCTTCATCCGGACGAAGACGGGCAAGAGGTCGGGGCCTGAGGCAGAGCGGGATAGCGAGTTGGCAACGGCTACCCCTCGGTTCGTACGGCTGCGGGGCTAAGCACTCTCACGCCCCCCCCGCCAGTTCGCGGTCGCTCTGTAAGCGATCGGAGGACTCGCTGGTGAGCAGCCCCCACCGGGTGGTCCGGGTAGATAGTTAGTGCATCGTCGCCTCCGCCGCCATTGCCGGGCGTAGGTGGAGCGAAGCGGAGCCGGAG
>NZ_SLYA01000010.1 GCF_004340965.1 Sphingomonas sp. PP-CE-1A-559 | reverse complement strand
ATCTCTTCCGGCTTGTGCTTTTTCGCAGGCATTCGTCGTCCCTTCCTTGATCCAGACTCTCATAGTCGATGGACCGCTCAGAAGGGGGCAGCTCACCCCCACGATCGACGCACGTGAAGGAGGGGCTAACGCGTGTCAATCGCATTATCGTGCTGGAGGCTTTCGTCTGCCAGCAGATGGGTTTGGCAATTGGGCTGACCGCCGTATGGCGTCGCCCTCTAGGCGTCAGTCCGCCGAATTTCACGTAGCCGGTCTGTGTAAAAATCCCCGGTCAGCGCTCATGGCATTTTCGCCTCTCTCGCCGGTGTTCATCGGTCGAACCTGACCAGATCCTTGAAGATCAGCCGGCCCCAACTCTTGTCGTGCGCCTGAACGAGCAGCCCACCTTCCGAAAGCCCGCCAAGCTGGATCGGCGCGAAGCCGAGATCTTCGGCCAGCGCGCCGAGCTGCGCTGCCGCATCGTCGTCGTCGCTCGACAGGAACACGACGCGCCTGCCACCCTGTACGGCCGGGTCCTGGTCGAGCACGGCGGCGACCAGATGGTTGAAGCCCTTGACTACCCTGCTGCCGGCGAAGGCGTCCGCGACGACCTTGGCCGAAGGCCGTCCGCCCAGTTCCTCTGCGGACACGCCGTACGCATTGGTCACATCGACGATAATCTTGCCCTGCCAGTCCGGCAGCGCCTTCGCGACATCGGGGTGCGATTGGAAAAGGACGGCCAAGAAGATGACGTCCGCCTTGACCGCCTCGGCGAGCGTCGTGGGCGTGATGCCGGAACCGATCGCTACCGCGGTCGATGCGAAGCTTTCCGGATCGCGCGTGGTGGCGACGGATACCGCGATCCCCTTGCGGGCGAACGTTTTGGCGAGGGTTTGGCCGATCTCGCCGAACCCGATAATTGCGTAGGTCATGATAGTCTCCTTGGGGTTTCGGACGGTCACAGCTTGTAGCCGCCGCTTGCTTCGATCGTCTGGCCGGTCACCCAGTGGCCGTCGTCGGATGCCAGGAACGCCACGACGGCGGCGATTTCCGAAGGCTCGCCAAAGCGTCCCAGCGCGATGTCGGCCTCGACCGCCTTCACGAGTGCCGGATTCTCCCGGAAGGCCGCGTTCGCGTCGGTCCGCGTGAAGCCTGGCGCGACCGCGTTCGCGGTGATCCCACGCGGCCCCAGTTCGGACGCAAGCGCATGCGTCAGCGTGTTGATCGCGGCCTTGGCCATCGAGTAGATCGGCGCCGTCGTTACCGGCTTCGTCGCGGCGGCCGACGAGATGTTGATGATCCGTCCGCCATCGGCGAGGCGATCCATCGCGGCCTGCACGATGAAGAACGGTGCGCGCAGGTAGACCGCCATCAGTGTGTCCCAGCTGGTGGGCGTCGCGTCCTTGAAGCCGATCCAGCCGGCATTGCCCGCATTGTTGACCAGGATGTCGAGTGTTTTGCTGCCGTTCCGCTGGGTGAACTCGTGGTCGAGCGTGTCGAACAGGACTGGCACGGTTGCCGGGTCCACCAGGTCCGCAGGAATCGCGAACGCAGTACCTCCCGCGTTTTCGATGGCCGCGACTGCTTCGTCCGCGCCGGATTTGCTGGCGTTGTAGGTCAGCGCCACCGTCGCGCCGTCGCGTGCGAGACGTTCGGCGATCGCGCGGCCGATGCCACGCGATGCCCCGGTAACGAGCGCGGTCTTTCCCTTGAGAGGATGGTTCACAGTATTTTCCTTCGTACTTGGGTGCAGGTGCCGATCACGCGAGCGATCGGCGGGTGGGATGCGTCAGAGCTGCGCGAGGCCACCGTCGACGGCGAGCTCGCTGGCGGTCATGAAGCTGCTGTCCGACGATGCGAGAAAGGCCGCGGCTGCCGCGATCTCGGCCGGGTCGGCCATGCGCAGCAGCGGGGTCATCGCGCCGTAGGCCTTCTGGCCCTCCTCGCCGAGCGCGGCCTTGGCGAGTTCGGTCGCCGTCGCGCCGGGGGACAGGACGTTCACGCGGATGCCGGTACCCTTGAGGTCCTCCGCCCAGCTCCGCGCGAGGTTGCGCACGGCCGCCTTGCTGGCGCTGTAGGCGGTGAACCCGGGGGCGCCCGTGGTGCCTGCGCTCGATCCGGTCAGGATGATCGAACCGCCCTCGCGCATCAGCGGCAACGCCTTCTGGACGGTGAAGATAGTCCCCTTCACGTTGGTGTCGAAGGTCTCGTCGATGTGTTCGGCGGTGATCTGGCCGAGCGGAAGCGGACTTCCTGCGCCTGCATTGGCAAAGACGATGTCGAGCGTTCCGCGCTCGGCCTTCACCGCGGCGTAGAGCCGGTCGAGGTCGGACTCGTCGGACACCGAGCCCTTCACCGCGCGGGCATGCGACCCGATCTCCGCCACCGCGGCATCGAGCGCGTCCTGTCGCCGCCCATAGATGAAGACGAAGGCGCCTTCATCGATGAACCGCTTTGCCGAGGCGAGGCCGATACCGGTCGCGCCGCCGGTGATCACGGCGGTCTTTCCGTCTAATCTGGTCATGTCGTGCATCCTTGTTCGCCGACCGGGTGTCCGGCCGTCCGGGGATGTTCCCCCCGCGAGCCTCAACATGGGCCCGGCAAAGTCAGGCAGGGATTGTGGAATTCCGCACATTGGTGGTGCGGAAACGATCCACGGGATGCGTCGTGCGGAGATCCCGGCAGCTCGTGCTATAAAGAGTGTGCACCTTGCGGCGCGGGAATGCACCATGATCGACTGGGACGACGTTCGCTACTTTCTGGCCGCCGCGCGCGAGGGGTCGGTGCGCGCTGCCGCCAAGCGTCTCGCGGTGAACCATGCGACCGTGCTGCGACGTATCGCGCACCTCGAACAGCGGCTCGGCGCGCAGATGTTCGAAAAGCTGCCCTCGGGCTACCGCCTTACGACGGCGGGCGAGGAGGTTCTCGAATTCGCGCTGCAAATGGAATCCTCGTCGCACCAACTGGAGGCGAGGGTCTTCGGACGCGACCAGAGCGTGCGCGGGCTCTTGCGAGTGACGCTGACCCCGATCCTCGCAACGCACCTTCTGCTGCCGGATTTCGCCGATTTCGCGCGTCGGCATCCGGACATCGAAATGGAAATCCAGTCCTCCGGCGACCTCGCGAATTTGACCAATCGGGAGGCGGACGTCGCGATCCGTGTCGTCTACGACCGCAAGACCCTGCCGCTCAATCTACACGGATTGAAGGGACCGGAGCTGTTCGGCGGCGTCTACATCGCCCGCGATCGGCTGGCTGCATGGCGCGCGGGCGCGTCCGATACCAAGCGCGCGGGCGCGTCCGATCCCCTCCGCTGGATCGTCATCAGCACGCACGGCATTCCGGATTGGGCGAGCGAAGGCGATGTCCGTACCATCGCGGTTCCCTTCAGGGTCACCGACGCAGGCGCGGAGATTGCTGCCGTCCGGCAAGGGCTCGGCATCACGACGCTGCCATGCTTTGTCGGCGATGCGGACCCGCTGCTCGAAAGAGTGCCGGGCACCGACCTGCACCTGTACGGAACGCTCTGGGTCCTGACGCAGGGGAACACGCGCAAGACGAAGCGCGTGCGGCTGTTTACGGAGCACGTTTCCGGTAGGCTAGCCGCCTACGCGCCGCTCCTGGCGGGAATGTCAGTATCGGGCGATTGATGCCCGACCGTCTTCAGGCCGGAGAAAGCAACTCTATAGAGGTGGCTTTTACAGCGCACCTCCCTCGGCGAGCGTCTGGAGTTGATCAGCCATCGCGCCCCAGCCGCCTTCAAAGTCCATCGAGCGATGCTGCTCCAGCGCCTCGTCGGTCCAGTGGCGCGCCGTGGCGGTGAAGAGGGTGCCGTCCCCGTCCGGCGCGATCTCGAACAGGCCGACCATGAACGGGCCGCTCGGCTTCCAGCCGGCCGTGAAGGCGTCGGTGAACACGAAGCGGCGGTTCGGCTCATAGTCGAGGACCACGCCCTCGTTGGGCATCTCCTCGCCATTGGGTCCATGCATTACCACCAGACTGCGACCGCCAGGGCGCCACTCGATATCGCGTGCTTCTGCGCGCCAAGGTCGCGGACAGAACCACTCTTCGAAGCGGTTCGTCATAGTCCGCCAGACCGTCTCCACGGGGGCGGCAATGCGTCGCTCGACGCTGAGTTCGCGGCTATCGCTCATCGCTCGTCTCCTTTGCATATTAGTATCGCATATCGCTTCAGTGATGCCCGCTATCGCGGGCGGCTTGCGGCTTGCGGGTAGCCGGCAGCCTCCGTGACGACGAAGCCTCCGTGCAACATTGCCTGCAAATGAAGCGCAAGGTTCGTAATATCGATGTCGGCGTTGAGCGTGCGCGCGTGTGGCCAATGCTTACGCTATGACTTCAAACCGCTCGCATTGATCGCGCGCCGGGCAGAGATAACGCGATCACCATAGAGTATTGCCAAGGATCGATGGACGGCCTTGGCGCACCTGTCGTTCGCCAGAGCCGACGCCTGTCGCTCGGCTTGTTCGCGCTTCTTGCTATAGGCGAGGTCGTAATCTTGAACGTTAGGCATGGCAGGCACTCGGCACTGCGGGCGGAAGCTGATCCAGCTTTCTATCGTCACCGTGCTCGCGGCAAGGGTGATGGCGACGTCGCAGTATACGCCGATGCGGCTTGGGGAGATACAGCGGTCGCGCTGTCTGGCTCGCGCTATGTTCCGTCTGCCGCGTATCGGGCGGCCGGCCATGTTGGTGAAGCCCGCGAGGCCTACATCGGGTCTCAGTCCCATTGAGGTGCCTCAGCATGTCGCGATCGACCAGTCCCTTGTTCGTGGATGCCGTGATCGATTGCATGGGCGAGGGGAGGGCGCCCACGCATGAGGAGATGATGATCGTCGCGCAGCATATCTGGTCCGATGGCGCGGCATCCCGTTCCGCGTTCGCCTGGAACAGCTTGTCGGTATCCTCGCCCGATCGTCTCTGTTCGATGCGGGCGGCGGGTCTGGCCTTGCACGGCTCGCGGTAACCTGCCGATGGCGGCGCGCGCGTGTCTGCCGGGATGGATCCCGCGTACGGCAAATGAGCGGGGATGGTCTTGCGGCGTGGTCGCTCGTCGCCGCCAAACCAGAATAGCTCCGTTTCTCGCCGTTGCCGCGACGCGGCGTCATCGGCACCCTATCTAGACGATACGAAGTCAGCTCGCCGCGACCAGCCTTGACGGCGATGAACATCAGGATTGCGCCATGAAGAAGATCGGGTTCCTGTCGTTCGGCCATTGGTCATCATCTGCCCAATCCGCGACGCGGTCCGCCTCGGACGTGTTGCTGCAGTCGATCGATCTTGCCATCGCCGCCGAGGAATTGGGCGCCGACGGCGCGTATTTCCGCGTTCACCACTTTGCCCAGCAACTTGCATCGCCCTTCCCGCTGCTGGCCGCTGTCGGCGCCAGGACCAGCCGGATCGAGATCGGCACCGGCGTGATCGACATGCGCTACGAGAACCCGTTCTACATGGCGGAGGACGCGGGTTCGGCCGACCTGATCAGCGGTGGCCGCTTGCAGCTTGGCATCAGCCGCGGCTCCCCCGAGCAGGTGGTCGAAGGGTGGCGTCACTTCGGCTACGCACCCGCCGAGGGCGAAACCGACGCCGACATGGGCCGCCGGCATGCCGAGGTGCTGCTCGATCTGCTCAAGGGCGAGGGGTTCGCCCAGCCCAGCCCGAACCCGATGTTTCCCAATCCATCAGGGTTGTTGCGTCTCGAACCGCATGCACCGGGCTTGCGGCGGCGCATCTGGTGGGGTTCGTCGTCGAACGCCACCGCGGTCTGGGCCGCGCAAAACGGCATGAACCTGCAAAGCTCCACGCTAAAGGCGGACGAGAGCGGCGAACCGCTCCACGTCCAGCAAGCCAAGCAGATCCGGCTCTATCGGCAGGCTTGGAAGGACGCAGGCCATGATTGGGAGCCGCGCGTGTCGGTCTCGCGCTCGATCTTCGCGCTGATGAACGATCGCGACCGTGCCTATTTCGGGCGTGGTGAGAGTAGCGACCAGATTGGCGTAATCGACAACATGCGTGCCGTGTTCGGCCGGTCCTATGCGGCCGAGCCAGACCAACTGATCGAGCAGCTCCGCACCGACGAGGGCATTGCCGAAGCCGATACGGTGTTGCTCACGGTGCCGAACCAACTCGGCGTCGACTACAACGCGCATGTACTCGAGTCCGTCCTGACCCACGTCGCGCCAGCGCTTGGGTGGCGTTGAGGTGGCGCGGGGCACCGCTCTTCGCCTGGCTGCACGTTTGACAGTAAATGTCAGAGGGCAATTGAAGGTTAACGATGACGATGGAAACGGATTGTGGATGAGTGTCTGAAGTTGGGAAGCGGGAAGGGTGCCGAATGTCCGTATATGGGGCGTCGTTACGGCGACGACCCTCTCGTCATGCAGCCAATTACCACATGACGACGGCGCTCGAGACGTCCCGCAGCACTGCTTCCTGGTCCTGCATCTATGATTGTGCGTTAGTATAGTAGGCGCTTATCAGTAGAAGCGCGATGCCCGGACGTTTGGCGAAAGCGACGTCATCGCAGTTGCCGTCGCCTGCACCTGTTCCGTCGCCAGCGATCCAGTTGTCGGAAAAACTGGCAACCGGGAGCGACCGACGATGTTGTCTTCCATCCAGCTTTCCCACAGCCGCCGCCCGCGGCGGGCAGCACCGGACCGAGTATGATCCGCCGAATTTCGGTAATCGTGCGCGGTGTCGAACTGTCTGCGGGGAGGGCCGGTCGGTCAAGTGGCCCTCGTAATTCTCGATGTGCGTAACCCGGTCGCCGATGCTGCGTAAGACAGCGGTAAGGCCAGCTGGGCCGCCGGCGCGGCGCAACAGCAGATTGGCTGCCGCGTTGTCGCTCCGGTACATGATCGCTTCGCACATCTCGCGTACACTCATCGAGCCTCGGGCGACATTGGCCCGTGTCACCGGTGACGCTGCCATGAGATCGGAAGGATCGTAGCACCGGAGAATTCAAGCTGTCTCGGCCCGCCGAAATATTGGACAGGACAAAGGCCGATAGTAATCTCTTGAAGCTGCTCATGAGCTTGAATGGCTCATCGGCGCGGTATCGAAGCGTTCTCCCGGTCTGCGTGTCGAGCGCATAGACCCCAAGCCGTTGGCCATAGCGACGTTCTAGCTTTGCTAGTGGCGCGGTACCAAGAACCGTCCCGTGCCGCCCATCCGCAATCACGGCCGCCCCTGGCGTCGCCAAACATCGCTCGCCACCGGGAAGCATAGGCAGGCGAGTTGACGGTAGACGCGTGATAGGGATTGTTACCATGCGCGGCCGGGGGGCAAAGCGCGATCGAACACGAACTGGTGATCTCAAGGGATACGGAGCGCGGTATAGGCGTGCGCGAGGAGTTCGGTGGTATTTTCGCGCGCGTGGCGTTCTGCCCACCAATGCCCCGGCGGTGTTGCCGATCGTTCGAACAACCACGGCGCGGGTTGCCGCCGGGGGCCAAACTCGTCCCACGGGCTTGAGAACAACACGACGCGGTTCACGGGGAACCTCTTGGCGATGAACGCCGCCATGCCGGCGCCCTGCGACAGTCCGGACACCACGATCCTCGGCCATAAGGGTCTGCCGCCCGCGTTCAGATACCCCGCCCATCCGAGTTTGGGATGCTTGCGATCGAGATAGCGGAGCACGGCGGTCAGACGCGACACGACGCTTTCGGCAGGAGGATTCGACACCGGTCCCGCCCCGCCGAACACACGTGCGGTCCGGAACCGCGCGGAACATTGCGGGGCGCGCGGGGGACAGACCTGGGCCACCGCGGGCGTGTTGTTATACGGCAGATAGAGGACGCGGTATCCTTGGCCCGCAATCGTCCTCATCAGCAGCATCGGCGCGTGCTGTCCTCCGTTTGTGCCCGGGAGGAACACGACCAACGGCGCATCTCGTGTGGCCGGCCCTCCGTTCAGGACCACGTTCGGGTCGTTGAACCGCTGGATGCGCGGGTCCGCGGCCGACGGCAAAATCCGCTCGACATCGCTCTGTGCCGAAGCGCTGGACGTTGTCAGGATCACGACCAGCGCAGAAACGACCTTGTGGGAAGAATGCTTTCTCACGCTAACACCTCGGATTGCGATGATCGTCGAGGATCGTGGGTGGTGGGATCCTCGACCCTCCAGCCAGCAACAAGCGCGCATGCCTTACCGGCGCACCAGCTTGAGCATGCCACCATCATACCAGGTCAAGGCTAGCACCCCGCCCGCGCCTCGGAAGACCACGGGGTTGTCACCGGGGCCCCAGCTGCCGGATCGGCATTTGATTGCGAAGGTCGTCGGCCGTGGCATGCCGAGCTTGCGAAGTTGCACGCGTAGCTCTGCCGGCGCTGGTTTGTCGACCCGCACGAACTGTGGGTTCGCGCAGGCATCGTGCGTCGCCTGCGGCTGATCCCAGACAAGACGCGTTCGGGAAAATGTCAGGCGCTTGCCCATCAAACTCGGATCGTTGTCGCTAAGGGCTTGCACACCCTCGTCGTCAACCGCGACGCCTGCCACCTGCCAATGGCCAGCGAACGCCGTCACATCGGCCCTGGATTGCGCGGTCGCCGCTGGTACCGCGAGGATCGCGATCACCATTGCGATATCCAGGACGCGTGCTTTCCTCATTCGCTCTCTCCTTGTTGAAGCCCGTCGACGCGGTACATCTCAAGCGCAGTCACGTCGGTCGTATCGCAGGGATGGATCTTGGGGCGTCTGGGACGATCGTATCATCGCCCCTTTCCAGTACCGTTCCGCTCGAATGTCACTTGCCGGCATGGTCACTCGTCTCCGAAGTCGATGCAGCGTTTTGAAGCGTGTCTGTATCCGAGGCATGACAAATCAACGACTTATGTAACATTTTGTCATGTGGCTTGCCTTCGGGCGGTCGCTGGTCTTCAGTCAGACATGACCGATCGTCCGATCGTTGCCGTCTGCGAGGACGATGCCGACATCCGTGAACTGCTCGCGGCCTCCCTTGCCGCACAGGGCTTTGTCGTGGAGACCGCAACCGATGCCGTGGCACTCGACAGCGTGCTCGCGAACACCAAAGTGTCGCTGGTGGTGCTGAACTGGATGTTACCCGGCGAGAACGGTCTGTCTGTGTGCCGACGCCTGTCCGCCGGTAATGGTCCACCGGTGATCATGCTCACCGCACGGGACGAGGATGGCGATCGCGTTGCGGGACTCGACGGCGGTGCGGACGATTATGTATCCAAGCCGTTCAACCCCCGTGTCTTGCTGTCGCGGATCAAAGCTGTCCTGCGGCGTGGCGGTGCTCAGGTGGACGGTGATGTGCTGAGGGTTGCCGATCTGACGATCGACCCGGATGCACGGCGGGTTATGCTGGACGAACGTGACGTTGCGTTGACGGCGTCCGAATATGACCTGCTGCTCTGCTTCGTACGCGCGCCGCAACGGGTGTTGTCGCGTGATCAGCTTCTGGATGCCACCCGGGGCCGTACCGCCGACATGTTCGACCGGACAATCGATATGCAGGTGAGCCGGTTGCGCCGTCGATTGGAGGAGTCGGGTAACGAGGTCGCGGTACTCATTCGCACCGTCCGCAACGCCGGCTACATTCTCGCCGCCTCGACACGCCGTTGATAACGAGGTGGCGATGAGAGGGCGCTTCGACCTGTTCGGACGGCTGTTGCTGATCCTCGTCGGCAGCGTGCTTCTCCTGGGTGCCACCAGCGTGACACTCATTCTCGTCCACGACGAACTGCGGCCCCGGCGTCCATCGACCTTTCCCCGCGTTCGGCAGGCGGCGGGCATCATCGACCTCGCGGTCGGGCCGAGTGCACCCTTGCGTCAAATTCTGCTGCGGGCGGCCAACGGGTCGGATCTATCCGCGGTCATTCTGGCCACCCCGCCGCCGCCTGGCGAGTTGCAGCGCGCGCCGAAGCTCACCGCAAAACTGAAGGGGTTCATAAGAACCATCACACCGGTGATGGCTTACACCGATCCTCGCTACCGGCCTATTCGCAGAGGCAGCCCGATCGAAGGCTTTCTGGCGCGGGCAATCGCTCGCCTGCCCGACGGCAGCGTGCTGGTGCTGACAACCAACGCGACCGGGGACCAAGAGCGACCGCGCCTGTTCGGCCTGCCGGCCAGCCTCTGGATGGGGGTTCTTGCGGTTATCGTCGTGCTGCTGGCCTTGTGGTTGACGGCACGCGAGACGCGGCCGCTCCGGGACCTCGTACGGGCGACCCAACGTTTCGACGGGACCGCCGTCACGACGGCGATGACGCTAGTTGGCGCTGCTGACATCCGTCGTACGGCACAAGCCGTGACCGCCATGCAACGACGCGTGATCGACCTGCTGGGAGAGCGATCCTTGATGATCGGGGCCATCTCCCACGACCTTCGGACGCTTCTCACGCGTATGCGTCTGCGGGTCGTGGTGCTCGACGACCCGGCGCGCTCAAAGCTGGAAGCCGATCTGGATGGCATGGACGCCATGCTTGCCGACGCGCTCGCCTTTGCGCGGGGCACGACCGGCAGCGTTCGCGACCACGTGGACCTAGCCGACCTGGCAGCCGCAGAGGTGATCGAGCGGGAAATGCGCGATACCGCCCCCGAAATAACGACGGACCTACATGATGCACCCTGCCTCGGCGATGCCCACGCGTTGGGCCGCGTGATCGCCAATCTCGTCGACAATGCCCGCAAATACGGCCGCGGCCGGATACACTTGTCCGTTACGCGAAGCGACCGAGCGGTCCACCTTGCTGTAGAGGACAATGGTTCTGGAATACCGCTCGATCAGCGCTCTGCAGTCCTCGCGCCTTATTATCGGGGGGACGATCCTCAGCACCGCCGACTTGCAGGATCCGGGCTGGGATTGGCGATCGTTCAGCAGATCATGCGCGCTCACGGCGGCTTGCTGACGATCTCCGATTCCAAATTGGGTGGTGCGAAGGTTGCGGTGCAGTTGGATTGTGATCAGGCGTCGCGTGACTGTGACAACCGAACAATCACTGACGTCGGGTGACCAGGCCCCGCAATTCGCCAAACGGACCGTGCTAATCTGGTGGCGTTCAAACACTCGGAACAGCCAGCGCGCTTGCCGTATCGTGGGCGAAGACTGGCATTCGTTCGCCGTGACGATGAGTCCATCCAAAACGTCCACCGCATCACGGGTTTAGCGGACGTCCGTCGCTCCATCCAGTTCGTCCGTCGTGCATGCCGCCCATCCAATTTCGAGAGGTAAGGGCGCGGACTAGCGCGTCAATCGCCCGAACGCGCCGACAAAGGTTCAGCAGTAGCTGTTGTTGACGCAACGAACGGGAAGTGGGCCGTGTCTATTTGGATGACGAAGCGGGGGGGGGGGGCGTTGCTCCTGAAATCACTAGTGTACGGCCGCGTGAGGCGCATCACCGACCGTCGGATGCCATGCATACCTCAGACCGCTGTCCTTCACATTCGGTCCAGTGTTCGCCACCATAGCAAGATGCGGACCGAAGGCACCGGATACCGGCCTGACGATTTCACCACCCAGCACTGTCCGATCGAATAGTGCGACTTCGTGTCCGCCTCGCTCCGCACGCAACCACGCTTTCCACGTGACCAAGGTGATAGGTTCGCCTTTCAGACGCTTTTCGAACAGGGGGCGCAAGGCCGTCAGCAGTGTACGCCGGCCGTTCGAGTTCGTCCTGATCGCGTGATCCAGGTTGGCGAAATACATCATGCCCCGGCCATAAGGAACGCGCCGGACGCTCTCACGCGAGAAGGGGGCGGAATCAATGCGCGACTGCGCCCAGTTCCGCGCTTCGCTGCCGTAATACTCGGCGGCCTTTCTGTTTATCTCCTCGGCGCACTCCGACCACGGGCGCAACCCCGTCTCGCATGGCAGGGTCGCAGAGATATAGACGGTCAATCCCTCGACGAACCATGGTGCGGCGCTGTCGTCGAAATATCCTACCCAGTTGTGCGTCATCTCGTGCGCGATCGTGGTGCGAAGCCCGCTCTCGCTCTGATCGGGCAGGAAAGTCGGCGAGCCGACGGTGATCAGGCTGGCGCCATTCGCGACAGAAGCTGTGCCGGTCGCATAGGACGGTGCGTCGAGTGTCCGGATCAGCAGCAGGTATTGCGTAACACCGAGATATCCGAACGATCGCGAGAGGACGCGATACGTCTGACCGGCCCACGTCATCATCGCACGTGCGTCAAAGGGGGGATGGCCGACCGTATAGGCGTTGAAGTCGTGGCCATAGGCCGACTGACCCGCCATCAACGGTCCCGCCAGCAGCCAACGATCGAGCAACGAGTCTGACGGTCCCTGTATCGTGATCGTGCCGAGGCCACCGGCCATCACACCGCGCGAACCCTTCACCATTTCCGACAGATCCCACCTCAGCGTGATCTGACGAACTTCGGGTAGTTCCGGCAGCATGAGCAGACTGCCGGTGTTGCCGCCCAAGCCGTAGCCCGCCGCCTTGACACCGAACGGCGGTCCGCCCTGTTCAAACGGCGTCACCTTCATTCGGTAGCGCACCGTGACCAAGCCGGACACGGCGCGTGCTGTCGTCCAGCGTCGACCAGGATTTTGGTCCGGCATGATCCAATCGGCCGTTTGCGCAGCGACGGCCCCCTTTTGGTCGGTGATCGTAAGATCCATGACAGCCCCCGCGACGGGAACCATACCAGCGAAGCGCAATGGCGCGACCAGCGACAGAGGGGCTGGCGATCCGCGCCGCGTTATGCGTTGCTCAACCTCCACACCGATTACTTTGCGAGCGGGATCAGTCTTGGGTCGAAATGTTACCGCCAATGAGGACGATTGTGTTGTGGCAGTGTTCGATATGGGCGAAGCGGGTGCCAGCCATGCTGCCGGCGCTAATACCAAGGCGAGGCTCAGCCTCGCAGCGATCGAGATCGACGAATGCATCCTTGTCATTCCTGTCTGAAAACGGGGAGGGCGATCTCTTGGTAGTCACGGCAGTCGTCCGCGCAGGTTGCGCAATCGTGATCAACGGACGCCAGCCACCGCCCTTGTGACGTGCATCGATTTTGCCAGCGATGGGGACTAAAAAGCATGGTTTAAGAGCGTCGTAGTCCGTACGAGAGATGCCGACTAAAGCATGCGCTGGCGTTAGATGATATAGCATACCTCTGATCGGAGGCGTGAAGTTGAAATCGAGAGTTGGTCCCGCTTCAACCTCTGCTGCGGGGGGAGCGCAGTCGCGGCAATCCTGCTCGGCGGATCCATTCCCGCCCAGTCACCGCGTCGCTCAACCGTGGAGGTTGCAGCGCTCATCGAAGACGCTGCCGCAGGTGACCGCGCACCGATCGCGGCTCGGAATCCCTGCACGTATCCAGCTGGAGCGCGGATGAGACGGCCAGCATGCCGCAGGAACTGGGGATCGCGAGTCTGCTCGCCAAACAACCTCACCAGGCAGTCGCTGGAGGAATGCCGGCCAGTATCTCGACGATGCGCGACAAGGCAGGCCTCGTACGCGCGGCCGTGGTGATCAGTGGTCTGACGCAGAATGCCATTCTTGACACAGGTGCCAACCTGTCGGTCATGTCGGCATCCGCTGCGAAGCGACTGGGGTTGCGCATACGCGATGGCGCGGGGAGGATCGCCAGCCCCAGTTCAGGCCAGATCGTCACACGCGTGGCGGTCGCCGATCGGCTCATCATCGCCGGTGTCGAACTGGCGCATGTCGCCTTCTTGGTCATGGACGATGCGCAGCTCGGTTTTCCGATTGCGGGGGGCTATCAGATCAACGCGATCTTGGGATTTCCGGTTTTCCGTGCGCTCGGCCGAGTGCGCTTCGACCGGGCGGGGGGATTTGCCGTGGGAAGGTCGACGGGCCCCGCACTGGCGGGCGATACCCTGCGCGCAAACGGGAATGACCTGTACGTGCTTGCGAACGTCGACAAGGTCCCCGTGCCGCTGCACCTTGATACGGGCGCTGCGAGCAGCGGACTCACCAGCCTGTTCGCCAACCGCGATCCGCAGTTGATAGGGGGATTGGCGTGCGGGTTGGAAAAGATCATGGGGTAGGTGGCAATACGATCGTTGCGCAAACCGCCATATGGAGGGATGTCGGGATCGCGGTCGGCACGGCATCGACATCATTGCGGCAGATCAACATCGCTCGCGATCCGCCAGCAGGCAGGAAGGAGAAAAGGTTGGGCGCGATCGGCCAGGATATACTTGGAACTTTCGCGTCCTACACTCTAGACTTCGACACTATGAGCTCCGAACTGGGGAAACCGACGGGATACGTCTCGAAAATTTCAGCTTCCCGCTCGCGACTTCGCACCCCGATAGCAGATCTACGAGCCTCACGCTGCCGGCGGTACCGGCAATGGTAGGGCTCCCGCCAAGGGTGGTAGGAGCCGCAAATTGGCCGCATTTTGTGTGCTAGCGGATCGTGCATGAACTATTTCATGCTAGCGATCGCGATTGTCTCCGAGGTTTGTGCCACGACTGCAATGAAGCAGTCCAATGGTTTCACTCGCATGCCTTGGACGTTCGTTACCGTCATCGGCTACGGTATTGCATTCTACTTTCTGTCACTGACCCTTCGTACGATCCCGACAGGCATTGCATACGCTATATGGTCAGGCGTCGGCATCGTCCTGATTTCAACGGCTGCATGGGCATTCCAGGGTCAAAAGCTCGATGCCGCGGCTGTCATTGGCATGGGCCTAATAATCGCCGGCGTCATCGTCATGAACGTTTTTTCGAACGCTTCAGGCCACTGAGGCCGGCTGCGGCTTTCTTCTCGTTATGCCAGCAGCTAGTTGATCCGACCGTCACCTGCTTCTGCTCACCAGATGAACGGACGGATGAAGCGGGGAAGCATGCGGAGGCGCTCGAATGGCCGGGTATGGGGCTCCGCGTTCTCCTACGTCTATTCGGTTCGTTGCGGCAGGTCGGCAAGGGGCTTACTTCCGGAGCCCCCAAGGAGCGGCTGACGGATCCGCTTCTTGGGGGCTCCGGGCTCTGTTCGAAATCGCGAATTCGGCGAACACTTGCTGAGCGCCGCTCGGTAGTCACATCGGGGCTGGCAGCGCCACGCGGTAGACCAATATTCGGTTATCGTTGTCGACATCGGAATCGCAGGATTGGCCGGACATCTGGCAATGCCGTGCAATGAAGTCGTTGTCGTTGCCGACGAGCAGGAAATAATCGTTTGGATGGCCCTGCTCCAGCACAGGCACGAGATCCATCGCCTCCCATTTTTCAGACAGGTCCGCGACGGTCAGTCCGACGCGTGCCAGCTGGACCGGGTTGAGCATGTTGATAAACTCGACCCGGTTGGTCGGGACGATGCCGGTTTTCAACATCGTGCCGGCCGGGGTCCGCAACACGGACGCTGTGCCGGTCTCGTATGGCGTACCAGCAAGATTGGTCGCGCCGGTGGTATCGACGAGTAGAATGCTTTTGTAGACGATGGGCGTCGTCTTCTCCGCGCCGCGACCCGCGGCATCGCGTGCAAGCATCAGGAACCGGTGGTCATCGAGCGCGAGGATCTCGCTTTGCGCGGCGGTACGATTGACCGCGCTGCCATCACCTCGGTCGGTATAGGCGGGCAGTTGCACCACGTGATGCGCGATCGGGTGCGCCGGCGTCGGCGTGCGGCTCAGGTCATACAGGAGGACTCGCGTGTTGATCCTACCCGCGGCGTTGCCGGTGGCGCTGTCCTGCATGAGCGCGCTTTGCAGCGCCACGAACAGCGTGTGACCGTCGGGCGACAGTGACATGCCCTCCGGCCCCTGGTTGTTGCGCCGACCGGTGTAGGGCGCCTCCAACGATCCGAAATAGCTTCGTCCGGCGCGTTGTGGCGCGATCGCGGTGGGGGGACGGATCACGTCGCGCAGGCGACCCTGCCGATCGAAATAATAGATGTTCGCGGTGTATTCGTCGCCGATGTAGAAGCCGCCGTCGCGTGCGAATTGCAGCGATTCCGCATCGAACGATACCTTGCCGGCGCCCGTGCCGCTGGCCGGGGCGGGAAGAACGATGCCGCGCTCGGTAAGTGTGCCCGGCCCCGGATCGGCGCCGGTGAAGGGCTGGCCGCGAAAGTCCCGCAGTTCCAGGCCACCATCGGGTATGAGATCCAGCGTGCCGCTGGCCGGCGTGAAACGGACGCGGAAGCGGTTCAACCGTGCGGGATACTCGAAGAAGAGCTTGGCGGCGGGATCGTTGCGCCCCCGATCGGGCAGGGTCCAGAGCACACCTTCGTAGTGATCGCCGACCCGCTTCCAGCTGTCGCGCGCGATCTTCAGCGAGGAGAAGGAACCGAGCGTATCGCCGAGAAAATCGACCGTGTCCGCCGACAGTACACCTGCGCCGACCAGCCCTTGATCGACATAGGTCCGGCCGTGCAGCGAGACGCTGCGCGCGCCGACGGTCCGATCCTGATGGGGGCGGGTAATGGCCTCCTCGCCGCCAGCGAAGGCAGTGAGGAGACCCATCAGGATCAGCAGGGCCGGCAGGCGTCTAGAATGCAACGCCGAGGGTTCCGAAGACCTGCCGTGGTGCCGACGAATGGAATACCAGGATCGATCCCGTGGGGTCGCTCGGCGCGAACACGCTGCTGTCGAAATTGGAGGCATAGCGCTTGTCCGTCAGATTGGTGACGTTCAACGACAGCTTCGTGTTCTTCAACGGACCGAAGTCGTCGAAGCTGTAGCTGAGACCGAGATCCACCGTGGCATACCCACCGAACCCCTGGTCGTTCGTATAGGTATAATAGCGCTTGCCCGTATATTTACCCAGCACCGAAGCGGATAAGCCGCCCTGCGTCAGCGTCAGCATGCTTGAATAGAGCTGCTCCGGCGTATCGACCTGCTGCTTGCCATCGGTGGCATAGAGCACGCAAGTGGTCGTGCAGAAGTTCAGATCCTGATCATAGGTCGTCTTGTTCAGCGACGCCGAATTATACCACGTTACCCACGGTGCGGGCTTCAGTAGCACGCCCAACTCGACGCCCCGGGCGGTGACGCTGCCGGCGTTGTGGAAGGAATTGCCGCAGCCGGGGTTCTGCTGCTGGTTCGTCGGGCACGGGTTGTACTGCAGCAAGCGATCGTCGAACTTCACCCAATAGCTGGTCAGCGAGACCTGCAGCATCCCGCTGACATACCGATAGCCGCCCTCGACGCTGCGCGACGTTTCCGGCTTCAGCGTCGATCCCTGGACGTTCCAGATCGCCTGCGTCACCGATTGCGGCCCGAGCTTGAAGCCGCCCTGGTACATCGCGATGTTCTCGGCATAGCTCGCGAACAGTTCGTGCCCGTGCGCGACTTCCCAGCGCACGCCTGCCTCTGGAAGGAAGTAATCCTTCGCCACCAGCGTCCCCGTCGCGAACTGTGTGGATGCGGGCGGCGCGGCCTTGGCAATGCCGGGAACGGCCCGCGCCTCGGACCTGGAATAGGTGCCCTTGAAGCCGAAATCGAAGCTCAGCGTATCGTCGAGCAGCGACACCGTATCCTGCAGATAGAATTGCCGCGTCGTCCAGTCGGTCTCCTGGACCCACTGCGCCGTCGCCGGCTGGCCGCCAAGGAACTGCCCCAGGTCGAACGGGCCCTTCACGTCATTGCGAATATAGCGCGCCGCGCTGCTGGTGTTGCCCTCCGTCCAGACGCCCGCTTCGAAATGGTTGAAGCCGATCCGCCAGCTGAGGCTGCCGAGGATGCCGTCGCGGTCGATGGTATAACGCGTGTCCCGGATCTGCACCGGCAGGTCGTCCGCGGTGGTTGCCGTGCCCTGTGTCGAGAGCCCGGAGATGAAGTTGTTGCCGGCACCCTTGTCGGTGTGGCGATAGCCCTGAACACGCGCGCTCAGGCCCTTGGCGATCTCGATGTCCGCCGCAAGATAGAAGAGTCCGTCGTTCCGCAGGATCTGGCCGTTGGTGTAGGTGACGTCGCCGCTCTTCTCCGGCAGCACCGAGGGCGCACACTTGATCGGCGTCGTCGTCACGGCGCAGGCGTTGCGACTGAGATAGGTCTGCCAGTCGGGTGCGTAACCGCCGAGATCCCAGCCGCGGCGTCCCAGCGTTTCCTTGGACAGATAGGCATCGTCGGCCTGGTTGGTGCGCGAGATGTCCGCAAAGGCGGTAAGGCGGAAGCCGTCGGTCTTGTACATGATCTTGGCGTTGATCTGCTTGCTGGTCGATCGGGTATAGGCATTTTGATCGACGAACAGGTCCTGCCGGGCATATTGGCCCGAGACATAGGCCGACAGGCCTTCATACTCGCCGGTGTCGAGACGTACGAAAGTGCGCAGGGCGTTCTCGCTGCCGACGGTCTGGCTGATTTTGAGGCCAATATCCTTGCTCGGGTTGCTGCTGGTATACATCACCGCGCCACCGAGGTTGCTGGTCGAGGCGATGCCGAGACCGGCGATCCCCGTCGCGAGATCGGCACGACCCAAATTCTCCGAAATCAACGCGCGGCTGATCGTAAGGCCGTTGTAGTTGTTATAGGCACCGTCGCCGAGCGGCATCCCGTCGAGCGTGTAGCCGAGATGCGTCGTGCTGAAACCGCGAACCTGCAGCGACATCGACTGTTCGTTGAGGCCCAGCGCATCGATTGACTGCGCGCTGACACCGGGCAGCATGTTCAGCGCTTTCTGGATGCTGGTGCCGGGCGGCAGCGCGTCGAGGTTCGCCGGCAACAGCGTCGATACCGAGCGGGTTTCGCCGGCGCCGACCACGACAATGTCGGCGGCGGTGTCGGCATCTGCGGTGGTGTCGGCATTCTGGAACTGGGGGTCGGCAGACTGGGCATGCGCACCGGGCGCGAACGCAGTCAATGCGGCGGACGCCATCAGAACGGCGTAGCCGTAACCGCTGCGCAGTCCGCGGCGCGAAAAATATGTCATGGTGGTTCCCTGTCGCAGCAGCCGAACGGCCGCCCCCGTCGTCGCGGCTAGACGCTAGGTGAGTCATTTCGGTTACGAAACGGCGTCCTTCGGGTGACACCTTTGCAGGACAGATGTTCTGGGGCTTAAATCTGACGATCGACGAATGTCTCGATGTCGGGAGTTTCAAACGGATCGTGAACGACCGAAAGTAGGTCCCCCCGCCACAAGGCGCGACGGCTAGCAGCTGAGCTATGATTGGCGGCGTGAAGAAGCCCTGGTCGTTTCGGTACCCGAGAAGGACGTCGTTGCCGCCGGACCCAGCGCTTGAACCGGTCGCCGTCGAGGATCAGTAAGCGCGTGCGTGGGAAGCCGCCGTCGTTGCCCCACACGGCCGACTGCCGAGGGTGCGCGCAGGTCGCGAAGTCCTCAAGCTAGATCTCCCAGCTGCCGTTGGCGCGAAATCGGTTGGGGAGGGACGTGTTTCGGCAGAAGCGGCCGGACTAACAGCCGTATGCATGTAGATAAGCGCACGCGTCATTCCCGGCAAATAGGCAAAGCCGTCCCGCATTTCGAGGGTGTAGATTTGCCCCGTTTTGTCCGCCAGCGTCATCGAGAAACGTGAGGATCGCTTCAAACATGTTTCCATTGCTATGGTCGGAACGCCGGTCGGCAGAGTAATTTCGGCCGTGGTAAGTGATAATTTATTAGAGAAGCCCCTTTTGAACTGGGCGCAGACAGATCGGTAGAAGGGTAGCCTTTCGGATTGATGCCGCTCCGCCATCACCGTCGACCATGTTGCATGCCGTGGCAGACGTAATTGTCGAAGCGGATTACGTCAGCGACGGCGCAATATCGCTCGCGACCGCGCTTTGCCGGCCATAGACCAATCGGCAGGCCAACCGGCATGTGGAGCGTTCTGACGGTCGCAAGTGCCGGAGAAACCGTTCGTTTAACCTTTCGCGGCTAGATAGCCGTGATGCCGACGTTATCTTCAGCGCCTGCGACGGCAAACGCCAGTCGCCGCCAGAATGCCCTGGCTGGCGCAGTCCGAGGCTGTCGACGCCATCTGGCGTTCGCGGCGATTTTCTCCGGGCTGGTGAACGTCCTGTACCTCGTGCCGTCGATCTTCATGCTGCAGGTGTATGATCGCGTGGTGCCGACGCGCGGTGGTGCGACGCTGTTACTGCTCACGCTGATCCTCGTCCTCGCGCTGATCGTGTTCGCAATCCTCGATGCGGTCCGGATGCGACTGCTGCTGCGCGCGAGCATGCGGCTGGAGCGTCGGGCGGCGCCGGGCATCTTGCTGCGGATTCTCGGCACCGACGGCGCGACGATCGGCCAGCGTAGCCAGGCGATGCGCGACTTCGACACGGTACGCGGCACGCTGACCGGGCCGACGATCATCGCGCTGTTCGATGCGCCCTGGGCACCGATCTATATCGGCATCGCGTTCCTGCTCCATCCGTGGATCGGCGTACTGGCGCTGGTCAGCGCGCTGCTGCTCGGCGGGATCGCGATCCTCAGCGACCGGGTGACGGCGGGGGCTGCGCGCGATGCGCATGCGCGGGCAGTGTTGGCGACGCGCGAACAGGACGTGTCGATCCACGGGTCGGAGGTCGCGCGGGTGATGGGGATGCGCAACGCGCTGATCACCCGGCACCTGCTCGAACGCGCCGAACTCGTCCGCCGTCAGTCGGCGCTTGCCGGCACTGCGGGACAGTTTCTTGCGATCACCAAGTTCCTGCGGCTGTTGCTGCAATCGCTCGCGCTGGCACTCGGGGCGTTGCTGGCGATCCGGCAGGATATTTCGGGCGGTGCGATCTTTGCGGCGTCGCTGCTGCTGGGGCGTGCATTGCAACCGGTCGAGCAGATCCTGGGCGCGATGAAGCCGCTCGCCGCCGCGCGCAACGCCTATCGCGATCTCGATGCGTTTTGCGCGATGCCGGGGCCGGCGATCGATGCGACCGTCCTGCCGACGCCGGTCGGCCGGATCGACGTTCGCGGCGTCACCGTCCGCGCCGAAGCCAGCGATCGGGCGCTGCTGTCCGATATCAGTTTCGCGGTCGAGCCCGGCGAGATCGTCGCGCTGGTCGGTCCGAGCGGGGCAGGCAAATCGACCTTGCTGCGCGTACTTTCCGGAGCCTTGTCACCGGACACCGGCGAGGTACGGATCGACGGCGCAAATCTCGCGGACTGGAACCGCGAACAGCTCGGCCGCCATGTCGGTTACATGCCGCAATCGCCGTCGCTGTTCCCGACCTCGGTCCACACCAACATCTCGCGCTTCCAGTCGGTGCTGGCGGGCGAGAGCGAGCAACTCGACGCCGCGGTGGTCGAGGCGGCGCAGGCGGCGGGCGCGCACGAGGTGATCCTGGGCCTGCCCAATGGCTATGCGACGATGCTGAGCATGGCGGACGGATCGGGGCTGTCGGCGGGGCAGAACCAGTCGGTCGCGCTGGCGCGCGCGCTGTTCGGCTCGCCGACGATCCTGTTCCTCGACGAACCCAACGCGCATCTCGACAGCGACGGCGAAGCACGGCTGGTGACGACGTTGGCAGCACTGCGCGCGCGCGGTGCGACGGTGATCGTGTCGACGCACCGGACCGGGCTTCTGCAAGCGGTCGACAAGATCATGGTTTTGCGCGGCGGCACGATCCAGTTGTTTGACGAGCGGGCAAAGGTGGTGCGTCCCGCCAACGTCGCGTCCACGACGGCGACCGGAGGTGCACGATGATCCCCGCCGAACTGGCCAGTCCGGTCCCCGCCGCTGGTGGTGCGAGCCTCGGCGATCGCCTGCGCCTCGACGATTCTCCGCGTCACGCGATCCTGATCGGCGGACTGGTCGCGATCCTTTTCTTCGTCGTTGGGCTCGGCTGGGCAGCGTTCGCGCGGCTCGATGCGGCAGCGGCGGGCGACGGGCAGGTGGTCGTCGCCGGCAATCGCCAGACCGTCCAGCACCGCGAGGGCGGGATCGTCGCGGCGATGGCCGCGCGCGACGGCCAGCATGTCCGCGCGGGGGACGTCCTGTTCCGCCTCGAAGGCGCGGAAGTGACCGCAAGCGAACGCGCGTTGGCGGCCAGTGTCATCGACCTCCAGGCGCAGCGCGCACGGCTCGAAGCGGACGTTCGCGGTGGCGCGATCGTCTGGCCCGCCGAGTTCGCATCCGCACAGGGCGACGACCTGCGGCTGGTCGAGCGGGCGAAGTCGCTCCAGATCGCGCAACGCACCGCGCGTTCGGCTGCGCTCGCCGCCAACGGTGCGGTACTCCGCCAGCAGGCGGCGGCCGTCGCGCAGCAGACGACCGGCTTCAACGCACAGGCGCAAGCGACTGCTCGCCAGCGCGCATCGCTTCGCCAACAGTTGGAGAGCACGCGTACGCTCGCCGATCAGGGCTATGTCTCGCGCAACACGGTGCGGGCGATCGAGCGCTCGATCCAGCAGCTTGAGGGGACCGACGCCGACTATGTCTCGCGCTCGGCGGCGGCGCGCGAACAGATCGGCCAGACGCGCGCGGAGGGCGTCCAGACCCGCCGCAAATATGTCGAGGACAGCGCCACGCTGCTCCGCGACACGCAGTTCCAGTTGAACGAGGTGATGCCGAAGTTCGCCGCTGCGCGCGAGCAGCTGGCGCGGACGATCATTCGCGCGCCGGTGGCGGGCCGCGTCGTCGGGCTGCGCGTCTTCTCGGTCGGCGGCGTGATCCAGCCGGGGCAGGCGATCCTCGACATCGTCCCCGACGCCGCGCCGCTCGTGGTCCGCGCGAACTTCTCGCCCGGCGACATCGACGGCGTGTTTGCAGGGCGCGAAGCCGAAGTGAAGTTCCTGTCGCTGCACGAACGCGACCTGCCGATCCTGCTCGGCACGGTCCGCACGGTGTCCGCGGATTCGCTCCGCGACGAGCAGACCGGCCACAGCTATTTCAGCGCCGAGATCACCGTGCCGCGCGACCAGATCGCCAAGGTCGAGGCCGTCCGCGGCCGCGACACCGGCATCCGCGCGGGCGTGCCCGTCACCGTCCTCGTCAAGCTGCGGTCGCGCACCGCACTCGACTATCTCCTCGATCCGTTGACCGAGGCTTTTTCACGGTCGCTCCATGAACGCTGATATCCTTCGCCTCGCCGCCGTCGTGCTTCTGTTGCCGGCTGGATCCGCGGTCGCCCAGACGGCACCGGAGGCACGGTCCGCCGCGCCGGAAACGCTGGGGCAGGCGATCGCCGACGCGTATCGCAGCAACCCCTCGCTGGAGGGGCAACGCGCGCAACTCCGTGCGCTCGACGAGCAGATCGTCCAGGCGGGGGCGGCGTACCGGCTGACCGCGGGCGTCAACATGACGCTGCAATATCAGTCACAGGACCAGCGCGGCTTGCTCGGCGATTTCGATACGGCACGGGGGCGGATGGTCGGCGCTTCGCTGACCGCGTCGCAGATCCTGCTCAACGGCGGGCGCACCGCGGCGCAGGTGTCCGCGGCCGAGGCGACGGTGCTGGCGGGACGCGAACGGCTGCGCGAGGCGGAGAACGCGATCCTGCTCGAAGTCGTGGATGCGTTCGTGTCGGTGCGGCGCGACCAGGCACTGGTGGCGATCCAGCAACGCTCGCTCGATTCCTACGGACGTCAGGTCACGCAGGCGATCGCGCGCGAACGCGGCGGTGACCTGACCCGCACCGACATCGCGCAGGCGCAGGCGCAGCGCGAGATCATCCGCGCGCAACTGGCGCAGGCGACGGTCAACCTCCAGGCGAGCCGGGGGCGGTTCGCAGCCGTGGTTGGGCGCAATCCCGGTAGTTTGCTCGTCCCGCCGACGTTGCCCGGCCTGCCTGGCTCGCTCGATGCGGCGTTTGCGGTGGTCGAGAAGGAGAGCCCGAGCCTGTGGCAGGCGATCCTCGCCACCAAGGCGGGCGACGCGCGGATCGCCGCGCAACGCGCCGAACGCGCGCCGATCGTCGCGCTGTCGGGCAGTTATGGCTATGTAAGTCCGTATTCCTATCGCCTGCGTGATGCCGGTGCGCAGGCGACCGGTGGGGTCACCGTGACGATGCCGCTGCTGACCGGCGGCGTGATCGGATCGCGCGTCCGCGCCGCGGTCGCCGAACGCCAGCAACTCGGCTTCGAGGTCGAAACGGCGCGGCGTGCCGCTCTGGCCAACGCGCAGAACACCTGGAACCAGGCGGTGGCGGGCGGCGAGCAGATGGCGGCGGGGAAGCTCGCGACCGAGGCCGCGGAGTCGGCGCTCACCGGCGTCCAACGCGGGTTCGCGGAAGGGTTTCGCTCGAATTTCGAAGTGCTCGATTCGGAACAGCGGCTGCTGACCGCGCAACTCGTCTTCGTCAACGCGACCTATGGCGCCTATGCTGCGGAAGCGCGCCTGCTCGCGACGCTCGGGCGATTGCAGGCGGCGGCGATCGATCAGGCCGTGCCGAGCTACGATCCGGCGCAGAATACGCGGCGCATCCGGGCGAAGACGTTCGGGCCGTTCGATCCCGTGTTGGCGCCGATCGATCGCGCGCAGGTTCCGAGTGCCGCTGCCCGACCCGCACCCCAACTCGCACCCGCGACCGACGCGAGGATCAGGCCGGCGCTCGTACAGACGTTGCCCGGACCGGTAGGCACCGCCTTGCCGATCACAAGCGTTCCCATTCTGGCAGGCCCGGCGATCGGCGACCTCAGCGATACGGTCGTGACGGGTGGGACTTAACGCTTAAGTTGCTCCCTTTCCGTCGCGCGGCCCACGCGATTGCAACTATCGCTCGAGTCCTTCGGCACGGTAGAATCGCGCCAAGTCGCGCGTGGTCGACAGCATGAGTTTTGGCAGGACGACCTGGTCGAACAGTGCCGCGTACCGCCTGCGGTTGGCGGGTGTCGTGACCGCGATGTGTCGGATCATCGCCCATGTGACTCGGTCGCTGCCGCCGTCGAGTGCTCCGTGCCTCGTTCGGTCGAACCAGGATCGCCGGAGATAGCGCAGGAGGCTGGTCATCGTCGGCGCTTCGAGAAGTATCACGCACGTCGCCCGTCCGAGACGCTGCGACAGGCACCGCGAATAATTGCCGTCCATCACCCAGCGTGAGCCGGCGATAGCCAGGTCGTGCAAAGCTAGGAACTCGTCGTCCGGCCGCGGCTGCCAGTCGGTATTTGGCTGGTGGTGAAGCTGGTCGAGATGGATGGCGGGCAGACCGCGTCCCCGTGCGATCGCGGCCGCCAGCGTCGACTTCCCGCTGTTCGATGGCCCAAGGATGCACAGGCGAGGGCCGAGATCGTCGAGCGTCATGACCCGTTTCCTACGCCGATCACGGATCGTGCGGCAACAGCACGACCGATCCTACCCCGTCATTAGCGTCTCATACAGGGTGGCATAGGCTCCGATGATCGTGTCGTGGTCATAATCCCGCCGCACGCGCTCGCGCATCGTTTCCCCCATCGCCAGTCGCATTGACGGATCGCCGGCGATCGTCAGGATCCCCGCCGCGGTCGCAGCCGGATTGACCAATGGCGTGACGATGCCGCCATGGCCGGAGTCCGTGCCACCGCGCCCCTCGATCATCTCGCGGCAACTGCCGACATCGGGTGCCACCACCGGGATACCGCACGCGCCGCCTTCCAGGATCACCAGCGGTTGCGCTTCCGACAGGCTGGTGAGCACGAGCAGGTCGATCTTCGCCATCCAGTCCTCGATCCGCACGCGTCCGGCAAAGCGGAAAACCGGCGTCAGCTCCAGATCCTCGACCAGTCGTGTGCATTCCGCGGCATATTCCGGGTCCTCGTCCTCGGGGCCAAGCACGACGAAGCGGATATCGGGACGTTCGGCGTGCGCGATCGCGGCGGCGCGGATGAACGTCTTCACGTCCTTGATTGGCACCACGCGGCCGAGCAGCGCGACCAGCGGATGCGCCGGATCGCGTTGGTCCGGGAGGCTCGCGAACCGCCGTGAATCGATCCCGTTGGGGATCACGCGGACACGCTCGATGGCAGCGCCCAGCCGGCGCTGGACTGCCGTGTTCGCGCCGTACAGCGCGACGATCGGGTCGCAGCTGTCGTAGCACGCGGTCGCATAGCTGGTGAACGCGCGCACCCACAGGTCGCGAAGGTCGCGGACGCTGCGCTCCAGTTCGAGCCCGGTGTCGACCTGGTCGCCGATCCAGTCCGCCATCATTACCTCGATCTGGCGTTCGAGCAGGTAGATGCCATGCTCGGTGATGAACGCCGGTCGCCCGGTCTGGCGCGCGGCTCGCGCGGCAAGCAGGCCCGCGAACCCGGTCGAGATCGTGTGATACGCCTTCGCGCGGGGCAGGGGCGTGGTCAGTACCGCGAGCAACCCGCCCAGCAGAACGCGCATCGCCCAGAAATAATGGTGGAAGGACGCCTTGGGGAGCATCGCCTGATAATGGCGCCGGAGCCTGGCGAAGACGGCGGGGTGCGACAGGATATCGCCGGGCGCGAGCGGCCGGGTGCTGCCGCCGATCACGTCGATCAGCGTCGCGAGCCGATCCGCGCCACCCGTCGCGACGAACGCGACCAGCGCATCGGCGATCGGCACCGCGATCCGGTCTGGAATGGCGCGTGGAACGGCCGGTGCGGGCGCGAGGCCGATCTCGACAACCGCGACAACGTTGGGCGGCGGCGTCAACTGGAACGGGAGCAGCCCGGCGCCCGGCTTGATCGCGGCGATCACGAACCGGATGTCCGGCAGATGCGTGATCAGATCCTGCAACCAACCGGACACGCCACCGATCACATAGGGGTAAGCGCCCTCGACGATCAGGCAGATGTCGGCGTCCGGTATGTCGACAGACGCTTGTCGCGACTTTTCGGTAAGGGCCGAGAGCGGGATCATGCCGCCGCTCCCGTCAGCCACCAGATCGCCCGCGTCGTCGCGCCGCGATGGGTAGCGTCCATCGGCGTATCGTTCCGCTCCGACGCGGCCTCGATCGCAGTCGCCATCCGGTCGATCGCCGCGTAATCGCCGGCGGCCCACAATGCTTCCATCATCAACGCGTCGCGCGTTCCAGACCCTGGATCGTCCGCCTTTGAAGGGACCGCGGCGACCATCGTTGCGACCGCATCCTCGCGAAGGTGGAGGCGTTGCGAATCCGACAGCAGCACGTCCGAGCGGGCATGATCCGCGAGCAGCGTCGCCAGGCTGGTGGCGGCGTCCGGATCGGCGCCATCGGCGATGCGCGCCGATAGCCTCGCCCGTGCCAGGACGAGGTTCTCCGCCACCCGGGCCGAGGCTGCCGCCGCCAGTGCGCGGATGGTCTGGTCGCCATCGGTCAGCGCCAATGCGATGAGCGGTGACAGCGCCGGCTCGAACGATCGCACCACGGTTTCCAGCGCGCACCGCCGCTCGGCAACCGCGCCGTGACGCATGATCGTGACCAGCGAACTCAGTGTATCGGGCGTCGCATGATGGACGCGTCCGTCAAGCATCCGCGCGACAGCTAGACGCGCGCCGCGCTGTGCGGAACGCCCGGCAACCGGGCCGAACATCTCGTCGTCGCTGCGCTGCGTCTTGAGCTTGAATACACGGACGAGCGGCAGCGCGGCGAGCAGCCCGAGCGGTCCGAACACGCCGAGTACTGCCGGGGCAAAGCCGGTCGCGGTACCGCTGCGAAGCCACACGCCGAACCCGAACGCGCTCGCCACGGCATGCACGGCGAGGCTCCAGCCGGCCGCGACTCCGGATATCTGGCACGCCGCCAGGATCATCATCTCGACGACCAGCAGCGCGATCAGGCGGAGGATCATGCGACCAGCCCGGCGGATCTCGCGGGTCGCCGTGTCGCCTGCGGTAGATCGGCGAGCAGGGGCGTCAACCAGGCGGCGATCTCGGCGAGTTCCGCGGTACGACTCGCGTTCAACGCCTCGAAGGGCAGGGTGTGGAGAACCAGGCAGCCGACGATCTCGCCGGTCTTCCGGTCGGGCAACGCGATCGCGGCGACGCCGACACCGTCGAGCGCGTGCCGATCGCTGCGCTTGGCGACATGCAATATGCGTTTGTGCCGCTCGATCCTCTCCAGGAGGGACGCGGGCAGGACGTCGCGCCGCCCTGCGGTAACCGGCCCGCGGAGCCAGGCACGCGCCTCCCCGCCGGTGACCCTGTAGCAGGTGAAGTCGGCGGTCCGCGCGGCAAGCGCGACCAGTTCGCCGATCGCACCGCGCCGCTCTGCCCGGTCCTCCGAACTGAGCCGCGTCGCCGTCTCGATCGCATGGCCGACGGTATGCGCTTCCGTCGCGATCTGGACCTGCAACAGGCGATTGGTCTGCGACAGCGTCGCAAACGCGTCGGTCAGCCTTGCCAGATTCCGCGTCGCGACCCGGCCGCGCTTTTCCAGCCGATCGTGACGCCCGGTCCGCATGATCGTCACTTCGCCGATGATCCCCGCCACGACGAACCACATCAAAGGCTGTAGCGACAGATGGAACAGGTGATCGAGGTAATCGCGTTCGCCCGGGGTGTCGTGAACGTTGGCGAGCCAAAGCCCCGATGCGATCACGGCTGCGAGAACGCCGGGGCCGGTCCCATACGCCAGCGCCATCACGAGGACCGGCACCCAATAGGGGTTCGGATGGACGTGCGCGAAACCGGTGCCGCCCGTCAGCCACCAGTCGAGTGCGACCAGCGCGGCGAAGGCAAGCGCGATCTCCGCGGCGACGCGCGCGGGGCGTCGCCACCGGGTCTGCCATTTGCGAACTTGGTCGTCGTGCGTCACTGCGTATCCCCAAGGCTGCGTGTCAGCAGCGCCCGTGCGTAGAGTTGGCGACCGGAGAAGCCGGGGCGTGCGATCGAGGTGATGCCGCCACTGCCCTCGACCCGCCAGGCCACCGCGATCGGTGCTGCAATGCCAAGACTGGCGGTCGGCCCATCACCACCGAACCTGTCGACGGTCCAGCCTGCCAGTGCGCTCATCTGCACCGTACCGAGCGCGCCGCTGAGCAGACCCTGGACGGTATGGTTCTCCCGCGTGGCGAGCGGGATGATCGCCAGGCTGTTCGCCCCGAGCTGCATGCGCTCGACATATTCTGCCTCGAACCGATAGGTCAGGCCGAGCGCGGGGAACTGGCGGCGGATGAGATAATCGACCCCGCCGCTCGCGACGATGGTGTCACTCGCGCCGCTGCTCCCGGCGAGCCCGTAGCGGTTCGCGCCGATATCGCCTTGCACGACGAGACCAGGCGTCAGGCGATAGGTCACGCCGATCAGGGCGCGTGACAGATAGCCGCCCGCCAGCACCTGCGCTGGCGTCGAGTAATCGGGCATGTGCCCGGTCAACGTTACGCGAAACTGTGCATCGGCGGACCCCGCGACGGCCTTGGCGCCGCCCCCGGTGACGCCGTCGTCGAGTGCTGCGGAGGCGAGCAGCTGTACGCGGACTGCGCCGTCGAACGCTGCGGCTAGCGAGGCATCGACGATCGTGTCGCCGGTTCGCACGGTCCGTGCGTCGTCGCCGACACGACTGGCGACATGGCGGATACCGCCACCGACGGTGAAGGTATCGCCGACCGCCGCATCGATCCGTGCGGCGAACTCCGCCTGCGACAGGTCGCTGCCGTCGCGCGCGGTGACGCCGATGCTGGCCGTTCCCGGTACGGCGGCGATGGCGCGCCGAGCGGTCAGGTCGTCGGCCGCGAGCGTGCGGTAATCGCGTGCCGCGCCGCGCACGTCACCGTCGGCGAGACGCGTGTCGGCGAGCATGCGCGCCGCGCGTGGGTCGGTCGGATAGCGTTTCGCCAATTGCGTCGCGGCGCGTCGTGCTGGCCCCGGATATCCGGCTGCGGCGTCTGCCTCGATCGCGGTCAGCGCCGCATCGGATGCGGTATCGTCGGTGCTCTCGGCGAGCGGTTGGGTCATGGCCGGCGGTGAGAAGGTCACCGCGACCGTTGCGCCCGCCTGCCGCCAGGTCATCGACCAGCCGGCGGCGGGACGCAGGACGAGGCTGTCGTCGTTCCAGCGAAGATCGCCGATCGCATCGCCTGCGGCCTCGCGAAACGCCGCGATCCGGTCGGACGTCATCGCCTGGTCGAAGCGCGCGACCAGCTCTCCATCGCGGTCCTCGATCCGGACGACCGCGTCGTCGGGCCAGGCGAGCACGACCTCGGGCACCACGACCCGACTGTCCGCGAAGACGGTATGGGGAACGGTCAGCGCGGGCGCGTCCGTCAGACAGAGAAACAGCGCGATCATTGCGCCAGCACCGTTCGGGCACGCCCGGCCTGGCCCTGTGCGATCAGCAGGCGTGCGTGCAGCGCGGCGAGCGATCGGTCGCGCGGGGTCTCGGCGCGCAGCGTCTCGACCAGCGCCACGGCCTCGGCCCGACGACCGAGCTTTTCCAAGATCTCCACGCGAGCCTTGCTGGCGGCGGGTGTCTGGACGAGCGCGCGGTCCAGCCAGGGTCGTGCCGCACGCTCGCCCCCCATCCGCGCCTGAACGTCGGCCATCAGCCGTAGCGCCGGGAGGTCGGTCGGATCGCTCGCCAGATGCTGATCGAGCCACTTCGCCGCGCCCTTGGCATCGCCCGCGTTCCACGCCGTCCAGGCGAGGTCGAGCTGATCCCGCGGCGCCGCGACCCCGGCCGCAACGCGCCGTTTCGCGATCGCAGCCGCTTGTGCCGGTTCGACCTTCGTGGGGGCTGCGGCGGATAGCGCGGCGACCTGCGCCGGATCGAGCGAGCGGCCGTCCAGCAACGACGCTAGCAGCGCACGACCGGCGGTATCATTGCCAGCCGCGCGAGCCAGCGACAGCCGCATCAGCATCACCTCGGTCTGGCCCGCGAGCGGATGTCGCGACAGGAACGCCAGCGCCTCGCCCGGTCGATCGCGCTCGGCATAGCGCGTCAGCCAAGCGCGCTGCTGGTCCGGGCTGCCCTGCAAACTTTGCTGTTTAAGCCAGATGAGATCGTCGCCCCCCGGCCGCGGCCCCATCAGGAACAGCAGGCGCTGAGCTGCCGGCGCGGTCGGTGGCTGGCCGGTCGCCGCCCGCCGCAGCACCGCCATCGCATCGCCGCGGTAACCCGTTGCAAGCAGCCGCTCCGCCTCCCGCTCGGGTTGCGCGCCCGGCGCCTGGGCGCGCGCCAGCAGTTCGGTACGCAGGCCGTCGCGGTCGCCTGCGTCGGTCAGGATCGCCTCGCGTGCGGCCGCCCGCTGCTCGACCGGCAGATAGTCGGTCGCCCTCAACCCTGCGGCGGTATCCTTCGCGCGCGCCGCGACACGGATCGCCAGCCAGGGATCCGCCGCCCGCCAGTTCGCCGTCGTCGTCCTGTCGAGCAATGCGATCAGGTCAGTGCGCCCAGCCTTGTCGGCACGCCGTGCCAGATCGAGCGACAGCGCGGCATCGGGCGGCGGTACGACGTGGTTCGCCGCTGCCACGATCACGAGGTCGGGCCGATCGATCGCATAGGCCGCCGCAACGATGTCCGCGGCCGGCACCGATCCGCGCTTCTGCGCCGCCTGCATGACGAGCGTCGACGCATCCGCGGTTCGTCCGGTTTGGCGAAGAAGATCGACACGCAACCGCCACGTCGCTGCCGCCCCGCCGTCGGGCCGTGCCGCAAGATAATTCAGCGCCACAGCCGGTCGCTTTGCTGCGACCAGATCATAGGCGACCTGCATCGTCGACACCGATTGACCCTCGGTAATCAGCTGCGCGGTCAGCGCGGCCAGCGCCGCTGCATCGGCCGTCGCGATCTGCGCCGCGATCGCCGGATGCGCAGGCGGCACCACCGGGGGCGCTACCGGCGCGACGGGCAGCGAACTGCTCGCCGTCGGCACCGGCTGTGCGCGACGCTCGGCGTGAAGGATCTCGCGGTCGTTCGGCAACAGCATCAGCCCGCCCGCAAGCAGGCCAAGCCCGGCGATTGCGGGCAGGACGATCGCGAGCCGTCCGCGTCGGCGGTCGATCCTCATCCGGCCGGCTCCAAGACCAGTCGGTCGAGCGCGAGCGTCGCGACATAGGGGCTGAACCCCGCCGCCCGTTCGCGCGCATACAGTGCCGCGACCTGTTTGGTGTCTGCCGGATCCCAGTAATCGAGCGTCATCAGGCTCAATGCCGGGTTCCGGACCTGAGCCGCGCGCAGGCGACCGGCCTGCCACGCCCAGTCCGAATCGCTGAGCAACTCATAATGCTTGGCGGTAAAGTTCCACCGCGATGCCATCGCCTCGCCGAGCAGGTAATCGATCTTCGGCGCGACGTCGGGCAGCAGTGCATAGCCGCGGTTGAGCATGATGCGGATCCTGGGGAAGCGCGCGCGCACGGCGGCGATCAGCGACACGCCCGCCGCTACCATGCCCTTGTTGGCCACCGGATCCTGCCGTTCCATCGCTTCGGCGTTATCCATCGTATCGATGAAGATTCCGTCATAACCCAGCGCCAGGATCGCGGGGACGAGGCGGTCGAGCACCGCTACGCGCCACGCCGGATGACGCAGGTCGGCGAGCCGCGCGTCGGGCCAGTTGGGATTGGCGGCCCTCAGCGCACCGGCCTTTTCGAGCCCGGCGAAATACGGCCGGCTGCGCTCGACTTCGCCGAAGCTGACATAGCCGAGCAGGATGCTGCCGGGTCCACGAAGCGGTGCGATCGGGCGGGCATGGTGCGGCTCCAGCACCAGCAAGGCGCACGCCTTCGCCAACACGGGATCGGTCGTTGCGCCGTAATCGACGCCCCAACGGCGTGCCGTGCTGGCGCGCGGCTTGGCGGTGGCCTCCGACCGCGATCGAAGCCCGAGCGTCAGGGCCGTTGCACCCAGCGCCAGTATCCGCCGCATGATCTTCCGGCGCGGCATATCCGTACTTCCCGTCACAACAGACGCCCTCCATGCCCCACGACCGAGGGATTGTTGCCGACGAACAGCAGGTAGGTGAGGTTGACCGTGGCCTCCGCGACCAGCGCGATGCCGACCGACGCACCGACCACGGCGCCGGCCATATAGCCCCAGCCGAATGCGGCAAACCCTGCATCCCATTGCAACAGTGTCGCGACGCCGCTGCCGACCGCGAAGGCCGTCCACGTCAGCAGGATCCGACCGAACAGGTCGTAATAGGCCAGCACCACGGTCGTTGCAATCACCACGAGGTGGAAGACGGTGCCGAGCGAAGTCTGCCGGAACGCGAAGATCGCGCGCGCGTCTGCGCCGATCAGCTCGAACAGCGGCACCGCGAACACCCAGGCGAGCGCGGCGACCAGCACCTGCACCAGCAGCATGATCCGCAGGCCGTCGAACATCGTCCGCGCGAGTTCGCTGCGCGCCTCCTCGATCCGTTGCAGCGTCGACGTGCCGGTACACCGGACGATCATGTCGCCGAACGCGCGATCGAACCGCGTCTCCGTCACGATCAGCAACAGCGTGAGCCCGGGGACCATCGTCAGAAGCCCGAGAAAGCTGCCTTGGTCGTTGATCGGATTGAGCCGCAACAGTCCGATCGCGCGGATGCTGTCGGGCCCCGCCCACAACAGCCATTTGTCGATCCAGATCGCGACGACCCCGGCAACGCCTGCCGCCGCGACGATCCACGCGAGCCGCAGCGCCATCGCATCCCTCTCGGGCAAGACGGGCAGCGCAGAAAAATGCCGGCGGATCACCACCATGATCGCGGCCAGCGTCAGGCCGATACCGCCGGCGATGACCGCGAGCACGACGACGACGCTCGGCTTTGGCAGGAGCCACAATATCAGCGTCGAAAAGCCGATGCCGAGCAGGTAGGCGAGGGGGATCGCGCGGTAGCGGCGCAGCGCGGTGAGCAGGGGCGCGGCGATCCAGACCTGGGTGAGCCAAGCGAGGATCAAGGTCGCGAGCGCGGCTTCGCCAAGCGGCAGCCCGGCCAGGTATCCGAACACGGTGGCGCCGACGGCAAGCGCGATCGCGCCGCCCGCAGCGAGGGCTACCAGCATGATCCCCGACACGCCGCCCGCATCGCGCGCGAAGATCCGATCCGCCACCATCCGGGTTGCGAGAATGCCGACCGGTGCCGCAGCGAGTGCGGACAGGCTGAACGCATAGACCAGGATCGTCTGGACGGTCCGCGCGCCGCCCGCGCCGAGATGCGCGCCCGACCAGTGGTTGAGCATCGCCATCGCGACCGCGGTGATCAGCCACGGCCCGGCGCTGATCACCGCACCAAACGCGGCGGCGCCGACGATCCCGCCGACGCCGCCCTCACGCGCGGTTTTCGCTAATTGGAAGCCTATGCCCGCCATAACACCGCCGGCCTATGCCGTGGGCTACATGAAGAAATCGTTCGCAGACAGGACATGGTGGCCGGTCAGCGCGATAGAGAAATCGGCAGCCGAACCGCTGTCGGTATTGCCTTCGACGACGGTGAATTCCTTGCCGCCGATCATCTGGTAGCTGTAGCGGAGCTGCCCCGGTGCGGTGAACTTGCCGGTCGTGCCGATGAAGCTGAACGCCTGGTCGCCGCGTGCGAACAGCGACGTGTTGGCGTCGATCATCGACAGGTCGATCTTGTCCTGCCCGACGGTGAAGTCGGTGATGACGTCGCGCGACGACGACGTCAGGCTGTCGCCCTTCACCTCGAAGCGGAAGATGTCCGCGCCTGCGCCACCGGACATCGTGTCCATGTCGTCGCCGCCGATCAGGATGTCGTTGCCGTCGCCGCCGTTAAGCACGTCCTTGCCGTCGCCACCGATCAGCGTGTCGTTGCCCGCGCCGCCGTGGAGCGTGTCGTTACCGAGGCCACCGGTCAGACGATCGTTGCCGCCAAGCCCGTTCAGCACGTCGTTGCCCCATCCGCCATCGAGCACGTCCTGCTCGCTGGTGCCGTTGATCGTGTCGGCGAACATTGTACCCGTCTTGGTGATGCCGACCACGTCGGTCACGCCGATCGTCAGCGTCTGCGTGTCGATCGCGCCACGCGCGTCGGTCGCGACCACGGTCACGCCGTAGATGTTGTCACGGTTGGCATCGGTCGGCGCCTCGAAATCGGGCGCGGTCACGAACTTCAGCACGCCCGTGGTCGCGTCGATCGAGAAGTTGGCGCCATCGCCGCCCGCACCGATCGAATATTTGATCGAGTCGCCCCAGACAATGTTGGCATCGGTCGCGGTGATCGTGGTCAGTGCGGTGCCGTTCTCCGCGATCGACAGCGCCCCCGTGGTGCCGCCGCCGAACGAGGTCAGCACCGGATCGACATTGGCCTGATGGCCGATCTTGACGTCGTGGACGCCGATCGCGCCGAGATCGATCGTCAGGATCTCACCGATCTGGCTGGCGATCGTGCCACCGCTCACCGTCGTCCAATCGGTCCCCGGCGCCTTCAGGTCGACGGTGACCTTGCCTTCGCCCTCGACCGTGAACGCAAGGTCGCGGCCGTCGCCGCTCAGCGTCGTCAGCGTCGCACGCATCGGCAGCGCGGTGATGTGCGTCACGTCGTCCGCGACCGCGCCCATCGTGATAGCATAGGTGCCGCCCGCTTTCGGCAGGAACACCGTGTCCGCGTCATAGGCGTACCAGTTGGCGACATTCTTGATGACCTGGCCGTTGCTCTGGCCGTCGACGTCGAGCGAGAAATTGCCGGTGGTCGCGCCGACCGTCGCGGTGATCGTGTTGCCGACCACGGTCGAGCTGATCGTCGTGTTCTGGAACGCGCTGACCCGGCCCGCCAGATCGGCGAGCGTCACGAACTCGACGCCGGCCGCCGCCGCCTGCGCGACGAAGGTCGTGAACATCTGCTTGGTGTACAGGCTGGTGGCGCCATCGGCGGCCCACATCGTCGGGCCGTAATCATGCCACGGCCACACGATGACCGGGGCGTCCGCACCGGCGGTCAGCGCGCCCAGTTCCTTCGCCCAGATCGCGCTGGCCTCGGCGACGGTCTTCTTCTGAAACTCGATCAGCGAGAAGTCGAACGACGTGTTCGGCGCCAGATAGACCTTGTCGTCGGCGGCGTTCTGAGGCGTCATGTAGCCGATCGCGTTGGGGTAGCCCGCGCCGACGCCCGAATAGCCGCCGCTGAGATACGTCACGTATTTCAGGATTTCCTGGCTCGTCGCGATCTGCTCGGGTGCGCCCGGCACCGCGGCCCCGCCGACGGTCACGGTCTTGCCGAGATACGCGCTCAGCTGCTTTTCCAGCTCGGTCCGCGACTGGCCGAATTCGAACGCGATCTGCGCATCGGTCAGCAGGTTGGTGTCCATCGGATGCGTGTAGCTGTGCGCGCCGATCTCGTTGCCCGCATCGAGCAGCGCCTTGTAGACCGGCAGCGACACCGCCCAGTCGGTCGCCTGGCCGTTCGCCGGATCGTTGCCGATGTTGACGTAATAGCTGCCGACGAAATTATAGTTCGTCTTCCACTCGGTCAGGATCGGCAGCAGCTTGTCGTAGATGCCGGGCGCGGTGCCGGCCGGATTGACCTCGTCGATCTGCTTGCTCTGGTCCATGTCGACGCGCGATGCGAACAGCCCGGCCTGGCGGGTCATTTGCAACCCGACCGACAGGCCGTCGCCGTGGACCGAGTAATCGATCGCCTTCTGGAGCAGATTGTCGTCCGCCATTACCGCTTCGCTGGAGAATAGCACGTTGCGCCCGCCGGTCTGCGTGGCGATCGCCGCCGAATAGGTCTGGCCGTTGACGGTTTCGGTCGCGATCGTCGTACCGGTCCCGCTGACGCTGGTGAACGCGTTCCAGCCGACGCCGGTATATTGGCGGATGACCTGGCCGTCAGTGTACCCGTCGAGCACGAGGTGCGACGCGTCGCTCGCCTTCACCGTCACGTCGGCGGGAAAGCCACCGGTCACGCGCGTCGCGTCGAACAACAGTTTCATCCGCGAGTAGGAATCGCCAGCGAGGGCGGTATTGTCGGCGCCGTTGGTCATGAACTCGCCCGCTGCGACCAGGCCGATGCCGAACTGCTTGGTCGCCTGTTCGAGCGTCTGCGCGATCAGGTCCGCCTTGCCCGCGTCGACGTTGCGGAACGACGGGAAGACGATCGTGTCGTACTTGGCGAGCGTCGCCAGGCTGGTCAGGTCGCCTTCGGTCAGGATGTCGAACGGCACGCCAGCCTGCATCGCCTGGCTCTGCGCCGCCATGAACAGCTGCGAATAGGCGGTCTTGCTGAAATAGGCGTTGGCGGTCGAATCGGACCAGACGATCGCAATCCGATGCGACGGATCGGCGATGATGCCGGTATCGTTGAAGACGGTGAACGCGGGGCTCGAATAATTGCCCGGCAGGAACGCGGTGTCGTTGACGTCGTAGATCGTGTCGATCGCGTTCGGGTTGCCGATTGCCGCCTTGGGCACCTTGAACTCGACGGTGGTACGATCCGCCGACCACGCCGCCTGCAAGCCGCTGGCCACGAGCGTCTGCCCGGCAGCCCCGCTATACAGCGACACCGTGCCGTCCGCGGCGAAGTTCACATTATACTCGGCACCACCGGCAAACCCGAACACTTGGTATCCCGTCGTCGCGTTACGATCGGTGTTAAGCCACGCCGTGGTGTTCGCACCGATTGCGGTCGGAGCGGTCATCGCAAACGCGAAGTCCGCGCCGTCGCTGCGCGCGTAGATCGCATAGCCGGTGCCCAGACCGCGATCGATGCGATCAGCGGCGGTCCAGTCATTCAGCATGCCATCTAGCATCACCGGTGTTGCGTTCGTCATCGTTCGTCCCCGTTTCAGCCACGGACTTCATGAGGGCGGCAAGGCTGCCCGTTACGAAGCTCGAGCGCCGCTTAGCGAATACATTCCGTCTTTCGAACAGCTTAGATGCTCGGCTCGGGCGGAACTGTCTCACCGTGGTACGGGGATGCTCGTCTCACCGCTGTGCTGACGCCAGATAGGCATGAAGGCGGGCTGACAACGGACTGTTGGGGGATCCAGGTCAATCCTTACCCCCTGGCATAGGCCCTTTTTAGAAAGCAGCGGAATAACGAAGCCGCTGGCAGCGGCAGTTAAGTCCCACCTGTTGTCTTTCAAAGGCCATTTGTCGTCGTGTGAAACCGAGATGAAGGGGTGTTCGGGTTTTGGTAAGCCCGAAACTGTGACTGCACGTCCGGAGCTGGGGGGCTGCTAGCATCTTGGAAAGTTTGGTACCAAATGGTCGCCATGAAGATGGTACCATCGACTACTCTTCCTATAACGGTCAGGCGGCGACCGTCGACGTGCTGATCGCGAAGGGCGCGAACGCGTGTCGTCCCGATCGCGACCAGGGCAACACCGCGCAGATGGGCGTCGCCTTCAAGGGCGAGGACGGGATCGCCGCACGCCTGTTGAAGGCCGGATGCGACGTGAACGCGCGCAACAACGCCGGCCAGACCGCGCTGATGATGGCATCGCTCTTCAACCGCACGCGGCAGGTCGACATGTTGCTCGCTGCAGGTGCCAATCGTTCGATCCTAGATGCCGCGGGTCGCTCGGCAAGCTCGATCGCCGCCGATCAGGGCAACGCTCCGATGGCGGCACGCGTAAAACACTGAGTGTCGCTGTCGTTCCGCACGGACCGGTCGTCGGGACGTGCGGAACAACGAAGAGGATCAGTTACGGCCGATTGTCGAGTTCCGGCACGCCGCTGTTGCCGTCCGCATAGGCAGCGAGGAACGTCGGCCGCTCCTGCCAGCGCCGCCAGAACGCGTCGACATGCTCGTAGCGCTCATTGAGGGGCATCGCGTTCACCGCGAACTTAGAGAACGCGATCGCGGTCGCCATCGTGATATCCGAGAAGGTCGGCTCGTCACCACCGAGCATCCACGCGCGACCGTCCGACAGATGCCGGTCGACCAGCGCGGTATGCGCCAGCGCCTCCTTGCGGCAATGCTCGCCCCACGCGGCGTTCGCGGTTAGCTCGAGCTTGGGGCCGAGACCCTGATGCAGGACGTGGAACGCGGTCGTGATGCGGTAGAGGATGTGCACCCAGATGCGGTTGTCCCACATCGTGTCGAGACCCTGCTGCTCCGGCGTCTCGCCCATGATCCGCCGACCCGGATATGCCTGGTCGAGATAGCGAACGACTGCGGCCGTCTCCGAGATGAAGCTACCATCCGCCAGTTCGAGCGTCGGCGTCTCGCCCCACGGATTCATCTTCAGGTGCTTCCACTGCCGCTGCTCGCCGACCGGCGACATGTCGTAGACCGTTTCGTCAAAGCGGTCGGCAATGCCCTTTTCGTGCAGGAAGATGCGCAGGCGCTGCGGGTTCGGGAAGGCGGACGGAGAGGTGAACAGGCGAAGTTTTACGGTCGATGGCGACGTTTGAACGGTCATGACGTATCCCTACCAAGTGATCGGTAGTGGCTAACTGCGTGCTTGCGCGGCGCGCGTCAACGTCTATCTACCAGTTGGTCGGTTGGCGGGATGGAAATCTGTATGGCGAGTTCGAATTCCAGGGAAGCCGTGCTCGCCGCGGCGAAGCGAAGCGCGATGGCGCGCGGCTATAACGGCCTCAACTTTCGCGACATCGCTGCCGAGGTCGGGATCAAGGCACCCAGCATCTATCATCATTTCGCGACCAAGGCCGAACTCGGCGCGGCGGTCGCGCGGCGCTATTGGGAAGATACCGTCACGCAACTGGCGGCTATATCGGACGAAGCGCAAGATCCGCGCATGGCCCTGCGCCGCTACCCCGAGATCTTTCGCAAGTCGCTCGCGAACGACAATCGCATCTGCCTGTCGAGCTTCATGGCCGCCGAATACGACGATCTGCCCGACCCGGTCAAAATCGAGGTGCAGGGCTTTGCAGACGTCAACGTAGCGTGGCTCAGCACGCTCCTCGTCGACGCCGAAATCCTGGGTCCCGACGAAAGCGAAACCCGGGCTAGGGCGATCTATGCGGCGGTTGCGGGCGCGCAGCTGTTCGCACGCGGTCGCGCGGATATCGGCCTCTTCGATTCGATGATCGACAGCTACCGTGCGGCAGGGCTTTTGCCGGATTAGCATCAGGGGCCGGACATGCGGTGTTCGACTGAATGGGTCGGTCAAAGCTCCCGAGCCGTGCCTTCCGGTAAGGCAATTTCGGCAAAATGGCGACGGATATAGTCCAGCTTTGGATCGATGTAGCGACGACAAAACGGCCTGTCCGGGTCCGTCCGGTAGTAGTTCTGGTACCGCGCGTCCGAGGGTTTGAAGTCGACGAAGGGGAGAACCATGGTCCGCGCCTCCTGGCCCGTTTCCTCGGCGAACCGAGCGATCACGCGGGCAACGTCATCGTGTTGATCCGCCGCGAAGACATAGATCGCGCTCCGATACCGCCCGCCGGGCGAGTAGATGCCGTTCGCCGAATGCGTTCTCAGGTGAACCTCCGCCAGCGTCGACAGGCTGATGATTGCGGGGTCGAAGCTGACGATCACGGCTTCGGCCCACACGTCCGAAGGCGCCTCCGACCGAATGAAGCCCTGATCGACGTGGTCGACGCCGCGCAGCGCCTGAAAGACACCCTCGGTGCACCAATGGCAGCCGCCGCCAAACCCGATCCTATCCAATCCCGTTCTCCCGTGCCCCGACCGCATGATGCATATGGACGCTGGCCGCGGGTGTTGAACCCGGTGGGGCAAGATTCCTGAAGTCGGATGCGGGCACGTGCCAATGGGGGATGCCGTGTCCGACGTTGCTTCAACCGTTTCGCGCCGCCACGATCGCGCGTCCTGTCGACGGTCGGAATTTCAGTGAAGCGACTGCAGCGAGGCAGATGAGTGCGCCGACCAGTGGCACCATCCAGGCCATCGTCAGCAGATTGCGCTGCTCGACCGGGCCGAAGGGCGCCGATGCATCCCACCCGATGATCGACAGGCCGCGCCCGAGCAACGCTCCGCTGATGCCGCCGCCAAGCTTCAAGGTGAGAAGCAACAGTGCTACCGGTAGCCCCTCGAGCCGGATACCCGTCCGGTGCTCGCCGTGATCGATCGATCCGGCGAGCAGTACCCAGATCATCATTTGCAATCCTGCGTTGCCGATCCCGAACAGCGCGATGCCCGCTATCGTTACCAATTTGCCCGTTGCGAATACGAGAAGTCCGATGGCGATGATGGTCAGCGCTGCGGCCAGAACCTCTCGCTGCCGGACACGACGGGCAATCGCCATCCACGCCGGCAGCGCGACGAGTTGCGACACCGCAAGCGTCGTCAGCGCGCGGCCCGTCCACGCCGCGTCATGGATCACGCCCTTCCCGATATAGGCGAACGATCGCGCAAAGAACGGCAAGGTCAGGGCCTGTGCGAATCCGAGCGCGAGCAACATCAGGAGCGGCCGATTGCCGATGATCCACGCAAGCGATCCGCCGTGCTTTGGCTCGGATTGCGGTATTTTCGCCACCGGTACCGATGCCGAGGACAGCCACAGCGTGCCGACATACGCCAAGGCGGCAAAACTGGTCACGGCGAGCAGCTCATAGCCTCCGTCATTCGTCGGATCGACGAACGCCTCCGCGAAATGCGCGACCGCCAGGGCGCCAAGGCAGCTGAACATGTACCGCAGGCCGGACAAGGTCGTCGCCGCGCCCGGAGTCTTGGTCATCCGCATCATCAGCGCGTTGTGCGCTACGTCGCAGACCGAATACGCAGTACGGAACAGCAACACAATCACGATTGCCCAAGCGAGGATCGCGCCGCCGCGCCACCCCGGATCGACGAAGAAGATCGCAAAGAAAATTCCGACAAAGGGTGCGCCGACGAACAGAAGGCGACGATACGTGCCGAGCCTGTCGGTGGACCGATCGAGCAGGCGCCCGAGCAGGGGATCGCAGAGGCCGTCCCAGACGAGCCCGATCATCACGACCAGTCCGGCGACCCCAGCCGATACACCCCAACGCTCGGTCAGGACGAACAACAGGAACACGTCCATCGTCGACGCGAGGACGTTCTTGCCGAAATTGCCGCTGGCGTAACCGACCATGCGCATCCGCCCGGCCTGTGGCGGATGTTCGACTGCGGACGCTAATTCATTGGCGGCGGCGTGCTCCATCCGTTAGCGTCTTAGCGGCGGTGTCTTGCAGTTGCGGGACATTTCGTCTGGCGGTTCCGACGGATGGGACGATGGTCGTGATCGCGAGGATGCCGCCGCGGAGCAACGCAGCGTGGTCGACGCGGAAGTCGGGCAGGGCGCGCCCGTTCAGGCTGGCGCGTGCGATCACGCCGTCCTCCGGTCCGTCGCGGCGGATCGTCAATCTGCGTCCGCTGCCGAGATCGATATCGGACCGCGCGAACGCCGGAGTCGTCACGACATACCACGGCTCGCCCGGGACGAGCGGGTACAAGCCGAGCGTGGCGAACACGTACCACGCGGTCATCCCGCCGGCATCGTCGTCCATTCCGTCGGCAAACCCCTGCGGCGACAGCGCGAAGCTGCGGCCGACGAACGGCACCGGCAGCTTGCCGCTGTTGGTATAGGGATGCGCGATCGGCTTGGTCAGAATCGTCCGGATCATGTCGGCGGTGGCTTGCGGGTGACCCAGCGCGGCGAACATCCAAGGCACCTGGATGTCGGGCTCGTTGGTCATGTTGAACAGGCCTGCATCGAAGAAATGATGCAGTTCGCCGAGCATCCGTTCGCGGCCGACCGTCGCGGTCATCCACGGCAGGTCGAAGATCGGCGCCCAGCGATATTGCCACAAGGTGCCCTGATACAGCCCGCGCGCCTTGACCACGTCGCCGTCCGCGCCCGGCGTCTGGAATACCGATCGCCACATCGGGCGGTAGCTTTGCGCCTTGGCGGTAAGGATTCGCGCGAGATCGGTGCGGCCGAGATCGCGCGCGAGTTCGGCGGTCGCCCAATCGTCATACGCCGCCTCGATCTGCTCGTCCGGCGTGCCGCGCTTGAGCGTGTCGCTGTCCGCCGCCATTCCCGCCAGCGCGGCGTCCGCGTCGAACGCGATTCCCTTGCGGTGCATGTCGAGCAGCGCGATCCCGGCATGCTCGGTGCGGACCGTCAGGAACGGTTCGTGCGGGGTCGACCATTGCGCTTTGCCGCCCGCGTACAGCGCGACCAGCGACTGCGCGATATCGGCGCTGCGCTCGGGCTGGAGCAAGGCGAGCAACGGCATCTGGGTGCGGTAATTGTCCCAGAGCGACCAGTTGGCGTAGCACGTCCGGCCCTTGGGCGAGGTCTGCACCGTGCCGTCCTTGTCGCGGTGGCGCCCGTCGGGATCGTCGATCGCGACCGGGGTTTCCATGACGCGGTAGAGCGACGTGTAGAACAGCGCGCGCTCGTCTTGCGAGCCGCTCGGCACAACGCGGCCGAGTATGCGGTTCCAGGCGGCACGCGTGTTACTCGCGACGGCGGCGAGCGACGCGGTGCCGAGTTCGGTATCGCGGACCGACGCCGCACCGCGTCCGTCGATGGTCGAAAGCCCGGTACGGATCTCGATCGCATCGCCCGCTTTGCCGGTAAGGTGCAGCGTCGCCAGATCGTTCGCGCCCGCGGTCAGCGTCTGGTGGATGGGCCGTCCGTTGACGAGGATCCGGCTGGCGGTGTGGAGGTGATAGGCGCCCTGATCGCAAACCGTGCCAGCAAGGAGATCGGCGCGGACATCGTCGCTGGTCAGGCTTGTCCAACTGGCTGCCAGCCGTTTCGAATAGCTGTGCCGCGGGTCGATCCGCAGATCGACCGCGCCGGCGCGGGGCAGGGTGAAGCGCAACACGCCGGCACCCCGCGTGGTCGCCATCTCGGCGAGGATGCCGCCATCGTAGTGGACCCGGTAGACGCCGGGCCGCGCTGTTTCGCTGCTCTTGTCGATCAGCGCGGGACCGCTGGCGCCGGCGTAGCGCAGCGAGATCATCAGGTCGCCGCCGGCACCACCGCAGCCCACACCGACGCCGCGGGTGTGCGAAAAGCCGAGCAATGTGGTCGCCGCGTGATCATAGCCCGCGTGGTTGGCCGGGCTGGTATCGGGGCCGAGCTGCATCATCCCGAACGGGGCCACGGCGGCGGGGGAGAGCTGTCCGAAGTCGGCGAGCGTGCCGACGAACGGGTCGACGAGGTCTGCGGGCGTTTTTTGTGCGGTTAGGGCGGTCGGGGTGAGGAGAAGGCCGAGGAGGAGCGGGTAGCTCAGCCACCCTTTCCTAGGCCACCCCGGCGAAGGCCGGGGCCCAATTGGAAAGGTCGGCGTAACGGAGCGCGATCCGCTGTTACAGCCGTCCCCCAATTGGGCCCCGGCCTTCGCCGGGGTGGTGGTGCGCGTGTGCATCTCGGATGCGTGCAAGAAATACCGCTTCATGGATCGAGAGGATCGCGCGGATCGTGGCGGAGCGATAGCCGTGATGGCCGAAATTCCAGGTCGTACGGCGACAGCCGCCGCCCAACCGCGCCCGGCAAATACCCAAGCTCCGCGCGGTTGCGATCCGAGAAGGTCTGGCTCTCGATGTATTTGCTCTGCTCTGCGTCGGTCACGATCAGCGTCGGCCGATCGAGCGGAATGCCGAGCGCCACCATCCGCCGCGTCGCATTGCGCAGGTTGGTCGTCGTATGCCGCGCATACGGCTCGAGAATGACGCGGTCGGACGGGATGCCGTAGCGCTCGACCAGTGCGCGGCGGATCTCGACCGCCTCGACGAACTGCGTACCGCGCGGGTGGACCGCGCTGCCCGAGACGAGGATGAACGGCGCGAGGCCCTGGCGATAGCGTTGTGCCGCGAGCAGCGCGTGGAGCTTGCTGCGTGGGCTGAGCGTGGTGCCGACATCCTCTGGACCGACGCCTGGCACGATCAGCAGCGAATAGCGGAAGGCCTTCCAGTCGGTCCGCACCGCCAGCGCACGCGCGCCCGCATTCTCGCGCTGGTCGAGCGGTTCGAACCGCGTCGCTGCCACCGCGTCGTTGGCATCGAGCAACGCCACGGCGAGCCGCACGCTCGCCGCGATGGTCGCGGGCGGCGCATCGGACGCGGCACGCGCGGTATCGATCGCGACCTTGACGCTGTCGGTAAAGAACGGCGTGCCTGTCGCGAAGATCGGTCCGTCGATCTTGGGATAGCGTCCGGCCAAGCCAAGGCCATAGACGCGCAGCACGACGTTCACCCCGTCCAGTTCCTGGTCGAGCGCCACCGCTAGCGGCAGGTCCGCATTCGCCTTCACCGATCGCAGAGCGCCAGTTGTCGCCAACTTTGCCATGATCGCCCGGTCCTGATCGGTCCAGATCGTTGCTTCGACCACGCAGGCAGGGACATCGCCGCACGCGGCAATCCGCCGCGTCCGCGCATCGAGCGCCCCCGCCGGCGAACGCCCCAACGCGCCGAGCATCGGAAACAGCCGTTCCGACAACGTATCGACGACCGTGTCGCTAACCGCCATCGGTGCAGGCGTCTCCGCCCACACCGGTACAGCCGCGGTCACCGCCAGCGCCGCCATCATCATACGCAGTCCCGTCACCAGGACTTGCTGACCACGAGGCGGACGTTGCGACCGAAGATCGGACGGCCATAGATAGCATCGGCCGTGCCCTGGCCGCTCAACAGGTCGGTACGCGTATTGCCCTCGGTCAGGCCCTTCGCGTTGAACAGATTGTCGCCCACGACCTGCATCTGCCACGTGTCGTGCGTCAGCGTGATCCCCGCGCCGACCGTCTGGTAGGAGGGGAGGGCGGTGTTGTTGAAGAAGTCGACATAGCGTTTGCCGGTATATTCGTAGCGGCCGTACAGCTGCACCGAATTGCCCGCGACGTCGAAGTCGACCGAGGGGCGGATGTTGCCGTAAACCTTCGGCTCGCGGACGATCTGGTTGCCCTCGACGTCGCCCGCGCTCGCGCCGTTGGCGTTGACGAGGCTCTTATACTGCGGATCGCTGATCGTCAGTGCGCCGGTCACTGCGAAGCCGTATGGCAGCGCGAGGTTGCCGTCGATCTCGATGCCCTTGATCTCCGCCTTGCCGACGAACGGCACCGACTGGTCGTTGCGGCCGGTGACCGGGTCGAGCGCGACGAACGACGCGTTGAGCGGATTGTAGCGCGTATAGAAGCCGATCAGGTACAGATAGGACCGGCCGAATGCGGCCTTGAGGCCGACCTCATACTGGTTCGCCTTCGACGTGATGATCGTCGGGTTGATCTGGTAGGTAACCTGCGTCGACGGCGGCGTTTCGAGATGCGACGCGCGCGCATAGGCGCCGAAGTGCTTGGTGACGTCGTAGTTGATGCCGCCGGTCCAGTTGGTGATGCTGGGGCTGAGCTTCGAATTGATGATCTGGCCGGTGAACGCGCGGACCGCGTTGTCGGCGAGCGTGGTCGGATCGCCGAGATTGGCGGCCGTCGTTGCGAACGCATAGCCCTTGAAGCTGTAGCGTTCATGGCGGATGCCGCCATCGAGGGTCAGGCCCTTGACCAGCTCCCACGTGTCGTTGGCATAGAGCGCGTACATCGAGGCGTCGGTGTTGCCGCGGTTGAGCGTGGTCGTATAGCGTAGCACGCCGTTGTCGGTGACCGAGCCGACCGCCTGGCCCACGGCGTTGTAGGCGATCAGGTCGAGCGTGCGCGGCTTGCCCTTCACTTCGAGCAGATAGTCCTGGTACGCGACCTCGTTGGTTTCGCCGTACAGGCTGCCATACACGCCGACGCGCAAGTCATGCGTGCCGAACCCGGTCGCGATCGACCGCGTGACGCTGAGGTCGCCTTGCGTCGAATAATATTTCGAGACGACGTCGCGGAACTGCGCGGGAACGACGAGGCCCGAGGCAGTGCTCGGGTCGTAGACTTCGGCGCCATTGGTGCCGGCGATCGCATAGCCGAGCCGGGTCACGCCTGCGCCGAACGCGGTCCGCGCGGCGCCAAGGCTGCTGGCGGCATAGGCGTTGGCGTCCGAAGGGTTGCTGGTCGAGTACAGCGCGTTGAAATGGAGTTTGCCGACGCTGACGCCGCCCTTAGCCGCGACCTTCCAGCCGTCGTAGTCCGCGTCATACTGTACGCCGACATTGCCGAACTGGGTGTGGCGCCCATTGCCGAGATCGGCGTCGACGTTGCGCGTCGTGCCGTCGGCCTCGCGGAAGCGGATGTTGGCGTTGCGCAGCGCAGGCGAGTTCATCGTGCCGCTGAAGAAATCGATATACTGGTTGAGCGACTTGCTCGGATCGCGCGGGTCGGCGGTCGGGATCGGCAGGTAGAACACGTTGTGGTCGTTCAGGTAATTACCCGACACGCGCAGCGATCCGTTGCTGAAGTCGTGCTTGATGTTGGCGCGGATCTGGCCGCCGCGATCGTTCGGGAAGCCGTTGTCGCGGTAGCCGTCGTGGCGGCGGAGGAACCCGCCGATCGCGTAATAGGTCGAGTCGTCGATCGGGCCTGCCTGATACCCGTCGAGCCGGTAGAGGCCGGTGTCGCCGAGCGTGACCTGCGCCTTGCCGCGCGTCGTATCGGTGCCCGACACGGTGATGTTGTTGACGATTGCCGCGGCGTAGCTCGCATAGACCGGGGCAGGGCCACCGCGTACGACCTCGACGCGCTGCGTCATCAGGTCGAACCGGTTGATGCTGTCGCCGCGGAAGAAATTGCCATCATTCTCGTGGAACAGCGGCAGGCCGTCCTGCTGGAAGGTGACCAGGCCGCCGTCGCTCGGCAGGCCGCGCAGGCGGATGATGTTCTGGACCTCGCCACCGGTGTTCTCGACCGCGAACCCGGGCAGCTTGCCGAGCAGGTCGGCGAAGTTGATCGGCGCAAGCTTCTGGATGTCGGCGTTGCTCAGCGAGTTGACCGCATAGGAAACGTCGAAGCGGCGCTGCTGGCGCGCGGACCCGGTGACGATGATGTCGCCGCCGCCGGCGTCAGGTGCTGCGGCGTCGGCACCGGTTGCTTCCGGGGCTGCATCGGCAGGTGGCGTGGCGGGGGCGGTCTGGGCCCAGGCTGGCGACTGCGCCGCAATGCCCAGCGCGATAAAGGCGCAACCCGTGCGCAAGCCAAATTTGGTCATCTGTTCGTCCCCAGCCCTGTTCGATGCCACGCCGCTGGACGTGAAATATGACGATTTTAATTAATTTCACGAAATAAACTAATCGAGTTATCGAACGCGGTAACGGAGTACGGTCATGTCCTATGCGAAGCTGAGGCTCGATGATGACGAGCGGCGGATCATGCAGGTCCTGCGGTCGGCCGGCGCGCGGTCGCGCAAGCAGCTTGCCGCTGACCTCGCGATGAGTGCGTCGAAGCTGACACGACTGTCGAGCAACCTGCTGGCACATGGACTGATCGAGGAATGTCCGAGTTCGGAGCCGATGACGCCCGGCCGGCCCGCGGTTCCGCTCCGCATCTCGCCCGACGCGGGGTATTCGGTCGGCGCGATGCTTCACCGCGGACTGATGGAGGTGGCGCTCGTCGATTATGCCGGCGGCGTGATCGCGCACAGCTCCCAGCCGTTCGACGATCCCGATCCGCGGGTGTTCGCGGCGCGCGTAACGGCGTCGATGCACGACATGGCGATCGAGAACCGGTTGCTCGGGCGTCGATTGCTGGGGGTAGGGATCGGCGTCCCCGGGTCGTCGCTATCGCCTGAGGGGAATCGGCGCTGGACGGTCGACAGCCTTGCCGCGTGGCGCGGGATCGATCTGAAGACGCTGTTCGAGGAGCATATCGGGCATCGGATCTGGATCGAGAACGACGCCAACACCGCTGCGCTCGCGGAATATTATGTCGGCGGGCTGATGCGCCGGTGTTCGACCGCGGTGGTGATCCTGCTTGGTCACGGGATCGGCGCGGGAATCATCGTCGAAGGCCGTATCCTGCGCGGGGCGATGGCAAGCGCGGGTGAGATCGGCTGCCTTTATCCGACGAATGAACCCCGTCCTTCGACGCTGGATCTGCTCTCCACCTTACGTGACGAGGGGTGCGCGATACACTCGTTGGTGGACTTCGATGAAGTCACTGCTGGATATGAAACGGTCGTCGATCGATGGGTGCGGCGCGCGGCGAAGCAGATCGAACCGATCATAAACTGGGGCGTCGCGTGGATCGACCCTGGCGAGTTCGTGATCTCCAGCCCGCTTCCGGCTCCCATCCTGCAATCGCTGGTCGATCATATCGATTTCGGCGCGATGCACATCGGCGACCATTGTAGCGAAATGCCGCGCGTATCGGTCTCGACGCTGGAAGGCAGCGCGGCGACGATCGGCGCTGCGCTGCTCCCCATCCACGCGACCGCGGTGGTGTAGACACATGTTGGACAGGAGCGCGACAGCCGCCGACCGGCGAACGAGCCGGTATGTTATCGAACGCTGAGGTGGCGTAAGCCGCCGTCGTCCAGACGTCGCCAGCGGCAACTGTACCTCTATTGCCAACCGTTTGCCGGGTCTGTGTGCGATCTCACAACCCGTCGTTCGCCACGCAGTTTCATTCAGGACGGATAGTGACGATCCGGATGAATCTTTGAAGCTAAGCTTAAGGTACCCTCAAATATTGAGCGGCTCGCGCGTGACAGGCTACCTTGCGTGGCTGATCAACGATCTGATCGGCTAGCGTCCTCGCCGGTACCGCTACGCTTTGGCCTTGATCAATGAGCCCAGATTTTACGGTGTTGCTATGTCCGGTGGAGATAGTTGAACGGCCATGCGGTTTGCTACCTGTCTCGCCATTGTGTCGATCCGAACGTCATCTCGAAGCACAGTCCCTTGTCGCCGGGCCCAGGCGCGACGTCGAGCAGGCCAAGATGCACACATGCCACGCGGTCGACGATCGACAGGCCGATCCCCGAGCCTTCCGACCGTGATCCGTCACCACGCTAGAAACGGTGCTTGAGCCGCGCGAGATGCTCGGGTGCCACGCCAACGCCGTCGTCGATCACACCGATACGTGCACCCGGGCCGACGCGCACGACGATCGCGGTGCCGGGCGCGGTATGGCGCACGGCGTTGTCGACGAGATTCTCGAGCGCGAGGAGTATGGCGCCGGGATAGCCGATGCTCCCGGTATCGGCTGACAGGTTTTCCAGCGCGATCGTTCGGCCAACTGCAAGGATGCCGGGTGCACGACTGACAACGACCGCTTCCGCCAAGGCGGCAAAGTCGAGTGGTTCGCCGGCATACTCGACCGGCCGTTCGAGATCGGCGAGCGCGAGAAGTTGTGCGACGACGCGGGCGGCGCGGTCCACCGACGCGAACAGCGCGTCTTTCACGGCCGCGTCGTCGACCGCGTCGGCGCGAAGGCGGATCACGGCGAGCGGCGTGCGCAGTTCGTGCGCGATGTCGGCGGCGAATGCAGCCTGCGTCCGGAACCCGTCCTCGAGCCGGTCGAGCGCCTCGTTGGTCGCGGCGGCGAGCGGCTCGACCTCGGACAGCAGCGTGCCGCGCGGCAGGCGCGTGTCGAGCGCGCGCGGGCCGATCGCCGCGGCGGTCGCCGACACCGCCTGCATCCGTCGCGTCAGTAGTGCCCCGATCAAGGGCACCAGCCCGGCGATCGGCAGGCATTAGCCGTCGCGAGGCGGTTTAGTTTGAGCCGATACGGCATAGGGCGGCAACACCGCTTCGACGGCTACCTCGCCGGTCTCGCTGGCTGCCGCGGACTGACCGCTGGAGATTCAGGGGAAGGCTGCGGCAAGGCACTGCAACGCGGCCGCGTAATAGTCAGTGGCGAGCGTATCGGGGGGGGGCGTGCCGAGCGTGCGGCTTACCACCGCGCGACCGCCGACGGACAGGGGGTATTCGGCGACCTGCCCCGACACCACGTCGGTCCATGCCGGAATCTGCTCCGCCGGCATCGATCGCCACCAGATTCGGATCGGCTCGATCAGCGCGCTGCGGCCCGACACGCTGGCGAACAGCGGCACGCGGATGGCGTCGAAGCCGAACCGTGACGGCTTGTCCGCAGCGGGCGCGATGGCACCTGTGTTGGAGACGTCGATCCAGTCGGTCGGCAGGCGATGCGCGCCGAACCGGGCCGCGGCGATCAGAGCCTCGCCGTCGGTGATGACCCTTCGCCAGATCGCCGCGTTGCCGGTCTTCGCGAACAGGTCGAGCGCCGGCCAGACGTAATAGCAGGGGTTGATCGTCGTTCGTGCCGCGGTCGAGAACCCGTCCAGGCCGGGCAATAACAGCATCCGCCCGCCGACCGTCTTGACGAGGCGGGTGGCGATGGCGTCGACGATCGTCCGCGACCGCGCGGCATAGCGTGGCTCACGCCACTTGTTCGCCGCCTTTGCCAGTGCGTAGGCAATGAGCAGGTCGCCATCGGTTGCATTGTTGCGATCGGCGGTCGGATTGGCGGCGCGCGCATCGTAGCGCCAGACGTAGAGCGCGACATCCGGCCGAGCAAGTTTCGCTTCGGTCCAGGCGAGAATCTTGTCGAACGCGGCGCGATCGCCCGCAGCCTGGGACAGCAGCAGGCCATAGCTCTGGCCTTCGCTGTGGCTGACGCCGCCATTACCGTTGTCGACGATCCGCCCATCGTCGGCCATGAACCGGTGTTTGAAGCTTGCCCAGTTCACGCCGTTTGCCGCACCAGTCGCTGGCAGGGTCCGGGGTTCGATTGCCGCGCTGTTCTCGGTGGCGAGTGCCCTGTCGTCCGGTGCCCGTGCCTTGCTGCATCCGGCGATGGCCAGACCGGCCATTCCAGCCATGACGTGTCGACGATCAACGTCCATGCTTCAGTCGTGCCTCCGTATCGCTCCACCACAGGGTGCGTGTCGTTAGATCGGCACCGCTGCCGAGCGTATGCAACCAGGCGTCATACGCCCCCTCCAGCAACGGTCGCAGGGTCTGTTCGGTTGCACCGCCGAGAACCGGTGCCAGCCGACGAGCAAAGCCGGTATGCGTGATCAGCAGGCCGTCCTCGGCCAGTTCGAACCGCACTTCGCCGCAGTCGTGCTCACGCCACAACCGGTTGATCGAGGCGGCGAGCGCAGCGATATCCTGCGCGTCGCCGACCGGATGCGCGCCTGCGATCCGTGCGCCGACCGCGCGAAAGAACGCGCGTCGCTGCGCCGTGGTGGCGCCGCCACCGACTTCGGCGATGATGCTGCCCAGCAACAGGGAGGTGGCCGTGGTTTCGGTCGCGTTGTCGGTGGACCATTCACTCATCGCGTTCATTTGGTTCCCCCCAGGGACTGGCGCAATTCGAAAGTCGATCGGTAGTCGTCATAGGTCCCGAACGTGTTGGCACTGGCCGAGGCGCCGATCCGGGTATTCGGGTTCAGGCGATAGAACAACGATCCGTCCGCCGAAAAGGCGAAACCGGTGTTGCTCAGGCTGTCGTAATAGGAGCGGACGTCCGTGTTCCGCGCCTTCAGCGCATCGAGCTCGGCCTGCGCGTTCGGGTCGGTCGGATAGATCGGCGCACGATCCTGTTCGAAGCTCTGATAGCCCGGCGCGACGCCCAGACGCCCCTCCCACCGCGTCGAATTATACGCATAGCGGATCGGCAGGCTCATGCTGAGGAAGCTCTGCGGGCTGAAATAGCCGCCATGCCCGTAGGTGAAGTAGTTCTGGTTGTTGTCGAACGCCTGCCAGTTGAGGTTGAGGCCACCGGTCAGCGTCGAATGCCCGTCGCGGTAGACCGGCAGATAGCCGCCGGCATTCGCCTGATACCCGCGATTCTGGCGGACGTTCTCGCCCGTGTAACGATAGCCCGATACGTCGGCGTAGACGCCAGTGCCTTCATTGTCCCAAGACAGCGATGCGCCACCACCGGTCCGCATCACCTGGCCCCAGCGCTCGCCGGTGACGGGATCGCGCGTGCCGGCATAGGACACGACGCTGTCGGTCACGGGCTCACGCTTCACCCAGCCTTGCGCCGACACCGTGTTCGAGATTTTGGGTTTGGCGGTGAAGCCCCACGTCACTTCGGTATTGTCGAACCCGATCGGCGTCGATCCGACTTCGATCCGGACGCCGGGGCTGTCGTAGGATGCCGCGACCGCGACGCCGGACGCGTGCTGCGTATCCGCCTGTACCAGTGCGGAAGGCAATGCGTTGACGATGCCTTGCGCCTCGGGCGTGGCGTTGCGGCCGAACCGAGCGAGCGCGGAGCCGGTCGGGCGTCCGGAGTCGATCACGACCGGTGTTGCCGAGACGGAAACGCGACCGCCGGCGACACCCGTGGAGAGCGTCGCGGTACCCGACAGTTCGCGCAGTTCGCTCAGGCCGGTCTCGCCCGAGCGCTCGCGGAAGCCTAGCTTCATTTCCGCACGGGGGCCGGTGTCGTCGCTCAGGCGGGCGATATCGTCGCGTAGGCGGATGAGCGTGGCGTCACCACCTGCAACGCCGGCCTGGGATACGGCGCCGTTCGAGGATGCGTAGCCGCCCGGTGCGAAGCCCGTTGGTACCGGAACGCCGGGTGAGCCTGCGCCGTATCCGGCTGCCACGGTGAAAGCCATCGGCGTCGAAGAGCGGCCGGGCTTGGAAGTCGGGATCGGCCCGGCGCTCAATGCGAACGGGTTTGCGGCGACGACGGGCGCCTGTTCCGCCTGGCGGAAGGGATTGCCCGAGCCCATGCCCGCGGCGAACGGGTTGGCACCGCTGAGCGTGGCACCGGTGCCGGAGCGCGCGGCATAGGCAGTTTCGGCGCGGCGCAAATAGCGTTTTGCCGCCCCTCGGTCGCCGCGGGCCTGCTCCATCTGGCCGGCAGCGGCGTAGATCTCGTAGTCGTCTGGATAGGCAGCGAGCGCGCGGTCCACGGTCGCGGTGGCGACGTCGTGGTTGCCACCAGCCCCTGCGCTGCCGATCAAGCCGATCAGCGCGCCCTTGTCCCGTGGATTTGCAGCGAGCACCATCTGATACGTCTGTGCGGCCTGCGACGGCATGTTGCCCGACTGGTACAGCCGACCGAGCGCCCCCAGTACGTCGGCATTGCCTGGAGAAGCGGCCCACGCCTGTTGCAGCAGGTCGAACGCCTGCGCGTTCTGGCCTGCGAGCCGCATCCGGTCCGCTTGCGACGACGCGGCAATCCCCTCGAGTCTTGCGATTGCCGGCGCTGCGGAGGCAGACCCCGCCGAAGCCGTCCGCGCGCGGTCGATGGCGCTGGCGACCGCAGCATCCTGTCCGGTCCGTGCCAGTACGCGGACGATCGGCTCGTAATCCGCCGCCGTCGCCGGGCTTGCGGCCAGCGCGCGCTCGGCAAGCGGGACGGCGCCGGCTTGATCGCCCAGATCGTTCAGCCCCCCGGCGATCGACGCGAGCGACGCTGCGCTGAGCGTCGGGGTCATGCCGATCTGGCGCAGCGTCGCGATCGCCTCGCCCCCGCGACCCTGCGCCGCGATCGCCTTGGCACGCGCGACGGCGGCATCGACGGCGATCTGTGCCTCGAACCGGCGGATTGCGGGCGTCTTCTGCGCTTCGGTCAGTCGCGACAGCAACGACGTCGCCTGCGCCTGCCGACCACGCTCGTTGTGGAGCATCGCCGCGGCGTACAAGGCGTCGGCGGTACCGATCGTCTGGATCGACTGGATGAGCGCCTCGGCCTCGGGCGCACGGCCCTGCCCGATCATATACCGCGCGTATTCGTAGCGGATCCACGGGTCCGCCGGGTCGAGCATCAGCCCACGTTGGAACAGGGCATCCGCCTTCGCCGGATCGCCATGCGTCGCCGCCTGTAACGCGTCGTTGCGCACCACGCGGCTTTCGAGTTGCGCTGCGCTGCCGCCGGCGGATCCTGCCTGCCGTGCGAGATCGGCCGAGTCGGCATAGCGACCCTGGCGTTCGTAGATGTCCGCCAGCAACGCCAGTGCGGGGCCGCGATCCTTGACGCCGGTGCGCGCGAGCGCTTCGGCCTGGGTCTGTGCGCCGACGACATCGCCGGCCGCGAGCCGCGCGCGGGCGTCGTCGAGCCCGGCGTAGAATTGCGCGGATGCCAAGGCTTCCGACCAGCGCGCCCGGTTGCCGCGCTCCGAAGCGCGCGACAGGAGTTCGGCGGACTCGGCGAAGCGCGACTGCCGTAGTCGGACGACGCCTAGGCCACCTGCTGCGTCGGCATCGTTGCGGTTGTTGGCGAGCGCCGCCTCGAACTGGCGTTGCGCTTGAGCGAGATCGCCCTGTTCGAGCGAGCGGAACCCGGCCGCGCGGGAATCGCCGCCGCGGTCTGACGGTATCGGTGCTACTCTGCGTGCCGGGGCTGGAGCGGGAACCGTCCGCGATGCGGTCGCAGGCGCGGGTGCGGGACCGGTCATGCTCGCCGGAGCCTGCGCTGGCGCCCTGCTCGGTCGCGCGGCAGGTGCCGGGGCTGGAGCGCTCGACGTCGACAAGGCGCGACGGGCTTCCGCGTTCGAGGGATCGATCGCGAGCGCGCGGCGATACGCGGTCCGCGCGAGGTCGGCGCGGCCACGCGACTGCCAATACCGCCCTTGCTGGACGAGCGCACCAACCCCTGCAACCTGTGCCACCGCAGGCTGGACGAGGAGCGGCGATGCGATGCCCGCCGTCAGCAGCGCAAGCGTGGTGAAGCGGATCATGCCGCGTCCTCCGACCCGAGCCGGCGACGTTGCTGGCGCACCAGCAGTAGGTACAACGGCCCTGCCAGTAGCAGCGCGATTAGCAACCCGCTCAGCGCCATCAGTAACGGCCGCTCGCTGAACCACCAGCCGATCCGCATCCACACCGGCAGCGATCCCGACCAATAGGTCTGGCCGACCGCAAAGCTGCGCATGCCCTCGCCATTGGTCACCGACAAATCACCCTGGACCTGCGCATTGATCCGCTGTTCGGCGAGACCCTGGACCAGTTCGGGCAGGTCGGCAGTATTGGTGCTCATTACCGCCACCACCGTCCGCGCCGCATCATAGGGCGAACGGAAGCTGACGTACCCGTTGAACCGTTCGGCCGTGGTCAGGAACGCGTTGGTCTCGCCGACGTCGCTCTCGCCATAAGGCGAGATCAGCCCGAAGACGCGTTCGATTGGATTGCGTTCGACAACGCGCAGTCTGCCATTCTCGATCCGCACAGGCGCACCGGCGAACAGCGCGGTCGCGCCGGCGGTCCGTGGGATACCGATGACCAGCACGTCATGGCCTTCCAACCGATCGCCGTCCGCGGCCTGCGTGACGGTAACGCCCGTCGTCGCGGCACCGGTCGAGTCGCCGAAGCGGCCCATCATCGCCAGGAAGGCCTCGACGATACCCAGGTCGGGCGAGGCGGGGACGACGACGACGGTCTCGGCCAAGTCGGGACTGATCGTGAACGGATAGCCTGCGTTCGCGAAGGTCGCGAGGCTCGGCATCCGCTGCGCATGATAGGCGTGCGCCAGGTCGATCGCGCTGTCCGGGTCGATCGCGACATGGACGTTCTCGGGCAGCGTGCCCTCGCACTTCTTCTTGGTGCCGAGGATCAGGTTGTAATCGAAGATCAGTTCGTTCTGGCCGAACAGATTGTAGTTCGGCAGTTCGACCTTGGCCCTTGCCTGGCTTGACGATGCGCCGTCCTGGCCGCCGATCAGCGCCTTCCACCAAGCTGCGCCGGCGAGCGGGAGCGTCCGTAGATACTGGTTGTTGATCGAGATATCGAGACGCGACGCACGCCGGTCGAGCCATGTCGCCGACGGATAGCGATAGCGCAGGTCGAGCGATGCCCCGCCCCGTGGCCAGAAGAACAGGTCGGGTGCGGTCCGGAACGCCGCGGTGAGCGGGCCCGGCGGCAGGCCGACGCCTTGCAGCGCGCGGGGGTCCATGATCTCGCCCAGTTTGACGGCACGGTCCGAGCGGAGCCAGCGGGGTGCGGCGTAGCGCGCATAGGTCGGGATGCGGACACCGTCGAACGACGCCGCGGCGCCACCGATCGTGCCGCGGCCCGTGGCGAGCGCGGCGGCGGCGAGTTTCAGTTCGCGCTCATCGCGACCCATCACCAGCAGCAGCTGGCCGAAACCGTCGAACGGATTGCGGATTACCTGTGCCGATGGCCCGGCAATATTGGGCACGTAGTTGCCCACGCGCATACCGGGACGCAGGAACACGATCGCATTGCCGCGCGGGATGCGGCCATAGCTCGGCTTGAACGCGAACCCGCGATAGCTGGCCAGCCGTCCGAACCAGGATGCGACGCTGGCCGCGGCCTCGAGTTCGCCATTCGACGGCGCCGCACCGAACACGAACGGCAGGTTGAGCGGCAGATTGTCGGCGCGATCGAAGAATGGCGATGGCAGGCGGGTGAGGTCAGGCCCGAGCGGCAGACGCTGGATCGTCAGGTCGAGCGCCGAGCGCGTATTACTGACGTTCGCCCAGAGCGAGCTGTGGAACGGATCCTCGCAATCGCGGGTGTAGTGACCAATCAGGCGCAGGTTGAGCTGGTTGTCGCCCGGCAGGAAAAGCGCGGGATTGACCGCCATGGTGAGTTGCTGGCCGCCGGCACCGTCGGGTGTGAGCCGAACCGTGCGGACGACTTCGCCGTTCAGCATTACTACGAACTGACTGAGATCGGGGAGCAATGCGGGCGACCAGGCGAGCGCAAGTGTCAGGTTGGCGGCCGTGACGACCTCGTTGCTGCGAAGCCCGAACGGGATCGCGATCTCGCCGCGGGTGCCGGCAAGCCGGATCGCGCTACGGATGCGGAGGTCGCGCAGCGTCAGGCGCTCTTGCCGGATACCGCCCGGTGCTTCGGGTGCGGACACCGGTACGGCCGGCGCCTGGGCCGCGACCGGCTGCGGCAGGCCGACGCTCATCACCAGCGCGGCAGCGGCCAGCGCGGCGGTCGCGGCCTTGAGCCGGGTGCGCTCGCGGCGACGTTCGGCGCGGTTGAAGCCGAGCAGACGCTTCAGCGTGACGAGATCGACGACCAGGATGTCGCGGAGCGATCGAAGCGTCGAGATCGGAGCGCGGGGCGCTTCCGGTTCCCAGGCATCGTTGCGGCCCATGACGGCGCGGACGAGTTGACGTAATTGAAGCATGTCGAGTTCCAGAAACCGCATGGTGGCCATGTTCTTGTCGACGCGTTGCGTCTGGACGGGGAGCGTGAGGATTTCATCACCCATCGGCAGCGCGACGTGGGTGACCTCGCGGTCGGCGAGCGTCACGCTCGGTGGCGCGGTGATCGCAAGCCCGCCCATCGACAGGTCGATCGTCTCCGCGTCGACGACGTGGCCGTCGGCGAAATAGAGCGTCGCCGGCAACTGGACGGGGATGCGGATATATTCGCGGACCTGCCGCGTCTCGCGCGCGACCGACACGGCAGCGAGCAGGATGACGAGGCTGAAGACCGCCCACACCGTGTTCAGCACCAGCGTATCGCCCTGGATGTTGAACAGATGCGCGAAGAAGAAATATTTGACGCACCCGAAGGCGATGCCGAACAGCACCAGGCCGATGCAGATCAGGTGTGGGCGCGCAGTCGCGGTGTCGAAATGCGTCTTGTCGAGCAGCGAGCCCTTGTCGGTGACGTTGAACTTCCCGCCGTGCGGTCTGAACAGCGTGACGACGGTCGGCCGAACGAGGTGGAACGCCAGGATCGTCTCGTACACTTCGCCCCAGAACGGCCGGCGATCGCCGCCCTGCAACCGTCCGCCCGAGACCTGCGCGCAGTAGAGATGCGCCGCGGCATAGGCGAAGATCATACCGGCGGAGGCGTGGATGATGTTCTCGCCGAGAATAAGGTACGCCAGCGGGCTGGTCAGGAAGGCGATGCGCGGCAGTGGAAACTGGAAGTGCAGCATCGCGTTGAGGTAGCAAAACCGCTGCTGAAGGCTGAGGCCACGCCCGAACAGTGGATTGTCGATACGCAGGATCTGCGTCATCCCGCGTGCCCAGCGGATGCGCTGGCCGATGTGCAGCACGAGTCGCTCGGTCGCGAGCCCAGCCGACAGGCGGATGCCGAGATACGCGGTCGACCAACCCATCCGTTGCAGGCGGAGCGCGGTATGCGCGTCCTCGGTGACGGTCTCGAACGCGAACCCGTTGGTGTCGGCAAGAGCCTCGCGGCGGATGATCGCGCACGATCCGCAGAAGAAGGCAGCATCCCACAGGTCGTTGCCGCGCTGGACCGCGCCGTAGAACAGGTCGCCTTCGCCCGGCAGGTCGCGGACCGAGCCCAGGTTGCGCTGAACCGGATCGGGCGAATAGAAGTGATGCGGCGTCTGGACGAGCGCGAGTTTCTTGTCGCGCTGGAACCAGCCGACCGTCATCTGCAGGAAGGCGCGCGTCGGCACGTGATCGCAGTCGAAGATCGCGATCAGCGACCCCTCGGTATTCGACATCGCCGCGTTGAGGTTGCCCGCCTTCGCATGGTTGTTGTCGGCGCGCGTGATGTAGCCGCAGCCGACCGATCGTGCGAACGCCCGGAATTCTGGCCGGCGACCGTCGTCGAGCAGGTAGACGTGATAGCGATCGCGCGGATAATCCATGTCGAGCGCCGCGAGCACGGTCGTCCGGACGATCTCCAGGCTTTCGTTATAGGTCGGGATGTAGACGTCGACGGTCGGCCATTCGTGCGGCTCGCCCTCCGGTTCGACCGACTGGCGATCGAGCGGCCACGCGGTCTGGAGGACGCCTAGCGCGAGGATGACCCACGCGTAAAGCTCGGCGAGGTACAGACCCATGCCCAATATGGTGCCCAGCGCGCTTTCGAATTCGAGCGTCGCGGTGGTCCGCCAGAACAGATAGCGCGTCGATACGACAAGCGACAGCAAGGCGAGTACCAGCGTCCCACGACGCGACTTCGACCGGCCGAGCACGATCGCGCCCAGGATCGATACGCCCGCGAAGATCCACTGCGACTTCAGGTCGAGCGGGACGGTGACGACAACCAGCGTCAACAGCGCTGCGACGACGATGCCTAGCGTATCGGCGCGAAACGCCTTGCGGACCGATCCGCGCGTCATTCCGCAGGCTCCGTGGCGGCGACGAGGCCGCATCGCGCCTCGATCGCGATGGTCATCGCGGCAAGATCGGGGAGCACCACGCTCTGCTTGGCGTAGCGCGCGATCGGCTGGAACGACGCCAGCGCCTCGTTCACCGCCTCGTCGCGGCGGACCGTCGCGATCAGATTGTCGCCGAACAGCGCACGCAGGAAGATCTGCGAATGGCGCGACAATTTGCGCGTGTCGTCGACCTGGTTGAGCACGAACACGGTCTGTTCGAGGTCAATCGTCGGCGTGCCCGGCTGGACCTTCGCCAACGCCGCGAGCGATGTCGGCTGCGGCACGAGCGTGCACAGGTGCAGCGCGGCGTGTGGAAAAAGGCTGGTCTTCAGCGCGAGGTCCGCAGAGGCAACATCGGCCAGCACGATCCGCCCGCTGTCGAACGGCGACGCGCCCGACCGCGCGATCAACCGTCCGAATGCGCCGCTCTGGACGGCGGCATAGCCCGACAGCAATTCGACCCCGTCGACGACGATGCCTTCGGTCGTGGCATCGGTCATCGCCGGAATTTCCTGCGCGGGGAGCATCCCGAAGAACAGCTTGAGCGCATCGGCATGCGTAAAATCGATCGCCGAGACGTCGTGCCCCCGTGCGGCGAGACCAAGTGCGAGACACGCAGTCAGGAACGTGGTCCCGGCGCCGCCGACGGGTGAGTGGCACAGGATCAACGGCATCAACGGCGCTCCCTATGGTCGTCGGAAAGGCCGGACAGGAACGCGCGCAGGCTGCCGCCGTGGCGCTGACCGGGCTCGCCGCGTACCGATAAGTTATCGTAATCGCTCAAGAAGTTCTTGGCGGGTGTCCTTTCCTCCGTCGCACGTTCCGCGCGACCGACGACGCGCTCATCCTCCAGCAATGCCGCAAACAACGGCCACGGCTCGACATCGGCAATTGGGTCGGCGAACTGGCGATACTGGAAATCGCGCTGTCCCAGTCTTGCTAATAGTGCCTTGGCATCGGGTCGCATCGGGAACTCCTTGTTTCCGAACCCTCGCCTAAATCTTACATCAATAGGTTAATATTGGCGGTCACTTATTTCCAATTTACTATAACGCTGGTTTTCCTGTTTGATAATATTGCTAATTCTCAAAGAGATAAACGGAAATAGCGGCCTGATACATTTTAGTGAAGGCAGAATTATAGCGAGCCGTGGCTGAATAAACTGGGATCGGTCCTGACGGATCCGTGACGATAATATTTCAAGTGGTTTGACTGTGGAATCGCCTGATCAACCAGAAAAAGATTTATTCCAAATGCAGGGGCCTCGGGATGTGATGACCTGAGCTGAGGCTGCTGCGTCAGCCATGTCCCTGGTCTCGTTCCAGTGCCATCGCCGAACCTTCGCACGAAAATGTGCGTGCTCATCAAACCCTTGTCAGCCTAGCGTCGGTTGGGCGGCTCCGGTGTCCGCAGGCGCGTGTAAAAATCGTCATGCAACACGTCGGAAGTAAAACCGTAACGGCAGTGAAACTATAATGCCGCCAGCCCGCAACATCCGCGTCCTAGAGCCCCGCTCGTTCGGACCGGTCGGTCCGGGGGAGAATACTCGACATGTTGAAACATTCGCGCCTGCTTTGGGCGACGCTGCCGCTTACGCTTGCGGCTCTGGGCGCAACGCATTCGGCTAACGCGCAGACCAGCGCTAGCGCATCCAGCACGGGGCAAACCCGCGCCACTGATACCGCCGGCATTCCAGACGCGGACACGACAGGGGATATCGTCGTTACCGGCTCCTATGCGCGAAGCCTCGCCGCGGCGACCGAGACCAAGCGGCAGGCAGGCTACGGCGTGGATGCGATCAACGCGACCGACATCGGCAAGTTTCCGGCGCAGAACGTGGCGGAGGCGCTCCAACTCATTCCAGGCGTCACCATCACGCGCCCCCGCGGCGAGGGGCTGTACGTCAGCGTCCGTGGCTTGGGTCCGCAGTTCCAGAGCACGCTGCTCAACGGACGCCCAGTGGCGATCAACGACCTGATCGAGAATGGCGGGGCCAACGGTCGCCAGTTCCGGTTCGAGATGCTGCCGGCCGAGTTCGTGTCGCAGATCGACGTGGTCAAGACGCCGACGTCGGACATGACCGAGGGCGCGCTGGGCGGCAATATCGACGTGAAGACGTTCCGTCCGCTCGACGTCGGCAACAAGACCACGCTGAACCTGCGCGGCACCTACACGACGCTGACCGACAAGGTGAAGCCCAACGCCACGGCGTTGATCAGCGCCAAGACCGACGACGGCACGTTCGGCATTCTCGCCGGCGCGCAATATTGGGGCAAGGAGGTCCGCAACGACCGCTCCTACAACACCGGCTGGTATCTCGATAAGTTCGCGTCGGCGCTGGGCAAGGGCTTCTACACGCCGGGGCGCACTCGGCCGACTGTGGAGACCGAGGATCGCAAGCGCCTGTCGGGCATGATCTCGGCGCAGTGGAAGCCCAGCCCTGAGCTTGAGACGACGCTCGACGTGCTCGCGACGCGGCTCGACATCGCCTATGACGAATATGGCCTCGATATCTATCCCGACGACGCCAGCGTTGCCGGTCACAAGCCGGTGCTGGTGCCCGGTTCGGTCAAGCTCGACGGCAATAGCGTGGTCGCGGCGACGATCAACGACGTGCGCTTCATGGGCACGCGCGAATACAGCCTCAACCGGCACGATCTGATCACGGTGGGGCTGAAGCAGGCCTGGACCCCTGAGGGCTGGAACGTCGTCGCCAACGCCAACTGGTCGTTCGCGCATAGCTATCACCCCAGCTACGCCGAGGGCACGGTGCGCAGCCGTATCCAGTTCTTCGCGCCGCTGACCTATGACTCGTCGGGCGGCTACAAGGTGGCTCCGACGATCACCACGCCGGTCAACGTCCTGGATCCCGCCAACTACACGCTCTACCCGTTCAACATCGCGCCGAAGAACAGCAAGGACTGGGACACCTACGGGCGGCTCGATGTCGATCACGACATGGATGGCCTCATCACCAAGCTGGCGGCGGGCGGCGAATATCACTGGCGCAAGCGAGACTATAGCCGTCGCGACTTCACGGTGAACCCGGCGGCCAACACGTCGCTGACCGGTTTCGCACCCAATGGCTTCGAGCAGCTCCCGTTCGACGATTTCCTGTCGGGCGTCGGCGGCAACATCCCGCGGACCTGGCTCGTGCCGATCACCAGCGTGTTCTACGACAAGCTGTTCACCGACGCGATCGCCAACAGCCCGCTGTCGGCGGGCGACCTGCGCGCTTCTTACGTCGTGACGGAGAAGACGGCAGGCGGTTATGTCCGTGCGGACTATGCGTTTCCGGTCGGCAGCGTGGCTGTCACCGGCAATGTCGGCGTGCGCTACGTCCACACCGATCAGTTGGCGAGCGGCAATCTGACTGCCGGTAACGTCGTCACGCCGGCACGTTTTCCGCAGACGTTCAGCAACTGGTTGCCGAGCTTCAACCTACGCGCCGAGCTGACTCGCGATCTGGTCGGGCGCCTTGCCGCCAGTCGCGTGCTCACGCGGCCGAACGTCACGCAGAGCGCACCGCAGATCACCGTCTCTACCGATCAGGCCACGGCAAGCGGTGGCAACCCGGCCTTGCAGCCGTTCCTCGCCACCCAGTTCGACGGCTCGCTCGAATGGTATTTCAACCGCTCCGGATCGCTGACCGGCGCGCTGTTCTACAAGGCGATGGACGACTACATCACCGCGCAGAACATCAACGTCGAGATTCCAGGCCGCGGAACGGTGCTGCTCAGCACGCAGGTCAACGGCGGCAGCGCCAAGGTCTATGGTGCCGAAGCGGCGTACAACCAGGTCTTCACGTTCCTGCCGGCGCCGTTCGACGGGCTTGGCGTCCAGGCGTCCTACACCCACACCTCGGTGCAGGCGAACTACACGGCGGGTGCGCGCCCGATCAAGGACCAGCTGATCGGCCTGTCGAAGAACAGCTTCAACGTCGTCGGCTTCTACGACAAGGGGCCGCTGGCGGCGCGCATCTCGTATACGTGGCGCGACAAATATCTGTCGGGCGTCGGCAGCACCACGCAGGTGCCGACCTTCGTCGCGGCATTCGGTACGCTGGACGGCAACATATCGGTGCGCGCCACCAACGCGCTGACCTTCAGCGTCGAGGCGATCAACATCGCCAACGCCAACAGCTACAGCTATAACGACAAGGAAATCCAGTTCGGCGAGATCAACAATTACGGCCGCACCATCCTGTTCGGCGTGCGGGCGCAGTTCTGATGTTCAGGTCGATGCTACTTGCCGCCGCCGCACTGGTTTCGACGGGCGCCTCGGCACAGCGGGCGATGAACGACATTCAGGTGGTCGGCTCGCACAACAGCTTCAAGGCACGGATACCGACCGCGGTGATGGCGAAGATCCGTGCCGCCGAGCCGCGGATGGCGGACGGGCTGGACTATTATCACCTGCCGCTCGCAGAGCAACTCGACCGCGGAGTGCGCCAGATCGAGATTGATATCTTCGCCGACCCCCAGGGCGGGCGCTATGCGTCGCCCAAGGGCGAGGCGTGGGCGAAAGCCGCAGGCGAAACGACGAGCTTCGATCGTGCGGCGATGCTCAAGCCCGGGTACAAGGTCTTCCACATTCCCGACGTGGATTACATCAGCACCTGCGTGACGCTGGTCCGGTGTCTCGGCGAAGTTAACGGCTGGTCGCGCGCGCACCCGCGGCATCTGCCGATCATGATCACCATCAACGCCGCCGACACGCCATCGCAGCGGCCGGAAATCAGCAGCCCGATACCGCTGGATGACAAGGCTCTGCTCGATGCGCTCGACGGCGAGATCCGGTCCGTGCTGCCGGGTAAGCGTCTGATCACGCCGGACGAGGTGCGTGGGACGGCAGCGAGCCTGCGCGAAGCGGTACATACGCAGGGATGGCCGACATTGACGGCGGCGAGGGGACGGATCTACGTTCTGCTCGACGTGCGCAAGGCAGTCTCGGACGTCTACCGCGACGGTCACCCGTCGCTGGCCGGCCGGGCGATGTTCGGCTGGTACCCGGACGACCAACCCGAGTCCGCGATCCAGATCGTCCAGGACCCGCTGGTCGATGGCGAGCGGATCCGGCGCTGGGTCGACGAGGGCGTGATCGTTCGCACCCGCACCGACGCTGGCACGGCAGAAGCCCGCAGCCGCGACTATGCCAAGGCGAGTGCGGCGACAGCGAGTGGCGCGCAGGCGGTCAGCACAGACTATTACCCTGGTGCACCCGACCCGCTGCACGTCGGCTTCGCGGTGACGTTGCCGGGCAAGGCGATGGCGCGCTGCAGTCCGGTGCGCGTGTCCGGCGGTTGCAGCCTGCAACCATGAGGTGCAACTTGAAGTCGCGTGGTTTCGGGACCGTGTGTGCCATCGCCGCGCTGCTGATCGGCACGATCGCTGGCGCCGCGCCGAAGCGCGTCCTGGTGGTCGAGCGGGCGGTGCTGGTCATGCGCCACGGTATCCGCGCGCCGCTTGACGGCGAGGTGCCGTTGGACACCCGCACCGGTGCACCGTGGCCGGCTTGGCCTGTGGCTGAAAGCCGGATCACCCGGCATGGCGTGCGGGCCCTCGAACAGGCGGCGGCGTACGACCGACGGTTGCTCGCGGCGCGCGGGTTGATGACGCCAAACGGGTGTCCGGCGGGTCTCGTCCGGATCAGATCGAACAGTTCCGATCGGACGATCGCGAGCGGGCAGGCCTATGCGGAGGGCCTTGCGCCCGGCTGCGATCTCGCCATCGAACACAAACCTCTTGGCACCGCGGATGCGATCTTCGAGCCGTTGCGTGCACGGGCGACGGCCTTCGACGCGCGCGCAGCGATTGCACCCATCAACCGTGAGACGGGTGGCATGGCGGCACTCGCCCGACGTCACGGCGCTGCGCTAGCGCGACTCGATCAGGTACTTGGCTGTACGTCGGTGGAGCGGGGATGCGTACCTGCTGGCACGCCGACGGTCAGCGCAAGCGCCGATGGCCACGATCTCGTGCTGGCGGGGCCGATCCGCGCCGCCTCCGGGATTGCGCAGGTACTGCTGCTGCAGGAGGTCGAGGGTCTGCCACGCGAGAGCGTTGGCTGGGGCCGCGCGGATCCTGCGACTATCGAGCAACTCGGCGCGCTGCATGCCGCCTTGTTCGCCGTGTACACGCATCCGGCCTATATGGCCGCGCATCAAGCCGCCGTGCTCGGCCGCGAGGTGCTGGCATCCTTGTCCTCGACGGGACCGCGGCTGACGGTATTCATGGGGCATGACACCAACGTCACGGCGCTCGCCGCCGCGTTTCGGGTCGATCTGGAAGCGCCGGGCTATGCCACCAACGACGTTCCGCCGGGCGGGGCGCTATTGATCGAACGCCTGCGTGACGCAAGCACCGGTGCCCGGTTCGTGCGGGTGTCGTACCGTACCCAGTCGCCCGAGACCCTCCGGGGGCTCGGGCAATCCGCTTCGCTCGTAGCGCTGAGGATTCCAGGTTGCGCGAGTCTAGTGTGTCCCGCCGCCACATTTTCCCGGCGGCTGGTTTCACACCTGGCTCCGCTGCAGACAGCTCGGTGACACCGCGACGCGGCCAACTGCGGACTTATTTGGGAAAGCCAATACGCGGCTGAGAAGCTTCGAGACTGCCTTCCGGGGGGCAAGCACTAAACTATGATCCCAGGCACGCGTAGGCATGAGGCGACAGCCTTGCGTGCAAGTGCCGACGGCGCCGCCTCTGCGGTAATTCAGCGACCCGCGAGATACTGCGCAAGCGGATCGATCATATCCTCCGGGATACGACGCGCGATCACCGGCATCGTCGATTGGGACTTCCGCGCGTCGACCACCGTCTCGTCACCGCGCCAGTTGCGGAGGCGTTGGGCGATGTAGCTGGCGCGCTGGCCGGCGAGCACGGGGTAGGGCTTGCCGGGGGCGTGGCAGCTCGAGCACGCGGGGAGCTGCACCTTCGGCAACCCCTCGCGGTCGATCCGGGCAGCCGCGGTCGATCCCGATGGTGTGACGCCGCCGATCCCTGACATTGCCGCGAAGTGATCCGCGAGGCGCGTCATGTCCTCGGGCGTCAGCGTCGCGGCGGCGTTCGCCATCACCGCGCTCTGCCGCTTTCCGGTCGCATAGGCTTCCAGCGCCGCGCGGAGATACGCAGGACTCTGCCCACCGAGGACGGGCATGTCGGGCTGGCCGCGGCCACGTCTGTCGGCACCGTGACAGCCGGCGCAGGTGGCGATTTTGGCATCGGTGACGCCCGGCACTTCGGTCAGCGAGCGATAGGTCGCGGGCGACATCTCGGGGAGCAGGCGGACGAATGCGACCATGCGGCGGACTTCGTCGTCGCGGTCCTTGGCGGCCCAGCCGGGCATGCCGGTGTATTTGACGCCGTGCTTGAGGATCCAGAAGATTTGCTTGTCGGTCCACTGGCGCGCGTTGATCGAGAGGTTGGGGGCAGGGGGCGTCGCGGCCTGCATTACGGGCAGCGGACGGACGCCAGGCGCGCCGTGGCACGAGGCGCAGCTTGCCTTGAACAGGCCGGCGGCACTGACGAGACCCTCTTTCGCTTTGGGATCGTCGGGCGCACTAAACGCGGCGTGCGCGCGGACCGAGTTGCGCATCGTCCAGTGGAGGAACCAGTCGGTGATCTTCCAATGGCCCGACGACGCGGCGATGTTGAACACGCCCGACCAGGCGAACAACAGCCCGGCAAGCGCTAGTCCGACGATGGCGGCGGCGGCGCGCGCCCAGGTAATCCGGATCGTCATGCGGTCGCGCTCCGTGTCTTCAACAGTCCGCCGAGCATCGCGAGCCCGCCGATGAAATAGCTCGCCGCGCCGACCATCAGCATGACGACGCCGCCGAGTTGCTGGTCTTCGAGTGCGTTAAGGCCGTGTGTTGCCGGGTGCATGGCCATCATCGCGTAGAGCGGGCGCGGGGCGAGGCCGATCAACGCGCCGAGCAGCGTCATGTGCATCGAGGTGAGCAGCAGCGCTGCGACGCCGGACGCGCGACGGTCGGTTGCGCCGCCGATGCGTGTGCCAAGCACCGCGCTCCAGAGGAGGAGGCCGGCGATGAGGAAGCTCGCTTGTTCGATGAGCAGCGCGAGGGGCTGCATGTCGACGCGAAGCCTCAGCGCGGGGAGGTGCCAGAGCCAGACGACGACGAGTTCGACGAGTGACATCGCGAGTGGGGTCACGACTGCGGGCCAGCGCTCGGCCGGGTCGAACTTGCTTCCCGCAATTCCGTAAGCGAGGAACGGCGCGGCGACCGCGACCGCTATCATGTGACCCGCCATGTGCCCGACCATCCCGAGCGGTGCTGCGGCGAAGGCCCAGCCGAGCGGGACGAGCACGGCGCCCAGTGCGAGGCTCGCGCGTCTCATCGGCAGTCGCCGAACATGATGACCGGCAGCGCTGTGAAGATCACCGCGACGAAGCTCAGCCCCGCCAGCAACCGCGTCGACAGCGCCAGAAAGCGGAGGCGGTCGATCGCGGTGCCCTGTTCGTGTGGCGGCGGATCACCCGGTGTCTCGGATTGCACACGCGCGATATAGCCCGCCGCGACGATCCCCAGCAGCGCGACGATGGTCGCGATCAGCGTCGCGAGCGGGAAGCCGGTCAACGCCGTCCTTGGGGTCGATGATTTCGCGCACGTCACCGCCACCCACAGGTAGCAGAACAGGAAATGCACGGCCCAGATCGTCGGTGGGACGATCAGCGTCCACAGCGTCACCTTCAGGTCGCGCGCCCAGTGTTTGCGCTCGGCGTCGGAGTTCCGCTCGGGCTTCGTCATGCGACCCCCGGGAACAGGCCGATCGTGCAGAACGTCACGATGCCCGTCAGTGCGAGGAAATGATGGTACACGGTGATGTTGCGCAGGTCGGCGTCATAGACCGGCGTCATCTTCCCCGCGAGGCTGCGCGCAAGCGTGTAGGCCTGCATGATGACTCCGATCGCGGCATGCACCGCAGTCCAGATCGCCAGCGTCCAGACGATCGCGGGATAGACGTGGAGTTCGGGATCGAGCCCCGAATACCAGGGTCCGGCAAGCCCGGCGAACAGGCTCGACAGCGTCGCGACGATGCCGACGACCAGCAGCGTCCTGCCCGCACCGACGTTGCCGCGGCGGTGCACTTCGCGCGCGCCGACGGTCGCGGCCCAACCGGTCAAAGTCAGCGCCAACGCGACCATCGGCCAGAACAAGCCCGGCCCGTTCAGCCCGACTCCGCTCGGCGGGAAATCGTTGTGGATCGTCCAGAAGAAGAAATAGCCGAACACCAACCCCGAGAACGCGGTCGCGTCCGCCATCATCGTGATGAACATCGCCCACCAACCCGGTGCCGATGGCCCCGACGTGTAGAGCGGCACCTCGATGCCGTGGCCGATATGCTTGGTCGGCTTTTCGGGGATCTCCGCGGTGCCGGTCCACAGCCACCACAGCACGCAGGCAAGCGTCGCGACGCCGCTGACCGCCGACCAGATGTAGAGATGGTACGTCGTCAGAATAAACACGCCTGCCAGCGCGACCGCGGTCATCATCGGCTTCACGCTCGGCGTACCGAGGCGGATCACCTGGAGGGGGCGCGCGTCGAGCACGGTGGTGATGATCGACTCGCGCCGCATCTCCTCCGCGTCGGGCAGGAAGAACCGCCCCTCGTCGACCTTCTGGACGAAGTTCTTCTGGTCCCAGATCGGATAGCGGCTCTCGATCAGCGGCACCGAGCGGATACCCCAGTCTTCGTCGTCGGGCAGCGCCAACCATTCGAGCGTGCCAGCGTTCCACGGATTGCGCGGCGCCTTCGGGCGACGCGGCGACAGCGCGAGGTCGATGCAGACGATCAGCACGCCGAGCGCAAAGAGGTATGAGCCCGCGGTCGAGGCGAGATTGAGCCCGCCGATGCCGAGTTCCTCCGGATAGGTGAACACGCGCCGCGGCATCCCGAGCAGGCCCGACAGGTGCATCGGGAAGAAGGTCAGGTTCATGCCGACGAACATAATCCAGAACGCGATCCGCCCGAGCCGGTCCGACAGCTTCTTCCCCGTCACCAGCGGCCAGTAATAATACAGCCCGGCGAACAGCGGCAGCAGCGTGCCGCCAATCAGCACGTAGTGGAGATGCGCGACGATGAAATAGGTGTCGTGCGCCTGCCAGTCGAACGGCGCGACCGCCACCATCACGCCGGTCAGCCCGCCGATCACGAACACGGCCAGGCTTCCGCTCGCGTATAGCAAAGGCGTCGATTTCTTGACGTTACCTGCCCAGAGCGTCGCGATGAACACGAAGATCTGCACGCCAGTCGGGATCGCCACCGCTTCCGATGCTGCCGCGAAGAAGGCGAGGCTGATCTTGGGCAGCCCGGTCGTGAACATGTGGTGGACCCACAACCCGAAGCTCAGGAACGCCGTCCCGACCGCGGCCAGCACGATCCACGGATAGCCGAGCAGATGGCGTTGCGCGAAGGTCGGGATCAGCATCGCGAACAGCGCGATCGAGGGGAGGAAGACGATGTAGACCTCCGGATGGCCGAAGATCCAGAACAGGTGCTGCCACAACAGCGGATCGCCGCCCTTCTCCGCATTGAAGAACGGCCAGTTCAGCAGCCGCTCCATCTCGAACAGCACGTCGCCGGCGATCAGCGGCGGGAACGCGAACAGGATCATCACCGCGACGACCAGGATGTACCAGGCGTAGAGCGGCATCAGGTTGAGCCGCATGCCCGGCGGACGGCATTTCAGCACGCCGACGATCAGTTCGACCGCGGCCGCCACCGACGATACCTCGATGAAGCTCAAGCCTAGCATCCAGATGTCCGCGCCGAGCCCGCTCAGATCGGTCCGCGTCGTCAGCGGCGGGTACATGAACCAGCCGCCATCGGGTGCCGCGTCGAAGAAGATCGAGCCCGACACGAACATGCCGCCGATCAGGAAGCTCCAATATCCGAACCCTGACAGCCGCGGGAACGGCAGGTCGCGCGCGCCGAGCAGCTGCGGCAACAGGATGATCGACACCGCCTCGAACATCGGCACCGCGAACAGGAACATCATCATCGAGCCGTGCAGCGTGAACAGCTGGTTGAACGTGTTCGCCGTGACGAGATCGTTGTTCGGCACCGCCAGCTGCGTCCGCATGATCAGCGCGAGTACGCCCGCGAACAGCATGAAGCCGAACGCGGTCAGCGTGTACCAGACGCCGATCCGGTTGTTGTTGACGTCGGTCCAGTGGAAGAACCAGCCCGAGGGTGGCTTCCAGACTTCGCGCAAACGATCCTCCTGCGCCTTGCGGACCGCGGGATCATTCTGGTCGGGGGCGACGTACGGGGTGCTCTCGGTGGTCATTTGAGCCCCTGAAGGTAGCTTGCGATCTGGTCGGCTTCGGCGGCCGACATCTGCGGGAAGGCGGGCATCCGCACGCCGGGCTTGGTCTTGCCCGGATCGCGGACGAACCCGGCTATGTTGGCATGCGTCATCGACAGCACGCCCGCGGCGAGCGTCGGGCGCGAGCCGAAGTGCGTCAGGTCGGGACCGATCTTCGCGACGGGGCCGACGCCGCGGACGCTGTGGCAACCGCTACAGCCGTAACTCGCGAAGGTCCGCGCGCCCGGCGATGCGATGACGAGCGCGGGCTTGCGCTGATCGGCGAGCCAGTGCTCGAATGCGGCCGGCTCCATCGCGATCACGTCGAACGCCATCAGCGCATGGCCGAGCCCACAGAACTCCGCGCAGACGCCGCGGTACGTCCCCGCCTTGGTCGCGCGGACGACGAGGCGGTTGGTGCGGCCGGGGATCATGTCCATTTTGCCGGCGAGTCCCGGCACCCAGAAGCTGTGGATGACGTCGGGGCTGCGGAGCGACAGTTCGACGGTGCGCCCGACCGGCAGGCGCAATTCGTTCGCGGTCTCGACAACCGAACCGCCCGGCGGTGCATAACGGACGCGCCACCAGAACTGCTCGCCCTCGACGCCGATCCGCAGGTCGCTGTTGGCAACCTCGCGCGGCCGCATCGCTGGGAGGGCGTAGAGCAGCAGGCCCAGCAGCAGGATCGAAGGTCCGATGCCGCCGAGCCACAGCACCAACTTCATCCCGCCCTTGTGCGTCAGCCGACCTTCCGGCGCGCGCATCGCGTGGCGCATCAGCAACGCGAGTCCGCCTGCGAGGATGATCGCGCCGATCACCAGAACGATGGTGATCGAGAGAACCTTGTCCGCTTCCTCGCCGAACGGCGCGAGCGTCGACTGGTGTCGGTTGCACGCCGCCAACAGCGGCAGGCACGCGCCCACGGAAAGAAAAATAGCCTTCCGCATCATCACCTTGCCACCCTTTAGAAGGGCGTCCCCTAAACCGGCTGGCAGGGCTGCGTAAACCCAAAATGACAGAAATGTCATGTGGGCACGTCACTCAGAGCAGATCGTGCGAGCGTTTTCACGAAGGTATAGGCAGGCCACGCGCAATAGATAATTTGCGTAGCTAAGCCTCGGTCGAGGAATCGAACCTCCATTTGGCAGCAAGCATCGCCTGCAAAAGATCAACGTAGCTCCACCCCTTGGCGCGGGCGGCGATCGCCGACAGGCAGTCCTGATCTTCGCGCCCCGGCCGGCCCGGCCCCGTCATGTTGGGTTTCATATTGAGGTCGAACAATCTGAAAATACCATCGCGATTGGCCCGGCAATCGATCCGGATCGCGGTGCGAGCGTCGACCAGCGCGGCCGCCGCTACACAGCTATCGATCATCGTCGCGATTGCGGGATCGCGCAGCCGATCGGGGTCGATCGCGACGCTGTTGGCTGTAACCGGAACGTCGCCATTATACGGCGCTACGCCGCCACGCTGATCGAAGCGGTACACGGGCGGCAACGCCCAGTGCGTCGATGCCCGCGAAACGTCCGGGCGAGGGGACGCGGGCGGCATGACGGTGACGGTCATCTCGTCACCGCCAAGAAACTCCTCCACCATCAGCATGTCGCCGAAGGTGGCAGCCTCGATCAGCGCAGTCGCGGCATCGCGCAAATCGCCGAAGTTTTCCACCAGGGTTACGCCTTGGCTGCCACGGCCGCGCACCGGCTTGACGATCATCGGAAAGGACATGCCGCGGGAAGCACACGCCTGCTCGACATCGGCCAGCGCACAGACGTTTTCCCTGCCCGTGCCGGACAGCAGAAACGATCGCGCTACCGGCAGGCCAGCCTCGGCAAGGAGCTGGTTGGTCTCAAACTTGTCGTCGAACGCCTGCATTGCGGCGGGGATCTGCCCGACGATGTCGAAGTCGGCCATCGCCGTCTCCAGCGGATGTCCTTCGAACAGGACCGTGTTCGCCCACAGGACCGATGCGCCCGCAGCGCGTGCGCTCCGGATGCCCTCGAGCGTGTCGGGGAACACCCAATCGAGTGCCTTGGCAGGGTCGGCGAGGAGCTGGGCGTGACCATATCCACGCCTGCCGTCCGCAATGCGAAAGCGATGTCGGCGCCGCCATCCGAATACCCGCCCGGCTTTGCGTCCTTTCGCAATCCGTCGATCAACGGTGGCGGAAGCGCTTGGTAGAGAATGGCGACCGGCGCTGTTTTGATGAATGATCTCCTGCGCGTCGTGCCCTAGCCGGGAGCGGCACGGCAGGGCAAATGGCTCAATTCGCTCCGATGGGCGCGAGGCCGTCGACATCGGCAGTGAACGTCCGCTTCTCTATCGCGGCCTGAGTCAACAGGCGCAGACCACTCTCCGCCGCCGCGAGTGCGCCGGTTTGAGGAATTGGTAGGCGACGAAAATACAAAT
>NZ_SLYA01000009.1 GCF_004340965.1 Sphingomonas sp. PP-CE-1A-559 | reverse complement strand
CTCCGGCTCCGCTTCGCTCCACCTACGCCCGGCAATGGCGGCGGAGGCGACGATGCACTAACTATCTACCCGGACCACCCGGTGGGGGCTGCTCAATGGTGTCGAGCCGCGCGCGCGAGATCATGCCCGCGACATCGTAGGACCACACGTTGTTAAGCCCGCGCCCGCGAAGCCCTGCGACGATGCGATACCCCTCGTTGGTGAAGCGCTGCTGCACCAGCGGCAGTCCGTCGAAGCGATAGCGTACGTCGATCGGCGCATATTGCCCGGCGACGCCAGCATTGGCGCCGCACAAATCCTGTGCCTGCGCGCCCGACAGGAACGCGTTGTCGCAATTCACCCGGAACGGATCTGTGCCGTACGCGGCAAAGTTGAAGGTGCGGTTGAGCTGTGTGTTGTAGGATTTGTCGCGGTAGAACAGCCCGTTGCCGTAAAGCTCGATGTCGTCGCTGATCTTCGCGGTCAGGAAACCGCCAACGTTGATGCGGTTGAACGCGCGCTGCACCGCCCAGTTGTCGTAAGGGTTGGCTGAGGTGCCCGGCGGTCCGCTGTTGATCGGGATGAAGGTGCCGTTGCCGTTGGGATTGTTGACCAGAATCTGCCCGGCGCGCGGCCCCGACTGCGGGATGATTGTGCCTGCTGGCGTGAAGCTCGCGCGCGAACAGCCCAGCGGCGAGGTGTTGGTCGGCTGGACCGCTTCACAGACAGAATAGGACCGATCGACCAGCTCGACCGGATTGGACTGGCGATAATTGACGAATCCGGTGATGTTCACCCGGTCGTTGAACAGGTTGGTGCCCGCGGCGAGGCTGACGTCGGAGCGTCCGCCATCGTTGGTCAGTCCGCGCTTGGCGTTGAACCCGGCGCGACCCGCTGCGTCTGTGACGGCATTGCTGTCGTTGTCGTGATTGAAGAAGCTGTAGTTCGCGTCGACCCGGATGCCCTCGAAGTTCTTCTTCAGGACGAAGTTGACGACGCCCGACACCGCGTCCGAGCCGTAGACCGACGAGGCACCACCGGTCAGCACGTCGATCCGCTCGACCAATGCGTTGGGGATGATGCCGACGTCGACCGTGTTGGCGAGGCCAACGCGCAGGCCGTCGATCAGCGTCAGCGTCCTCTCATAGCCTAAGCTACGCAGCTTGATGCGCTGGCGACCTTCGGAATCGCTGAAATTCTGTTCCGAGTTCACCTGGACCTGCGGCAGGCGGTTCAGCACCTCCTCGATCGTCGTCGCGCCTTGCGCTGCGATTTCTGCGGCGGTCGTCGTGACGATCGGTGCGGCGGACCGGTTGTTCGGGCGCGTGATGCGCGTGCCGGTCACGACGATGTCCGACCCTTCGCGCTCTCCGGTGCGTGCCGTGTCTGCAGCTAGCTTGGCGGAGGCGACGGGATCCCCGATCGCAGTCTGGCCGTCCTGCGTGACGTCGCTCACGCCCGTATTCGACGTTCCCGTATCCGACGACTGGGCCTTGGCCTGAGCCGGCAACGCGACCAACGCGGCCACGCAACATGTCGTGGTCATCAACCCCTTGAACAACACCATTCGATCACCCCCTGTGCTGCCGATCGGGTCGCATGGATGATGCCGCGCGATATCGAATGCTGCCGACCCTGTTCGGAAGCAATCGGTGAACGTTCTGTCGCTCGATCATCGGGATCTTTTGCCCCGTGACTTTGTCGACACTGTTCGGCAGTACCATCCGGACCCTCGGACAGGCACATGCTGTCACGTCCGCAATATCAAAACAATACCAATATTTCGAAAATTAACAGGTGGTATGGCGCTTTGCATTTTACTTGTTGCAATAGGTATCAATGACTGCACTTTATTCCGGACGTACTGTTTTAGATGGCAGTCCGCCCGAACCGTAAGCGACCTAGTCGTGTCGTTGCTGCAACTCGCTGCCATTATTGAATTTTGTAGCAGTGGAGCCGAGGGGAGGCGGGTGCAACGTCAGCAGCGGTGCCACACTCGGCCAATCATCATCGGCTAAATTCGCCGTGGCTGGTCCACACCGCCGACCCGGTCGACCGGGCCGTCATCGCCATGGGGTCGCACCAACTCCTGATCGGCGACCGCACGTCCCAGGCTGCATCACGGCCTGGGACATGACTTTGGATCGTATGGCGGATGGGGTTCACCCGCCGGATACAGGGTGCCTGCGATGGATTACCGTGTCGGCACAGGTTCCGCGCCGGAATAATCGTAGAAGCCGCGTTTTGTCTTCCGCCCGAACCACCCGGCCTCGACATACTTTACCAGTACCGGCGCCGGCCGGAACTTGGGATCGCCCGTTCCCTCGAATAACACGCGCGTAATCTCAAGGCACGTGTCGAGCCCGATAAAGTCTGCCAGCGTCAGCGGCCCCATCGGATGGTTCAGCCCGAGCTGGCATGCCAGATCGATGTCACGTACGCTCGCCACGCCTTCGCCCAGCGCGAAGCACGCCTCGTTGATCATCGGCATCAGCACGCGGTTGACGATAAATCCCGGCGCATCATTCGCATGCACGACCTGCTTGCCGAGCTTCTCCGCAAACGCCTCGACCGCCGCTACCGTGGCATCTGACGTCGCGAGACCCCGGATCAGCTCGATCGGCCGCATCACAGGGACCGGGTTGAAGAAATGCACGCCCATGAACCGCGCTGGATCGGGGGCCGCCTGCGCCAACCGGGTAATTGGGATCGACGACGTGTTTGACGCCAGGATTGCGTCCGGCCCCAGCACCTTGCCGACCTCGGCGAAGATCGCGCGCTTGACGCCCTCGCGCTCGGTCGCCGCCTCGACGACGATCGCACAGTCGCCCATGTCTGCCACGCTTGCGATCGGCTCGATCAGCGCAAGGGCTGCATCGCGAGCGTCGCCCGCGATCTTTTCCTTCTCCACCAGCCGCGCGAGCGCCTTGGCAATCCCCGCCTTGCCTTTACTGGCAGCGTCCAGCGACACGTCCGCCAACAGCATGCGGTACCCCGCCTGCGCCGATACCTGCGCGATCCCCGCGCCCATCTGTCCTGCACCAATCACGCCGATCGTCTGCACATCACTCTCCTGATTTGTTGCCTCTCCCTAGCCGCTTTTCCCCGCGCTGCCAGACCGCTAGGCTGCAACTATGCTGTGCAAACCGATCTTTTCCGCCCTCGCGCCCTTCGCCATGCTACCGCTCGCAGCCTGTTCGCCAAGCCAGCCCGCACCTCAGCCCCGGGCTGAGACGGTATCAAAACCTGAGCCAGCGGTCGTCGTCTCGGCAACGTCCCAGTCAAAGCCCGCGACCGACTCGCATGCGGTCCCAAAACCAGGTGAGTTAAAGACTTTTTCCGACTGGACCGTCGGCTGCGACAACACGCTGCGCTGTACGCTTGGCTCGCTTCTTCCCGAGATGGGCGGTGAAGACATGATTACACTTAACCTGTCGCGCAAGCCCGGCCCCGTGACGGCTAGTGGCGGCAAGATTTCGTTGGCGCTGGAAACCCGCAACGACGTTGAGGCCACCAAGCGCCCGCCCGTCAGTTTTGCGGTCGACGGCAAGCGTATAGCCCTGCACGACGCTGCCGCGCTCGCCGCAGCCATCGCCAATGCCCAATTGCTGAAAATCCTCGATGCGAAGGGTGGCACACTGGCCACCCTCTCGCTGAAAGGCGCAGCCGCTGCGCTCCGCTACATCGATGCGCAACAAGGCCGCGCCGGCAGCATTGACGCGATCGTCGCCAAGGGGGCGGCGCCCTCGAGCGCGCCCATACCGCCGCTGCCGATCATCACCGCGATCGCTCCCTCCGGCACCCCCGCAAAACTCAGTGGTGCCCAGGTAGCAACGATGCGCAAACGCGCTACCTGCGATCTCGGTAGCTTCCCCGACAGTGCTGGCGAGTCGATCACTACCCCCGAAACGCACGCCCTCGGCGGGGGCAAGTCACTGGTCATCCTTCCTTGCTCGACCGGCGCTTACAATCTGATCGGTGCGCTCTTCATCGTCGACGGCACCAGGATCACCCCCGCCCAACTCGACGCCCGTTCAGGCTTCGAAGCAACTGGTGCGGACACGGGCGCCTCTGTGAAAAGCGTCATCAATGGCGAGTTCAAGGACGGCGTCCTCACAAGCTATGCGAAGGGCCGCGGCCTGGGTGACTGCGGCTCGCGCCAGAGCTTCGTCTGGGACGCCACGCGCTTCCGCCTCTCCGAGCAAGCCGACATGGGCGAATGCCGCGGTAACATCGCCTACATCACCACCTGGCGTGCGAAGGTTATCCGTTAGCCGCCCTCCCTTTAAAGAAGGGGCGGGGTGGGGCGTCGGCAAGCAGGCCCGACAGCGTCAACAAGGAACCCGGAAGCGGCACGGTACACTTCGCTTTTTGGCAGGCGAGTTTTTTCGCGTCTCGGACTGGGGCAGATTTTGATCGAGACGATATACCGCAAGGCGTGAGCCTTGCCCTCACGCCACGGCAAGGCAAAGGCTGATCAAACGGGTCGTTTGCTCGGGATGCTGTCGATGCTCCTTGCCGGGCAATACGGTCCTTTCGTAAGGCCTGGGCGATACAGGAGACACCTTATGCGCGTTCTCGTTACCGGCGCGGCCGGGTTCATCGGCTTCCACGTTAGTCGACGCCTGCTTGCCCGCGGCGACACGGTTCTCGGTATCGACAGCCTCAACGATTATTACGACGTCACGCTCAAGCACGCGCGGCTAGCCGAGCTTGCCAAGGATGGCGCCAATTCGAACGGACGCTTCACCTTCAAACACGTCGATTTCTCTGATCACGTCGCGCTCGATGCCGCGCTCGACGGCGAGCAGTTCGACCGCATTGTCCATCTCGGCGCACAGGCCGGCGTCCGCTATTCGATCGAGAACCCACGCGCCTATCTCCAGGCCAATCTTGCCGGTCACCTCAACATGATCGAGATCGGACGCAACCGTCGGGTCGAGCATCTTGTCTACGCGTCCTCCTCCTCGGTATATGGCGGCAACGACACGTTGCCGTTCCGCGTCGAGGACCGTGTCGACCAGCCCCTGTCGCTCTACGCCGCCACCAAGAAGGCGGACGAGCTGATGAGCGAGACCTACGCGCATCTCTACCGCCTGCGGCAGACCGGCTTGCGGTTCTTTACCGTCTATGGCCCCTGGGGGCGACCCGACATGGCGATGTGGCTGTTCACCAGGGCCATTCTCGATGGCCAGCCGATCAAAGTGTTCGGCGAAGGGCGGATGCGGCGCGACTTTACGTATATCGATGACATCGTCGCCGGCGTCGTCGCGTGCCTCGATAATCCGCCCATTGACGACGGTGTGATCAAGGCGGGGGGCAGCGTAAGCCCGCACCGGATCTATAATATCGGTAACAGCCGCTCAGAGGATCTTGGCGAGATGATCGCGCTGATCGAGCAGGCGTGCGGCCGTTCAGCCGAACGCCTGATGCTGCCTATGCAGCCAGGCGACGTGCGCGACACCTTTGCAGACATCGGCGAAATCCAGCGGGAACTGGGTTTTGAACCGCGTACGACGATCGCACAAGGTGTGCCGCGTTTTGTTCAGTGGTATCGAAACCACTATAACGTTTGATGTCGGAGGAAGAGGCATTAGCGTTGACGGTGATCGGTACGAGGGTTGCCGAGACCAGCAACCACCGCGTGATGGCGGAGTGTTCTATCCGCGACGCCAGCCAGGCAGACGCTATCAGCTTCACCGGACGCCGGTAAATCTGGTCAAAAAGCGGGTTCGCCTGATCGGTACGCTCCTTAGCCGGGGCGTCATCGATCCCGATTGCATTGCCCGCCCGGTTTACTGTGACGTGCTCCCCATAAGTCATGCCATTGGTAAGTTAGCTCGTCAGATGGAGACGAGTGATGCGGCGAGGCCGATTTACCGAGGATCAGATCATTGGGGTGTTGCGCGAGCATGAGGCTGGCGTCAAGACCGCGGACCTGTGCCGCAAGCACGGGATCAGCGATGCGACATTCTACAACTGGAAGTCGAAGTACGGCGGAATGACCGTGTCGGAGGCGGCACGGTTGCGCACGCTGGAAGATGAGAACCGACGGCTGAAGAAGCTGCTGGCGGAGTCGATGCTTGACGTGTCGGCGCTGAAGGATCTGCTGGGAAAAAACTGACCCGGTCTGCGGAGCGCTATGCTGCGGTGGAGAAGCTGGTGGCCGATCACGGCTTCTCCGAGCGTCGCGCCTGCAGGCTGATCGGGGTCAATCGGTCGGCATGGCAATATGAGCCGCTGCGCGGGCAGGATGATGCTGCGCGCGAGCGGATGCGCGAGATCGCGAATGAACGTCGCCGGTTCGGCTACCGGCGGCTGGCGATCATGCTCAAGCGAGAGGGAAAGGGCATGAACCTGAAGAAGGTCTACCGGCTGTATCGCGAAGAGCGACTGACGGTGCGCAAGCGTGGCGGCCGCAAACGCGCACTGGGCACGCGGGCGCCTATGGCGATCCCGCAGGAGCCCAACCAGCGCTGGTCGCTCGACTTCGTGTCGGATGCATTGGCCTGCGGCCGGCGGTTCCGCATGCTCAACGTCATCGACGACTACAGCCGGGAATGCCTGGCGTGCATCGTCGACACCTCGTTGTCAGGCCGCCGGGTCATCCGCGAGCTGAGCGCCATTGCCGAACGTCGCGGGCTGCCGTGCATGGTGGTGAGCGACAATGGCACCGAACTGACCAGTCACGCCGTCCTCGCCTGGTGCCAGGACACCGGGGTCGAGTGGCACTACATCGCTCCGGGCAAGCCGCAGCAGAACGGCTTCGTCGAGAGCTTTAATGGTCGCTTGCGCGACGAGTGCTTGAACGAGCACCTGTTCCCCTCGCTGGCTGCGGCGAGACGGATCATCGAGGCATGGCGGACGGACTACAACACCGTGCGTCCGCACAGCAGCCTTGGCGGGTTGGCACCCTCCGAGTTTACGAACCGCCCCCGCCAAGGGCATATGGATACCGAAGCTAAGTTATCAGCGGCCTGAAAACGGGGAGCAGGTCACTGCACCGTGTTTCCAAGCTGCTCATACGTAAGCGTGGTCGATAGACCGCCTTGTTATCGGGTGAGGCTATTCTGGTAGGAGACCTTACCGGCATGGCGGCGGATGGCGATGGCGGCGACGGCACGGCGGGTGAAGCGTTCGTCGATGTCGTCAGGGTTATATGGGCCGCCGTACCATTCGCGCAGCCGGTCGTGTTCCTCGTGCGCAGGGTCAGCCATGGCATCGAGGAACATTTCATATCCGGGCAAGCCACCGACATCCTCGGGCGGGCATCGGCGCTGGCCTTCAACGAAGCGCGGGTATTTGACGTCGTGCTCGCCGGGACCGACCGTTTCGAGGGTGATGGTGTGCCGCCAGTCGTCGCCCATATCGTAGGTATAGAAGAGTTCACTCACGCCCCGGTCGATGAGGGCAGCGAGTTTCACGTTCTTCGCGGCGCCCATGCCGCTCTCCGGCCACATCGGGTCCGGCACGCCGTAGCGCCGGTCGCCGGCCTCGAAGTGCCAGAGGTGACTATTCTCCCACCCCATCACAGCTTGGACGATGTCGTGGAGCATCTTGAGGCTGGCGGTGACCGGTACTTCGACCCGGCGCCAGATTGCAGGTTCGATGTCCTCCAGGAGGATATGCAGGCGGGCGATGGTCTCGGCACTCATGCCGTCATTCTGGCAGGTTCACGTGCCCAATTCCACGGCATCAGTTCGTCCCAGCGACTGGCAGGCCAGTCGCTGGCAATTCTGGCGATAACGTCGGCGATGTAGGCCTGCGGGTCGACGCCATTGGCCTTGCAGGTCTGGATGACGGTGTAGATCGCTGCGGCGCGCTCGCCGCCCGTCTTCGAACCGGCGAACAGCCAGTTTCGCCGTCCGACGGCAACGCCGCGCAACGCGCGTTCGGCAATGTTGTTATCGATCTCCAGGCGTCCGTCATCGAGGAAGCGACACAGTGCGAGCCATCGCTTCGTGCCATAGGCGATAGCCTTGGCCATGTCGGACTTTGGCGACAGGCGGCGCAGTGCTGCGTCCAGTGCCTCGCGCAGCGCATCGACCAGCGGCTTCGTTCGGTTCTGCCGCGCCGCCAGCCGCACGTCAGGCGGCCTGCCGCGGACCTCGGCCTCTATGCTGTACAAGGCACCGATGCGTTCAAGAATGTCGGTGGTCAGCGGCGTGGCAACCCGCTCGTGCAGGTCGAACACCTTGCGCCTGAAATGAGCCCAGCATGCGACTTCGGTGGCGCCGCTTCGATAGAGGCCGTCGTAACCTGCATAGGCGTCGGCCTGGAGAAAGCCTCGAAATCCGGCGAGATGGGCTTGCGGATGTGCACCGGTGCGGTCGATCGTGAAGCGATACCATGTCGCAGGCGGGGTCGTGTTGCCCGAGGCGCGGTCGTCGACTGCATAGACCCATAGCCGCCCGGTCGCGGTGCGTCCGCGCCCCGGGTCGAGCACGGGAACTGGCGTGTCGTCCGCATGGATCTTGTCGCCTTTCAGCACCTCCTCGCGAATGCGACTGACGATGGGGTCGAGCAGCGCGGCTGCCTGACCGACCCAGCCCGCCAGCGTCGAGCGGTCGATGTCCACGCCTTGGGCCGCCATTATTTCAGACTGCCGATAAAGCGGCAGGTGATGTTCGAACTTCGAGACGACGACATGCGCCAGCGTCGCAAAAGTCGCTTTTCCGCGTGCGACCGCCTTCACCGGGGCAGCCGCCTGGACGATCTTCTCACACGTCCGGCAGCTGTATTTCGGTCGGACGTTCCGCACCACGCGCCAGTGCACCGGCAGGACGTCGAGCACCTCATGGGCGTCTTGCCCGAGGCGACGTAGCGCACCGCCGCAGTCCGGGCATGTGCAGGCGCCGGAGGCGGGTTCGTGGACGACCTCCTCGCGTGGCAGGTGGTCGGGCAACGCACGGACTAATGCTGGCCGCACGGACGTGTCTGACGAGGCCGCGCCGGTCTCCGGGACCGCGCTCTCGGTTTCCAGTTCTTCGAGCGCGAGTTCGAGCTGGGCGATCTCGCGCGTCAGCTTCTCGGAAGATGCGCCGAACTGCATCCGCCGCAGCCGGGCGATCTGACCACGCAGTGTCTCAATGAGCAGGTCGCGGGCGGCGAGTGCCGCATTGGCCCGGGCGAGCGACGCCTCCAGCACGGCAATCCGCGCCTCGGCATCAGATGGGGCAAGAGGGGCTTGCGACACCTCATTTTCATAGCAGTTCGCGCACTCTCACACGAGCAAAAATGGCGGAAAAGCTATGTTTTTAGCCTGCCAATGTTGGTGACCATGTCCGCTCGGGACGACGCCAGTCGATGCCTTCCAAAAGCATCGACACCTGCGCCGATGTCAGCGCCACTGTGCCGGTCGCGGTCACCGGCCAGACGAAACGCCCCCGGTCCATCCGCTTCGAAAACAGGCATAGTCCCTGACCGTCGAACCACAGCAATTTGATCAGGTCGCCGCGCCTGCCGCGGAACGCGAACAGCGCACCGGAATGTGGTTTCTCTCGGAGCATCTGCTGCACCAATACCGCCAGGCCATCGAAGCCCTTGCGCATGTCGGTGACGCCGCATGCCAGGAATATCCGCGTCGATGTCGGCTGCGGGATCATCGGGTCAGCACGCCGATCACGCGCGACAGCGCCTCGGCGTCGACCGTGCCGTCGACGGTCAGTCGTACACCCGAAGGCAGCTCTATGCCGATCTGCCCCGCGGTCCGGGCGTCCGCTGACGCCTCGACGGGCGGCGCCGGCAGCATCATGGGCGGCTCGCTGATTTGGACTTCGGCAAATGCGGTCTGAGGCCGGGCCGGCACTCCGCTCAGTGCACCCGACATCGCCTGGCGCCGCCAGGTGTAGATCGCGCCGCTGCCGACCTCGTGACGCTCGACCGCCGCCCGGACCGACCCATCCGGCCCAAACGCATCGCGCAGGATCGCCAGCTTCTCCTCGACCGTCCAGCGGCGCCGGCCCGACACCCGCCCGACAATCTCGATACGACCACTCATACGACCGGTCGTATGAGTGGTCGCTACATCTGCAGCTGGTTCGATAGTCTCGTCCGACATCACGGCCCCGTTCAAAGAGCCGCTATCAACCCGTCGAACGCTCCAACCGCAAGGCGGCCTTCAGACCGCGCTTACGCTCATACAACCGGTCGTACGACTACTCGTTACACCTGCGGCTGGTTCGATAGTCTCGTCTGGCATCGCCGCGCCTTTGAAGGGCTGCCATCAGCAGTTGTAAACTTCGCGTACAAGTCCAACTTTAAATGACACTTACAGGTCTCATCAGCGATCGACTGCGTTCAGGATGGCCTTTCCGTAGTTGGTCTTTTTAAACCGTTCGCCGGCCGCGCGCGCCTGATCAGCCGTGATGAACCCTTGGTAAAAAGCAATTTCTTCCAGGCACGCGACCTGAATACCCTGTCGCCGTTGAATGGTTCGTACGAACTCGGAAGCCTCAAGCAAGGAGTCATGTGTGCCAGTATCGAGCCAAGCGTAACCACGGCCCAGTTGCTCGACGAACAGGTCGCCGGCTTCCATGTACAGTCGGTTGAGATCGGTGATCTCAAGCTCGCCGCGTGCCGATGGCTTCAAGCTGCGAGCGAACTGAACGACGCGGTTGTCGTAGAAATACAAACCAGTGACTGCATGGTTAGACTTTGGTTTTTCAGGTTTTTCCTCAAGGCTGACGGCTTTGCCGCCTTCACCAAACTCCACCACGCCGTAGTGCTCAGGATCCTCAACGCGGTAGGAAAACACCGTCGCACCGCGCTCGCGCTCGACCGCGCTTGCCAGCAGATGAGTCAGATAGGCGCCGTAGAAAATGTTGTCGCCAAGGATCAGTGCGACATTGTCGTCGCCAATGAAGTCACCGCCGATCATGAACGCCTGAGCAAGACCTTCCGGTTTGTGCTGTTTTTCATAAGCAATAGTGAGGCCGAGCTCGGAGCCATCGCCGAACAACGCTTTGTAGTTACCAATATAGTCAGGACTAGAAATTATCATTATGTCGCGGATACCAGCGAGCATCAATACAGAAAGAGGATAATATATCATTGGTTTATCGTAGACCGGTAGCAACTGCTTGTTAACGACGAGCGTTGCCGGGTGAAGGCGTGTGCCCGACCCGCCTGCGAGAATAATGCCCTTCACGGCTGGGTCTCCTGGTCTAGTGCACCGATCAGTTCGTCGAGAATGGTGCCAAGTGCGATCTGCCACGCCTGCGGACGTATGCCATAGTCACGAGTGATAGCGTCATGACTCAGCAGCGAATTGGCCGGACGTCTCGCTATCGTCGGGTATTCGGCGGTGGCGATGCCTTGTACTTCGGCACTGACCCCACCGCGTGCGGCGCTCTGTGCGAATATCTCGCGGGCGAAGCCCGCCCAGGTGACCGCGCCGGCGTTGCTAAAGTGATAGGTACCAATCGGCGCGGCGGGATCCTGAACAAGACATATCGTGATTGTCGCCAACGCAGCTGCCAAGTCGGCTGCCGAGGTCGGGCTACCATACTGGTCGTCTACGACGCGCAAGGTGGCATTAGTCGCGCCCATACGTAGCATCGTCTTGATAAAGTTGTTGCCGTGCGCGCTGACCACCCAGGCGGTACGAACGATCGCATAGCGCGCGCCCGAAGTGCGAACCGCGAGTTCGCCGCCAAGCTTAGACGCGCCGTACACGTCCAGTGGCGCAACCGGATCCGTCACCTCCCACGGACCACCGCGCGTACCGTCGAAGACATAGTCGGTTGAGACCTGGACGATCGGGATGCCGGCTTTGGCACAGCCTTCCGCCAATGCTGCAGGGGCCATCGCGTTGACAGTCCAAGCGGTGACGATGTCACTTTCCGCCTTATCCACCGCCGTATAGGCGCCAGCTGAAATGACCGCTGCCCAAGGCTGCCCACCGTGACCTTGGGCGATCATCGCGCTGACTGCGGCTGTGTCACGTAGGTCGAGCTCGTCGATGTCGATTGCGGTGATCGTCAAGCCGTCGGGCCAGGCAAGGCGCTTCAGTTCGGTGCCGAGCTGGCCATTACCGCCAGTGACGAGGATGTGCCTCATACAGACAGCCCGCGGCGTTGGTCGGCCTTGTGCTCGGCAACGATCGCTTCCCACCAGCTCTGGTTGTCGAGATACCAGGCGACCGTCTTCTGGATGCCCGTTTCAAACGTCTCGGCGGGCTCCCACCCGAGCTCGTTCTTGATGCGGCTTGCGTCAATCGCATAGCGCTTGTCGTGACCGGGACGGTCCGCGACGTAGGTGATTTGCGTCGCATACGATTGGCCATCGGCGCGGGGGCGGAGGCGATCGAGGATCGCGCAGACGGTCTTCACGACCTCGATGTTCTGTTTTTCATTGTTCCCGCCGACATTGTAGGTCCGACCAGGCTCACCTTTTTCGAACACCGCCTGCAGCGCATGGACGTGATCATCAACGAATAGCCAGTCGCGGACCTGGTCGCCTTCGCCGTAGACCGGCAAGTCGGCGCCAGCGAGCGCCTTGACGATCATCAGCGGGATTAGCTTTTCGGGGAAGTGATACGGGCCATAGTTGTTCGAGCAGTTGGTGATCAGCACCGGCAGTCCGAAGGTGTGGCCCCAAGCAGAAACGAGATGGTCAGACCCTGCCTTCGATGCTGAGTAGGGTGAGCGCGGATCGTAGGGCGTCTCTTCGGTGAACAGCCCGGTATCGCCGAGCGAGCCGTAGACCTCGTCGGTCGAGATATGATGAAAGCGGAACGCCGCCATGGCCTCGTCATCAAGGCCAAGCCAATAGGCACGCGTTTCGCTCAGCATCGTAAAGGTGCCGACCACATTGGTCTGGACGAACGCGCCGGGCCCGTCGATTGAGCGGTCGACATGGCTTTCGGCTGCGAGATGCGTGACGATGTCGGGCTTGAACTCCGCGATCGCGGCCTTCACCGCCTCTGCATCGCAGATGTCGCCCTGAACGAAGCGGTAGCGGTTCGAGCTTGCTACGCGCCCGACCGTCGACAGCGTGCCGGCATAGGTCAGCTTGTCGAAGTTCAGGACCTCATGGTTGGTGTTCTCGATCAGGTGGCGAACGAGGGCCGAGCCGATGAAGCCGGCCCCGCCAGTGACGAAGATGCGCATGGGTCTGTCCTTCAGGCGAGCGGCGCCAGTGGGCGGCCATCATAGAGAAAGGGGCTGTCAAAGTTGGCGAGCAGCGGCTGCACCGCATCCTTGGCCGACAGTTCGGGCATGGTACCCGCAGGCATTGGCCAATCGATGCCGATTGTGGGATCATCCCAGCGGATGCCGCCATCACTCTCGGGCGCGTAGGTGTCCGAGCATTTGTACGAGACTTCGCAATTGTCCTCGAGTGTCGCGAAGCCGTGCGCGAAGCCGATCGGGATGAAGAGCTGGTGGCCGTTCTTCGCCGACAGCTCGGCTCCGACCCACTGGCCGTAGGTCGGCGACCCCTTACGGATGTCGACCGCGACATCGAAGATCGCGCCGCGTACGCACTGCACCAGCTTGTCTTGGCCGTGAGGCGGCGTCTGGAAATGCAGACCCCGGAGCGTGAAGGCTGACAGGGACAGCGAATGATTGTCCTGCACGAATGTGCAGGTGATCCCGAGTTTGGCGAAGGCAGGCATCGAATAGACCTCGGCGAACCAACCACGGGTATCGCCAAAACGCTTTGGGCGGACGAGTTGGACAAGGTTGGGCATAAGGATACGTATACTGAAGTGACGAGGGACCGAGAGGCGCATTATCTACTTATAAGGTAGCGTGTCGGCAAAATCCCAACAATGCAAGCGGAAGCAGTTCGGTAAGCAACACGAAAGGGTCGTTAACGGTACACAAATCAGCCAAGTGTAAATCAGGCATAATTTCTCCTAAATGTAATAAGGCGGCCTATGCCGAAGCTAAAACCCAATTAGAAGGTATGTAGATAAACAAATTGTATGGTTACTAATTACAATAGTATATTTTGCCAAGATCGCGATATGAATTACATCGTTATAAACGTGTAAGGGGGTGGCGAATAAAGCGAGGGGGGGGCTGGTAATTATTGCTGGTCGAAGAACCTATACAGATAGGGCGGCAGGCTGACATACGGAGCTGCAATCAGGTCGAACGCTAGGATCCAGGCCGGCATCGAACATGCTGTAATTTACGATCTACAAACTCGTAGGCTAAGTAGATTCTATTGCATGATTGCGGCCACGCTACGCGACACATATGCCTTGTAGCTTGCCTGAACCGGCGTTGCGCGGATATGCACCTGCCCATGATAAACCGATTAGATAGCTTGCTCAGCACTGTCGAAGGCATTGAGCAAGGCCGTATACGTACTCAAGATGGTTCCGGCCGAGAGACAACACAAGAAAATCTAGTTCTGTACCGCAGGGAGATAGATAAGATGATTGCTTCTGAAAAGATCAATAAATAGAGAAAGGTTATGTAGAAATTTATGGATACACAGTAAAAACTAAATAATAATTTCACGCATAGTAAAAATACGATAACTTTGAAAACGTAATAATACTAAGTTGGTCAAGCCTCGCTTTCATGTTCTTGATATACGAATTTTGTTGCTAAAAACTATTCTTGTTGCATATCATAAAATATACTGTGGACATGCGCATGCCCGCGGTTTTTGGCAGTGCGACACTGTGCGAGGACGATCTGCGCAACCGGCTCCAGGCGGATCTCGAGTATCTCGAGCATTGGTTTATCTGGCGCGACATCAAGATCATCGTCTTGACCTTCCGCGTTCTGCTGCACCGGAACGCCTTCTGACGTTCCGGTGAGCAAGCTGATCGTTCAGCCCGCCAGCAAGCCCTTCGCGAACTCACGAACCACCGGTCCGATGTCGTCGCGCGCCAATGCGATCGCTAGATTGGCCTGGATGTAACCAGCCTTGTCGCCGCAATCATAGCGCTGGCCGTCGAAGGTAAAGCCGTGGAACGGCTGGTTGCCGATCAACTGCGCCATTGCGTCCGTCAGCTGGATCTCGTCGCCCGCGCCCTTTTCCTGCGTCTCCAAAATCCGCATCACCTCCGGCTGGAGGATGTAGCGTCCGGGGATCATCAAATTCGACGGTGCGCTGCCACGCTTGGGCTTTTCAACGAGCGCGGTCACTTCGGTCAGCCGACCGTCGATCGCGCCTGGCGAGATGATGCCGTATTTGTCGGTTTCCGAATCGGGCACTTCGAGCGCGCCGATCACGTTGCCGCCGACCTGGTTATACGCCTCGACCATCTGTTTCATGAAGCCGGGCTTGCCGACCATCAGTTCGTCGGGGAGCAGGACCGCGAACGGCTCGTCGCCGACGATCTCTCGCGCGCACCAGACCGCGTGGCCCAAGCCGAGCGGCTCCTGCTGGCGGACATAGACCGGCGAGCCGGGCTTCATCCGGATATTGCTGATCGCGTCCAGCGACTTGCCGCGCGACCGCATCGTATCCTCGAGCTCGTACGAGATGTCGAAATGATCCTCGAGCGCGCCCTTGCCGCGCCCGGTCACGAAGATGATCTGCTCGATCCCGGCCTCGAGTGCTTCCTCGACCGCATATTGAATCAGCGGCTTGTCGACGACGGTGAGCATTTCCTTCGGCATGGCCTTGGTGGCCGGAAGGAAGCGCGTACCTAGTCCGGCGACCGGAAACACGGCCTTGCGCAGCGGCTTTATGATCATTCGATGCTCCTTGAAACTCACCGGATCGTTTATCGCCCGAAGCCATTGCGGTAACCTGCAAATATGTAATGATAAGTACGTCGCGGCGGACATCCTTCTCGTGCTCATCACACGCGCCCGTCGCGACATCGTATCACGCGTCGAGCCCGATGCCGTGTACGTAGTCGCATGTTCGATGCGAGCCTTCGACGCCGGCGATCAAAGGTTGGGTTCTGGCTGTATCTCAAGACTTAAACCGAGGATGCGCCTGTTGCTAGTCGTCCTCCAGCACGAGATCGGCCTTCTGGCGCGCGAAAATATCGACGTTATAGCCGAGTGCCAGCAGGAGGCTTCATGACCGCACGTAAGATCATTCCCGTTATTCTTTCAGGCGGTTCGGGCACGCGCCTCTGGCCCATGTCACGCCCCGAAATGCCCAAGCAGATGCTCGCGCTCACCGCCGACGAGACGATGCTGCAGCTCACCGCGGGCCGCGCGTTCGGCGATCGCTTCGCCGCCCCGATCGTGGTCGCGAACGCGCGTCACGCGGATCTCGTCGAGCAGCAACTTGCCGAGGTCGGCGCGACCGCGCAGGCGTTGATCCTGGAACCGATCGGCCGCAACACTGCACCTGCCATCGCGCTCGCAGCGATCGCCGCGGGTGGTGGCGGCGACGCGCTGCTGGTGATGCCGTCGGATCACGTTATCGGCGACGTTCCTGCGTTCCATGCCGCGATCGAAGCGGCGATGCCGCTCGTCACGCAAGGATGGCTCGTCACATTCGGGATCGCCCCGGACGCCCCCGAGACCGGCTATGGCTGGATCCAGATTGGCGACGAGCTGCAATCCGGCGTCAACCGCGTCGCGCGGTTCGTCGAAAAGCCCCCGCTCGATAAGGCGCAGTCTATGCTGGCAAGTGGCGATCATGCCTGGAACGGAGGCATCTTCCTATTCCTGGCCGACGCTTATCTCAACGCTCTCGCGCAGTTTGACCCAGGCATCCTGACCGCGACGCAGGAGGCGATGGACAAGGCGCGTACCAAGGGCTCACAGATTTACCCGGACGCGGTCGCCTTCGCCGCCTCGCCCGATGACTCAATAGATTACGCGGTGATGGAGAAGGCCGATCGGGTCGCAGTCGTGCCGGTCGCAATGGGTTGGAACGACGTCGGCAGCTGGGATGCGCTGCACGCGATCAGCGAAATCGATGCCGACGGCAACGCGCACCGCAGCCACGGCGACGGCAACGTGCTGGCGATCGATACCAAGACCTGTTTCGTTCGAAGCGACGGCGTGCGCGTCTCGTTGGTCGGCGTCGAGGATTTAATCGTGGTCGCCAGCGGTAACGACGTGCTGATCATGCCACGCGGTCGTAGCCAGGAAGTGAAAAAGCTGACCGAAGCGATGAAAAGGCACGGCTAAAACTAATACTGTTCGCTATCTACCGAGATAGAAAACCAACATTGCGATCAAAGCGAAGCGCTACTCATAGATTTGGTGCGCTAATTCAGCGATTTATGTCGTTCCAAGTGATTTTTTAAAACGGCGGTAAAGTGAGCATCACTGCCTAAAATCAAGATAGAATCTGCGTACGGGGAGATGCTCGATACAATAAGTTGTCAAATTAGCGGACGTGAGATGCCTTCCCCTTCTTCTGGGGGAGGGCATCTCTTTTAATGGAACAGTTAGTGCGCCACGTTAGCGCGGAACCACGCGTAAGTCTCCTTGACCCCCTCAGCAAGGGCAACGGAAGGCTTCCATCCCATACTAGTAAGCCGTCCCGAATCCATCAACTTGCGCATCGTACCGTCTGGCTTTGACGTGTCAAAGCTGATGCGGCCGGTAAAACCGGTGACGTCTGCAACCAGATGCGCGAGTTCGCTAATGGTGACGTCCTCGCCAAAGCCCACGTTGATATGGCTAAGCATCGGTTCGGTGTTCGCCTCGTACGCTTCCTTGTCCAGATCGAACACGAACAGTGAGGCCTCGGCCATGTCGTCGACATGCAGGAACTCGCGGTACGGGGTGCCGGTACCCCAGATCACGACTTCTTCAGCGCCGCTGGCGGCCGCTTCATGAAAACGGCGGATCAGGGCCGGCATCACATGGCTGTTTTCCGGGTGAAAATTGTCACCCGGTCCATAAAGGTTGGTAGGCATTACGCTGCGATAGTCGGTGCCGTACTGGCGATTATAGCTTTCGCACAGCTTGATCCCGGCGATCTTGGCAACCGCGTAGGGCTCGTTGGTCGGCTCAAGAACCCCCGTGAGCAGCGCGTCCTCGCGCATCGGCTGTTCGACCGCGCGGGGGTAGATGCATGATGACCCAAGGAACAGCAGGCGCTGCACGCCCGCGGCATACGCCTGATGAACGACGTTAGCCTCGATCATCAGGTTCTCGTAGATGAAGTCGGCCGGATAGGTGTTGTTGGCGTGAATGCCGCCAACCTTCGCAGCCGCCAGCACAACGCCGTCAGGCTTCTCGCTCGCAAAGAAAGCACGCACCGCCGCCTGGTCGGTCAGGTCGAGTTCGGCGTGCGTGCGCGTGATCACCTCGGCGCCGCGCTCGCGCAGTTTGCGCGAGATCGCTCCACCGACCATGCCTCGATGGCCAGCCACATAGATACGCATGGGATGCTGCTCCATCAGCCTTCGACCGAAACCGGAAGGTCGAAGCCATGTGCCTTAAGCAAGGCATGACGCTTGGCCGTGTGAAGGTCGGCTGCGACCATCTCCTGGCACATCTCCTGCACGCTGATCTCAGGCACCCAGCCGAGGCGGTCCTTAGCCCTGGTCGGATCGCCAAGCAGCGTTTCAACTTCGGCCGGACGGAAATAGCGCGGATCGATACGAACGAGGATATCGCCTGCCTTGACCGCCGGGGCATCGTCGCCCTCGACCTTGTCGACGATGCCGACCTCGTCGACGCCTTCGCCCTCGAACCGCAGCGTGATGCCGAGGTGCGCGGCTGACCAAGTGATGAACTCACGGACAGAGTACTGCACGCCGGTGGCGATGACGAAATCTTCCGCCTGCTCCTGCTGCAGCATCATCCACTGCATGCGGACATAGTCCTTGGCATGGCCCCAGTCGCGTAGGGAGTCGATATTGCCCATGAACAGGCCCGTCTCGAGGCCTTGCGCGATGTTGGCGAGGCCGCGGGTGATCTTGCGGGTGACGAACGTCTCACCGCGACGTGGGCTCTCGTGGTTAAATAGCACGCCATTGCAGGCATACATGCCGTAGGCCTCGCGGTAGTTGACCGTGATCCAGTACGCATAGAGCTTGGCGACCGCATAGGGCGAGCGCGGATAGAACGGCGTCGTCTCCTTTTGCGGGGTCTCCTGGACCAGACCGTAAAGTTCGGACGTCGAGGCCTGGTAGAAGCGCGTCGTCTTCTCCATCCCGAGGAAGCGGATCGCCTCGAGCAGACGGAGCGTGCCGAGGCCGTCGACGTCCGCGGTATATTCGGGCGCTTCGAAGCTGACCGCGACGTGGCTCTGCGCGCCAAGGTTGTACACCTCGTCGGGCTTCACCTCGCTCAGGATGCGCGTGAGGTTCGAGGTATCCGACAGATCGCCATAATGCAGCTTTAGGTTGGGCTGCGGCGAATGGGGATCCTGGTATATGTGATCGATGCGCTGCGTGTTCAAAAGTGAGGCACGGCGTTTGATGCCGTGAACCTCATAGCCCTTCTCAAGCAGGAACTCGGCTAGATAAGATCCATCCTGACCCGTTACGCCCGTGATAAGGGCTACCTTCTTACCGCTCAATGGTATAATCCTTTAATATGCATATTTTATAATATATGAAATGATCTTCATGAGAATTATAATATATCAAAAAGTTATAGTAAACTAATCCGGCAACATATCTTGATAAGCCGCAATTATTTAATGCGTATGCCTAGTAAGCATTACGATGAAGCAGGACGCGAAATGTCAAAACTATAATTTTTACATCGCGCCAGATCGACCAATTTTCTAGATATTCTAAATCTGAGTGCAGTCTATTCGCAAGATCTTCTTCTATCAATGTTGCGCCGCGATACCCACGAACCTGAGCAAGACCAGTAAGTCCCGGTTTCGCAGCATGCCTATGCCAATATCTGTCGTCTACTTCCCAAAATAACTTATCTGCCGCGCGTGATCCCAGTGCATGCGGTCTCGGACCGACAATACTCATATCGCCCACCAGCACGTTTAGAATCTGGGGTAGCTCATCGATACTGGTCTTGCGAATGAAGCGACCGATCCGGGTAACACGGTCGTCCTCGCGGTCAGTCGAGCGATGGCCTGCGCTATCGCTGCTATCCACGTACATACTGCGGAATTTCTTCATCCGGAACATCTGGTTGCTTCGACCAATTCGGGTCTGCGTAAAAAATATTGGCCCGACCGAGTCCCGCTTAATTAAAAAGGCGATCACCACAAAAAGTGGTAGAAGGATTAGCAACGCGCCACCGGCCAGCACGATGTCAAAAGCCCGTTTGACTGAACGATCGACTAGTCCCAGTGGGCCGTTAGCGATGATCAGTGTTGGAGTATCGCCATAACTCGCGATACCGAGCGGCGCGAGTGCGTCGAGCTCAGGTACGAATATCTCACCTTGGATATTGGCACCTTTTAAAGCATGGGCCCACGGAATGCGACGTTCAGGACTGCAGGCTACGATAACCCGGTCTGCGTGCGCAAGCGAGGTCGCCAGTCGATCGTACATGACCGGATCGTGGCTCTCCGGATCGAATGCTCCATCGGTCGCAAGGATGATCGAAAAAGCTCCGAGCGGAACGGGGCTCTCACCATCGCGCAACAGCACTACGCTAAACGGATTACCACCAATAATCCGTTCCAAGTGTCGGGCGAAAAAATAGCGGCTTAGCGAAAGGGACGCGATTGCAAAAAGTGATCCAATCGAAACAACCAGTCGAGGAAATGTGTCAGTCGTTTTGAGCGCGAACGCCGCGATGATAGCTGCGCACAATGCCAGAAGGAAAGCCTGCAGCCCTTTTGCTATCGCCCGGAAGGGATCCTGAACATTGGCCGCGGAATATCCATGCGCGTTGATCGCTGCAATTATATAGATTGGCAGCATGACAAGCAGGAAAAAAGCCCAGCTTGAAGAGCCCAGAAAACGGTCGCGCAGGGAGGCCACTAAACCGAAGCTTAGGACGATGCATCCGATGTCCAGCGTTAGCAGTCCTAGCACCATACGGATCCGTAAGGTGGTTGCGCGTGGGCGCCAAATTTTACGGATTTTATGTGCGCCTGTGACTGGTGTCGCTTGCGAGCGTCGGATACTCAACCCACCCACCTTCAAATCAATCAGCCTGCAGAACATTAGCGGGCCAAGGTTGTTGCCGCTCCGTTAGACCGAATCCAAGGCTATATGAAACAAATATTGTGCATAGTGGACGCTGAACGAGCGTTTAACGGACCAAACGGCCGTTACGGCGGGTGACCCGCTCCGGGCTCATGGGAGGTTCTAACTCCTCAACAGAGGGAGCTATGATGTTGTGGCCCCCTAGGCCTGACAGAGCTTCGTAGGTTCGCGCGATGAACTCGCGGGGTGATCGATAGCGCAAAGCGCGGTGCGGATGCACCTCGTGATAATGGGCGAACTAGCCAGGCAGTTGGTCGATGACACTCTGTGCATCTGGCCTGGGGTTCACACCGACATAATCGCGTTTCAGGGTGCGGACGAAGGCCTCAGCCATGCCATTTGATTGAGGACTGCTGACTGGGGTCGTGCACGGGATCACCCCGATGTCCCGGTCGAACGCACGTGTGTCGCGTGCGGTGTAGCAGCTGCTGTTGTCGGTAAGTCACTCGATCGGTTGGCGCACGCGGTTCACCCATCCGTAGCGATGCTCGACCGTGGCGAGCATCAAGTCCTGGACGTCCTCTGCGGTGATGCCGCCCGTCGTCGCCACGTGTCCCATCGCCTCGCGGTTGTAACAGTCGAGCGCGAATGCGACACGTACCTTCTCGCCTTTGTCACAGATGATCTCCAGCCCGTCGGAGCACCAGCGGGTGTTGCGGAGGTCGACGGCGACCCGGCCGTCGTGACGCCGTTCCTCGCGGTGTTCGCCGCCTCGCTGTAGGAGTAGCCCGTGCACCTTCATGACGCGGTAGACGCGTTTCGGATTGGGCGCTTCGCGCCCGGTCTTCTCGGCCTCCCGGCGCAGCAGAGCATGAACGCGGCGATAGCCATAGGTTGGCAGATCGGCGACGAGCGCGCGGATGTCGTGGACCAGCTCAGCATCCGGCAGTGGTGGTCGTCCGCGTGGCCGGGGCGCTGGGCGATGGCGCATTGCGGACAGGTGTGGGCGAGCAATGCCGACCGCCTCGGCGACCGCGCTCACCGTCCATCCCGTGGCAACGAGGTCGAGCGCAACAGCAGTTTTTTTTGGGCCTGCGGCCCGGGACACGGCCTCGCGGAGCAGCTCGTTCTCCATGGCCTTCTTGCCGAGCAGCCGGTGTAGTTCGCGCACCTGCGCCTCGAGCGCACGGTACTCGGACGCCGGCACCACTTCCTCGCCAGCTGCCGCGGCGGTCAGCGCACCCTGCGCCATCAGGCGCCGCCAGGTGAAGATCTGATTGCCGCCAATGCCGTGCCGGCGGGCGACGAGCGACACGCTCATCCCGGTAGATACGTCTCCTCGACGATCCGGACCTTTTCCTCCGGTGTCCACCGCCTCCGGCGCTGAACACCGGAGAGAACCTCGCCATCGTTGTAACGCCTGGTCGTACCGTCAGTCATATGCCTCACTCTTATCTAAGAGCGGGGCCCTGTCAGGTCATTTAGGGGCCACCTCACATGACGAGAAGAACGAGGTGCAGGACAGGCTCCGCCATCAACGCCATGCTCGGCTGATTAGCAGCAGGACGGCCATGTCAGCGTCGTCGTTGGCGCCCTAGAACAGCGCTGCGCAATCGCCTCCTGACCTTGGGAAAAGGTAAGTCCCAACCGCGGATTGATTGTCGCCGAATTGGCATTGTGCTATCGCGAGGCTTCTTTACCTACGCGGGCTGGCTGGAAATTTTATCCTGCCGCGTAGTGAAACATACTGCATTGATGCCACGTCATAGCACCGTTTGGTCAGGCGATGTGCATCCTCAATGAGGGAATTGCGTGCGAATACGATCCTTCAAGAGGGCGCTAGGCTCCGGTGGGGCACCACTGGCGATCCTTCTTATATTTCTCGCTTTGACAGCGTTGGGGGGGGGGTCGTCACGTGCCGGTGTCCCTTCTTTGCTGTTTCTAAGACCGGCAGCAATAATATGCGTCGTCGGTCTTTTGCTCTTCTCTCCACGGTTCGAACTTTCCCCGTTGAGGCCCCCCTTGCTTTTGCTAGGGGCGTTCGCTGGCATTATCGCGCTCCAACTGATACCGCTTCCGCCCGAAATTTGGCAGGCGCTGCCAGGTCATGCGCGATTTATTCAAGCTGCCGCTTTGGAAGGCGTAAAGCAGCCTTGGCGGCCAATTAGCCTGCAACCGGATTTGACCGAAAGCAGTTTATTGGCGTTAACGACGCCACTGGTCATATTACTCGGTTTTGCCGCGCTTCCGCGATCGCAGAGGCCTGCGCTCGTGACGACATTGGTGATTATCATCGCAGTGTCCGCATTCTGGGGCATTCTCCAAATTACGAGTGCGGGCAGTGGCGCCCGGCTTTATCGTTTAAGCAATGTCGGAGAGCCGCTCGGCCTGTTCGCAAACCGCAATCACCAAGCGGCGTTGCTCGCAGCCGGATTTCCCATTCTGCGGCTTTGGCTGTATCTCGGGCCCAAGATCGATGCAGTGGAGCCCAGTGATCGAACTATCGCCTATCTACGGATATTCATTACGATAGCGCTCAGTCTCATTTTGTTGCCAACAATCGTGCTTACGGGATCGAGAACAGGATTGCTGCTTGGGGTCATGGGGCTGGGTGGTGCGTTGCTCATTGCTCCGACGCGGTTGCCGATAGCGCGAGGGAGGAACCGGTGGGCAGTGCGCGCGGCGCTACTAATCGTTCCGATGATGCTGTTGGTTGCCATGATCCTGTTCGGGCGCGCCGTGGCTTTAGATAGGCTTTTTGCCTCAGATCTCGTTGGAGGTGAGCAGCGGGTTATTTTTGCGCCAATCACATTCGCGATTGCGCTGGCATTCCTGCCGTTTGGTAGCGGATTCGGAACATTTGATTCTGTTTTTCGAATCTATGAACCTGATAGTGTATTGAAACCTTCCTACTTCAACCACGCACATAATGACTTGGTCGAGTTGTTGCTGACCGGAGGCCTCCCAGCGGTGGCGTTGCTGCTCGGTTTGGCGCTGTGGATGCTAGCCAGAGTACGCAGCGTCTTTCGCCGACCAGAGCGCAGCCGCAAACCGGAACGAGCAGCCGCTCGAGCCGGCATGATTGTGATAGCAATCTTGTTCGTGGCGAGCATCACCGATTACCCCCTTCGAACCCCGCTGTTGGCAGGCGTTTTTGCGCTGATGATCTGCTGGATCGCGGCTGACCATTCCGACGATCGGATCCTCAAGAGCGCTGCTTCGAGAGAGGGGAGGCTTTACGACCATGAGCCTGTCGACTAACGCACGATATGGTCTCGCCTATGTTTGCGGTTCTAGGACATATTTTCATATGAAGTGGTGGATGGCCGGTGCGGCTATAGCTGTGCTTTCGGTAAGCGGATGTGCCAGCGAGAAATTGGTCGGTAGGCCGGATTTGGAAATCGTTCAGGGTGGGCAATTGCCTCCCCCTGCGTTGAAGGATCTGATCCTCGAACAGCGTGCGTATGTTATTGGTCCGTTCGACAAGGTCGAGGTGGACGTATATGGCGTGCCCGAGCTCAGTCGAACCGTTCAGGTGGACGCAAGCGGTACCATCGCGATCCCATTGGTAGGTACGCTTGATGCATCCGGCAAAACGACGAGTCAGCTCGCTGATGCGATCGCAAACAGGCTTCGAGGGAAATATATTCGATCGCCACAGGTTACCGTAAACGCTGACACAATCAGTCAGACGATTACGGTAGACGGGCAGGTTCAAAAGCCCGGCCTATACCCGGTGACGGGTCGAATGACCCTAATCCGAGCGGTCGCTCGTGCCGAAGGCACAACCGACTATGCAAATACCAGCTATGTGGTTGTTTTCCGCCGGGTAGGTGGGAAGGACATGGCCGCACTGTATGACCTGCGAGCGATCCGCCAAGGGATTTACCCAGATCCCGAGGTCTACGCCAATGACGTAGTATCGGTTGGCGAGTCCGGCGGACGTCGTGTGTTCCAGGCAGCAATTCAAGGTGGCGCCTTGCTGATTGCGCCACTTGTCGCGATATTGAACTAAGGCCCGAACCATGAACTCGCTCACTGCCCAGCGCGGCGATATCAACGACGATGATCTTCAGGTCTACTCCGAAGCTGATTCCAGCTTTGCTTCAGACGCCCCAGATGTGCCACTACTGACGCATATCCTCTCAGTGCTACGCCGTCGGAAGTGGCTAATTCTGGGCGTGGTTGGGGCTGCGCTTCTCGCAGGCTTGATATTTACGCTGTTGGCAACGCCCCTCTATACGGCGGTGTCTACGATCGAGATCCAGCGCGAAAGCACTGGAATTGTCGACGTTGCGGGTGCACGGCCTAAGAACGAAGTAGCTGATCAAGAGTTTTACGAAACTCAGTATGGGCTATTGGAATCGCGCGCACTTGCTGAACGTGTAGCGACAAATTTGCGCCTTTATGACGATGTTAAGTTCTTCGATAGCTATAAGTTGCCGCAGCGCACCACTTGGTTTCAAGGCGGCAGGGTCAACCCACGAGCATCCCGCCGTGAGGATCGAATTGAACTGGCCGGCGCGATTTTGCTAAAGAACTTTAAAATTAAGCCTGCGCGTCTTTCGCGGCTGGTCACGTTGTCCTTTACTAGCCCAGATCCAGTGTTGTCGCGACGTGTTGTTGACGCTTGGAGCGGCGCATTTGTCGAGCTGACGTTAGAGCGTCGGGTCGGTGCTACGGCTTATGTGCGGACCTTTCTTGAACGACAGCTCGCACAGCTCCGGAATCGGATATATGCGTCTGAGCAGCAGCTCGTCAGCTACGCTAGGCAAGAAAAAATCGTAAATCTTCCCGTTGCCGCGAATGCGGATGGTCAGTCCGGAAGCAGTGAGCGCGCCCTGGTTGTCGACGATTTGGCGACGATTAATCAAGAATATGCCCAAGCCCGTGGCGACCGGATCAAGGCACAAAGCCGTTTGGGGCAAGCAGGTGGCAGCGTAAGTGAGTCACTGACGAATGGTACGATCTCCGCGTTGCGCCAGCGTCGTGCTGAACTGGCCGCAAACTACGCGCGCATGATGGTGCAGTTCTCTCCGGGGTATCCCGCAGCGCAGCAAATCAAAACCGAAATGACGCAACTGGATCGTTCGATCTCAGCGGAGGAGGGGCGCGTCGGTAGCACATTGAATGAAACATATCGTGCGAGCGTCGAACGTGAGAACAGTTTGAAGCGTCAGGTAGATACCTTAACTCAGGCGTATCTAAATGTTCAGCAGCGCAGCATTCAGTATAACCTTCTTCAACGGGATGTTGACACCAATCGACAGCTCTATGCTGGTCTTCTGCAGCGCTATAAAGCGATCAGCGCGGACGGCGGTGTCGGCACCAACAACATCGCAGTGGTAGATAGCGCCGAGCTACCGGTTAAGCCCTCTAGCCCCCGATTGCTCATCAATCTTGCGATTGCCCTGATTGGCGGGCTTGGTTTAGGTGTCATCTCCGCCTTCTTGGTAGAGCAGATCAATCAGAATATTTCTGATGCAGCGGATATTGAATCGCTTATCGGAATTCCGACGCTGGGCGCGATCCCTAAGGTCATGGGGCAGGATCCACGGGAGGCATTGGCCGACCGCAAGTCCAGCATGTCTGAGGCCTATCTGTCGTTGCGGACTAATCTTTCTTTCTCCACAGACCATGGCATTCCGCGATCGATTTTGGTTACGAGTACTCGTCCTGCCGAAGGTAAGTCGACAACCAGCTATGCACTGGCAACTGTGATTGCTAGGTCAGGTAAGCGCGTCGTTTTGATTGACAGCGATATGCGGTCGCCGTCGCTGAATAACATGCTCAACGTGACCAATGAGTTTGGCTTGAGTAATTATCTCGCCGGAGACAAAGATCTCACTCGCATCATTCATCCGCTTGAGGCGGGTAACCTGTTCTTTATCGCTGCAGGTCCTCAGCCGCCAAGTGCAGCTGAACTTTTGGCAAGCGATAATGTCACACAGTTGATTGCGGATCTTTTGCTTCAGTTTGACCATGTAATATTCGATGCGCCGCCTGTAATGGGCCTTGCCGATGCGCCACTCCTTTCAAGCGAAGTAGAGGGTGTAGTATATGTGCTTGAAGCGAACGCAACTGACAGGCGCATGGTACGGGTAGCTATGAACCGTTTGCGGTCTACAAGGGCAAACGTGATTGGTGCCGTCTTGACCAAGTTTGAACCCAAAAGATCGCAATATGGCTATGGGTACGATTATGGCTACGGTTATGGTAATGCGTCCAGCAAGGGTTGAGATCGGTAGATCGTCAGGATGTCGCACATGCGGCGGATGAACATGCCAACTATGACCGGTACTGTACTGGTCGGACTCGCGGTCGCTTGGTGGTCGTTCGCAGTTACCGCGAAGCAGGTTTTAGATCCTGTACGGCCATCGATCGGATTGTTGGGCATGACGAGCAGTCAGGCGCAAGCAGGCGCGGCAAGTAATCTTGTTGCGTCTGTCACCGGTAAAGCGGAGCGGGAGAAGGCTCGTCGTTTGGCGGCGACTGCGCTGGATCGCGAACCCGGTAATGCAACCGCTGCTAGAGCGATGGCATTCGTCGCTGCTGCCGAAGGTCGACAAGCCTCGTTTAAAGCTTGGCTCAATTACGCTGAAAGTCTGTCGCGTCGTGACACGATTACACAGCTTGCGCTGCTCGAAATTACGGCCGCTGCAAGTGACATGGCGGGAACACTTCGCCATTATAATCGGACAATGTTGGTAAATGTCGGTTTGCGAGATACCTTGGTGCCTATCTTGGTATCGGCAACCAGTGACCCCGAGGCGGTCCGTGGGCTTGTACCGTTCTTGCAAAATCGACCTGCTTGGTGGCCTCAATTCGTAGGCGCCTTGAATGCCCGGAGTACAAGCCCCTCGACTATTCCCATTATACTCCAGTCGCTCAGGCTTGATACCACCAATCAATCGGAGGCGTCTGCGTTAGGAGACGGGCTTAGCCGGATGCTTAACCTTGGCGATCGCGAAGGAGCGTTCGCGTTTTACCGCAAAATCCGTAAAGCCCCAGTGAGCTTGCTCCGGGATGGAAGTTTTGAGCAGGGCAACTCATTTGGCCCGTTTGAGTGGGCGATTCACGAGGAGGGCAGTAGCGCAGCATCTCGGCAAGAGCGAGCCGATGGACGTGGTCTTGCGCTTTTCGTAGCTTCCGGCGATAGCGACACTACCGTTGCTGAACAGGTTTTGGTACTCAAACCCGGTGACTATTCGCTGAGTGCGTTGATTGTACCCGACGCTGAATCTTCACCACCAATGTCAATACGCGTCCGCTGTCAGGCAAGCGGAGCTGAACTGACCAAGCTTTCGTCAATGGCGCCTTCGTCGGGTAGGATAGAACATGCACGCTTCCATATTTCCGAACAGTGCCAGCTGGCGCGAATAATGATTAGCGTAGACGGTGCATCTGGAGGACAGGCAGCGGGTTGGATAGATGATATTGCCATTACTCGTCTCTGAAATGGTTGACGTGGGAAAATCCTTTATGCCGCATCTCGCCTACAGAAATGCCGTAATGCCATGGTCAGCGTGAAAGCCCTGAACCGGCTATCGCCACCGAAGCGCGACAGCTTCAACGTCGCTATCCGAAAGCCCGAATATGGTTACGTTCGCCTAACGGGTGTACTGATTATTCCGTTCACGTCGGCGGTAGTATTTCAATCGGTAGGTGTCCTGTTTCTACAGGACATAATCGCACCATTTGTCTTATTACTTCTTCTTGCGCAGCCTGGTGCGGTGCGCCAATTATCACCGCTGAAGATCTGCTTCGCATTGCTTTGTCTCTGGTTTTTTGGTCTAGCGATAAGCGATTGGTACAATGGTAGCGCGGTTGTCGATTTTGCTCGTGGTTGGTCTCGCCTGATTCTTCTTGGCGTCAATATCGCTATGATATGGCTGCTATGCAGGGGAAGCGCTAAACTCATCAGTTATTATACGATTTGTAGTGGCCTCGCTTCGGTACTTGGCGCCCTAACCTCGTCAGATCCGTACACTATGGGAGACCCGTGGAAGTTTGGTGCCGGAGCGGGGCTCATAACCGTAGCAGCCGGACTGACCGGCATTCCGTATTTCAGGGACGGGGTCAGAAAATACCTTCCTGAGATATTTGTTCTAGTACTGAGTGTAGTAAGCTTACTACTTAATTCACGTACAATGTTTGCGATTGGTGCGTTGTCCGCAGGTTATTCTTTGCTTGCACGGTGGATACTTCGTCATAGGCGTAGTATTAGCAAGCTTGGGTTTGCCGGAATATTCCTTTCAGGCGTCATTTTTGCTCAGGTTATTGTCAGCGCATATGAATATTCGGCGTCCGAAGGAATCCTTGGTGATACCGCACGGCAAAAATATTTAATGCAGACAAATAACGATGCCGGATTGTTATTGAGCGGGCGTTCTGAGTCGCTCGTATCTTTAGAAGCTATTGGTGATTCACCAATACTAGGGCACGGTTCATGGGCTAAAGACCCTTATTATACAATAGTTTATTACGTAAAACAGCGTCAGCTAGGGTTAGATGTTCCAGCTAATTGGAAAGATGTTGGGTTCGAGACCGATTATTTCATACAAAGCCATTCTCATTTGCTTGGATCGTGGGTTGAAGCGGGTATTTTGTCAGTCCCATTCTGGGGTTGGACACTAATACTTGCGTTCAGTTCGTTGTATGGCGTGGTAGCCCGACGTGACCAGCCAAACGTCATGATTATCACCATGGCTTTAATCTTGATCTGGGATGTTTTGTTTTCGCCGTTCAGCGCTCAGGCCCGCATTACCAAGGCTCTGCAGATTGTCGTCTTGGTGTTATCGCAGCAGATGGTAAGGGCTCGGACTTTAGAGCGGACGGCTAAGCTGTCGCATCAATTGGTGAGGCTTAGGGCGCGTCGCTGATTTGCGAGCTAATGCATTCGCTAACGCGGTACGACCGCGCTCGCATAGCCCCATTTTATCAAGTGGGGCCCGCGGGCGCTCAACGTCACGTTGGCTACAGATGAAGGAAGATACATGACCCATTCCTTGACAAGGCGTGAGTTGGCCTTTGCAGGTGGCGGCGTGGCGATGACGGGGCTTGCCGCGGCGGGTCTATCAGGCAAAACAGAGTCTGAGACTGGGACATCGGCGGTACGCAAGCCACTATTGCCGCACCAATCGACCGGTGAATCATTCGATAGCGTCAGTCTACGTCGCTACGATGGCGATTTTAAAGACAAGAGTCGTGCGTTTCATGATGCGTACGAGGAGATGCGTGAACGTAAGATTAGCGTCCTGATCGTGCCAACAACCACGAACTCCGGCGCCGATCATTGGGCTTGCCAGACGCCAATATGGGACCGGAAGAACGAATTGCCCGAGGGGGCTACCATAGCGGGTGAGGGCGCCGTTAGCGGCTTTGCAAAGGTCATTGGACCTCAAGTCGTCTATGAGGGTGATCGATCTATTATCGAGATGGATTACACAGCGGCCAAGGGGCGTGGGTATGCATTGCCACGTAACATTCGTGATGTAGCCTTCATGTGGACCGAACTTGACGCCTTCGGCTTCGTGTACGGCAACGATCCTCGCCGCTACGCTGCGTCGGACTCCGATTCCGTCAGCTATATCATGCACCTTAGGCTGACTGGTACGGGGAGCTTTGGGTACGTCGGTAGTAAAAAAGGTCCGCTGAATGGCGACGGTGTGGCGTTGGCTAAAGCGATGGGATTTTATTGTGGAAGCGGATGGTTTCCCGGGGGACCCTGTCGTCGAACATTCTGGCTACGGGGATGCGACGATGCGACAATACGTATGCGGCGGGGCGGCGGGGGGCGTTTCGTTATGCAAGAGGCCGCCAACACGTTCGGTTCCAACCTGCTTGTTGAAACGAACTGGGTTGGATTTGGTAATTCGGACTACCAGTCCGAGGAGGAATATGCCTTCTGGGATAGTGGCAACGGTTCGCGTTTTACATTTGGGCATGTCGAACTTACGTCGTCGGGGTCAGCTCAAAAGGCGCTGATTTACGTTAACGGCTCACAAAGTCGTTTCCTCGGCGGGACGCTAAATGGCGTACAGGGAAATAAAGGAGTTCCATTATTTCATGTCGGTCCTGGCGCACAGGACGTTATTATGGACGGTACGATTTGCTTAAACGATATGTCGTCGCAAGCCCCAACGTACTCTCCACCAGCCAATGGTTACGCTTTCGGAGATCCGGGGCGTAACGGTCGGGTTTTGATCCGGGGCGCCAACGTACACATGCGTCAGCTGGCGGCGGCCAATCCACGTGTCCTCTGTGCCGAGGATTGGCCCGACTCCGTCGAGGCTGTTCGGACACCATTACGGCGCTGGGATGCACCCTCCGTTATTACACCGCGCGGCCTTTTTTCGAAGGGTGCGGTTTATACTCCTCGCGGTATCGTGCCGCCGCAAAATGGCTTTGCAACGATCTTTCCTGAAGTCGTGGCCGACACCAGCGTGGCAGAGGGCTTTGTCTGGCGGCTTATTGCAGGCAAGAGCAACATGGTGTTCTCACTGGCGGCAGGCTCTACCTTCGGGATCGGTGACCACGTCCGCATCTTCTACCGTGTGCGCTCGCGCAGCACCAAAGGGTGGAACATGGTCGTTAAGATCAACGATCAGCTTCATGCCACGATCGGCCACGCCAACTCGGCGGGCGAATGGCGTATTGAGCAACTAGTCATCGATACCGCTGCCATGAAGCACGGCGATACGCTTGGTTTTTGGGCCATGGGGCAGGCTGACGCGGACGCGTTTATTGAATTTCTGGGATGGGAGAATCAAGGCTGATACAAGACAGAGGGCTCCGGCGCCGCTGTCCTGCATCGTTCATCAAAGTCGGTCGTAAAAAGCCGCGAGTGCTGTGCCGTATCCGCTCTGGTTATGGTGCTCGCCGACAAAGCGGGTGTTGGCCTCGCCAATCTCGATGAGCCGGTCTCGAACGCCCAGAGTGTGCTGAACCGCCATCCGGAGCGCACCCGCGTCGCCAGCCGGTACTATGCGACCATGGACCCCGTCCTGGACGACCGACCCGGAGTTCGGTGTGGTGATCACGTACAAACCCGCTGCCAGTGATTCAAAGATCACACGTGCCGAGCCTTCAGCGTAGCTGGGGAACAGCACGACCTCATGCGCAGACATGATCCGCGGCAGTTCGGATCGCTCCGGATTGATCATCGTTACGCGAGGATCAGCAAGGAATGTGGCAAACCGCTCCCGGCATTCGGCATCGATGTCTCGCGATATCGTCAAGGTCCAGTCGATATCGTCAAGCGCTGCCAGCGCCGCAACGAGCGTAGGCGCGCCCTTGCGAATGCTAAAAGCGGGCGCAAGCAGCCTGAGAGGCCCGGTTGGTTGACCGCTTCTTGGCGGGATCGAATGGGCAAAAGCATCGTCGATGCCTTGATAGATCACCGAGACTCTGTCGGGCTCATAGCGCAGCCTGAGAAAGGTTTCGCGAACAAAATCGGAATTGACCAAGATATGATCAGCACCGTCAATGTCGCTGCGAATGTGCGCCTCGATCGGGGTCAGCGGCGCCGTGATATCGGCAGTATCGAGATTGCCCTCAACCGCCGGCAAGCTTTCGACGAACAGTGGATGTACGATAGAGTGATCACAGACCAAAGTCATGCCGAGCTGACGCGCCGTTTTGAGCGATGCCCCGCCAAATCCTGCACGGTAATGATATATGCGTGCACCACGACGGTGAGCATCTGCGAGCAGACGGCTCGCAGATTTCCCATAGGCCTGCATTCCGCGAACGATCAGCGCTTGCTCGCGCGCGCGAAACAGCCTGCCTAGCGCGTAGAACGCTTCTCCAGCCCAAAGGGATTTTACCATCGGGTCGTCGATCGCTTCAATGCGAGCGAGCAGGCGATGTCCCTTCGACGTTTTATCGAGCCGCGCAACGCGAAGCATCCGGCGTACTAGAGGTACCGGATAGGGGCCCGTAATCAACAACGTCAACCGGCCCAGAGCCGCCAACTGGGCCGCAGCGGTTGCCAGATGAAACCGACTGAAGCCGTTTGACATCACGACCATTATGCAAACGGCTCCTGTGCCGCTGCACCATGAGGGCTCACGACTTTAGCCATGGAGCTCCAGCCTCCCATGCCTTTTCCAACGTCTGCTTGTCCCGTAGCGTATCACAGGGTTGCCAGAACCCATGATGGCGATAGGCCGACAGCTGGCCGTCGGCAGCAAGACGCTCCATCGGCGTCTTTTCCCAGACGCACTCCGGATCCTCGGTGGTATAGTCGAGAGCCTCAGGCTGCAGTACGAAGAAACCGCCGTTGATCCAGCCCACTTCGTCTTGCGGCTTTTCGGTGAAGGACTGAACGCTTTCCCCTGCCGCATCAAGATTGAGCACCCCGAAGCGACCCGGCGGACGTACCGCCGTCACTGTTGCCAAGCGCTTTTCACGATGATGGTGGGCAATGGCGGCACCGATATCCACGTCGGCCAAACCATCGCCATAGGTCATGCAGAAGGTTTCACCTTCAATAAATTTGCGAATGCGGCGCAAACGTCCACCAGTCATCGTATGAAGCCCGGTGTCCGCCAGCGTCACGGTCCAGGGTTCAACCTGATGCTCGTGAACTTCGCAGGTGTCCGCCGCCAAATCGACCGTTATGGTCGCATTCAACTGATGGTAGTTTACGAAATAATCTTTGATGATGTCGCCGCGATACCCCAGGCAAACGACAAATTCGTTAATGCCATGGCTACTGTACATCTTCATGATGTGCCAAAGCAGAGGCTTGCCTCCGACCTCGATCATTGGCTTTGGCTTCAACATGGTTTCTTCGGCCAGTCGCGTACCGAAGCCGCCTGCCAAGATGACTGCTTTCAACGATCGTCCCCTATCAAAAAACGAGAAAATTAATCACATCGACGCCTTGGTAAGATACCGACGGACCGCGTGATGCAGACCTGTAGCGAGATCGTAGGCGGGCTGCCATCGCGTATAGCGGCGGAACAGTGCCGCGTTCGCCACCAGCATGTCGACCTCCTTGCCGCGGCGCGGGATGCGGCCGAAATCCAGCAGTGTGCGTGAGACAGACATTTGGTCGGCGACCGTTTCAGCGAAGGCGCGCACTGTAGCGCCATTTCCTGAACCAAGGTTGTACACGCCGCTGGGAAGTGCGCCGTTACCGAGAGTGTCGAGGGCATCAACGACGGCGCTCGCAATGTCCGCCTCGTACAGCCAGTCGCGTGTTTGAAGACCATCGCTGAGCGGTACGGCTTCGGATTGCGACAATCGCATGATGAGATTGGGAAGCAGGCGATGCGCTGCCTCATGCTCGCCATAAGCACCGAACAGTCGCAGGTGCGCAAATGTACACCCAGTCTCACCTGCGACCTGAAGCGCTGCCAGGCCGCTCGCAGCCTTCGACATGCCATAGGCATGACTGGTGCCCAGTTCGCCAGTTTCATCGATCGGGCCGGTGGAACAGCCGGCATATTCGGCACCCGATCCAATGTTGACGAAGCGCCGGACGTGCCCCGCGCCGGCCATGATCAAGGTCACCGGCAACGCGACGTTGGTTTCGTATAGCGCACCAATCGCGCTGGAATCTGGTCGGACGCCGGCTGCCGCAAGGTTGATGATGCCGGTAACGGCTTCGCGAACCATCACATCACGCAGGGCCTCGAAAGACCAGGGCGCCGGAAGAACACAGAGTGTCGTGCCCGGCGCTGCTGTGAACGGACGCCGTACCAGGAGCACCGGGCTATGACCGGCAGTTTTCAGGCTGGCGATGATAGCTGGCGCGAGCTGCCCGTTCGCACCAGTGACGAGTATACGTGCCATGATTTAGCGTATCAGCGAAGCGCGATAATCTTCGATTTGCCTACGGGTTATCGCAGCGCTGACGCCTGCGCCCGGTGTGTAGGCTGCGTACCAGTCGGCGGTCCGGTCGATCCCCTCTTCGGTAGACCAGCCCGGTTGCCAGCCAAGCTGCCGCTGCGCCTTGGTGCTGTCCAGCGCGAGCGCCGTGGTTTCGTGAAGATGGGTAGGTTCCACCACGACCGTCAGGTCTTCCCAGCGTATACGCAACCGCTCGACGACTTCGCCGACCGTTAAGGTCGCGCTTGCAGCCGGGCCGAGATTCCAGGCAGAGGACATGCTCGTGTCGCCGTCCGTCATGCGGGCGAGGAGCATCATATAGCCGTGGATCAGAGCCAGGACATGCTGCCATGGCCGAGTAGCGGCCGGATTGCGTAATGTGATAGGCGTACCCGTGCGTGCAGCACGGGCAAAATCCGGAATTAACCGGTCTTCTGCCCAATCGCCGCCGCCAATGATGTTGCCGCCACGTGCCGCGGCGATCAACATCGTCTGCTCCCACGACGTCATCGAACTGCGATAGCTGTCGATGACGATTTCAGCAGCGGCCTTCGACGCGCTGTAAGGATCCGATCCGCCCAAACGGTCGGTCTCGCGATAGCCATAGGCCCATTCGCGGTTCAAATAGACCTTGTCGGTCGTGATGCAGACTGCGCCGGCTACGCCTTGCCGGCGTGCAGCCTCTAGCACGTTTACGGTGCCCATGACGTTGGCCTGATACGTCTCGATCGGATCGCGATAGGACCGTCGTACTAGCGGTTGTGCGGCCAGATGCAGCACGAGCTCAGGTTTTGCCTGCCGTATCGCGGCCTCAACCGCGTTGAAATCGCCGACATCGCCGATCGTATGCGAGGCAAGCGCAGCGTGGGCACCAGCGTCTTCGAACAGGTTTGGCATTGTTGGCGCAGGAAGCGAGAAGCCATGGACCTCGACACCAATCATCTGCAGCCATTGCACCGCCCATGAACCCGTAAATCCGGTATGTCCGGTTACGAAGATGCGTCGGCCATGAAGCTTGCGCTCAAAGTCGTGGGAGAGGGCGGGCATGCTCGTCTTTCGCAAAGGGGCACGACATATATCTATGACCGTACGGCGTCATTCCGGGCATCAAGGCCGACGTGCGGCTCTCCGCATGTGGCGTATCGTGCCGTTTGGCTGTGCTGCGATTGCCACGCCTAGTCGCTGATGGCAACTCACCTATGGCAAGTTGGCGACGCACGGCATATCGGGACCTGCCGCTGAGGCCGAACGGATTCTGGACAACGTAATGGCTTTCAACGGTAGTAGCGTCAGGCGTATCGTCTTAAACGTGGGTGCGAACGGATATGCGCAGGTCGTTCTGCTGGTCAGTAATTTCGTCGCGGTTCCATTTTACATCCTCAATTGGGGAATGGCGACATACGGATCCTGGCTGTCGCTGACCGCAACGATCATGACGCTGTTCGCCATGGCAGACGCCGGGATCGGGCCGGTAAGCGGGAATGCGCTGGTCGGTGCCGTGGCCGAAGGAGATGACCGTAAGGCGTTGCGCGTCTTGCAAACGTTTTGGCTCACATCGACCCTGGCAGGCATCATTCTAGTTGCGGCCGGCGCCTTGGTCCTGCCCTTCGTGCCACTTGCCCGGATGCTGTCGCTAAGCGGCGAGCACGCCCAATCAGTTACCGTCGCCGCGGTCGCGCTACTGGCGGTCGTAGCGCTATCGTTCCAGATCGGTATCGCGCAGGCTGCGATGCGAGCGATCGGGGGCTATGCGTCGGGGTCTGCAGTCCAATCCAGTATGTCGCTGGTCGAACTGGCGGCGATCTGTACGACCTTGTCCTTGGGCGGGGGATTCCTCGGCGTCACCGCGGCGATGGGGATTTGCCGACTGGTCTGCCTTGTCATTTTGATCATCCTCAGACGCCGCGCATCAGCCGATTTCAGCTATGGCTTTCGTCACGCGCATCTTGGTACGCTGCGCGCTTTGATGGGGGATGCGGGGTGGTTCATGGTGTTCCCGATCTGCAACGCTGCCGCAATGTATGCGACGGTGCCGATCCTCAACCTGATCGCCGGTCCTGTCTTCGTCGCCAGTTTTGCAATCGCACGGACGCTTGCGCGCACGCTCCAGCAGGCTGTCGGGGTCTTTTCCGGCGCAACATGGCCTGAGATCACGGTCCAGTACATCAAGAAGAACATGGCGGCACTGCGGACGCTGTTCGTGGCGGGTGGGCAGTTCGCTGTCACAGTATCGGTCTTTGCAGGTGTCGCCCTATTCAGTATATCGTCCTGGCTGTTCGAAATCTGGCTGCAGGGGCGTCATGCACCGCCTCCTTTGCTGGTTGGGCTGCTGATCATCGAGAGCGCACTGGCAGCATCCAAGAGTTTCTCGGACACCATCTTGATGGCTACCAATCACCATTTGACCTATGCCAAAGTGTATCTAGCGGCACATGTAGGGTTTATCGGGCTCGGACTCTTTGCAGGGCGTAGCCTTGGCTGGGTAGGCTTTGAGATACCGCTGATCCTGCTGATGGCCACCTTACTAGTGACCAGTAGCATTCTGGCTGGGCGGGTCGTGGGTCTTACCTACCCCGCTGCTCGCCATGCGCTTTTCGATATCAAGCCGATGTTGGCTTATGTCACCCGCTTGCGAGATCGTGTTCGATGAAGATTGCCCTTGCCACACCACTTTTTGCAGAACGGCACGGAACGCGTACGATCACGGAAACGCTCGCTAGCGCGCTCATCGAGATCGGACATACGGTCACGGTTGTTACGTGCGATCAAGGATGCGCGAAGAGCTACGCTCCTGCTGAAAACTCCCAAATTACGGTCGTGACCGCGTTCAATTTTATGGAGGCGTGGCGTCAGTTCCGCGCCCATGACGCTGTGATGTCGATTCATCCATCTTCAAAATTAGGATGGCCGGCTGTCATGTCGCGACGCCGCATGCTGATATCGCATCATGTCTGGTATGTCGGAGGGCGTAGGGCCGCCGATGTGTCGCGGCGTGCGCTTCTTGCCTTTGCACCCAACATCGCATGTAGCCAAGCAGTTGCAGATACCGTCCCGGTTGCTTGCACGGCTGTCCTTAACGGGGTGCGCGGTGATCTGTTGACCCTACGCCCATCGGAGGCCCTGCGATCGATCGACCTGCTGTTTGTCGGTGCAATGAGCAAGGACAAAGGAGCAGATATCGCGCTGGACGTCATGGCTGAATATTGCCGCGAAATAGGACCGGAGTCTTGGGGGCGTGTCGCTTTGGTGGGACCCCGATCGCCTGACTTTGATCTTAATGCCGCGATCGCTGCCAGCGGTCTACCAGCCTCGGTTTATCGAGGCGCAGCCGATGGCAACCAGGTCGCCAAATTCTATGGCAATGCTGTGATAACCTTGGTTCCCTATCGTCGTGAGTCGTTCGGCTTGGTTCCGATCGAAGCGATGGCATGTGGATCGTGCGTCATTGGTGCCGCGCGTGGTGGCCTATTGGAGTCGATCGGCTCGGGCGGCATTTTAGTACCGTTGGACGATAAGTCCGCTTGGATAGAAGCTTGCAAACGCCTCATTGGTTCGACCAGCGAGCAATATGCGATACAGCAGAATGCGCGCCTACATCTCGAAAAATTTAGTCCGTATCGCATGGCCACGGAGTATCTAGATAGTTTTTCTAACGGTTAGATAGAATCAAGCTGAAGGCGCCATTTGCTCCGTGTGAAACCGTATGTCTGCGAGGACTGTACAAAGTTCATCTGTCAAGTCGTTGACAGATGATAGCTGCGGAATATTGGGACTGTACGTCCGACGCTCGGTGACCATATTGACTATGGCCAGTTGGACCCCATGCGCTTACGCTGCGCTAGTGCCTCATCGACCTTTGTCGTCAACTGTCTGGCCCATATGTCCCAATCTAGCCGATCGTGCGCATCGGCAGCGGCAGCCTGCGACATGCGCGCATAGCGTACGGGATCGGTCGTGAGATCGGCAATGACATCGGCAAACTGATCCGGTCCCGAGCCCAGCGGCAGAAGAATTCCTGTTTCCCCATTGCGTACCACAGACGTCACGCCACCCGTTGCGAACGCAACAGACGGTAACCCATGATGTGCCGCTTCGGCAAACACGATTCCCAGACATTCGGCTTTCGTCGGAAGCACAAATAGCGTTGCGCGCGCATAGAGCGTGTCGAGCAGCGCTTGGCCTTCTGAGGTGCTTTTCGACACAAAGCCATGAAAGGTTACCCCTTCGGGTACTGCGCCGTTGACGACATCTGGATTACAGCCAACGATATCGAGCTGAACTGCGATGCCGCGGCGCGAAAGAGTCTCGACGGCCTGAAGAAGAATAGGGCCGCCCTTTCTATCCCAGTCAATCCCGACGAAGAGCAATCTCAGCACGCCGGGTTCGACGGTGCGCGGGGTGGCTATTCGCTTCTTGAGGTTTGCACCCCAGGCGATCTCAAGGACGTGCTCGGCCTCTACGCCGTAATCCTCGCGTGCAGAGCGGCAGGCCCATGCCGAAGGGTATGTAACACGCAAGGAGCGCGACAGTGTCCGGGCTTCGATTGCTTCGGCGGACATGCGAGCCACTTCCGAATACCGCGTCATGGCGTCATAATAGCCCGTCATCGCGCGCATAGTGGCATCGGCTATGTAGACCACCGGGAAACGGTCAACGAGTTCGTTCGCGATCGTTGAGGAGACAACATAGACCACGTCGGGACGCGCCTTGGTGATTTCGGCGATTGCCCGCCGCCCGGCGAGAGCGACGTACCAGCTCGATCTTGCATACTCAAACCTTCGCCCCGAAAGCGCCTTCAGTATGCGACCAAAGGGTACGAACCAGGAAGGAAAGGGGTGTCGAACGACCAAGGCGACGTCGGTATGACGTTGCAGGGCGAGCAGCATATTGTTTGGCGTGCCCGACCATTCGGCCACGTCATAGGGGTCGCCGGAACATATAAATGCGACTCGGGGTGTAACGTCATAGGGCGAGCCCCGCATAGGCGTCATTATCGAAGCTACTCCTGCTGAACACGCGAGTTGGCGCCTATCACCGGCAACGCATACGGGCAACGACCTGCCGTTGATCGATATTCGGCGGATCGCTTCACAGGCTATGTCGATAGGACGGAAGCCGCGGCATATCGCGGCCCTACGTTTCAGGTTTTTGTTTCGATACAGCATCCAAGCCCATTTGGATCCGTATCTAGACCCGAAATGCGACCAGTTGCAGAGACAAGCAGGTAGGAGATGGCACGCCAGTGGCCGAGATGCGTTGTACGTTTCTCATACTGTCTCTATGGCCACGCGTCCGGCTTACACGTGGCTCGTTACCCATACTGGTGCATTGTAGTTGCTAAAATAGGTTAATTAATGACACATGGTGACGGGCCAAGCACCCTGGTCACGTGCATTGTCCATAAAAGCGGTGCTTATAGTTTAGTCTACATGGCGAAGTTTCCAATAACGAGGCCAAACCTGTTAGTAAATTGCGTAAAATGATGGCGATAATCCTTATCAACCGATTGTATCGACCGATTAGCATCAGGCGTCGTGAAGGCGTAGCGTGCCAACGGTTCCCGAAGCATCGGTACTAATACCATGCGTATTCTGGTGTTGGGGCTCAACTACGCTCCTGAAGAGATCGGTATCGGCCCGTATACGACAGGTCTGAGCCAGGGACTGGCTCGCGCAGGTCACTCAGTAAGGGTCATCGCGGGGCATCCCTATTACCCCCAGTGGCAGGTGCCTGCGGGGTACGGAGGTCTTTGGCAGCGCACGATAGAGCACGACGTCACCGTCACACGGTGCCCACATTATGTGCCGACAGACCCGAGCGGGCTAAAGCGGCTAGTTCATCATGCGACCTTTGCTGTCTCGGCCGCGGGGCCGATGCTCGCCGCGGCCCTCCGGTTTCGGCCCGACATTGTCTTCACGGTAGCCCCGTCTTTGGCTGCTGCGCCGTTGGCCGTGATAGCGTCAAAATTGACGGGCGCCTTGAACTGGCTGCATGTTCAGGACTTCGAGGTGGAAGCGGCGTTTGCCACTGGCCTGTTGCGGCAGGATACCACGCTGGGGACATTGGCTGCGCGTCTCGAACGTGGAATATTCCGTTCGTTCGACCGCGTAAGCAGCATCAGCCCCGAGATGTGCGCAAAGCTGGAGCAATCGGGTGTGGACCCCGGTCGTATCGTCGAGTTCCGCAACTGGGCGGACATTGCCGGTATCCGTCCGCTTACCGGCGAGTCGTCTTATCGTAAGGAATGGGCCATCACGACGCCGCACGTTGCGTTGTACTCAGGTAACATTGCGAACAAGCAGGGGATCGAACTGGTCATCGAGGCCGCAATACGGCTTCGTACGCGTAACGACCTGACCTTTGTTGTATGCGGTCAAGGGCCTAACCGGGCACGTATCGAGGCACAGGCCAAGGAAGCAGGGTTACAAAACATTCGTTTCCATGATCTGCAACCAAGAGAACGGCTGGGCGATCTGCTGGGACTGGCCACGGTGCATCTTTTGCCTCAGCTGGCGGATGCGGCGGATCTGGTCCTGCCGTCAAAGCTGGCCAACATGCTGGCATCGGGCCGCCCAGTACTAACGACCGCGATGCCGGGTACTGGTCTGGCGCGTGAGGTCGAAGGCTGCGGCCGCGTTGTACCGCCTGGCGATATCAACGCTTTCGCCCGCGCACTCGAACAGCTAATTGATGACGCGCCACAGAGGCGACGATTGGGCGTAGTGGCACGGCATCGCGCTGAAAATGTCTGGGATTACAATGCCATTCTCAACCGCCTGATCCCGGCATTCTCGAATGCACGTTCCAGGAAGCAATTGGCATGACGGGGCCGTTCCCTCCAATTATATCGCCATTGGGATCTCACCCCAACGTCACCTTTGTAACCATCTGCTATCGCAACCCTGCCGACCTTCGGGTGACCCTGACTAGCCTTGCCGGCCTGCCTGAGGAGTACGAACGGATCGTCGTGGACGGATCCCCCGACGATAGCTGCGCTTCGGTAACGGCCGAATTTGCCGGGATTCGTAACATTCATGGTCCCGACAAGGGCAAATATGATGCCATGAACAAGGGGTTGGCGGTCGCTCGAGGTAAAACGATCTGCTTTATGAACTCAGGGGATTGCCTGGTCGATGCGGCAGCGTTCGACGCTATGATCCGGTCGAACCAGGGCAGTCTGGATACTGTGATCGTGTACGGCGATTGTATCAAGACCATTGCTGGTGAGGCGATAGTGGTACCGGCGCCGGAGTTGACCGACGAGGCACTGAGGGTCGGAATCCTGCCGTCGCATCAGTCGATTTTGATACCCACCGCTTATCATCAGCGTCATCCCTATGACGCCACAATGCACTTTGCTGCCGATACCAAATTCCTGAAAGCGGCGTTCACCGCACTTCCTCGGCGTCACGTTGCTGTTCCCATCGCATTGTTCGCTCAAGGCGGAGCATCCTCCTCGCCAGGCAATTGGACATCTCTTCTCAGTCAATTCAGGGAATTGCGCGAGGCGCATGAACTCGGCACGGTCGAACAAGTTCGGATGGCCGCGCTGCTGATCCGACGAAAGCTGTTCCATATGATGTTCAACGAGGCAGCGTTGCAGCGGCAACAGCTCAAGCGTCTTCGGCGCACACTCAAGCAAACATGACGCGCTACGCGCGAGCTGTCTCGGGGCTGCAGAGGGCCAATGTATGACGGATATTCTTGCAGCCGGTAACTTGGCGCCTCCCGTTCACGGTCAATCGCTAGCGACTGAGCGTATGATTGCACTCTTCTGCGAACAGGGGTTTACCGTGGCTGTCCACGATATTGGCCCCAGCGACGCTGTAAAATCCCGTCTGCTACGACGCTTGAGACGTCACGTGGTCGCCGCCTGGGCGATTCTTTGCTCTCGTGCGCCATTGGCCTATCTGCCCGTGAACAACGGGGCAGCGATGGTTCTTACAATACTGCTGTGCATGTGTGCGAGGATATCGGGCAAGGCCGTCGTTTTTCACCATCATTCGCTAAGCTATGTGACGCAACATTCCAGCATTATGCGTATGCTGGTCCGTGTCGCCGGGAAGGGAGCGCTGCATATCGTCCAGTCGGGTACCATCGGAGGCAAGATGGCTGGACAGTACGGGGTGGATCAATATTTGGGTTATAGCAATATCGGCATTGTCGAGCATGCCGAGGGTGAAGGCCGCAATCATGCCCATGCCGCTGGCGGTATACGAACGGGTATTACCTTGGGGTATCTGGCCAACATCACTGCCGAAAAAGGTGCCTATGTTCTGCTCGATGCCTTTGCCAAACTGCGCGAAACGAAAGACGATGTTCGTCTGATCATGGCCGGACCGTGCCATGACGCGGCCATACGGGCTGCCATCGCCGCACATGAAGAACGGTTCGGCCCTGACATGCAGTGGATCGGCCCTATCTATGCACGCGACAAACAGGTCTTCTTCGAGAGTCTTGATATCTTTGTCTTTCCAACTCTGTACCCAACTGAAACCCAAGGCATGGTCAATCTGGAAGCGATGCGTGAAGGCGTCGCAGTCGTGGCGTTCGACCGCGGTCGGATTGGCGAGGATATCGGCACCGACGGCGGCATTGCCGTCCCGGTTGGTAGCGATTTTACCGCCGCTCTAAGGGAATTTGTCGCACACTATCGAAGCGACATGCGAGCAACGGTGCGCGGCCGTTACGATATGCTGCTGCAAGAGCATTCGGCAGAAAAATCGCGGTTGCTGGATTGGATGCAATCTCACACAGGTCGATCGCTGGATGTCGGCCGACCAGTTAATTTTGTCCCCGATCAGCCTCGACAAAGCAGGATGTGATAATGAGCGTCGTATTGATACTTGCTCTTGCTGCTATGCAGTCGGACAGTAGCACTCTGACTTGCGGAGGTAGTGGCCTTGTTCGCAATTGCACTGCTGCGGATGGCTCGACATATATCGAGCGGCGGATAGGACAGCGTCTCGTGCGCAAGGGGACGACGAGCGACGGACAAAGCTGGACGGAATATGTCAGTCAGAACTTGGACGGCTGGCGACTCCAAGGTGAGGATTCCACTGGCGCTCAATGGTTTCAAATGTGCAATCCGCGTAGCGGCATACGTGGCACCGATCGGTCGGGTCAGCCCTTTGCCCGCAAGGTCGGTGAGGAGGGCTGTACGTATTAATACCGGCTCGGTAATGATTGACGCGCGCCGAGCATAGTATGCACGTAAAGCAGTAAATTTAACAGTTGAGTCTCGACATGATACCAGAATCAGCTGTGGACGCGCATGGTATAAAGCCGGCGCAAGAATCCAGAAATTACGGCGTCGATGCGGTTCGTATAATAGCGGTTTTGGCGGTAATATTTATACATGCGCCGATCGTGGATGGCCCTTCCTATTGGGTTAATACATTTAGCCGATGGGCTGTCCCGTTCTTCTTTGTTGCAGCGGGATATTTTGCCGCGGGTAAATCTCGTTCTACTATATCCGAGATACGTCGGGTGATGATCCGGTTGGGTATCCCCTATGTGTTTTGGGTATGCATATACCTCATATTTCTGACCTCTGATTTTTCGTCGATGTCTATTCGCGATATTGGTCGCGTAATACTGTTCGGCGGGCCTGCCATTCACCTCTGGTTTGTGCCCTCTCTAGGAATGTGCCTGATCCTGTTGCGGGTAACACAGCGGTGGCCTGTCACCGCAACGCTTATTCTGGCCTTGATATTATACGGCATTGGGTTGTTGATGGGCGCCTATATCCCAGAAGGCTATGCGCCGATGATGAATTCCAGGAACGGGCCGTTCTTTGGCTTCCTACTGGTTTTTATTGGCTATCGCTATCAATCGTCACATCACTTTGGTGGAACCGCCGCGCTTGTTGGATTAAGTGGTTCAATGGTAGCGTATCTCTTCGAGGTACATATTCTCCATAACAACCATATTGATCAACTGATCACAACGCCGGCTATGGGTCTTTTTGTTTTTGCCGCGTCGCTAAGAATTCCAGATTACTGGGCAAGAATGTTCTCGAAATTAGGGAAGTACTCATTCGGGATGTATTTGGTTCATCTCGGTATTCTTACTGTGTTGACAATATATTTTAAGCCGGACCACTTTTACCAGATTTTTCTAATAGCCGTAGTCACGCTCATAGCGTCACTTATCAGTGTCAGCATCCTATGGGCCATCAAGCCGCTACAATTTCTCGTGCGGTAACCTATCGCGCCGACCGCGCCAATTTTTGGTCATGAGCACGCTGCGCCAAAATCGCGCATATCATCCTGATCGGACAAGCTTGGTCGCCTGATACACAAGTCACCGCAGCATTGCCGCTGGCAGCGCCAGATGTTGTGACTGCCGTCATTACCGACCGCGCGACTGCAGGGCTCGGTTCGTCAACTATCCGACAAGGGAATTGGCCATCGTCATCCGGTGGCCAAAGTACCTGAGATCAACCGGGTGTGAACGCCGGGCTAGGGGACTGAGTGACGCGCCCCCTTGTGTCCGATAACTGTCATTCTCGGACGAAAGGGTGGCGTGCGAAAATCGAGTGTGGCACACGTTTTATATGGTCGCTCCACACCCCCTCGAGCCCACGCCGGTCGATCTCGACCTCGCGCCGGTGCCAAACGCGCTCGTGAATGTCGAGTCCATTGAGCCGACGCTTCCTGCTATCCTTCATGAAAAGATCGAGCGGGCGGCCGCATACGCCAAAGCCGCCCGCGCCGGTGCGACGCGGCGCGCGTATGACTCCGATTGGGCGATCTTCATGAGCTGGTGCACGCAGCACGGCCTGGCCTCATTGCCGGCAACGCCCGATGTCGTCGCCGTCTTTGCCAGCGATCAGGCAACCGCCGGCCTCAACCCGTCGACGATCAATCGGCGGGTGGCGGCGATCGGGCATCATCACCGCGCTGGCGGGTATCCCGCGCCGACCGCCATGCCGACCGCGGGGCGCCTGGCCGAAGTGCTCGCCGGCATTCGCGCGGAACACGGCGGTGCCAAACGGCAAAAGCATCCCGCAGACGCGGCCGCGCTCCGCAACATGCTGGCGGCGATCGAAGGCGAAGGGCTTAGGGCGCTACGCGACCGCGCGATCCTGGCGATCGGCATGGCGGCTGCGTTGCGGCGCTCCGAGATCGTCGCACTGCAAGTCGAGCATATCGGGATCGTGCCCGAAGGGCTGAGGCTGACCATCGCCCATTCGAAGACCGATCAGGCGCGGCAGGGCATCGTCATCGCTATCCCCGAAGGCTCGCGCATTCGACCCAAGGCGTTGCTTCTCGCCTGGATGGCTGCGGCTGGGCATGCCGAGGGGCCGCTGTTTCGGCGCCTGTCGCGGCGCGATGCGATGACCCCTGCCCCCATGTCGGATCGCGCGATCGCACGGCTGGTCCAGCATCATGCAGCGGCAGCCGGGTATGATCCGACGCACTTTGCGGGGCATTCCTTACGCGCAGGGTTCCTCACCGAGGGCGCGTCGCAAGGGGCGACGATCTTCAAACTACAGGAGGTGAGCCGACATAAATCGGTACAGGTGCTTGCCGACTATGTCCGTAATGCGGATCTCTTCAAGGATCATGCGGGACAGCGATTTCTGTAAGTCTTTGATTATAATGTGTGTCTTGCCTGCGCTTCATAAGCAGACCCCCTTTGAATGTATGATATTCGACATGTCGACACGAAAACATGTCGAGTAGTTGGCGGAATTTAATTTAGTCGATAGGCGCGCCCAGGTCTGTGAAAAGCGCCTTGGCCGTCGCGGCCCAGCTTATGCCCAGCCATGGCGGCGGAGACGCTGATGCACTATCAATTCGGACCATCCCGCGAAGGCTGCTAACGATCTCATGCTGGTTTTTCTCGACTTCGAAGCCTCGTCGCTCGCCAAGCAAAGCTACCCGATCGAGGTGGCGTGGGTGTTTGCGGACGGGCGGTCCGAAACCCACCTCATCCGCCCAGCACCATCGTGGATCGACTGGCACGAAGACGCGGAGGCGATTCATCGCATCCCTCGCAGCACGCTTGTGAGCGCAGGAGAGCCCCATGACGTCGTTGCGCAGCGCATGATCGACATACTTTCCGGCCACGACCTCCTCGCCAGCGCGCCATCCTGGGACGGGAAGTGGCTTAGCGTCCTGCTTCGTGGTGCGGGCCTCGGCCGGCGGGCGCTTCGCCTTCGCGACACCGATGATGCCATCGACGAAGAAGCCCGCATGATCCTTGCCCCCAGTGTCCCGCCCGACCTGCTGGACGCAACGGTCGAGAATCTGGTCACGCTGATCGAGATGCGCGCGCGCGGCAAGGCGCCAGCTCATAGAGCACTGGCGGACGCCGAGGCGGAGCGTCAACGATGGCTTGCGGTTCGAGGCGCCGCGACGGAACTGGCGGAGCAATACCGTCGTGGAGGCTGACGGTGTCGGCGCTTCCGGCCGCCCCGTCACGCGGAACTACCGATATTTCGTCGTTCGACGGTCGGTTGTCGCGAATACGCCACCCACGGGTCTGCGAAGACGGGCGCAAGGACTTGGTGCCAATCTGATGGACGCGCGGCGCGCCGTCGGCATAGCATTCGCCAGACGTGCGGTAACCGGAGTGCGAGTATGCCCACAATCGGACGTTGAGAGCCGGTATAGGCGGGCCAGTAACTGGCCGTTCGTTACTACCGGACGCATATGCTACCAGAAGCGAACATGCCGCTTTGCAACCAGAAAACCTGCGACCAGAAATGCCGTCAGTCTGTGTACGAATGACCCACCGCCACTCGATAAGTGACGGCGTTACCGGATTAGGGGGCGGATAGCAGCGATGACGATCAATGCTCAACGATCTACGAAAACTGGTCTCGTTTCTGCCCTTGTCGTAGGTCTGGTCCTCCGGTTGACCTGGCTGTCGGCGGTAGGCGGTGTCACCTCTTTCGTTGAAGCCGGAGAAGCCACTCGCGTTGCGCTCAGTCTTAGCGCAGGTAATGGCTTCTCCGATGCATTCTTTGCCGGCCAAGGCCCGACCGCACATATCCTGCCCGTGACAACATGGATCGCGGGCGTCATCTTTTGGGTATTAGGACCGAAAACCGTAGCTGCCAACCTAACGCTGTTGGTCTTGGCGCTAGCACAGACCTTAGCCGCTTATCTACTATTACGTAGACTTTTCGAGAAGCTAGGAGCCGATCCGGCTGCGCTTCGTCTGGGCATGGGGTTGCTTTGCATTATCCCAATCTACGTTGCGCAAGAGACGGTTGATTTCCGCTACTGGGAGGGTGCGCTCGCGTTGTGTCTCGCGGTGAGCAATCTTGTTTTTTTGCTAAACCTTCAGGAACAATTGGCACCAAAACGAGGAGATCTGGTATTTATTGCGAGCCTTTCCGCTGTAACCTTCTTTGTCAGCCCGCCAGCGGGGCTGGCGATCTACGTATGCTGGGCAAGCTTCGCGATTCGCCATTTTGCCATACGTGACGTTGGGCGGCTGGCGCTTCTCGGTGCTGCCGCGCTCGCGCTTTTGGTTGCCCCTTGGGCGCTCCGCAACGAGCAGCAGCTGGGTAGTCCTGTCCTGTTGCGCAGTAATTTTGGGCTAGAGCTGGCGATCGGAAATTATCCCGGCGCTTTGACCCAACCGCCTTCAGCGGAAGTCCTCACACAGCGGCTTAACGCTATTCACCCCTATCACAGCGCGGTAGCGGCGAACGCGCTACGCGCGGCTGGGGGCGAAGTGCCCTATGCTAAGGCTTTGGGAGTGCAAACTGAGCGCTGGATCAAGAATAACCCAGGAGCGTTCGTTGAATTGTGCTTGCGGCATTACGCGGAATTCTTCTTTCCTCGGCCATGGCAGATGAATTTTACCGAGTGGTTCGCAATCAAAGACGCACGCGCAGCAATCTTTACGACGATCGATGCGTTTGGACTGATGGGCTTGCTCGTCGGGCTTTTGCAACGTCGGCGCGGATACGGCGCTCTAGGTCTCTATATCCTGTTGGCGGCACTACCCTATGCACTAGTGCAGCCCGTGCCGCGCTATACTTACCTGGTTTATGGGTTGTTGGTATTTTTAGCGGCGCAGTTGATCGTCGTAAGCGTGCGTTACGTTATTCAGCGGTTGTCACCACCCAGAGTACGGTCGCTGGCATGAGCCGCATGCAAGGCAATACGCTATAGCGCTCATCCTGGGTACAAAGATCGAATAAACCACCTGAAGAAAGCTGTTAGCGCAGAACAAAATTCTCGTCTGATCTACTTAAATTGATGTATTTAATGAAAATAGGATTTAGGATTCTCGTCGAAATTACCTGTCACGCCAGAAATACTACATGACCTGGATTAATTTGCTAATCCGACGCTGCTACGCAACACGTAAAGCGGCCTCTGCTTTGTCTCAATCAAAATACGACCGACATATTCGCCAAGCACGCCCAACGACACAAGCTGAATGCCCCCGAGGAACATTATCGCGGTAATGATAGAAGGATATCCGTTAACCGATGGTCCATAAAGTATCGTAGCTACAACGATAAAGGCGGCATAGGCAAAGGCAAGCATTGCAATTAAGCCACCAATATAGCTCCAGATCCGAAGTGGGGCGGTGGACGATGCAGTGATGCCATCGATCGCAAGCGTAAACAGATTCCAATAGCTGTATTTAGTCTTTCCGCTTATTCGCTGGTCGCGGATATATTCGATCGAGGATTGCTCGAATCCTGACCAGGCGAAGATGCCCTTCATAAACCGGTTCCGCTCGGGCAGCGTCCGTATGACGTCGACCACGCGACGGTCTAGCAAGCGAAAATCGCCGGCATTTGCCGGGATACGGTCGTCGGAAATGAGATTGTGAAGCCGGTAGTAAAGCGACGATGTCCAGCGTTTGGCCATGCTGTCAGATCGGCGGTCCTTGCGAACACCATACACCACCTCAAACCCCTCCTGCCAGCGATTGACAAGCGCAGCGATGGCTTCGGGCGGATCTTGCATATCGACGTCGATGGGTATTACCGCGCGCCCCCTTGCATAATCCAAACCTGCGGAAAGTGCAGCCTCCTTGCCGAAATTACGCGACAAGGAAATAGCTTTCACTCGGCCATCCAGATGGCTTGCGGACACGATGATCGGTAGCGTGGCATCCGAGCTGCCGTCATCAACAAATAGTATTTCCCAACTCTCTATGCCGGGTAAGCTTTTTAGTATCGGCACTGTCCGTGCAAGGAATGGTTGGACTGCCTCCGCTTCGTCTTTGACGGGTACGACGAGGGACAGCGTGATATCCGCAACTGACAAGACGCCGTAGTCGTTGCTCGTGTCGTGTGTAAAAGCCTGCTGATGATACTTGCCGGCCAGCTGAAAACTCATTTACTGCCCCTTCATGAGGCGAAGTACGGGAAAATGGTTAACACTGTCTAATCGAGACCGAATTCGGTCGCATTACGATAGCTCACGCAGGAACCACTCGTCGTGACGATATCGCATTGCCCCTGAGTCCACTCGGTGCCCCGTTCAGCTGTTCTGGCGATCTGCGGCATTCAATACGGGACGACTACGGTCACCCCATCCAGCCTAAGTCGGCGTGGCACAGCGGCAGCAGGAAGCGGCGCGCCGGGTAGCAGGACATACAGCCGTCCAGGAACCAAATTGCCGCGGGCAAAGGCGGCCCCCTCTGTCGCGAGACGGTTCTGCGAGGCTCGATTGGTGCGTGCGGCATAGACATTGGCGACCGGGTGTCCCTCCTTGACGGCTCGCCAGGAGATTTCCTGAAACAAGTTCAGATCGCTGGTAACGTCGCCGGGTATGAAGGCGATCGACGTCGACTGCCGTATCAACGGGTCCCAGCGAGGATCGAGCGTCCGGCCATAGAGCTGGCGCCGGTCCGCTTCACGACTTTGCGCGCGAATGATGTTGGCCATGCCGACCAAGTCAATGACCTGAAGAGCTATGGTTACAGTTAGAATCAGGCCTGCATTTCGGGCGCGCAAGCGAAACACTGTCAGCACCGCGATCAGGACCAGCACGTACCCTACTGGCCAAAACAACCGGCCCGACGCGCGTAGTGGGTCAAGCATCACGAGAATGGGCGCCGGCAGCGATAGCCGAAAGATCGCGAAAATAGCGAGGGCAATCAACGCTGGAGCAAGTCCACGGAGGCGGTTTAAGAGGATAGCTTCACCTTGGCGGGAGGTGCGATATCGCTGAACGATAAGCGCTGTGACCATAAGCGCTAAGCCCCCCGCGCCAAGATATTGAAATCCTTCGAACCAGCCTTCAGTTCCGTGCGCATTCGGGGGCAGTAAACGGGAGAATTGATCAATTCCTGGATTCCATAACGCGTCGATTGGCATCGCAAAGCTGCCGAACGTACCCGTTGATATTGGAGTTCCGACGCCAAGCCACCAGGCGATCCCCACTATTAATCCAAACATGCTCACAACATGCGCGAGCGTCACCAGACGCATCTGGCAAGGCCCTTCCACAAAGCGTAGCATTATGGTCGATGCCCAAATCGCGACGACCATGACCAGTAGATAGCTGTGGATGAGGGCCGTGACTGCGATCAACAGCGCCCACCACCTCAATTGCTGACCGCGCTTCGCATCAAGGAACAGGCATAAGGCAGCCAAGATCGTCCAGTGCGCCATCAAATTGACATGGAGAAATCGATTAGCAAGCGTTGGGGGATAGGCAAGCAACGCGACACCAGCCCATAACGCGACTGGCCCTGGTGCATGGCGGCGCAGTAGCAGCCAAGCGAAAAATGCCTGCAGGATCAAATTGAGTAGGATCCAGGGACCGACCAATTGAGCGTCAGCAGGTAACAGGTTCGCAAATAGCTTGGCTGTAACGGTAATTAGAGGATTGCTGTCGGTATATAGCACCGACACGCCTTCCGGGGCGTTCAACAATGTGGTCTTCAGCGATATACCTGCGGATGGATCATGCCAATAGGCATGCGAGCCCAGAGCGCCTTCGCCATTGTCAAAATGGTCGCTACCGTGAATCAGCCAACCAGGATTGTCGATATACAGAATTGCCGGATGAAAGAACGCTAGAAAAAAGGCAAAAGGCAGCAAAAACAGTAGGGTCGGAGTAACAAGGCGGTGCATGACCGCACTCTGCCACGATTCATGCGCAAATTGGTTAACGCTGGCGACATAATCGCTGCTTGCAAATGGCAAGTGTACGCTTTCTACCGTAGGTAGTGAATGACAATCTACTCTGGAACGCGGGTCAATCGTGGAACGTTGCTGCCTTGTATTGGGATGACACTGCTATATGGAACGCGATCGCCGCAGGGCCTGCGTCGATCTGTCACACGCCCGGCTCACGCGCCATCATCCCGATCCGCACCACCTGCAACAGGTTTTAGCGCGGGGTTGGAATGCCGATTAGCGAACGGTACAGCTTCAGCAGCGCGGGTGCTTCTAACCACTTTCCCCAAGTAAAAGGTAGCGTGTGCTGCACGCCACGATCGTTCAGTAGTAGCGCGCAAAAACCTTTCGGCAACGGGCCTCCAGGCGGCCTACATGTCGCATAGGCAGAGTTCTCGCCTTTAAAAATAACGATGGTTCCTGGACTGACAATACCGGGGCCCACACCGTTTCCTATCACAAAGCTTTCATGATCCTCAGTCTTCAGGAAGCGTTCTCCGCCCAGCAACGGCAGACCCGAACCATCCAGCCTGATATTCCACTGCTTTGGCTTCACCGGAGCTAAATAGATTGGAGAATAACCGGAATCAGGCCGTAATTTTTCGCCGGTTAAAGAGCCGATCGACCCGTTCCAAACTCTATTGGGAATGAGTGCGTAACGTTTCCAGCGAGCTGGGTCGCCATTTTCCTTGGATCCATCATACGGCCACTCGTAGGTCACGCCTTCAAGGGAGACTTGGGTGTGTCCCACGGCTTCCCCCGTTCCCGTCCTATCGGAGCAGGCTGCGGTCAGCATGCCAAGCACGATTACGCCAACTCGGGTTGCGGTAGATATCAGACGCATCAAAACTAGGTAGTTCGAGTTCCTTAAAATGGCCTTATGTCGTGCTTTCGTAAGCTTACCTTGATCCGTCTCGTGATGCGAAGCTCACGGATTTTGCATCGGCCAGAGAACGGCTGAAAGCTGGGTATCCGCCGATGCAAAAACCTGATGCATTTGGCGAGCGCATTCGATGGCAGGTTTGCCAGGGTGCTGCCCCGAAAGCCGCCCGGCCGCTTTCCTTCATATTTCGGACATTGGACTTAACGCGAATGGCACACAAAAGGATGACCATCGCCAACCGACCTTGTCGCAAAAGTATGACGCCTCAGCGGTCAGCCTTGGCAGCAGCGTTGACGACAGCACGCGCAGCAGTTGCTTCAGTTGCGTCCGCCATCGCTTCCCATGTTGAAGCTGAGCGCTCGTGCATATCGCGACGGTTAGCGAGCGTCGTATTTTCCGCCGCGTGGCGTTGTGAGGCCGCGTTTGCACGGTAGGTTTCGGCAGGGGTCATTTCAATTTATCCAGTGCCAACATGCATTAGCGGAACCGCCAAACAGTTTGGTCGCGGCTCGCTATCCTGCCCGGCGCATGCGAATGCAACCAGCGGCTGCACCATGACGTCATGATCGCTCGCAGCGTGCTTCAGTTACCGTATGCCGCCTGATTCAACGGTTAACGGTAATTAGGGGGGGCCGGATATTGGAATGGGGTTCAACCTTCGACTTGTACATATTTGATGGATGTCCACGGCACGAATGTCGTGGCGCTATTGAGGGTTGCGAGGACACCAAGCTCGTCTGCCGTGTGCAGCGTCATCTTTACCGCACCGCTGATGTTGAGCGATAGCGTCACCGCCAGGTTACCTTCTGCGGCCATCGCGGCCTGCTGAAGTCGATCAAGCATTAGTATCTCCCGGTTGTTCGTCTGAATTGAGCTGTAATGCGGTAAGGGGCAACCCCACCGCTGCGCCCACCGTACACCCCCTCCAAGATGTCAGTCCGGCTCACCTTTGGGTCAGCGACACTCCCCCATGCGATACTGCCGCCAGTACCGATCCCACCGCACGGCCGCGCCGGAAGCAATTGCGGCGCACGACAGCGACCGTCCGTCCGGCAGCGTGCACCTGGCAACCATACGGCTGTAGCTTTTACCAGTCGCCTCACATCGCAACGTCTTCCGCAGCACCAGACGTTCGACGATCTGCTGGCTGCGTTTGGCAGCGGCGTTGTCACAGCGATAGTTTACCCGCCGCGGGTCCGCCGCGCGACAAGGCTACGCGCTTTCGAAGTCCGGCGCCTGGACGCCGGCAATCCGAACCTTGACGCCGTTCGAACACCATAAAGGCCCATCGCCGTCGTGTACGCGGGTCACCGTGCATGAGAACGTCGTGGCTGGTGCGAGGGCGATCATCGAACTACTCTCATCAGTGCTTCGTCCGGCTCGCGTCTGCTACAGCGTTCAGGCAGTCGGCTAAAACCTCCCACTGTCGGTACTGCTCCGGCTGCCCTGGTGGCGTCTTTGCCATACCGGACGCTACGATCTGGCAGGCGCCCATCTGTCCGTGATCAGCCATCAATGCGAAGGCCTGTTCCCACGCGCCCGGCATCAAGCCGACAACCAGTCGGACTCGGCGTCGTCGACCGCGGCGAACATGTCGCCCTCAGCCTGCATGGCGCTGAGATGTTTGCGCACGGCGTCTGGATCTCCGGTGCGGGGAAAGCGCCGATCGACGACGGCGCCGGCCGCCAACTGGCCAACGAGCTCGCTTCGGTCCTTCTGCGCCATAAGCCACTGGCCAAATGCTGCCTTCGGCTCGTCGTCGTCGGTCATTCTTGCGTCCCTCGAATCGTTGGGCCGCCAATCGCATCAGGTTGATGTTCTTGCAATGTTCTTGCGAATCAGCGGGGATCGCGCCTAGCTAGGGACAGGCCACGACCGGCGACTCGATACTGACGGAGCAACGAAATGCAGCACGATCTGCGGCTGAGAGCGGCTGCCCGCGCAATATACGGCAACGTCTATCCATCTATTGACGCAGTGCAATTCAGCTTCGACGAGGCCGAACGGTTCGGAACTGTGGAGTACCGGCAGGCCGTGGGCGCTGCCCAGGACGCACGGTCGGTTCTGGCTGACCAGCACGACCCACTCCTCTTTGCCGCGATCCTGTAGATCATGCGCTCGACCAACTCAGACCGGCCGGTCGTCGTTGCGCTGAACCGTCGTGACGAAGTGCTGCGGCTCCACGACGTCCCGTTCGAACTGGTGCCGTGCGAGGTGCCCTTCTTCCTCGTCCATACGCAAGCCGGGTTTCCGTCGCCCGCGCAGGACGACATGCAGGAACCGATCGACCTGGGTGCGTGGCTCGTCGAGCATCCGGCTGCGAGCTACATAATGCGCGTGGATGGCCGATCCATGTCCGGTGCCGGGATCAACGACGGTGATCTGATCGTCGTGAACCGAGCCAAAAAGCCGAAGGCCGGCGCGATTGTCGTGGCGCTGGTGCATGGCGACCGGACGCTGAAGCGTCTGCGCTACGTCGACGGCCGTCACTGGCTCGTTCCCGAGGCCGAAGGGTTCGCGGACATCCTGGTCGATGAGCATGTCGAGATATGGGGCACGGTCGTTGGCATCGCGCGCAAGATGGTATGAGTACGCCCATCGCCCTGATCGACTGCAACAACTACTACGTCTCGTGCGAGCGGGCCTTCGACGCCAGCCTGGTCGGCGTGCCCGTCATCGTGCTGTCGAATAACGACGGGTGCGCCATTGCGCGATCGGCCGAGGCGAAAGCCCTGGGCATCAAGATGGGTGATCCGATCCACCACCTGCGCGATAAGGTGAAACGGCACGGCATCCAGGTTCGGTCGTCGAATTATGCGCTCTATGGTGATATGCAGCGCCGGGTGATCGCTGCCTGCGAGTCCTTCGCCCGCGACTTCGAGATCTACTCAATCGACGAGACGTTCCTGGACTTGGCCGGATTTGAGGGCCGTGATCTCGTTGCCCACGCCAATGCGATGCGTGCTCAAGTCCAGCTTTGGACGACGATCCCCACCTGCGTCGGCATCGCAGAAACCAAAACACTGGCGAAGCTGGCGAACGCCGCTGCCAAGAAGGACCAGCGGTTCGACGGCGTGGCCGATCTTCGCGACGACGACGTGCGGCGCGATGTGATGCACGCCTTCGCGGTTGGTGACGTGTGGGGCGTTGGCGGTGCCACTGCACGCAAGCTGACCGACCTGGGGATCAACACCGCTGGCGCGCTGCGAGACATGCCGATGAAGCAGGCGCGTGCCGTCGGGACAGTCGTTCTTGAGCGGCTGGTTGCCGAGCTACGCGGGGTCCCGTCCAATGCGGTCGAGTCGGTCCAGCCGCGGCGCAAGGGCATGGCTGTCACCCGGTCGTTCGGGACACCGATCTGCGACTTCGAGCGGATGATGGGCGCGCTGTCGCAATACGCGCTGCGAGCCGGCGAGAAGCTCCGATCGCACGGGCTCGTCGCGGCCCGGCTGACCGCGTTCTTCCATACGAACAAGCACAAGCCCGACCGGCCTCAGTACGGCGCATCGCGCATGGTGACGCTGCATCCGATGACAAATGACAGCCTCGAACTGATCGCGGCGGCCAGGCGTGGCGCTGAGAAGGCGTGGCGCGACGGATACGCCTACACGAAGGCCGGCATCATGCTCGACGATCTGCTTTCCGAGGATGAGCGGCCGCGCACGCTGTTCGAAGAGGATACGGCCAAGCGCGATCGACTGATGGGAGCGCTCGACGCGATCAATGGCAGGTTTGGAACGTGGACTGCGGTGACGGCGTCACAGGGGTTCAAGCGCGAATGGAAGATGCGGTCCGAGATGCGGTCGCCGGCGTGGACGACGGACATCGGGCAGGTGCCGACGGTTCGGGCGTAGTCGCATTCCCTTCAAGCGCACGTTCACGACATTGGTGGATCAATGTCGTGAACAGCGATACGCTTCATCGCAGTTGTCCGGGGGCGGGCGCCAACGAGGGTGGGCTATGAAGAAACTCGCATCGCTAATGGGCCGATCGTTTCTCCTCGTCGCGGTAATCTACTTCGTCACCGTCACTACATCAGCGATCATTTTCGAGATTGCCGAGGGTAAATATGACGCGGTCGACTCATTCTGGTGGGCATTCACCACGGCGACCACGACCGGCTATGGCGACATCTACCCGGTCACGAAGACGGGTCGGGCGGTAGCGCTCTTCCTCATGCACTTCGGTCCAGGTTTTGCCTTCCCGATGATGACGGCAATCATGTCGGCCAAGCTGATCGTGGACAGTGATGCATTCACTCACAGCGAGCAGGAGCAGCTGAAAGAAGACATCGCGGCGATCCGGGGAATGATGACGCCGACCAAAGACGGGAGCTTTGCCGCTGCAGCCCGGCTCGAGGCCGACATGCGGCGCTTCCTGCACGATGAGGAGCCGACGCGTCGCGCCCAATGCCTGGACGAGTTCCGGCAGCGGCTGGCGCTGACACCCTGGGCGGAAGCTGAACAACATTCAGACGGCGGTAGATAAGACGAATTTTCCGGAGGGAGATGACAGCGTAACGGGATCTGCACGACGAAACCCGACGTTAGAGCACGAAACTTAGAATTGAGATCGCATGCCCCACGCCAGCAATATCGTTTACTGCGACGGACCTGACAGCCCGCATGCGTTCGACATCGTACCCCTCCAGCCCCGCAACGGCAGCCTCGATGCCATGTGCTCGGTCTGCAAGGGCCGCGGGCAGTGGAATACCGAGATCGATCTCGTCAGTTTCCGGTGCAAGCGAATGGCATGCGACCGGTGCCACGGTGCTGGCTGGGTCGAAACAGGTACCGATCCGATCGGCTTGCCTGACATTGAAGTTTCGCCGGAAGGGTATCCCCGTTGGACGATCCGCTTCGAACCCAGCGACACGGAGATAAAGGTCGACCCGGCCCAATCTGGTCTGGCTAAAACCTGAGCCGGACGAAGCTGACCGTATTTAGATCAACCGAGACGTCGGCGTGCGCGTCGGAAACACTGGCCCGCGTACCGTCATTCGGTCGGCAGGATATGGGCGCTGCAACGACAGGACATCGTCATAGCTACCGGTCAGCCACCGCTCATGATCGTCCGGCCGCAGGATCGTGATCATCGCCTTGGGGTGGATCGGCGCCACCAGTTCGTTCGCGTCGCAAGTGACCATCGCGAAGTATCGCTGTTCGCTGACCTGCCGCCAGAAACCGGCGATCGCGAACACCGGCTGATCGGTCACTCCAAACCACATCTCCCCCTTGATAGGCTTCTTGCCGTCTCCAAGGTCGGTCGGCTCGCGGGCCCATTCGCAAAACTCTGTTAGCGGGATGAGGCAGCGGTTCGCCGGATCAGTGACCAACGACCGCCACTGCGGCAGATGCAGGGTGCGAACGTTGGTCTGCGCAATCTTGCGGCTTGATTGTTTCGCCTGCCCCGCCAGGACGTCCCATTCCATCACGTCGAGCCCGCGGCGATCGGCTTCGTTCCGCACGACGTACGCCCGCCCGAACGGGCGCAGCTCCTTGGGATCGAACCGGTTGTCCATCGGCTTGGCGGCAAGCCATTCGGCACTAAATCGTTCAGTGATGGTTTCCGGCTCGCCGTCGAACCGGGCGCGATTACACATTAGAGGTTCACCCGACCGACAAGCGCGCCGACCGCGATCACGGAGACAATGATCGCCCAACCCTCCCAGGTTCGAGGGGACCAACCGATCCCTACTACTTTCGGCTGAAACCATTCGCGCGGGTTATTCATGATGGTTCCGATATCGCTGAGAATGGTCAAGGTCTATGATTGCCGGGCTACTCAAAGGGCGGGCCGGCAGTCACTTTCCGGGGATACTTGGCACTGAATCAACGCGGAAAACTCGAACCGGTTTCGCGGTAACGGCCCGCCTCGATAGCCAAGAGAACACGAGGCGGGCCGGCCCAGGCCGGAGGACGACCTTGGCTGGCAAATCATGGGGAGGGTTAAGCCGCTTAGCAACCGCGACGGTAGTTCACCTGGGCATCTCGGCAGTCAGAGCGACGGGAGCAAGACTGGCAAGATAAGCCTTGCCGTGAAGGCCAAGCGGCGTGATGCGGCCGGCATTCCCAGCCTGTACGGCCTTCAGATACGATCTAGGTTTCTTCATCAGCTTCGGCTGGTCGAGCCCTGTAAGCCCAACGATCCGCGCCGCTTCCTTCACGAAGGTCACACAGTTGTGATCTGATAGGCGATACACGCTGTCGGGCTTCCCCTCGCTCCACGCATCGACCAACCGCAGCACCGCTCCATACTGTGCATCGCTCATCACAACTGAGAATTGTGCATCACTGCCAGCAATGTACCCTGGCTTGGCAATGTCGAGCTTTCCCGCAACGGGCCCCATCAAGAGTGCTGGCGAGACCGATTTAGCAGTGAACCCGACATTCGTATCAACCGGCGCGCCACCAACATCGGGTATTCCGCGCAACGTGAAAAATGCATGGGGGAAGCTGTTGCCAAGCTCGTGGCTCCAGAACGTAATCGTCACTGCGGCCTGCGCAGGAACCGCGGTGAAACTCCATGCGAGGAAAGCGGCAGCCAGCTTTAAAAAGGTTCCCATACAGGGAGTTACCGCTATCGAGCGCCGTCTGGCAAATAGAATCGCTTCATGCGGCAGTCCTGCATAGAAACCGGAAGCACCGCAGCGGGGAGGCGTCTTGGGAATGCTCAACCCGCTGCGATGTCACAATACTGACACTTACCTATACGGTAGGCAATACCCGCTGATTCTCAAAATGAAACAATGCCGCGACGAACGCGTGTGACGAGCACGGTGTAAGATGCCCGCCGCGACGGTCCATAGTAGCGGCAGCGCCTGTTGCGCCGCAACAACCATTCGCGAGACGCCGTCTTCCATGTCGCACCTGCTGCCGCCCACGGCGTAGAGGCTTTAAAGGTCGGTGTCGGATATCGACTTACCTGCCGTCGTGCGTGTCGACCCATTTGATCATGCCCATGGCCCCTTCTTTATGACTGGCACGGATAGCCTACCGTAGCGGTCCTCGGCCTCATTCCCGGTAGCGGTCTTGCTTGGGGCGTATTCTCGCGTCGCATAAAGGCGGCGTAGGATCATCGCTAGGTCGCGCTCTGTCAGGCCAGACGCAGGATCGATCACTTGCCCTTCGGGCAACGGCCCAACCCAAGCAGCAAGGCGGTTGCACGCCACACTCAGTTCGAGATCTAGGGAACCATCAAAGTCAGTCATTGCGGGAACCTACGCCTTCCGTTTCCGTCCGCGAGTTCATAGAATGATCGGCATGGGAGCAAGGATAGCGACGATCACTGAAGATGCCCTGAGAGGCGAATGGTTTTATCTCGAGGAAGAACAGTCGCTCGATCGAACGGCCATGAACTTTTTCGTTCTACGCGCTGGGGAAATAAGAGTCGGTGAGGCGGCCGAGGTGGTGGGCACGTACAATATTGAGGGCGATCGGGTGGTCATCACCTTCCATCGTACAATTCCGTTTAAGACGACGATCACGCTGAGCAATGGGCAGTCTGTTTTCGACCCGGCGACGGACGTTCTGTCATCGTCCACGATCTACACGCTACCCGACGGCAGTGACCCGCTTAGGATGTACGGATCGTTCGTTCGTCGCATTGCCGACTTCCCTAGCGCTGACGACGTGCGGGGGCGCCTGAGATAAGCAGAGACGAACTTATCGCCCGTCGTTTTCAACGAGGCAAATGACATACTGGCACCTGACCTGTCAGCACGACACCTACTTCCGCCCCGCTTCCACCAGCAAAGCCTCGATCATCGCAGGCTCCAGCGGTTCGGCAAACTGGCAGCCCGAATTGTACTCATCTGCCCATTTCACGGTTGCCGACACTCGTCCTACCAACGGGAGGGTCAACCAGATGACAGAACCGACCTTAAGTGCGGAGTACGTCCTGAGCCGTGCACCACTGACTGAAATATCCGAAACTCGGCACAACGTGCGATGCAAGCCATCAAGCTCGGCATCTAAGCCGATCGCTGATCGGGCCGCGCCACGCTGACCTGTCTTCGCGGCTTCGAAATCTGCGCTGAACATAACACTTGTTAGGCCAGCGTATCTGACATTTCTATATCATAAAGCAGGATGGAATGTTTTAGCGATTGGAGAGGGGCAATGTCGGGTTGGAGCCCCCAACCCCGCCATTACGCCTTCGAACCGCGTCCTCCTGTTATTCCTCCACTTATTGAGGTGGCGAAGTCATTGTCCTCGCCTGGGTTCCCGCCACCTGCACTCGAACCGCGACCGCGACCGATGCACCAGTCCCCCGTAAGTCATTGAATCTTATTGAATTAACAATGAGGGCCAATCGGGAAACCGGCGTTGATAACAAAGAGTTTTACGGGTCCACGGCTGAAGCACGGGTTCGATTCCCGCAGGGATCACCATTTGTGTGATTTCAAGCCACGCGACCAGTCTCGGGCTTGAGGATCAGATCCTCACGCGCGTGCCGGCAGACGCGATGGGTCCTGTCGCTGCGCGACGTGCTCGTAATAGGTGGATGGGGCGATCAGCAGGACACGGCAGATCGGCCCGACCCAAAGGCATCGCGGTGAGCATCAATAAAAGCGATCATCTCCGGAACGGGCGGTCGAGTTCCGCCTGCGCGAAATATGCCGACGCCCCTTCGGCCCATCAACCGCGGGATGATTCTGCGAGCGCTGCCTTCCGACGCGCGACCGCTGGTTGAAGGGCGCTCGTTGCACCCCGAGAACGACTTTGGCCCTCCTCACAAATGGACTGCGGTAGGTGACGACGATGCTAACGATTGCGCGGAACCCCGTCCCCATCTCGAACGGTATGCCGGAGCAACGTGGAGCTGACCGTGATCGATCTTTCCTGCCGCGGCTTCACGGCTGATCCCTGGACCGGAAATACTGACCCATGATGGCTACGGACTTGAAGGGTAGCCAAATCCTTCGTGCCGGCTTTCGTCTGCTGCGTGTCAAGATGTCTACCCAAGCGCTTGGTCGGATCGGGCTGTGGACTGTGCTATCGGTCCGAACGGTCCGTAGCGCGCTGCGTGACGATTTCGGCATCGCGGCGAGTTCGATCGCGTTTGCCGCCTTCCTGGCGATGATCCCGCTCGCCGGCGTCATTGCGGGCGTTTATGGCATGGTGGTTCCACCAACCGCAGTCGCCGACAATATGGACAGGATCGTCGCCATCCTGCCGGTCAGCGCACAGCATTTGGTGGCCGCGAACCTGAACCGCGGACTTGCCAGCGGTCGCGACGGGATCGTCACGCTGATCGTGTCGCTCGGGATCGCGCTGTTCAGTGCGCGTCGTGCGGGACGGTCGCTGCTTCACGGAATCAACCTAGCCTATCGGATCGAACGCGAGCGTAGCGGACTGCGCCGACAACTGGTGTCGACGATCGTAGTCCTGAGCTGCGCCGCGCTCGTACTGACAGCGCTTATCTCACTGTCCGTCCTCACTTTCCTCCAGAGCTATGTTCCCGACGGACTGCCGGGTGCCCGGCTGGCGTCGGCGATCACGCTGTTCGGTTCGTTGACGCTCGGCGCAGGTGGCGGCCTGATCATCCTGTATCGCTATGCCCCGGCGTCGGAGGCTATCGCGTGGCGCAGCGCCCTGCCCGGCACGATCGCCGGCGTTGCCCTTTGGCTGACCGCGACGATGATGTTTCGCGCCTATGTCGCGCGGTTCGCGCGCTTCGACGACACCTATGGCTCGCTATCCGCGGTCGTGGTGCTGATGCTCTGGCTGATGGTGTCGGCCTGGGCCCTTCTGCTGGGCGCGCGCCTCAATGCCGAAGCCATGTGCCATGCCGGCGAACACATAAAGGAACGTGACGAATGACCGACATCCCCGTGCAGGACCGCTACCGCAACCGCCTGCTCGGCATCATCACCGCGATCCTGCTGATCGCCGCGCTGCGCATCGGCTTTGCGGTCATCATGCCGATCGCCTTTGCCGCAATCATCGTCGCCGCGCTCTGGCCCCTGAAACGCTGGCTTGCGCGGTTCATGCCCTCCTGGGTCGCCTATACGCTGACCCTCCTGTCGCTGGTCACGATCCTCGGAGCGTTCGCCGCGGCGGTGTACCTGTCGGTCGGTCAGGTGATCGGCGCGGTTGCCTCGCAATGGGCAGGTCTCGAGCGCGGTTATAACCACCTCGCCACTTGGGCGGCGGATCGCGGCGTGCCGATCGCCGGGACGATCAACCGGCAGCGGATCACGATGCTGGTCCAGATGCTGGCGAGCGGCGTCTACGCCTTCGTCACCTATGTCGGCTTCATCGGCATCGTGGTGATGCTCGGCCTGCCCGAAGTGCCACGGCTTCGGCGCAAGCTGTACGAGATGTTCGAGGGCGGTGCGCGACGCGACATGCTCGAGGTCGGCGAAAAGATTTCCGGCCAGATCCGCCGCTATCTCGGCACCACGCTCGCGACCAGCATCCTGACCGGCGTCGCGTCATCTTTATGGTCGTGGATGACGGGGCTCGAGCTGGTGCTGGTCTGGGGCATCCTCAACTTCCTGCTCAATTTCGTCCCCGTCATCGGCAACATTGTCGGCATCGTCCCGCCTGTGCTCTTCGCGTTCATCCAGTTCGGCGGGTGGCAGATGCCGTTGCTGGTGTTCGCAGGATTCGTGGTCCTGCAGATGACGATCAGCAACGTCGTCTACCCGATCCTGCAGGGCAAGCAGCTGTCGCTGTCGCCGCTGGCTATCATCGTCGCGATGACGTTCTGGAGCTGGGTATGGGGCATCGCCGGCGCACTGATCGCGGTGCCGCTGACCGCGGCGATCGTCATGATCTGCGCCCAGTTCGATCGCAGCCGCTGGATCGCCAAGCTGTTGTCGTCGTAACGACGAGGTGAAGTGCCTAACGAACAGGAACAAAGCCTCCGGTCAGCGATTACGCCACAAGAACACGCAGTCAAAAACAGGGGATCGAAAATGAAGAAGACATTCGTAATCGCGATTGCAGCAGGGCTCGTCTCGCTTTCGGCCTGCAACTCCAGCCCACGCGAACAGGCCGCAGACAAGATCGAATCCAACACCGAAGCGGTTGCAGATAACCTCGAGGATGCCGCGGACCGGGTCGATAACGAAGCAGTTGAGGATCGTCTGGAGAACAAGGCCGACGCCGTTCGCGCAACCGGTCAAAATCAGGCTGAAGACATGCGAACGAATGATCCCGACACGAACCTGTCGAACGGCATGTAATTTTACGAGACAGGACGAGCCGCTCCCAAGCACAGCTCGCTCTGGAGGGGCGTCCAAGTAATATTGGGCGCCCTTTTCCGTTTCCTGCCGCTCTTGAGCTGACCTCAAGAGAGACACGGGAAAGCCCGGACTTTCGATCTTAGAATCTGACATCACAGAATGTAGGTGCCGTTCGGGGGCATTTGCGCACCGACGCGGAAACTTATTTGCCTTACAGGTAACGCAATTTCACATTGCGTTTGGGAAGTGAACTTCTGCCCTTAGTCCCGGGGTGTTGTCGGCTAAAGCAAGGCGGGCGCCGTGAACCCTTGCGGCAACGAGCGCGATATTGAGTCCAAGGCCACTGCCTTCGGAATTACGGCTAGCGTCGAGCCTGACAAAACGGGACAAGGCATGCTCGCGTTGATCCGGATGTATCCCCGGCCCGGTATCGGACACGATCAACCACAGCCCGTCATGACGGTGGCCGAGGCTGACTGACACGAGACCGCCTGGGGGCGTATATTTGATCGCATTGTCGATTAAGTTCGTGACGAGTTGTCCGAGAAGCGATCGCACGCCTCTGACTATCGCCGTCGATACTTTGGCATTCAGTAAGAGGCCCCGATCTTCGGCTACGGGTTCGAACAGTTCAACGGCCTCGCCGACGATTGCCGCCAGATCGACAGGAACGAACTCGCTGGCCATCGTTGTTTCCGCTCTAGCCAGTCGTAGCGTGTCGTCGATCGTCCGGAGCAGGGCATCGAGATCACTGCGCATATCCGACATCGCATCATTTTGATCCCCGCCAAGGGCCGCAAGTTCGAGCCGAGACCGGATACGCGTCAGCGGCGTCTTTAGATCATGAGCAAGCGCGTCGGTCGCGGTTCGCAGCGAATCCACCAGGCGTTCGATCTCCGCAAAGCTATGGTTCAGTGTCGCTGCAAGGCGGTCATATTCATCGCCTCGCCCCGTCACGGGCAAGCGCTCGTCCAGATGCCCGGCTCGAAAACGATCGCCGGCGGTGCTGGCAGCATCGAGAAAGGCGAGCCCGCGCCGGCTGTACCAGAAGCCGAACAGCAGGCCGATCACGCCGGTAGCCATCAGCGACCAGGCCAGTGCGGAGATATAGCGGTCATGCAGCAGGCGGCGATCGTCCGAGAGGCTGCCGACGAGCAGCCGATAGTCGTTGCCGAGAAGCACCGTACGCGCGGCGACCTGTCGCTCGATCACCAAGCCCCGCGTCGTCGCGACCTGCGTATCGAAACTACGATACCCGGTACGGTCGATCTCGCCGGGCCATTTTGCCAGGTTTCCCGCGATCGGCTGGCCCGAAGCGTCGGTCATCAGATAGATGAAGTCTGTAACGCGCGGGCGCCCGACCGCACGGGACACGGCCTGCGCCACGGCAAATGGCCCCTCGCTCTGATACCGCTCGATAAGCCCTGCCGTCTCGTCGTCGACCGCTGCCTGCGCGCGGGCGTCGAGGAGGCGTACCGTCTGGACATATTGTACGCTCAGGGCGATCCCGGTCGCGATCAACGCGATCAGCGTGATCCAAAGCGCACCGCGCAGCGCGGCTGTCGACGGCCAGCGCATCGTCAGACAGCATCCAGCCTGTAGCCCGAGCCGCGGACGGTTCGGATCATCGGACTATCGTCTGGACCGTCGATCTTGGCACGCAGGCGGCTGACATGGACGTCGACGACGTTCGTCCCCGGATCGAAATTGTAATCCCAGATCGCCTCGATCAGCATCGTCCGCGTCACCACCTGCCCGGCATGGCGGGTCAGATAGTCGAGCAGCTGATACTCCTTGTTGAGCAGTTCTATACGCCGGCCGTCGCGCATGGCCGTGCGGCCGAGCAGGTCGAGCGTCAAGGAGCCCGTCTGGCGGGTACCTTGCGTCGTGTCGGTGTCGCTGTGGCGACGGACTATCGCCTCCAGGCGTGCAACGAGTTCGCCAAACGAGAAGGGCTTGGCCAGATAATCGTCGCTACCGGCCTGAAGGCCCGCGATCTTGTCGTCCACCTGCCCCAGGGCCGATAGAAGCAGTACCGGCGTCCGATCTCCTTTCGCACGCAATGCCTTCAGCACCGACAGTCCATCGAGCTCGGGCAGGTTCCGGTCGAGAATGATCGCGTCATATCGGCCGACGATTGCGGCAGTGAGGCCATCGATGCCGGTGGCGGCGTGATCGGACACATGGCCAAGCTCCACCAGCCCACGGCGAACATAGTCTGCGGTCTGTGCGTCGTCTTCGATCAGGAGCAGCTTCAAGGTCAGACCGTTCCATTCGGGGTGTCAGGGAGCGGACGCGTGTACCGCCCCCCGGTTCCATGGGCTCAGGACTGGCCTATCGCTTCGCCTGCGATGCGCAGGTTCAGGGAAACCTGGCGGCCGTCACGCAGCACCTGTGTCGGAACGATCGAACCAATCCGAGCCTCCGCTACGGCGCGGGCAAGGTCGCGCCCGTTATCGACCGGCTTGGATCCGAAGCGCCGAACGACGTCGCCGCGTTGCAGGCCGGACCGCGCGGCTGCTCCACCATCTTCAACCTCGGCGATCAACGCGCCCTTGGTGACGTTCGATCCCATCGCGCTGGCGATCTCCGGTGTCAGGTCCTGCAACGAGACGCCGATCCTGCCGCGCGACACGTGGCCAGTTCGCGCGATCTGAAGCGCGACTTGCCGCGCCATGGTGGCAGGTATCGCAAAGCCGATACCCACATTGCCGCCAGTCGGCGAGAAGATCGCGGTGTTCACACCGACGACCCGGCCCGCGCTATCGAACAGCGGACCACCCGAGTTGCCGCTGTTGATCGCAGCATCGACCTGCAGAAAATCGTCGTAAGGCCCTGCTCCGATCTCGCGGCCGCGTGCGGAAACGATGCCGGAAGTAACGGTATTGCCAAGGCCGAACGGACTGCCAACGGCAAACACGCTATCTCCGACGCGAATATGGTCGCTGTCGCCCCATTTGATCGGGGTGAACTTACCCTGCCCTTCAATCTTCACCACGGCGACATCGATCTTGGGATCACGCCCCAGGACGCGACCGGCGAACTCGCGGCCGTCCGACATCTGGACGGTGACGCGGTCGGCGCCGTTGACGACATGGTTGTTCGTGATGACGATCCCGGATGCATCGACGATGAACCCCGAGCCTAGCGATCCGCGCTGCGGGCCTTGCTGTTGTGGCGCCTCGGATTGCCCACCGCGATCGTGCATGCCGAACCCGAACAGCTGACCCAGTCGATCGGCCAGTTCGCTGTCATCCGACCCGAACTGCGTCGGTTCGAATTGCTGCTCCTGCGCAGACGCGGGCTTGACCTGGATTTGAACGACGCTCGGTCCGACGGCCTCGACCATGTCCGATAGCGAGGCATGCACCCCTGTCGACGCGACGGCAGCGGGCCCGGGTGCCGTGAACCGCTCGGCGATGCTGGTGCGACCGTCATCCGCGGCAATCGCCCCGCCTGCGACACCGACGAGTGCCGTGGTTCCTAGCGCGACGGCAGCGATCAGCGGGCGTACGGTCAGTCGACGGTTGAGTATCACGGTCTTTGTCCTTGTCCTGTGAGCCTATGCTCCTTTTGGAACCGGACGATGAGCGCCGCCTGTTGCGAACATTACATCGCTGTAATCTTACGGCGCAGCCTGCTTGCCCGGTGCTACGCGGCCGCTCTGGACGCCGGGCGCAGCTTGATCGGTATCGACCGACCACCTCAGGCGAAGGCGGCCGCCCGCCCGCCTGGGTTCCGCCCTCCCCCCTCGCGCAACGATGCCCTCTGCGATTGCCGTGCGCTGCCGCAGGCTGCCGCCCGATACGTCGAGCGTGCGCGCGAGCCGCGCCGATGCCCAGCCTGCTTCATCGAGCGTCTGATCGTCGATGACCCCTGAGTCGATCATGACGTCCGGCAAGGCGATGTCGTTCGGCGGATCGAGAACGACGTGCCAGTCGGCTATCACAGCGTCGGCACGACGTTCCAGATCGCGGTAGCCGGCAATGCCGAGGCCGGTCAGCGGCGCCGCAGCGGCGCGGATCGTTCGCGCGGCTGGATCAAATTGCACGGATGATAGGGGAACGCCTGCGATAAGGGCGACGTCCGCGATCGCACGATCACGCTCGCGAGCGGCGCGCAGCGCATCACCATTGCCCGCCCGCGCAATCTGCGCGGCCTCGACCGCGCCGGTTTCGGGAGAGATGCGCACCTGGTCGACATGGACATCAACTGGTCGCGAGAGCCGTTGGCGGAGGTCCGCTGCAAGTTTGCGATCCGCCCCCGGCTCTATCCGTGGTGTCAGCATCACGGCGCGGACGCGTACCGGGTTCGTACCATGGTCGATCTCGACCTGGCTCAGACGCGCACCGGGTGGAAAGTCCTCCCCGAGCGCGTCGCGCACCTGCCGCTGGGCTACCGCTTCGAAAGCGATCCGACGCAGGCCGGCGCCGAGAGGAATGGACAGGACCCCGATCGCGACGGCGAACAGGACGAGTTGCCATCCGGTATGGTGCGGCGAAAGATGGCTGCCGAAGCCGTAACACCTCGCGACGAGGGCCGCCGTCAGCGCAATCGTGATGGCGTTGGTCAGGAACAGCAACAACGCGCCTGAGAAGACCACCCAGTTCCATGTCGCGATGCCGAACCCGACTACCACCAGTGGCGGCATGAGGGCGATCGCGATCGCGACCCCGACGACCGTACCCCCGCGCCCGCGGATCAGCGCATAGCCCCCTGCGATGGCCGACAGCAGTGCGACAAGCAGGTCGAACAGCGTCGGCTGCGTCCGCCCGGCAATTTCGCTGGTGATAGTCTGTACCGGCGACAGCAGGATCAGGACGACGGACAGTGCCACCGCGATCGCCGCGCCCAAGACCAACGCCGTTGCGGCGCGGCGTATCTCACGAAAGTCGAGCGTGGCGATGCCAAAGCCCAAGCCGATGATCGGCATCATCAGGGGCGACAGCAGCATGGCGCCGATCAGCACCGCGACCGACGGCATCAGCAGCCCAAGCAAGGAGATCGCAGCCGAGATGACGATCAGGAAGGCATAGCGTCCCGACCACCCCGCTTCTTCGGCGATCTGTCGCAGGACGCCGTCATGATCGACGCCTTCGGTAGCCTTGGCCATCCACGCCCGGGGGAGCGTAACGAATTTCGATGGGCTTAGATGGATTGGTTCGTCTCCGTCATAGCGAAGGTCTTAGATAGACCGTTGTACAGATTTTCGCGAAATGCCCACAGGGTGGCGATACGAGCAATATGCGCAATCGCAGACATTGCCGTCCTATATCGTGTCAACCCTGGCGCGCAGACGGGAAGAGCCGATCAAGCAGCAGAAAGTGCCCCTGCCCCGACATCTTTAGAAGTCGCCCACGATAGGCGGTGGGCCTCCCATCTGCGGCCGCTAAATCTAGGTCCCCGTTACCCAAACCCCACCCGCGTTCTCGAGCGCGCGTTCAGATAGGATGCTTTCACCTTTTGCCTTTAATCAGAGGCATGTGAAAGCCACTGAGAGCCCAATCGTTCGCGATATTCCGGACGGAACGTACGTCGAGCTTGTTGCCAGTCTGTGCGGCACGCGCATGCCCGCAGTGATCATGACGCTGTTGTTCCTTATGGTTGGTGCGCTCAGCGTCCGTGCCTCACAGGATATCGCTCTGGCCAGCTTGGTTGCGATGGGAGGCTGCGCGAGCGTGGCCCGCCTTGTCGTTCTTGTCCGCGGTAGACGGTTGTACGACAACACCGAAACGCCCTTGGTCGACGCCCAGCGCTTTGAACGTCAGTTTGCGCTCACCTATTGGGCCTTCGCGACAGTTTTTGGTCTGTTTGCCGCACGATCGTACATGCTGCCACCTGCAGAATGGCAGATGCCCATCGGCATTCTCGTCGTGGGCTACGCTGCCGGAGCAGCGTCTACCGTTGCGATGCGTCCTTACATTGTCGTTCCGAGCCTGATTTTCGCAGTGACACCACCGGCTGCCATTCTTTTGTTCCGGGGAGATGCGAATGCCAGTGTATCGTCTCTATGCCTGTTTGCGCTGCTCGCTGGTGGCCTTCGTAGCGCCCGCCAACGATATCGATCGCAGTCGGCCAAGGCGACTACGCGACACGCCTTTGCTCGTCAGGTCAAAACGGATCATCTGACTGGGCTTGGCAACCGTCTCGCTCTTGCCGAGGCATTTGAGACAAACGCCCGGCCAGAACGACACGGGCGTATCGCTTTTCATTATGTTGACCTTGACGACTTCAAACCAGTCAACGACCGCCTTGGTCATCAGGTAGGCGATAGCCTGCTATGTTTGGTCGCCGATAGGTTGCGGGCATGCAGTAATCCTGGCGACGTGGTTGTTCGGCTCGGTGGCGACGAATTTGTCGTTGTGCAAATCAACTCCGATTCCGACCTCGACGTTGAGCGACACAGATTACGCATTGAGCAGGCCTTAAACGGTTCATACGTGTTGGGCAGCCATTCGGTGAACTGCGCCGCTAGCGTCGGATCAAGCCGCTACACTGGTAACAATCAGAGTATGAACTGCCTTCTGGTGGCTGCAGACGAAGTGCTGAGACGGAGAAAGGCGGAGCGGAAAAGTCGCATTGGAAGTCCGCCTGTCGATACCGGCAGTCTCAAACAACGTGATGCAATCGATTACGCCTCGGTCGCGGAAGGGCGCACAGACAGCTACCCGGTCACGCACGAAATGTTGAGTGATGGCGAAGTGTATGAACGATTAGCCGTCACCGGCATCGCCGCAACGACGTGGGAAAGTGCGCCCGATGGTCTTATCGAGACCGACAGTCCCAGCTGGCGGGCCTATACCGGTCAAAGCTATGACGATTGGAAAGGCTATGGTTGGCTAACTGCAATCCATCCCGACGACCGAGTAGCTACGATGCAGAAGTGGCGTGAAACCGTACACGATCAGCAAGCCGTTGATGCGGAGTACCGTTTAAGAGGAAAGAACGGGATGTACCGTTGGATGAGCGTCCATGCCGTTCCGTTGCGCACTAAGGATGGACGGATTGTCAGGTGGTTGGGTATTAACATTGATATTGACGATCGAAGGAAGCTACAACTAACGCAAAATACCAAAAGTCTTCTGGCCTAAAATCAAAAAGACCCACTTGCGGTCATTCGCGGTCTCTTTCTGGCTCCCCAACTTCTGTCATCCATTCAGTATTGCAGCAAAGAAGGTGCTGAGCCTCGGCCCTGTCCGCTGCCTAGCCGGCTTTCAAAAGAATGATGGGCCGGCAAAGCTTTTGCCCGCTCATCAACGGGCTGTCGGCTGCATAAGCTCTATCGTGATATGATCGGGGCCTGAAACGTAGGCCACCAACGTTCCCTTCCGTGGACCACCCAGGATCGGCAGCGGATTGCCTTTCGCCTTCCATCCTGCTGCCTCGACGCGGGCAATGGCGACACTAATATCCTTTACGGTCAGAGCCAGGTGGGCCGCTCCGATCGATCCCGCGCCGCTAGGCACCGTCCCGTTCTGGAGCCCGTTTGAATATTCCAACAGTTCGACCACGTAGCCGTCTCGTGCCTTGACGATCGCCGTTCTCACTTTCGGATCATCGACACCTGTCACCTGATGCAGGAAGTCGCCCTCCATCTCCGATTGCCGCTCAAGTGTAAAACCGAGCGCTCCCGTCCAGAACCGAACGGCTTCGTCCAAAGACGACACAACAAAGCCTGTGTGGTCCACGGCAATTACGTTTGCGGTGTCCGTCATTACTGCCCTCTCACTGGTATGCCGGCCGTGCTTACCACGCGACCGTTCACCATCGTAAACCGCTTTCCCTAAACCCTTCCCCGCATACACTTTCCCAATATGGGCTGATGGGCACGGAGAAACGGAAAGGCTTTGAGCCTCTTAAAGCAGCAAGTTCCAGGATGCGAAAGACCTTGGGAGCAGACGAGCTTGGTCATGCAGCTATCAGGCGATCAGCGGCCGCGGAGACCCATAATCAGACGTCCCCGCCCCCTCCCAGCTTCCAACTTCGGCCGCTCGTCCATCTCCGTGTTACGACTGCTTTTGGCGCCTGATCCTGCGAACTCGAATGTCGCGACGAGGCGATAGTTTAGGAAGCAGGCTGTAGTTTAGGAAGCAGGCTGTCCAAATCTGAGTTTTGTGCCCGATGAGCTGCGGACGGCTTTTGCGGGGGGCTCAGGCACGTGATTAGCGGCGACGTTACGTCGAACCGTCGGTGCCAATCCGGATTCCTCATTCCACAGAACCAGGATTGTAGCGATCGGTGCGGCGGTGAGGATCAGCAGGAAAAGACCCATCAGCCATTCGTTGGTTTCTAGCGGCTGCGAGAAGCTACCGCTGGGCTGCATCGACGGGCTAGGTCGCATCGGGCGCCTGCCGGCTTTCCTGGGGTGAAACGCGCGGTTCGCGGTCGCTCGGTGGGCAGACGGCCTGATCTGCGACCGATCATAGGTCGCGCGTGCTTCCTTCTTTCCCAAAACGGAATACGCCTCGTTGATCTCTTTCGCACGAGCAGAAACATCCACACCATGATTTGCATCGGGGTGATATTGACGGAGCAGCGCTTTCCAGGCGGCGTGGATAGTTTCGCGACTTGCCGTCGAGGGCACCTCTAAAACAGAATAATAATTGGGTGAGAGAGCCATCTGGCCATTACTTGCGGCTAAAACGCGAAAAAGAAAAGTCCGCCTGGCGCGTGATCTAAACCTAGCCTCCTGGGTGATCCAAAGGGCAGCTTTAGGCGCCAACAGCCAGATGGCTACCATTCCCATCCGCAACATCCTGCTTTCGATGACACGACGCCGCCCCCCGGGCGCTAACCTACATCCGGATGCCTAGGCGGCCTCGCCCGCTCCCAAACTTCGGACATCTATTCATCTCGGCACCATGACCGCCTTGCGTGCCCCCGGCATCATGCGCACCGCGCCGGGTCCGTTCGTCGGCTGCAAACTGTCGCTTTCCTCAACAACAGATCACTTCGACACCTTGCCCATACTCGTCAGACTCGGGACATTCCTTCGGATGTCTCTCGATTTATAGCTTGCCGATCCAAAGGCATGCCAATCAACGCTTCGTGGAACGCGCCCCATAGTCAACGCACTCTACCAGACTGTGAAATCCGATTCATAGAAGCTTTAACATACTGTCATGTATGGTTATTCTTACGAATATCGGTCCACTTCGGAACTTGTATGAGCTCCGAAACGATATTGCGCAGCTAATCCGGCATGTTTCAAGCCATTGCAAATCGAACCTGAACGGCATCGTTCAGGCTACCGCCTCTGAAGCGCTTTACTGCGCGGTTCACCTTTCTTTACGCGAAATCTGGAGACACCCGATGGGATCTGCTGCAGCCATGCCCGAGACGAAAGACACGGCGCAGCGCAGCGTGCCTACCGGTACGCTCGACGCGCTCAACTTCTTCTTGGCGGACGTCCGCGACGGGCTCGGGCCGTATCTCGCAATCTACCTGCTGGTCGTACGTGGGCCTTCGCATGGCTGGAACGAGGCGACGGTCGGCCTCGTGCTGACCATCGCCGGGATCGTCGGCCTGTTGTCGCAGACGCCGGCGGGCGGGTTGATCGACCGGGCGAAGAACAAGCCGCGCATCGTCATCGCCGGCGCCCTGCTGGTGACGCTGAGCAGCCTGTCACTGCCGATCGTCTCGGGCTTCACGATGGTAACGATTACCCAGTCGATCGCGGCTGCGGCGGGCGCGATCTTTGCGCCGGCCATCTCGGCGATCACGCTGGGGCTGGTCGGGCCGAAGCTGTTCGCCAAGCGGGTCGGTCGCAACGAGGCGTTCAACCACGCCGGCAATGCCGTGTCGGCAGCGCTTGCCGGCGTCCTTGCCTGGTCGTTCGGTCCGGTCGTCGTCTTCTGGCTGATGGCGGGGCTAACGGTCGCCAGCGTCATCGTCGCGGGGCGGCTGAAGAACGACGACATCGACAATGCGGTCGCGCGCGGCCTCGACTGCGAGCCGGGGGAAGGCTGCGAGGAGCCGAGCGGCTGGAAGACGTTGATCGAGAACCGTCCGCTGATGATCTTCGCGGCAGCCGCGTTCACTTTCCATCTCGCCAACGCGGCAATGCTGACCTCGGTCAGCCAGCTGCTCGGTCGTACCGTCGGCACCGACAAGGCGACGTCGCTAACTGCCGCGTGCATCGTCGCGGCGCAGCTCGTGATGGTGCCGGTCGCGATCGTCGTCGGGCGCAACACCGAACGCTGGGGCACCAAGCCGATCTTCCTGGTCGCGTTCGGCTTCCTAGCGGCGCGCGGCGCTCTCTACACCGTGTCGAACGATCCGTGGTGGCTGGTCGGCGTACAGGCGCTCGACGGGATCGGCGCGGGGATATTCGGCGCCTTGTTCCCGGTGATCGTTGCCGACCTGACCAAGGGATCCGGCCGGTTCAACGTCAGCCAAGGCGTCGTTTCGAGCGTGTTCGGCCTGGGGGCAGCATTGTCGGCGACGCTGGCCGGGTCAATCATCGTCTGGGCCGGATACAGCGCGAGCTTCCTGACACTCGCCGGGATCGCAGCAGCTGGGTTCGTGTTGTACCTCACCGCCATGCCGGAGACGCACAAGTGACCCACCCTTCCTCCATCACATGGGTGCACATCGGCGATCTGCACATGGACGAGGCGAACGACTGGCAAAGCCGCAACCGGCTCGCCGCGATCGTCGCGGAAATCAACGCGCATATCGGCGACGCCGCGGACTTCGTCTACCTGCCCGGCGACAATGCCAATCACGCGACGGCCGAACAATACCGGGTCATCGCCGATACGCTCGCTTCCCTGCGCCTGCCCTACCGGGTCATCCCCGGCGATCACGATTTCGAACTCGGCGATCTCGCGCATTACGACGCCGCTTTTGCCGAAGCGAACCGGCCCGAGGTCGAGGTCATCGCCGGGCATCGCTGCATCTTCCTCGATATCGTTTCGGCGGGTGCGGGCGGCCCCGATTTTCGACTGACGATGCACCACCGCAACCGCCTGCTGGAGGAACTCGCGCGCGCCGAGGCGGAGCGGCAGACGCCGGTCGTGTTCATGCATGCCTATCCCGGCGACCTCGCCGCGGATGGCGAGGATATTGCCCGCATCTTCGCCGACGCCCGCGTCGCCTTCGTCGATACCGGGCATACGCATTACAACGAACTGCTCAACGACGGACGGGTCGTCTACGGCGCAACGCGTTCGACCGGCGAGATCGAGGAAGGCGGCGGCAAGCCCGGTTTTTCGATCGTCACGCTCCACGGTCGCGTGCCGAGCTGGCGGTTCAAGAAAACAGGCAGCGACTGGCCGTTCGTCCAGATCGTCGCGCCTGCCGACATCCGGCTGGTGACGCGCCCCGCCGAGGCCACGCAGGTCCCGCGGCCGGGCGAAGTTGAGATCGTCGCCAAGCTGTTCGGCGGCACGACACAGCCGGTGCTGCTGTCGGTCGACGATGGCATCGCCCAGCCGATGCTCGCCGTCTCTGGCACGGCGCTTTGGTCGTTGCGCATCACGCTCGACGCCGGGCTCCACCGCGTTGCGGCCAGCGTCGGCACCGACCGCGATATGGTCGAAATCCTGGTCCGCGGCGAAGCGGATATCCCGCGGCGCGGCGTGCCGATTGCGCCGGGTCGCGATCTCCACAGCATCGGCGCGTGGCCCGAGCACGGCATCGCCGGCACGCAGCTCGGCCCGAACAAGAATGGGAAGCACTGGTGATCCTCGCGACCGGCGCTACCTGGGGTATCTGCGCCGCCTCGACCGCTGCGGTGATCGCACGACCGTTCCGCTGGCCGGAGGCGATCTGGGCGGTGGCAGGGGCAGCGTTGCTGCTGCTGTTCGGGCTGATGCCCCTGCCTGCGGCGATCGGCGCGGTCGCCAAGGGCATGGATGTCTATCTGTTCCTGATCGGTATGATGCTGCTCAGCGAGGTCGCGCGCGCGCAAGGGTTGTTCGATTGGGTCGCGGCGACCGCGGCGATCCACGCAAAGGGATCGACCGCACGGCTGTTCGCGCTGGTCTACGTCACCGGCATCGTCACGACGACCTTCCTGTCGAACGACGCGACCGCGGTGGTGCTGACCCCGGCAGTCTATGCCGCGGCAAAGAAGGCAAAGGCTGACCCCCTGCCGCTGCTGTTCGCGTGCGCGCTGATCGCCAATGCGGCAAGCTTCGTCCTGCCGATCTCCAACCCCGCCAACCTCGTCCTCTACGGTGGCAAGATGCCGCCGCTTGGGCAATGGTTCGCCTCGTTCGCGCTGCCATCGCTGGCGTCGATCGTCGTCACGTTCGCCGTGCTACGCTGGCTCGAGCGCACGCGACTGGCAGGCAGCTGCACCAGCGCGGTCGAGCGCACCCCGCTCACCGCGGGCGGCAAGGCCGCGTTCGTCGGGATCGTCGCCACCGCAATCGTACTGCTAACCGTATCCGCGCTCGATATCGAACTCGGCCTGCCGACCGCGATCGCCGGTATCGTCACGACGCTGGCGGTCTGCACGATCGCGCGGTCGTCGCCGGTCGCGCTGCTGCGCGATATCTCGTGGAGCGTGCTGCCGCTCGTCGCTGGACTGTTCGTCCTGGTCGAAGCGCTCGACCTGACCGGCGTGATCGCGTGGGTCGCGCACGCGATCCGCACCGCGTCGGCCGATCCGGCGCAGGCGTCGGCGGTATCGGGGACGATCCTGGCGTTCGGATCGAACCTGATGAACAACCTGCCCGCAGGCCTGGTTGCCAGCACCGCGGTTGCCCAGGCCCAGCCGCCCAAGCTGGTCATTGATGGCTTGCTGATCGGCGTCGACCTTGGCCCCAATCTGTCCATCACCGGCAGCCTAGCGACGATATTGTGGTTGCAGGCGATCCGGCGGGAGGGGCAGGATATCGGGTTCTGGCGGTTCCTCAAAGTCGGCGCGGTGGCGATGCCGCTGGCATTGATCGCTGCTTTGGGTGTCAGGATTGCCCTAGGATGACACGGGATGAAATGACGCCGGATGGGATGACGCGCGACGGGATGTGGCGGCGCCTGCTGATCGCTCTGTTCGTGGCTGCGGTGGCGTTTACCGGCTACCACGCCGCGCGCACCGTCAGCGACGCGATCTACTGGAACGCTCACCGCGACGAACCGATCGAGCGCTGGATGACGATCGGGTACGTCGCGCATTCGTATCATGTGCCACCCCACGTCCTCCACCGCGCGCTGAACCTGCCCCCGGAACCCGATCGCCGTCCGCTCGGCCGCATCGCGCAGGACACTGGGCAAACAATGACGCAGATCGAAGCCAAGCTCACTTACGCGATCGTCCACGCCCGACCGCCCTACCCACCACCCGCCCCGCCATTGCAGTCTTCCCCGTCGACGAGATCGAAGTCGTGACTGAACAGCTCCTGGAACTGCTGACGACCTACGGATTGCCTGCCCTATTTGGAGCAATGGTGCTGGCGGCTGCGGGGCTTCCTTTCCCCAGTTCGTTGACGCTCATCGCAATGGGATCGTTCGTTGCGCAAGGTGAACTAAGCTTCTGGCCGGTAGTGCTCTCAGGTGCGGCCGGCGCTGTGCTTGGCGACCAGATCGGCTATGCATTTGGTCGTTTTGGGGGCCGCCCGCTTCTTACAACCGTGACCAAGCGCATCGGTGGCGCTGACAAAGTGGCCCAAGCGGAAACCTATTCACGGAAATGGGCAGGTTGGGGCATCTTTTTCAGCCGCTGGTTGATCGGCCCGCTTGGACCTTGGATAAATGTAACGAGCGGGCTTACGGAATACCCCTGGAGATGGTTCATCCTGCTCGACGTTGCCGGCGAACTGCTTTGGCTTCTCATATACGTCTCGCTCGGACGCCAATTTAGTGATCAGGTTCAGACCGTGGCCAGCTTACTCGGCAATCTTACCTGGGTCGTACTAGGTCTTCTTGTCACAGGATTTCTGGGATGGAAGCTGTTCGGGAAAAGAAAAGCAGAAGTACCTTCGGAAGGAACTGTTTGAAGACTGATTATCCCCGGTCGGTCTAAACGGCACGGCGGAAAACGTCAGACGACCCATAAGTCGCCGTTCGGGCGACGTTCCCCGCGTGTCAACCTCCGCCGTTCATTCATCGAGTTCCAAGGCAGCGCTTGCCTTCGGTTGAAGCGGTTGGTCGAAATGACTGCTTAGGAATCGGTGGCTTCCGAAAGTCATCCCGACCGCTGCGAAAAAGGGCCGCCTTACCTAGTAGTCGCGGTGCCGAGTACCGGCCTAGCTCAGTACCAAACAGCTTTGATACGCGGCCGAACAGTTCGACTGATTAATACGGACTGTCATAAAAGGTCAGTATAACTGACGCGGTTATGTCGCGTCGATATCATAGGCGAGGCGCTCGAGGCCGCAGATTGGTCTCACAATGGGTAGGACCAGCTCTTCCATCCTCGGGAGGCCTATCTGCCCGCCCCTCTCGGAGATGCTGGCCCAATGTTATTCCTTTCGCCCGCCAGACGCGTCCGGTGGATCGCGTCCGCGGCCTGTGCGCTTCCACTGTTGTTCGTAGCTAGTGCCGCAAACGCCGAAGACCCGACCGCTGATCCCGAGCAGACCAAGTCCGAGATCATCGTCATGGGCGATCGCACGATCCGCTCGGACAAGGAGCAATCGACGTCGGTACGTGACTCGATCGTATTCGACGATCTCGAGACGCTGTCGGCCGACGGCAGCGTCGCAGGCCAGTTGATCCTACTGCCCGGTATCAGCGCGATCGAGGACGGCGATGCGCCGCGGTTCGTCAGCATCCGCGGCATCTCGCCCGATCTCAACCAGACCACCATCGACGGGATCACGCTCGCTACGATCGGCAACGACGGCGAAGGATCGCGCAAGGTCAACCTCCAGCAGATTCCGTCGGAACTTGCCTTCCACAATGACGTCTACAAGACCTTCACTGCCGAACAGGACGGCGCGGCGATCGGCGGGATCGTCGACATCGTCACGCGCAGCGCGTTCGGGCTGAAGCGCCGGTACGTTATGGTCGACGGCTATGGCATCTATTCATCGTTCAAGGGCGATGGCGGCAGCAATGCCGGCAACGGCAGCACGCCGCATTTCGGCGGTGGCGGCAAGATGGTGTTTGCCGACAAGTTCGGCGCGGGCGACCAGTTCGGCGTAGTCCTGTCGGCGCGCTACGAGAACCGTATCCGCAACTCGCGTAAATGGTGGCAGGACACCAAATATTACTTCAGCGACGCCGGCAAGAAGCTGGCCGGCCCCGACGATCCCGCGTGGAACGGCATCGCCGTGCCGTACAACCACAGCTATGGCAGCTACACCAACCGCCTTCAAACTGCGGGCAGTTCGGCGAAGTTCGAATGGCGTCCGCTTGGCACCGACATCTATGCGTCGCTGCTGGGGTTCAATTATCGTCAGTGGGAATCCTCGACGATGAACAAGAACGATTACTACACCAAGAACAGCGTCAGCGACCTGACCGCGGAGGGCGGCGGATCGGACATCAACAGCCTCTATTCACGCTATCGCTACGATACCTGGAACAAGGCGACGGTCGGCGCGATCGGCAATGTCGAATGGCATGACGACCGCTCGTCGTTGCGCGTTCGCGGTGGCTATACGCGCGCCCGGTACGACAATACGCAGCCCTATATCGGCGTCCGCGCCTATCCGACGGGGCTTTCGCTGGACTGGGCGGCGGGCAATGACGGCACCGGCGGGCTGCCCTATGTCACCGGGATCAACAAGCCCGGCCTTGTGCTCGGATCTCCCTACAAGCTCAGCACAGCGCAGACGACCTACCGCATGGCCAACGAGGGGCTAGCCAATGCGCGCGTCGACTATGGCTGGAATGCCGAGCCGGAGGATCGCGGCTTCGGGTTTGTCACCGGTATCGAGTTCCGAAACCTGGAACTGGCGCGCAACGTCGACATGACCGAATACAAGCTCGGTCAGGCGATGAACGCCTATCTCTATGATCCCGGCTACGTCCCGGTCGGCGCGCCCCAATCGTTCCCGTGGGTCGACTGGGCCCGCGTGAAGAAGGAGTTGTGGCCCAAGTTCGTCAAGGACGTCCCCAATTCCACCTATGACAGCATTACCGGCGACTATCGCTACACCGAGCGGCTGGTAACGCCGTTTCTGTCGCTACATTACGCCACTGACGACACGACGTTGGTTGCGGGCGTCCGCTACGACCACACGCGCTTTTCCGCGTTCCAGCCCACGATCACCGGCGGCACCGCATCGTCGGTCATGACGCGGAACAAAGGCGGGTACCAGTACCTGCTGCCGTCGTTCACCGGCATCCAGGACTTCGCCGGCGGAAAGAAGCTTCGTTTCTCGTACAGCCGCACGCTCGGCCGTCCGACGCCCGGCAACATCGCGCAGCCGGAATCGCTTAATTGCGGCGACGAGGACTCGGGCGGGGCGGATTGCTCGATCAGCCGCGGCAATCCCGATCTGCGCCCGCGTCGGTCGGACAATCTCGATGTCCAGCTCGAGCAGTATTTTCACAAGGACGGCATCATCTCGCTCGGCGCGTTCGCCAAGTGGATCAAGGACGACATCTTCACGCTGACCACGACGCAGCTGATCGACGACGTCAACTACCGGGTTCGCCAGCCGCTCAACGCGGACAATTCGCGCCTCTACGGTATCGAGTTCCAGGCGGCCGATCACGATGTGAACCTGTTCGGCCAGCGGATCGATCCGTTCTTCAACGCGACCTGGCTGAAGGGGCGGATGTCGATCACCAGCGATGCCGGATCGCGTACGCTCGACCGGCTAATCTACCAGCCGAAATGGATCATCAACGGCGGCGCGACGCTTCGCCTGCCCGCGATCGACGGCGCGTTCCGCACGACCGTCACGCACCGCGGCAGTTACATGGAGGGCATCGGCGAGACCGCGCAGGACGACAACGGCCGCGCGGAGCTGACCACCGTCAACCTCAGCCTGTGGCACCGCGTGACGAAACACGTGACGTTCAAATACGAGATCACCAACCTGCTAAACGACCAGCCGAAATTCCTGGTCGGCAACGGCCTTCGCTACGTCAGCGAAGTCGACGACTATGGCCAGGGTGCCTTTTTCCACATCATGCTGCGCTGATACGCCGAACGGAGTTACGACCATGTACGAAGTCGATCGCCGCTATCTTCTGTCCGCCCTGGGGCGCCTGATCGCCGCTGGTGTCCTGCCTTGGCGGGCCTCCGCCGCCGAGGTGCGGCCCCGCAACCTGATCGAGGCCCCGCGCTTCCCCACCCCGCCGTTCACGTTGGGCGTCGCGGCCGGCGATCCGGACGCGACCGGCTTCGTCATCTGGACCCGGCTTGCCCCGCTGCCGCTTCAACCGGATGGCGGGATGATGATGGCTCCGGTGCTGGTCGCATGGGAGGTCGCCGCCGATCCCGACTTCCGTCAGGTGCTTCAGCGCGGCGAGGCGATCGCACACCCTGAGCTGGCGCATTCGGTCCATGTCGAGGTCGCCGGACTCGCCCCCGCGCGGCCCTATTGGTACCGCTTCACCTGCGGCGGCGAGCGTAGCGGCACCGGCCGCGGGGCGACCCTGCCCCCGCCAGGCGCACCGCTCGATCGCGTGCGCTTCGCCGTCGCCGGGTGCCAGCATTACGAGGAGGGCTATTACACCGCATGGCGTCACATCGCCGCCGAACCGATCGACTTCGTGTTCCATTACGGCGACTATATCTACGAGGGGCCGGACCGCGGCGAACAGGCGCGCGGCGCGAAGAAGCCGCTGGTGCGTCGCCACCTCGGCCACGAAATCTATTCGATCGGCGATTACCGCCAGCGCTACGCGCAGTATAAGAGTGATCCCGATCTCCAGGCCGCGCACGCCGCCGCGCCCTGGTTCGTCAGCTTCGACGATCACGAGGTCGACAACAACTGGGCCGGCGACATCGACCAGGACAACACCGCGCCGGAGGTGTTCCGGACGCGGCGTGCGATGGCGATGCAGGCGTATTACGAGCATATGCCGCTACGCCGCTCGTCGATGCCCGACGGATCGCACATGCAAATGTACCGCGGCGCACGCTTCGGCGATCTGATGGACGCGTTCTTCCTCGATACGCGGCAGTATCGTTCCGACCAGGTCTACGGCGACCGTGATGCGCCGCAAGGACCGGACGCCTTCGCCACCGACCGATCTATCACCGGCGCCCCGCAGGAAGCGTGGCTGTTCAAGGGGCTGGATCGCTCGAAGGCACGCTGGAACCTGATCGCGCAGCAGGTCTGCCTGATGAACCTCGGCTATCACAAGGTGGGCCAGACCGAGCAGCTGGTCTCGATGGACCAATGGTCGGGCTACATGAACAGCCGCCGTCGCCTGCTTGCGCACATCGACGCGCATTGCCCCGGCAACGTCATGACCGTCAGCGGTGACGCGCACCGCCATTACGCTGGCGACCTGATCCAGGATCACGGCAACGGCAAGATCATCAGCAGCGAATACCTCGCGACCTCGATCAGCTCGGGGGCGGACGGCGTAGGCGAGGACGACGACTACACTCGTTCGTCCCGCGCCGAAAATGCGAACCTGAAGGCCCTGACTGACCGGCGTGGCTATGTCTTATGCGACGTCGGTCGCGATCTATGGCGCGGCGACCTGAAAGTCCTGAACACGATCGCGACGCGGAACGGGACGCTCTCGACGCACGCCAGCTTCGTTACCGAGCGCGGCAAGCCAGGCTTGCATCACGCCTGACCGGTGCGCGAGACTACTTAGCGAAATCTGCTCGCATGTTTGAATGGGCCAGCTCCAGCCGTTCACGCGCTGATTCAACACCCCAACTTTAGGCACTCATGCATGTTCGCGGTGAGAAAATGTTGTGTTATCGATTACGATCTTGCCGAACGGGCCGGTGTCGAAGCGGTCGAGCGCATCTGGTAGCTCGGCAATCATAAAGCGGCTGTCAATTACCGGGGTCATGTTGGTCCGTTCTACCGCGCGCACCATGTCCTCAAACGCACGGCGATGACCGGTGCCAATGCCGTGGATCGTCACGTCCTTCATCATGAGCGGCATAACGGGCGAGGAGATGTCAAAACCATCGAGCGCGCCGATCTGATAGATGCGTCCGCCGACAGCGGCGGCCCGTACCGACTGGCCGAGAAAAGTCCCGCCGACGGTCTCTAAAATGTGATCCGCGCCTCGGTCGTCAGTCAACGCATATAGAGCTTCGAGCCAATCCGCTTGGCGTCGATCCATTGCATGGTCGGCTCCCAGCGCCAGGACACGATCGATCTTCTCCGAGCTACAAGAGACGAGCACTTTCGCCCCATGCAACTTCGCGAACTGGAGCCCGAAAAGCGCCACTCCGCCAGTCCCCCGGATTAATACGGTGTCGCCGGCGCGCACTCCGCCGCGCTCGACCAGTGCGAACCAGGCGGTGAGCGCAGCGCAGGGCAGCGTACTCGCTTGGGCGTCGTCCAACGCCGATGGTGCCGTGACCAGCCAGTCTTCAGGCAGTACAACATACTCTGCCAGTACGCCGGCGAAATAGCCGCCGAGGGTGCGATAGGCTGGGGTGCGGGCCGTGCCTGCGCGGGCACCATCGATCCACTCGGGCGTGAAGCAGGAGATCACGCGATCGCCAACCGCGAACCGTTCGGCATCGTCGCCCATCGCCACGATGCGGCCAGCTAGATCCGAGCCCGGCGTGAATGGAAAGTCGAGCGTAAGCCCGCGCCCGCTATCGATAACCATCTTGTCGCGGTGGTTGAGGGAAACCGCGCCGACCTTGACGA
>NZ_SLYA01000008.1 GCF_004340965.1 Sphingomonas sp. PP-CE-1A-559 | reverse complement strand
GCGATGGGACGAACTCATGCCCTGGAACTGGTCCGCGCAAACCGCAGAGCGAGTGGCGCAAGCCGCGTAATCTGCGGCCTGCCGGCCACGCTTACCACTGCCGAGGCACTGACAATCTTGCATCTGCTACCGTCAAACTAATCGAGGAGCGGCGTTCCTTGCGACTAAGGCAGCAACAATCGCTAGGAAGTTGATTTACTAATAAATCAACGATAACACATGCGGCGGGGGGTCTATTCCTTACCAAAACAGCAACGTCGCGTCGCCTTCACAGCGCGAAACCGAACCTGACAAGGCTCATGATCATGACAGAATGCATATCGTGCTGGCGGCTGAAGGATTTCGTTCCAGGCGGTGGTAAAAGGGCATACGCTGCTTTAGGTGCTGGCGAGGGCTGGATTGCAGACGAAGCGCCGAGCGATACATATCTGGCGTTGGTCGCAGCCGGTCGCTTAGTCCACCCCTTTGTAGGGCGTCACGAGGCAGCAGCAGCCTGGGTGCGCGACCGTGAATGGTGGTGGTACGTCGAGATCGAATTGGCCGCGGCGGCCCCGCATGAGACTGTCGAGCTTGTCTTCGACGGTCTCGACACCTTCGCTGACATCTGGCTCGATGGCGAAGTGCTGGGTCGCGCGGACAACATGTTTCGCAGTTGGCGTTTCGACGTCGGAAGCGTCGCGACGGGGCGACATCACCTCGCGGTCTGTTTTCACCCGCCCTCGATCATGACGGGCAGCCAGCCGCTACCGAACTGGAGCGTCGCCACCGATCGGATCACCCGTTCGCGTCGCACAGCGATGCGCAAGGCGCAGTTCGGCTGGGGCTGGGACTGGGGTCCTGATCTTCCGACAGTCGGGATCTGGAAGCCGGTGCGGATCGAACGGCGGCGATCACCCGTCGTCCGTAGCATCAACTTCTCTACGCTCGCGGTCGACGACGGCGTGGCGCGTATTGCCATCGATATCGACCTGACCGAGGCTACCGACGTGGCGATTGATCTCGTTTCACCCAGCGGCGCCATGGTTGCTCGAACTTCGCGGCACGGATCTGGCGGTCTCGAGATGACCGTTCCCGACGCGCAGTTGTGGTGGACCAGCGACCTCGGCGACCAGCCGCTTTACACCCTCGTAGTTCGTATCGACGGTGCGGACGACTATCGTAGACGGGTCGGCATCCGGACCATCGTCATCGATCGGTCGCCCGACCCCGACGAACCCGGCACCACCTTCTTCCGCTTCGTTCTCAACGGCGTGTCGATCTTTGCCAAGGGCGTGAACTGGGTTCCAGCTGGTTCCTTCGTCGGAGCGGTCGCGGCAGGCACTTATCGCGATCTACTCGAGCGCGCGGTCGGCGCGAACATGAACATGGTCCGTATCTGGGGCGGCGGCATCTACGAGCCCGACGGCTTCTACGACGCGTGCGACCGGCTCGGCCTGCTCGTCTGGCAGGATTTCATGTTCGCGAACGGCCCCGATCCCGACGACGATCCGGCGTTTCTCGAGAACGTCCGTGCCGAGGTGCGTGAACAAGTGGCACGACTGCGGCACCATCCGTGCCTTGCGGTTTGGTGCGGAAATAACGAGAGCCATGGGATTCACTGGCTGCAGCAGGAGTTGACCGGGGTCTCGGAGCGACATGTCGGGCTCGTCATCTACGACGAAATCATTCCTGCGGCGTTGGGCGAGCTTGATCCGGTCACTCCATGGTGGCCGAGTAGCCCTTGGGGCGGTCCCAGTCCGAACAGCATGCGCGGAGGCGACGTGCACAACTGGACGGTCTGGCACGGCTTCCCGCCCGTCCCTGACGTCGAGCTCGAAGGCGGCTATGAGACAGTGTCAGAAGGCGTCGCGTTTACGCGTTATCAGGAGGACAAGGCCCGCTTCGTCAGCGAATTCGGTCTTCAGGCAGCGCCCGCCCTAGCCACGCTCAAGCGGTGGATGGCGCCCGAGGATCTGGCGCTTGGCTGCGCCGGCTTTCTCGAACGTATCAAGGACGAAGCCGATAAGGCCAAGGCCATGATGATCCCGGTCACCGGCCTGCCTCAAACAGTCGTCGACTATGTCGACTACACGATGCTTGCACAGTCCGAAGGCCTGAAGTTCGGCATCGAACATTATCGCCGCCGAAAGCCGCACTGCTCGGGTGCGTTGATCTGGCAGCACAACGACTGTTGGCCCTGCGTGAGTTGGAGCCTCATAGACTATGATGGCGTCGCGAAGGCGGGCTGGTATGCCGTGCGCCGCGCCTTTGCCCCCGTACTCGCCTCGTTTCGGCGCGACGGTGATGCTGTCGAGCTATGGATTACCAACGATACGCTTGCACCCGTGAATGACGTCGCGACGGTCACCTCGACACGATTCGACGGCGGCGAAAGCGAGTGGCGGCATCAGGTACAGATCCATCTCGCCGCGAATTGCAGCGTGTGCGTCTGGCGCGGTTTGGCAGCGGATGCCGTCGACCGCCTCATTACGGTACGTAGCCGTTATGACGTTTTTCCAGCCAATCGACTGCTGCTGTCTCCGGTGAAGGACTTGGCGCTCGCTAGCGATCCTGGTTTGGCTGCGACATGCTCGAGCAATGCGGTCGCACTGCATGTGACCCTGTCAACCGATCGTTATGCGCTTGCCGTGCAACTGACTGCCGAAGATCCGGCGCTGCGCTTCACGGACAATCATTTCGATCTTGCCACCGGTGAAGAGCAAATCGTGACGGTCACGAATGCTAACGGCGCGCCAATACACCCGAGCCATATCGCTTTCGCCTGTTGGAACCAGCGCGAGCCGAAACCACTCCCAGATGCGTAAGCAAGGATTCTATATCATGACCAGATGCCCCGTCCTCGTACGCCGGATATTCTTTCGGTCGCTTGTGGCGATCATGGCGACGATGCCCGTCATGGCCGCCCAGGCGGAGAAGCCGTCCGCGCCGCCACCGGTCGCACCAGACTATCAGGGCGACGATGCATGGCTGGCATTCCCAGGTCGCAATGGGCTTGAGCGCTCGACGCCGCCCGGTCACAAGGCGGTGGATGAGAAAAGTGCGTCGGCCGACGTATTCTTCATTCACCCCACCACCTATCGCGGGAACGATGTCGAGAACGCACCCTACACTCAGTCCGAAAAGGTGGAAGAGTTGAACGGTGCGGTGCTGCTGGGACAGGTCAGCGCATTCAACGGATGTTGTCGCCTCTACGCGCCTCGCTATCGCCAGACGTCCGTCGCCGCTCTCAATCGGCCCGCAGCGTCCGACCTTGCATATTCCGACGTCTCGGCAGCCTTCCGCTACTACCTAAAGCACCATAACAAAGGGCGACCTTTCATCATTGCGTCGCACAGTCAGGGCACGCAACACGCCGCGACCCTGCTTCAGCGCGAAGTTTTGGGCAGACCGGTGCAATCGCGATTGATCGCCGCCTATCTGATCGGCGGCTATGTGCCTGACAGCTTTGCCGAAATAGGTTTGCCGATCTGCGAAACCTCGCGTCAGACCGGATGCGTGATCTCTTACAATGCCGGCAAGCAAGGTTCGCGGCTCGCGCGTCTGGTGATTGAAAACAAGCGCTACTGGTGGCAGGGCAAGATGATTGACCACGACCAGGCCCCGGCGGTCTGCGTCGATCCGCTCGGCTCAGGTCCGGGAGGCTCTTCGCCGGCAACGGCCAACTTGGGCAGCCTACCCTTCCCCAAAATGCCATATCCCGAAAAGGCGGCTCCGCTACCTGCACTGGTGCCGAACCTGACCGGCGCGACGTGCCGGGCCGGCATGCTCGAGGTCAAGCTGCGATCGCCGCAACCCACCGGATTCAGCGACAAGCTGACCTTCTTGGCCGGGAGTTACCACCGTAACGATTACGGCTTGTTCTACGCCAACCTGCGCGGCGATGCGATCGGGCGGGTCGATGCGTGGAGAGCGACGCAGGGTCGTCGCTGACATGATCATCGCCAGAATCCTTGAAGAGGCTGGCGCGCATCGCCAAAAGGCGCTGCATATGCGAACATGTCGACGATGAGCGCCATCTTTGCGCGCGCTGGGAAAACATATGCCTACTAAGGTCAAGCCACGCCGCACGAAGGCCGAACAGCGGGAGGAAACGCTAGGTCATATCCTCGATGCCGCCGAGTATCTGTTCGGCCTTCGCGGTCTCTATGGCGTAACGCTCAAGGAGGTTGCGGCACAGGCGAATACCCATACGTCCCTGCTGCACTATTATTTCGCGGACAAGAAGGCGATGTTCGACGCGGTCTTCGCGCGACGTGCCGGCGTGACGGCAGATCGGCGATCGGTCGCGCTTGACGAGTACATGAAGGGCCGCGTCGATCCGCCTTCGGTGGAGGGCATCTTGCGCGCGTATCTCGACACCGATCTTGACCTCTACATGACTGGGGGTGAGGGGTGGCGCAATTATGCTGCGCTTGGTGCCCAAGTCGCAATGGCGCCGGAGTGGGGCGCCAAGCTGTTCGATACGCATTTTGACCCTGTAGTGCGCAAGATGATCGGCCTGCTTAAATTGGCGCTGCCGAATTGCCCGGAAGAGGACCTCTTCTGGGGATATCACTTCGTAAGCGGCGTTCTGGTGCATTCGCTTGCTAGAACGGGCCGCATCGACGTCCTGTCGGACGGGCTTTGCCAATCCTCGGATTTTGACGCTATCAAGGCACGCATGGCCCGCTTTCTTGCATTCGGCTTCGAGGGTATCTGTCGAGACCGTGCGGAGGAACGGTCCCAAAGATCGACCAAGTAATCAAGCAGCATCGACGTAGTTGGGCGGATGTTACAACCTAGTCCATCTTTTATCGTTGTGGATTGCTCTGGACGAACGTGTCTAGCTGTTGAATAGACGAAACTATTAAGCAACGCCACGATATTAGTGTAATGTAAATACTGAAAGCTTGGCTGGAGCCAGTTCGATGCTACGACGAAGTCTGTGACTTAGCGTTCTCTAAAATTACCATCATTCAAGAATAATATGTCGCGCTGCGCAATTATTGGGCCCATCGCGCGGATGGAGATTTGTATTTCCACAAAACCGTTTCATGTTTCAAAACCATAATTGGCAGACGGAGTTACGGAACGCTGGGACTGTTAAAAAAGCGTTTTCCCTGAGTTAGCATGCGCTTAGCAACACAAATCCCGTTCGAACAGGGTCGGTAACAGCGAGATTGAACACCTCGTCTAGGAGGTCAGACTCTGGTTGGACCCCATTAGTGATTGGTCTGGCTTACCCGCGTGGATCGCTGAGTGAACCTCTGCCTTTAGAGGGCAATCACGGTATTCGTGGTGAGGGTCCCCCGGTTTCTCATCCAGCCTAAAGGTGAGTTTCCGGCGTTCATTCGGCCGCTTTAATGGCCGCGGCAGCGGCATATTCGACTGGCGTCATCCAGCCAAGCGATGTGTGAGGACGCCTTCCGTTATAGTCCCGTTGCCAGGCCTCGATCTTGGCTCGGGCGTCGGCGATGGAGAGGAACCAATACGCGTTCAGGCATTCGTCGCGAAGGCGATCGTTGAACGACTCTACGAAGGCATTGTCCGTCGGTTTGCCCGGTCGGCTGTCAGCCTTTTCGACGAACTGGGTGACCACAAACTTACTCGTGCGGTCAATGCCGACGAAAAGGTAGAGTTTGCCTTTGGCTGTCTGAACCTCGGCGATATCCATTGAAAGAAGCCGATCGGGTAGCGCTTGAAGCGCTGTCGCTTTGGCTTGTCGCCCTCGATATCTGGCAGACGGGATATGCCGTGCCGCTGCAGGCAGCGGTGCAGCGCTGACCGTGTCAGATGCAGGATCGACGGCTGCAACGCATATAGGCAGTCATTCAGCGGCAGCAACGTATGACGTCGGAACGCGACGACGGCCGCCTCCTCGGCTTCTGTCAGGGTCGTGAAATGAGGGGCCTTCGGCCCGGTCTTCAAATCCTCGACCGTCGCCCGCTTCCGCCATTTCGCCACCGTCTTTGGGTTGATCCCAAGCTCCCGGCTCAGCGTCGAGAGCGAAGCTTGCGATCGCTGTATTGCTGCTCGGACGGCGTGCGTGGTCGTGGCGCACCCGTGACGTACTTGTCCCATACGGCTTCCTTCCATTCCGACGAAAGGATCGCACCATCAAACCGTGGGATCAAACAGTGACGAATAGCGCGCTCGCCTTCCCAATCAGCCTCCTCAGCGCAGAATGCCTAATCCGCCATATTCGTTAGTCCGATCGAAATTGATAAAAACTATCGATTTGCCGTATGATTAAAGCGCATTCATTGAGCATCGATAAACTAGCAACGCGTCAGATATCGCGTGCGGAGAGGTGTAGCGTGACGGCTTCGTCAATCGATCAGATTCTGTTCAAGCCGTGCTCGGGCGATTTTGGGCCTGCCGATGAGTCGAACAAGGCACCGCCTGCGATTGCAGTGAACAGACCGAATTTTACGATACTCCCACAGGACTTTGTATAAATGATAAAGCGCGGTGTCAGCCTGTACTCGTTTCAGGAGGAATTATTCCAGGGCCGGATGAGCGTGGAGGACTGTATCGCGTTCGCCGCCTCCATCGGCGCACGTGGCATAGAAATCCTGCCCGAGCAGAACATGCCCGGGTTTCCCCATATCTCCGATCGCGAGATCGGCGAGTGGAAGGACATTGCGGCGCGGCATGACTGCGAGTTCACATGCTACGACATGTTCCTAGATACCAAGCTTCGCTCAGACCGCTTTATGACTGATGACGAGCAAGTCGTGTCGATACGACGTGACCTTGATCTGTGTCATCGGCTGGGCATACGCAACATGCGCGTGCTGGTGTTCGTGCGCCCCGACATTCTGGAGCGTTGCGTGCCGTACGCCGAGGAGGCCGATGTCCATATGGGTGTGGAGGTCCACGCCCCTTGGCACATGGAGCATGCCTGGATCCTGCGTACCGTGGAAGTCGCCGATCGGCTCGGCACGCGGCACCTAGGCCTACTGCCGGACATGGGCATCTTTATGAAGCACTATCCGCCCGTCTGGCGCGCTCGGTTCGAGCGCGAGGGTGCGCGGCCGGAGGTCGCTCAGTTCATCGTTGATCAGCATGAAGCCAAGATCATGGCTGAATACACGATCTACGAAGTCGCTGTCCGCATGAAGGGTAATCCTGCCGAAGTCAGGATGGCTGAGACGCTGCGGCATTCGCCTTATTCGAACCCGAAACGCATCGCCGACTACATCCCCTACTTCCGGCACATTCAGGCGAAGTTCTACGAGATGACGCCGGACTGCAGCGATCCGTCCCTCGCGTACGACGAGGTGGTTTCCGAACTCGTAAAGGCAGGATGGGACGGCTACCTTTCCAGCGAATACGAAGGGAACCGCTGGGTTCAGGATTTCGAGGAGGTCGATAGCCGAGAGCAGGTCCGCCGTCAGCACTTGATGTTCAAGCGGCTACTCACCGATGCCGGACAGGAGGCAGCATAATGTTCGACAAGTATCTCATCAGTCCCGGCAGCCTTCGCAACACGGGACCGAACAATTCACCGGACGGCTTCGCGTTCAAGGCGAAGCTTGGCTACTACCGTGGTTTGGGGCTGTCCATGATCGAGGAGCTGAACGTCTCAATCGACGGGGAGGCCATAGCCCGGGAGGCCGTTCGCTTTGACGAGGGCGCTGGCGCCCTTACGCTCGACGAGATGACCAGCGCCTACGACCGCCGCTGGCCGTTCGGTGCCGAGGCGACGATCCTGGTCGCATTTCCGGGGGGCTTTCCAAGTGGCGAGCACGAGTTGTCGCTCCAGCAGAAGCTGCGCGTATCTTACCTCCCGTTCCCGTCATTCAACTCGGATCGCAAGACGGTAAGCCTGTGATCAAAGGTCGTTCGGGCCGGTTTCGCGCACGCGCTCAGAGTGTGGACGGTCGCCTACGATGAACCGCCGGATCCGTATGGGAATGGTCGGTGGTGGGCCAGGCTCCTTCATCGGTCCCATTCATCGCATCGCGGCCGAACTCGATCGCGAGATCGAATTGGTCGCGGGCGCGTTTGCCACCGACGTCGAACGTTCCGTCGCAGGCGGAGCATCTTATTCGATTCCCCGCGAACGGTCTTATGCCTCGCTTGATGACATGCTTGCGAGCGAGGCAAACCGGGCGGACGGCATCGAGATGCTTGCGATCGCGACGCCCAACCACAACCACTTCGCGTCCGCCTGCGCAGCGCTTAGCGCTGGCGTAGCCGTCATGTCGGACAAGCCGCTGACCGCTACTCTAGCCGAAGCTCGTGAATTGGCGGAGCTGGTCACTCAGGCCAGCGTGCCGTTTGGCGTGAGCTACACTTATTCAGGCTATCCGCTGGTACGGGAAGCCAAGGCGCTTATTGCCGCCGGAGGAATAGGGACGATCCGCAAGATCGTTGTCGAATATTCACAAGGCTGGTTGGCCGGTGTCGCCGAGGGCAAGCAGGCGGAATGGCGGGGGGACCCCTCGCGAGCGGGCGGCGGCGGCTGCATTGCGGACATCGGCGTTCATGCCTTCCATCTGGCCGAGTTCGTCTCGGGGCTTCAAGCAACGCACGTCCTCGCGGATCTCGGGACAGTTGTACCTGGCCGGTTGCTCGACGATGACTGCGCGTTGCTGCTTCGGTTCGGGCAGGGGGTACGAGGCGTGCTCATTGCCAGCCAGATCGCGATCGGCGAGCGCAATGGGCTTCGCCTACGCGTCTATGGCGATCAGGGCGGCATCGATTGGCGACAGGAAGACCCTAACCGGTTGTGGCTCAAACTTGCTAATGGCCGAACCGAACTGATCCAAGCCGGCGACGCCGCACTTGGTGCGGATGCGGCTGCAGCCAGCCGTACGCCGGGCGGGCACCCCGAGGGCTACCTCGAGGCTTTCGCCAACATCTATCGCGACTTTGCCCGCGCCATGCGCGGCGAACCCGCCCCGTTGCTACCTGGCGTGGCTGCCGGACTGCGCGGCATGATGCTGATCGACACCGCGGTCCGCGCCAGTCGTGACGGGTCGGGCTGGGTGGCATTGACCCTGTGAGGACGACGCTATGAAGACGATCAAAGGACCGGCTATCTTCCTCGCGCAATTTGCGAGCGATGCGGCACCGTTCCACAGCCTTGCAGACATCGCGCGTTGGGCAGCGGGTCTGGGCTACCGGGGCGTGCAGATTCCCACTTGGGACTCGCGCTTTCTCGATCTCGATCTCGCAGCCGAGAGCCAAGACTACTGCGATGAGGTCGCAGGAACGCTGGCGGCGCACGGTATCCAAATTACGGAGCTCTCAACCCATCTGCAGGGACAGCTGGTTGCCGTGCACCCGGCATACGACGCACAATTCGACGGCTTCGCTCCTACCCAGGTGCATGGCGACCCGGCAGCGAGGCAACGTTGGGCTGTAAGCCAGCTGGAGAAGGCCGCGATTGCCTCTAGGCACCTTGGCCTTTCGGCGCACGCGACCTTCTCCGGCGCGCTGGCGTGGCCCTACCTCTATCCGTGGCCGCAGCGTCCCGCCGGACTGGTAGACGATGCATTCGATGAACTTGCGCGACGTTGGCGACCCATTCTCGACAAATTCGAGGACAACGGCGTGGACGTGGCCTTCGAGATCCATCCCGGAGAGGATTTGCATGACGGGATCACGTTCGAGATGTTTCTGGAACGCGTTCATAATCATCCACGCGCGAACATCCTGTACGATCCGTCGCATCTTCTGCTGCAGCAGCTCGACTATCTGGCGTTCTTGGACATCTATCATCAGCGGGTGAAGTGCTTCCACGTCAAAGACGCGGAGTTCCGGCCGAGCGGCCGGTCCGGAGTATATGGTGGTTATCAGAACTGGATAGATCGTCCCGGGCGGTTTCGATCACTGGGCGATGGACAGGTGGATTTCGCGCAGATCTTCTCCAAGCTAGCGCAGTACGATTTTGATGGTTGGGCGGTGTTGGAATGGGAATGCGCCTTAAAGCATCCCGAACGTGGCGCGGCCGAAGGCGCGCCGTTCATTGATCGACACATCGTCCGCGTGACCGATCGGACCTTTGACGATTTTGCTGCGGGGGGTAGCGATCGTGCGCTCAACCGCCGCCTAATGGGGATTTGAGCATGGCGGGTATGGATACGGCGGGGCGTGGTACGACCGCGAAGGGCCTGACCCTCATCTACGCCCAGGTGCTGCCGGTGATGGCGATCGTCTCGCTGTTTCCGGCGATACCCAAGCTTTTCGCGCAGTTCGGCAACCTGCCCAACGCTGGTTTTCTCATTCCTGCAGTGGTCACGGTGCCGTCGCTGTGCGCTGCCCTGTTTGCGCCGCTCGCCGGGATCATCGCCGATCGCTGGGGGCGGCGACGCAGTTTCATAGGTGGAATGGCCCTGTACGTCCTTGCCGGACTCGTACCGTTGTTCGCCACCAATCTTGGGATCGTCATAGCGAGCCGGGCGGTACTCGGCATCGCTGAGGCGTTCGCGATTACCATATCTAGCGCCCTCATCGGCGACTACTTTGGTGAGAAGCGCTACCGGTGGGTGGCCTGGGTAGGGGTTGCGACCTCGCTTGCCGGGACCCTGCTGATCGCGGGCGGCGGCATTCTTGCGGACATCAGTTGGCGGGGGCCGTTCGCAATTTACCTGCTCGCTATCCCCGGTCTAATCATGGCGGTGCTGTTCATCGATGAACCCTTGAGGGATCACGCACTCTCGTCGTCGGCGAAACCGCGTCTGCGCTATCCGTGGCGCGAGGCGGGGATCATCGGTGCAGTCACCTTGATCGCCTCGGTCCTGTACTACGTCGAACCTCTCAACGTTGCGAGGGTCCTCGACGCACGCGGCGCCGGTTCGGCGACCCGCATCGGTCTGATCCAAGCAGCCACGAGCATCGCGTACATCGGCGGCGCGTTCTTTTATCGTCGCATTCACGATCGTCCGATCGGACAGCTGCTGGGTATTGCAGGGCTGCTGGTCGGAGCCGGACAATTGGTCATCGGTGCTGGTTCAACCTGGCAGATAGTCGCGCTCGGTGCGACCATCCAACAGGTCGGCGGCGGGATGATCATTCCCACGCTACTCGCTTGGGGGCAGTCGATACTGCCGCTTGAGCAGCGCGCCCGGGGCATGGGCATATGGGCGACCGCCTTCTTCAGCGGAACCTTCCTCTGCGGCCCCATTGTGACGCTCGTCGTCGGCGCATCCGGGGGGCTCGAGGCCGCGATGTCCGTACTCGGAGTCGTGACGCTGGTCCTGGCTGTTATCGCCATCCTAATCAAATCGGGCGGTTCGCGCCCGCAACTCACAGGTTCTCCCGTATGACCACGATCGCAGACAGTTTCGACTACATCATCGTGGGCGCCGGATCGTCGGGTTGCGTGCTGGCCGATCGCCTGAGCGCGGACGGAAGGTCCACCGTGCTGCTTATCGAAGCAGGTGGCGACAACGAGACCGAACTAGTCAATATGCCGCGCGCGTTCATGAAGATGTTCGGCAACCCTACGCACTTCTGGCACTTCCCCGTTACCGATCAGGAAGGACGCCCCGCCGGCGAAGTCTGGCCCTATGGCCGCGGTCTCGGGGGATCGAGCTCGACCAACGGCACCTGGTATCTGCGCGGAGCCCCGGCCGATTTCGACTCTTGGGCCGCGGCCGGCAACAAGGAATGGCGGTGGAGCGAAATCCAGCGCTGCTATCAGGCGATGGAGGACTACCGCGGTGAGGGTGCCGACCGGTCGCGCGGCCACGGTGGCCCTTTGCAGGTGACCCAGCTCCCGTATCGGTCGCCTGCCATCGCGGCGACCGTTGAGGCGGGCGTCGAGATGGGGCTCCCGAGATTGGCCGACATCAACACGCCCGGAACGACCGGCGTCGGTTACACCCAGGCCACCGTTACGCGCAGCGGACGCCGGGCCTCCAGCTATCAGGCGTTTCTGAAGCCCGCGATGAAGCGTCCCAATCTGACCGTCGCGACCGATACGTTGGTCGAACGGGTCGTGGTGGAAAATGGTCGTGTGACCGGTCTAGTCATCCGGGGGCCGGTTGGGAACCGTATGATCGGCGTCCGTGGCGAGGCGATCCTGTCGGCAGGAGCCCTGCAGAGTCCGCGGCTGCTGCAGTTGTCGGGCATCGGCCCGGCCGACGTGCTTGCACGCGCAGGCGTTCCGCTGATCCATGAGCTCCCTCAGGTCGGCCGGAATCTTGCCGACCACACGATGTTCTCGATGTCTTGGCGACTCAAGAACGAGGCCGGCTTCAATCGCGAGTTTTCGGGCTGGCGAATGATGACGCATGTGCTGCGTTACTATCTGACGCGTAAGGGGCTCATGGCCTACACCTCACCGGAGGTGACGATGCTGCATGCGATGGAGTCGAGTTCCGATTGGCCGGACGTGCAGTTCGGCGTCGGGCCCTTCTCGATGCGTTCGTCGGCGGACATCAAGGCCGACCCGGGCCGGGGCGCATTGGAGGACAAGCCCGGCATTACCGTAAACGCCATCTCGCTGAGGCCGAAGAGCCGCGGTGCAGTGGCGATACGTTCGGCGGAAGTGACAGACGCGCTTCAGCTCGACGCGAACTGGTGGGGGGATCCAGCCGACAAGGCTTTCATGGTGAAGATGGTACGCCTTGTCCGGAGGTACATGCGTCAGCCCGCGCTCAAGCGTTTCGTCGGCGAGGAGGTGTCCCCGGGCGCCAGCCACGAGTCCGATGCCGAGATCGGAACGGTGTTGGAATGGATGGCGAGTCCAGGCGTTCACGCGACGGGAACTTGCCGGATGGGAACGCCCGATACTGGCGTCGTCGATGGGCGGCTGCGTGTTCACGGGATCGCTGGCCTTCGCGTCGTGGACTGTTCGATCATGCCGCTCACGCCCGCTGGTAATACAAACGGCCCGGCCATGGTTATCGGTTGGCGGGCTGCGGAGTTGATCCTGGAGGACCGTTAACTCCATGCTAGCCGAACTGAGACTTGCATCCATCTGCTGATTGGGTAACCCCGGTTTTCAATCAGGAGACGGATCGATGCGCTACCGCGGGCTGGACCTTAATCTGCTCAGCGCGTTCGACGTGCTGATGCAGGAGCGCAGTGTTTCGCGCGCAGCGCGGCATCTGAACCTCAGCCAGCCCGCGATGAGTGCCGCGCTCGCGCGGCTACGAGAATTCTTCGGCGACGAACTGCTCGTGAACCAAGGCAAGCGTATGTATCCGACGGCTTTCGCGGAAGCGCTGGTGCCACAGGTTCGCGGATGCCTTCATGGCCTCGATGCGATGCTTACCACCAGCGCGCGGTTTGACCCCGCGACATCGCAGCGAACGTTCAGGTTGATCGCATCAGACTACATCATCGCGGCAGTGATCGTCCCCGTAGTAGAGCATCTGGCGCGTGACGCTCCCGGCGTCAGACTGGAACTTGCTGCGCCTTCCGAGACTGGCGAGGCCGAGATCGCTGAGGGGAGGGCCGACATCCTCATCTCCCCGGATGCGTATGTCCGTGGCGATCACCCTGCCGAACTGCTCTTTGAGGAGCCCCACGTCGTTGTCGGGTGGGCCGAGAACCCGCTAATGCGACAAAAGCTTAGCGAAGCCGATTTCATGGCGGCCGGACACGTTGGCGTCCGGATAGGTACGGACAGAGCTCCTGCGTTCGCCGATCGGCAGATGAGTACGATGGGCAAGGTCCGTCGGATCGAAGTCGAGACCTCCTCGTTCCTCACGATACCTCTGCTGCTTTGCGGAACCCCGCGGCTGGCCGTGATGCAGGCGAGACTGGCGCATCGGATGTGCAGGACGTACCCGCTGCGGAGTCAGGCTCCGCCGTTTGATTTTCCGCCAATGCGTGAGATGATCCAATACCACGCGAGCCGAAGCACTGATGAAGGTCTCAATTGGTTAAAATCCCTCATCCACTTCGAAGCCGATCACTCAAGTATCGACGGAATGGATCGATCGGCATCCAAACAATAAGCTTTTTAGTAGTGCCAATACTGCGTTAGGTCCAACTCAACAGCCAGCATAATGGCTGCGGAGGGGACCTTGAAGCAACAGCACATCCTTGTGATCGGTGGCGGTATCGGCGGGCTGACGGCCGCCATAGCGCTGCGTCGCGACGGTCATGCCGTCGACGTCATCGAGCGTGATCCGAGTTGGACAGTCTACGGCGTAGGCATCATCCAGCAGGGCAACGTCGTGCGTGCGATGAAGCAGCTCGATTTGCTCGACGACTATCTCGGAGCCGCGTTCGGCTACGATCACGTCGAGGTCTTCATACCGACAGGGCAGCGTGTCGCCCGGATCCCGACACCGACACTGGTCGAGGGATATCCGGCCAACGTGGGAATCGGTCGACCTGCATTGCACAAGGTGCTCGGCGACCGGACGATCGCGGCAGGTGCGACCGTGCGGCTCGGCGTCACCGCCGAAGTGCTCGATGACGACGGCGACGGTGTTACCGCAACGTTTAGTGACGGCACGACCGGCCGCTATGACATGGTGGTCGGCGCTGATGGCCTATACTCCGCAACCAGGGCGCAGATCCTGCCCGATGCGCCCGGCCCCGAATATACCGGTCAGGCGGTGTGGCGGCACAATTTTGCGCGGTCCGAGGACGTCACCGGTCTTTGCGCTTACGAAGGACCAATCGGTTTGGGGCTGGTCCCCTTGTCGGACGAGGCGATGTACATCTTCGTCACGACACCCGAGCCCGACAATCCTTGGCGAGAACGCAAAGGACTGGCGAAGGCAATGCGGGAAACTCTCGCGCGCGTACCGGCCCCGGCGATCCGCACGCTGGCCGAGCAGATCATCGACGACGAAGCGGTCGTGTACAAGCCGCTTGAGTGGCTCTTCCTGACCGGCGACTGGCATCGTGGGCGGATCGTCCTGATTGGAGATGCGGTTCACGCCACGACGCCCCACCTCGGGCAGGGTGCGGGTATGGCGATCGAGGATTCGATCGTGCTGGCCGAGGAGATTGCTGCCGCAGACACCCCGGAAGCCGCTTTCAACGCCTTCCGCGAGCGCCGTTACGATCGCTGCCGATACATCGTGGATTCCTCGCTCGCGATATGTCTGGGCCAGCTGGGCAAGGGGCCGATGATCGAGAACGCGACGGCCACGCGCGCGATGTTCACCAAAGTTGCCGAACCGATCTGATGGAGACGGACATGAGCAGAGTTACTGACATTCGTTATGTGGGCTACGGCGTTGCAGATCTTGCAGCCGAACGCGCGTTCTACCGCGACGACTGGAAGCTGGTCGATGCCGGTGAGAAGGACGGCATGTTCCACTTCGCCGCCGAAGGGCACGGCGAGGGATACGTCGTGCGGTTGCGGGAGGACTCCGCCAACCGGGTCGACGTGATCGCATTTGCGGCTGATACTCGCGCAGACGTCGATGCTCTGCACGGCAAGGTCGTCGCAGCGGGTTGCCGGGTAGTCTTCGAGCCAAAATCGCTGACAACGCTGGGCGGCGGGTACGGTTTTCGCTTCTTCTCGCCGGACGGTCTGCCGTTCGAAGTCTCGAGCGATGTCGAAGTCCGCACACCGCGGCAGTTGGATCGTTGGGAGGGCATTCCCCAAAACATCAGCCACATCGTGCTGCATTCGCCGGACCATCGTGCGATGGTGGCGTTCTTCGTCGATGTCCTGGGCTTCCGCGTGTCGGATTGGCTGGGCGACTTTATGTGCTTCCTGCGCTGCAACACCGCGCACCACCGGCTGGCTATCCTTCCTGGGCCTCCATGCCTGAACCACGTGGCCTACGACATGCTCACGGTTGATGACATGATGACCGGCATCCGCCGGCTGAAGCTGGCCGGCACGGATATCCGCTGGGGCCCGGGTCGCCATACTGCGGGCAACAACACCTTCAGCTACTTCACGACGCCAAATGGGTTCGCCGTCGAGTACACTTCCGAACTCGAACACGTCGACTTCGAAACGCATGTCGATCAGATACATCAGCCCGGGCCGACGACCATGGATCAATGGGGTACCGGCGTTGGCGGTCCGCAGACTATGCCGCATCCAAAACCCGATCCCTGCCTGTTCGTCGCGGCCGAGGCCTGACGCATGGCCTTGCTGGAAATCTTTCCCAACTACATCTGGAACCTCTCCGTCGCGATCGCGATGGAGAGCGGCGCGCAGCTTGGCGAGATCGTCGACATGTGTCAGCCGATCCGCGATGCCGCGGCGAACGGCGCCGATGCCGGGACGCCCCAGTTCATGGAGCAGTGGGTGGCGATGGCCGACAAGCTCATCGCGCTCGCGGATGAGGACGAGGCTCGCGGGCGCTCCATCTCCGCGTCGAACAAGCTGGAGCGCGCGTCGCTCTACCTCATCACGGCCGAACGCATGCAGGGTCGCGGACATCCAGGTCGACGCGAAACCTATGCCAAGGCGCTCGACGCCTTCGAACGCTCGACGAACCTCGGTGGACTGAACCGCGAACGCGTCGATATCGCGCTGTCGAGCGGCACTATGCCTGCTCTTTACACGCGAGCCGCCGGCGACGGGCCGCATCCGGTGGTCGTCTACTGCAACGGACTCGATAGCTGCAAGGAGCTGCTCTACTGGTCGCGACTTCCCGAGGCGCTCGCGCGACGAGGCATATCGACTCTATGCGTCGATCAGCCAGGGTCGGGTGAGACGCTGCGTTTGCAGGGTTTGCCGGTTGATCCTCACAGCGAGCATTGGGCGAGCGCCGCGGTGGACTGGCTCGAGACGCGAGCGGACGTAGATCGTACGCGGATCGGTATGACCGGCATCTCGCTCGGGGGCCATTTCGCGCCTCGTGCGGTCGCGTTCGAGCCGCGCTTCGCCAGCGGTGCGGTATGGGGCGCTAATCACGACTGGGCTGAGGTCCAGCAGAAGCGGTTGCGGCGCGAAGGCGAGAATCCCGTTCCGCATTACTGGGCGCACGTGATGTGGGCGTTCGGCGCGCAGGACATAGATGAGTTCCACCGGCGGTCGGAAGCGATGACGCTCGACGGTGTAATGCATCGAATCACCGTGCCGTTCCTGATTACCCACGGCGAAAAGGACCGCCAGATCGCGCTCGATTATGCGCATCGCAGCTTCGGCCAGTTGACAGCCAGCGCGCGGCCGGAACTGAAGATATTTACCTCACGCGAAGGCGGCATCGAGCATGTTGGCGCCGACAACATGGCGTTTGGCCGCGACTACATCGCCGACTGGTTCGCCGATACGCTCGGCGGTCGCGTCGCATGACGCGTCGCATCCTCGACCTCTCGATCGCGATCGATCCCGACGTGGTGACTGACCCGCCGTTCATGCGTCCGACGATAACTCGACAGACGCATCGCGAGACGGTCGCCGAAGCAGCGATGTTCTTTCCAGGCATCACCGCCGAGGCGATGGCCGGCGGCGAGGGTTTCGCCGCATCCGAGATGCTCACGCTCAGCACGCATAACGGCACACATCTCGATGCGCCGTGGCATTACCATCCGACGATGGACGGCGGAAAGCCGGCGCTTACAATCGACGAGGTCCCACTGGACTGGTGTCTGCAACCGGGTGTTAAGCTCGATTTCCGACACCTTTCCGACGGTCACGTGGTCACCGCAGCCGAGGTCGAGGAGGAACTGGCGCGGATCGGCCATACGCTGGCGCCGCTAGAGATCGTACTAGTTAACACAGCGGCCGGTGCCGCTTTGGGAGGACCGGACTTTCTCAGCCGTGGCTGCGGCATGGGCTACGACGCGACCATGTATTTGACGAGCCGTGGGATCCGGGTGACGGGCACCGATGCCTGGAGTTGGGACGCACCTTTCAGCCATACCGCGGCGCGGGTCGCCAAAACCGGCGACTATTCTCTTGTCTGGGAAGGTCACAAAGCGGGGCGCGAGATCGGCTTCTGCCACATGGAGAAGCTGACCAACCTCGACGCGCTGCCAGCGAACGGTTTCATGGTGAGCTGCTTTCCCGCCAAAGTTAAGGGCGGATCCGCCGGCTGGACGCGCGCCGTCGCGATCTTCGAGGAAGCGGCATGAGGCTCGCGACCTTCGTCAACGGAAGTCGCGACGGCGCGCTCGCAGTCGTCTCTGCTACCGGGCTGCGCGGCATGTCAGCCGTCGAGATCGCACCCACGCTGCAGGCGGCATTGGACGATTGGACCCGGGTCGAGCCCGCCTTGCGAGCGTTGACGGCCCGCGTCGATGCCGGCCAGGGCTTTGAGCTCGATCCGGAACGGGCCATGGCACCATTGCCGCGCGCATGGCAATGGCTCGACGGATCGGCATTCCCCACTCACGGCGAACTGATGCAGAAGGCGTTCGCCCTGCCGCCGATCGAGACCGATCGCCCCTTGATGTATCAGGGCATGTCACACCTGTTCCTCTCCGCGACCGACGACGTGATCCTTCCGTCGGAAGCCGACGGGATTGATTTCGAGGGCGAATTCGGAATCATCACGGGAGACGTTCCCATGGGATGCGCCGCAGCCGATGCGTTGGCGCACGTTCGGCTGATCGTCCTCATCAACGATTGGTCGTTGCGCGCGATTGCACCCATCGAGATGAAGACGGGCTTCGGTTGGGTGCAGGCGAAGCCAGCGTGCAGCATGGCGCCGTTTGCGGTGACTCCGGATGCGCTGGGAGAGTTCTGGCGTGAGGGAAGGGTCTGCCTTCCACTTCGTGTCGAGGTCAACGGCAGCTGGTTCGGCAGTCCCGTGGGCGATGCCATGGCGGTCGGTTTCCACGACCTCATCGCGCACGCCGCCCGAAGCCGGGTTCTGCCCGCTGGCACCATAATCGGATCCGGCACGGTATCGAACCCCGACCACGCCACCGTCGGTTCGACGTGCATCTCGGAGCGTCGCGCGATCGAGATGATCGAACATGGGGTGCCAAAGACCGATTTCCTGTCGTTCGACGACGAGGTGACGATGTCGGTCGACGGCCGTTCCGCTTACGACCTGTTCGGTCGCATCCGGCAGCACGTCAGACGGGCGAACGAGCCGCACTCAACCCATCAATGACCAATCCGGCGACGATAACAATCGTGTCGATAACAGAAACTTCGGAGAGGATATCATGAACCACAAGGCCCTGCTGTCGACGATGACGGCCCTCACTCTTGTCGCTGCCGCCCCCGCCTTCGCGCAGGTCGCCAATCCGGGCGGCCAGCCCGCGGTTGACACGACGGCGTCCGCTGCTGAGCAACCAGCGCCCCAGGGCGCGGACAGTGTTCCGGAAGGCGATATCGTCGTCACGGCGCAGCGGCGCTCCGAACGTCTTCAGGACGTTCCGGTCAGCGTACAGGCGGTGTCGGCCAACGATCTGCGCGCCGCCGGCGTGAACGATCTTCGCCAGCTGTCCATCATCGCGCCGAGTCTGCAGGTCCAGCAGGACAACAACTACGCAGTCCGCGGCATCGGCACGCAGACGTTCGCGAACACCATCGAGTCGAGCGTCGGCACTGCGGTTGATGACGTTGTACTGGGCAACCGAGTGCTCAACGGCAATCCGTTCTTGGACATCGCCCAGATCGAGGTGCTCAACGGTCCGCAGGGCTTGCTGTTCGGTAAGAACGCATCGGCCGGGCTCGTCAACATAACGAGCGCCCGTCCCGTGCTTGGAAGTTACACCGCAGCGTTTGACATGGAAGCCGTGGCTCGCGACCGGCCGGGATCCGATGGGAACGGTGCACTAGCTCGCACCACGCTGAACATCCCTATCGGCGAGAACTCGGCGCTGCGTCTGAACGGAATTTATCGCTTCGACGACGCGCTGGTTCTGAACGTCCGTCAGAACGCCTACGGTCGCTATGATCCGAACTACAAACAGTTCGGGGGTCGTGCAAAATACTTGTTTGAGCCGAACAGCAACCTGTCGATCTATCTCTTGGGTGAGTACTTCGAACAACATGGTGCCGGTACGGTTTTCGACGGCTCCTATCGTTCTTTGGGCGCGAACAGCGTGAACACGCCGTTTCTGAATGCCGCTGGCGTCAGTGTTGGGCCAACGAATCTGGTGCAGGCGACGGACGCGCCGATCTTTCGTGATCTGACGACGGGAGGCGCGCAGGCCAGCATGTCGTACACCTTCGACAATGGCTGGGGGCTCAGCAACATCTTCGGTTGGAAAACGTATTCGCTCGACCAGCAAGTCGACGGAGACGTGGTCCCTGCCAATGGCGCGAACGTCAATGCGCAGGTTGCCAAGTACGACCAGTACAGCAACGAGCTGCGGCTTTCGCTGCCAGCGGGCGATCGCCTGACGGGTCAGGTCGGAATATACTACTTCAGATCGACCCTGGATCAGCAGAGTCAGATCGCCGGCAACAACCTCTTCCCGTCGTTCCTGCTGCCATCGTTCCCGTTCTGCGTGGGTGCAGTCGTTTCGCGACCGTCGCCCCCGGGATGCCCTGTCAGCAACAGCTACTTCCTTGGTCAAGACAAGGACTACAAGCTGGACAACACGAGCTACGCGGCATTCGGTCAGTTCACTTGGAAGGTGGTCGACCGGCTCAAGCTGATCGCTGGCGCCCGCGTCACGCGGGATAAGGTCGGGATAAACCTCTTGCAGAACAGGGATGCGTACTTCGTCGTTCTCGGAGTTCCCAACTCGGCATACGACCAGGACTACAGCGCCACCACGCTCAGCTATCGCGGCGGGATCCAGTACAGCGTGAACCGCGACATCATGTTCTACGGAACCTATGGTCGCGGCTGGAAGGGCCCGGGAATGAACGACACAGGCGCCACAGCAGATGCGGTGCTGCGTGTTTTGCCTGAGCGAGCCGACACTGCGGAATTGGGCTTCAAGACGACTTTCTTCGACCGCCTCCTCACGTTCAACGCGTCGATCTTCCATACCAAGTTCAGCAATCTCCAAGCGCAGACGTTCGACACGGACCTCCGCGCGTTCGTGATCGGCAATGCCGCCAAGGCGACGAGCAAGGGCTTCGAGGCGAACGCCATCCTTCGGCCGCTCCGTCACCTGTCGATCAACGGCAACGTCGCCTATGTCGATGCGACGTACGACACGTTCACGTCTGCACAGTGCTACACTGGGCAGGCCCTCCCCAGCTGCATTGCGAACGGCACGTTCGACGCATCCGGCAATACGCTGACATTCGCTCCGAAGTTCACCTCAACGCTCGGCGCGTCCTACGAAATCCCGCTTGTCGCCGATACCTCGTTGGTGCTGGACGGCAGCTACTATCATCGTAGCCGCGTCCAGTCGCTGGTGAGTGCCGCGCCTGGATCGGCGATCGACGCCATCGACATCCTGAACGCCAGCATCGGCTTTCGTTCGGACCGGTTCTCGGCTGCCGTGTTCTGCAAAAACTGCACGAACAAGGTATATGCGCTGACCACCGGCATCGAGCCTGGAGACAGTAACGCCGGCGTGCTGAGCTATACGCAACGCATCGGGATCGATTCCGTCCGTTCGATCGGAATGCGGTTCGGCTTTAATTTCTGACCCCACAGATAATTGAGATCGAAAGCATACGCATGAGGAGCAGGCAATTGGCGTTCAGATCGCGTCGGTATCGACTGACCGGCATTTGTCTCTCCTTGGTGATCCCGTGGACCGCATGCGCCGGCGCGAATTCGGCTGCAGAGACCGGTTCTGGCCAGCAGGATCAGAATGATCGCTCCGCTCCGGTCCTGCATCGTAAGGTTCGGGCTTACCGCGACCTCAACCACAACGGGAAACTTGATCCCTACGAGGACGCCCGTTTGCCGGCACGTGTTCGTGCAATTGATCTCTTGAAGCGCATGACCCTTGCCGAAAAAGCCGGGATCATGGTGATCCCGGTGCTCACCGCCAACGCACCGTTCGGACAGACCGCGACGGGCTACGACATGACCGTCGTGCGAGACCTCGTCGAAACGAAACACGTCTCGGCGTTCAGTGCCATGACGGCGATGAGCGTTCGCAATCTCGCGCGGTCAGCCAATACCCTGCAACAGGAGACGAAGCGCACTCGACTGGGCATTCCCGCACTCATTGTCACCGATCCTCGTCACGGGTTCCAGAAGACCTTTGGTGCGAGTGTCGACACCGGCGGGTTCAGCCAGTGGCCGGACTTCACCGGTCTCGCAGCAATCGGCGACCCCTCGCTCGTGCGTCGCTATGGTGACATCGTCAGACACGACTACCGAGCGGTGGGCTTCTCGGTCGCACTGTCCCCACAGGCCGATCTGGCTACTGAACCGCGCTGGCCGCGCATCAACGGTACGTTCGGTGAAGATCCTGCAACGGTCTCCGCAATGGTGTCGGCCTATATCGAAGGCGTTCAGGGTGGAGCGTCCGGCGTGTCGCCGACAGGCGTGGCCAGCGTCGTGAAGCATTGGGTCGGGTACGGCGCAGCCGCGAACGGACTGGATTCGCACAATAGATACGGTCGCTATTCGTCACTGAAAGCAGCGCAGTTGCCGCTTCATCTCCGCCCCTTTGAGGCTGCGTTTAGAGCTCATGTCTCGGCGGTCATGCCCGCCTATTCGATCTTCTCCGATCTGCGCCTTCAGAACCGACCGCCGGAACAGGTCGGTGGGGGATACAACGGCGCATTGGTAAACGGTCTGCTGCGGGGAACGTTCGGCTTCAATGGCGTCGTACTTTCGGATTGGGCCATTACGGCGGACTGCAACGCGTTCTGCAGGAACGGCTATCCCGCCGGTCAGCGCCCTGGCATCGAAAGCATCTCCGCGGCATGGGGCGTCGAGACCCTTTCCCGGCCGGAACGCTTCGCCAAGACCATTCTAGCCGGCGTGGATCAGATCGGAGGCGAACCCGACCCAACACCGATAGTCGAGGCGGTGAAGCGCGGCCTCGTCAAGATCGACCGTATTGATCAAGCCGTTACCCGCATTCTCGTGCAGCGTTTCGAACTCGGATTGTTCGACCATCCGTTCGTCGACGTCGAGGCGGCACAACGGACCGTCGGGGCGGACGCGGACGTGGCGACCGGCAGATCGGCGCAGGCGCGGTCGATCGTCATGTTGCAGGATCCGAACGGCGTGCGACTGGTGCCGGGCCGGACACGTCTCTTCGTTCACGGACTGGCAGCACACGCTGCACAGACTGCGGGTTTCGTCGTCGTAGAACGCATCGAGGACGCCGACGTGGCTGTCTTCCGCCTCCAGGCGCCGTACCAGATGCTGCATCCGGGTTATTTCTTCGGCAGCATGCAGCGTGAGGGCAGCTTGGCGTTTCCGAAGGACTCTCCCGAACTCGCTGCAGTCCGGAATGCCGTCGCGAAGAAGCCGACTATCGTCGACGTCTATCTCGACCGGCCTGCGATCCTCACCCCTCTACGGGATGCCGGCGTCACGCTCATGGCCAGTTTCGGAACATCCGACGCCGCACTGCTCGACGTCATGAGTGGCCGCGTTCAGCCCGAAGGGCGGCTGCCGTTCGAACTCCCGTCGAGCATGACAGCCGTCGAGGCACAGGATTCCGGCGTCCCGGCAGACTCCAAGGCTCCCCTGTATCCGCTTCACTACAAGTTCGAAGGCTCGCGATGATCCGGCGTGTCTCGGCGTCCGATGCGGCAACTCAGGGGGCACATCGTGCGATCTCGCCGGCATTCGCTACGCGGCGAACCTCGAACGCTAGAATAGGCTAGAGTGCTCATGACGACCCGCCGTGAAATACTGGGAATAAGTTTGGCAGGAGCGGCAAGTCTCGCACCTACGAAAAAGATGCCGAACTTTTCGGCGCGAGGTGGTTTGGAGGGGCAACGTCAGGCCGATCTGGGTGACGGAAAATTCCTGAATCCGATCCTGTCGGGCGATCGTCCGGATCCTACCGTCCTGCGCGACGGCGACGACTACTACATGACGCATTCATCTTTCGATGCGTCTCCCGGACTGCTGATCTGGCATTCACGCGACCTGGTCAATTGGACGCCGATCGGGCCTGCGTTGGCGCGTCCGCTCGGCACCGTTTTCGCGGTCGACCTCGTCAAGCATGGCAACCAGTACATCATCTACATACCGTTCATGAAAGCACCATGGGCGAAGGAGCTTAGCGACTTCGCCAACATCTACGCGATCCATGCTCCGTCGATGAAAGGACCATGGAGCGAACCCGTCGATCTCAAGATTGGTGGTCTCATCGATCCTTGTCACGTCGTCGGCGAAGACGGGCAACGCTACCTGTTCCTTTCGGGCGTCAACCGCGTGCGATTGAGCGCCGATGGCTTGTCGGCCATTGGACCGATTGAGAAGGTGTATGACGGCTGGCACTATCCAGACGACTGGATCACCGAAGCGTATGCGCTTGAAGGACCGAAGCTGTTCCGTCGCGGCGAATATTTCTACCTCGTCTCGGCATTGGGCGGCACGGGCGGTCCGGCAACCGGCCATATGGTGATCGCGGCCCGGTCAAAGACGATCAACGGACCTTGGGAGAATTGTCCGCACAACCCGATCGTCCGGACCCGTGACGCTGGAGAAGCATGGTGGTCGCGCGGTCATGCGACGTGCTTCGAGGGTCCGGGCGGGGCGTGGTACATGGTCTATCATGGGTACGAGAACGGCTTTCGGACGCTCGGCCGGCAGACGTTGTTGGAACCGATCGTCTGGACCGCGGACGGATGGTTCCGGGCCACCGGGGGCGATCTGTCGCGCCCTCTGCCGATTCCGCGCGGACTTTCCGGTATCCACGGTCTTGCCAAATCGGACGATTTCGGCGCTCCGGCGTTCGGTACGCGCTGGTCGTTCTACGGCGAACCGCCGACCGAACTTGGTCGCGCAGCCGTGTCCGGCGGTACGCTACGCATCGCGGCGAAGGGCACGGGGCCGCAGGATAGTGCCCCTCTTACCCAGGTTGTGGGTGACCAAGCCTATGAGGTGACCGTCGAGTGCGAAGTCGAGGACGGAGCCCAAGGCGGCCTTCTATTATTCTTCAACAACGGACTGTTCCTCGGGATGGGCATCGATGGCAAGCGGATGGTGAGCTATCGCGGCGGTAAAGCGACCTATTGGCAGGAGCCCGCGCCAGCGGTTCGAAAGCTGCATCTGCGGATCGTCAACGATCGCCACATCGCCACCTTCTTCTACAGTGCCGATGGCCTAAAATGGACACGGCACGGCGTCCGGAGCGAGACGTCGGGCTACAACGCCAACACCGTCGACGAACTCGTATCCCTGCGGCCGGCACTCTTCGCCAGTGGCAACGGTGCGGTACGCTACCGCAGGTTTCGCTATCGGGCGCTTGCCTGATGCGCGTTATTGAAGAGGCCCTATAGTGATCGATAGACGTCAGATTCTCGCCGGATCCCTAGCAACGCTAACGATGCCCAAAGCGGCCGGGGCAGGGGGGCTAGCCACATCGCGAACTTTCCCGAACGGTTTTCTGTGGGGCAGCGCGACGGCGGGCCATCAGGTCGAAGGAAACAACGTCAACGCCGATCAATGGCTCCTGGAAACCGTGACGCCCGCTCTGCCGCTGTCGCCTTCCGGCGACGCGTGCAACAGTTTCGAGCTGTGGCGAACCGATCTCGATCTGGTCGCAGGACTGAACCTTAATTGCTATCGGTTCTCGATCGAATGGTCGCGGATCGAGCCAGAGGCCGGACTTTTCTCAATCGCAATGCTCGATCACTACAAAGCGATCATCGAGACATGCCGAAAAAGGGGCATTCGTCCGATCGTGACGCTGTGCCATTTCACCACACCGCGATGGTTTGCAGCTCGCGGCGGATGGACCCATGACGGATCGCCTGAACTGTTCGCCCGCTACTGCGATCACGTCATCCGTCATCTGGGTGCGGGCATCGATCACGTTGCTACTTTTAACGAACCAAACAACGCCAACTTGCTCCAGTCGGTGCTGCCGCCTCCGTTCTTCACCGCGCTGCGCGCCACGCTGGCGGCTTGCGCCAAGGCCAGCGGCAGCACCCGCTTCACGGTTGGCAACACCGTGCTTCCGGAGGACGCCGCCGCCATCACGCGCAACATGCTGGCTGCGCATCGGTTGGGAAAAGCGGCGATCAAAGCGGTGCGTGCGAACCTGCCGGTCGGCGTCACGCTTGCGATCGTCGATGATCAGGCGGTAGGTGCAGACAGCGTTCGGGATGCCCGTCGCGAGACCTACTATGGGGCATGGCTGCGCGTCGCCCGGAAGGACGATTACGTCGGTGTGCAGAATTACGAACGCGCGGTCTGGGACAGCAAGGGACGGCTGCCAACGCCGGCTGACGTGCCGACGAACTTCGCTGGAACGGAGATTTATCCCGCGTCGCTCGCGAATGCGGTGCGCTATGTTCATGCACAGACCAAGGTGCCTATCCTAGTCACCGAGCACGGCGTCGCGACGAACGACGATCGTCTTCGTGCCGAACTAATTCCGACAGCGCTTGGACATCTCAAGGCGGCCATCGACGACGGCATTCCAGTCAAGGGCTACATTCACTGGTCGCTACTAGACAATTACGAATGGGGTGGTGACGAAAAGGCTAAGTTCGGACTGTGTACCGTCGACCGAGCGACGTTCCGTCGCGCGCCCAAGCCCAGTGCGAACGTGCTTGCGGGCGTCGCCAAACGCAATCGAGTTTAGCGATGTTAGGCGTTCAAAGAAAACGAACGCCGTTTGTGTCGAACGAACTCGAAGCTCCAGTCGACTGCCTAAAAATATTGTCATAGTTTGATAAAGCGTATTGTTAAGGAAATGCTGTGATCTCTCGCCAATCATCCAGTCGTGTTCGCAAGCCGTTTGCCATCTATAATGTCATCGTATCGTGTGCGGCTATTGCTGGCGCGGTCATGTTGCCTACCGCTTCAGTCGCGGAACAATTGCCGGAGGTTCGCAAGCAGGGAAAGGCTGTGCAACTCATGGTAGACGGTAAGCCGTGGACGGCCTTGGCAGGAGAAGTGCACAATTCCGTCGCATCCAACGCCGCCTACATGACGCCCATCTGGGATCGACTGGCGTTGCTGAACCTAAATACGGTGATCACCCCGGCATATTGGGAATTGGTAGAACCGGAAGAAGGTCGGTTCGACTTTGCGCTGATCGACACTCAGCTACGTGAGGCTAGGCAGCGCAAGATGCGGATCGTCTTGCTTTGGTTCGGCTCGTTGAAGAACGCTAAATCGAGCTACGCGCCCGAATGGGTACTGGCCAACCGCGGGCGGTTTCCCCGTGCAGTGACTCGGCCGTCCTCGCTTCCCTTCGCCAAAGGGGAGCCTCAGATAAGTGTGTTCGACAATGCGGTGGTCAATGCGGACGCCAAAGCGTTTGCAGCAGTAATGGCCCATCTTGCGGAAGTGGATCCACAGCATACCGTGATCGCCGTGCAGGTCGAGAATGAGACTGGGATCCTCGGAGATAGCCGAGACCGTTCTAGGACTGCCAATCGTGCCTGGAATGCTCAAGTTCCTGCAGCATTGATGTCCCACCTGGAACGTCAAAAGGGACGCCTCGTACCATCGGTGGAGGCGCTATGGGCTAAAACGGGATATCGAAAGTCTGGAACTTGGGCGCAGGTGTTTGGCGAAAGCTGGGAGGCCGAAGAGCTGTTCATGGCGTGGGGTACGAGTCACTTGGTTGGGCGCGTTGCAGCGGCGGGCAAGGCCGCTCTCGCGCTTCCCATGTATGCAAATGCCTGGGTAGGGCCCCAGAGGCCGGGTGACTTTGCAGGTGCCTACCCCTCAGGTGGGCCCGTACCTCGGGTTTTCGATGTCTGGAAGGCCGGAGCGCCCAGTTTAGACTGGCTGTCGCCTGACATCTACGTCGACGACTTTTCTGGCTGGGTTAAGCAGTATGCAATGCCAGGCAACATGCTGTTCGTGCCAGAAGCCCGCTATGTCGTCGGCAACCTGTTTCTGGCGTTAGGCCAGTATCAGGCAACAGGCTTCTCTCCGTTTGGAATCGAAACCGGTGTGCCGGGCAACCAGATATCGGAGGCCTACGGCCTGCTGAACGGCCTCGGCGACATGATCGGCAGATCTCAAGCAGACGGTAAGTTGACTGGGTTCGCATTGGCAAAAGGGGAGACTCATAAGGCGACACTAGGCGACTACGTGGTGACTGTGCGGGGGCAACAGGAGGCGCTTAGTAAGATGCTGCTGGACATGGGCATCACCATTCCGACGGAAAAACCGGAACAGAAGGTTCAAAACATTGGTGATCAGGCGTCGGAACTAAGCGACACCCGGCCCATGGGGCTTGTCCTTCAGCTAGCCAGCGACGAATTTCTCGTAATCGGCAAGGACGTGAACGTCAGCTTCGCGCGTAAAACTGGAAGCGGCACAGAAGCAGAATTGGCTCGCGTCGAAGAGGGCAATTTTGTCGATGGTCGCTGGACTATGCGCCGAGTGATCAATGGTGATGAAAGGCTCAATATCACCCCGACCAACAACTTCGGCATGACAAGGATAAAGCTAATACGGCGGGATAAGTAAAGCTGACCGCGGTCGATGAGGCAGGACTAACGCGGATATAAGCTCACGCAGTCGCTCAAGGGATCGACGTTCGTGCAGACTGCACGAGCGTCGATCCCTTGGTGATGATCCGAACGCCGATGCACGGCCGCTCGCGACCAGAGCCGATATGCACCCCACATGGCAGCTAATTAAGTCGACCATAGCCTTGATAGGCCCGAGGTATGCGCAATCGCGAAGTCAAAGATGTGTCTTTTCGTGACCTCGGTCCTGTTAGTACCACCTTACTGCTACCGAGAACGGCATAGTTCGACAATCATGCGGTGCCCGTGAGCGCGACATTACGCGTTGGCGAGAGTGACGGGATCGCGGACGAGTTCTTGCGACCCGCCGGACACCGCACTTGTCTATATCAGGTGGCACTGGATGATCGTCAATTTGACGGGAGGCCTCCTCGATTTGGAATTGATGAAGCGCGTCGGCATCGACGGTGTCTAGGTATCTCAAGGCGATCTTTCGCTTCAAGATCTTCGACGTGCGGCTTGTCAGGCTTCGTTCAGTAACGCTATTCAGAATAGAGCACCCGAACTCAAGGTGAAACCACAGGCGCCGATTGAAATAATTTCGAAGTTTCATACTTCTCTTTCAAGCCATTTGCTATCCTGAAGCTTACGTTGACGACGATATATCGTCGGCGATTGCCTGCAATGGCGAGTGAAAAAGCGTGTGAAGTAGGCAGGGTCAGTGAAGCCAAGCGCGTAACCAATTTCCGCCACGGATAGATTAGAATAAAGCAATGATCGGCGCGCTTCCAGGATCGCGCGCTGATCCACCATGGCTGCCGGTGAAAGGCATGCAATACGAGCACAAGCCATCCGCAAACTAGATTCGCTTATGCCTAACTCGTTGGCATGGACAGAGATACTCTCTCGTAGGCGGAAACGGTCTTCAATGCGGGCGCGGAACCGGGCGACCAATGCAGCATATTGCCCGCGATCGGGCGTAGGAGCGATGTCACTTGCGGGCAAAAGCCTCAGACAAATCACAAGGATGGCAAGAAGCGCTGCCTCTACCGCAACGTAGTGCCCCTTGGTCGACCAAGCCAGTTCCTGTCGGAGCGTGGCCATGCCGTCAGACAGTCGTGCTACGGCTGTCATGTCCGGAGCAATAGCCAGCGGCTGGTCAAAGACGGGTTCGACGTCGGGGTGACGAGATACGAGATTTTCGAAATACGTCCGCGCTAGCGTAAGCACCGATCCGGACGAGTCCGTCGTCCATTGGAAGCCATGGATGACGCCGGCGGGGACAAGTAGCATCGCCGGTGCGTTAAAGTGCATGGAAACATCCTCAGCCTGCATTGCCCCACCGCCCGACGTGATCAGAAATATCTGAACCAGATCAGTGTGAGCGTGTGGTTGGATCGTCCATTCGCTGGGTCGCGATCGATCGTCCAAATGTTCGACGTGGATGAATCCGTCGGCGACTGCGCGGTGTGGTTCCCCGTACAGGTAGAAGCTCGGGACTGCCAAGGTGGACATGCGTGTACCCTATCGCCTTTGCTGGATAATCCAAAACATCGGTTGTCTGTGGCATGGCCGAATGCGTTGGACACGCGCATCTCCCAGACAAGAGCGGATCGAACCGCTGGCGAGAGGATGGATAACGGATGCGCACCCAGGTTGCGATAATCGGCGCAGGGCCAGCGGGCATGTTTCTCGCGCATTTGCTACGTCGCGACGGCATCGATGCCGTCGTCATCGAACGGCGCGACCGTGCCTATGTCGAAGGGCGGGTCAGGGCCGGCGTGCTTGAGCAGGTCACCGTCGACCTGATGCATCGGCTTGGGTTAGCCAAGCGTCTTGTTCGCGAAGGATTGGTGCATGGCGGCACGAACCTGTCACTCGACGGCCGGCTGTTCCGCATCGACATGGCTGCACTGACCGGCGGATCGACGGTCACGGTTTACGGCCAGCAAGAGGTGATGCGCGACCTGTTCGATGCTGCCGAGGTGAGCGATGTGTCGATCGTATGGAACGCCATGAACGTAACGCTCGATGGCCTGAATGGCGACCAGCCGACGGTGTCCTGGGAGGCGGACGGCGCCCGTCAGACTCTGAATTGTGACTTTGTCGTTGGGTGCGACGGCTATCACGGGATCAGCCGTGCAGCGATCCCCGCTGACGTGCTGAAAACATTCGAACGGGTCTATCCCTTCGGCTGGCTTGGCATCCTGGCAGACGTGCCACCGGCGGATCATGAACTCATCTATGCCAATCACGAGCGTGGGTTTGCACTGGCCTCGATGCGATCGGCCACGCGAAGCCGCTATTACATTCAGTGCGGCGTCGACGAGAATGTTGCGGACTGGTCCGACGATCGGTTCTGGGACGAGTTATGCCGACGCCTGGGCCCCGAAACTGCGGCGAAGGTCACGCGTGGGCCGTCGTTCGAAAAAGCGATCGCACCGCTTCGGTCCTTCGTATCGGAGCCGATGCGCTGGGGCCGGCTGTTCCTGGCGGGTGATGCCGCGCACATCGTCCCGCCGACCGGTGCCAAAGGCATGAACCTAGCCGTGTCTGACGTGACGATGCTGGGCGAAGCGTTCGCAGAGCATTACGGAGACCGCTACGATGCGGGGATCGATGGGTATTCCGCGCGGGCTCTGGCGCGAGTCTGGAAAGCCGAGCGCTTCTCGTGGTGGTTTACCTCCGTCACCCACCGTTTTCCGACGATGGATGGGTTCGACCGACGTATCCAGATGGCGGAACTCGATTACATTCGTGGATCTGAAGCGGCGCAGCGGACGCTCGCGGAGAACTACGTCGGTCTTCCCATGACAGCCGCGTGAAGGATCAGGCAGCATGAAGAACAAGGTGTACGAGAACCCCGCAGCCGCACTCGACGGGCTACTGTTCGACGGCATGACGATCATGTCGGGCGGGTTTGGTCTGTCGGGAAACCCCGAAAGCCTGATCCCGGAGGTCCGAGCGTCGGGCGTCAAGGACCTGACCGTCATTTCAAACAATGCGGGCGCTGATGGCTTCGGTCTTTGGATGCTCCTGGAGACGCGCCAGATTGCCAAGATGGTTTCGAGCTATGTCGGCGAGAACAAGCTGTTCGAGCAGCAATATCTCAGCGGAGAACTCGAATTGGAACTGACGCCGCAGGGAACGCTCGCGGAGCGGATCCGCGCCGGCGGTGCGGGCATCCCGGCCTTCTATACGAAGACCGGGGTCGGCACCGTCGTAGCGGAAGGCAAGCCGGTCGAGACGTTCGATGACGAGGAGTATGTCCGCGAGACGTGGCTGCGCGCCGATGTGTCGATCATCAAGGCGTGGCGCGCCGATCCGGCCGGGAACCTGATGTTCCGCAAGACCGCGCGCAACTTCAACCCGAACATGGCGACCGCGGGCAAGGTGACGGTGGTCGAGGTCGAGGAGATCGTACCCGCCGGCAGTTTCGATCCCGACTGCATTCATACGCCTGGCATCTTCGTCGATCGCATCGTGCTGTCGACGATCAACGAAAAGCGGATCGAGAAGCTGACGGTTCGCGAAACGGAGACCGTGTGATGGGTTGGACTCGCGAACAGATGGCGGCGCGTGCGGCGCAGGAACTGCAGGACGGGTTCTACGTCAACCTCGGCATCGGTATCCCGACGCTGGTAGCGAACTACGTTCCTGACGGCCTCGACGTGACGCTGCAGTCGGAAAACGGCATGCTCGGCATCGGGCCGTTCCCGACGCGCGATGCCGTTGATCCGGATCTCATCAACGCCGGCAAGCAGACGATCACCGCGTTGCCGACGTCCAGCTTCTTTTCCAGCGCGGACAGCTTTGCGATGATCCGTGGCGGCCATATCGACATGGCGGTCCTCGGCGCGATGGAAGTTGCCGCCAATGGCGACATCGCCAACTGGACGATCCCCGGCAAGATGGTGAAGGGGATGGGCGGCGCGATGGACCTGGTCGCCGGGGTGCGGAAAGTCGTGGTCGTGATGGATCACGCCAACACGGCGGGCGAGCCCAAGATCCTGGAGGCGTGTACGCTTCCGCTCACCGGCAAGGGCGTGGTCGACCTGATCATCACCGACCTCTGCGTGCTCGTCTGCGACAAGAAGGCGGGCGGTCTGAAGCTGGTCGAACTGGCGCCGGGCGTTACGTTGGACGAGGTGCGGACGAAGACCGGCGCGGCTTTCGACGCCGGCGCCTTTGAGCAGGAGGGTGCGGCATGACCGACGTGCTTGCCTATTTGCCGGAAGAAGCGGGGCTGTCGCCCTCGCTGCACCCCGACTATCGCTCGACCGTAGATCGCAGTCCGCGCGAGCGGCTGATCGCGATCCCACCGACCTTGACCGAAACGACCGGCCCCAACGCGTGGGATCGCCTGATGGTGGGGCCCTCGGGGATCGACCTTACCGCGCAACATGCGGGTGTGCCGCAGGGGCAGCGCATCATCGTCTCCGGCCGTGTACTTGACGATCGCGCACGCCCGGTGGCCAACACCGTCATCGAGATCTGGCAGGCTAATGCTGCGGGGCGCTATATTCATTCGGCAGATAACTGGGACGCACCGCTCGACCCGAACTTCACCGGGGCTGGGCGTGTCGTCACCGATAGTGAGGGGCGGTACAGCTACGTCACGGTACGGCCGGGCGCATACCCTTGGGGTAACCACAAGAACGCATGGCGGCCCGGCCATATCCACCTCTCGTTGCTCGGGCCCGCGTTCGCGACACGGCTCGTGACGCAGATGTACTTTCCGGACGATCCGCTGATCGAGATCGACCCGATCGCCAACGCCATACCGATGCCTGCCCGCCAGCGGATGGTCGGCCGCTTCGACATCAATAGCACGAAGCCTGCTTGGGCGCTCGGCTATCTGTTCGACATCGTCCTGAAGGGGCGCGACGAGACGCCGTTCGAGGATCACGACCATGACGAATGAGATCGCAGTCGAGAATCGCGAGACGGTCCCGCGCTTGGACAATCAGGATCCGGCGATTTTCGGCCAGACGCCGTGGCAGACAGTAGGGCCCTTCTTCCACTACGGCCTGCCGTGGAAAGGCGGCGCCGATCTTGTGGGTAAATCGGACATGGGCGCCCGCACCGACCTGTTCGGCGAGGAGCATTACCTCCTCAACCTGTCGTCGCCGACCGGCACGGCAGAGGGCGACGTGATCGAGATCGCGGGGCAGGTGCTCGACGCGAAGGGCGTGCCGATACTCGATGCGATGATCGAGATCTGGCAGGCCAACGCCGCCGGGCGCTATGCGAGCGTCGATGATCCGCGCGACGCGGTGCCGATCGACCCCCATTTCATCGGCTTCGGCCGCGCGTCGGTCGACCCGGACGGAATCTTCCGGTTCCGCACCATTCGGCCGGGGCGCGTACCTGGTCCCGGCAACACGCTGCAGGCCCCCCATCTGGCAGTGTCGGTGTTCGGGCGGGGTATCATCAAACGGCTCGCGACGCGGCTGTATTTCGCCGATGGCGAAGGCAATGACGATGATCCGGTGCTCACCGCAGTTCCGGCAGATCGTCGAAATACGCTGATAGCCCACCAGCGAGATGACGGTAGTTGGTGGTTTGACATCCGGTTGCAGGGCGAAGCCGAGACCGTCTTCTTCGCGGTATGATGTCGAATGACTGATCTTCTCCGCACCCGCCCGGCGACAACGCCCGCAGTGTTGGCCGTCTTTGACGACGACGCTACCATCGCTCACGCACTCGCATTCGAAGGTGCTTTGGCAAGAGCGCAGGCGACGGAAGGGGTGATCTCGGATGAGCTCGCGCACGCGATTGTGGACGCCTGCATAACGACGGCGATCAATTCTGCTGAACTGGCAGAGGAGTCAGCGCTGGCCGGTACGCTGGCAATCCCACTCGTCGTCCGTTTGCGTGCCGCCCTGAGTGGTGATGCCAGGAAGGCGGTACACAAGGGAGCGACCAGCCAGGACGTCGCCGACACCGTGTTGATGATGCAGACGCGGGCAGCGACCGAACTGGTACTCACGGACCTTGACCGCATCGTCGATGCCCTTGGTCTTTTGGCTCTGCGTCACGCTGAAACACCTGCGGTCGGCCGTACGTTGTTGCAGGATGCGTTGCCCGTCGCGTTCGGTCTTCGGATCGCGCACTGGATGGTCGGTATCGCCGATGCCGCGCAGCGACTGCGGCGGGATGTCGAGGACCATGCCCGGATCCAGCTTGGCGGTGCCGCAGGTACGCGGGCCGGGCTCGACGGCGCGGGGCCGGCGATCGCATCGCATATGGCAAAGGAGCTGGGCCTTGCCGTGAGCGAACCATGGCACGCGCGCCGGATGGGCATCGCCGCCATCGGCACCAGCCTGGCCATGGCGATTGGCGGCGTCGGCAAGATGGCGCGCGACATAGCGCTTTTGTCGCAGAACCCCGTTGGCGAGGCGCGTGAGGCGGCGGTTGCGGGCCGCGGTGGTTCATCGGCCATGTCGCACAAGCGCAACCCGACCGGTTGCCAGATCGCGCTCTCGGCAGCGCTGCGTGCGCCGGGTTTAGCTGCGACCCTGCTTGTTGGACTGCCGCAGGAAGAAGAGCGTGGGCTGGGCGGCTGGCAGGCGGAGGGGCCGGTACTCGCCGACCTGTTCCTGCTTGCGGCGGGCGCGGCAGAGGCAATGGCTAGCGTCGCAGAAGGGTTGGAGATCGACGACGACGCGATCGCGCGCAACCTGCGTGATGCCAATATTGGGACCGATATCGGCGAAAGCGCGACGATCGTCGCGGCGCTCGTCTCCAACCTTCAAGGATAACTTCATGCCATTCGCGATCCGTGAGGACGTGCGCCTCTACTGGAAGCTCGACGGCGCTCCCGATCTGCCGGTGCTCGTCCTACTCAATTCGATCGGCACGGACATGGCGTTGTGGGAGACCAGCGTCCCGCATTTGCTGCCGGCATTCCGGCTTTTGCGGATCGATACGCGTGGACACGGCGCGTCGGACGCACCTGATGGTGACTATAGCTTGGCAATGCTAGCCGACGATGTCGTCGCCGTTATGGACGCCGCAGGCGTACAGAGTGCCGCCGTTGCCGGTGTGTCGCTCGGCGGGATGATCGCAATGGAGCTGGCCCTGGCGTACCCGACGCGGACTACCGCGCTCGCGCTCATCTGCACGTCGGCGACGATGGACACGGGCGTGTGGCGTGACCGGATCGAGGTCGTACGCGCAAAGGGTACGGCAGCCATCGCGGATATGGCCATGGGCCGGTTCCTGTCGCCGCGCTTCGTGGCGACGCATGCCGGCGCGGCTGAAAGCGTGCGTCAGGGCCTGATCGCAATGGCCGATGCCGGCTATGCGGGTTGCGGTGCAGCGATCCGCGATATGGCGCTGATCCATCGATTGCCGGCGATCAGTATGCCTACGCTGGTTGTTGCTGGCGATCGCGACACCTCGACGCCGTTTGCGGGGCATGGCGAACGCATTGTGGCAGCGGTGCCCGACGCGCGGGTGGTGCATCTCGACGCCGCACATCTCGCGCCGATCGAGACGCCTGCCGCACTGGCGGCAACGCTTCGCGCGTTTCTGAAACCGGCCGATACCCAGGATGCCGCAAGCACCTTGTTCGAGGCGGGGCTGGTCAACCGGCGCCGCGTGCTTGGCGATGCATGGGTCGACGCGTCGCTCGCCAAGCGGACTGACTTCACCGCCGATTTCCAGGCGATGATCACGCGGATCGCGTGGAATGAAATCTGGGGCCGGCCGGGTCTCGACGACCGGAGCCGTCGGTTCATTGTGCTCGCGATTACCGTGGCACTCGGCCGCTGGGAGGAGTTCGCGCTCCACGTTCGCACCGGACTGATGCGCGATGGCTTTACCCGTGAGGAGCTCAAGGAAGTGCTGATGCAATCGGCGATCTACGCAGGTGTACCCGCGGCAAATACGGCCTTCGCCGAAGCGGGCAAGATCATCGCCGAGCTCGACTCTAGCGGCAATAAAGGTTGAACTTATGACCGATGCTTTTCTCTGCGACGCGATCCGTACTCCCATCGGCCGACTGAACGGGTCGCTCGCCAGCATCCGCGCCGACGACCTGGCCGCCATTCCGATCAAGGCGCTGATGGATCGCAATCCGGGCGTCGATTGGAGTGCGGTGGACGACACGATCCTCGGTTGTGCGAACCAAGCCGGAGAGGACAATCGCAATGTCGCGCGCATGGCCGTGTTGCTTGCCGGACTGCCAGACACGGTGTCGGGATCGACGATCAACCGTCTGTGCGGCTCGGGTCTCGACGCGATCGGGTCGGCAGCGCGCGCGATCCGCAGCGGTGATGCCGAGTTCATGATCGCGGGTGGTGTCGAGAGCATGACGCGCGCACCCTATGTGATGGGCAAGGCACAAAGCCCCTTTGATCGGGCGCAAAAGCTAGAAGACACGACCTTGGGTTGGCGGTTCGTCAACCCGGCTATGCGGCATGCCTATGGCGTCGATTCGATGCCGGAAACGGGCGAGAACGTTGCCGACCAGTGGCATGTTAGCCGGGAGGATCAGGATCGCTTCGGCCTCGCCAGTCAGAAAAAGGCCGCAGCCGCGCAGGCAAGCGGACGGTTCGCCGCCGAGATCGTGCCTGTCACGATTCCGCAGAAGAAGGGCGATCCGATCGTCTTTTCCGCAGACGAACATTTGCGGGCAACCAGCCTGGAGGCGCTCGCAAAGTTGAAGCCGGTCGTGCGGACGGACGGCACCGTGACGGCTGGCAATGCCTCCGGCCTTAACGACGGCGCGGCCGCGACGCTCGTTGCGTCGGAAGCCGCAGCCGCGCGACACGGGCTGACGCCGCGTGCGCGGATCGTGGCGATGGCGGCGGCGGGAGTCGCACCGCGGATCATGGGCGTCGGCCCGATCGAGGCCGCGCGCAAACTGATGACGCTGGGCGGTATTACGATAAACCAGCTCGACGTGATCGAATTGAACGAGGCGTTCGCCAGTCAGGCGGTCGCAACGCTACGTGATCTCGAGATCGATCCGCTTGATGACCCGCGCGTCAATCGTAACGGCGGCGCGATCGCGCTGGGCCATCCCCTAGGCATGTCGGGTGCGCGGATCACGATGAGTGCGGTCGAGGAACTCCACCGCACAGGCGGCCGCTATGCGATGGCGTTCATGTGCATTGGAGTCGGGCAGGGGATCGGCCTGCTGCTGGAACGAGTCTGATAAACGCCTCCCGGGCGTCTCGAAATCAGAAATTTGCCGGCCGATCCGGCTCAGTCGGGGTATATTAAGTTTAACAGAGGACAATCGAATGAACAGGACCTTCGAAGAACAAAAGCGTTTACATCACGATGTTACGAACGTCGGACTCCGCGCGCAAGCGACGGCAGTTGGTCTCATTCAGCTCTGTATCGAACTCAAGGCCGTCGACGTTTTAAGCGAGGAAGCTCTTGGGAGGATCAAGCAGGCAATCGGAGATGAGCTCACGGTCGGCCCATATCGACGATTGGCCTCGCGAGAAGAACGCGGTCAGATATTTGCGCGGCTTGATCGACTATTTGCCGGCAAACAGAAGCTCGGTCCGGCCGAGGATCTTACGTTCCAAGAGGATTGACAAGGTCTCTGTTTAACGTAGCGTACTGGCTGTTACCGAGGTAGCGAAGCGCTGGCCGTACAACGAGATCATCGTCACATATGATGGGGTTCGGCTTGGCTCGGCGACGTCCCCGTTCGGATGACATTCTTCCGGCACAGGAACCTAGGCGTTTCCGGACGTGATAAGCGTGGCAGAGATCACGGAGGTGGTCGCCGGCTTCGCGTCGGCCGCTGTTCTCGTGCGCGAAGCCGTGTTCGACGGTGTCGAGATCCACGGCGCCAATGGCTATCTTCTCGACCAGTTCCTGTCGGAGGGCGTCAACGTGCGCCCGACGGCTATGGCGGTGGTGTGCCAGATAGGCTCCGGCTTACGCTCGAAGTAGTGTATGCCGTGCGCAGCGCAGTCGGCGCGGACTTCACGGTCGGCGTGCGCAGTTCGCAGGGGAAGGTCAACGATTTTGCGCACAAGTGGCGCGGTATCAGCGAGGCGATCGAGGTGTACACGCTGCTCGGGCGGGCACCTGTCGACTAAATCCACACTACCGAGTCCAAGGCGTGGGAATCCACCTTTGGCGAGAGTGATAGCCTAGCTGCACTTGCCAAACGCCATAGCAGCAGGCCGGTTCTAGCGAACGGCTGGCTTCAGATCCGACGCGCGCGAAGGAGATGCTTTCAACGCACGGCGCGGACATTGTGACGCTCGGTCGTGGCGCGGTTGCCAATGGCGACTGGCCAAACCAGGTGGCAACATGCGAGGGCTGGCTCATCGATTTCGACGGTCGCATATTGTCGCCGCTCGCCGATCTTCAGAGCGACGATCGCACCGTCGCCAGATTAAAGGCGCTTCGGAATTTGCGCGACGACCTTGATCTCGAAATCGAAGCCGGCGAGCCAATTGACGCCTAGCGCGGTCCATGTCGGATACGGCGCTTGATCGAATATCTTGCATTTGACGGCCATGATCGTTTCGAACTGGTTCTCGGGGTCGGTGTGGAAGGTGGTCACGTCGACGATGTCGTCGAACCCACATCCCCCGGCGAGCAGCGTTGCCTCCAGATTGGCGAACGCCCGCCGGACCTGCACTTCGAAATTAGGTTCGGGCGAACCGTCGTCGCGGCTGCCGACCTGACCCGAGACGAACAGCAGATTGTCGGCGCGCACTGCCGCAGAATAACCGTGCTCCGCGTACAAAGCGTGTGGGTTGGCGGGGAACACTGCATCGCGCTGAGCCATATCATCGTCCTATCTTCGCTGGACATTTCGACGTGGCAGGAACAACTGCATACGTCGCGTATGTGAAAGCACGGATGCACGTTCATTGTCAATCTACATACGCTGCGTATGTTAAAAGGAATTGGTCCCGTGGCCCAACGTCGTGTCGAGAAAATGGCAGAGAATCGGGCCAAGCTTGTAGCTGCGGCACGCCAAGCGTTCGGGACAACAGGTTTCGCAAACGCGTCGATGGACGACCTGACTGCCAAAGTCGGTCTCACCCGCGGTGCCCTGTATCACAGCTTCGGGGACAAGACCGGCTTGTTGGCCGCGGTGGTAGCGCAGGTCGACAACGAGATGGCAGCCCGAGCGCAGCATGCCGGAACGAACGCTGCGAGCGACTGGGAAGGGCTGTTGGCTGAAGGGGCATCTTATATCGAGATGGCGCTCGATCCGGAGGTGCGACGGATCGTTCTGCTGGATGGTCCGGCGTTCTTGGGTGATCCGTCTAAATGGCCAAGCCAGAACGCGTGCTTGAATGTCACCATGCACCTAGTCGAGAAGTTGATAGCGGAGGGCGTTATGAAGCCGATCGACGTCGAAGCGGCATCACGCCTTCTAAGCGGCGCAGCGTTCAACGCCGCGCTCTGGGTCGCGGCGAATGACGAACCGCAGGTAGTGCTTCCCAAAGCCATCGCCGCCTTTCGCCTGATGGCTGAAGGCTTTCTAGCATGATTTTGCGACGTGACCCACTTTTGGGGGCGGTCGAGCATCCTCCGGCTCAATTAACCAGTGGATGAACCAAAGCGCGTTCGTCATGCGTAGGCTCGTCAGAATCAATGCCGAGTTCAGACCGATAGCGCTCGCCTATAAACTTTTACAATCACTCTGAAAACGTCGTCTTGGCCGCTTCCGCCCCAGTTTCTCGGGCGTTCTTGTACAAGCCTCCCTTCCCTGAACTATCATTAGACAATCGGCGGACGCCGAGCTTCTCAAGCGCGAACCATGTCTTTAAAGAAAGTCCTCGGCACTCTTATTCTATCACCAGACGGTGCAGCGAAAAAAGCGAACCGCGCCCTCTTGCGCATTGATGAATGCGTGGGTCTGGGCACTGTCGAACACATGGCTGGCCGCGGAGATATTGACCGCGCCGGTTTCGAGCTCGATCGTCAGCAGTCCTTCCACTACGAAGATCATCACATGCCAGCCGACGGGGTCGGCTGCCGCTTGATAGCGTTCACCGGACTCCAGTCGCCATTCCCACAGTTCGACCTCGCGGCGAGTGTCGATGCTCCTTCGCAAAACTCCCTCGCCACCTTTCTCACCACGCCAGCCGACCCGATCGATCTGCGCACTGCGCTGAATCACGGGGTCAGAGACCAGTTCGGCCAACGTGGCATGCAGCGCAATGCCGATCCGGTCGAGCGTGGCCGTGCTGACGCTGGTCGCGCCGTTCTCTATTCCCCCGACCATCCGCAGGCTGACCCCAGAAGCGTCTGCCAAGCCCTTCTGGCTAAGCCCCACAGCGGTGCGGAGCCTCCGTACATTAGCAGCGACATGAGTAAGGAAGGATGGTGTAACTTGACTAGGCAAAATATTGCCTCCATCGAATAAGCATTATTTTGCTTATCGAGATTCGAAAGGTTATGCCAATCTCCCGATCACGCGGCTGCTTAATTGCCTTGGCTGCTGTGCTCACCGCGGCACCAGCGGCCGCCGATACGCGGCTGCCTGGTACCACCACACTGAGTTCGGCCGGCGCGCGCGAGGATCTGGAACTCAGCATTGCCGCGGTGGAAGCGGCTATGCCAAACATATACTGGCATCAAAGCCGGCAAGCCTGGGCGGCTGCAAAAGCCACTGCACGCGCGGACGTAATTGCCGTTACCGACAGCGAAGCGCTTTGGCGCATATTGCGCCCACTTGTCGGTCGGATCGGCGAAGGCCATCTCGGGGTGCACCTTAGTGCCGCAATGAGCCAGCATTACCGTGACGCGCCGCGCTTTCCGCTGGACCTGTTGTGGAGCGACGAGGGAGCGTTCGTGCTGGCCGGCTATGGCGCCGCGGCGGACATTTCAAAAGGCACGCGGATGATATCGGTTGACGGGGTTAGCGATGCAGATTTGCTGAGCGAGATGGTCGCCGTCACTCCGCATGACGGGACGATCCGCACGGGCACTATGCGCTATATATCGGGACGCGGATTCGCCTCAATTCTGTATCGCCTGCGCGGTGCCCAATCGCACTTCCCTGTTGTGCTCGAAGGCCCAGCCGGGCGCACCGAGCGTGATCTGCCCGCAGTGCCGCGCGCCGCGCGCCCGGCGGAACCCGACGATCCGCTGCCCCGGCCGACGCTCGACTGGATCGATGGCCACACCGCCTATCTGAATGTGCCGACCTTCAGCAACAGGCGGCTACGCGCGGCGGGCGCGACATTTCCCGAAGTGATCCATTCCGTCTTCGTTGAACTCCGGCAGCGTGGCGCGACAGACTTGATCCTCGATCTGCGCGAAAACGGCGGTGGTTCGGAACCCAATGAGAGCATCCTGTTCTCTTATCTTGTCGAAAAGCCGCTACGGAAATATGCTGCGGTCGAGGCCCGTAGTCAGCACATTGCGGTCACCAGCCTAAGCGGCAGGCGGTTTGAAACTGACGTCTTCGAGGACGACGACAAGGATCAGCAGCGCCCGATCCGGGGCGGTCGCTGGAGGCGGCGTAATACGCCGCCACATGGGCTGATGTCGCGATGGACGACGTTTTCGCCGATATTCCACGGGCGTCTCGTCGTGCTGGCGGGCGGTGCGACCTTTTCCGGCGGAGCCGAACTGGCTTCGATGCTACAGCACACCGACCGGGGCGTGTTCGTCGGCGAGGAAGTTGGCGGCACCGACCAAGGTAATACCAGCGGCTATCGCTGGACACTTGAATTGCCCAACAGCGGGATGCAACTCACCATACCCCTTCTGCAGTTTCGTATGAGGTGGAAGAGCCGAATGGCCGGGCGCGGCGTCCTGCCCAACTGTCCAGCCCCGCCCGAGGTGATGCAGGCCGATGAGCGGCGCGATCATGCCTGGCGCTTGGCCGTCGCACTGCTCAAGCAGCCTTGGCGGACGCCAAGCAATGCGCATTGTTCGAAGGCCGATTGATCAACCTATGTTTGGTACGCGGCGCGGCTGTACGGCTGCTACTCGGTAGCGGAACGATCGTACATTCTTGCCGGTAAAGATTAGCCGCGGCTGTAATGTTGATTGCATTGCTATCAACGGGTACCGCAGCGCCGCCACGTCGGACCATAACAAGATCGTACGACGACCGGGCGCGATATAACGAACGGTAACGTCTACTGTATCAAATACTTTACCGACCTACCGCTCGCTATCCCTCAACCTGGACATTCAGAGACATATGCAAATGACGGACCGCTCGGGCTAAAGAGGAGCCCCGTGCACGGCGGGTTGGTCGATCCAAGCCGTTTTAGTAAAAGCTTAAAGCTGCAGATACCTATTTTGGGCTGCTGTATAAGAAGTTATTTTCGCAACCACGCTTTGCCTCCCGTTATTCATCACTCCAAACTTGCTCTGAGGTCCACGGTGCCGCACGATCGAAAGAATATCATGTGCGGCACAGCGGACCCGGAAGGGCCGGGGTGACGAGTGGGGGGAATAGATGAGAATGATAATCTTGGTCGGGGGGATGCTCGCAGCCACAATCCCCGCCATCACGCACGCCGCCACGCCCAGCTTCGACGTCGAGGCCGCCACTCGCGCCTATCTCGATCTGCTGCAGGGCCCGGCACGGACCAAGTCTGACGCCTATTTCGAGGGCGGTTATTGGCTGCCCTTGTGGAGCACGCTAGTTTCTAGTTTGATCTATCTACCACTGCTGTTCACAGGCGTGTCGCAGCGCCTGCGCACCTACGCGGAACGCAAGACCAAAAGGCGCTGGCTGGTGCCGGCAGTCTACGCACTACCGTTCGTGGCTCTGACCACGCTGCTGAACCTCCCATGGATGATTTACGAAGGGTTCGTGCGCGAGAAACAGTACGGACTGATGAACCAGACGTTCGCATCCTGGACGGTCGACGCGGCCAAGGCGTTTGGCATCGGGCTGATTATCAACGCGCTGCTATTTATGCTGGTATTCTGGGTGATCCGCCACTTCCGCCGCAGCTGGTGGCTGATCGGCACGGGGGTGGCGGCGGTCGTGGTCATGCTAGGTGCGCTGATCGCGCCGGTGTTCATCGCGCCGTTGTTCAACAAATATACCGAGTTGCCGGCGGGTGCGGTTCGTGACCGCATTGTGGCGATCGCCGTTGCCAACCATATCCCGGCGGGGCATATCTATGTCTCTGATGCGTCGCGCCAGACCAAGAGGATTTCCGCCAACGTCTCGGGCGTCGGACCGACGATCCACATCACGCTCAACGACAATCTGCTCGAGCGCACTGCGCCCGAGGAAGTCGTCGCAGTGATGGGACATGAAATGGGGCATTATGTGCTCAATCATATCTGGACGCTGATCCTGTCCTTTACTCTGGTGTTTCTGGCAATGTTCTTTGTCGTCAGCCGGCTCGCGCCTGCCCTGATCGTGCGCAATCCGCAGTGGGGGGTGCGCGACGTCGCTGATCCGGCGGCGACGCCCTTGTTGTTGCTGCTTGCCGGTCTGTGCGGGTTGGTGCTGACCCCCGTGCTGAACTCGATCACACGGCACAACGAAGTCGAGGCCGATGTCTTCGGGCTTGACGCGGCGCGCGAGCCAGATGGCTTCGCCAAAGTGGCGATGCGGCTGTCGGAATACCGGAAGATCTCGCCGGGCCCTGTGGAGGAGATGTTGTTCTTCGATCACCCCTCAGGCGAGAACCGTGTCCGTCGCTCGATGCAGTGGAAGAAGGATCACGTGACGGGCGCTACGGTGGTCATGCCGGGGCCAATCGCGGGAAAGTAGACCTAACCGACATTCCAACGAATGCTGGAAACTTAGGCGGATGAGGTGAACAGGATCCGTACTAGATCCCAGCTTTCGCTGGGTTATGCCTTGGCTATATCTGTCAAATGGGCCGAGCCGATACCTGTGTGGCACGGCGGTGCGCTGGCCAGCCTGGTGCGGCGCCTCAGAGCAATCATCATTGCGAACGGTTACATGTTAGGGTGCCGCCGCGAACGCGCGAGCCCAACGTGCCAGAGCGTCACGCTTGCAACTCTGAGCCACCCTGTTCGCAAGGAACAGCGTATCAATGGCTGTGCTGATCACGGGCTTTCGCGCAAGATCAGTATGTTCGCGGGCGTTTGCGACTATCGTAGACTCTGCCCCCGCCTTAATCGCACCAACATCGATCACCAGCGGTATCGTCCGCCCGTGCTACTACAGTTCCTGCAGTTTGCGTGCGCTTGGGCCCCGAAGAATTGAAGGCGGCAGTCGACTTAGGGCCCGTACAGCCGAGGCGGCATCGCCGACGTTCGCCGAAAGCGTAAAGAGTCCGCTCGTGAAAACGAAACAGAGATTGACCGTGCCGGGGCCCCTGCGGACCTCGACGGACTCGACCGTGCTAAAGGGGGCTACCCGCTTACTGATCACCCGGTATTCAAGCCCATCAGGCGAAATTGCCAGGTGAGGGTTCAGGCTGTTGGTCGCGACAGCTAGCCAGGGCGACAGCCCGCGCAAACCTGTGAAGGTCGCGAAAACGGGAATTGTGGCCAAGCCCAGTGTATCAACGCTGATTGTACCTGCAGATCCCATCGGCTTCTTCGACCGGAGGAAGCGACGCGCTAAAAGAAAGAGGCCACCAAGCACGAGGATTTGAACGAGAGCCACTAGGGCATAAAGCAAGTTATTCACGTTCATTGCCGGTCATAAGTTAAGGGTTTCTGTAGTTTAAGGGAAGATGAGTCCGACGCCCACGCGATAAGCTACAGAGCGTAGCCCGTTCATTGCAAAGGGCTAAGCCAGGTCCGCTGGCCCGTGTGATCGACGACAATAAGCATGTGTTTTAATACTGGCATGCCAACATTGGGATGTCCGTTCTCTTCAAAACTTACCATAGGCGATTGCAGGACGACGGAGCCAATCCGAACTTCACCGACGATTTGTGCCACGTAGGAGTCTTGTCGACCGCCTGCCGAGCGGGTTGTTCCATTACGCACCGGGGGTGCTTTTAGCGGAAGACTTGCTGCCATCGAGAGAGGGAGGCTCAGAGGCTGGTCGTTTCCGGTGTCTACCAACGCGGTGATGGTTTGCCCCGGCAGTTGCACGGTAACGGCAGGCAACTCGTCAAGGTGGCCGACCGCCGACCCAGTTGGCCGATTGCCGGCTGTATCCGGTAGGATCCGAACCCGCCCGTGAGCAAAGTCGATCTCAGTCAGACGGCCCGGAAAGCTATTAGGCCCGATGACTCCCACAGAATCCCGCGTCTTGAAATCGATCACGGTCGCCGGCCCATCGGCGACGGCGATTCTGCCAATAGTCAATCCAACAAGGCGCGTCGTGTATCCGGGTATCGGACGCCCCGTGGCGCCATCGACCGATTCCGACGGGCCGACATTGGGCAAGCCAACCTGTTTGGCATATGTACTATCGACAATGTTGCCATTCGTGCCGGTGTCGAAAACGAGCGGTACTGGTGTGGATCCATTGAACCGCGCGACTACGATCGTACGATTGTTGGAACTGAACAAGGGAAAGGTCTGAACGACCTGCTCCGAGGCCGGACTGGCCGTCTGCGCTGATGTCGGCACCGCGCACCCAAAGGCCAAGGCTATGGAGAGTGTGGCGGCGTGACGAGTTAACAGCATGGGGTGCATCCTCAGAAGGCGTATAGTACGATTAGCACTAATAGCTATGAAGGACCAAATGAACAGTCGCAAAGATTTTCTCACTGAGCTCGAGGGCGCAATCCTCTCGGAAATCCACCACCGTCAACGCACAACCGCGTTTCAAGTGCGCAAGGCGTTCCAAGTTTCACCATCTCTGGAGTGGAGCGGGAGCGCTGGCGCCGTCTATCCCGCGATCAGCAAGATGGTCACGGCGGGGTTGGTAACGTCCGAAGCGACCTCCTCCAAATTGAAGACACGGCTTCTGGCGCTCACCGAGGACGGAAAGACGCGCTTGAACGACTGGATATGCGACCCAGAGCGGGCAGCGAGCGTGGGTCTCGACCCCTTCCGTCTAAGGGCAGGAATGTGGGACAAGATCGCACCGGCAATCCGACGAAGGGCATTTGAAGCTCTACGTCAACGGATCGAATCCGAGATCAAAGCACTCGTAGCCCAGTTGCGCGAATTGGACGCGGTGGAAGGACAACGGATCGAACTGGCAATTGTCTTGCAGAGAAGTCGCCTCAGTTGGTTGGATCAGCGTCTGACAGAGGAATGAGGTCGTTATTATGATCGCCCGCCGCGCCGCAATGTTCGCGCAATAGACAGGAGAGAAGGCAGTCGCACGGCGTGACCAAGGTCAAATTACAACGTCTCTCGCTGATGGTGGTCGCTCGCGTTCCAGGTTTCTTGGTGCTGCTCCTACCGCCCCGTCTGCTCGGTTGCGTCACGCCAGCTAAGAAGTGACGCCAGTCAATTCGAAAACTGCCCAGTAATAAAGGAACTTATGGATGCGCCTTCGCCTCATTACGCTTACCGCTCTGGCCATGAAGACGCTTCTACCGGCCGCTGCGTCGGCCCAGGTCTCATCCCCCCCCATGCTCATCGACGGCACCATTCTGGAGGTGGTCGCTGAGGGCAAGACCACGCGCACGCCCGATCTGGTAACGATCAACACCGGCGTGGTGACCCAGGCCCCAACCGCTTCAACGGCGCTGACCGACAACGCTGTCCGTGTTAAGCGCGTGGTTTTAGCGCTCAAAACGGCAGGTGTTGCCGATCGCGACATTCGTTCGGCCAACATCTCGCTCCAGCCGCAAATTCGGTATGCCGACAACACGCCGCCGGTGTTCACTGGCTATCAGGCGTCGAACACGATCTCGGTCAGGTTTCGCGATATCACTCGCGCGGGCACGATCCTGGATGCGCTCGTACGCGAGGGGGCAAATCAAATCGACGGCCCGAATTTCCAAATCGAAAAGCCCGAAACGGCGTTCGACGAGGCACGCGCCGATGCTGTGGCAAAGGCCAATGTCCGCGCCGCGCTATACGCCCGCGTCGTCGGCCTCCGAGTTGATCGCATGCTGTCGATCTCGGAAAATTCGGCAGCGAACGTCCCGATTGCGCTCACTGCAATGCGCGAGAACATGGCTGGCGCGGCTTCTGCGTCCGACACAAAGGTGATCCCTGGCGAACAGGACGTCACCATTAATCTGTCAGTCCGCTTTCTGCTCAAAAAATGACTGCTCTTCCGTCCTGCGAGGCAGATCGCGGTGACGGTAGCGAGGTGCCAACGTTTGCGTTTGCAAAGTCAAAGCAGGCCAGGCCAGGCCATGACTCGGCGTGCCCTATGACGTGGAAGGCAGCGGCCTGTGACTTTGACGCGCCAGGGAGACTAATGATTTTCCTGGCGCGCGGAAGTTCTCAGGTGGAGCAATGTGCGACTAACGTATCGCTATTCTCGCCGGCCACGGGATCAGCCGACGAGACACCTGGCGCCGTTTGCCATCGGCACTATCATTCCTAATTTACCGATCTTGTGGAGAGGGGAACTGTTTTGACCCTCCTCCCATCCGGGCGGGGCAAGCCTTTCGATCACCGGTTTGCTAAGGAAATGTATCAGGCCGACAAACTGACAGACCGGGCGGACCAAGCTACTTTGCAAGGTGGAGCCGCCGGACCTGAGCGACGCCTCCGGCAGCGATGCGACAGGAAAATTTGGCCAGTGCCCGACAATCTCAACGCTTATTGGCGGCCGCATTACTCGCGCCGAACCACATTGCCAGTCAGTGCAGGCCCATGACGTTGAGCAGCACTATCGCACCTGGAAGACGGGGTGCATCGACGGTCTTTCCTCTAATCGTGTCTTCCCCGGCGCGATAATCGTGCGGCCCAATCGCCAGCGCGTGAGTGGCTCGCTAAGGGCGAACCGTTGCAAGGACCGCCTTCAATATCTTTTCCGATCGCCGCTGGCCGTACCCGCGGCCGTAAGCACTGGACGTGACGGCAACTACCATATGGCGGCTCGGGATCACATATATCTTGTTACCGCCGTTGCCCGACGCGAATGACACCGGAATCGATGTGCCGTTGATCTGCTGGGCCTTCGAGTACCAGAAATAGCCATAGCTCTCGGCATAGGGGTCGCTGTCGGCGATGCTGACTTTGGGAGCGAGTGCGTCTCGTATCCAGCGCGCGCTGACGACGCGTCGTCCCTGATAGAGACCTTCTCCACGTACCATTTCGCCGATTTTCGCGAGATCGCGTGCCGTCAGAGACAAGTTGCCCTGACCCTTGGTGTAGCCAGCGGCATCCGACGCCCACCTCCAGCGGCGGATACCGAGTGGCCGGAACAGCGAGGTCCGGGCGAAGTCAGCCATCGATTGCCCGGTTGCCTTCGCGACCACGACACCCGCGGTATAGGCGGTGACCGAATTATAGCGGTATCGCGACCCAGGCGGATCGGCGCGGGGGACGGAACGCAGGAATAGCAGGGGATCGGGCGCCGCATCGAGCTTGTCCTCGTTTCCCGGCGATGCTGGATCCTCGTCGAACGCTGCGAGGCCAGATCGCATCGTCAGGACATCCCGAATGGCAACATCGCCGATCGCGCTGCCCTTGGATTCGGGCCAGTAGGCGGAAACCGTGTCGTCCGGTCCGTGCAACTTGCCCTGGTCGATCGCGATGCCGACGACCAGCGCGGTGACGCTTTTTCCCGCCGACCGGATGTCATGAAGAGTGGCTTCCGTTTCGCCATTGAAATAGCGCTCCGCGACCACCCTGCCATCGCGGAGTACGACTACTCCCCGCAGATCGGGGTGCTCGTCATGGTCGAAGACCGCAAGAACCTTGTCGAGCGCGGGATCAATGCGCGGCGCAGGGGCCGCAGCGGACAACACGACGGCGTTGAGCGCGATGACGACAGTTTTGATTGATATCACGGGCCGGGTTCCTGAAGGGATATAGGCAGTGCCTGCCGCATAGTGGCAGTCGCGTCTTGTATCGGCGCAACATATCGCGATTTACGCCACTGAGCAGGAGTGATGCCGAGGCGGGACCGGAAGGTTCGGGTCAGATGGGACTGATCGACAAAGCCTGTCGATTGCGCGACGTCGGCGAGCGACGCGACACCTTGGCCGAGCATCGCTGCCGCTCGTTCCAATCGATGGCCGCGCAAATATTCTCCGGGCGAACACCTGAGAAAGCGCTGGAATACGCGCGCGAGGTGAACCGGGTGAACCCCGACATCCGATGCGACCTCCGCAACCGAAAGATCGGGATCGTCGCTAGCGAAGATCATTTCGACGGCTCGGTTCAGCCAGCCCGGCGGATGTTTGGCGTTGTGCGCTTCGTCGGACGAGAGCGGCAGAACGATACTGTGAAGTTGCAGGGCGCAGGCCTCTAGCCTGAACGACGTCGTCGCATCGACTTGATGCGCGATGTCTTGGGCAAGTCGATATGCATAGGGATCGCGCAGGCATAGCGCCGCGGCCTCTGGGCCCGTCCCCCCGGATATGGCGAGGAAGCGACCCCTGCCGTCGTGGAACCGATCCTGATGTGTCGTACCGGGCGGGTTGTAGATCAGAACCGGCGTATCGGACACCAGCGGGGCACCGCTTGCCGACGACATGTAGCCGCCAGCGAGCACCAGAACGAAATGCGCTTCATCATGACTGTGCCGCCGGACTTCCTCCTCGGGCGCGTTCGCGTTCAGCACATGGAAGCTGAAGTCTCCGGCCTGCCGACCCTCCGGACCGCTGCCCCAGAAATCCATTCTTCCGCGCCTGAGAACCATAAGACGCATTTGCAGGAACTTCGGCTGTTACGCCATGCGATTGGCTGGTTTCGGCTGCTCCTGTTCAGGCAGTCATCGGTCACCGGAGCGTGACATCCCGCATGCAACATCTTTGCGCTGCGGATATACCGCAATGTTCACGCAATCGAGATCGCGGAAAACGATCGTGCGGTCTGATCAAGGCCAGGATCGAAAGGTATTCCAATGAAGCTCGTTCCCCTCATCACTGGTCTGCTGGTGCTCACGCCAGTTACTGCATTCGCGCAGGCGCGCGATGTGCATGATGGGCCGACGTTCGAAGGCGTCAAGGTCGGCGCGGATATCGACTATCGGTGGACGACGGCCGATCATGCGCTTCCTCGAATTGCATCGAACATCGACAAAAAGAAGGGTGGTATCGGATATCGGGCACACGTCGGATACGATGCGCAGCTCGGCCAGACGTTGGTGATCGGTGCCGAGGGGGGGATCGGTCGCGGCGGCAAAAGGCTGTCTGCGGCAAGCCCTACGGGCGACTATACGCTTAAGCCGCGCTGGACTTGGGACGTTTCAGGTCGTGCCGGCGTACTCGCCGCGCCTTCTGTCCTGTTGTACGGCCGCGCCGGATATAGTTGGCTGCGGGTTCGGGAGCAGACGGACTTTCGCGCCATCACGTCGAGCGACCTTGGCACCGCGTCAACCAAAAAGGGCATACTTTTCGGCGGGGGAATCGAAGCAGCCGTTTCGCCGGGCCTGTTCGTCCGCGCCGAATACAACCGGATGAACTATGGCGAGGGCCAGAAGTCGTCGAAGGCCCTGTTGGGAGTATCGGCTGGATTCTGACGATACGATCAAACCGTTTTACGAACTGGCCGGGGGGCAATCCTCCGGCCAGGATCGCGTGCCGATCGCCAGGCTTAGGACAACGACATTGCGCATATTGCTGATCGAGGACGAGGCCGGAATGGCGACCGCACTCCGTACGGTCCTGGAGCGCGAGGGGTTCGTCGTGGATCATTTCGGCAACACGGCCGATGCCAGAGAAGCTGCCCGATCGGGAACCGCCGACATGGTTCTGCTGGATCGCACGCTGCCCGACGGGGATGGCCTGACGTTGATACCGGAGATACGTCGCGGCAATCCCGAGGTTTCGATTATTGTCATAAGCGCCCGAGGGGACCTTACCGACCGAGTGTCCGGCCTCGATACCGGCGCGGACGACTATCTGCCCAAACCCTTTGCCATGGAAGAGATGCTGGCCCGGGTCCGCGCCGTTCGACGACGCCCCTCCAGCGTCCCTGTCCGGCAGGTCCAACTTGGCAATCTCACCTATGACCTCGGGAATGACGAGGCGACAATCGACGATACACGCCTCGATCTTCCCCGGCGCGAGTTGCTCGTTTTGGCGGCGCTGATGCGACGGCGCGGCCGTACGGTCGCCCGCAATGCTCTGGAGGAAGCAGTATACGGGTTCGACGACGAAATTCAGTCGAATACGCTCGATTCCCACATCTCGCGGCTGCGGAAGCACCTGCTCGAAGCCGGTGGCACTGTCGAGATCCATGCGATCCGAGGTGTCGGCTATCTTGTTCGCCAAAGGTCATGACCGCGATGATGCCCAAGTCCCTGAAGCGGCAACTGATCGTCCGCTTCTTGTCGTTCCAAGTCGGCGTTCCGTTCGTCCTCAGCCTCATCTTCATCGTATGGCTGAACTATACTGCCGACGACGGTGTTGTGACGGCACCGAAGTTCGCCACTATTGCCGAGACGGCTATCCACCGTGACCTGGGAGGTAGGCTTCTTATCGAGGAAACGCCGGAACTGGCCGCATTGCGGCGTACCACCCCAGACTTCTGGTTTGTCGCTCGCAGCGGACGTGGCGAGATCGTTGGAACTGGCAGCGTCCCCTTAGGTTATCGTAAGCTTGCTCGTTATTTCAAAACCGGTCACTCGCTATCGGCCGACGGTGCGACGTCTGGCCAAATTCCGCTTGCAGTCATCTGGCGAATTTCAGGTCCCGCCGGTGAATTCAAGGTCTTGGGAAAGGGCGATTTGTTCAGCGCCACATTCGTGGTGCTGCTCATGTCCAACCTTTTGCTGCTCCCGGTTTTCGGGGTAATTGCGATCGTTACAATCGCCGCTACGCCGTGGATAGTTCGACGTGCCTTGGCGGGCGTCGCGGTGATCGCGCAGGCAGCACGAGGCATCGACATCGATCGCCGCGGCTCACGGCTGCCGCTGACCGACATTCCGTCCGAGGTCGTACCCCTGGTGGATGCCGTAAACGGCGCCCTCGAGCGGCTCGATCAAGGTTATGAACGGCACCAGCGCTTCATCGCTGACGCCGCGCATGAACTAAGAACACCGATCGCCATTCTTCAGGCCAAGATCGAAGCGTCCGAACCCTCCGCGATCGCGCACGGTCTAAGCCGTGACGTGGCCCGTCTGGCAACGTTGACCGAACAGTTGCTGGACATTCAACGCGCGGACCGGGGGGCGCCAATGGCATCTGTCGATCTGGCATCCTTGGCGCAACGGGTCGTCGGCGACCTCGCGCCGCTCGTCATAGCTAGCGGGGGCGAACTGGCGTTGGCGGTCACGCGAACCGGATGTGTACTCGCCGATGGGCCGGCCATCGAACGTGTTCTTGCCAATCTGGTCCAGAACGCAATCGAACACGGTGGCCAGATAGTTACGATCCATGTCGACAGTCCGGTGGTGGAAGTCGAGGATGATGGCCCCGGCATACCCGTTGAGGAGCGGAAACAGGTCTTCGAACCATTCTACCGCTTGCGAGCGCGTCAAACAGGGGCGGGGCTTGGCTTGAGCCTAGTCCGCCAGATCATGGACCGTCATGGCGGTCGTGTTGGAGTGCATGAGGCGCCGAATGGCGGGACGATCATGCGGCTGGAGTTGGCCGACGTGGGCAAAGGTTGACGATGTGTTTGAGGTTCAATCTCTAGACAAGATAAAGCCGCGCGTCAGAACGGCACCAAATACGCCATCGTGGCCCATCCCAATCATGGGTCAGCATCTTCAAGTATCGCTGAATAACTTGTTACTCGCCGCGTCCGCACTCTGGATTTCGCTCGCGGTGCCCGCCCGGGGTGCAGAAACTTGGGTGGTTCGAACGGACATTGGGGGCCATCCGGCGTTTTCCACAGTGACGATCGACCGGGAACGGGGTCGGTCTGCGGACGATCTCAACGGGGATCGCCTTGCCGATCGGCGTCCTGGAGGGCGGATTGTTTTCGGTACGACCGATACCGACGGCCGTGTCCTGCACTACGACGGGCGAATAAACGGCGCGCGCATCGATGGCGTTGTCCATGAACGCGACACCAACCACCCCGCAACGCATGTCTCGCATCCCTTCTCGGCGTGGGTCATACCGACGCGACCGGACGGGGGAGGGAGATCGATCGCTCTTCATCCCACCGACTATTCCATTGCCGGAGACGTAAGTCGGACGCCTGTGCTGACAATCTGGTCGGGCGATATCGTGCAAACAACAGAGATCGATCCAGGTGGCGTTGACGAACATGGTGGAGCTGGCGCGCTGCTCGGCAAATCCCAATCCAAGCCGCTCTTAGCCGCAGACGCGAAACGCGGCTATGCGGAGAGCCTCGACGCAACTGTCAGCCATGCGCTTGGTGTGACCCTCGTGCCGCAAGCCGGTAGCTTTGGTTTATCAATCCAGGTGATGTTTGATTTGGTTGCCAGTCAAGGCAGCCCGACGGACACCCCTTGTCCGACGGTCCCCGTCCCCGTCCCGGTCAAGTCGATCCTTAATGGCTTTGGAGCAGGACCCGAGTCCGAGATGCCCGTGTTATCGACCGGCGGCGACGGACAATCAGGGAGCCATATAAACTCCAAGGAAGTCCTGGCAGGCAATACGGTCTATCTGCCGGCTCAGCGGCGTGGTGCATTGCTATATTTTGGCGATGCCGATGTGCTTCCAGACGAAAGTGACATGAAACAATATGCTTTCGAGACTTTGGTCGACGGGACCGTCAAATTTGATGCCAACAAGGGCTGCGAAGTGCAGAAGTCGCACGTTGAAACACGGGCGAAATGATTGTGCAATGTGCGATAGCCATACATTCCGCATGAGATCTGCTAAAAAGCACATAGCCTCTCAACAGAACCGCCAAGACCTACCAGTTCAGGTCGTCACAATCGTCGTTGCCAATCGCGAGATTAGCTATTGCCGGGGGCGTGCTGTATCTTTGTGCCGGTCACTAATGAAAACACGTTCCTTGGCCCATGCTTGTCGACTGCGACACGTGATGCCCGGCCCCCCGGGGCGTGGGTCCGCAACCTGGCTGTCTGAATAGAATCTTATGCAGTATGTATCGCGGTCGGGAACGTACATGGCTCGGTATCGCGACGTTTGCGTAACGCGCTTGTCCGATGCCCAGGCAGGGGGGGCGGCCAAAAGAGCGGCTGCGGCGGTATATAGCATGACAAACTTCATATTCTGATCCTCAGGTCGTCATCAGGGTGCATCAGGTGCCCGTCATATCATGCGAGATGCGTGCCAGTTTCGTAACACACCTGCGGGCGGCAGCTGGAGCGTTGGCCACACCATTAAAATTCACTACGAACTTAAAAACGGCACCATTTTTTAGCGGAATGCACACTTCATGCGATCGTGGACGACGAATAGGAGACGGAGGGCTTCGTCTTCGGAACGATCAGTCTCGTTTCCGAAGGTGCCTAGATTCAGCGCGTTCCAACGCGTCGCCCGGATAGATGCTGATCCGGACATCATCGAGGTTGCGTTCGGTTCGGCCAGCATCAAGCTGCACCGAACTGCGCCACCAGGTGATGGCTTGGGCCGATGAGTCAGCGTCGCGGCAGGATGAGAGAAAGATGCATGCGCAGGCTCGTCTGGTCCGCTCTCGGTTTTATGTCGGCGCTGACGCTGACGCCATCTCCAGCCCATGCGTCCGAATGGTGGTATGCGAACAGCGGCGCTGGCCGCGTCGTGTTCGTCGATGCCAAATCGATCGAACGGAAGAAGGAGACCGTCACTTACTGGACGATGTATGTCATCCGCCCAGGCGACCCAGAAGTGCTGACCAAGTCCCATATGCGTGCGGAGTGCGGCAAGCGTCGGCTTCGGGTGCTGGAGATGCTGCGGTTCGACGCTGACGGCCACGCAATCGGTGGCGATGCTCCGCAGCGGCCTGGACCCGTCCTGCCGCTCGCACCGGACACGCTCGGCGATGCCGAGTTCCGCTTTGCGTGCGGCGACGAGTCGCACCGTGTCACTAACGACCTGTTTCAGCTCGCGGTCGACGAAGTGGCGTTTGCCGAAGCGTTGATCGCGCGGGGCGGCAAGCCCGTCGATGCGCATGATCTGCACCAAACGATGGTTGGCCGTGCGCATTCTGTCGCTCCTCCGCTCGATGCGAAGTCCGATAACGGTCAGGCGACACCGGACCCAACGCCGTCTCGCATCACGACGATCGCGCCCAACGCTGATGCCGACGATGACCCTGCCGAAATCGCGCAATTGGAGGCGTCCTGCGACGGTGGGACGATCGACGCGTGTTCGGACCTTGGCATGCGCTATTCCGAAGGCCGGAGTGTCGCTGAGGACGCCGTCAAGGCCGCGGTATTTCATGACAAGGCCTGCACGGGTGGCGTGTCCGACAACTGCAGCATGCTCGGCATCGCGTATAACGAAGGGAAAGGCGTTGTGCCCGACGCGACGCGCTCGGCCACCGCATTCGCCCACGCGTGCGAGTTCGGCGGGGCCATCGCCTGCGGCAATTTCGGACTGGCACTCATTAAGGGGAATGGGGTCGCCAAGGACCCTGAGCGGGCCGTCGCGTATTTCGACAAGGCCTGCGATGCCGGTGACGCCGCAGCCTGCACCAGCCTCGGCGCTGCCTACTCGTTGGGGGTTGGCGTAAAACCCGATGCGTGGCGCGCAAAACGATTGCTGGAGAAAGCCTGTAAAGGCGACGATGCGGGCGGATGTTATAATCTCGGTGTCGTCTATGATCAGGGGCTGGGCGTGAAGATCGATCCGGTCCGAGCCGTGTCGCTATATGTGAGCGCATGCGATCGGGACGATGCCGCCGCATGCGGCAATCTGGGCACGCTGGTCCAGAATGGCAGCGGAACCGACAAGGATGCCGTCCGGGCTGGAGCGCTGTTTCGCAAGTCCTGCGATCTCGGTGACGCCGATGGCTGCCTCAAGTTGGGCCGGGCCTACAACGCCGGATCGGGGATGACGCGCGATTTGAAACAGGCCGAGGTGTATTTTCGCCGCGCGCTGGCGATCGAGCCCGACAAGACCGATGCGCGCCGCGCCCTGTCTGATTTGCAAGGTGCGGGCGACACGGCATCACCAAGGACCGCAAAGTGACAAGAGATTTCACCTTGGCCCGGTTGCCTCGATCGCCATTGGGAGCCCGGTTCGAAGCCACGGCCCGGTCGCTCGTAACGCTTCTGCTTCTCACGGCTCTCGCAGGCGCAGCCGAACCCGCATCCGCATCCGAATGGTGGTACGTCGCACATGATGCGGGTCGCGCCCTGTTCGTCGATCGTCAGTCGATCAGCCGGGAAGGGGCGGTCGTCAGATATTCGGCGCTGCTGGCTTTGCATGATGCGGGCGGCCCGGCGGGGGAAACCAAATCCTTCATGCTGGCGAATTGCCGCGCGCAGACGATCGGCTGGCTGGGTATGGCGCAGTATGACCGCAAGGATATCCAGGGCGATGTCTCGACGCGCGGCGACGCCGATGCCGATATGACTAAGCCCGATCCCGCGACACTCGACGACGCGCAACTGCGCTTCGTCTGCAGTGCCGGCTCCGGTGCGTCGAGCGCAGCGTTCCCGATCGCGATCGACGAGATCGCCTTTGCCGATCGGCTCATCACAGGGGGTGAAGTGATGACTGATCCGCGCGCGCTGCACGACGCGATGGCAAAGGACCCGCGGGTGCCGATCCTCCGGTCGACCGCGCCCGATCCCCGTACGTTCGGCACGGTCCAGACCGTACGGCGTGGCGAACCGCTCGTACCGCCACGCGACTATAACAAGGGGACGCAGGTACCGCGCTCGGCCGAATACGATGCGGATACCGTCGGTACTATCTACGACGTCGCCTATCAGGGCATGGCCGATGGCGAGATCAGGTTTGAGGTCAGGGGGTATTCCGGCGATGACATGGTGCACCCGGGAAGCGGCCAGACCGAAAGCACGACGGTTGGGACGAAGACGGCCAACATCCGCGACCTCTCTATAACGATCTTGAAGGCGACATCGGAAGCGATCACCTACCGCGTCGCAATCGACAAGCCACCGTCGCGGGACGTCGAGATGTGCACGGGTCCAGATTGCGATGTGGTGTCCATCAAGGGGGGGGGCAGATGATCCGCCAGTTACCGCGCAAACGTCCAGAAAATGATGTCCACCTGCTACAGAGCGCTCGCCATGGCCGCTCTACGCACGGGATGCGTCTCTCCGTGGATCGGTAGCAATGCTCTTGCAATATGCCCGTTCGATATCGGAAGAAATCAAAGCAACCCCGCCTGACGGTCAGCCGAAAGCTATCGGCGCCAACAAGAGTAACTTTTGCGGTGTTCCGCATGATAGTTCGCTGTTTCGATGCCCAACCGTAACAGATCCCTTTGCTACGCCAGTCCGGTTTCGAGTGGCGCGGATCGCTAGTGGAATGGAGACGTTCGAGTGCAGCGGAGTAGCTAAAATGGAAGGAATGCGGTCCGACCGCTTCTAGGAACCGCTTTCTGGAAAACGTCCATACCGGACGCCCGCATGAAAACGCGCGATCAAAGCGCTGATCAGAAAGTCCAGCAAAACTGCTTAATATTAATGAGGTTAGCAATCTGGGAGAGTGGTTGATTAGTAGTTAATATTCTGTGTGTCGTTTATCATGACGCGTGAATGTTTGACATAATAATAACCTCCTGCAATTGATGCGCAATGGTGATTGGCGATTTATCAGCTGAGCATTATCTGTCCGCGTTACCTCAATATGTCGCTCGATCGAAATATAGCCATTTGCCGCAGGATCGGCCGTAAGCTTCGCTTGTGCCGCATACACGTCACCGATTGGCAGAGCATTTGTCGACAGGAGAACAATTTATGAAGCGTCTCGCGTTTATCTTACCCGTCGCGTCCCTGCTGTCGGCGTGTAATTCTACACCAACCGTTAAGGGAGAGAATGCCTCCCTCGCCGAAGTCGTCGCTGCAACCAAGGATGCGGTGAGGCTTGAGCCCGGTAAGTGGGAGACGACGGTTGCGATCCTGTCGGTCGAAGGTCCCGGCCTTCCCGCCGGCATGGCGGACGCGATGAAGCAGCAGTCGAAGTCTCAAAAGGTGCAGACTTGCCTGACGCCGGAACAGGCTGCAAAGCCCCCACAGGATATGCTGGGCGCGGCCAAGAACTGCACGTATGAGAAGTTCGAAATGGGCGGCGGCAAGATCGACGGCACCTTGGTGTGCAAGAACATGCCAGGTATGCCATCTGGCGAGATGCGCGCCACGACCTCGGGGAAATTCGCTAGCACGAGCTATGACGTTGTCAGTGAGGCGACGATGGAGATGCCGATGATGGGCGGCGCGCAGAAGGGTGGCAAGGTCATTACGAAAACTCAAGTTTCTGGCAAGCGTCTTGGCGAGTGCGACGCGCCAAAGGCGGGCTAGTGGTCTGGGGTCGATCAACGTTCATAATTTAAGGTCCAAGTGTTCGCTAGAGTGACGTCAGCACAGTTCGGAGTGCAGGTTGGCTTGAACAAACCTTGGATCCAATAGTGAACGTCGATCGGTCCCCCGCACCGTCAGCGGGCATCCGATACACATTGGTAATAACACTAGCCCGCCCGTCTCCTAAATGCTGTCTTGCCTTGATCGGTTATTACTGGACCCTGTAAGCCGTCATGTTCGAAAGGCTGATCTTTTAAGAATCTGCCTTTGACGCAGTCGACAAGAACGGGAACCTTCAATCAGCGGATTAATAGGTTTGATCTGTTACTTGCGGCGTTCTGTTTTGAGGCGAGCGGCCAGTGCACGCTGCGACGCGCGGACATAGGTACGGCAAGGGTCGGGGGTCGTGGCGAACCGACCGTTGCTACCGCTTTGCTCTACATGAGCCGTTATCAGGATGTCACACGGCAAAGTGTTCATGGTGGCGTAGGCGCGGCGAAAGCTCGCGACGACGGTCTGGCCCGCTGGCGATGAGTAGCGGTATCCCTTGGCCGCGACGGGGTTGAGGCTGGAGCCAAATACGATGCTGCGGCACTTCGCAGCCTCGCATGAGCGCCATGCCCAGCTCATGCTGCCGGCCGTATGTCCTGGCGTCGCGCGGGCGATGACGGTGGTATCACCAAGTCGCAGCTTCTCTGCGTTTGCGATAACGCGCACGTTTTGCAACGGAGGGAAACGCGAGTCGTAAGCAAGCTGGGGATCGTCGCTAGCCAACCGTCCAGTGCGCAGGGCTTGCGCGGCTCGGGGGCTCGCAATCACCGTCGCACCAGTGTCGCGGACCAGTGCCGCAAGTCCGCCAGCATGATCGAAATGTGGTTCGGTACTGAGAATGTATTTGATGTCTCGTGGACGAAAGCCGAGTTCGGCAACGTTAGCGAGAATCCTCGGTTCCGCCTGCGGCAACCCTGCGTCGACCAAGATCAGGCCGGCACCAGTATCGATCATCGCTATGTTGAGACCGCCAAAGCCGACCAGATAGGTTTTGCCGAAGACGCGCACCGGATTGACCGGCGCTAACCACTCGGCCTCGCGTTCTACCGCCAATGGCTTGGTCAGCGGGTCATCGGGTACTTGGCTCGATACCGGTCCAGAGAGGGCGGCTGCGGCCATCAGCATCGTTCTTGAAATCATCGTTCGTTCCCCTTTCCTCCCGATCATGAGGCCAGAGGACGATCCCGACAAAGGATCATATCTCGACAGAGTCATTAGTATAATTAATGGTTGGTAATGGATCGCGCGCAGCTTCCCCTCAACGCCCTTCGAGCCTTCGAGGCATCCGCCCGTCACCTGAACTTCACGCGCGCCGCCATCGAGTTGCGCGTTAGCCAGGGAGCGGTCAGCCATCAGGTTGCCCAGCTCGAACAGCGGCTTGGCACACGGCTATTCCACCGACTGCCACGGGGGTTGGCGCTGACGAACGACGGGCAAGGTTTGGTCCCCGTACTTGCGGAAGCGTTCGATCAGGTTGGGGCAACGCTTGATCGCTTCGCCGAGGGGCGCTTCCAATATACCCTGAATATCGGCGTTGTGGGCACGTTCGCAACCGGATGGCTGATCGAACGGCTCGAAGGCTTCACGACCAGCCATCCGCACATCGCCCTGTGCGTTTCGATCAACAACAACCGTGTCGATCTTGCCGGCGAGGCGCTCCACTACGCAATTCGCTTCGGCAAGGGCGCGTGGCACGGCACTTATGCCGAACCAATTTTGAAAGCGCCGCTAACACCGCTGTGCACCCCTTCGATAGCGAGACGTCTTCGAATACCACCGGACCTCCATCGCGAGACGTTGCTACGTTCGTATCGATCCGACGAATGGGCAGCATGGTTCGAGATCGCAGGTAGTCCTGCGCCGACCTCACGCGGTCCGATGTTCGATAGTTCTGTGTCGATGGCGAGCGCGGCGATGGCCGGGTTTGGCGTCGCGCTCGCACCTGCCACCATGTTTCAGCGGGAGATTGCCGCAGAGCGCCTAATCCAGCCTTTCGTTATAGAAGTCGATATCGGAAACTACTGGTTAACACGGCTGCATTCGCGAAAGGTTGACCCGGCGATGCAGTGCTTCCGCGATTGGTTAGTTAGTCAGACCTAGATCAATATCCATTCCATCGAATAGCTGCTGCAGAAGTTTTGCTACTTTGAATATCAGTGGGTGGCCGGTGTGTTTCGAAAAGGGAAAGGCAGGCGAGAAGGCCTCGTGTTCCTGGAATTGACCGAGTTTCAAACGCGACTGACCTTTTGATATCTGTCCAAGTCCAGTTTTGGAATGTTTGCCGGTGAGGCAACCTCCCGAGATTTAGATCACGCCGACTTTACCACCGCTTCGGTGATTGCCTGAAGCTTGGCCGCGTAGACCCGTCCGATCGGTAGAACGATGCCGCCCGAAAGTTCGGCAAGGCGGCCATTCCCCCCGGCCCGCGTCTCGAGCAGATGACGGATATTGATGGCATGGCTACGGTGAATTCGAACAAAATCAGCGGTGAGAAGAGCGAGTACCGCCTTTAGTGTCATCGTCACCACCACTTCCCGCCCATCGTCCGTATGCAGGATGCAGTAATCATCGTCCGCTTCGAGAAACACCATGCGCGAGGGTGAAATCACATGGTGGCGGGCACCGTCGCGCAGGGTCACGGTCGGCTCGACGGCAGGGACGGCGACCGGCACCTCTTCGACCGGCCCCGGTCGGAGGATTGCCGCTAGCCCGAGAGCGACCGAGGCACCGGCGGCCGCGACGTAATAGCCTGCATCGAGAAAGTCGGGGCCGACGATATGCGCACAAGCTGCCAACGACACTGCCACCGGTGCAAGAAGGATCGCCCGTCGATCACGTCGAGCCGCAGCCGGCAACGCGACTCCAGCGACTGCCAGCATGGCGACCTCGAAGACGGCGAGCGACTGCTGGTCCAGGCCACGCACGATCAGACATGCCACAATCATCGCCATGCCAGTGGCGACGACAACGATGGCACGCGCATTCATGAACACGCGGCTCGCAAATCCTACCAGTAGCAGGCCGACGATCGCCGTCAGGCCGATCAACGAGACCATACGACTGAGGTGCCAGGGATAGGTGTAGAGGATTACCAGCTTGCTGGTCTCGATCAATCCCTGCGCGATGACCGCGGCCAGGACCGCCAGCATTGGAAGCCCCGCCCGCCCGATCCTCCCGACGGACATGAACACCATCAGCGCCAATAGGACACAGGCTGGAAGCGCCAGCGTCGCCAGCGTCCATAGATAATGGCGAACCGTATAGGCATCGGCATCCTGTCGGGGCCCGATGGCAATCCGGTGGACGGGGCGTCCGACCGGGAGCCACAGATGGTGCGACGACAAGAGGATCGTTACCCGGTTGTCGCCAGGGCGGATCGAGGCGGGCGGCACGTCCAGGCTGACGCTGTAGCGACCCGGCACTTCGTCCGCCCGAACCGTGCCCGGCACGCCGTTCCGTCCAATAGCGACCCCGTTCCAGCGAACCTCCGAACTCGCCATCGCGTCGATCTCAACCGAAAGCGGATCGCCGAACTCGTTGGGCGGGACGTGGACAACCGTTGTGAGGATTGTGAGGGTAGAGCTTAGATCGATATACTCTGGAGTGACGGCTCGACACTGCACGGCCCGCCCGCCTTCGCACAGCTGCCAGCCCAATGTCGCGGTTGCCCATGAAGGGTAGCCGACGCACAGCGCGATCAACAGGGCAAGAGCGCGACAGGCTGTCATCGCAACGACACTAGCATGGCCGGGATCGTCGTTCACCGATCAGGTCGGGTGTTCACCGATCGGGTGTTTCATCTTGTCGCCGACGATGGAACGTGCCGGGCCAATAAACACAACAAAGAGTATGCCGCATGTCGCCTTCCCGCCTCGCTGCCCTACTTCTCTCCATCACTTCTCCAATCCTCACCATGCCTGCTGCGGCGGAAAGTTGGATCGTCCGCACTGACCTGTGGGGCAATCCGACCTTCTCCACCCTCACCATCGGTCATGCCGGCAACGACATAAGTGGCGATCTGGACGGCGATCGGATCGCCGGTAAAGGAGGACGCGACAGGATGACGCTGACGGCGACGGACGAAAAGGGCCGTGTATCGACCTACAACTTGCGCTTGCGGGGTTCTGAGCTGACGGGAATCGCCGACATGCCTGATACCAACGATCCCGCTGCCCGCGCTTCCCACGCGGTAACGGGATGGCGTGTCCCCGAGCAAGGCAGCGGTGGCCCCCGCACCGTCGAGTTCGTACCAAGTGACTACTCCAATAGCTGGAATGCTGATCGCCGCCCGGTCCTGGTGGTCTGGCCGGGCGATACGATCCACACCACGACGATCGACTCAGGCGGGGTGGACGAGCAGGGCAAGACACGTGCGCTGTTCGGAAACCCGCAGACCGGCCCCTTCTTCGTCGCCGGTGCGCAGCCCGGGGACACGCTGGCTGTCCACATTCGCAAGCTGAAGCTCAACCGCAACTGGGCCGACAGTCTCGATGCAGTCGTCGGGCGCGCGTTGGGCACGTCGCTGGTGCCGGAGGCGGGAAAGCTCGGTGCGCCGGTCAAGTGGCTTCTCGATCGTGAAGCTGGCCGTGCCCGCCCCGAAAAGGCCGACGGTGCGCTTGCCGGTTACTCGGTACCCGTCAGGCCGATGCTCGGCGGGCTCGCTGTCGCACCGGGGTTCGGGTTGCCTGCGATCTCAACGGGCGACACGGGGCGCTTCGGCGGCAACATGGACTTCCCTGAGGTGGCGGAGGGCAACATCGTCTACCTTCCCGTCCAGCAGCCCGGGGCCTTGCTCTACTTCGGCGATGCGCACGCCCTCCAAGGCGACGGCGAGACAACGCAATATGCGCTCGAAACCTCAATGGACGTGACCGTCACCGTCGAGGTCATAAAGGGCCGCGCCGTATCCATGCCCCGTGTCGAGTCCCCGACGCAGATCATGGTGCTGGGACAGGGGGGGGCAATCGACGAGGCCTTGAAGTCCGCCAGCACCGGCATGATCCAGTGGCTCCGCCAAGACTATGGCATGACGCTGTCGCAGGCGGCGCAGGTGCTGGGAACCGCGGTGCGATACAGCGTGCCCAACCTTGCGGGTCGCAGCGTTGGTGTCGCTGCCCGGATCGACAAAGCGTTTTTGCCCGCTGCCAAATAGCGGAACGGATTTGTTGCCGACTTATTACCGCCGGCCATCCCGAGCCCTGATGCGTGGTAGCCATATAGCGTGTCACTCGGCGTTTAGGCGGGCTGCGCAACAGGTTTTTGTGTTAAAAGCTATAACTGCCGCGCATGAATATAGATCGACCGTTAAATCCGAAGGGGGAAACAGCGTTGTAAGGCTGGGTGCCGGCATTGTCGGCGCCATTGGTCCCGGTCGCGACGCTGGAGACCGTTGAAGCAATGTTCTCGTCCGGATAAATGTCAAAGACGTTCTGCGCTCCCACGCTCAGCCTAAACGCACGGGTTGCCTGCCAGCCAACATCGATATCCGTCAGAATCTTGGCACCAAAGCGCTGGACGATGTCTGAGTTCGCCGCACTACCCGTCGAGGGAACCAAGCGAACGTCATAGCCCTGAACCAATGCTGCGACTTGGGCCGGCGTACGATTAAGCAACGCTACCGTCGCGACGCGCCCATACCGGGTGTTGGTGAGCGACAACGTGAACGGTCCCCGCGCATAGTTCAGATCCAGTGTGATCTTGTCGCGCGGTAGGCTGTCCGAAAAGCGAAGTTGCTGGGTGAGGTCAAAGAGCGGCGTGGTGATGCCCAGTGCCGCGATCGGCGCCGGGGTGCCCGCGATCCTGTCGAACGTCGTCTTGTTGTAATTGCCCGCAAGCGTGGCCGTGATCCGGCTTCCGTCTCCAAAGCGATGTCGGTAGTTCATGACCAGATCGATGCCCTTTGTCTCCGTGTCGACCGCGTTGGTCAGGAACGACAACGCAGCGAAGCCAGACTGGCCATTGGCGGCCAGATAGTTGGTCAGGCGGGCGTCCTGAAAGGTCGATGAAATGGCGATGCGGTCACGCACCTTGATACGGTAGGCATCGAGCGTCGCTGTAAATCCGCCGGCCTCGAAGACGGTACCGATAGATACGTTGCGTGACTGTTCAGGTTTCAGGTCAGTCGCGCCTGCAAGCCGCGCTGCAGGATTGTCGACTGCCGCCACTCGTACGATCGCCTGGGCGCCGTTGAGGATCAGCGTATTCGATGCGTTATAGCCGGACTGTGCCAGCGCAGGCGCGCGAAAGCCGGTGTTGTAAGAGCTTCGCAGCGCAAGCCCGCCGAACAGACCGAGCCGCCCGGCAGCCTTGAAATTCGTGGTACTGCCGAAGTCGGAATAACGTTCGTGCCTGGCCGCACCTGATAGCAGCAGCCGGCCGAAAAACTGCTTTTCCACTTCGCCATAGATCGCGACGCTATCGCGAGCGATCGACGCACGATCATCGGGTCCGTTGCTTGGTCCGGGTTGCGAACCTATCGGCCCCGGACGACCGGAGTTGGGCCCATCCGGGATCAATACCCCGCCATTGCGATAGCCATCGGGCGCCCCCGAGAAAAGACGGTAGGCTTCCTCGCGATACTCGGCGCCGAAAGCCAGTCTGAACGGCTGATCGTCACCGACCGGGATCTCTCGCGTGAAATCGAGGTTCGAGGTCCATTGATAAAAGTCGCTACCGCCACGGTAAAAGCGTGACGGGGAGGCAGCTCCCAAGGATACGTTGACGCTGTCGACGTAAGTCGTGCGGACGGTGCTGACGCCATACACGGTCGACAGGTCCCAACCGAACCCCGCCAGGTCGTCTCCACGCAGACCGATCGCGGTGGAGATATTCTCCAGCCTAGTGTCGAGGCCTGGGCTGTAACCGTCCGGGTAGAGCGCGCGTACCGTCTCGTCCTGTCCAGGACGGCGGAAGAAATACTGGATGTCGCCATCGAGGCGATTGTACCCACCAAAGCTGTAAAGTTCGGTCCCCCCTGGCAGGGGCGCGACGAGGTTGTAGAAGAGCTGGTAGTTTCGGTTTGGCTGATCGCCCTGCTGGAATACGTTCCGGTCGAACCCGGCTTCCCGCGGGTCGAGCGTCCCATTCGATGGTGTCAGTCCAACACCGGAGCCATAATTGCCAGAAGGCGCGACTGGCCGACCAGCGGCGTTCGTCCCGAAATACTGCTGCCGCGTATCCGCCCGCGCACGATTGGTGCCATCCCGATCTTGGTAAGCCGCGGTCAGGCGCAGGACGCCGTTCGCTCCGAGCGGGATGCCTGTGGAGGCACTTGCCTCGTAGGTGTCGCCGTCGCCTTTCGTAGTCTGCACATAGCCCGCCTGCGCGATGGTGCCGAGCGAGCGGTCGAGGATCATGTTGATCACCCCCGAGATCGCGTCCGAGCCGTATTGGGCGGCAGCACCATCGCGCAGCACTTCGATCCTCGACATGGCAAGGGTCGGGATGGCGTTGAAATCAACCGCGACATCGCCGCGACCGATGCCGTTGCTCGAATTGAGGTCGGCCGTTGTGTGGCGACGTTTGCCATTGACCAGCACGAGCAGTTCGCCGGCCCCTAGTCCGCGCAGGGAAGGTGGCTGGATGAAATCGCCGACACCTGATGCCAGCGGTCGCGGGGCGCTGAAGCTCGGCACCTGAACCTTCAGCATCTGGATGAGATCGACACGCCCGCTCTGTTGCAGAGCCTCACGCGATATGGCGTCCACTGGCGTCGACGATTGCGTTGCCGTGCGGCCACCAAAACGACTGCCGGTAACGATGATCTCGCCGGCCTCATCGTCGTCTTCGACTGCGTCGGCTTCCCGAACGACCTCCTGCGCCAACGCAGGCATCGGCATCGCAGCGGTGGCAGCAAGCGCTATCGCGAATGATCGCATGTAGATCCCTTAGGTGATGTTATCTTATTATGTTTGGCGGGTTGCCAATGGCCGCTTTTTTGAAGAGCGGAAGGCCTGGTAGCGCCGGGTTAGCGATTACCACCGTGGAGAAGTGGTATCGTCACTGGTCAGCGGCCTCGCCTGATCCACCCGCGGCATTTATTCGAGCGGTAAAGCTCGGTGCTCGGCCAAAGTCGGCTCTGCCAAACGGCCGGTCGCGAAACAGATACCCGTAGTAGAAATTGCGCAGCCTGGCGTGGAAGGCACGCACTCGGTCCTGATATGCCAGCTGTGCGCGAACGTCGGTGTCAGCCAGCCGGGTCAGTAAAGCCTGTACTCTCACCGAAGGCAGCACCCACCCAAGCATGCGCGCAGCGGCATCGCGGCGTTCCAACCCGCTTCGATAAGCACGGACCTTGGTCGCGACGCTTTCATCCCCGACCTGATGGAAGGCGAAATACCATTTGTAATGGAAGGCCGACCCAAGCGGGGCAGAGTCCGCCCATTCGGGATGACCGGCATAGAAGCGGCGCATCGTCGTTTCGCGAGGAATGTCCCAGGCGCGGTTGACCATCTCGCGCTGGGCAAGCGCGATCTCTGCGCCCTGACCGATCGGCACGGCGCGATTTATTGCGACGTGCGCCAGTGTCGGCAGGACGACCACCAGTACAAGCCAGCACGCTGCCAGCGTGGCAGCGTTTGCGACCGAGCTCCAGCGGAGACCCGCGACCAGTGCGGCGAGCGCCATCCAGAACAGGAGATAGGCGAGGATCACGGCGAGAACCGCCAGGATGGCTGCGCCCCCAACACCGGACGCTACCGCGGCAACGAGGAAGGGCACGGCAAGCGCCGCCCATAACAGCGCGATACGCAGCAGCATACGTCGCCGCAGCAGCGTTGCGCCGCCCCGCGGTAGAGCATCCAGCATCCGCAGCCGCCCCGCCTCGCGTTCTCCGGACGTCAGATCATGGAACAACGCGACCACGAATAACGGCGCGAGGAAGACGAGGACGAACGCAAAATCGAACCGGCCTGGCAAAGCGAGTTCAGGATTGAAGACGTCGCCATCATAGATCTGCGCTTCCAGCCCCAACGCCCGGACTCGCAGGATGTAAGGCGAGACGTCGCGCATCCCGAGTGCGGCGAAGGCCAGGGGGGACGGTGCGTCCCAGGTTGGGTGGAAGCTGTAATAGCCCGCACTGCCCGCGTCCTTGGTCCGATCGACATAGTCGGCAACGGCCGCAATATCTTCGGATTGCGCGGCCGGGATTGCGGCGATCGCGGTGCGCTGCCGGGAGATTTCCACCATGCCTGCGGTGACGGCAGCGGCGGTGAGTATCGCCAGCAGGATCAGTGCCACGACGCTTAGTCGCGCACGGAGCAACAGGCGTAGTTCATGCATCCATAAGGTCATTGACGGGCTCCCAGACGACGGGTCACCCGTGTGAGCAGCAGCGTGGCGACCGCCAGCCACAGTCCCAGAATAATGATCCCGGGCAGTGCTGAGGTTGCAAGCGACGCAGCGCTTGGCGCAACGAAGGCGAATTCAGGCATATGTTGCCAATTGTCCGCTGCGATCCGCTTGCGGCGATCGGCGCCCGCATCCTCCGCTATATCGTCGGCGTAGCTGACATTTCTCGCCTCCATCCGGTTGAGACGTTGCACAAGGGCGTAGCGATACGTCTCCGCCTGTTCGAGGAAACGGCGATGTCCGGCAAAGTCGGTGTTCGCCGCGGCCATCGACAGCGCGCGGATCGCGATCGTCGGGCTCAGCACACCGATCGCATCGACCAACCGGTTCTGAGCGGTCTGCGCTGCGAAGCTGGCACCTGCATAGCGATCGAACAGGCCGGAGGTCAGCCGCTCCCCCTCCATTGCCAGCAAGCCCTTGTAGTTCACGGGCAGATCCTCGACCCGGGTTACGCCGTAGCGTTGCAGGACCGACTGCTTGAAGGCCGCCAGATGCGGATCGTCGGGATTGTGACTGTCGCCCAGCTGGCGCAGGTCGCGCGCAATCGCGACATCTGTCTGAAGACGGTTCTGGAGAGGCACCGCGGCCCCCGCAATGTCGGGGGCGATGCGCGGCAGCAGCACGACCGCGACCGTCCATATTGCCAGCAGTGCAAGGAGGGCATCGCGCCCGCGTCGGGCAAAGCTCGACGCGAGCAGGATCAGGACGACCCACAGTGCGAGATACAGCGCATAGCCAAGCCCGATGGCCGCCATTGGTAACGCCAGCGTGCCGGGTTGCGCGACGACTGCGACAAAACCGACCATCGCCGGCAATTCGACGATTACGGCCACGATCCCGAGCGCGGCAAGCTTGCCACGCACCAGCTGTCCGCGCGACACGCCCTGTAACATCAGCAGCTGCAGCGTCCCTCGCTCGGTCTCGCGCGCCAACACGCCGAAGCCCAGAAAGATCAGCAGTAGCGGCGCTACGACCTGGAGCACGAAGGCTGGGGTCAGTTGCCCAAAACGCACCAGCAGCGAGCTTTGCCGGACGTCGCCGAAATTGGCGCTGTTCTGGCGGTGGCCTTCGAGAAACATGCTGTTGCCCGTGAAGGCATCGACACCGGGATCGAACGCGGCCAACGCCCCCAGCGGTCGATAGATGAAGGTGCCGTAATGGACCATGCGGTGCGGGTGGCGATCAGGTTGAGCCTTGAACGCCGCAGCGGCCACCTGCTGATGCCGCGTGCGCAGCTCGGCAATGGCCCGCTGGTGCGACCATGAACTGAGTACAGCCGCCAGGGTCAGCAGGACGAGCAGAACAAGCGCGATCACCGCGACGCGGTTGCGTGCCATCAACCGAAGTTCGTCACGCGCGATCAGGTGGATCGCACTCATGCCGCACGGGTCCCTATGCCGACCTGGAACCGGGCGTGCAGGGCCCGAATATCGAACCGTTCAGATCCGGTCGCCGTGACATCCTCGACGATCCGGCCCTGTTCAAGGAAGGCTATGCGGTCGGCGACATCGGCCGCGGATAAGAGGTCGTGCGTTACCATAAGCACCGCGGTGCCACGGTCGCGCACTTTCAAGAGCAGCGCGTTGAAGTCGGCGGTTGCGCGCGGGTCGAGACCAGAGGTCGGCTCGTCGAGCAGCAGCACCGGCACTTCGCGCAGCAGCGCCACCGCAATCGCAACCTTCTGCCGCATCCCCTTGGAGAAGCCGCCCAGCCGCTGGTCCCACGCCCGGTCCTGCAATCCGGCAGCAGCCAGCGCAGCGGTGATCGTTCCTCGGTCCTGACGTTGATCGGCAAGTGCCAACAGGTAATTGGCATTTTCAACCGCGCTCAGATGCTCGTACAGCGCGACGTTCTCGGGGAGATAGGCAATGCGTCGGCGTGCCGCGTCAGCGTCAGCCCCTGGATCGATGCCGCAGACTGCGATCTGTCCCGCATCGGCGCGCACAAAGCCAAGCAGAGCGGACAAGGTGGTGGACTTGCCCGCTCCGTTGCCGCCCAGCAACGCCGTGATGCTGCTGGCGGGAACGGTAAGCGAAAGACCGTCGAGAACGCGATGGTTGCCGTAGGCAAGTGCCAGTTCGTGAATGGCGATAGGGTTACCGTTGTTATCGGGCATAGGCCTCAATCTGCAAGCGACATGATATAGCGTATCATACGGCGTTGTTACTGCGTTGCAACATCGCATGGTGAGAAAGGGGGCTGGGAGCGCGCGACACGCGGGTCAGCGCTTCTGACGACTATCCCTTGTTGAACTATTCGTTCGACAGGTTCTTTATCGCTCTGGTGCCAGAACCAGTGGTTGTGGCCCTGGCAAGCCAGCAAGCGACTTCCGCACCTTTGGGAAGCGATACCGCGGTCACTCCTCACAGCGGACGGGATAGACGCGCACCTGACTGTTCGGTAGCCGCTCCGCGAACCAGGTCAGCCGCGCTTGCGGATCGGCGGCAAATTCCGGCTTGGCAGCGAGCTTCGATTCGAATGCCGTACGCAGCGTTGTGTCGGCCGCGAGCATCGCTTCGGCCAGCGGCGCCGACACGAACGCTTCCGCCACTTGCGCCCCTGCCACTACCTCGGGAAAGAAGCCCCAGGCGAGGAACGAGTCCTGGCTTTCCGGCTCCAGCAGCGACGCGGCGAGCAGCCCCAGCGGCTGGTCGGCTGGCACGCGCAGGCTGCCGGCTGGCATTGTCTCGCGGACGGAAGCGTGAACAAGCCGCGTTTCTACCGGCACGCGGCCTTCACTCGGCGCTTTCAACTTCGGGTCGAGCAAAGTGGTGCGATCGAGCGTCATCGCCCGCGGCGCGGGAAGCACCTCGAAGCCGATACCGTGCAGTCGCAGCCGGTCGATCACCTCCGTCTGTGCAGGCGGCACCCACCAGGCGGTGGGTAGCCGCAGCGTTTCAGTCGGCTCCTGCCCGATGATCGGCATGCGCCAGGTAACGGGCCGACCCAGCCAGCGCTGTTCCAGCCGCCCGGTCGCGGGCGATCGATACCATTCGAGCGCAACTCCCTTGAAATTCTCGACCCACCCGATCGGCGTTTCTCGCGGTTTCCACTTCGTCATCAGTGTCGCCGGGCGGCTTGCCCGGTCCGCAGCCTTGGCAGCCGCGATTTGCTTCGCGTCGCGTGCCGCGACCCTTAACGCCTCTTCCAGGAGCACATAGGTGCCGAGCACGCGCTGCCGATAGGGCTTAAGCATGTGGTTCTCGACCAGCACCGTCGGCATGCCGATGAAATCGCCATAGCCGGTGGAATAGCGCGGCCCTTCGGGGCTGTAGCGGATTCCGCGGGTCGGATTCCGCGTATCAATCGGGCTGGGGTATATGATCGGCGTGTGGCCGGACGCGGTCAGCGCGCTGGACACCGCCGGACCGAACCGCGTCTGAAGCCAGTCGGCGGTCGCGCGATGGCGCGCATACGTCCCCCACCCCGCATAGGTATAGGTCACGTCATACTGCATGTCGAAGCCTTCGCTGACATGGCAGTCAATGTAGAGGATCGGGTCAAGCGAGCGGATCAGCCCGATCATCGCGCGCGTTTCGGGCGCGTCCGCCTTGGCATAGTCGCGGTTCAGATCGATGTTGCGTGCGTTGGCATCGGTACCCTTTTGCACCGGCCCGCGCACATGCACGAAATTGTACGCGCTGCGCTGCTCGTGCCCATCGACGTTGTAGATCGGCACGAACACCAGATCGACGCGATCAAGGAGGCCGTCCTTGCCGCGCAATGCTATGTCCCGCAGCAACATCAGTCCGGCGTCCTTGCCGTCGATCTCGCCGGAATGAATGCCCCCTTGGACAAGCACGACCGGCTTGCGCGCGGCACCCTTGTGCGCTCGGACCATCAGGAGATCACGTCCTTCGCCGCTTCTACCAAACGTCTCCATTTTCAAAAGCGGCGATGCTTTGACGAGCCTTTTGAGCCAGGCTCGTGTCTCGGCATAGGTGGGAGTGGTTTGGAAACCGGCACGTTCGGCCGGCGTGATCCAGGGGTCGTCCGCGCCCACGATCAGTCGCTCGCTCGCTCCCGACCAAGGCAATACAGGGGGCAGAACGCTTTGAACATCAACTGCTTGCGTGTGCGCAGGCGACGAGAGCGGCAGCAACACTGTGGAGAGCAGGAGGGCGAAGCGGCAAGTTCCACGCGAGGATCCGAAGAGAACACGATGAGATAACATATCTTTCCTCTTGCATGATTTGCTGCGCAGCAGCAAGAGCTGCCGATTAGTTCCACGAAGGGGGATAACGTGGCGACGCAATGGAAGATGATGCTACTGACAGGGGCAGCGCTGCTGACGGCAGATCGCGCGGCAGCACAAGCCGCGAAGGCGATCCCCGACGATCAGGCCGGGGCGACCGAAGCGGCCGACGGCAATGCTGACATCACCGTGACTGGCCTGCGCCAGCAGTATCGCGGCGACGTGCCCTTGCGCGAACTGCCCCAGAGCGTGCAGGTTCTGTCCGCCGAGAAGCTCGCCGATGCCGGGATCACCCGGCTCGATGACGCTCTCGATTTCGCCAGCGGTGTTTCGCGTCAGAACAATTTCGGCGGGTTCTTCGACAGTTTCGCTATTCGCGGCTTTGCGGGCGATGATAATACCGCGAGCAGTTACCTGCTCAACGGCTTTCCCGCCTCGCGCGGCTATGGCGGCATCCGCGACACATCGAATGTCGAGCGGATCGAGATCCTGAAAGGCCCGTCTTCGGCGCTATTCGGCCGCGGCGAACCGGGCGGCGCGATCAACATCGTTACCAAGAAGCCGCAGTTCGATCGCTTCGCGGCGGGCGTGACCGCGGCCTATGGGAGCTTCGATCGGTTCCGGGGCGAGGCGGATATCAACGCGCCGATCGCTGGCAGTGTCGCGCTGCGTGTGACCGGCGCCTATGATGAGGGCGACAGCTTCCGCGATTTTGTGCATTTCAAGAAGTATACGGTGACGCCGTCCGTCCTGGCCGCGCTCGATCGCGACACTCGGCTGTCCTACGAACTGGAATATGTGCGCCAGGAAGCGCCGTTCGATCGCGGCATCGCGGCCGTTAACGGCGATCCGCAGGGCCTGCCACGCGGGCTCTTTCTTGGGGAGCCAGGCGACGGCGACATCGTCGTCGATGCATTGGGCCATCAGGTGCAGCTCCAGCATGACTTCAGCAAGCGCTGGTCGCTGCTGCTCGGTGGCTCCTATCGCAACACCAGCCTTGAGGGTTTCTCCAGCGATCCCGAGAATGTCGACGGGCGTCAGCCCTATTTTAGCAACGCTGCCGTTGCGACGACGCCGATCCTGTCGCGCCAGCGGCGGTTCCGAAACTATGACACCAAGAATCTAGTGTTCCGCGCTGAACTGAGCGGGCACCTCGACACTGGTAGCATCCGACATCACCTGCTGTTCGGTGCTGATTACGACGAGTTTGACCTGGCCACCCGTCAGGACCGGTTCCGTCCCGGCACCGGTGCGAACGCACTGAGTGCGTCGGCGACGCCTGCCCAGCTTGCCGGTGCGAACGCGATCAACGTCTTTGCACCCGTTTATGGCAATTTGCCCTCACTCGTGCCGTTCACCGATCAACGCGAGCGGCAGTGGAGTTGGGGACTGTATCTCCAGGACCAGATCGATGTTACCGACGCACTGAAGGTACGCCTCGGCGGTCGCTACGATCATCTGGAACAGCAAGTCGATTTCCGCATCCGCAGCGCGGCCGGCGTACCAGCGCTCGCCGCACGGCAGGTGCAGCAGCGTTTTAGCCCGCAGGTCGGTATCGCCTATGTCGTGGGTGTACCGTTGACCCTTTACGCCAGCTATGCCCGCGGCTTTCGGGCGAATGCCGGCACGGGCGCACCTGACACGCGCGGCGCCGCCACGTTGTTCCAGCCCGAATATACGCAAAGCTATGAAGTGGGCGCCAAGTTCGCCGCCTTTGGGGAGCGGCTGACTGGAACGATTGCACTGTTCCAGCTCGACAAGGAAAATGTGCTGACCGCCGATCCGACCAATCCCGGATTCTCCCGCGCACTGGGCAAGGCGCGCAGTCGGGGTATCGAGTTCGATGCGGACCTGTCGCTGCCTGCCGATCTGCGGCTAGCTGTAACCTTCGCCTATCTCGATGCGGAAGTTAGAGCCGCGGCATCGGATCCCAATTTCGGTTACCAACTGCGTATTGGCGATCCGCTCATAAACATTCCGAAAACCAGCGGCTCCGCGCTGCTGTTCAAGGACTTTACCTTGGGCGATCGCACGCTGACGATCGGTGGCGGCGTCAACTATGCGGGTCAGCGGCTTGGCGAGACCGGGTACCGTTTTCCGGACGGTTCGTTCTTCAAGCTGCCGACTTACACAACGGTAAGGCTCCACGCCGCCATCGACATGACCGACACTGTCCGGATCTCAGGCGAGGTTACTAACCTGTTCGATCGGGACTACTCGTCTAGCAGCTATTCGCGCGTGTGGATTCAGCCTGGTGCGCCGCGTCAGTTTCTCGTGCGCGCCGGCTTCAAGATCTGATGGCCCCCTGTATGGCTTGCGCGTGTAGGTGTTAACATATGGTGGCGTCAGAACCGAACGGCTTGACACTGCCTACGATACGCGGCTTTTGCGGGGTCACGGTGTCAGAACCTAGTGTCATAATGCCTGTTGCGGAATTGGCCTTCTATGGGCATCCATAACCGGATTTGGAGCCGTACTTGCCCAGCTTGAGGTGAACAAACGATCGCTTACGCCACTTACGGCTTTTTGTGGCCGCGCCGTAGCCATCTCCCTTATGCCCGTTCAGTGGTTTGAAGTGCGAAAAACTCAGTCGCAATCTTAACTAGGCGACAAAGAGGTGTTTCGCGTCATCTGAACCGCCTTACCGGCGGATCAACTACAAGGATGTGATCTTTGCCTCAATTCCTGACGGTTTGGGCTGGAAAGTGGTGCACCACGACTGGTGGAAGGCAGAATCGCCCGCCAAGCTTCGCTTTGGGCGGGATAAGGAGCGCGGGGGATCGCCGTTCCTCATTGCAGGCGGGGGCGACACGCTACGCGGCCTCGACGACGTTGATGCAACTGTTGAGGTGGGAGGCTTCGTCGAGGAACGGGCTGCGCCAAGCAGCACTTATTCTGTTCTAAGTGCGGAGGATAATACGCAATATACCAGCACCGGTACGCCAGCCAAAACGATTAAAAGTAAAAGGTGTGGCTCCATAAGTCGGCTTGGCCAGTTTTTGTCTTCATTCCGCCTGTCTTCGGCATTTGCCTTAGCATAGCTTTCTACGATTTCGAGATCGATTTTGTTCGAGAAAAGCTTGTAGCCTTATCCGCACGAAAGGCTGAGGTGCTGGATTGGCAACTTGATCTACTAAGGTCGGTGCAATTAATGTCGTGCTGGTGCATGGTGGGACCACGGACGGCTCAGGGTGAAAGAATGTCATTGATATTCTGCAAAAGAAGGGGTTGGCGGTGATGTGACCCCATTCTTTAATCCAGCGGCAATCAGAGACCGACCGTGGTCGTCGCGCAGGAGCGCGGGCGAAGCAACGGGCTGGTTTAAACCCACCCGTTGCTTTTCGAGATCAGCCGTGAACTCCGCCGTTATGGCGTAGCCCAGCGAGGAGTGTGGCCGCTCGGTGTTGTATTCATTGACCCAGCTCGCGAGGATCGAGCGCGCCTGGCGAACCGTAAAGAACGGCGTCTCGTCGAGCAGCTCGTCGCGCATGCGACGATTGAAGCTCACGACGAACCTGTTCTGCGTCGGCTTGTCGGCGCGATATAGTGCCACTCCACGCCAACATCCTCCGAACACGCCAGCACCGCATTCAAGGTCAGCTCGGTCCCGTTGTCTTTGACGATCATCTTGGGCACGCCGCGTTCGGCTATTAGATCGCTTAGCGCCCAAGAGCGGACGTGAATACTAAACGAAACAACAGATGGCATGTGGCGGATCAAATTTTAGAGCGGTCATTGGCTCACCACCGACGGGATTGCTGAGACGGCGTTCACAATCCATAGGCTCACGCTCGCGGTAGCCCCCCCAGTAGCGCCGAAGTGAAAGCGACCCGTAGCGCCTCATCCAGTTCCATATGGAGCACCTTGAGTTCGGGCTCCTCCGCATAGGCGGCAAGAAGACCGGGAGGCGGCGGCACGTGGGACGACAGCGCCCCCGCCGTGAGAAGACCGATCAGGCAAAACGACTGCGCGCCATCGCCAAGTTCGGGCAGATGGCACCGCACAAGCTCCGTCATGGACGCAAGCGCGATCAGCAAGGAGCGCTTGTGCCGCTTGACCACGTCGACCGAGACGTTGTGCTCCAAAACGCCCCCCTGTGCGCCGAAGAGATCGCAAAGTACCACCCGCGCTGATAGGGATCGGCTGAGAATATCGGCCAGCTGACCCGCTCGCACTTCTGGCGCCGCATGCGCCTCCAGGCCGCTCGCCAACGCGACAGCTAGCTCGTCCAGCCAACGCACCATGAAGTCTTCCAGTAACTCGAGCAGCACGGCCTCGCGGGATTCAAAATATCGCAAGACGTTCGACTTGGCCAAGCCCACACGCCTACTAAGCTCGTTAAGACTCACGGCTGCCAAAGGCATCTCGTCGAGCATTGCCGCTGCAGTGCTCAGGATCGCGCGGCGACGAATTTCCCGTTGTTCCTCGTTTCGCGCCCGTCGGAATGTCATGACTTCACCTCCATTAAAGACCGCCGGTCTATTGACATCAGACCGGCGGTTCTTTACATCGCAAATAACAGACCAGTGAATTTATAGGAGATCGTCATGGCCGACAACTGGACTGAACAGTGCATCCCCCAGCAAAACGGCCGGCTAGCAGTTGTGACCGGCGCCAATACGGGGCTGGGCTTCGAGACTGCGCGCATGCTCGCTGAGCACGGGGCAGAGGTGGTCCTGGCCGTCCGCGATGTCGAAAAAGGCAAGCGGGCAGCGGCCCGTATCAAAGGGAAAGTCAGCGTTCAGGCGCTCGACTTGGGATCGCTGGCTTCGATCCGGTCCGCGGCGGCCGAGTTGCGCACGTCCCATCAACGTATCGACCTTCTGATCAACAATGCCGGTGTGATGTACACGCCTAGGAAGACCACTATTGACGGCTTTGAGCTTCAGTTCGGGACAAACCATCTCGGCCACTTCGCCTTTACCGGCCTGTTGCTGGACCGGCTCCTCCCCGTGCCGGGCTCCCGCATCATTACGGTGAGCAGCATCGGTCACCGCATGCGGGCCGCCATCCACTTCGACGACTTGCAGTGGGAGCGGTCATACAACCGCGTTGCCGCCTACGGCCAGTCCAAGCTTGCCAATCTGCTCTTCACCTACGAACTGCAGCGCCGGCTCGCAACGACTGGCACCACGCTCGCGGTGGCTTCCCATCCTGGCCTGTCAAATACCGAACTTGTCCGCCACTTGCCCGCTCCGCTTCGGTCGCTCGCCACTCTTTTTGCGCCCCTGACCACCCAAACGGCCGAAATTGGAGCCTTACCCACCTTGCGCGCCGCCACTGATCCGGCCGCTAAGGGCGGCCAGTACTACGGCCCAGGCGGCTGGAGTGAGATTAGGGGATATCCCAAGCTGGTCGTCTCCAGTCGAGATTCTCACGACCAAGCCACTCAGCGGCGCCTCTGGAAGGTCTCCGAAGAACTTACCGGCGTAACATTTCCTCTGTAATAACCGGTGAGCTCGGCTTTTCGGCCCCAATTTTGCCGACAAACACCGTTCGCTTTCGGCGACCATCTGAAAGCGGACGGGCGACTTGCCACCCCAAATGCGACAAGGCGTTGCCCCAAATTCCTGACTTTTCACTGGAAATACTGCGAATTGAAGTCACGCTCAAATCGGTGTCGCAAATATCGACCACAAAAATCCGCCTGAAGCGGGTGACTTTTGCAACAGCATTCTGCCCAGAATGACTGTATGCATCCGGTGAAGGGCATCTGGCGGGTGACGGTCTGAGTTGAGATGTTAGCCACAGTGCAAGCACCGTGGTTTGAACCGTGGCTAAGTGTTTGATCCCACGGTTTGATGGTGCGATCCTTTCGTTGGAATGGAAGGAAGCCATATGGGACAGGTACGTCACGGGAGCGCCACGACCACGCACGCCGTCCGAGCAGCAAGACAGCGATCACAAGCTTCGCTCTCGACGCTGAGCCGGGAGCTTGGGATCAACCCCAAGACGGTGGCGAAATGGCGAAAGCGAGCGACGGTCGAGGATTTGAAGACCGGGCCGAAGGCCCCTCACTCCACGACCTTGACCCAAGCCGAGGAGGCAGCGGTCGTCGCATTCCGACGCCACACACTCCTGCCGCTCGACGATTGTCTCTATGCGTTGCAGCCGTCGATCCCGCATCTGACACGGTCAGCGCTGCACCGCTGCCTGCAGCGGCACTGCATATCCCGTCTGCCGGATATCGAGGGCGACAAGCCAAAGCGACAGCGCTTCAAGCGCTACCCGATCGGCTCCTTTCACATGGATATCGCCGAGGTTCAGACAGCCGAAGGCAAGGCTCTCCTGAGCTCGTCGAAGGGCTCTACCTGTTCGTCGGCATCGAGGCGGCTGGCGCGGCTATTTGTTGCCTCGCCTCCTGAAGCAGGGCAGCGAGGCGCGCGCCTCGCTTATCATCGGAATCATTTGGGCGCTGTGGCACCTGCCTATCATGGCCATGTTCGCTGACTGGCGAAGCGGGGTTCCCTTCCTGACCTATGTCCCGCTCTACACCGCGGGGATCATTGGCCTGTCGTTTGTCATGTCGCGGGTATGGCTCATAGGCGGAGGTAGCCTGATCCCGTGCATCTGGCTGCACGGGCTGGTGAATGCTGTTGGGGGCGTCGCGTTTGACCAGCGCTTGTGGACCAGCCGCTGGTCCGCCGAGGCGGGCACGGTGCATTTCGCTGTTGCCACCGCTGCAACGGCTGCACTGCTGGCCGTAGCACGCAGGCGTCGATCCACGAAACCGGCTCGTACGCAGTGAGATCATGGGGCGACATCGGAACCGACGAACATGTTGATCGGCTACGCCCGCGTATCGACCACCGACCAGGATCTGACTTTGCAGATCGAGGCGCTGACGAAGGCAGGCTGCGAAAGGCTGTTTACCGACAAGGCGAGCGGCGCGAGAACTGATCGGCCGGGTCTTACGGAAGCGTTGCACTTCGCGCGTGCGGGAGACACGCTCATAATCTGGAAGCTCGACCGGCTCGGTCGTTCCATTCGGGGCCTTATCGAACTGGCAGCGGGCCTCTCGGCACGAAAGGTAGATTTCCGATCCCTGACCGACGGCTTCGACACCGCCACCCCTTCCGGTCGGCTCCTGTTCCATATCCTCGCCTCGGTTGCCGAGATGGAGAGAGAGTTGATAAAAGAGCGCACGATTGCCGGTTTGGCAGCAGCTCGGGCGAGGGGCGGAACGGGTGGGGGCCGCAAACCAGCGATGACGGCCGAGAAGATCGACACCGCGCGCAAGTTGCTCGCCGCAGGGGACAAACCGGCTAAGATCGCAAAGCTGCTGCAAGTCGGCCTGTCGACGTTCTATCGCCATTGCCCGGCGAGCGAGCCATCCGACGACTGATCCAGCTCGATGCTATCGATCGCGAATTTTGTCGTTTGGGATGATGATTTGGGAAAGGTGGCCCGCCGCTACCCGTAGCTGATCCCTGACCCTTCGTTAGCAAAGCGTGGGGTTGGCAAGAGCGATGGCGACACCATTAGGCGAGAAGAAGGCGTCCGAGTATCCGCCTGAACCGGGCGACTGGCGCACCCGAACGTTCCACCTTCATGCGAAGCAGGGTTCCATGCCACGCAGCGAGCAGCACCGCGGCGAGGTCGTCGGCTTCATCCGGTTCCACGAGCTGCCGCAATACGGTGGTGAAGGCGGTAGTCTGTCGCTCGAGTACTCGGGCCAAGGCACCGCGAAGTAACTCGCTATAGGCCGGCACCTCGGTCGCCAGATCCGGGATCAAACAGCCAACGCCCCAGTCATGGTCGTCAAGCGCATGCTCAATGGCATCAAAATATGCCTCGATGCGCCGGACCGGCGGGCAAGACGGATCGTTCAACGTCGCCTGCATGATCTGGTCGAGCCGACGGACATAATGCTCCAGCACGGCGAAGGCGAACCCTTCCTTGGATCGGAAGTGGTTTGTGAAAGACCCCAGTGGAACATGCGCGGCCGCTGCGACCTGACGTACGCCGGTCGCGGTATAGCCGCGCTCGTGAAATATGCGGGCCCCGGTCGCCACCAGAAGTTCGCGCTGCGTGGGTGCGGAAGGAGATGTCATGCCGCCTTCTAGCTTAATACGATCGTATTGACCATCGGCATTGAGCGTGTGAGTAAGTGGATCATGAACACTCCCGATCACCATCTCATCGATGCCCGTGGTATCCGTATCCATGTCGTTGAGCAGGGAAGCGGCCCCGCCGTCATCTTCTGCCACGGCTTTCCGGCGACATGGGCGAGTTGGCGCCGGGCTATGCATGCGACCGCCGACGCCGGCTTCCGTGCCATCGCGCTCGATATGCGTGGCTATGGCGACAGCGATGCTCCGGATGACAGCGACCTGTATACGCCGTTCCACACGGTCGGCGACGTGATCGCGGTGCTCGATCACTTTCGGATCGGCCGCGCGATCCTGGTCGGGCATGATTTCGGCGCGAACGTCGCCTGGAACGCGGCGATGATGCGTCCTGACCGGATCGCAGCGGTATTCGGGGCCAGCGTGCCTTTCATCCAGCCTGGCGGTTTGAGCTTTCTCGACCAGCTGCGCGGCGCAGGTGCCGATGGCTTCTACATGTTCGACCAGATGACCGCCGGGGCAGATGCCAAATGGGCGGACGCAGCGCATAGCATCCCGGCGAGCCTCTACTGGCTGTCGGGAGAACCGCCGGCAGACGAACGATGGGATCCGTTCGATCCTGCGCGGCACATGCTCCGCCCCGCGCCAGGCGCTCCCACGACCATCGATCCCGCCTATGTCGATGAGATGGTGGAGGTGTTTGGCCGGACGGGCTTTCATGGACCGTTGAACTACTACCGAGCGATCGACACTTTCTACGCGGTCGCCAGCCGCGCTTTCGCGAACTGCGTGATCGCGCAGCCGAGCTTCTTTCTCACCGGTGAGGCGGACGGCCTGAACGCCGTGCGCAGTCCGACAGAGGATTCGCTTCGTGAAACGCTACCCGAACTGTGCGGCTTCGTCGCATTGCCCGGCGTGGGCCATTGGCCACAGCTTGAGGCGCCGGAGGCGTTCAATGCCGCACTGGTTGGGTTTCTTGGAACGGTGTCCCCGAACAACGCGTCACGTTAACCGGCCAGCCTCCGAGCCGGTAGCATGAGCTTCCCGATCAGGACCGCCAACGCGTTCTCCTAAGGGAAGGTTGAGTGAGAACGGCAGCGGCTTACCAAAAGCCGTTTTTGACAGGTGAATCGAGAAGGCCGGTGCCGATAGCCTATCCACCTCGATCACCCATTGACGTTGTCGGTGGGGCGGGGCTGATGGTCATGTGAGCATCGGTCACATGTCCCTCATCCTCGGTCTGTTCGAGGCACAAATGCTTGTGCTGGCGGCTGCCATCATCGGGCAGGGCGGGATGGCTCGACGCTCTCTCGGAGCGTTGCTGATCGTCCTGTGCGGCGTGCTGACGCCGTTCACTATCGGCTATGCAGGTTTCTACGATCGATGGCCGTGGCTTTCGTTCGCGCCGTTCGCCGTTCCTCTGGCGATGGGGCCATTGCTCTACGCGCACTTGAACGCCCTGATCTTCGACCGCCCGATACCCCGTTGGCACGCCGCGTTACCGGTGGCTCAGTTCGCTTATCAGGCTGTCGCTTTCTGCCTGCCGCTCGATCTGCGCGACGCGTTCGACCGACAGGTGCAACGCCCCTGGCTTGATCCAATCCTAGCGGCGCTGCTGCTCGCGTCGATGGTCGGATATGCCGTTGCAGCTCTGCGTGCGCTGCGCCGGCATCGAGGCTGGCTCGTGGCGCGCCGATCCGACCTCGCCGCGGCAAGGCGCGTGCGGGCCGTGCTGATCGCCTACGCCGCGATCGTGACGGTGCGGACGGGATACCTGATCGCTGATACGTTGATCGCGCCGCTCTCTTACTTCGATATGTTCGGTTTCTACGTCGTGCTGGCAGTCGTCGGCAATTACTTGGCGATCGAGGGCTGGCGGCAGGCGGACGTCCGACCGCAGCCGATCGTGGAACCGATCGAGCGCGACTGGCGGCCGATCGCAGCCGGGTGGATGGACCGGATCGAAGCGCATGGATGGTGGCGCGATCCGGACCTCGATCTTGCCGAGCTGGCCCGCAGGCTAGGGACCAACACCGCCTATCTGTCCCGCGGCCTCAACGAGGGGCTGGGGCTGGGGTTCGCCGAAGCGATCAACGGGCTGCGCGTCGAGCATGTCGCCGCCCGCCTGCGGGACGGCACCGATGGCGATATCCTGACGCTCGCGATCGATGCCGGCTTCGGATCGAAGGCGACCTTCAACCGCGTCTTTAAGGAGCGGTTCGGCGTCACGCCTTCGACCTATCGTCGCGTCCCAACCGTTAAAAATGACGCGGAACGCCCGGATTTGCAGCGCAACACCTGACCGGCATCGGCATCGGCTCGGGGCACATCCGCTCGGAGCAAGACCATGATACATCTCGATCGCCGGCACCTTCTGACGGGAGCGTCGGGCCTAGTCGCAACCGCCTTTCTGCCCACTCCCGCCAAGGCGAACGATACGCTGCTGTCACCCATGGCGATGCGATCAGATATCGCCATCCTGTGCGACGCCTATGCCAGCCTGCATCCCGGCCTCTATCGCTATCTGACCCCGGCGAACTTCCAGCGCCAGCGCCAGTGCCTCGATCGCTTCGCCGCGACGCCCCATACGCTGGGAGACTTCTACCTGGCGCTGTCGGCGTTTACCGCAAGCGTCCGGTGCGGTCACAGCTTTCCTAATCCTGCCAACCAGACTCCGGCCGTCGCGTCGGCACTGTTCGGCAAGCCCGATCGCTTACCGTTCGCCTTCAGATGGCTGGACCGGCGCATGATCGTCACCGCCGATCTCGGCAGCGGGCATCATCTGCCGATCGGCAGCGAGGTCGTCGCGATCGACGGTATCAGCGCACGCGACATGCTGGCGAAAATGCTCCCTTATGCCCGCACGGACGGCAGCAACGATGCGCGCAAGGTCGCCGACCTCGGCATACCCGGCGATGCCGATGAGCCGACATTCGACGTGCTACGGGCGCTGCTGTTCCCATCGTCCGGCCCCTCGGCCCGTGTCGTGGTGCGGATCTCCGGCAGAGGCGAAGCGATCGTTTGCCCCTTGATGACGGCCGCAGCGCGGAACAGGGCGTTGCGCCATTCCTCCAAGGATTCCCCCTATGGCTGGACGTTCGAGGTGCGCGGCCAGGTCGGCATCATGACCATGCCGACCTGGGCGGTTTTCCATGAAAAATGGGATTGGCGGGGCTTCATCGACACTAGTCTGGATACCGCGGTCGATCGCCAGCTATCGGGCATTGTCATCGACGTGCGCGACAACGGGGGCGGACTCGATTGCGGGGCGGCGATCATTGCTCGCCTGATCGAAGCGCCGCTACCCGCCGACAGCTATTCCCGCCATGTACGCTACCGCAAGATACCCGACCGGCTGGCTCCCTACCTCAAGACCTGGGACCGCAGTTTCAAGGATTGGGGAGCGTCGGCGATTGGTCCCGACGCGGCCGGCTTCTACACACTGACCCGTCCCGGCGACGCCACCGACACCGACACTATCCAGCCCAAGGGTCGCCGGTTCGCCGGCAGGGTCGCCGTTCTCGTCGGCCCGAAGAACGCTTCAGCCACCTTCGGCTTCGCAGGCCTCATGCAGCGTCAGCGGTTGGGAACGCTGGTTGGTGAGCAGACCGGCGGCAACCGCCGTGGCATTAACGGCGGTGCCTTTTTCTTCATCGGGTTGCCGGCATCAGGCGTCGAGGTCGATCTGCCGCTGATCGCCTATTGGCCTGAGACACCGCAGCCGGATGCTGGAATCATGCCCGATATCACCGTGTCGGCCCGGACTTCCGATATTCAAGCCGAACGGGATACCGCGCTGATGCGGGCCGTCGTCGTGGTAAGTTGAACGATCACCCTTCCCAATTGGGAACGGCGATCGCAAAGGCATCGACGTTCTCGGAATCGATGCTCAATTGGGAACCGCCGAAATTAGCCGAAGTCGGGTATTGCGCCAGCGAAAGTGATCAGCAGCGCACGAAGCTCGCCATTCTTAACGGCCTCGATCGCTGCGTTGATGGGCATCCAGCATCTCTCTCGTTGTCGCATTTCGGGCCAGCTGACGTTTTCCTGACAGACCAGCATTGGAAACGCCCGTACAGCTATCATTTCGGCCTGGCCGTCTTCGTGGGTCTTGACCTGACGGTAAGTTCCAACGGGTACGGCGCTGATCTTGCCTACGACGCCTGCTTCCTCGAAGGCCTCGCGGGCGGCAGATCGATGCGCTGGCATTCCGCGCTTTACCTTACCCTTGGGCAATACCCACCTGGATCGCTTGCGAGAGGTGACTAGCAGAACTTCGACGCCGCTCAGGTCGCTTTTGCGATAAGGTATGGCGGCGGACTGGAGGATGATGTCAGTACCTGCTTGATCGCAATTCGGTGGACGTCATCTATCGTGATTATGAGGAGCAGCGCAATCGAAACGGCTACCGATCCTGGCCCTGCGATTTTGCCAGAAAGTAATGCTCGGCTCTTTCGATCGCGTGCGCCAAATCTGCAGGACGTATCTCAGAACCTGCCCGAGCAGATTGGCGAGGGTCGTTTTGACAAGATGCTCCGGCTCGCCCTTTCCGATCCAGACGATGAAGTTTGGCGCTACTCCATCGAGGTGTTGGGGCATCTCGTTAGCCATGCGATCCCGGAATTTGGAGCTGCGATCCTGTATCGTCAGGTTTAAGCCAACGAACACGTTGCAGCTGACCCTCCGTCGTCTCGCACGATACTTAGCAACGCGGCCCCTAAACTAGACTACTTGCCCGAAAACTATCGAATTTCGGGAATGTCTGGAGTTGGCGGTGAGCGGTCATCCGCCGCTGTAGAAGTCGACGCCACCCCGTTCTCTACCGCCGCCCCGATGGCGACGATCAAATTCAATGTGCAGCAGCGTGCAGCCCGCGAATATTCCGAAAGCAACGAGCGCCTCCCAGCTCTCGTAGGCTCCGGTTAAAACGCAATATGGGGTCGGTATATAAAACGGGCACAGGTATACGCTAACGGTTTGCCGGCTTCGTCATTCCGATCGCGTTGAAGCGCGTCATGGTGTCAGGTGACGCAACTCGGGATTTAACACGCCCGCGATCTCAACGATGAATTCCTCGGGATTGGCACCGGCGAGGTTGGTCAGGACAACGATGGCGAGGTCATCCTTCGGATAGACGAAGAATGCGGAGCGGCGTCCGCCAATACCGGTCGCGGCAGGGTGCATGACGTCGGTGCGGAGGGGCCAGCCCATCCCCCATGTCGTGGGCTTGCCGTCCGCGAACCGGCCAGGCGTCCACATGATATCGAGCGTCCGCTTGTCAACCAGCGTTCCGTTTTCCAGCGCGATCAACCAGCGGGCGACATCGGTGGCACTGCCGTTGAGGCCGCCCGCCGTGCGCAGGAAGGGCGAAAATTCATCGAATGCGTGTTCCAGCGGCGCGCCCGTTTCCGATCCGTCCACGGTGCCATTGGCATAACGGTAGGTGCGCACGCGTCCCGGGACGACATCGCGGGCATCGCCGAAAACCAGGTGCGTCGCGCCCGCTGGTTCAAACTCGTGTGCTTTGATATATTGCGCGAAAGGGACGCCGGCGACCCTGTCGATGATCTTGCCGAGCAGCACATAATTGGTCTGGTTGTAGCTGTAGCTGACGCCGGGCCTGGCTTCGAGCGGTCGCAATTTGACCGTCGACCAGGCAGAGTCCTCGCCGCCACGACCGATCAACGTGCCGGTGCCCTGGCCGTTCGGCAGATCGAGTATCTCCGGCAGACCTGAAACATGCGTCAGCAACTGGCGAATGGTGATCGCTTTCCAGCTTGCGGGCAGATCGTCGACATAATCGGACGCCGGTGAATCGAGCGACAGCTTGCCTGCCTGTACCAGTTGCATGACCGCGACACCGGTGAAGGCCTTGGTCGCGGAGTTGAGCGTGAACAGACTGGCGGCGGTCGCCGGTGCGCCGGCCTCCTCGTCGGCGATGCCGTAGGCGCCTTGGAACACAATGCGGCCTCGTCGCACGATCGCGAGCTGGAGTCCGGGTATAGCGCGTCGTTTCATCTCAACGCGAACCACGACCTCCACGCCGGCCCGCCGTGCCGGCGACAGGGTTGCATCCTCGAGCGGCTGCGGCGATGTGACACGCGGTTGCACCTCTGGACCAGCGAGCGCGGGCGACACGATTGCGAGCAATGCCGCGGCGAGCAAGGACACGGCCATGTCAGTGTGTCGCCTTGTCGGGAGCAAGCCACGCCCGTCCAGCCTTGAGGTCCAGCGTGATGGTGCGATCACGCACCAGTTGCATGCCGATGTTGCCGTCCATAATCATGTCGGGAAATACCCGCGCCCGCGTCTTCAACTCGACCGTGCCGAGATGGGCGGTCACGTCCTGGGGGTCTCGGGTCGCCGGGTTCAGTCCGAACAATGGGGCCATAGCAGGTGACACGAAAATGGTCGGCCCCGCATTGCCGGTGTCCAATTCCATCCAGGCGAGGCCTCGCGGGGTGGTGACGCCGAGGTTGACGTCGAGGGCACCTGCATCGCTCGTCACCAAGCGTAGCGGCACCTCTATCGCACCGCGCAGGCGGCGTTTGAGCGATGCAGAGGTTTCCAAGATGATTTGCCGGCGAGCGAGATCGATCGTAATCGTGCGGGCCGAGAACAGATCAAGGCCCACCGCGCCATCAACCGGCGTCGCTTGCTTTCCGCCGATTTCGCCGAGATCGTAGACAATGACCGAAGGAGCGACATACCGGTTCCTGCCGATGCCGAATGAAACGCCGTCGCATCGCTTGGTATCGAGCCGTTCGCCGAGCATCCGGAAAGCGGTGATATTACCCCAGGGATCGCAGCCCACAGCTTGCGCGAGCGCAGGTGAAATCATGGTCAGCCCCTCGCCGGTATCGAACAGGAAGGTCCGTGGCTTGCCCGCGACGATGGCCTCGACCGTAAACTGTTTGCCCTGATACAGACTCAACGGTACGGCTTCGCCGTCCGTGATTGGCGCGGCCGCAGTCGTGCCCAACAGCCCAGCAAGCATCATCAATCGTTTCACTAGCGTTCCCTTTGATTACAAGATCGACCTCTGGACAGTTGTTTCGTCGTCATCATCGTTGAGGCGGTCTACGTATCCGCGATATCGTCATTCGCGAGCGTCAGCCATGGCGTGAACAAGCAGCAACCCGGCGAAAGACTTTCGTGCGACATTTGCCACATAGCCAGCGTGCAAACGAATTTCGCTCACCGTCATCAGCCAAAGTGCATACGTGTTCTTGCGAGATTAATTATGCACTCAGATAATTTACGTTATCAATTACATTGAGAAGAACGCCTCGATTTAGATAAACGCATAGGTTTAGGAAATTACATATAGGGCTAACTGAAAAGTCTATTTAATAATAGCTTGAGCAATTTTATTTCTAAGTCCGGTAACATCTAAGTCACTGGTGTTGGAAATAATTATGATTGTAGTATCCTGTTCGGGAAATACCGATAGCAAGATATTCATTCCTGAGCTCTTTCCATAGCGCTCGACCAAACGCGTTTTTTGTGGGCCAAACGTCCGAATCCAAATTCCATCTCCGTATTCACCTAGCCCCGGGGTGAGCATGAGTTTTAAAGTAGCGGAATTAAGTAGGCGTCCATTAAAAAGAGCCTTTGCGAATTTCATAATATCGCCAGCAGTTGAGTACATCGCCCCTGCAGCAGATAGATTTTCATTATACAGTGGCATGTCATTGAAAACCTGCCCGTTAGGTGCAAGCCTGTAATACGAATTTGCCAGATTCTTAACAATTTCCTTTTGATATTTGACGCCAGAGTCAGCCATACCCACCGGACTGAGAATTCTCTGATCAAGCGCTTCGTCGTATTTTAGTTGAGTTATCTTTTCTATAATTTGTCCAAGCACAATATAGTCACAGTTATTGTAATCAAATGTCTCACCTGGGGGGTGTACAGCCTTTCCTGTACAATATCGCTTCACGATTTGGTCTGAAGACTGAAGCCTTTCGTACATCGGCAGCCCCAAGCGGTTTCCATCCTCACGTGTTTTAGCAACATCGAACTGCGGAAGACCCGAGGTGTGGTTGAGAAGATTCTGCACTGTGATCTGGCGCGCACCCTCTCCGTGAAAATCGGGTAAATACGTAAGGATATTGTCGTTCAGTCTAATCTTACCTTCCTCAAAGAGCTGTAATATTATTGTCGATGTAAATGTTTTTGTCAGCGACATTATACGATAGCGCGTATCGTTCCGGGCTGGAATATCGAATGTTCGGTCGGAGAAGCCAAAGCTATTTTTGTAGATCACCGAACCTTTTTGCTCAACTAGTATCGTACCACTGAGATCATGATTTTTAGCGTAATCACGCAACAGGTATTTAACGCTCTTCGTTTTATAGTTACTCGCCTCGGCGGAGACTGGATGCGCATATAAGCAGATAGCAACCATACTATTTATCATCAACTTGATTTTCAACGAACGCGTGGCCATATCTTTGCTCTTTATTTATAAATGTTTATTTAGAGCGTCGCCGAATGCTGATCGTCGCTCGGTAGTTTTAACTGAAAAGCAAAAACGCCGAACTTGTTCGTCAAAGTGGATGGTTCGCGCGGCGGAAATCGATTTGAACGCTCTCGTTTTCCAGGCGGCCCGTGATTGGCATGTGGCCGTGGATGACCTGAGGAGAGGCCGTGAGGTTTCGGCGGTCTCATCGTTACAAGAGCGCCCGGCAACTATGCGGCCTTTGCGCAGCACAATGACGCCACGCAGATCGATGTGCGGGTCGGTATCGGACGTCGCGAGGACTTTGCCTTGTTCGGGATCGCTCCGCGGTGGAGTTGACGCTGCGCATAGACCGATGGATGGGATGCGATGGCTGGAAATCGTGACGGCATCATCACCTGAATTCCTGCAAAAAGGCATCCGCTTCATCACGGGCGCGCTGATTGGCATCCCGCGTCTGACAGTCCTCCTCCTCGAGGATCTCCTTCAACGCTACCAAGAGGGCCAGAGTCATAGTCGTTTGAGTACGGGTCAAGATGATAGCTTGATCTCGCGGTGTGTGGAGTAATTGCTCGAAACACTGAACCATAGATTTGGCTATCGCCGTGGCGCCGGGATTACTCATATCGGCCTCCGTTGCATATTCGGTTCAGTGCCACCCAAGCGGCCATGCGAGAAATCCACTCGTTGTTCATGGTTCTCACTTTTCAGTCCCATTTTCAGCGAGATTTTTCATGGCGCAGGGCGGTCCATCCGTGCGCAAATCGCACGCGCAGGATTGCCCGCCACGGTATGTTTTGACGGCACGTTGCGCGTAACGACGCTGCCCGCGCCCACGATCGCGTTGTCGCCGATCGCCACCCCGGGAAGGATGATCGCGCCACCGCCGATCCAGACATTCCGGCCGATCGTCACTGGCCTGCCAGATTCCAGCATCCTCGCCCTGACGATCGGATCTCTTGGATGATCGGCGGTGAGTATCTGAACGCCCGGGCCAATCAGCGTACCAGCGCCGATAGTGACCTTTGCGACATCGAGGATCACACAGCCGAAATTGAGAAAGACGCCGTCTTCAAGTGAGATGTTGTAGCCGTAGTCGCAGTAGAAGGGCGATCGAACGACCGCTCCCAACCCGACATGGCGCAAGCCTTCGATCAGGATTGCGCGGCGGTCTGCCGCAGACTCTGAAAATGTAGCATTGTACCGCGCTACCCAAACGGTTGCACGATCAGCATCGGCAACCAGTTCGGGATCGTCCGCGGTGTAGAGTTCCCCCGCCAGCATCCTGTCTTTCTGGGTCATCGGCTGTCAGCTCAGATCGTGCAGGTCTTGGCCGAGCGGAGCGGTGATGCGAAGATCCGTGAAATGGGTTTTAAGCCCTTGCCGCTCAGGTGTGCAGGTCATCGGTCCCACTTGGTAGGACGACGCGATTGGAAAGGGCGCAAGGCGTACCAGCGGCCATTCCTTGCCATCCGAAGACACCTGAAGTCGCAAGGCGCCTTTGGCGACGGTCACGCGCATCCAGAAATCTTCGGGATCGTGTTCGAAAGGGCTCGTCGCCCAATCGGATTTGCCATCGGTGAGGACGCTGCTCAACATTGCCCTGCCATCGGACAGTTCGATGCCAGCCTTTATCCAGCGCCGTTCGTCGAGCCGCACCATGATCCCGGCCTGATCGTAGAGCTTTTCGTACTTCCCCCTGATCCTCAACTGTGCGGTGAAGGCGGCCGGCGTTGCGAAGCCGAGAAAGTGACCGCTGTCTCGGGTGAAACCGTAATGCGTTTCCCGCCAAAAATCGGTGGCGTTATCGCTCTCGACCGACAGATCACCGGATGAATTGACCGTCCAGGTATTCGGCTCGTTGAGCCACTGACCGTCGCTGCGCCCGAGAATCGTTTTGCCGGTCTTTGCCGCCCCCATCACTTTTTCCGAGGGTATAGCGAGTGAGGCTGCTGCCCCCAGGATCGTTCGCCGTGATATTGGAGTTTCAATCATGTTTGACGGCCTGGAAGAAATGGTCCGGGAAATGTACAAACGTACACATGTTATGGGAAGACTGAATCGGTGGCGGGCAGCAGGTCAAAACGAAACGATCCGGAACGAAGGCAGCGGATCGTCGAAGCCACGCTCGACGTGATCGCGGAATACGGAGTTACGGGCACGACGCACCGTCGGATTGCAGCAGCAGCCGGGGTGCCTTTAGGTTCTGTGACCTATTATTTTGCGACGCTGGAAGTCTTGCTCACCACGGCGTTTCTTCAACTCGCGAACGACTCATCGGAGGCGTTCCGCGCCACACTAGCGGCTGCGAAAACGCGCGACGAGGCCAAGGAGGCAGTGATCGACATTATCGCAGAGTCGATCTGGGCGGCGCCTCGGACGCTGCTGCTTAGTTATGAACTCTATGCATTCGCTGCCCGCCATCCGCCGGTAACCGCTGTGATGCAGCAATGGATGGACAGCAGCCGAGCGGCACTTGGCCGCTTTTTCGATCCTCTGACCGCTCGCGCGTTGGACGCGCTGATCGAAGGCATCGGTATTCACAACTCTATCGACCGGGCGCCCCTGGACCGCGATGCGATACGAACCCTTGTCGAACAACTCGCTGGCCCGATGTCGGCGTCACGGTAATCAGCCGGTTCTCGACCTGACCTGCTCCCCGTTTTCCGGCTGCTGATAAGTTAGCTTCGGTGTCCATATGCCCTTGGCAGGGGTGGGACGAAGCCATCGTTCGCGACCACGGCCGTGAAGGTCGGGATTCGGGAGAACCCGACTTCTGCGACCGCGGGACGATTGATCGAGGAACGACCGAGGCTGGGACGTGACGTCGCTGGCAGGATTAAGAGGAACAGCCGGACAAGCAGCCTTTCGCTCGAGATCGCCCCACCTAAGATCATCTTTCGCGAAGCTTCGTCGTGCACACCGCTTGCCTCGGTGACCGCCAATCCTGGCGAAGCAGCGCAACCGCTTCCCGCCACGCGCGATCGCGATGCTCGCCGACGCTCGCCGCTTCGGGCGAGGCCGGACAATCGGGCCTGACGCCGCGGCCGTGCGGACGGCTTGACCAGGCCATCCGGAACTGCAGAAGCGGGATGCCGAGTTTCATGCCGCTGTTGGGGAGCTCGACCTTCCAGCTATAGCCGCTGGTATTGCCTTCGTCCGCGCCGCCGACTTCCTCGCCGACGAACACCGCGCGGTTGGTGTGGCGCAGCATCGACGCCAATTCGGCGCCACCGGAAAAGGTGTTCCCGCCCGCCAGCACGACAAGCCGCCCGTGGAAGATCGGCGCGAACGACGTCCAACGCGACATCAGCCCATGCGGCGGCGTGTTGCGCCGAGCGACCCGCCCGTTGGCAAGCGACCGCTGCTGGTCGACATCGTCGTCCTCGAACACGTCGGTCTCGAAGGTCCGGCCACTCAGGCTGGTGACGGCGATGTGCCGTTCCCGCGCGGTGACCGCGGCATATTTGTGCAGCGGCTTTTCGACCAAATACGAAAACAGGATGCTCTCATTGGGCTCCGATCCGCCACCATTCTCGCGCAGGTCGAGGATCACGTCGGTCGCTCCACGCTTGGCGATTTCGACGAACACATCGTGGATCGCTTGCGGGAAAGTAGCGCCTGCCTTGCGAAACCGCGCATTGCTAAACGTCGGTACGTTCAAATAGGCGGTGTGGTCGCCCAGCCATTCGAGCGTCGGCATTGGCGGCGGATCGTCGCCTTCGGGTGGGCGGGCGGCGCGCGGCACCGCACCGACGACACGGTCGATCCGTCCACCGGGCGTGTCGAGCACGACATGGAACCGCGCCCGCTCGCCCCACAGGCGATAGAGATACATCGCAAAGCCGCGCTCCGAGATCGTCCGCATGACTCCAGTCTCGATCACCCCGTCATGCGGGGTGACAGACACCATCGCGCGAAGCAGTTCTTCCTCGCCCACGCCATCGATTGAGACCAGCCTCGCACCCTTGGGAATGTCCGCCGCAGTCCCGTGGCCGGCAAGCACGAACGCGCCCTGCTGCGTCCACAAAAGATCGAGCGGAAAGCGCAGCGCTTCGCGATAGCGCGCGTTCATCGCATCGCTCAGCTGGACACCGAGATGTCCCTCGCCGATCTGGCTGACCAGCGGCCGCAGAATCCGCCAAAGCGCCTCACTATCGTGCACACCGGGCAGCTGTGCCCGTGCCACCGCCTTCGCCGCTTCCCACTGCGCGCGCGTCTGGTGCCAGTACAGGTTCGGAATCGCGGCCTCGACCGCCGATATCGCGAGTTCGAGGTCTTCGTGAGCGCCGTCGCACGGCAAAGCGGTGTCGGGCGTCTTCTGGGCATCTGCCTCGGCTGGCAGCGCGGCTAGGATGAAGGCAGCAGTCGTGAGCCTTATCACCCCCCAGGGATTTGGCATCGTGGCAAATTTCCGATAAGCAAAATATTGCTTGTTTCTCTGGAGGCAATATTTTGCCTAGTCAAGTCGTCCCGTCGTTTCTGACCCACGTCGCGGCCAACGTCCGCGCGCTGCGCCTTGCCGCTGGTCTCAGTCAGAAGGGGCTCGCCGATGCCGCGGGAGTCAGCCTGCGCATGGTCGGTGGCATCGAAAATGGCGCGACCAGCGTCAGCACCGCGACGCTCGATCGGATCGGAATGGCGCTCGACGCGACCCTCGCCGATCTCGTCACCGACCCGACCTCCGCACGCAGCGCGCAGATCGATCGCGTTGGCTGGTCAGGCGATAAAGGCGGCGAAGGCGTGCTGCGGTGGAGCATCGATACCCGCCGCGAAGTCGAATTATGGGAATGGCGTTTGGAACCAGGCGAGCGGTACCAGGCAGGCGAGGACCCAGTCGGCTGGCACGTGATGCTCTTCGTCGTGGAGGGGCGCCTAACGCTCGAACTGGCAGCCGAAACGATAGAAATCGCGGCGGCGAGCCACGTGTTCGATAGTGCGCAACCCCACGCCTTCGTCAATGCGGCAACGCGACCGGTTCGCTTCTTCCGGTGCACCGCATGGTAGCGTGCGCTTTCGGCTAGCCGGTCTGGTACGATCCCGCATTCTCGCGAGGGATGCTCAATCGGGAATCACTGCTTGGCGGCGGACGCCGCATCCGGTGATAGGGTGCTATCATGATCGTTGTCGTCGAAGGTATCAGCGCCAGTGGTAAAAGCACCTGGTGCGCCCGGCATGGCGGTTCGCATGTCGTTCCAGAGAACGGTAGAATTGCCGGAGCGCCCGATCGCGTCGCCGATCCAACAGGCGCAGCTGCATTTTGGGCGGAGCGCAACATCGATCGATGGCAGGCAGCCTTAGCCGTGGAGCGTGCGACAGGCCATGCCCTGTGCGACACCGACCCTCTCAAGCTGCATTATGTCTGGTGCCTATGGCGGATCGGCGAGACGTCCGAACGCGACTGGTCGCTTGAACTCGCCGCAACCCGCCAAACGATCGCCGATGACCGGATCGGCTTCGCTGACCGCTATCTTGTCGCAAACACCGATGTGGAGACGGCACGGCGACGGGCGATGACCGACACGAGGCGGAGCAGGCGCAATTTTGATCTTCATGCGCGGCTGCGTCCCGCACTACTCGAATGGTACACGGTGCTCGACGTGGTGCTGCCCGGCCGCGTCCAGTTCAGTCTGCCGGCTAATCTGCCTGTCGGGAGGGCGGCCGGGCAACGCCATGACCTCGCAGCCTTCGATGCGATGATCGCACGCCTGGCACAGTCAAAATAATCCACGCTGCCATATTTTGGTTCGGCTTTCCCGATTGGGGACGGCGGGAGCATTCTCGCGTGGATCGAATATTGGGAATGGCCGGGTTTGGTGGTCAGCTGCTGTTCTCGTGGAACGCCTCCCAGGCCGCTGCCTCAAGGCGGCCGTCCCCATTCGCAATCACATCCCCGCTATCGTCACTTACTATGAAATGTTGCTGCTTTCCCCCGAGTGAAGCCGAGCCGTCGAGCGCTAACAGGAGGGTGTAAAAAGCGTCAGTCAGCGCGGCGTCCATTGCGGCAAGAACCTCTTTCCTCTGCGAGGGTGATAGGCCCGCTGCGAGAAGGTGAGCCGCGACTACCGTCCCTCCGGATGGATTGGCAAACGACGAAAGCAGTGAGTCGCGCTCCTCTCGAACAGCTTGGGCGAACTCTTTTGATTCCATTGCATTTGCTCCCTTGGTGAGCACAGCTAACGGACGTGCGCCCCTTCGCCAATGTCGGCGTGTAGCGCCTCTGGCTGATCTGCCGGTTCCCGCAACGAGACGCGGCCGGGAGCCAAAAGCGTTCCCAGAAGGATCGAGTGTCGGGAATAGAGGGTTCGGGTCGAGAACTGCCGTTAAAGCGGCGTGCGATAAAGCCTAATCTGGTAGGGCTCCGCCAACACGAGAAGGTTGCCGTCGCGAGACAGCGACGCGCAGAACCAATCCCCTGACAGTGTAGGGAAGTCGAATAAATAGTGGTTTGCTCCGTATTCGTAGCGGACTTGAACGGCTGCGGCCTTCGGGTCGAAATTGTATGAGATGTTACTGTCGCCAATCTTCAAAACAGGCGCAGCGTCCTCTTTACCCCAGCCGACGAAATCGGGCTGTTCTGCAACTTTATAAGGGACGAAATCGGTTTCATCGACGCTGGTGGATACCCCTGTGATTAACTCCCAAACCTCATTGTGGTCGCAGACAAGGAACCGATTATCGGCGGGCACCGTAAAACCGATCAGCCGCTCTGACGGTATCGACAACGGGAGGTTTTCGAGCGTTCTATCCATGCCGCGCTATACTGGATGAATGCGTTGCCCGCTATTGGGTGCGAACTGTCGAACCGACGCTCTCAAAAGGTATCGAATTTCGGGAATACCTGGCTTTCGCAATTTATTCGTCGGTATGGTTCCGACCAGCGAACAACAATGGAACAGCCATGAGAAGAGCAGCGAGCCCAACGTAGGCTACCGCCTTTAACCATGTCAGCGTGCCATTGAGATGACTCGACAGCAATGCTGCTGGAAGGAAGAATGCCGTCAAGCATCCGAACGCACCATAAGTTCGGCTTGTGTCTCGGTCTTCCGTCGCCATGCAGCACAGCTACGCTGCCCAACAGATGCCCGCAATCGGGCAATTATACCCTTCCCGACCATTCTCGACCGGGATCTAATTTCGGGAATGAACATACTGATTGGGGTTTGGGCGTCACTAATCAACGCAGGATTGTGTCGGTAAGCCTTTATCCAGGATCGTCATGCAGCCCACTCGCGAGCGGGCTTGGCACGTGCCTACCGTTCGTGGCTTTTGCCCCCGCACCCAATGGTAGTCGTCCGGCAACGTGCATTCGCCGGCACAATCAGACTTGGCGGTGCAAATTTTACCGGCGTCCACGAACGGTTGATCACAGAACCAACGCCGTCCATCCGTTCCATATGAGCGGAGAACTCCGCCGCTGGTGCTGCAAGCCGCCTGACGATCAACATTGCCGATTTGCGGCTCCATCGCATAGCTAGCAACAGCGATACCGAAAGCCGCTCCGATAGCGCCACATACAATCCAGTTCATCGAATGATGATATCAGCAGCGATTGTCTGCAATCAGCGCGTTACCCCCTGACCTGCTCCCCGTTTTCAGGCCGCTGATAACTTAGCTTCGGTTTCCATATGCCCCTGGCGGGGGCGGTTCGTAAACTTGGCGGGAGCCATCCCGCCAAGACTGCTGTGCGGACGCACGGTGTTGTAGTCCGTCCGCCATGCCTCGATGATCCGTCTCGCCGCAGCCAGCGAGGGGAACAGGTGTTCGTTCAGACACTCGTCGCGCAAGCGACCATTGAACGATTCCACAAAGCCATTCTGCTGCGGCTTCCCCGGGGCGATGTAGTGCCACTCGACCCCGGTGTCCTGACACCAGGCGAGGACGGCATGACTGGTCAGCTCGGTGCCGTTGTCGCTGACCACCATGCACGGCAGCCCGCGACGCTCGGCGATGGCGCTCAGCTCGCGAACGACCCGCCGACCCGACAGCGAGGTGTCGACGATGCATCCCAGGCATTCCCGGCTGTAGTCGTCGATGACGTTGAGCATGCGGAACCGCCGGCCGCAGGCCAACGAGTCCGATACGAAGTCGAGCGACCAGCGCTGGTTGGGTTCTTGCGGGATCGCCATCGGCGCCCGCGTGCCCAGCGCGCGCTTGCGACCGCCACGTTTGCGCACCGTCAGTCGCTCCTCGCGATACAGCCGATACACCTTCTTCAGGTTCATGCCCTTGCCCTCTCGCTTGAGCAGGATCGCCAGCCGTCGATAGCCGAAGCGACGACGTTCGTTCGCGATCTCGCGCATCCGCTCGCGGACAGCATCGTCCTTCCCGCGAAGCGGCTCATATTGCCACGCCGACCGGTTGACCCCGATCAGCCTGCAGGCGCGACGCTCGGAGAAGCTGTGGTCGGCCATCAGCTTCTCCACCGCAGCGTAGCGATCTCCAGACCGGGTCAGTTTTTTCCCAGCAGATCCTTCAGCGCCGACACGTCGAGCATCGACTCCGCCAGCAGCTTCTTCAGCCGGCGGTTCTCGTCCTCGAGCGCTCGCAACCGCGCCGCCTCCGACACGGTCATCCCGCCGTACTTCGCCTTCCAGTTGTAGAACGTCGCGTCACTGATTCCATGCTTCCGGCACAGCTCGGCGGTCTTCACGCCGGCCTCATGCTCGCGCAGCACGCCAATGATCTGATCCTCGGTAAATCGGCCTCGCCGCATCACTCGTCTCCATCTGACGAGCTAACTTACCAATGGCATGATTTCTGGGGAGCAGGTCACCCCAATCCAGCCTGCTTGACGCCGATCGAGAAGGTCAGAGCTTCCCCAAAAGGATCCAATTTCGGGAATGTCCGGGATGCGAGGATGAGTGAACGTAAGCCGACACCTCGTCAGCCGAAGTAGTAGAAGCCTGCTAGTTTGCTTTGGGGAGCGATAATCGCGATGCCCTCGCCATGGTTGATTACCCTGTAGAAGGCACCGGGACGCATCAGCGAGCCCGGTAGATCGCCGAGAGGTTCGTCACCGCTATCATCGCACCCGCCGAACGCGCCCGTGTAGAACCTTCCTTTGTCACCTGAGGCGATAGGCGTGCTCTTCCAGCCAGCGGGCAACTCCAACTCGAACCCATTCTTCGACCTGTGTAGGGGGAACGTGCGTCTGGCAGCTGCGTCAGTGATCTCAACGACCATGGCATCGCAGCTTTCTCGAAATCCGCCACCGCCGCCTGCGAACAGCGTTCGCTTTACCTCCAAGCCAGCGGGGAAATAATTCGAGGGCCATTTGGGTGAGCAGCTTGGCAAAAGCGCGAAAGCGGCCGCGCCCGCAAGACTTCTTACCAAAAGGGTCACAGGACGCTCCTCAGTCAATTCGCTTCCTGTGAAGGGCGCCGCTTAATGTCGAGTTACGGGAGCAAGGAGAATGGCCGGAATGGGCAGGAAAGCGGACCGTCCTCTTATCGTGAGGCAGGCGGCGATAACGGACATTAAACCGCTTAACGCCGAACCTTGGGCGTTAGGGTATCTAGTGCCTGAACAATGTAGAGGGCGA
>NZ_SLYA01000007.1 GCF_004340965.1 Sphingomonas sp. PP-CE-1A-559 | reverse complement strand
ATTTGTATTTTCGTCGCCTACCAATTCCTCAAACCGGCGCACTCGCGGCGGCGGAGAGTGGTCTGCGCCTGTTGACTCAGGCCGCGATAGAGAAGCGGTCGACGAGGTCACGGACGCCTACGACACAGTCGGCTGGCTGGTGAAGAACGTCCTGGCCAACACCGGCAAGGTCGGCATGTGGGGCGTGTCATACCCCGGTTTCGCCGCCGCAGTGGCGCTGGCGAACCCGCATCCGGCGCTGAAGGCGGTCTCCCCGCAAGCGGCGTGGATCGATTACTGGCAGTCGGACGACCTGCACCGCAACGGCGCGCTGCGGCTGAGCTATGCGACCGACTGGGTGTCGTCGCTGCAACTCGACAAGACGAAGAATTCCGACTTCGCGTATCCGAGCGATACGTACGACTATTTCCTGAAGGCCGGCTCGGCGGAGGCGATCGATCGGACCGTGTTCAAGGGGCGGGTGCCGATGTTCACGTCGCTGCTCGATCACCCCAATCACGACGCGTTCTATACTGCGCAACGCTGGACCGATTCGCTCGGCAAGACGACCGTGCCGACGCTGAACGTCGCCGGGTTCTGGGATCAGGAGGATCCGTGGGGCTCGTGGCAGATTTACGCCAAGCAGAAGCGCAACGATCCGAACCACCTGGCGCAGATGGTGGCGGGGCCGTGGCGGCATGGTGGGTGGCAGGGCGTGGCGGATCATCTCGGGCCGATCGCACTCGGGACGGCGAGCGGCACGCAGTTCCAAGAGCAAATCCAGGCACCGTTCTTCGCATATTGGCTACACGGCAAGGGCCCGCGGCCGGACTTTGCGGCCAAGATGTTCCAGTCGGGGTCGAACGTGTGGAAGACCTATGCCGCCTGGCCTCCGATGGGCGCGAAGGCGACGGAGCTGTATTTGCGTGCGGACGGTAGCCTGTCGTTCACCGCGCCGGCCGCTGGCGAGGCATGTCGCGACTACGTGTCCGATCCGGCGAACCCGGTGCCGTTCCGTCGGCGACCGATGTCGGCGACGTATGCCAGCCCGGACTGGGCGTGGTGGGAGGCGGACGATCAGCGCTTCGTCGATCACCGGCCCGATGTTCTGGGGTATGTGTCGGAGCCTTTGACTGCCGACCTGACGGTGACGGGGGCGCTGTCGGCCACGTTGCAGGCATCGACCAGCGGGACCGACAGCGATTTCGTGGTGAAGCTGATCGATGTGCTGCCCGACGATACCGAGTCGATGACGGGGCGTAGCCTTCAGCCAGGCGACTATGCCCGGACGCTCAACGGGTATCAGTTGCCGATCGCGATGGAAGTGCGGCGAGGGCGGTTCCTGGCGAGCGATACGGCGCCACAGCCGTTGGTGCCGGGGAAGGTGGTCGCGTGGGACGTGCCGCTGCGTGACCACGATCATGTGTTCAAGGCGGGGCACCGGATCATGGTGCAGATCCAGTCGAGTTGGTTCCCGATGATCGACCGCAACCCGCAGTCGTTCGTGCCGAACATCGGGCGGGCGAAGGCGGGCGATTACGTGAAGGCGACGCAGAAGGTTTGCGTAGGCTCGCGGATTACGTTGCCGGTCATGCGCTAGGGTCTGCGGACAGCTGCCCACCCCGGCGGAGGCCGGGGCCCAGTTGGAAAGGTCGCGGTAACGGAGCGCGGTCCTTCGTTATTACCGTCCCCCAACTGGGCCCCGGCCTCCGCCGGGGTGGTGCTCTCTGGCGTCCAGATCAGTTCTTCATCCGCCAGCCGGTCTTGAAGATCCAGGCGATCGCGATCAGGCACACGGCAAGGAAGCCCGCCGTCACCGCGAGGCTCACCCCGACCGCGACGTCGCCTACCCCGAAGAAGCTCCAGCGGAAACCGCTCACCAGGTACACGACCGGGTTGAACAGGCTGAAAGTCCGCCAAGGCTGGGGCAGCATGTCGATCGAGTAGAATGCGCCGCCGAGGAAGGTCAGCGGCGTGATCAGCAGCGCGGGGACGAAGTTCAACTGCTCGAAGCCGTTGGCCCACACGCCGATGATGAACCCGAACAGGCTGAACGCGACCGCGGTGAGGATCAGGAAGGCGATCATCGCGAAGGGGTGTTCGATGCGAAGTGGCACGAAGAACGAGGCGGTGGCGAGGATGATCAGCCCGAGGATCACCGACTTGGTGGTCGCAGCGCCGACATAGCCGATCACCATCTCCATCGCCGAGACGGGCGCCGACAACAGCTCGTAGATCGTGCCGGTGAATTTGGGGAAGTAGATGCCGATCGACGCGTTCGAGATGCTCTGCGTGAGCAGCGACAGCATGATCAGGCCGGGGACGATGAAGCTGCCGTAACTGACGCCGCCGACCTGCTGCATCCGGCTGCCGATCGCACCGCCGAAGACGATGAAATATAGCGAAGTAGTCAGGACGGGGGTGACGAGGCTCTGCCACAGGGTGCGCAGCGCGCGCGCCATTTCGAAGCGGTAGATCGCCCAGATGCCGTGAGTGTTCATGCGCGTTCTCCGACGAGATCGACGAAGATGTCTTCGAGGCTCGATTTGCTGGTTTCGAGGTCCTTGAAGCCGATGCCGAGTTCGCTGAGTTTGCGAAGAAGCGACGGGATTCCGGTGTGGTCGGCCTGTGCGTCGAACACGTAGCGCAAGCGCTTGCCGTCGTCTTCCAGCGACAGGTCCCACTCCGCCAGTTCGGCGGGAATCGCCGTCATCGGGTCCTGGAGGGCGATGTCGAGTTCGCGCTTGCCGAGCTTCTTCATCAGCGACGCCTTGTCGTCGACGAGGAGCAGCTTGCCCTTGTTTATGACGCCGACGCGGTCGGCCATTTCCTCGGCTTCCTCGATGTAATGCGTCGTCAGGATGATCGTCGTGCCGCCTTCACGCAGGCGGTGGACGAGCTTCCACATGTCGCGGCGTAGTGCCACGTCGACGCCCGCGGTGGGCTCGTCCAAGAAGAGGATTTCGGGTTCGTGCGCGAGCGCCTTGGCGATCAGGACGCGCCGTTTCATGCCGCCGGAGAGTTCGCGGATCTTGGCATCGCGCTTGTCCCAGAGCGAGAGGTCGCGCAGCACCTGTTCGATGTACGCGCTATGCCCCGAACGGCCGAACAGGCGGCGGCTGAAGGTGACGGTGGCGAGCACCGTCTCGAACATGTCGACGTTGAGTTCCTGGGGCACGAGTCCGATGCGGCTGCGCGCCTGCTTATAGTCGCGGATGGCGTCGTATCCGGCGACCTTGATCGTGCCGGCGGACGGCGTGACTATGCCGCAGATGATGCTGATGAGCGTCGTCTTGCCCGCGCCGTTGGGGCCGAGGAGGGCGAAGATCTCGCCCTTCTGGATGTCCAGATCGACGGGGTGGAGGGCTGTGGTGCCACTCTTATAGGTCTTGGTGACGCCCGCGATGGACAGGATCGGTTCGGTCATTGGCACCCCTTTTTGTGAGGGGAAGATGGGGGTGGTGGGAGGTGAATGATAGGCCTTCCCGCGCCTTCTTGTTCTCCCGCGAAGGCGGGAGCCCAGACTGGGTCCCCGCCTTCGCGGGGAAACAAGGAGGGCCGTTAGCCGGCGCGGGCGGCTGCTACCGCTTTTTGCAGGTCTTCGAGCGGCAACGCGCCCGACAGGACTCGGTCGCCTACCACCCAGCTTGGCGTGCCGGTCATGCCGAGTTTGGCGGCAGTTTCCATGTTCTTCGCTATTTCGGCGTCGGCGGTTTTCGTGAAGCTGGCCTGCGTCACGTCGACCCCGGCCTTGCCCGCAGCCGCTGCAATCGAAGCGTCGCTGACCGGGCCGCCGGCGTAGAGCGCGTCGTGGAAGGTGGCGAACTTGCCCTGTTGTGCGGCGGCGAGGCTGGCGCGCGCGGCGATGCGGCTTTCGGCGCTGAGGATCGGGAGTTCGCGAAAGACCACGCGGACCTTGGGGTCGGCGGCGATCAGCTTGGCGATCATCGGCAGGCTCGCGCGGCAATATCCGCAATTGTAATCGAAATACTCGACCAGCGTGACGTCGCCCTTGGGGTTGCCGGCCCAGGCGCTGCCGAACGGGGTGACGATCGCGTCGCGGTTGGCGGTGACGGTCTTGCCCGACTCGCGGTCGCGCAGTTTCTCCATCGCCTCGGGAAGGATCTCGGGATGCGCCAGGACATAGTCGTGGACAATCGATTCGACCTGCGCGCGCTCGACGCCGCCGCCCTGGCGGTCGAAACCCCAGACCGCGAGGCCTCCGATGACGGCGCCCGCGACCGCGATCGCCGGGAATGTAAGTTTGCTCATTTGCGGCGCTTATACTGCTTGGGATTGTCGTCCATCTCGTTCTGCGCGGCCATCGCGATATCCTGTGCGCGGATCCAGTCGGTGGTGTTGGCCGGTATGTTCGCGAGCGCATATTGCGCGCTCGCCGACGCGGTCCTCATGTCGCCGCCCATGCTCGCACGTTCGGCGGTGGCGAGCGCGGCGCGCGCGGTATCGCCGGTCAGTTCGTAGACGGTGCCGAGCTGCATCCAGGCGAACGGGTTCTGGTCGTCGCGGCCGACCGCGGTGCGCAGGACCCTGGTCGCCTCGGGGTAGTTCGCCTTGTTCTCGGTAGCGATCAGCGCGTGGCCGAAGGTGGTGGCGATCAGCGGGTTATTGCGCGAACCCTCCGTGGCTTCGCGCAGGGGGATGAGCGACTCGGTCGGCTTGCCCGCTTCGAGCAGGATCTGGCCCTTGATCTCGAGGAAATAAGGATCGGTCGGCTCGGCCTTTACCAGTGCGTTGGCTTCGGCGTCGGCTTTCTCGGGGTAGCCGGCTTTGTGATACGCGTAGGCGCGGGCGTAGTGGGCGTAGATCGACTGGTTGCTGGGCGGGTAGGCTTGGAGCGTCTGGTCAGCGGGCATGACGTAGCCGGCGAGCTTGGCCTTCACGCGGCGGAAGCGTTCCTCGAGCGCGGCGTCGGGTTTGTTGGCCCAGGCGGGCGAGGCTTGCAGGTCCGCGGTGAGCGTCGCGACGCGCTCGCCGGAGAGCGGATGCGACTGCATGAACGGATCGATGTTGGCGGTGCCGAAGCGGTATTCCTGCTGCTGCAGTTTCTTGAAGAAGCTGAGCATGCCGCGGCCGGAGACGTTCGCCTCGCGCAGGAACTTGGCGCCGGTGGCGTCTGCGGTCGATTCCTGGACGCGGCTGAACGAGAGGTAGCTGCCCATCGCCGCCTGCTGGCCCGCCGCCATGATGCCGGCGCCTGCTTCGCCGCTGCCGGCCGCCATCGCGGCGAGGCCGAGGACCATCGAGAGCAGGTACATGCCCATTGCGGGCTTGGTGCCGCGATCAGCGAGGACGACGTGGCCGTCGGCGATGTGGCCGAGCTCGTGCGCGATGACGCCCTGGACTTCGTTGGCGTTGTCGGCCGCCTGGATGAGGCCAGAGTGGACGTAGACGGTCTGGCCGCCGGCGACGAACGCGTTGATCGAGTCGTCGTTGATGAGGACGACCTTCACGTCGCGCGTCGAGAGCCCGGCCGCCTTGATCAGCGGGTTGGACATCTCCGCAAACATGGTTTCGGTCTCGGCGTCGCGGAGAATCGACTGGGCCTGGAGGGGCGTCGTCCAGAGGAGGAGGGCGGTGGCTGCGGCGGCTACTAGACGCTTCATATTACGGGGTATCGTCGATTGGGGGCGGGGGGGCAATGGTCGTGCGGTCGTGCGGTCGGGCGTGCGGTGGAGCGAAGTATAGGAAGTGCAGACGCTGGGGGCGGTTTTGCGGTTGGTTGGGGGTGTGGGTGGCATTGGGGGAGGGGAGCAGGGTTTGGGTGTGTAGGACAGGGGTTTGAGGGGGGCATTACGGGTTGCTACGCCGGCTGTCGGCCACTTCCCCGGCTATCGGTTTCCTCCCTGGCTATCAGGGCACCACCCCGGCGGAGGCCGGGGTCCAATTGGGGGACCGGGCTAACTGAGGGTGGCGCTTCGTTATTGACACCTTTCCAATTGGGCCCCGGCCTTCGCCGGGGTGGTGTTGGGTCGGGGGGAGTTCGGCGTGCGTCACTACGGCGTTAGAACACAAACCTCGCGTCGCTCTTCTGTCTTGTTCTCCCGCGAAGGCGGGAGCCCAGTCTGGGTCCCCGCCTTCGCGGGGAAACATACTTTTGTCGGATGGAGCGTTTCACCGGTAGCTTCGGCGCTTTCCCACAAACGAAAACGGGCGCGGCCTTTCGGTCGCGCCCGTTCTTTGGTCTCAGCGTCCGGGGTTAGCCGAAGGTGCGCTGCCACCAGCCGCGGCGGGGGGCGCCGTCGGGGTCGTCGTTGGCGCCGTCATCGGTACGGGGGGTCGCGACGTCCTGGGGCTGGACTTCGGCCTTAGGCGGGGTGGTTGCGATCGGCTCGACGAGCGGTTCGCTGGTCGGGGCGGCGTCGCCGGCTTCGACGATCGGCGTCTTCCGCGGACGACCGCGGGGCTTGGCGACCTTGACGGGTGCTTCCTCGACGACCGCCTCTTCAACCGCTGGCGCTTCGGCCACCGCATCCGACGCCTTGCGACGCGCACGCTTGGGCTTCGGCGCCGACGCTTCGATGGTCTCGGCGGGCGTTGCGCTCACCTCGTCCATCGTCGCCTCTGCAACGGCTTCGCGGCGGCGACGACCGGGCTTTGGTGCAGCCGGCTCGGCCGCGACGGGCTCCGGAGCGATCGGCGCCGGAACCACTGGCTCCGGTGCAACCGTCTCGGCGTCCGCTTCGACCGCGCGTGGCTTGCGGCCACGGCGAGCCTTGGGGGCTGCATCGGCCACCGCCTCGGCGATGTTCGCCGCTGCGGCTGCCGCACGGGCACGTGGACGACGGCGCATCTTCGGACCCTCGGCGACTTCCGCCACCGGAGTTTCCTCGACGGCGGCCTCGAACGCGGGCTCGTAAGGCGGCTCGGCATAGGTCGACTCGACCGGCTCGTACGCTTCCGGCTCTGGAGCCTCGGCGATCAGCTGGGCGTCGTCGACACTGCTGACGGCGACCGACTGGCCGTTCTCGGCGCCCTGCTCGTTGCGGCGACCGCCACGACGTCCCCGACGACCGCGACGACGGCGGCCTTCGCCCTCTGCGCCGCCCGAATGCTCGACACCCTGCTCGGATGGCGCACCAGCCGAGACCATTTCGCCACCGCCGACTTCGACGATGTCGCCCTCGACCTCGTCGATCTCCTCGACGTTGGTGTCGGCGTCCTCGAACGTGCCGTCCTCGTTGACGCCCTCTGCTGCACCTTCCTCACCGGGACGTGCACGACCGCGACGACCGCGACGACGGCGGCGCTTCTTGCCGGCTTCACCGTCTGCATCGCGACCGTTTTCACGCGGCGCACGCTGCTCGCCATTGCCCTCGCGAGCTTCACGACGGCGCGGCTGCTCGGCCTCGGCCTCCTCGACCTCTTCTTCCTCGATCTCGTCCTCGATCTCCTCGGGGAGGTCGTCCTCGTCTTCCTCGATGATCTGGACGAACTTCGGGGCGTGCGCCGGCGGCGGGCCACTGGCCTCGACCGTCATGTGCGCGCCTTCCTCGTCCTGGCCGGGGATGATCTCGACGATCACGCCGTAGCGATCCTCGATCTCGGCGATGTCGGCGCGCTTGCGGTTGAGGATGTAGACCGCCGCTTCCTGGCTCGCGCGCAGGGTGAGCAGCGAACCGCGACCGCGGGCGGCCTCGTCCTCGATGAGGCGAAGCGCGGAGATGCCCGACGACGATGCGGTGCGAACGAGGCCCGTGCCCTCGCAATGCGGGCAGGCGCGCGTCGATGCTTCGAGCACGCCGGTGCGCAGGCGCTGGCGGCTCATTTCCATCAGGCCGAACGACGAGATGCGGCCGATCTGGATGCGCGCGCGATCGTTCTTGAGCGCCTCCTTCATCGCCTTCTCGACCTTACGGACGTTGGAATTGTTATCCATGTCGATGAAGTCGATGACGACGAGCCCGGCCATGTCGCGCAGGCGAAGCTGGCGGCCGATTTCCTGGGCGGCCTCGAGGTTGGTCGCGGTCGCGGTCTGCTCGATGCTGTGCTCGCGGGTCGAACGGCCGGAGTTGATGTCGATCGAGACGAGCGCCTCGGTCGGGTTGATGACGAGGTAGCCGCCCGACTTCAGCTGGACGACGGGATGGTACATCGCGGCAAGCTGATCCTCGACGCCGGCGCGCTGGAACAGCGGCACGGGGTCGGCGTAATGCTTGATGCGCCGCGCGTGCGTCGGCATCAGCAGGCGCATGAACTCGCGCGCCTGGCGATAGCCGTCCTCGCCCTCGACGATGACCTCTTCGATTTCCTTGTTGTAGATGTCGCGGATCGCGCGCTTGATCAGGTCGCTGTCGCCGTAGACGAGCGCGGGGGCCGATGCCTTGAGCGTGGCCTCGCGGATCCCATCCCACAGGCGGGCGAGGTAATCGAAGTCGCGCTTGATCTCGACCTTCGAGCGCTGGAGACCCGCGGTGCGGACGATGCAGCCCATCGACGGCGGCAACTGCATGTCGGCCATGATCGTCTTGAGGCGCTTGCGATCGCCCGCGTTCGAGATCTTCCGCGAGATGCCGCCGCCGTGCGACGTGTTCGGCATGAGCACGCAGTAGCGGCCGGCGAGGCTCAGATACGTGGTCAGCGCCGCGCCCTTGTTGCCGCGCTCCTCCTTGACGACCTGGACGAGCAGCACCTGACGGCGATGGATCACGTCCTGGATCTTGTAACGACGGCGCAGGTTCATGCGACGCTCGCGCAGATCCTCGACCGCGGCATCGTCGGCGCTCGGCTTGCGTTTCCGTCGCGGGGCTTCGCCGGATTCGCCGCCCTCGAGTTCTTCGGCGACGTCGGGGTCTACACCGCCATCGTCCTCGAAGCGCTCGATGTCGTCCTCGTCGTCACCCTCGTCCTCGTCCGAATCGTAGTCGGCGCGCAGGGCGGCTTCCTCGGCGGCGTGCTCGGCTTCCTCACGGAGCAGCGCGTCGCGATCTTCCTTGGGGATCTGGTAGTAATCGGGGTGGATTTCGCTGAACGCGAGGAAGCCGTGGCGATTGCCGCCGTAATCGATGAACGCCGCCTGGAGCGACGGCTCGACCCGCGTGACCTTGGCGAGGTAGATATTGCCCTTGAGCTGCTTGCGTTCGGCACTCTCGAAATCGAATTCCTCGATCCGGTTACCCTTGACGACTGCGATCCGGGTCTCTTCCCGGTGGCGTGCGTCGATCAGCATGCGCGTTGTCATTATAGATTCTCCGCGCGCGCGCCGGGCCTGTCGGCAGCCGTCGCGCGCTTGATGGTGGTGCGGTCGGGCACGGACGCCCGGACTCGCGGATGGTATGCGAAACTGCCTCTGCGCGAAGTGCATGCCGCGGGAACTCTCCCTGCGGCGCCCGCACGACCGCGAGTCCGTCGGCGAAGGCCGGTCGGAGTGCGGGGCGGGGGGAATGCGTCATTCGAGCGTCAACCTGAATTGCCGCGCCGGCGAGAATCCGCTGGCGGGCGTCGAGACCGGCGCGTCGCTGGTAAAATCCAGGCGACACACGGCTGTACGACAGGACTAGCACTGCATACCCGATCTCGCAACTAGCCCCGGAACCGCGCTTTCGTGGGCGTTTCGGCTCGAATTAGGGGCAGCGAGGCGCAGACTTGCCGGGGCGGCAGAGCCTTGCCGGCAAATACATGGCAAACGGCAAATTAACCGCACTGCGCAACCGCGTCTTGTGATGCGAGGCGCTATCGCTCGCTCACAGAGATCGGATGTATCGATCAAAGGGGTGTAGCATGGGTTTTCGCTGGACCGGCGGCAGGGCCGCACGGCAAGGACGCGGGGTGTTGACGGTCATCGCCCTCATCGCCGGCTGGCTGGCGAGCGTCCCCGCCTGGGCGGCGACCGTGCAGAGCGTCGCGATCAGGGACGGGCGGATCGTCATCCGCTTCGACGAGGCGGTCGGCGATGCCGCCAGCCGCGTGCTGACCGGCCCGCGCCAGATCGCGGTCGACGTGTCGGGCGCTACGCCGGGGCGGGAGGTCATGGGGCGCGGTCTGGTGACTGGCGTGACGCAGATGCGCAGCGGGCGGTCAGGGATGCGGATGGTGTTCGATCTGGCCGAGCCGGCGATCGTCACCGATGGCGGGTTCGACTCCGACGGCCGCGAGCTGACGCTCGCGTTGCGTACGGTCGATTACGACCAGTTCGCGGAAGCCGGGATCGCCGGGCCGTTGAACTTCTTCCCGTTCAATTTCGGCGCGGCGTCGCGGCCCAAGTACAAGGTGTCGGTGCCGGTGCCGCCCAAGGCGCGGGGCATGAAACTGCCACGCGTGCAGGGCGACGATACAAGGCCGCTGGTGGTGATCGACGCGGGGCATGGCGGCGTCGATCCGGGTGCGATCGGGCCGAACGGGCTGCGCGAGAAGGACGTGACGCTGAAGGTCGCGAAGGCGATCCGCGACGAGTTGCTCGCATCGGGGCGCGTGCGCGTGGCGCTGACGCGGAACGACGACCGCTACCTGATTTTACGCGAGCGGTATGGGGTTGCGCGGCGGCTGAAGGGTGACCTGTTCATCTCGATCCACTGCGACAGCACTGGGTCGGAGAACGCGACCGGGGCGACGGCGTACACACTGTCCGAGGTGGCGTCGGACAAGGAAGCCGCTCGGCTGGCGGCGCGCGAGAACAAGGCGGACGTGATCTCCGGCGTGAACCTCGGCGAGGCGCCCGCGGACGTGTCGTCGATCCTGATCGACCTGACGCAGCGCGAGACGATGAACGCCTCGGCGACGTTTGCACGACTGCTCGGGCGCGAGGCGAAACCGTTGATGCCGTTGAAGGCGAACTTCCACCGGATGGCGTCGCTGATGGTGCTGAAGGCGCCCGACATGCCGTCGATCCTGTTCGAGACGGGGTATATCTCGAACCCACAGGACGCGGCGTTCCTGGATAGCGAAGAGGGGCGGCACCGGATCGCGGAGAGCGTCACGCGGGCGGTGGAGGTGCATTTCGCGCGGCGGATGGCGGCGCGGTAGATTTGGGTTGGCGGGTCGAGTCAGCCCGCCTTTATTCTCTGTTTTCCTGCGCACGCAGGAATCCAGGATCAAGCAGAACGACGCCGTCCGGCATGCGAGACTCCTGGGCTCCTGCTTTCGCAGGAGAACGATCGGGTTTGAGAGACTCGCTCGTCACGGTCGATACGGTTTCCTCACGCCCCACATCATGCCACAAGTCGCCAGAATTGCTTTGAGGCTGACCAGATGACCGACGCGACGCGGGGCGTAACCGAGACGGGCCCCGAGACCAGCATGCGCGAGCTGACGTTTCGCGGGATCGTGCTCGGCGGGATCATCACGCTGCTGTTCACCGCGGCCAACGTCTATCTCGGGCTCAAGATCGGGCTGACGTTCGCGACGTCGATCCCGGCCGCGGTGATCTCGATGGCGGTGCTGCGATTGTTCAAGGATTCGACGATCCTCGAGAACAACATCGTCCAGACGATCGCGTCCGCCGCGGGGACGCTGGCGGCGATCATCTTCGTGCTGCCGGGCCTTGTGATGATCGGCTGGTGGCAGGGCTTTCCGTTCTTCACCACCGCGGCGATCACGATGTTCGGCGGCGTGCTCGGCGTGCTGTTCTCGGTGCCGCTGCGCCGTGCGCTCGTCGTCGACACGGTGTTGCCGTACCCTGAGGGCCGCGCGGCCGCCGAGGTGCTGAAAGTCGGCGCGGGTAGTCGCGAAGGCGGCGAGGAGAGTGCGCGCGGGCTCGGCATCATCGTCGCCAACGCGGTCGTCTCGGCCGGGTTCGCGATCCTGACGCAGACCAAGCTCGCCGCTGCGGAGGCCGCGACGTGGTTCCGCGTCGGCGCGGGTGCGACCGGGATCTCGGGCGGACTGTCGTTCGCGTTGCTGGGGGCCGGGCATCTGGTCGGTATCTCGGTCGGCATGGCGATGTTCGCGGGCGTGGTGATCGGCTGGTGGATCCTGCTGCCGATCCTGACCTCGGGTGGCGGCGTCACCGGTACCGCGGAAGTGATCGCCAACACCGTGTTCCGCTCGGACGTCCGCTTCTTTGGCGCAGGCGTGATCGGCGTCGCGGCGATCTGGACGTTGTTGAAGATCGCCGGGCCGGTGGTTGGCGGCGTCCGTTCGGCACTCGCGGCATCGGCAGCCAAGCGCGGCGGGGAGATCCTTGCAATCGAGGAGCGCGACATTCCGATCGGGATCGTCGGGATCGGCTCGCTGGCAATGCTGGTGCCGATCGGCATCCTGCTCTGGACCGTGTTGCAGGGCGGTCCGCTGGAGGCGTCGGCGGTCGGGCTGATCGCGGGGAGCCTCGTATTCATCCTCGTCATCGGCCTCGTGATCGCGGCAGTGTGCGGGTACATGGCGGGGCTGATCGGTGCGTCGAACTCGCCGGTGTCGGGGATCGGCATCCTCGCCATCCTCGCGGCGTCGATCCTGCTCGTGTCGTGGTTCGGCCGCGCGGTCGAGCCGGGGACGACGCAGGCGCTGGTTGCTTACGGCCTGATCGTGACGGGCATCGTGTTCGGCATCGCGACGATCTCGAACGACAATCTGCAGGATCTGAAGACGGGGCAGCTGGTCGGTGCGACGCCGTGGAAGCAGCAGGTCGCGTTGCTGATCGGCGTGGTGTTCGGCTCGATCGTCGTGCCGCCGGTACTCAATCTGCTGGGAAGCACGCTCGGGTTTGCCGGTGCGCCGGGGGCGGGGGCGAATGCGCTGGCGGCGCCTCAGGCGGCGTTGATCTCGGCGCTCGCGAAGGGCGTGCTGGGGGGCAATCTCAACTGGGCGATGATCGGCTATGGCGCGATTACCGGCGTAGTCGTGATCGCGGTCGACGAGCTGCTCGGCAAGGCGGGGAAGCTGCGGTTGCCGCCGCTGGGCGTTGGGCTCGGCGTGTATCTGCCGATGTCGGTGACGTTGCCGGTGACGATCGGGGCGGTCGTGGGGTTTGCGTATGATCGCTGGGCGGATCGGGCTCGGGATCCTGAGTTGGCCAAGCGGATGGGCGTGCTGACCGCGACGGGGATGATCGTCGGGGAGTCGCTGTGGGGCGTTGGCTTTGCGGGGATCGTGTATCTGACCAACAAGGAGACGCCGTTGGCGCTGGTTGGGGATGGGTTCGCGAGCGTGGCGCTGGTTGGCGGGACGGTGTTGTTCGCAGTGCTGACCTGGGTGATGTACCGGCGGACTATGGCGGCTGCGCGCTAGGCGCGTGCCCTCACCCTTCCCACCCGGCAAGCGCCGGGCGGGCCCCTTCCCTCTCCCCCGAGGGGAGAGGGGGAGAAAGTTTGTTTCCCCGCGAAGGCGGGGATCCAGACTGGGCTCCCGCCTTCGCGGGAGAACAAGGCCCGCTCCCGTTCGTGCTGAGTAGAGACCGAGTAGCCGCTCTTGCGGCGTATCGAGGGCTCGTATCGAAGCATGGGTTCCGCGCGCCAACCTGTCCTTCGATACGCCCTCTCGATACGCTGCAAGAGCAGCTACTCGATGGCTACTCAGGACGAACGGAAGAAGGAGAGCGCCTGCTCGATTGAGCGACGCCCCCCTCACTTCATCGCAGCAAGCATGTCCTTGATCGGCACGAACGCGAAGCCCACCGAGCTATCCGCGATCCCGTACGGCATGAAGATCGTATCGCCATGCTTCAACGCGCCGCAGCTGTAGACGACGTTGGGCACATACCCCTCGCGGTCCTGGTCCTTCGCCGCCAAAATCGGCTGGCTCGTGCGCCCGATCACCTTCGACGGATCGTCCTTGTCGAGCAGCACCGCGCCGATCGAATATTTGCGCATCGCGCCGACGCCGTGCGTCAGCAGCAGCCAGCCCTCGTCGAGTTCGATCGGCGGACCGCAATTGCCGATCTGCACCAGCTCCCACGGATATTCCGGCGTCAGGATCTTCTCGCCGTCGTCCCAGTCGGTCAGCGTGTCCGACTTGAGCAGGAACAGATTCTCGCCGTCCTGCCGGCCGATCATCATGTACTGGCCGTTCACCTTCCGCGGGAACAAGGCCATGCCCTTGTTGCGCGCAGCGGGGCCGGTCATCGGCACGAGGTCGAACGCGCGGAAATCGCGGGTGCGCATCAGTTCGGACTGGATCACCGAGCCATTATACGCGGTGTAGGTGCCGATCCACTCATAGTCGCCGTCGTCATGCTGGAAGCGGACGATGCGGAGATCCTCGAGGCCCTTCGACTGCGCCTGCGTGATCGGGAAGATCACCGTGCCGCTTAGCGTGCTGTCGCGGTGGCGATAGACGGTGACGGGGCCGATCGGCATCTCGTCCTCGCCGCTGCCGACCGCATCGGTCGCGGTCGCGAACGGGGGTTCCGGCGCAAGCTTCATCTGGTTTTCGCAGGTGATGATGCCCTCGCGGAACGCCACCGACGAGATGTGACCCTCGCCGACCGCGCGCAGCGACATCAGGATACGCATCGAGCCCGGCGGCATGCCCGACTGGTCGAAATGCGGCACCGCGCTGGGGTTCATCAGCGCGGCGGCGGCATAGCTGTATTCGTGGCAGAAATACGCGCCGATCAGCTGGCGCTTCTCGTCGCCGATCTCCGCGCCGTTCAGCCCGAGCATGTCCTCGATCTGATCGTAGCGCGTCATGAACACGCGGCGCGTCTGCCAGTGGCGTGCCTCGAAATCCTTCAGCACGACCTCGAGCTGCGCGCGCGCCTGTGCGGGCGACATCTCCAGCACTTCGCCGACGAGCCGCTCCGTGCGGCTTGGTGCGCCGCCATGACCGCCCCAGGCGATATGGAACGGCCGCACGACGACACGCGAAGGGTCCGCGTGCAGCCGCAGCTGGTGGTTGAACAGATCCATCGTAGCAGTGCCCCGCGTCGTTCCACTCAGCGCACCGTCGCCTGTCAGGCTGTCTCTAGCGTGGCTAGGCGACGACGCGCGCCGCTCCTGCCACGCTTTGCGCTGCCTTTGATACCCCTGAAATCGCACAACTTGCGAGTTGGAGCGCCAAAATCGACTCGGCACCCTGGTTTCGGTTGAGCCCGGTCGGCATCAAACCGTCATAGCAGCCGCCGTCCGCGACACTGGCCAGCGGCAGGTCGAGGTCGTTGACGCCGAGGAACCAGCCGTACGCGCGCAACGCCTCGTCACGCCAGCGCACGTCGCCGGTCGCGTCATAGGCCGCGGCGCACGCATCGACCGTGGCCTGCGCCTCGAGCGGCTGCTGGTCGAACTGCAACGGCTCGGCATAGGGCCGGTTGAAGCTCTCCGACCCGACCGCGCGGAAGCGACCCTCAGGCGAGGTCTGCTTGGCGACGATCCAGTCGAGCGTGGCGAGGCCACAGTCGATCAGGTCCTGACGCCCGAGCGCCTGGCCTGCCCGGATCAGCGCCTGCGGAAGGCGCGTATTGTCGTAGGCAAGGACGATCTCGAACCACTGCCACTCGGGACGGCGGGCCTTGGCGAGCAGGTCGAGATGGACCTTGGGGAAGGCTTCGAGGATCGACAGCGACAGCTGGTGACCGGGCTTGGCCTCCAGCATCGCCGCCGCGCCGAGCATCGCGAACGCCTGGGCACGCAAGGAGCCGAGTTCGAGCGCCATCGACGCGGTGGAATCGAACATCGCGGTCGCCCAGTCGCGGTGCTTGGCGGCCTGCGCATCGCGCGCGGTAACGCCGAGCGACCAGAGCGTGCGGCCGTTCGAATCTTCCGAGCCCGAATCCTCGCACCAGGTGCGATCGAAGTTCATGAAGTTGCGGAAGCGGCGCGTGTCCGGGTTCCAGGCATACTGCACGAACGACGCGTAGATCGTCATCCACTTGTCGCGGGTGACGTCGTCGAGATCGGGCAGCGCGCTCATCAGCATCAGCGCGCGGCAATTGTCGTCGATGCAATAGCCGTGACGACGATCGGGGATCGAATAGATCGAATGTTGGAGCATGCCGGTCGAATCGCTCATCCGCTCGACCGCGGCGAAATCAGGCGTCAGCTGCTTCAGCGGGGCTGGCACCTTGGCGAGGCGAAAAGGGCGCGCCGCCACGATCGCACGGATCTCCGTCATCATCGCCTCGGCGAGCTTCGGCCAGATCATCGTGCGGCCACGCGCATAGGCACGCTCGGCGAGACGGTTGCGATCGCGGTCGTTCGACATCAGCGCGTCGATCTCGCGCGCGAACGCGTCGACATCGCCGAATGGGACGAGCACGCCGTGACCATCCGCAAGAATCTCGGTCGCATGCACGTACGGCGTCGAGATGACGGGCTTGCCGACGCCGATCGCGTAGCTGAGCGTGCCCGACGTGATCTGCGCGGGGTTGGTGTACGGCGTCACATAGACGTCCGCCGCCTGTAGATAATCGAGCAGTTCGCCATGCTCGAGGAAGGCATCGACGAACGAGACGTTGTCGGCGACGCCCTTCTCGGCAGCGAGCGCCTTCAGCTTGTCGCGGTACTTCTCGCCTTCGTACGCGACGAGGTTCGGGTGGGTCGCGCCGAGCACGACGTACAGCAGGTCGGGATGCTTCGCGATTACCGTGGGCAGTGCGTTGATGACCGTCTCGATCCCCTTGTTGGGGGCGAGCAGGCCGAACGTCAGCATGACCTTCCGGCCTTCCCAGCCGAACTTGTCCTTCAGCGCGGCGGGATCGAGCAGGTCGCGATCGGGCACGCCGTGCGGAATCATGACGATCTGGCGCGAATTGGCGCCGTAGACGCGTTGAAGGATATCGCGGCCACGCTCGGCCATGACGACCACGCGGGCAGCGCGACGCAACAGTCCTTCGAGCACGCGGCGCTCATCGGCGTTGGGCTTTTCGAGGATTGTGTGTAGCGTGACGATGACCGGCAGCGTCGTGCGATCGAGCAGTGCGAGGATGTGCTCGCCTGCCGGGCCGCCGAAGATGCCATATTCATGCTGGAGCCAGATCGCCTGTGCGCCGCTGGCCTCGATCTTGCGCGCGGTGTCGATATAGGCCGACAGCTCGGGCTCGGGGATCGTGCCGGTGACTTCGGGCGGATAGTCGTATTTGCCGGGGTGATCGTCCATCGCGTAAACGTCGACCGCGATCTCGGGAAAGCGCGCGCGCATGGCCGTGAAAACGTCGGTCGTGAAGGTGGCGATCCCGCACTGCCTCGGCAGAAAATTACCGATCAGCGCCAGTCGCGCGATATTCCCACCGTCCGCCGGTTTCACCATACCCTGTCCCTCGTTTGAGCGCGCACTTCTGGGAAAACCCGGTCGCGCATCCATTTGAACGGTTCAGGTAGCATAAAGTTTCATCACATACTGCAGTGCAGCACGGGAATAATATCAATCGAAATCAAACCCATATTTCGCGTCGTCGTCCTGGGCCCTCAACCGCGGCCGCGATACGAGGCGACCCCCTGGTCCGGCAGCCACAGATCTTGCGGCGGTGCACTCGATTGCCAGAACACGTCGATCGGGATTCCGCCGCGCGGATACCAATAGCCGCCGATGCGCAGCCACACCGGCTTCATCTCGTCGAACAGCCGCTCGCCGATGCCGACGGTGCAATCCTCGTGGAACCCGGCATGGTTGCGGAAGCTGCTCAGAAAGAGTTTCAGCGACTTGGATTCGACGATCGTCTCGCCGGGAACGTAATCGATGACGAGGTGCGCGAAGTCGGGCTGGCCGGTGACGGGGCACAGCGACGTGAACTCGGGTGCCGCGAACCGCACCAGATACGTGCGACCCGGTCGCGGGTTCGGAACATAATCGAGCACGGCCTCTTCTGGAGAGGCGGGGAGGGCACTGTTCTGGCCGAGATGCAATGGGTTCTGGGGAGCGGTCATGTGCCGCCATGTAGGATGCGATGACGCGCAAGAAAACCACACTCGTACCGATCCTCGGCGACCAGCTCACGATCGACCTTGCCTCGTTGCGGGACTGTGATCCTGAAACCACGATCGTGCTGATGATGGAGGTTGAAGAGGAGACGACTTATGTCCGTCACCACAAGCGCAAGATCGCGTATATCCTGTCGGCGATGCGGCATCATGCCGAGGCGCTGCGCGAAGCGGGGTGGACGGTCGAATACACGCAGATCGACGACCCCGATAATGCCGGTAGCTTCACCGGCGAGATCGCGCGCGCGGTCGAGCGGCATGACCCGGAGCGGATCGTCGTGACCGAGGGCGGCGAATGGCGCGTGATGGCGATGCTCGAAAGCTGGGAGACGCTGTTCGGCATCCCCGTCGAGATCCGCAGCGACGACCGCTTCCTTGCCAGTCATGCCGATTTCGAAACGTGGGCGGCGGAACGCAAGTCGCTGACGATGGAATGGTTCTACCGCCAAATGCGGACGCGCACCGGGCTGTTGATGACCGCCGGCAAGCCGGAGGGCGATCGCTGGAACTTCGACAAGGAGAACCGCAAGCCCGCCAAGAACGACCTGCTGATGCCGCGCCCGCTGGTGTTCGTGCCGGACGCGATCACGCAAGGTGTGCTGGCGCTGGTGGCCGAGCGGTTCGCGGATCATCCCGGGAGCCTCGACGGGTTCGAGTACGCCGTGACCGCGAAGGATGCGGAGCGACAGGCGACGAATTTCTTCAAGCACGCGCTAGCGCAGTTCGGGGATTACGAGGACGCGATGCTCACCGGCGAGCGGCATCTGTGGCACTCGATCCTGTCGCCGTACATCAATTCGGGGCTGCTGGATCCGCTCGACCTGTGCCGGCGCGCGGAGGCGGAATATCGCGCCGGTCGGGCGCCGCTGAACGCGGTCGAGGGGTATATCCGCCAGATCATCGGCTGGCGCGAATATATGCGCGGGATCTACTGGCGCGAGGGGCCGGACTATGTCGAGCGCAACTTCCTCGACCATCACCGCGAGCTGCCGGGCTGGTACTGGACCGGCGAGACTGACATGCACTGCCTGCGCGAGGCGATCGGCCAGACGCTGGAGACGGCGCACGCGCATCACATCCAGCGGCTGATGGTGACGGGCAATTTCGCGCTGCTGATCGGCGCGGACCCGGCCAAGGTGCACCTCTGGTATCTGGAGGTGTATGTCGACGCGTACGAGTGGGTCGAGCTGCCCAACACGCTGGGGATGAGCCAGTTCGGCGATGGCGGGCTGCTCGGGTCGAAGCCGTATGTTTCGTCGGGCGCGTATATCGACCGGATGTCCGATTATTGCGGGACCTGCCGCTACAACGTGAAGCAGCGGATCGGGCCCGATGCGTGCCCGTTCAACGCGCTCTATTGGGATTTCCTCGCGCGGCACGAGGACAAGCTCGGGCGCAATAACCGGCTGGCGATGCCGTATCGCAACTGGGCGAAACAGTCCGAGGCGGACCGCGAGGCGACGCGTGCGCAGGCGGCGGGGTTCCTCGCCTCCCTCGACGCGAGCGGCCCGGCTGGCTACTGACCGCACGAGCACAAGGAGCGGCATATGGACGCGTTGGTAAGCACCGAATGGCTGGCGAACGAACTGGGCGCGAACGATCTTAGGATCGTCGATGCGACCTATGCCGAGGGTCGCGATGCGGCGGCGGAGTATGATGCGGCGCATATCCCCGGCGCGGTGTTCATGAACCTGAGCGAGTTGCGCGATACCGACAGCGACCTGCCCAACACGCTGCCGTCGGCGGAGAAATTCGCGAGCCGGATGCAGACGCTGGGCTTGGGCGATGGCAGCCGGATCGTGCTGTACGACAGCTCGCCCTGGCATACGGCGGCGCGCGCGTGGTGGTTGCTGCGGCTGTTTGGTGCGCACAACGTCGCGATCCTCGATGGCGGGCTCGCCAAGTGGCGGGCCGAGGGGCGCGAGATCGCGACGGGGAAAGAGACGCCGCGGCATCGTCACTTCACGACCTGGGCGGACCTGAAGGGCGTGCGCGATCTCGACCAGATGAAGGCGAACGTCGCAAGCGGGGCGGAGCAGGTGCTCGACGCGCGTTCGGCGACGCGCTTCACCGGCGTGGAGGAAGACCCGCGCCCGGGCACCGCGCCGGGGCATATTCCGGGCTCGAAGAACCTGCCGCAAGGCGCGGTGTTCAACGCGGACGGGACGTGGAAGACCGGCGACGCGTTGAAGGCCGAGTTCGACAAGGCGGGCATCGACCTGGCGAAGCCGATCGTGATGACCTGCGGCTCGGGCATCACCGCGTCGGTGCTCGCGTACGGCGCGCACCTGCTCGGTAACGACGCGGCGCTGTACGACGGCAGTTGGTCCGAATGGGGCGGCGATCCCGAGACACCAAAGGCGACAGGCATAGCATGAGCGACACGAACAAGCCGGTCGGCGACGCGACCAAGGTCGTCCTCGCGGGCCGTCGCCCGGAATGGACTCAAGGTATCGTCAGCCCGCCGGTCTGGCGCGCCTCGACGATACTCTATGATTCGGTCGGCCACCTCCGCGATAGCGCCACGCGCGATACGCATCACCGGCTGTTTTACGGGCGCAAGGGCACGCCGACGCAGTGGAGCCTCGCCGACGCGCTGACCTCGCTCGAGCCCGGCGCGGAAGGCACGTTTCTCTATTGCTCCGGCGTCGCGGCGATCGCGGCGGCGTTGCTGTCGGTGCTGTCGCCCGGCGACGAACTGTTGCTGGTCGACAGCGCCTATGACCCGACGCGCGGGATGGCGGGCGGGCTGCTCAAGCGGTTCGGGATCACCACGCGCTATTACGACCCGATGATCGGCGCGGGCATCGCCGACCTGATCGGCGACAACACGCGGGCGATCTTCATGGAAAGCCCCGGATCGCTGAGCTTCGAGGTGCAGGACGTCCCCGCGATCGTTGCCGCGGCGAAGGCGAGGGGGGTGACGACGTTGCTCGACAACACCTGGGCCACTCCGCTGTTCTTCCCCGCGATCGAGCGCGGCATCGACCTGACGATCCTCGCCGGCACGAAGTACGTCGTCGGCCATTCGGACGTCATGCTCGGCTCGGTCACCGCCGCGCCCGGCCATTTCAAGAAACTGCGCGAGACTAGCTTCCAGCTCGGCCAGGTCGCCAGCCCCGATGATTGCTGGCTCGGCAGCCGCGGCCTGCGCACGATGGCGGTCCGCCTCGCACAGCATCAGTCGAGCGCGCTGACCATCGCGAACTGGCTCAAATCGCGCCCCGAAGTCGCACAGGTGCTCCACCCCGCACTCCCCGATTGCCCCGGCCACGACCTGTTCGTCCGCGACTTCAAGGGTTCCAGCGGCCTGTTTTCGTTCGTCCTGAACGGCGGTGACGAAGCGTCCCGCGCCGCGCTGATCGACACCCTGCAACTGTTCGGCATCGGCTATAGCTGGGGCGGTTTCGAAAGCCTCGCCATCCCTGCCGACCCGCATCGCCACCGCAGCATCACCAAGCGCGACGCCGCAGGCCCGATGGTCCGGCTCCAGATCGGCCTCGAAGACCCCGCCGACCTGATCGCCGATCTCAAAGCCGGGCTCACTGCCTTCTCTGCAGCGCGGACCTAGACGATTTCCGGCCAAGAGGCGCGCGTGGGGGAGGCCACCGAAGCACCGATCTTTGCACCCGCGTTTCAAGCCGAACTGGAAACACTGTTCCGCTGGCGTCGCGATGTCCGGCATTTTCGGCGCGACCCGCTGCCGACCGGGTTGCTCGACCGGTTGCTGGAGATCGCCAACGCCTCGCCGTCGGTCGGGCTGAGCCAGCCCTGGCGGTTCGTTACGGTCGACGACCCCGCCCGCCGCGCTGCGGTCCGCGCGGACTTCGAGGCGTGCAATGCGGCGGCGTTGACGACGCAGGAGGGTGTGAGGGTAGCCTCCTACGCACGGCTCAAGCTTGCCGGGCTCGAACGGGCGCCGTGTCATGTCGCTGTGTTCGTCGAACCCGACCCGGAGCAGGGCCACGGTCTCGGCCGCCGGACCATGCCCGAAGCCGTCGCCTATTCCGCCGTCATCGCGGTCCACACGCTGTGGCTCGCCGCTCGCGCACAGGGGATCGGCCTCGGCTGGGTCTCGATCCTCGACCCGTCGCGGATCCGTGCGATCCTCGACGTGCCGGAGACCTGGCAGCTCGTCGCATATCTCTGCATCGGCTATGCCGAGACCGACGCCGTCATCCCTGAACTCGAGCGCGAGGGTTGGGAAAACCGAAGCCCGATCAACGTCATAGCGCGCTGAACGCGACGGCTGCCTTTGAAATGAGTGTGGCGGTTGCGCAACATGCGCGCTGTCAAAGCCCGATTGTACGCAAGATTCGCTTGTGCGGCGCACCATGGGCTGTCATCGCGGTGTCACCGTTGGAAAGACCGCACTGGGGTTCGGCCCCGAAAGATGCGGCGTCCACGGATGCAGGGCGGACATCGACTTCCGGTATCGAAAGGGAAACGATGCGCTTCACCACACTTCTTCTCGGCGGCATTGCTTTGGCTGCCGTCGCTACGCCAGCATTCGCACAGGATGCGGCCACGGCGCCCCCCAAGGAGGTCACCGTCTCGGGTTCGGTCGGGCTGACCAACGACTATCGCTTTCGCGGCGTGTCACAGTCGGACGAGAACCTCGCCGTCCAGGGCGGCATCACGATCGCGCACAAGAGCGGCATCTATATCGGCACCTGGGGTTCCAACCTCGCGGGCTGGGGTACGTTCGGCGGTTCCAACATGGAGCTCGATCTGATCGCCGGCTACAAGACGCCGATCGGTGGCGGCGGCGCGATCGACGTCGGCGCGACCTGGTACATGTATCCGGGCGGCTTCGACAACACTGACTTCATCGAGCCCTATGCCAAGCTGTCGGGCACCGTCGGCCCGGTCGCGTTGCTCGCGGGCGTCGCCTATGCGCCCAAGCAGCAGGCGCTCGGGCCTTGGTATGTCAACGGCACGTCGGCTGCGAACGGGGTGTACGACCGCGTCAACGCCAAGGACGACAATCTGTACCTCTGGGGCGATATCAGCAGCGGTATCCCCAACACCGGGCTGACCGTGAAGGCGCATGTCGGCCATTCGAACGGCAACAAGGGCCTCGGGCCGTTCGCGACCAGCGTGTCGCCGACCGGCGAGTATTGGGACTGGCTGTTCGGTGCGGACTACGTGATCCCGACGACCCCGCTGACGCTGGGCGTGGCGTATGTCGACACCGACATCTCGAAGCGCGAGGCGGCGTATCTCCAGCCGAGCTTCAGCCGTGGCCAGGACGGCACCGGCTCGATTGCTGGCGGCAAGGTGCTGGTGTCGCTGACCGCGGCGTTCTGAACGCCTGAGGAGAGGGCGCGGCGAGCTTTCCGCGCCCCTCAACCTGAAAGCTTGTTTCCCCGCGAAGGCGGGGACCCAGACTGGGCTCCCGCCTTCGCGGGAGAACAAGAAAGGGAAGCTAAGGCTTCCACTGGCATCTCCTGCTCTTCGAACCACATCGTCAGACACGAAAAAGGGCGGCCCCGCGAGGAGCCGCCCTTTTTCGTCAGCCGCTAGGATTGATCAGTTCGCGGTGGTCTTCGCGTCCTGGCCGTCACCCTCTGGTGCTGCGACGATGTCGCGCGTGGTCGAACCCTTGTCGACGACCGTCGTGCCGGGATCGCCTGCGCTCGAGCGGATGCCGGGATCGTCGTTGTCGGCGCCGGCATCGTTGACGACACCGGTCTCGGCGGCACTACGCGGTGCGGCCCCACCGAACAGCGCGTCGAGCGTCTGGGCGTTGGCGGCTGTATCCTGCGGGCGGGCGGCGCCGGGCTGCGGTGGGACCAGCGCGAAGTCGGGCGGGATCACCAGTGGCGCCTGGCGCGCGACCGCGAACTCGTCCGGGCGTGCGCGATCGAGGCTTCGGCCTGCCCCGCAACCCGAGAGCAGCGCGACGCAGGTGAGGCCGGCGGCCAGGGGTACGAACTTACGCATGGGAATTCTCCACAGGGGGCTTCTCGCGCACGAGGAGCGCCCGAACAAGCAGGACGAGCACGCCGACAGTAATCGCTGCATCGGCGACATTGAAGACCAAAAACGGACGCCACTCGCCGATATGCAGGTCGCAGAAATCGACGACATAGCCGAGACGGATCCGGTCGAGGATATTCCCGATCGCCCCGCCAAGCACGAAGCCGAGCGCGACCTGGTCGGCGGGGTTCTTCTCGCGCGTCATCCACACGGCGACACCGACCGCGATCGCGCCGGTCAGCAGCACCAGCGCCCAGCGGGTGAGGTGACCGTCGGCGGGGAGCAGCCCCAGCGAGATGCCGATGTTCGGCACGAAGCGCAGGTCGAAGAACGACGTGATCGTCTGCGCATCGCCGAGCGAATCGATCCCGAGCGGCTTGGTCACCGCCCATTTGCTTATCTGGTCGGCTAGGAACAGCGCGATTGCCGCGCCGAACCCGGCTTTTGGCAGGTTACGCATCGGCCACCACCTCGTCGCATCGGTTGCAGAGCTCGCCATCGACGGTCACCTCGGGGAGGTGGCGCCAGCAGCGGCCGCATTTGTGGAAGTCGGTGCGGGTTACGGTGACCGCGTCGCCGGGCGTGACCTTGGCGACGATGAAGGCCTCGGCGAGCGCGTCCGCATCTAGCAGCATCGACGGCACAGTGATTTCGGCCTCCAGGCTGGAGCGCACGGTCTTTTCGCGGCGGAGTGGCTCGATCGCTTCGGTGACCTGAACGCGTAGCTGGCGAATCTCATGCCATTTGCTGCCGACCACGTCGTCGACGTCGAGCGACGGTAGCGTCGGCCATTCGAGGTAGTGGACCGAGCTGTCGTCGCTCGGGAACCGCGACTGCCACACTTCTTCCGCGGTGAAGCAGAGCACCGGCGCGGCGTAGCGGACCAGCGCGTGGAACAGCACGTCGAGGACGGTGCGGTACGACCGGCGCTTGATGTCGTCGGTCGCGTCGCAATAGAGCGAATCCTTGCGGATATCGAAGAAGAACGCGGACAGGTCCTCGTTCGCGAAGTCGGTCAGCAGGCGTGTGTAGCGGTTGAACTCGTACGCTTCGGCCGCCTGGCGCAGTTCGGTGTCGATCATGCCGAGGCGGTGGAGCACGTAGCGTTCCAGCTCGGGCATGTCGGACACCGCGACGCGCTCCGATTCATCGAAGTCTTCGAGTGCGCCGAGCATGTAGCGGAACGTGTTGCGCAGCTTCCGGTACGCGTCGGAGGCGGTGGCGAGCACTTCCTTGCCGATCTTCACGTCGTCGAAATAATCGGTCGAGGCGACCCACATGCGGAGGATGTCCGCGCCGGACTCGCCGATGATCTTGAGCGGATCGACGACGTTGCCGAGCGACTTCGACATCTTCCGGCCCTGGCCGTCGAGCGCGAAGCCGTGCGTCAGGACCGCGTCATAGGGTGCGCGACCGCGCGTGCCGCAGCTTTCGAGCAGCGACGACTGGAACCAGCCGCGATGCTGGTCCGAGCCTTCGAGATACAGGTTCGCGCGCGTTCCCTCGCCGTAGCGTGCTTCGACGGTGAAGACGTGCGTGCAGCCGGAGTCGAACCAGACGTCGAGGATGTCCTTCACTACCTCATAGTTGGCGAGGTCGTAGTCGGGGCCGAGCAGCGCCTGATGGCCGTCGGCATACCACGCGTCCGCGCCGTTCTCGCGGAAGGCTGCGACGATGCGCGCGTTGACGGCGGGATCGTTGAGATACTGGCCGGTGAGGCGGTTCACGAACAGCGCGATCGGGACGCCCCAGGCACGCTGGCGCGAGATGACCCAGTCGGGACGGCCCTGCACCATCGACGTGATCCGGTTTTCGGAGCGCGCGGGGATCCAGGTGGTGGCCGCGATCGCGTCGAGCGCGATTTCGCGGAGAGTGGCGCCGTTGCCAGCTTCCGACTCCCTCTCCCCTGCGGGGAGAGGGCTGGGGTGAGGGGCTGTTCCGGGCGCAGCATTGCTGGGCTGCCCCTCACCCCGACCCTCTCCCCGCAGGGAAGAGGGAGCAGACGAAGAGTCCATCGGGATGAACCATTGCGGGGTCGCGCGGAAGATCACCTTGGCCTTCGAACGCCACGAATGCGGGTAGCTGTGCTTGAAGTCGTCGCTCGCCGCGAGCAACGCGCCGGCCTCGCGCAGGTCGGTGCAGATCGGGCCGTCCGCGCTCACGAACTTCTTGTTGATGACGCTGCCCTGGCCACCGAGCCACGCCCAGTCGGCGCGGTACATGCCCGCGCCGTCGATCGCGAAGACCGGGTCGATGCCGTATTGCTTGCAGAGTTCGAAATCGTCCTCGCCGTGATCCGGCGCCATGTGGACGAGCCCGGTGCCGGCGTCGGTCGTGACGAACTCGCCGGGGAGGAACGGCCGCGGTTTCGCGAAGAACCCGCCGAGCGCGTGCATCGGGTGGCGTGCAGTGGCGTCGGCGAGGGCAGAACCCTTCCCGCGCCAAAGTATCGCAGCGCCACCCTCCCCTCCGTCACTCCGGCGGAGGCCGGGGCCCACGTCACCGAGGTCTTCCCCGTTGGTAAGTGGGTCCCGGCCTCCGCCGGGATGACGGGAGGGGAGGGTACGGGCAAAAAAGCTGTCGATCAGCGCGTCGGCGACCAAGTATCGGCGATCGCCGTCTGCCAGCAGAACATACTCGATCTCAGGCCCATAGCTCAGTGCCTGGTTCACCGGGATCGTCCACGGCGTCGTCGTCCAGATCACCGCATAGGCACCGACCAGTTCGGGCGCATTCGGCGCAGAGTCGATCTCGAACGCGACGTCGATCTGCGTGGAGACGATGTCCTCATACTCGACCTCGGCCTCGGCGAGCGCGGTCTTCTCGACCGGCGACCACATCACCGGCTTGGCGCCGCGGTACAGCTGGCCGCTTTCGGCGAACTTCAGCAGTTCGCCGACTATCGCGGCCTCGGCCTCGTACTTCATCGTCAGGTACGGATCGGCCCAGTCGCCCATCACGCCGAGCCGTTCGAACTCGGCCTTCTGCACGGCGACCCATTTCTCGGCATAGGCGCGGCATTCGGCGCGGAACTGGTCGACGGGGACGTCGTCCTTGTTGAGCTTCTTCGCGCGATACGCTTCCTCGACCTTCCACTCGATCGGCAGGCCGTGGCAGTCCCAGCCGGGGACGTACGGCGCGTCCTTGCCCATCAGCGACTGCGAGCGGACGATGATGTCCTTCAGGACCTTGTTCATCGCGTGGCCCATGTGGATGTCGCCGTTCGCGTAGGGCGGGCCGTCATGCAGGATGAACCGCTCGCGCCCGAGCCGCTGTTCGCGCAACCGGTCGTAGATGCCGAGCTTGGCCCAGCGCTCCAGGATCGCCGGCTCCTTGGCGGCGAGGCCCGCCTTCATCGGGAAGTCGGTCTTCGGCAGGAAGACGGTGTCGCGGTAATCGCGGGCGGGCGCAGGAGTATCGGTCATAAGTGGGCCGGGCTGTAGCCGGTAGCGGCTCACGTTGCCATCCCTGTCCCGCTCTTGCTCCCCTCCCTGGAAGGGAGGGGCTGGGGGTGGGTTGGTTCGGAATTGCCGTCACGTTCGCCAAGCGGCCGACCCACCCCCAACCCCTCCCTTTCAGGGAGGGGAGGAACCCAGGATTGCGCGCGCGCGATCGCAGTCGGCATCCATCTGCGTCGTGAGCGCGTCAAGACTGTCGAACTTCGCTTCCGGCCGGAGATACTCGACCAGCGAAACCTCGACGCGACGGCCGTACAGATCCTCCGAGAAGTCGAAGAAATACGGTTCCAGCAATTCCTTCGGCGGATCGAAGCTCGGGCGGATGCCGAGGTTCGCCGCGCCCTTCAGTACGCGGCCGTCCTCCAGCCGCCCGGTCACCGCATAGATCCCGTATGCCGGGCGAAGATAATTGCCCATGTCGAGATTGGCGGTCGGATAGCCGATCGTGCGGCCCAGCTTGTCGCCGTGCTGCACCACGCCCTCGATCGCGAACGGTCGCGTGAGCAGGCGCGTCGCGGTCGCCATGTCGCCGCTGCGCAAGGCATCGCGGATGCGCGTGGACGAGACGGTCTCGCCGTTCAACGCGACCGCGCCGACGGTTTCCGCGCGGAACCCGTGGACCGGGCCCCGCGAGGCGAGCGTGTGGACGGTGCCGGCCTTGCCCTTGCCGAAGGTGAAGTCCTCGCCGGTGACGACGCCGCCGATGCGGAGATTGTTCTCGAGCCGCTGGGCGATGAACTGCTCGGCGGTCAGCGCGGCGAGATCGCCGTCGAAATGGAACACCACCATCGCATCGGCGCCGGCTTCCGCGAACAGCCGCTCGCGCTGGTCGAGTGTGGTGAGGCGGAACGGCGCGGTGTCGGGGCGGAAATGCCGGACCGGATGGGGATCGAACGTCGCCACCAGCGCGGGGCGGCCCTCGGCTTTGGCCCAGGCGATCGCGCGCGCGACCACCGCCTGGTGACCGAGGTGGAATCCATCGAAATTGCCCAGCGCGACGATCCCATTCGCGAGATGCGAAGGAATGGACGCGCCGCCGTCGAGCCGCTGCATGCGGGGTCAGTAACCAGCCGCCGCGAAAGGCGATAGTCCTTCCGTGCGGTCGTCTCCCGCAACTCCTTGTTCTACCGCGAAGGTGGGAGTCCAGCCTGGGCTCCCGCCTTCGCTGAAACAACTCAGGGGCGGGTGAGGGTGACGAAGCTATAAGCGGGCCGTTGCTTTTCGCCTGGGTGGTCCTCGCGAGCGATCTCGCGCCAGCCCTCGAACGCGGGGACGACGGCGTCGCCTTCGGGTTCGTCATGGACTTCGGTCAGTTCGATCCGGTCCGCATGGGGGAGCAACTGCGCATAGATCTGTGCGCCGCCGATCACCGCGACGTCGTCACCCGCGATCGCCAGCGCTTGCTCGACCGAATGCGCGACCTCGGCGCCTTCCGCGCTCCAGTCGCCCCGCGTCAGGACAATATGCCGGCGGCCGGGAAGGGGGCTCGGGAAACTCTCGAAGGTTTTGCGCCCCATCACCATCGGCTTGCCCATCGTCAGCGCCTTGAAGCGCTTCAGGTCCGCGGGGATGCGCCAGGGGAGCTGGCCATCGCGGCCGATGACGCCGTTGGTGGCGCGGGCGAGGTAGAAGGTGATCATGTTCCGGTCATGCCGGAATGAGGGAAGGGGGGCTACACTTCCGTTTAAGTCGGCATACTCTACCTAACGAACAACCACCCCGGCGGAGGCCGGGGCCCAATTGGGAAACGCTGCTGATGGACGCCGCGCCCTGTTACTCCGACCTTTCCAATTGGGCCCCGGCCTTCGCCGGGGTGGTAGATAAGCGGTGTGGCTCACCCCGGCGCATGCTGCTTCACATACGCCTCGGGATCCTTCTCGACGACCGTCACCCCGTTCAGGTGATTCGCCTCGAACGCCGCGAACCGCACGCCCAGTTCATGCCGCTCTTCCAGCGTCGCATGCTTGCGGAAATCGGTCAGACCCTGGCGTTCTTCCTCGGCCAGGTGATCGCTGTTCGCCTTGTTGCATTCGCCGACTGCCTCGAACCACGCGTCCGAGCCGACCGGGTGCTTGTCGACCGCCTCGCCCGTCTCGCGAATGTCGTTGTGATCCTCGATCGCGTCCTCGGTCTCTTCGGCGGCCGAGTCGGCGTCGTTGCCGCCGGTGCCGATCTTCATCAACCGCGGATAGAAGAAGCGCTCCTCCGCCTCGGCATGCGCGTCGAGCAGGTTCTTGAGGCGGGTCCAAAGCGCCGACAGCGCCTCGGTGTCCTTGGCGTCGATCGAATCGATCTGCGCGAACAATGCGCGCTGCTGCGCGTGTTCGTCAAGAATGAGCTGTGTGATATCCATGCGCATCTGAACCGCACAGCGCACGGGCGGTTCCTATTGCGATTCGCTATCGTGTCAGACCGCGACAGGCGCCTTGATATGCGCCTGCGCGACGTAATCGTGCAGGACGAAATCCTCATACTCGTACGCGTCGATCGAGTCCGGCTTCCGCAAAATCTCAAGCCGCGGCAACGGCCCCGGCGAGCGCGTCAGTTGCAGTCGAGCCTGGTCGAGATGGTTCGAATATAGGTGGCAATCGCCGCCGGTCCAGATGAACTCGCCGACCTCGAGCCCGCATTGCTGCGCCAGGATGTGCGTGAGGAGCGCGTAGCTGGCGATGTTGAACGGCACGCCGAGGAAGATGTCGCCCGAGCGCTGGTAGAGCTGGAGCGAGAGCTTGCCGTTGGCGACGTGCGTCTGGAACAGGCAATGGCACGGCGCGAGCGCCATCGCATGGAGGTCGCCCGGATTCCACGCGCTGACGATCTGGCGGCGCGAGGCGGGGTTGGTTTTGATCTGCGTTATGAGTTCGGCGATCTGGTCGATGTGGCGACCGTCCGCGGCGACCCAGTCGCGCCATTGCTTGCCGTAGACCGGGCCGAGATCGCCATTCTCGTCCGCCCATTCGTCCCAGATCGCGACTTTCCGGTCCTGTAGCCAGCGCACGTTGGTGTCGCCGCGCAGGAACCACAGTAGCTCGACGATGATCGAGCGGAGGTGGAGCTTCTTGGTGGTGAGCACAGGGAAGCCCTGCGCGAGATCGAACCGCATCTGCGCGCCGAACACGCTGAGCGTGCCGGTGCCGGTGCGGTCCATCGTCTCGACGCCGGTCGAGAGCACGCGGTCCATGAGATCTAGATATTGGCGCATCGGGTTTGCGTAGCGGTGCCGGGGCGGGGGCTCAAGCGGATGTAGTTGCGCGTGCGGTCGCCGGTGACGTGGGGCAGGCAGGTATGTGCCGCCGTCGCCCGTGCCTTCCCCTCGTATTGCCGACCTCGATGCGGCGCGCGCGCTGTTCGCTGGGCTACGTAATGCCACGGTCGAGACGGTCGCGGTGGCGTATCTTGATCCGAATCGGAGGCTTCTCGGGATGCGGCACGTCGTCGGGGGGCGGGATCAGGTGGTGATCTCGATCCGGACGGTCGCGGTGGATGCACTGGCGTTCGGTGCTCACGGGGTGATCATCGCGCACAACCATCCGAGCGGGGATGCGACGCCGAGCGAGCGGGACGTGGCGTTCACGCGGGCACTGGCGGCTGGGTTGCGGACGTTGGAGGTGGTGTTGCTCGATCACTTGGTGATCGCGGGGGACGAGGTGACGAGTTTGCGAGCGATGGGGATCGTCTGACTTGTCGCATCGATCCCGACCGAACCCGCGGCTGGCATCAGCGAGATGGGGCGTCTCCCACATGACGACACAAAAGCTTGTTTCCCCGCGAAGGCGGGGAGCCAGACTGGGCTCCCCGCCTTCGCGGGAGAACAAGGATGCGTGCGCTGTCGTCGGACTGCAGGCGACCGGTTCACAAGTCCCCACGCGAAGGTGGTGGTGTGAGGAGCGCCTTCCCCAAACACACCACCCCGGCGAAGGCCGGGGCCCAATTGGGGGACGTCGCCAACGACGCGCAGTTCGCGGTTACTGCGACCTTTCCAATTGGGCCCCGGCCTCCGCCGGGGTGGTGCATCTGGATCGGTAAGGATTAGAAACCCAACTTTACCCCAGCCGACACCCCCGGATCGCTTCCGGCGCCGGCCGCGGCCCGGTCGCGCGGAACGTCGCGATGTAGCCCCCGGCGGAGGGCATGTCGTCGGTATCCACCTGCGTATACCCCACCGCCGCGAACTCGCACTTCAACAGCGCGGGGGGCGTGCCATGATTCTGCGTCGGGCGGTTCGCATCGACCACCACCACCAGCCCGTCGGGCTTCAGCGACGGCCGCAGCCGCCACAGGAACTCGTAGGGCTGCTCGATCTCGTGATACATGTGCACCATCAACACCCGGTCGAAGCTCGCCTCGGGTAGCTTCGGATCGTTCGCCTCGCCCAGCTTTACGCTGACGTTCGCCAGATCCTCGCGCGCGACGCGTTCCGCGAGCTGGTCGCGCACCGCCGGGATGATGTCCTCGGCGAGCACGCGCCCGTCCTTGCCGACGCGCGCCGCGAGGCGGATCGTGTAGTATCCCTCACCCGCGCCGATATCCGCGACCGTCATGCCCTTGCGGATCTCGCCCTTGTTCATGACCTCGCCGGCCTCGTTGAGCCGATCGCGCGCTTCCTCGTTGGACCAGCGCGTCGAGACTATCGACGCGACCGGACGGTCGGCGGCGGGGAACACCGGCTCCTTGGGCTCGCGCTTGATCAGCGGCTTGCTGCCGTCACACGCGCATAGCGCAAGCATCGGCAGGACCATCAGGGCAAGGGCACCCCGCAAGCTCAATCGACGTCCTCCACCTCGACGGCCTCGCCGGTCACGCGCTGCGACAGCGCCGCGGCCATGAACATCTCGAGGTCGCCGTCGAGCACGTCCGACGGGCTGGTCGACACCACGCCGGTGCGCAGGTCCTTCACCATCTGGTACGGCTGAAGCACGTAGCTGCGAATCTGATGACCCCAGCCGATGTCGGTCTTGCCGGCATTCTCGGCATTCGCCGCAGTCTCGCGGATCGCCAGTTCGCGCTCGTACAGACGCGCGCGGAGCTGGTTGTAGGCCTCGGCCTTGTTCTTGTGCTGCGAGCGCTGGTTCTGACACTGCACGACGATGCCGGTCGGGATGTGCGTGATGCGCACCGCCGAGTCGGTCGTGTTGATGTGCTGGCCGCCGGCGCCCGACGCACGGTACGTGTCGATGCGCAGGTCGCTCTCGTTATATTCGACCTCGATATTGTCGTCGACGACCGGGTACACCCAGACGCTGGCAAACGAGGTGTGCCGCCGCGCCGCCGAATCGTACGGACTGATCCGGACCAGCCGGTGCACGCCGCTTTCGGTCTTGGCATAGCCGTACGCGTTCTCGCCCTTGAGCAGCAGCGTGGCGGACTTGATCCCGGCCTGCTCGCCCGAATGCTGGTCGACCAGTTCGACCTTCAGCCCGTGGCGCTCGCCCCAGCGCGAATACATCCGGCTGAGCATGCCGGCCCAGTCCTGGCTCTCGGTCCCGCCGGCGCCGGCATTGACCTCGATATAGGTGTCGTTCGCGTCGGCCTCGCCCGCCAGCAGCGCCTTGATCTTGTCCTTGTCGGCACGCGCGGCGAGCTCGGCGAGCGACGCAACGCCGTCCGCCTCCATCTCGGTGTCGCCCTCGGCCTCGGCCATCTCGATCAACTCGGCGGTGTCGCTAAGCTCGCTCTGGATCGCGCGCGTCGCGCTGATCGCCTCGTCGAGACGACGACGCTCGCGCATCACCTCCTGCGCGGCCTTGGGATCGGACCAGAGCGCCTGATCCTCGACGCGCGCATTCAGCTCGTCGAGACGACGCAGCGCGCGGTCCCAGTCGAGGAAGCGGCGCAGCAGCGCCAGCGCGTCGTTGATGGTGTCTACGTGAGCCTGCGCTTCGGCGCGCATGATATTCTCCAAAAATTCCGTCTTCCCAGCGGAGGCCGGGATCGCCGTCCCAAGCGAGCGGGGCGGGTCTCCGGCGGGCGCCGGGATGACGTCTATATAAGCGCGCTAGTAGATTCCGCCTTGTCTTTGCAAGAAATCGCTGTCGCGCGGGGCTTCGGCCTTCTTCACCGCGGTCGTCGTCGTGGCAGCAGTGGGAGCGGCATCCGAGCGTCGCGCCGCACGCCGCGGTTCGCTCTCGGGCTTGAACGCTTCCCAGATGACCGCAGGCTTCGGATCGCTCGTATCGGGCCACGTGCCATAGACCGGCCGGCCGCTACCGCGATCGATCCGGACCATGCGGATGCCTGCGGGCGCACGGAACGGCAGCTTGGGCAGGTCCTCATACGCCTTGACCGCAAACTGCTTGAAGATCGGCGCGGCGAGCGTGCCGCCCTGCGCCGCGCCACCGAGATTCTTTGGCGTGTCGAACCCGATATACAGTCCGCCGACGAACTGCGGCGTCCCCCCGACGAACCACACGTCGGTCGGGCCGTTGTTGGTGCCGGTCTTGCCGAACATCGGCCGGTCGAGATCACGCAGGGTCACCGCGGTACCGCGCTGGACGACGCCTTCGGTGATGTGGACCATCTGGTAGGCGGTCATCGCGTCGAGCACCTGGCGCTGGCGCGTGATCGGCCGTGGCATCGGCTTGCCGTCCCAGTCGGGCGCGTTGCAGCGATCGCAGGGCCGCCAGTTCTCGGGCCAGATAACCTTGCCGTGACGATCCTGGACGAAGTCGATCAGCGACGGCGGGCCGCCCTTGCCGTTGTTGGCGAGGATCGAATACGCATTGACCATCCGTCCGACGGTCGTTTCGCCGGCGCCGAGCGCGTAGGAGAGATACGGCGCATAATCGCCGACGCCCATCTTCTTGATCGTCGCGACGACCTTGGGCATGCCGGTCTGCGCGGCGGCGCGCACCGTCATCAGGTTGCGCGACTGCTCGATACCCCAGCGCATCGTGTGCGGGCCGGACCCGCGCGAATTGCCGAAGTTGCGGAAGCATTTCTGCCCGAGCCGCGCGCCCTGATAGACGCAGAACGGCCCGTCGACGATGATCGAGGCTGGCGTCATGCCGTTGTCGAGCGCGGCGGAATAGACGATCGGCTTGATCGTCGAGCCCGGCTGCCGCATCGCCTGCGTGGCGCGGTTGAACGCCTGCAACCGGTCGTCGAAGCCGCCCTGCATCGCCAGCACGCGGCCCGACGCCGGCTCCTCGACGACGAACGCGCCTGACACCTTGGGGATCGCCCGCAGCGCGAACGAACCACCGTCCGGCGCCACCGCGATGATGTCGCCGACCTCGATCGCGCCGAACGCGTTGCCGCCCTTGCCGCGCACCGGCATCTGCGCCGCATAGCGCGGCAGCGTGCCGGTCTTGCCGGTGCGGAAGCCTAGGCTCCAGGCGTTGCCGTCCTTGCCCGTCACGATCGCCGCGACCCAATCGCGGTAATCGAGCGCGATGTTGCTGTTGAGCAGAGGCTGGAGCCAGTTGTCGTCCTCGATCTCGACATGACGGATCGGCCCGTTCCAGCCGCGTCCGCTGTCGAACCGCACCAGACCATCGCGCAAGGCTTGCTGCGCCAAATCCTGCAACTTCGCGTCGAACGAGGTGCGCACCCACAGGCCGCCCGAATAGACGCTGTAGGGGCCATCCTTCGCATTCTCGCCGAACTTCGCCATCAGCTGGCGACGGACTTCCTCGACGAAATACCCGCCGACGCTCTCGAATTTCGGCGTGCGGCGCATCACCGCACCGAGCGGTTCGGCATTGGCCTGGTCATGCTGCGCACGCGTGATAAAGCCGTTGTCGAGCATCCGGTTCAGCACATAGTTGCGCCGAATCATCGCGCGCTCGGTGTTGCGCACCGGATCGTAGTTCGACGGACCCTTGGGCAGGATCGCGAGGTACGCCATCTGCGCGAGATCGAGCTGGTCGAGTTCCTTGTCGAAATACGCGTGTGACGCCGCCTCGACGCCGAACGCGTTACGCCCGAGCGCGATCTGGTTGAGGTACAGCTCGAGGATCTGCTCCTTGGTCAGCGTATCCTCGATCTTGTACGCCAGTACCGCCTCGCGCAGTTTGCGCGATGGCGAATAGGCGTTGCCGATCAACAGGTTCTTCGCAACCTGCTGCGTGATCGTCGAGCCGCCCTTGGCGCGCTTGCCGGTGCCGAGCTTGGTCGCATAATCGTACACCGCGCCGGCGAGGCCGGGATAATCGACGCCGTGATGCTCGAAGAACGACTTGTCCTCGGCGGCGAGGAACGCCTTCACGAGCAGCGGCGGATATTCGGCGTAGCTCAGCTCGACGCGGCGCTCGCGCGCGTAGGAATGGATCGGCGCGCCATCGATGCCGCGGACGTTGGTCGGCAGCGGCGGCTCGTACGTGCGCAACGTGTCGACCGAGGGCAGGTCGCGCATGACCGCGAACCAGAACGCAAAGACCGCGACGACGCCGAGCACCACCAGCACCAACGCCGCCTTGGTCCACCGACTCGCCAACGCACGCGCGACCCTGCCGCGCAGCCGGTCGGAAGTGCGGCCTGTCGCCGTCGTCGAGGTGGGGGAGGGATCGGACGCCATGATTACTGCCGCAGCGTCTAGCAGGTTCGCGGGCGCTTGCCAGCCTTCGGTGGGATAGGGCGGGGTGGGCTGTCGCAACGCGTTCGGCAGCGATCAACTCGTCTGATGCCCGGCCCGTCCGGATATGCGCACCACCCCGGCGGAGGCCGGGGCCCAATTGGAGAGGTGGCAGTAACGGAGCGCAACGGCCTTCACCACCGTTTCCCAATTGGACCCCGGCCTTCGCCGGGGCGGTGCTGTTGGCGGGTAGGTAAGCCATCGACGTCCGTGAGCTCGAACGATCCTCCCCCGCCAGGGGGGGGGGCACCGAAGGTGACGGAGGGGGAGGACACGGAGCAGAGGTTCTCCCTTACCTCCCCCTCCGTCAGTCAAGTGTCTGACACCTCCCCCTGGCGGGGAGGATTAAAACTTACGATCATCGGTTTGAACCCGCACCTTCCCAGGCCCCCCCAAGCAAAACCTGTCACCAACCCCGCTACTGTGGCAGCAGGCGCGCATGACCCCGCCGCCGCTCCCGATCCTAGCCGTACTCCCCGAGCTCCTCGCCACCCTCCGCGACCGGACCTCCGCGGTCCTCGTCGCCCCCCCAGGCGCCGGCAAAACCACCGCAGTAGCGCCGGCCCTCCTCACCGAACCCTGGTGCACCGGCGAGATCCTGCTCCTCTCCCCCCGTCGCCTCGCCGCCCGCGCCGCCGCCGAACGCATGGCCTCGACAGCCGGCGAGCCCGTCGGCCAGACCTTCGGCTACGCCACCCGGATGGACAGCAAGCGCTCCGCCGCGACCCGCGTCACGGTCATCACCGAAGGCATCTTCGTCGCGCGCATCCAGGCCGATCCCGAACTCGTCGGCGTCTCCGCGGTCCTGTTCGACGAAGTCCACGAGCGCAGCCTCGACGGCGATTTCGGCCTCGCGCTAGCGCTCGACGTGCAAGCCGGCTTCCGCCCAGACCTGCGCATCGTCGCGATGTCTGCGACGCTCGACGGTGCGCGGTTCGCGGCATTAATGGACGGCGCGCCCGTGATCGAAAGCGAAGGTCGCAGCTACCCACTCACCCTCCGCCACGTCGGTCGCCAAGCCGAACTCCGCATCGAGGACTCGGTCGCCGCCGCGATCCGCCGCGCGCTCGGCGAAGCGGAGGGCGGCGTGCTCGCGTTCCTACCCGGCGTCGCGGAGATCGAACGGACCGCCGACCGCCTCGCCAACCTCCCCGACGACATCGTCCTCCACGAACTCCACGGCAGCCTCGACCCCGCAGTTCAGCGCGCTGCGATCCTCCCCGAACCTGACGGGCGACGGAAAGTAGTCCTCGCCACCAGCATCGCCGAGACAAGCCTGACGCTCGACGGCATACGCATCGTCGTCGACTCCGGGCTCGCGAGACGCCCCCGCTACGACCGGGCCGCCGGCATGACGCGGCTGGTCACCGAACGTGCGAGCCAGGCCGCGGTAACCCAACGCGCCGGCCGCGCCGCCCGTCTCGGGCCGGGGATAGCGTATCGCTTGTGGGAGGAAGCTGCGACCGCCGGTCTTCCGCGCTACGACCCGCCCGAAATCCTGGAGGCAGACCTGTCGGCGCTCGTGTTGGCCTGCGCACTATGGGGCGTTGGCGATCCCCGAGACCTGCGCTGGATCGACCCACCCCCCGCCGCCGCTATTGACGAGGCAATGGCGCGGCTGACGACGCTGGAGGCGATCGAAGAGGGCCGCCCGACGTCGCACGGCCGCGCGATCGCGAAACTCCCGATGCCGCCGAGACTAGCGCACATGCTCCTTCGAGCGGGGGAGCGGGGGTTGGCAAATGTAGCGGCGCAAATCGCGGTGCTGCTAGGCGAACGCGGCATTGGCGGACAGGACGTCGATCTGGAAACCCGCCTCCGCCGCTGGAAAACCGAACGCGGTCCGAAGGCTAATGCGGCACGCGCCATGGCCGATAGGTGGGCGAAACTTGCCCCCCCTCCCGCAAGCGGGAGGGGGCTTGGGGGTGGGCGCCCGGCCTCAACGTCAAATAACGCGGATGGCGCGAGCCCACCCCCCAACCCCCTCCCGCTTGCGGGAGGGGGGGCAGAGGTTTGCGTCGCACTGGGCTTCCCCGACCGCGTCGCGCGCCGCCGAGACGCGTCCGGCGAAACCTGGGCCTCGGTCGGCGGACGCGGGTTCAAGCTCGACCCGACCTCGCCGCTCGCCCGCTCCGAATGGCTCGCCGTCGCCGACACGCAAGGCTCGGCCGCCGGCGCGCGCATTCTCTCCGCGGTAGCGATCGACCAGGCCACCGTCGAAACTCTCTTCGCCGACCGCATCGAATCCCGCCGCACCGTGACGTTCGACCCCACGACCGGCGGCATCCAGGCGCTCCGCGAACGCCGCCTCGGCGCGATCCGCATGTCGAGCGGCCCCGACAGCGGCGCCGACCCAGACGCGATCCTTTCCGCGCTCATCGATGGCGTCCGCGAGCACGGCCTCGCGCTGCTACCCTGGAGCGACGGCGCCCAAGCGCTGCGCGACCGCGCTGCCTATGCAGGCGTTCAACTCGACGACGCGATCCTGCTCGACCGCGCCGACGAATGGCTCGCTCCGCTCCTGGCCGGCAAACGCCGACTCGACGCGATCGCCCCCGGCGCGCTCGCCGAGGCGCTACGCAACCTGCTCGGCTGGGACGCAATGCAGACGATCAACCGGCTCGCCCCGCCCGATTTCACCAGCCCCGCCGGCAGCACGCACGCGATCGACTACGCAGCAGAAGGCGGCCCGCGCGTCGAACTCCGCGTCCAGGCCCTGTTCGGGCTCGCGGTCCACCCGGTGATCGGCGAGCGCCGCGTACCGCTAGTGCTGAGCCTCACATCCCCCGCCGGCCGCCCGATCCAGACGACGCGCGACCTGCCCGGATTCTGGGCGGGCAGCTGGACCGCGGTGGCGAAGGAAATGCGCGGGCACTACCCCAAGCATCCCTGGCCCGACGACCCCGCCGCGGCGTCGGCGACGCTGCGCACGAAAAAGGCGGATGCAAGGGCCGCCGGTTCGCGATAAGGGAGCATCCATGCCAACCGCCCGTATCTTCCAGCGCCCCAAGAACGCCATGCAGTCCGGCAAGCACCGGACCGACGCCTGGCAGCTCGAATTCGAACCCTCGGAGGCCAAGCGCCCCGACCCGCTCACCGGCTGGGCCGGCAGCGGCGACACCCGCGACCAGCTCCGTCTGCTGTTCCCGACCGCCGAAGCGGCGATCGCGCACTGCGAGCGCGAGGGCTTCGGGTATACGGTCGTGCCGGCGCCGCAGAAGACGTTGAAGCTGCAGAGCTACGCGGATAATTTCAAGTAAGCCCGCGGGAGCGGCGCTAGGCCCTCCCGCACCTCCTTGTTCTCCCGCGAAGGCGGGAGCCCAGTCTGGGTCCCCGCCTTCGCGGGGAAACAGGTCTCGGTTAGAAAATCGATCCCGCCAGGATCAGCAGCATCTTGGTATCGATCGCCACGCCAGCGACCCGCTTCTCGGCCACGAATGCCGGCACGTCCGCCAGCGGCACCCGGTGCACGGTGATGTTCTCGTCGCCATCCCCGCCGCCGTCAGCGACCTTCGTGAGCCCGGTGGCGCGGACCAGCGTGAAGCATTCCGACGTCATCCCAGGCGACGAATAGAACACACCAAGGTCCTCGATCGCGTCCGCGCGGTAGCCGGTCTCTTCCTCCAGTTCGCGGCCAGCGGCCACCGCGACGCTCTCGCCCGCGGTTTCGTCACCGACCAGCCCGGCCGGCAGTTCGAGACACGCGCGGCCCAGCGGCACGCGGAACTGCTCCACCAGGATCACGTCGCCGTCGTCGATCGCGACGATCACCGCCGCCGCGATCTCGCCCTGGCGCGCCGCGAATTCCCACGTGCCTTCGGTCTGCACGGTCAGGAATTTCCCAGCCCATACGGTCTTGCTCATAATTCGATCAGCCTGTCCGGAAGTTCGTTCACCGGCGCACCGGTGCGGGGGAAATGTTCGGCGAGCACCGCCCCGATCTGCGCGACCGCATCCGCCATCCCGTCGGCGGGGCGATCGTCGCGGACGCCGGCCAGCACCGCCGCCATCGCCGCGCCCCAGGTTTCGTTCGGCACGCGCGAATGGATCGCATCGTCGGCGATGATCTCCGCGCGGTGCTCGGCCAGCGACAGGTATAGCAGTACGCCGGTCGAGCCCTTGGTGCGCTTCTCGGCCCCCGCACGGAACAGGAGTAGAGCCCGCCGCCGCACGCGCCGCGCCTTGGTCGCGCCCGGCGTCAGCGCGAGCCGCGCCGGCGTCCACGCTAGCACCAGCCGCACCGCCAGGAACACCAGGGTCACCAGCACCAGTACGTACAGTGCACCCTGCGGAGCCGCCTGCCAGGGATCGACCCGCGCGTAGATATGGTCCGCTGCGACCGGGTGGTACGCGACCAGCGCCAGCGTCAGCAGCATCGCCAGCACGCCCCAGTGCATCGATACGTCGTGATAGGCATCGGACTGCCGCGCGACGATCGTGACGATCTCGCCGGTCGTCGCGGTCTCCGCCTGGGTGACCGCCGCCGTGACGCGGTCGTGGTCGGTGTCGCTCAACCGCATGTCACCATCCCCCCGATGCGCCGCCGCCGCCGCCGGATCCACCGCCGCCGCCGCCAAAACCACCGCCGCCCCAGCCGCCGCCGCCGCTGTCGCCACCGCCACCCCAGCTTCCGCCGCCGCCATTACCGCCGCCACGAGTCATCGCGTCGGCGATGCTCCACAACACGATTGGCAAGGCACCGCTGCCACCGCCGCGCCCTCCATCGGTGTAGCGTTGTCCGCCCGCGCGCCGCGAAATCATCGGAATGACGATCGCCGCCAGCACGATTCCGAAAAAGATCAGCCCGATCGGCACGCCGCCGCCACCCGAATTGGAGCGACGATGCGTCTTGTCATACTCCGCCGCCGCCGCCGTAACCTTCGCGCGCGCCTCCGCATCGGGCAGCGCAAGCTGGTCTGCCACCGCGTTGGTCCCCGCGACGATCCCGCCCGGGATGTCCCCCGCCTTGAAACGCGGCAGGATGTCCTGGTTGATGACGACGCTGGAGAACGCGTCGGTCAGCACCGGCTCAAGCCCGTAGCCGACCTCGATCCGCACCTTCCGGTCGTTCGGCGCGACCAGCAGGATCGCGCCGTTGTTCGCGTCCTTCAACCCGACGCCCCAGCTTCGGATCAACCGATTGCCGTAATCCTCGATCGGATAGCCTTCGAGATCCGGCACCGTCGCGACCACCAGCTGGTTGCCGGTCGTCTTTTGCAGGTCGTCGAGCCGCTTGGTCAGCGCCGCTTCCTGATCGGGCGGGATGACGTTCGCGCTATCGACGACGAAGCCGGTGAACTTGGGAAAGGTCTGCGCGGTCGCAGCATTGCTTCCCAGCAACACCGCGAACGCGAGCGTCAGGAGATGGCGGAGCATGATGCCCCGATCAGCTCGCGTTGCCGAAGTTCACCGTCGGTGCGGTCTCGGCACCCGGCGTGGTCGCCGCGAACGGCACCATCGGCTTGGCGCCATAGAAGATCTTCGCGCCGACCGCGTCGGGGAAGGTGCGGATCTTGGTATTATACGCCTGCACCGCGCCGTTGTAATCGCGCCGCGCGATCGTGATGCGGTTCTCGGTGCCCTCGAGCTGGCTCATCAGCGTGGTGTAGTTGCCCTGGCTCTTCAGCTCGGGATACGCCTCCTGCAAGCGCTGGAGCGACACGCCGACGGCACCCTGGACGCGCTGATACTGCTCCATTTTCGCCGGATCGGAGAGATCGGCTGCCGAAACCTGGACCGAGTTCGCAGCCGAGCGCGCCTGAGTCACCTGGACGAGGATGTCCTTTTCCTGCGCGCCTGCCGCCTTCACGGTCGCGACGAGGTTGGGGATCAGGTCGGCGCGGCGTTGATAATTGTTCTGGACGTCGGCCCAGCGTGCCTTGGCGGTCTCTTCCGCGGTCGGGATGCTGTTGATCCCGCACCCGGCCAGCGCCGATGCGAGGAGGATCGCGGCGGTACCGCGGGCGATTGGGGCACGTGACATCGGGGCTCTCCTGAATACCTGTGTCACCCTCATAGGACAGTCCGCAGGGTTGGCGAAACCGAAATCGATGGTTAGCGTCGGTGGGGCAACAGAGGGGGCGTAGATGCTCAAGGAATTCAAGGCGTTCATCATGCGCGGCAACGTGCTCGATCTCGCCATCGCGGTGATCATCGGGGCGGCGTTCGGCAAGATCGTCACGTCGCTGACCGACGACGTGCTGATGCCGGTGATCGGCAAGATCTTCGGCGGGCTCGATTTCTCGAGCTATTTCTGGCGGATGGGGCCGGTGCCGGCAAACTATGCGGGCTCGCTGAGCGATTACGCGGCGCTCAAGAAGGCCGGTGTGCCGCTGCTCGGCTATGGCGCGTTCGCGACGCAGCTGGTCAATTTCGTGATCGTCGCGGGGATCATCTTCATGATCCTGCGCGTGGTGAACCGGACGGCGGCGCTGATCGAGCGCGAGACGGCGCGGTTGAAGCGTGAGGAAGAGGCGGTGGTCGTCGCGCCTGCGCCGGAGCCGGTCGAGATCGCGCTGCTCCGCGAGATCCGCGACGAGTTGAAGGCGCGGGGGTGACGTACCTGTCCCTCGCCCCTGCGGGGAGAGGGAAGGAGGAGCCTTGGGCGACGGAAGGGTGAGGGGCGTGAGGCTTGGGACGTTACATCTTAACTCCCCCTCATCCGGCGCTGCCGCGCCACCTTCTCCCCGAGGGGAGAAGGACAGAGTTACGCCGCGACCAGATCCTCGGCGTTGGCATCCGCCAGGCTGGTACCATCGAGGATCCGCGCAGTCTCGTCGCGCACGCGCATCATCGCAAAGCGGATCGCGCAGTCGGCTTCGCTCTTGCAGTCGAGGCACGGCCGGTACGCGGTCCGGCTCACGCACGGCACCAGCGCCAGCGGGCCCTCGATGATCCGGATAATCTCGCCGAGCGAAATCAGATGGCTCGGCCGCGACAGGCGGTAGCCGCCCATCTTGCCGCGATGGCTGTGGAGCAAGCCGGACTCGCGCAGGTCGGCGAGAATCAGCTCGAGGAATTTGCGCGGCACGTTCGCCTCGGCGGCGATGCGGGTCATCGGGATGGGAGGGCCACCGACGGGGGCGCCGCCAAGGAAGATCATCGCGCGGAGCGCGTAGCGGGAGCGCTGCGTCAACATAATGCAGGTTGCTATGCACGCGCTTTGTGGCGAGCGAAAGGCGGTTTGGCACGCTGTGTGCTAACCCATCGGCGATTTATCCAGGGGAGGGCGCCCACCGCGCCAGTCTTTTCATTTGGCCGGGCTTTTCAGATCGATGCGGCCCCCCTATATCGGTCATGCCATCGGGGGAATCTTCTCTTGGCGGCTATGGCGATAAACCGTGGCGTGTCATAGACACAGCGGACCCGGGGGCAGTACCCGGCGACTCCACCACCGCCCTCTTCGCAAGAGGGGGGCGATGACGGGGTCGAACTAGGATCGACGTGTGTTCAACGACGCTATGTTTCGCTCGGAATGGGACCACCGCAACGGCCCATACACAAGTGCCAACGATAACGAAGCACTCGCAATTGCCGCATAACTGACGGTCTAACGACCTAGGTTATACGGACGAAAGCGCGGTTCGGGCCACACCGGGCAACAGAAGTGGACACCGGCGGTACGGGGGGCACCGAGCAACAGAAGCTCCCCACTAACCTTACATTTTGGCCCCGATCAGGCAGCAAGGCGCTCGACCAGTCGCAGTACCGGCGGGCTGAAGCCGAGCGGGCCGACCAGCACGTTGGTCACCACCAGCACGCCGCCGCCCCAGTAATAGGCCGGATGTATCTTCCCGCGCAGGCGCAAGTCGGAGATCATCCCTGCGATGACGAACACCGCCATCGACGCGAACACCGCGAGCGGCGCGAACTGGCCAAGCAGCGGCATCGGCAGGATCCGCCCGAGCGCCGGCGACATGACCAGGATCGTGCCGCATAGCATCAGTCGCTTGTGCCAAGCAGCCTGTTTCCGCAGCGCGATAGCCCAAGCGGTCAGGATGCCGAACCCGATCACCCCCAGGACGTCGAGCACGAGGAAAATGCCCGGTGGAAAGAACGGCGGTACGCGGTGCTGCTGGATCGCTGCGACTGTGGTGACGATGCCCAGTACGACCATCGACGCTGCGATAACGGCGCCGAGTACGCCGAGTTGTCGATGCCAAGTGATCGATCCCCGAACGACCAGCCAGTTCTGCACGACGTAGAGAATGATCCACGCCAGAAATGCGGCGGCGTGCAGATGAACTTGCAAGGGCAGTTCGAGAAACGTCCAATTCATTCGCGCGGCATTCAGCGTGAAGCCGAAGATCACCGTGACGGCGATCGCTATCGCCATGCCGAGGAAGAAGCGACGCTCGCTCGCGACGACATTCCGTTGCGCAGGCCGTACACTATTTAACGATGCCATTGGACCGCCCCCGCGAGTCGATGCTCAAGCGATGGACGATGGCCCTAATACTGATAACGGGCAATACTCATGACGAATGAGGACTGCCTCGACTAGTAGATGTAAGATCCTGAATACTCTTCCAGTCCGTTAACTGCTCAGAGTTGCAGGAGCTTGCTGAGTTGTGCGCCGGTATAGGGCTTCTGCACGAACCGCGCGGCCTTGGGCAGCGCCTCGGTGGTGCCGTTGTCGGCACCCGACGTGACCAGGATCGCGATATCGGGGCGTTGAGCGTGCACGGCATTGGCGAGGTCGATGCCGTTCAGGTCTCCCGGCATGCGGACGTCGGTGAACAGCGCGGCGATATCGGGCCGCTCTTCGAGCTTCGCCAAGGCGTCGGCCGCGTTGCTGGCTTCGACGACTTCATAGCCGGCATCCTCCAGCGCGAGGTTGGAATGGACCCGGACGAGGGCATCGTCATCGACGACGAGAATAACGGACTTCGCAATGGCATTCATACCGGTTCGAACATCCGGCATGCCGCTCCGTTCCAATATAAGTCATGTTCTCAAGGCATAACGGGGCAAAGCGAGCCTGACATGAGAAAGGGGCCCGGTTTCCCGAGCCCCTCCATCACTGCCGTCAGGCCGTAAAGGCTTAGTCGCGATCGCCGGTCAGGAACGCCGGCGCGAACTCGGGAGCCTTGTCGCCGTCGGTGCGTGCAGCACGCTCGCCGCCACCGTTGCCGCCGCCGTCACGACGCGGACCACGGCCACCGCCGTTGCCGCCAGCGTCACGGCCACCATCGCCGTCACGACGCGGACCACGCGAGCCGCGATCGCCGCCGCCGCCTTCGCCGCGCGGACCACGACCGCCGCCGCCGTTGCCGGCATCACGGCCGCCATCGCCGTCACGACGCGGACCGCGCGGACCACGATCACCACCCTCACGGGGCTCACGTGCAGGACGCGTGTCCTCCAGCTCTTCGCCGGTCGTCTGGTCGACGACGCGCATCGACAGGCGAACCTTGCCGCGCGGATCGATCTCGAGAACCTTGACCTTGACCTCCTGGCCTTCGGTCAGGGCGTCCGAGACCTTCTCGACGCGCTCGTTCTTGATTTCGGACACGTGGACGAGACCGTCCTTGCCACCCATGAAGTTCACGAACGCCCCGAAATCGACCAGGTTGACGACCTTGCCGTCATAGACCTTGCCGACTTCGGCTTCCTCGACGAGGCCCTTGATCCACTTGATCGCGGCTTCGATCTGCGCGGGGTCGGACGACGACACCTTGATCACGCCCTCGTCGTCGATGTCGACCTTGGCGCCGGTCTGCGCGACGATCTCGCGGATCACCTTGCCGCCGGTGCCGATGACTTCACGGATCTTCGACTTGTCGATCTGGAAGCTCTCGATGCGCGGTGCGTGCGCCGACAGTTCCTCACGGGTGTGGTCGAGCGCCTTGGCCATCTCGCCCAGGATGTGCGCGCGGCCTTCCTTGGCCTGCGCCAGCGCCTTGCCCATGATCTCCTCGGTGATGCCGGCGATCTTGATGTCCATCTGCATCGTGGTGATGCCCTCGGACGTGCCCGCGACCTTGAAGTCCATGTCGCCGAGGTGATCCTCGTCGCCGAGGATGTCCGAGAGAACCGCGAAGTTCTTGCCCTCGAGGATCAGGCCCATCGCGATGCCCGACACCGGACGCTTCAGCGGAACGCCGGCATCCATCATGCTCAGCGAACCGCCGCAGACCGTCGCCATCGACGACGAACCGTTGCTCTCCGTGATGTCCGACAGGACGCGGATCGTATACGGGAACTCTTCCTTGGTCGGCAGCACCGGGTGCAGCGCGCGCCATGCGAGCTTGCCGTGACCGACTTCGCGACGACCCGGCGCACCGAAGCGACCGACTTCACCAACCGAATAGGGAGGGAAGTTGTAGTGCAGCATGAAGTTTTCGTACGACAGCCCGTTGAGGCCGTCGATCATCTGCTCTGCATCGCGCGTACCGAGCGTGGTGGTGCAGATCGACTGCGTCTCGCCGCGCGTGAACAGCGCCGAGCCGTGCGTGCGCGGGAGGAAGTGGACCATCGCCTCGATCGGACGGATCTGCGTGGTGGTGCGGCCGTCGATGCGCGTGCCGTCCTTGAGGATGGCGCCGCGGACGATCTCCGCCTCCAGCTTCTTCATCAGCTTGCCGGCTGCCATCTGGTCCTGCGGCGACGCGTCCGCAAAGGCGGTCTTGCCCTTCGCACGAGCGGCATTCAGCAGGTCCGAACGCTTGGACTTGTCGGTCACCTTGTAGGCGGCCGCGATGTCCTTGCCGATCAGCTTCTTCAGCTTGTCCTTGGCGGTCGACAGGTCGGCCTGCTCGGCCATTTCCCAAGGATCCTTGGCAGCCATTTCGGCCAGATCGATGATCAGGTTCGCGGCTTCACGGCAGGCCTTGTGGGCGAACTGCACGGCGCCGAGCATGATCTCTTCCGAAAGCTCCTTGGCTTCCGATTCGACCATCATCACGGCCTGGCCGGTGGCGGCGACGACGAGGTCGAGATCGCCAGCCTTGGCTTCTTCCAGCGTCGGGTTGAGGATGTACGCGCCATCGACGTAACCGACGCGCGCTGCGCCGATCGGGCCCATGAACGGCACGCCCGAGATCGTCAGCGCAGCGGAGGCCGCGACCATCGCGAGGACGTCCGGCTCGTTCTCGCCGTCATACGACAGAACCTGGCAGATCACGTTGATCTCGTTGTAGAAACCCTCTGGGAAGAGGGGACGGATCGGGCGATCGATGAGACGGCTGGTCAGCGTCTCCTTTTCGGTCGCGCCGCGCTCACGCTTGAAGAAGCCGCCGGGAATGCGGCCGCTCGCGGAGAACTTCTCCTGGTAATGGACGGTGAGCGGGAAGAAATCCTGCCCTTCCTTGACGGTCCGAGCCGCCGTCACGGCGCACAGAACGACGGTCTCGCCGAGGGTGGCGAGGACTGCGCCGTTGGCCTGGCGCGCAACGCGGCCGGTCTCGAGCGTCAGCGTCTTGCCGCCCCACTGGGCGCTTACGGTCTTGGTATCGAACATTCTTTTTCCTTCACTCCAAACGCCAGATGCGTTTGGGGCCTATGTGCGGGCTTAGCCGGCCCGCGGCGGTGTGGGATGAATTGTCATCCCAGAAGGGGTGGCCGAATTGCCGTCCCTCCATTTGCTGTTCCCCCGCGGCAGGGCCCCATCAAAGTATTACTTTGATGGGTGTCCGAAGGCGGGGGTCCAGTTTGGACTCCCGCCTTCGCGGGAGAACAACCCTATATACGAAAACGGCCCCCCGAGGGGAGCCGTCTAAGTTACTTGCGGAGACCGAGCTTCGCGATCAGATCCAGATAGCGCTGGCCGTCCTTGTGACGGAGATAATCCAGCAGCGTCCGGCGCTTGTTGACCATCATGAGAAGACCACGACGCGAGTGGTTGTCCTTCTTGTGGCCCTTGAAATGCTCGGTCAGGTTCTTGATGCGCTCGGTCAGGATCGCGACCTGGACTTCCGGCGAACCGGTGTCACCCTCGGCGCGCGAATGCTCCTTGACGAGCTCGGTCTTGCGTTCAGCGGTAATCGTCATGAATTCATGTCCTCGACATCACAGATTGAAACCGCGAACGACCCGGACGTCTCCGTCCTCGACCTCGACCAGCGCGACCGGGACAGCGTCCAGTTCGGCGAAGTATTGGCCATCGTCTGCGGCGATCCCGGCCAAGATACGCCCCTGTCGGAGCGCCCCTGCCTGGTCGGGGGTGAGGGAGAGAGCCGGGATGTCGTCCAGCGCCACCCTCAAGGGCAGAAGTACATCTTCAAGCGCGGAGGCCTTAGCGAGTTCGTCCAGTTTGTCCAGCGATATCGCGGACGTGAGGTCGAACGGACCAGCCTTGGTGCGGCGCAGCATGGTGACGTGGCCGACGGTGCCGAGTGCGAGCGCGATGTCGCGCGCGAGGGAGCGGATGTAGGTGCCCTTGGACACATGCGCGGTAAGCGTGATCTCATCGAGCGGCATGTGGGGCAGGGGTGCATCCTGCAATTCCTCCCCGGCACGGGGAGGGGGACCCCCGTCCGCTTGGACGGGGGTGGAGGGGGGCTCGCTACCAAGGGAACGCTCGCGGAAGCCCCCCTCCACCAGCTGCGCTGGTCCCCCTCCCCGTAACGGCGAGGATAGCGAATAAATCGTCACGTCCCGGCTGGCCAGCACAACCTCATGCCCGGCCCGAGCCAAGTCATAAGCCCGCTCCCCATCCACCTTCAGCGCGGAGTACGCCGGCGGCACCTGAGAAATCGGCCCGGTAAACTGCGCCAACACCGCCTCGACCGCCGCCAGAGTTGGCCGCACATCGGAAGTCGCAATGCTCACGCCCTCCGCATCAAGCGTATCCGTCTGAACCCCGAACATCACCGTAAAATCATAGGTCTTGTCGCTATCGAGCATCCGCCCGGCAAGCTTGGTCGCCTCCCCAACGGCAATCGGCAGAACCCCGGTGGCGAGCGGATCGAGCGTCCCCCCATGCCCCACCTTGAACTTCCCATATCCGCCGCTACGCAAGGCACGCTTCACCGCCGATACCCCCTGCGTCGAGCCAAGCCCCAGCGGCTTGTCGAGAATGATCCAGCCATGCATGCGTTGAGTCCTAGAATTCAATTCAGGCGGGAGCGGCCGCCCATCTACGGGGAGGGATAAAGCCTACCCCAAAGCCTCACAGAAATGTCGCCGACACAGCGCAACATACCGGTCGTTCCCGCCGATCTCCGTCTGCTGCCCTTCGGCAATCGCCCGCCCGCTCCCATCGACCCGCAGGTTCATCGTCGCCTTGCGTCCGCACATGCAAACCGATTTGATCTCCACCAGCGAGTCCGCCAGCGCGAGCAACCGCGCCGACCCGGGAAACAGCGCGCCCTGGAAATCGGTCCGCAACCCGTAGGCCAGCACCGGTATCCCAACCACGTCGCAGATATGCGCGAGCTGATCCACCTGTGCCGAAGTTAGAAACTGCGCCTCATCCACCAGCACGCACGAGATCGCGTCCTCGCCGTGCTGCCGAGCCACGCAGGCCCCGATATCCGTCCCCGCATCGAACGCGATCGCCGGCGCCTCCAGCCCGATCCGCGACGTGATCGTCCCCGCCGCGAACCGATCGTCTACGCCCGCGGTAAACAGCATCGTCCGCATCCCCCGCTCGCGGTAGTTGAAGTCCGCCTGCAACAGGTTCGTCGACTTCCCCGCGTTCATGGAGGCGTAGTAGAAATACAGCTTGGCCATCAGATCAGTGTCTCGACAGGTACCAGCGATTGCCCTGCATAGGTCGCGATTCCCCGATCGAACGTCACGAAGCCATCAGCAACAGAGCGTGCTGAAACAAGGTGGATCATATCGGCCCAATCCGCCCCTGATCGGTATCGCGCGACTGCCCAGGCCAAACCATCGCGATCCGCGGTATGGATAGTCCCCAACTCAAGCAGCGTTTCAATCGCATCGGCCACCATCGCGCGACCAAGTGCGGCGCGCTTCGATAGCACCCATCCGAGTTCGAGCCAGACGGTCAGGCTCACCCAGACCGGTGCGCCAAGTATTTCAGATGCCATTGCCGACTGATGCTCGTCATCTGCCAAGATGAAACGCGCGAGAATGTTGGTATCGACGGCCTTCACGCGGAAAGACCGTCCTCGTCGAAATCGGGCGACCAACTCAGTTGCTCGATAGGAATGGCTGGCCCCTCGTACCGAACGCGGGCACGCAGATCGGCCATTACCTCGGCGACACTCTTTCCGGTCGTCCTACCCGTTGGTCGCAACACGATGTCCCCACCCGCTTGCAGGACGTTAAATTGCTGGCCTGGGTTCAAGCCGAGCGAGTCACGCACATCCTTTGGGATGACGACTTGACCCTTTTCCGACATTTTCGTCTGAGCATTCATCGCGGTAAGATGCGTCTTACCGCGCTAAAAGTCAATCTTCCGCCAGATCCCGCGCGATATGCGGGTCACGCAGCAGCGTGTCGATATGCGTGCCTTCGTCGAAACTCTCGTCCGCAAGGAACTTCAGCTTGGCGGCATACCGCATCTGCACCCGGTTCGCGACTTCGCGCTGGAGGTAGGCGGTGTTGGTGCGGAGCGCCTTCAGCACCTTTTCCTCGTCCTTGCCGAGCAACGGCTTCACGAAGACGGTGGCGTGGCGGAGGTCCGGCGACATGCGGACTTCGGTGATCGTCACGAGGTGCTTTTCGAGCACCGGATCGTGGACGTCGCCGCGCGCGAGGATGTCGGACAGCGCATGACGCGCCTGTTCGCCGACTCGCAACGAGCGGACGGCTTTTGCTTCTGGGGTATCGGTCTTCATCTTAAGCTCCCTCTCCCCCTCGGGGAGAGGGCGGGGGTGAGGGGTGCCACATACGCCAGCGCCGGGGACAGCCCCTCACCCAACCCTCTCCCCGCAGGGGAGAGGGCTTTAGTAGTTACAAGGTACGTTCGCGCATCTCGACTTCGAACGTCTCAAGGACGTCGCCGGCCTTGATGTCGACGAAGTTCGACGTGAACGTCACGCCGCACTCCAGCCCCGCACGGACCTCGGCGACATCATCCTTGAAGCGACGCAGCGATGCGATTTCGCCCTGATAGATAATAACGTCGTTGCGCGTGATGCGTGCCTTGAGCGCCTTGCGGATGTTGCCCTCGGTGACGAGCAGACCTGCCGCCTTGCCGTGCTTGCCCGCCGAGAAGACCTCGCGGATATCGGCACGACCGACGACCGTCTCGAACGCTTCCGGCCCAAGCTCGCCTGCCATCCCCGCCCGGATCTCGTCGATCAGGTCGTAGATCACGTCATAATACTTGAACGCGACCTTCTGGCGCTCGGCAATCTCGCGTGCCTTGGCGTTCGGACGAACGTTGAAGCCGATGATCGGTGCACCCGATGCGGCCGCCAGGGTGACGTCCGACTCGGTGATGCCGCCGACGCCCGAGCTCAGCACGCGTGCCTTGATCAGGTCGGTGGAGATCTTGTTGATCGCCCCGACGATCGCCTCGACCGTGCCCTGCGTATCCGCCTTCACGACCAGCGGATATTCGATCGCCTGCTTTTCCTTCAGCGCCGAGAACATGCTCTCGAGGCTGGCAGGAACCGAAGCCGTCCGCTTGTCGGTCTTCACGCTGCGACGATATTCCGCGACTTCGCGGGCCCGTGCCTCGTTCTCGACCACCTGGAACGGATCGCCCGCCTGCGGAACACCCGACAGACCGAGGACCTCGACCGGCATCGCCGGACCGGCTTCCTTGATCTGCTTGCCCTTGTCGTCGACCAGCGCCCGGACCTTGCCGCTCTCGCCGCCGACCACGAAGATGTCGCCGACCCGCAGCGTACCGCGGTTCACGAGGATCGTCGCGACGGGCCCGCGACCCTTGTCGAGCTTGGCCTCGATCACCGTACCCTCGGCGGCGCGGTCCGGATTGGCGCGCAGTTCGAGCAGTTCGGCCTGAAGCTGGATCTTCTCGATCAACGCATCGAGACCGATCTTCTTGGTCGCGGAGACTTCGACGTCCTGGACGTCGCCGCCCATGTCCTCGACCACGATCTCCTCGCTCAGCAGGCGCTCGCGCACCTTCTGGGCATTGGCGCCTTCCTTGTCGATCTTGTTGATCGCGACGATCATCGGCACGCCCGCCGCCTTGGTGTGGGCGATCGCCTCCACCGTCTGCGGCATCAGGCCGTCGTCCGCCGCCACCACCAGGATGACGATGTCGGTGACGTCCGCGCCACGCGCACGCATCTGCGTGAACGCCTCATGGCCCGGGGTGTCGAGGAAGGTGATCTTCGACTTGTCCTTCAGCGTGACCTGATACGCGCCGATATGCTGGGTGATGCCACCCGCTTCGCCGCGCACCACGTCGGTGCCGCGCAGGGCATCGAGCAGCGACGTCTTGCCGTGATCGACGTGGCCCATGATCGTGACGACCGGCGCGCGTGGGCGCAGCGTCTCCTCGGCGTCGTCGATCGTGTCGTTGGCCAGATCCTGGTCGACATCGCTGACGCGCGTCAGGTTGTGGCCGAACTCGGTGACGAGCAACTCGGCGGTATCCTGGTCGATCGTCTGCGTCATCGTGACGGGCATGCCCATCTTGAACAGCGCCTTGACGAGGTCGGCACCCTTCTCGGCCATGCGGTTGGCGAGTTCCTGCACCGTGATCGCCTCTGGGACGACGACGTCGCGGATCTGCTTGGCCTGCGCCTCGCGCGGACCACCGGTGCCACGACGCTCCTTCTCGCGCGCACGCTTCAGCGCGGCGAGCGAACGAGCGCGTGCGCCATCACCATCGCCGAGCGCGCGGTTGACGGTGAGCTTGCCCGAGGTGCGACGATCGTCGCCCTTGCGGTCACGCTGCTGGGGACGTGCTGGCACTGCGTCGCGACGGACGCCACCAGCCGGAGCGTTGACCCCCGTCGCGCCAGGGCGAGCCGCGGTCGTGCCGGCATTCGCAGCCGTGGTCGGCGCCGCGGCAGCGGGTGCTGCGACAGGCTTCGGCGGCGGCGGAGGACGCTCGGGACGCGCCACCGGCGAGAACCGGCGTGGTGCCGGGAACGCCGGATCGCGGGTCAGTTCGAGAATGGGCGGCGGTGCCGGCGGAGCGACGGGAGCCGGCGCAGGCTTGGGGGCCGGCGCAGGAGCAGCCACTACCGGAGCAGGCTTCGGTGCAGGCGCAGGTGCGGTGGCAACCGGTGCCGGGGCAGGAGCCGCAGCAACGGGGGCTTCGACCGGAGCCGGTGCAGGCGCTGGCGTCGGAGCCGCGACCGGAGCGGGAGCCGCTTCGACCACAGGAGCCGGTGCGGGCGCAGGGGCCTCGACGGGCTTCGGCGCCTTGGCCTCAGCCTCGGCACGCGCACGATCGGCGACGCGATTACGCTCGTCCTCGGCAGCCTTGGTACGCTCGGCTTCCTGGCGACGACGCCCTTCTTCCAGCGTGTTCATGCGCTGCTCTTCGGCCTCGCGGAGCAGCTTGGCCTGGCGCTCCTGCGGCGACAGATTGCTCTGCTGCTGGCGCACGGGGGCGGGCGCAGGCTGCGGTGCGCGCGCCTGCGGTGCCGGGGCTGCGGGGGCAGCCGCCGGGGCGGGCGCGGCAACCGGTGCGGCATCCGCGACCTGCACGTCGGGCTCGCCCGGACGGCGCAGGACGCGCGCGCGCTTGGTTTCCACGATCACCGTATTCGATCGGCCGTGGCTGAAGCTCTGCTTCACCTGGCCGGTCTCGACCGTGCGCTTCACACCCAAAGGTGCGCGCATGCCAAGTTTCGGCTTCTCGTTGTCCGTGTCGCTCACTCAAATTCCTCAGTCATGTCCACGGCCGGGCGTGTTCCGGTCGATCCGGACGCCTGTTGTATCGGTGGCGCCCCATTTTGTGGTGACGCCGATGCGCCCTGCGAGGCCGTTTCGCAAGACACGGAAGAAGGTTCGGGGCCGATAAAATGCAGCCAACGGTCGAGCGCTTCGCTCACCCGCTTTGCTGCAGCGCGGTCGGTCAGGCCAATGTGTACCACATTTTCCCGCCCCAGCGCCAACGCCAATATGGTGCGCGATACCGGGAGTGCCAACCCCCGCAAACCCGAGCCCTCGACATCGTTGCCGATGCGCCACGCCTGATCGAGCTTGCGGTTGCCATCCTCGGCCGCGTCGGACGCGTGATACAGCGCCTTCAGCTTGCCCTGGCGCGCGTTCTGCTCGATCCGGTCGGAGCCGATCAGCACCGTCCCCGAGCGCGATTCGAGCCCGAGCCGGTCGAGCGCGTTACGCTCCAGCGCGGACTCGATCTTGGCCGGAAGCTCGGGATTGATGGTGAACTCGCCGGTCTTGAACGCGCGGGAGAGAGCGCCCTTGAGCTTGCCCTTCTTGATCGCGACTTCGAGTTCGACTCGAGTCACGCCGATCCACGCGCCGCGGCCGGGAGCCTTGGCGCGAACGTCGGGAAGGATCTGGCCATCGGGCGACAACGCGAGTCGCACGAGGTGCGGCCTGGCGTCGCGTTCGCCCGAAAGAATGCACTTGCGAACGGGCTCATTCCCCTCCCGCGAGCGGGAGGGGTCAGGGGAGGGGCTATCCGCAGGGGCGGCGGCCGTGACTGCCCTCCCCCGACCCCTCCCGCGAGCGGGAGGGGAGTTTAGCGGCGCGGTGTCATCGGGAGGGTTCCGCATGTGCGTCCTCCTGCGCTGGAGTCGTCTTCGGAGCGTCGCGGTCGACCAGCAGCTGGCCGCCCGCGCCGTAATTCTCGGTCGAGACCTCTTCGATCACGATCTGCACCGCAGCCGGGTTCTTTCCCAGCCGCTGCACGAGCGACTGGGTGACGTCGGCGACGATGCCGGCTTTCTGGTCCTTGGTGGCGGACCCCGAGATGCGGATGCTGACGAAGGGCATCAGGCCTTGTCGCCCTCGCTCTTCGAGTCGGTCTTGTCCGCCTCTTCTTCAACCGAAGCTTCGTCGGTCGAAGCATCTTCGGCCGTCGTGTCTTCAGCCGCAGCGTCCTCGACCACAGCGTCATCAGCCGAAGCCTCTTCCACCGGAGTCTCATCCCCCTCAACGTCGTCAGCCGAAGCCTCGGGAGCCTCGTCCTCGAACCAGTGCGCGCGAGCGGCCATGATGATCTCGTTGCCCTGCTCGTCGCTCAGGCCATACTCGGCGAGAATCCCGCCCTTCGGCTCAGGCCGCTTCGGAGCATCCTCGTTGCGACGACGCGGTTCGACGCGCTTCTTCTCGACCAGTTCGTCGGTCGCGAGATCGGCGAGGTCGTCGAGCGTCTTGATGCCCGCCTTGCCGAGCGTGACCAGCATTGCCTCGTTCAGATACGGCATACCGGCAAGCGCGTCCTCGACGCCGAGCGCAGTGCGCTCCTCGCGGCTCGCAGCGTCGCGACGCTCAAGCGCTTCGGTCGCACGGTTCTGCAACTCGCCCGCCAGGTCCTCGTCGAAGCCCTCGATGCCGGCGATCTCCTCGACCTCGACATAGGCGACCTCTTCGAGGTTCGTGAACCCTTCGGCGACCAGCAGCTGCGCGAGCGTCTCATCGACGTCGAGCTCCTTCTCGAACATCGCCGAGCGCTCGACGAAGTCCTTCTGGCGCTTCTCCGACGCATCGGCCTCGGTGAGGATGTCGATCGCCTTGCCGGTCAGCTGCGACGCAAGCCGCACGTTCTGGCCGCGACGGCCGATCGCCAGCGACAGCTGGTCGTCGGGAACGACCACCTCGATGCGCTCTTCCTCTTCGTCGATCACGACGCGCGACACGGATGCCGGCTGCAACGCGTTGACGACGAAGGTCGCGATGTCGGGCGACCAGGGAATGATGTCGATCTTCTCGCCCTGCATTTCCTGCACGACGGCCTGGACGCGGCTGCCCTTCATGCCGACGCACGCGCCGACCGGATCGATGCTCGAATCATGCGAGATGACGCCGATCTTCGCGCGCGAACCCGGATCGCGGGCTGCGGCCTTGATCTCGATGATGCCGTCGTAGATCTCGGGCACTTCCTGCGCGAACAGCTTCTTCATAAAGTCGGGGTGCGCGCGGCTGAGGAAGATCTGCGGCCCACGGTTCTCGCGGCGGACGTTCAGGATCAGCGAACGGATACGGTCGTTGACGCGCACCACTTCGCGCGGGATCTGCGCGTCGCGGCGGATCACGCCCTCGGCGCGGCCCAGGTCGACGACGACATGGCCGAACTCGACGCGCTTGACGACGCCGGTGATGATCTCGCCCGCGCGGTCCTTATACTCTTCGAACTGGCGCTCGCGCTCGGCGTCGCGGACCTTCTGGAAGATGACCTGCTTGGCGGCCTGTGCGGCGATGCGGCCGAACTCGATCGGGGGCAGCGGATCGACGATGAAGTCGCCGAGAGCGGCGTCCTTCTGGAGCTTCTGCGCGCCCTTGACGTCGACCTGCTTGAAATAATCGTCGACCGCCTCGACCACTTCGACGACACGCCATAAGCGCAGATCGCCGGTGTTCGGATCGAGCTTGGCGCGGATGTCGTTCTCGGCGCCGTAGCGCGAGCGGGCGGCGCGCTGGATCGCGTCCTCCATCGCCTCGATCACGATCGCCTTGTCGATCATCTTCTCCGACGCGACCGAATTCGCGATCGCGATCAGTTCCGCGCGGTTTGCGGTGACTGCCGTGGCCATCAATGCTGTCCTTCTTCGGTGTCGGCCTCGTGAGCATCGGGCTCATCGGTGGGCGTATCTTGATAGAAAACCTCGTCCGCGCCTTCGATCGAAAGCGGCGCGGTCGCGGCGATGAGACGGTCGGTCATGACGAGCTTGGCGTCGGCGACTTGCGAAAAGTCGATCGTCATGACCTTGTGCTTGTTGACGTCGACGGTGATCTTCGTCCCCTCGACGCCCATCAGGTTACCCGAGATTTGCTTGCGATCCTCGAACGGCTCGACGAGGCGAATACGCGCCTCCTGGCCTTCCCAGTCGGCGAAATCCTGGAGCCGGGTCAGCGGACGATCGATACCGGGGCTCGATACCTCGAGACGGTACGCGTCCTCGCCGACCGGGTCCTTGCCCTCGGCTTCGAGCGCATCGAACTTGTCGGAGATGCGGCGCGACAGCTCGGCGCAATCGTCGATCAGCAACTGGCGGGTGTCGGGGCGCTCGGCCATCACCTGCAACGTCGGATCGGACTTGCCGCCCTGCATGCGCACGCGCACGAGGCTGAGGCCGAGCGCGGTCGCCTCGGGTTCGATCAGGTCGGTCAGCAGGGCGATATTCGCCATCGAAATTCCAAACAGGGCCAAAGCACAGGTGATTGCCGCCGCGGAGCAAGCCCCGCAGCCTCTTCATCTGGCGATGTAGAGAAGTGGTGCCTCTATACGCGGGGTGGCGCCCGTCCGCAAGCGGGAGCAACCTTCGTTTAGTACGCTGCGTTAGCGCAGGGATTTCCGGGAGAAGATCATGATTCGCAAAACGCTGTTCGCCACTGGATTGCTGACAACCACGCTGCTCGCCTCGACTGCCTGTTCCGCGCAACCGGCTGCCGCGGGCAAGCCGTTCAAAGAAACTGTAGTCGCCGACTTCGAATCGCCCTGGGCAATGACGTTCCTGCCCGACAAGCGCATGCTCGTGACCGAAAAGCAGGGCCAGATGCTGCTCGTCTCCGCCGACGGCAAGTCGCGCCAGACGGTCGCGACGCTCACCGTCGATTCGGCCGGGCAGGGCGGCCTGATGGACGTCGTCCTCGCGCCCGACTTCGCGACCAGCCAGCGCGTCTATTTCAGCTATTCGACCGCAGGCGAGGGCGGCAAAGGCGTCGTCCTCGCGCGCGGTCGCCTGCGTCCGGATGGTGGTGGTGGCACGCGTCTCGGCGAGATCGAAGCGCTGTTCAGCGCGCGACCGTTCGTCGAGGGCAACGGCCATTATTCCGGCCGCATCGCGTTCTCGCCCGACGGCAGATACCTGTTCTTCACCAACGGCGAGCGCCAGAAATTCACCCCCGCGCAGGACCCCAAGATGACGCTCGGCAAGGTGTTGCGCCTCACGCTCGACGGCAAGCCTGCCCCCGGCAACCCGCTGGTGGCCAAGGGCTTCGCGCCCGAAATCTGGAGCTACGGCCACCGCAACCTGCTCGGCATCGCGTTCGATGCGCAGGGTAATCTCTGGGAGCAGGAGATGGGCCCCAAGGGCGGCGACGAGGTCAACCTCATCAAGCCCGGCCTCAACTATGGTTGGCCCAACGCGTCGAATGGCAGCAACTATGACGGCACCGACATCCCCGATCACAAGCCCGGCGACGGCTATGAACCGCCCAAGGTGTTCTGGAACCCGGTGATTTCGCCCGGCGGCCTGATGATCTATTCGGGCAGCATGTTCCCGCAGTGGAAGGGCGACGCGTTCATCGGCGGCCTGTCCTCGAAGTCCCTCGTCCGCGTCCACCTTACCGGTACCAACGCGGCAAAAGGCGACCAATGGGACATGGGGGCAAGAATCCGCGAAGTCGAACAAGGCCCGGATGGCGCGATCTGGGTGCTGGAAGACGGCGGCGACTCGCAAGGCCGCCTGATCAAACTGACCACGAAATAACCCACATTCCCCTCCCGCTTGCGGGAGGGGTCAGGGGAGGGCGCGACGTACGTACTGGCGTCCGGTCTGTGAGGCACACCCCTCCCCCGACCCCTCCCGCTAAGCGGAAGGGGAGCAGAAGCGCGCTAGTCCCGCACGATCAGATAATTCATCCGCGCGGCGGCGATCGGCTTCTCCCGCTCATCCTGCCAAGCGGTCGCCTCCACATTGGCCACCCGGTTCCCCAACCGGGTCACCACGCCCGCCGCCCGCGTAGGCTTGTCCCGACCACCCCGCATGAAATCGACGGTAACGTTCACCGGCTTGATCCGCCCGCCACCCTCAGCCTCAAGCGCATGCTGCAAAGCCGCGATCGCCGCCATCTCCAGCAACCCGGAGATCGCACCGCCGTGCAGAAACCCCGGCCGCCCCAGCACGTCGTCCGCAAACGGCATCACCAGCACCGGCGGCGCGCCCTCCTCCAGTTCGACCGAAACGCGCAAAATCTCCGCATAAGGCGGCAACCCGATGCTCATGCCCCGCCCCTCATGCCAATCCCCATGCCGGCGACGTTGCCCACCACCATGAACGTCCCCGCGACATGCGCCAGCGGATCGCTCGGATCGCCGTCATGCGCCTGCCCGCGCACGAACGCGATCGACCGCGTGATGCGGTAACACTCCCCGCGCCCGATCACCGTCTTTCCCGGAGTCGCCGGCCGCAGGTAATCGACGCGCAAATCCAGCGTCGCGTGCGGCACGAACGCCTCGCGCTTGATCCAGATCGCCAGACTCGTCGCCATGTCCATCATCGTGATGATCGGCCCCGATGCGATCACGCCGCTCGCGGGATCGCCGATCAGCCGCTCGTCATAGGGCAGCGCAAGCTCCGCCCAGTCGTCGCCATGCGCGTGATAGCGCATCCCCAGCGCGGCACCGTGCCCGCCGAACCCGCGCGTCGCAAACCATTGTGGATCAAAACCAGCCATGCGCGAGCCTCTACACGCCGTGTGAGCCTGCGCAACATTGCGGGAGGAGGCGGGGCCGGTTAGCGTTCGCGCAAAGATCGAGAGGATCGCCAGAATGAACGACCGGGTCACCATCACCGTCACGGACGGCATCGCCGACGTCCGCCTTGCGCGCGCCGACAAGATGAACGCGATCGACCCGGCGATGTTCGAAGGCATCGCCGCCGCGATCGACCGGCTCAAGGGGATGCATGACGTCCGCTGCGTCGTCCTCTCAGGCGAGGGCAAGGCATTCTGCGCCGGCCTCGACATGGCCTCGATGGCGAACGGTGGTTCCGGGTTGGCATTGGGCGACCGGACCGAGGAGGGGGCGAACCTCGTCCAGCAGGTCGCCTGGGGCTGGCGCACCTTGCCGATGCCGGTGATCGCCGCGGTCCACGGCGTCGCGTTCGGCGGCGGCTTCCAGATCATGTCCGGCGCCGACATCCGCATCGCCCACCCCCAAGCCCGCTTCGCGATCCGCGAAAGCTACTGGGGCCTGGTTCCCGACATGGCGGGCATCGCGCTGTGGCGAACGCTGGCTCGCGACGACGTGCTCCGCGAACTCACCTACACCGCACGCGAGTTCGACGGGGCGGAGGCAGTGCGCCACGGCTTCGTCACGCGCCTGTCCGAAGACCCGCTCGGCGAGGCGATGATGCTTGCGCGCGAGATCGCGGCGAGGAACCCCCATGCGATCCAGGGCTCGAAGCGCCTCTACAACCTCGCGGCGGATGCGGACGCGGTGGCGGTGCTGCACGCGGAAACCGAAGAGCAGCTGAAGGTCATCCGCACGCCGAACCAAGTCGAACAGGTGCGGGCTAACATGGAAAAGCGGGCTGCAGTGTTCGAGGACTGAGCCCTTCCGTCATCCTGACTTTCGTCAGGATGACGGAAGGGGGGCGACGTTCCGCCCCACTTCTACCACCTCGACGCAGGCCGGGGTCCAATTGGAAAGGTCGATGTAACGGGGCGCCGTCTTTAGTCAGCACCGTCCCCCAATTGGGCCCCGGCCTCCGCCGGGGTGGTGCGACAAGTTCGGAGGGTGCGCGTCGAGATGAAGCCGACCCCGCTACTTCACCTTGTCATACGGCGTGAAATCCCGAAACCGGCAATACCCCGATGGGATCGACATACCCACCGACACCGTCCGAAACCGATCGTTCCGGCACAATTGCCCGCCATAGACATCGACGATCAACGTATCGAGCGGCCGCAGCGAAGGACATTCGCCAACCGGCCCGGTCTTCCAGATTTGCTTGCCCGACTGCCGATACAGGATCGTCTGCGAATCGACGATCTCAGGCCCGTTCAACTGCTGAAGATCGATGCACCGCACCGGCGCCCCCGCAACCCGACCCGCCAACGGGTCGGACTTGCCCGCGCCGAGCATCGCCACCGTCAGCAGCGCCACCGCCGCGAGAACCGCCCCGCGCATCACGGCTTCCGATACGGGACGAAGTCGCCGAAGCTGCAACTCCCGGTCGGGAAGCGCGAGGCCTGGTCGAACGTCTGCGCAATGTCGCCGCGGCAAAGTTGCCCGGTCGGCGTCCGCGTCACGAGGATATCGCCGCGCGCGATCCCCTCGCATCCGCCGACGGTATCGCTGCGGTACACCAGCCCGCTATTCACCCGGTACAGGATCGTCGCGCCGTAGCCCGAACTCTGCTTTTGCGGAAACTGGCTGATGCACGTCTCGGGCTTGCCCGGAACTAGCCCGGCGAGTTCCTTCGCCAGCTTCTCCTGCACGCCTGCTTCACGAACCTGCGCTCGCTCAACCTCCGCCTGGGTCTGCGTACACGCACCCAGCATCAGCGCCGGCAGCATCAAGAGTGGCAGGGTCCGCATACGCATCGCAACGCTCCTCAAAATCCCATCGCCCTTATACGCGCTTCACCCGCGAAACGCATCCTTGGCCGCACGATAGCCCGCAAACTGCTCGAGCGAAGTCGCGCGCAGGAACGGATTGGTCGCCCGCTCGCGCCCGATCGTCGTCGGCACGGTAGGCTCCCCCTGCGCGCGCGCCGCATCGACCTCGGCCATCCGCGCGACGATGTCGCCGTTGTCCGGCTCGGCAACCAGCGCATAGCGCCCGTTGCTCTGCGTATATTCATGCCCGCAGAACACCTCGGTCTCATCCGGCAGCACCGCATAGCGCTGCATGTTCGCGAACATGTCGGCGGGAGTCCCTTCGAACAGTCGCCCACACCCCATCGCGAACAGCGTGTCGCCGGTGAAGATCGCCGCGTCGTCGGCAAAGTGAAACGCGATATGCCCCTGCGTATGCCCCGGCACCGTCATCACGGTCGCCTCATGTGCACCAAGACGGACGACATCGCCTTCGCCGACCTGCTCGTCGAGCGTCGGGATCTTGTCCGCCTCCACCGCCGGCCCGACGACGGTCGCACCATACGCCTTCATCTCGGCATTGCCGCCGGTATGATCGGGATGCCAGTGCGTCGTCCACACCCGATCGATCCGCCAATCGCGCTTCTTCGCGGCGGCGATCACCGGCCCCGCCTCACCCGGATCGACCACCACCGTCTCGCCTGAGACGGTGTCGTGGATCAGCCAGGCGTAATTGTCGGCCAGCACCGGAACGCGGACAATATCAAGCATCAGCGTGTCACCACTTGCTGGTGTTGGGCATCGACGCCCACGGCTCGGCGGGATCGAGCGCGCCGTCCGCCTGCAACAGCTCGATCGAGATGTTGTCGGGCGTCCGCACGAACGCCATGTGACCGTCGCGCGGCGGCCGGTTGATCGTCACGCCCGAATCCATCAGCCGCTGGCAGGTGTCGTAGATATTGTCGACGCGGTAGGCGAGGTGACCGAAATTGCGGCCTTCGCCATACTCCTCGGGATCCCAATTGTGCGTCAGCTCGACCTCTGCGCCCTCGTCGCCGGGGACCGACAGGAAGATCAGCGTGAACCGCCCCTTCTCGTTCTCCATCCGGCGGACCTCCTTCAGGCCCAGCGTCTCGAAGAACGCGATCGTCTTCGCCGGGTCGGTCACGCGGATCATCGTGTGGAGATATTTCATGCTTGCTCCGAGGGTTGTTCGGAACCGCAGATAGGGACGGGGGCGGTGGCGTGAAAGGGTGTGACCGACCTGCGGCGTCCTATTCCTCCGACCGGATCAGCACCGCCTCGCCAATGAAGAAGAACAGCAGGAACGGCGCCCAGGCGGCGAGGAACGGCGGGTAGGCGCCGAGATTGCCCATCGCGAGCGCAAAATTGTCCGCAACGAAGAATGCGAAACCAAGTCCCATGCCGATCACGGCGCGCACGAACAGCTTGCCCGATCGCGCGATCCCGAACGCCGCGACCGCGCCCAGCAGCGGCATCAGCACCGACGACAGCGGCCCCGACAGCTTGTGCCACAACGACCCTTCGAGCGCCTTGGTCGGCCGCCCCGCGTCGGACAGGTCCGCGATCGCCGCCTTCAACGCGCCGAACGACAGTCCGTCCGCATCGACGCTCGCCAGCGTGAACTGGTCCGGCCGCACGTCCTTGGCGATCACCACGGCGCCCAAGGGGCGGACGTTGCCGCTCTTCACGTCGAACCGGGTCGCAGGGCTTACCTCCCAGCCGTTCGCGACGCGCCTGCCGTGATCCGCCCGCAGGATCGCGACGAGGTTACCGCCGGTGCGATCGTACAGCGTGATGCCGCCAAGCCGCGTCGCATCGCCGCGCCCGCGGATCTGCGCGACCTCGATCAGGTCGTCGCCGTCGCGCACCCACACGTTCGCGCGGTCGCCGCGATCGATCGGCAGCTTGCCGTAATTCACCTTCTGCCACTGGTTCAGCGTCGCCGTCGCGCGCGCCACCACGCGGTCGTTGAACACGAAGCTGATCACCGCGACACCCAGGCTCGCGACCAGCAACGGCGCCAGCACCTGGTGCGCGGACAGGCCGGAGCCCTTCAGCGCGACGATCTCGCTGTTCTGGTTCATCGTGATCAGCGTCAGGATGGTGCCGAGCAGGACCGAGAACGGCAGGAACCGCGAGACGATCTGCGGCGCGCGCAGCGACACATACTGCCAGACCTGCGCATCGCCATTGCCGGGAAAGGCGAGGATGTCGCCGGAGTTGCTCAGCAGGTCGAGCGCCTGGAGCACCAGCACGAGCGCGGCGAGCACCGCGAACGTCCGCACCAGGAACATCCGTCCCATGTAGATCGCGACCGTCCGCGACGGGAAGAAGCTGACGATGTTCATGCGGCCTTGCTCTTACGGAAGCCCGGGATACGCTTGGTGATCGCCTTGAACGTCTTCGAGAAGACACGTTCGAGCGCACCGATCGGTTGCCCGCCGGGGACATAGGCGATCGTGTAGTACATCCACAGGATCAGCCCTGCGAAGATCGTGAACGGCACCCACAGCGCGATGATCGGGTCGATCCGTCCGAGTTCGCCGACGTCCGCCGCGTATTGGTTCACCTTGTGATAGGTGACGATCATCACGATCGACAGGAACACGCCGAGCGCGGACGAGGATCGCTTGGGCGGCACCCCGAGCGCAAGCGCGAGCAGTGGCAACAGGAACATCGTCGCGACTTCGGCCAGGCGGAAGTGGAACTCCGATCGGCTGCCATCGCGTTGCTCCAGCGTCTTGCCACGCTGGCCCTGCTTGGCGAGTTCGGGCAGCGTGTATTCGAGATTGCGGCCTCCTCGGACGCGGAAGCTCTCGAACTTGGGCAGGTTGATCGGCAGGTCGTGGCTGGTGAAGGTCAGCACGCGCGGCGTCTTGAACTCGGGCCGGTTGTGGACGAGCGTGCCGTTGGCGAGCCGGAAGATGATGACGTTGGGATCGTCGGTCGCGAGGAACTTGCCCTTCTCCGCGGTCACGCCCAGCCAGTCGCCGTTCGGGCTCTGCGCGTGGACGAAGATGCCCGACAGTTCGCGGCCCTTGTCCTTGCTCTCCTCGATCCGCAGCGTCATCTTGCTGCCGAGATTGGTGAACTCGCCGACCTTGATCGACGCGCCGAGCGCACCCGTGCGCAACTCGAACCGCAGGCCTTCGTAATAATAGCGCGCGATCGGCTGGACATAGCCGACGATCGCGAGGTTCAGCAGCGCCAGCGCGATCGTGTACATATACGGCACGCGCAGCAGCCGATTGTAGCTCATCCCGACGCCGCGCAGCACGTCCAGCTCGGAGGAGGTCGACAGCCGGCGGAACGCGAGCAGGATGCCGAGCATCAGCCCGATGGGAATGCCGAGCCCCAGATATTCGGGCAGCAGGTTGGCGAGCATTCGCCACACGACGCTGATCGGCCCGCCTTGCGTCGCCACGAAATTGAACAGCCCGAGCATGCGATCGAGCACGAACAGCATGACGGCGATCAGCAGCGTCGAAAAGAGCGGCACCGCGATCAGCCGGGCCATGTAGCGGTCGATGGATTTCATGCGCGGGTTGGGCTCGGTATGCTGGGTCGCGCGGGTATAGGGGCGCACGCGCTAGGCGTCATCCTCAATCGCAACGCATCAGTGAACGATCATTCCGCGGCGATCGGGTGGTTCGTCTGGCGGCGCTCAGCGGCCATCGCCGTCATGACCGCGCGTTCCAGCCCGTTGAGCGTGAAGGGTTTACGCAGCACCTCGTGCCCACCGAACTGCGCGACGTTCACTTCGCCGGCAAACCCCGTGACGAACAGCACCGCGACGTGCGGATAGAGCGGCGAGAGCGCGGCGATCATCTCCGGCCCGGTCTGGCGCGGCATCAGCACGTCGGAAATGATCAACCCGATCCCCGGGTTCGCCGCCAGCAGCGCAGGGGCGGCAAGCGGATCGTCGCACGCGATCGGGTGATGCCCGATCTCCTCCAGCGCGCCGGTCGTCGCGGCCAGCACGCGCGGATCGTCCTCGACCACCAGAATCTGCAACGTCTCGGGCATCGTCGGTGCGATCGGCTCGACCATCGCGATCGGGACGGTCGGCAGGGGCGTCGCGACCAGCTCGGCGGCGCGCGGAAAATAGAGCGTGACGGTCGTCCCTTCGCCCGGTGCGGAAACGATGCCGACTTCGCCGTGCAACTGCTGGACCAGCGCGAAGATCTGGCTGAGCCCGAGCCCGGTGCCCTTGCCGACCTCCTTAGTGGTGAAGAACGGCTCGAACACGCGCTCGGCGATGTCGGGCGCCATCCCGCAGCCATCGTCGCCGACCATGATCGTGACGTAATCGCCCGCCGCGCACCGCCCGACCTGCTCCGCCGCTAGCGTCGTCGTGCCGGTCGCGACAGTCAGCGTGCCGCGACCGTTCATCGCGTCGCGCGCGTTGACCGCCAGGTTCAGCACCGCGTTCTCCAGCTGGACGCGGTCTGCGCGGACGCACCCGCCCGCCGCATCGTCGCGCACGATGACGGTGATCGCGTCCCCCAGCGTGCGGTCGAGCAGGTCCGACATGCCGGCGACCAGCGCGGCGGCGTCGATCGTCTCCGCCTTCAGCGAATCCTCGCGACTGAAGGCGAGCAGCCGGCGGGTCAGCGCCGCCGCGCGGTTTGCGCCCTCGGTCGCGCTGTCGATATGGCGACGGACGCTGGCCGGATCATCGCTCCCGAGATTGCGCCGCGCCAGTTCCAGACCGCCCAGCACCACCGCCAGCATGTTGTTGAAGTCGTGCGCGATCCCGCCGGTCAGCTGCCCGACCGCCTCCATCTTCTGGATCTGGCGCAGCTTGGCCTCCTGCACGCGCAGTTCGGCGGTGGCGGCAGCGACCGCGGTGGTCAGCTCGTCCGCGCGCTCGCGCTCCAGCTCGGCATCGGCAAGCGCAGTCGCCCGCTCGCCGACCGCGCGGATCGTGAACCAGCCCAGCAGGATCGCGCCCAGCACGATCAGCACGCCGAATATCGCCAGCACCCCTGCGACCCAGCTCGACCGCTCGACCGATCCCAAGGCCGCCGCCGTTCGGTCGTCCAACAACGCGCGCTCGCGTGCGATCAGCGTGTCGAGCGTCGTGTTGATCTCGATGAGCGTCGGCGCCTTTCGCCCCTGGTAATAGCGTGCGAGCGCCTGGCCGTTCTTGCCGTAGCGCGTGTTGAGCGCCGTCAGCGACAACTCCCGCCCGCGCGCGTCATAGGCGGCACGCAGGCGATCGACTCGCGGCTGCTGCTCGGGATTGTCGTTGGTGATCTGGTCGAGCCGGTCGATCTGCGTCCCCGCGAGCAGCCATTCGTCGAAATACAGTTGCCCGAGCTGCTTGTCGCCACTGATGACGTAGCGCCCCAGCGACGCCTCCGATCGCGCGATCGTCCCCGACAGCGTGCGCGCGAGGATCATCACGTCATAGCTGTGCGCCTGTAGTTCGAGCGCGCGATCGCGCTGGCGATTGGCGTGGCCGAGCGTCACGATCAGCGCGACCAGCACCGCCGCACCGAGCAGGCCCATCACGACCAGCATGGCTATGCGCCACCTCGCCCCGCCCCCCTGGGCCGCAGTCTCGACCTCGTCTTGCGTCACGGCCGGCATCCTAACGCGTCGTTGCCCACACGCAATGACCTGGAATGCCGGTACCGATCGAACATTTCACGGATGTTTCCTCCTCCCCGCGGGAGGAGGAAACCGTCAGCCGATCACGCCGACGGCGCGGCCAGCGGTCTCGAACATCCCAAGGATCGTCGTGATCTGCTCGTCGGTATGTTCAGCGCACAGCGAGCACCGCAGCAAGAACGTCCCTGCAGGAGTCGCGGGCGGGCGCGCCATGTTGACGTAGAGACCACCCTCGAGCAGCGACTGCCAGATCGCGATCGCCTGTTCCTGGTCGGTCAGGATCACCGCGATGATCGCCGAGTCGGACGTCTCGGTGCCGAGCTTGAACCCCATCGCCTTCAGCCCGCCGTGCAGCCGACGCGCGTTCTTCCAGAGCTGCGCGCGCTTGTCGTGCGCGGTCATCAGCTTGCGGATCGAGGTCGCGGCGGTCGCGACCACCGAGGGGGGGAGCGATGCGGTGAAGATGTACGGGCGGCAGGCGAAGCGCACCATCTCGAACTTCGGATGGTTCGACACGACGAACCCGCCGACCGTGCCGACCGACTTCGAGAACGTGCCGACGACGAAATCGACCTCGTCGGTCAGCCCCATCTCCTCGTACACGCCGCGCCCGTTGGGGCCGAAAAAGCCCATCGAATGCGCCTCGTCGACCAGCACCATGCAGCCATGCTTCTTGGCGACCGCGACCATCTCCTTCAGCGGCGCGATGTCGCCGAGCATCGAATAGACGCCCTCGAGCACGACCAGCTTGCCGGCCTCCTTCGGCAGGCGGCCGAGCCGCTTGTCAAGATCGTTCACGTCGTTGTGGCGAAAACGGACGATCTCCGCATTGCCCTGCTTGCAGCCGTCGTAGATCGACGCGTGGCTGTCGGCGTCGAGGATGACGTATTCGCCCTTGCCGGCGAGCGTCGAGATGATCCCGAGATTGGCCATGTACCCGGTCGAGAACACGATCGCGCCGGTCATGTCGTAGAACTCGCGCAGGGCCTGCTCGACGTCGATATGGTCGTGGAACGTGCCGTTGAGCATCCGGCTGCCGTTGGTGCCCGACCCGAACGCATCGAGCGCATTCTTGCCCGCCTGGATCACGTCGGGGTCGAATGTCATGCCCATGTAATTGTACGTGCCGAGCAGGATCGTGTCCTTGCCGCGGATCACCGCCTGAGTCGGGCCCTTCACCTCGTCCATCACGATCGCGAACGGATTGCGCACGCCACTGGCGATCAGCGCCTCGCGTTCGGCGATCAGCGCGTCGAATTTCGACATGAGATCGCGTTCGGGGGCGACCTCCGGGGCGTCGACGGGGAGGGCGTGGGCGGTGGTGGCGGCTTCGGTCATTCTATCGATTCCACAGGTTGGAAGGTATCCCGATCCCCCAACCACCCCGTTCGCCCTGAGCGAAGTCGAAGGGTGGCCCGTGGGGCGCGGCTTCGACTTCGCTCAGCCCGAACGGGGGAGGGACGAAGGGCTTGCTCAGGCGGCCTTCAGTTTCGCAACCGCGTCGACCAACTGGCCAACCGTCTCGATCTCGGCCTGCATGTTCATCGTGATGATGATGTCGAATTCGTCCTCGATCGCCGCGACGAAATCCATGACGGTCAGGCTGTCCCACTCCAGGTCGCCCTGGAACGTCGTCGCATCGGTCAGCGGGGCGTTCTTCTTGTTGAACGGCTCGATCTGCGCGGTGACGGTGTCGTAGATCTGCTGGCGGTCGCTCATCGTAATCCTTCCGGGTGTCGGCGCAGTCCTGACAGGGAATTGCGGCGGCTTTTCGGCGCTATAGCAGCCCGGCGGCGCGATACCACGCCGCGGTTTGCGCGAGCGCCTGCGGGGTCGGGACGGACGGCGTCCACAGCGCGGGCGGCGGCGGCTTGTGCGAGACCCAATCGGGATGGCAGAAATAGCTGACCCGGTCGCGCGTGAGCTTCGCCTTGCGACGTCGGACGAGTTGGTCGGCGGCGGAGGCGAGCTTCAGGATCGCGCGGGGTGTCGAGAAGACCTTGACCGGCTTGCCGACGGCCACGCCGATCGCGCGCGCGAAATCGCGATTGTCCCAACCGTTCGGCACGCCGTCGTCGGGCTCCATGATCGACGGCGCATCGGCGGTCTCGGCGAGCGCGAGCAACAGCGTGGTCAAATCCTCGACGTACAGCAACGAGACTCGCGTGCCGGCCGGCGGCATCGGGATGTAGCCGGACCGTGCCGCCTTGAAGAGATCGAGAATATCAAGATCGCGCGGACCAAAGATCGCGGGCGGGCGGACGATCGTCCAGTCCAGCCCCGACGTCTGCACGCGCGTTTCCGCCTCGGCCTTCGACCAGCCGTAGTTCGACAGCGTCGACTCGCGCGCGGCGAGCGAGGAGACGTGGACGAAGCGGCGGATGCCGGCCGCTCGCGTCGCCTGAAGGATGCCTTCGGTGCCGGCGACGTTGCCCTCGGCAAAGCCCGCACGGTTGGCCGCGTTGACGACACCGGCGACGTGGATCACCACGTCCGCGCCTTCGACCAAGGTCGCGAGGCTCTTCGGGCGATCCAGCGCGCCTTCGATCCAGGTCACGCCGATGCGCTTGGCCTGCGGCTTCCGAGCGAGCGCGCGGACGGTGTGCCCGGTCTCGAGCGCATGATCGATCAGGTGGCTGCCGACGAACCCGGTGCCGCCGGTGATGGCCAGGATCATGACGGCGTCCCCGAGGTAGAAGTATGTTCACCCGCGAAGGCGGGTGCCCAGACTGGACACTCGCCTTCGCGGGTGAACAAGGCCCGGCCGATCATACGAGCGCCAGATGGTTGCGATGCACCAGCGCGGATCTTGGAGCGTAGCCAAGGATGGCCGCATGATCGTCGCTATGTCGACCAAGCAGGCGTGCGGTATCCGCCGCATCATATTCCGCAAGGCCCCGTGCGACAGTCCCGCTCGGCCCTTCGATCGTCACGAGGTCGCCCCGCGTGAAACCGCCGTCGATCCGTGTCGCGCCCGTGGCGAGCAAACTCCGCCCCTGACCAAGCGCAGCCGCAGCCCCCGCATCGACATGGATCGCACCCTTCGCGGTCAGCCCGCCCGCCAACCAAGCCTTCCGCGCAGACGCAGTCCGCTCGGCGGTGAAGATCGTGTGCCGGGCAGGGGTGGACAGCGGGTGCTCGATCCGGCCCGACGCGATCGCCAAAGGAATACCCGCACCCGTCGCGATCCGCGCCGCGGCGATCTTCGAGGCCATCCCACCCGATCCCATTCCCGAGCCCGACCCGTCGTCCGCCATCCCCGCCACCGCATCGATCCGCGGCACGCTGGCGATATGAGTTGCGGAGGGATCGGTATGCGGATTGGCGGTGTAGAGCCCGTCGACGTCGGACAGTAGGATCACGCCTTGCGCGCCGGCGGCCTGCGCGACGCGGGCGGCGAGGCGGTCATTGTCACCGAAGCGGATTTCCTCTGTCGCGACGCTGTCGTTCTCGTTGATGACGGGCACGACCTTCAGCGACAACAGCCGGTTGAGCGTCGCGGCGGCATTGAGATAGCGTCGCCGGTCTTCGAGATCGTCGAGCGTTACGAGTATCTGCGCTGCGTTAAGCCCCTGCGCGGCGAGCAGTTCGGCCCAGACTTGGCTGAGCGCGATCTGACCGGTCGCGGCCGCCGCCTGCGCATCTTCGAGGCTCGCCCGCCCACCCTTGGCGAGACCAAGCCGGCGCGCGCCCAAGGCAATCGCGCCAGACGACACGATCGCGACCTGCTGGCCTTCACCAGTCCGAGCGGCAATGTCGGCAACGAGACCGCTCAGCCACCCCCGCCGAACGCTCCCATCAGGATCGACTAACAACGCCGACCCGATCTTCACGATCAGCCGCGCGCAAGACGACGGTGGAAACATCATGCATTCCCCTCCCACTTGCGGGAGGGGTTAGGGGAGGGGCGGGCGTGACCTGTCGGCAAGAAAGCCCTCCCCCGACCCCTCCCGCAAGCGGGAGGGGAGAAATCTAAAGCCAACCCTCTCCCCGTAGGGGAGAGGGCTAAGCAAGACGTCAGAGCGGCGACCATGCGACCGGCACTTCGCCTTCTTCCAGTTCCTTCGCCGCGCCCGCCGCCGGCCCGATCGCCTCGATCAGCTGGTCCAGCACCGCCTCGATACCAGCACCACTCGCCCCCGAAATCGCCATCACCTCGGCACCACTGGCTTCCGCCAGCTCCGCCGACAGAGCCGCGATCAGCTCCGGATCGAGCATGTCGATCTTGTTCAGCGCGACGATTACCTTCTTGTCGGTGAGCCCCTCGCCGTAATTCTCCAGCTCGTCGCGCACGATCCGGTACGATTCGGCCACGTCACGGTCGTTCGCATCGACCAGATGCAGCAGCACCCGGCAACGCTCGATATGCCCGAGGAACCGGTCGCCGATCCCCGCACCTTCGGCCGCGCCCTGGATCAGCCCCGGAATATCCGCGATCACGAACTCGCGCTGCTTGTGGCGCACCACGCCCAGCTGCGGCCGCGTCGTCGTGAAGGCGTACTCGCCGACCTTGGCCTGCGCGTTCGTCACCTGGTTGATGAAGGTCGACTTGCCCGCATTCGGCAAGCCCACGAGGCCCGCATCGGCGAGCAGCTTCAGCCGCAGCCAGACCCACGCCTCGCCGAACGGCCAGCCGGTGCCGTGCTGGCGCGGGGTACGGTTGGTCGAGGTCTTGTAGCTCGCATTGCCGCGCCCGCCGTCGCCGCCACGGAACAGCACTTCGCGCTGGCCGACCTCGGTGAAGTCGATCAGCACCTCTTCCTTGTCCTCCGACAGCACCTGCGTGCCAAGGGGAACGCGGATGACGAGATCCTTGCCGCCTGCGCCGGTGCGGTTCGAGCCCGAACCACCCGAGCCGCGTGGCGCGCGGAAATGCTGCGTGTAGCGGAAGTCGATCAGCGTGTTCAGGCCGGCGATGCATTCGAACACGATGTCGCCGCCCTTGCCGCCATTGCCGCCATCGGGGCCGCCATATTCGATATATTTCTCGCGGCGGAAGCTGACGGCACCGGGGCCGCCCTCACCCGAACGTACGTAGATCTTGGCTTGGTCTAGAAAATGCATCGCCGCCCCATAGCGAAATTGGCGAAAATCTCCACCCTCTGCGATTCGGCCGGCAGTTCGAGTGGTTCAGCAGCGGGAAGGGGCGGCGGCGTCCTTGCTGGCGAGCAACGCATCGAGCGCGAGTTCGCGTGCCTTGCCGACCGGCAGCCCCAGCGCGCGCGCCATCGGCGCCCCCATCAGCGCATCGCCGAGTGCCATCAGCACCAGCGTCAACGTCTGCTCCTGGATCGGCTGATCGCCGGGCATGTCACCCTCTGCCAGCTCGTCGACGAGGTCGTGGATCGCGGTCAGGATCGGATCGAGCGCATTGGTATTGCCCGACAGGATCATCCAGCTCGCCAGCGCGCCCGCGCCGCCCTTGCCGAATGCGTCGAAGGTCATCTCGACGACCTCGCGTGGATCCAACTCGCCCGCCCGCACGCGCAGCACCGCGGCGCCGATCGTCCCGACGATGTCCGCTGCCATCCGCGTGATCAGCGCAGTATGCAGCGCTTCCGCCGAGCCAAAATGGTGGAGCAGGTTGGCGTGCGTCCGCCCGACGCGACCTGCCACAGCCTTTAGCGTGACGGCGCTGGGGCCGCTTTCGACGAGCAGGGCCCGCGCAGCCTCGACGGCGGCTTCACGCGATTCGGTGGGGGAGAGGCGCTTGCGCGGTGTTGACGTCACGGACCGGAAAACCTATTTACATCAATGTAAGTAACGAGTGTTCATTCCTGTTTGGAGGTTTCCGTGGCGAAAGCAACCACGCCTGCCGATCTGACGATCACCCCACGCGACCGCCGCTTCGGCCGCGGTGCCGCGATTCGTCGCTGGTGGCTGAACGACGATTCCGTAGCGACGGCGTTCTACAACGCGCTGTCGGTGACGTTTCCGAAGGGCGAGGGCTATTTCGTCGACAGCGTCCGGAAGTTTCGCGAGGGCACGCCGCCGAAACTCCACGCCGAGATCAACGCCTTCATCAAGCAGGAGGTGATCCACACGCGCGAGCACGTCGCGTTCAACCGCCACGTCACCGACCAGGGGTATGACGTCGCGCCGCTGATCGTGGACGTCGACGCGGCGCTGGCGCTGACCAAGGGCCGCCCCGAGATCGCGAGCCTCGCCGCCACCACCGCGCTCGAGCATTTCACCGCGATGCTGGCGCATGAACTGATCGCGAATCCGAAGCATCTCGCGGGCGGGGACCAGCAGGCGGCGGCGCTCTGGCTGTGGCATGCCGCCGAGGAGATCGAGCACAAGGGTGTCGCCTACGACACATGGCTGCACGCAACTCGCGATTGGCCGCGCTTCACGCGCTGGCGGGTGAAGTCGCTGGTGATGCTGATCACGACGTGGCGGTTCTTCACCGGACGCGCACGGGGGATGGCGGAATTGTTGCGACAGGACGGGCTTACCGGGCCGAGAGTGTGGGCGCGGATGGCGTGGTACGCGTTCGGCAATCCAGGGATGGCGCGCAAGATCGCGGGTGTGTGGGCGGCGTATTTCCTGCCGGGGTTCCACCCGTGGAAGCACGACGACCGCGCGCTGATCGGGCTGGCGGAGAGCGAGTATGAGGCGGCGGTGTTGCCGGTTGCGAAGCGGGCGGTCGCGGTGGCCTGAGCCCTGGGCTCGAGGCCTCTCCCTCCTTTCCCAGTTCTCCCGCGAAGGCGGGAGCCCAGGATACCAAGCACCACCGCCCGTGATTCCTGGACCCCCGCCTTCGCGGGGGAACAGCTATTGCTGAGGGGCTACCCACATAAACTGAAGCACCACCCCGGCGAAGGCCGGGGCCCAATTGGGGGACGCTTCTAACGGAGGTCAGCGCTCCGTTACTGCGACCTTTCCAATTGGGCCCCGGCCTTCGCCGGGGTGGTGCCGATCCATAATGGTCGCGCGACTCAAGCCGCCAAAGGCATCGGCGCACATCGATCGTCATCCAGATCCAGCTCGAACATCACCGCAGGAGCCTCACCCCCACGCCCCCGCGAAGTCCGAGCCTCGACCCGCCCCGTAGGCCGAAACCCTAGCTTCGCCAGCACGCGTCCCGACGCCGGGTTATCGACGAAATGGAACGCATCCAGCCGGTGCAGGCCCAGCGCATGCCGCGCCATCGCCACCACCGCCTCGCCAGCCTCGGTCGCATAGCCGCGACCCCAGGCGTCCGGCGCCAGCCAATAGCCAAGCTCATGCCCTGCATCCGCCGCGCGGATACCGATCCCGCCGACGAGTCGCGGCGTGCCCGCTTCCATCGTCTCGATCATGAAATGGGGATCGTGCGGCCCACGCGGCTGCGCCAGAAACGCCTCGGCATCGCTCAGCGCATACGGCCATGGCACGCGGCTCAGCTTAGCGACCACCGACTCATGGCCGATCGCCCGCGCCAGTGCAGGCGCATCTTCCGGCCAACCCGGCCGCAATGTCAGTCTCTTGGTGCGCGCGAACACGGCTCTCTCCTATCGCGTCATTGGCTGCGCGCATGCCACGTCGGGATGACGGGACCGCGACAGCCGCGTGGAGGGAGCAATAAAAAAGGGAGCCGGGGTGACCCGTCTCCCTTGTTCAGGTTCGCTTTCGCGACCCGGGTCACCCTGGTGGGCAACCCGGATGGTTACCCGATGTTTATTCGGCTGCTGCTGCCATCTCTGCCGTGTCGTTCGCTGCCAGCTCGACCGAGCAGAACTTGCGACCGAGTTTGCCCTGGCTGAACACGACGCGGCCATCGACCAGCGCGAACAGCGTGTGGTCGGTACCGATACCGACGTTCGTGCCCGGGTAGAACTTCGTCCCGCGCTGACGCACGAGAATGTTGCCGGCGACGCACGCCTGGCCACCGAACTTCTTGACGCCGAGGCGACGACCGGCCGAATCGCGACCGTTGCGCGAAGAGCCGCCTGCTTTCTTATGTGCCATCTGAAGCTACTCCTTATGCCTGAGCGGCCGGGGCATCAGCCTCGGTCTGCTTGGCGGTCTGGCCACCAACGCTGACGATCTTCAGGATCGTATGCTGCTGGCGATGGCCGTTCTTACGACGATAGTTATGACGACGACGCTTCTTGAAGACGATGACCTTGTCCGCCTTCGCCTGCGCGATGATCTCTGCAGCGACGACGAAGCCCTCGACGGACCGCAGCTCGGAGCCTTCGCCCGCCAGCAATACGTCACCCAGCGTCACCGACGCACCTGCATCGCCCTCGATCTTCTCGATGACGATCTTATCTCCGGCGGCGACGCGATACTGCTTGCCGCCCGTGCGCACGACTGCGAACATGGCCCTTGTCACTTTCCAAATACGTGTATCCCACGAACGCAGGGTCCGCCGGAAGAAGCCGGGCAGCTAAGCGAGGGGGGGAGGGTTGTCAACCGCGAAGGGGCGGTAAAGGGTGGTTTAGCGCGAGGTGCTACCCACCGGCGAGGCAGAGAATTGTTTCCCCGCGAAGGCGGGGGCCCAGTCTGGGCTCCCGCCTTCGCGGGAGAACAAGCTTTTTACAAGCTAAGCGATTCGCCTTTAATGCCGATGAACCTGCCGCAGCGCGTACCGACCATCCGCATATTCACTGAACAGCCCATCGATCGCCGGGTGGTCGACCGGCTCGTCGCTATCGTCCGGCACCAGATTCTGCTGGCTCACATAGGCGACGTAGCTCGACTCCATGTTCTCCGCGAGCAGATGGTAGAAGGGCTGGTCCTTCCGCGGCCGAATATCCTCGGGAATCGCAGCATACCATTCGTCGCTGTTCGCAAACACCGGATCCACGTCGAAGATCACCCCGCGAAAATCGAACAGCCGATGCCGCACGACGTCGCCGATCGAGAAATTCGCGTGCGAAACCGGCGGTGCGACCACCTCGGCGGGCACGATCGGGCGGGTGATGTCGTGAGCGATACTGTCGTGTCGGGGCATATCCGCCAATTTAGGGTTTGTTTTGCGCCGCACAAGGAAAACGCGTCGAGCGGCGCCCGGAGCGCTCAAAACCCTCTTGCATCGCTGGGGCCCTTTCATTAGAGGCCGCGCTTCGACCGATCGGAGGCGCTGTTCGCAGAGCTTCGGATGACCTGCGGAGAGGTGGCAGAGTGGTCGAACGTACCGCACTCGAAATGCGGCGTACCCGCGAGGGTACCGTGGGTTCGAATCCCACCCTCTCCGCCATTTATTCCCTATACCACCGGACATTCGCCGTCAGGCGCACCGCCATTGCGCGGTCGCGCGTGCATACGGCGATGGCAATGCCCTCCGTCGCGGCCTAGACGATGGGCGGTACGACCGCCGCCGCGTCGTCGAGAAGGATGCCGCACCAAGCCTATGATATCGACCGACCAGACTCTGGCAGACCTTGGCTGGACTGCGCATTTCGCGGACCAGCTGACCGAGGACGAGCGTCTCCACGGCCACCCTGTCCGCGTGATGGCCGTGCACCGCGGCAAGATCGCGGTTTCCGGCGCCAAATCGGACGGTTTCGTCTCGCCCTATATCGCAGGCGCGCAGCCGACCGACGATCACCCGACGGTCGGCGACTGGCTGCTGATCGACGATCGCACGCAGGAGGCGACGCGCGTCCTTCGCCGCATGAACCTGTTCAAGCGACGCTCGCCGGCCGATCCGCGGAAAGATCAGATGATCGCCGCCAATGTCGACACCGTCTTCATCGTCGCATCGTGCAACCAAGATTTCAGCATCGCCCGGCTCGAGCGCTATCTCGTGCTGGCGCGCGAGGTGGGGGTGCCCCCGGTCGTCGTCCTCACCAAGGCCGACCTGACCGACACGCCCGAGGAGTTCGCCGCCGCCGCGCGCGCGATCGAGCCGGGATTGCTCGTCGAAACGGTGGACGGGCGCGACCGGGCCGACGTCAAGCGGCTGGCGGCATGGTGCGGGCCCGGCAAGACCGTCGCGTTCCTCGGCTCGTCCGGCGTCGGCAAATCCACGCTCGTCAACGCGTTGCGGGGATCGGACAGCATCGGAACGCAGGCGGTGCGGGTCAAGGACGGTACCGGCCGTCACACGACGACGGTGCGCGAGATGCACCGGCTCGACCAGGGCGGCTGGCTGCTCGACCTTCCCGGTATGCGCGAACTGCAATTGTCGGAGGCGGCGACCGGGCTGGCCGAGGTGTTCGACGATATCGCGCTGCTCGCGCAGGAATGCCGCTTCGCCGACTGTTCGCACGGCGTCGAGCCGGGGTGCGCGATTCAGGCGGCGATCGCTGCGGGGACGCTGGCGCCGGACCGCTTCGAACGCTGGCGCAAGCTCAACGCGGAAGAAAACGGCGCCGCGTCACGGCTTACCAAGCGCCGGACCCGCTGACGGCCGGGATGCCGTTGGGCATCCCGGCGATGTCCACCGGATGAGAACTTGGACGGATCGACATTCGGCTTGAGGCGCTAGGTCAGCGCTTTTCCTGTCATGCCGGACTGGTTCCGGCATCCACGGTGCCGCAAAATCGATAGAATTTAGCTTGCGGAACGGTGGGCCCCGGAACGAGTCCGGGGTGACTGAGTGGTTTTAGGACCGGCGCGCCTCAAGCTGAATATCGATTAGCCCTAGAGACTGTCGTTATTGGCTCGACGGCATTGGGTAGGCAGCAAACGAAGATGTTTCAAAGTATAGATCGCTGCGGTGAACTATGCCGGACAAGCAAACGCCCGGACCGTTGCCGATCCGGGCGCCTGCGTGACGATCGCTCGTCAGCCCCCATTTTTTTGCTCTCGCATCTCGTCTTGCGACGGAGCGGAAAAGCAGTCCCCGAACCACGGCCGTTGCCTGTGTCTCAGCGAGTTTGTTGCTAGTTATGTCCGTGGATTTTGTCACGGTCTTTGCGCGAGGCGGCTCACGATTGAACTGCGCCTGTGGCGATTACGCAACAGACCAATCTAGACACCTCCGGATCGGGACTGACCCGGCCCTGGACGAGGGGGGCGCCGCACGCCGAGCACACCGCCACGCACCGGCCTCAGAACCGGCCCGACAGTTGCCTCGCAACGGGCCGCGTCCTAGAGCCGCTGCACTCTATCCCTAACGATCGAACCTGGCCGCCCATGATCCTGTCCCGCTACGAACGGATGATAGCCCGCCGCTATCTGCTGCCGGGCAAGGGTGAGGCGTTCATCTTCCTCGTCGCCTCGATCAGCCTGGTCGCGGTCATGCTCGGCGTCGCCGCGCTGGTGATCGTGATGAGCGTGATGAACGGCTTTCGCGCCGAGCTGTTCGACAAGATCGTCGGGCTCAACGGCCATGCGGTGGTGCAGGGCGTCGGCAACCGGCTCCCCGACTGGCGCGAGATCGTCGCGCAGGCGCAGAAGACGCCGGGCGTCACCAGCGCGCTGCCGCTGATCGAACAGCCGCTCGCCGCTACCTATAACGGCCGTGCCGAGGCGGTGCTGGTGCGCGGGATGCGTGTCGACGACATCCGCCGCAATTCGACGATCAGCAACAAGGTCGTGATGGGTTCGCTCCAGTCGATCACGCAAGGGTCCGGCCGGATCGCTATCGGCTCGCGGCTCGCCGAATCGCTCGGTGCGCAGGTCGGTTCGGAGATTTCGCTGTTCAGCCCGCAGGGCCAGACGACGCCGTTCGGCACGGTCCCGCGGATCGTCAGCTACACGGTCGGCGCGATCTTCGAGATCGGCGTCTATGATTACGACAAGGCGTACATCATCATGCCGATCGAGGACGCGCAGACGCTCCTCCTGATGGGCGACGCCGCCGGCATGGTCGAGCTGAAGACGGTCGACGCGGACCGCGTCGGCGAGATCCTGAAGCCGCTCGCGGACAAGATCGGCGGCAACGCGGTGATCGCCGATTGGCGGACGATGAACGCCCAGCTGTTCGAGGCACTCGCGGTCGAGCGCGTCGCGATGTTCACCGTGCTGTCGATCATCATCCTGGTCGCGGTGTTCAACATCCTCTCGTCGCTGATCATGCTGGTCCGCGCCAAGACGCGCGACATCGCGATCCTGCGGACGATGGGCGCGACGCGCGGCTCGATGATGCGGATCTTCATCGTCGTCGGCACCACCATCGGGGCGCTCGGCACGGTCGCGGGCCTCGTGCTCGGCTTCATCTTCCTGTTCTACCGACAGGGCGTCGTGAACTTCGTCCAGCTCCTCACCGGCCAGAATTTGTGGGATCCGTCGATCCGCTATCTGACCGAACTCCCGTCGAAGACCGACCCCGTCGAGATCGTCGTGATCGCGCTGATGGCGCTCGTCTTCAGCTTCCTCGCAACGCTCTATCCGGCCTGGAAAGCGGCGAGTACCGACCCCGTGCAGGTGCTGCGTTATGAATGAAGGCCTCAAAATCGATCGCCAGATCGAGAAGTTCGACGATTACGTCCTCCAGACCAGCGGGCTGACCAAGAGCTTCACGCAGGGTGGCGCGACGATCGACGTCCTGCGCGGCGTCGACCTCGCGATCGCACCGGGCGAGATCGTCGCGCTGCTCGGGCCGTCGGGCTCGGGCAAGTCGACTCTGTTGCAAGCCGTGGGCCTGCTCGAGGGCGGCTTTCAGGGATCGATCAGGATCGCGGGCACCGAGGCGGCCAAGCTCAACGCGCATGAGCGGACCGTGGTGCGCCGCGACAGCCTCGGCTTCGTCTATCAGTTCCACCACCTGCTGCCGGACTTCAACGCGACCGAGAACGTCGTCCTCCCGCAACTCGTCCACGGTGCGACGCGGGCCGAGGCGGACGCGCGCGCCGCGCAGTTGTTGACGCAACTCGGTCTCGGCCACCGCCTGACGCACCGCCCGAGCCAGCTCTCCGGCGGTGAGCAACAGCGCGTTGCGGTCGCCCGCGCGCTTGCCAACAAGCCCGCGCTGGTGCTGGCGGACGAGCCGACCGGCAACCTCGACGAGCATACCGCCGACATCGTCTTCGCTGAGTTCATCCGTCTGGTCCGCGAACAGGGCACCGCGGCGGTGGTCGCGACGCACAACGAGCGGCTCGCGGCCCGCATGGACCGCGTGCTGCGACTGCACGAGGGACGCCTAGCGTGACCTGGGGCGAGACGCCGACGCTGACCGGGCGTCACGTCACGCTTCGTCCGCTGGTTGCCGACGACATGGACGCGCTGGTCGCGGCCGCGTCGGCGGACAATTTGTGGGACACATTCTACGCCAACGTCGCGATGATGAAGGCACCCGACCGCTGGCTCGACGCCGCGTTGCGCGAACAGGACTTCGGGCGGGCGCGACTGTTTGCGGTGGTGGCCGGCGGGACCGTCGTCGGCACCACGCGCTTCATGCGGATGAACGAGGGCAACAAGCGAGTCGAGATCGGCGGCACCTTCTACGCCAAGTCCGTACAGCGCTCCGGCGTCAACACCGAAGCCAAGCTGATGCTGCTGACCCACGCCTTCGAATCACTCGGCTGCGAATGCGTCCAGATTCGCACCGACTCGCTCAACAAGAACTCTCAACGCGCGATCGAACGCCTAGGCGCCAAGCGCGACGGCATACTGCGCGGGCACCAAGTGATGGCCGACGGCCGCTTGCGCGACACGGTCGTCTACAGCATCCTCCGCCACGAATGGCCCGGCGTGCGTCAGAACCTGACGTATCTGCTCGCGCGAAACGAGGACCGCCCATGACCGCGATCACCGACTTCACCGTAAAAAACGCCGACGGCACAGCGACTTCGCTCGAACCCCACCGCGGCAAGGTGCTGTTGATCGTCAACACCGCCTCAAAATGCGGCTTCACCCCCCAATATGACGGCCTCGAAGCACTCCATCGTGACTATGCCGATCGGGGTTTCGAAGTCCTCGCGTTCCCGTGCAACCAGTTTGGCGGGCAGGAACCCGGCGACGCGGCGGAGATCGCCAATTTCTGCACGCTGACCTACGACGTGACGTTCCCGGTCTTCGCGAAGATCGACGTCAACGGGGCAGGGGCCGACCCGCTGTTCGAGCGGCTGAAGTCCGACGCGCCGGGCGTGCTCGGGTCGAAGGCGATCAAGTGGAACTTCACCAAGTTCCTTGTCGGTCGCGATGGGGCGGTGGTGGACCGCTACGCCCCGACGACCAAGCCCGAGGACATCCGCAAGGATATCGAGAAGCTGCTCTAACCCACAGGGGCACCACCCCACACCACCACCCCGGCGAAGGCCGGGGCCCAATTGGGGGACGGCGGTGAAGACCGCTGCGCTCCGTTACTGCAACCTCACCAATTGGGCCCCGGCCTTCGCCGGGGTGGCGCTTTCTCGCGAGGAGAGGCCAAGCATCCCAACGTAGCGTGTTCCCCCGCGAAGGCGGGGGCCCAGACTGGACTCCCGCCTTCGCGGGAGAACAAGCAGTTCGCGGGGAAAGTCAGGCGGTCACCGAAAACGCCGGTGCGCCCTTCTTGTGCGCGAGGGCCGAAGCAACCGAAGTCACCCCGCCAAACAGGAAGCTGATCCCCAGCACATACCCCGGCAACGTCAACGCCGACCAAGGCAGCGTCGCCAACACGATCACCGCCAGCAGTATGTTCACCACACCCAGCGCGATCATCAGCCCCATGCCCCGCCGAAACCGCGCGCCAAGCCCGATCTCCAACGCGCCGCGCACACCCAGCCAAACCGCAATCAGCAACGTCAGCGAGATCGCGCCCGTCGCCGGCTCGAACGCCATGATCAGCCCGATCACCAGCGACACCAGCCCAAACCCGATCGCGTAGCCGCGCCCTTCGTGTCCCTTGCCGGCAAACCCCGACACGATCGACACGATCCCGGCCGCAATCAGGAACGCCCCGATCACCAGAGTCGCGGCATAGGTCGCGGAAAACGGCGATGCGAACGCCATGATCCCGAGCACCACCGACAGCACGCCGTAGGCCAGGATCCACCCCCAGCCGGCCCCCGCACGAGGCGTCCCCGCAGCCGTGGTTTCGGTATCGGCAAAGTGCCCGCGTGGATCGGTCATGTATAATGCTCCCAGAAGTCCCCGCCGCAACGGCTCGTCGTGTCCGCGGTTCCGATCGGACTCAACGGCGCTGGTCGAATCGCACCGCAGCGCCTACCTCCGGTCGATGCATTCCGGTTACGTCCCCCTCCGCGTTTTCTCCTGCTACACCATGCTCGACGGCGCCATCGATCCCAAGGCAATCGCCAAGCAGGCGCGCGCGCTGGGCTTTCCCGCCGCCGCGCTGACCGATCGCAACGGGCTCTACGCCGCGATGGCCTATTCCGACGCCGCCAAGAAGGATGGCGTCCAGCCGATCATCGGCGTGATGCTCGGCGTCGGCCGTCCCGACATGCCCGACGGCGTCGCGACGCAGTTCGACTGGCTCGCGCTCTACGCGCAGACCATGACCGGCTACGACAATCTCTGCGCGCTCGTCTCGATGGCGCATCTCGACCGCCCGATCGAGATGCCCGCGCACGTCGACTTCGCCGCACTAGAACGCCACACCGACGGCCTGATCGCGCTCACCGCAGGCGGCGAAGGCGGCCTCGCCCGTCTGTTCGCGGAAGGCCAGCCCGCCCGCGCCCGCGCCTATCTCGATCGCCTGCAAGGGCTGTTCGGCGACCGCCTCTACATCGAACTCTCGCGCCGCAACGACGCGATCGAGACGGCGGCCGAAACGGACCTCATCGACATCGCCTATGAGCGCAACCTGCCGCTGGTCGCGACCAATCCGTGCTGCTTCACCGAGAGCGCATTCGGCGACGCGCACGACGCCATGCTCTGCATCGCGCACTCGACCTATGTCGAGACCGAGGACCGCATCCGCAGCTGTCCCGAAGCCTGGATGAAGCCCGCGCCGGTCATGCACGAGATGTTCGCCGACCTGCCCGAGGCGATCGCCAACACGCTCGTCGTCGCGCAGCGCTGCGCGGTGATGGCACCGTATCGGAAGCCGATCCTCCCCAGCCTAGCCGGTGACATCGAGGGTGAGGCAAAGCTCCTCCGCGACGACGCCGAAGCCGGTCTCGAAGCCCGCCTCGCCCGCATCGCCGAACTCCACGGCGAAGGCGAAGACGGCTGGCGCGACGTGTACCGCAAGCGGCTCGCGTTCGAGGTCGACGTGATCGTCCAGATGGGCTTCCCAGGCTACTTCCTGATCGTCGCCGACTTCATCAAATGGGCGAAGGACCACGACATCCCGGTCGGCCCGGGCCGTGGTTCGGGCGCAGGCTCGGTCGTCGCCTGGTCGCTGACGATCACCGATCTCGACCCGATCAAACTGGGCCTGCTGTTCGAGCGCTTCCTGAACCCGGAACGCGTGTCGATGCCCGATTTCGACATCGATTTCTGCGAAACCCGCCGTGTCGAGGTGATTCGCTACGTCCAGGAGAAATACGGCCGCGATCAGGTCGCGCAGATCATCACCTTCGGGAAGCTGAAGGCGCGCGCGGTGCTCAAGGACACCGGCCGCGTGTTGCAGATGAGCTACGGCCAGATCGACCGGCTGGCGAAGCTTGTCCCCAACCACCCGACCGATCCCTGGACGTTGGAGCGCGCGCTGAACGGCGTCGGCGAACTCGCGAAGGAATATGCCAACGACAACGGCGTCCGGAAGCTGCTCGATCTGGCAATGAAGCTGGAGGGCCTGCCTCGCCACTCCTCCACCCACGCCGCCGGCGTGGTCATCGGCGACCGCCCGCTCGCACAGCTCGTCCCGCTCTACCGCGATCCGCGCTCCGACATGCCCGTCACGCAGTTCGACATGAAATATGTCGAAGGCGCGGGCCTGGTGAAGTTCGATTTCCTCGGGCTCAAGACGCTGTCTGTGTTGCAGAAGGCGGTGCAACTGCTCGCCAAGCGCGGCCTGACCGTCGATCTCGACGCGCTCGAATGGGACGACACCGGCGTCTACGCGCTCCTGCAAAAGGGCGACACGGTCGGCGTGTTCCAGCTTGAGTCGGAGGGCATGCGCCGCACGCTGTCCGCCGTCCGCCCGTCCAATTTCGGCGATATCATCGCGCTCGTGTCGCTCTATCGACCGGGCCCGATGGACAACATCCCGTCGTTCGGCCGCCGCAAGAACGGCACCGAGGCGATCGACTACCCGCACCCGCTGCTCGAACCGATCCTGGCGGAGACCTACGGGATCTTCGTCTACCAGGAACAGGTCATGCAGGCAGCCCAGGTGCTGGCGGGCTTCTCGCTCGGCGGCGCCGATCTGCTGCGCCGCGCGATGGGCAAGAAGGTGAAGGCCGAGATGGACGCGCAGCGCGCGGGCTTCGTCGAGGGTTGCCTGAGCGTCAACGGCATCAAGAAGGCCGAGGCGAACGCGCTGTTCGACTTGATCGACAAGTTTGCCGGCTACGGCTTCAACAAGAGCCACGCCGCGGCTTACGCGCTGCTCGCGTACCAGACCGCGTGGCTGAAGGCGCACCACCCGCACGAATTCTTCGCCGCCTCGATGTGCTACGATCTGCACCAGACCGACAAGCTCGCGATCTTCACCGACGACATGCGCCGTCTCGGGATCACCGCGCTGCCGCCCTGCATCAACGCAAGCCAGGCCGAGTTCGACGTCGAGGTACTGCCCGACGTCGAGGAGAACAACCTCGCCGTCCGCTATGCCCTCGGCGCACTGAAATCGGTCGGCGAAGGCGCGATGGAAAAGCTCATCGTCGAGCGTGTCCAGAACGGCCCGTTCGCCGGCCTCGACGACCTCGCCAAGCGAGTCGACCCGCGCCTGCTCAACAAGCGCCAGCTCGAAACGCTCGCCGCCGCCGGTGCCTTCGACGGCCTCGATCAGAACCGCGCCGGCATCCACGCCACCGCCGAGACGATCCTCGCGATCGCCGCGCGCACGCACGAACAGAAGACCAGCGGGCAGGGCGGCCTGTTCGGGGACGCCGAACCCGCCGGCGACGCGATCAAGCTGCCGCCATCGGTCCGCTGGACGCTCAGCCAGCGCATGGATCAGGAGAAGGAGGCGTTCGGCTTCTATTTCTCCGCGCACCCGGTCGATCGTCACCGCCATATCGCGGTCAGCCATGGCGCCCGCGCCTACACCGCGCTGTCGGAGCTCAATATCCCCGACGACGGCAGCCGCGCCGGCGCGACGATGGCGGTGCTGGTCGAGGACGCCCGCTACCGCACTTCCGCGCGCGGCAAGCGCTTCATGATGGCGCAATGCTCCGACGCGAGTGGCCAGTTCATGGCGACCTGCTTCGACGACCAGGTCTCGAAGGATCTGGAGGAAGCGGCAAAGGCCGGCGGCTGCGGGCTCATTACCGTCGAGCTCGATCGCAAGCCCGGCGAGGACACGCCGCGCGTCAGCATCAAGCGCATCCAGCCGTTCGAAGGCCTCGCCAACTTGGCACGCTTCCAGGTGGTCGTGACGATCTCCGACATGACCGCCTTCGCCGGCCTCGCATCGCTTTTGGCCGAGCATCGCGGCGCGCGAGGCGAGGTGCGAGTCCGTGCGCAACTGCCCGACGGCGAGGTCTGCATCCTGCTGGGTCGCGACTTCCTCCTCGACGGAGAGCTTGTCGAGCACATCGAGTCGTTGCACGGTGTCGCCAAGGTGGAGATGAAGACCTCGGAAACGAGGCTCGCTCTAGTCGGATAACGAGCTTGGGAGAGCGAGAATGCTTGGTGGAATGCAGGATTTCGAGCTTCGTGTTCCCCGCCTGATCGACCACGCGGCGAGAGAGCATGGCGCGAGGGAACTCGTCAGCTACTGGGCCGACGGTCGCGAGACGCGCATCAACTGGGCGGGTATCGCGCGCGACGCCCGCAAACTGGCTCAAGCGCTCGAAAAGCTAGGCGTAGCGCCCGGCGACCGGGTCGCGACGCTGGCGATGAACCACGCGCACCACCTCGTCGCCTGGTACGGCACGATCGGCATGGGCGGCGTGATCCACACGATCAACCCGCGGCTGTTCGACGAACAACTCGTCTACATCGCCAACCACGCCGAAGACCGCGTGATGCTCTACGACAAGGCGTTCCAGCCGCTCGTCGATCGCCTCCGCGCGCAATGGACCAGCATTCGGCATTACGTCTGCTTCGACGATCTCGGCCCCGACGGCTTCCAGGCGCTGCTCGACGCCGAGGACGGTGACTATGAATGGGTCGAAGGCCCCGAGCGCGAGCCTTGCATGCTCTGCTACACCAGCGGCACCACCGGCAATCCGAAGGGCGTGCTCTATACGCACCGCTCGACGCTGATCCACGCGATGGCCGAGGTCGCGCCGTGGGTGTTCGATCTTTCTCCCAATGCTGTCGTGCTGCCGGTCGTGCCGATGTTCCATGCCGCCGCCTGGGGCCTGCCGTTCGCCTGCGCGCTGTCGGGGGCGAAAGTGGTCTATTCCGCGGTCAACGATCCGGCCGTGCTGTGCCGCCTGATGAACGACGAGAAGGTCACGCATTCCGCCGGCGTGCCGACCGTATGGCTAGCGATGTTCGGCCACATGGAAGCGACCGGCGACGCGCCCGCGTATCTGAAACTGGTCACGATCGGCGGCTCGGCCGCGCCGCGCGCGATGATCGAGCGGATCATGGGCATGGGCGCCACGGTGAAGCACCTCTGGGGCATGACCGAGACCTCGCCGATTGGCACCGCCGGCTTCGCGCCCCCACACTGGGAGGACATGAGCCATGAGGAAAAGCTGGACCTCGTCGGCAAGCAGGGCAGCGTCCCCTTCGGCATAGAACTCCGCATTATCGACGACGAAGGCACGGTGCTAGCCCGCGACGGCAAGGTCGCCGGCCGGTTGCAGGTGAGGGGCCCCTGGGTAGTCCAACGCTATTTCGGCGCCGACGAGGACGCGGTTGACGGTGAATCCTGGTTCGACACCGGCGACGTCGCGATGCTGCATGCGGACGGCACGATGCAAATTACCGACCGCTCGAAGGACGTCATCAAGTCCGGCGGCGAATGGATCAGCTCGGTCGATCTCGAGAACGCGGCGGTCGGCTGTCCGGGCGTGGCGGAGGCGGCGGCGATCGGCATCCACCACCCCAAGTGGGACGAGCGCCCGCTGCTGCTGGTCGTCCGCAAACCCGGCAGCAACGTCGGAGAAGCCGAGATTCGCGACCACCTGGCCGAGTACGTTGCGAAATGGTGGCTCCCCGACGCGATCGTCTTCGTCGACGACCTGCCGCACACCGCCACGGGCAAGCTACTGAAAACCGCCCTACGCGAACGCTTCAAGGATTTCGCGCTGGCGTCAGCCTGACTGGTCTTCAAGCGACGCCCGACGCGGCATTTATGCCGCGCGGGGCGTGCGCTTAGCTTTTCTGATCCGCGGTTCGACCAGCATGTCAGCCGCCGCCTTGATCTCCTGCCGAAGCTCATCGCGCTTCTCGTGGATCGAGGCGATGACGGGGCCCATCGCCACGCCGAGATCGACCAGCACCGCCTCGGCCAGTTGCAGCGAACTCTCCAGCGTCTCCGGCACGGCATCGGTGACGCCTGCACGGTACAGCTCGGCTGCATGCGCCGTATCTCGCGCACGCGCCACGATCGGCAGGTCCGGGGCCAAAGCCCGCACCCGCCTCGCCAGGCGTACCGTCAGCACCGGATCGTCCATCGTCAGGATCAACGCCTTGGCGGTATGCAGCTTCAGCCTGTCGACCAATTCCGCGCGCGCCACGTCGCCGAACAGCACCGGATGTCCCTGCGCCCGCGCTGCTTCGACCGAGTCGATATCCGCCTCGACCGCGACGTACTTCTGGCCATGAACTGCGAGCATGTCGGCGACCATCCGCCCGACCCGACCAAAGCCGATCACGACGGTTCCCGGCCCATCGTCGTCGATCTCAATATCGCCGGCGTCGGCACCTGACCGGCTTTCCAGTTGACGCGAGACGGTGCGGCCGAGCTTTGCCAGCAGCGGCGTGATCGTCAGCCCAATCGCAGTGACGGTCTGCCAGAAAGCGGCGGTCGACGGCAGGATCAACTGCGCCTGTGCGGCCGTTGCAAGCACGATCAGCGTGGTCTCGGAGGGGCTACCCATCAGCAAGCCCGTCTCGGCCGCGACCCCGCGCCGCGAATTGGCGACGCGCAGGAACAGGAACGTGACGATCGCCTTGGTCGCCACCACGCCCGACACCGCGAGTAGGAGCGACGGCCAGTTCTGCGCGATCAGCCGGAGGTCGAGGCTCATGCCCACCGTGATCAGGAACACACCTAGCGCGAGCCCCTTGAACGGCGCGGTGATGACCTCGACCTCGCTGTGATATTCGGTCTCGGCGATCAGCAACCCCGCCAGCAGCGCGCCAACGATAGGCGACAGTCCGGCGGCCGTTGTCGCGACGCTCGCTACGATCACCACCAGCAGCGACGCGGCAAGGAAGAGTTCAGGGCTCTTGGTGCGCGCGGCCTGCCCGAACAGCCGGGGCAGGACGACCCGCCCGCCGATATACATCGCGACGACGGTCAAACCACCGCGCAATGCCACGCCGGCGATGTTCGACCAGCCGTCTGCGCTCGCAGTCGGTGCCAGCGCACCAAGCACGAAGATGATCGGGACGAGCGCCAGATCCTCGAACAGCAGCATCGCGAACGCTCCCCGACCGACCGCACCCGTCGTGCCGACGAGCGGTAGGACTAAAGCTGTCGAGGACAGCGCGAGCGCGAACCCGAGCCCTATCGCGCCTGCCCATTCCTGGCCGATGAAGTGCAGCGCCGTGCCGATGATCAGCGCCGAGCCGATCAGTTCGGCAGCGCCGGTACCGAATACGAGCCGCTTCATCGACCATAGCCGCTTGAACGACAGTTCGAGGCCGATCGAGAATAACAGCAGGATGATACCGAACTCGGCGAACGGCTCGATCGACTCTGGGTTCGAGATGGTTAGGTAATACAGCCACGGCATAGAGCCGGTGAGCGAGCCCAAGCCGGCGGGGCCGACCAGCAGGCCGACCAGGATGAAACCGATGACCGGGCTAACCCGGAACCGCGCGAACGCGGGAATGACGAGGCCCGCCGCGCCCAGAATGACGAGCGTGTCGCTGAAACCTTGATTGTCGAGCCGTAATGCCATGCTACGCTTAGACCAGCCTTGCGGCGGGGCGGCTAGGCTGTTTGTGTCGTAGAGGGGCGAAACGCCATGCACGTGCGAACACCGAAACGGGCATGGACGCTATGGATCGTCGGGATCGCGCTGGCCTGCGCGCCGATCCCGCTGATCATGTACCACAGCCATCTCTATTATGCGGAGGGCGGCACAAGCGTCGACGGACCGGCGATGCTCTTGATGTCTGTGATTATGACTAGCTCAGGTTGGGGCGCCATCTGGCTGCTGATCCTTGCGCCCTACCTTGTCGGCTATCGCGGGGCGGGACCGCTGACGCTTGGCGTCGGTGCCACTTTCTCGTCGATCCTGTTGTCGACGATCGCATTCGGTCTGACGGGGCTTTTCCTATGGCTTGCGTGCGCCCAGGTCGAATTCTGGAAGCTGTCCCGCATACCGTTCACTGCGCATCTGATCGGCTGTGCCGTGTATTTCCAGTATCTCCGCGCCGCGGTGGTCAACCGGAGCTTACGCGTCGGATCGCGGTGAATGAGACCGGGCGGCGTCGCACCGCCCGGCCATCAGTTCAGGCCCAGTTGGCCATTTCCGTCTCGAGGTTGGACCGCACCTGCTCGAAGAACTGCTCGGTCGTCATCCAAGGCTGGTCGGGGCCGATCAGGATCGCGAGATCCTTGGTCATGTGCCCGTTCTCGACCGTCTGGACGCAGACACGCTCGAGCGTCTCGGCGAACTTGGTGACGTCGGGCGTATCGTCGAACTTGCCGCGATACTTCAGGCCACCGGTCCACGCGAAGATCGACGCGATCGGGTTGGTCGAGGTCGCCTTGCCCTGCTCGTGCATGCGGAAGTGCCGCGTGACGGTGCCGTGCGCGGCTTCGGCCTCGACGGTCTTGCCGTCCGGGGTCAGCAGGATCGAGGTCATCAGGCCGAGCGACCCGAACCCTTGCGCGACCTGATCCGACTGGACGTCGCCGTCATAGTTCTTGCAGGCCCAGACGAACTCGCCGTTCCACTTCAGCGCCGATGCGACCATGTCGTCGATCAGGCGATGCTCGTAGACGATGCCCGCTTCCTTGAACTTGTCCTTGAACTCGGCCTCGAACACCTCGGCGAAGAGGTCCTTGAAGCGGCCGTCATAGGCCTTGAGGATCGTGTTCTTGGTCGACAGATACACCGGCCACTTCAGGTTGAGGCCGTAATGCATCGATGCGCGGGCGAAATCGCGGATCGAATCGTCGAGGTTGTACATCGCCATCGCGACGCCGGCCGACGGGAACTGGAACACCTCGCGGTCGATGACCGTGCCGTCGTCGCCTTCGAAGACGAGGCGCAGCTTGCCCGGGCCGGGGACCAGATAGTCGGTCGCGCGGTACTGATCGCCGAATGCGTGACGGCCGACGACGATCGGGTGCGTCCAGCCCGGGATCAGGCGGGGCACGTTCTTGATCACGATCGGCTCACGGAAGATGGTCCCGCCGAGGATGTTGCGGATCGTGCCGTTCGGCGACTTCCACATCTTCTTCAAGCCGAACTCGGTCACGCGCTGCTCGTCGGGCGTGATCGTCGCGCACTTCACCGCGACGCCGTGCTTCTGCGTGGCGAGCGCGCTGTCGATCGTGACCTGGTCGTCAGTCGCGTCGCGATGCTCGACGCCGAGATCGTAATAATCGAGCTGGATGTCGAGATACGGCTTGATCAGGCGTTCGCGGATCCATTCCCAGATGATCCGGGTCATCTCGTCGCCATCGATCTCCACGATCGGATTCTTTACCTTGATCTTCGCCATATCCGGGTCCTTCGGGGGAGGGGTTTGGTGAGCGTCTAGGGGAGCATGCCGCGGCGATCAACCGCTGGCCAACCGTTGGTGCTGTAAGGAAAAGCCGGTTCATCGTTGTATCGCGCGTCGTGCACGGATAGACCCGCAGGTTATGGCATCGCTCGACAAGCCGCCCGTCACGACCTCCACGGTCAAATGGCGATTTCCCGCAGTCCATCCGGAGGGCCACAAATACGTCGCGATCGCGACCGGCATCACGCTGTTGCTGACGATCGTCAGCCACGTGCTGTTCTGGCCGATGGTCGGCGTCGTGATCTGGGTCGCGACGTTCTTCCGCGATCCGATCCGCACCACCCCACAAGGCGAAGGCCTGATCGTCGCGCCTGCGGACGGGCTGATCACGATGATCCAGCGCGTGCCGATCCCGCGCGAGCTTGCCGGCGAGAACGGTCTCGGCGACGCACCGCTGGTCCGTGTGTCGATCTTCATGTCGGTGTTCGACGTGCACATCAATCGCACGCCGATCGCCGGTACGATCCGCCAAGTGGTCTACATTTCGGGCAAGTTTCTCAACGCCGACCTCGACAAGGCGAGCGATGAGAACGAGCGCCAGCATTTCGTCGTCGAGGACCGCAACGGCATGCGGATCGGCTTCACGCAGATCGCCGGCCTGGTCGCGCGCCGCATCCTCGGCTTCGTGAAGGCGGGCGACATGGTCGCGGTCGGCCAGCGCATCGGCCTGATCCGGTTCGGTAGCCGAGTCGACGTGTACCTGCCCGATCATGTCGTGCCGCAGGTGTGTCTGGGCCAGCGCAGCATCGCGGGCGAGACCGTGCTTGGTCGCGTCGGTGGCGTTCCGGTCGGTGGTATCGCGCAGTGATGGACCGCGACGGTTCGACCGATTCGATCGAGGAGCGGGGCCGGGGGCGCTTCGGTCGCACACGTCGTGCACCGCGCGGACTTCCCCTGCGCGCCGTCGCTCCCAACGCAGTCACCGCGCTAGCGCTGTGTTCAGGCCTGAGTGGCGTGCGATTCGCGATCGGTGGTCAATGGGAAAGCGCGGTCGCGATGATCATGGTCGCGGGCGTGCTCGACGGCCTCGATGGTCGGATTGCCCGGATGCTGCATGGCGAAAGCCGGTTCGGTGCCGAGCTTGATTCGCTGTCCGACGCGATCTCGTTCGGCGTCGCGCCTGCGTTGATCGTCTATCTCTGGTCGCTGACGGCGTTGCCGCGCGTCGGCTGGATCTGCTCGCTGATCCTCGCTGTGTTCTGCGCGCTGCGTCTCGCACGCTTCAACGCCAAGATCGACGAGAGCCACCAGCCGCACAAGTCCGCGGGTTTCCTAACCGGCGTTCCGGCTCCGGCCGGCGCGGGACTCGCGCTGATGCCGATGTTCTTCTGGTTCTGGACCGATGAACCCAAATTCGCGTCGCCGTATTTCGTGGCGCCCTGGGTCGCGTTCGTCGCGCTACTGATGGTGTCGAGTATCGCCACCTACTCGTGGAGTTCGGTCAAACTCCGCAGCAACATCCGGTTCGAGGCCATTGCGCTCGTCGTATTGCTAGGCGCTGCCATCGTGAGCGCGCCATGGCATACGCTCAGCATCATCTGCGTGCTGTACCTGCTCTCGATGCCGTTCAGCATCGCCAGCTATGCCAAGATCAGGCGGCAGCGTTCCAGCGGCGGGCGGGCACAGGAGCCGACGTCGAAGCCCAGCGCCTGACCGCGATCCGGCGCTCCGCAACGGCCAGCGTGCGGAGCGGCTGGAACGCGGGTTCGACGTTGCCCATCGCGAGGCGCACGATACGATCCCACTGCGGTGCGATCGACGAGACGATCATCATGCCCGCGACCGCGAATGCACCAGCAAAAACCATGAAGCTCAGAACCAACATCACGTCCGCCTTCCTATGAGTTGCGAACAAATTCCTAATATCCGCAAACACTTGGTCAGAAACATCGTTCCACTCGTCGCATTTCGAATCCCGCCCTACCGGGGTGATTCCGCGCCGAGTCGAACATCTGTTCCCCTCTGAGCCCTTTATGTTCTCATTGCGTTCCGTGAGTCAAGCGCGCTTGGTGTGATTGCTTTTCGAATTAAGCCACGCTAAGGGCCGCGCCTCTAACCCCGCATGGGAGGCATCATAGCCCGGTGCGTCACGGTCTTCGGCCACGACGTCATCCGCTTCCCAGAGGCACAACCGGAAGGATATATCCCTATGGCGGCTCCAGTCGTCTCCATGCAGCAGCTCATCGAAACGGGCGCGCATTTCGGCCACCAGACTCATCGGTGGAACCCAAAGATGAAGCCTTACATCTTCGGTGATCGTAACGGCGTCCACATCCTCGATCTTTCGCAGACCGTGCCGCTGTTCGCGCGCGCGCTCGAATTCGTCTCGTCGGCTGTTGCCGGTGGTGGCAAGGTCCTGTTCGTCGGCACCAAGCGCCAGGCGCAGGATCCCGTCGCGGACGCAGCGCGTCGCTCGGGCCAGCACTTCGTCAACCATCGCTGGTTGGGCGGCATGCTCACCAACTGGAAGACCATCTCGGGTTCGATCAAGCGTCTCAAGACGCTCGAGGAAATGCTGTCGGGCGACACCGTCGGCCTGACCAAGAAGGAAGTCCTCCAGCTCACCCGCGAGAAGGACAAGCTCGAGCTTTCGCTCGGCGGCATCCGCGACATGGGCGGCATTCCCGACGTGATGTTCGTGATCGACGCGAACAAGGAAGAGCTGGCGATCAAGGAAGCGAACACGCTGGGTATTCCCGTCGTCGCGATCCTCGATTCGAACGTGTCGCCGGACGGCATCGCCTTCCCGGTTCCCGCGAACGACGACGCAGCCCGCGCCATCCGCCTGTACTGCGAGGCGATAGCGATCGCAGCGACGCGCGGCGGCCAGGAGCAGCAGCGCCGTACCGGTGCCGACATCGGCGCGATGATCGAGCCGCCGAAGGAAGAGGCACTGAGCGCAGACCCGGTCGTCGAGGCCAGCGCGCCGACGAGCGAGTCGGCTGCGAACGCCGACATCGCTGCCGAGCTGGCAGCCGAGGGTGAGCGCCAGATCGACGCATAAGCGTCGTCGCCGAACCGTCATGCGGGCGGGGTAGGGCGAAAGCTCTGCCTCGCCCGCAACCATATTCAGACCTAAAAAGGATTAGAGACATGGCCGATATCACGGCAGCAATGGTCAAGGATCTGCGCGAGAAGAGCGGCGCGGGCATGATGGATTGCAAGAAGGCGCTCAGCGAGAACGCCGGCGACATGGAGCAGGCAATGGATTGGCTGCGTACCAAGGGGCTCGCAGCCGCCGCCAAGAAGTCCAGCCGTACCGCGGCCGAGGGCCTGGTCGGCGTCGCCGTGTCGGGCACCAAGGGCGCAGCGGTCGAAGTGAACTCGGAGACCGATTTCGTCGCCAAGAACGACCAGTTCCAGTCGTTCGTCCGTGACGTGACGCAGATCGCTCTGGCGACCGGCGGCGAAATCGAGGCGCTGAAGTCGCAGGCGATGCCATCGGGCAAGACCGTCGAGGAAGTCCTGACGAACAACGTCGCGACGATCGGCGAGAACCAGTCGCTGCGCCGCTCGCGCACGCTGGAAGTCAGCAAGGGTGCGGTCGTTCCGTACATTCACAACGCAGCGGCCCCCGGCCTCGGCAAGATCGGCGTGCTCGTCGCGCTCGAGTCGGAGGCTTCGGACGAGGTTCTCCAGGCGCTCGGCAAGCAGCTCGCGATGCACATCGCAGCCGCGTTCCCGAAGGCGCTGAACGAAGCCGACCTCGACGAGTCCGAGATCGAGCGTGAGCGCGCGATCGCGACCGAGAAGGCCGCCGAGTCGGGCAAGCCTGCCGACATCATCGCCAAGATGGTCGAGGGCGGCATCGCCAAGTATCGCAAGGAGCATGCCCTGGTCAGCCAGCTGTTCGTGATGGACGGCAAGACCAAGATCTCCGACGTCGTCGCCAAGGCCGGCAAGGATGCAGGGACCGAGATCAAGCTGGTGGACTATGTCCGCTTCCAGCTCGGCGAAGGCATCGAGAAGGAGCAGTCCGACTTCGCAGCCGAGGTTGCTGCTGCATCGGGCGTGCCCCAGGCATAAGCTGACTTCCTCCCTCGCCCCAACGGGGAGGGGGAAGGGGCCCGCTCGGCTCTTGCCGAGTGGGAAGGGTGAGGGGAGTGGCGAGGTCTCGAACCTCACGCCCCCTCATCCGGCCCTGCCGGGCCACCTTCTCCCCGAGGGGAGAAGGATAGCGGGGCAGCCTTCGTGCTGCTCCGTCATCCCCGCGCAGGCGGGATGCATTTGCTCGCACTCAACGAACGTAATGTTTCGGCGCTTGACCTACCCCCGATTTGCAGGACGTATTAAGTCTTGCAGGGAAGAGGGTACGTATGGTCGTAGTTCGAAATTTGGCGCGTGGGCTATTAATTGCCGGCTTGGCGATAACCCAATCTACGGCCGCTCAACGCAAACAGCCCGTCATTCCGCCGCCTGTAGTTGTGACGCCACCACCGCTCATGCCGCGGTTCCAGTCGACGAACGAGCAGTTCGGTGATTGGACGATCTACCCGGTAGGGAAGGGGGCTTGGGCAACGACGAAGAACGCATCCGGTTCGGCGTTCGGCGTCGTATGCACCGGGGACTGTACGACGTTCTTCAACTTGCAAACAACGTGCGTTGAGAGCCACGAATATCCAGCGCTTATCAATTCCAGTGCGGGGTCATTCACGGTCCAACTGAAATGCAAGATATGGGAGAAACGTTACCTTCTAACGATGCCGCTGAATGATACGCTGATCGACTCTCTCTCGATCGGCGGTGAGTTGGGCGTCGCTTTACCGCTTGAGAGTGGCAAATTTAATGTGGGTAGGTTTTCTATGACTGGCGGTTTGCGAGCAGCAACTCGAGCGCTGGATATAGCCAAGATCCGCGGGAGTGCGGGCGATAACAAAGCCCTGAAGGACTATAGCCTCTAGCCGTACGTTCCGGTGCAACGATCGGTGCCTTTCGTTGCTGGTGTCTACTTCGATGCCAGCGATCCGTCCGGACGCCCGCCATGTGGGTTCCCGCCTTGCGGGAGTGACGGCAATTTCATGATCAGCGCTTCCCGTTAAGAAGGAATTCTGTTTCATCGTCGCCCGAATGCGATGGACGCGCCGCACAGCGCTTCACATCCCGGGCCTCGCCGCCTAAGGTCCGCGCCGCCCCGCCAATCAATATTCGAGATTTATGACGCCTCCGCGCTACAAACGTATTCTGCTGAAACTGTCGGGCGAAGTCCTGATGGGGCCGTCCGGCCTGTCGATCGACCCGACGGTCACCGCGCGCGTTGCGCAGGAGATCGCCGACATCAAGGCCAAGGGCTATGAGATCTGCATCGTCGTCGGTGGTGGCAACATCTTCCGCGGCATGGCGGGCGCGGCACGTGGGATGGACCGCGCGACCGGCGATTACATGGGTATGCTCGCGACCGTGATGAACGCGCTCGCCGTGCAGAACGCGCTGGAGCAGATCGGCGTCGACACGCGCGTCCAGTCGGCGATCCCGATGGCGTCGGTGTGCGAGCCGTTCATCCGCCGCCGGGCCGAGCGTCACCTGGAGAAGGGTCGCGTCGTGATCTTCGCGGCGGGGGTCGGCAGCCCTTATTTCACCACCGATTCGGGCGCCGCTCTGCGTGCTGCCGAGATGAAGTGCGATGCGCTGTTCAAGGGCACTTCGGTCGACGGCGTCTATAACGCCGACCCGAAGACGCACCCGGACGCAGTGCGCTACGAAACGGTCACGTACAGCCGCGTGCTGTCCGACGACCTCAAGGTCATGGACGCGAGCGCGATCGCGCTGTGCCGCGACAACAACATCCCGATCGTCGTCTTCAACATCCGCGAACCCGGCAATCTCGCCGCGGTGCTGGCGGGTGATGGCGTGTCGACGATCGTCCAGAACGAGCAGGAGCTTTAAGATGGCCGCATACGACAAGACCGACCTCGAACGCCGCATGGCGGGTGCCGTCGAAGCGCTGAAGAGCGATCTCGCAGGCCTGCGCACGGGCCGCGCGTCGACCGCGCTGCTCGATCCGGTGATGGTGACGGTGTACGGCTCGTCGATGCCGCTGAACCAGGTCGCGACCGTGTCGGCGCCCGAGCCGCGGATGCTGTCGGTGCAGGTCTGGGACAAGTCGAACGTCGGCCCGACCGACAAGGCGATCCGCTCGGCCGGCCTCGGGCTCAACCCGATCGTCGACGGCCAGACGCTGCGCCTGCCGATCCCCGACCTCACCGAGGAGCGCCGCAAGGAGCTCGCCAAGCTTGCCGGCCAGTATGCCGAGAAGGCGCGCATCGCGGTCCGTAACGTCCGTCGCGACGGCATGGATTCGCTCAAGGTCGACGAGAAGAAGGGCGTGTTCGGTGAGGACGAGCGCAAGCGTCACGAGACCGAAGTGCAGAAGCTGACCGACAGCATCATCGCCGAACTCGATGCGACCGCGACCGCCAAGGAAAAGGAAATCCTGGGCAAGTGAGGTTGCAGGCCTCCTCGGCCGCGCCGCTCGCTGCTGTTCCTGTGGGCGCCGTTCCTGCAGGCGGGGCGGTGCCGCGTCATGTCGCGATCATCATGGACGGCAATGGCCGCTGGGCGAAGAAGCGGTTCCTGCCGCGCTTCGCCGGGCACAAGGCCGGCGTCGAGGCGGTGCGCAAGGTGACGCGCGCGGCGCGGGCGATGGGGATCGAGGCGCTGACGCTGTACGCGTTCTCGTCGGAGAACTGGCGGCGCCCGGCCGAGGAGGTCAGCGACCTGATGGGGTTGCTGCGGCATTTCATCCGCAGCGACCTCGACGAACTCGCGCGCGAGAACGTCCGGCTGCGCGTGATCGGCGACTACCACAGCTTTTCGCCCGATCTGGTGGCGATGGTGGATGACGCCATCGCGCGGACCGCGGGCAATACCGGGCCGATTCTGGCGATCGCGCTGAATTATGGCGCGCATGCCGAACTGGTGACCGCCGCGCGGCGTCTGGCGGAGCGGGCGCGTGATGGCGGGCTGGATCCGGCGAGGATCGATGAGGCGACGATCGAGGCGGAACTCGATACGCACGACCTTCCTCCGCTGGACCTCATGATCCGGACGTCGGGTGAGCAGCGCTTGTCGAACTTCCTGTTGTGGCAGGCGGCGTATGCGGAGCTCCTGTTCGTCGACACGCTCTGGCCTGACTTCGACGCCGCCGCGCTCGCCGATGCGGTCGCGGCGTTCGGTCAGCGCCAGCGTCGCTACGGTGGCCTGTGAGTCTTACCGATCCTGAAAAGGCGCCCGATCAGGCGTTGCGCACGCCGTCCAATCTCCAGCTCAGGATGATCGCCAGCGTCGGCATGATCGCGGTGGCCAGCCTTGCGCTGACGCTCGGCGGGATTGCGTTCTGGGTGCTAGGCGTGGTCGCCGCGGTGTTCATGATGGCGGAATGGTCGATGCTCCAGGGCGCCGACGCCAAGACCAAGCGGATGACGCAGTTCGCGCTGTCGGTGCCGCTCGCGTTGATGGCCCCCGCGTCGCTCATCCTCGTGATCCATGATTTCTTCACGCTGGGGCTGCTTGTGGGGGCGGCGTTCTTCGTCGTCATCACGACGCGAAAACCCAAGCTGGCGCTGGGCACTATCTATTGTGGCCTTCCCGTGTTCGCGCTGATGATCATCCGGCGGCAGGACGAGGGCATCCTCTACACGCTGTGGGCGCTGTCGCTGGTGTGGGCGTGCGATATCGGCGCGTTCTTTACCGGGCGCACGCTGGGCGGACCCAAGCTTGCGCCGGTGATCAGTCCGAACAAGACATGGTCGGGGCTGATCGGTGGTGTCGTGCTCGCGGGCGCGGTCGCGGCGGTGCTACACACGCAATACGGCCTGCCGATGCGGATGACGCTGGCGACGCCGTTGCTCGCCGTGCTCGCGCAGATGGGCGATCTTTACGAGAGCTGGTTGAAGAGAGTGGCGGGCGTGAAGGACAGCGGCAACATCCTGCCCGGACATGGCGGCGTGATGGATCGGCTCGACGGGCTGGTCCCGGTCGCGCCGGTCGCGGCGTTCCTCGTCCTGCTCCCGCATTTCTACGCATGAAGAGCGTCACGATTTTGGGCGCTACCGGTTCGGTCGGTACCTCGACGCTCGACCTGATCGAGCGGGAGCCCGATCGGTTTCGTGTCGTCGCGCTGACGGCGAATTGCGATGTGGCGAAGCTTGCCGCCGCGGCGATCCGGACCAAGGCCGAGTTCGCCGTCGTCGCGGACGAGCGCTGTCTTCCCGAGCTTCGTGAGGCGCTGGCCGGCACGGGGATCCGCGCAGGCGGCGGTGTCGAGGCGATCATCAAGGCGGCGTCTTCGGGCGCGGACTGGACGATGGGGGCGATCGTCGGTTGTGCGGGATTGAAGCCGGTGATGGCGGCGATCGAGCAGGGCGGTACCGTGGTGATCGCCAACAAGGAGCCGCTGGTCTCCGCCGGCGACGTCATCCTCGCTGCGGCGAAGCGGACTGGCGCGACGTTGCTTCCTGCCGATTCCGAGCACAACGCGATCTTCCAATGTTTCGACGCGACTCGTCCAGAACGTGTGCGGCGGATCATCCTGACGTGCAGCGGCGGGCCGTTCCGCGACTGGACGACCGAGCAGATGCGCGGCGTGACGCTGGAACAGGCGGTCAAGCATCCCAACTGGTCGATGGGCGCGAAGATCTCGGTCGATTCGGCGACCTGCATGAACAAGGGCCTCGAGCTGATCGAGGCCGCGCGGCTGTTCCCGATTGCGCACGACCGGATCGAGATCGTCATCCATCCGCAGTCGGTGATCCACAGCCTCGTCGATCATGTCGACGGGTCGGTGCTGGCGCAGCTCGGGCCACCCGACATGCGGACGCCGATCGCGCATACGCTGGCCTGGCCGGACCGGATGGCGACGCCGATGGCCCCGCTTGACCTGGTCGCGATCGGCCGGCTCGACTTCGAGGCACCCGATCCGGTCCGCTTCCCTGCGTTGCGGCTTGCCCGCGAGGCGCTCGATGCAGGTGGCGCGCGGCCGGCAATTCTCAACGCCGCCAACGAGGTAGCGGTCGAGGCCTTCCTGCAACGTCGCATCGGCTTCCTCGAAATTGCCGCAATCGTCGAACATACGTTGTCGTGTTATGACCCGGCCGCGCCGGACAGCGTCGATGCCGTGCTGGCGATCGATGCCGAGGCGCGGATCTTGGCCGGTGAGCGTGTGAAGGATTACGCGGTTTGATCGAAACACCCGGTGTCCTGCTGACCATATTGTCGTTCGCCGCGGTGATCGGCCCCCTCGTGTTCGTACACGAGATGGGACATTACCTCGCTGGGCGCATTTTCGGGATCAAGGCGGATGCCTTCGCGATCGGCTTCGGCCACGAGATCGCGGGCTTTACCGACAAGCGCGGCACGCGGTGGAAGTTCGGTTGGCTGCCGTTGGGCGGTTACGTGAAGTTCGCTGGTGATATGAACCCGGCCAGCCAGCCCTCCGCGGAGTGGCTGTCGCTCCCCGCCGAAGAACGCCAGCGTACGTTCCAGTCGAAGCCGGTATGGCAGCGCGCGATCGTCGTTGCAGCCGGTCCGGTCGTCAATTTCGTCGTCGCGATCCTGATCCTCGCCGGCTTCGCGTTCGCCTATGGCGACATTCGGATGCCGCCGATCGTCGGCGGCACTGTTCCCGGTAGTGCCGCCGCAGCGGCAGGCCTGCAGGCGGGCGACCGGATCACCGGCATCGGCGGCCGGTCGGTCGAGACGTTCGACGATATGGCGCGCTATGCCCGCATCCGCGCTGGCGAGCGGACCCGGATCGACGCGGTCCGCGGCGACCGGGCGCTATCGCGCGACATCGTCATCGGCACCGAACTGCAGCGCGATCGCTTCGGTAACGAATATCGAATCGGTCGCCTAGGCATCGCCGGCAGCAAGCCGATCATCGTCACCGTCAGCCTGGTCGAGGCGCCGGTCATCGCGGTAAAGCGGACCGGCGAGATCGTCTCGATGATGGTCGAGACGTTGGGGCAGGTCATCACCGGACGCCGTTCGGTGAAGGAACTCGGCGGACCGCTCAGCATCGCCAAGGTCTCGGGCGAGCAGATGTCACTCGGCCTCGACGCCTATGTCTTCCTGATCGCACTCGTGTCGATCAATCTGGGGTTCATCAACCTGCTGCCAGTGCCCATGCTGGATGGGGGCCATTTGTTCTTCTATGCGATCGAAGCGGTGCGCAGGCGCCCGGTCGAGCCGCAGGTTCAGGAATGGGCGTTTCGTGGCGGCCTTGCGGCAATCCTCGCGCTGATGTTGCTCGTGACCTTCAACGATCTCGGCAATTTTGGGCTCTGGAAGAACTTGGCCGGCTTGATCGGCTGACGACGATAGGGCAGGGCGGGCGCGCCTTGTATGTGCACGTTTTTAAGGTGGGTTTGGTGACAGCGATCAACGGTTACGATTTCGCGCGTAAGGGCGCCCTGCTGCTTGCAGGAACGATCCTGTCGGGCGTCCCCGCCTTTGCGCAGACGGCACCCGCCGCCTCGCCTTCAACAGCGCCTGCCGGAACGGTGACGCGGAACGGTGCGACGCGAGTCGCTCCGCCGGTAGTAACGCCCGTCGGCGCGCCGGTATCCGTGCGGACGATAAAGACTTTGCGCGTCGAGGGATCGCAGCGCATCGAGGGCGAGACGGTGCTCAGCTATACCAAGCTGCGCGTCGGCATCCCCTATACCGCCGAGACGCTCGATCAGGCGCTGAAGGATCTCCAGGCCAGCGACCTGTTCGCGGATTACTCGATTGCAGGTGTCGAGGACGGCAATATCGTCCTGCGCGTTCGGGAGAACCCGATCATCAACCGCGTGATCATCGAGGGCAACAAGGCGCTAAAAAGCGACAAGATCACCAAGGAGATCAAGCTCGCGCCACGCCAGATCTTCACGCGTACCGCGGTCCGCCAGGATATCGCGCGGATCATCGAGCTGTATCGTCGCCAGGGCCGCTTCGCCGCGGTGATCGATCCGAAGATGGTCAACCTCGACCAGAACCGCGTCGACGTGGTGTTCGAGATCAGTGAAGGCCCGAAGTCCAAGGTCCGTCAGATCAACATCCTCGGCAACGAGGTGTTCTCCGACGACCAGATCCGCGGCCAGATGGCGACCAAGCAGTCGCGTCTATTCCGCCTGCTGTCGTCGGCGACCAGCTACGATCAGGATCGCCTGTCCTACGATCAGCAGAAGCTCCGCCAGTTCTACCTGACGCAGGGCTACGCCGATTTCCGCGTGACGTCGGCGGTCGCCGAGCTGACGCCGGACAAGAAGGACTTCATCATCACGTACGTGGTGGAGGAGGGCAAGCGCTACAAGTTCGGCGACGTCACCGTCGACAGCCAGATCCGCGACTTCGACAACACCAAGCTGGCGGCCACGCTGCCGCTGAAGAAGGGTGACTGGTACAACGCCAAGCTGGTCGAGGATTCGGTCGACAACCTCAGCCAGACCGCGGGCCTGTTCGGGTACGCGTTCACCGAGGTGAATCCGGAGTTCCAGAAGGACGCCGAAACGCTGACGATGGGGATTAATTTCAACATCGCCGAAGCCAAGCGTACCTATGTCGAGCGTATCGACATCAACGGCAACACGCAGACGCAGGACAAGGTCGTTCGTCGCGAGATCCGTCTGGCGGAGGGCGACGCGTTCAATAGCTTCCAGGTCAAGCGCTCGCAGGATCGCATCAACTCGCTGGGCTATTTCGCCGACAAGATGGAGATCAAGCAGCTCCCGGGCTCCGCGCCCGACCGCGTGATCCTCGAAACCAACCTCGAAGAGAAGTCGACCGGCGAGCTTCAGTTGTCGGCCGGCTATTCGAGCCTCGAGCGGTTCATCATCCAGGCGAACATCACGCAGCGCAACTTCCGCGGCAAGGGCCAGGAACTGCGCGCCGGCGTCAACTATTCGAGCTACTCGAAGTCGATCGAGCTGGGCTTCACCGAGCCGTATCTGTTCGACAAAAACATCGCAGTCGGTGGCGACATCTTCCGCCGCGACTATAACTCGTTCAACTATGTCGGTAACGATCGTCAGACCAACTATTCGCAGGTCTCGACCGGCTTCCAGCTTCGTGCCGGCGTGCCATTGACTGAATTTTGGTCGCTTTCGGCACGCTATGGTCTGTCCTACGACGAGGTTAGCCTCGATAGCCAATATCTGAACGCAAACGGTTCATGTAACCTCGAAGTGGCGGGCCGATATCTGTGCGAAGCGATCGGTAACCGTTGGACGTCCTCGGTCGGCTACTCGATCAGCCGAGATACATTGAACAGCCGCCTTCGTCCTACTGCGGGTTCACGTTTTTCGTTCAGCCAGGATTTTGCCGGGCTGGGTGGGGACGTGAAGTATCTGCGCACGCGACTCGAGGGCTCCAAATACGCCAACCTTGGCAGCGGGTTTATCGGATCGATCGTCGCAGAAGGCGGGTACATCCATCCTCTCGAGAGCAGCCCAGGCCCCGGGCGAGACCCGATCCGTATCACCGATCGCTTCTATCTCGGTGAGCCGCAGTTCCGCGGCTTCGACATTCGCGGCGTAGGCCCCCGTGTGTTGCGCGCCGGCTACGTGATCGCCGCCGATGGCTCGCAGTCGGTCCAGACAGATCGCGATCAGATCCAGGACGATGCACTCGGTGGCCGTGCCTATTACCTCGCGCGTGCGGAAATCGAGATTCCGTTGGGATCCGGTGCACGCGAACTGGGTCTGAGGCCATCGATCTACGCACAGGTGGGTAGCCTGTTCGGTATCAAGAAGCCGCTTCCGACGTTCAATTATGATCAGGCTAAAAGCGCGGCCGGTGCACTGCTGTTCAATGCGGATGGTTCGCCGACGTTGCTGCAAAACCAGTATAAGGACAGCGGGGATAATCCGCTCTACTTGACGCCGGAAGTTGCGGCGACTGCGACGACGCCGGGCATAGCATCTGTTCAGACGATCTGCCCCGTCGGCGTGATAGCGGCCGGGGCGACGACGTGTTCTGGTACGACCGCCAATGCGCGGTATCTCAATCCGAACATCTATCAGGAAACGTTCCTTGGAAACTCGGCCAAGCCGCGTCTCTCGGTAGGTATCGGTGTCAACTGGAACTCGCCATTCGGTCCGCTGCGGATCGATCTCGCCAAAGCCTTGCTCACCCAGAAGGGTGACGACCCCAAGCTTATTACTTTCAACGTAGGGACACAGTTCTGATGACGACGTTCAAGACGCTTCTCCTCGCCGCAGCGCTCGTTGCGCCTGCCGCCATGACCGCGACCGCTGCCGATGCACAGGTTTCGGGCATCGCCGTCGCCGACGCGCAGGGTGCGATCGCCAACTCGAAGGCCTGGAACGCCGCGCGCGCCCAGATCGAGACGACCTACAAGGCGCAGCTCGATCAGGCCGAGACGCGCCGCCAGGCCGTGGCTCGCGAGCTCCAGCCGCTGGTCACCGCGTTCCAGACCGCACAGCGTGCACCGGGCGCGACCGACGCGTCGCTGCGTCCGCAGGCTCAGGCGATCCAGACGCGAGAGACCGCGGCGAACCAGGAACTTGCTCGCCTGACGCAGCCCGCTCAGCGCGCGCAGCAATACGCGATCGAGCAGATCCAGGCGAAGCTCAGCGACGCCGTGACGGCCGCGGTTCGCGCCAAGAACGTCAGCCTGCTGCTGCGTCCCGAGGCCGCGCTGTTCGCACAGCCGACTGCCGATATCACGCCTGCGATCACGACCGAACTCGACCGTCTCGTACCGTCGGTCAGCACCGCCGTGCCGGCAAACTGGCAGCCGAACCAGCAGGGTGGCCAGCAGCAGGGCGCCGCGCCGGCTCCGGCCGGTCGTGCGCCTGCCGCCACGCGCACGCCGCAGGGTCGCTAAGTCACACCGATGACCGAGACTGTGAACGACAGGGCAAAGGCTAGCCTGGGTCCGCTCGATATCGGGCGCGTCATGGCCGCGTTGCCGCATCGCTATCCGCTGCTGCTGGTCGATCGTGTCGAGGATCTGATCCTCGACACATCGATCACCGCGATCAAGGCGGTGTCGATGAACGAGCAGTTCTTCCAGGGGCATTTCCCTGGACGCCCGATCATGCCGGGCGTGCTGATCGTCGAGGCGATGGCACAGGCGGCGGGGATTCTCGCCGTCGAGTCGCTGGGTCTCGCGGGTTCGGGCAAGCTCGTCTATTTCATGGCGATCGACGGGGCGAAGTTCCGCAAGCCGGTCGAGCCAGGCGTTTTGCTGAAACTCGAAGTGACCTTCGTCCAGAAGCGCAGCTCGGTGTGCAAGTTCGCCGGCCGCGCGCTGGTCGACGGACAGCTGGTTGCCGAGGCGAACTTCACGGCGATGATCGCCGACCCGCCGAAAGCCTGATGTGAGGCTCTAGCCTCGCATTGTTGTAAATTCGGGCGCGTCCGTGTACGAGCGCGCCTTCCTTTTCAGGCTGGTCGGAACCAGCCACATACGGAGAATTCCCATGAAGGCCGATACGCACCCTGATTATCACATGATCACCGTCCAGATGACCGATGGCAGCAAGTACCAGACTCGCACCACCTGGGGTAAGGAAGGCGATGTGATGACGCTCGAGATCGATCCGCTCGCGCATCCCGCATGGACCGGTGGCCGTGGCACGATGCTCGATACGGGCGGCCAGGTCGCGCGCTTCAACAAGCGTTTCGGTGGCGGTCTCACGCTCCGTAAGTAAGCTAAAGCCCCGGAATGGATTGATACTAATTCATTCCGGGGCCTTTTATTAAGACGGCGTTAGGGATCGACGGCTAAATTTGGGCTCGCAAGGACGAGGACCCCATGTTCGCCGCCGACTTCGAACCCGCAGAGCGCAAGTCCCGGCGCAGCGCACTTCGCGCTCCCGTTTCGCTCGATGTCCGGATCGGTAAGACCGGCCGCACACTTTGCAGAGTGATCGACATCTCGGTCCACGGTGCACGACTTCAAACCTATTCGGCGCTCAAGCGCGGTACCAGCATCTGGCTCAACCTTCCGCAAATCGGGCAGGTCGTTGCCGAGGTAATGTGGGCCGATGACTACACGGCGGGTTGCAAGTTCCACACTCCCCTGCCGGCGTCCGTATTCGAAGCGCTGGTCGCTACTGCGTCCGCAGGCTGACGCGTTGCCGAGTGGACGTGCCGCCGTCCGCCACATTTCTCCTCACCTCTCCTCACGAAATTTTCGTGCAGAATGAAGCTGGGCGCTCGATCGGTTTGCCCCGTCGGGGAAGGGGGGGGCTGCCTCGACGCCCAGCTGGTCTGCATTGGCGAGGTCAGCTTTTGTCCGGAACGCGCTAGTGGCGAGCCATCGCCCATGCAGGAGGTGCGAGAGGGCGCTGCTGGACGCCTCGGCGTCATTTTTCCAAAAACCGACCTCAAACTGTAAAATAGCGTTTGACGGGTCGGGGAGGTGGCCCTAGAGGGGTGTCACCGCAGCGAACGGCCACACGGTCTGGACGCAGCGGTCGCAAGAAAACCAGATGCTCCAAATCTTCCGCAAGGGAGGTTATGCGAGTGTCGGTATTTTTGTCGGCTCTTTGACATTGTAGGTTAAGATGAAGGGACATGTGGGCGGCGGCTTGCGGTTTCCGGGCTCCTC
>NZ_SLYA01000006.1 GCF_004340965.1 Sphingomonas sp. PP-CE-1A-559 | reverse complement strand
ATTTGTATTTTCGTCGCCTACCAATTCCTCAAACCGGCGCACTCGCGGCGGCGGAGAGTGGTCTGCGCCTGTTGACTCAGGCCGCGATAGAGAAGAGAACGCTACGTTTGCCCGAACCGGAACGCTCTCCCCTCCCTGGAAGGGAGGGGTTGGGGGTGGGTCGGTCAGCTTTGGCCGCAACCGTGCCGTGATACGGAAACCCACCCACCCCCTGCCCCTCCCTTTCAGGGAGGGGGGTTCGTCAGTGCTCCTGGACCAGCGTCACGCTCATGGTGATGGTCTTCATACCCCCCGCAGCGATCTCGAACACACCGGGTTTGTCGCGGTAGTCGCCGGTATAGCCTTCGGGGTCGGCGATGCCGTGCCAGGGCTCGACGCAGACATAGGCCGCACCGGGCTTGGTCCAGATGCCCAGCTTGGGGGTATCGGGGAAAGCGATCTTCAACTGCGGGCCGGTCTTGGCACCATAGGTGACCGCGTCGGAGTGGATCGGATCCCACACCAGCGCGTCCCTGGCGAACAACTCGTCGCGTAAGGCGATGACGCGGTCCTCGACCGGCGAGGGGCGCTCGTCGACGGCGATCTGGCCGTCGGGGCTGATCGCCTTCAGCTTGCCGGGTTCGTCGGCGTTGAACGTGATGCGGTGGTCTGCGCGGGCTTCGCCGTAGGGGAGCGGCCAGGCGAAGGCGGGGTGGAAGCCGAAGCTTGCCGGCATCGCGGCGTCGGTACGGTTGTGGATGTGCGCCTCGAGCGTCAGGGTCGCGCCGTCTAACGTGAAGACGATGTCGAGTGCGAACGCGAACGGGTAGGCGTTCCGGGTTTCCTCGCTGTCGGTGAGGCGGAAGGTGGCGGAGCTTTCCGACTGCGCGACGACGTCGAACGTCGAATGGCGGGCGAAGCCGTGCTTCTGCATCGGGTAGGCCTGACCGTCGAGGCGGATGACGCCTTCGTTGACGACGCCGACGACGGGGAAGAGGATCGGTGCGTGGCCGGTCCAGAAGGTCGGGTCGGCGTTGGTCATCTGCTCGCGGCCGTCGGCGTCGTGGAGGTGGGTGAGTTCGGCACCGTGCGAGTTTATCTGCGCGGTGAGGTGGTCGTTGGCGATCGTGATCAGGTCGGTCATGGGGTTCCTTCCGTCATTCTTAACGCGCGAGTCCGCGTAACGCTCACAAAACTACCCGCGACATCAGCACCACCCCGGCGGAGGCCGGGGCCCAATTGGGGAACGGTGTTAACGAAGGGCATCGCATCACCACGATGGCCTTGCCAATTGGGCCCCGGCCTTCGCCGGGGTGGTATGAGGACGCCAGCGCGTGCCCTCACCCTCGCCGCCTTTGGCCCCTTCCCTCTCCCCTCGGGGGAGAGGGAAGGGGCCCGCGGCTGCTTGGCCGTGGGAAGGGTGAGGGCAAGCTAGACGCGGAGGCTCGCGCCCTGTTTTGCAGCCGCTGCGACCACCTTGTCGGCGATCGCCTTGATCTCCTCGTCGGTAAAGCTCTTGGCGGTCGGTTGCAGGACGATCTCGACCGCGACCGACTTGTGGCCGTCCTCCACCCCTGCCCCGGTGAACACGTCGAACACGCGCACCGAAACGATCGCGACCTTGTCCGCCCCCTTGACCGCGCGGACCAGCGTGTCGGTGGCGAGCGCCGCCGGCACGAGGAAGGCGAAGTCGCGGCGGACGGCTTGCAGCGCCGGCGGCGTGTAGGCCGGACGCGCGAAGCCAGATGCACGCTTGGGCGGGATCGCGTCGAGGTAGACTTCTACCGCAGCGACCGCGCCGTCGAGGTCGAACGCTTTCAGCACCGACGGATGGAGCATGCCGAAGCTCGCCAGCACCGTCTTCGGCCCGAGGCGGAGCGTGCCCGACTGGCCAGGGTGCCATGCGTCGCCGGCCTCACCCATCACCTGCAAATTGTCGACTGGCGCGCCCGAGGCCGCGAGAAGCGCCAGAGCTTCGGCCTTCGCGTCATACGCGTCGAAGCTGGCCGCCTTGCCCTCGCGCCAGCCGCGGGGCCGGCGGTCGCCTGCCAGGACAACGCCTAGCGTCGCGCGTTCCGCGTCGGCGAGGTAGCGACGGCCGATCTCGAACAGGCGGACGCTCTGCTGACCACGCTTGAGGTTGCGGCCCGTCGCTGCGAGCAGGCCGGGGAGCAGCGACGGGCGCATGACTTTCAGGTCTTCGCTGATCGGGTTGGCGAGCGTCCACGCGCCGCCACCGAAAGGCGCAGCTTCGGCGTCAGAGAGGAAGCTCCAGGTTACCGCTTCGTCGAGCCCTCGGGCGGCGGCGGCGCGACGTGCGCGGCGTTCGAGCTTCTGCTCAGGGGTCGCGGTCGGCTTGGCGACGCCGGGCATCCGGGGGAGCGGCGTCGAGGGGATAGTGTCGATGCCCTCGATGCGGACGACTTCCTCGACGAGGTCGGCGGGGCCGTCGACGTCGCGGCGCCAGGTCGGGATCGTGACCGGCCATTTGCCCTCGATCGTCGAGAACAGCGCGTCGCTGAACGCATCGGCGGACGTGATCGCGCCGATCGTGAAGCCGAGCGACAACAATGTCCGCGCCTGCCGTTCGGGGGCGACGTGGAGGCCACCGAGGTCTGCGCTCAAGCGCGGATCGTAGTGGATTACGCGCGGTTCGAGCGGCGGCTCACCCGAGCGCGTGACGTCGCTGGCCGTGCCGCCGCAGATGTGGACGACGAGCGCGGTGGCTATCGCGAGGCCGTCTTCGAGGAACGCCGGATCGACGCCGCGTTCGAAGCGGCTGCGCGCGTCGGAGGTAAGCGTCAGCTTCTGCCCGGTGCGGGCGATGTGGTCGGGATCGAAATACGCGCATTCGATCAGCACGTCGGTGGTCTCCGCCGACACGCCCGAATGCTCGCCTCCCATGATGCCGCCGATGTCGTGCACGGCCGCGTCGTCGGCGATGACGGTCATGGTCGCGTCGAGCGTGTAGGTCTTGCCGTTGAGCGCGACGACCTGCTCGCCATCCTGGGCTTTCCGCGCGACGAGGCCGCCGGAGAGTTTGGCGCGGTCGTAGACGTGCAGGGGGCGGCCGAGGTCGATCATCAGATAGTTGGTGATGTCGACGAGCGCGGAGATCGGCTTCTGGCCGATCGCGAGCAGGCTGCGGCGCATCCACGCGGGGGACTCGCCGTTGCGCACGCCGGTGACGGTCTGGGCGAAGAAAGCCGGGCAGCCTTCTGGATCCAGGGTCGCGACATTGGGTCCGTCCCCAGTCCTTGCTTCGTTATTGCTGCGAGGGCGGCGATCGAGTTCGCCGTCTGCCCCTGCCGCACCTTGGGTCCCGGCATCCGCCGGGATGACGGGGGGGGTGGGGATGGTCAGTGGGGTGAGCGTGCCGAGGCCGGCCGCGGCGAGGTCGCGCGCGATGCCGCGGACGCCCATGCAGTCCTGGCGATTGGGCGTGATCGCGACGTCGATGACCGGGTCCGTGAGGCCGGCGTAATCGGGGTACGGCGTGCCGATCGGCGCGTCCGCGGGCAGTTCGATGATGCCGTCGTGATCTTCGCCGAGTTCCAGCTCACGCGTCGAGCACATCATGCCGTTGGATTCGACGCCGCGGATGCTGGCGAGCTTCAGCGTGACGTCGAGGCCGGGGACGTAGGCGCCGGGCGCGCCGAATACGCCGACCAGTCCGGCGCGGGCGTTGGGCGCGCCGCAGACGACCTGGAGCGGACCGTTACCGGCGTCGACCGACAGGATCTGCAGCTTGTCGGCCTGCGGATGGCGTTCGGCGCTGAGCACCTTGGCGATCTTGAACGCGGCCAGCTTCTCGCCCGGGTTCTCGACGCCTTCGACCTCGAGGCCGATGCGGGTCAGCGCTTCGATGATCTGGTCGAGCGTGGCGGTGGTTTCGAGGTGCTGCTTGAGCCAGCTGAGCGTGAACTTCATGCGCCGACTCCGCCGGACAAAGTGGGGACGTCGAGGCTCGAAAAGCCGTAATGCTTGAGCCAGCGGATATCGCCGTCGAAGAACGGGCGGAGGTCGTCCATGCCGTATTTGAGCATCGCCAGCCGGTCGATCCCGCAGCCGAACGCGAAGCCCTGCCATTCGTCGGGATCGAGACCGCAGGCCTCGATGACTTTGCGGTGAACCATGCCCGAGCCGAGGATCTCGAGCCAGCCATCGGGTTCGGCGCCGCCGACGACGCGCTTGCCCTTGACCAGCGTGTAGCCGACGTCGATCTCGACCGACGGTTCGGTGAACGGGAAGTAGCTGGGGCGCAGGCGGAGGACGATGTCGTCGCGCTCGAAGAACGCCTTCACGAACGTCTCGAGCGTCCACTTCAGGTGGCCGAGCGTGATGCCCTTGTCGATCACGAGGCCCTCGACCTGATGGAACATCGGCGTGTGCGTCGCGTCCGAGTCAGAGCGGTAGGTGCGGCCGGGGGCGATGATGCGGATCGGGGGTTTCTGCGACAACATCGTGCGGATCTGGACCGGCGACGTGTGCGTGCGGAGCAGCGAGAAGGTCGTCTTCTCGTCGGCGGTGCCCGCCGCCTTCGCGTCGATCCCCTGCTGGAGATAAAAAGTATCGTGCATCGCGCGGGCGGGGTGCGTCTCGGGGATGTTGAGCGCGGTGAAATTGTGCCAGTCGGTCTCGATCTCGGGACCGGTCGCGACCGCGAAGCCGAGGTCGGCGAAGATCTCGGCGAGTTCGTCCATGACCTGGCTGACGGGGTGGATCGTGCCGGCGGGCGTCGCGTCCGCGGGGAGCGTCATGTCGAGCGTTTCGCTGGCGAGGCGCGCGTCGAGCGCGGCGCGTTCGAGTGTCGCCTTGCGCTCGGCGATGCCGTTGGCGACGGCTTCGCGGAGGCCCTGGATCAGCGGGCCTTGGACGAGGCGCTCTTCGGGGGTCATCTTGCCGAGCGTCTTCAGGAGCGCGGTGATCGTGCCCTGCTTCCCGAGCGCCTCGACCCGGCACGCATCGAGCGCGTCGAGCCCGGATGCGGCGGCGATCGCCGTCAGCATGTGGTCGCGCATCTGGTTCAGGTCTTCGGTCACGTCATACTCCCAGGGCGGGTTCGGTTAGGCGGGGCAGCCCGAGGCCGATACCCAGATCGTCCCAATTTTCGTTGCGCGCTTCGATCAGCTCGATCTTCCACGCTCTTCGCCATTCCTTCAGCCGCTTCTCGCGAACGATCGCGGCCTCCATCGTGTCGAACATCTCGTAATAGGCGAGACGCTTGATGCCGTACCGGCGAGTGAAGCCGGGGATCAACCCCTCTCGGTGCTGAACCAGCCTGGCGAGGAGATTTGAGGTGACGCCGATGTAGAGCGTGCCGTGGCGGCGGGAGTGGAGGATGTAGACGCACGGCTGGAAGGTTTCGCGCATTTTCGTGCCCCCTGATCACCGCTTGAGCGCTCATCTCAAGAGCTCCGTCATCCCGGCGGACGCCGGGACCCATGGTAGCGGGTCGGGTTGTGGTAGCACGTTTTCGCCGGGTCCACCGTAACCATGGGTCCCGGCGTTCGCCGGGATGACGGAGGGGGGGAGGGGGTGGCCATAATCAGGGCCCACTTCCACAAATACAGAAAGGGCGCCGGTGGTCTCCCACCGACGCCCTCCCGAAACTCACCTCAGTCGCGAAATTACGCGGCCTGGGGGAGAGCCGCCTTCACCTGGGCGACGATGGCGCTGAATGCAGCGCCCTCGTGCATGGCGATGTCGGCCAGGACCTTCCGGTCGAGTTCGATCCCTGCAAGCTTCACGCCGTGCATGAACTGCGAATACGTTAGACCCTCGGCGCGGACGCCGGCGTTGATGCGCTGGATCCAGAGGCCGCGGAACGTGCGCTTCTTAACCTTGCGGTCGCGATATGCGTACTGTCCGGCCTTCTCGACGGCCTGACGGGCGATGCGGATGGTGTTCTTACGACGGCCATAATAGCCCTTCGCCTGAACCAAAATACGCTTGTGCTTGGCGCGGGTGGTAACACCCCGTTTTACGCGTGCCATTGTCTAATTCCTTCTCAGCTCAACGCAGGCCGTAAGGCGCCCAGGCCTTCACTGCTGCGGTATCGGCCTTCGACAGCAGCTTGGTGCCGCGGTTCTGACGGATGTACTTGCCGTTGTGATGCGCCAGACGGTGACGCTTGCCGGCGACGCCGTGCTTGAGCAGGCCGGTGGCGGTGAGCTTGAAGCGTTTCTTGACGCCGCTCTTGGTCTTCAGCTTGGGCATTTTTATCCTTTCGGTTACGAAGGAGGACGCTGAAATCGCCGCGGCAGCCCACACTGGCCGGGCGATTCGTAGAACGCGTTCCCTTCGAGGAAGCGGGCCGCATAGACGCAATGATCCGCCATATCAACCGTTGTGGAACTGACGCGGCTGTCGTGCGATAGGCGAAGCATGGACGACAGCCCGACGCAGCCGATCGAGAACCCTCCCCCGGCCCCTGCGCCGGTCGATGCGCAAAAACGTCGCAAGCGGCGGATACTGCGCAACATCCTGCTCGGGATCGTCGCGGTCGTCGTCGCGATCTGGCTGGTGCTGTACATCACTAAGGGGCGTTTCCTGAAGCATCCGTTCGAGCGCGTCGTCGGGTCGCTCACGCACCGGACGCTGACGGTGCGCGGCGACTTCCAGCTCTATTTCGCGCCGTTCCGCATCAAGCTGTACGCGGAGAACTTCACGCTCTCGAACCCCGATTGGGCGAGCAAGCCGAACCTGTTCCAGGCGGACAAGCTCGACACGCGGATCGCGCCGCTGTCGCTGCTCTTCGGCAAGCGGCGGCTGTATTGGCTCGATCTGGTCAACGGCGCGGTCGATCTTGAGTGGAACGCGGCGCATTCGGCCAATACCTGGACGTTCTCGAACAAGAAGGGTGGCAAGCCGCTGGAGTTTCCGCGGATCGACGTGGCGACGGTGACAGGCACGACGGTGCGCTATCTCGATCCGCGGATGCGCGTGCTGGCGGACCTCAAGGTCGCCGACATCCGCTCGGTCGACGCGACGATCGGGCGCGCGGTCGGGCTGACCGGCAAGGGGCGGTTGCGCGAGACGCCGTTCACCGTGACCGCGCAACTGCTCTCACCGGACGCGACCGCCAATCGCGGGCAGAACAAGCTGGTCGCGCGGGCGCGGGCGGCGGGGAACATCATCGACGTCGCGGGGACGCTGCCGAGCATCGCCGATGTCGAGAACGTGCCGCTCGCCGTCACCGCACGCGGCGCCAATCTGTCGACGCTGCTCGGCGTGATCGACGTCGCGATCCCGAACACGCGGACCTACAAACTGCGCGCGCAGCTCATCAAGCAGGGCGACGAATACGCCTTCACGCACCTGCGCGGCTTTGCGGGCCGGACCGATCTCGCGGGCAAGCTGACGATTACCAACGGCGAGCGGATCCATCTCGATTCGGTGCTCACGACCAAGAGCCTAGACATCATCGATGCGGCTCCGTTCATCGGCTTCAATCCTGACATCGTTGAGTCGAAGGGCGCGGTGGCGGCCGCTGCCGCAACGGGCGCCGCGCCGCAGCGCCTGCTGCCCGACGGGAACCTGCCGGTCGCGACGATGCAGATCTTCGATGCCGACCTGAAATGGACGATCGGGGTGGTGAAGTCGCGCAACCTGCCGATCTCCGACATCGACCTGACGCTCGACCTGGAGCGTGGGCGGCTGGCGCTGTCGCCGCTGACCTTCTCGATGGCGCGCGGCAACGTGGCGTCGGACGTCATTTTCGACACGCGCGCGCGGCCGAGCGCGGTATCCTACGACATCCGCCTTGCACCGACGCCGCTGGGTCGGCTGCTCAAGGGCTATGGGCTGACCGAGGCCGGGACGACTGGGACCGTCAAGGGTCGGATCAAGCTCGATGGCCGGGGCGACTCGATCCATGATTCGCTGGCGTCGTCGCGCGGGCGGATCGCGTTTGTGCTGCCATCGGGAGCGCTTTCTGTGCGCAACGTTCAGTTGGCTGAGCTCGACATCGGCACGTTTGCGCAGCGGATGTTCCAGGGGAAGCTGGACGAGCCCGTGCAGATCAATTGCGGGTTGATCGGCTTTACCGTGCGCGGCGGCGTTGCGGCGGCGGACCCGATCCTGATCGATACGCGCAAGAACGTGATCGTCGGCCGCGGCGGTTTCAGCTTCCGCAACGAGGCGGTGGATCTGGCCTTTCGGGCGGATTCGAAGAAGTTCAGCCTGTTTGCCGGGCAGTCGCCGGTCGGAGTCGGCGGAATGTTCGCGGCGCCTAAGCTCAGCGTGATCTCGAAGGATCTGCTTGCGCGGGTCGGCAGCGGGCTCGGGCTGGCACTGGTGGCGACGCCCGTCGCGGGGATTCTGGCGTTCGTCGATGTCGGCGATGCGAAGTCTACCGCGTGCGGGCCGGTGCTCTCCGGGGCTACGGCGGCGGCGCAGCGGACCACCAAGGGCCAGCCGCGGGACGACGTGGGGCATGGAACGACCGCCAAGGCCGAGGACGGGAAGACGTCTGACGCGGAGCGGAAGGGGCAGCGGAAGAAGTTTCTGGGGATCTTCTGAGGGCGCGGGGAGATGGTACGCCCCCTTTCCCTAGCTTGATCTTCTTCGCGTCACGCGAGCGCCGGTTTCGATGGTTGAGCGCGCTTAGAAGGCTAGCGTTGCGTGTCCGTGGGTCCCGGCGTCCGCCAGGATGACGGAATGGGGTGTGAGCGGGGCTCGGTGGTGGACATGCAGGTCGGATGTTGCCCGTGGTCGGTTGTTGCCGGTGGCCCGTTGCTGCCTGTGGCCGGTGTCGCACGTAGTGTGAAGTACATACGCTGCTGGAGCTGGATAGCGGCTTGGCTACGACGCAGCCGTCGAAGCACTTACTCCTCACCACACCAACCCCGTCACCCCGGCGGACGCCGGGGCCCATGGTTGGATCCGCTCAGAGGGCTACCTGCCCGTGTCCGTGGGTCCCGGCGTCCGCCGGGATGACGGATGGGGGTGTTGATGTGGGGGCGTTGCGGTTTGCGATGACGCCTTTTTGATCCCTTCCCTCTTGCGAGAAGGACTGATCGCGTGCCGGACGCCGGTACGTACGTCGTGCCCTCCCCTAGCCCCTCCCGCAGGCGGGAGGGGAATCCTTATCCGTGGTCATGGCCGTCATGCGCATCGTGATCGTGTGCATCCTGCAACCGGTGCATCGCCTCAAGCACGTCGTCCATTCGCGCGGGGTCGCCGATCGCGAGCACATGACCTTCGCTGTCCGCGGTCAGCGGGTCGCCGTTCCAGTCGCACATGCGGCCGCCGGCGCCTTCGACTACCGGCACTAAAGCGGCAAAGTCGTAAAGCTTGAGGCCTGACTCGCAAACCACGTCGAGATGGCCGCTCGCGAGCAGGCCGTAATTGTAGCAGTCGCCGCCATATACGGGACCTTGCCGCGGGTTGCCGCCCGAGATCGCCGCAACCAGCGCGAGATAGTGCGGCACGTCGACCTCGTCGAAGAGATGCGGGCTGGTGGTGGCGATCGTCGAGCCCGCCAGTTCACGGCAGGTGCGGGTGCGGACCGGTACGCCGTTGAGTGTCGTCGGACGTCCCGCAACACCGACCCAGCGCTCGCGCTGGATCGGCTGGTCGATGATCCCGAGTACCGGCCAGCCATCCTCGACCAGTGCGATCAGCGTCCCGAAGATCGCACGCCCGACAGTGAAGCTGCGCGTGCCGTCTATCGGATCGAGCACCCATTTGCGGTTGGTGACGCCCGGCTTCTCGCCATACTCCTCGCCGACGATGCCGTCGCCCGAGCGTTCGGCGTCGAGCAACCGGCGCATCGCCGATTCGGCCTCGCGGTCGGCGCGGGTGACGGGGGACTGGTCGTCCTTGATCTCGACGCCGTGCTCGTGGCGGAAATAGGGTCGGATGACGTGGCCCGCAGCATCCGCGAGGCGGTGCGCGAGATCGATATCGGCTTGGGTTACTGGCATATTTCCAGCCTATCGAGCGCGAGCGTCACGGGCAATGGACGGATCGATCACGCCAGCGTAGGTCATTGCGATCTAAACGGAGTATCATCCATGCGCCTCGTCTCGACACTTGCCACCGCCGCTGCCCTCCTCGTCGCGGCGCCTGCACTGGCGGCACTCGCGCCCGGCGCCAAGGCTCCGGATTTCACCACGCGCGGCGCGATCGCCGGCAAGGTGTTCACCGTCCACCTCGCCGAGCAGCTGAAGAAGGGCCCGGTCGTGCTCTACTTCTTCCCGGCGGCCTACACCGGCGGCTGCAACGCCGAGGCGCATGCGTTTGCGGAAGCAATCCCGGCGTTCACCAAGGCAGGCGCGACCGTGATCGGCATGTCGGCCGACAATGTCGAGACGCTCAGCAAGTTCTCCGCCGAGAAGTGCGCGGGCAAGTTCGCGGTCGCCAGCGCTGGGCCGAACGTGGTCAAGGGCTACGACGTCGCGCTTGGCAAGCAGATGGCAGGACGCGACATCACCAAGCGCACCAGCTACGTCATCGCCAAGGACGGCCGCATCGCGTTCGTCCATGACGAGATGAATCCCGAGGCGCATGTCTCGACGACGCTTGCTGCGGTCCAGAAGCTCACGGGCAAGTAATGATCGATACCGGACCGGCAAATACCTGCCGGTCCGGTGACATTATGATAACGCTTTCGGGTCTATCGCTTTGGCGAGGACGCGGGGGATGACATGCGCGACGTACGAGTGGCCGGATCGATACGGGGCGCAAGACCTGACACGACGCTGTTCGAGCGGATCGGCGCGTTCCTCGACGAACAGAAGTTGAGCCCCGATCCCGCGCATTACGCATTTGCCTATGCCGTGATGTCGGCGCCCGGGAGCGAGTTGGCCGCGCAAGTCGCTGCGCTGACGCAGGACGGCGTTCGTCTCACCCGATCGGATATCGAGCGACTCGGCGGAATGGTGATAGACGGGCCGCCGCCAGGCCAGTCGCGGCGAACGAGCGGCGCTGCGGACACCAATCCGGTACCGGATACCGCGATCGCGCTCGTGATCGAGACGCAACAGCAGGTCGATGGCTTCGTGCAGATCGTGCGGACGATCCAGGCTGAGACGCATGGCTTTGGCCGTGAACTGGCCAAAAGCGCGGCGTCGATTACGCAACTGGCGGAGATCGACGAGATCGCGGAAATCACAAGCGCGATGATCGCCCGTATCCACGACAGCGAGGTACGTCTGGCGGCGGCCACCGCGGAGGCCGATTCGCTCCGGTCGAAGCTGATCGAAGCGTGCGATACGGCACGCCGCGACGTACTGACCGGCCTGCCCAACCGACGCGCGTTCGAGGAAGCGTTCGCGACGCGCGACCGGGACGCCGGGCCCTATTGCCTCGCCTTGTGCGACATCGACCGGTTCAAGCGGATCAATGACGTGCACGGCCATGGTGTCGGCGACCGCGTGCTCACCGCGATCGGCCAGGCGATGGCGGCCGAATGCGCGCCACATCTCGTCGTTCGCCACGGCGGCGAGGAATTCGCGGTGCTGCTCGGCGGGATCGCCTTGGCCGAAGCTGCGGACATGCTCGATTCCGTCCGCGCGACGGTCGCCGCCAAACGCTTCCGCAACCGCGAGACAGACACCGCGCTCGGCGTGATTACGGTATCCGCAGGCGTGACCGCGATCCATGCGGACGAGGCCGCCGAAACCGCGTTCCAGCGGGCCGACCAGTTGCTCTACACCGCGAAGAAGGACGGGCGCGATCGGGTCTGCGCGGGTTGATCCCGAGGGTTGGCGAAATTTGCGACGAAGAATTGGTGCGTCGTACCAACTCGATCTTCGCAAAAACAATAAACCGCGTAAAATCAACGATCTAAAAAACTGGCACGCACCATGCAATTCATTCGATATCGGCAGCCGGATGGTCCGGCGCCCGACCATCGAAGGAAAATCTCATGTCGATCCGTTTCGAAACCGCTCAGCGCATCGCCTTCTCGCTCGTCGGCGCACTGTTCTTCGCAGCCATCGCAGTCGGCACTGCCGTCCCGATCATCCCCATCGCTTGATCGGGAAACCCATCATGAACCGCAGCATCCTCATCGGCCTCATCGCCTTTTCGACCACCATCCTGCTGATCGCGACACAGACTGGCGGCGCGCTCGCCTGACCGACGAGGCGCCTGCCGGGCGTCACGGTCAGGCGGGCGAGGCCAGCCCCACCGGCCCTACGGGCGCCTCTTCTTCGCGCGAATAGGTGCCGATCAACAGCCCTGCCGCCAGCACATGCCCGGTGATTGCCTCGATCACCGCCGAGCGCCCGGGTGTCGCACCGACATCCCCTGCGCCTACGCCGATCGCGAAGACCTGAAACGCATAGCGATGCTCGCCGTGTCCGCTGGGCGGATCGGGCGGCAACCAACCTTCGCGCAGATAGGAATTCCGACCGACATCGCGACCTTTCGCGTCGCCCTCACCGTCCGCAGCGATCGCGCCTTCGGCCAGATGGCCCGAATCCGCTTCGAGTCCCCAGATGATCGCATGGACTAAGGGTTGCGGGGCCGGGGCATCGGCATCCTCGACGATCAATACCATGCGCTCGGTCCCTGCCGGCGGTTCGCTCCACACAAGCGGTGGCGACACGCCTTCCCCGTCCGCAGTGAAGCGCGGCGGCATCCGTGCTTCGTGCGCGAACGCCGGACTGGTCAGGGTCAAGGTCTCGAAGTTCTCGCCGAGCTGGACGATCGCCAGCTTGTCGATCCCGGCACGCAGGCCGCTCATCGCATGGCCAAGCCAGGCGGGGATGTGTTCGAGCATGGCTTATCCTTCCGACGGGCAGGTTTCGGCACGACGGGCGGGCGCCGCGCCGTCATACCAGTCGCTCTGCGGGCCCATCTTGGCTGCGTCATGGTAGCAGACCTGGGTCTTGCCACGCTTGGGGTCGACGATCACCGTCCAGTTGTGATCGCCGCAATTATGCTCTTCGCAGCCCCAGGATGCCACGCGGTCGCTCATCTTGAAAATGGGCGTTGCTGGCCCCGACCGACCGCGGATCATCTCGCGCAGCTTCGCATCGCCGACCGCGTTGACGAGGCCGGTCGCGACATCAGTGCGGTCGAAGAAATCGACGCCATCGACCGCATCATGCGGGTATTTGCCGACATAGGCGGTGATCGGCGTGGTCTGCGCCTGACCTGCGATCGGCGCAGGCGCACGGGTTTCGGGCGGGGTGAAGCCGCTGGGCGCTGCGGTCTTGGTGGGATCGTCGTTACGTCCGCATCCGCCGACGAGGAGCGGCACCGCAAGCAACGCGACCGCGATTGCCGTCCTCATGATCGCACCGTCGTCATCACCTGATCTCCTCAACTCCCTTTGCAACGCATCGACCGGCATCGTGGTTGCGGAGGGGAGCCGATGCGACCATCTCGGGTGCATGGAGCATGATCTCGATCGTTTCGTCGCGGCGCAAGACGGCGTCTATCCGCAGGCGCTGGCGGAGTTGCAGCGCGGGGCCAAGCGCAGTCACTGGATGTGGTTCATCTTTCCACAGATCGCCGGACTGGGGCAGAGCGCCATGGCGCGAACCTACGCGATCACCGGGGCAGACGAAGCTCGGGCGTATCTTGCGCATCCGGTACTCGGACCGCGACTGATCGAGGTCACGCAGACGGTAACGGCTGCGCCCGGATCCGCCGAAACGATTCTCGGCGGGATCGATGCGGTGAAGTTGCGGTCATCGATGACGCTGTTCGCCGCGGTTGCCGACGATCCTTCGCCGTTACGCACGGCGCTCGACCGGTTCTTCGGTGGCGAAGACGACCAGGCGACATTGGACCTGCTGCGCCGGACGCCGAACCGATAAGATAGGGGCATTGGCGGCAACGCGTGTAGTGTGACCGCGGGGCCTTCCGCCCCATGAGGTGCCGTGATGGCGAAGAGCCAGAAGAAATCGAGCAAGGAAGTCCGCAAGCCCAAGGCCGAAAAGGCACCCAAGGCGAACGCGTCCAACCCGACCACCAAGGGCAAGCCCGTCGAGATGACGACGCTGAACTGAGGCGCGCCGGGGCGGGTACCGCGCCGGCAAGATCTTCGACCGGGCGATGACGGAGCGCCCTCCGTTGTTCCGGTCGATCGGGCGCAGTGCAGTGTGCCCGAGACGATGACGGGTCCGGCGAATCAACCCTGCTGCCTGACCACCCGATCCGGGTCAGCCCGCCGCGGCAATCTGCCGTAGTGCCTGTTCGAAGACTTCGACGGGCTGGCCGCCCGAGATCAGATGCCGGTCGTGGATCACGATCGCTGGCACCGCGTTGATTCCGCGGGCGCGCCACAGTTCCTCCGCCGCGCGAACCTCACCCGCGTAGCGTCCCGATCGCAGCACCTCTTCGGCGGTAACGGGATCAAGCCCGGCCTTGGTCGCGGCATCGACCAGGACGCGGTGATCGCCTGGATCGACATTATCGGTGAAATTTGCGGTGAAGAGCGCGTGCTTGAGCGCCGCCTGCCCCCCTTCGATCTGCGCCCAGTGCAACAGCCGGTGCGCGTCGAACGTGTTGTAGATCCGGCTTGCGTCGGTCATCGCCATCGTGAAACCGAGGTCGCGTGCCCGGTCGACGATCATCGCGCGGTTCGCCGCGGACTGCTCGGGCGTGGACCCGTATTTCTCCGCGATATGCTCGCCGATATTCTGGCCGCCTGCGGGCATTGCCGGATTGAGTTCGAACGGCTGGAAGACGATCTTCGCGTCGAGCGCATCCGCCGCACGGACCAACGCCTCTTCCAGCGCGCGCAGGCCGATGATGCACCACGGACACGCGATGTCCGACACGAAGTCGATCTTGAGATGGGCGGTCATGTCAGTCTCCGGCAAGCGCGTACCGCGGTAGATGGCGGCGGTCGGATGAGCAACCGCGGGGCTTTTGGCTGACGACGGCCGTCCGCATTCCTACATCCGCTTAATGGCCAATCCGACCGCAGACCTTTTCGGCACACCCGTCCTGCCAGGGCTCGAATATCGCGACGCGCTGCTCAGCCGGGACGAGGAGGAGGCGCTGATCGCTCGGATCGACGAACAGGATCTAGCGCCGTTCCGGTTCCAGGGTTGGCTGGGCAAGCGGCTGACCCGGTCGTTCGGCTGGCATTATGATTTCGACACCAGCCAGTTCGGTGCGACCGATCCGTTGCCCGACTGGCTGCTGCCGATCCGCCAGCGTGCCGCCGTGTTTGCGAAACTGCCGGAGGATGCGCTCGTCCAGGCGTTGCTTATCCGGTACGATCCGGGCGCGGGAATAGGCTGGCACCGCGACCGGCCGGTGTTCGAGCATGTCGTCGGTATTTCGCTCGGCGTACCGGCAACGATGCGGTTCCGACGGCGCACGCCCGGTGGGTTCGACCGCGCCGCCGTGCCGCTTGCGCCGCGGTCGGTGTACCATCTCAGCAGCGAGGCGCGGCATGACTGGGAGCACAGCATCGCCGAGATGGAAGTGACGCGCTGGTCGATCACCTTCCGCAGCTTTACCGCCAGCGCACGGTCAAACCGGCGCTGACGGTTCCGTCCTCACACGTCGAGGTTGGCGACGTTCAGCGCGTTGTCCTGGATGAACTCGCGGCGGGGTTCTACGACTTCGCCCATCAGCTGGGTGAAAATCTCGTTCGCGCTCTCGGCGTTGACCGCGGTGACGCGGAGCATCGAGCGGACCGACGGGTCGAGCGTGGTTTCCCAAAGCTGCTCGGCGTTCATCTCGCCAAGACCCTTGTAGCGCTGGATCGCGAGCCCCTTGCGCCCAGCGGTCAGGATCGCATCGAGCAGGTGGCTCGGACGCGAGACCTGCGTCGAGCCGCGTGCGGCGACGGCGGTGACCGAGCCGATCACACCGGCGCCAGGTTCCGCACCCTCTTCAGCCTCGGGCTCTTCGGTCGCCGCCGCCTTGCTGGCGGGAACGAGGTTCGAGGTGTGGGCGTAGCTCTCGGCATGCTCGCCCGACAGCGCGTGCAACTTGCGCGCTTCGGCCGACACCAAGAAACTGGCCTCGATGATGTGGTGATCGGTGACGCCGCGCCATGCACGCTGGAAGTGGATGCCGCCGTCTTCGGTCAATACCGCGGTCCAGCGGGCGTCGCCGTCGTCGAGTTCGAGACGACGCGTGACGATCTCCAGACGCGAAGTACGATCCTCGACCGACGCTTCCGGATCGAACACGCCGCCGAGCGCCAGCGCCTCGATCATACCGGCATCATAGCGCTTGGGGACGTAGCGCATGAGCGTCCGCATCCGGCGTGCGTGGTCGACCAGATCCTTGAGGTCGCGCCCCGAACGGCCGCCGCCTGGGCCGTCGAGCACCATCGTATTGACGCCCGCGTCGACCAGATATTCGTCGAGCGCCGCGTCGTCCTTGAGGTACACTTCCGACCGGCCCTTGGTCGCCTTATACAGCGGCGGCTGGGCGATGTAGAGATACCCGCCCTCGATGATCTTGGGCATGTGGCGGTAGAACAGCGTCAGCAGCAGCGTGCGGATGTGCGCGCCGTCGACGTCTGCGTCGGTCATGATGACGATCTTGTGGTAACGCAGCTTGTCCGCGTTGAAGTCGTCGCGGATGCCGGTGCCCATCGCGGTGATGAGCGTGCCGATCTCGCGGCTCGACAGCATCCGGTCCTCACGCGCGCGCTCGGTGTTGAGAATCTTGCCGCGCAACGGCAGGATCGCCTGGAAATGGCGGTCGCGGCCCTGCTTGGCCGAGCCGCCTGCCGAGTCACCCTCGACCAGGAACAGTTCGGACTTGGCGGGATCGCGCTCCTGGCAATCGGCGAGCTTGCCGGGTAGCGAGGCGATGTCCATCACGCCCTTGCGCCGCGTCAGTTCGCGGGCGCGCTTGGCAGCCTCGCGCGCGGCGGCGGCGTCGATGATCTTGGCGACGATCGCCTTCCCATGCGCGGGGTTCTCTTCCAGCCATTCCGCCATCTTGTCGGCCATCAGGCTTTCCAGCGGCTGGCGGACTTCGGACGAGACGAGCTTGTCCTTGGTCTGGCTGCTGAATTTCGGATCGGGCAGCTTGACCGAGACGATCGCGGTCAGGCCTTCGCGCATGTCCTCGCCGGTAAGCTGCACCTTTTCCTTCTTCAACATGCCCGATTTCTCGGCGTAGTTGTTGAGTGTTCGCGTCAGCGCGGCGCGGAACGCGGCCATGTGCGTGCCGCCGTCGCGCTGCGGAATGTTGTTCGTGAAGGCGAGGACGTTCTCGTAATACGAGTCGTTCCACTGCAGCGCGACGTCCATCGTGACGTCGTCGCGCGTGCCGCTGATCGCGACCGGCTCCGGCATCAACGGCACTTTCGCGCGATCGAGATACTTCACGAACGCGGCGATCCCGCCCTCGTAATAGAGCTCGACGGTCTTCATTTCCTCGTGTCGCGCGTCGGAGAGGAACAGGCGTACGCCCGAGTTCAGGAACGCGAGCTCGCGATAGCGATGTTCGAGCTTGTCGAAGTCGAAATCGGTGATCTTGAAGGTGGCGGGCGATGGGAAGAAGGTGACTCGCGTCCCCTTCTGGCCTTCCGTCGCGGGGCCGACGACCTTCAATGGCGCGACCGCATCGCCGAAGGCGAAGCGCATGTAATGCTCTTCGCCATTGCGCCAGATCGTCAGGTCGAGCCATTCGCTGAGCGCGTTGACGACCGAGACGCCGACGCCGTGGAGGCCGCCCGAGACCTTGTACGCGTTCTCGTCGTTGGTGTTCTCGAACTTACCGCCGGCGTGGAGCTGGGTCATGATGACCTCGGCTGCGGACACGCCTTCCTCGGTGTGGATGCCGGTCGGGATGCCGCGACCGTTGTCGGTGACCGAGACCGAGCCGTCGGCGTTGAGGACGATGTCGATCCGGTCGCAATGCCCCGCCAGCGCCTCGTCGATCGCGTTGTCGCTGACCTCGAACACCATGTGGTGGAGGCCGGACCCGTCGTCGGTGTCGCCGATATACATGCCGGGGCGTTTGCGGACCGCGTCGAGGCCCTTCAGGACCTTGATCGAGTCCGCGCCATAGTCGCCCATGTTCGGGAGGTTGGGATTGTTGGTTTCGGGGTTGGATGCCATGCCGAGTATATAGGCATTCGAGGGCCGAAACGGAAGCGAAATGGCCTGCGGGGGCTGGGGCGTCGGCGAGTGAAGTATAGGAAGTGCAGACGCTGGGAGCGTTTTGGCGGGGATGTGTACTTTGGTGATTGGGCGCGTCGGTTCAGAGAGGGTTGGGATCGCCATGCGGGATGGTGACAGGGTCTGGTCGTGTAGGACAGCGCGCTCGCGGCTTCTCCGATGAAGCCACCTCCCCGGCGCAGGCCGGGGCCCAGGTGGAAAGGTTTCAATAACAACGTGCCGCACTCTGTTAACGACGTCGCCCAACTGGGCCCCGGCCTTCGCCGGGGTGGTGGCCGACTAAAGCCGCGCGGCCCTTACGTCCCTCTCCCCTTGGGGAGAGGGAGGGAGGAGCCGTAGGCGACGGAGGGTGAGGGGGAGTTGGGGTGTGCGCCCGAGCCTCACTCCCCTCTCCCTTCCCACGGCAAGGGCCGCGGGCCCCTTCCCTCTCCCCGGAGGGGCGAGGGAGACCGGCTTCAAAAGCGGTCGGCGCGTTGGCCTAGCAGGGTCACTTCGACGCGGCGGTTCAGGCGCATGCCGGCCGGCGTTGCGTTGGTTGCGACCGGGTCGCGCTCGCCGTGACCGACCACGCTGAACCGCGCGCGGACGACGTCCATGTCGTCGAAGGCTTGGCGGACGCTCGCCGCGCGACGCTCGGACAGGTCCTGGTTATGCACGTCCGTCCCGCGCGAGTCCGTGAACCCGTCGATCGCGACGCGAACACCGGGGTTGCCGCGCAGATAGCGGGCGAGCGGGCGCAGCTTCTCGATCGCGCCGGGACGCAGCACGGCGCTGTCGGTGCGGAACAGCACGTCCTCCTGCAGCGTCAGCGTCGCGCCGCGCGGGGTCTGGCGGAAGCCGTAGTTGCGCATCGCGCCGCGATCCCAGGTCGTGGTGGTCTCGACTACAGTCGTGCCGCCGCGGTCGCCGCGATAACCGCGTGGGTCACGGCCATACGCATCCCAGTCGAACCGGTCGCGGCGGGGGCCGGCGATGCGCGCAAATTCGCGGTTGGCGTCGTCGGCTTCCCGCGGGCTGATCCGGCCATCGCCGTTCGCGTCGAAGTTCGGCATCACGAACGCGCGGCCGCGCGGCGTGTCGCGCAGTTCGCGGAAGAGCACCGGAACACCGGCGCCTTCCAGGCGATAGCCGGGACGCGACCAAGGCGCGCGGCTCATGTCGTAACGCCCCTCTGGCCGTCCGCCGTCACGGACCTGCGCGAAAACGGGGGCGGTGGTTGCTGCCACCATCAGGACGCCGAGGGCTGCGCGCGTGAAATTCCGAGTCATCATGATCTCTCCGTGTCTTCGATGGACGGAGCTTTGCCCGCGCCCGCTTGAACGCACGGTGAGTCCAGTCGACAGCGCGCGTTCAGCCTAACGCCCGACCGCGATCCGCGTTGCCTGCGCGCCGATCGCGTCGAACAGCGCGTCTTCGGTTCCCGTCATCCACACCTGGCCGCGGCCTGCGAGCCGGGCGAACAGCGCCGCGCGGCGGGCTGGATCAAGATGTGCGGCGACCTCGTCGAGGAGGAGGACGGGGGGCTGGCCGGTCCGCTCGGCAACGAGGTCAGCATGCGCGAGGACGATGCCGAGCAGGAGCGCCTTCTGTTCGCCGGTCGAAGCGAGCGACGCGGCGCGCGCCTTGTCGAGGTGGGTGACGATCAGGTCGACGCGGTGGGGGCCGCTGAGCGTGCGTCCGGCAGCGGCGTCGCGCGCGCGGCCCTGGGCGAGGTCGGTTTGCAGGCGCGTGGTGTCGCCGGCCCAGCCTTCGAGTGTCAGGCCGGCGCGGGGGAATAGGCTGTCGCCTTGTTCCGCAAGCCGTGTTCCGAGCAACGTCACCGTCTCGCGCCGGGCGGCATCGACCGCGGCGCCGTGCTCGGCCATCTGCGCTTCGAGCGCGGAGAGCCAGTCGCCGTCGGGGCGGCCTTCGTCGGCGAGCAGGCGGTTTCGCGCGCGCATCGCGGCGTCGTAGCGGGCGGCGTGGTGGGCGTGGCTCGGGGCGAGGGCCAGCGTGAGGCGGTCGAGGAAGCCTCGGCGTTCTCCCGCGGGGGCAACGAAGAGGCGGTCCATCGCGGGCGTGAGCCAGAGGATCGTGAGCCACTCGGCTAGTGCGTTGGCGGTGGTGGTCGCGCCCTGGATGCGGACGATGCGGCGTTCCGGGGCGGAGGCGAGCGTGCCGGTGGCGACGTCGACTTCGGCTGGAGCCGGTGCCTGCCCCTGTGCTTCTGACTCCCCTTCCGCTTGCGGGAGGGGTTGGGGGAGGGGCGCGTTTTCCTCGACGCCGGACGCCAGTACGTACGTCGTGCCCTCCCCTGACCCCTCCCGCAAGCGGGAGGGGAATTCTGTTGCGCTCTTCTGCGAGCGCTCTGGAAACAGCGTGGCCGCTACGCCGAAGCCGCCTGCCCCACCTTGTCGCGCCATTTCGCCAAGTGCCGCTCTCCGCAGCCCACGGCCGGGGGCGAGCAGCGACACCGCTTCAAGGATATTCGTCTTGCCCGCGCCGTTCTCGCCGGTCAGCACGACGAACCCTGGTCCCGGCGTCAGCGTCAGGTCGGCATGATTGCGGAAATCGGTAAGGACGAGGCGCGAGAGCATTGCACCCGCCTTAAAGGACTTTCGAAGCCGATTGCATCGCCCTTTTCCGTTCGGCCCGAGCGAAGTCTAACGGCATGGCACGAGCGCCAGTGCTTCGACTTCGCTCAGCACGAACGGGGGAGGGATCGATCCGATCACAACCGCGCTAGCGCCACGCCCCGTCCGCTATCGAGCGCAGTCCGCTATCGAGCATCGCGTTAGGCGGCGATCCGCTCCGGCACGACTGCGGGTGCGGCCGCCGCGGTCGCCGCCTTCTGCGTGCTGAGATACGATGCGAGCGCCGGTCCGAGTTCGCGCTGCGCTCGCTGATACGCGACCGGGGTCACGATCCCGAGCCGTTCGCGCGCGTTCTCCAGCGGCTCGTGGAGCAGTTCGAGATAATCCTCGCCCGACACCCATTTCGCTTTCCGCCCGTTGCGATAGCCTTCCCAGACCGCCTTCGCGAACAGCTTGCTGCCGGTGACGCGCATGCTCTTCAGCGCCGCCGCGGAGCCGATCAGCGCCCAGCCGAGCCCGCCGACCTGCGCATAGCTGAACGCAACGAGTGCCGCCTCGCCCATGCTCTCGTCCGCCTTGTAGCCGGTCAGCACGTGCCAGATGTCGTGCGTATCGCGCACCCGCCGGCCGAACCACGCGTAGGGATGCGCCAGATCGTCCTCGGACGGCACGAGCCGCGAGACCTCGACCAGGCCGTCGGCGGAATAGCCCGTCGTCTCGAGGAAAGTGCGATACGCCGCCCCGACCGTGCCGGGCGCGAAGCTCGCGACGAACGCGGAGTCGGAGAAACGCTGCGCCAGTTCGACGCGGTCATAGGCGATCCGTCCGCCCTGCTCGGTGGCGATCAACCGCGCGTAGTTCATCGGCGCATTGCCGACGTTGAGCGCGCGCATGATCCGGAACACCTGCGTGGTGTCGTCGCCGTTCGCGAGCAATTTCTTGATCGCATCGAACGCCGTACGCCAATCGCGACGACCGGTCGTACCGGGAAACGGAGGAAGCTTCGCCATCGAGTCGACTCCTTACTGACACTGCTGTTAGTATTGAGCGCTGGGCGTGGAGTCAATCAGGACGGATGATCTCGGCTTGAACGAACTAACCTCTCCGCCAGCAGGTCACCTCGTTCGATCCGCTCTTTGTCAGATCCGATATGACGAATCCGCTGAAGCGAGCTTTCCTTGAAAACGTGGATCAAACCCTAGCGCTTTGCAGCGCATCCTGAATGTCTCTCGCCCGGTTAGCGAGTGAGGCGCCGTCTCGCGTCGCATCGAAAAACGAAGGATCGTCTGGGACGATTTGCGTCAGGGACACCGCAGTGCCTGTCATGCACACCATCAACATGGCACGCTGGCCACCTACTTCAGCGTAATCGACATCTACGCCAAGAACCGCATTGCCGCCTTGCTCGATAGCTTGGGCCCGCAGTGACGCTTTGCATAGGTTTTCGCCGTCACGCAATTTTGCGTTATATGCGCCAGATTGAGTGCCAAACAGATCGGTAAAGGCAGACGCAACGTCCGAGAAAATGCCCGTCCCGGTCACTGTTTGCGCGGTAATTATTCCAAGCGGCTCATAGGTCCAACCCATCGGCTGTTGCAATGAGACGATAGGAACATGCGACAGAATCGCTGTTAGCTTGGCGCGGAGTTCGCGTGACTCCAATTCCAGCGCTTCCGTCGCATCTCGATACGATGGATCACCGCACTTGTTGCACGCAGCATCGAGATACTCGGAACTTGCCAAGTTAATCACGCGGAGCCGGCCGGGAGACAAAGGTTGATTTGACGAAATCATTCCAACCTTGAGCACGGCTCCGCAATTTGAGCAGGTATCGCTCACACCCGCATCGGCATCAGCACGTACAGCGCGGGCGACTTGTCGTTTTCGCGGATCAGCGTCGGGGCGGCGGCGTCCGCCAGATGCACCTCGACCATGTCGCCGTCGATCTGCGCGAGGATGTCCATCAGGTAGCGGCTGTTGAAGCCGATCTCGAACGGCAGCGCGACGTAATCGCCGGGGACTTCCTCGGCGGCGGTGCCGTTTTCGGGCGATGTGACCGACAGCGTGATCTTGTCGCGGTCGAGCGCCATCTTCACGGCGCGTGTCTTTTCGGTGGCGATCGTGGAGACGCGGTCGACGCCTTCCATGAAGCTCTTCGGGTCGATCTTGAGGATCTTGTCGTTGCCGGTCGGGATCACGCGGCTGTAATCGGGGAAGGTGCCGTCGATCAGCTTCGAGGTCAGGATCGCCTGGCCGAGGTCGAAGCGGATCTTAGTGGGTGACAGCGAGACGCCGACCGAACCGTCGACCTCGTCGAGCAGTTTGCGCAATTCGCCGATGCATTTGCGCGGCACGATCACGTCGGGCATCGATTCGGCGCCCTCGGGACGCGGCAGCGTGACGCGCGCGAGGCGGTGGCCGTCGGTCGCGGCGGCCTTCAGCACCGGGTTCGAGCTGTCGCCGTCCGCCACGTGGAGAAAGATGCCGTTGAGATAATAGCGCGTCTCTTCGGTCGAGATCGCGAAGCGCGTCTTGTCGATGATCTGCTTGAGAGTCTCGGCAGGCAGTTCGAACTGGGTCGGCAGTTCGCCCTCGGCGATCACGGGGAAATCGTCGCGCGGCAGCGTGCCGAGCGAGAAGCGCGCACGGCCGGCGACGATGCTCATCCGGCCTTCCGACGCGGCGAGCTGGACCTGCGAGCCTTCCGGCAGCTTGCGCGCGATGTCGAACAGCGTGTGCGCGGACACGGTGGTCGCGCCGGGCTGGTCGACCGCCGCCGCGATCGATTCGTTGATCTGCAAGTCGAGGTCGGTCGCCATCAGCTTGAGCGTGCCCTCGGCGGTCGCCTCGATCAACACGTTCGACAGGATGGGGATGGTGTTGCGCCGCTCCACCACGGACTGGACATGGCTCAGCCCCTTGAGGAGCGTTGCGCGTTCGATCGTCGCCTTCATGAAAATCCCCCATGCCGCCGCGGTCTGACTCGATACCGGGGGCAACTCCAAACCTACCTACCCAACAACAAAGGGCCGGGGCAAGCACCCCGACCCTTCGATCATGCCGACTCTTCGATCATGCAGGTAAATTCAGGGTTAACCGGATCAGAAGCGGAAGCCGTAGCTCGCCACGACCTGATGGCGGTCGGTATCGACGTCGAAGCGGCTGCTGGTGCCGCCGGTCGCATAGTCGATGTCGCCGCGCTCATAGTTCGAATAGCGATATTCCAGCTTGGCATAGCTGTTCGGCCCCATCGCGTGCTCGGCGCCTGCACCGACGCGCCAGCCGTCGAGCTTGAAGTTGGTGTCGGTGGTCTGGCTGGTGCTGCCGGCAAGGACGTTCAGCTTCGAGTTGGTGTAGCCACCCTTGACGTACAGCATCGTCGTCGGTGCGACGACATAGCCCGCGCGTGCGCCGACATAGATGTCGCGGCCCTGCTTGACGCGGCCATAGCCGAAGTCGCTGGTGTAGTCGTTGCGGTCGCTCTTCGCGGTCGAGCCGGTCAGTTCGGCTTCGGCGCCGAGCACGATGTTATCCGACGTCGCGATGTCGTAGCCGATGCCGCCGCCGTACAGCAGGCCGTCGATCTTCTGGTCGTCGCGCCCGTTGTTGTTGGACACGCTGCTGCCGGCGCCGGTGTGGTCGTAGCCGAGCGTGGCCTCGACACGGGGGCCGGTGAAGGTCGGGTTGGTCTGCGCGAGGGCGGGTGCTGCGACTGCGGTGGTGGCGAGCAGCGAGACGACGATAAGCGTACGCATTGGGGTTACTCCTTACTGATCTGGCGCCCCATTACGCGGGGCGGACCGCTCCAATGGACCAACCGCGCGGGCGTTGCATGAACCCCAGATAAACGCGGAAATCCGTTGCTTTTGCGCCACAGGGGGTTGAAACGCGGGCTATGATTCCAAGCCAACGGCAGGGTGAGAGCGACGCCCGATCAAGCGATACTCCGACCCCGCGCAAGGGTCGCGATTTCGTCGCACGGCATGGCGAAACCGTGTTCAACGCAGCGCACCGGTTGCAGGGGGATGCGGCGCATACGCCGTTGACGCGCGCTGGGTTCGCGCAGGCGGACGAGGTTGGGCGGGCGTTGAGGGAACTGCTGGGCGTTAAGCCGGCGCTGACGTTGTGGGCGTCGCCGACCGGGCGGGCCTTGCAGACGCTGGCGGTGATCTGCGAGCATCTGGAGCTGGACTGGCACGACGCCCGGACCGATCCGCGGTTGGTCGAGATCGACATGGGATCATGGGGCGGGCGCTATTATGCGGACGTTATCGACGAGGTCGGGCCGGTGATGCTGCCGGGTGGGGCGTTGAAACCTTCGCCAGACGGCGAGACCTATGCGGAGATCGCGGCACGAGTCGGCGGTTGGCTGGCGGATACGGCGGAGGATCCGGGCGATCGGCTGGTGATCATGCACGGGATTTCGAGTCGGGTGATGCTCGGCGTGATGACCGGTGCGGCGGTCGATCCGCTGCTGGGCGCGCCGGTTGCGAAGGGGTTGCCGCAAGGGTCCGTTACGCTGGTCGAGAACGGACGCGCGACGGTGCCGCATCTGGGTACGGGGTTCGCTCCGGCGTGAAATTCGCGTGGGTCGAAGGTCTCAAACCCGAGTTGTCTACTTCTGATCCCCTCCTTGGAAGGGAGGGGTTGGGGGTGGGTCGGTTTTCCCGTGTTCGAACCGCTGGGGCTCGATCGGGCCTACCCACCCCCTGCCCCTCCCTTCCAGGGAGGGAGGTTCTGTGGCGTTTGGTTTTGGCGGTGGGGGTGTTTGGGATTGCTGCTCCGGTAGCGGCGCGTGACACGATCGGCGTCTACCAAGGGTGGGGTGCGTTCCGGGACGCTACGCCAGCGCGGTGTTACGCGATCGCGCGGCCGGTGATGGCGGGGGGGCGTGCGTCCGGGTTTGCCAGCGTCGCGACGTGGCCGAAACGGGGTCTGCGCTCGTCCTTGTATGTGCGGCTCAGTCGAGAGCGGGATCGGTCGGCGGGGGTGACGCTGACCATCGGCGAGCGGCGATTCGCGTTGGTTGCGAACGGGCTGGATGCTTGGGCTGGGGATGCGCCTAGCGATCGCGCGATCGTCGCGGCGATGCGGTCTGGGCGGAGCATGAGTGTCGAGGCGGTTGGTGTTGGTGGGCGGCCGTTCGTCGATGTGTATGCGCTGTCGGGCGCGGCGACGGCGGTTGATGCGGCTGTGTTGGCGTGTAGCGGGGGGTGAAACTTCGGGCGAGCCTCCCACCCACTGGTAACACCCCGGCGAAGGCCGGGGCCCAATTGGGGGACGGGAATGACGACACTCAGTTCTCCGTTACAACGACCTTTCCAATTGGCCCCCGGCCTTCGCCGGGGTGGTGGCTCTTTCTCGAGTAACTGCGGAGTGACTGCGAAGCGATTCTGGCGTGCGTCCTGCAGCCAGTAGAAAAATCACGAAAATTCCGCTACGGGCTCGCGCATGCAGACCGCCGCGAACCTCATGCCTATTCCCGGGCACATCGATCCCGTGCCCGTTCCCCGCAGCTTCGTGCCGCGCAACGATGGGCGGATCGACTTGCTCGGGCTGTCGCTCGCCGATCTGCGGATGGCGCTGGAGACATCGCAGCTTGAGGAGAAGCAGGCCAAGCTGCGCGCGAAACAGCTGTGGCACTGGATCTACAATCGCGGTGCGACCGAGTTCTCGGCGATGACCGATATCTCGAAGACGATGCACCCGTGGCTGGAGCAGCGCTTCGTGATCAGCCGGCCGAACGTGGTCGAGGCTCAAGTGTCGACCGACGGGACGCGGAAGTGGCTGCTGCGGTCGGACGATGCGCAGGATTACGAGATGGTGTTCATCCCCGACGCGGATCGCGGTACGTTGTGCGTGTCGAGCCAGGTCGGCTGCACGCTCAACTGCACCTTCTGCCACACCGGCACGATGCGGCTGGTGCGCAATTTGACGCCCGCCGAGATCGTCGGCCAGGTAATGCTCGCGCGCGATTCGCTGGGCGAATGGCCGAGCCAGCCCGAGGGCCGCATGCTCACCAACATCGTGATGATGGGGATGGGCGAGCCGCTGTATAATTTCGAGAATGTCCGCGATGCGCTGAAGCTGGTGATGGACGGCGCGGGGCTCGCGCTCAGCCGGCGGCGGATCACGTTGTCGACCAGCGGCGTGGTGCCGATGATGGCGCGTGCGGGCGCGGAGATCGGCGTTAATCTGGCGGTGTCGCTGCATGCGGTGACGAAGGAAGTGCGTGACGAGATCGTGCCGCTCAACCGCAAATACGGCATCGAGGAGCTGTTGCAGGCGTGCGCGGATTATCCGGGCACGAACAACGCGCGGCGGATCACGTTCGAGTATGTGATGCTAAAGGACAAGAACGATTCCGACGACGATGCGCGCGAACTCGTGCGGTTGCTGCGGAAGTATGAGCTGCCGGCGAAGGTGAACCTCATTCCGTTCAACCCGTGGCCGGGGGCGCAATACGAGTGCTCGACGCCCGAGCGGATCAAGTCGTTCTCCAGCATCGTGTTCGGCGCGGGCATCTCGGCGCCGGTGCGGACGCCGCGCGGGCGTGACATCGATGCGGCGTGCGGACAGCTGAAGACCGCGTCGGAGAAAAAGAGCCGCGCGCAGATCGATCGCGAGGCCGCCGCCGAGTCCGACGCTTTTGCTTGAGTGGACTGCGGTCGCGCTGGCGGCAGGGGCTGGTGTTCTCGGCGGGGCGATGAACGCGCTCGCGGGCGGCGGCAGCTTCGCGACGATGCCGACGCTGATCGGGCTGGGCGTGCCCTCGACGTTTGCGAACGCGACCAGCAACGTCTCGCTCCAACCGGGCGCGATGGCGAGTGCGTGGGCGTACCGGCATGGGCTGCAGCCGATCTCCGGCGTCGGCATGAAGACGATGGCGGGTATTACGTTCGTCGGCGGACTGGTCGGCAGCCTGTTGCTGGTGGCGACGTCGGCGCGCGCGTTCGACCTGATCGTGCCGTGGCTGCTGCTGTTCGCGACGCTGGCGATCGCGTTCGGCACGCGCGCATCGCTGTGGCTCCGGTCGCGGGTCGAGATCGGGCCGAAGTCGCTGGTCGCGGTGCAGGCGTTGCTGGGGATTTATGGCGGATACTTCGGCGGCGGCGTCGGGCTGATGCTGACCGCCGCCTGGGGGCTGCTGTCTGGCGCGACGCCCGCCACGCTCGCGCCGCCGCGGACGCTGATGCTGGCGGTCGCGAACCTCGCCGCGACGATCATCTTCATCGCGACCGGGATGGTGGTGTGGGCGCTATGCGTGCCGATGCTGATCGGCGGCATCATCGGCGGCCATTTCGGCGCGAAGCTCGGCCTGCTGCTGTCGCCGCAAGTGATCCGCGTGTGGACGCTGCTGGTGACGATCGCGACGACGATCGTGTTCTTCTACCGCGCCTATTCCTGAAGCCCGGTCTTCGCGGCGAGCCATTTCGCCGCGACCTCGGGTGTTTCCTTGTCGGTATCGCGGTCGACCCGGTAGTTCGCGGCACGCATCGCCTCGACCGGGATGCGGCCGACCATCGGCTTCAGCGCGGCAAGGAACTTGGCGTCCCCTGCCCGCTTCGGCGCGACCATCAGGATCGCGTCGTAGCCGGGGATCGCACGCCGCGGGTCGGTCAGCACGGTGAGGCCATCCGCGGCGATCCGGCCATCCGACGAGAAGGCGGAGATGACGTCGACATTGCCACTCTCCAGCGCGCGGTACATGAAGGTCGGGCTGTACGGCGTCGTCTTGGCGAAGCGGAGCGGATAGGCGCGCTTCACCGCGGCCCATTCGGGGCGTTCGAGGAATTCGAGATCGCTGCCGAGCGTCATGCCCGGTGCGGCCTTCACCAGATCGTCGAGGCTGGCAATGCGCTTGGACTTGGCCGCATCGCCCTTCATCGCGAAGGCATAGGCGTTCTCGAACCCGAGCGAACCGACCAGGCCGACATGATGCTCGCGCCTCGCCCAGTCGGCGATCGCGGCGACCATCGCCGGGCGTTCGGGGACGTCGTTGCGCTTCATCTCGTTCGCCCAGATCGTGCCCGCATAATCGACATAGACGTCGATATCCCCGCCGGAGAGCGCGCCGAACACCACCGCCGAGCCGAGGCCGTCGCGATATTCCACGGTGTAGCCGGCCTGTTCGAGCCGGTCGCCGATCAGCCGCGCAAGGATATATTGCTCGGCGAAGTTCTTCGCGCCGACGACCACGGTGCGATTTGCGCCACCCTTGGGCCAGAGCGGGGCAGTCGCCGCCGCGGTGCCCAAGACAAGGATCACCGCGCTCGCGATCCACAGCCAGCGGCGGCGCGCGCGAATGCCGTATTCGATCGCCCCGATCAGCGCGTCGACCGCCAGCGCAAGCGCCGCCGCCGACACGCAGCCGGCGAGCACCAGCGCCCAGTTCTGCGTCTGCAATCCCGCGAAGATCATGTCGCCGAGGCTCGGCTGGCCGACCGTCGTCGACAGCGTGGCGGCACCGATCGTCCAGACCGCCGCGGTGCGGATGCCGGCGATCAGCACGGGCGCGACCAGAGGTGCCTCGACCAGCCGCAGTTTCTGCGCGGGCGTCATGCCGACCGCGTCCGCCGCCTGGATCACGGCGGGATCGATGCCGTGCAGCCCCGCGACCGCATTCCGCAGGATCGGGAGCAGCGCGTACAGCGTCAGCGCGATCAGCGACGGGAGGAAGCCAAGCGCGGGAATGCCGCCGCCGACCAGCGCGGAGAGGCTGAGCAACAGCGGATAGAACAAGGCGAGCAGCGCGAGGCTCGGGATCGTCTGGACGAGGCTCGCAAAGCCGAGCGATACGCGCGCCACGGTCGCGTTGCGCGCGGACCAGATGCCGAGCGGCAGGCTGATCGCGATGCCGAGCAGCAGCGCCGCCGCGGAGAGCAGGACGTGGTTGGCGAGCAGCGGCGGCACGCGGCCGAGCGCGTCGAGGAACGCGCTCATGCGCCCCCCCTCATGAGACTAGCGCCTGGAGGCGTTCGGCCTGCGCGCGCGGCACCTGCACCAGTGCCTGCGCGTCGTCGCCGCCCTTGCCAGCGACGAGATCGGCGGGCGTGGCGTCGGCGACGATCCGCCCCGCCTTCATCACCAGCACGCGGTCGGCGAGCAGCAGCGCCTCCGCCATGTCGTGCGTGACGAGGATGGTGGTCAGCCCGAGCCGGTCGTGGAGTTCGCGGATCCGCGTGCCGAGCGCATCGCGCGTGACCGGGTCGAGCGCGCCGAACGCCTCGTCGAGCAATAGCAGTTTCGCGCCGGGTGCGAGCGCGCGGGCGATGCCGACACGCTGGCGCTGGCCGCCCGAGAGCGCGTCGGGCATCCGGCTCGCGATGTCGCGGGGCAGGTCGACGAGGTCGAGCAGTTCGCCGACCTTGGCCTCGTCCGTGCGACCGGCGATGCGCAGGCCGATCGCGATGTTCTCGGCGATCGTCATGTGCGGGAACAGGCCGATATTCTGGAAGACGTAGCCGATCCGGCGGCGCAGTTCGGGCGCGGGCTCGGCAGCGACGTCGGCACCGTCGATCGTTACGCGCCCTTCGCTTGGCTCGACCAGGCGGTTGAGCGTCTTCAGCAGCGTCGACTTGCCCGAACCGGATGTGCCGACGAGCGCGACAAAACTGCCGCGTGCGATCTCGAGCGAAACGCCGTCGACGGCGATCGTCGTGCCCCCAGAACCAGGGTACCGCTTGGTGACGCGTTCGAAAGCGAGCGCTGGGGAATTGTCTGGCATCTGCGCGCAGGATGCGGGAAACATACCGGAAAATCAAATGGAGAGGGTATGAGCCAGCAGGGCATTTTCATCACCGGCGGCGGATCGGGGATCGGCCGCGCCACCGCGATATTGTTCGCGCGGAAAGGCTGGCGGGTCGGGCTCGCCGACGTCAACGTCGCAGGACTTGCCGAGACCGCCGCATTGCTGCCCGCGGGGATGGTCAGCACCTATCAGATGGACGTGCGCGACCGCGATGCGTGGGTGGCGTCGCTCGATGCGTTCGTCGCGACCACCGGCGGGCGGCTCGACGTGCTGTTCAACAATGCCGGAATCGGATCGGGCGGACCGCTCGCGGAGACCGACTTCGCCGAGATCGACCGGGTGATCGCGATCAACCTGGTCGGTGCGCTGAACGGTGCGCGGATCGGCCATGCGTATCTGAAGCGGACGCCGGGATCGTGCCTGCTCAATACCGCGTCGGCGTCGGCGACCTATGGCTCGGCGGGACTCGCACCCTATTCCGCCACCAAGTTCGGGGTGCGCGCGATCACCGAGGCGCTCGATGGCGAATGGGCGGCGGACGGCATCAAGGTGCGCTCGATCGTGCCGAGCTTCATCGACACGCCGCTGCTCGATTCGGCGGCGGGGAACACTAACCATTCGATCCGCGAGACGGTGACGGGTGCCGGGCTGGAGCTGACCGGCGTGGACAAGGTCGCGGAGGCGGCCTGGGCGGCGGTGCACGGCGACAAGGTTCACACGTTCGTGGGGAAGACCGCGCACCGCATGGCGTTCGCGGCAAGGTGGATGCCGGGGGCGCTGCGCAAGCGTATGCGGCGGGATATGCGGAAGGGCTGAAAATCCCCCCTCCCTGGAAGGGAGGGGTCAGGGGGTGGGTCGGCTTCCGCATGCCCGAACCTTTAGTGGCTCAAGCCGGCCCACCCACCCCCAACCCCTCCCTTTCAGGGAGGGGCGAGACAGTAGTTCCTCAGGCGTCGCCGACGATCGCGTCGATCGCTTCGGCCATCTCGATATCGCGCGGTGACAGGCCGCCCGCGTCATGCGTGGTCAGCAGGATTTCCACGCGGTTCCAGACGTTCTTCCACTCCGGGTGATGGTTCGCGCGCTCGGCGATCAGCGCCACCTGCGTCATGAAGCCGAACGCCTCGACGAAATCGGCGAACACGATCGTCCGCGTGATCGCGTCGCGCGCATCGTCGTAATCCCACTCGTCGAGCCCATCGAGCGCCTCGGCCCGCTCGGTATCGTTCAGCGCTTCGATCATCGGGCTCTCCCTTGCCGCAACAGTTCGCCGACGCGTATGGCTGGCGGCATGAGCGGGCAAGCGACAATATCCGGGGAGGCCCCCGACGCCGATACGATCGAGGCGATCTGCCGCGCGACGATCGCCAGGCTGCCCGCGCAGTTCGCCGAGCATCTCGGCGACATCATGTTCGCGGTCGAGGAGTTTGCCGACGACGAGACGCTGGCGGCGCTAGGCCTCGAACACCCGCTCGACCTGTCGGGACTGTATCACGGCCGCCCGCTCGGCGAGAAATCGTCGATGGATTCAGGGACGGTGCCCGACCGCATCGTGCTGTACCGCCGCGCGATCCTGGAGGAATGGATCGAGACCGGGGTGCGCCTCGACGATCTAGTCGCGCACGTGACGATCCACGAGATTGGCCATCACTTCGGCCTGAGCGACGACGACATGCACGCGCTGGAAGACTCCGCCGCGTGAGTCTCGCGTTTCGCGACGTGGCGTGCGTACGGGGCGGAAGATTGCTGTTCTCAAGCGTGTCGTTCGACCTCGGGCCGGGCGATGCGGCGATCGTCACCGGGCCCAATGGCGTCGGAAAATCGAGCCTGATCCGCATCGCCGCCGGCCTGCTCGCGCCATTCGAAGGCGCCGTGACGTGTGACGCGAACAAGGCGTTGCTGACCGAAGCGAGCGCGCTCGACTCGGACCGCACGCTGATCGCGGCACTCCGTTTCTGGGCCGCGTTGGACACTGCGCCCGCCCCCGATACCCGGATCGCCCACTCCCTGTCCGCACTCGATCTAAATGCGCTCACGGATATTCCGGTCCGCCTGCTGTCGACCGGGCAACGCCGCCGCGCGTCGATCGCCCGCGTTGCTGCCAGCGGGGCGCCGGTCTGGCTGCTCGACGAACCCGCCAACGGGCTCGACACGGTGTCGATCGCACGACTGGAAACGCTGATCGCCGGGCACCGCGCCACCGGCGGGATCGCGCTGGTCGCCACGCATCAGCCGCTGGCACTTCCCCACGCGCAGGAGATCGCGTTGTGATCGCGCTGATCCGTCGCGACCTCCGCCGTAGCGTGTCGAGCGGCGGCGCGACATTGGTGGTCGCGTTCTTCCTGCTGGTCGCCACGCTGTTCCCCTTCGCGATCGGCCCCGACGCGGCGTTGCTCGCGCGGATCGGCGGCGGGGTGATCTGGACCGCGGCAGTGCTTGCGGCCTTGTTGCCGGTCGAGCGCCTCGTCGGTCCCGATCTGGAGGCGGGGGTGTTCGACCAGTTCGTCGTCCGCGGGATGTCGCTCGCGCTGGTTGCGCTGGCGAAGACGATCGCGCACTGGCTGAGCTTCGGCCCGCCGCTGATGCTCGCCGCAGTGATCGCCGCCGGCCTGCTCAACGTGTCGGCCGACACGTTGCTCCGCGTCGAGATCGGCCTGCTGATCGGTACACCCGGCCTCGCCGCGCTCGCGGTCGCGACGAGCGCGCTGGTCGCGGGCGTTCGCGGCGGCGGCGCGGTGACGGGCCTCGTCATGCTGCCGCTCGCGGTGCCCTTGCTGATCTTCGGCGCGGGATCGCTCGACCCGGCTGGCGGCGCGGGCGCGGTCAAGCTGCTCGCCGCGGTCAGCCTCGTGTTCGTCGCGGGCGCGCCGTTCCTGGCGGCGGCAGCGATCCGCGCGGGCATGGACTGAGGCGATGAACAGCACCAACGAACAAGGCAGCCCCGTGCGCGTCGGGCTGATAGGCTACGGGTTCTCCGGCAAGACCTTCCATGCCCCGTTGATCGCGTCGGTCGCGGGGCTCGAACTTCGCGCGGTGTCGTCCAGCGATGCCCGCAAGGTGCAGGCGGACTTTCCGGGGATGACGGTCCACGCCGATCCGCACGCGCTGATCGCGGCCGAGGACATCGACCTCGTCGTGATCGCCACGCCGAACGAAACGCATGCACCGCTCGCGAGGGCAGCGATCGCGGCGGGGAAGCACGTCGTGATCGACAAGCCGTTCACGCTCGACCTCGACGAAGCGCGCGGGCTTGTCGCGCTGGCGGAGGATCGGGGCGTGCTGCTGTCCGTCTTCCACAACCGGCGCTGGGACAGCGATTTCCTGACCGTGTGCGCTGCGATCGACGCAGGTGTGGTCGGCGACGTCACGCATTTCGAATCGCATTTCGATAGGTTCAGGCCAGACGTCCGCGACCGCTGGCGCGAGCGGTCGGGGCCGGGCAGCGGCGTCTGGTACGATCTCGGTCCGCATCTCGTCGATCAGGCATTGCTCCTGTTCGGCCTACCGGACCAGGTGCAGGCCTCGCTCGCGACGCAGCGGCCGGGCGCGATGACGGACGATTGGGCACACGTCGTCCTGTCCTATGGCGAGCGCCGCGTGATCCTTCAGGCGAGCATGCTGGTCGCGGGCGGCGTCGACCGGTTCACCGTGCACGGCACCGCCGGCAGCATGACGAAGCGATGCGCCGATCGACAGGAGGCGCAACTTCTGAGCGGAATGCGGCCGGGCGACGCGAACTGGGGCGAGGATCCCGATCCGCTGGTGATCTACGCCGCCAACGGGCAACGCGAGCAACGCGCGATGCCCGGCGACCAGCGTCATTATTACTTTGGCATCGCGGCGGCGGTTCGGGGAGCCGCGAAAAACCCGGTCGCGCCGATCGAAGCGCTGGCGGTGATGGCGGTTGTCGAGGCAGCGTTCCTGTCCGCAAACACCGGCACGACGACGGCATTGGCGCTGACCGATCGCGAGCGGGACGCCGCAGCCCGCGCGCTATCGTCCGCGACTGTACAAATCTGAACGATCCGTCCCGGCGTCGCGCGGGTATCGAATGCGTCGCTTGCGAAGCACCTCCGGTCGGTTGCCGATCCGGATCATCTCTGACAGGATTGCGGCGTGCCCGACCCCCTTCACCATGGCCTCAACCAATCGCGGTGGCCCAAGCGGATCGGTCGACTGATCGATGCGATCTGCCTGGTGGCGCTGATCATAGTGATCGTCACGGTCATCTACGGCTTCTGGCTGCGCGCGATCTGGGCGCATGGCTATTACCTCGCGGTCGCGGTCGCGGTGCTGGGCGCGTTCGTCATCCTGATCGGGCTCGCGCAACAGGCGATCGCCGCGCGCGACGTGGCCACATGGCGCGATATGGCCGAATGGCAGATCCGCGCGGCGCGGGCGGCGGCGGGACAGGCCGGCGCGACGCAGGCGGACGCCGACGACGAGATCGAGGCGAATGCCGCGGCCTATTACGAGATCCTGATCGGGACGCTGGTCGCGCATGCCGAACAGGACGAGCGGAGCATCGTCGATGAGCGGTGATCCGCATCTCGAACTCGGCGAAAGCCTGCCGCGGTTCCTGTCGCACTGGCTGGCGGCGTGCTTCGGGCATTTCCTGATGGTGCTGCTGCCGCTGATCACCGACTGGGCGCATGTGAAGAACGCGACCTGGCCAAGCTGGTGGTCGCTGCTGCTGTTCGCCGCGTCGACCTCGCTGGTCGCGGCGATCATCAACGCCAATTTGCCGGTGACGCCGCGCGAGATGATCAAGAGCGTCGCACTGGGGTTCGCACTGAACGCGACCATCGTCATGCTGCGGCTGGCGTGATTGGCGCGCGCGTGCCGCTGGTTTCGCGGCTATTCTCGCGCGATGCGGCGCTGGACCGCGACCAGATAGCGCCGCTCCAGCTGCTGCGCGGACTGGCGGCGTCGGGCGTCGTCGTCGAGCACCTACTGGAGCGCTATGTCCGGCGCGGTGCGATTACCCATGACCTGCCCGATTTTACGACCCGGCTCGGCCAGATCGGCGTCGCCACCTTCTTCGCGATCAGCGGCTTCATCATGGTCTATATCGCGCTTCGGAAGGACCGGCCGCCGCCATCGGGCTGGTCGTTCCTGCGCAACCGGTTCCTGCGGGTGGCACCACTCTATTATCTGACGACGCTGATGATCGTGGCGTTCGGCTGGCTGGCGCAGGCGATGGGCGCACGGACCATTGTCGCGGCGCGCCTGCCGAACGTGACCGAATTCCTGTTGTCGTTCGCGTTCATCCCCCACCGCGGCGCCAACGGTTTGATCCAGCCGATCTATGAGCTGGGGTGGACGCTGCATTACGAGATGTTCTTCTACCTGCTGTTCGCGGCGGGCCTCGCGGTGCTGGCGCGGCGCGGCGCGTTCCTCGTGCTGGCGGTGCTGGGGCTGCTCGTCGCGGTGGGGACCGGCATCGATGCGCCACCCGACCGCGTCGGCGTATCGGTCGCCACCTATGTCTTCACGCGGCCGATCATGGCCTATTTCGCGATCGGGATCATCATCGCGCTTATTCGCCACCGGATCGGCGACCGCCTGCCGGTGCTGCCTATGTCGGCGATCGCATTCGTTGCAGTGGCCGCGCTGGGAGTCGCCACTATCGACCCGAGCCAGCTCGTCGCAATGGCTGCAATCGCGGTCGCAGTGGCGGTGACCGTGCTCACGACCACCGCGACGACGGGGCGGTCGGACGGGTTCGCCGCCTTCTCGCGCGCGTTCGGCAACGCGTCCTACAGCATCTATCTCACGCACAGCTTCGTGCTGGGCGCGTTCGCGTCGGCGACGGTGTCGATCGTCGCATACGGCCTGCCGGCGCTGGTCGCGATGGCAGTGCTCGCCTGTGCTATGTGCTTCGGCGTGGGGTGGCTGTCCTGGCGGTTGATCGAGCTGCCGATCGCGCAGGCGTTGCGCGGACGGCGCCCGTCCAGAGCCGAACTCGTCGCGCCTTGAGGTCAGTTGGCGGTAGGCGATACCGGCAGGACGCGGCGCTCTGGAGTCGGCGGCGAAGCGCTGCCGTCGCCGACTTCGGGACCACGCGGCAGCACCCGCCGTTCGCCAAGGCTGACCGTCGGCACCGGGGAATCGTCGGGCAAGCTGGCGCGATAGCCGCTCAGGACGGGTCGCTCGCTCGGCGCAACCGCACCGGATGCGGTGGCCATCGTTGCGGCGGCGTCCGTCGCCGTCGGGGTAACCACCGCTGCGGGCAGCGTCATCGCCGGTTCGTTACCCGCATAGACGCCGCGAAACGCACCACCTCGCCCGGCCGGACCGTTCCAGCGGTAGAAGATGTGCGCGCCGATTGCCGCGACCTTTTCCAGGCTCGATGCCCAATACGGCACGACGTAGTTGGCGTGATAATGCGTCGCCCAGCCGACCGGGGCGAACACCGCGCCGCCCAGTGCCGACGTCGCGACCCGCGAGGCGCGCAGCCAGCCCTTCTGCGACGGTAACCGGCCAAGCGCACCGTCGCAGACGAAGGTGAACTGGCAGCCGGTTCTGCGTTGCGATCCATCGAGGACGACGCCGCAGACCGTCTTGGGATAGGCGGGATGGCGGACCCGGTTGAGGATGACCTGCGCCACCGCGCGCTCGCCATCGTCCGATTCGCTGCCCGCCTCGTAATAGACCGCCATCGTCAGGCATTGCAGCGAGCGGCTGTAGTCCTCCGCCTTGCCGGTCCGCAGCGCGAAGGTGGACGCGGATTCGACGCGCTTCGCCACGGTCGGCGCGGCAGCGTTCCAGGCGACCGCCTGCTCGGGCGTCAGCGGGCGCATCGTCTTGGGCGCGAACGGAGCCTCGATTCGCGCGGTGCTTGCCCAGCGCGTGCCGCCGGTCGCGTCGAACGTCTTGTCCGGCGGCGTCCCAAGGCTGACGACCGCGACAATGATCGATCCGCCGATCAGGATCAGCGCCAGCAGGGCGGGCACGATCACGCCCAGGTGAAACCGACGCACCGGCGGCAGCGACGAAACGGTGTTCGGATCGAGGATCAGCGTCGAGGGCGCCGGCTCGTGCGACGCGGGCGCCTGTCGCCGAATAAGGTCGAGAAGAGCCATTGCTTCGTCGGGTGTTAGTGAATTGAAGCGCACCGCGCCAGCGCGTAACGACGGGCGATCATGGTCATGCCCCTCGTCCTGCTGCTCGCTGCGCCGCTGTTGGTCCAGTCCCAGAAACCGAACGGACCGGTGCCGCAGGCTTCCGCCCCGCAAGCATCGACCTCGCAAGTATCCGCGGGGCCGCTCGCCGGAGGGTTGTTCAGCGCTGGGCAGTTGCGGCAGCGCTGTTTGTCCAACGTGCCGGCCGACGCGTCCTATTGCTTCGCCTATATCACCGGCGTGCATGACACGGTCCGCGCGTACGAGGCTTGGCTGAACCAGCGCGAATTCTGCGTGCCGCGGCATGTCCCGCAAGGCGATTTGCGCCAGGCGTTCATCGACTATCTGCGCGACAAACCCTCCGACCTGTCGGGAGAAGCGGCCTCGGTCGTCGTCGTCGCGCTGAAGATCCGCTACGCCTGCGGTACCGCCCCGCGAGGGACGCCGCCTGCCCCGTCTCGGAGCGGCAAACCCTGACGTGCGCTAGCTGCTCCGGCCCAAGCCGGAGCAGCAGTGCGGCTTATTTCGACGCGTCGTCGTAGCGATAGCGGTAGTAATCATAGGACTGGCCGAAGCCTGCCTTCTTCGCGTTGTACTTCGTCATGACGCAGCCGATCACGGTGCCGCCGGCGCGGAGCAGGCGGGACACGGCATTGCGTGCCTGCCCGAAATGTGCGCTCGATGCTTCGGCGACGAACACGGTGGCCTGCGCTGCGGCCGTCAACTGCGCCGCATCGGCGAGTGCCAGGACCGGCGGGCCGTCGACGATCACGACGTCGTAATCCGCCTCCAGCGCGGCGAGCAGATCCTGCATCGCCGTCCCCGCGAACAGCGTCGCGGGATCCGGTGGCAGTCGTCCGCTCGGCAGGAAGCTGAGCCCGGGGAACGCGGTCGGCAGGATCGACGCGCCGCGCTCGGTCATCCGCGCGAGGACCGACGAAAGGCCGATTTCGGGCAAGGTGATCCCCAGCGTGCGGTGCAGCGACGGGCGCCGCAGATCCGCATCGACCAGCAGGACGCGACGGCCGAGCCCGGCGAAGTCGCGCGCGAGGGCGAACGAGGTGGTCGACTTGCCTTCCGACTTGCTGCTGCCGGTGACCAGGATCGACCGCGGCGGACCCTGGTTCGACGACAGCTCGATCGACGTCCGGATCGCGTGATACGCCTCGGCGATCTCCGACTTCGGATTGTTGAGCGCGTCGAGCGGCGAATCGCCCCGCGTGTCGGGCACGACGCCGAGCAGCGGGATGTGCAGCTTCTGCTCGACATCCTGCGGATCGCGGATCGAATCGTCGAGATAGTCGCGGCCGAACGCATAAAGCATCGCCAGTGCGAGCCCGGCGATCAGCGCGAGCGCGACGTTCAACAGCGGCCGCGGCGACGTCGGACGGCGGGGCTGTTCGGCAGTATCGACGCTGGAGACGTTGTTGGTCGTGATCCCCGCCTCGGCGCTGACCTCCTTGTAGCGCTGGAGCAGGCCCTCATAGAGCTGGCGGTTGGTATCCACCTCGCGGCGCAGGATATTGTAGCGAACGCTGCGACCCTGTTCGGCAAGCGTGGCGCCCTGGAGCGATGTGACCTGCTGGATGAGCGCGCGGTTCTGGCGTTCGGCGGTCAGATACTGGTTCTCGATCGACTTGCGCGTCACCTCCGCAAGCTGGCGGATCTGCTGGTCGAGCGTGGCGATCTCGGCAAGTGCCTGGATCACGACCGGGTGATCGGGCTTCAGGCGGCGGCGGACTTCGCTAAGGCTGGCGATATCCTCGGCGCGCTTCTGCGACAGACGCTGGACCGCCTCGTTCGCCTGCACTTCGGGCAGCGACATCAGCGGCGCACGACGCGCCTGCTCCCACCGCGCGCGCGTCCGCAGGCGGTTGGCCTCCGACGTCGCCGAATCGGCGTTGAGCTGAATGAGGTTGGCGGTGACGAGCGAGCGCGGCGCGTTGTCCGCTTCCTGCTGGCGCGCGCCCGCGCTGGCGTCGATCAACCGCGCGGACCGGGCATAGGCGATCAGGTCGCGCTCGGACCCTTCGAGGCGGGTCTTGGCGAGGCCGAGCTGGTTCTGGAGGAACCGGCGGGAATAGGACGACGCGGAGAATTTCCGCTGGATATTCCCCTCGATGAAGTTGGTCGCGTAGCTGTTGGCGATCTCTGCGGCGAGCGCGGGGTCGCGGCTGGTGAAGATGATGTGGACGACGCGCGAGTTGCGGCGAAGGTCGATCGTCAGGTTCTTTTGCAAGACGTCGACGACCTGATCAGCAAGGCTGGCATCGCCCGGCTTGATCTCGATCTGGCGCGCGCCGGTCATCCGCTTGAGGAACTCGTCGTTCGCACTCAGCGCGAGGCTGTCCGAAACGCGGCGCGCGATCGCCCGGCTGTTGAGCACGTCCGCCTGCGTCTGGAGGAAGCGATCGGCGTCACTGCCGGCGACCTGCGGCTCCGAATCCTCGGTGCCGAGAACCTTGGCGACCTGCTGGTCGATCTGAATGCTCGACTGCGCCGTATACTTGCGCGGCATCAGCAACGCGGAGGCGATGCCGAGCATCAGCGCGACGCCGACGATCGCGATCATCATGTACCGATTGCGGAAGATCGTCGCCCATACCGCGCGAAGATCGATCGCCGGTTCGTCCTCCTCGCCCTCAGGCACGGAAAAGTCTTCGCGCTCGGCGAAATTCGACCCGGGAGCCGAACCGAAGTTCCGCCGGTCGTTCGGCGTGAGAGCGCCCTGAGAGACGTCGACACTCCCCATGAGTCAGTTCTCTTCCTGTGATCTTAGAATTGCGCGAAGACGCCGAAGCCCGCGAGCAACGGTGCCGCGCGCAGAATATCATGCCAGGCCGACTTGCCCGTCGAATGACCGACGATGATCGTGTCGCGAGCCGCGATCGCGGGATCGGCATCGTCACCGCGGCGGATCCGCTTCAGATCGAACACCGCGCCCATCCGCTTGCCGTCGATGTAACGGATCACGATCACCTCGCGCAACGACGCGTCCTCGCTCTCGCCCTTGGCAAGCGCGATCGTGTCGAGCAGCGTGGTCGGCCCGGAAATCGGATAGATGCCCGGCTCCTTGACGTCGCCCTGCACGGTGACGCGCTGCGCGACCGAACTGGCGACGGTGACCGTGACTTGCGGATTGACGTAGAACCGCTCGGCCAGCTTCGCGGCGAGCAGGTCGGCGAGCTGCGTGCTGGTGTTGCCGGCCGCCTGGATCCGTCCGATCAACGGCATCGATATGACGCCGGCGGCATCGACGACGACCCCGCGCGTCGAGATGTCGGCTTCCTGGAACACGACGATGTCGAGCGTATCGAGCGCGCCGATACGATAATCCTGCACCCGTGGCGCCCCCACAGGCGCCGGGATCGTCTCATACGCGGCTTCGCCGGTTCGGAGGTTAGGGCCGACATTATCGTCGGCGCACGCGCCGAGCATGGCGCTCAGCGCGACCACCCCTATCAAGGTCGCTCGCATCCGTTGATCTTGCCCCTTTGGAATGACGAACCCTCGCACTACCCGGTGCACTCGGTCAAGCGTCTAACCTGTGTTACCGGCGCCCGCATGGACGTCACTGCCCGGCCGCGGCGGCGATGCGGACCGAATCGATCCAGAACACGCCGGGTTGCCCGCCACGCTCGCGCAGGTTGAGCCCCAGGATCTGCACCGGACAGCCGGTTCCGACCGTGACGACACCAGCCATCTGTCGCCAGCCCGCCCCTCGCCCATCAAGCGTGATGCCGTCGGTCGTGATCGACGCCGGTCGACCGGCGCATGTCAGCGAAAGCGTGGCCGGAACGTCGGCACCGCGGACCATGGCGCTCACCCGCCAGCGGCCCGGCGGCAGCGTTATCGCCTGCGCCAGCGCGGTGCCGCTCGACAGCCCGTCCGAGACGATCTGCAGTGCGTGGCCGCTGCCGTCCGCGCCGCGATCCGCCGGGATCACGCGTACGCCCGGCAAGCTCGGCGCGCCCCAGGCATAGGGGATGACCCCACCCGGCAGTGGTGACGGCAACGCCTCGAACCCGCCATCCGCGACTAGTCCGCGGCCACCGCTCGCGAGCCAGACCTGACGCGCGCCGGCCACGTCGCCCCTGTCACCGAGCTGCCAGCGGATCAGCGTGGTTTCCAGCGGCGTCGCGGCGACGCCCGCCTTCTGCAGCTTGCCGAGAAATTCGAGTGTGCGCGGCACCGATTCGGCAGCATCCTTGGCGATCAGGTTGAAGAACCCCTGCCGCCATTTGGGCGCATCGCCGAGGCGCGCGACGACTGCATCGACGCCGCCGGGCGACAGATAGGTCCGCCGCATCTGGGGCATCAGCGCGTCGGGCAGCTGTGCGCGGCGCAACAGCGCGTCGATGCGCTCGGCGGCGACACCCGTGCTGCCAACCTCGAGCGCGCGTTCCGCCAGCCACAATTGCATCAACGTATCGCGCCAGCCCAGCGCCGCGCCCGCCTGTAGCAACGCGCTGCCGCGCACCGGCTGGTCGAGCGCGAGATCGGCATAGCCGTGCGCGCGGACTGCCCCCGCATCAATCGGATCGATCGCCAGCGCACGGGCCGCAGCAGCGCGTGCCGCGGCTGGCTGGCTCGCGAGTTGCTCGGCATTGGCAAGCGCCGACCAGGCGCTGGCCGACCACGGCGAGACGGTCGTCGCGGCCGCGGGCTGGCCGCGCAACGTCAGGAAGCGACCCGCCGCATCGCCACTCGCCGCCAACCCGACAATGGCCGCAACGATCGTCATCGCTATGGTCGAGGGCGTCCAGGCGAAGGACGCGGTCGTGCGGGACTGCGGACGACCGACCGCGGCGATCAGGCCGAGCGCGGCGCCGAACAGGCCTGCGATCCCCGCCATGCGCAGTGGATAATCGACCAGCGAGAACAACAGGATCAGCGCGATCGCCGCTCCGCCCGCGACCAGTGTCGCGCGCTCCTGACGCGTGCCGGCGTGACGATCGCCGCTCTGCCGGTCGCTCGCACTACGATCGCCAGCGTGACGCCAACCTGATACCAGCGAGACGATCAGTACGATCAGCCCCGCCGCAATCAGGATCGCCGCGGGCAGCCCCCCTTCGAGGACGAGTTCGAGGAAATCATTGTGCGCGTGGTTGACGCTGAGCGGCGAGACCTGCCCGAGTGGCTCGACGCTGCGATAGACTCGCTCGAAGCTGCCAAAGCCGGTGCCGAACGGGAACGTCTCGCGGACGATGTAGAGCGAGTTCTCCCAATATTGATAGCGCAGCTCTTCGGCGACCGTGGTGAAGCGCGCGAACAGGCGCTGGACCAGATCGGTGCGCGACAACAGGAGCCCGCCGACGACATAGAGCGCGGCGGCCGCAGCGACCGACTTGCCGGTGCGCCGGACGTCGCCGACCAGGGCGAACGCGACGATCAGGGAGATCGGCAGCAACAGCAACGCGGTGCGCGAACTGGTCGCGAGAATGCCGAGCGACAGGAAGCCGATGACGCCGAGCATCCCGAGCCGGCGCGCCGCGCCCGTGCCCATCACGCCCGGCACCGCCGCGAAGACGATCGACACCAGCAGGAACGTCGCCTGATGGTTGCGGTTGACGAAGAAGCCGACGCCGAACCCGCGATGTGCGGTTTCGTAGAGGACCGGCGCACTGCCGCCGGCCGCGACCTGCAACGCGGCGAGCACCGTCGAGATCACCGCGGCGATGACGATCAGCCTCAGCATCGTCACGCGCGACTGGAGTGGAAGTCCCGCCACCGTCAGCATCGCGGCTAGCGGCACGAGCAACGTGAGCAACGCGGTAAACGTCGTATCGGGCGTCATGCTGAAGGCGTGCCACCGCGTCGTCCAGCCGAGCAGCGTGAAGATCTGTACCGCCGTCTCGCGCGCCGGCAGGCCATGCCACCATTCCGCGGGCAGCGGCACCAGTTGCGCCACCAGCAGGAGCGCCGCAGCGGCGAACACCAGCAGGAATCGGCTCAGTGCGACCGATCTCGTAGCGGTCGTCGCGGACGCAAGCGTGTTGATTGCGGAGGGTGCCGGACGAGCGGCGCGGACGATCAGGACCAGTGCCAGAATTTGCGCGGCGAGTTCGATCAGCGGATAGCCAGTGCCCGCGCCCCCGCCGAACAGCAGGACGATCAGGAACGCCACCAACGGCGCATCGGCTCGCCATGACGACGACAAACCGAACCTGTCAGTGCGAGACCGTCCGCTAGACCGTCCGCCGGACCGGCCACTCTCTCTTCGAGAGCCGCGACGCTCGTTCATGCCGCTCATGCGGAACGCCTCCACGCAACGTAGCAATGGTGCTCGCTGCGGCACAGCATGACGATGGCGTCCACCGGGTCATGCGATCCCGCGCTTACCGTTAGCGATCGTACGTCACGTAAAGCCATCGATGGACCGCTTCGATAAGGACTGGGACAGGCAGGTGAGCCCGCCAAGCGATCGATCGTCGCAATCGGCCGGAACGATCGTGCCGATTCATCGATCAACAGAAGTTGGCGAAGATCACGCCCCCAGTCGGTAAGTCGTCGACGTCGCCACCCGGACGCTTTTGACGTTACCGAACGCGACCGTGGATCAAAAACCACTGAAAGGCACAAAAAGATAAAGGCGAAGCACTCGTTCGAATGCTTCGCCTCAATAACTCTCGCGATCGCGTGCCTAGCGAGGCAGCGTCAGCCGATCAGTTCGGGCTGGAGTCGTCGTCACCACCACTGGCAACGACCGCAACCACTGCAACCAGGGCAACGACACCGAGCAGCGGCAGCAAGAATGGTGCGCCGGCAAGATCATTCTTGCGCTTGGCCGACGTTCCGACGCGCATCGGCGAACCGGCAGCATCGACCATCTTTACGCTGTCGAAGCTGACTGCTTGCGGACGCGCCGGTGCTGCATACGCGGTACCGATGAAAGCCTGGCTAGCGAGCGCCGCTCCAAGAATGATCTTTTTGAACATGATTTCCGACCCCTGAATACGGCGGTTCCGCGCCTATACTTCAGTTACTCACTTGCTGGCAGAAGAGTCAAGTACAGGGATCGCGCCACTAACCTGGATTAATTGTACAAACCGTCTGTTCCTTACAACAGAATCGTTTGTTTTTTACAATTTGCTGCAACTGCTCACTTTTGCGAGTTCACATTGGCAACGAGACAGCAAGTATGTCCCTTTTTTCACCCTCCAAGTAGATCGCACTGAGAACGCCTGTTCGATACGCACCGGTATCGATACCAATCCGGTTCTCGCGGACATCGACATCGGGGGTAATGCTGTGTCCGTGGACGACGACCGCGCCGAAGTTGCGTTCGGACCGCAGGAACTCGCCACGGATCCACAGCATGTCGTCGCGCACCTGCCGCGCAAGCGCGACACCGGGGCGAACACCCGCATGGACGAAGTAATAGTCTCCGGACTGGACGCTGAGCGGCAATTGACGAAGCCAGGCTAGCCATTGCCGCGGGATCGCGCGTCGCGCGCCGTTCATATAGTCGCGTGGGTCGTCGTCGGTGCGCAGCGGTGCGATGCCGAAGCTGGCGAGCGTCGCATCGCCGCCCACCGAAAGCCATCGCCGCAATGCGTCCGGATCGCCGTCGAGCGCCTGAAGCATCGCCTCTTCATGATTGCCGAGCAGGACGATGACGCGACTATTTTGGCGCTGGAGACCATAAAGCATTGCCAGCACCTCGGCGCTTTGCGGCCCCCGATCGACGACGTCTCCGATCAAAACCACGTACAGCGAGCGAGCCGGCGGCAAGCTTGCAGAATGCTCGCCGATCCGCGCGATCAACATCTGGAGAAGGTCGTATCGGCCGTGGATGTCACCGATGGCATATATTCGGTCACCAGAATCGGTGCTTGGCAACGCAACATCTCCGGTATAGCGTTTCCCGCAAGGTCGTGGGGGAAGCGCGGCGATCTAACTTGAATATGCCATTGCGATCAATTGGTTCGATTGCTGGAATATCGAAGTCTGCGATAGTGGAGCACTGCACATCCCATGGGCTGGCCGATAATTGAAGAGGGCCAGTCACGGACGGTATGCACCAAGTCGAGCATGATCCCGGTGGACTGGTGGCGCAAGATGGGGACGCGACAAAGTGGCTGAGGTCGGATCAACGTCAGCCCGTTCCCTGCCCGAGCGGTTCTTCGTGAACCCGGGCAATGACAGCGATACTGCCACATCATCGGCGGATTCTACGCCGCGGCGAACGAATACACCCGTTGCATCGATCGATCATTTGCGCTTCCCGGTAAATCCGGATAGCGGCACCCCAATGCGCGTCCTGCTTGTCGCCTCGGCCGGTGGGCATTGGATCGAACTTCACCGCCTTCGCGCGGCGTTCGTCGGCGCGGACTGCCAATTCGTCAGCACGTCCAAAGGCATGACGCCCCCGCTCGGCGACCGCGAGGTTCTCGAAATCGCCGACACTGCGCGGGATTCGGCTTGGGCGATGGCACCTACCCTGCTTGGCTTGCTGCGGGTCTTCCGAGCGTTCGATCCAGACCTGGTCGTGTCGACCGGTGCCGCACCGGGCGCGCTGGCGCTGATGATCGCCAAGATGTTCGGCGCAAGAACGATCTGGATCGACAGCATCGCCAACAGCGAAACATTGTCGCTGTCGGGACGCCTCGTGAAGCCGTTCGCCGATCTGCGAATCGCGCAGTGGCAACATCTCGCCGACGAGAACCCGTCGCTGCGTTACCTAGGGCAAATCCTGTGATCCTGGTGTCCGTCGGTACGCAATTACCCTTCGATCGCCTGATCCGCGCGGTCGACGGGTGGGCGGTCGACCATGGTCGGTCCGATGTGATCGCGCAGGTCGGCCCGACTCGCTATCGCCCGGTCGCTCTAAAGAGCTTTGCGCACGTCGCCTACGACGTCTTTCGCGATCTGCAGAAGGAGTGTCGCGTGATGGTGTGCCATGCGGGCATGGGATCGATCATCACCGCGATGGAGTTCGGCAAGCCGATCATCGTGATGCCGCGAAACCACAAGCTCGGCGAACATCGCAACGGCCACCAGTTCGCGACCCTGCGGCAATTTGGCGATCGCCCCGGCATCTACCCCGCGGACACGGAAGTCGAACTGCGTGCGCTGCTCGAGCGGGTCGATGACCTGACTGCGTATCCGACGCTCAATACCATCGCCTCGGATGCGTTTGTCGAGCAATTGGCGGAGATCGTTCATCGGCCCGCAAAGACATCCAAGATCCGACAACTACGGCATTTTCTCTCCGGCAAACGGGCCGGTGAGCCCGACAGACCCGGTCTCCGATAGATACCGCGATGCAACAAATTACCTTGATGCTTTAGTATCGGCATGTTAGCCAAGAACTGACAGTGTAAATGGGGGTTTGCGTGAAAAATAGAGCGGCTTTTGTCTTGCTAGCCGCCTTTGCGCTTGCCGGATGTTCGAAATCCGGCCCGCCCCCTATTTCGAGCGGTGAACGCTATGCCGAGGGCGCAGCGAGCGACGACATCTACAAACTAGGCGCTGGCGACAAGATTCGCGTCATTGTTTACAATGAACCGCAATTGAGCGGCGATTTCTCGGTCAGCAGCGACGGCGAGATCTCGCTGCCGCTGATCGGCAACGTGCAGGTCGCGGGCAAGCCGATCGAGCGCGTCACGCAGGAGGTGCAGGCACGCCTGTCCGATGGCTATCTGCGCGACCCCCGCGTGAACATGGAAGTGGCGACCTACCGCCCGTTCTTCATCCTCGGCGAAGTCCGCTCGCCCGGCCAATATCCCTATCTGAGCGGGCTGACCGCTTTGAATGCGATCGCCACGGCACAGGGCTATACGCCCCGCGCGCGCAAGGCGACCGTCCGCATCCGTCGGTTCGGCGATCAATATGAGCAGGAATATGTCCTGACGCCCAACCTGCGGATCTATCCGGGCGACACGATCCGCCTGACGGAGCGGTTTTTCTGATACCGAGCACGATCCGGTCAGGCCGGTCGATACGCTATCGCTTGTTTTCGACGAGCCGGACCTGGGACGCGGACGATATGACGGGGGTACGCAGCATCACGCAGACGCGCGCCGCGTCGAGGCACCGGACCGCAGCATTGTGGCTTCACCGTACATTGATCGCAGCGTCCGCGCTTACCCCCGCCGTTGCTGCCGCGCAGACAAGCAGCCTGTTGCTGCCGCCGGCGACAACCAGCGGTGACGACTATGATCGTGGTCACAATGTCGGTGTCGTCGAACGTGGCCGGCCCGAATATGACGCGCTGGGCGTCCGGCTCGGCAGTTTCATCGTAAACCCGCAGCTGAACACGTCGATCGGTTACAGCGACAACATCTTTAACGACAACACGAACAAGAAATCCGACGTCTACACGTCGTTCGAACCGTATGTGAACGTGGCGTCCGACTGGTCGGTGCATCAGTTGCGCCTTACCGGCGCCGCGGACATCCGGCGTTTCGCCAAGCAGACCATCCGCAACCAGGATGCGTGGAACGTCCAGGGCAGCGGTCGCGTCGACGTGACGCGCGACCTGACGGTGCGGCTCGACGCACAGGCAGACCGGACGTACGAGTCGCCGTTCTCCGCCGACGTCGTCGCGAATCTGATCGAGCCGTCGCGGTATCTGCGAACGTTCCTGGGAACCCGGACGTCGTACGATTCCGGCCGGTCGCGCGTGATCGGGACGATCGATCGCACCTCGTACGAATTCAGTTCGGTGCGTTTTGCCGACGGGTTGATCCGTGACCAGCGGTATCGCGATCGCGTCACCTATGCCGGCACCGGCACCTATGAACTCGGTTTCAGCCCCAGCCTGTCGCTCTACGCGCGGCTCGAGGCCGATCGGAACAACTACGGGCTCGCGCAGGCGTTCGGCAAACCCAACCGCGATTCGAACGGCTATCGCGGCGTGTTCGGATCGAATTTCGATATCGCCGGCGTCGCGCGCGGCACCGTCGGTATCGGCTATAGTTATCGCAAGTTCGACGCGAGCCAAACCTATCGTACGACGAGCGGCCTGTCGGTCGAAGCACGGGCGGACTGGTTTCCCAGCGAACTGACGACGGTCGGTATTCTCCTGCAACGCCGGTTGATCGACGTCGACTTGTCCAACGCGGGTAGTTCCTGGGACAACCGAATTCGAGTCACGGTCGATCACGAACTTCTGTACAATCTGATCGTCACGGTCGGCGGCGAAGTCAGCAAGCGCGAGTATCCGGAGCGGTCGAGTTCCACGCAAGTCTATCGCGCGGAAGTCGGCAGCCGCTACCAGATCACGCGATGGCTCGGTCTCGATGCGAACATCGGCTACGGATCCAACAAACCGAGCGGCATCGGCCTCGGCAATCCTTTTGACGAGTTGCGTGCACGTTTCTCGATCCGTATCAGACGATAGGACGCAACCATGTCTCAACTGAAGAACAACGGCCTGTCCGCCAGATACTTAGGAAAATCCTGACATGAAGGTCGTGAACGCGGCAGAGCCCGAGACCCGGTTGAGCGACGTGATCCGCACGGTGCGCGACGTCATCCGCCGGCGTATCCTGATCCTCCTGGGTATCACCGCGGTGGTCGCCGCGATCGGCATCATCCTGACGCTGCGGATCACGCCGGTCTATCAGGGCGTGACCCGCATCCAGATCGATCCAAGCCGCAACCCGCTGGCGCGCACCGCCAACGATGCGCAGGCGCAGCTCGCCAGTGAGGCGATCGAGACCGAGGTGTCGGTGATCCGCTCGCTCGACCTGGCGCGCGTCGTCGTCAAGCGGCTCAACCTGCTCAACGATCCGGAATTCAGTGGTGGCCCGCCCCCCGAAGGCAAGCCTGCATTGTCGCCCGCCGCCAAGCTCGACGTCGTCGCGCGGTCGGTCAACAGCCACCTCGACGTCGCGCGCGACCGCCTGACCTATATCATGGCGATCCGCTTCAATTCGGAGTCCGCTGACAAGGCCGCGCGCATCGCCAATGCATTCGCGACCGGCTATCTCGATACCAAGGTGGGCAACAAGATCGGCACCGCCGAACGCCAGACCACCTGGTACCAGAAGCGCATGGATGAACTGGCGGCCGAAATCCGCGTCGCTGACGAGAAAGTCGCGCAGTACCAGGCACAGGCCGGCATCGTCCGTGGTGCCTCGAACCAGACCGGAACGATCGTCGACCAGCAGGTCGCACCGCTGTCATTGCAGCTGGCGTCGGCCGAATCCTTTGCCGCCGAAGCGCGGTCGAAGGAACAGTCGGCTAAACAGCAGGTCCGCCGCGGCGCGCTCGACTCGATCTCCGATGTCCGCCAGTCGGCGACCATCCAGGATCTGCGGAGCAAGCGCGCATCCTTGTCGCAAACGCTCGAAGACGTCCGTGGGCGCTACGGCGAACGCCACCCAGATTTCATCAAGGTTCGCGACCAGGTTGCCGGCATCGACGCCGAACTGAGCAAGGAAATGGGTCGCGTCGTGCGATCGCTCGACGCCGATGCAGGCGCTGCCGACGCACGGGCTGCCAGCCTGCGCCAGTCGATGACCCAACTCGAACAGAAGCAGGCCGGCAACGCCCGTGCCTCGGTCATCGCCGCCAGCCTCCAGCGCGACGCCGACGGCAAGCACGACGCGTATGAGAAAATGTCGCAGATGGCGCTCGAATCACGTCAGGCCGCGCAGAACTCGATCGCGCAGGCGCAGATCATCGACAATGCCGAGCCGCCACAGTCGCCCAGCTGGCCGAACCGCCCGCTGCTGTTCCTGTTGTCGCTCATCGCCGGGTTCGGTGTCGGCATCGCGGTCATCGTGACGCAGGAAATGCTGGTCACCGGCATGCGCAGCATCGACGAAGTCGAAAGCGAGTTGGGCGTACCGTTGATCGCGGCGATCCCAAATATCCGCCAGGATCACCCTGCCGACATCGTGGTCGACAAGCCGACGTCGCAATATTCCGAGGCGTTGCGCAATGCCCGCGCCTCGCTGCTCGGCGTCCGCGGCCAGCCTCGGCCGAAGATCATCGCGCTTACCTCGGCCCTGCCGGGCGAGGGCAAGACCACCACCGCGCTGGCACTGGCGCGCGTGATGGCGATGAACGGCGACAGGACGATCATCGTCGACGCGGACGTCCGGCGTGCGCAGTTGCGGATGATCACGCAGACCAAGGCCGACGGGGTCGGCCTGGTCGAACTGCTTCACGGCGACGTGACGCTCGACGAGGCGATCGAGCCGAGCGGGTTGCAGAATCTCGACCAGATCATCATTCACAAGCCATTCTTCTCGTCCGAGAATCTGTTCGGCAACGACCTGATGCCGAAGATCCTCGAACAGCTGTCCGAGCGCTACGACACGATCATCCTCGATCTGCCGCCGCTCGTCGGTCTGGCGGATGGTCGCTTCCTCGCGGCCCTGGCCGATGCGGTCGCACTCGTGATCCGCTGGAACAACACGCCGAAGCACGCCGTCACCTCGGCCGCCGCATGGCTGAAGTCGGATGGCGCCAACCTGGTCGGGTCGATGTTCACGATGGTCGACACCAGCTCGCAGGCAGTCGGGTCGTATTATTATTATTCGAAGCAATATTCGGAATATTACCAGGAAGCATAATGGCATCGCGCCGTTGGTGAAGGCGATTGCCGGGCTTCACCAACGGCGTTCGAGCACGGAGCTACCACCGCTACAGGCGGCTCATCGGTTCGCTGTCGATAAGTTTGCCGACAAAATGCTGACGCAGCGTTCACGACCGCGACATGCAGGTCCGATCGCATTCCAGCGAACTGTCTGAATTCGTCCCTCACGAACATTCACGCGATTACGCGCCGCGTAGCGAGGAAGACTATGGGCTGCGCAGCCTACCGAACTCAGTCGTGATGCGCCGCCAGTCCAATCATCGCCTTGAGAACGCTCAACTTATCGCGAATTGGCGAGCCTTCGAACACCGCAATACGAGTCAAACTACGCGCATATCGGCGAAGCCCGGCGTCTGGTTCCCGACGTATAAGCCGCACGTCTCGACTAAAATCGATTGTCGTGTGCCGCTGGCGTGGGATGGAAGATGCGATCCACGTTCGGAGAGGTGAGTATATGCGTTCCAATCTTCCTAAATTTACCACGGTCGCGCTGATTCTGGTCGGCGCCACGGGTCTTGGCGGTTGCGCCACGAAGGGCTTCGTCCGGGAGCAGATCGCTACCGTGAACACCCGCATCGACGGCATGGACGGGCGTCTGCGCACCGTCGAGGGCACGTCCGGCCAGGCGTTGGCACAGGCTCAGGCTGCTGCCGGTCAGGCGCAGCAGAACGGTCAGCGGATCGACCAGATCAACGGTCGCGTCGATGGCATGGAGCAGCAGATGCAACAGCGGCAGCGCAAGCCACGCGGCTAAGCGCAGCATCGCGCACTCCGGTTGCCTGAAGGGACAAATCTGCTGAACAGGACCGCCGCCGTAGACGGGCCGTGCCGTATCGCCTCGCGTACGGGCATAGCCGCGGCGCTCATGATCGCAGTGCTTGCAGCGCAACCGGGTTTCGCCACGCCCCCCCCGTCGCACGCGACCGACCGCAAGGCCGCGTCGCACGCGCGCGATCGCAAGGTCGTGGCGAAACCACGTCCGAAAGCCGTTCCGGCCGAGGACGTGACCCAGGACCCGGAACCCATGCGATCGGAAGCGGCGAGCCGCATGATCGCATGGGTGACGGCCGCCCACGACAATGAGACGCTGCCCTATGTCGTCATCGACAAGCCGACGGCGACGTTGTTCCTGTTCAATGCCAAGGGCGACTATCAGGGGCAGACGCCTGTCCTGCTCGGCGTCGGCATAGGCGATGATTCGACGCCCGGCGTGGGCGCGAAGAACCTCGCGGAGATCGGTCCGGCCGAACGGACGACGCCCGCGGGCAGGTTCGTCGCGAAATTCGGCAAGGCGCTGGGGCGCCAGCGAGTGCTCTGGGTGGACTATACGAATTCGGTGGCGCTGCATGCGGTGATCACCACGCACAAGTCGGAGCATCGCGTCGAACGGCTGCTGTCTCCGACGCCGGACGACAACCGGATCAGCTTCGGCTGCATCAATGTCGGCACCAGTTTCTACACGAAGAAGCTTCGCCCGCTGCTGCAGCGCAAAGGCGGCGTGGTCTATATCCTGCCCGATACCAAGTCGCTCGACGAGGTGTTCCCCCGCGTGCGCCTGCTGCCGTATCTGAATAGCGTGGCGAGCGAGTAGGCCTATCCAGGCTGGCCAGCGTGCCTTTGCCGATACACAGGAACAGTGGCGGATCCCGGTCCGGGCGACGTCGAGAGGGACGAAGACGATGATATTGGCGCTTGCCCTGCTTGCTGCCGCGGCAGACCGACCGGTCGTCGTGAGCGCGCTCACCACCGATCAGCTCGTCGAACAGTGTCGCGGCAAGGACAACGACCCCGCGCCGACATTCTGCACCGGCTACATCCTGGCGGCGTTCGACACGCTGTCGCTGGCCCGCCAGATCTGCCCGTCGCCGACGCGCTCCTCCAACATCGAGGTCATGGCGACCGCGCGCAAATATCTGCGGACGCGGGGCAAGAAGGCGACCGGCGCACCGTCGTTCGTGGTGCGCGACGCGCTGCAGCGCGCGTTCCCGTGCAAACGGAAGGTAGCGCCGGCTACGATCTCGGACTGACGCTAGCGGGCGGGTAGCATCAGTCCGCCTGAACCGCTCCCATGCCTGCGGAGCTATCCGTTAGCGAACCGACGAGCATTGCCGGTCCGCGAGCGGACGATAGGCGGCGGGTTTGCACGGAGCAGGCTCGCCCCATATCCAGCTCGAGCCGACATAGCCGAGATACACGCGGCCGAAGACGTCGGGATCGGCGCCGACCACGCTGACCTGATCGAGCGTACCGACCGGGAAGTCGGTGAGCTGCTGCCAGCTCGCGGCGTCGTCGACCGAGCGCCAGATGCCGTATTCGCCGGCGACCCGCCCCGACAGGAACAAAGTCGGATAGATCTTGCCCTTGGCCGCCTTGCCGAACGCGATGTCGTCGACGCGGGTGACACCGGCGACGGTTTGCCAGGTCTTGCCGCCGTCGATGCTGCGACGCAGGCCGGTGTCGCTGGTGTGCTCGAAGGCGGAAGTGAAGAACAGGTTGCCCGGGTGGCCAGGCACCGACCGGAGCTTTGCCGCGAGTTCGCTCGACGGTGCGAGCTCGCCGTCGAAGACCTTGTCCCAGCCCACGCCGCCATCGGTCGTCCGCCATAGGCCCTGGAGACCGGCGTTCGCACCACTGCCGCTATGATAGAGGTAGAAGGTGCCAGGGGCGGCCTTGTCTGCGGTCAGCGTCTTGCGCTGCATCCACTGCGCCTGGAACGATCCGGGGGTATCGCCGCTCGCGCCGGGCAGGCGGACCGGGGTCCAGCTGCGGCCGCCATCCTTGGTGTAATATGGCTGGCGGTTGAACGCGGGTGCCCAGATGATGTTCTGCGGATCGCCGGACGAGACCGCGATCGTCCCGAACGACATCCGCCAGGGATCGTCATCCTTGGTGCCGGGCGGCGTCGGCAGCGTCGGGAACTTGGCCCAGTTGCGGCCGCCGTCTGTGCTGGTGCCTGCCATCACCGCATTGCCGTCTTCCGAACAGCAGCCCATCCGTGCGTCGGACGCGTTGCTGACGACGAAGCCGGGCCTGGCCGGGGTCCAGTCGAGCTGCGGGACGGTCATCAAGGCACGCTCGCCGGGGCCGAACGTGGTCGAATAGGCGTTGAGATCGTCCTTCACGTGGATACCGAAATCCCAGCCGGCAAAGATCGGCGAGCCACCGGTCGGCTGGATCACGTCGTTGGCGACGAGTTCCTCGATCCCGCGAGTCTGGCTGACCCAGTCGAGCGCGCCCGTGCCGGGCGGTACGTCGGCGTAGAACACCCCCATGCCCGCCGCGACCCAGACCCGGTTCTGCACGACGGGGTCGAACATCATGTCCGCGGTCGTGAAGAAGGGTGCGTTGGCGACGCGCAGCCAGGGGGGATCGCCCTCCCCGGCCTTCGCGCTGTGCGATACGCTGTTCCAGGTCGCGCCGCCGTCGGCGCTGGCATAGCCCTGCCCGCCGCGATCGACGACGATGACCTGGTCGGCCCGCGGATTGGCGACGACCGCGGCATATTCGCGCACGGTCAGGCCGAGGTCTGCGGTGAGATCGCGCCAGCGACCGTCGCGGTACGACCAGATCGACTTGGTCAGATCATCGACGCCGAAGAACGTGCCGCGACGATCGAACGTACCGCGCTGGAGCGTCATTGGCTGCGACCCGACTGCCGGAAGCGGGCGGAACGTCGCGCCTGCATCGTTGGACACGAACATGCCCGCACCCGATGCGAGCGCGAACAGCCGCCCGGTCGGCTTACCGCCGGCGGGTCGTTCGAACCACAGCATCGTGCCGGGTGTCTGCGCGCCGGCATCGGGCTTGCGATCCTTGCTGACCGGGACCGAGCCGACATGGGCCCACTGCGCGCCGCCATCGGTCGAGCGCCACAGCCCGGTCGCGGGGGTGCCGAGCAGGACGATGTCCGGATTGGTCGGATCGACCGCCATGAACGGGCCGTGCAGGCGGAACTCGCTGTTCGCGTCCCACACCATCGGGAAGGGGTTGCCGGCATTGGGCTGGACCCAGTGCCTGCCGGTATCGTCGGAGCGATAGACCCGGCCCTGCAGCGCCATGTAGAGGCGTTGCGCGCGCGAGGGGGCGACGACGATCTCGTACGCACCGGCGGCAGCGCCGTTCTGCGTGCGGATGCTGTCGGGCATCGACGCCGCGGTAACGAGTTGGCTCCAGCGGTTCGCCGACGCGTCCCAGATATACGCACCATAAACGTCGGTACGCGCGACGAAGGTCTTGCCCGACGCATCGCTCGACAGGCCGGAGATCATGCCACCGCCGCCGATCGCGACGTGCTTCCACTGATAGGCCTCGGACGCGACCGGGCCACCGGCCTGCGACAAAGCGGGCGGCGCGGCGTGCGCCTGATGGTCGCCCCCGAACCAGAGGGCGGCGATCCCGGCGGCGAGCGCGAGCAGCATCACGACGCCCAGGACCCAGGGCCAGCGACGGCGGGGCTGGACGAAATCCTCGTAGCGGACGGTGCGGCGTACATGTGGTTCCATCGAACTCCCTGCCGATCCCGGCCCCGCACGAGGGCTGTCAATCATGCGTTCTGGTTGCCAGATAGTAGATCGCGACCGGACTTGTCACGAGATAGCGCCAGCCGAGCCGCACCGGTTCGCGCGCGGCGCGGTAGAGCCACTCCAGCCCGGTCGCCTGCATCCATGCCGGCGCGCGCGATACGCCGCCGCCATAATGATCGAACAGCCCGCCACAGGTCCGGATCCACGCGACCCCGCCGAGCAGATGGCGGTTGTCGAGCGCGAACCGCTCCTGCGCGGGGCTGCCCATGCCGATCCACAATACGTCGGCGCCGGACGCGCGGACCTTCGCGCAAATGTCCGGGATCGCGTCCGCCGAGAAGAACCCGTGGCGCGTGCCGACGACCTTGAGGCCGGGGAAGCGGCTGCGGAGATGTTGCGCGGCACGGGCCGCGACGCCGGGTCGCGAGCCGAGGAAGAAGAAGCGGATGTCATCGCGCGCGGCGATGGTGGCCGCGTCGAGCAGGAAGTCGGTGGTGGCGATTCGCTCCTCGAGCGGCTCCCGGCACAGGAGCCGGCTGGCGAACACCAGCGGCATGCCATCCGCATCGACGATGTCCGCGCCGTCGATAAGCCGTCGATACTCTTCGTCGCGGTTATACGCGGCGATCACGCTGCCATTGGCCGAGGTGACGATCCGCGGTTCCGCCAGCGTCCCGGCCCGCGCGCGCGCCGTGTCGGCCAGCATCAACGCCGCGAGTTCGTCGCGCCGCAGCCGGGCGATCTTCATGCCGCCGATCGTCGCGGTCCGCACGCGGCCTTTGTCGCCGATCGAGGCGTCGACGGCGTTCGGCGCAGTCCCGTGATGATCGCGTTCGAACAGCGGCTCGTCTCCCGTCCAGATCTTACAAGACCGCAAACGTCTGACCTGTATTGGGGATGCTATGCGCGGGCCTGCCAAGCGATTGCAACCCCAAGTCCGCAATTGTGGACGTTACGGTGCAAGTCGATACACGTCGTATACTTCATCGCCCGATGCGGTCCGCAGTGTCGCAAGCTTGGTCGTTGCCGCGCGAAACTTGGCGATGTCGTCCGGATCGAGGATCAGCGGCCCGAACGTGCCGCGATCGATGACCGTGCGCTGCCCGATATCGTCGAGCGACGCGGAGAGCAGGATCACGACCGGCCTGCGCGTAGCCGCGGCGAGGCGCTTTGCGGTTGCGAGCAGGCGCCCCGGGCTCATCGGCGCGGTCTCGGCGAGCGTCATCGGCACGAGCGACGTGAACCGATCGCGGCGCACGGACCAGGTCGGGTTGGCGCCGTAATAGGCGATGCTCTCGATCAGGAAGTCCGGGTCGGCGATCACGACCGATCGGGACAGGCCCTTGGTCGCGAGCAGGTCGACCAACGCCTTCGCCTCGCCCTGCGGCTGGGACTTCGCCGCCTGGACGACGGCGCGCGCGGTCGCGGGAAGCTGGGCGGCTAGCAGCGCGAGGAAGGCGATGCGGCCGATCCGCTCTGCGCGACGGGCGAATACCGTGTCGTACCAGCCGCCGAACCCCTTTGCCGTCAGCCAGTGCAACACGACGAAGAACACGATCAGCAACGCGTCGTGGCGATAGTGGCCCGGGTAGACGAACACGAACAGCAGTTGCAGCCCAGCCAGCGCTGCGATCGCGGCGACCAAGGCGGCGGGGCGACGCGCAAAGGCGGCGACGTTGCCGGTAACGAGCACCGCCGCCAGGATCGTGACCGGCAGGCTCGCGTTGAAATTGCCGAAGATCCGCTGGAACTCGACGCCGGGTATGAGGTGAAGCAGCGTCTGGCCGAAACTCCGATGCACGGCGGCGGGTGCGTCCTCGACGGACGGATAGACCGATACGAATGCGAGCGAGGCCCCAGCGGCGGCGACGATCATTGCTATTAGCCATTGCCGCTTCGCCCGGCTCCAGCCCCAACCCTCCTGCGCGATCAGGTCGCCAAGCCAGAAAATACCGAACGCGCCGGCCAACACGACCGCATGGACATTGGTGTTACACAGCAGGAACAACAGGCCGCCGAGGATCAGCGGGTGATACCGGCCGCGCTTCCGAACTTTTGGATAGGCCCAGGCGACAAGCAACAGCAACAACATCGCGAGCCCGTAGTTCCGCGCCATCACGACATAGTCGAACGTCGCGAACCCGCCGAACAGCGTCAGGATCAACACCGGCAAGGACAGGCGGGCGACGAATACCAGGATGCCTGCGGCAACGATGCCGATCGCCAGTGCGAGGCCCGGCAGGACGAGTTTCGTGCCCAGCAGGTCGGTGCCGAACCGCAGCAGCACATGCCAGAGCAGCGGATGACCGTAACCGCGCGCCGCCGCCGGCATGTCGAGGATCGACGCCCCTTGCGTCGCGAGGCTGAGCGCGCGGACCTCGTCGCGCCACATGACGTGATGCGCGACCAGGAACGTGACGAGCGCGAGCCATGCGACGAAGATCAGGAGGCGTAGCGGCCAATGGCGTGCCGGCGGTCTCGCGGCGCCATCTTCAGCGGGAAACAGCCCGTCCACCAGCCCCCACAACCGCGCCGAACCGATCGCCCGGGTCATCAGCGGCGCGATAGCCGGGCCGGCCTCCGCAACAACCGCGTCATCCGCCCACGCAGCGCATGATGTGCGCCAGGGCTAGCATCGGACTCGCGATAAGTGATCGCGATCGCGATCAACAGGAACACTTCGACGAGCGACGCGGTGTTCAACAGCGTCGATTCGGCCAGATTATGCCCGGCGCAGAAGATGATGATCGCCACCAGCAGCGATCGCCGCGGCTTGCCGATCGACTGGCTGAGCAACAGCCGCAGCAACGGCCAGACGATCATCACGACGATCGCCAACAACAGGCCGGGCAGGCCGATCGTGACGAGCAGATCGAGGAAGCCGTTATGCCCATGCGCGGCATACACCGCGACCCAACCACTGGTCAGCGTCCAGATCGGACTGTCCGGGCCGATCTGCCAGAACGAACTGAAGCCGGCGCCGGTCCAGAGATGCTCGCGCGCATATTCGAACAACAGCGGCCAGATCGCGCCGCGGCCGGTCAAGGCACCGGGATCATTCACGAAATCGCTCAGCGCCGTGAGGTTTACGAAGAGGATCTGCAACGCCAGCCCGACGACCATCGCAAGGCAGATTCCGACGGCGAAGCGGTGGCTGGCATCATAGGGCCGGATCGCAAAACCCATCGCCAGCGCGAGGACGAGCGACAATTCCGACGTGCTCGAATGCGTGTAATACAGGAAGATCGTCGCCGCCGCGATCACCAGCGCGGAAACGATCCGCGGAAACTGCCGGTTGTCGAACGTGAAGAAGAGCACGGTGAACGCGCACGCTGCCCCAGCGACGTTCTTGTGCGGGATGATTCCGCGCCAGTCACCGACCACCGACGATTCCTCGCCGAACACTTCCGAATGGATGCCGTACGGCGTCAAGAACACCATCAGGTAATTGACGATCAGCACCGCGATCAACACGTAGCGAATGAGCTTCAGTGCGCGTTCGGTACCAAGATCGTTGATCTGCCGGAACGTCACCCAGACCACGAGCGCGGTCAGTGATATGCGCCGGAACGAGATGAACGGCGCGATCGCCCAGGTTACCGAGAAGAAACAATAGGCGAGCAACAGCGCAAGTCCGAGGGGGATGCAGAACAGTTGACGCTTGCTCGGCATGCCGCTGCCCGCGAGCAGCATCACGAAGATGACGACGTGCAGCACCTGGTTGGCCGCGTCGCCTTGGCCGATCGCCCCGGAAAACGCCCATTCCTGGAACGCCGACGTGCCGACCAGCACCAGTGCGAGGAACACCACGAAACACGCATTGGCGATGGCGTAGCGCCGACGCGTACGCAGGCGCGTCGCGCGTTGCTGGGGCGTGATCGGCCCCGATGCGGGTCGTCGCGCTACGTTGATCGCCGTCGCCATGACCTGTCCTATCGCGCCGGTGCCGCGGGAGCCAGTACCGCCTCGTACCGATCCAGCATTCGCGCGTTCGACGCCTCGCCGCCGAGCCGTGCGGCAAGATCCGCCCAGTGCGACCGGCGTGCGGGATCGTCCTGCAATCCCCGGAGCGCCGCCGCCAGCGCGGCCGGGTCGTCGAGCGGGACGACGATCCCGCACCGCGTTCCGTCGCGTGCGGTGATGCCCTCGACCTGCACCGGCACGTCCGACACGACCAGCGGCAGGCCTAGCCGCGCCGCCTCGATCAGCGCGAGGCTGTGCCCCTCGTAGCGGCTGACCTGGACGAAGACGTCGGCGGACGCAGCCTTGGCGAGCGCGGCGTCGCGCGGGATCAGGCCGGCGAAGGTCACGCGCTCGTCGAGGTCCAGGTCCGCGACGAGCGTGCGCAACGCCGCCTCGTCCTCGCCGCCGCCGACGATCTCCAAATCCGCGCCCGGCACTTCAGCCATCGCGCGGATCAGCATCGGATAGTTCTTCTGGTAGGACAGCCGCCCCAACGCGACCACGCGCAACCGGTCGCCCCCCGCCTTTGCCCGAGGCAAGGCATCGAGGACCTGTTCGACCCGCTCCGACAGCGCGTTGTGGATCGTGAGCGTCCGCGCGCGATAGGTGGCGGGCTTGTGCGACAGCGTCGCGCCGACCGCGTCCGACACGCTGATGATCCCGGCGACACACGGCAAACTGCCGGTCCAGCCGTCGATCCGATCGAGCAGGCGGTTATGCGTATCGGTCGGCGAGTGATGCGACAGGAACACGCGGGTGCGCACGCGCGCGATCGTTACCGCGAGCGGCAGCAGCACGTTCGCGGCCGGCATCGCCGACACGACCGCGGCGGGTCGCTCCCGGCGCAGATAGCGAACCAGCGCCGCGAACGTGCGAACGGCGCCGAGAACCGACCGCGGGCGGGCGTCGGCAACGTGGTGCCAGACCGCCATGTCGACGCCTTCGCCCTCCGCGTCGGCGGGCGGATAGAGGACGAAGCGCTTCACCGGATGGCCGCGTGCGATCAGCCCCTCGGCGATGTCGTCCCAGAGTTCGCGCAAGCCGCCCGCCGTCGAATGCGTCATCGTAAAGTGGATAGCGCCGGTTCGAGCCGTCATGCCGGCCCGTCCAGCGCGGCGACGGTATGCGCCGACAGCCAGGCGCGATCCTCGGCATCGTCGCGCACCCAGCGATCGATCATCTCGCCCCATTTGACCGGGTTCTGCATGCGGTGCCACGCCGCCGCCGACCCTTGCGATACATGCGCGTACAATGCCGGGTCGGTCATCAGGCGCGCGATCGCATCGGCCAGCGCGCGTGGTTTGCCCGCGGCGAACACCAGCGCGCTCTCGCCGTCCTCCAGATGTCCGCGGAACATCGGATGATCCGACGCGATCACCGGCGTGCGGGAGGCGAGCCCCTCGAACAGCGTCAGCGGCAGGCCCTCGGGGAAATTGTGACGGCTGGGTACGATCACCGCATCGGCGTCTTGCATCATCGCCGGGATCGCACCGTTCGGGACGAGCCCGAGGAACCGGACGCGGTCGGCAATGCCGAGGCGTGTCGCGAGCGCCGCGAACTTGTCCGTTGCACCCAGGCCCGCGACGTCGAGTCGGACGTCGAGCCGGTCCTTCAGCAACGCCACCGCGCGAACCATGTCGCCGACGCCCTTCTTCGCGCTGATCGACCCGACGAACAGGAGTGTAAAGGGCGGCCCGGACGCACGCGACTTGCAGGGCTGCGTCTCGGGCGTGCGATCGTGCGGGAAATCCCATGCGAGCACCTTGTCCGCGCGCAAACCGATCCCGACCAGCGCCCGTGCGGCATTGGCGCCGTGATTGGCGACCAGCGTCACGCGGCGATCGTCGAGCAGCTTCGGCAGCCGCCGGAACCGAACCCAGCGATAATAGGGATTGGCGAACGAATCGGCCATGATCACGCCCAGCCGGACGTCGTGCTCGATCCCCCAACGGATCAACGGCAGCATCGGCCCGAACACGATCAGGTGGGTCGGCGCGAACCGCTCGATCAACGCCAGCACCGGCGCGGGATCCTGGTCCGGATTGGTGTCCGCGCCAATTACCGTCACGCCGCTGTCGAGCGTCTCCCAATAAGACGGCGCGAGCGAGCAGAGGAACCCGACCGCCTCATGCTGCGCCTGCCACGCGGCGAGCTGGTCGAGAACGTAGCCGTGGCCGTAATAGGTCTCCCCACCGGTGGCGCGGCGCAGGCGGTCGGCCTCGCGGTAGTCGCCTGCATAATGGACGATCAGCAGCCGGGTCATCCGATCCTCCCAAGGCCCGCCAGCGGCGTGCCGAACCCGAGCTGCCAACGTGCCGCCAGCACCACCGCGAATACCGCGCAGGCCGCCCCGATCGCCAGCGCGTCCTGTCGCCAGAAGCTCATCCGCACGCGGTGCAGCCCGACCGCGATATAGCCATATTGCAGCAGCTCGGTAACCGCGACCGCAACAACCGCGCCGGGAAAGCCCGCCAACCGGTGGCCGGTCGGCAGCAATATGGCGAGCGTCGCCAGCCGCATCATGTTGGCGACGCTCGCATAGAAGGGCCGCCCGGCGCTGAGCAGCAACGCCTCGTTGAGGTTGGACAATACCGCGAACACCGCGCCGCCGAGCAACACCGACAGCATCCAACTCGCCGCCTGATACCGCGGATCGTAGATTACCAGGATCAGGCCATCCGCTACCGACGCCGCCAGCGCCAGCGCCGCGCAGACGCCGAGCGTGAACACCGCGCGCGAGCCGGCGATCGCCGCCATCTGCCCCGCCCGGTCGCCTTCGGAAACGCTGGCGAGCGCGGGGAAGATGATCTGATAGCTCATCCGCCGCGCGAGCGTGGTCGGCAGCTCGGCGATCGCGCGCGCGATGCCGTAGATGCCGAGCAGCGCGAGCGGTGCGACCCGGCCGAGATACAGCCGATCGAGATTGGTCGCGGCGTACATCACCAGCGACGTGATCGCGATCCACTTGCCGAAATGGATGATGCGCCGGACGATTTCGCGGTCGAAGCGGAGGCGCTGGCCGGGATCGGGCAGCAGGTAGCTTAGCGCCGAGCGGATCGCGACCGCGAGGACGAGGCCGATGACCGGTGCCCAGACCGAGCGCAGCCACGCCGCCAGCGCGACCTGCACCGCGAACGCCAGCGCCTCGCACGACAGTTCGAACAGGTTGCGGCGGCGGACTTCCATCTGCTTGACCAGCACGAAGATCGCGGTCGAGTGCGCGCCACCGATCATCGGCGACAGCGCCGCGACCAGGAAGATGCGGACGTCGATGCCGTAGGCGTGCGCGAGGAACGGCGCGGCGATCAGGAAGACCAGGCTCAACAGCACGCCGCGCAACAGTTGCAGCGTCCAGGCGGTGTCGCGGAACTGGCGGTCGAGCCCGTCGCGGTGGTGGATGATGTTCTGCTCGATCCCGACATCGGTCAGCAATTCGACGCCGAGCCGGATCGCGTTGACGACCACCATCACGCCGAGGATCTCCGGCGCGAGCAGATAGGCGAGGACGATGTTGAGCCCGAACTTCAGCCCGGCGGACACGACGAAGGTGCCCGCCGTCCAGACGAACTTGCCGAGATAGCCGGACGCGGTGGTCATCGCCCCGGCGCGGACAGGTCGCGCGCGGCAACGGGCGCATCGGCGGGGCGGCGGGCGCGGACGAGGCCCTGGAGCATGCCGATCGCGATCACGTTCCACGTCACCAGCGAGTAGATCCCGACCCGCAGGCTCCGGCGGCGCATCGTCAGGAACGCCAAGGGCAGCAGCACGACCGCGAGCAACGCGATGCCCTGCCCCATCGCCAGCGCGACGAGCATCGCCAGCCACCAGCCATAGACGATCACGCTGTAGCGCAACTGGGCGAACCCGCGCAGGACCTCCGACCAGTGCGGCCGCCCCCAGGCGGCGCGGATCACTTCGCCCGGACCGCCGGCATAGCCGGTGCGCAGCCGTCGCCACATCAGCTGGTAGCCGCCGGTCGCATGGCCGTGATGCTCGACCGCGGGCACGTCGATCCGCGCCAGCCGCCAGCCGTCCGCGCGCAGCCGGGCGCCGAGTTCATATTCCTCGAACGCGTGGAGGTTGCGGTCGGCGAAATGCCCGACGCGCTGCACCGCGGCGACGCGGTACAGACCGCCGCAATCGAGCCGGTCGACATCGCCCGCCACCGCGCTCCCCTTCACGCGATCGTTGCGCGCGCGCAGTTCGAACTCGATGCTGTCGGTATTGACCTCGCGCACGCGGCCTCCGACCGCAGCGTGACGGGAGTTCGCCTCGAGGAACGCGATGCCTGCTTCGAGGAAGTGCGGGTCGAGAACCATGTCGCCGTCGAGCAGGTAGAAATAGTCGACGCCGGCAGTCTCGGACGCAGCCTGGAACGCGAGTTGTGCCCCCGTGCCGCAGGACCGCTCGGCAGGATCGGCAAGCTGCGCGATCCGCGTGCCCGGATACGCCTGCGCCAGCTTTATCGTCGCGTCGGACGATCCACTGTCGGCGAGCACGACCAGACCGCCGCCGACCCGATCGAGCGCGGCGCGCGCGCTGCCGATCGCGGCGTCGATATGCGCCGCCTCGTTCAGCGCCTTGATCCCGACTGCGACCGTCACTCTGCCCCCGTATCCCCACGCAAGCGATAGCGTGCCAGATACGCGGACGCCATCGCCTCCGGACTGAAGCTGCGGGCAAGGTCTTCGCCGTAGCGTGCCGCGGTAACGCGCGCGGTCGCCGGATCGTCGATCACCTTCGCCAGCTGCGCGCCGATCCCCGCGACGTCGTCGACCGCGGCCTTGAACGGATAGTCGGCCGGGATCGCTTCATCGAGGCCTGGAGCGTCGGTGGTCACCAACGCGATGCCTGCCATCAATACCTCGAGCGGGAGCAGCGCGAACCCTTCGAACCGTGACGGCAGCAGCACCGCGTCATACTCCTGCAGGCGTTCAGAGAGCCGCTCGATCGGCGCGGTCATCCGGACGTCCCAGCCCGCCAGGTCCTCTGCGAGCCCCTGCGCCACCGAGTCTCGCATCGCGCCCGAGCCGGCGATCGTCACCACGACGTCGCGGCGCGGCGTGCGGGCATGGGCCTCTCGAAGGATGGCAGGCAACAGGTCGGCGCCCTTCTGGTGAACGAGCCGCCCCGCGAACAGCAGTCGTACCGGTCCCGCTTCCCTCCTGATCGGAGACGCCGCTGGTGGCGACACGCCGTTATAGATGACGTCCGCGACCGGTCGGCGCCTGCGCGTGACGATCGCCGCGTCGGCGTTGGCGGCGTTGCGCGATACCGCCACCGCGTCGCCCTTGGCGAGCCGCTGCGTCACCCATCGGCCGATGCCGCCCCAGGCGATCCACAACTCGCTATTGTGGACGGTACGCAGCAACGGCGTGCGGCGGACCCGGCGCGAGATCACGCCTGCCACCGCCAGCGTCAGTTCCGGAATCTCGGTATGGACGTGGATCAGGTCGGGCCGCTGCTCGGCGACCGCGCGCGAGAGCGACCGCGCCGCCAAGACCACGCCACCCGACTTGAACCCGCGCGCCGTGCCGAACCGGAACGGCACGCCCCAGCGTTCCAAGCGCTCGGCCATGTCCTGCCCGACCTTGCTCAGCGGCGACTGGCGGAGGACCGCGAACAGCGAGAAGTCGACCCGGTCGCGCAAGGCATCGATCAACCCGAGCGCGACATTCTCGGCGCCGCCCAGGTCGAGATGCGTGATGACGTGCATCACGCGGAGGCGCGGCGCATCTGCCGCTTGCGAAGGCTCGTCGTTCGTACCCGTCACCAGATGATCCGCCCTCCGCCGCCGTCTGCGCGTAGCAACGCCCGGCAGGCGCGTCCATGCCGGCCCTAGCAGCATGCCGCCACCCGCTATAGACCGGCGGCGCAAGTGGGGGCGTCGGCACAAGTGAGCGAGAGCATAGCGACAGGATCGGCCGCACACGCAGGCACGCGAACGTCGGCGCCGCAGGACGGACGCACGCTCCGCTACCGGCCGGATATCGACGGACTGCGCGCGCTCGCGATCCTGCCGATCCTGCTCCTGCACTGCGGCGTGACGAAGTTGCGGGGCGGGTTCGTCGGGGTCGACATCTTCTTCGTGATCTCCGGGTTCCTGATCACCGCGATCATGGTGCGCGATATCGCCGAGGAGCGCTTCTCGATCGCGCGCTTCTATCGCCACCGGATCGTCCGCATCCTGCCTGCGCTGCTCGTGATGATGACGGTCACGCTGGCGCTCGGCTGCGTGCTGCTGCTGCCCAATCAGTTGCGCGATCTCGGACGGAGCGCGGCGGCGACCAGCGTGTTCGGGTCGAACGTCTATTTCTACCTGACGTCGGACTATTTCGCGGCGGCATCGGACGCAAAGCCGCTCGTCCATACCTGGTCGCTGGCGGTGGAGGAGCAATTCTATCTGCTCTACCCGGTGTTGCTGTGGTCTCTCCGTGGGCTGTCGCGCCAACGTCTCGCGCAGGTGATCGCCGGCCTTGCACTCGTCTCGTTCGCGATCGGCGGGTGGCTGGCGACGATCTACCCTTCCGCCGCCTTCTTCCTGCTGCCCGCACGAATCTGGGAATTGTCGCTTGGCGCGCTGGTCGCGCTCGGCGCCGTACCGACGATCGCGAACCGATCGATCCGGGCGGCCCTGTGCGTTCTCGCCATCGCAGTGATCGCCGCGAGTTGCATCGCGATCAGCAGCGGCTGGCCGTTTCCCGTTCCCTTCGCGCTGCCCCCCGCGGTCGCTGCCGCGGTGCTGCTGGCGTATGGCGGCGAGGGCCCGACGGCACGACTGCTCGGTGCGTGGCCGCTGCGGACGGTCGGACTGATCTCCTATTCGGCGTATCTCTGGCATCGCCCGATCATTGCCTTCTACCAGATCCGCCACGGCTCGACGCTCGCGCCGGTCGAGACTTTCGGACTGCTCTGCGCGTCGCTTGGCGCGGCATGGCTGAGCTTTGCACTGGTCGAGCGCCCGGCGAGCAGGCGTTGGCGTAGTGGATCGGGGCTCGTCCCGCACGCCGTCGCAGTCGTGCTGCTCGCGGCAATGGCGATCGCCGGGCTGACGATCACCGCCAAGGCCGACAACATTCGCCCGCTCTCGCCGCGCCAGGCGCTCGCCGCCAGCTATCTCGGCTGGGACTCGACGGAGGCGGGAAAACGCCAATTCAGCACGGATCGCTGCTTCATCCTGCCGACCGGCCGCGGCTTTTCGCCCGACTGCCTGCGCTTGTCGGCGACCAGGCCCAACATCGCGCTGTTCGGCGACAGCCACGGTGCGCATTTCTCGGAAGCGCTGCACACGCTGCTGCCGGGCGCGAACATCCTCCAGGTGACTGCGGCGGGATGTCGGCCGCTGCTGCACGGGAAGGGCCTGCCGACCTGTCGCACGACCATGGACGCCGCGTTCGAGACGCTGAATTTCAAGCGGATCGACACGGTCGTGCTCTCCGCGCGATGGCTCGACTTCGAACAGCCGGCGTTGCTCGACACGATCCGCTGGCTGCGGGCGCGGGGCACGCGCGTTCTGGTGATCGGGCCCTCGGTCGAATACGACGCGGACCTGCCTGCGTTGATCGTGCGATCGGACGCGGACCGCGACCCGACGCTCGCGGACGGGTTTCGCCTGCCCGACCGTATCGCGCTCGACCGCGCGATGGCGGGGCCGGTCCGCGCAGCGGGCGCCGATTACGCCTCTGCCATCGACACGGAGTGCACCGGCACGACCTGCCGCCTGACCACTGCCGATGGCACGCCGCTACACTTCGATCATTCGCACTTCACGCCCGCCGGCGCTCAGGCCGCGCTGGCGGCGATCCTGGCCCGTCACCCGGTCATTCGCCCGCGGTAAGCACCGGGCGATGCTTGCGCTTGCGGCGGCGGAGTTCGCGCATCACGTCGTCGCCCGCCTGCTTCACCGGTGCGGTCCGCTTGTCGTCCATCGTGCAATAATGCGCGAGCGCGACTGCGAAGAAGAAGATCGTGCTGACGATGCCGTCGCGCTCGAACAGGCCGCTCTCGGTGATGTTGTGACCGATGCAGAACATCAGCATCGCCGAGATCAACGCGCCCCGCCCCTTCGCGACGTCCGCGCTCGCAAGCAGCCTCCCCAACGGCCAGACTGCCATCGCGAAGACCATCAGCAGCACGCCGGGAATACCGACCGTCACGAGCTGGTCGATATACCCCGAATGGCCGACGGTGATCTTGGTGACATAGCCATGGCCGTATTCGAACACCGGGCTGCTGCCCTCGATGTTCCAGAACGACCCGAAGCCTGCGCCGAGCAGGGGATGATCGCCGGCATAGTTCAGCAGCGCCCCCCAGATCTGGCCACGGCCGGTAAATGCCTTTGGCTGGAGGAAGTTGGACTGGACCATGTCGGCATAGGCGCTGGTCAGGAACCAGAAAACCGATCCGACGATCATCAGGATCGGGATGATGTAGCGACGCAGGCGGATGCTGACCGTCTCGAAGACGATGCCGCCGACCGAGGCGAGCACCACCATGCCACCCGACGTCTTCGACTGCGACCGGAACAGGAAATACCCCGCCACCAGAATCGCGAAGATGCGGATCGTCGGTCGGATACGCTTCGCATCGAACAGGAACATGATGATGCACAACGCACACACCGCGCCGGCGAAGTTCTTGTGGCCGAGAAAGCCGCGCCAGTTGCCGATCAGCGCCATCGCCTGCTCTTCACCCTGAAGATGAATGCCTACCATCGGATCCAGCACGACTACGAGATACGAGATCAGGATCGCGGCAAGCAGCGAATAGCGAAGCAGGTCGACGTTCAATTGATAGCCGCCGTGCCGGACGAGACTGAACACCATCCACGCAACCAGTGTTGTCAGGAATACACGGCGGAATGCGGTACCCGGGTCGAGCGCCCAGGATACGCTGATCCAGCACCACGCGAGCGCCAGCAGCATCGGCCAGGTGAACGCGACCAGCGACTTCGGACTTGCCGAGGGGCGGATCGCGAAGATCGTGCCGGCCAGGATCGCGAGATAGCCGATCTGTCGTATGGCGCTCCCGTCGCCGCCATTGCCGCCCTCGACATTGGTCATGATCGGACCGAGCATCACCAGGGAAATCAGTGCGATGATAGCGATCCGCAGCGGCATCAGCCGATCGCCGACGCTTCTCAGCATCGGCGCGTCGTCGTCCGCATTGCCCTTGCCGAGCTTGGCGAGCCAGTCGCTGCCCGAATAGGCGTCCGCCTTCGACAGCGCCTTCGCGGTCCCGCCCATGCCGGAGGATCGGTTCGCGCGTTCGGATCGGTTCGCGCCGTCGGGACCTGAAAGCATGCGGAAACTCTCTCGATAGGATGCATCGCAGCTACGATGCGTGCCGAACAGGTTGCACGATAGCTATCGATGCGGCCGACGATACGCACGCGACCGTCACGTGAGTTCTATCCGCCGCGACGACAGGCGTCCAGCCATCCGCGACCCGCGATATCTTCGCCGTGCTTGCTTTGTTCATGCTCGGAAACTCTAATTTAGAGCAATCGAAATGAACCGATCTTCATCCGTTCCCACTTCCAATGTCGATTTTTACAATTTAATGGGCTGAAAACGTCTTTGGATGGTTGAACCCAATGTCGCACGTCGTTACGGCGTCCGCAGACAATGGAGTATACTATGGCCGAAGATACCACCGACCTGAATGCCGTCGAGCTGGCAACAGAACTGACGATCGCATGGCTCGGCAACCCGAATACCCGGAGTTCGGCTGATGACGTTCCCGCGTTTCTCGGCAAGATGCATGAGACCGTCGCGACGTTGCTCGGCGCCACCACCGAAGCTGCTCCGGTCGAAGCTGCGACCGAATACACGCCTGCCGTAACGGCACGAAAATCGCTCGCGTCGAAGGATCACATCATCTCGATGATCGACGGCAAGTCGTACAAGACCTTGCGCCGTCACCTCGCGACGCACGGCATGACGCCGGCCGAGTACCGCGAACGTTACGGCCTGAAGCCGGATTACCCGATGGTCGCCGAGAACTACTCGGAAAGCCGTCGTGCGATGGCGAAGAAGATCGGCCTCGGTCGCAAGCCCGGCCCGCGCAAGACCGAATCGGCGCCTGCCCAGCAGACGACGACGCGCAAGCGCAAGACGGACACTGCCGCCGCCGCTGAATAAGCGACGCAGACGGTGACGACAAAAAGGACCGGCGCCTCGCGGCACCGGTCCTTTTTTGTTGCGCATACCGTGGGAAGGCGGCGTCGTTACTTGGCGAAGATCCCACGCCTGTAGAGCAGCGTGATCGCGACGCGGCGATTGCGCGGGTCAGCGGGGTCTTTCACGATCAGCGGTTCGCGGTCGGCGACGCCTTCGATCCGCTCGAACCGTTCCTCCGGCGTGCCACCCGACAACAGCCGCCGCCGCGTCGCCTCGGCGCGCCCCGAAGACAGCATCCAGTTGTTCATCGCACGCGGGTCGCCATACGGCACGCTGTCGGTATGGCCGCGGATCATGATCGGGTTCTGCATGCCCTGCACCGAGCCTGCGATCATGCCGATCAACGCCGATGCCTCCGGATCGAGCGCGGTCGTGCCGAGCGCGAACATCGAATAATCCGCGTCGTCCACCAGATCGATCCGCATGCCGTCTTGGGTCGGCACGAAGCGGACATGGTTTTGCAGCCGCGACAGTTTCGCATTGCCCGACATCTCGCCAAGCACGCGCCGACGCAGAGCCTGGAAGTTCTTCTGGTCTTCCTTGGTCAGCGCATCGCGGCTTTTCAGCGAACCCTTCGGCCCCGTCCCCGCCGACGGACCGCCGAGCCCGGCATCGGGAATCGCCAATTGTGCCATGCTGGTCTGGCCGGGCTTCGGCCCGATGCGATTCTTGTCGAGGATCGATTCGCCGCCGAACAGCCCCCCGCCGCCGATCCCGAGAGAACGCGTGTTAAGGATAGTCGGCGCGAAGTAGTCGGCGATGCCCTTGCGCTGTTTCTCGGTGGTCGCGCCGACGATCCACAGCAACAGGAAGAACGCCATCATCGCGGTCACGAAATCGGCGTACGCGACTTTCCACGCGCCGCCGTGATGGCCGCCATGCCCCTCGATATAGATCTTCTTGACGATGACCTTGGGCGGCTGGTTCGTCCCATGAGGCGCGCGCGCGGCCACGACGTTACTTGCCCCTCAGCCCGTCGAAGACTTCGGCGAAGCCGGGCTGGTTCTTGTGCGCGATGCCCGAGCGTGCGGCCTCGATCACCAGCGGCTGCGGGTGGCCGTGCAGCGAGGCGATGATGATCTGCTTTACGACGTCGTAGATCGACGCGTCGGCATCGAGCACCTGCTTCAACCGGTTCGCGAGCGGCGCGACGATGCCGTAGGCGAGCAACACGCCCATGAACGTGCCGACCAGCGCCGAACCGATCATTGCGCCGAGGATCGACGGTGGCTTGTCGATCGAGCCCATCGTCTTCACCACGCCGAGCACCGCGGCGACGATGCCGAGCGCCGGCAGCGCGTCGGCGAGGCTCGCGAGCGTGCCGTGCGCGGCCTCCTCCTCGTGATGATGCGTCTTGATCGAGTGGTCCATCACCTCCTCGACCGCATGGACGTCGAGCGTCCCCGACGACACCACGACCAGGCGCAGCGTATCGGCGATCAGGTTGACGAGCGCCTTGTCCTTCAGGAGCTTCGGATATTCGGCGAATACGGCCGAAGATTGCGGATCCTCGACATGCGGCTCGAGCGCGATCGGGCCATCCATCCGCAGCATCTTCATCAGCTTGCTGACGAGGAAGATGACGTCGAGATAGTCCTGCTTCTTGTACTTCGGCCCCTTGAAGACCTTCCCCAGGCCAGCGCCGAGGCCCTTCAGCTCCTTGCCCGAATTGCCGATGATCAGCGCACCGGCAGCGGCACCACCGATGATCAGCATCTCGTGCGGGATCGCCTCCATGACGGGGCCGAGCGCGCCGCCGGTGAACGCGAATCCGCCAAACACCATGACGAGCAGGACGACGATGCCGATGACCGGAAACATGGTGTTCGAAATTCCCCCAGGGCCGATGGCGGCACTTGCGTCGCCACAGAATTAACCGCCTTTGGTAGCCAACCGGTTACCAAGACGACGTCGAGCGCGATTAAATTCGGATCAGCGCAGATAATCGAACAGCGACAGCGCCGAGAGCTTCGAGAAGCTCGCCTGCGTCGCCGACAGGATCGTCATCGTCTTCTGCAACTCGACCACCGTCGTGGTGATGTCGGTATCCTCCAGCCCCGACCGGGTCGCCTCGCGGTCGGCGGCGACATCGGTCAGCCGCGACGTCTCCAGATCGACGCGCGCGGCGCGAGCCCCGAGCGAGGCCTGCACCGCCGACACCTGATCCGACGCGGCGCTGATGTCGGCGAGCGACGTATCGAGCGAACTCGCCTTGAAATCGTCCGACTGCAGCGCGGTCGCGATCGCCGAGAGCATCGCCAGCGTATTGGTGCCACCCTCGATGCTGCCATCCGGCTTGGCCTTGCCGCCGACGGTGAAGATGCGCGCCGCGGTTTCGTTCGCCTGGACGGTCTGGCCATCGCCGATCGGGATGCCCGAGACCGGCTTCGCGGCGAGCGCGTAGGTCCCGCCCGCGGCCACCGCGGGCGCGCCGTCCGCCCCACCGAACAGCGCCTGTCCGCGGGCGTCCTTCGCATTGGCGAGATTGGTCAGCGTCGCGACAAGGCCGGCGATCTGTTCGCCGATCGCCTTGCGGTTCGCCGCATTCAGCGTGCCGGTCTTCGCCTGCGTCACCAGCTCGGTCGCGCTCTGCAACTGGTCGGTGATCGCGGACAGGCTGGTGTCGCCCTGTTTCAACACCGATTCGGCGGTGCCGAGATTGGCGGCATAGGCCTTGTCGTCGACGGTATCGCGCTTGATCCCCGCAAGCCGCTGATACGCGGCGCTGTCCGACGACGGCGCCGACAATTTGGTCCCGGTCGAGATCTGGTTCTGCAACGACTCCGCCTTGGCGCCGAGCGAAGTCATCGACGCCGAGGCGCGGTCGTAGAAGAGGCGAGTCGCGATCTGCATGGGCGTTACCGAAGATCGAGGATGGTCTGGAGCGTGTCGCGCGCGGTCTGGATCACGCGGCTGGACGCCTGATAGGCCTGCTGGAAGCGGAGCAGGTCGACCGCCTCGCTATCGAGATCGACACCCGACGACGACGCGAGCGAACTGACCGCACCGTCGCGGATCGCGCCCTGCGCATCGGCCACGACCTTGCGCTGTTCGAGCGCGGCGGCGTTGCCGGCGATCAGCGTCGTGGTGCGCGTTTCGAAGCCACCGCTGGTGCGGGCTCCCTGCAACGCGGAGAGATTGGACGCATCGCGCTTGCCGCCGGTCGCACTCGCGGCGGCGATCCCGCGTCCGTCGGCGAGCGCAACCGAGATGTCGGTCGGCGTAGTACCGGTGGCGAACATCGCCGCCCCCGCATTGCCGTCGAGATCGCGGCCCTGCGCCTGCACTGCGTTGATCTTGCTCGTGAAGTCGGTAGCGATCGCATTGAGCGACCCGCGCGCCGCGGCGATCCGCTGCGCCCCTTCCGCGAACCCGGCGAGCGCGCCACCCGTCGGCGACAGCGCAGACGTGACGTTGCCGCGCGTTACCGCGAACTGGACCGCGCCCTCGTCGTTGCGCGCGTAGGACGCCTGCGCGCTCTCGCCGCCCGCGACGAAGACCGAGCCCGCCGCGCCACCGAGCCGGACGGTGGTCCGCCCGAGATCGTCGAACGACGTGGTGATATCGGTGATCGTGCTCATCTGCTCGAGCATCTGGTCGCGCTGGTCGGCGAGTTGCGCCGCGGTCGACGATCCCGGCGCGGTGCGCGCGATCCCGTCGTTGATCTTGGCAAGCGCGGTGCCAAGCGCATTGAGCGACTGCACCGCCTGCGATGCGGTCGAGTCGAGATCGGCCGCCGCGGTATCGAGCGCCGTCCCGGTCGCGCTGAACGCCGCCGCCGCCGTACCGGCCGATTCGAGCATCACCGCACGCGCCGGCTCCGACGTTGGGTCGGCGGCGAGTTTCTGGGCGGACGTGAAGAAGCTGGTGAGCCGGTCGCCGAGCTGGTTGTTGCCCAGCGCCGTCTCGATCCGGTTCATCCAGGTGACGCCGGCTTCGGTCTTGGCGAGATCGGTGCCCGCCGAGCGGACCGCCTGCGACCGGTATGCATCGGCGCTGCGCCCGATCCCCGTGACCGTGACGCCGTTGCTGCTGACCGACTTTTGCGCGTTCAGCCCGCCATTGACCGACGACACTTCGGAAAGGGTGGTCGTCCGCCGGGTATAGCCCGCATTGCCGGTGTTCGCGATGTTCTCCGACACCGTGGACAGCGCGGTCTGGTACGCGCGCACGCCCGAAGCGCCGATCGGAAGGAGATCGCTCATGGCGGCGAGTCTGCCGCGCCCTGGTTAAGATCGGATTGAGATTTGGCGAGAAAATCGGTCATCGCCTTGCCAATGCCGAGCGGCGTGTGCTCCGCCATCGACTTCGCGATCAGCCCGTCCTGCATGTCGGTGAAGGTGTCGATCGCCTTCGAATCGAACAGCGGGTCGGCGAGTTTCGCCTGGCGCATGCTTTTTAGCATCATCCCGGTGAAGACCGCCTCGAACTTCTCGCCCGCCTTGTCGAGATTGTCCTTCGACTTGAGGCGGCTCGTGTCGGTCGAGATCCCGGTCGTGGACGCGGTTGCGGGGGCGTTGAGCGGGCTCACAGGACGATCAACTCGGCCTTGAGCGCGCCGGCTTCCTTCAGCGCCTCGAGGATCGCGACTAGATCGGCCGGCGATGCGCCGATCGCGTTGACCGCCTTGACGATGTCGGCGAGCTTCGGGCCGGGGTTGAGCAGGAACATCGGGCGACGCTCCTCCTCGACCGCGACGCGGCTGTTCGGGGTGATCGCGGTCTGGCCCTGGCTGAACGGGGCGGGCTGGCTGACCTGCGGCTTCTCGTCGATCCGCACCGTCATCTTGCCGTGCGTTATCGCCGCAGGCCCCACGCGGACCGCCGAGTTGATGACGACGGTGCCGGTGCGCGCGTTGACGATCACCTTGGCGGACGGCTCGGCGGAGACCACGTCGAGATTCTCGATCGTCGACATCAGCGTCGCACGGATGTCGGCGCCGATCGGTGCGCGAACCGCGACGGAGACCGCATCGATCGCCTGCGCACTGCCGAAGCCGAGCTTGGAATTGATCGCGCCGGCAACGTTCTGCGCGGTAGTGAAATCGGCACGCGCAAGGTTGAAGGTGAGAGTCGGCGCGCTGTCGAACCCGGTGGCGACAGCGCGTTCGACGGTGGCACCTTCGGGGATGCGACCGGTCGAGGGTACGTTGACGACGATCTTCGACCCATCCGCGCCTTCCGCGCCGAGACCGCCGACCGCCAGGTTGCCCTGCGCCATCGCGTAGATCTGGTTATCGGCACCGAGCAGCGGCGTCATGATCAGGCTGCCACCGCGGAGGCTCTTCGCCTTGCCCATCGAGGCGACGGTGATGTCGAGCCGCTGGCCGGGCTTGGCGAACGGCGGCAGTTCGGCGGTAATCATCACCACCGCCGCGTTCTTCATACCGGGATTCGCAGACGGCGGTAATTGAAGACCGAAACGCGACGCGACGGCCTTCAGCGACTGCACGGTGTATTCGAGATTGTCGTCGCCGGTGCCTGGCAGGCCGACGACGATGCCGTAGCCGGTCAGCTGGTTCGAACGGATACCCTGGAACCCGCCCAGGTCCTTGATCCGGTCGGCCGAGGCCGGCGCGGCGATCAGGCAACCGGCGAGGATAGTCAGGAGAAAGCGGATCATGGGAAACCTCAAGCCGGAACGCGTGCCCTCACCCTTCGCCGCCTTCGGCGTCTCTCCCTCTCCCCTGAGGGGAGAGGGAAGGGGCCCGGCCGGCGCTTGCCGGGTGGGAAGGGTGAGGGCACGGGTCAGCGGGCGCATCAAAACGGGCTGACGACGGAGAAGAAGCGGCTGAGCCACCCCTGGCGGCCGGCGCGGGCGACGTCGCCCTTGCCGGTGTACGAGATCTGGGCGTCGGCGACGCGGGTCGACAGGACGCGGTTGTTCGCGTCGACGTCGGCGGTGCGGACCAGGCCCTTGATCTTCAGGAACTCATCGCCGCGGTTGAGCGTGACGCGCTTCTGGCCCTGCACCAGCATCGTCCCGTTGGGATAGACTTGCGCGACCGTCACGCTGACTTCGCCCGACAGCGAGTTGGTCTGGTCGGCCGCGCCAGTGCCATTGAAACTACGCCCGCCGCTGAGCGTCGCGTCGCTCTTGTTGAACAGGTTGAGGAAGCCGGTGGTCGGCGGCGTGATGCTGCCCGATCCGTTGCTGTCGAGCTTCGAGCCCGACGACTTCGACGCGGCGGTGCGCTCGACCAGCACGATCGTCAGCGGATCGCCGACTTTGCGCGCGCGCCAGCCTTCGTACAGCGCGGCATAGCCGTCCTGCGCCTGGAAGATCGAACCGGTAGCGACGACCGGCACCGGCTGGACCGGCAAAGGCCGCGCGACCGAGAAATCCTCGGGCGGTGCCTTCTTGCCGAACAGGCTGGCGTCTGCCGAAGACGCAGCGAGGATCGGGGCGAGGATCGCGGCGAGGGCGGCAAGCGACGTTGAGACGGTGCGCATCACAGGTTCTGGTTGACGTATTTGAGCATGTCGTCGGTCGCCGAGATCATCTTCGAATTGACCTCGTACGCGCGCTGAGTCTCGATCATGTCGACCAGTTCCTCGACGACGTTGACGTTCGATGCCTCGAGCATGCCCTGCTTGATGCCGCCGCGACCGTCTTGGCCGGCAACGCCGACGTTCGCCGCGCCGCTGGCCGCGGTCTCGACGAGATAGTTGTCGCCGGTCGCCTGGAGCCCTGCCCCGTTCGGGAAGCTGGCGACCTGGATCTGGCCAATCTGCGATGCCTCGGTCTGGCCGGGGACCATCGCCGATACGGTGCCGTCGCGACCGATCGTGATCCCCGTCGTCCCCTCGGGCACGGTGATGCCGGGCTGCACCTGATAGCCTTCGCTGGTCACCAGCAACCCCTCGGCGGAGCGCGAGAAATTGCCGGCGCGGGTGTAGCCGAGCGTGCCGCCAGGCATCTGCACCTGGAAATAGCCGTCGCCGTCGAGCGCGAGATCGAGGCTGTTGCCGGTCGTCTGCATCGCGCCCTGCGTGTCGATCCGCGCAGTGCCCTGGATACGGACGCCGGTGCCGAGGTTGAGCCCGGTCGCGTATTTGGTCTCGGCGGTGCTCTGCGTACCGGGCGTCGTGACGGTCTGGTAGGCGAGCGTCTCGAACGCCGCACGGTCCTTCTTGAAGCCCGTGGTGTTCACGTTGGCGAGGTTGTTCGAGATGACGCGCATGCGCATGTCCTGGGCGTCGAGCCCGGTGCGCGCGATATGCATGGCTGCGGATGACATTCGTCTGTTCCTTCTAGCTCGGCAGGCGCATCAGCGATGCACCGCTCTCGTCGATTTCCTTGGCGGATTTCATCATGTTGGCCTGGACTTCGTAGCTGCGCTGGTTCTCGATCATGTCGACCAAGGCCTGCGTCATGTTGACGTTCGATCCCTCGATCGCGCCGCCCTGAACCTTCGCGTCCATGTCCTCGGGCAACGCCCCGCCGCCACGCACGCGCAGCAGGTTGTCGAGGCCCTTCACGGTATCCGACCCCTTGGTGTCGGCGAGCTTGAGCTTGTCGATCACCTGCGTATCCTTGGCGTCGCCGCCCTGCGGCACGATCGAGATCGTTCCGTCGGCCGAGATCGTCAGCGACTGATAGGGCGGCAGCGTGATCGGCCCCCCCGAGCCGATCACCGGATGCCCGTCGCCGGTCTGCAGCACGCCCGACGGCGCGACCTCGAGATCACCGCGGCGGGTGTACGCCTCCGACCCGTCCGACGCCTGCACTGCGAGCCAGGCCGTCGTGCCGGTGATCGCGACGTCGAGCGGACGCCCGGTCAACTGGATCGCGCCCGGCGAACGATCGGCGTCGGTCACCTCTTCCGACGTCGGCGCGCGCGCCTCGATCGTCGAGCCGTCGCCCTTCAGGTTGAGCCGGTCGAACACCACGCGATCGGCGCGAAAGCCGGTGGTCGACGCGTTCGCCATGTTGTTGGCGATCGCCGCCTGCGCCGCCATGTGTGCGCGCAGGCCCGTCGCCGCGGTGTAGACCAGCTTGTCCATTCAGGGTCCCCTGCTCGCTCGTGCTTAGCTGCGGATGTTGAAGATGGTTTCGGAGATCTGGTTGGCGGTATCCAAGGCCTTCGAGTTCGCCTGGAAATTGCGCTGTGCCGCGATCAGGTTGACCAGCTCCTCGGTGATGTCGACGTTCGATCCCTCGATCGTCCCCGACATCAGCTTGCCGAACCCGTTGGTGTCGGCCGAGCCGAGCTTCGCCGAGCCGGAGATGCCGGTCGACTGCCAATAGCTGCTGCCGAGTTGGCGCAGGCCTTCGGGATTGGAGAAGTTCGCGAGCATCACCTGACCCAGCACCTGCGTGTCGCCGTTCGAGAAGCTGGCGTTGACGAGCCCCTTCTCGTCGACCGTCACGCCCTGGATCTGGCCGACCGCCTTGCCGTCCTGCGTTCGCGAGGCGACGTTGAACGCGCTCGACAGCTGCGTCGTGCCGCTGCCGAAGGTGAAGGCGATCGCCTGCGGATCGGTCGAGTTCGCGGTGGTGAACTGGTCGAACTTGATCGTTGCGGTCGGCGCGGTCATCTTGCCGGTCGGGTCGAACGTCATCGACGTCCCGGCGGTGCCGTTGGTCGTCAGCTCCTTGTCGCCGACGAAGCTGTGGACTTCCCAGGTGCTGTTCGCGTTGGTGGTCGTCGGTGCCGAGGTGCGCTTGAAATAGTTGGTCAGCGTCATCGCGTTGCCGCTGGCATCGTACACCGTGGTCTGCGCGGACTGGTTGTAGCTCGACGGATCGAACCGGTCGAACGTCGCCGTCGTCGGCAGCGCCGAATTGGCGTTGAGGTTGAGGGTCATAGTAACCGCCGAAGTCGGCACCGGCGTCCCGCTCGTCTCGGGCAGGCGCAGGCTCACCGCGGAATCGGAGCCGGTCGCAACCACCGCGCCCGAGCCGTCGACCGGGAACACCTGCAGATGTGAGCCCTGCGAATCGACGACATAGCGGTTCGAGTCGACCAGAAAGCCGCCGTTGCGCGTATAGTTGATCGAGGCGGATTCGATGCTCGGCTTGACCGCGAAGAAGCCGTCGCCCGACACCGCGAGATCGAGGCTGTTCGAGGTCTGGATCAGGCTGCCTTGCGCGAACTGCTGGCGATTGGCCTGGACGATCGCGCCCGAGCCGATCTGCTGCGACGGCGCGACCGACACGCTCGAGGCGATCACGTCGGCGAATTCGGTGCGGCTCTTCTTGAAGCCGTTGGTGGCGACGTTCGCGAGGTTGTGCGAGATGGTCGACATCTCGGCTTGCGAGGCCTGAAGACCCGAGAGCGAAGTGTAGAAGGACATGGCGGTTTAACTCCTGGAAACTCTGGGTTCAGCCGATCTGGCGGACGGCGCTGGCGGGGATTTCGCCGAGGCCGGGAAGCGTGAGGATGGCGACGCCGGTGGTGGTCGACACCGACTGGACGGGGGACCAGACCAGGCCGGTCGCACCGACCGTGGTGCCGGCGTTCTGCGCGTTGACCTGAACCGTGAACGGGCCGTTGCCGGTTTCCGCACCGGCGGCGTCCTTGCCGTCCCAGTCGTAGCCGATCGTGCCCTTGGCCTGCTTGCCGAGCGACATGGTCTTCAGGACCGCACCGTTCGCGTCGCTGATCGTGACGTTGACGTCGGTCGCGGCACCCGCCAGCTCGACCGCACCGGCGATACCGCCGGCCGCGCGACCGTAAGCGGTGCTGCCCGGGGTCAGGACGGTCTTGCCGACATAGCCGAGCGCTTCGCCGGTGCTGGTCACGCCCAGCTTGTCGGCGATCGCCTTCATCGTCGTGTTCATCTCGGAGATGCCCGAGGTGGTCGAGATCTGCGCCATCTGCGCGACCATCTGGGTGTTGTCGACCGGGTTGAACGGGTCCTGGTTCTGCATCTGCGCGGTCATCAGCTTCAGGAAATCGGACTGGCCGAGCGACGTCGACGACTTGGTCGTGGTGGTCGCCGCGGCGGTCGACGTGCGCGTGATGCCGAGGTTGGACAGCGTGGTATCGAACGATGTTGCCATGATCAGCGGCCTAGCTTGAGGGTATCGATGATGAGCGACTTGGCCGTGTTCATCACTTCGATGTTGTTCTGGTAGCTGCGAGCGGTCTCCATCATGTCGACCATCTCGCGGGTTTCATCGACCGCCGCTTCGAAGATGTTGCCATCCTTGTCGGCCATCGGGTTGTCGGGATCGTAGCGCTTGGTCGGCGCGTCACCGGCGGTGACGACGCGCTCGACGTCGACCGTCGACATGCCGCTGGCGGCGTCGAAGCTGGTGCGGAACACCGGCTTCATCGTCTTGTACGCGGTCTCGGCGGAGCCCGTGGTGCCGCCGGCATTGGCAAGGTTGGACGCCGTCGTGTTCATCCGGACGAGCTGCGCGGACATCGCGCGGCCGGCGACCTGGAAAATCGTCATGGGGTGGTTGGACATGGCCTATTCCCCCTTCAAGGCGCGCGTGATCTGGCCGATCCGCCCGTTCAGGAACGACAGCGTCGTCTGGTACTGGACGGCGTTCTCGGCGAAGGCGGTCTGCTCCTGGCTCAGCTCGACGGTGTTGCCGTCCATCGAGGTCTGCGTGGGCACGCGGTATTTGGTCGCCGCATTGGTGCCGCCGTCATTCTCGACCGACGCGAGCGCGGCCTGGAAATCGATGTCGCGCGCCTTGAAGCCGGGCGTCGAGGCGTTGGCGATGTTCGACGCCAGCACACCCATGCGCTGCGACCGCACCTCGAGTGCCGCCCCGTGAACTCCGAAAAGCGTGTCGCCTGACACAAGCCCGTCTCCTGGCGCACCGATTGCGCAACCGGACATAAGCAATGGCCGTGCCAGTTTTCGTGTTGCGGGTGGGGGATGGTGGTTTGCCGGGCGGCGGCAGGTGGGCGGCAAGGGGAGCGGCAAGAGGTTGCCGGTGTTGCAGGGGTGGGCGGCAATGGAGTTGCCGGTTGGCGTGTTTGGGGCGGCAAACCGAACCACTGCCCCCTGCCTCACTATGTTTCCCCGCGGAGGCGGGGACCCAGTCTGGGTCCCGCCTTCGCGGGAGAACAAGGAAGCAGGCACCACTGCCACCACCGCGGCGAAGGCCGGGGGCCAATTGGAAAGGTCGCAGTAACGAAGCGCACCCTCAGTTAGCGACGTCCCCCAATTGGGCCCCGGCCTTCGCCGGGGTGGCGGTTGAGTGGCCGCCGGCATCACCCTTCTTCCCCCCTCCCTCGTGAAGGGAGGGGTCGGGGGTGGGTGGGCCGCTTGGCAAGCGCACCGCATGCCAACGAACCCACCCACCCCTAGCCCCTCCCTTCACGAGGGAGGGGAACAGAAGACCAGCTCCCGGCATGACACAGCGGCCTTACGCTTCGCTGCCTTCCAATTGGCCCACCCCTTGCATCACGCCAGGCGCATGATCACGCTCGCCCAACTCCTCGACCCCGCAGCGCTCACCATCGTCGGCGGCGGGACGGCGCTCGCCGTCGTCCTCCGCACCCCTCTCCGCGACCTCGGTCGAGCACTCGCCGCCGTCACCACGCTCAGCCGCGGACGGTTCGACGCCGATCCGTTGCTACTCCAGATCACCGCCCTCGCCCGCATCGCCAAGCGCCACGGCGTCATGGCGCTCGATCGCTCGGTCATCACCGACGCGGACGTCGCCGCGGGGATCGCCGCGATCGTTGACGGCGCCTCCGCGACCGACGTCGCGACGCTGGTCCAGCATCGCCGCCGCGCCCGCATCGAACGCCACGTCGCCGCCGCCGACGTCTGGGCCGGTGCCGCCGAGGTCGCGCCGGCGATGGGCATGGTCGGCACGCTGATCGGCCTGGCGCAGATGTTCGCGACGATGAGCGATCCCGGCGCGATCGGCGGCGCGATGGCGGTCGCGCTGCTCGCCACGCTGTACGGCGCGCTGTTTGCCAATTTGCTCTTCATGCCGATCGCCAACCGCCTCCGTGCGCAAGGGCGTAACGAGGCGTTCGAGCGCGCGCGGATCGAAGCACCGCTCGTGGCGCTCGCCGAACGCGAGACGCCGCGCGGTTATGTCGCGCCCGTTCTGGCCACCGTCGCGTGAACGCGAGCGAATATCCCGACGCGACGACCGGCAAACCGCTCTGGCTGATCACGCTCGCCGACCTCGCGCTGTTGCTCGTCGGCTTCCTCGTGCTCCTGCAAGCAACGCAACATATCGGCGGCAAGGACCTGGCGAAGGGCATCCGCGAAGGGTTCGGCGCCAACGATACCGAGCCGACGCCGATGCCCGTCGCCGCCGCCGGCATCCTCGATTTCGCACCCGGCTCGGCGATCCTGCCGACTACCCCCGGCGCGCTCGTCGCCTGGGCGCGGGAAGCGGCGCGTGACCCGCGCGTGATGCTCACCGTCACCGGATCGACCGACGGCACGCCCGGCGATATCGACCGAGTCACCGGCAGCGCCGCGATCCTCGCCGCCGACCGCGCGCGCACCGTCGCCGCCGCGCTCGCCGCGGTCGCACCGTCTCGCGTGGCGATCGTCACTGCTACCAAGCCCGGCCGCCGTGCCGCCATCGTCTCCGTCGCCTTTGTCGGCGAAGCCCCGAGGACCCAACCATGATTCTTCCAATCCTGCTCATGGCCGCAAGCTTCCAGGATACCGCCGCGCTCGATCGCTCGGTCGCCGCGTTTACCGGCCGTCCGACCGGGGCCGAGGGTGGCGCGCGCACGCCGGTCGATGCGCGGTTGCGGCTTGCGACCTGCCCGACGGTGTCGCTGTCGTGGCGCTCCGAACAGCATGACGCGGTCGTCGTGTCGTGCGCCGGCCCGGCGTGGCGGATCTTCGTGCCCGTCATCCGCCCGGCCAATGCGCCGGCCGCGATCGCCGCCTCGTTCACGCCCGCCGTGAAGGCCGCGCCGGTCATCAAACGTGGCGATCCGATCGTCATAGAGGCCGGCACAGAGGGCTTCTCGATCAGCCGCGAAGGCGTCGCGATGGGCGATGCCGCCCCCGGAGGGCGTTTCATGGTCAAGGTCGACGACACCCGCACGCCGGTTCAGGCTATCGCCGTCGATGCCGGTCGCGCGACGCTTCCCGGTTGGTCGAACTGAGCCTGATCGAACTAATTTCAGACGAACAGATTAATTTTGCTAAAGGTTTTGCCGGTGCGGCCGTTTCTCCTGATGTCAGCGCAAACCAGAGGATGCGGACATGGTGGATTCGATCGGCGCGAAGCCGTCAGTAGCAGGAGATCGTTCCGTCGCGCGCATCGCCGCGGCGACGCCGACGACGGTCGTACAGACGCCGGTTCTGCCCAGGCAGATTTCGGTGGTGCCGGAATCGATCGCGCTCGCCAAGTCGATGGCCGCCTCGCCGCCGATCGATGCGAGCCGCGTCGCCGCGATCAAGAAGGCGATCGCGACGGGCACCTTCCCGATCCTCCCCGCGACCATCGCCGATCGCCTGATGGCGCTTCGCCTGGACTGGAATTCGAATGAAACGGCGTGATGCCCTGATCCGCGTCATTGATGCGCTGCACGCGGAGATCGCCGCGCTGAAGTCGAACGACGTCGCCAGCCTGGAACGCGCGACTGCCGACAAGCTCGCCGGGATCGAACAGGTCGCGCTGCTCGGCACCGGGCCCGCGGGCACCGAGATCCGCGAGCTGGCGGACGAGGCGAACCGCCTCAACGAGACGTGCCGGATCTACACCAATTTGATGGCGGCAAATGTTCGCCGCCGCCTGCAAACCCTGACCGGCGACGGTGCCGTTGCCGGCTATCGGCCTGGGTTGCGGGCCGCTTACGCTTAAGTAGCGCCCTTACCCGCCCCAATCTCGGTCATCCTGACGAAAGTCAGGATCCAGGGTAACTGGGGACGGCGCTAGATGGCTCTGGATCCTGACTTTCGTCAGGATGACGGCGTTACGGGAACCGAACACCGAAACTGGCACGTCCCTTGCTAAGGATCCCCTGAACCAGGGGCACCGCACACGGGCATGACCGTCAATCCTATCACTACCGGCCGGATCCAGTCCGCGATCGCGCTTGCGAGCAGCAAGACGGGCGTGGATTTCGACTATCTGCTGGGCCAGGCAAAGCTCGAGAGCGGGCTCAACGCCAACGCCAAGGCCGGCACGTCGAGCGCCTCCGGCCTCTATCAGTTCATCGAACAGAGCTGGCTCTCCGTCGTCAAGAAGCACGGCGCCGAGCACGGCCTCGGCTGGGCCGCAAACAGCATCGGCCAGTCGTCGAGCGGCCGCCTCTCGGTTGGCGATGCCGGCACCAAGGCGGCGATCCTCGCGCTGCGCAACGATCCGAACGCCGCCTCGCTGATGGCCGCCGAATACGCATCGGACAACAAGGCGTCGCTCGAAGGCACGCTGAACCGCCCCGCGTCGGGCACCGACCTGTATATGGCGCACTTCATGGGGCTCGGTGGCGCGACCAAGTTCCTGAAGACGATGCAGGCCAACCCGCAGGCGAGCGGCGCCGCGCTCTTCCCCGCCGCCGCACGCGCGAACCACAACGTCTTCTACGATTCGAACAACCAGCCGCGCACGCTGTCGGCGATCTACGACCGGTTCGCCGACAAGCTCGGTGGTGCCGCCGCCGGGGCAAGCGCGACCGCGACGCCCGCCAACTACGCCGCGCAGGCGCTCGAACTGGGGGGCGACATGAACGGCAGCACGGTTATCACCGGCAGCAACGAAAGCGCCGACGACGCGCTCGCCTGGGCAACGACTGCAATGGGCAGGTTCACCGGCAAGACGGCCCAGGCCGCGGTGAACGTCCTGCGCCCGACGCCCGATACCGCGCGGCTCGCCTACATGATGCTCGCACGGTTGGGCGGCTAAGCGATGAACCGCATCCTCTCCAACGCGCGCGCGTCGGTACTGCCGCTCGCGATCCTGCTGCTCGTGCTCGTCATGGTCGTGCCGATCCCGGCGTTCATGCTCGACATCTTCTTCGTGGCGAACATCGCGATCAGCCTGGCCGTGCTGATGGTCGCGCTCAACGCGCAGAAACCGCTCGATTTCTCCGCTTTCCCGACCGTGCTGCTGTTCGCCACGCTCTTCCGTCTCGGCCTGAACGTCGCCTCCACCCGCATCGTGCTGGTCCACGGCCACGAGGGCGAGAGCGCGGCGGGTCATGTGATCGAGGCGTTCGGCACGTTCCTAATCGGCGGCGATTACGTCGTCGGCATCTTCGTCTTCGCGATCCTGATGATCATCAACATGATCGTCGTGACCAAGGGCGCCGGCCGCGTGTCGGAAGTCAGCGCGCGCTTCACGCTCGACGCGCTGCCCGGCAAGCAGATGGCGATCGACGCCGACCTCAACGCAGGCCTGATCACGCCCGACGAAGCCAAGGCACGCCGCGTCGAAGTCTCGACCGAAGCCGATTTCTACGGCTCGATGGACGGCTCGTCGAAGTTCGTGAAGGGCGATGCGGTCGCCGCGATGCTGATCCTCGCCGCCAACATCATCGGCGGCCTGATCCTCGGCCCCGTCAGCCACGGCATGACGATCGCGGATGCGGCGCACAATTACATCCTGCTCGCGATCGGCGACGCGCTCGTCGCGCAGCTGCCGAGCCTGATGCTGTCGATCGCCGCCGCCTCGATCGTCACGCGCGTCACCTCCGACAAGGATCTCGCCGGCCAGATCGGCGGCCAGTTCGGTAGCCCCCGCACCTGGACCCCGGTCGCGGTCATCCTCGCGCTGCTCGGCATCCTGCCCGGCATGCCGCACATGGTCATCCTGCCCGCCGCGGCCATCGCCGGGTTCGCCGCGTGGAAGCTGCGCCAGATCGAGCGCCGCCCTGCCCCCGTCGTCGTCGTCCCCGTCGAGACGATCGACCAGTCGAAGATCGGCTGGGAGGAAGTTACGGATGGCATGCAGGTCAATCTCGACATCGGCTACGGCCTGGTGCCGCTCGCCGACGAGCGTCGCGGCTCGCCGTTGATGGGCCGCATCACCGGCGTGCGCCGCCAGCTGTCGAAGGAACTCGGCTTCGTCGTGCCGCAGGTCCGCGTCCGCGATGACATCAACCTCGCCCCCTACGTCTACCGCATCCTCGTCAACGGCGTCGTCGTCGGCGAGGACACGGTGTCGCCCGACGAGATGCTCGCGCTCGACACCGGCCAGGCGTTCGGCGATCTCTACGGTAAGAAGGTCAAGGACCCGACCTTCGGCCTCGACGCCACCTGGGTCGATGCGGGCGATGCCGATGCGGCGACCGGTGCCGGCTATCTCGTGGTCGATCCCGGCACCGTGATGGCGACGCATCTGAACCACCTGCTCGGCCAGAACGCGGCCGAGCTGCTCGGCCAGGACGAAGTGCAGGCGCTGCTAGACGGCCTCAAGGAGCGCGCAGCGCAGCTGGTCGCAGCCCTCGCGCCGCTGCCGATCACGACGCTGACGCAGGTCCTGAAAGGCCTGCTCGCGGAGAACGTGCCGCTCAAGGAATTCCGGCGCATCGCTGGCGCGATCGCGGTCGCGGCGCAGCGCACGCAGGACGCCGAGGAGATCATCGAGACGATCCGTCCCGAGCTCGGCGCGCTCATCATCCAGAAACTGTGCGGCGTGCGCGAACCGCTGCGCGTCATGACGTTGGAGGGTCAATTGGAAGGTCTGCTCGGCCAGGCGATGCGCGCCGATCAATCGCGCCGCCACGTCATCGAACCCGATCTCGGCCGCCGCATCGTCGAGGCGCTGCAACGCGCCGCCGAACCGCTGATCGCCGAGGCGAAACCGTTCGCGCTGGTTGTCCAGCCGACCATTCGCATCGCCATCCGCAAGCTGGTGCGGACGTGCCTGCCCGATACGCCGGTGATGTCGTTCTTCGAGGTGCCCGAGGAAAAGGCCGTCGAAGTCGTCGCGGTCATCGGTGCCTCGCAACAGGCGCTCGCAGCATGAGCGCCCTCCCGATGCGCGGCGCGTTCGCCGATGCCCAGCCGCTGACGTACCGCCCGCACCAACGCCCCGGCGGCGACGCGGACCAGCTGGTGAAGCAGCATCTCCCGCTGGTCCGCCGGATCGCCTGGCACGTCCACGGCAGCATGAGCAGCAGCGTCGAGGTCGAGGATCTGATCCAGGTCGGCCTCGTGGCGCTGGTCGAAGCCGCCGCGAATTTCGACGAACGCGGCATGCCGTTCAAGACCTACCTGATCACCCGCCTCCGCGGCAGCATGATCGACGAACTCCGCCGCCAGGCCACGAGCACGCGAGGCGCGATGCGTCGCCGCCGCCAGTACGCAGACGCGATCTCGACGCTCACCGCCCGTACGGGGAAAGCCCCGGGAGAAGACATGATCGCAGAGCACATCGGCGTCACGATCGAGAAACTCCGCACCGACTACGTCACCGCCGACTCGATCCGCTTCGATCCGATCGACGAGCTGTACGCCGACGACCTGCCCTGGTTCGCCGACGACACGCCGGATGCGTTCGAGCAACTCGCCGACAGCGACATGCGCGAAGCCCTGATCGCCGCGATAACGGCGTTGCCGGAACGCGAGGCACAAGTGATCCAGCTCTATTACGTTGAGGAACTCAACCTCGAGGAAATCGGCGAAGTCTTCGGCGTCGGCTCCGCGCGCGTGTGCCAGATCAAGGCGTCGGCGCATGCGAAGCTGAAAAAGGCCTTGGCTCGAACGCTATAGATAGCTGTCAGTACAGCGAGCGAGCGGACGCACTTTCAGGCACTCCAACCGCCGTCGATATTATACACCGCGCCGGTGATGAACCCCGCTTCGTCCGAGGCAAGATAGGCGACCAGCCCGGCCACCTCGTCGGGCGTGCCGTGCCGGCGGATTGCGAGCGGCGCCCTGTTCGCCTCCGCATTGGGGCCGTCGGCAGGATTGCGTTCGGTGTCGACCGGTCCCGGCTGCACCAGGTTTGCGGTGATGCCGCGTGGTCCGAGATCGCGCGCCAGCCCCCGGGTCATGCCAGCGAGCGCCGATTTACTGGCAGCATACAGTGTAACGCCCTCGCCGGGGGCGCGGTCGGCGACGATGCTGCCGATCGTTATGATACGTCCGCCGGTGGCCATCGCGGCTGCAACCCGCTGCGCGGCAATGAACGGCGCACGGACGTTGACCGCAAATACCCGGTCGAACGCATCGTCGGCATAGCTCGCGAGCGTGCCGTTTTCCGACATGCCGGCGACGTTCACCAGGATATCGATCGTGCCGTAACGCGCGATCACCGTGTCGATGGCAGCGCGCAACGCGGCGGCATCGCTCACATCGGCCTGAACCGCGAAGACCGCGCGTCCACCGTCCTCGATTCTGTGGATGAACTGTCGCGCATCGTCAGCGCGCGATCGATAGATCACCGCCAGCGACGCGCCATCGGCAGCGACGCGGCGCGTGATCGCGGCCCCTATGCCGCGCGTCCCGCCGATCACCAGGGCGATCTTTCCGTGCAATGCCGTCATCGCTCTTCCCAAACAGCCTATGCTGCGACGCCGGTGGTGGCACGCGCAGAAGAGGGCAGTGTACGCCTGCTCCCCCGTGCAGACCATGCGCGCTATTGAGCGACGACAACGCCTTTCCTCGATCGCCCGCGAACATGCAAAAACCCCGGCAGCTTGCGCCACCGGGGTCTTTCCCGCCCCCGCTTCGAGGAAGCGAGGCGGGTCCGACCGGCACCGTCACCCTGCGGGGGGCTGGTGCCGGTGCCGGTCCGGATTAGCCCAGAAGCTTCAGCACGCTCTGCTGGCTCTGGTTCGCCTGGCTCAGCATCGCGGTCGATGCCTGGCTCAGGATCTGTGCCTTGGCGAGCGCGGTGGTCTCTGCCGAGAAGTCGGTGTCTTCGATGCGGCTCTTGGCGTCCGACAGGTTGGTCGCGTTCGAGGTCAGGTTGTTGACCGCCGACTGCAGCTGGTTCTGCGAAGCGCCGAGCGATGCCCGACGGTTCGAAACGGTAGCGATCGCGTTGTCGTAATCCTTCAACGTGGTTTCCGACGATGCCGCAGCGCCCATTGCGGTCACTACTGTTCCGACGCCCCCGCCGGCCGCCTTCGCTGCTTGCGCAGTCACCGCGGCGGAACCGCCGTTACCGTTAGCGTCGGCAGCGACTGCAGCCTGTCCCACAACCGCTGCGGTAGCGGCCGTGTAAGCCCCGCTAAGATCGGTACCCAGGTTGAGATTGATCGAATCGGTCTTGTCAGCACCCGCCTGGATCTTAACAACCGCACCATCGGTTGGTGGGGTTGCAGCACCGGCCTTACCGTCAAACAACTTCACACCGTTAAAGCTTGTGTTAGACAATACATTGGTGATCTGCTTGGCCAGTGCATCCTGCTCGGTCTTGATATTGGCGATATCGCTCGCAGAATACGTGCCGTTGCCCTTCTGGACTTCGAGTTCGCGCATGCGCTGCAGATTGTTCGTGACCTCGTCGAGCGCGCCCTCTGCGGTCTGCGCCATCGAGATGCCGTCGTTGGCGTTGCGGATGCCCTGGTTCATGCCCTTGATCTGCGACGTCATCGACGACGAGATGGCGAGGCCGGCGGCGTCGTCCTTGGCCGAATTGATGCGCTTGCCGGTCGACAGGCGCTCCATCGAGGTCGCGAGCAGGCCCGATGCCTTGGTCGAAGCGTTGGTCGCGCGCAGCGCCGAGATGTTGGTACCGATGACAGTCATTGCGAAATCTCCGTGATCTTCGACGATCCGCGCCGCCCCCATGGCGAAGTGCCGATCCGTCAAAGTGGGTAACGGCCGGTTCGGGACGGACTTAAGCGAAAAAATGCAACCGGGGCCGGGCCTCGCACGCGCCCGTACGTGGGCCCGCACATGCGTTCGTGTGCGCAAACGCGCGCCTGTGTGCTCGCGGAGACGCGCCCGGAAATAATCTGCCGGGGGCGGCAGGGTTTAACCGCGCGTTTACCACCAATGCCGCATTCCCCGAATCGTCCAGGGGGAACTCCATGCGTTCTATTTTTCCATCGGCTGCAGTCACTTCGCGGAAATACGCGCTTGTTTCGTCATTGCGCGCACAAGGGTTCGGCGTGGGCTCGTTCGAGACCGCGCAGCCCGGCGCGAACGACCTGTTCCTGGTCGCTGATGGCGAGGGCGTGACCGCTCCAGCGCGCACCGTGGTGATCGGTTGCGAAGGGCGTGAAGTGACCCCCTCGCGCGACGGTTCGCCGGCGCGGATCAGCTTCGCCGCAGAGGACACCGCGGTCGGCAACGGCTTCGCGCGCGCCCTGATCGGCGGTGCGGACATGCCGACCGCCGCCGATCCCGAATCCCTCGCGCTGCTCGCGCTTGCCGAGCGCGTTGCCGCCGCCGACATCACCGTGCTGATCAACGGCCCGACCGGCACCGGCAAGGAAGTGCTCGCCCGCGCCATTCACAACGGCTCGGCACGCAAGGACAAGCCGTTCATCGCGATCAACTGCGCGGCGCTCCCCGAATCGATGCTCGAAGCTTTGCTGTTCGGTCACCAGAAGGGTGCGTTCACCGGCGCATCGTCAGGTGGCGACGGGTTCTTCCGCGCAGCCAATGGTGGCACGATCTTGTTGGACGAGATCGCCGAGATGCCACTGCAATTGCAGGCCAAGCTGCTCCGCGTGTTGCAGGAGCGCGAGGTCGTGCCGCTCGGTGCCTCGGTGCCGCAGCCGATCGACGTGCGCGTGATCGCCTGCGCCAACCGCGACCTTCACGCCGAAGTCGCCGCCGGCCGGTTCCGCGCCGATCTCTACTACCGCCTTGCCGTGTTCCCGCTCGCGACCAAGTCGCTGGCGGAGCGCCCGCAGGACATTCCCGCGCTCGCCGCGACGCTGATCCTGCGTCATGCCGGCAACCGCAACGTCATCCCCTGGCCGAGCCACGCCGCGATCGAGCAGCTGATGCTGCACGACTGGCCGGGCAACGTCCGCGAGCTGGAGAACGTGATCCAGCGCGCACTGCTGTTCTGCGGCGGCGATACGATCGAGGCGAACCACATCGTCTTCGACCGCCCGGTGACGATGACCTTTCAGCGCACCGCGGTAGTGACGCCGATCGCACCAGTCGCAACGCCGGCCGAACCCGAGACCTTGGGCAACATCGTCCAGATGAGCGAGTTCGCCGCGATCCGCGAGACGCTCAAGGCGTGCAACGGCAGCCGTATCGAGACCGCCAAGCGCCTCGGCATCTCCGAACGCACCCTGCGCTATCGCCTCGCCAAGGCGCGCGAACAGGGTGACGACATCGGCAGCGCACAGAATTGGGCAGCCTCGGCATGAGCGGCGTCTCAGGCATTGGCGGCGGCGCGATGAGCGTCGACCGCGTGATGGCGCTGCGCTCGCAGATCCTCGAACGCAACCAGGCGCTCTCGCGCGCTGGTGCCGCCGGGAACGTCGCGCCGACCGAGACAGTCAAGTCGACCAGCTTTGCCGACACGATGGAAACCGCGCTGAAGAGCGTCAACGACGGCCAGACCCAGGCCGCCAAGCTCAGCGAAAGCTATGAGCGCGGCGAGACGGTCGACATCGCGAAGGTGATGCTCGCGCGCCAACAGGCGTCGGTCGGTTTCGAGGCGACGTTGCAGGTCCGCAACAAGCTGCTGTCCGCCTACAAGGATATCATGAGCATGCCGGTCTGACATGAGCACCGCACTCATCCCCACATCATCCGGCGGCACCGAACGGTTCGCCAATCCCCTCCAGCAGATCAAGGGCGCGTTCGCGCAGCCCGCGGTCCGTCGTTCGCTGCCGATGGCGCTGATGGTTGGCCTCATTGCGGCCGCCGCGCTCGCGTGGATGAGCCTGTCGACGCCGACGCAGAAGACGCTGTTCAGCGGCCTGCCCGATTCCGACAAGGCCGCGGTCACGTCCGCGCTGACGACCGCCAACATCAAGAGCCATATCGACGAGGGCACCGGTGCGCTGACCGTCGGCGAGGACGATTACAGCCGCGCCAAGATGCTGCTCGCCGGCCAGGGCCTGCCGAAAGCGGCGCCGGGCGGCTATGCGATTCTCGACCAGTTGCCGATGGGCGTTTCGCGCGCGGTCGAAGGCGAACGCCTACGCCAGGCGCGCGAATCCGAGATGGCGAAGTCGATCGAGGAGATCGACGCGGTCGCCGAGGCGCGCGTGCATCTCGCCATGCCCGAAGCGTCGGTGTTCGTCCGCGACAACGCTGCGCCCTCCGCCTCGGTGATCCTGAAGTTGCAGGGTGGCCGTTCGCTGAGCGATGCGCAGGTCAGCTCGATCATCAACCTCGTCGCCTCGTCGGTCCCCGGCATGAAGCCCGAGGCCGTCACGATCGTCGATCAGTTGGGCGCACTGCTCACCAAGGCGGGCAGCAACGACGGCGCGGGTGCGGCCAGCGACGCGCGGATCGATATCCAGCGCCGCGTCGAGGACAAGTATCGCACGCAGTTGATTGCGCTGCTGACGCCGCTGGTCGGCGCGGGCAATTTTACCGCGGAAGTGCAGGCCGACGTCAATCTCGACGAGAGCCAGGCGACCCGCGAAAGCTACGAGAAACAGGGCGTGCTGCGCGCCGAGACGGGCAACTGGACCGGCAACCAGAAGGACGGCCCTGCTGCACCCGGCGGTATTCCCGGTGCGCTGAGCAACACGCCGCCTGCCGCGAGCACCTTGTCGACGCCGCAAGCCGCTAACGGCGCGTCGGGCAGCGCTCAGCCGGTCGCCGGTGGCGCTGCGCCGGACGCGATGAAGCAGTCCGACCAGTATCAGCGCGCCTACGATCTCGGCCGCGAAGTGTCGGTCACGCGCGCCACGCCGGGCGGGGTCAAGCGCCTGTCGGTCGCCGTCCTCCTGCGCGATCCTGAAAAGGGCCGCCGCACCGCGATGGAGATCAACCAGATCAGCGATCTCGTGAAGAGCGCGGTCGGCTTCGACCAGGCGCGCAACGACAACCTAACGGTCATCAGCCGCAAGTTCGCCGGCGCCGATGCAACCGCGACGAGCGGCCCGGCCTGGTACGACAACGCCTGGCTGCCGGTACTTGCGCGCAACGGCACCGCGATCCTGATCGCGCTGCTCGTGCTGCTGCTCGGCGTCCGCCCGATCGCCAAGGCGCTGATGAAGAAGCGCGAGGATGCCGGCACGCGCCCTGCGCTGGGCCAGCCGGGCGGCGCGGCGAGCGGCGACGGCATGGCGGTCGCAGCGCCGGTCAGCCTCGACCAGCTCGAGAACACGCGCGGCTATGACGACCGGATCGGCGCGGTGCGCGGCTTCACCCGCGACAATCCCACGCGCGCCGCACTTGCCGTCCGCGACATGATCAAGGCCGACGCCAAGTGAGCGACGTCGCGATCCGCACCTACACGGGCGTCGAGCGCGCCGCGGTGCTGATGATGCTCGTCGGCGAGGAGGAGGCCGCCGCCATCCTCCAGAAGCTGGAGCCTGAAGAAGTGCGCCAGCTCGGCGCGGCAATGTTCAAGGTCGCCGACGTCAGCGAGCAGGAAGTCGAGGACGTGCTCGACGATTTCGTCGGTCGCGCTCGCGAGCGGACCGCGATCGGCTTCGACCCGCGCCCGCAGATTGAGGCGGTGATGAACCGCGCGCTTGGCCCTGAGAAAGCGGAAAGCGTCCTCGCGCGCATCACGCCGCCCGAGGCCGCCTGCGAACTCGAACTGCTCGACTGGCTCGACGCACCCGAGATCGCGGCGATGATCGAGAAGGAGCATCCGCAGATCGCGGCCGTCCTGATCGCCAATCTCGACGCCTCGATCGGCGGCCAGGTGCTCGAACTGCTGCCCGACGCGGTCCAGCCCGACATCCTCCACCGTATCGCACGGCTGGGACCGATCACGCCCGAGGCGGTCGAGACGCTCAAGACCGTGCTCGCCAACCGTACCACGGCGGCGCCCGGCTCGGTCGGCGTCACGCTCGGCGGCACGCGCGAGGCCGCCAAAATCCTGTCGGGTGCGCGCAAGGCGACCGAACAGCGCGTCATGCCGAAACTGTTCAAGATCGACCGCGAAGTCGCCAAGGCGATCGAGGAGGCGATGTTCGTCTTCGACAATCTGCTCGCGCTCGACGACAAGAATCTGGGCACGCTGATCCGCAACGTCGACAGCGAGATCCTGACCAAGTCGTTGAAGGGCGTCGACGAGACGATCCGCAACCGTTTCCTCGGCTGCATGTCGGCGCGCGCCGCCGACGGCATCCGCGACGAGATGGAGGCACGCGGGCCGATGAAGCTCGCCGAAGTGCTCGAAGCGCAGAAGGCGATGATCGCGATCGCACGTGGGCTGGCCAAGGACGGCACGATCCATATGGGTGGGGGGGAAGACGATTATGTCTAACGGCTTCACCGCGGGCTTCGCGTCGCGCCACACGACGACGGCCAACATTCTCGCGAGCGCATTCGCCCCGCCCTCCGGATTCGCGGCGGCGGATATTCGCGAACGTGCGACGGTGCGTCCGACCAACTTCGCGTCCCCGAACTTCTCGTCGGAGCCAAGTGCGCCTCGCCACTTCAGCCCGGCCGACAAGGACGTGAACCCGACCGCCGGCTGGGATCCACTCGATCCGGTGAGTGAGTCGTCGTTCATCGATCCGCTCGCCGACGCGCATGCCGCCGGCTATGCGGAGGGCCTTGCCGCCGCGGCCGCTGCGGCACAGGAAACGGCCGCACGGGACGGCGCATTGCTCGGCGATCTTGCCACCGCGCTGGGCAACGACCGGATCGACCGCGACCGTGTCGCCGCGCAGCTCCGCCAGACGGTGCTTTTCCTCGTCTCGAAACTTGTCGGTGAAGTCGGTATCGCCCCCGACGTCCTCGCGGACCGGATCGAGACCGCCGCCGAACTCCTGTCCGACTCCGCCGAGTCCGCGCTGCTCCGCGTCCACCCGGACGACGTCGCATTGCTCGAAGGCCGGCTGCCCAAATCGATCTTCGCCGCGGGCGATCCGGGCGTCGCGCGTGGCAGCTTTGTGCTCGAAAGCGCATCGACCATCGTCGAGGACGGCCCCGAGCTTTGGCTCGATCAACTGGCGCAAGCGATCGACCGGGTGCCGGTGCCCAAATGCTGAATCGCTTCACCGCCGACTATCTCGAAACCCTGTCCAACGCCGATTTCGTCGCCAAGCCAAAGGTCTCCGGCCGCCTCGCCTCGTTCGACGGCCTGTTGATGGAAGCGGTCGGCCTGACCCTACCAGTCGGCACCGTCTGCCAAGTCGGCGAAGGCGCGGCGAGCGTAGAGGCGGAAGTCATCGGCTTCCGCAACGGTCGCACGTTGATGATGAACCTCGGTGGCCCCGCGGCGCTCCTCCCGCGCGCGCCGGTCAAGCCGATCGGCTCGCCCGGTAAGGCGGAAGTCGGTGCAGCTCTGCTCGGCCGCGTCGTCGATGGCGCGGGCAAGCCGATCGACGGCCTCGGCCCGATCCGCGGCGCGGGTCGCTGGCCGCTCGCCGGGAAACTCCAGTCGCCGCTCGATCGTGGCCGCGTGCTTGAACCGCTCGACGTCGGCGTGCGCGCGATCAACGGCCTGCTGACGATCGGCCAAGGCCAGCGCGTCGGCATCATGGCCGGCTCGGGCGTCGGCAAGTCGGTGCTGCTTGGCATGATCGTCCGCGCCGCGCAGGCCGACGTGATCGTGATCGGCCTGATCGGCGAGCGCTCACGCGAAGTCGCCGACTTCCTCGAAACCAAGGTCGCCGGCGCCGCGCGCAAGCGTTCGGTGGTCGTCGCCGTCCCCGCCAACCATTCGCCCGTCCTCCGTATCCGCGGCGCGCTGCGGGCGCACGCGATCGCCGAATCCTTCCGCGACGAGGGCAAGAAAGTGCTCCTCATCATGGATTCGCTGACCCGCGTCGCGCATGCCGGTCGCGAGATCGGCCTCGCGCTCGGCGAACCCGCGTCCGCGCGCGGCTATCCACCCAGCGCCATCGCGATGCTGCCGAACCTGATCGAGCGCGCCGGCGTCGACGTCCACACCGGCGGCTCGATCACCGCGATCTACACGGTGCTGGCGGACGGCGACGACGGCAACGATCCGGTGGTCGATTCCGCCCGCTCGATCCTCGACGGCCACATCGTCCTCAACCGCCACCTCGCCGAGCGTGGCGTCTATCCGGCAATCGACATCGGCCCATCGGTCAGCCGCGTGATGACCGACATCGTGCCCGCGCATCACGCCAAGGCCGCGCGGACGCTTCGTCGTCATCTCGCCACCTATGAGGAAAACCGCGATCTCGTCCTGATGGGCGCCTATCGCCACGGTGCCGATCCCGCGATCGACGCGGCGATCGCCTGCCACCCAGCGGTCATGGAATATATCCGCCAGGATGCCGACGAGAACGTCTCGCTGAACGACGCGGTCGCCGAACTAACCGGCGTGTTCGGCGGCTGAGATGGCGGATGCCCGCGGCAAGACCCTCGCGCGCATCCACCGCGTCCGCACGCTCCAGCTCGGGCTGACCCGCGCCGACGAAGCACGCGCGCACGACAAGTTCGCCAGCGAACAGGAGCTGTCCGGCCGCATCGCCTTGCTCGCCGAAGCCGTCGCGCCAGTCCACGAAACGCAGGTCGCCGTGTCGCTCGGCGCCGCCGCGCATTATCGCGACCGCCTGCAACAATCCGCCAACGCCGCCGTCGAGCGCGTGCAGGCCGCCGAATATCATGTCGAGCGCGCAGCTGAGGCCACACGCGCCGCCAAGCGCGACCAGAGCGCGGTCGAGAAGCTGCTCGCGCGCGCCGACGCCGATGCGGTGCTCAAAGCGATCCGCGCGATGGAGGAAGCACCCGCCTTCCGGAAGGTTCGGCACGATCCTTGCTGAGTGAGGGTCAGATGCCCGAACGCGAGTGCCCGAATGATTCAGACCGCGCCCCTTTCCCGTACCGTCCCTCTCCATCCTCGCGCCTCTGTTGCGAAGAGTGGCGGCGAGTCGGGCGATTTCGCGGGCGCCTTCGAACAGGTCAGCGACGACGCGAAACCCGAACCGTCCGCCACAGCGCCGGAAGACGAGCCCCGGCAGGACGACGCCGCGACCGGCAACGCCTTGCCGCTGCCGGATATCGTGCTTGATGCCGCCTTCGTGTGGCAGCCGATCACTGCAAAGCCTGCCCCTGCCTCACCCGTTTCCCTGCCCGCTGCACGCATCGCCGATGCATGCACCATGCAACCAACTAGCGCGCAGCGCCCGACCTTCGCGCAATCGCAGCCGCAGGCCGCCACGCCCATTCCGACAGAGCCTCAACCGCCCCTGCCCTCCCCGCCGCTCCAAGCCGGCGGCATACCCGCAACGCAGCTCGCCGCCGCGATCATGGCCGCGCTGCAACCGGTAAAGACGGCCGTGCAGACGCCGGTGGACACGCCGACCACCGACGCGCCGCGTTGGGCCACGCCCGATACGACGCCCGTCACCCTCGCCGTCGCGCAACCGGATGTCGTCCAGCCGCAACCCGGCACGGTCGCGTCGGCTGCAATGGTGTTCGGTGCAGCGATCCAGGCGGCAACCAAGGAGCGCGACGAGCCGGATATCCCCGCCGCTCCGTCCGACACACCGCTGACCCCAATCGGTGCCGCCGCGGCACATGAGATCAAGGTCGCCGATGCGCAGCAGGCCCCGCTCGACATGCGCCAGGATCGCTGGCCGCACGCGATGATCGAACGGATCGAGATGCTCCGCGACGCCGCGGACGCGGTCGATACGCGCATTCGCCTCGTCCCCGATGCGCTCGGAGCGATCGACGTCTCGGTGAAGACGGACGGCGACACGGTGCGCGTCCATTTCAACGCCGAGCAGGCCGCGACGCGGACGTTGCTGGCGGACGCACAGCCACGGCTCGCCGAACTCGCCGAGGCGCGCGGGTTGAAGCTTTCGCAAGGCTCGCTCGGCGACAGCGGCGCGCAACAGCAGCGCGCCCCCGCGGCTCCGCAAACCCCGAATCGCTCCGCGACGGTCTCGACCGTGACCGCTGATACGCCCGACGACATCCGAATCGCTTGAACCGAAGGACTCCGAAATCATGAGCGACACAAAAGAAACGCCCGAAGCCGCCCCGAAGAAAAAGGGCAAGATGAAGACGATCCTGATCGGCGGCGTCGCGCTGCTGGTGCTCGTCGGCGGTGGCGTCGGCGCAGGCGTCTATGCCTCCAGTGCCGGGCTGCTCGGCGGTGGTGGTCACGCAGCCGAAGCTGACGACGGCAAGCCCAAGCTTGTGCCCAAGAGCGAACAGAAGCACGCGACCGAAGGCGGCGAAGGCGGTGGTCATGGCGGCGACGAAGCAGCGCCCGAAAACCACGGCATGAAGCCCCCCGCAGGGCAGGGCGGCGACAAATATGCCTCCACCTACTACCCGCTGGAGAAGGATTTCACCTCGAATCTCCAGGACTCGGTGCACTTCGTCCAGGTCGGTGTCGCGGTCTCCACACCATACGACGACACCGTGATCACCAACCTGAAGACCAACGACATCGCGGTCCGATCGGCGATCTTGATGGCGCTCGGCGACACCACCGAAGAGCAGGTGATGAGCAGCGACGGCAAGCGCCAGCTGCAGGTCCGACTGGCGAAGGCGATCAACGATACGCTCAAGCAGAAGGAAGGATTCGGCGGCATCGGTAACGTTTACTTTACCAGTTTCGTCGTTCAGTGAGTCATGGTTAACGAGGCCTCAGCAAAGACGCGCGAGCGACGCGACCGGGATCGCTCCGGCGCGCCCAAAGAGGGCGTGTTGCACCAGGGCGTACTCGGCGGGGCCAAGCTCAATCCGTTCGGCGACCTGCACTCGCTCCAGCATTTGTCCGCCCGGTTCGCACGCGGTTTGCGCGGCGTGTTCGAGCCGTTGCTGCGCCAGGAAGTGCGCTGCTGGGCCGAGCCCTTGGTGGTCCAGCGCTTCACCGATTACCGCGCGGAACGCAGCGATGCGCTGACCGCGTGGCTGCCGCTGATCATGACGCCGGGGATGGCGCAGGCGCTGTGCATCATGGACGGCAAGTTCGTGCTCGAGATGCTCGACATGTTCTTCGGCGGCACCGGCGCTGCGCCGCACACGCTGCCGACCGAGTTCTCGCCCGCCGCCGAGGCAATGGTCGCGCGGATCGGCCAGATGATCGCGACGCCGCTGAAGACCGCGTGGGAGCCGATGGCACGGTTCGATTTTCTGCCGACGCGCGTCGAGGTGAACCCGGCGATGATCGCCGATCTCGACGGCGAGGACGCGATGATCGTCACGCGCTTCGGCATCGCCGCGGGCGCTGCGAAACCGGTGTTCCTCGATCTCGTCTACCCCGTCTCCGCGTTGAAGCCGCACGCGCCGTCGTTGACCGCGAAGGTCGTCGGCAAGTCGGCCGAGCCCGATCCGGCCTGGCGCACCGAGCTGACGCGGGCCGCGATGAACGTGCGCTTCCCGATCCGCTCGGTACTCGCCGAGCCGATCGTCAAGCTGACGATGCTGATGGACCTGAAACCCGGCGACGTGATCCCGATCACCATCTCGGGCGACGTGCCGGTGATGGTCGGCAACAACCGCCTCGGCTGCGGCACGGTCGGCACGTCCAACGGCTTCGCCGCCATCCAGCTCACCTCGATTACCCGTTTCGACGAAGGATTTGCAGCATGAACGACATGACCGGAGGCTTCCCCGTAGATGCTGCCGTCGCCGCCAATTTCCGGCTGCTCCAGGATGTCGACGTCAAGCTGACCGTCGAGATCGGCTCGACCAGCCTGACGCTGCGCGAACTGCTCGCGCTCGGCGAATCCAGCGTGATCGAGCTCGATCGCCAGGCCAACGAGCTGCTCGATGTATTCGTCAACGGCACGCTGATCGGGCGCGGCGAAGTGGTGACGGTCGGCGAGCGCTTCGGCGTGCGGATGACCGAGCTCGTGTCTCCAGACAAGCGCGGCTGAGCCCGATGCTGTGGACCTATATCCTCAAGCTCGTCATCCTGCTGCCACTCGTGTGCGGACTGATGTTCGGTTGCCTGTACCTGTGGCGCAAGTTCGAGAGCCGGATTCCGGGCAAGCCCTCGACGCGGCTGATCGGCGTCAAGGAAACGATGATGATCTCGCCGGGCCTGCGCCTCGCGGTGATCGATTTCGAGGGCCGCCGGCTGCTTGTCTCGGTCGGCCGTGGCGGCGTGCACCTGATCGACAAGGTCGACGCATGAGCGCGGCTGTTCGTCCGACGGTGACGCGCAAAGGCTCGGGCCCTGCCCTGTTTACCGCGCCGAAGCGCTCCCCGTTTTCCCGCGAACGCGGGAATCCAGGAGCCCCGAACGAAGCGCTCCCTAACCCTGGATCCCCGCGTTCGCGGGGAAACAGTTTAGTGTGGATAGGGCTCGCTCTCCTCCTCGCGCTATTCCTCGCGATGCCCGCCTTCGCGCAAGGCGTCCCCGCCCCGACCAGCCCCGCCGTCGGCGACGCGGTCGATCGCGCACTCGGCCAGCTCGGTGGTCAGGCCGCGGGCAATACCGGCCAGAGCGGCTCACTCTCGCTCAGCCTGCAAGTCCTCATCATCATGGGACTGCTCACGGTCCTCCCTGGCATCCTGCTGATGATGACCAGCTTCACGCGGATCATCATCGTGCTCGCGATCCTGCGCCAGGCGCTCGGGCTGCAGCAGACGCCGCCGAACCAGGTGCTGCTCGGGCTGTCGCTGTTCCTCAGCTTCTTCATCATGGCGCCGACGATCAGCCAGATCAACACGACCGCGATCCAGCCCTATGCCGCCGGACAGCTCGCCGGCACGCAGATGATCACGACGGCTGGCGTGCCCCTGCACGCGTTCATGGTCAAGCAGACGCGGATCAAGGACGTCACTATGTTTGCGCAGATCGCAAAGTCCGGGCCCTACGCGACGCCGACCGACATCCCCTTCTCGGTGCTGCTGCCCGCGTTCGTCACGTCCGAGCTGAAGACCGCGTTCCAGATCGGCTTCCTGATCTTCCTGCCGTTCATCGTCATCGATCTGGTCGTCGCGACTGTGCTGATGTCGCTCGGCATGGCGATGCTGAGCCCGACGATCATCTCGATGCCGTTCAAGCTGCTGCTGTTCGTGCTGGTCGACGGCTGGGCGCTGACGATGGGCAGCCTCGCCAACTCGTTCGCGACCTGACCAATGGACGCGCAATATTTCCTGACCGTCGCCAATCAGACGATGTGGGTGCTGGCGCTCGCCAGTGCGCCGATCCTGATCCCGGCGCTGCTCGCGGGCCTGATCCTGGGGATGATCCAGGCGGCGACGTCGATCAACGAGCAGACCTTGTCGTTCGTGCCCAAGCTGGTGGTGGTCGCTGTGTCGATCCTGATCTTCGGGAGCTTGATCCTGGGGTTGCTGAGCGATTTCACGATCGGGATCTTCGAGCGTATTCCGGATCTGGTAAAATGAGCGCACTTGCTGCTCCCCTTCCGCCTGTGGGAGGGGTCGGGGGAGGGGCGTGCCCCACCAACCGGACGCCAGTACGTACGTTGCGCCCTCCCCTGCCCCCTCCCGCAAGCGGGAGGGGCATTTTACAGTGCTAGGCTTCGGGCTCAGCATCGAGCCGCAGCTCTGGGCGCTCGTGTTCGTGATGATCCGCATCGGTGCGACGTTCATCGCCGCGCCGGTGTTCGGGTCCGTGTCGATCCCGCTGACCGTGCGCGTCACGCTGTCGGGCGCGATCGGGTTTCTCGTGCTTGCCGCGCATCCGATCGTACCGCCGCAGAACATCTTTGCGGTCTCCACGATCCTCTCCGCCGCCGCCGAAGCGCTCGTCGGCCTCGCGCTCGGCTTCGTGCTTCAGATCGCGTTCGCCGCACCGATGATCGCGGCCGAAGTGATCGGCGGCGCGATGGGGCTCGGTTTCGCGTCCTCGATCGATCCGCAGAACGGCAAGTCCTCCCCCGCGCTCGGCCAGTTCTTCTCGATCATGCTGACGCTGCTGTTCCTGTCGGTCGACGGCCACCTGATCCTGATCGACCTGCTGGCGAAGAGCTATGACGTCCTCCCCCCCGGCGCCGCGTGGATCGGCATCGAGCGGTTGAAGGCGATCGCGTTCTTCGGTGGCTATGCGTTCCTCGCCGGCCTGCTGCTTGCGCTCCCGGTCGGCTTCCTGCTGCTCTGCCTCAACATCGTCGTCGGCATGCTGAGCCGTGCCGCGCCCTCGCTCAACCTGTTCGCGGTCGGCCTCCCCGCCAGCCTCGCGGTCGGCGTCGTCACGCTGGCGATCGCGTTCCCGACGATGGGTGACTACATGCTCGTCATCGTCCGCGAAGGTCTCGCCGCCACCGAAAACCTGGTGCTCGGCTGATGTCGGAGGATGCCCATGTCTGAAGATTCGGGCGAAAAAACCGAAGCACCAACCGCCAAGCGCAAGAAGGATGCGGTCGAGAAGGGCGACATCCTAAAATCGCGCGATTTCGCGACCGCGCTGAGCATGCTCGCCGGGGTCGCCTGGCTGATCTACGCCGGCCCCACGCTGATCACCGCGTGCAAGGCGATCATGAGCTCGAGCTTCCAGTTCACGCACGCCGACGTCGAGGATTTTTCGCCGTGGCGCCCGCTGATGGAGGCCGGCGGCAAGCTCGCGCCATCGCTCATAACCCTGTTCATCGTCAGCATCGGCGCGGCGATCCTGAGCCAGGCGGGGCTCGGTTCGCTCGGCTTCAACGGCGGTCTGCTCGCACCCAAATACAGCCGTGTCGATCCGGCGGCGGGGCTCAAGCGCATCTTCGGTACGAACGGCTGGATCGAGCTTGGCAAGTCGCTGCTCAAAGTCATCCTGCTCGGCACGATCGGCGGCTGGATGCTGTGGAACGCCGCGCATTCGACGATGGGCCTCGCCTCGTCCGCCGATCTCAACCAGGCGCTGTCGACGCTGGGTGGGATCTTCAAGGGCATCCTGATCGCGATGGCGTTCGGGCTGTGCGCGATCGCCGGCATCGACCTGCCGATCCAGATCATCCGCCGGCTCGGCAAGATGCGGATGTCGAAGCAGGAGGTAAAGGACGAGCACAAGTCGACCGAGGGCAATGGCGAAGCGAAGGGTCAGATGCGGGCGAAGATGCGTGCGATGGCGAGCGGTGGCCTGCGGAAGTCGGTTGCGGAGGCGCATGTCGTGCTGACCAACCCGACGCACTTTGCGGTGGCGCTGCGCTATGATCGTGGCAGGGACCAGGTGCCGGTGGTGGTCGCCAAGGGGCGCGGTGCGACCGCGCTGGCGATCCGCGAACTGGCCGGCGAAGGCCGCGTGCCGATCCTCGAATATCCGGTGCTGGCGCGCGCGGTCTACTACACCAGCAAGGAGGGGCAGGAAGTCCGCGACGACCTGTACACCGCGATCGCCACGGTGCTGGCGTTCGTGTTCGGGCTGAACGCGGCGGCGGGCGGGACCACGCCCGGAGTCCAGCCCTTCGTCACCGTGCCGAAGGATGCGCGGTTCGACGAAAACGGCATGAAACAGGCCTAAACATTCGCACCGCCCGGCCGTTCTTACTGACGAGCGCGCACGTGCAGGGATTTCACGATGGTAACTTCGACCACCAGCACGACCGCCACACCGACCCCGACACCCACGCCTACCGCGCAAAGTGCCGTCAACGACGCGACGCAGGCACTGCTGAAGGGGCTGAGCGCGGGCTCCGGCGTCGATACCGGCACGTTGGTCACCTCGCTCGTCTCCGCGCAGTTCGCCGCACGGACGGCCGCGTTGAAGACCAAGTCCGACACGCTCACCGCGCAGATCTCGGGCGTCGGTACGCTCAAGAGCACGATGACCGGCTTTTCGACCGCGCTCGCCAATCTGGTGAAGGGCGGCAGCCTGCAGACACAACCGGCCAGCTCGAACGGTGCGATCCTGTCCGCCACCGCGCAATCGGGTGCCAAATTGTCGGGGCTGTCGTCGAGCATCACGGTGACGCGCCTCGCCACCGGGCAGGTCGCGCGGACGACGACCGCCGTCGACGCCGAGGATCGCGCGACATCGCTTGGCACCGGTGCGCTGACGCTGAACATCGGCGGCAAGGACACCGTGATCGACGTCGGCGACGGCAGCATCGACGCGATCGCCGCGGGTATCAACGCGTCTAAGACCGGGGTCACCGCCTCGGTCGTCACCGACGCGAACGGCGGCGCGTATCTCTCGGTCAAGGGCACGACCGGCAGCGCCAACGCCTTCACGCTTAAGGGACAGAAGGGCGACGCGCTCGACATCGGCGGCAGCACGGCGACGAAGACCAGCCTCGTCTCCACCGCGCAGAACGCGCAGCTGACCGTCGACGGGATCGCCGTCGAGCGCCCGGGCAACACCGTGAGCGATCTAGTCACCGGCGTGACGCTCCAGCTCAACGGCATATCCACCGTCCCCGTTTCGCTTACCAGCACGCCCCCGACCGACGCGCTGACGCAAGCGGTCAACGATGTCGTCACGACCTATAACGAGGTCCTGAAGACGATCACCGAACAGACCGATCCGATCACCGGCAACCTTCGTGCGGATCCCGCCGCGAAATCGCTGCTGCGGTCGTTGCAGGCCCTGGTGTCGAAGCCGCTGGTCGGTGGCGCGATCGCCGGGCTTCCGCGGTCGCTGTCGGAGATCGGCGTCGCCACCAATACCGATGGCACGCTGCGGGTCGATTCCGCGCTGCTCGCCAAACAGCTTGCGGCGAACCCCGACACGATCGAGGCGATGTTCGCGCCGCCGGGCACCAACGCGCTCGGCCTGTCCGCGACGTTGACGGCGCTGACCACCAGCGCGACCAGCACGGTCACCGGTCTCGGCGCATCGACCGTGCGCTACACCGCGGCGGAGGCCGATGTCGCCAAGCAGCAGGACAAGGTCACCGACCAGTCCGCGCAGCTGACCACGCGCCTGACGCAGCAATATGCCAGCATGAATTCGCGCGTGTCGGCGTATAAATCGACGCAGACCTTCCTCACCAACCAGATTGCCGCGTGGAACAAGGATTCGTGACCTACGCCAGCACGTTGATGCGCGACCCGTTCGCGACCTATCGCCAGATCGACGCGGTCGGCCAGACCGCTACGGCGGACGGCCCTGCGCTCGTCCAGTTGCTCTACAAGGAACTGGTCGCCGCCCTGCGCGCTGCCGCCTGGGCCTGCGAAAAGCGCAAGTTCGCGATCAAGAGCGAGCGTATCACGCGCGCCACCGCGATCCTGTTCGCACTCGAAGCCGGGCTCGACTTCGAGAAAGGCGGACAAGTCTCGGAAACGCTCGCACGACTATATGGCGGCGCGCGGAAAACCGTGATCAACGCCTCGCTTGGCCACGACCCACAGCCGTTCCGCGACTCTGCCGACATGCTCGACGAGATCGCGCAGGCGTGGCGGACCGCCAGCGCCGCGTAAACCCTACCGCTTGAACCAGTGGCGCATGGAAAAATACGCCACGACACCGACTGCGATCAGCACGCAGGCTCCGGCGATCGCATCGAACGCCCACGGCTCCTCGGCATAGGGCAGGCCCTTCACGTTCATGCCGTACAGCCCGGTCAGGAACGTCAGCGGCAGGAACACCATCGCCGCGATCGAGATGATCAGCGATCGGTTGTCGATCTGTTCGGCGCGCAGGTCGGTCAGCGTCTCGTGGATCAGCGCCGAGCGTTCGCGGATCGATTCCAGTTCCTCCGCCATTCGCGCGGCGCGGTCCGCCGCCGCCGCCAGATGCAGCCGGTCGTCGTCGGCCAGCCAGTCGCCCGGTAACGCCGCCAGCTTCTCCAGCGCCGCGCGTTGCGGGCTGAGGAAGCGTTTGTAGCCGATCGCCGCGACTCGCACCTTGCTGACCGCGCGGCGCAGTTCGAACACGCGGTTGGCGTCGAGCTGTTCCTCGCAATCGTCGAGTTCGTCGCCGAGCGTGGCCACGTCGGGATCGAGATCGGTGGTGATCGCGGTGGCGAACGCGGCGATCAGGTCGCCTGGATCGCGCACCTCGTGGTGCTCGACCATCTTCTCCACCTCTGCGACCGCGATCAGCGGCTTCCGCGTGACCGAATAGACGCGGCCCTTAACCGCCCAGATCCGCACCGACGCGAGCAGGTCGGAGGTGTCGAGCTCCTCCTTCGATCGCCCGCGCAAATTAAGGAACGCCCCGTCGCCGACCGCCTCGCAGCGCGGCCGGGTCTCGGTCGCGGTGAGCGCATCGACGACATAGTCGAGCAGCTTGGCCTCGTCGCGGAGCCAGGTCTGCGCATGCTCGGCGGTGGTCGACAAATGCACCCAGACGAGGTCGGCGGTGCAGGTGAGCGCTTCCTTGACGTCGACGCGGGTCGCTTTCCCATCGACGATCCGGAATGCGAAACCGCTCATAGTGCCATCTCGACTTCGACCGACAGGCCGGTGCCGGGATTGGCGGGCATCGCCGCGCACAGCCGCGCGGCATCGGCGCGGGCGCGGTCGAGGATCGCCGCAGGCACGTCGGGGCGGTGGTAGACCCGGTCGGCGCTGGCGAGCGCGCGCGCCTGGCGCAACGTCAGGTCCTCGGGATCGTCGGAGAGCAGGACGAGGGTTATCGCTACGTCGCGCTTTCCAGATAACTCGGCGGTTGGGGCCAACCATGCGTCGACATCATGCGTCGGCGACAGCGGGTCGAGCATACCGCCCGCCCCCATCGCCGTGGCGAGTGCCCGGCGACGCTCCCCCATATCGGGCCAGCGTTTTCGCAGGGTACCCCGCGCAGCCTGCAACGCCAGCGCGAGCTTGCCGAGATCGGCAGGGATCAGCGCCTCCAGCCGTTGTCGCAACGCCGCCGCCAACCCGGCCGACACACCGCTGGTGCCGATCGCGATCAACACCGGAGCACGGTCGACGATCGCGGGCAGCGTAAAGTCACACAGCGCCGAACGATCGACCGCGTTGACCAGGATGCCGCGCGCCTTAAGCCGCGCGACCGCGGCCAGCGCTTCCTCCTCGTCGTCGATCGCGACGATCGCGAGCGAAGCGCTAGCATCCTCGCCGACGACGTCCGCCCCCGCACGATCGAGCAAGCGCCGTTTCGCATCCGCCGCCTCGCCCTCGCCCAGCAGGATCACCGGACGACCCGCCAGCCTCACGAACAGCGGCAGGCTCTGGAGTATCACCGCTTGAGCCATTCGGGCACGCGCTCGGCGGCCAGAATCGTCTCCGGGTGGATACGGTCCGCAACTACCGCGAACCGGTCGCCATCGACCAGCACTTCGGGGACCAAAGCGCGGCTGTTGTAGGTCGAGGCCATCGTCGCTCCGTACGCGCCGGCGGTGCGGAAGATGCCGAGATCGCCTGACTTCACGACGTCGATGTCGCGGCCCATCGCGAAGGTGTCGCCGGTCTCGCACACCGGCCCGGCGATGTTCGCGGTCATCCGCTCGCCGCTCGGCTCGACCGCGACGAAATCGTGATACGCATCGTACATCGCGACGCGCGCGAGGTCGTTCATAGCCGCGTCGACGATCACATACGGATTGACGACGCCCGGCTTCACCCAGATCACCTCGGTCAGCAGCACGCCGGCATTGCCCGCGATCACGCGACCGGGCTCGAACATCAGTTCGACATCCCAATCGGCGGTCGCGCGTGCGACCATCGCGCCATACTCGGCCGGGCTCGGCAGCATGTCGTCAGGCTTGTACGGCACGCCGAGACCGCCGCCGAGATCGACGCGGCTGATCGTGTGCCCCGCAGCGCGCAGTTCGGCGACCAGCTCGCCGATCCGCGCATAGGCGGCCTCGAGCGGCGCGAGGTCGGCGAGCTGGCTGCCGATGTGAATCGCGACGCCGCGCAGGTCGAGGCCGTCATGCTTCGACAGGCGGTCGAACATCGCCACCGCCTGATCGATCGCGACGCCGAACTTGTTCTCCTTGCGCCCGGTCGATATCTTTGCGTGCGTGCCGGCATCGACGTCGGGGTTCACCCGCAGCACCGCCGGCGCGCGTTCGCCGCGCGCATGGGCGAGCGCGGCAAGAACCTCGCCCTCTTCTTCCAGCTCGAGATTGAACTGGCCGATACCGGCATCGAGCGCCTGCGCCAGCTCGCGCCGTGTCTTGCCGACACCCGAGAACACGATGTCCGACGCCGGGATCCCCGCCGCCAGCGCGCGCTGCATCTCACCGGCGGAAACGACGTCGGCGCCATAGCCCTCGTCAGCGAGCACGCGAAGCACAGCGACGTTGGGGTTCGCCTTGATCGCATAGGCCAGATGGACGCGCCCCGCGCCCTTCAGCGCGTCGCGAAACACCTGCGCATGGCGGCGGAAGGTAGCGGTCGAATAGACATAGACGGGCGTGCCGACGGCCTCGGCGATCGCCGGCAGGGCGACGTCCTCGGCGTGCATGACACCGTCACGATAGGCGAAGTGATCCATGATTCAGGTCTTCAATTCGGCGGCGGCAGGTCGAACTCGTCGCTGCGGCGTGGCTGGGAGGTGGTGAGCAGCTCGTCGCTGCGCTGCGGGCGTTGCTGCGTCGTGGGGGTCAGCAACTGCTCGGGAGTCGGCGGCGTTTTCGCACCGTAAGGCGCAATCGGGAGCGTCTTGCCCTCCGCCGGCACGAGTCCGTCCGCTGCGCCGCAGCCGGCCAGCGCCAGCGCCAAACCCACGATGCCAAAAAGCCGTTTCATGCTACCTCCCCCCGCGCCGCACGGATCGCAGCGCGCACATTGTCCGGCGCAGTGCCGCCGAAACTGGTCCGGCTGGCGACCGACGCATCGACCGAGAGCACGCCGTACACGCGTTCGTCGATCCGCGCATCGATTGCCTTCAGGTCCTCGATCGGCAGCGCATCGAGCGCGACCTTGCGCTCCTCGGCCAGCTTCACCGCGCGCCCGGTAACATGATGCGCCTCGCGGAACGGCAGCCCCGCCTCGCGTACCAGCCAATCGGCCAGATCGGTCGCGGTCGCAAAGCCGCTCTCCGCCAGCCCGCGCATCCGATCGGTGCGGAACGTCGCGCTCTCGACCATCCCGGTCATCGCCGCGATCGACAAAGCGAGCAGGTCGTGCGCCTCGAACACCGGCGGCTTGTCGTCCTGCATGTCCTTCGAATAGGCGAGCGGCAGGCCCTTCATCGTCACCATCAGCGCGGTCATGCAGCCGAGGATGCGTCCGGCATGCCCGCGGACCAGCTCGGCCGCATCGGGATTGCGCTTCTGCGGCATGATCGAGCTGCCGGTCGACCATTGATCGCTGAGCGCCACGAAGCCGAACGGCTGCGACGCCCACAGCACGAACTCCTCGGCGAGCCGCGAGAGATGCAGCGAGGTCTGCGTCGCGGCGGTGAGATACTCGATCGCGAAATCGCGGTCGCTGACGCCGTCGAGCGAGTTGGTCATCGGCCCGTCGAAGCCGAGAGCCTCGGCGGTCATCGCCCGGTCGATCGGGAAACCCGTGCCAGCCAGCGCAGCCGAGCCGAGCGGCGATCGGTTCATCCGCGCGCGCGCATCGGCAAACCGCCCGACGTCGCGCGAGATCATCGCGTGATACGCCATCAGGTGATGCCCGAGCGTCACCGGCTGCGCAGACTGCAAGTGCGTGAAGCCAGGCATCACGCTAGCCGCATGCTCTTCCGCCCGCGCAAGCAATGCCGTCTGGAACCCCGCCAGCGCCGCCAGCGCCTGGTCGATCGCATCGCGCACCCACAGCCGGAAATCGGTCGCGACCTGATCGTTGCGCGAGCGCGCGGTATGCAGCCGCCCCGCGACAGGCCCGATCGCATCGGCGAGCCGCGCCTCGGTCTGCATGTGAATATCCTCAAGGACCAGATTCTCCTCGACGCCGTGCTCGGCATAATGCGCCGCCACCGTATCGAGCCCGGCGGCGATCGTCGCGGCGTCCTCCGCCGAAACGATGCCCTGCTTGCCGAGCATCGCGACATGTGCCTTCGATCCGGCAATATCCTGCTGCCAGAGGCGCTTGTCGAAGGGAATTGAGGCGTTTATCTCGCGCATGACCGCTGCCGGCCCCTCGGCGAACCGCCCGCCCCACATCGAATTGGAACCGTCCATGTTCTCGCGTCCTGTGTTCAATTCGCGCCCCATCATCTGTTTCGTCGGGATGGGCCTGCTGGTCGCCGGCTGCGATAGGAAATCGCCCGCGCCGGAGCAAGCAAACGTCGTCGCCGCGAACACCGTGTCCGCCGACGAGGTTACGTCCGGCCCAACTCCCGACGAGGCGACCGGGCCTGCCGCCAGCACCGAAAAGCTCGACCGCAGCCACAAGGGCGAGACCGGCCCAACGGTCGCCTTCACCGCGCCAGACGGCAAGTCGGTCACGCTCGCATTGTTCAAGGGCAAGCCGTTGCTGCTCAACATGTGGGCGACCTGGTGTGCGCCGTGCGTAGCGGAAATGCCGACGCTCGATGCCGCCGCCAAGTCGCTGGCCGGCAAGGTTCAGGTGATCGCGGTCAGCCAGGATATGCAGGGCGCGGAGAAGGTGACGCCGTTCTTCGCCGAAAAGAAGTTCTCGACGCTCAAGCCGTATCTAGACCCGAAGCTCGGGCTCAGCCTCGCCTATCAGGCAAACCTGCCGACCACGATCCTGTACGATTCGGCGGGCAAGGAAGTGTGGCGGATGACCGGCGGCTATGAATGGAACACGCCCGCCGCCGCAAAGCTGATCGCCGAGGCATCGTAACGCGTTGATCCGACCCATTGATGTTGAACAGGGTGTGCCGACCCGCCTTGGTGACGAGCCAAAGGTTGATGGCGAGCCGGCACACCCCTCTAACGCGTCCGGCTATGCCAAAGGCGTAAACAACATCGAAATGCGATGAACCGAGTAACGCCCATACTGGAGGGCAAGCGCATACGGGTCGTCGTGCGGCGACCTACCAGTAGCGGCTACCCGGCTCGCCCTTGAACGGTCCGGCGAGATCTGCGGTGATCCAGCCGCCGTAAAACTCGCCGGGCTGTGGGATGACGCGTTCGCCATCGACGAAGCACCCGTCGAACGGGGTTGCATAGAACGCTATGTGGTCGCGCAAAGCTGCAAACGCGGGCGTCGGCGTCGGATAGCTCCAGGCGATATCGCGCAGGACATCGCCGGCGATCTCGACGTCGTAATAGACCGCGTTGCCCTTCCATTCGCAGAAGGATTGCCGCGTGGAGCGCCGGAGCGCCGACATCAGGATGTCGGAGGGCGGGATATAATAGCTCGGCGGATGGCTCGTCTCGATCGTGCGGACGCTGTGCCGCGTGTCGGCGAGCGTCACCCCGCGGTGCTCGATCAGGACATGACGATCGCTGCGCTGCGCGATCGCCGGACGCGGATAATCCCAGACGCTTTCCTGGCCCGGTCGCGCGGTATCGGGAACGACCGGCCTCATGCGGTGCGATCCACCTTCCGGGCGAAAGACTGGAGGCGAGGCCGAACGTGGAGAAACGCCCGATACACTCGCTCAAGCCCAGCCAGGACGACCGGGTTGCGCGCTGCCAGCCCCAGCGGTCGCAGCAGCGGGATGGCGCGCCACATCGCTGCGAAGGCCGCGGCGCCGGACAGCATCGGGTCCCCTTCGCGCGCATGGAACCGTGCCAGCATCGCATCTCGGTCGATCGGACAGCTCGTGTCGTCGTTGCTGGCATCGACGAAATCGATCGCGCCACGTCGATCGAGACGGCGCATCAGCGCGATCTCGCGTCGGCACAGCGGACATCCGCCATCGTGCCAGACCGTCAGGCGGGTCATGCCTCGTCCGGGCCGTCGGACCGGTTCCGCTCCCAGATGCGCTCGGCAAGCACGGTCGCGAACCCGAGCCAGGCGACGAACGGGACCGCAGTGGCCGCCGCGGTACGATCGACCTTCGCCGCAGCCGCGACATAGCCGGCACCGCTGGCGATCATCGCACCCGACGCGACCGCGCTGGGGCCAAGCGCCTTGCGTCGGAAGAACAGTTCGGTCCAACCACCGACCATGCCGGTATTCAGCAACCAAAGTCCGACCGCGAGGTTGCGCGGCGCATCGGCGGGGCGGCGCAACAACCGATAGCCCCCGACCGCGAGCCCGGTCTCGAGCACCGGCCATACCGCGCCGAACGCGGCGTCGGGTGGCGTGTACGCCGGCTTGTCGAGCCGTTTGTACCAGCGGCGAATACCGGGATGCGACGGGTCGGGCGCGTTACGGCGCCCGAGCACCGCGCTGGCGCCGAGCACCCCCACGACGACCGCGAGCGCAGCCGGACGGGACAGGCCACCGCCACGCTCGTCCGTGATCGTATCGCCTGGATTCTGGGTCATGCTCGCCGTCCTCATGTCCGGGCACGCCGCCCGCTGACATCACAGCGAAGCAGCAGCCACGACGTTCCGTGGCCAGCGCGGCGATCGCTACCGTCGCAGCAGCAGGATGCCCGTAGCTTGCCCCCCTCTCGTTCGGACTCGGTACGACCTACGCCGCGAACTCTTCCGGCAGAAAGCGGTCGGCCACGATCTCGAATTGGTCGCCGTCGACCAGGACCTGTGGGCTGAGCGGGCGGCAATTGTAGCTCGATGCCATCGCGGCACCGTACGCCCCGGTCGCATGAAAGACCGCGAGATCGCCGCGGCGGACCCGGTCGATATCGCGGGCGAGCGCGAACACGTCGCCGCTTTCGCAGATCGGTCCGGCAATGTTCGCGACCATGCGTTCGCCGTCCGGCGCGACGGCTTCGAAGCGGTGGAAGGCATCGTACAGCACTGGTCGAGCCAGATCGTTCATCGCGGCATCGACGATGACGAAGGGGCGGTCCGCCCCGGGCTTTACCCAGATCACCCGCGTCATCAGGACGCCGGCTAGTCCTGCGACGACCCGCCCCGGCTCGAAAATAAGGTCGACGTCCCAGTCGCGCGTCACCTTAGCGACCATGGCGGCATAGGCGTCGAGCGTCGGAACCACGTCGTCGACACGGTAGGGGATGCCGAGGCCGCCGCCGAGATCGACGCGGGTTATGCCGTGGCCGCGCGCGCGCAGGTCGATGACCAGCGAACCGATGCGCTCGTACGCGGCCTCCAGTGGTGCAAGGTCATGGAGCTGGCTGCCGATGTGGAGCGCGACCCCGACCAGATCGAGGCCATCGAGTCGTGACAGGCGATCGTACATTGCGGGCGCATCGGCGATCGCCACGCCGAACTTGTTCTCGCGCCGGCCGGTAGAGATCTTGGCATGGGTGCCGCCGTCGACGTCGGGATTGACGCGCAATACCGCGACCGCCCGCTTGCCACGCGCCTGGGCAAGCGCGGCGAGCACCCGCCCCTCCTCCTCGAGCTCGAGGTTGAACTGCCCTATGCCGGCGTCGAGTGCGTCGGCGAGTTCCCTGTCGGTCTTGCCGACCCCGGAGAAGACGATGTCCGATGCGGCGATACCGGCTCCGAGCGCGCGGCGCATCTCTCCGCCCGAGACGATGTCGGCACCGAAGCAGCAGCCGGCCAGCAGATGCAGCACCGCGCTGTTCGGGTTTGCCTTGACCGCGAACGCCGTCCGCGTTCGCGGCAGGATCGACAGCGCCGCTGTGAAACGCCGGGCCGCGTCGCGCAGTGCAGCCGCCGAATAGACGTGGACCGGCGTACCGACGGCTTCGGCTATGGCCGACAACGGCACGCCTTCGGCACACAGGACACCGTCCCGCCGATCGAAATACGTCATGATGATCCTGAAGGCTCGAGGCCAGGGATGCGGTTGATCGAGTCGGCGGCGATAGCGGCGGACGCGGACGGCATGGATCACTTCGGCGGTTCGTGCATGACCGTGGCGTTCGGCGCGAAGTGCGATGATGACCCGCTTGCCGTTGATCGCCAGTGTCAGGCCTAGCAATGCGAAGGGGAATACGAACATCGCGCGTGCCGAGCCGTCCATCGCAACCGCGACGCTGCACGCGCCCACGCACAATGCCAGGCCGATCCCCCGCCATAGGATGTCACGCTTCGTCATGCTTCGGTACCGACGGCATGCCACGTCGCGTCGTCGCCGATGACGATCCGCGCTTCACTCCCCAACGCCGACGCCACCTCCGGCCGCCGGTCTTTCGCCATGCCGTGACAGATCACGAGATCGGCTGGCAGGTCCTGCTCCGCCCGCAAGGCGGTGACCATGTCCGCCACCTCGAACGTCGTGCCGATCGCAAGGTTGGTGCAACGGTTCGCCGCCGCGCGGGCGCGACCGATCAGCGCGGGCGATCCGTCGATCCCGCGCCCCTCGATCGCCGTGAAACCGAGCGCCCGGGCATGATGCACCGCTTGCAGGAGGAGCGAGCCCGCGCCGCAATCGGCATCGACGATGCGGACCGCGTGACGACCGTCTTCGCGCAACGTTGCAAGGGCGGCGGCGATGACCGGCCAACGCGGATCGTGGGTCGCGGTTTTCGACCCTGGCATCGCAGTTTTGGTCGCGATCTTCGGGCTTGAGGCGGGGTGATAGATGTCGCGCTCGGCCTGGGCGTAGCTCATCGCCGCGCCGTAGGAGATGAAACGCCCTTCGAGATTGCGCCTGCTGTCCTGCACGAGCCAATGCCCTGCGCGATCCTGGCCGACATAGATGACGAGCCCAGTAGAGAGCCCGGTAGGATCGGGTTCCGATATGGTTTCAGACGACATGTCGCCTCGTTGCCTTTCGTATCACGAGCATCGTGCCCGCGCTCATGATCTACGAGCCGCGACATAGCGCTGCGAGATCGATCCCCACGGATCGCATAGCGCGCGCATAGTGCGGCCCTCACTTCACCGCGTTTGGGCGGGCGGAGGCGCATGAACACAGCGGCGCAGTGGCCTGCTGGTACCGACTACGGGTTACCGGAAATCGGCGCGCATGGCTCGGCGATCGACCCGATAGCGCTGTGCCGAGGGATTGTCGGTCAGTACACGCGCTGCAACCCCTGAAGGCGAAACCAAGCGCTACTGACGTGGCGACTATCGGCGCAATATAGCCAACGCAGCGTCAGGATCATCGGCATCACGACCAAGAGCGGGCTGTTCCAAACCAACCGCACAGTGTCGCTGTATGGCTGCGACCACGATACGACCAAACCGAGCTTTACCTATAGCGGCTCGAACGATGCCACACACTATTGGGTATCGGACGACTATTGCCACGAAGCGCTTGGGAGCGGCGTCGGCATGGGTGCAGCATTATGGCCACGTCGCAACGTGTTTTGGGTGTGGGCAAGGCGTTCGGTTAGGCCGTCAAGTTGCGAAGGGCATCATCCGGGTGCCCCTGGCCGGCACCACCCCTTGGGTCGCTCCTCATGCGCAAAGCGCGATCAGGACCGCCGACAGCGTCGCAAGAACAACTGTCCGATCAGCACTTCGAGAATGGACTGGCTGCGCTTCAGCGGCTCAGCGGCACGATGTCGCCGAACCCGTGGCCTTGATCGTCGTCAGGCTGGAACAGGTGAACGCGGCATACAACACAGTTGCGACGTGCGGATCGAAGCCGGATCCGCCGCACGCACCGGGCGCGTGCATCTCAAGCGTGCCAGAGGCGATAGTGAATGCCCATTTCTTCAGCATTCGCGTGGCCGTTTATAGCTCAACCTGTCCCTGCTACTCGTTCGACAACCACGCGGATCGCCTCCCGACTAAGGGGGGCCGCATCGATCGAGTTGTAGATGCCGACACCCTCGATCAGTGCATCCAGCGCACGCGCGGTCAGCGGGTCGAAAAAGCGACCGAGCGCGACGCGGCTGCTGTCCATCCACTGTTGCATCACTGCCGTGACCGGGGGCTGCCGCGCGGCAAAGGCATAGAGTTCATAGCTGAGCAGCAACGTGCGTGGTTCGGCCCAGACCGAGTCGGCGATGATATCGATGATAGCTTCCACCGCCTCTCTCCGATCGGCGGCCCTCTCCAGACGCGCCTTGAATGCCTCCGAAGCCTGTGTTGCCAGTTGTAGAAAGGCGGGGGGAAGACGTAAGCCTGAAACACGTTCTGTCATTATTGGCGGGCGCGTCGGGCACGAGCCACAATTCGCCGCTGCTTGAGGTGGAGCTTTCCAACCTCACGCAAAATCTTCTGGGCGGCCTTGTCAGTCCCATCCTAATGGACATGATCTCGGACCGCGAAGCGGAACTCGCGCGGCTGTCGGCTCAGACTGTCAGCGCGACGGCGCGCAAACCCGCGGATATCCTGCCGCCTCCGGTTCTGCTGGAGCGTTTCAGCCAGAAGGTAACCGCGCTCCGGACGTCCCTAGACGATGTAACTATCCGTTCCGAGGCCGCGTCTGTCCTCGCGACACTCATCGAGAGCGTAACGATCTACCCGAACGGCGAGCATGGTCCGGAGGCGGAGGTGGTGGCGAAGGTGTCGGATTTGCTGGCCTGGGCCACAAACGACAACGCCGCCCGTAAGGGCGGCGATCGTAGTTCTATAGAGTTGGTTGCGGGGACAGGATTTGAACCTGTGACCTTCAGGTTATGAGCCTGACGAGCTACCGGGCTGCTCCACCCCGCGACGGTTCCTGTTGAGGAA
>NZ_SLYA01000005.1 GCF_004340965.1 Sphingomonas sp. PP-CE-1A-559 | reverse complement strand
CACGAGGTCAGGTCGACCCCGATCCAGGCATCGTACGTGAAGGGGCTGCAAATCTCATCTGCTGTCGAAATGCAGCCGCCGCGATACACCATCTTTTGGATCGTTTGGATGCACTGCGGTCGACAGCGTGAAGACGCCGTCGGACTTGAACCGCCCGCGCATCGACTGGAAGACAAAGACATAGCCATCCTTCATCAACGGTCCGAAGCGATCGGCGGTAGGAAACGGCGCATCCGGCACGCCGTAGGGAGTCCGCTGGAGCAGGATCGGCAGCGGCCCGGTCATCCCGCGCGGCCGCATGATCACCGTCTGCAACCTCGCCCCGTCGCGCATCGGCACCATCACCTCTTCGAAGGTGAAAGGCGACTGGGCCACATTTTGCGGCGCGGTCTGCGCGGGCGTGGCGGCCGGGACGGCTGCGGTGACTGCAAGCGCGAGCAGGAAAGCGTTACGCGACATGGAATTCCCTTCGTGGAGCGTGCCACGATTGGACGAACCCACGGCTGCGAAGTCAAGCCGCGCGCCACGCTCCGGTCAACATCGGGCGCAATACCAGCGAGTTGAGATCGATCAGCGCGTGCAGGACCATCGCCAGCCACAGTTCCCCGGTCATCAGATACACCGCCGCCATCAGCGCGCCGACGAGCGTGGTCGCGATCACGCCCGCCCGCCCCTGATACAGATGCATCGCGCCGAACGCCGCGACCGCGACACCGAACGCGACGAACGCGCTACCGGAGACGAGCGCGACCAGCAGTGGCAGGAACAGGCGGAAGGCGAGTTCTTCCGAGACGCCCGCCGCGATCGACATGGCGACGGCATGCGCGATCTCCGGCCGGTTGCGCGGGAGCAGCGAGCCGACGTTGCCGATCGTCTTGAGGATACGCCAGTTGCGCCGCGTGGCCAGGACCGCGCCGATGATCAGGCCGCCGAGCGCGCTTCCGCCGATCATCCCGAGCAGTTCCCCGCGGCTGTAGCCTTGGAAGCTTGGGAGGAGCGTGCGGAGGGCATCGAACTCGGGCGGCACATTGACGAGCGCGCCGAGGCGGCCGAGCAGGGCTAGTCCGATTACCGCCGGCAGGACGAAGGCGATCGCTGCCTTGGCGATCCACAGGCGGTAGGTCTTCTGGCGCGACGCGGTGTCGGGGAGGCGCTTGATCCGGCGGTAGCCTAGCAGGTCGCCCTTGAGAAACCAGACGAGGCTCATGATCGTGACGAGGAGGAGGACGTTGGGAAGGATCATGCCGAGTCTTCGCCCTTCCTGCGTTCCACCGCTCGGCCTTTATGTTCTCCCGCGAAGGCGGGAGCCCAGTCTGGGTCCCCGCCTTCGCGGGGGCACATGGTTGGCTTGTGCGACCCTCGACGAAGCCGCCACCCCGGCGAAGGCTGGGGCCCAGTTGGAGGACGTTGCTGACTACGGACAGCGCACCGTTACTCCGACCTTTCCGCCTGGGCCCCGGCCTCCGCCGAGGAGGTGCTGAGCTGCCGGTCAGAGCAGTACCAAATCAATCAGTCCGATGCTCGCCCTTGACCCACCGCACCGTCCCCGAAGACGCCCGCATCACAACGCTCTCCGTCGTCATCTTGCCCTTCTTCCGCTTCACGCCAGCGAGCAGCGAGCCATCCGTCACGCCAGTCGCCGCGAAGATGCAGTCGCCCTTCGCCAGTTCCGACAGGTCATACTGCTTGTCGAGGTCCGTAATCCCCCACTTCGCCGCACGCCCACGCTCGTCGTCGTTCCGGAACAGCAACCGCCCCTTGAACTGCCCACCGACGCAGCGCAGCGCCGCGCAGGCCAGCACGCCCTCGGGAGCACCACCCGACCCCATGTACACGTCGACCGTTGTCTCGGGATCCGACGTCGCGATCACGCCGGCAACGTCGCCGTCACCGATAAGCATGATCCCACAGCCAACCTGGCGCAGTTCGGCGATCAGCGCCTCGTGACGCGGCCGATCGAGCACGCACACGATCAGGTCGCGCGCCGGTACGCCCTTCGCGGCGGCGACGGCGTTGATGTTCTCGGTCGGCGTCTTGTCGAGATCGATGATGCCCTCGGGATAGCCCGGCCCGACCGCGATCTTGTCCATGTAGACGTCCGGCGCGTTGAGCAGCCCGCCCTCCTCGGCGATCGCCAGCACGGCGAGGCTGTTCGGCCCCGCGGTCGCGCAGATCGTCGTGCCTTCGAGCGGATCGAGCGCGATGTCGATCTTCGGGCCCTTGCCGATCGCCGAGCCGACCTTCTCGCCGATGAACAGCATCGGCGCCTCGTCGCGCTCGCCCTCGCCGATCACGACCGTGCCGTCCATGTACAGCGAGTTGAGCGCCTCGCGCATCGCCTCGACCGCCGCTGCATCCGCTGCCTTCTCGTCGCCGCGCCCGACGAGCGTGGAGGCGGCGATCGCCGCCGCCTCGGTCACGCGGACCATTTCGAGGACGAGTACGCGGTCGAGAACCTGGCTGGCAGCAGCGGTCAAAGTCTATCTCCTCGGTATGTTTCGACCCGGATAGGCAGCGTCCGCCGGGTTGTCGACCCGATCAGTCCCTCAGCAGGTCGTTGATCGAGGTTTTGGAACGCGTTTGCGCATCGACACGCTTGACGATGACCGCGCAATACAGGGCCGGCTTGCCGTCCCCGCCACCGATCGAGCCCGGCACGACGACGGAATAGGGCGGCACTTCGCCCTTGAACACTTCGCCAGTCGCGCGGTCGATGATCTTGGTCGATGCGCCCAGATACACCCCCATCGACAGCACCGCGCCCTCGCCGACGCGGACGCCCTCCGCCACTTCCGCGCGCGCGCCGATGAACGCGCCGTCGCCGATGATGACGGGATCGGCCTGCAACGGCTCGAGCACGCCGCCGATGCCGGCACCGCCCGACAAATGCACGTTCTTGCCGATCTGCGCGCACGACCCGACCGTCGCCCAGGCGTCGACCATCGTCCCCTCGCCGACATAAGCGCCGATGTTGACGAAGCTCGGCATCAGGATCGCGCCCTTGGCGATGAAGCTCCCGCGGCGAGCGACCGCACCGGGAACGACCCGGATGCCCGCCGAACGGAACTCGGCTTCACCCCAGCTCGAGAACTTCGACGGCACCTTGTCGAACCCTGGGGACCCCGCCGAACCACCGTCGATCACGACGTTGTCGTTGAGCCGGAACGAGAGCAGCACGGCCTTCTTCAACCACTGGTTGACCTGCCAGCCGTCAGCGGTCGGTTCGGCGACACGCGCGGTACCCGCGTCCAGCATCGCCAGCGCGGACTCGACGGCGTCGCGAACCTCGCCCTTGGTATCGAGCCCAAGGTTGGAGCGGTCGTCCCAGGCGGCGTCGATAATGGTCTGCAAGGTCATGATGTCTCCAGGATGGTTTCGAGCCACGGCGCAAGCACCGGCACGGTGAAATCGATGTGATCGCGCGCCGCATCGGGCGACTGCTCGGAGCCGTTGTCGATCCACACGGTCGTCATCCCGATCGCCTTGGCCGGCGTCAGGTTGCGCGCCATGTCGTCGGCGAACAGAGACTCCCGCGGATCGATGTCGAACGCCGCGCAGAACCCGGCATAGGCCGAGGCGTGCGGCTTCGGCATCAGGTTCATCGCGTGGATGTCGTGGATCGCCTCGAAGCTCTCGCCGAGCCCGAGCCGGTCGAGAATCTTGAGCGCATAGGGCTTGTCGCCATTGGTGAAGACGAGTTTCCGCCCCGGCAGCTTGGCGATCGCGGCGACCAGCGGCGCGTCATGCTCCAGCACGTCCATCTCGATGTCGTGGACATGCGTCAGGAACGCGTGCGGATCGACATGATGCTCGGCCATCAGCCCCGACAGCGTCGTGCCGTGATTGTGGAAATATCCCTTCTGCACGCGCCGCGCCTCGTCATGCTCGAGCCCCAGCAGATCCTGGATGAACCCGGTCATTCGCGCGTCGACCTGCGCGAACAGGTCCGCGCTCGCCGGATACAGCGTGTTGTCGAGATCGAAGATCCAGTTGCGGACATGGTCGAGGCGGGGGTCAAGGCGGGCAAGCATCGGCCGGAACCTCTACGGACCGCCGCGCGCGGCGACAAGCGGGGTGCGACACTGCCGACCTTCAGGGCCGATGTTTACGATCGCGTAAGGCTTTGCATTCCAGTATGTTACGGAAAATTACAAAAGGGCGGACTGGATGCGCGGCACGAAGGCGGGGCTGCTGAGAACGGCGGCGGTGGCAAGTGGCCTGCTGCTCGCCGCCTGTGGAGGCGGCGGCGGTGGTGGCGTCAACAGCACGCCGGCCCCTCCCACGGTTTCCACCCCGACGCCGACTCCGCTTCCGACCCCAGCGCCCACCCCTGCCCCGACTCCCGCGCCGACCCCGACCCCGACCCCGACACCGTCCAGCAACGACACCAGCGAATATCGCGCGACCGTCGGCGCGGTCTCGATGAATGCGCTGGCCGCGTACAATGTCGGCGCGACCGGCAGGGGGATCGGCGTCGGCGTGATCGACAGCGGTATCGACCTGCAAAGTCAGGAATTCGGCAGCCGCGTTTCGTCCGCCTCGCAGGACGTTGCCGGCAATAGCTCGATCGACGACGAAGGCGGCCATGGTACCGCGGTCGCGTTCACGCTCGCGGGCCGAAGAAACGGCGCGGGCTCGCACGGCGTGGCGTTCGACGCGACGTTGATCGTCCTCCGCGCAGATCGCCCCGGCACCTGCGCCACCGCCAGCAAGGACGACGAGGATTCGGGCTGCAAGTTCGGCACCGACGCGATCACCCGCGGGCTCGACGCAGCCCGCACGGCAGGCGCGAAGGTCGTCAACATCTCGCTCGGCGGCTCCGAGATGCCGCAGAGCTTGAAGGATGCGATCGGCCGCGCGACTGCTGCCGGCCTCGTCGTCGTGATCGCCGCGGGCAATGACGGTTCGGTCAACCCCGACCCCTTCACCAACGTCGCCGGCGAAGCGCAGGGCCGCAACCAGGTGATCATCGCCGGCTCGGTCGGCGCGAGCGACGGCATCTCCACCTTCAGCGACCGCGCGGGCACCGGCGCCGCGCATTTCCTCACCGCGGTCGGCGAAAGCGTTCGTGCGCCCGACGCGACCGATACCGCCTATCTCTGGTCGGGCACATCGTTCGCCGCGCCGCAGATTTCCGGCGCGGTCGCGTTGCTGGCCCAGGCCTTCCCCAACCTGACCGGCGCGCAGATCGTCGACATCCTGTTCCGCAGCGCACGCGATGTCGGCGCCCCCGGAGTCGACGCGGTCTACGGCAATGGCGTGCTCGACCTGACGCGCGCGTTCCAGCCGCTCGGCACGACCTCGATCGCGGGATCGAAAGCGGTCGTTTCGACGATCAGCAACGCAAGCCTGTCCGCGCCGATGGGCGACGCGACCCAGGGCGAACTCGGCGCGGTGATCCTCGACGGCTACAGCCGCGCCTTCGCGATCGACCTTGCCAAGACGATTGCCCGCCGCAGCCCGGAACGATCGCTCGGCGGCGCGCTCCAGTCGCGATTCCGCACGGTCGCATTGGCGCAAGGCAACATGACCGTATCGATGACGCTAGCGCCGCGCGCGAACGGCGACGTCGCGCTCGATCGCACCGCGCTGTCGAGCGCCGATGCGACCAGCGCGCGTGCGATCGCCGGGATGATGACGCAGAAACTCGGCAGCACGCTGTCGTTCGGGTTCGGCTTCGCACAAGGATCGAGCGCGCTCAGTGCGCAGTTGTCGGGCCAGTCCGAACCCGCCTTCCTGATCGCCAACGCCGGCGGCATGGGCTTCGACAGCAGCATCCGTGCCTCCAGCGCGATGCGGCAGAGCGTCGCCGGGTTCGGGTTCACCGCAGGCATCGAGAATGGCGACGTCCTGACGCAGCGTGACAGCGACCTCCGCCTGCGCGACCGCTGGCAGCGCTCGGGCTACAACCGCGTCTCGCTGACCGTCGACCGTCGCTTCGGCGCGCTGTCGACCATGGTCGCCGCCACACGGATGGACGAGCGCGACACCGTCCTCGGCGCGCGCTTCAACGCGGCGCTGGGCGCGACACGCGCGGCAACATGGTTCGTGGATACCAAAGCGCGCTTCGATGCCGGCGCAGGCTGGAGCATCGGCGGATCGATGCGCCAGGGCTGGACCCGCGCGGCGGTCCGCGGCGGTCTCAGCGGCGACGGCCTGGTCCGCACCAACGCCTTCGCGGCCGACATCGGCAAGGACGGCGTGTTCGGTCACGACACGCTCGGCCTCCGCATCGCGCAACCGTTGCGCGTAGCGCGCGGCGGCATCGACCTCGGCCTCCCGACCTATTACGATTACACGTCCGGTACCGTAACCAACTGGACCACCCAACGCCTCAACCTCGCCCCCCAAGGCCGCGAACTCGATGTCGAGATGCGCTACGGCGTGCCCGCGTTCGGCGGCGGCCTGGACACCAACCTGTTCTTCCGCCGCGACCCCGGTAATTTCGCGGCATTGCCCAACGATTACGGCATGGCGATGCGGTACAGCCTGGGGTTCTGAGGAAAGCAGCGGCGATCCTCCCCCGCCAGGGGGAGGTGGCTGGCGCTTGCCAGACGGAGGGGGAGGTAAGGGTAACCTCGGTTCCGTGTCCTCCCCCTCCGTCGCCTTTGGCGCCACCTCCCCCTGGCGGGGGAGGATTGCAGGTCAATTCGACGGAAGGCTGGATAAGCTACCGCTCGGTACCTATCTCCACCGCATGACACGCTATTCCCTGCTCGATCTGGTCCCCGTCATAGAAGGCGGCACCGTCTCCCAATCGCTCGCCAACGCGGCCGACCTCGCGCGGCACGCCGAGAGCGTCGGGTTCCAGCGCTACTGGGTCGCCGAACATCACGGCATGACCGGCATCGCGTCGGCCGCGACCGCCGTCGTGATCGCGCACATCGCCGCCGCCACGAAGACGATCCGCGTAGGCTCGGGCGGCATCATGCTCCCCAACCATGCGCCGCTGACGATCGCCGAGCAGTTCGGCACGCTCGACGCGCTGTTCCCCGGCCGCATCAATCTCGGCCTCGGGCGCGCGCCCGGCTCCGACCAGCGCGTCGCCCGCGCGATGCGCCGCACGCTGGAAACCGACGCCAACGCCTTCCCGCAGGACGTGATGGAGCTGCAAAGCTACTTCGCCAACGACGGCCAGACCGGCATCGTCGCGACCCCGGGCGCAGGCGCGGACGTCGAGATGTGGATCCTGGGCTCCAGCACGTTCGGCGCACAGTTGGCGGCCGCACTGGGCCTGCCCTACGCGTTCGCTTCGCACTTCGCGCCCGACGCGCTCGATGCCGCGCTGGCGATCTACCGTCGCGATTTCCGTCCCTCGGCCCGCCTCGCCAAGCCGCACGTCATGGCCGGCTTCAACGTGTTCGCAGCAGAAACCGACGCGGAAGCCGAACTGCTCGCCACCTCTCAGCAGCAGTCGTTCGTCGCGCTCCGCACCGGCAACCCCGGCAAGATGAAGCCGCCCCTCGCTGGCTACCGCGAGTCGCTCGACGCGCAGGGCAACCAGATCCTCGACCACGTCCTGCAGTGTTCGGCGGTTGGCAGCCCGGCCAAGGTCGCCCGCGGTATCGCCGCGTTCGTCGAGCGGACCGGCGTCGACGAGGTCATGGTGACCAGCGCGATCTACGACCACGAAGCGCGCAAGCGTAGCCTCTCGATCACCGCCGACGTGATGCAGGACTTGAAGATCGCGGCATAAGGCTTGGCCAGTGGTCACGGACTGAACGCGGATCGACGCCGCGTTCAGTCCGCTCAGTCGCCGCCGGCTTCGACATACTCGAAATAGCTGAAATCGGCCGGTTCGCCGGCGCCCGACATATCCTGGCACGCCATCCCGACAAAGGCGCCGGTGAAGTTGGGCAGGCCCGGCAAGGTCGCCTCATCGGACAGGATGCTCGCGTCGAACCGGTCCGCGAGCCATGTCCACGCGCTCGACCCCGCACACCGGTATCCGAAGCGAAGGCTTTCGTGATCCACCTCGACCCGCAGTCCGATCGGTCCCGCGTCGATCGCGATCGGATGGGTGATCACACTGCTGCCGAGGGGAGTCGGGATCGCCGACAGCACCTGCAGCACGCGCCGGCCGTCGTCGTCGGCGGTGACGTGCAGATAATGGAACTTGGTCGAATTATAGTAGCAGACCAGCCCCGCCGCCTGCTGGAAGTGACGCGGTTCGAACGTAACGAGCGTCTCGGCGGCGTAGGCGAACGCCTGCTGCCGGCGCGCGACCAGCGACTGCGTGAAATGGCTCCCGATCGTCTCGCGGCCGTAGAGGCGCAGATAATTGGGCCGCGCGGTCAGGCTGAACAACCGGTCGGCATCCGGGGTACGCAGCCACTGGAAGGCCTCGGGCAGCGTCGCGGTATCGAACACGCTGCGGTCGCGCCGCGGTTCGGAAGCGGCCGACGCCGTGCCATCCTCCACGACCAGCGCCGGACTCGCGTCGCCGTCGAGCGTCCGCAGCCAGCCATCCTCGCCCCAGCGCATCGGCTGGATCGCGGTCTCGCGCCCCAGCACGCACCGATCACTGACGGGCAGCGGTCGCCCGCACAGATACACCATCCAGGTTTCGCCGATCGGCGTTTCGACGAGATCGCCGTGCCCGGTCCGCTGCAACTGCACGCCCTGCTTGCCCGCCGCGGTCAGTACCGGGCCATCGGGATGCACCTCGTACGGGCCGAACAGCGACCGCGACCGCGCCATCACGACGGCATGATTGCGCTCGGTGCCGCCTTCCGCGACCAGCAGGTGATACCAGCCATCGCGCTTGTAGAGGTGCGGGCCCTCGGTGAAGCCAAGCGACGTGCCCTCGAAGATCATGCGACGGTCGCCGAGCATGTCGCCCGTCGCGAGATCGATCTCCTGCGCGACGATCCCGGCAAAGCGACGCCCCCCCGGCCGGTGGTCCCACAGCATGTTGAGCAGCCAGCTCCGCCCGTCATCGTCATGGAACAGCGCCGGGTCGAAGCCGCTGCTGTTGAGGTGGACGGGATCGGACCAGGGCCCGTCGATATGCTCCGCCGTGACCCAGTAATTATGGAAATCGCGCAACGACGCGCCCCGCGCACCGTCGATCGTGGTCTGGCCGTAACGCTTCACGTCGGTGTAGATCAGGTGGAACCGACCGTTCGCATGGCTCAGGTCCGGTGCCCATACTCCGCACGAGTCCGGATTCCCGCGCATGTCCAGCTGGCTCGCGCGGTTGAGCGGCCGCGTCACCAGCCGCCAGTTCGCGAGATCGCGCGAATGGTGGATCTGGACGCCTGGGTACCATTCGAAGGTCGAGGTCGCGACGTAGTAATCGTCGCCGACGCGGACGATCGACGGGTCCGGATTGAAGCCGGGAAGGATCGGATTTCGAATAGTCATGCGGGCTTTCGTATCAGGACCCAGAGGAGTGCGGCGCCGACCAGGTCGAGCAGTCCGAGCAGGATGAAGAATGGCTGGTAGCCGACCTCCGCGACCATCGAGCCGAGCACCAGCGTGAAGATCAGCACGCCGAGATTGGCGGCGGTGCCCGACATCCCCGTCGCGGTCGCCACCTGGTCCTGCGGGAACAGGTCCGACGACAGCGTGATGACGGTCACCGACAGCGTCTGGTGCGCGAAACCACCGAGGCACAGCAGCGCTATCGCCGCGATCGGGCTGGTCACCGTGCCGACGAACATCATCCCCGTCATCAGCACCGCGCCTACCGTGAAGGCGCCACGCCGCGCATCGATCAGGTCAACGCCGCGCCGTTGCAGCCACGCCACCACGATCGGCCCGAACAGGCATCCGAGGTCCGCCGCCAGGAACGGCAGCCACGCGAACATCGCGATCTGGCCGAGATCGAAATGACGCACCTGCACCAGGTATAGCGGCATCCAGAACGACAGCATGCCCCACACCGGATCGGCGAGGAACCGCGCCGCCGCGATCGCCCACAGGTTACGACGCCGCAGCAGTTCGCCGAGCGGGGGACGCTTGCGGTGCGTGGCGAGCGATGCCTCTTGTCCTTCGACGATCAGCGTGCGTTCCGCCGGCGACAGCCGCCGATGTTTTGCGGGCGGCGCATACCAGAACAACCAGGCGATCACCCACACCAGCCCGAGCGCGCCGGCGATGAAGAAGGCCGCGCGCCAGCTATGGTTGAGCACCGCCCAGGCCACCAGCGGCGGCGCGAACACCGCGCCGAACGAGGCCCCGATCTGATAGATGCCGCCCGCGACACCGCGCTCTCGTGCCGGAAACCATTCGGCGACCAGCTTCATACCCGCGGGCTGCGCCGATCCCTCGACCAGCCCCAGTGCACCGCGCAAGCCGGCGAACCCCATCCAGCCGGTCGCCAGTCCGTGCGCCATCGTGATCAGCGACCAGATCGTGACGAACAGCGTGAAGCCGATCTTCAGCCCGACCACGTCGAGCACATAGCCGGCGAGCGGCTGGAACATGATGCCGATCTGGAACGCGCCGGTGATCCAGGAATATTCGGCGGCGCTGATATGCTGCTCGGCCATGATCGCCGGCGCCGCGACGCCGAGCACGCTGCGCGCGAGATAGTTGATGACCATCGCCACCACGAACAGGCCGATGATGGTCCAGCGGATATTCCTGAAGCGCCGCACCCTCACCCCCTCGGTAACGTTATCATCCCGTGGTAGCCGCCGACGCTCGCCTTAGGCAAGTATTGCTGCAGCAAAAACGCGTCGAAATGCGGTCGAGAGCAACTGGAGCCACGCGCGGCGCGGTCGCGGTCCGGCTCAGTGCGCCGCCGCGATCGGCAATTCGTAGATCGCCGCGGAGATCGCCGGTACCATCACGGTGCGTGTCCCCGCCACCTTGCTTTCGACGATCGTCACGCCGCTTGGGGACGCAATGGTGTTCGCCGCCTCCACCGTCCTGCCGGTCATGACCCAGCGCCTGCCACTGCCGCGCAGCCTCATGCCGGAAAGCGCAAGGTTCAGATGCTGCGGCTGGAACGTCGCGTTCACCACTGCGAGGCGCAGTTTGGTGCCGTCCGGCGACAGCCCCGCGATCACGTCGAGCGGATAGGTCGGGCTGCCCGCGCGCACCTTGGGATGCGCATGGCCGACCGGGTATTTCGGCTCTGGTTGCGGTACATCGCCATCGACTTTCAGCGGAACCGTCCCGGCGCCGAAATGCTCGCCGTACAGTTTAAATACGGTGCCAGTGGCGTTGAGGGTCGCGGCGGATGGCGAGATGTCCATCGTCGAGACGCCGGTCGTGAACGCCGACATCGTCAGGAAATCGGTGTGGCGGAGCATCTCCTGGAACACCATCGCATAGGCGAGCGAGGATTTCAGCGTCGGCGGTCCGGCCATGTACGCATATTCGTCGATCGACAGGAACGTCTTGGCGGCGCGGATCTTCGGGAATTTCGTCTCGTAGATCGCCCATTCCTCCGCCTCCATGCGAACGTGGTTCGAAGGCGAACGGACGAACTCGATAAGCTCGTCGGCGGCCGGCGCACCGGGTCGCTTTTCCGCGCGATCATACCAATGCTCGGTGATGCCGTCGAAATTCCCCCATGCCTTGGCGAAGAAGCCACCGGTCCAGTCCTCCTCGGTACCGAACTTCGCCTGAATGCTCTCGATCGACGAGTTCTGTTGCACGCCCTTCGGATGCAACTGGTCGGGCATCGCGCCCGATGCGATCAGCGTTATCGACGGATCCTTCGCCCGCATCGCCTTCGCGAATTCATTGTGCTTGATCATGAAGTAATCGAGCGAAGTCTTGCCGATCTGCCACCAGCCGAACGGTTCGTTGCCGATGTTCCACCATTTGACGCGGTAGGGTGCTGGATGACCGTTCGCCGCACGCTTGGCGCCCCATTCGGAGGTCGCCGCGCCGTTGAGATATTCGACCTCCTCGGCCGCAGAGTTCGCATCGCCCAGCCCCGCATTGACCGTGACATAGGGTTCGACGCCCAGGATACGCGTCAGGTCCATCCATTCGTCCATGCCGAGATCGTTCGGCTGCATCGCGCTCCAGGCGTGATCGAACATCGGCGGGCGGGCATCGCGGGGCCCGATCGCCTCGTGCCAATCCCAGTCGGACAGGAAGTTTCCGCCGGGCAGGCGCCAGAAGCCCGAGTTCAGCGACTTCGCGATCGCGGTCGTATCCGCGCGCCAGCCATTGACGTTGTCCGCCGGCATCAGCGACACCACGCCGACCCGGAATGCGGCCGTACCGGTGGAGGGGCCAGTGCCAGTGATCTCCAGCCGCGCATCGGACGCGGCCGCGGTCGGCGTGAACGCAAAGCTGGCCTCGCTCCAGTCCGCGCCGGGCGTCGGCAGCGGCACGACCTGCCGGTCCTGCGGCCGTTCGCCCCAGACCAACGCCACCGTCACCGCCACGCCCGGCTCTCCGCTCAGCTGAAGCTTGCCGACATACCGCCGGCCGCGGACGACCTCGATCCCGCTTTGGGCGATGCCGGTGACATGGTCGGGGGACACCGCGATCCGCGCGCTCTGCGTGCCGACATACGGATGCTGCGTGTCCATCGTCACGGCCGCGTCGCCGCCGATCGGGCGCCATTTGCGGTAGACGACACCGGGCCGCCCTTCGGCATTGACCGGGGGCGGCGCGTCGCTGGCGGCCGGGCCGATCGGATAGTAAAATTTGCGGTCGTCGAGCATCTCCGCCCACAGCGTCCGCGCGACGAGTCCGCCGATCGGTTCGATGAACATGCCGTATTCATAGGGTGTGACGGGCGCCGACCGAGCCGTTGCGTCGATCCGGACGGCGATCGGCTGCACCCGTTGCGCCTCGGCCGAGGCGAATACCGTGGCTTGACCCGCGAACAGGACGAACGCTGCGACGACCGGTTTCATCGACCTCTCCCCTTGGTGCGTGCTCGCCATTGCGGCGATGATCGCGAAGCGCGTTTGATCCGATGTCGCAGCGCTTATCCGAATAGATTACGCAGACTAATGATAACGTCAACATGAGTGTTCGGCGGGTCGGCATACTCTGGTCGAGATCCGACCAACTTGCATCGCAGGACCAAAGGTCTAGGTCGCTTCGACGTGTATAAATTCGTATTGAGGGGCTCGACGTGACGATCGTCGGGCGGGGTTGAAGGGATCGGTGTGAAGGAACGCGCTCGGCGCTCGCGCAGCCCGACGATCATCGATGTCGCCGCGCAGGCCGGGGTATCGCCGATGACCGTGTCGCGCGTCATCAACGGCCGCGCCAGCGTCGATCCGACCACGCGCGCCAGCGTTCAGGACGCGATCGACGCGCTCGGCTACACGCCGAACCTCGCCGCGCGCAGCCTGGTCACGTCCACCGAACTCAAGATCGGCGTGATCTACGCCAACCCGAGCGCGGCGTTCATGAGCGACTTCCTCACCGGCGTGTTCGAGGAAGCCTCGATCCGCGGCGCGCGCCTGATCCTGCTGAAGGGCGAGGACGGCCGTCCGCCGAGCCCCGCCGCGCTGGAAAGTCTGGTCGCGTCGGGTATCTCAGGCATGATCTGCGCACCGCCGTTGAGCGAATCCGCGGCGGTCCTCGACGTGTTGCGCAAGGCGCGCGTGCCGGTGGCGGCGGTCGGCGCGCACGATGTCGACAACGTGATCTGCGTCCGTATCGACGATCGCCTCGCCGCGTACGAGATGACGCGCGAGCTTATCGCGATGGGTCACCGTCGGCTCGGGTTCGTCGTCGGCAACCCAGACCAGGTCGCCAGTCTGAAGCGGCTCGACGGCTTCTACGCTGCCGTCCGCGAACATCCGGGCGTTCGCGCGACGATCGCTCAGGGCGATTTCAGCTTTGCCTCGGGACTCGCCGCCGGCGACCAGTTGCTCCAGGCCGATCCGCCCCCCACCGCGATCTTCGCAAGCAACGACGACATGGCCGCCGCCGTCGTGTCGGTCGCACATCGGCGACAACTCGACGTACCGCGCGAACTGACGGTCGTCGGGTTCGACGATACCACCGCCGCCGTGATGCTGTGGCCGCCGCTGACGACGGTGCACCAGCCGGTCCGCCGACTCGCCGCGGAGGCACTCGGCCTGCTGGTCGCGGAGATCGCCACGCCGCCGAGAACCCCTGCCAAGCGTAACGACCGGGTGCTGGACCACGAAATCGTCAAGCGACAGTCGACGTCGCCGCCGCAGGACGACGCCACGCCTTAACGCCATCCGCCGTTTCTGCGGACGTCGACGACCTTCACTCCACGCCACCGATAGTATGAGTATTGACTCCTCCACGATGTCGACGCATTGTTGCGTGGTAACGTTATCAAACAGTAACATCGAGTTGCGGGATGACGTTGCAGGAACGCCGGTAAATCGGCGCGCCGTAAAAGGGGGTAGGATGCAATGGTTTCCAGAATCACGACTCTGTCGGCTCACGTCCGCGCCAGCGTTTGGGCGCAAGAGACATCACGTTTAGTAATGGCGCCACGATCGGTTTCTACCGTTTCCAGTCCGACTACACGGCAACGGCGCACCCTCATCGCCGGATCGAGCAGCATCGCCGCGCTCATCCTCTCGCTGTACGCAGCGCCGTCTTTCGCACAGGCCGCCCCGCCGCAAACCACTGACACCGTCGCCCCCATAGAGCCGGTCGCCGAGACGCCCAAGGCCGCCGACCCCGAGGCCGTCAGAACCGCCGACATCATCGTCACCGGCTCCCGGATCCAGTCGAGCGGCTTTACCGCCCCAACGCCGACCACGGTCATCAGCGAAGCCGACATCCAGAACAACGCGCAGCCCAACGTCTTCACGACGATCGCGCAGCTGCCGTCGTTGCAGGGATCGAGCGGCTCGACGACCAACACGTTCAGCACGTCGAGCGGCCAGCAGGGCCTGAGTTCGTTCTCGCTCCGGGGCCTGGGGACGATCCGCACGCTCACCCTGGTCGACGGCCAGCGCGTCGTCGGCGCCTATTATACCGGCGTCACCGACGTCAGCCTGCTCCCGCAATTGCTGATCAAGCGAGTCGACATCGTCAACGGCGGCGCGTCGGCGTCCTATGGATCGGACGCGGTCGGCGGCGTCGTCAACTTCATCACCGATACGCATTTCCAGGGCTTCAAAGGCAATATCCAGGGCGGCATCACCAATTACGGCGACGACGGCCAGGGCCTGATCCAGCTTGCCGCGGGACGGAGCTACCTGAACGATCGACTCCACCTCGTCGTCAGCGGCGAATATGCCAAGGAAGCAGGTGTCGGCCCCGGCGATTTCGGCACCGACCTCGCCGGTGGTCGCGACTGGTTCACGCAGACGACGATGATCAACCGCAACGCCGTCGACGACGGATCACCGCAATACGTCCTGCGCGACTTCGCCCAGCCGTATAACTTCACGAAATACGGCCTCATCACGGCCGGTCCGCTGCAGGGCACGGCGTTCGACCAGAGCGGCCGCCCCTTCCAGTTCCAATACGGCTCGAACGGCGTGCCGGCCCGTGACGATTCCGGCGCGGTCCGAGGCTGCCTGCCCGGCTTCTGCGTCGGCGGCGACCTGTCGGGGAACATCGATACCGGCCGCACCCTACAGTCGGCGATCCAGCGCCTCGATAGCTATGGGCGTATCGGCTATGATTTCGCGACCGACAACGAAGTCTATGTCAGCGTCAATGTCGGCCAGGTGAAGACCCACAATCAGCCGACCAACGGCGCCAACCGACCCGGTTTGAGGCTTCAGTGTGCGAACCCGTTCGTCCCGGCGTCGATCCAGGAGGCATGCACGACCGCGGGGATCACGGACTTCCAGTTCGGCGCCAGCGTCGCGATCCTGCCGAACACCGTCGTCCATACCGATCGCCGCCAATACCGTGTCGTCGGCGGCCTGAAGGGCAAGTTCGATATCGGTGGGTCGCCCTGGACCTATGACGCTTATTACGAGCGTGGCATTACCGACACCGCGATCGACGTCGACGACATCGTCCTCACGCCGCATTTCAACCAGGCGATCCAGGCGATCACGCTCAACGGCGCCATCGTCTGCGCCAATCCGGTCGCGCGCGCCAATGGCTGCATCCCGCTCAACATCATCGGCGGCGCGACACCCTCCGAGTCTGCACGCCGGTATGTTCAGCCCGAGAATGGCCCGATCCAGCGCCTCCACCTGACGCAGGACGTCGCGAGCCTCGCCTTCTCCGGCACCCCCGTCGAGCTCTGGGCCGGTCCCCTGTCGGTCGCGTTCGGCGGCGAATATCGCAAGGAATTCTACAAGGTCCGCGCGGACGCATACGGTGCCGGCGTCTCCGCGCTCAGTCCCTATACCAGCGAATACCCTGCCGACCCGACGCTGCTAACCGCGGGCAACAACTGGTATGCCGGCAACTACAAGAACGGCACCGGCGCCTACGACGTCAAGGAAGCGTTCCTCGAGCTCGACGTCCCGCTGTTCAAGTCGGACATGATGGGCAGGGCCAACATCAACGGCGCGGCCCGCATCACCGACTACAGCACGTCAGGCCGGGTCTGGACGTGGAAGATCGGCGGGACATGGGACACGCCGCTCAACGGACTTCGCCTGCGCGGCGTCACCTCGCGCGACGTTCGCGCACCCAATCTGTCCGAGCTGTTCGCCGCACCGGTGACGACGACGCTGCCCAACTTCCTCGACCCTGCGCGCAACGTCAACGTCGTGGCGATCCAGAACGCGATCGGCAACCCGGCGCTCACGCCCGAGATCGCGCGCAATACCGAGGTCGGCGCGGTATACGCCAACCCGTCCTGGCTGCCCGGGTTCAGCGCTTCGGTCGATTACTATAACATCAAGGTCACCGACGTGATCTCCAGCCTCGGCGCCGCGCAGATCGTCGACCTGTGCTTCCGCAACATCCTGCCCGAAACATGCAGCGCGTATAATCTCAACAACACCGCCGGCCCCAATTTCATCAACACGCAGGCGTTCAACCTCGCCTCGATCAAGACCGACGGCTTCGATATCGAGGCAAGCTATCGGTGGCGGCGCCCGCTCGGTGTGGACGGGACGTTCACGCTCCGCGGCCTGGCGACGCACATCCGGAAGTTCGTCACGGATACCGGCCTGCCGGGGACGATTCCGACCGACGGCGCCGGCGTCAACCTCGGCGCCACCCCGCGCTGGAAGCTGCTTGCGGTCCAGGCGTTCAGCAACGACCGCTTCAGCCTGACGGTGCAGGAACGCTGGTTCAGCGACGGCAATTACGGCAACCAGTACGTCGTCTGTGCGCCCGGAACCTGCCCCAAATCGACCACGACTGCGCCGACCATCGACCGCAACTTCATGCCCGGCGCCTTCTATCTCGACGTCGGCGGAACGTACAACATCACCAAACAGGTGTCCGGGTACTTCAAGGTCGACAACGTCTTCGATCACGATCCGGCCGCGTCGCCGCAGAGCGCCAACCCGGCCTTGTACGACATCGTCGGGCGCATCTACCGTGTCGGCGTCCGCTTTTCGTTCTGACGCTCCACGCTTACCAATACGGAGATCCAGCATGCGCGCTCTCGCCCTTCTGATTGCCGGCATCATGCTGGGTTCGCCCGCGATCGCGCAGACCGCTGACGGCGCGGTGGCGCAACCAGCGCCGCGGGAACGCGGGTCCGGCGCCTACCCCGCGATCTTCGAGGAACGACCGGAGTTGCCCGACCATGTCGTCTACCGCCCGGCGAATCTTGGTGCGCTGGGTCGGGCCAAGCTTGGTATCTACGTCTTCGGCAATGGCGGCTGCAGCGCGGACGGCACGAGTTCGCGCAACCACCTGCTGGAGATCGCCTCGCACGGCTATCTCGTCATCGCCTCGGGCACGATCCCCAAGCCGAAGTCCGACGCTGCGACGAGCCCCGCCCCCGGCCCGGCACCCGGCACGAAGCTGACCTCGGCAACGCCGACGCGCGCGCTGACCGACGCGATCGACTGGGCACAGCGCGAGAATGCCCGCGCCGGCAGTCCGTTCAAGGGCAGAATCGCCACCACCGAAATCGCGGCGTCCGGCTGGAGTTGCGGCGGCTTGCAGGCATTATCGGCGGCGCAGGACCCGCGCGTGACGACCGCGGTGATCATGAACAGCGGCTTCTTCCCCGAGGGCGCGAACCCGATCGGCGGCGTGGTGTCCGACAAGGCGTTGCTGAAGACGTTGCACGGCTCGATCCTCTATGTCCTCGGCGGCCCGACCGACATCGCGGTCGCGAACGGCACCGACGATTTCCAGCGGATCGACCATATCCCCGCGGCGCTGGTCAACATACCGGTGGGTCATGGCGGCACCTATATGCAACCGCATGGCGGCATCGCGGCGGAGGTCGTGACCGCCTGGCTGGACTGGCGGCTGAAGAACGACCGGACTGCCGCCGCGCGCTTCGTCGGCAAGGACTGCGGGTTCTGCAAGGATCCGCGGATCACGATCGAGCGCAAGCACTTCGACTAGACGGGTCGTCCGCACCGTGATGGACGGAGATATCGAAACCACGGTTCCTGGAAGGCGAGGTCGGCAACCCAAACGAGGATGATCGCCGGGAGGACGCTGCGCCGTCCCGTCAGAACCAGCCGGTTCGACACCAAGGCGCGCGCTTGCCCCCACCGTAACGCCGCGCGAGCCCGGTCCGTACCAGCGCCTCGCCGAGCGATTTCCCGTCACGCTCGACGATGCGCAGTTTGCGGCCATAGCGATCGACGTCGCGCTTGATCGGGACCAGCGTGAAGGGGCCGGCGTTGAGCAGCGCCTGCATCTTCAGCGTGGCGGCCTTGCCGGCGCGGGCTTCGGACGCGCAACGGGGCGGATGAGTTTCGGGCGTGTCGATGTCGGCGATGCGGATCTTGGTGCCCGCCATCCAGAAGGTGTCGCCGTCGACCATGCAGTCGATCCGCTTGGCATGGCCGCATATCGTGAATCGCGCGGATACTGCCTTGCCGCCCGACAGCGCGGAGGCGGCGGCAGCGGCGGTCGATGCCGCACTCGCAACGCCTGCCGCCGTGGCCAGCGCCCCGGTGGTGGTGGAAGCGGCGGAGGCAGCAGCGTTTGCCGAGGACGACGCGTCCGCTGCGGCAGCGTCCGCAGCCTTGCTCCAGCCGCCGGGCACGCGCAGATGACCGGCGGGCCAGGCGATGCCGAACCCGCTGGGCCATTCGACCTTCAAGCCCGGCGGCACCAGAGCCGCCCAGTCGATCTGGCGGATCACCGGCACCATCAGCCCGAGCAGCACGCCGTAGAATACCAGGCGGAGTTGCAGCAGGACTCCGGGCGCCGGGCGTCGACCGGACCCACCGCGGCGCGTGGCGCCAGCGCGATCGCCACTTAGCAACCGCATGAAATCAAACACATACTCCATCGTCCCTCGCGCGTACGCGCGCGCGCGACGATGTCACCTCGCGGCGGCGAAGGTTGCGACGGGCGGAGTCGGAAATAAGGCGAACGCATCGTGAACATCGACCGGATGCACATCTCGGGTGCGATAGCCGGTATGCGTTGCGGCATCGGCGTCGTGCCGGAGCAACTTCATGGGGGCGTCCAACATCCCGGGAACGCGGCGTGGGCACGAGCGATGCTGCTGTCCTACATTGCCGAGCCGTGATCAGATGCAGCGTGAGCATGGCACCCATCCGCATCCGGACGACCGATTACGACGCTGTCGCGCGATGTGCACAACCGCGCCAGCGTGTGAACTTTGTGCACTTCCGCGCATCGGCGACACCGCGATCGCAAGCGTTCGAACCGCTCGATCTCGGCCCGAAAACCCAACGATTCCAGACACACGAAGGGCGGGAAATAGCCCTAGCCACTCCCCGCCCCCGTTACGCGTCCAGCTTGAACCTCTTGCGAGGCAAAGGCTTAGAAGTGCGTGATGATACCGAGCATCGGACGGAAGCTCTGCGCGTCGCCGAAGGTGTTGACCTCGGCGCGGATGCGGAAGCCTGCGTTGCCGGTGATGCCCTTCAGGCCGATGTTCTGCGGACCGACCTCTGCGCCGATGCCGTAGGTGATCGCGCTATAGTCACGACCGGTGTCTGCGACGACGTTCGAACGACCCGAGAAATGGTCGAAGTTGACCCACTGGTAGCCGACCTTGCCGTAGATCAGGCCGCTGTCGCCAGCGCGGAAGCCGAAGCGGCCTGCTGCGCCGTATTCCCAATCGATGTTGCCATCGATGCCCTTGATCACGTTGCCTTCTGCGCCGACGAAGACGGGGCCGAGCGGCACGTTCACGCCGAGCACGCCCTGGACCAGCGAGCCCGATGGCTTGTAGCTGCGACGGGTCGAACCATCAGCGTTGATCGCCTGCGGAATGCCGTGGCCGCGCTCGTTGTCGAACTGCTCCCAGCCGCCCATCACGCCGAAATACGGCTCGATGCCGAATGCCTTCGAGCCGTCGGGCGCTGCTGCTTCACCGGGCTGTGCGCTGTTGTCGACGGGTGCCGGTGCCGACATGTCCTGCGCGAAGGCGGGAACTGCGACCGTTGCGGCGGCGAGGGCGATTGCCAGGGAAAGCTTACGCATGAGTTTGACCTTATACCGTGTTGTTGCGTGGATCGCCGACTGCACGGTGCGTCGGTTCGGTCCAGGCAAGCCAAACCGGTCGGCGAGCACATGGTTGCACAAAAAACGTCACATTCAGAGAACTGGCAGGGAACTGTTCCGCTGTGTTGCGTTACAGCAACGGTTCCTGTCATTTGGATGAACGAACCATGGCTAGGGCGGGGCGGACTAGGCAGGAATACAGCGGAAAAGCGGCAAAAAGCGGCCGCGGCCGATGTTAACGCCGTCTGTTTACCGGCTGGTGACAACCAGTGTGCGATGCAGCATCGATGGGGTTTTCACGCCTGTTCCGCAGCCGCTGGGCGGCGCTCTTCTGGTCCGCGGGAATCGTGTGGACGGCCTATGACGTCGCGAGCGACGCACCGGAACCGGCCGCAACAAACGCGACTTCGGGTAACACGGTGGAACAACCAACCGACGCCGCCGGTGCTGCATTCAACACGGACGACCTCGCGATCCTCGCCAACGCCGCCGGCTGAGGGCGACGCGCCTGTCAGAGGCGCGTCGCGAATAGTTCAGGGCTTCAGAGCGACGTCGTCGGCGTCTTTCAGGTCTTCATCGTCGTCGATCGTGTCGTCGTCGAGTTCGTCCTGGACGTCGTCCTCGTCCATGTCGGCTTCGTCCATCGTCACGGACGAGTCCGTCTCGCCGACCTCTTCCGAATCCATCTTGGTCTCGTCGATCGACTCGTCGTCCGTGTCGTCTTCGCCCAGATCGGGTTCGAGGTCGGTCAGGATGATGCCGTCGCTCGGCCCGTTGCGCGTGGCCTCGAGGATCTCGGCGCGCTGGCTCTCGTCATAGCCCTCTTCGTCGTAGCCGTCGTCGCCCGATCCGGCACTCGGCACCTGATGTCCACCCATGGTCACACTCCCTCGTGTCAGGATGCCTGCATCATGCAGGCCTACCAGATGCGAACGGTGGACGTGCGCGGTGGTTCCTTCAAGCGCGGACGGGCGTGGTTGAAGCGGGCCGGAACAAACGCCCGCGTTCGGTCCCTAGGATCGACAGAAGCGCAGCGACCCCAGCGAGCAGGAACCCACCGACCAGCGGCACGGTGGTGCCGTTGAACGCCTGGCCGATCAAAGCGCCGAACACCGCGCCGATGGTCACGCTCAGGAACCCCTGCACGCTAGACGCGGTGCCGGCGATACGCCCCATATTCTCCATCGCCATCGCCGAGAAGTTCGACGTCGCCAGCCCGAAACAACCGAGCGTCAGCGCCTGGAAGACCGCAAAGCTGACCAGCGTCTCGAACCCGACCTCGATCGCGAACAGATGGACGAGCGACACCAGGATCATCAGCGACAGCGCACCATGGCTGATCAAGCGGGTACCCAGCCGCATCACGATCCGCGAGTTGAGCAGGTTGCAGATCGCCATCGTCACCGACGTGGTGGCAAAGATCAGCGCGAGCAGCGACGGCTTGTGGAACACGTCCGCCATGATCTGCTGGATCGAATTGAGATAGCCGTACAGCGATCCGAGCAGCGCGGTCGACGCGAGCGTGTAGCCGAGCGAATTGCGATCGCCGAGCGTTTGCCGCCAGTCGCTGAGGATCCGCCCCGGCGTGATCGGCAGGACGTTCTCCGGCGCCAGCGTTTCAGGCATCCGCAGGTAGAACCAGATCAACACCCCCAGCGTCAGCACCGCGACCGTCCAGAAGATCGCGCGCCAGTCGCCGAACTGCAGCACCGCCCAGCCGAACGTCGGCGCGAGGATCGGCACGATCATGAACACCATGAACGCGATCGACATGACCCGCGCCATCGCCCGCCCGTGGTAACAGTCCCGCACCAGCGCGATCGTCGCGACACGGGCCGCGGCGATCACCGCGCCGCCAAACGCGCGCGCGGCCAGCAACAAAGTAAAGCTCCCCGCGGTCGCGCACGCAACGTTGGCGATGATGTAGAGGACGAGCGACCAGAGCAGCACTGTCCGCCGCCCGAACCGATCCGCGAGCGGCCCGTGGACGAGCTGCGCGACGCCGAAACCGATCACGAACGCGGTCACGACGAACTGCCGCCCGTTCTCGGTCGCGACACCGAGCGAGTTGCCGATCGCCGGCAGCGCTGGCAGCATCGAGTCGATGCCGAGCGCGGTCAGCGACATCAGCGAGGCGACGAGCGCGACGAACTCGACGAAGCCGATCGGCGCGCCGCGCATCGCTGGCGCGTCGGATTGGGGATCCTGGGTCTGCATTATGCGTGCGCCTGTAGCCGCTCGGGCGGTCGCGCGGAACCCGCTAACCGGCGCAGCTACGCGACGATTGCGCAGTGCGCCGACGACCCCTATCTGTATTGTCAGAACAACACACTTCGGAGATGACCATGATCCGCCCGTATTTGCTCGCCGCTGTCGGTCTCACCAGCGTGCTCGCACTGTCCGCCTGCGATCGCACGAACGAGGGCGCATCGGTCTCGATCAACGCCGATGGCGGCAACGTGCTCGGTGCGATCAATGGCGAGACCGGCGAGATGAAGATCGACGTGCCCGGCTTCCAGGGCTCGGTGAAGCTGCCGAAGATCAAGATCGATACGAGCAATTTCGATCTTAACGGCGTCCGCCTGTATCCAGGGTCGTCGATCAAGAACCTGAACATCGTCGGTAACGAAAACAACGGTAGCGATGCAGGCAGCGGCCTACGCGTTGCATTTACCAGCTCGGCGCCTCCGCTAATCGTCCGTGACTGGTTCGCGCAGCGCTTGGGCAAGGTCGGCTACAAGGTGCACGGCGAAGGCGCGAACCTGATCGGCACGACCGACGAGAACAAACCCTTCCGCCTCGAACTCGCCCCCGACGGCAAGGACAAGGCAACCGGCACGATCGTCATCAGCGGATAAGTCTACGATCCTCTCCCGCCAGGGGGAGGATCATTACAGATTCCAAATCCAGACCAACCCTAACCCAAGCATTTGGCACGGCACCCCCAATCCCCTATATCGGGCGTCCCCCAATCCGGACACGCACCCCATGCTCGACACTCCCGCCGCCCAGGTCCCGACACTCAGCCTCGCCACGCAGGACACCGACCCCGACGGTTTCGCCGCCGCGTTCGGCGAATCGTTCGAGCGCTACGGCTTCGCGATCGTCGCCGATCACGGCATCCCCGCCGACCTGATCGAGCGCGCCTGGGCCGAGACCAAGCTCCTGTTCGACCTCCCCGAGGACGAGAAGCGCGGCTATCACATCCCCGGCGGCGGCGGCGCGCGCGGCTACACGCCGTTCAAGACCGAGATCGCCAAGGATGCCCAGGTCGTCGACCTCAAGGAATTCTGGCACGTCGGTCGCGAGCTGCCCGAGGGGCATCGCTATGCGGACACGATGGCGCCGAACGTCTGGCCAACGCGCCCCGAGGGTTTCAAGCCGGTCTTCCTCGAACTCTTTGCCGCGTTCGACCGCGCAGGCGACAAACTCCTGTCCGCGATCGCGCGCCACCTGAAGCTCAAGCCCGACTGGTTCGACCCGGCGGTGAAGGACGGCAACAGCATCCTTCGTTTGCTGCATTACCCGCCGATCCCCGCCGATGCCGAAGGCGTCCGCGCCGGCGCGCATGAGGACATCAACCTCATCACGCTGCTGCTCGGCGCCGAGGAAGCGGGCCTGGAACTGCTGGACCGCGCCAATGGTCGCTGGCTGTCGATCAAGCCGCCCGAGGGTGCGATGGTCGTCAACGTCGGCGACATGCTCCAGCGTCTCACCAACAACGTGCTGCCTTCGACCACGCACCGCGTCGTCAACCCGCCACCCGAGCGCCGTGGTCACTCGCGCTATTCGATGCCGTTCTTCCTGCATCCGGCACCGGATTTCCTGATCGAGACGCTGCCGGGCACGATCACGCCGGACAACGCAAACCGCTATCCGACCCCGATCACGGCGCATGATTATCTGTACGAGCGCTTGGTCGAGATCGGGCTGATCAAGAAGTAAGGGTAGCATGTTTCCCCGCGAAGGCGGGGATCCAGACTGGACTCCCGCCTTCGCGGGAGAACAACTTGGAGGGCGGCGATGGGGTTAAGTAAGCGGCGCCTCCGCTACCACCGCCCCCACCCCGGCGAAGGCCGGGGCCCAATTGGGGGACGGCGATACGAACCGCAGCGCGCCGTTACGACAACCTTTCCAATTGGTCCCCGGCCTTCGCCGGGGTGGTGTTCCGCACGGGACCGGTAAAGCCCCCCATCCCCCCACCGCTTTTCTCCCCACCTAATACCCAACAACCACGCTTCGCCCATTGGTGGAGGCGCGCGCATCCGCTAGACCGCGCGCGATGCCCCATCTCTATCTCGTCGACGGCTCCGGCTATATCTTCCGCGCCTATCACCGGCTGCCGCCGCTCACCAATAAACATGGCGAGCCGGTCGGCGCGGTGTATGGCTATACGACGATGCTGTGGAAGCTCGCGGACGAGGTCCACGCCGCCGACGGCCCGACCCACATGGCGGTCATCCTCGACAAGTCGTCGAAGACGTTCCGCAACGATCTCTACGACAAGTACAAGGCGCAGCGTCCGCCGCCGCCCGAGGATCTCGTCCCCCAGTTCCCGATGATCCGCGACGCCACGCGTGCCTTCTCGCTGCCTTGCATCGAGACCGAGGGACTCGAAGCGGACGACATCATCGCCTGCTATTCGAAGGCTGCACTAGCCCAAGGCTGGGAAGTCACGATCGTATCGTCCGACAAGGATCTGATGCAACTGATCGAGCCCGGTCTCGACATGTACGACACGATGAACAACCGCCGCCTCGGCGCGGAGCATGTCGCGGAGAAATTCCACGGCGTCTCGCCCGCGCAGCTCGGCGACGTGCTCGCGCTGATGGGCGACAGCGTTGACAACGTCCCCGGCGTCCCCGGCGTCGGCCCCAAGACGGCGGCGAAGCTGATCCTCGAACATGGCGATCTCGAATCTGTGCTCGCCGCTGCCGACGGCATGAAGAAGGGCAAGCTCCGCGATAACCTGATCGAGCATGCCGAGATGGCGCGGCTGTCGAAGGTGCTCGTCACGCTCAAATGCGATGTCGCGCTGCCCGAGCCGCTGGAGGATCTCGAACTCAAGGGCATCCCCGATGCGCCCCTGCGTGCGTTCCTGGAGCATCACGGCTTCAAGTCGCTGATCGCCAAGCTGTCCGCGGTCGCCGAGGCCCCGGTCGAAGAATCGACTGTCGTCGCGGACATGGACGACGATGAGCCGTGTAAGCACGACGACTACGAAACCGTCGTCGACGAAGCCGCGCTCGATCGGTGGATCACGATCGCCCGCCATCAAGGCTGGATCGCCATCGACACCGAGACCACCGGCATCGACGCGACGCGCGCGGACCTGGTCGGGGTGAGCATGGCGCTGCATCCGAACCTCGCCTGCTACGTACCTATCGCGCATGGCGGGACGGATTTGCTCGCGGAGAATCCCGTCCAGCTCGACCGCGCGGTGGTGTTGGCGAAGTTGAAGCCGTTGCTGGAGGATCCGAGTATCCTGAAGATCGGCCACAACCTCAAATACGACATGATCGTCCTCGGCCGCGCCTATGCGTCGACGGGCGGCGTCCAGATCGCGCCCTTCGACGACACGATCGTCATGAGCTTCGATCTCGACGCCGGGCTGCACGGTCACGGCATGGACGAACTTGCCGCCACGCATCTTTCGCATAGTTGCATCGCGTTCAAGGACGTCGTCGGCACCGGCAAGACGCAGCGGACCTTCAACGAAATCGACCTCAAGGCCGCCACGCGCTACGCCGCCGAGGACGCCGACGTGACGCTCCGCCTATGGCGCCGCTTCAAACGCCGCCTCCCCGCGGAAGGCTCGACCCGCGTCTACGAGATGGTCGACCGCCCACTCGTCCCCGTCATCGCGCAGATGGAGATGCACGGCATCAAGGTAGACGCCGCGAAACTGTCGAAACTCTCGACCGAGTTCGCCGGCCAGATGGCGAGCCTGGAGACCGAAATCCACGCGCTCGCCGGCGCGCCGTTCACGATCGGCAGCCCCAAGCAACTGGGCGACGTGCTGTTCGAGAAGATGGGCATCAAGGGCGGCCGCAAAGGCAAGTCCGGCGTCTATTCGACCGACGTCAACGAACTCGAGCGGATCGCGGCGGACAAGGATTCGCCCGGCGCGGTGATCGCGCGAAAAGTGCTCGACTGGCGGCAATTGTCGAAGCTGAAATCGACCTACACCGACGCATTGCAGGCGCAGATCAACCCGGCGACGGGCCGCGTCCACACGTCCTATTCGCTGACCGGCGCACAGACCGGCCGGCTGTCGTCGACCGATCCAAACCTCCAGAACATCCCGATCCGCACCGAGATCGGCCGCCAGATCCGCGACGCTTTCGTGGCGGAGCCCGGCAACGTCATTCTCGCGGCCGATTACTCGCAGATCGAGCTGCGGCTGGCCGCGCACATGGCCAACGTCCCCGCGCTGAAAGCGGCCTTCGCAAACGGCGACGACATCCACTCGCTGACCGCACAGGAACTGTTCGGCGAGGTCAACCGCGACACCCGCGGCCGCGCGAAGACGATCAACTTCGCGATCCTCTACGGCATCTCACGCTGGGGCCTCGCCGGTCGCCTCGACGTTTCGGCGGACGAGGCGCAAGCGATGATCGACCGCTATTTCGACCGCTTCCCCGGCATCTCGAACTATATCGTCGAGACGACGGAGAGCGTTCGCGCGAGCGGCTTCACCACCACGCTGTTCGGCCGAAAAACGCACTTTCCGCGCATCCGTTCGAAGATCCAGCACGAACGCCAAGGCGCCGAACGCGCCGCGATCAACGCGCCGATCCAGGGGACGAGCGCGGACATCATCAAGCGCGCGATGGTGCGGATGGGGCCGGCGCTGCTCGAAGCGGGGCTGCCGAACGTCCGCATGCTCCTTCAGGTCCACGACGAACTCGTGTTCGAATTGCCGGAAGGTGACGTGGAGGCAGCCAAGCCCGTGATCGAGCAAGTCATGGCGAACGCGGCGCTCCCTGCGGTAACGCTCGACGTCCCACTCGGCATCGAAATTGGCACCGGCCTTAGCTGGGGAGCGGCACATTGAACGCGCAGGGCGGCAGCCGGCCACGCCCGGCTAACTCGCACCAGCGCGGCCGGCGGAGCCTTTGCTCCGACCGACGACGCGGCTTTGCCGCGGCGCGATCCACGAATGGCGCAGCAGCGTGACCGAAGCCACGCAGGATATCGACACGCTCGCCAAGGGCGGCCGTACCAACATCGCCGGCTTCGTCCTCCGCCTCGCCGCGCGGATCCCGTTCCTGTTCATCGCCGGCCGCATCTACGGCCCTGACCTCGTCGGCCGGTTCGCGATCGCGGTCGTGGTAGTCGAACTCGCCGCACTGCTTGCCACGCTCGGCCTCAAGCGCGGTCTCGCCCAAGCGCTCAGCAGCAGCGACCGCCCGCACGCCAACGTCGTCTGGGACGCGATGGCGGTGGCGTTCGTCGCGTCGCTTGTCGCCAGCGCAGTGCTCTGCACCTTCCCGCAGATCATGTATCCGAACAGCGCGATCACGGGGCTCGACCGGTTCCTGCCGCTGATCATCGTCGCGGTCGCCTGGTCCGACGTCAGCCTCGCCGCGCTCGCCTACCGCCTCAACGTCAAGGCAGCGGTGACTGCCCGCGCGGTGGTCGAGCCGTGGACGATCTCGATCGCCGCCTGGGCGTTCTCCTATTTCACGATCCGCGACGGCCTCGTCCTCAGCTACGTCGCGTCGATGACTGCCGCGCTGATCGCCAGCCTCGTGCCGTTCCTGCGCAGCTACGGCGTGCCGCGCGGCTGGAAGCCGCAGCTACGTCCACTCTACGCGCTCGCCCGCGCCAACGTGCCGCTCGCCGGTGCCGACATCCTCGAATGGGGCAGCCGCAACGTCGACCGCTTCATCCTCGGCGTGATGTTCGAGCCCAAGGTCGTCGGCATCTATTACATGGCGCAACAGGTCGCGAGCCTGCCGCAGAAATTGAAGACCAGCTTCGACCCGATCCTCGGCCCCGTCATCACCCACAGCCTCGCGATCAACGACCGCGCGGCGATCGCCAACCAGGTGCGGCAGGTCGCCTTCTGGATCATGGCCGCGCAAGGCGGGCTCGCGCTGATGGGCTCGATCCCCGGCGAAGCGGTGATGGGCGTGGTCGGACCGCAGTTCGTAGCCGGCACAGCCGCGCTCGCGTTCCTGCTGACCGCCGAGGTGCTCGCCTCGACCGGCGCCGTCAGCGAATCCGCGCTCGTCTACATCGCCCGCCACCGCAATCTGATGATCTCCGCGGCGATGCTCGCGTTCCAGGTGGGCCTGAGCTTCGCACTGATCTTCACGATCCGAGCGCTAGGCTATCCGGTCAATTACCAGGCGGCCGGCCCGGCGATCGCGCTGATGCTGTCGGTGGGTCTGACCTCGATCATCAAATCGAAGCTGCTCGGCCATCTGCTCGGGACAAGCGTCTCACCGTGGCGCTGGCCGCTGATCTGGGCCGCGCTTGCCGCGATCGTCGTCGGGGCTGGGTTCACCGCGCTGCCCAAACGCTACGAATGGGTCGAACTCGCGATCGGCGAACCCGCGATCGCCGCGACCTATCTCTACATCCTGTGGAAGTACGCATTCGGCCCTGCGGACCGCGCCTTGTTCGGCAAGTCGACGCCGGTTGGCGAGGCGACGCTGCCGAATGCCGGATCACCGATCCGCTAGCGCGATCAGTATGCGCGGGCGACCGCGAACTCGACGGCTTCGATCATGGCGTCCTTGGCGGCGCCGTTAGGGAAGCCGGCGATCGAGTCGATCGCGCGCTGGCCGTAATGCCGGGCGCGCGCGAACGTGTCATCGATCGCGCGGGTCGAGCGGATCAGGCGGATCGCGTGTTGCAGATCGGCCTCGCTGTCACGACGACCTTCGACCGCATCCTTCCAGAACGCGCGGTCTTCGTCCGAGCCACGCGCATAGGCGAGGATCACCGGCAGAGTCATCTTGCCCTCGCGGAAATCGTCGCCCGCATCCTTGCCCATCGTATCAGCATCGGAGACGTAATCGATCGCGTCGTCGACCAGCTGGAACGCGATACCGAGATTGCGGCCATAGGCGTCGAGCGCAGCCTCCTCGGCCTCGGGGCGATCGGCGACGACTGCCGAAATCCGGCATGCGGCCGCGAACAACGCCGCGGTCTTCGCACCGATGATGTCGAGATAGCGCTCCTCGCCGAGATCGACGCGGCGTGCGGCAGTGAGCTGATTGACCTCACCCTCGGCGATGACCGCACTGGTCGACGACAGGATCTTCAGCGCCTTGAGACTGCCCGCCTCGACCATCAGTTCGAAGCTGCGGCTGAACAGGAAATCGCCGACCAGCACGCTGGCGGGGTTGCCCCAGATGATGTTGGCGGTGCGCTTGCCGCGGCGCAGGTCCGAGCCGTCAACGACGTCGTCGTGGAGCAGCGTCGCAGTGTGGATGAACTCGACCGCAGCGGCGAGCAGGTGATGCTGCGCGCCGGTATAGTCGATCAGTTGCGCGCTCGCGAGCGTCAGCATCGGCCGCATCCGCTTGCCGCCGCCAGCGATCAGGTGACCGGCGAGTTCGGGGATCAGCGGGATTTCCGACTCCATCCGGCCGCGGATCACCGCATTGACCTTGTCCATGTCGCCGGAGACGAGTTTGACCATCGGGTCCAGCGACGGCTGTGACTCGGGCGTGGGACCAAGGGTGTCGAGGCGGTGGACGGTGGCGCTCATCTTCCCGAGCCTCTGACGCCTATGCCCCTGCAAAGCAACCCTTGCCGCCTCTTGCCGTTCGCGATCCGCGCCCGCAAAAGGCGCGCCGAACCAACGAAAGGGGTGCGTGGATGGCTGACGACCTGCTCAACGGATACCGCCAGAGCATCGACAATATCGATGCGGCGCTGATCCACATGCTCGCCGAGCGCTTCAAGGTCACGCAGGCGGTCGGCCGGCACAAGGCGACGCACGGCCTGCCCCCCGCGGATCCGGGTCGCGAGGAACGCCAGATCGCCCGATTGCGGCATCTGGCGGCGGAAGCGCAGCTCGATCCCGAGTTTTCCGAAAAATTCCTGCGCTTCATCATCGACGAAGTGATCCGGCATCACGAACGGCTCGCGCACGATCCGGCTTAAGGGGCGAGATGGTTCCTCCCCCCTCCCTGGAAGGGAGGGGTCGGGGGTGGGTCGGTTTCCGCATATCAGACCGTTACGGCACGAGCGCGCCAACCCACCCCCAGCCCCTCCCTTTCAGGGAGGGGAGCAGTGCGTGAAGAAAACTTCACTATCGCTCCACCTGCCGATCACCCGCCCCGGTGCAATCGGTTGCGGATGACGTGGCTCTACCGATCCCTGCTCGCGCTGGTCCTGGCTGCCATTGCTGCGGCCGGCTTCATGGGCTGGCTCGGCTATTTCGGTGGGCCGTTGTTCACCGATGTCCATCCGACCAAGCCGCAACGGCCGTTCGCCGTCGTCCTCCTCACCGGCGATCTCGGCTACAAGATCGGCATGGCGCCCCAGATCGCACGGCGGTTGGCGGCGGACGGCGTGCCGGTAGTCGCGGTCAACACGCTGACCTATCTACGTCCGACGCGGACGCCAGCGGACATCACGACGCTGATCGCGCGCGCCGAACAGCGCGCGTTGCGGCTCGGCCACACCGACCGGGTGGTGCTGATCGGCCAGTCGTTCGGCGCGGACATGCTGCATGTCGGGCTGGTCGACCTCGCCCCCGAACTCCGCGCGAAGATCGCGAAGGTCGCGCTGGTCGTGCCCGAGGACAACGTCCAGTTCCGCGCGTCGCCGAGCGAGGTGTTCGATCTCTGGACCCCGACCGTCGACGCGATGCCGACCGCGCGGCAGCTGACCTGGGCACCTTTGCTATGCGTCCAGGGCGTGGAGGAAGTCGGCAGCCTGTGCCCGTTGCTGACTCAGGCCAATGCGACGCGGATCGGGGTGCCGGGCGGACACCCGCTTCACCGCGACGCCGATGCGCTCTACGAGGTGCTGGCGCGGTTCGTTTTCGCGGATTGAGGATCGACCGATGATTCCTGTGATGATGGCGCTCGCGATGGCCGTGGGCAGCCCGGCCCCTGCTTCCCCCGTGGAAGGCACCTGGCACAATCCGAAGAACAGCGTGGCCGTGAAGACAGGCGCCTGCGGAGACCGGCTGTGCGGCTGGGTGGTGCGGGCCAGCGATGAGGCGCAGGCCGACGCGCGCGATGGCGGCACGCCGAAACTGATCGGCACTGCCTTGCTTCGCGAATATCGCCCGAGCGGCCGCAGGAAATGGTCGGGCCAGATCTTCGTCCCCGACATGGGCCGCACCTTTGGGTCGACGCTGACGCTGGTCGACGCGAATACGATCGACGTGAAAGGCTGCCTGATCGGCGGGTTCCTGTGCAAGACGCAGACCTGGCACCGCGGTTGAGCCGATGACGACTCGTCCGTTGATCATCCGGACCCGCGACTGGATCGCGCATCGCCGGGGCACGCTAATCGCGTTGGCGGTACTCATCGTCGCGGTGCTTGGCTTCGCTGCGATCCACAAGCTGACCGCCGAAATCCGCCTGTCCGAAGTCCGCGCCGCGTTTTCCGCGCTCGGCTGGTCGCAGCTCTCGGTGGCGATCGGGCTGACCGTCGTCAGTTATATCGCGCTGACCTTCTACGATTCGATCGCCCTGAAAGTGATCGGCCATCCACTGCCGTGGCGGACCGCTGCAGTCGCGTCGTTCACCAGCTATACGATCAGCCACAATCTAGGGCTGGCCATGCTGACCGGCGGCTCGGCGCGCTACCGCGTCTACAGCCGGGCTGGCCTCAACGAAGCCGCCGTCGCCCGCGTCGTGCTGATAGCCGGCGTGACGTTCTGGGCGGGCGTGATCACGGTCGCGTGCCTGTCGATGGCGATCCATCCGGGGACGCTGCCGATCGTGAGGTGGACGATGCCGCCTCTGCTCGAGCGCAGCGTCGGCATCGTCATCCCGCTCGTCATGCTGGGGATCGTCCTGCGTCACCGCCAGGGCGGATCAATCGGGCTGCTCGGTTGGCGACTGCCCCTGCCGAACTGGCGGCAAGCGATTGCACTACTGCTGGTCTCGACGGTCGACCTGGCCGCGGCGAGTGCGGCGTTGTTCGTACTGCTGCCGAACGCCTCGCCCGAGCTCTATCCGGTGCTGTTCCTGGGTTATGCGGTGGCGATTGTCGTTGCGTTGATCAGCCATGTGCCGGGCGGGCTCGGCGTGTTCGAGGCGGTGATCATCGCGACCATGCCCCAGGACAATGCGACGGTCCTCGCCGCGCTGCTCGCCTACCGCATCATCTATTACGTCGCGCCGCTGATTCTGGCTGCGGTGTTGATGGCGTTCCACGAGGGACGTCAGTGGCGCGGCCGGAGCACCGATCCGCTCGCAATCGCACTGCCGCTAGCGCCCTTGCTGCTGGGCGTGCTGGTGTTCCTGAGTGGCGCGATGCTGCTTGTCTCGGGCGCCCTGCCCGCCGCGCCCGGCCGCATGGACACGCTGGCGACGATCCTGCCGCTGCCGTTCAGCGAGATGGCGCATGTCGCGGCGAGCCTCGTGGGCGTGATGCTCCTTCTTGTCGCGCTTGGCCTGTACCGGCGGCTCGACGGCGCATTCTGGGCGGCGCGGACGTTGCTCGTCGCAGGCGCGCTGCTGTCGATCGCCAAGGGCCTCGACTACGAGGAGGCGACGATCCTGCTGCTCACCGCCGCCGCGCTGCAATGGACGCGCGCGGCGTTCTACCGGCGGACGCGGCTGACCGCGGAGCCGCTATCCCCCGAATGGCTGGTCGGCGTCGGTGCCGCGATCGGCCTGTCGGTGCTGATCGGCTTCTTCGCCTACCGCCGCGTCGGCTATTCGAGCGACCTGTGGTGGCAGTTCGAAACCAACGCCAACGCCTCGCGCTTCCTGCGCACCAGCCTCGCGGTCGGGCTGTTGCTGATCGGCGCGGCGATCTGGCGGCTGTTCGCGGCAGCGCCCGTGCCGATGGTCCACGACATGCTGCCCGACGACGTCGCGACCGCCGCGCTCGCGCATGCCGACCGCACCGACGCTATGCTCGCCTTCACCGGCGACAAGCGCTTCCTGGTCTCGGACAGCGGCGACGCGTTCCTGATGTATCAGGTGAAGGGCGCGAGCTGGATCGTGCTCGGTGACCCGGTGGGACCGAGCGAGGCATGGTCCGAACTGTTATGGGCGATCCGCGCGCGCGCCGACGCCGCACAGGGGCGGCTGCTGCTGTACCAGATCGGCCTGCGCATCGTCCCGATCGCGATCGAGATGGGCCTTAAGCTGGTCAAATACGGCGAGGAGGCGACGGTCGAACTGGACGGCTTCACGCTGGAGACGCCCGAGATGCGCAGCGTGCGGAAGGCAAGCCGCGTCGCCGAACGCGCAGGCGCAGCGTTCGAAGTCGTGCCAGCCGCTGCGATGTCCGCGATCATTCCCGAACTGCAAGCGATCTCCGACTGGTGGCTGGCCGACAAGGATCATGCAGAAAAGAGCTTCAGCGTCGGTCGGTTCGAGCCGGGATACATGGCGAAGTTCGACTGCGCGGTGGTACGGATCGAGGGCAGGATCGTCGCTTTCGCCAACGTCTGGGGCACGCCGAACAGGCAGGAGTTGTCGGTCGACCTGATGCGTCACGCCGAGGACATGCCGCAGGGTGGCATGGACTTCCTGTTCACGCGGCTGATGCTGTGGGGGCACGAGCAGGGCTATCGCAATTTCTCGCTCGGGATGGCGCCGCTGTCGGGGATCGAGGCGCGGCGGCTGTCGCCGACCTGGTCGAAGGTGGCGGCGTTCCTGTTCCGCCACGGCGAGCGCTTCTATGGGTTCGCGGGCCTGCGCGCGTACAAGGAGAAGTTTCGCCCGAACTGGACGCCGCGCTATATCGCATCGCCGGGCGGCACATCCTTGCTGCGCGGGCTGATCGATTTGCGGGCTTTGGTGAGCCGGTAAGGCTTGCTAGGGCCGCTCCATGAGCTTCCTCCTGGCAATCGAAGGCGCCGACGGCGCGGGCAAGGCCACCGCCTCGGCGTTGGTGGTCGAGCAGTTGCGCGCCGCGGGCCGCACTGCGGACGTCGTATCGTTCCCGCGCTATACCGAGACGGTCGGCGGCTGGGCGCTCGGCGCGATGCTGGCGGGCACCCTGCCGCGCGGCACGTCGCCCAAGGCAGCGGCGGTGCTGTATGCGCTCGACCGGATGGAGTCGCGCGAGCATCTGCTGGCGACGATGGCGGCAAACGACGTGGTGGTGTTCGACCGGTATATCGCCTCGAACATGGCCTATCAGGCTGCGCAGGTTCCTCCACACGAGGCGGATGCGATGATGGCGTGGATCGCCGACCTGGAAACCGGGTCGTTCGCGCTGCCGAAGCCAGACCTGTCGGTGTATCTCGACACGCCGGCCGACATCGCGCGCGGGCTGATCATGAAGAAGCGCAAGCGCTCCTACACCGATGACGCATTCGATGCGTACGAGGCGGATACCGGGCTGCAGGACCGGGTGCGGACGAATTACGCGGCGATGGCCAAGGCTGGGTTGCTGGGGCGCTGGGCTACGGTGTCGACGGTGGCTGACGGCGCGTCGCGCTTGCCCACCGAGATCGCCGCCGAGATCGTCGCCCTCCTGGCATAACGCCGCGGCCCTCCACCCCGGCGAAGGCCGGGGCCCAATTGGAAAGGGCGCAGTAGAGGCATGCGAAGCTCGCCAAGCGTCGTCCCCCAATTGGGCCCCGGCCTTCGCCGGGGTGGTGTGCGGTTGCGCGTACGTGCGCGTCCGCAAAACCCTCTATCCGTTTCAAAACTTACCGTTATGTAGCTCGACTACATAACGAAGGGGTGACGACAATGCGGGGACATGATTTCGCGCGGCTGAGTGCCGTGCTGCTGGCCACGACGTGCCTGCCGATGATGGCAAACGCGCAAGCCAGCGCCGCCAATCCGGAACAGGCTCGCACCGAAGGCAGCGTCGCACAACCAAGCGACTCCGACACTTCGATGGAAGTGATCGTCACCGCCCGCCGTCGCGCGGAAAACGCCCAGAAGATCCCGGGCTCGCTGTCCGTCGTCGGGGGCGCGCTGCTCGACCGCTCCTACACCGTGAACACCCAGCAGCTCTCGCAGCTCGTCCCCGCGCTGAACTACAGCTCGGCGAACCCGCGCAACACCGCGTTCACGATCCGCGGGCTCGGCAGCAGCGTCGTCGCGGTCAGTCAGGCCAATGACGGGCTCGAACCCGGCGTCGGCTATTATGTCGACCAAGTCTATCACGCCCGCCCCGCCACCGCCGCGTTCGACTTCAGCGACATCGAGCAGGTCGAAGTACTCCGTGGCCCCCAAGGCACGCTGTTCGGCAAGAACTCCACCGCCGGCGCGATCAACATTACCACTCGAGCTCCGACCTTCGCGACCGAAGGCGAGGCCGAGATCAGCTATGCGAGCTACAACTTCTTCCAGGTGAAGGGCGCCGTCTCCGGCCCGATCGTCGGCGACACGCTCGCCGGTCGCGTGTCGGTGGTCAGCACGCGCCGCGACGGCGTGATCGACAACGTCGTCACCGGCCGCGACCAGAACACCATCGGCAACCAGGCGATCCGCGGCCAATTGCTGTTCCGCCCCTCGGAGGTGTTCCAGGTGAAGGTCAGCGCCGACTTCACCAACTTTCAGAGCAACTGCTGCACGCAGGTCTATTACAACGTCGCCACACGACCGGGTAGCGGCACCGACGGCCGTCTGTTCCGCACCGCCACGCGACAGTTCAGCGGCCCGACCGGCCTCGCCGCACAGTTCAACTACGCACCGCCCAGCACCAATCCGTACGACCGCAAGACCGATATCGATGCGGCACTCGGCGTCGATACCAACGAGGGCGGCGTCGGCGTGATCGCCGACTGGAACCTCGGTGGTGCGACGCTCACCTCCGTCAGCGCTTGGCGATTCTGGAACTGGGATGCCGACAACGATCGCGATTATACCGGCATCCCGATCCAGACCGAACAGCACATCCCCTCGCGCCAGGACCAGTATAGCCAGGAACTCCGCCTCGCCTCGAACGGCGACCATAAGCTGAGCTACGTCGGCGGACTCTACTTCTTCCGCCAGCGCGTGATCGGCCGCCCTATCTCGATCTACGGCCCCGCCGCCGCACGCTATCTGATCGGCACGACAACGGGCACCGGCGCCGCCGCAACCGCCGTCCCGAGCAACCTGCTCGACGGCTACGGCACCGACGGCCGCACCGATTTCCGCTCGGACAGCTATGCGGCGTTCGGCGAAGTGAACTGGAAGCCGGTCGATCGCCTCACCCTGACCGGCGGGCTTCGTTATACTTATGAGGAGAAGGAGGGGACGTACGACACCTTCACCTTCGGCGGCCTCCAGACCACGAACGCGGCGTTGAACGCGGCCAAGCTGTCGATCCTGCGCGGCCAGAACTACGCCGCCAGCGACAAGGACGGCGCACTGACGGGGCGCGGCAACATCGCGTACCAGGCGACCGACGGCATCCTCGCTTATGCCAGCTACGCGCGTGGCGAGAAGTCGGGCGGGATCAACATGTCCGGCCTACCGCTCAACGACCAGAACCAGCCCGCCATCGGCACGGCCGTCGTCCGCCCCGAGAAGAACACCGCGTACGAGATCGGCCTCAAGACACAACTGTTCGACAATCGCCTGATCTTCAACGTCGACGGCTATTACACGCGTGTCACCGATTTCCAGTCGAACGTGACCGACACGCGCGCCGCCGCCGCTTTGCGTACCTACCTCGCCAACATCCCGAAGGTCACCGTCCGCGGGTTCGAGGCGGACGCGACCGCGCTCGTCACGCGCAACCTCTCGCTGCGCGGTAGCGTCGCCTACGCGGACGGCAAATTCAATTCCTACCCGGCCGCCCCCTGCCCGATCGAGCGGATCTTCAACACTGCCGCCTTCTGCGATCTCAGCGGCCAGCGCCTGTCGAGCCTGCCGCGCTGGTCGTACACGCTCGGCGCGGACTACAACCAGCCGATCGCCGACATCGGCAGCGGCTTCGTCCACGTCGACTCGAACACCCGCACGCGGCAGTTCGGCGATCCCTCGGGGTCGGCGTTCACGGTCATTCAAGGCTACACGATCGTCAACGGCAGCATCGGCTTCCGCTCGAAGGACGGCTGGGAACTCGCCGTGTTCTCACGCAACCTGCTGAACAAGGACTACATCCAGAACGTGACGATCCAGGCGGGCAATTCCGGCCTGATCCTCGCCACGCCGAGCGACCCGCGCACGATCGGGCTTACCTTCCGCATCCGACAGTAGGTATGAAGGGGGCCATGACGCTACCGCCGGACCCCGCTCTCCACGCCACGATCCTGCTCGCCAAGGACCAGACCGGCCGCGTCGGCGCCGACCGGATCGCACTGCTTCGCGCGATCCGCGACGGCGGCTCGATCACCAGCGCGGCGAAGGTCGTCGGCCTCAGCTACAAGGCGGCGTGGGACGCGGTGCAGGTGATGAACAATCTGTTCGACCGCCCGCTCGTGCTCCCTGCGGCCGGCGGCAAGGACGGCGGCGCGAGCCCGATCACCGAGGCGGGCGTGGCGGTACTCGACGGCTATGCGGTCGCCGAAGCCGAACTCGCCAGCGCGATGGCACGGATCGAAGCTAGCGTGTCGAACGGGCTGTCGCTGAAGCCTTTGCTATGGGGAATCGGAATGAAGACGAGCGCACGCAACGTGTTGCGCGGCACCGTGTCGCGCGTGACGCCGGGGACGATCGATGCCGAGGTAACGCTGGCGGTGGCGGACGGTGTGGAGATCGTCGCGACCATCACGCGCGGTAGTGCCGAGGATCTGGGACTTGTGCCGGGTGCGACCGCGCTCGCGCTCATCAAGTCGAGCTTCGTGATCCTCGCGCGCGGCGACGAGAGCTTGCGGACGTCGGCACGCAACACGCTGGCGGGGACCGTTATCGCGCGCGAGGACGGCGCGATCTCGAGCGAAGTGACGCTGGAACTGACGCTCGGCAAGACGCTGACCGCGACGTTGACCAAGGAAAGTGCCGAGGCGCTCGACCTCCAGATCGGTACGCGCGCGCTGGCGTTGATCAAGGCCAGCCATGTAATCCTGGCGGTCGAGTAAGAACGTTTACCCCACCCGATGCCACCCCGGCGGAGGCCGGGGCCCAATTGGGGAACGTTGATAACGGAGTTCGGCCTTCCGTTACCGCAACCTCTCCAGTTGGGCCCCGGCCTTCGCCGGGGAGGTGCCAATAGGTTTGGTACCAATCCTAACATTTCCGTCACAAACCGATTCCGCATTGCAGCACACGCAATCGCCATTACTTAGCATGCTAATGACTTCCCCCCGCGCCATTCTCGAGTCGTCCTACGCCCGCACCCTTCTACCGCTTGCAAGGATGTGGCGGCGGGCAGCCGATCGAGCATTGCGAGACATGAACGTCTCCGCATCGACCGGCTGGGCGCTCGTCCAGGTCGGAAGGCTCGGCGACGACGTGCGCCAAACCGACCTCGCGCAGCAACTCGACGTGACGCAGGCGTCGCTCGTCCGCTCGATCGACCAGATGTCGGCCGCCAACCTCGTCGAGCGTCGCCGCGACCCTGCCGACGCACGCGTCAGCCGGATTCGCCTGACCGATCACGGCCGCGCGCTCGTCACCACGATCGAGGCGAAGTTCGCCAGCCTGCGCGCGGGGATGCTCGACGACGTGTCCGACGACGATCTCGCCACCGCGTTGCACGTCGCGGAGCGGCTCGGCGCGCGGTTTACGGCGGATCACGCGCGATGAGCCCGGCACGATGAACCTCACCCGGTTCGGCGGGAAGGAAGCGCTCTTCTCGGTCAAGTGCCTGATCGCGGCGTTCCTGGCCTATTACATCGCGCTCAGGATCGGGCTGACGCGTCCCTATTGGGCGGTGACGACGTCGTACATCGTCGCGCAGCCGCTGGCGGGTGCGGTGCTGTCGAAGGCGGTGTTCCGCGTCGCCGGTACGGTGCTGGGCGCGGCTGCCGCGGTGGTGCTGGTACCGAATCTGGTCAACGCGCCCGAGCTTCTCTCGCTCGGCCTGGCGCTGTGGCTCGGGCTGTGCCTGTATATCTCGCTGCTCGACCGGACGCCGCGCGCCTATCTGTTCCTGCTCGCGGGCTACACCGCCAGCATCATCGGTTTTCCGTCGGTAACGACCCCGGGTGCGGTGTTCACGATCGCCGCGTTGCGCGTGCAGGAGATCACGATCGGCATCCTGTGCGGGAGCCTGATCCACGGCTTCGTCTTCCCGCAGACCGTGACCGCGACGCTGCTCGCGCGGATCGACGCGATCCTGGCCGATGCCGAGCGCTGGTCGCGGGATTCGCTGGCGGGGGCATCCGATGCCGCGCTCGACCGCGATCGCCGTCGCCTCGCGCTCGATATCAACGAGCTTCACCAATTGTCCATCCACCTGCCGTTCGACACCGCGCGCCTGCTGCCGCGTACGCGGACGCTGCGCACACTCCAGGCCGAACTGTCGATGCTGCTGCCCCTGGCGAGCGCGGTCGACGACCGGATCGTCGAACTGAAGCGCGGTGCCGACGCGCCCCGCCCCGAAGCGCTCGCGCTGATCGAGGACGTCCGCGAATGGCTGCGCGATCCGCCGCCCGTCACGGAGCGTGGCGCGACAGCGGACGCACTGATCGAACGCGCCCGCGTCCTCGAACCGGTGGTGGGCGATACGCTCATCTGGCGTGATGCGTTGCGGCTCAGCCTGCTCGCGCGGCTCGGCGAACTGGTCGACGCACACCGTAACGCGCGCGACCTGCGCGACCAGATGCGCTCGCCATCGCGCGCACCGGTCACGCCTGCGGTCGCACGGCTGCTCGCCCGGATCGCCAAGCGACCGCTCCACCGCGACCGGGGTATCGCACTCCGCGCCGCCGCGGGCACCGTCGCGACCATCCTGCTCGGCTGCGTCTTCTGGATCGGTACGGGCTGGTCGGACGGGGCGGGCGCGGTGCTGATCGCGGGCGTGTGCTGCGCGCTGTTCGGCAACAGCGACGACCCCGCACCATCGATCCTGGCGTTCTTCTACGGCACGATCATCGGGCTGGTCATATCCGCCATCTACGCCTTCGCCATCCTGCCGCGCGTGACCGATTTCGTGACGCTCGCCGCCGTGCTCGCACCACCTATGCTCATCGGAGGGATGTTTCTCGCCCGACCGGCGACCTTGCTGATGACGCTCGGCGGCTTGCTCGGAGCGCTGAACACGGTCGGCCTGAACGACCGGTTCGGCGGCAGCTTCGACGCGTTCCTCAACGGCGGCATCGCGCAGTTGATCGGCACGCTGTTCGCGGTCGTCACCGTCGGCCTGTTCCAGACCATCGGCGCGGATACCAGCGCGCGGCGACTGATCCGCGCAGGCTGGCGCGAACTGGCGGCGCGCAGCGACTCGATGAGCCGCCCCGACGCGGCGGGCTGGATCGCCCGGATGCTCGACCGCATCGGCCTGCTCGCCCCGCGCCTCGCGTTGCAGGGCGAGGATCCGGGCAAGCCGCTGCTCGACGCCTTGACCGATCTGCGCGTCGGCGTCGCGGTCGGCGAACTCAAGCAGTTGCGGATGGATGGCTCCCCCGACGAGGCCGCGGTGATCACGCCGGTCCTTCGTGGTATCGGCGCGCATTACCGTGCGTTACGTCCGGATGAGCCCGCGCCACCTGAACCCGACCTGCTCGCCGGAATCGACGCCGCGATGAGAGGTTTCGCGACCAGCACGCCCGATCGCCACCGTACCGGCGTGCTCGCGCTGACCTCGCTACGCCGTAATCTTTTCCCGTCGGCACCAGCGTATGGAGCAGCCGCATGACCGGCGAAATCTCGATCGGCGGCGTCTATCTGCCGAGCGTCCTGCTGCTCGCCGTCGCCGCCGTCATCCTGACCGGCATCGCCACGCGGCTGCTCGCGTTCGCCGGCGCCTACCGCGTGGTGACGTATCGACCGCTCGTCGATCTCGCGCTGTTCATCCTCATCCTCGGGCTGCTCGCCCTGCTGACCGGACCTTCCGCATGACCTCTTCCCGCCTCAAGTCGCTGTTCGCCCCGCTGGGTCGCTCGGCCGTCACGCTGATCATCGTCGCGCTCGCGGTGCTGGTCGCGCTGTGGCTGTGGAAGCGGTACGAGACCGATCCGTGGACGCGCGACGGGCATATCCGCGCCGATATCGTCCGCGTGACGCCCGACGTCGCGGGTCTCGTCACGCAGGTCGCGGTGCACGACAACCAGGCGGTGAAGCCGGGCGACATCCTGTTCGTGGTCGATCGCCCCCGCTTTCAGCTGACGCTGGCGCAGTCCGACGCGTCGATCGCAAGCGCGCGTGCGACGCTATTGCAGGCTCGCCGTGAAGCACAGCGCGATCTGGCGCTTGGCGACCTGGTGGCCAAGGAAACGCACGAGCAGAACGTCGCGCGCGTCGCCACCGCGTCGGCGGCTCTCGCACAGGCGCAGAGTGCGCGGTCGACCGCGGCGCTCAACCTCGCGCGGACGACGGTGCGTGCGACGGTGCACGGGATCGTCACCAACCTCGATCTCCACCCCGGCGACTATATCGCAACCGGAACGCAGGCGATGGCGCTGGTCGACACCGATTCGCTGCGCGTCGAGGGCTATTTCGAGGAAACCAAGCTCGGCAGCATCCATCTCGGCGATCCGGTAATCGTCCACCTGATGGGCGAGCCACAAGCGCTGCACGGCCGCGTCGACAGCATCGCCGCGGGGATCAACGACAGCGAGCGGACCAACACGACGAACCTGCTGCCGAACGTGAATCCGACGTTCAACTGGGTGCGGCTGGCGCAGCGTATCCCGGTGCGGGTGAAGCTGACCAGCGTGCCGAAGGGAACGCAGCTGATCGTGGGCCGCACCGCGACGGTAACGGTCCAGCCGCGCGTCGCACCGGGGACGACGGCATGATGTTCGGTCGCCATCTCACGTCGCTTAGAAACGCCCCTTCTTCCCCCCTCCCTGAAAGGGAGGGGCCGGGGGTGGGTAGGCTTCCACAAATCCGAACCGTTGTGGCACGAGCCGGCCTTCCCACCCCCAACCCCTCCCTTCCAGGGAGGGGAGCAGTTGCGGCAGCATTCGCGCTAGCCCTCGCCGCCTGCACCACCGCCGGCCCGAAATACGCCCTCCCCGAGTCCGCAGTCGTCAACCGCCCCTCCGCCCAAGGCACTTTCGACAGCGGCCACGAGAAGGCGTTCGCCAACGCCCCCCTCCCCGACCATTGGTGGCAACTCTACGGCGACGCCCGCCTCGACTCGTTCGTCACCGAAGCGCTCGCCGCCAACACCGACCTCCGCGCCGCCGACGCCAACCTGCGCCGCGCCGACGCAGTCGTCGCCGAAATCGCAGCTGGCCGCACGCTGTCGACCGTCCTCGGCGGCGGCACCTCCCTCGACCGCCCCTATACGACCGGCGGCAGCCTGCCCGGCACGCTCGACTACAACCTCGGCATCACGCTCGCCTACCCACTCGACCTGTCGGGCCGCATCCGCCGCGCAATCGAGGCGGCCCAAGGCGATGCCGAGGCCGTCGCCGCCGCGCGCGACAACGTCCGCGTGACGGTCGCCGCCGAAACCGCGCGCAGCTATGCCACCGCCTGCACGGCCAACATGGTGCTCGCCGCGAACAACCGCATCCTCGCACTGCAACGCCAGACGCTCAACGTCACGCAACGCCTGCAACGCGGCGGCCGCGGTACCGCATTCGACGTGACGCGCGCGCGGACCGCGGTCGACCAGAGCGAGGCGTTGATCCCGTCGCAGGTCGCGACGCGCACCGCCGCGCTGTACCGGCTCGCCACGCTGATGGGCCGCGCGCCAGCGGACTATCCGCGGGACGTCGAGACTTGTGCCAAGCCGCCCGCGCTAGACCGGCCATTGCCGATCGGCGATGGCAGCGCGCTGATTCAGCGCCGTCCCGACATACGCCAGGCCGAACGCTCGCTTGCCGCCGCGACCGCGCGGATCGGCGTCGCTACGGCCAACCTCTATCCGCAGGTCAGCCTAGGCGGCTCGGCCGGGTTCACCGGGCCGGTGTCGTCGCTCGGCTCGACCAATGCGTTCCATCTCGGGCTTGGACCGCTGATCAGCTGGAGCTTCCCCAACCGCCCAGTCATCCGCGCGCAGATTGCCCAGGCCGGCGCCAGCGCGGACCAGGCGCTCGCGCAGTTCGATTCGACCACGCTCGAAGCGCTCCGCCAGACCGAGACCGCACTGTCCGCCTATGCGCGCGAAGGCGATCGCAATGCGTCATTACGCCGTGCGCAGGCGAGCGCCGCACGCGCCGCGGATCAGGCCGGCACGCTGTACCGCTTCGGCCGCACCGACTTCCTGTCGCTGCTGACCGCGCAGGCCGCGCTGACCACCGCGCAGGCCAACCTCGCCGCATCCGACGCGCTGCTGGTCGATCGCCAGGTCGACGTCTTCAAGGCGCTGGGCGGGGGGTGGCAGGCATGAGGCTGCGTCGCCGTGGGCTGGCGTCGATCAACAGCGAAATTCGCGACGGCATCATGCCCGCTGCCGACACTATCGCGCGCGTCGCCAAGGACCCGGACGCGCTGCCGCATACGCCGAGCAACTACCGCGTTACCGCGCTGATCATCGCCTGCGCGCTGTTCATGGAGCAGATGGACTCGACCGTGCTCGCGACCGCGCTGCCGACGATGGCGCGCGATTTCGGCGTGCCCGCGACCAGCATGAGTTCGGCGCTGACCTCGTACCTGCTGGCGCTCGCGATCTTCATTCCCGCGAGCGGGCGCCTCGCCGACCGGTTCGGCTCGCGCACGATCTTCCGCGCGGCGATCCTCATTTTCGTCGGCGGATCGATGCTGTGCGGCCAGGCGACCAGCCTGCCGTTCATGATGGGCGCGCGTTTCCTGCAAGGGCTCGGCGGCGCGATGATGATCCCGATCGGCCGCCTCGTCCTGCTCCGCAGCGTCGCCAAGGAGGACATGGTCCAGGCGATGTCGTGGCTGATCATGCCCGCGCTGATCGGCCCGATCCTGGGGCCACCGGTCGGCGGCGCGATCGTGACGTATCTCGACTGGCGCTGGATCTTTTACCTCAACGTGCCGATCGGCCTGCTCGGCGTGATCCTGGTGACGCGCTTCATCGGCGAGGTCCGCGAGGACAAGCCGGCGCGCTTCGACATACCTGGCTTCATCCTGTCGGGCGTGTCGCTGGGCTGCCTGTTGTTCGGGTTCGAGATGACCAGCCGCACCGGCGAACTGTCGCGTGCGGTCGTGCTGATCGTCGCCGGGCTGATCGCAGGCGGGTTCTATATCCGCCATGCCAAGCACCGCAGCGATCCGATCCTGGACCTGTCGTTGATGCGGATCCCGACCTTCCGGCTGTCGGTGATCGGCGGATCGCTGACGCGCATCACGCAAGGCGCGCAGCCGTTCCTGCTGCCGATGATGCTCCAATTGGGCTTCGGAATGACCGCCGCGGCGAGCGGTGCGATCACGATCGCCGGCGCGATCGGCTCGCTGATGATGAAGAGCCTGGCCCCGCGCGTGCTCAGACGCTTCGGGTTCCGCAACAGCCTGATCGTCGGCGGCCTCTGCGCGAGTTCGGGCTACGCAGTCGCCGGGCTGTTTCGCCCGGACTGGCCGATCCCGGCCATCTTCGGCGTGCTGATGATCTCGGGGTTCTTCATGTCGTTCCAGTTCTCGGCGTACAACACGATCGCGTATGACGAGATTCCCTCGTCACGGATGAGCAGCGCGACCAGCTTCTACGCGACGTTCCAGCAGCTCATGCTCTCGCTCGGCATCTGCGTCGGCGCAGCGTCGCTGCATGTCGGAATGCTCGGGACGGGTGCGACGCGGCCGGCACTGGCGGACTTCACGCTGGCGTTCCTGGTGGTGACCGCGGTGTCGGCGTCGGCGACGATCTGGAACCGCCGGTTCGCGGTGGATGCGGGAGCCGAACTGAGCGGGCACAGGGCGTAACGCGCCGTCATCCTGACGAAGTCAGGATCCAGATCCAAGACGGAGGACGCTCAGTTACCCTGGGTCCTGACTTTCGTCAGGATGACGGGAGTTCGCTGGTGTGCGCGGGTAACGAAGGCCGCGAGAGCACCGAAACATGCTCGCCCGGCTCGACGAACATCCCGTGCGACAAGGCCCACCGCCCCGCCTTTTCGCTCGCGGTCAGCATCGTCAGGAACGGACTGAGCAACAACCCGAGCGTCACCGGCGCGAGCCACGCCGCGGTGACCGGCGCGAACGGCGTCACGAGCAACAACGCCACCCCCACCCCGACATGCCAGCGATACCGCGGCATAACGTCCGCCAGCGACAGTTCGTGCGCATCGCGGTTCTGCGGCGCCCAGCCGGACTTTCGCCCCATCAATATGCCGGCGAGATCCATCGTCTGGGTCAACGCGATCACCGGCGCTGACAGCATCGAGAACGGTACGTCGATCAGCACCGACCTGACGATCCCGCGCCGCCCGCCGAACCCCGCGCGCCGCTCCGCGTTCGAGATCGCCCAGATCACGCTCAGCAGCTTCGGCCCGAACAGCAGCAACAGCGTGACGAACAGCACCTGCAGCGAGGTCTGCGCCTCGACGATGTTGCGCTCGCCGATCAGCGCCTGCACGACGCTGGTCGCGATCATCAGCAGCCACACCGGCGAGGTGATGAACGCCGACGCGCCCATCAGCAATTGCAGCCGGCTGACCCAGTGGAACCCCGACGACGTCAGCAGGCTGAGATGCTGGATATTCCCCTGCGCCCAGCGCCGGTCGCGCACCGCCGCGTCGATCAGCGTCGGCGGATATTCCTCGAACGTCTCCTCGGTCATCAGCATGTGCACGCGCCAGCCGCGCCTGCGGAGCAGCGCCGCCTCGACCATGTCGTGGCTCATGATGACGCCGCCGAACGGCGCGCGCCCTGGCAGGTCGGGTAGCCCGCAACTCGATGCGAACGCCTCGATCCGGATCAGCGCATTATGTCCCCAGAATGTCGCCTCCGAGCCCGACCACCAGACCAGCCCGGCGGTGGAAATCGGACCATACAACCGACTGGCGAACTGCATCCAGCGCTGGAAGAACGTCACGCCGTTGATCACCGCCGGCACGGTCTGGAGGAGCGCCACCGCGGGCCGCCGTTCGAGGACCTGCGCCATGCCGATGATCGTGTTGCCGCCCATCAAACTGTCCGCGTCGAGCATCAGCATGTAGCGATAGCCGCCGCCGAACCGCCGGATCCACTCCGCCACGTTGCCGGGCTTGCGGCCGACGTTCACGGTCCGGCGGCGGTAATAGAGCGCACAGTCGAGAGCCGGCGCGAGACGCTCCCACGCCGCGACCTCGGCCGCTTCCGCCGCTTCGCCAGAATCGCTCAGGATAAAGATATCGAACCGGTCGGCGACACCGCCGGCGGCGATCGCGCGCGCCATCCAGGCGATCCGCTCGAACACCGCGTCGATGTCCTCGTTGTGGACCGGCATCAGGATCGCGGTGCGGCCCTCAAGCGGTTCGGACTGACGAGGCGTCGGGACGAACCCCGGATGCCCGCCGGTCATCAACAGCACGAAGCCGATCGCGGCGTTCATGAACCCGAACGCGATCCACGCGAACAGCGGAAAGAACAGCGCGAGCAACGCCGCGTCCCAGAAGCTCAATCCGTCGGCGAGCAGCGATTCCTGCACGGCCGATGACGCCGCGGTTGCCAGCAGCCCGGTCATCAGCACGAGGAGGATGCGACGCGCGAGCATGTCGTCGGAGGACACGACCATGCCCGGCCCGGGCTCGGGCGCGGACCAGGGCGGCGGCGGGCCGTCGAAACGCTGCGGGGGCATCTCGATCGGCGTTTCGCCCGGCATCATTGCGGGAAGCGCGGGCATCAGAAGATCGGGGTCAGGACGGTTTCGCTGAGCGCGCGGCCGCCACGCGTGAGGAACAGCCTGACGTCGGCGGGCCCTTGCGCATCGGGGGCCACGTCGGCGGTGACGCGCCAGCGGTTCTTCTGGCCGACGACGGGGTAGGCCGCGTTGGTGAGCACCTTACCGCGGACGACGTCGATCTTGGCGGTCACCCCGCTCTGCCGATCGAGGCCAGCGAGACCGTCGCCGATGAAATCGATCACGAGTTTCCGCGCGCCCTTGACCGGCTCGGCGCCCGGTCGGCCGGCGACGCCCTGCCAGCAATCGACGACGTGCGCGGTCGCGGCGACGGCGGTCGGATCGGTCGATTTCCACGACAGCGAGTAATCGAACTGCAACCGCTGCCCGGCCTTCGCAGGCGCGGCCGGGGTCCAGAACGAGACGACATTGTCGACCGTCTCGCTGTTGGTCGGGAACGCATAGAGCATTACCGCGCCCTTGCCCCAGTCGCCCTGCGGCTGGACCCACAGGTTCGGCCGGCGATCGTAGAACGCGCCGTCGTCCTGATAGTGATCGAAATTCCGGTCGCGCTGGATCAGCCCGAAGCCCTTGGGCGCCTGGTCCGCAAAACTGTCCAGCGTATCGTGCGGCGGGTTGTTGAGCGGACGCCAGATGCGTTCGCCGGCACCGGTGAGCAGCGCCAGACCGTCCGAATCGTGGATCTCGGGACGCCAGTCGACCGCCGCGGCGCGGTTGCCTTCGCCGTACCAGAACATGCTGGTCGCCGGCGCGATGCCGAGTCGTTCGATGTCGCGGCGGACGTTGAGCACGGACGAAACCTGCTGCTCGACGCCCGCGCCGGCAACATGGCGCGACTGGATGCGATACGCGCCGGTGACGCTCGCGCCGTCCATCAGCGCATAGATCGTGTACGCGTCCGCGCCGGTTCGCTCGATCCAGAATTCGGTGAAGTCGGGGAATTCCTCGCGGCCCGGCAGCCCGGTGTTGATCGCGAGCCCGCGCGCGGACAGGCCGTACTGGTCCTGCGCGCCGGCGGTCCGAAAATAGGACGCGCCCTGGAACGCCATCCAGTCGCTGGTCCCGCCCGGTGCCATCGCGCGGAACCCGGCGATGCCGAGCGCGGCGGCGTGGCCCTCTTCGGCCTCGAACAGGTCGCGCGAGAAGTCGATGCGGCGCGCTTGCCCGCCCTCGACGACGTTTATCGCGACCGGCATCGGCGCATAGCGGCCGAGCGGGAACAGGCGGATACCGCCCGCCAGCGTCTTGTCCGCGCGGAAGCGGATGCTGCCGACCTTGTCGTAATCGATCGCGGCGGCGGCGGCGACCTTGGCGGGGGCGGCGTATGGCTTGGTGGCGAGCGTCGCGGCGCGCTGCTGGAGCACGTCCCAAGAGAACGGCTCGGCCTTGCCGGGCGCTGCCCGCATCGCGGCGGCGGCCTGTGGGAGGACACCCAACAGACCAAGCGCGGTTACTACTTCGCGTCGACCGATCATGCAGAGCGCTCCCTTGTCGTCATCATGCTGCAATGCGGTAGCATAGTGACGGCGGGCGCGCGCGTCGACAGGTCCCGCGGCGGGCGCGCCTATCGCGCGGCGCGTTGCCAGCGGGCGCTGATCCTGACCGGGTCGTGGATGTGGCCGCCGACCACCAACAGCATCGCGCCGGCACTCGCGCAAACGAAGCCGGTCATGCCGAGCAGGAACACAAACGGGCCGGTTTCCGGGTGGAGGCGAGCGAGCGTGTGGACCGCGATGACGGCAATTGCGAGCAACAGGATTCCACTCGGCCGGAGACTGAGATCGGTGCGGAGGCGATGGGCGTCGGTCATGCGACACTTCAGCTATCGCCAGCGGCATATGCGTTCGAGATTGGTTTTGAGGGGGAGCCATAGTGCTTACATTGTGCGCAACCCCGTCATCCCGGCGAAAGCCGGGACCTCGCGCGGCAGGGGCGACCTACTGCGGGGATTCCCCGGCCTTCGCTAGTGACGGTTGGCTGCGTGCATTTACCAGCGAACCGACTGCTTCCTTGTTCTCCCGCGAAGGCGGGAGCCCAGTCTCGATCCCCGCCTTCGCGGGCAAACAAGTTTCTCAACTCAGGCGTCAACGAGGAGTCGGTACCCGATCCCGAGTTCGTTCGCGATGACCGTGCCGACGCCCCCGGTCCCCTCCAGCTTCTGACGGAGGTTACGCACCACGATACGGAGATACTCGATCCGCCGGTCGTGATCGGTCGGCCACGCCGCCTCCAGGATCCGCTGGTGCGTCACGACCCGCCCCGGATGCGCCGCGAGCGCCGACAGCACGTCGAACTCCTTCCGCGTCAGATGCGCTTCCTCGTTCCCGCGCCGGACGAGACGGTGTTCGAAATCGATCTCCACCCCATGCGCGCGCAGGACCGTCGGCCGAGACGTCGCCTCCCCTCGACCGCGCAAGGCGACCCGCAACCGCGCAAGCAGCTCTTCGGTATCGAACGGCTTCGTCACGTAATCCTCGGCCCCGAGATCGAGCGCGGCCACCTTCTGGTCGGTCGCCTCGCGCGCGGAGACGACGAGGATGATCGGATCGCCGAGCTTCTTCAGCAGCGGCACCAGTTCGAGTCCGTCGCGGTCGGGCAACCCCAGGTCCAGCAGCACCGCAGTCAACGGCCGCCTCCCCGCAATCCGCAGCGCCTCGCGCGCGTCGACCGCCTCCTCGACACCGTATCCCGCCCGTTCCAGTGTGTTCTTCAACAACCGCCGGATATGCAGTTCGTCGTCCACTATCAGGACCCTTTGTGTGCTCATATGTTCGCTCCGTCGGTGTCGCGGACGAGCAGCGCCACGGGGAAGCACAGGCTGAACCGTGCGCCCGTCAGGTCTTCGCGGTTGCTGGCTTCGACGGTCATCCCCATCGCTTCGGCGAATGCCTTGACGATCGCAAGCCCGAGGCCGGTGCCGCCGATCGCGCGGTCGGAGCCTTCGAGGCGGCGGAACGTCTCGAACACCTCCTTCTCGCGGCCGGGTGGCAAGCCCGGCCCCTGGTCGATCACCGACAGCCGGAGCATCCCGAAGCGGTGTTCCGCGCGTACCACGATCGGCGTCCCCGGATCGGCATAGCGGCCGGCATTGTCGAGCAGGTTGAGCAGGCAATGATGCAATAGTTGCGGGTCAACGCGGACCAGAGGAAGGTTCGGCGCAACGTCGAGTTCGATCGCGTGGCCTTCGAGCACGCGTTTCGTGTCGTGCACCGCGCCCGCCACCGCGTCGGTAAGGTCGGTCGGTTCGAGCCGCAACCGAAGCGCCCCCGCCTCGACGCGGGCCATGTCGAGCAGGTTGCCGACGAAGCGATTGAGCCGCGCCGCCTCGGTCTCGATCGTGTCGATCAGCTCGGGCGTGACGCCGCGGTGCAGTTCCGCCGCCGCCGCCATCACCGACGTCAGCGGCGTGCGCAGGTCGTGGCTGACCGACGACAGCAACGCCTGCCGCAACCGATCGCGCTCGCGCACCGCATCGACATCGCGCATCTCGACCTCCAGCCGCGCGCGTTCGAGCACGAGGGAGGCCTGATCGACGAGGCTCATGAGCAACGGCAACTGGTCCGACCGCACCGGATCGCCGCCAGCCTCACGCGCGAGCCCGAGCACCGCCAGCGTCCGCTCGCCCGAGCGCAACGGCTGGAAGAACCACTCCGACGCCGCCAGCGTACTCGACCCGCGACCGGCCGGCGCGCCCGTATCATAGGCCCATTGCGCGGCCGCCATCTCCATCGTTTCGAGCCGGTAATCCGCGCCGTTCGCTGCCTGCACCGCAAGGCCAGGGTCCTCCGCGACGAGGATCACCGCCCGCACGCCGAACAGCCGTCCGATCTCCTCGCAGATGGCGCGGGCGAGCGCGACCGGCTCGTTAAGCGAGGTCAGTTGACGCAGGAATCCGGCGAGTGCTGCGTTGGTGCGTGCGCTGGCGGCGGCGATGTCGGCCTGCGCACGGACGCGCGACGTGAGCTGGCTCGTCACGAACGCGATGCCGAGCAGCACGAGGATCGAGATCACGTTCTCGGGATTGTTGATCGTCAGCGTGCCGGTCGGCGGCAGGAAGAAGAAATTGTACGCGATCGACGAGGCGATCCCGGCGAACAACCCGGTACGCAGGCCGAACAGGCTCGCCGCGGCCATCACCGGGAGCAGATACAGCAGCGCGACGTTGCCGAGGTTGAGAATGTGGAACAGCGCGCTGGCGACGCCGGTGACACCCGCGACCATCGCCGTCGTCCAGGCGTAGCCCGCCTTGCTGCCCCATCCGCCGGACCGCACGCGCGTGCCCCCTGGCGCGGTGGGCGGGTCCATCGGCAAGACGTGGACGGCGATTCCCGGTGACTCGCGGACCATCTGGTCGACGACCGAGCCGTGGCGGAGTTCGAACCAGCGCGAACGGGTGGACTTGCCGACGACGAGCTGCGTCGCGCGCGCCTCGGTCGTGAAGGTCTTGAGGCCGTCGACCACCGACGTCGCGGGGACGGTCGCGACGTCGCCGCCGAGTTGCGTCGCCAGGTTGAAAACCGCGGCGAGCTGGCGGTGCTCGGGCTCGCCGAAGGTCTGCGCGCGGGGGGTTTCGATATATACTGCGGTCCACGGCGCGTGCATCGCGTCGGCGATCCGCTTGGTGGCGCGGACGAGCCCGAGCGCGCCGGGCAACTCGCTGATCGCGACGACGATCCGCTCGCCGCCCGCCCAGGTGCCGCCGACGCCCAATGCGCGGACGTGTTCGAGCATCTGCGCATCGACGGCTTGCGCGGCGCGGCGGAGCGCGAGTTCGCGTAAGGCGGACAGGTTCGACTTGGAGAAGAAGTGCGCGAGCGCGCGCGTCGCCTCGTGGGGAAGGTAGACCTTGCCCGCCTTCAGCCGCTCGATCAGTTCGTCCGGCGGGATGTCGACGACTTCGATCTCGGCCGCCTCGACGATGCTGTCGGGAACGGTCTCGCGGACGCGGACGCGCGTGAACGACGCGACGACGTCGTTGAGGCTCTCTATGTGCTGGATGTTGATCGTCGAATAGACATCGATGCCCGCGGCGAGCAGTTCCTCGACGTCCTGGTAGCGTTTCGGGTGGCGGCTGCCGGGCGCGTTGGTGTGGGCGAGTTCGTCGACCAGGACGAGCGTCGGCGCGCGGTCGAGGATGGCGTCGAGGTCCATCTCGTCGAGCGTGCGGCCTTCGTACGGGATCGCCTTGCGCGGGACAATCTCGTGGCCGCGCGTGAGCGCTTCGGTCTCGACGCGGCCGTGCGTCTCGACCACGCCGATGACGATATCGACGCCTGCGCGGCGACGTTCCGCGCCTTCGGAGAGCATCTCGTAGGTTTTCCCGACACCGGGGGCGGCGCCGAGGAAGATCTTCAGACGGCCGCGACCCTCCTGCGACGCCTGTCGCAGAAGGGCCTCGGGTGATGGCCGCGTGTCGTCGTTCAACGCGTTGCGTCGAGGGCGCGGTTGAGGGCGAAGACGTTGACGCGCGGTTCGCCAAGGATGCCGAGCAGCGGGCCCTCGACGTTGGCGGTGACCAGCGCGCGGACCTTGTCGGTGGGCAGGCCGCGGGTACGCGCGACGCGATTGATCTGCGCATAGGCCGAGGCCGGCGACAGGTCAGGATCGAGACCCGAACCAGAGGCGGTGGCGAGATCGGCGGGGAGCGGTCCGGTCACGCCTTCCGCGCGACGCTTGGCGACATCGGCCTTGGTGCGATCGACGAGCGCCTGGCTGGTCGGGCCGTAGTTCGAGCCGGACGATGCAAGGCCGTCATAGCCCTTGCCGGCGGCGGAGGGGCGCGTCTGGAAATAGCGATCGGTGGTGAAGGCCTGCCCGACGACGGTCGAGCCGATCGCCTTGCCGTTGGCCATGACGAGGCTGCCGTTCGCTTGGCTGGGGAAGATGGCTTGTCCGATGCCGGTCATGGCGAGTGGGTAGACGATCCCGAGCAGCAGCGCGAACAGGATCGTCATGACGAATGCCGGGCGGAGGGCGGAGGTGAAATCGGAGGTCATTCTGTCGTCTCCATGTGTCCCTGCGCAGGCGGGGACCCAGTCTGGGCACCCGCCTTCGCGGTTGAACAATTCTTTGGGGTGAGGGCGGTTGAGGGCGCACCTTGCACCTTCCCCCCTAGCTCCACCCCGGCGAAGGCCGGGGCCCAATTGGGAAACGTCGCCAACTCGAGTTGCGCTTCGTTACCGCGACCTTCCCACTTGGGCCCCGGCCTTCGCCGGGGTGGTGCTGGGTGCTGGTGTAAGAGTGCATGCACGCACGACGTGTCAGGCTTGGCCATCATGCCAGCCCCAAGGCGCCGACCAGAAGGTCGATCAGCTTGATCCCCACGAACGGCGCGATCAGCCCCCCCAGACCATACACCGCCAAGTTGCGCGCGAGCAGCGGCCCCGCGGCCATCGGCTTGTACGCGACGCCCTTGAGCGCGAGCGGCACCAGCATCGGGATGATGATCGCGTTGAAGATGATCGCCGACAGGATCGCGCTTTCGGGCGAACCCAGCCGCATCACGTTCAGCACGCCAAGCCCCGGATAGAGCGCGACGAACATCGCCGGGATGATCGCGAAATACTTCGCGACGTCGTTCGCCACCGAGAAGGTCGTCAGCGCACCGCGGGTCATCAGGAGTTGCTTCCCGAGGCCGACGATCTCGATCAGCTTGGTCGGATCGCTGTCGAGGTCGACCATGTTGCCGGCCTCGCGCGCGGCCTGCGTGCCGGTGTTCATTGCCACGCCGACGTCGGCTTGCGCCAGCGCGGGCGCGTCGTTGGTGCCGTCGCCGCACATCGCGACCAGCCTGCCCCCCTGCTGTTCCTTGCGGATCAGGTCGAGCTTGTCCTCGGGCGTCGCCTGCGCGAGGAAGTCGTCGACGCCCGCCTCGGCGGCGATCGCGGCGGCGGTGAGCGGGTTATCGCCGGTGATCATCACCGTGCGGATGCCCATCGCGCGCAGCTCGCCGAAGCGTTCGCGGATGCCGGCTTTCACGACGTCCTTGAGGAAGATCGCACCGAGCAACCGCCCATCGCGAGCGACCGCCAGCGGCGTGCCGCCTGCACGGGCGATCTCATCGGTGATCCGGCGCAGTTCGGTGGCCGCGGCGGTTGCCCCTGCCCCCGGATTGGCCTTCAAGATCGAGTCGACCGCGCCTTTCTGGATCAGCGAACCGCCGACGATCACGCCCGAGATTCGCGTCTGCGCGGTGAACGGGATGACCTCCGCATCGCCCGGCAGTTCGCTGGTCGTCACGCCGAACTTCTCGCGCGCCAGCACGACGATCGAGCGACCCTCGGGCGTTTCGTCGGCGAGGCTGGCGAGCAACGCCGCCTCAGCCAGATCCTCGTCACGCGTGCCGCCGACCGAGCGGAATTCGCTCGCCTGGCGATCGCCGATCGTGATCGTGCCGGTCTTGTCGAGCAGCAGCACGTCGATATCGCCCGCAGCCTCGACCGCACGACCCGACTTCGCCAGCACGTTGAAGCGCACCAGACGATCCATCCCCGCGATACCGATCGCCGACAGCAAGGCTGCGATCGTGGTCGGGATCAGCGTGATCAGCAGCGCCGCGAGGATCGCGACCGGCACGCGGCCGCCCGCATAGCTCGCGAAACCGGGGATCGTGCCGACCGCGATCAGGAAGATGATCGTCAGGCCGACGAGCAGCAGCGTCAGCGCGATCTCGTTCGGTGTCTTCTGCCGCTCGGCGCCCTCGACGAGTGCGATCATGCGGTCGAGAAAGCCTTCGCCGGGATTGGCGGTGACCTTGACCCTGATCTCGTCGGAAATGACGCGGGTGCCCGCCGTCACCGCCGAGCGATCGCCGCCCGCTTCGCGGATCACGGGTGCGCTCTCGCCGGTGATCGCGGCTTCGTTGACCGAGGCGACGCCCCAGACGACTTCGCCGTCGGCCGGGATCAGGTCGCCTATCGTGACGAGGACGATGTCGCCCGCGCGGAGCATGCTGGCGGGGACGGACTCGACCTGATCGCCCTTCATGCGGCGCGCGGTCAGTTCGGCCTTGGTCGCGCGCAACGACGCGGCCTGCGCCTTGCCGCGGCCTTCGGCGAGTGCTTCGGCGAAGGTGCCGAACAGCACGGTCAGCCACAGCCAGATCACCAGCTGGATCTTGAAGCCGACCGACAGCCCGTCGCCGCCGACATTGACGAGGATCGTCAGCAGCGTGGCGACGACGGCGGTGACGAACATCACCGGGTTGCGGATCAGCTGCCGCGGATCGAGCTTGCGGAAAGCGTCGCCGATCGCGGGAACGATCAAGTCGGCCGTGAACAGCGACTTGGTAGGGGTGCGTGCCATTTTGGCTTGTCCCGTCAGAAGGTTTTGCCGCTGATCATCGCGAGATGATCGGCGATGGGACCGAGCGCGAGGCTCGGCAGGAAGGTCAGGCCACCGACGATCAGGATGATCCCGACCAGCAGGCCGACCCACAGTGCGCCCGTCGTCGGGAACGAGCCTGAACTCTCCGGCGTGTACTTCTTGGCCGCGAGACCACCGGCGATGGCGAGCATCGGCACGATGATGAAGAAGCGCCCGAGCCACATCGCGACCCCCAGCAGGCCGTTGTAATACGGCGTGTTGGCGGTGAGCCCGGCGAACGCCGACCCGTTGTTCCCAACCGCGCTGGTGAACGCGTAGAGGATCTCGCTGAACCCGTGCGGACCCTTGTTGAGCGGCCCCGCAAGCCCGTCCGGCAGCACGGCGCTGAGTGCTGTGAAGCCGAGGATGACGAGCGGCAGTATGGCGATCGCCAGCACCGCCAGTTTCACTTCGCGCGCCTCGATCTTCTTGCCGACATATTCTGGCGTGCGGCCGACCATCAGGCCTGCGACGAACACCGCGAGTATGGCGAACAGCAGGAAGCCGTAGATGCCTGCACCGACGCCGCCGATTACGACTTCGCCGAGCTGGATGTTGAGCAGCGGGATCATGCCGCCCAGCGCCGTGAAGCTGTCGTGCATGCCGTTGACCGCACCGCACGACGCTGCAGTGGTGATGACCGAGAACAGGGCCGACGCGGCGATCCCGAAGCGGACCTCCTTGCCTTCCATGTTGCCGCCCGCGACACCGATGTTGTGGAGGATCGGGTTACCCGCGGCTTCCTGCCAATAGGTGACGGTGACGCCGGCGAGGAACAGCACGAGCATCGCCGAGAGGATCGCCCAGCCCTGCCTAGTGTTGCCGACGGCCTTGCCGAAGGTCCAGGTCAGGCCGAAGCCGATCAGGAAGATCGACAGCATCTGCACGAGGTTGACGAGCGCGGTCGGGTTCTCGAACGGATGCGCCGAGTTCGCGTTGAAGAAGCCGCCACCATTGGTGCCGAGCATCTTGATCGCTTCCTGGCTCGCCACGGGCCCGAGCGTCAGCGTCTGCTTGAGCCCTTCGAGCGTGGTGATGTCGACCGTGCCGGCCATCGTCTGCGGGACACCGCTGGCGATGTAGAAGAGCGTCACGACGACGCAGATCGGCAAGAGCACGTACAGCGTGACGCGCGTCATGTCGGCCCAGAAATTGCCGATCGTCGCACTCGACCTACGCGCGAACCCGCGGAACAGCGCGAACGCCAGCGCGATGCCGGTAGCCGCCGACAGGAAGTTGTGGATCGTCAGGCCGAACATCTGGCTGAAGTTCGACACGGTGGATTCGCCACCGTAGCTCTGCCAGTTGGTGTTCGTCGTGAAGCTGATCGCGGTGTTGAACGCGAGATGGGGGCTGAGCCCCGCCAAGCCCTGCGGATTGCCCGGTAGGACACCCTGCAGACGCAGCACCGCGTAGGTCAGCGCCATCAGCATCGCGTTGAACATGATCATGTGCAGCGCGTAACGGCGCCAGCCCTGCTCCTGTTTCGGATCGATGCCGCTGAGCTTGTAGAAGCCAGTCTCGACGGGGCCGAGGATCGCGTGGATCGGCGTGCGGCGGCCTTCGTACAAGGCGAACAGCCACATGCCGACGGGTTTGGTCAACGCCAGCAGGATGCCGACGAAGCCCAGGATGAGAATCCATCCTTCGAATGTCATGGCGACGCGCTCCTAAAAGCGTTCGGGACGGATGAGCACCGCCACGAGGTAAAACAGCAGCCCGAGCGCGACGATCGCGGCGAGCCAGAGGTCGAGGGTCATGATGGTGTCCTCATTGGCTCAGGCGTTGTCGCACAGGCGGACATAGGCGAGCGTCGCCGCCACCAGTCCGACCATGAACGCTATCCAGAGTAGATCCTGCATCGGTCGATCCTTCAGAAGGCGGCGGTGAGCGAGGCGACGATCGTGCCGTCGGCGATCGATCCGGTTCCGTCCTGGCCGTGGCTGAAGCTCGGCTGGAGATATGCGGCACTGCGACGCGTGATGTCGGTGTCGACATAGCTCACGTTCAGCGTCAGGTTTTTATACGTAGTGTCCGCACCGAGCGACCAATCCCAATAGTCGCCGGTCGGCGCCGCGCTGGTCGCGTTGGGGCCGAGGCCGTCATTGCCCCAGCTATGGCCGATATGCGCCTTGGCGGTGACCGGCGTGCCGGGAAGCGCGAATGCGCCGTCGCCGGTAAGGTACAGATTGTCCTTCTTGTCGCCCGCGTCGGTGTAGACGCCCGCGGCGGCATCGGCGCCGGTGCGATACCATTTGCCGAGCGCCTGCTGCTTCGGCGCATAGAAGGCGCTCGCGGTCAGCGTCGCCGGACCGGTCGTGCCGCTCAGCTTCACATAGGGCTCGGCGTAATCGGTCTTCGATGCGCCGCCCGGATACATGTACCAGGTCAGCCCGACATCGATCGTCGCACTGGGGCTGAGCTTGTGCTTGTAGCCGCCGATCAGGTCGAGCTCCATGTTCGAGCCGCCGAAACTGCCCCAGCCCGACAGGTTCGAGCCCCACGCGCCGACATACACGCCGCTCTGGTGCGCGATCGTCAGTCCGCCCTGGATCGCGCCGTCCTTGTCCGACTGCGACACGCCGCGCAGGCGGTAGTCGGTCGCGAGCGTCACCGAACCGGAGACGGTTACCGGAGACGGCGGCGCGGTGTCCTGTGCGAACGCGGGCGTGGCGATACCGGCGAGAAGTCCGGCGGCGGCGGCGAAACGAAGAATGTGCATTGCGGTCCCCATGCGCGTACCGCCGGAAGGATGGCGGTTCGCGAGGACTGGCAATTAGGCTCCGGTGACGTAGCAATTCGAGATCGATTGCCGGCCGGAGCATATGTTTCGCGTAGTATTGTCGGAATTATCGACGGCTACCGTACTGGCAAAGATGCACCACCCCGGCGGAGGCCGGGGCCCAGGTGGAAAGGTCGCTGTAACAAAGCGCACCCGTCGATAGCATCGTTGCCCAACTGGGCCCCGGCCTCCGCCGGGGTAGTGCCTGCTCAGTGCCGATCAGCATCACTGGCTCACTGTGCTGTGCGGCGAAGGATCAGCCAGCCGGCGACGCCCGACAGGATCGAACCCGCGAACACGCCGACCTTCACCGCGTCCATCGCGTGCGGTGCGCCGGCGAAGGCGAGGCCACCGATGAACAGGCTCATCGTGAAGCCGATCCCGCACAGCACCGCCATGCCGTACACCTGCGTCCAGCTCGCGTTCCTGGGCGCCTCGGCTAGCCGGAACGTCACGAGACCGCGGATCGTCGCGAAGATGCCGATCTGTTTGCCGAGGAACAGTCCCAGCATGATCCCGACCGGCAGCGGCGCGATCACGTCCGACGCCACCATCCCGCCGAACGCGATGCCGGCGTTGGCGAACCCGAACGCCGGCACGATCAGGAAACTCGACCAGGGCTGGAGTGCGTGTTCGAGACGTTTCAGCGGCGGCTGGCCGTCTCCCGTCCGTAGCGGGATCGTGAACGCGACCGCCACACCGGCGAGCGTCGCATGCACACCCGACAGCAGAACACCGTACCAGATGCCGACGCCGATCAGCAGATACGGCACCAGCGACCGCACGCCCGACAGGTTCATGATGACGAGCACGCCCAGCCCCAAGCCCGCCGCAAGCAACGGCAGCAGCGCGATATGACCAGTGTAGAACACCGCGATGACGAGAATCGCGAGTAGGTCGTCGATCACCGCGATCGCCGTCAGCAGTATCTTCAACGAGGTCGGTACGCGCGACCCGAGCAGGGCCAGGATGCCGAGCGCGAACGCGATGTCGGTTGCCGCCGGGATCGCCCAGCCACGCAGATTGGCGGGCGTACCCATGTTGACGAGCACATAGAGGCCCGCCGGCACCGCCATGCCCGCGAGCGCCGCCGCACCGGGCATGATCCGCTCGCCCCAGGTCGAGAGATGCCCCGAGACGAACTCGCTCTTCACCTCCAGCCCGATCAGCAGGAAGAACAGCGCCATCGCGCCGTCGTCGATCCAGTGATGGACGCTCATCCCGCCGACTGCGTGGTGCAGTGTCGCGAAGTAGGTTGGCGCGAACGGCGAATTTGCGACGATCAGCGCCGCTATCGCCGCCGCGAGCAGCACGATGGCGCCCGCCGCATCACCCGAGAAAAAGCGCCGGATCGCAGTCAAAGACCTTCGCCGCCAACCCATTGCGCGTTGGACAGGCGGCGCGCGAGATCCCAGCTCTGGACGCGGATATCGGGTACCGCGACGACTTCCCACAATCCGCCGCGGGTCATCGGCCCGATGCAGTGGATCCGGTCGTCGGGCGTCCCATCGGCACGGATCGTGCGTGACTGCGCATCGACGTCGACGCCGAGCCGAAGCGGATCGGGGCGGATCGCACCGGCCGCGAGCAGGTGCTTCACGAGCGGCTCTTCCGACCGCAACAGGTCGCCCTGCGGTCCGGTGCAATTGACGATCCGCGCGGCGCGCGTGACGACCGGGTCGGTCTCGCCGCGTGGCCGCCATGTCAGCTTCGCCTGCGTCCCGTCGGCGTCGGCAGATACGATCTTTCCCGCTGCGAAGCTCAGCCGCCCGGTCGCGACGAGCGCCTCGACACGGTCCGCAACCGCAGGCGCCAGGCGGTGGCGATGGACGTCCCAATAGGGCCGCAAATGGCGAAGGAAGCGCCCGCGCACCTCCTGCGACGCCGCGGCCCACAGCATCTGCGTGACCGGGCGAAGCTCGTCGACTGCGCAGCGCCAGCCGTCTTCGGCGGCTCGCGCGCGGACATGGCGGACGAGGTCGGTCAGCCCACCCTGCGGTTTGTCCGAGACGCCGCGGTGCGCCGGCGCGCCATCGACGTGCCGCCGCGGCGACAGTCCGCGCCGCGACGTCGCCAGGATATGCCCGGCGAACCCCTGCGCATCGAGCAGCAACGCCGCGTCGATCGCGGTCAGCCCGGTTCCGACCAGCACGACGGTGTCGTCCGCGCCCAGTCCCTCGGCGAGATTGGCCGCCCACGGGTCCGCGTAATAGACACCGGTCGGCAGCATGTCCGGCTTCAGCCCCGGCGGGGTATGCGGTGGCAGGTTGCCGAGCGCGAGCACCGCGGTGTCGGCCGCGATCTTGCGCCCATCCGCCATCGTCAGCGTCACCCCGTCGCGTTCGACCGGATCGATCGCGCAGACCTCGCCCTCGACATGCACCAGCCGGCCATCCGATTCCGCGATCGCCGCATCGAGCAGTTCGCGCAGATGCGCGCCATAGGTCGTGCGGGGCACGAAGGTCTTGCGGTCGCCCTTGCCGTGCGCCTCCAGCCAGCGGACGAAGTGATCGGGATCGTCGGGCAGCGCACTCATGTTGCCCGCACGGACGTTGAGCAAGTGATCGGGATGCGCGGCACTATACGCGACGCCCCGCGCAAGCTGCCGATCGCGCCGCTCGATCAAGGTCACGCGCGGCCCCTCATGCCGCATCAGGTTGACCGCAAACAATGCGCCGGAGAACCCGCCCCCGACGACGACGACATGATCCTCGGGCCCCGCAATCCGCGGCATCGTCGCTCGGTCGTCCATATGTTCGCTCACCTCGTTAGACGGGGACGCCATGCCCCATCGGCAGCAACTAGCCTACCCCCGAGCTACATCGCCGCCTTCCAACCGGTCACATTGCTCTCTGTCCGGTTCGCGCATTCCAAGCCGATATACCACCACGCGATATCTCGCATTCCGACTGCAAGCTGAGCATGGTTGCGCATGAGCACGGCGCCTGCGCAGCCGGTGCTGACGCAAGATGCGATCCTATGCCGCCCCTCCTTTCTGCCGCGCGCTTCTTGTTGACGGGCACGTGCCTGACGTCGGCACTCATGATGCAGGCGAAGGCCGATCCGCTCGCAACGCGCGACCTAAAACGGAAGCCTCGTCGCGATCGAGCCGTATGCGCCGAACATCGTCCGGATCATCATTTCGCTCGATCGCGCTGGCCGATGCGCCACCAGGCGAAGGCCCCGACGTCAAGTCAGCCGCGACCGCCCGGGCGCATCACACAGAAAGTCAACCGCGACCAACTAGGCGCACCGCACAGATCGTGACGCCACACCAGCCGGCGGCGGCACGTTAGGGCCCGACGAAGGGCAGGTTCGGTCTCTCTGAGGCGACCTGCCCTGAGCGTTTTCCTGCCCGGCTACGCGTCGATCAGGCGACCCAGCAGGTTCGTCATGCGCAGTCGACCGAGCGCGGTTAACTGAACGTGCGATCGGCGGCCGTCGCGCGCGTCGCGAATGCGTTCGACCAGGTCGGCATCCTGCAACATCGTCAGATAGCGTAGCGCGGTGGCCGATGGCGCCCGCGCGCCGATGCAGACCGCCGAGACGCTCAGCCGGCGCTGCTCGTGTTCCGAGATGAACAGGTCGAGCAGGATGTCCCAGGCAGGTTCCGAGAACAGCGCGTCGCCGAGCATCGCATCCCGGACCTTGCGGAGTTCGTACAGCCGCCGGGCCATATCGACCAGAACGGTATCCGATACGGCGAACGGCGTCGCGCGCTTGGCGATGTTGATCGGCGCCATGGCAAGTGCGTAGGTCATAAACGTCTTCCGAATTCGCTTATCGGATCGTGCGGTCCTGACGGCTCCAGTCGAGATCCCAGCCCTGCGCCTGGATCCGCCGCGAATGCCTGACCGTCCCGATCACGAGAAGCAGAACGATGGGATAGCTCCAGACGGCAGAGAGGACGGCATAGACGAGCCGGATGACATCGGGGCTGACCGCCTTGGCCAGATGAGCCCCCGTCCCCAATGCGTGGAGCGCGGTGACCCAGGCTGGCCAGAAGCGATCGGCATGCAACGTGATCATGATCATCACGACGAGCAGGATCAGGTCGACGACCATGACACCGACCTCCATTCCGGCGAACAATACCGGAATGTCGCGCTGAATGACGCTGGTGGAGAGCGCTGCCAGCAACAGGGCCAGGCCCGTCAACCGCTCCGGCGCCCCGCCCCTGAAGAGCGCATAGCCGGATGCGGTCAACTGTATCGCGTAGAAAACCCAGACCCGATCCAACTCTTACCTCCGCAGGACCGTCAGTCGGTCGTTCAGGCGACCGCGGCCAGATGAACCGGGGCGTCGAAGTCGGTTGCAAGCCGCAGTGCGCCCTCGTTCGGCGGGCATTCCGCGGTATCGCCGTAGCCGTAGAACTGGCCGAGACCGATCTCGGTTCGGACATCGACCAACGCACGGTGCGCTTCGATGAAGCGCTGCCGGACGGCGACCATCTCGAACGACGCCTGCGAAACCATCTGCAACGCCGCGGCGCCGGTGCCGAGCGGCAGGTTAGCAGCGACGCGTTGCTGCATCAGCGTCGCCATGCACGAAGCGGTGAGCATCGCGGCCTTGTCGACCGCAGCCTCTGCTTCGAGAAAGTCATTGGCTACCCTGTCGGCAGCGCGGCGGCGTTCTCTCAACATCGAAATTCCTCCCCTGGGCACCGACGTTGCGGCGCCGTGTACGGGAGCGCTCTGATCTCGGTTCGAGCGTAACAGCGTCGTCAACGTCATCGCCATGTTGACGACCGCCATCGACGTGACGGCGATCAGTCCCATGAGTGCGAGCAGTCGAAATATCCTGTCGCCGATCGAAAACCGGTTGCGCGCCACCCCCGTCGATCCGCTGCCACCGGATAACCCGAGGAAGCGGCGAACAAACCCCCGCGGCTCGCTCTGATCACTACTTGCAGGCTTGGAGAGGCCGGGGGGAACGTCGAGTGGTTCGGATGGTAGCCGTTCGTATGCGGCGGTCGGTTCGGAAGGTGATGCTGGCTCGGCACGGACGTCAGGGTAGGACGGAAGGCGGTCGCGGACGAGCAGGGCGTCGTCGGCCCCACCGCGCTCGTGGTCCTGCAGCCGACGGGCCGCCTCGAACCGCGTGCCGACGCCCAAGATCTGGATCGCACGCTCGATCCGCTTGTCGATCGCGGACGGCGATACGCCGACGATCAGCGCGATCTCCTTCGAGTTGTGATGGGTCAGTACGAGCCGGAGACAGGCGCGTTGGGCTTCGGTCAACTGATCGATGCGTCCTGCGGTCATGGCGCGATGGTAGCGCGAACCCATGACCGTTGCACCTTCCGCGTGAGAGCGGAGGAAACTGAATTACAAACCCCTGAATTGGAAAGAATTTCTGGAGCCCAATCGACGAGCAGATCTTAGTATCGGCGCAAATAGAGAGGGTGCGATGATCGATGCTGCGGCAAACGCCAGGCTGGGCCTTCGCGTGGAGGAAAAGCAACGCCTAAGGCGGGGCGGATTTCCACTGATTGCGGCGGCGATACTGTCCACGATGCTCGCCGGTTGCGTCAATCCGGTTGGCCGTTCGCTGTACCAGCCTGCCCCGCTCGCAACGACGCCGACATGGACCGGACGGACGCCGAGGCTGGTCGAAGCAATCGCGGCTGACGGAGTTCATTTGCAGGGCTGGTTCTGGCCGCCGGAAACACCGGGCGGCGCGGTGCTGATCTATGTCCCAAGACGTGCGGGCAATCGCGACATCGCGGCGAAGGCAGCGCAGGCCTTCGCGCGTGACGGCCGCGGCGTGCTCGTCGCGTCGTATCGAGGCTATGGCGATAATCCGGGTGTTCCGGACGAACGCGGACTGTACCAAGGTGGCCGCGCGTTCGTGGATTTGGCGGAACGGCTGGTGCCAGACGGCAAGCACTTCCTGTTTGGTGACGGACTCGGCGCCGCAGTGGCGTTGCACGTGGCTGCGGATACATCGGCTGGAAAATGCCTCGACGGGGTCGTGACACTCGGCGCGTTCGACTCTTTCGAGCGGTTCGTGCCTGGCCTGGAGCGTGGCCTGTATGCAGCGGCGTTCGACAATTTTGCGGCTATTCGTCGCGTGACGGTGCCGGTGCTGGTGATGCACGGCCGCAAGGACGAGGTCGTGCCGTTCGCCGCAGCGGAGCGGTTGCGCGCGGCGGCTGGTGGCAAGGCGTTGGTCGTGCCGATCGACGGCGAGGCGTATCATAGCTTCGACTTGAGCCACATCGCGCCGGTGGTGTGGCGTGCGCTGGACCAGATTGCCGCGGAGGGGGCTGCGGCAGCGAAGTAGCGGCTTCAGTCGCGCGCGAAGATTTCGGTGTGGGGGATCGTCAGGTTTAGTGACGGCAAGATCACGTCGTGCGGCTGAGCGAACACGTCGTCGCGCCAGGTCGTTGGTCCGAGGCGCTGGACGACGCGGGTCAGTTCGTTTTCGGGGTCGGCGAAGACGATGGTGTCGACCGATGCGAGTTCGCGATATTCGGCGAGCTTTGCGCCTTGATCTACCTTCGCGGTCGAGCCGGAGAGAACTTCAAAAATCACTTGGGGATCGTTGAATACGCGCTGTTCTTCGCGTTCGCGAGTTGCCGGATTCCCGCAAAAGACGCTGACGTCGGGGTAGCGCAGATCGGTGTCATTGACCCGCACACCCATGTCGGAGTTGTACGCTCGGCATCCCGTACCGCGGAGCTTCCCGGCTAGGAATACGAGGATGTTAGTGGCTACGCGGGAATGCGCGGGGGTGCCGCCGGTCATCATGCGGATGACGCCGTCGACCAGCTCGAACTTGCGGTCCGTGCCGAAGTCGATTGCGAGGAACTCGTCGACCGTGATCTTCTTGTAGAGGGGATCGTGCCGCATGGGTGTGTTTTACCACTTGTCGGCGGACAAACAAAGGGCCGGGGATTGCTCCCCGGCCCTTTGCTTTGGTCGGTGTTTGGCTGGAACCGAGCATCGGCGAAGCCGCTGCTTTCGTCGGACGGGATCGGTGGCTTGCGCCGTCGACCCGCCGGCCGTCCTTGGGCGAGTCCGTAGCCAGATTGGCTACGGCCGCCCTGCGGATCAGAAGTCCATGCCGCCCATGCCGCCCATGCCGCCGCCGCCCATGGGCATGGCGGGCTTGTCTTCGGCCATTTCGCTCACGGCCGCTTCGGTCGTGATCAGGAGGCCTGCGACCGATGCTGCGTTCTGCAGCGCGGTGCGGACGACCTTGGTCGGATCGATCACGCCGGCTTCCACCAGGTTCTCGTACGTGTCGGTCGCGGCGTTGAAGCCGATCGACGTGTCGTTGCCGTCGAGCAGCTTGCCCGAAACCACCGCACCGTCATGACCCGCATTCTGCGCGATCTGGCGAACCAGAGCCGTCAGCGACTTGCGGACGATATCGATACCGCGCGTCTGGTCGTCGTTCGCACCCTCGAGGCCATCAAGCGCCTTGGTTGCGTACAGCAGAGCCGTACCGCCGCCGGGGACGATGCCTTCTTCGACGGCTGCGCGGGTTGCGTGCAGCGCGTCGTCGACGCGATCCTTGCGCTCCTTGACCTCAACCTCGGACGAGCCACCAACCTTGATCACGGCAACGCCACCAGCAAGCTTGGCGAGACGCTCCTGGAGCTTCTCCTTGTCGTAGTCGCTGGTCGTGTTCTCGATCTGCTGGCGGATCGCTTCGGTGCGGCCCTTGATCGTGTCGTGATCGCCGGCACCGTCGACGATGACGGTGTTGTCCTTGTCGATCGTGACGCGCTTGGCGGTGCCGAGCATGCCGAGCGTGACGGTCTCGAGCTTGATGCCGAGGTCTTCCGAGATCATCTCGCCCTTGGTCAGGATCGCGATGTCCTCAAGCATCGCCTTGCGACGATCGCCGAAGCCCGGTGCCTTGACCGCTGCGACCTTCAGGCCGCCGCGCAGCTTGTTGACGACGAGCGTGGCCAGAGCCTCACCCTCGATGTCCTCGGCGATGATCAGAAGCGGACGACCCGACTGAACGACCGCTTCCAGGATCGGGAGCATCGCCTGCAGGTTCGACAGCTTCTTCTCGTGTATCAGGATGTAGGGATCCTGAAGCTCGACGGTCATCTTCTCGGGGTTGGTGATGAAGTACGGCGACAGATAGCCGCGGTCGAACTGCATGCCCTCGACGACGTCGAGCTCGAATTCGAGACCCTTCGCTTCCTCGACGGTGATCACGCCTTCCTTGCCGACCTTCTCCATGGCTTCGGCGATCTTCTCGCCGACTTCACGGTCGCCGTTGGCCGAGATGATGCCGACCTGCGCCACTTCCTTCGAACCCGAAACCGGCTTCGAACGCGCCTTGACGTCCTCGACGACCTTGATGACGGCGAGATCGATGCCGCGCTTCAGGTCCATCGGGTTCATGCCCGCTGCGACCGACTTCATGCCCTCGCGGACGATCGCCTGCGCCAGAACCGTCGCGGTGGTGGTGCCGTCACCGGCGATGTCGTTGGTCTTCGAGGCCACTTCGCGCAGCATCTGCGCACCCATGTTCTCGAACTTGTCCTTGAGCTCGATCTCCTTGGCGACGGTGACGCCGTCCTTGGTGATGCGCGGTGCGCCGAAGCTCTTGTCGATGACGACGTTGCGGCCCTTGGGGCCCAAGGTCACCTTGACCGCGTCGGCGAGAATGTCGACGCCGCGGAGGATGCGCTCACGCGCGTCACGACCGAATTTTACGTCCTTGGAAGCCATGTCAGCTGCCCTTTCAAAAAAGTGAAGTACAGGAAGTGCAGACGCTGGCGCGGAATTCGCGGCCAGCCTTTCTCGGCCCGTTCACGTCAGCATGACGCCGACGATCCCGAGCCCGTCGGGTCAACCGACGATGCCGAGAATGTCCGATTCCTTCATGATCAACAGGTCTTCGCCGTCGACCTTGACCTCGGTGCCCGACCATTTGCCGAACAGGATCTTGTCGCCGGTCTTGACGTCGAGCGGGGTGATCGTGCCGTTCTCGGCGCGAGTGCCGGTACCGATGGCGACGACTTCGCCTTCCTGCGGCTTTTCCTTGGCGGTGTCGGGGATGATGATGCCGCCAGCCGTCTTCTCTTCGGCTTCGAGGCGCTTCACCAGCACGCGATCATGCAACGGACGAAAGTTCATGGGGTCCATGTCCTTTTGGATTGTGACAGATTTCTGGCACTCGAGGTTATCGAGTGCCAACGGACGGCATATGTGCCTCGGGGTGCGGCATGTCAAAGGTTCCGGGAGCGAAATTTTTTCGGGCGGGCGTGAGTTTCGGGCGTCGTGGCTGAAGGGTCGATAGTCGTGCTGCTGAGCACGCTGCCGTTCTCCTGCGTACGCAGGAGTCCAGGGTGACGGAGGGCGGCGCTTGGTATCCTGGGCTCCTGCGTTCGCAGGAGAACACTTAGGCGGAACTGTCTTTCTGCTCCCCTTCCGCTTGCGGGAGGGGTCGGGGGAGGGGTTTCTCGCGAGGGTGCTTGTGGGACTTCCCTCCCCTAGCCCCTCCCGCAGGCGGGAGGGGGACTGCGTGGTGGTTGGGGTAGACCTAGGGACTGGAACCGCTCCTGTGTTGGCGCCGTAATACAGGGCATTTACCTGTGCGCCCCGTTGCTCTAGCTCTCCTGCCATGACCGATACCGCTGCGCCGTCCTACGCCCCCTCCTATGTCGATCCTGCCCGCCCGCCGCGGCGGAAATGGCGGCTCGTGCGGGGCGTGTGGAAGCTCCTCGTCGCGATCAAGGACGCGCTCGTCCTGATTGCGATGCTGTTGTTCTTCGGGCTGATCTTCGCGGCGCTCAACGCGCGGCAGAGCACCACGGCGATCAAGGACGGCGCGCTGGTGCTCGACCTGAACGGCTCGATCGTCGAGCAGCCCGAGGAACAGGCCGCGTTCGCAGCACTTTCCGGGCAGAGCAGGACGCGGCAGTTCCGCCTGCGCGACGTGGTGCGCTCGATCGACACCGCGCGGACCGATGCGCGCGTGAAGGTGGTCGTGCTCGATCTCGACAGCTTCGGCGGCGCGTATCCCGCAGCACTCGGCGAAGTCGGCGATGCGCTGGCGCGGGTGCGTGCGAGCGGCAAACCGGTGCTCGCCTATGCGACCGCGTACACCGATGGCGGCTATCGCCTTGCGGCCAACGCGAGCGAGATCTGGGTGAACCCGCTGGGTGGCACGATCTTCATGGGGCCGGGCGGCAACCAGCTCTATTACAAGGGCCTGATCGACAAGCTCGGCGTCAATGCACACGTCTACCGCGTCGGCCGCTACAAGTCGTTCGTCGAGCCCTACACGAGGGCGGACCAGAGCGAGGACGCGAAGGCGGCGAGTACCGCGCTGTACGGCACGCTGTTCGCGCAGTGGCGTGAGGCCGTCGCGAAAGCACGCCCCAAGGCGCAGCTCGCGCAGTTCATGACCGCGCCGGACAAGGTCATTCTCGCATCGAACGGCAACATCGCCGAGGCAAACCTGCGCGCGGGCATCGTCGACAAGCTCGGCGATCGGACCAGCTTCGGGCGGCGCGTGGCGGAGATCGCCGGCAGCGACGCGAACAAGCCGGCGGGCAACTACACCGCGATCAAATACGACGCGTGGGTGAAGGCCAACCCCCTCCCCACCGTGGGCGACGCGATCGGCGTGCTGACCATCGCCGGCGAGATCGTCGACGGCGAGAGCGGCCCCGGCAAGGCGGCGGGCAAGACGATCGAGAAGGCGGTGCTCGACGGACTCGCCAAGAAGACGCTGAAGGCCCTGGTGGTACGCGTCGACTCGCCGGGTGGGTCGGTGATGGCATCGGAGCAGATCCGGCTCGCGATCCTCGAAGCCAAGCGGCAGAAGCTGCCCGTGGTCGTATCGATGGGCGGGCTGGCCGCGAGCGGCGGTTACTGGGTGTCGACGCCGGCCGACGTGATCTTTGCCGAGCCCGGCACGATCACCGGCTCGATCGGTATCTTCGGGGTGATCCCGACGTTCGAGAACGCGCTCGCCAAGATCGGCGTGACCAGCGACGGCGTGAAGACCACGCCGCTGTCCGGCCAGCCCGACATCACCGGCGGCACCACGCCGATGTTCGATGCGATCGCTCAGGCGGGGATCGAGAACGGGTATCGCCAGTTCGTCTCGCGCGTGGCGGCATCGCGGAAGATGACGCCGACACGGGTCGACGAGATCGGCCAGGGCCGCGTCTGGGATGGCGGCACTGCCCGCCAGATCGGTCTGGTCGACCGGTTCGGCACGTTGCAGGACGCGATCGACGAGGCCGCCAAGCGCGCCAAACTCGATCCGGCGAAGATCCATGCCGAGTATCTGGAGAAGAAGCCGGGCTTCCTCGCGACGATCGCGCAGGATTTCGGCAATGATGGCGACGATGATGCGGGTGGCGGCGATGCCTTCGCGCACGTTGCGGCGGACCGGCGCCAGATGCTTGCGCGGGCGGTCGGTGACATGAAGCGGCTGGCGACGTCGGGTTCGATTCAGGCACGCTGCCTGGAGTGCGGCGGGATGGGGCCGACGACTTCGGGTATCGGCGATGCCAAGCTGCTCGACCTGCTGCTGGCACGGATCGGGTTCTGATGGCGATCCCCGCAACTGGCAACGGAGGCGGGATCGTCATCCGGGCGGCGGTCCCCGAGGACGCTGCGTCGATCGCGGCGATCTATGCGCCGCACGCGCTGGTCGGGACGGTGTCGTTCGAGACCGAAGCGCCCGATGCGCGGCAGATGCGCGCGCGGATGGCGGCGTCGGACGGGCTGTACCCGTGGCTGGTCGCGACGATCGGCTCTGAGGGCGGCGTGCTGGCTTATGCGTATGCGTCGGCGTTCCACAAGCGCGAGGCGTACCGGTTCGCGTGCGAAACCACGGTGTATGTCGCGGATGCGGCGCAGCGTCAGGGTGCGGGGCGGCTGTTGTACGAGGCGCTGATCGATACGCTGCGGGCTCAGGGGTTTACGCAGGCGATCGGGGCGATTGCGTTGCCGAACGATTCGTCGATCAAGCTGCATGAGGCGGTCGGGTTTCGCCGGGCGGGAGTGTACCGCGAGGTCGGCTACAAGAACGGGCAGTGGATCGATGTCGGGCATTGGCAGTGTGAGTTGAACGAGCCCGCGGTGCCGCCGGTGGAGCCGAAGCGGTTTGCGGATGTTGGGGTTGTGCGGGGGTAGAGCTTCCTCTGGATGGCGTGACCGTAGTCAAAGCGACGCCACCGCGGCGGAGGCCACCACCCCGGCGGAGGCCGGGGCCCAGTTGGGAAAGCTGGCGTAACGGAGCGCAACGCACATCAGCGATGTCCCCCAACTGGGCCCCGGCCTTCGCCGGGGTGGTTTGGGGTATTGGGTAGTGCTTTGCCAACCGACGGAGACCAGCCTCAGCATCAGAACGAGCTAGATCGGGCTGTCCGTTCAAGTCCAACTGCTGGCCGGCTCTACCTTGTTCTCCCGCGAAGGCGGGAGCCCAGACTGGGTCCCCGCCTTCGCGGGGACACAAGGTTATTGCGCGGCAAACTTGATGAGTTAGCGCCGTCCACCGTACGCAGGCAGCGCTAGATGAAAGCGGATTGCCGCCGCCCTCAGCGTGAACCCCGCACTCGCGGCGATCACCGCTGCCAAGGCAAGCGGCACCCCCAGCAGCACCAGCCCTACATAACTCGCCGCCGCCAGCGCCGCCGCGGTCACGTACAGCTCCGGCCGCATCAGGATCGACGGCTCACCCGCCAGCACATCGCGGATGATACCGCCGACGCACGCGGTCATCACCCCCATCAGCGCCGCGGGCACGGGTGGCACGCCATACCCCAAAGCCTTCGCCGCGCCGTACACAGCGTACGCCGCGAGCCCGACTGCGTCGAACCAGCCAAGCGCCTCGTCCTTCCACCACCGCTCGGGCGTCACCCAGATCAGCAGTGCCACGCCCAGGCACACGCTCGCGGCGCGCGCGTCATGCACCCAGAACACTGGTGCGCCGATCAGCAGGTCGCGCACCGTGCCGCCGCCGACACCGGTGATGAGCCCGAAGAACACCAGCGTCACGAACGTCTGGCCGCGCTTGGCCGCGGCGAGCGCACCCGACGCGGCGAACACCGCGAGCCCGGCCAAGTCGAACCAGGGCGCGGCGACGGGGAGGATCTCGACGGGCAAGGGCACGGGCAACATCGCGGCGGCGTAACCGGCCTGCCATCCAGCGTAAAGCGGGACCGCGGAATGATGCCCGCCGGCTGTTGATAGCAACGCCCCGATGCCGGCCGCGAAGATGAACGCCAGCATGAACGCGGTGTTGTTTTTGGTTCATGCAACTGGCGCTATAGCGGCTTCGTTATACCAGCAGATCAATTCACTAGGGAGTTACATGATGCGTAAGTTCGTTCTGGCCATGGGCCTCAGCGCAATGGTCCTGCCGACCGTCCTCGTGCCGGTTTCGGCCGCAGATGCGCGCGATCGTCGCGAATGGCGTGGTCGTGACGGCCGCGTCTATTGCAAGAAGAACAACGGCACGACCGGCACGATCATCGGCGGCGTCGGCGGCGCACTGCTCGGCCGCACGGTCGACACGCGCGGCGACCGCACGGTCGGCACGCTGGGCGGCGCCGTTCTCGGTGGCCTCGCCGGTCGCGCGATCGACAAGGGCACGAGCAACAACAACCGTCGTTGCCGCTGACACTCATCGGCTAAATCAATGCCGCTATTTCGATAGTTGCGCGTTGTGGAAGGGCGTCGTGGGAAACCACGGCGCCTTTTTTCTTGTCCGATGAAGGATCAAAACGATGACCACACGCAGCGGTTCGGCAAAGTATGAAGGCCTCGGCAAGAGCGGCAAGGGCCATGTCTCGACCCAGTCGGGCGTGCTGTCCGACAGCCCGTACGGCTTCAACACGCGGTTCGAGAACGAGCCCGGCACCAACCCCGAGGAGCTAATCGCGGCCGCGCATGCATCGTGCTTCACGATGGCGCTGAGCTTCGCGCTCGCCGGCAAGGGCTACGAGGCCGGCACGCTCGAGACGTCCGCCAAGGTGACGCTCGACAAGGACGGCGACGGGTTCAAGATCACCAAGTCGGCACTGACGCTGAACGCCAAGGTCGACGGCATCTCGAAGGAAGAGTTCGAGGCAATCGCCGCTGATGCCAAGGCGAACTGCCCGGTGTCGAAGGTGCTCAACGCCGAGATCACGCTGGAGCACACGCTCGCCGCATAACAGCTGGTACGCTTCGCAATCAGGAGGGCCCGGTGGAAACGCCGGGCCCTTCTTGCGTCAGATGATCCCGCCGCCGAGGCTGAGGCGGAGCGCGAAGATGATGATCAGCACGATGTTGAGGTTGCGACCGCCGTTGCTCGACGACAGCGCGCCGACCGCTGCGCCGACGATGCCGATCGGAATGACGAGCCAGTTCATCCAGCCGAGCAGCGGGATGAACGCGACGAGGCCAAGCACCAAAGTGACAAGGCCGATGAGGATCGAGACGATGTTCAGCATAAGGTGAACATGGCGAGTCGCGCCGGTTCGGGCAAGACTTGGCGGGCCCTTACGATCCTCCCCCGCCAGGGGGAGGTGGCACCGAAGGTGACGGAGGGGGAGGATACGAAACAGTCGTTGGCGCGTGCCTCCCCCTCCGTCTGGCAAGCGCCAGCCACCTCCCCTTGGCGGGGGAGGATCGAGGGTGTGTGGAAAACGCTTTCTTCATCAGCGGGCGCGCATAGGATGGCGGTGATGACTTTACCCTTGCGCCCCGCCCTGATCCTTTTGCCGCTCGCGCTAGCCGCGTGCGGACGGTCGTCGACTGACCAGCAGGATCTCAACAGCCTCGATGCCGAGTTGACCAACGGCGCGGTGCGCGATCCGGCGCTGACGTCGTCGCTGGGGGGACAGATCATGGTCGATCCCCGGTTGGCACAGTCGTCGAATACCGACGCGGTGCGGCCGCCGCCTCGGCCGGATAGTGGCGCGGTGCCGCCGGAAGGTCCTCTGAAGGCCGATCCGGTCGATCCGCGGACGCTGAAGCGCGCGCCAGCGGCGTCAAACGACTGTCCGGAGTGCAAGACCGCGAACGGCGCGCTGACGCTGGGGGCACTGGCGGAGCGGCAGACGACGCCGGATGCGGGGGCTTGCGCGAAGAAGATCGGCTATTCGGCGGGGTGGGCTAACCGGTTGCCGGCGGACCTGCCGCTGTATCCGGCGGCGCGTCTGACCGAGGCTGCTGGAGCAGATCGGGACGGGTGTCGGTTGCGCGTGGTGAGTTTCGCGAGCGCTGCGCCGATGCAGAAGATGCTCGACTGGTATTTCACGAAGGCGACTGCGGCTGGGTATTCGGCTGGGCATAGCACGGACGGCAAGCAGCATGTGCTGGGCGGGGTTCGGGGGAACGACGCTTATGTGGTGTATGTGACGGCGCGGGCTGGTGGCGGGAGCGATGTGGATCTGGTTTCCAACGCTGGGCGGTGAGTTCGCCAGCTAGAGGCACCACCCCGGCGGAGGCCGGGGCCCAATTGGAAAGGCTAATGTAATTGAGCGCCGTGCTCCGTTAGCGACGTCCCCCAATTGGGCCCCGGCCTTCGCCGGGGTGGTGGTGATTGGAGTGGTGGCGTGCTGGGGTAGCGGGATCTCTTCCCTCCTTGTTCTCCCGCGAAGGCGGGAACCCAGACTGGGTCCCCGCCTTCGCGGGGAAACACTTTGGGACAGGCTCACACGGTGATCTCGAAGTAATCCTGACGAAGCGCACACCCCTACCCACCAACCCCACCTTTCAGTTTTGCCCGATTCACGCTAGGGCGCGAGAATGCTTCCCCTTCTCTATGTCATGGTCGGTGGTGCGGTCGGGTCCGGCGCGCGCTATCTGACTGGCCGCGCGATGCTGTCGTTGCTCGGCCCTGACTATCCCTTTGGTACGCTCGCTGTGAATTTGATCGGTGGGTTGCTGATGGGCGTGCTGGTTGGCGTGCTTGCCCGCAATACCGCGTCGGAAACGTGGCGGCTGTTGCTTGGCGTAGGCGTGTTGGGGGGATTCACGACGTTTTCGGCGTTCTCGCTGGACGTCGTCACGATGATCGAACGCGGCGCGATCGGCGTCGCGTTCGGGTATGTTTTGGTGTCGGTGATCGGTTCGGTCGCCGCGTTGTTCGCGGGTCTCTCCGCAGTAAGGGCCGTCGCATGACTGCGGGCAAAAGCGATAGCGATACGGGTTTCCGCGAGTTCAACGTCGGGTTCGACGATGACGGCATCCGGCTGGACCGATGGTTCAAGCGGCATCTGCCGGATACGAGCTTCACGACGGTGGCGATGTGGGCGCGCACCGGGCAGCTCCGCGTCGACGGCGCGCGTGCGACCCCGGGCGACCGGATCGCGGCGGGCCAGATGCTCCGCGTGCCACCGCCCGAGGCCGACAAGGCCGCCGCCGACGTCGACAAGCCCAGGCGCGTCCGCGAACGTGTGATCCTGTCGGACGAGGAAACCGAACTCGCGCAGTCCATGGTCATCCACAAGGATTTCCAAGCGTTCGTGCTGAACAAGCCACCAGGTCTCGCCACGCAGGGGGGGACCAAGACGACGCAGCATGTCGACGGGCTGCTCGATGGGCTTCAGTACGACAACGAGGGGCGGCCGAAGCTGGTCCACCGGCTCGACAAGGATACGTCCGGCGCGCTGCTGGTGGCGCGGACGTCGCGGGCTGCGGCGTTCTTCGCCAAGGCGTTTTCGGGGCGGACCGCGCGGAAAGTCTATTGGGCTTTGGTGGTCGACGTGCCGTCGATCGAGGACGGCATGATCGAGCTGCCGATCGCGAAGCAGCCGGGCACCGGCGGCGAGAAGATGCACGTCGACGAGGCCGAGGGTGCGCCGGCGCGGACGCGGTACCGCGTGATCGAGCGCGCGGGCAACCGGGCTGCGTGGGTCGAGTTGCAGCCGTTTACGGGGCGGACTCACCAGTTGCGCGTGCATATGGCGGCGATCGGGCATCCGATCGTTGGCGACGGCAAATACGGCGGGGCTGCGGCGTTTTTGACCGGCGGGATCTCGCGGAAAATGCATCTGCATGCTCGGCGGATCAAGGTGGATCATCCGGATGGTGGATCGATCGACGTGACCGCGGAACTGCCGACGCATTTCGCCGAGAGCCTCAAGCAATTGGGCTTCGAGGAGAAGCTGGGCGACGACCTGGTGCTCGACGAGAAGACCGCGCCGACGCGCGAGCAGATGAAGTCGCGGGCTAAGGCGCATGCGAAGTCGGTGCGGAAAGACCGTAAAGGTGAGCGGCGTGGACGTGGGGTTGTCGAGGAGAAGGCGACGGGCAAGCCTGCGCCGAAGACGGGTGGGCCTCGGACCGGGGCTGGGTCGAAGTTCGGGGCGCCGCGGAGCGGGCCTCGGGTTGAAGGCGCCAAGCCTGCTGGGCGCGGGCGTCCGGGTGGGGCTGGGAAGCCTGGGCCTCGGAGTGGGCCTGGGACTCGGTAATTGGTGACTGCCGCTTAACGTGCCCTCACCCTTCCCACGGCCAAACGGCCGCGGGCCCCTCCCCTCTCCCCCGAGGGGAGAGGGTTAAGTAGGTAAACTGTGCGCTCAGCCTTCCCATACTGCCCCACCCCGGCGGAGGCCGGGGCCCAGTTGGGGGACGTTGCTAACGAAGGGCAGCGCTCCGTTATTGCCACCTTTCCAACTGGGCCCCGGCCTTCGCCGGGGTGGAGGCACTGGTTGGCGGTGGGTTATCGGCACGTTCCGTTCCCCCGCGAAGGCGGGGGTCCAGGGCCACGACCGTAGAGCTACTTGATTCCTGGGCCCCCGCCTTCGCGGGGGAACTAGGTGAGCGCAGGTAGCGCCCTACTTCAGCCACCCCAGCAGCAACCGCCGCACACCCTCCGTCACCGTCCCGAACACGATATGCGACGCCGCGCTATACAGATGCGTCGTCGGTGCAGTGTTCCACGGCGCGTCGCCGAGACCCGCCGCCGGCACCGCCGCCTCGTCGAGCAACGCCGTCGTCGCCGCAGCGAACGCGGTGCCGTAGCCGGCTGTCACCGAAGGCCGGTATTCCGCTGCCACCGCGTAGGCGATCCCCAGCCCTGCCCCGAGCGCATAATGCACGACCTGCCCAGCGAGCGGCTTGCGATCGTCGGGGATGTCGTGGCCGACCACCAACTGCGACACCTTGTCCGCCGCCTTCTCCGTCGCGGGCTCGGCATCGCTCTCGGACGAGGACAGCGCGGCGACGCCGGCCTGGAAGCGATCCATGACGAACGAGGCGGCGAGACCTGCGACCAGACCCGCAGCGGCGGCGGCCCAGATGTTCGGAGTGTCGGTCTGTGCGTGCGCCATCGTTGAGTCTCCAGAGGTATCCGACACGAACCGTTCGTAGGCGAGCGCGTTCCGGTTTGGCGTTCCCTCTCGTGCATGCGTGATCTACGAGGCGGCGATGCGTTGGAAAATCTCATGATCCGTCTTGCCGTGTTCGATTGCGACGGGACGCTTGTCGACAGCCAGGCGAATATTTGCGTCGCGTGCGAACGCGCTTTCGAGGGCGCCGGCCTGATCCCGCCGCCCCGCGCGGACATCCGGCGGATCGTCGGCTTGAGTCTCGTCGAGGCGATGCAGGTGCTGTTGCCGGAGGCGGACGAGGCGCTGCACCGGTCGCTCGCCACCGACTACAAGAACGCGTTCCATGCGATGCGGGCGAGTGGCGAGCTGGCCGACGAGCCGTTGTTCGACGGGATTGCCGAGGTGATCGAGACACTCGCCGCAGACGGCTGGCTGCTCGGCGTGGCGACGGGGAAGTCGGACCGGGGTCTCGCGCATATCCTCGCCGCGCACGGGATCACCGATCGGTTCGTGACGCTTCAGACCGCTGACCGGCATCCGTCGAAGCCCGATCCGGCGATGCTGCTGGCGGCGATCGCGGAGGCAGGTGCTGCCGTGGAGACGACCGCGATGATCGGCGATACGAGCTTCGACATGGCGATGGCCCGCGCGGCCGGTGTGCGCGCCGTCGGGGTCGCATGGGGGTATCACGACGTGCACGAGCTTTCAGACGCGGGGGCGGACGTCGTCGCGACAACGGTGCCGGACCTGCTGCATATGGTGGCGCCACGATGACCGATGCGGACAAGCTGGCGCAGCGACGCTGGTTCGTGTTGGTCGGTGTACGGCTGGCGGGGGTCGCGGGCGCACTGCTCGGGCTGATCCTGATCGCGCGCGCGCATGATCTCGGGCCGAAAATTCTCGGGACGGCGATCGTGCTGTCGGCGATGGCGATGATCGCGATCGTGCCACGCAGTCTTGCACATCGCTGGCGGAGTCCTGAAGCGTGAAGCGGTTCTGGACAAACGTTGCGATCGATGCTGACCAGGTGGTGACGCTCGACGGCAAGCCGGTGCGGACGCCCGGGCGGCGGCCGCTCGCGTTGCCGAGCGATGCGCTGGCCGAGGCGGTCGCGGCGGAATGGCGCGCGGTCGGGGAAACGATCGATCCGCGGACGATGCCGCTGACCGGGCTCGCCAATGCGGCGACCGATCCGATCGCGAACGACCCTGCGCAGTTTGCCGCGCGGCTGGCGGCGTATGGCGAGAGCGATTTGCTCTGCTACCGCGCGGAGGGGCCGCCGCTGCTCGTCGAGAGACAGGCGGCGTCTTGGGATCCGCTGCTGGCGTGGGCGCGGGGGCGGTATGACGTGACGTTCGCGGTGACGGCGGGCGTGATGCACGTCGCGCAACCGGACGCGACGATCGCGCGGCTGCATGAGGCGGTCGCCGCGTATGACGATTTCCGGCTGGCCGGGCTGTCGCCGGTGGTGACGCTGACCGGGTCGCTGGTGATCGGGCTGGCGCTGATCGAGGGCGAGATCGACGCAGACGCGGCCTGGGCTGCCGCGGGGATCGACGAGGACTGGTCGGTCGAGATGTGGGGCGAGGACTGGCAGGCGACTCAGTTGCGCGAGTTGAAGCGCAAGGAGTTTGGAGTTGGGGTGACGTTTCTGGGACTGCTTTAGCCCCCCTCCCTGGAAGGGAGGGGTTGGGGGTGGGTCGGCCTGTTGGCTGACGCGACGATCCCCCAGCAGCCGACCCACCCCCGGCCCCTCCCTTTCAGGGAGGGGGGAAGACTAGCGCGTCAGGCGGCGGATGAAGCCAATCAGCCCGGTCTGGCGCGAGCGCTTGAGTCGCTCAGCGGCCAGGATCGTCTTCACGCCGCGGATGCAGCTGTCGACGTCGTCGTTGACCAGCACGTAGTCATAGCCGTCCCAGTGGCTCACCTCGTTCGCCGCGCGCGACATGCGGGCTTCGATAACCTCTTCCGAATCGGTGCCGCGGCTGGTGAGGCGGCGGTGCAGCTCCTCCATCGACGGCGGGAAGATGAAGACGCGGACGACGTCGCCGCCGGCGATCTGGAACAGCTGTTGGGCACCCTGCCAATCGATGTCGAACAGCACATCCTTGCCGGCCGCGAGGAGTTCCTCGACCTGCGCGCGCGGCGTGCCGTAGCGGTGGTTGAAGACGTGCGCCCATTCGAGAAACTCGTCCTTCGCGACCATGTCGCGAAAGCCCTCGAGATCGGTGAAATGGTAATCCTTGCCGTCGACTTCGCCAGGTCGCACCGACCGGGTCGTGACCGAGACCGACATTTCGAGTTCATGTTCGTCCGCGAGCAATCTGCGCGCGATGGTCGACTTGCCGGCACCGGACGGCGAGGACAGGACGAACAGGACTCCGCGACGACGGAAACCATGCGGGTCGGACGGAAGTGTGTGGGGCATGCGCGCCCTTGCCGCGGACCGCATATGGGCGTCAACCCATGCGCGGCCCGCGCGTGGTATTACGATGGCGGATTAATAGCCGGCCTTGCGCGCCTTGTTGCGGTCGTAGGCCTTCTTGGCTGCATAACCGCCGCCGAGGATCATGCCGAGCGGGCCCATGCGGCGCATCAGGCCCATCGCCACGACGCCCTTTACTGCGCCCGAGGCGCCGCCCGAACCGTCGCGACGGCCCATCTCGCGGCCGACCAATGCACTGATAATACGTCCGATCATGCTTCTGACTCTCCGAAAACCTGGTCTTTGAGTTCCGCTGCACCGCGCAGCACTGCCCAGCCGATCGCGTAAGTCACGGCTAGCGGCACGACGATCTTGAGTACGTTGGCGGTGATCGCACCGATGATCGCGCCGTCCGCGTTGCCGTCGTCGCCGCTGAGCGAGTCGATGCCTGCGCCGATCAGCGCGCCTATGGTCGTTGCGCCCACGTAATTTCTCCTGTCCGTGTGGCGGGTTAGCGCGCGAGGGGCGATTGAGTTCCAACCCACACCCGTTCGCCCTGAGCGAAGTCGAAGGGTGTGCCCCAAGCGGGGGTGCTTCGACTTCGCTCAGCACGAACGGAAGGAGGGCGGAGCGATGCGGGCGTTAGCGGCCGAGCATCGATTCGGGTTTGACAACGCGGTCGAAGGTTTCGGCGTCGACCAGGCCGAGCGCTAGGCCTGCTTCCTTCAGCGTCAGTCCCTCGGCGTGCGCGTATTTGGCGATCTTCGCAGCGGCGTCGTAGCCGATCTCCGGGGCCAACGCCGTCACCAGCATGAGCGAGCGGTCGAGCAGTTCCGCGATCCGCCCGCGATTGGGTTCGATGCCGTCGACGCAGCGCTCCGCGAACCCTTCCATCGCCGTCGCCAGCAGGTCGATCGAGCGGAGGACATTGGCGCCGATCAGCGGCTTGAACACGTTCAGCTCGAGATGGCCCTGCATCCCGCCGACGGTGACCGCGACGTGGTTGCCCATTACCTGGCCGGCGACCATCGTCAGCATTTCGCATTGGGTGGGATTGACCTTGCCCGGCATGATCGAGCTGCCGGGCTCGTTCGCGGGGAGGTCGATCTCGCCGAAGCCGCAGCGGGGGCCCGAGCCGAGCAGGCGGATATCGTTGGCGATCTTGGTCAGTGCGACCGCCAGCGTGTTGAGCGTGCCGGAGAGGTGGACGAGCGGGTCGTTCGACGCCAGCGCCTCGAACTTGTTGCGCGCGCTGGCGAATAGCAGGCCGGTGATCTCGGCGAGTTCATGCGCGATCGCGTCACCGAAGCCGGCGGGGGCGTTGAGACCGGTGCCGACCGCGGTGCCGCCCTGCGCGAGGATGACCATGCCGTGACTGATCGCGGGCTCGATACGGTGACGGCAGCGGTAGAGCTGGTTCGCGTAGCCGGAGAATTCCTGGCCGAGCGTCAGCGGCGTCGCGTCCTGGAGGTGGGTGCGACCGATCTTGACGATGTCGTCCCAGGCGTTGGCCTTCGCGTCGAGCGCGGCGTGGAGCTTATCGAGCGCGGGGATGAGTCGGTTAGTGGTGGCGATCGCGGCGGCGATGTGGAGCGCGGTCGGGAAGCTGTCGTTGGACGACTGGCTCATGTTGACGTGGTCGTTGGGGTGGACGGGCGACTTGCCGCCGCGGGTGCCGGTGAGGACCTCGTTCGCGCGGCCGGCGATGACTTCGTTGGCGTTCATGTTCGACTGCGTGCCGCTGCCGGTCTGCCAGATGACGAGCGGGAACTGGTCGTCGAGCTTGCCGTCGATGACTTCCTGTGCGGCGGAGTCGATCGCGGTGGCGATTTTTTCGTCGAGGCCGTGGGAGCGGTTTACGCGGGCGGCCGCCTGTTTGACGAGCGCGAGCGCATGGACGATCTCGATCGGCATGCGTTCGCGGGGGGCGAAGGGGAAATTCTCGATCGAGCGTTCGGTCTGGGCGCCCCAATAGGCGGTAGCGGGGACTTCGATCGGACCGATCGTGTCGGTTTCTGTGCGGGTGGTCATGCGGGGAGAACCTTCCGGAGCTTGCGTGGGTCCCTCGCCCCTTCGGGGAGAGGGAGGGAGGAGCCGCAGGCGACGGAAGGGTGAGGGGTTTTGGGGTTCAGTTCCGAGCCTCAGGCCCCTCTCCCTTCCCACCGCAAGTGCGGCGGGCCCCTTCCCTCTCCCCGTAGGGGCGAGGGAGTTTGGGTCACTTCTTCCGTTTGAAATCCACGGCTACGACGTTCGAGCCGTCTTCGATCGGGACCGCGGTCGGGCCGTCGTTTTCCGCTTCGTCGTGGTCGCCGAGTGCGTCTTCCGCACCTTCCTGCGCCTGGAAGCGGAGTTCGAAGCTTACCGCCGGATCCTGGAACGCCGTGATCGCCGAGTATGGGATCACCAGCTTCGACGGCACCTGGTTGAAGCTGAGCCCGATCGAGAAGCGCTCGTCGTCGACGATCAGGTCCCAGTAGCGGTTCTGCATGACGATCGTCATCTCGTCCGGGAAGCGCTCGATCAGCCGCTTGGGGATGTCGACGCCGGGCGCCTGCGTCTTGAAGGTGATGTAGAAATGATGCTCGCCGGGGAGCCCACCAGCCTCCGCGACGGAGCCGAGCACGCGGCCGACCACGGCACGCAGGGCTTCTTGTACGATCTCGTCGTACGGAATCAGGCTATCGGGCAGTCCATCGGTCATGTCCCTTGGGTAGCGTCATTCGGATGCCGGTCAAGATTGCATGCGTCGTGGCGGACGTTATGGGAGGTGGCATGCGCACCGCCACGATCACCCGCTCCACCGCCGAGACGGCGATCGACGTCACCGTGAACCTCGATGGGACCGGCGTATACGACGTCGAGACCGGGGTCGGTTTCTTCGATCACATGCTCGAACAATTGTCGCGTCACTCGCTGATCGACATCCGCGTGCGGACCAAGGGCGACCTGCACATCGACGAGCACCACACCGTCGAGGATACCGGGATCGCGATCGGCCAGGCGTTCGCGCAGGCGCTCGGCGATAAACGCGGCATCGCGCGGTACGGCGATGCGCTGTCGCCGATGGACGAGACTCTGACGCGGGTGGCGCTGGATATTTCCGGGCGGCCGTGGCTGGTGTGGAAGGATCTGTTCTCGCAGAAGCGCCTGGGCGGGATGGATACCGAGATGTTCGAGCATTTCTTCCACAGCTTCGCGCAGGCGGCCGGGATCACGCTGCACGTCGAGACGCTGTACGGTTCGAACAACCACCACATCGCCGAGGCGGCGTTCAAGGGCGTCGCGCGTGCGCTGCGGGCGGCGATCGAGATCGATCCGCGCAAGGCCGACGCGATTCCGTCGACCAAGGGGATTCTCTGATGCTCCCCTCCCGCTTGCGGGAGGGGTCGGGGGAGGGCCTGACCTCGATCGTCGGACTCGTGGCTATGTCACTCCCTCCCCTAACCCCTCCCGCAAGCGGGAGGGGAATTTGACGCTCGCCCTGATCGATTACGGCGCTGGCAATCTGCATTCGGTCGAAAACGCATTACGAACTGCTGGGTGTGTCGATCTGGTCGTGACTTCGGATGCCGACGTGGTGGCGAAGGCTGACCGGATCGTTTTGCCGGGCGTCGGCGCGTATGGCGCGTGTGCGGCGGCTTTGCGCGCGGTGCCGGGGATGGTCGAGGCGCTGAACCGGCGGGTTCGCGACGAGGGTGCGCCGTTTCTCGGGATCTGCGTCGGCATGCAGTTGATGGCCGATGCGGGGGAAGAGATGGGGACTCATGCCGGGCTTGGCTGGGTCGCCGGGCGCGTGCGACGACTGGAGCCGGGGACTATGGAGGCGAAGGTGCCGCATATGGGCTGGAACGATGTCGTTCCTTCCCTAGCGCATCCGCTGATCGAGCCGGGCGAGGCGTATTTCCTGCATAGCTTCGCGTTCGAAGGCGCCGACGTGCTTGCGACGACCGACCATGCCGGCCTGGTCACCGCGGCGATCGGTCGCGACACGATGATCGGCGTGCAGTTTCATCCTGAGAAGAGCCAGCGCTACGGCCTGGCCTTGCTCGAACGTTTCCTGGAGTGGCGGCCGTGAGCCTGATTATCTTTCCCGCAATCGACCTCAAGGCGGGTCAGGTGGTGCGTCTCGCCGAGGGCGATATGGACCGGGCGACTATCTACGGCGACGATCCTGCTGCTCAGGCTATGCTGTTCGCAGATGCCGGGGCGGAGCATCTGCACGTGGTCGATCTCGACGGCGCGTTTGCGGGGGCTTCGGTCAATGGCGATGCGGTGCGGGCGATCGTCGCGCAGTTTCCGGGGCACGTGCAGCTTGGCGGCGGGATCCGGACGCGGGCGAGCGTCGAGGGCTGGTTCGACCTGGGCGTCTCGCGCGTCGTGATCGGGACGGCGGCGCTGGAGGACCCCGACTTCGTGCGCGGCGTGGCGAAGGATTTTCCGGGCGGGATCGTCGTCGCGGTCGATGCCAAGGACGGCATGGTCGCGACCAAGGGGTGGGCGGATGTGTCGACGACGAGCGCGGTCGATCTCGCACGGCGGTTCGAGGATGCGGGGGTGGCGTCGCTGCTGTTCACCGATGTGGGGCGCGACGGGATGCTGAAGGGGTGCAACGTCGACGCGACGGTCGATCTGGCGCGGTCGGTGGACATTCCGGTTATCGCCAGCGGCGGGGTCAAGGGGATTGCCGAGATCCACGTGCTGGCTTTGCATGTGCGGGACGGGGTCGAGGGCGTGATTACGGGGCGGGCGTTGTACGACGGGCGGCTCGATCTCGCGGCGGCATTGAGTGTGGCTAAGGCCGCATGATGGTTCACGCGGCGACGCGGAGACGCGGAGAGAGGTTGAGCGCCGCAGGCAGAAACTTGTTCGCGCAGAGGCGCAGAGGCGCGGAGAGCAAGAAGTCAGGCCTTGCTCCCTTCCTCTCTCTCAGCGCCTCTGCGCCTCTGCGCGAAATATTCTTCTTAGCGGCTTTGCCGCGTCTCCGCGTCTCCGCGTCTCCGCGTGAACAAAACCTTCGGCACAGCGCATGACGGTCCGCGCGCGCGTCATTCCGTGCCTCGACGTCGCCGACGGGCGCGTGGTGAAGGGCGTGAACTTCGTCGAGCTGCGTGACGCCGGCGATCCGGTCGAGCAGGCGCGAGCGTATGATGCGGCCGGGGCGGACGAGCTGTGTTTCCTCGATATCGGTGCATCCCATGAGGGTCGGGGTACGATCCTCGACGTCGTGAGACGGACCGCGGCGGTGTGTTTCATGCCGTTGACGGTTGGCGGCGGCGTGCGGACCGCAGACGATGCGCGGGCGCTGTTGCTCGCGGGGGCGGACAAGGTGGCCGTGAACTCCGCGGCGGTCGAGCGGCCGGAACTGGTCGCGGATATTGCGGAGCGGTTCGGCAGCCAGTGCTGCGTCGCGAGTGTCGATGCGCGGCGTTCCGGTGAAGGGTGGGAAGTGTTCACGCATGGCGGTCGGCGCGCGACCGGGATCGATGCGATCACGCATGCGCTGAAGCTTGCCGAATTGGGGGCGGGCGAACTGCTCGTCACCTCGATGGATCGTGACGGGACGCGGAGTGGCTACGATCTCGACCTGATCCGGGCGATATCTGACCGGGTGAGCGTACCGGTGGTCGCTAGCGGCGGCGTCGGCGGCCTAGACGATCTGGTCGCAGGGATCCGCGACGGGCATGCGAGCGCGGTGCTGGCAGCGTCGATCTTCCATTTCGGGCAGGCGTCGATCAGCGACGCACATGCTGCGCTGGCGGCGGCGGGGATTCCAGTGCGCTCGCCGGTTCGGTCAGCTTGATCCGATGATCGCCCTGCCCCTTCTCGCGGTGCAGTCGGGACATAGTGGTATCGTTCATCCCCGCACCGGGCCCGAACTGTCGGACATCGCACTCTTCGGGTTTGCAGCGATCGGCGTGTGGCTGGTGCGGCGGGCGTTGCGGAAGCGGTTCGCGAAGACCAAACGACCCGCAGAGGATTGACCCGCCTGCGCACCTGCTCCAGCACGCCGCGCATGGACCCCGTATTCGACCGCCTCGAGGCGACCATCCGCGCGCGGCGCGATGCGCCCGCTGACACCAGCTACACCGCGAGCCTGTTCGCCAAGGGCCGCCCGAAGATCGCGCAGAAGCTTGGCGAGGAAGCCGTCGAAACGGTGATCGCGGCGTGCTCGGGCGACCAGGCGAGCATCGTGCCGGAAGCGGCCGACTTGATGTTCCATCTGGCCGTGTTGTTGGCGGATGCGGGGTTGAGTTTGGACGACGTGCGCGCTGAGTTGGAGCGGCGCGAGGGTGTTGGCGGGCTGATCGAGAAGGCCGGGCGGACGGGCTGACCTGCCCCCTTCCGCTTGCGGGAGGGGTCGGGGGAGGGCATGACGCACATGCTCCGCCGGGATCGGGATGGCCAGCCCTTCCCCTAACCCCTCCCGCAAGCGGGAGGGGAATATATGCCGATCGACGCCACCCAGCCTTATGACGACCAGAATATCTTCGCGAAAATCCTGCGCGGCGAGATCCCGTCGAAGCGGGTGTACGAAGATAACTTTGCGATCGCCTTTCATGACATCAATCCGCAGGCGCCGACGCACCTGCTCGTGATCCCCAAGCGGGCATACGTGTCCTGGGACGATTTTTCCGCGCGCGCGCCAGACGCCGAGATCGCCGGGTTCATCCGCGCGGTGGGCACCGTCGCGCGCGCCGCGGGCCTTGTCGAACCGGGCTATCGACTGCTCGCGAACATCGGGCAGGACGGACACCAAGAGGTGCCGCATCTGCATGTTCATGTCTTTGGCGGGCGCCCGCTCGGACCGATGCTGGCGCGATAGGCCAGCTTCACCGCACTAAAGGATTGCGCGTAATAAAATTGCCATTAGGCTCGCGGGATTGAGCAAGGGGGCCATTTGACCCGGCCCTCGCTATCCCCGGGGGACACCGCGTTGATTTTTGGTCGCGTAAAATCGCTGGATGCCATTCTGGCGACGGCAGAGAAAAAGGGTCTGGCGCGAACGCTCAGCGCGTTCCAGCTGACGCTGTTGGGCGTCGGCGCGGTGATCGGCACGGGTATCTTCGTGCTGACGTCCGAAGCCGCGCAGAAGGCCGGGCCGGGCATGTTGCTGAGCTTCGTCGTCGCAGGCTTCGTCTGCGCGGTTGCGGCGCTCTGCTATTCCGAACTCGCGTCGATGGTGCCGGTGTCGGGCTCGGCCTACACCTATACCTACGCCGTCACGGGTGAGTTGCTGGCGTGGATGGTCGGCTGGGCGCTGATCCTCGAATATGCGGTCGGCGCGAGCGCGGTCGCGGTGGGGTGGTCGAACCATCTGGCCGGGCTGCTCGACGGGATCGGGTTCCACATTCCCAACGGGTTGCGCAACGCCGACGCGCTGATGGCGAACGTCCAGGTCGCGTTCGGCGCGACGCCCAACGCCGATCTGCAGACCGCGATGACCGTCGGCGGGTTCATGAACCTGCCCGCCGTCATCGTCATTGCGCTCGTCACCTGGCTGCTGGTGGTCGGGACGACCGAGAGCGCGCGCGTCAACGCGGTGCTCGTGCTGATCAAGATCGCCGCGCTGACCGCGTTCATTGCGTTGACGATTCCCGTGCTCAAGGCGGACAATTTTCATCCGTTCCTGCCCTATGGCGTCGGCAATCCGCTGAGCTCGTCGGGTGTCGGCGTGCTGGGCGCAGCGGCGTCGATCTTCTTCGCCTATGTCGGTTTCGACGCGGTTTCGACGGCGGCGGAGGAGACCAAGAATCCGCAGCGCAACGTGCCGATCGGGCTGATCGCCAGCCTCGGCATTTGTACGTTGTTCTACCTGCTGGTCGCGTCGGGCGCGATCGGTGCGATCGGTGCTAACCCGGTGACGACCGCCGATGGCGGCGTGCTGGCGCCGGGCTCGGCCGAGATGGCCGGGCGTTGCGCGGCGATCGTCGCGGGCGGCGCGATGGAGCCTTTGGTCTGTTCGAAGGAAGCGCTCGTCCATGTGCTTCAGGTCATCAACTGGCCGATCATGGGTCGCCTGGTCGGGCTTGCGGCGGTGCTGGCGCTGCCGTCGGTGGTGCTGATGATGATGTTCGGCCAGACCCGCGTGTTCTTCACGATGGCGCGTGATGGTTTGCTTCCGGCAAAGCTCGCGTCGATCCACCCGAAGTTCCGGACGCCGCATGTGGTCACGGTCGTGACGGGCATCGCTGCAGCGATCGCGGCGGCAGTGCTGCCGGTCGGCAAGCTCGCCGATTACTCGAATGCCGGCACGCTGTTCGCGTTCATGATGGTCGCGATCTCGGTGATGGTGCTGCGCAAGACCGATCCGGCACGCAAGCGTCCGTTCCGCACGCCGGCGGTGTACATCGTCGCGCCGCTCGCGATCATCGGTTGCGTCGGGCTGTACCTGTCACTGCCGCTGACTGCCAAGCTGGTGCTGCCGGGTTGGGGCGCGATCGGGTTGGCGATATACTTCCTGTATAGCCGCTCGCGCAGTCATGTCGGGCTTGGGCTCGACGATGGTGTAGCCGAGGATGATCGAGCACCTCCGGCCAGCCACTGATCGAGTCCAACGAAAAAAGGGCCGCGGGAGGAAACTCCCGCGGCCCTTTTTTGTGTCTGGTAGAAAGCTTGTTCTCCCGCGAAGGCGGGAGCCCAGTCTGGGTCCCCGCCTTCGCGGGGACACATGCTTCAGCCGATATGCTTGGCGGCGAGCGCCTTCATGTCGACCATCGGGCGGGCGCCGACGTGGCTGATGATTTCGGCCGCGCAGACCGCACCGAGCTTCAGCGATGCGTGCAGGTCGTAGCCCTGCGCCTGGCCGTGGAGGAAGCCGGCCGCGAACAGGTCGCCGGCGCCGGTGGTGTCGACGACCTTGGCGATCGGCTCGGCCTTGACCTCGGCCCGCGCACCGTTCTGGATCGCGCAGGCGCCGTGCTCGCCGCGGGTGACGACCAGCGTCGGAACCTGCGCCGAGATCTTGGCGACGGCGGCGTCGAAGTCGTCAGTCTCGGCGAGCGCGGCGAGTTCGCTCTCGTTGGCGAACAGGATGTCTATCAGGCCGTCCGACAGCAGCTGGCGGAAATCGCCGCCGTGGCGCGAGATGCAGAACACGTCGCTGAGCGTGAAGGCGACTTTCCGCCCTGCCCCGCGTGCGCAATCGATCGCGGCGCGCATCGCGGCGCGCGGCTCTTCGGGATCCCAGAGATAGCCTTCGAGATACAAGATCGCGCTGTCGGCGATCATCACGGTGTCGATCGCGGCGGCGGGAAGGAATTGCCCTGCGCCGAGGAAGGTGTTCATCGTGCGCTGGCCGTCGGGGGTGACGAAGATCAGGCAGCGGCCGGTGGTCGGGTCGCCTGCGCGGACGGGCGTGGCGAACTCGATGCCGATGCTGCGGACGTCGTGCGCGAAGACCTGACCGAGCTGGTCGTCGGCGACCTGGCCGATGAACCCGCACTTGCCGCCGAGCGCGGCGATGCCGGCGACGGTGTTGGCGGCCGAGCCGCCGGAGATCTCCATGCCCGGGCCCATCTTGGCGTAGAGCGCGTCGGCTTCTTCCGACGAGAACATGAGCTGCATCGAGCCCTTGGCGACGCCGATCTCGGCGATGAAGGCGTCGTCGGCGGTGCTGAGGATGTCGACGATGGCATTGCCGATCGCGACGACGTCGTAAGTGGGTGTGCTCAAGGGAAACTCCGGGGATGCGGGAAAGCCCTGCCGTAAATCGCGGGGGGGATTGGTGCAACTGGTGTGGGGGGTGGGCGATAGGTCGACGCAACGAACGCATGATCGAAGCGACGATTGATAGCTGGGAAAGACCACCACCCCGCGGAGGCCGGGGTGCAATTGGGGGACGGTGATAACGACGGGCCGCGCCTTATTACGACGACCTTTCCAATTGGACCCCGGCCTGCGCCGGGGTGGTGGCTTTGGTTTGGGTTCAAAACTTAGGCGGTTCGGCGGTTCGGCGGTTTGGATAAGCCGTGATAACGCCGCGCCCTGCTGTTCCCTCGCGAACGCGGGGCCAGGGTGTCGGGCGGTGCTCGTGGTTTAGCTGGGCCCCCGCGTCCGCGGGGGAACAAGACAAGGTCGGGCTGTCGAACAGCCAAAACGACGGAGGCACGGCGGAAACGCGCGTTGACCTTCCCCTGCCCTCGCGCCATCCCGAGCCGATGCTCCGCGCGCTCCTCCTTTCGCTCGGCCAACTTACCGATCCGCCCGTGCTCCGGGTGTTCGTCAAGTCGATGGTCGTCACGCTGGTTGTCTTCGCGCTGCTCGGCGTTGGCACGTGGTGGGGTACGCAAGCCGCACTGGCCGCGTGGCTCGACTGGCATTCCGGCGGACTCGCGGCCGTGTTCGCGCTGTTCGTCACGATCCTGGCCTTGTGGCTGCTGTTCCGAGCGGTCGCGATCGCGGTCGTCGGGATCTTCGCGGATGAGGTCGTGGAGGCGGTCGAGGCTCGGCATTATCCCGACGCGCTGCGCACCGCCCGGCCCGTGCCGTTCGCACGGAGCCTCGCGATGGGGTTACGCTCCGCTGCGCGCGTCGTGCTCGTCAACCTGGTGATGCTGCCCATCTACATCGCGCTGCTCGTCACCGGGGTCGGGACCGCGGCCGCGTTTTTCGTCGTCAATGGCTGGCTGCTGGGACGCGATCTTGGTGACATGGTTGCGGCACGACACATGGACGCAACGGCGATGCGAGGCTGGCGTGCGACGACCAAGGGGAGCCGGTTCGTGCTGGGGCTTGCGAACACCGGGCTGTTCGTGGTTCCGGTCCTCAACATCGCCGCGCCAGTGCTGGGGGCCGCGATGGCAACGCATTACTTCCACAGCCAGTATTCTCGCAAAGGCCGACCATGACGCGATTGACCACTATAGCCATCGCGCTGGCACTCGGTAGCGGACTGGCAGGCTGCGCCGCACCGATCGCGAAACCTGCGGTCGGACGCCCGGCGATCCCGTATACGAGCGTCGGCCTGGAACGCGTGCTCGGCCAGGATGCCGCCGGCCTGACCAAGCTGTTCGGCCAACCCGACGCCGACGTTCGCGAAGGCAGCGCGCGAAAGCTTCAGTTCCAGAGCGGGATCTGCGTGCTCGATGCATATCTCTATCCCAAGGGATCCGATGCCCCCCGCGTGACGTATCTCGACGCAAGAGAACCCGACGGCAGCACGATCGATCGTGCGAGTTGCGTCGCGGCGCTGACGCGACGGGAAGGCGGAAAGTGACGCACGGTCGCGCCGTCCGGCGAAGTTTCCGCATAGGACGTATGCGGTAACGATCGATCGCATCAGCCGCTCGGATGGAGCAACAGGTTCATGAGATCGGTTCACCGCGCCGCCGCCCAAAGCGATCGCATACCGCCGGCCGGCCCTATGGACGACCGCGCCGCCACGGCTCACGACGGTGATCCACCGGGGGGCCGGAGTCAGTAATCGTGTTGAAGACCATGTGGAATATGCCCGCAAAGGTAGTGCGCGAGCATGCGGCGAATGAAGAGGACATCGGCAAGTCGGTTGCCAGCGGCTCGCTGCAGGAGATGGTCCGGGCTTTCGACGGCTATGACGACGCCGAAGCGGCAGGCCTGATCATCCAGTGCGCGGGCCGCGACCGGCCGATCACCTGGGAGGAAATTCGGGACCTGCGACGTGCCGATGCCAAGAGTGCCACGGCCTGACGAACGTCAAACGTCCAGCCGGTTCTGGACTCGGCGCGGCTGAGCGTTATGGCGCCCGAAGACCCGATAGTGAAAGAAGATCATGGCAGCGACCGTCATTACCCCAAGCGGCCCCGGCGCGATGGAAGCTGGCCTGATTCTCGACGAAGACGGCCAGCGCTTCGTCGTGCTCACGTTCAAGGAACCGGGGGGCGAGCCGACGCTGGTCACCTTCACGGTTCCGATTTTCCAGCATTATGTCGAGCATCTTGTCCGCACCGCCGCATCGGCTGACAATGAGGCCAACTGGGGTATTCCCGGCTGAGCCTAGGTGGCGGGTAACTCGTCCGGAACAGGCCCTGCCTCAGGGCGCGGGGCGCTCCACCTGGGCCTCGGCCAGATACACGCCGAACAGCCCCTCGGGATCGGTCCACGCCGCCACCGGCGTCCATCCACCGGACCGCAGCAGGATCCGCGCATCCCGCGCGCCATATTTATGCGAGTTCTCGGTGTGGATCGTCTCGCCCGCAGTCATCTCGAACGATCGCCCGTCGACGGTAAACGCGACGTCCCGCGTCGCCTCGAGGTGCATCTCGATCCGTGCGCGATCGTCGTTCCACACGGCTTTGTGTCGGAACGCGTCGACCGGGATGTCGCCGTCCAGTTCGCGGTTGATCCGCTCTAGCAGGTTCAGGTTGAACGCCGCCGTCACGCCCTGCGCATCGTCATACGCGGGCACTAGCACGTCTTCACCCTTGATCCGGTCCATCCCGATCAACAGCATCGCGCCGACACCAAGCGAAGACCGCATCGCGCGCAGCAGGTCGACCGCCATCAGCGGAATCATGTTGCCGATCGTCGATCCCGGAAAGAACCCGAGCTTCGGCGTATCCGCGATCGTCTTCGGCAGGCTCAGGGGCCGCATGAAGTCCGCCTCGAACGGCAGTACCAACAGGTCGGGGAACTGATCGCCCAGCACCTTCGATGACTCCCGCAGGAAATCGCCGGAGATGTCGATCGGAACGTATACCGACGGCGCTACGGCATCGAGCAGGATCGGCGTCTTGGTCGACGATCCCGAGCCGAACTCGACGACCGCACGCCCTTCGCCTGCAAGCGTCGCCACTTCGGCGCAGGCCGTCTCGAGGATCGAACGCTCGGTCCGCGTCGGATAATATTCGGGCAGATCGGTGATCTTCTCGAAGAGTTCCGAGCCGCGCCGGTCGTAGAACCAGCGCGCCGGGATCGCCCGCGGGCGCCGGGCAAGGCCGTCCAGCACGTCCGCGCGGAATTGCGGGTCGGCGAGCGTCTGCTGGCCGTCCTCGATCTCAGGCTTTAACATCAGATATCTTTCGCGAGACGCACGCCGGTAAACTGCCACCGTTGGTGCGGATAGAAGAAATTGCGGTAGCTAGGCCGGGTATGGCCACGCGGCGTGGCACAGCTGCCCCCGCGCAGGATGAACTGCGAGCTCATGAACTTACCGTTATATTCGCCGACTGCACCTGCCGCGGTCACGAACCCAGGATACGGCCGGTACGCGCTGCCGGTCCACTCCCATACGTCGCCGAAGAACGCCGGGCCATTCGCCGCCGGCCGAGGCTCGACAGGCCCCGCCACGTCCATCTGGTTGCCACCGTTCGCGTCATGCGACGCCGCCGCAGCCTCCCATTCGAACTCGATCGGCAACCTTGCGCCAGCCCAGCTCGCATACGCATCCGCCTCAAAGAAGCTCACATGAGTCACCGGTGCCGCCGGATCAATCGCGCGCCGCCCGTCGAGCCCGAACCGCGTCCAGCCCGCCTCGCCCTGTTCCCAATACAGCGGCGCGACGATGCCCTCGGCCTTCACCCACGCCCAGCCATCCGCCAGCCAATGCCGCGCTTCGCTGTAGCCGCCGTCGGCAATGAACGCCGCCCATTCGCCGTTCGTCACGGTCCGGTCGGCGATCGCATGCGGCACCAGCAGGGCGGCGTGACGCGGTCCCTCGCAATCGAACGCGAACCCGTCGCCGTCATGCCCGACCTCGACGATCCCGCTCTCGCGCGCGATCCAGCCGATCGGCCCCGGCATCTCGACCGGCACTTTCCGCGGTGCCGGCCACATCGCCGGCTCCAGCGGGTTCTCGGAAAACATGTGGAGGATGTCGGTCACCAGCAATTCCTGGTGCTGCTCCTCGTGATGACACCCGAGCGCAACCAACGCCTGCGCATCCGCCGACAACCCCGGCAACGCATCGAGCAGCGCCGCATCGACATGCGCGCGGTACGCCCGCACTTCGTCGAGCGACGGCCGCGTCACCATCCCGCGCCGATCGCGCGCATGGCGCCGCCCCTCGGCCTCGTAATAGCTGTTGAACAGGAACGGGAACCGCTCGTCGTGCAGCGCATAACCGGCGACATGATCGCGCAACACGAACGTCTCGAAGAACCACGTCGTATGCGCCAGATGCCACTTTGTCGGCGACGCGTCGTCCATCGACTGCACCGTCGCATCTGCATCCGACAGCGGCGCGGCGAGCGCCAGCGTCAACGCGCGTACGGTCGAGAAGCGTTCGCTCAAATCCGACGGAGGAGCGGGGGTGAGATCGGGACGAATAGGCTGCGGCATCGGTCATCCTTCAATGCGTCGCCCAGTACCGCAACGCGCGAACGCCGATCACGCCTGCGCGCGCGTAGCCCCCGGTCGCCATAGAACGTCGCCGGCCCCGTTTTGGTTCACCGCCCGCGACGCCACGAACAGGAAATCCGATAGCCGGTTAACATACGCTAATGCCGTGGGATTCAGCGGCATATCGTGAGTCGCCGCAACCGCGGATCGCTCCGCGCGCCGAGAAATCGCCCGCGCCAGATGCAGCGCGGCGGCCTGCGGCGATCCGCCCGGCAGGATGAAACTCCGCAACGGCGCGAGGTGCACGTTCATCGCATCGATCTCGCGTTCCAGCCGCTCGACCTGCGCCGGAACGATCCGCAGCACCATCTCCGACGGTGCAAATCCGTCGTCGGTCGCAGGCGTCGCGAGGTCGGCGCCAAGATCAAACAGGTCGTTCTGGATCCGCTCCAGCGCAGCGGCGAGCGGATCGTCGCCGAGCGCCACTACCGCCAAACCAATGGCGGAGTTCGCCTCGTCGACATCGCCGATCGCCTGCATCAGTGCGCTGGCCTTCGACACCCGCGAGCCGTCGACCAGCCCCGTCGTGCCGTCGTCACCGGTTCGCGTATAGATCTTGTTGAGCTTGACCATTTTTATCCACCAACACCAAGACCCGTCGTGCTGACGAAAGTCAGGAACCAGAGCCCAGAGCGCATCTGCAATTACTCTGGATCCTGACGTTCGTCAGGATGACGGACGCATATCAACGCCAGCAGCGACCGAACCGCGTAGGTGGGCGCAGCCTCTTTCCCTAGTTCCGCCCCGCCGCGAACAGGATCACGACGACGATCAGGATCGCCAGCGCCTGGAAGAAGATCCGCTGCTGCATCATCCGATTCGATTTCAGCGACGCCGCGCTCGGGCCATTGCCGTCGCGGACCTGCGCCGTCCCCTCCTGCAGGAACGACACGACGCCCCGCACCAGGGCCACGACGGTCGCGATCATCGCCGCGATCAGGAGGATGACGAGGAATGTGTTCATGAACGGAATGTAAGCGCACCGGCTGTCGCTAGCAATGGCTGTAGCAGTGTTGCGGAACCCTTCGTGATGCGTGCAAATGCTGCATGTTATACTTGACGCTGAAAGCCCTGATTTCCGGCATTCTTATCGCCGCCGCCTCGGAGATCGCCAAGCGCTATCCCGGCTTTGGCGCGCTGGTCGCCTCGCTGCCATTGGTGTCGGTGCTAGGCATGATCTGGCTCTGGCGCGACAAACCTGATCCACGGACGATGGCCGCGCACGCCGGCGCGACCTTCTGGTACGTGCTGCCGTCGCTGCCGATGTTCCTGCTGATCCCGGCGCTGCTCCGCCACGGCGCGCCGTTCTGGGTATCGCTGGCGGCAGGGTGCGTCCTGACGATCGCGCTGTACGCGGCGATGACCTGGGCGGCGCCAAGGCTGGGGATCGAGCTGTAGCCCATTCCAACTCAGAGCGCCCCCCGGCGAAGGCCGGGGCCCAGTTGGAAAGGTCGCAGTAACGAAGCGCAGCGATCAGTTGGCGACGTTCCCCAACTGGGCCCCGGCCTTCGCCGGGGTGGTGCCGCGTTACGGGCGGCGTACCCTCCTCCTTGTTTCCCCGCGAAGGCGGGGACCCAGTCTGGGCTCCCGCCTTCGCGGGAGAACAAGGAGGCATAGGCTGAGATCCGTTTCTTAGCACACCTTGCTTCTGACTCGGACGCTGACGATCAGCAGCGTGAGACGGCCGCGATCACCCCACCCCGCACCCGAGCCGCCAGCACCACCCCATCCTCCCCCGCCGCCCGCATCTCAGCCAGCGACAAAGCCCCATCCCGCTTGGCCAACCGCCGCCCCGCCGCATCCACCACCAACGCATGATGATGATAGCGCGGCACCGGCAACCCCAGCAAAGCCTGCAAAACCCGGTGCACATCCGTCGCCGCGAACAGGTCCACCCCGCGCACCACATCCGTCACCCCCTGCGCCGCATCATCCAGCGTGACCGCCAGATGATAGCTCGCCGGCGCATCCTTCCGCGCCAGCACGACATCCCCCTGCGCCAACGGATCGGCAACAACCGTCCCCGCAATCGCATCGTGCCACGAAAGCACGCCGGTAATCGCCCCAGCCTTCGCCATATCGAGCCGCCAGCAATGCGCCAGATGCGCACGCGCAGCGACCTCCTCCGCGCTCAGACCGCGACACGTGCCCGGATAGACCGGCCCGACATCCCCCTGCGGCGCCGACGCGCTCGCCGCGATCTCCGCCCGCGTACAGAAACAGGGGTAAACCAGCCCGCGCGCCTTCAACGCCTCCAGCGCAGCCTCATATGTCGCCAACCGCTCCGACTGAAACACCAGCGAGTCCCACCGTAACCCAAGCCACGTCAGATCTTCCAATATCCCCGCGACGAATTCAGGCCGACTCCGCGTCCCATCGATATCCTCGATCCGCAGCAGGAACCGCCCGCCCCGCTCCCGCGCATAGTCGTGCGCGCGGATTGCAGACACCGCATGGCCCAGGTGCAACCGCCCCGTCGGGCTCGGCGCGAACCGCGTTTCGACCGGTCCGTCGCTCAGCATGCTTGACCGACCGCCACGCGCCGTGCTGTCATGCAGACGTCATCGCTGTCGTCCATAGGGCGCTCTGCGAAGCCTGAGTGGGAGGAGCCGTGTTTCACCCCGATCTGATGCGTCATCCGGATGGTTGTCCGGCGCTTGTGCTCAATGCCGATTACACGCCGCTTTCCTACTATCCGCTCAGTGTCTGGCCGTGGCAAACCGCGGTCAAGGCTGTCTTTCTCGACCGTGTCGACATCGTCGCCACCTATGAACGCGAAGTCCGCAGCGCCAATTTCGCGCTGAAGCTGCCCTCGGTGATCGCGCTCAAGCAGTTCGTCCGACCGTCGCAATTTCCCGCCTTCACTCGCTTCAATCTGTTCCTGCGCGACAAGTTCACCTGCCAATATTGCGGCAAGCTGCGCGATCTCACCTTCGACCATGTCGTCCCCCGCGCGCAAGGTGGGCGTACCACGTGGGAGAACGTCGTCACCGCCTGCTCGCCCTGCAACCTCAAAAAGGGCGGGCGTACGCCGAAACAGGCGGCGATGCCGCTGCATATCGAAGCGATCCGCCCGACCAACTGGCACCTCCAAGAACACGGCCGCAGCTTCCCACCCAACTACCTGCACGACACGTGGCACGACTGGCTCTATTGGGACATCGAACTCGAGGCCTGACGGCATCGATACGACGGGAGATTCTATGCAGGTGAAACTGGTAGCGGCGCTCGCCGCGACGGGAATTCTGGTGTGCGCGTGCAGCGACAAGGACGCGCAGCGCGCGCAGGCTGATCGCAATGCGGCCGGCTTCGTCCCGCCATCGGTCACCTCGCGGCTCGATTTCGGCGCCAGCATGGAACGGCGTTTCCGTACGCTCGACCGCAACGGCGACGACCGCATCACCAAGGACGAACTGCCTTCGCCGAATGCACGGATCAAGGCGTTCGACCGCAACAAGGACGGTATCATCACTGCGATCGAATGGAGCGAAGGCACGCTCGCCTGGTTCGACCGGATGGACCTGAACCACGACGGCACGGTGACGTCGGAAGAGCGGGCGGAGTCGCGCAAGCGCTGATCAGCGCAATTAAGTGTCGACGACGACCGGTTCGACGCGACAAATATACCGCATGAGGTTGACCTGATCCCTGCCGCAGCGCAGCAGGGAGTCATGGCAAGCCTCCCCGCAATCGCGAACAATTCCGACATCCGGTTCCTCGGCAAACTGCTCGGCGACGTCATCCGCGCCTATGGCGGCGAACGTCTGTTCGAGGCGACCGAGACGATCCGAAAGGCGTCGGTCGAGCGTCACCGCGACGTCTCCGAGGGCAAGGCGCGCGACGACCGCGCGGTCGACCTCAGCCTCGAAAAGCTCAGCCTGGACGAGACGCTCGATTTCGTCCGCGGCTTCATGCTGTTCTCGATGCTCGCCAATCTCGCCGAGGACCGCCAGGGCATCGCCGCGGAGGACGGCGCCGACCTCGCCTCCGCGATCGCCCAGCTCGAATCCGAAGGCATCGACCGCGCCCAGATCCGCACGTTGCTCGACCACGCACTGATCGCTCCCGTACTCACCGCACACCCGACCGAAGTGCGGCGCAAAAGCATGATCGACCACCGCAACCGCATCGCCGAACTGATGGCGTTGCGCGATCTCGACCGCGACACCACGCCGGATGGCGACAGCGTCGACGACGCCATCCTCCGCCAGATCGCGCTCCTATGGCAGACGCGCGTCCTGCGCCGTGACCGCCTCTACGTCACCGACGAGGTCGACACCGCGCTCAGCTATCTCCGCGACGTGTTCCTCCCCGCGCTCCCCGCGCTCTACCAGCGCTGGGACCGCGCACTCGGCGAACGCACGCCCAGTTTCCTGCGCCCCGGCAGCTGGATCGGCGGCGACCGCGACGGCAACCCCTATGTCACCGCCGACTCGCTCAAGACCGCACTGTCGAAGGCGAGCGAGGCCGTGCTCGGCTATTATTGCGACGCCGTACACACGCTCGGCGCGGAACTCTCGATCTCGACCGAGCACGCCCCCGCCGATGCCGCGGTGCAGGCGCTCGCCGACGCCAGCGGCGACGATGCCGCCAGCCGCAGCGACGAACCCTATCGCCGCGCGCTCTCCGGCATCTACGCCCGCCTGTCCGCGACGCACGACGCACTTGCCGGCAAGCACGCCCCCCGCCCCGGTCGCCTCACCGGCGAACCCTATGCAAGCCCCGCCGATTTCCGCGCCGATCTTGTCACACTCGCGCATGGCCTCGGCATCGCGCTCAAGACCGGCGGCGCGCTCGGCCGACTGATCCGCGCGGTCGAGACGTTCGGCTTCCACCTCGCAACGCTCGACCTTCGCCAGAACAGCGCCGTCCACGAACGCGTCGTCGCCGAACTGTTGAAAGTCGCCGGCGTCGAGGATGATTACCTCGCGCTAGACGAGGACGCCCGCATCGCGCTGCTCCGCCGCGAACTCGCCAACGCCCGCCCCCTCACCTCGCGCTTCGCCGAATATTCGGAGGAAACAGCCGGCGAACTCGCGATCGTCCAGGCCGCCGCCGACGCGCACGCCGCCTACGGCCCGGCGTGCATCACCAACTACATCGTCTCGATGGCGCAATCGGTCAGCGACCTGCTCGAAGTGAACCTCCTGCTCAAGGAAGTCGGCCTCTATCGCCCCGGCGAAACCCCGACCGCGGCGATCATGGCGGTCCCGCTGTTCGAGACGATCGGCGATCTCGAAGCCGCCCCCGCCGTCATGACCGCCTGGTTCGCGCTCCCCGAGATCGCGACGATCTCCAAGGCACGCGGCCATCAGGAAGTGATGATCGGCTACTCGGACAGTAACAAGGACGGGGGATATCTCACCTCCACCTGGCAGCTGTCGAAAGCCTCGACCGCGCTAAAACCCGTCTTCGCGGCAGCCGGCGTCGGCATGCAGCTGTTCCACGGCCGCGGCGGCGCGGTCGGGCGCGGCGGCGGCTCCGCCTTCCGTGCTATCCGCGCGCAACCCTCGGGCACCGTCCAGGGCCGCATCCGCATCACCGAACAGGGCGAAGTGATCGCCGCGAAATACGGCACGCGCGACGCTGCGATGACCAATCTCGAAGCGATCGCGTCGGCCACGCTGCTCGCAAGCCTCGAACCCGAACGCCTGTCCAACGCCGACAACGCCAGCTTCTCCGCCGCAATGGACACGCTCAGCGACACCGCATTCCACAGCTACCGCGACCTCGTCTACGGTACGGAAGGCTTCCGCACCTTCTTCCGCCAGATGACGCCGATCGCCGAGATCGCCGGGCTCAAGATCGGCAGCCGCCCCGCCAGCCGCACCAAGTCCGACCGCATCGAAGACCTCCGCGCGATCCCCTGGGTGTTCAGCTGGGCGCAGGCGCGCGTCATGCTCCCCGGCTGGTACGGGGTCGGTCGCGCAATCGCCGATTTCGAGGACAAGGCGCTGCTGAAGGACATGGCGCAAGGCTGGCCGCTCTTCGCCTCCGCGCTGGCGAACCTGGAGATGGTGCTCGCCAAGTCCGACATCGGCATCGCCGAACGTTATGCCGGGCTCGTCGAGGACGACAAACTCCGCGAAATCTTCACCACGATCCGCGACGGCTGGCACCAGACCCACGACGGGCTTTTGCAGGTCACCGGTCAGTCGCGCCTGCTCGAAAAGCACCCCGCGCTGGACGCCTCGATCCGCCTCCGCCTCCCCTATATCGAGCCGCTCAACCTGCTCCAGATCGAACTGATCAAACGCCGCCGAGCAGGCGAGGACGACCCGCGGATAGGCGAAGGCATCCTCCTATCCATCAACGCCATCGCCACGGCCCTGAGAAACAGCGGCTAAAAACTCCCTCGCCCCTCCGGGGAGAGGGAAGGGGCCCGCCGCGCTTGCGGTGGGAAGGGAGAGGGGCGTGAGGCTCGGGGCGGTTCATCCCAACGCCCCTCACCCTTCCGCTCCTGCGTCGCTCCCTCCCTCTCCCCGCAGGGGAGAGGGACTAGGAGTAAAACGGCGCAGCGACATCTTCGCGCACCCTCATCAACCGCCCAGTCGCGCGGTCCAGCAAAGCCCAGGTCGTAACCGCCTCGAGCTTTACCTTCCCGTCACCAACAAACCGCACATGCCGATCGAATCGAGCCCCCTTCGGCGCCCCCTCGACCCACGTCTCGCCCGTCACGGTCTCCCCCGAAACGACACTCCCGCGGTAGTCGATCTCATGCCGCGTCACGACCCACACATACGCCAGCTTGTGTTCAGCCGGCGCCACAGCCTCCCAATGCGCGGTCGCGATGGCCTGGATCCACTGCACCCAGACCGCATTGTTCACATGCCCAAGCTCGTCGATATCCGCGTCCTGCGCCGTGATCGAGAGCGTGAACCGGCTCACCCCGCGACGCCCAGCTGCCACAGCACGAACGCGTGTTCCTCCGCGCCCTCGCGCAGCGATTCGAACCGCCCCGACTTGCCGCCATGCCCCGCGCCCATGTTGGTCTTGAGCAACAGCACGTTATCGTCGGTCTTCATCAACCGCAGCTTCGCCGCCCACTTCGCCGGCTCCCAATAGGTCACCCGCGGATCGTTCAACCCGCCGCTAATGAACATCGGCGGATAAGCCTGCGCCTTGACGTTGTCGTACGGCGAATAGGAGCGGATCAACTCGAACGCCGCCTCATCCTCGATCGGGTTGCCCCACTCCGGCCACTCGCCCGGCGTCAGCGGCAGGCTCTCGTCGAGCATCGTGTTGAGCACGTCGACGAACGGCACGTCCGCGATCACCGCGCCCCACAGCTCGGGATCGGAGTTGACCACCGCTCCCATAAGCTCGCCGCCAGCGGACCGCCCGGCGATCGCGATCTTCCCCGCCGACGTCCACTGCGCGTCGACCAGCGCTTTCGCCACATCGACGAAATCGTTGAACGTGTTCGCGCGCTTCTCCAGCTTGCCATCGAGATACCATTGCTGGCCCAGATCATCGCCACCGCGGATATGCGCGATCGCATAGGCGAACCCGCGATCGAGCAGGCTCATCCGCCCGGTCGAGAAGCCCGGCGGGATCGCATAGCCGTACGCGCCATACGCATAGAGGAACAACGGCGCAGACCCGTCGCGCACGAACCCCGCCGGATACACGATCGAGACCGGAATCTCGGTCCCATCCCGCGCGGTGATCTTCAACCGCTCGGTCGCGTATTTCGCCGCGTCATAGCCGCTAGGGATTTCCTGCACCTTGAGCATCGTCCGCTCACCGGTATCGACGTCATAGTCGTACACCGTCCCCGGCGTGACCATCGACTCATACCCGAGCCGCAACACCGTCATGTCGTATTCGGGATTATCCCCCAGCCCGGCGACATAGCTCGCTTCGGGGAAGTCGATCCGCTTGCCCTCGGTCGGCGTCTCGTACCGGTGGATCGCGATCTGATCGAGACCGTCCTCGCGCCCATCGACCACGAAGAAGTCCTGATAACACTCCACGCCGGTCATATAGAAATGCGGCGAGGCCGGGATCAGCTCGCTCCACGCATCCGGCTCCTCGACCAGCGCGGTGCAAAGCCGGAAATTCGGATCGACGTCGTTGGTATGGATGAACAGCGTCCCGTCATGCTCGTCCACATCATATTCGCGGCCCACCTTCCGCGCCGAAACGAGGATCGGCACCGCCAAAGGCTCGTGCGCAGGCAGCAGGTACAGCTCGCTCGTCACATGATCGCTGGTCGCAATCACGATCCACTTGCGCGAACTCGTCTCGCCGACGCCGACGCGAAAGCCCTCGTCTTCCTCGTGGAACAGCACAACGTCCTCGGAGATCGGCGTCCCCAGCCGGTGGAACCGTGCATTGTCGGTCCGCCACTGCTCGTTCGCCAGCCCGTACAGGAAGCCCGCATCGTCCGCGGTCCAGACGATCTCGCTGAGCATCCCCGGAATCACGTCGGGCAGATGCTCGCCGGTATCCAGGTCCTTGACCCGAACCTCGAACCGCTCGCTCCCGTTGTCGTCGATCGCATACGCCAGATAGCGCCCGTCATTGCTGATCGAGAACGCCCCGAGCCGGAAATACTCGTGCCCCTCCGCCAGCGCCGGCTCGTCGAGCAACAACTCGTCGTCACCGCCCGCGACGGGCTTGCGCCACCATTTCTTGTACTGCCCGCCGGTCTCGTACGCGGTCCAGTAGAGCCAGTCGCCATCCTTCTGCGGCACCGAGGATTCGTCCTCCTTGATGCGCGCCTTCATCTCTTCGTAGATCGTGTCGGTGAGCGCTTCGTGCGGCGCCATCTGCGCTTCGAAATACGCATTCTCGGCAGCGAGATACGCGAGCACGTCGGCGTCATCGACCTCCGGATAGTTCGAATCCTTCAGCCACGCATACGGATCCTCGATCGTCACGCCATGCGTGGTGAAGCTGTGCGGCCGCTGTTCGGCAATGGGGGGCGTGGTCATGCCGGTGTGTTAGCCGTGCGGGGGGAGGATGCCAAACGCTGTGGTATTGGCAAGAACCGATCCCCGCCGCAACCACCACCCCGGCGAAGGCCGGGGCCCAATTGAAAAGGTCGCAGTAACGGCGCGCAATCCCTCGTTACCATCGTCCCCCAATTGGGCCCCGGCCTTCGCCGGGGGGGCGGCTGGTCCTGCGAACCTACACCAAGCTTGCTTCCCCGCAAAGGCGGGGACGCAGACTGGGCTCCCGCCTTCGCGGGAGAACAAGGGGGGCGGTGAAATCGATTTGCTAGTCTAGCGAATGTGCGTCCGGCGAGGTGTCGCCCCTCGCCGCTGTCCTACAAACCGCGTTTCTGCCACAACGCCCGGCATGACCCGGCAAACCCCGCTGCAATACCAACGGGACGCGCATCGCAACCTCGCCAAACTGTGAACTTTGTGAACTTCGGCCCCAACGAGAGACCCAAGACATGCCCCCGCTGACCGACCGCCTCACCGCCCTCCGCACCCAACTCGCCGCGCAAAACCTCGACGGCTTCGTCATCCCACTCACCGACGAACACATGAGCGAATATGTCGGCGGCTACGCGCAGCGCCTCGGCTGGCTCACCGGTTTCGGCGGATCAGCGGGCACGGCAGTCGTGCTGGCCGACCGTGCTGCGATCTTTACCGACGGGCGCTACACGATCCAGGTCCGCGAGCAGGTCGATGGTGCGCAGTGGGACTATGAGCCCGTGCCGCAGACCAGCCCCGCCGCGTGGCTCGGCAAATACGCTCCCGAGGGCGGTCGGATCGGTTACGACCCGTGGCTGCACACCGGGACCTGGGTCGCCGACGCCACCACCGCCCTAGCAGACCGCAGCGCGACGCTGGTCGCGGTCGAGATCAACCCGATCGATGCGATCTGGACCGATCGCCCAGCCCCCTCACCTGCCAAGCTGACCGTACAGCCGGACGAGTTCACCGGCGCCTCGTCTGCCGAAAAGCGCGCGAAGATCGCCGACTGGCTGTCTGAGCAGAATGCCGACGCGGTAGTCCTGTCAGCGCTCGATTCGATCGCGTGGGCGCTCAACGTCCGTGGCGGCGACGTGGATCACACGCCCGTCGCGCTGTCCTACGCGATCGTCGGCGCGGACGGCACCACCGACCTGTTCGTCGCGCCCGACAAGCTAGACGACGCGGTCCGCCAGCATCTTGGCAACGCCGTCCGCCTCCATGATCGCACCGCGTTCGCCGCTGCGCTGGGCACCTATGCCGGCAAGCGCGTCGCCGCCGATCCCGAACGCGCGGTCGCCGCGATCACGCAAGCGCTCCAGGCCGGCGGCGCGAAGATCCTGCCGCTGCGCGATCCCGTCGTGCTCGCCAAGGCGATCAAGAACCCGGTCGAGATAAGCGGCCACCGTGCCGCCTCCACACGCGACGGCGCCGCACTCGCGCGTTTCCTGCGTTGGGTCGAAAGCGAATGCGTGAGGGGGGGGCAAACCGAACTCAGCGCCGCCGCCAAGCTGCTCGCGTTCCGCGAACAGACCGGCCTGCTGAAGGATACCTCGTTCGACACGATCTCCGCCACCGGTCCGCACGGCGCGAGCCCGCATTACCATGTCACCGAGGAGTCGAACGCGCCGATCGAACCCGGCCAGCTCTACCTGATCGATTCCGGCGGCCAGTATGCCGACGGCACCACCGACGTGACGCGCGTGATCCCGATCGGCGAACCGACCGACGAGATGCGCGACCGCTTCACGCGCGTCCTGAAGGGCCATATCGGCATCGCCACCGCGGTGTTTCCAGACGGCACGATGGGTGGCCAGATCGATGCCTTTGCCCGCCGTCCGCTGTGGGAAGCCGGCCTCGATTTCGCGCACGGCACCGGCCACGGAATCGGCGCGTATCTCGCGGTGCACGAGGGTCCGCAGCGGATCGCCTCGCCCAACTATCCCGGCGGCGCGGCGATGGAGCCGCTGCGCGCCGGCATGATGCTCTCCAACGAGCCCGGCTATTACAAGGCCGGCGAATACGGCATCCGCATCGAGAACCTGATCCTGATCGAACCGCGCGCCATTCCCGGCGCCGACCGCGAGATGCTGGGCTTCGAGACGCTCACCTTCTGCCCGATCGAGCGCACGCTGATCGAGCCGGCATTGCTGACGACCGAAGAGCGCCAATGGGTCGACGACTATCACGCACAGGTGCTGGCGGTGCTGGCGCCGGAAATGACCGACGCGGAGGATCGCGCCTGGCTGACCGCCAAATGCGCGCCATTGTCTTAAGGGCGGTCAACTAGAGGAATCATCCTTGGTCGCAGGCGCTGCCCCAACGGCCCGCGCCTGCGCCTTCCGCCGCCGCAGATTCTCGCGCAGCGCAGCGGCCATGCGCTCGGCCTTCTCCGCCGCCTTTCGATCCCGATCATCCATAATTTCGCCCTACATTGTGGCGGGACAGCTTGACAACCGCCCCGCCCTCGTCTCTTAGCCCCACTCCGCCGGCAGCGATGCCAGCGAGTGCTGCCGTAGCTCAGTGGTAGAGCGCATCCTTGGTAAGGCTGAGGTCGTGAGTTCAATCCTCACCGGCAGCACCATTTTCTTCCTGTATGTCACCGTGACGACCATTCCCTGCGGGGAAACCGACTTGGTCGGGGTCGGTAAAACTCCGGCGCTGGCGACGCGACGATCGCCTGATCTCAAGCTGCAGCGACAGGCACCGGTGCATCCTCGCGCAGCAGGTTCAGATGGCATAACTCTAGCCAGAAATCGTCGGGAATGACCTCGTGGTAGAGGTCGATGGTCTCGGCGACCCGCTGCACGCTTCCGAGTCCGGGAATGACGCTTGCGACGCGTGGGTGGGCAAGGCAGAAGCGCAACGCCGCGGCGGGCAAGCGAACCGCATGCCGATCCGCGACCGCCTCGATCGCGCGGACTTTCGCAATCACGCCGTCGGGTGCGGCGGCATAGTCGTAATTAAGCGGACCGCCCGCCTTCGTGCCGGTCGCGAGTATGCCGCTGTTGTACGGCCCGCCGATCACGATCGACGTTCCCGCTTCCGCGCACGCCGGGAAAAGCGCGTCCAGCGCATCCTGCTCCAGCAACGTGTATCGTCCGGCCAGCAAAATCACATCGATCGGCATCTCGCGCATCACGTCCAGGCATATGGCGATCTCGTTGACGCCCACGCCGAAGCCCGAGATTAGCCCTTCCGTCCGCAAGCGATCGAGCGCCCGCAAACCGCCGCCGGCCGTCAGCTGTTCCCAATAATGCGCCGCAGCTTCGCCGTGGGTCCGTTGGCCGATGTCGTGGACGTAGAGCAGGTCGATCCGCGCGAGGCCCAGGCGCTGCAGGCTGTGGTCGTGGCTGCGCAGGATGCCGTCGTGGCTATAGTCATAATCCATGCGGAACGGCATCGGCGATCGGAACCCGTCGCGTTCGCGGTCGTCACCGATGCTCGCGTCCGGCGTCATCAACCGACCGACCTTGGTCGACACGGTGACGTCGCGCTGCTGTCGCAATCCGTTTCCGAGCCGTCGCTCGGACAGGCCGCGACCATAATGCGGCGCGGTATCGAAATAGCGCAGACCTGCCTCCAGTCCCGCGGCAATGGCGGCCTGTGCGTCGGCGTCGGATACCGGATCGTACAAATTACCGAGCGTTGCCGAACCAAACCCGAGTTCGGCCACGGACAGTCCGGTACCGCCGACGGGACGAGAAGCGATGCACATGTTCGGGGAGATCGACACTTCCTCTCGCGCTCCGGATCTATCGAAACCATGCCTCTCGAAGCATGGCCAGGCTAGATCGAAATGATCGCCTTCATCACGCTGTCCGCTTCGGCGATCAAGGCTGGAACGCGCCGTGGTGCGTCCTCCAGCGTCAACGCGTGCGTCTGCAGGACCGAAGTCGGGATCGACCCGTCGCGGATGCTGGCGATGACGTGGTCGAAATCGCTCGACAGCGCGTTCCGGCTGGCGAGCAACGTCGTCTCACGCTTGTGGAATTCCGGATCGGAAAAGACCAGATCGTCCTTGCACAGTCCGACCAGGACATAGGTGCCGCCGTGCGCCACGTGCATCAGGCCGCCGCGCATCGCGTGGATGTTGCCGGTGGCGTCGAACACGACATCGAACATGTCGCCATCGGTCGTTGCGCGGAGAGCCTCGGTCGCGCCGTCGTCGGCGACCACGATGGTCTCGAAACCCAGTTGGTCACGAACGAACGCCAGCCGGGTTGCACGCGTATCGAGGAAAGTGACCGACGCGACGCCCATGATCCGGGCGAACAGCGCGGTGGCGACACCGATCGGGCCTGCCCCCGTGACCAATATCCGCGCATCGGGTGTGGGCTTGGCGCGCTGTACCGCATGCGCGCCGATCGCCAGGAACTCGACCATCGCTGCCTGGTCCAGCGACAATCCCTGCGCATCGACGACCGATGCCTCGGGAACGGCGAGCCATTCGCACATGCCGCCATCGGTATGAACGCCAAGCACCGCGATGTTGACGCAGCAATTCGGTCGGTTGCGGCGGCAGGCGATGCAGTGACCGCAAGCCCCGTACGGATTGACCGTAACGATCTGTCCGGGCGTGAAGCGGGAGCCGGTCGGTGCTTCGACGACTTCGCCCGCCAGCTCGTGGCCGATCAGGCGCGGATAGGACAGATAAGGCTGCGTCCCGGCATAGATGTGATAGTCCGTCCCGCAGAGCCCGGCACGGCGCATCCTGATCAGGACGTCGCCCTCCTCGCGACGGGGCATTGGCCGGTCGGTGACGATGAGCGATCCCGGCGCGGCGCAAACCAACGATTTCATGACGGTCTTCCTCGGCGTGGCGATGGTTTGTCGGAGTAGATCCTATAGCCCCAGTTCGGTCATTTGCACGACGCGGTGCTCGCGTGCGCTGATCTCGGCGGCAGTGCCGATCGCGACGGCGCGCAGGCCATCCTCCGCGGTGACCTGGACCGGCCCCTCCCCGCGGACCGCTGCGGCGAACGCAGCGTGCTGGTAATAGGTCGCGCCTTCGTGCGAGCCGGCGGCCTTGGCAGCGGGGTCTACAGCAACGTGGGCACGCTCGACCTGCTTCGGGTTCAGGAAACCGACGCGGGGGGAGTAGACCAGTTCGCCTGCGGGGATCAGCACGTCGAGGCGGGCGGCATCGCCGGTGGCGGACATCTCCTCCTGGTTCTCGGCACCGTCGGCGAACATGCTAAGGTCGAGCATCGCGCGCACGCCGTTGGCGAAGTCGACGGTCGTGAAGCTGTTGTCGATGATGTCGGGCCGCTGGCCGTCATAACGTTCGTCGAGATGGTTCACGTCCATCGCGCCCGAGCAATATACGCGGACCGCTTCGGAGCCGACGATCAGTCGCATCAGGTCGAAGAAATGGCAGCATTTCTCGACCATCGTGCCGCCGGTATTGGCGGAGAAGCGGTTCCAGTCGCCGACCTTGGGGAGGAACGGGAAGCGGTGTTCGCGGATCGAGAGCATCTGGAGCCGGCCGATGCGGCCTGCGTGGACCTGTTCGATGAACGCGGCGGCGGGCGGCATGAAGCGATACTCCATCCCCGTCCAGAACGGCTTTGCGTGAGTGGCAGCGCGCTCGACGATCCAGCGCGCATCGTCGATCGTCGTCGCCAGCGGCTTCTCGCACAGGATCGCCGCGTCCATGGTGAACAGCCGTTCCAGCACGTCGCGGTGCGTGTTGTTGGGCGAGGCGATGACGATCGCGTCTACGTCGGCGCCTTTTGCGAAGGCCTCGACGCTGTCGAACCGTGCGACATTGGCGGCGCGGTCGCCAAGCGCATCGGTCGCCCAATCGATCGAGGTCGCGACCGGATCAGCGATCGCGACGATCTCCGCATCCGGCAGGATCGCCAGGTTGCGAAGGTGTTCGACGCCCATCATGCCCGTTCCGACGACGCCGTATCTGATCGTGGCTACCAAGCTGTCATTCCCTATGCCATGGCCGCCTGCATGACGACGATCCGCCTTTCCAACGACCTTCGCCCGCTCGGCAAGAGCGAAATCCTTGTTTCGCCGATAGCCTGGGGCATGTGGCGGCTGGCCGGAGAGGTCGCGCCGGTTCACGCGATGATCGAAGCCGCGCTGTCGGCCGGGATCAACTTCTTCGACACCGCCGACATCTATGGCTGCGACGTGCCCGCCGGGTTTGGCTCGGCGGAGGAACTGTTCGGGCGTGCGCTGGCCGAAGACCGGTCGTTGCGTGCGAAAATGGTGATCGCGACCAAGGCGGGCATCCGTCCGGGCATCCCGTATAATTCGAGCGCGACGTATCTTGCCGATGCGCTCGACGCGTCGCTGACGCGGATCGGTGTGGAGCAGGTCGACCTGTACCAGATCCACCGTCGCGACTTTCTCACGCATCCGCACGAGGTCGCCGAGACGCTGACCCGGATGGTCGAGGCGGGCAAGATCCGCAGCATCGGCGTGTCGAACTACAGCGTGGACGAGTTCGACGCGTTGCAGGCCTTCCTGGGCCAGCCGATCGTCAGCACGCAGCCCGAGTTTTCGCCGCTGCGCACTGCGCCGCTGTTCGACGGGACGCTCGACCACGCGATGCGGCTCGACGTCGCGGTGATGGCGTGGTCGCCGCTCGATGGCGGTCGGCTGGCGCAGGGCGATCATCCGGCGGCCAAGCTGCTCGCCGAGCATGGCGCACGCTACGGCGTCGATGCGGCGACCGCTACGCTGGCGTGGATCATGGCGCATCCCGCGCGGATCATCCCGATCGTCGGGTCGCAGAATCCGGCGCGGATCGCTGCGTCGGCGGATGCTTACAAGGTCGAGTGGACGCGGGCCGAATGGTATGCGGTTCTGCAGGCCGGGATGGGTGAGAATTTGCCATGACGGTCCTGCCCCCTTGCGAGATCAGCTGGTTCTCCGCGCTGTGCGACGACGATTACGAGTTTCTCGGTTTGCCCGATGCGGCGCTGAAATCGAGCTGGGAGCATTGTCGCGACATCGTGATGCAGGCGGAGACCGCGGGGTATGACAATATCCTGCTGCCGTCGGGCTATGCGCTGGGGATCGACACGACCGCGTTCGCTGCGGGGATCGCGCCGATGCTCAAGCGGTTGCGGTTGCTGATGGCAGTGCGGATCGGCGAGAGCTGGCCGCCGCAGCTCGCGCGCCAGATCGCGACGATCGACCGGATGTTGGGCGGGCGGCTGGCGATCAACATCATCTCGAGCGACCTGCCGGGCGAGAAGCTGGAAAGCGCGCCGCGATACGCGCGCACGGTCGAAGCGATGCACATCCTGCGGACGTTGCTCGACGGGAAGCCGCTCGATCATGACGGCGAATTCTGGAAGCTGAAGGTCGATCCGCCTCGGGTTACGACGGTGTCGGGACGCTGCCCGGCGTTGTATTTCGGCGGGCTTTCGGAGGCTGCGCGCGATGCGGCGGCGACCAATGCCGACGTTTATCTGATGTGGCCGGATACGATGGACGCGGTGCGGGCGATCATTGCGGATCTGCGGTCGCGGGCGGCTAAGCATGGTCGGACGCTGAAGTTCGGCTACCGCGTCCATGTCGTCGTGCGCGAGACCGAGGCGGAGGCACGGGCAGCGGCTGACCGGCTGTTGTCGAAGCTCGACGACGCCGAAGGTCGTGCGATCCGCGAACGCTCGCTCGATTCGCAATCCGCGGGCGTCCGCCGCCAGGCCGAGCTGCGCGAAGGATCGGACGACGGCTACGCGGAGGCGAACCTCTGGACCGGGATCGGCCGAGGCCGCTCGGGCTGCGGCGCGGCGATCGTCGGCGATCCGGATCAGGTACTGGCGAAACTGAACGCGTATCGGGCGGAGGGGATCGATGCGTTTATTCTCTCCGGCTATCCACATGCGGCTGAGGCGGATCTGTTTGCGCGGCATGTGTTGCCGCGGATCGCGCATGGGCCTTTGGTGATCTGAGCAACTCGACCCCTCCAACAATCGACCACCCCGGCGAAGGCCGGGGTCCAATTGGGGGACGGTAGTAACGTAGGAAGGTCTGTCGTTACTGGGGACGTTCCAATTGGGCCCCGGCCTCCGCCGGGGTGGCATTGGGTTGGCGATGCCCTTTCCCCGTCCCCTTCCTTGTTCTCCCGCGAAGGCGGGAGCCCAGTCTGGATCCCCGCCTTGGCGGGGATCCAAGGGTGCTCGAAGGAGATGGCTGCCAAGCCAATCCGGAGTGAGCCCCACCCCCTGCAACCAAATAACCGGCTCCGCGAAGAGAAACTGGCTGGCCACCGCGCGCGCCTCGTCCATGCTAAGCGCGTATGACCAAGCCTACCAAGACCGTCGCGCAACTCAGCGCTCGTGCGCGCGCGCTGTTGTTCGCGCTCGTCGTCACTGCCGGCATCCTCAACCTCGTCGACCGCCAGATCATCTCCGTCCTGAAGCCGATCATCGCCACCGACCTCGGCTGGAGTGATGACGACTACGGCACGCTCGCCGCGTGGTTCCAGGGCGGCGCGGCGTTCGCGTTCCTGTTCACCGGGTGGATCGTTGACAAGCTCGGCGTCAAATGGGCGAACCCGATCGGCGTCGCGGCGTGGAGCATCGCGGCGATGGCGCATGGTTGGGCGCGGTCGATGACCGAGTTCGTGATGATCCGCGTCAGCCTCGGCGCGACCGAGGCGATGGGGACGCCGACCGGGATCAAGACGATCGCGTCGGTGTTGCCGAAGAACTGGCGATCGAGCGGATTCGGCGCGACCAATGCCGCCAACAGCATCGGCGCGATTCTGGCGCCGCTGGCGATCCCGGGTGTGGCACTGCTGGTCGGGTGGCGCGGGACGTTCGTCGCGGCGGGCGCGCTCGGGCTGGTGTGGGCGGCGGTCTGGCTGATCGCGACGCGACGCGTGACGTTCTCGCCGCCCCGTCCGGTCGAGATCGACGCGGCGCCACCGACCGACTACGGCCCGATCCTGCGCAACCGCCAGACCTGGGCGATCGCGGTCGCCAAGATACTGTCGGATGCGACGTGGTGGCTGTTGCTGTTCTGGCTCCCCGACTTCTTCCACCGGCAATATGGGCTGACCGGCGTCGCACTCGGCGTGCCGCTCGCCATTGCCTATGGTGGCGCGGCGGTCGGGTCGTTGCTCGGCGGCGGCGTTTCAACGCGGTTGCTAAGTCTTGGCTACAGCATCAATGCGGTGCGCAAAGGCATCTTGCTGGTCGCCGCGCTTTGCGTTCTGCCGATCCCGCTGGTGCTCTACGCGGGCAATTACGCGGTCACGATCGGGCTCATGGCGCTCACGCTCGCCGCACATCAGGCATTTTCGACCAATCTCTTCGCGCTGATCGCCGACGTCGTGCCACAGGACAAACTCGGCCGGGTGACCGCGTTCGGATCGTTCAGCGGCAATGTCGGCGGCATGGTGATCGCCAAAGTTGCGGGGCTCGTGCTGACCGCAGGGCTCGGGTATCTCCCGTTGTTCCTGTTCGCCAGCGTATCGTACCTGCTCGCGATCGGGTGGATCCAGCTGCTGCTGCCGGTGCTGCGACCAGTCGAGCCGCGCTAAAGCTGACACGACGCACCTGCATATCGTTCTTTATACCCATCGCGCGAATGGGATTTACAAGGCGGCATCAATTTCGGGGAGGGAACCCATGATCGACCCACGCATCCAGCGGCGCCATGTCGCGTTGTTCGCCGGCACCGCACTCGTTGCGCTCGCCACTCCGGCGACTGCGCAGGATATTCCCGCGACGACACCGGCAACGGCGTCGACAACCGCGCCCGCCCCGGCTGCCCAGAGCGACGAGGTCATCGTCACCGCGCGCTATCGCAACGAGACGCTCCAGTCGGTGCCGATCGCGATCACCGCGGTCAGCGGTCAGTCGCTCGCCGAGCGCCAGTTGAACACGGTCGAGAACATCGCCGCGACGATTCCGTCGGTCGGCTTCCGCAGCGGCGCGTCGAACAAGGATCGCACGATCTTCATCCGCGGCGTCGGCACGATCACGACCTCGCCGGGCGTCGAGCCATCGGTGTCGACCGTGCTCGATGGCGTCGTCCTCACCCGCCCCGGCCAATCGACGCTCGACCTCGGCGAAGTCGAGCGGATCGAGGTGTTGCGCGGACCGCAGGGCACGTTGTTCGGCAAGAACGCCTCGGCGGGCGTGGTCAACATCGTCACCCGCAACCCGACCGACGAATTCCGCGCGTTCGGCGAGGCCGGCATCACCTCCGACGAGGAATACCGGATCAAGGCCGGCATCTCTGGCGCGCTCGTCCCCGGCAAGGTGCAAGCCCTGATCGGCGGGCTGTACGACGACTATCAGGGCAACGTCCGCAACGTCGCACGCAACCAGGACGTCAACGGCTACCGGCGTTATGGCGCGCGCGGCAAGCTGGTCGTGACGCCGTCCGACGCCCTGAAGTTCACGATCATCGGCGATTACCTCAACTCACACGATACCACCCCGACCAGCGTCTACGCCGCCACCAGCCGCACCGCGTATCCGACCGGTGTCGTCACCAATTCGCCCGACCTCGCCGCCGCGCTGGGGGCAAGCGGGATCGTCGCCGGACCGAGCAATCGCCGGACCAACAACAATTCGATCACCGACGTGAAGGACGAGAATTACGGCGGGTCGTTCACCGGCGAACTCGCGCTTGGCGACTACCACATCACCTCGATCACCGGCTGGCGGCAATGGCTCAACAACCAGCGCCAGGATTACGACAGCGTCGCCGCGCTCTCGACCGCGTTCCCGTCGGGGCAAGATGCAGGTAGCGTCAACACCAAGCAATTCTCCGAGGAACTGCGGCTGACGTCGCCCAAGGGTGGCCTCATCGACTACGTCGTCGGCGCCTATTATTTGCACGCGACGACCGACGAGCAGTATCAGCGCACGCTGACGTCGCTCGCGGCCGGCGGCGCGCAAACGACGACCACGGGCGTTGCAAACTACGGCATCACCAACGACAATTACGCGCTGTTCGGTGAGGCCAACGTCAATTTCACGCCGAAATTCCGCGGTATCGCGGGCTATCGCTCGACCTGGGACAGCCTGGATTTCTACCACGTCCGCACGTCGACCGCGGATCCGCTCAACACCGGCGCGGCGGCGCTCGATCGGCCCGGCGTTCGCGCCTATCACAACGCGACCGGCGGGATCGACAAGCGCGGCGACAGCTATCGCCTCGGGCTCCAGTACGATCTCGGCGAGCATGCGCAGACCTATTTCACCTATTCGCACGGCTATAAGGGCCCGGCGTACAACGTGTATTTCAACATGCGCTCGCTCAACGCGACGACGCCGCTCGACGAAGTGCCGTTGAGCCCGGAGACGTCCAATTCCTATGAGATCGGGCTGAAGGGCAGCACTGCGAACCGTGCGCTGAGCTACAGTCTGGCGGCGTTCACGACCAATTTCGACGGGTATCAGGCGAGCTTCAACGACGTCGTCGCGGGGGCGCAGGTCAGCCGGCTGATCAACGCCGGATCGGTCCGCTCGCGCGGGGTCGAGGCGGATGTGACCTTGCGCCCGACCAAGGGCCTGACGCTCGACATCTCCGCCGCCTATACCGACGCGACGGTGCGCAACTTCCTCTGCCCGACCGGCGCGCCGACGAGCTGCAACATCAACGGCCAGCCGCTCCCCTATGCGCCGAAGATCAAGTTGTACGAGAATGCGGCGTACAAGTTCGGGCTGACCGACACGCTGGCGCTTGAGTTGCAGACCGACGTGACGTTCAGCAGCAAGGTGCAATATTCGCTCGCCGAGACGCCGAGCACGGTCCAGCCATCCTACGCGATCTGGAACGCGAGCGTCGCGGTGCTGAGCGATACCTCCGGCTGGCAGCTGCGCGCGTATGTGAAGAACCTGACGAACACGTCCTATTCGTCGTTCCTCACCGCGGGCACGTTTGCGGGCACGGTGCGGTTCGTGCCGCGCGACGACAAGCGCTATGCCGGGCTGCTGCTGCGCAAGGACTTCTGACCGCCGCCCTGGAGGCCTGCGCGAGGCAAGCAGCGGCAAGCCGCTGTAATTGCGGCGCCATGCGGTACGCGCGTTCTTCCTATCGAGCGCGTTTTACCACATGGTGCCCGCATGCCGACGATCCCCGCCGTCTCGACGATCGCCCAGACGATCCAGCTTTCGCTAGCGCCCGTGTTCATGCTGGCGGGTATCGGCCAGTTGCTCAACGTGCTGGCCGGCCGCCTGTCTCGAGTGATCGACCGCGCGCGGAAACTGGAACATTTGCACGCGAGCAGCACCGGGCCAGAGCATGTCCGCTTCGTCTGGGAACTGCGCCTGCTCGACCGCCGGATGACGATCATCAACGCTGCGCTGTTCCTCGCGGTCTCCAGTGCGATCATGACGTGTATCCTGATCGCGCTGCTGTTCATCGCCGAACTCGCGAAGCTGCACTTCGGGACCTACGTCGCGGTGTGCTTCATCCTGGCGATGATCCTGCTGATCGCGGCGCTGATCTCGTTCATCTTCGAGGTGCGGATTTCGCTCCGCGCATTTCGTATCCGCCCAGAATTGCTGAGGCCCTTGCCATGACCAGCTCGATCGAGAAGCGCCTGTTGCAGGCCGTGATTGCGGTGGCGTGCCTGTTGCCGCTGATCGTCGGCGGCCAGGGCGTCCTGCACGGACCTGCGCCATTCGGGCATCTGGCCGATGTGCCGAGGGATCTTGACAGCCATTTCCGGTATATCTCGGGGATATTCTTCGCGACCGGGCTCGGGTTCGTCAGCTGCATCCCGAATATCGAGCGCAAGGGACCGCGGTTCCGGCTGCTCGGCGGGCTGATCTTCGTCGGGGGCGTATCACGGCTTATATCGTTGATCGCGGTCGGCGTGCCATCGCAGGGTCATGTCCTTGGCTTGGGCATGGAGACGATCGTCGTGCCGTTGCTGATGCTGTGGCAATGGAATTTCGCGCGGCGGAATTTCGCGCGGCGGACCGCATTGCGCGCTTGATCTGAACGATGATCGCCAGCGTGCGTTAGGGCGACATCCAATCCCGTGCAGACAGGAACGCCGTGACGAGACTATTGAAGATCGTCGGCGGTGCCATCCTGTTGCTGGTCGTGATCGGTGCGCTGATCGTGACGATCGTGCCGCAATTCCTCGACCGGATCTATTATCGTGGGTCGACGTCGAGCCATTTCGACGGTGCGCGGTTCTTCAATCCTGACGGCGACGCGGATATCAAGCAGATCCAGCCCAAGGGCAGCGGCGGTGGTCGGGCGAGCTTCTTCTGGAAGTATTTCACCGGCAGCGATGGCCGGCCTGCGTGGCCCAAGTCGGTCGCGGTGAACCGCATCGCGCCGCCCGCCCGCGTCGAGGGCGAGCGGATGGTCGTGACGTGGGTCGGCCATGCCAGCGTGCTGATCCAGACGCAGGGGCTCAACATCCTCACCGATCCGGTCTGGGCGGAGAAGGCCGGGCCGCTCGGCACGGGTCCGCGTCGTGTCGCCGCGCCGGGGATCGCGTTCGATGCGTTGCCGAAGATCGACGTCGTTCTGGTCAGCCACAATCATTACGATCATCTCGACGAGGCGACGCTGAAACGACTTTGGGAGCGCGATCGGCCGCGGATCGTCACCAGCTTGGGCAACGACAGCGTGATCGGCCAGACCGGTGCGGAGGCGACCGCGCTCGACTGGGGGCAGCGGGTGGCGATCAAGCCAGGCGTTGCTGTCACCGTGACGCGAAACCATCATTGGGGCAGCCGCTGGTTCACCGATCGCAATCGCACGCTGTGGTCGAGCTTCGTCGTGACGCTGCCGGGCGGGAACGTGTTCTTTGCGGGCGATACCGGGATGGGTGACGGCCAATGGCCGGTCGAAGCGGCGGCGCTCGGGCCGGTCCGGCTGGCGCTGATCCCGATCGGTGCGTTCCGGTTCGTCGATGGGCAGATGGAGTCGGGCAGCCATATCGGGCCGGTCGACGCCGTCGAGGTCTATCGACGGCTAGGCGCGGCACACGGGATCCCGATCCACTGGGGAACGTTTCGGCTGTCGTTCGAAGGGTATGACACGCCGCCGAAGCTGCTCGCGGCGGCGATGCGGTGTACGGGGCAGACTGGGTTTGCGCCGGTGACGCTCGGGCGGCCAACGGAGGTTGCGGGGTATGTGAAGCCGGCGGCGGGTGTGACGATGTCGCGGGAGGCGCTGCTAAAGTGTCTCGATACGCCGGCGGTTCGGGCTTTACGCTAGATTTTCGATCACCTCGGGCTGTTCGACGTGTATTCTCTTCGAGCGAGTAAGCCTGTTTCCCCGCGAAGGCGGGGATCCAGACTGGGCTCCCGCCTTCGCGGGAGAACAACGAGAGAGAAGAGTAACGCCGAATCTGCACACTACCACCCCCGCGAAGGCCGGGGCCCAGTTGGAAGGTCGAAGTAACGAAAGACGGCGTTCAGTTAGCGACGTTCCCCAACTAGGCCCCGGCCTTCGCCGGGGAGGTGTACCTGCTAGGACGCGATAGGTGCCGAACACTGCCGGAGTGACCGGGGGCGCTTCACCCCATCTTGAATACGCAGAGCTTGTTGCCGTCGGGATCGCGGAAATACGCGCCGTAGAAGCCCATCTCCTCGGGTCCACGCGTGCCGGCAGCGCCTTCGTCCGCGCCGCCGAGTTCGATCGCCTTGGCGTAGACCTGGTCGACCTGCTCGCGCGAATCCGCCGCTAGCGCGACCATCGTACCATTGCCCGCGGTGGCGGCCGCGCCGTCATAGGGTTTGCCGATCACCAGCATCGGCTTGTCGGGGCCCGCGCCGTAGAAGGTGAGCTGGCGGGCGTCGGGCATTTGCATGAGGCGCTTGCCGCCCACCGTCGCAAATAGCGCATCGTAGAACGCAAGCGCTGAGTCGATGTGGTTGGTGCCGAGCGTCGCGTAACCGATCATGGGTCTCTCCTCTTATGAATAAGGAGCGATATCGGCGGGTTACGCGGGGGACGCGACTAGCTGTCCCCCCGCGAAGGCGGGGGCCCAGGCCCGAACCCTCCCGGCATGCGACGGTGCAGTAATCCCTGGGCCCCCGCGTTCGCGGGGGAACCCAAAGCGCAACGCCATCAGCCGACGAAGGCGCGCTCGATCACGAACGTACCCGGCTTCGAATTCGCGCCCTCCTCGAAGCCCTGCGCTTCGAGCATCACCGCGAATTCCTTGATCATCTCGGTCGATCCGCACAGCATCGCGCGGTCGGTCTCGGGGTTGAGCTTCTGCTCGCCGCGGACCGGGTGGCCGAACAGCGACGCATCCTCGATCAGCGCGCCGATCCGCCGCGTGGTGCGGAACGGCTCGCGCGTCACGGTCGGGATGTAGTGGAACTGAGTCTGCGCCTCGTCGGCGATCAGCGGGTCCTCCGCCAGCAGCCCGACCATCTCGTCGTGATAGGCGAGATCGCTCACGCGCCGCACGCTGTGCACGACGATCACCTGCTCATACGCAGCATAGACGTCGGGATCGCGCATCAGGCTGAGGAACGGCGCGAGGCCGGTGCCGGTCGAGAACATGAACAACCGCTTCCCCGGCAGCAGCGCGTCGAGCACTAAAGTGCCCGTCGGCTTCTTGCCGAGATACACTTCGTCGCCGGGCCGGATCAGCTGGAGCTTCGAGGTCAGGGGGCCGTCCTCGACCTTGATCGACAGGAACTCCAGTTCCTCCGAATAATGCGGGGACGCGATCGAATAGGCGCGCATGATCGGCTTGCCGCCTTCCTGCGGCAGGCCGATCATCACGAACTCGCCCGAGCGGAAGCGGAAAGTCGAGGGCCGCTCGATCGCGAAGCTGAACAGATGTTCGTTCCAGTGACGCACCCACAGCACCTTGGCGTTCAGGAACGCGGGGGTCTCGGGGATCAGCGCGGGCGCGCGGGTTGCTTCGACGGTCGGGGCGGTCATGCGTCTATTCCTTGGCCTACGCGCGGGCGCTGGCGGATCGATGGCTTGCGAAACGGTCGCATTATGGGCGCGAGCCGGACGGGTCAACAACAGCTAAACTTGGCATCGGCCAAACAGGTCCCGTGGCCGTTGCCGACTCAGGCCATGTTCCCCATATTCCCCCTCGATGGCCATTCAGATCCGCACCAGCCTCGCCGAGCCTGAAACCGGCGAAAGCTTCGTCCCGCACCGCCCGACCGCGCGCCCCGACAAGGTCGAGGGCGGCAAGCGGTTCAACCTCGTCAGCGAGTACGAACCCGCGGGCGACCAGCCCACCGCGATCGCCGAACTCGTCTCCGCGATCGGCGACGGCGAGAAGGACCAGGTGCTGCTCGGCGTCACCGGCTCGGGCAAGACCTTCACGATGGCCAGCGTCATCAACCGCGTCCAACGCCCCGCGCTCATCCTCGCGCCGAACAAGATCCTGGCCGCACAGCTATACGGCGAGATGAAGTCGTTCTTCCCCGACAACGCGGTCGAATATTTCGTCAGCTATTACGATTATTACCAGCCCGAGGCGTATGTCGCGCGCTCCGACACTTACATCGAGAAGGAGTCGTCGACCAACGAGTCGATCGACCGAATGCGACATTCGGCCACCCGCGCATTGCTCGAACGCGACGACGTCATCATCGTCGCGTCGGTGTCGTGCCTGTATGGCATCGGCTCGGTCGAGACCTATTCGGCGATGATCTTCGACCTCAAGAAGGGCACGACCGTCGACCAGCGCGAGATCGTGCGCAAACTCGTCGCGCTCCAGTACAAGCGAAACGACGCGGCCTTCCAGCGCGGCAATTTCCGCGTGAAGGGCGACACGCTCGAGATCTTCCCGTCGCATTACGAGGACAGCGCATGGCGCATCTCGTTCTTCGGCGACGATATCGAGGAGATCATCGAGTTCGATCCGCTGACTGGCAAGAAGGTCGCGTCGCTGAACTCGGTGCGCGTGTACGCGAACTCGCATTACGTGACGCCCGGTCCGACGCTCAAGCAGGCGGGCGAGGCGATCAAGCACGAGCTGGCCGAGCGCCTGAAGGAGCTGGTGCTGGAGGGCAAGCTGCTGGAGGCGCAGCGGCTTGAGCAGCGGACGAACTTCGATCTCGAGATGATCGCCGCGACTGGCTCCTGCGCCGGGATCGAGAATTACTCGCGCTTCCTCACCGGCCGCATGCCGGGCGAGCCTCCGCCCACTTTGTTCGAATATCTCCCGGACAACGCTTTGCTGTTCGTCGACGAGAGTCACGTCACGATCGGTCAGATCAACGGCATGTCGCGCGGCGATCACCGTCGCAAACTGACGCTCGCGGAGTATGGCTTCCGCCTGCCGTCCGCGATCGACAACCGCCCGCTGCGCTTCAACGAATGGGACGCGATGCGCCCGCCGACGACCTATGTCTCGGCGACCCCCGGCAGCTGGGAGATGGAGCAGACCGGCGGCGTGTTCGCCGAACAGGTCATCCGCCCGACCGGACTTATCGATCCGCCCGTCGAGATCAAGCCGGTCGAGGAACAAGTCCAGGATCTGATCGTCGAAGTCGGCAAGACGACCGCGCTCGGCTACCGCACCCTAGTCACCACCCTGACCAAGCGGATGGCCGAAGATCTCACAGAGTACATGCACGAGGCGGGGATCAAGGTCCGCTACATGCACAGCGACGTCGAGACGCTGGAGCGCATCGAGCTGATCCGCGACCTACGGCTCGGCGTGTACGACGTGCTGATCGGCATCAACCTGTTGCGCGAGGGATTGGATATCCCCGAATGCGGGCTGGTCGCGATCCTCGATGCGGACAAGGAGGGCTTCCTGCGCTCCGAGACGTCGCTGATCCAGACGATCGGTCGCGCGGCACGCAACGTCGACGGCCGCGTGATCCTGTACGCCGACCGCGTCACCGGATCCATGGAACGCGCGATGAACGAGACGTCGCGCCGCCGCGAGAAACAGGTCGCGTACAACACCGAACACGGCATCACCCCGACGACGATCCGCCGCAACATCGGCGACATCATCGCGCACGTGGCGAGCCAGGATCAGGTGACGATCCCGATCGACGAGGACCGCCCGCACATGGTCGGCCACAACCTGCGCGCGTATATCGAGGACCTCGAAAAGCAGATGCGCAAGGCTGCTAGCGATCTCGAGTTCGAGACCGCCGGGCGACTTCGCGACGAGATCCGGCAGTTGGAGAACGAGGAACTGGGCCTGCCGGTCGACCAGCAGAAGGCGCCGGTCATGGGACGTTCGAACGAGGGCAAGCCCGGCACGCGGAAAACGCGTTACGGCAAGAGCCAGAAAATGCGGATGGGGGGATCGCGGTCGCGGTGATCGCGGACGTCACCGGTGCAGGCAACTTACCCGCACCGGTCGACATGGAGCTTAGCCGACGACAAGGTCCTCGCTGCTCGACCCGTAATAGCTTGCGACGCGGTCGGCATAGGCCTGGTCGAACACCGGCGCGTTGTTCGCCCAGCTCGGGCCGCCTTCGAGGACGCGCTTGTCGATCGTGACGACGTAGAGGTCGCGGACCGCGTCGAACTGGAGGAGCGCGAACGGCAGCGGGTAGAAGCTCTTGCCCATGCCGAGGAAGCCACCGAGGCTGAGGACGGCGTGGGTGACGCGGCCGGTGCCCTTGTGGACCATGAACGCGTGGACCGAGCCGACATTGTCGCCGTCGCGGCTCTCGACCTTCATCGTGCCGGAGATGTTCGACTGGACGAGCAGCTGGGTTGGCGTCTGGGCGGCGGTATCGGACATGGACGTTCTCCTGATTTCTTCCGTCGTTGAACCGGTATCACCGTGCGGCGGTTCCCGCCGGGCGCGCTTCGTCGTACTTGAGCGACCGCCGGGCGTGCCGCATAGCGATGCGATGCGCACTCCGTCCCCTCACCTCGTCGGCTTGCGATCGCTTGCCCGCCCTCTGGTCCTGGCGCGGCTTGCCGGTCTGGCGACGCTCGCGTCGATCGCGGGCTGCGTGCCGCCTCCGCGTGCGGAAGCGCCGCCCCCGCCGCGCACCGTCGCCCCGGCCCCTGCCCCGGAGCCGCGTCCGGCACCGATCGCTGCCGACTGGCGCGACTGGCCGTATTCGCCGGGGACGTGGGTGTATCGCCGCGATGCGCGCGGTTCGATCGCGTTGTTCGGGCCTGCCAATGCCGACGCCTCGCTGACGGTGCGGTGCGACACCGCGGCGCGCCAGGTCTACCTGTCGCGCGCGGGGAGCACGGCGACGCCGCTCACGATCCGCACGTCGAGTGTCACGCGCGCCGTGTCCGTACAACCGACCGGGGGCACGCCGCCCTATGTCGCGGCTGCGCTGATGCCGAACGATTCGTTGCTGGAGGCGATGGGGTTCAGTCGCGGGCGGTTCGTCGTCCAGCAGGCCGGACTGCCGCCGCTCGTCGTGCCCGCCTGGGCCGAGATCGAGCGCGTCACCGAGGATTGCCGCGGCTGATTTCGACGAACCGGCAGTCGGACAGGATTGACCGAAAACTTCCGTAAAACAAGGCTTGTATCGCAGGCGCGGTCGGCACACATTGGCGTTGCGGTCAGGCTTGGCCGCGTTGTTTCAACAAGCGAAAGGAGGTGATCCGATGTCTCATGGTTCAGCAGTGAGTTCGGTTCGGTTCGTTCGGGGGACGCACCGCTAACGCCGCCGACGTGCGTGGGGAGTATCCTCTCCCAGTCAACGCGTGTGTCACAGGATAAGCGGTACGCATGGTCCTCCGGGCTGGAGCTCTCCGGCCGCTGACCATGTCAGGAGGCTGTCGGTTCGTCGGGAGACGATCCGGCAGCCTCTTTTCGTTTGTGAAAACTACGGGGCGTGTTGGCATGCTGCGCTCGGGGGCAAACCCATTGCCCGGCCCGCGCCGCCTAATGTGAGACCAGTTCCAGACTCCACAGCGCTACGTACTTGATCGGTTAAGTTTTGCGGCATTGTATGGCCGAAACTATCCAGAGATTCCGGGACGTTTGGCACGCCGCCGTCCGTGACAGATCGAAGGGGCAGTTCACGTCTTTGTTCTCCCGCAAAGGCGGGAGCCCAGTCTGGGTCCCCGCCTTCGTGGGGAAACATGCTGGTTCAGGTACACACGCTGCGCTTTGCCCCGTAGAGACGCCGACTGCCCAAGACCGCCGCCCTACAGGAACGACTTCGCCCGATTGAGGACGATGCTGCACATCCGCGTCTTCACCTGCCCGCCGAGGTCGTCGAGCGAAAACGCCTGGCCGTTCGGCGCCTGCACTTCGCCTTCCTGTCCCGCGGCATAGCCCGGCGACGTCTGCACGCCCTGACGTCCGGTCAGACGCTGGAGGATCGACTGCGCGCCGGTGGCCGGGGCCTTCGCGCTGCCCGTTCGTGACGCTGCATTCCGCCCGCCGGTTAAGGCGCTAAGTGCACCACTTTGCCCGAGCAGATTGTTCTTCAGGCAATAGCCGAGCAACCCGGCAGCATTGCCCGCGCCGATCGATCCGACGTTCGGCAACGCGCCACCTAGCAGACCGCCGAGTCCCCCGAGGCCACCCTGAGTCGACGCCGATTGTGGCGCGGTGGTCTGGGCCGAGGCTGTGGTCGCAAGGGCGAAGGCGGCGACGAGGGCGATTGCGGTCTTGGGCATGATGAGCGTGCTCCGATAAGGTCGTATTACCAACAGGACTGGCCGGGGTGCGTTCCGAACTCGGCGTCGTTCAGCCGCCCGCAAAGAACGCGTCGACCGATCCGCGCTTGGCGCCCAACGCCGCCGTCACCCGTCGGCGAGCATCGTAATATACCAGCGCCGGCGCGACCGGATCGGTCTTGCGAAGGCGTGCGGCCTCCGCGTCCGTCAGGCTGCTCTCGCGCGCGACATGATCCGCATACCCCTCCTGCTGCCAGGTCGGGAGCATAGCACTGCGCACTTCGCCAAGATGGTTGGCGATCATGATGTGCGTCGTCTCGTGCGCGATCACGCCGGACAGCGTCCGGGTACCACCGATCGCACGACCGTTCGTCACGCGGTCGGTGGTGACGTCGCTGCGGTTGAAAACGATCGCCGAACTGAACGGCCGGCGGAACGCGAAGGCGCCCGGCGACTGGATCGCCAGAAGCCTCCAGCGCCAGCCACCGTCCGTCAGGAACAGCGAGCGATCGAGCGGACCGGTGTAGAGCGGACTGGTGCGCAACAAGCCCTCGGCACGCGCCAGTTCGCTGGCGATCCGAGGATCGATCGGACGCTCGGCATAGACGGTGACGGTGCCGATCTGCTGCTTATACGGAAACGCGAGCAACTGCGGCGCGTAGACGACCGCGACGACAAGCAGAAGGAAGATGGCCACGACCCACCGGACGGGGCCCTGCCCCCTTCTGCGTGCGCGCGTCGTCATGCCGGCGTCAGCAAGCCTTCACGCGCGATCTTCTCGCGCCAAACCAGCGGTGCAAGCTGGTGGACGTTCTCGCCCGCGGAATCGACCGCGACCGTCACCGGGAAGTCGCTGACTTCGAACTCGTAGATCGCTTCCATCCCGAGATCCGCGAAGCCAACGACCTTCGATCCCTTGATCGCGCGCGCGACCAGATACGCCGCGCCGCCGACCGCCATCAGATACGCGGACTTGGCCTCGGCGATCGCCTTGGTCGCATCGCCGCCGCGCTCCGCCTTGCCGACCATCGCCAGAAGGCCTTGGTCGAGCATCATCCGCGTGAACTTGTCCATGCGCGTCGCCGTAGTGGGTCCCGCCGGGCCGACAACTTCCTCCCCGACCGGATCGACAGGCCCGACGTAATAGATCACACGACCCTTGAAATCGACCGGGAGCGGCTCGCCCGCATCGAGCATGTCCTTGATCCGCTTGTGCGCCGCATCGCGCCCGGTCAGCATCTTGCCGTTGAGCAGCAGGCGGTCGCCGTGCTTCCACGTCTGCACGACGTCGGGCGTCAGCGTGTCGAGGTCGACGCGGATCGCGGCCTTGTCGGGCGTCCAGTTGACGTCGGGCCATTCCTCCAGCTTCGGCGCTTCCAGATACACCGGGCCCGAGCCGTCGAGCACGAAATGCGCGTGGCGGGTGGCGGCGCAGTTGGGGATCATCGCGACCGGCTTCGATGCGGCGTGCGTCGGCCAGTCGAAGATCTTCACGTCGAGGATGGTGGACAACCCGCCCAAGCCTTGCGCGCCGATGCCGAGCGCGTTGACCTTGTCGTAGATCTCGATCCGCAGCGCCTCGATGTCGTTCTTCGGCCCGCGCGCCTTCAGCTGCGCCATGTCGATCGAGCCCATCAGCGACTGCTTGGCGAGGATCATCGATTTCTCGGCGGTGCCGCCGATGCCGATGCCGAGCATGCCGGGCGGGCACCAGCCGGCGCCCATCTGCGGGATCATCTCGAGCACCCAGTCGACGATCGAGTCGCTCGGGTTCATCATCTTGAACTTCGACTTGTTCTCGCTGCCACCGCCCTTCGCCGCGACGTCGATCGAGACGGTGTTGCCGGGCACCATCTCGACATGCATCACGCTCGGCGTGTTGTCCTTGGTGTTCCGCCTGGTGAAGGCGGGGTCGGCGAGGATCGACGCGCGCAGCTTGTTCTCGGGGTTGAGATAGGCTTTCCGCACGCCTTCATCGACGACTTCCTGCAAGCTGCGGGTCGACTCGAGGCGGCAATCCTGGCCCCATTTGACGAAGATCGTGACGATCCCGGTGTCCTGGCAGATCGGGCGATGGCCCTCCGCGCACATCCGGCTGTTGGTGAGGATCTGTGCGATCGCATCCTTGGCGGCGGGGCTCTGCTCGGCCTCGTACGCGACGCCCAGCGCGCGGATATAGTCCATCGGGTGGTAGTAGCTGATGAACTGGAGTGCGTCGGCGACGCTTTCGATCAGGTCGGCTTCGGTGATGACGGTCATGCAGCGCCTTTACGGATACAGGTTTGCAAGCGTCTTAGCGGCGATCGTGCGATTTTTGAAGACGGGGCCGTTGCGGTGATCGGCGCGCAAACGGCCAAAGGTTACGATAAGGTCACACCAACGTGCCCTCGCGTATCCGATGCCCCCAAACGGAAAAGGCCGGGATGGCGTTGGCGCCACCCCAACCTTTTCTAGTTATCTCAAAGCGTTAGTGCGATTACATCGGTGGCGTCAGGCCGTCCTTGCCAACGGCGACCGACTTGGCGCCCTTGGAGTCGGTCGCAACGATCGCGAACAGCTTCTGGCCCTTGGCGAGGACGGTGCGCTCGGCCGGCTCGAACCGGACGATCGGCGTGCCGACGGGAACGACGACCTGGGCCTTGCCGCCCTTGTACGAGATGCTCAGCTTGGTCTCGCCGGGCTTGCCTGCGCCGCCGGTAACGGTGCCGTTGGTCATGCCGCTCTGCTGCGCCACCGTGCCGTTCGTCATCGCGCTCTGGCCATCGACGGTGCCGTTGGTCATCGCGCTCTGCCCGTCGATGGTGCCGTTGGTCATGGCGCTCGACCCGCTCATGCCGCCGCCTGCAGCCGCTACCGCGCCGGGGACGTCCCAGGGATAATGCCCCTCGCCAGTGCCGCGCATCGCCTCGGGGAAGATGACCAGTTCGACCGCGCGCAACGCATTGTCGGGACCAGTCGTCGCGGTGCCGATGAAGTCGCCGTCCTTGAGCGTCGACAGGTCCGACTTCACCACCCAGGCGAACTTGGTGGTGGCGTCGAGCGGCACGGTGGCCGACTTGCCGTCATAGGTCTGGACGGTCAGCGCGTCGGTGCCGATCGCGGTGATGACGCCGCGGACGCGGTTTACGGCCGGGGTCGCACTCGCCGCGGCGCTGGTGTTGCCCATGGCGATGTTTACGGTCGAGGTGTTCGAGTCGGTCGAAGTCGTCTGACCACAGCCGCCAAGGACCGCGACCACGCCGCTCAGCAGCACCAGTTTCTTCGTCAACATCGCATCGGATCCTTCAGTTCTACCGGCCTAGACGCCGACATGGCACCTGCGAACGGGTCGCGCACGGCCATGGTGGCGTGGTCGATGCTGCTCAACGTCCGATGGGGGAAACCGGACGCATCGGTCCGATCGGATCACGCGATTGCGGCCGGTCCGCTTTTACAAAGTCGAACGTCAGCGCGGCGGGGGACACTTGGCCCTGTGAAGAGGCGACGGCCGGGGCTGAGCCTATCGGCCCCTCACGATGCCGGATGACCCCGCGCCATCAGCACGTCGATCTTGCTCTTGGGCATATTGATCAAGAGCCCGTTCTTGTTTTTTGCAAAGGAGGTGAAGTCTACCTCGACGCTACCGATCGCGCTCGACACCGTCGCAAAGCTTTTACCGACGGACTCGACTTTGCCGATCACCAATCCCTTTGAGTCATGGACTTCCAGCCCCTGCCTAACTTCTCCCGGCAGAGTCGGAACAGGCCGCGTCGTCAATCGATTGGAGTCGGCAACGCCTACTTGGAACTCTTCGAAAACCCGCTGACGGTTTAAGTCTCCGGGACCGCTGTTGTTCGGCCCCGCTCCCGCGCCCCCTTGTTGAGCCTGTACTCCGGCCGCCGATGCGATGATTGAGACAATCATACCAAGCAGGACTCTACGCATTTCTTCTCCCCTGAACATTTTATATTTTCAGCTTATCCTGATTGCGGGCTATCGACAATACTTGCGTATTGCCGCCGCCGAGTTGGCGAGACTTGGTATTGCCCCGCTCCAAAGCGGAAAGGCTGCTTTCCACCACTTTCCGACATTCCGTCACTCGCCTATTCTGTCGCCATGCGTGATATCCAGAACATTGTAATCCTGACGGGCGCGGGCGTTTCCGCCGAGTCCGGCGTCCCGACATTTCGCTCTAAGGGCGGCGTAACCTATTGGGATGTTTACGAAAATGATCTGGCTCCAAAAAGCTATCGGGTCGAGGATGTCTGCACGCCCGAGGCGCTCGCGGCGGATCCGGAACTGGTGCACCGGTTCTACGATCTGCGACGCGCGGCTCTGGCGACGGTCGAGCCTAACGCCGCGCACCACGCGCTGGCGCGGTTGGATGCGGCTTGGGAGGGCGAGTTGCTGATCGTCACGCAGAATGTCGATGACCTGCACGAGCGGGCGGGGGCGACGCGGATGCTGCATATGCATGGCGAGTTGCTGTCGGCGCTGTGTGCCGTTTGTGGGGCGCGCGAGCCTTGGTCCGGGGCGTTGCCGGAGGGGTCGGTGTGCGGCGCGTGCGGGGCGGCGGCGTTGCGGCCGGACATCGTGTTCTTTGGCGAGATGCCGTACCAGATGGAGCGGATCGAGGCGGCGTTGGCGAAAGCCGATCTGTTCGTTTCGATCGGGACTTCGGGCGCTGTGTATCCGGCGGCGGGGTTCGTGCAGACCGCGGCGTATCATGGGGCGCGGACGCTCGAGTTGAACCTCGATCCGTCGATGGGGAGCGTGTTCTTCGAGCAGACGCGGATCGGTGCGGCGGGGGTCTTGGTGCCGGCTTGGGTGGACGAGCTTCTGTCCTAAGCTTGTTCCCTAAGATGGTGTATCGCGGCGGCTGCATTTCGACAGCAGATGAGATTTGCAGCCCCTTCACGTACGATGCCTGGATCGGGGTCGACCTGACCTCGTG
>NZ_SLYA01000004.1 GCF_004340965.1 Sphingomonas sp. PP-CE-1A-559 | reverse complement strand
TTCCTCAACAGGAACCGTCGCGGGGTGGAGCAGCCCGGTAGCTCGTCAGGCTCATAACCTGAAGGTCACAGGTTCAAATCCTGTCCCCGCAACCAACTCTAAATATACCATAACCGCCCGGGACATCCTGAGGCGACTCTTTGTGTTTGTGATCCAGCGCATAGTGCCAACATCGAAGTACGCTCCCGCACAGATCGATCGCGAGATCGCCGCCTTCCGGCGTCAGCACCACTGCCTCGATGAGCGCGCGCAACCGTTCGAACGCCTGCGCTCTCAGCGCCCCGTCCTCAAAGGCCGCGGTGATCTGTTTGACCTTCTTGGCATAGACGCGACCGAGGTTGGTGAGCAGTAGTTCGGCATCGGTCGATGCGGCTTGAGCATCGTTCTGCTCTGCAACCGGAATTCTGCGCCGTTCAGTCCAAATCTCATCTCCTGACCAACATTGCCGCGACGACGGCCTTCAGGATAGCCTCCTCGGTGGCACTATCCGTTATAAGGCGCGGTGCGTTCGCCATTGCCGTCGTGCACGATGCGCTTTTCAACCGTAGGAAACCGCCGGAATATTTTCCATCGCGCGCCGACGGGCCGCGCATCTCGGGTCTTGTCGCTAGTTGCGCTCAGTGTTCGGCGTTGATGGTGCAGATCATACCGATATGCAGCGGGGTCGCTACGTCATTCCTGTGCGTCGCGAGCATGATGCCATGAAATAGAAGGCCATCGAACAATGTCGGACATCGGCCTGACTGCGCGACAACCGGTCCATCGCATCGGCGTAGACGATGACGACGCCGCCTGCCGAAACGGCCGCCAGCAGCGCACTCTTTTCGCGAGTACCACAGCAGACATCCATTCATGTCGGCCTACGCATCGACAAGCGGCCTTTGAAGGGCAGGAAGTGAGGTTTGGTTGCCGTTCGCAGGACCGTGGATAATCGACTATTTTTCGAACAAAACAGACCTGTCAGCTCGCCGCGAGGAACACGGACGACAACCAGCGAGAGTCACCAGCAAAGCTCTGACAGCGAACGATTCCTTCCGGAGAGGGGGCATTGCAGATTTACTTTAATTGCCCAGCCAATCGGTAGTGATCTCGCCCCTGTGTCCCTCCGGGGCTAGCACGGTGCGCAGGGCTTCCAGGAGAGGTGGTAGGGCCTGCGTGAAAGCGTAGGGCGGATTGATGATATAGAGGCCCGCGCCATTATAAACGCCGGGTTGATCGCCATCGTACAACCAATGCTCCACCCCCAACATTTTTGGGATGCCGAGCTTGCGTAGCTGGTCCTTCCAGCGCCAATGCGTAGTGCGGTCTTTCAGTGGATACCAGATCACTGTCACGCCGTGCGCCCATTTGCGGTGAGCAACGGCGAGGGTGGCTGTGATACGTTCGCGTTCGTCGGGCTGCTCGTACGGCGGGTCGACCACCACCGCGCCCCGGGCGGTTCGGGGCGGCAGCATCGCCAGCCAAAGCTCGTAGGCGTCGCGCTCATGCACAGCAGCGGACGTGTCGCGCATCGCTCTGCGCAGAGTCGAGGCGTCCTGAGGATGCTTTTCGTTCAGAATTAGGAAATCCTGTGGACGTAGAAGTTGCGCCAGTATCCGCGGCGAGCCGGGATAGGAGTGTAGCTGGGGCCCCACATTCACCGCCTGTACGGCGGCGCGGTAGTCCCTCAACAAGGGGTTCGGATCAGCTAAAGCGCGCAGCACGCCCTGCGCGGACTCGCCGGTACGTTGAGCGTCCTCGCCGTCAAGGTCGTACAGGCCGCAGCCGGCATGGGTGTCGATCAGAGTCAGCGCGCCCTGTTTTTGCTGCAAGGCCTGTACAAGGGCAATCAGCAGGCTGTGCTTCACGACATCGGCACTATTGCCAGCATGGAAGGAGTGCCGATAATTCATTGCGATTCAAAATCCTGACAATCTATTTTGATGCGTACTGCTGGGCTCTGTTGCTGAGCACGAGGCGACCGGAGTAGCTGATCGAGTGCTATTATGAATTCGGGCGGCAACCTTCAACGCACTTCTGCGCGAGGCTTCGAGCCCCCGTTTGTGGAAGGGAAGGGGGCTTGGGGATGGCTTTCGCCTGATACAATGCGCTGTGTCGGGGCAATAGACGTCGTCTGCGCGAAGCAGTCATTCGATGGTTTACGCCCGACTTCAGGACCACCGCGCTACTGGCGAAAGAAGTTCGAGAGCAAGAAGGGGCGAACACGCGCGCTCGGTCAGAATTGTTGAGACGGTGTCATTCAGTCGGCAGGGCATCAACGGAAATCTGCCGGTGGGTGGCGCGAAACGCGGCCTACCGCGGCTGGTAGAGATGTCGATCGTCAAGGTCGAAGAGGCGGCAAAGGCATTCTCGAGTCACTCGCTGCGCGTGAGGGTTACGCGGGATTGTTTGTGGCCGGTGAGGATGGCGTGGGGATTGCCCAAGCACCTCTTTGATCGGCGTCGTCGACGGCACTTGCTAGGGGCGGAAGCTTGCCGCGGACAGCAATGTCGCAGTGCGCGCGTGTTGCTGAAGCTCACAAGTTGATCGCCGCCTTGTCCAACGCCTTATGGCACAGACAGTGGTCTTGGACACTGCCGAGGAAACCGCCTCAGGAGGACATCGGAGAGAGTTCCGCCATCAATCGAGGTATCCCCTTTTCGCGTCCCGCTTGCGCGCAGCGTAGTCGCCTGCCCCCTCCAGACGATGCGGTTATCGCGGTGTACCGAGACGCTCACCTCGAGACGGGGCACGATCAGACCGTACGATTGATCCGGTCGGCGCGCCGGCAATCGCATTCAAACTCGGCGAGTTCGCGGCGCCGAACCTGCTGGCAGCGATCATAAGTTGCTTCCTCGGCACCGGTCATTCGGCGCGGTCGACGGCAACGACGGCGATGAGGTATTGTTCGAATCTGATGTCCCCGCCGGTCCAGATATAGCCGGCGCGATACGCGTTGGGGCGCCAGGTGGTGCCCGCGACGGGCGGTATGACGGTGTTCGATCTTGCGGGGATCAGCGTTTGGCTTGGCTGTCGCTGATAAATGAGGGCGACCGCTGTCTAGCACCTGCGATACGGTTCTGTACAGAGGCTGTGGCCGCGGCTTCTAGCGGTTTTGCTTTGCAAGGGCTTGCCGCATGATCGAAGCGAGCGAGTTCGGACTACCGGCGCCGACCTTCGATCGACGGGATGACAGCGACGACCTTGGCTTCTGCGCGCGCCTGGGTTTAGTCACGCTCAGTAACAAGGTAGCTGTCGCCGCACTGACCAGCTCGATCGTAGCTGGCGGGCAGGTGCTTGACCTTGTGTCGATCTGGTAGCCATTTGCTGAATGAGACCGCCTATGCCGAGGTGATCAGCCACGGCATAAATACGGACGAACTTGCGGCCAACTCCCGCCTAGACAGGTGCTGCGTCCAATACCTCAACGATGTGTCTGATTTGTCCGAAGAGGATGCGTGCTACGATAACGCGCCGATATGTGTAGGCGCTCAGTATGTGCAACACTTGCTAGCGGTACTACGCCACGTCGTCGCGTGATGAAGCCAGGGGCCATAGCCATCATAAGCTTTTCGAAACCGCCGCTTTCCAACCAAGGCCGCGGCAGTCTGGTGCGCTGTAAATACACTGGCCCATGCTTCGGTGGCCCGCGTTTATCTGAAAACGGCGGGGTTCTTGGATATCACGATGTCTCTACTCACCGACGGCTGCCTAGGCGATTCATTCGCAATAATCGGTTGCGCCTGAGGCTATGGGAATTACTCCAGCAACAAGGCGGCCGCCCGCCATTTAATCCGTTGCGCCTGTTACGAGCATGTACCAGGCGCAGCAGTGACCTAGTGGTCAGGCCTCGACGCTGGCGGTCAAGGGGGGTGTTTGCTGGTGTTGAACGACCAGCCAATCATCGTGTCCCCGCATCCGTAAGGTCGAGGTGCAGTGTGCTTCGTACTTCTCGTCGCCGTTCGCGCACCGCACGGTGTAGGCAACGACGATCAGGCCCTCCTGAGGGCGTGACACTCGCCGGTCTGACAATTCTACCGAAGCCCAGTCGGGCGTCGCTTTGACGGCGTTCTTCGCTTCCTGTCCCTGGAAAACATACGGCGGACGGGGAAGGACCATGATGATCTCCTCGTCTATCCGCTCCTGATAATGCTCGTCGCTGGCATCCCATAGGCTGCCTTCGAATTCCCACACGCGCTGGTCGTCCATTCTATCTCTCCTTGGTAGCTCAAGCGCGGAGGATGGAAGACGGTTCCGGCGTTTTGGTGCTATCGCGCCGATATTCGTCGGCGTGTCAGGCCAAACGTTTTCGATAAATGAGGCCCCTAGCGTTGATGTGAGAAACCTTCGGCTTCAATTTCAAGGGGGGGCGATCGGCTGATCAATGAAGGATCATCGTTGCCTTGGCGCAGACCGTCAGGTGCTCTCGCATCGCCTTCAGAAGAGGTGCGATCCTTGGGGGGATGCAGCAGTCCAATCCCTATTGCACGAGTAGAAGCCGTGGGTTCCGCCTGGGTAGACCACGCGGTGCGCGGCGTTGCTCGTTGGCTACCGACTCTTATGCATGAGCAGGCTGTCGTCCAGCAGCGGATCTATCCGATACTGAACAGATTCTGGGGGCTTAAACAGAGCGAAGCATCCTTCCGCTGCCAGTGCCCTCGCGTTGCAACGGTCGCTATGGCGCGAACTCTCGTTGGGGTTAGTCTAAAGAAGGTACCGGCCTGCCGGACGTTACCATTCAGCAACAGATTAATTGGACAACTTTGCAGTTAAAACTAGTTTCTATGCGCGAGGAAGGTCGACTGCGCAAAGTTGCAGGACGTATTGAGCAGAGCTATTAACACAGCCGGTGCCCATACGGGAAAGACGATGGATGCAACGCCGGTATAGTGCATGCACTATACCGACGTTGCATTTTAAGGTCACAGCACTTCGAACAACCCGGCTGCGCCCATGCCGCCGCCGACGCACATCGTCACTACAACATACTTCGCGCCGCGACGCTTGCCTTCGATCAGCGCGTGGCCGGTCGCGCGGGCGCCGGTCATGCCGTAGGGGTGACCGATCGAGATCGCGCCGCCGCTGACGTTGAGCAGTTCGTCGGGGATGCCGAGGTTGTCGCGGCAATATAGCACCTGCACCGCGAACGCCTCGTTCAGCTCCCACAGGCCGATGTCGTCCATCTTCAGGCCGAAGCGCTTGAGCAGCTTGGGGATCGCCACCACGGGGCCGATGCCCATCTCGTCGGGTTCGGTGCCGCCGACCGCCATGCCTACATAGCGACCGAGCGGCTGGAGACCGCGCTGCGAGGCGATCTTCTCTTCCATCAGTACCGACGACGACGAGCCGTCCGAGAGCTGCGACGCGTTGCCCGCGGTGATCGTGAAGTCGGGCCCCATAACCGGCTTCAGCGACTGGAGTCCCTCCAGCGTGGTGTCGGCGCGGTTGCCCTCGTCCTTGGTGATCGTTACGTCCTTGTACGTGACCTCCTTCGTCTCCTTGTTGACGATGGCCATGTTGGCATCGACGGGGACGATCTCGGCATCGAAGTAGCCGGCAGCCTGTGCGGCAGCGGTGCGCTGTTGCGACTGGAGCGCGTAGGCATCCATCGCGTCGCGGCTGATACCATAGCGCTTGGCGACGACCTCGGCGGTCTGCAGCATCGGCATGTAGACGTCCTCGTGCATCGCGATCAGCTGGGGATCGGGGGCGACGCGCATCTGCGGGGTCTGGACGAGGCTGATGCTCTCGACGCCGCCGCCGATCGTGATGTCCATGTTGTCGGTGATGATCTGCTTGGCCGCGGTGGCGATCGCCATCAGGCCGGAGGCGCACTGGCGGTCGACCGACATGCCCGAGACGGTGACGGGGAGACCGGCGCGCAGCAGCGACGTGCGGGCGATGTTGCCGGCCTGATGCCCCTGCTGGAGCGCACACCCGAAGACGACGTCGTCGACTTCCGCGCCGTCGATGGCGGCTCGTTCGACCGCGGCCTTGATCGAATGCGACGCGAGGGTTGGGGCGGGAGTATTGTTGAAGCCGCCGCGATAGGCGCGGCCAATGGGGGTGCGGGCGGTGGAGACGATGACGGCTGAACGCATGGGTATTCCTCTTCTTCACTCCCCTCCCGCATGCGGGAGGGGTTGGGGGTGGGCGCCCGGCATGAGCGAGCGGAGCAATTGCGGAGAGCGGCAGCCCACCCCCCGGCCCCCTCCCGCAAGCGGGAGGGGGAGAAGCATCAAACAAAAATCTGGCTGATCCATTCGGCGATCAGGGCGGGCTTTTCCTGGCCTTCGATCTCGACGGAAAACGCGTTGGTCTGCTGCCACTGGCCGGGTCGCTTCTCGTCGAACGAGAGCAGCTTGAAGCGGCCGCGTACCTTCGAGCCCGACCGGACCGGCGTCAGGAAGCGGACCGAGTTGCCGCCGTAATTCACGCCCATCTTCGCCCCCTCGATGGTCGGCGCGTCGGGCACCTTCGATGACAGCAACGGCATCAGCGACAGCGTCAGGAAGCCGTGCGCGATCGTGCCGCCGAACGGGGTCTGCGCCGCGCGGACCGGATCGATGTGGATGAACTGGTGATCGCCGGTCGCGTCGGCGAACTTGTCGATCATGGCCTGCGTGACCTCGACCCAGTCGGAAACCGTCTCGGTGCCGATGCGCTGCTGCATCTGCGCGGTGGTGATCGTCGCCACGGCATTCCCCTCAAAGCTCATTTGGCGCTAAGCGCTGAAATGTCTCTAGGCGTACAGGCGAGCGGATCGCAAGCCTCACCCAACCGGAAGCTGGAAAATGTCGACTGCCGTAACGTCCCATGCCCGCGATATCATGGCAAAGCTGTACCGCGCGAGCGAACCCGATGTTCTAAAACCGCTGCTCGACCGCGCCGCGCTCGATTCGGAGTCGCGCGAGCGGGTGATGGGGCATGCGCTGGGCCTGCTCGCGGACCTGCGGGCGGCGCAGAGCAAGGGCTGGGTGAACCAGTTCCTCCAGGAATATCGGCTCAATTCGTCGGAGGGCGTCGCGTTGCTGTCGCTGGCGGAGGCGTTCCTGCGCGTGCCGGATCCCGAGACGGCGGATCTGCTGATCGCGGACAAGCTTGGCGACGCGGATTGGCGCGCGCATGCGGGCAAGTCGAATTCGAAGCTCGTCAATTCGGCGACCTGGGGGCTGGTGGTCGGCCGCGTGCTGGTTGGCGAGGGATCGACCGGGCCGTTGCGTCGCCTGATCAGCCGCGCGGGCGAGCCGTTCGTGCGCCAGGCGGTCGGCGCGGCGATGAAGATGATGGGCGAGATCTTCGTCATGGGCCGCACCATCGACGAGGCGATGAAGCGCATGCGCCGGCCGGAGAACAAGGGCTTCACGGCGAGCTTCGACATGCTCGGCGAGGCGGCGCGGACGCATGCCGATGCGCAGCGATACTTCCAGGCGTATGTCGGCGCCGTCGATGCGGTCGGGCGCGATCCGGCGGCGGGGCACTCGATCTCGGTCAAGCTGTCGGCTCTGCACCCGCGGTACGAGGTGGCGCGGTGGAGCGAATGCGTGCCTGCGCTGACCGAGATGCTGGAGGCGCTGGCGGTGCAGGCGGCGTCGAAGGGCATCGCGCTGACCGTCGACGCGGAGGAATCCGAGCGACTAGAGATGAGCCTCGACATCATCGGCACGGTCGCTGGGCTCCCGTCGCTGAAGGGTTGGGACGGGTTCGGCATGGCGGTGCAGGCCTATGGCAAGCGCGCGCGGCCGGTGATCGAATGGGCGAATGGGCTGGACCGCGTGATGAACGTGCGGCTGGTGAAGGGCGCGTATTGGGATAGCGAGATCAAGCGCACGCAGGTCGAGGGGCTGGCGGACTATCCGCTGTTCACGCGCAAGGCAGCGACCGACGTGTCGTACCTGGCTGTGGCGAAGGACATGCTGGCGGCGGAGAATATCCGGCCGGCGTTCGCTAGCCACAACGCGCTGACGGTCGCGACGATCATGGAGTGGGCGGGCAACTCGCGCGACTTCGAGTTCCAGCGGCTGCACGGGATGGGCGACGGGCTGTACGAGCGGCTGGTGCAGGAGAATGGCTATCATTGCCGGGTTTACGCGCCGGTTGGCGGGCACCGTGACCTGCTGGCGTATCTGGTTCGGCGGTTGCTGGAGAATGGGGCGAATTCTAGCTTCGTGCATCAGTTGGCGGACGAGCGACTGACCGAGGCTGAGATCCTGGCGGATCCGGTGGCTAAGATCGCCGCGGTCGGGGGGAAGCGGCATCCCAGCATTCCGTTGCCGGTGGATTTGTTCGGGGCTGGGGGGCACCGCAATTCCGCTGGGTTGGATTTGAGTGATGTTGGGACGCTGGAGGCGACGGTGCGGGCCGTTAATTCCCCCCTCCCGCAAGCGGGAGGGGCCGGGGGTGGGCTCGCGCTATCGTCGGATGCTGAGGCTGGCGTTGGGCGTTCTACTGCAAACGGTAGCGTCGGGGGTGAGCGCGTGCCCACCCCTAGCCCCTCCCGCTTGCGGGAGGGGGATCAGGTTGTGGCTGCCATTACGCGTGCGCATGCGGCGTTTCCGGGTTGGTCGACCACCCCGGTCGACGAACGCGCCGCTTGCCTCGAACGCCTAGCCGACCTGCTCGAGAAGCACCGCGACGAACTCATGGCGATCTGTGTGCAGGAGGCGTTCAAGACGATCGCCGATGCGATCGGCGAGGTGCGCGAGGCGGCCGATTTCTGTCGCTATTACGCGCAGCAGGCGCGGTTGAACCTGCATCCGATCGAGCTGCCGGGGCCGACGGGCGAGCGGAACACGCTGCATATCGAGGGTCGCGGTGTCTGGGCGACGATCGCGCCGTGGAATTTTCCGCTGGCGATCTTCCTCGGACAGACGGTGGCGGCGCTCGTCACGGGCAACACCGTGGTCGCCAAGCCTGCACCGCAGACTCCGCGGATCGCGGCGCGTGCGGTCGAGCTTGCGCACGAGGCTGGCGTGCCGGTCGATGCGCTGGTGCTCGTGATCGGCGGGCCGGAGGTCGGCGCGGCGCTGACCGCGGACGTGCGCATCCAGGGCGTCGCGTTCACCGGGTCGACCGCGACGTCGCGCAAGATCGCGCGGTCGTTGCTCGACGACGAGACGCGGCCGATCGTGCCGCTGATCGCGGAGACCGGCGGGATCAACGCGATGATCGTCGATTCCACCGCGCTGCCCGAGCAGGTGGTGGCGGACGTGATCGCGTCGTCGTTCCGGTCGGCGGGACAGCGGTGCTCGGCGTTGCGCTTGCTGCTGGTGCAGGAGGATATCGCGGACGGCGTGATCGAGATGCTGTCGGGGGCTATGGAGACGCTGCGGATCGGGCGGTCGGGCGATCCCGCGACCGATGTCGGGCCGGTGATCGACCAGGCCGCGTATGACCGGCTGATGGCGTATCGCGAGAGCGTGAAGGCGAAGATCGTCAAGACGCTCGACGCGCCCGCTGACGGGTTGTTCGTGCCGCCGACTCTGGTGCGGATCGGTGCGATCGAGGATCTGAACCAGGAGTGGTTCGGGCCGATCCTGCATGTCGCGACGTGGGAGGCGGGGAAGCTAAGCGAGACGATCGCTCGGGTGAACGCCAAGGGTTACGGCCTGACGATGGGCCTGCACAGCCGTATTGCGCGCGCGGCCGAGGTGATCGAGGCCGAGGCTGCGGTGGGGAATTTGTATATCAACCGGTCGATGATCGGGGCGGTCGTGGGGTCTCAGCCTTTTGGGGGCGAGGGGCTTTCGGGGACCGGGCCTAAGGCTGGCGGGCCTCGGTATTTGTACCGGTTCTGTGCGGAGCGGGCGGTTTCGGTGGATACGACGAGTGCCGGGGGGAATGCGACGTTGCTGTCTTTGGATGAGGGTGGGATTTAGTCTCTCCTCAACCGGACACGGCCTACGCGTGGGTCACTTGTCGAGCACCTCCCCGGCGGAGGCCGGGGTCCAATTGGGGAACTGTGCTGACGACCGTCGCGCTTCGTTACTGCGACCTCGCCAATTGGGCCCCGGCCTTCGCCGGGGAGGTGTTGGGGCGTGGCGGCGAGCTCTTTATGTCCAGCTTGTCTCGGCCGACGTGATTTCACGGTATTCTAGCAAGCATTGTTTCCCCGCGAAGGCGGGGACCCAGACTGGGCTCCCGCCTTCGCGGGAGAACAAGGTAGGGTAGGGCTGCCCTAACTGGCGCGTACATTCCGAAGCCGAAGGCGAAGGCGTCGAGCGGCCGGGTAGATAATCAGGCGGGTGTTGCTTCCGCCTCCGCCCGTCGCCCCTCAGGATACGGCATCACCACCGAGCCATCCGGTGCGGCCATCATATTCACCTGGGTTGGGAAGGCGATCTCGATCTTCTCGTCGTTGAACCGCTTCAGGATGGCGATCCCCACCGCCGTCCGACCGTCGTAGAAACTCGCATAATCCGGGCCCTTGCTGTCGAACTGGACCTCGAAATCCAGGCTCGACGCGCCGAAGCCGGTGAAGCCTGCGCGCGTGAAGATCTTGTCGTTGGCTTCGACGATCTCCTTCAGCATCGCGGGGATGCGCGAGCAGACTTCGGGGGGTGTCGAATAGGTGACGCCAATGACGAACTTTGCGCGGCGATGGTTGCGCTGCGTGTTGTTGAGGATTTCCTTGTTGAGGAGGTTCTTGTTCGAGATCACGCGCTCCTCGCCGTCGATGCCGCGGATGCGGGTCGATTTGAGGCCGATCGCCTCGACGCTGCCCGAGGCGGTGTCGTAGCTGATCGAATCGCCGCGGCGGAACGGACGGTCGAAGATGATCGCGAGCGCGGCGAACAGGTCGGCGAAGATGCCCTGTGCCGCCAGGCCGATCGCAATGCCGCCGACGCCTAAGCCTGCGACCAGGCCGGTGACGTTGACGCCGAGATTGTCGAGTACCACCACCAGCGCGACCGCGAACACCACGAAGGTGACGAGCAGGCGGATCAGGCCCATCGCCGAGAGCAGCGCTTCGCCCGAATAATGCTCGGACTGCGTACGGTGCTCAATCGCGCCGAGGATGATCTCGCGGACCCAGACGGCGGCCTGAAATACCGCGGCGACGGTGAAGAGGAAGTTGATCGTCGTTGCGACTTCGCCGGGGGCGGCGGAGTACCCGGCGACCAGCTTGGCAGCGAGCATTACGATGAAGAAATTGCCGGTGCGGGCGATCGCCTTGCCGACGACGATGCCCCAGCCGTTGAGCGCACGCGGGCGTTCGCAGAGTTTGCTGCCGAAGCGGCGCGCGGTGTGGAGCGCGACGACGATCACCGCACCGATCCCGAACGCGATCAGGATCTGCAGCCAGTATGCTTGCACCCACGCAAAGCTTGCGGTGACGAAGCCCTGAGCCTGATCGCCGACGTCGCCCGCGTCGAAGATCGGTTGCTTGGCGGCGGCAGTGGTATTGGTCATGGAAATACTCGTCAGGCCGCTTTGGCCAGTGTGGCAACAGCGGGCGTGCCGGCTTCGAGGAAGGTGATCAGGCCACATTCCTCCCGGCTCATGTAGCGCTTGGCGCGCGGAAGGCGTAGCGCCTTGCGGAAGGTCGATTGCCCGGTCTTCACCAGCGCGATCAGCGACGGGTGGACATAGCTTTTGCGCGCGATCGCGTGGGTGTTGCCGAGCCGCGCGACGACGGGTTCGAGCATCGTCTTGAGGCTGAGGTCGCGTTCGGCCGACGCAAGTGCCTCGAACGCGGCGACGCTGGCGGCCCAAGTGCGGAAGTTCTTGGCGGTGAAGTCGGTGCCGGTGACGTCGCGGATGTAGCAGTTGACGTCGGTCGAGGTGACCGGGTGCGCGACGCCGGCATCGTCGAGCCATGCGAACAGATGCTGTTCGTCGAGGTCCTGGCATTTCTTGACGAAGCTGCTGAGCGAGCGGTCGGTGATCTTGAGCGTCCGCATCTTGCCGGACTTACCTTTGTACTGGAGTTTCAGCGTCGAGCCCTTCACCTCGCCGTGACGCTTGCGCAACGTGGTGGCGCCGAAGCTCTCGTTCGCCTCTGCGTAAGCCTCATTGCCGATGCGGATATGACCGCCGTCGAGCAGGCGGATGACCGCAGCGACCGCGCGTTCGCGGGTCAGCGAGCGTTTGCGAAGATCGGCCTCGACCGCCTTGCGGATCTTGGGGAGCGCGTGGCCGAAATCGGCGCAACGCTCGTACTTGGCGGCCTCCTGCGCCTCGCGGAAGCCGAGGTGATAGCGGTATTGTTTTCGCCCCTTCTCGTCCCAGCCGACCGCCTGGATATGGCCGTTGGGCTTGGGGCAGAACCACGCGTCACGGTAGGCGGGGGGCAGGCCGACCGCGTTCAGCCGGTCGATCTCGTCGCAGTCGGTGATGCGTTCGCCTTTGGCATCCCAATAGCCCCAGCCGTTCCGCATCTTCTTGCGGGTGATGCCGGGCCTGGAGTCGTCGGAATACACGATCTTGGTGGGCAATGCGGTGGTCCCTCGGAGGCGCCTGGATCGGGCTATCTCTGCAAATGTTCGGGAAGGCGCATCGTTCCGGAACGAGGCGGGCTGCGCTTGGTTGAGGGGGCACGGGATTTCACTGGAGACATGACATGGCCGATCTTTCCCAAGCTCGCGTATTGATGCTCGCTGCCGATGGTTTCGAGACCGTCGAACTGTTCGAACCGCGCAAAGCGCTGGAGGCGGCGGGCGCGAAAGTGACGCTCGCGTCGATCAAGACCGACCCGATCCAGGGCATGAAGGGCGACATCAACAAGGCCGAGACGGCAACGCCCGACCTGACGCTCGACGAGGTCGATACCGACGATTACGACGCGCTGGTGCTGCCGGGCGGCGTCGCCAACCCCGACACGATGCGCCAGCAGGAGCGCGCGATCGAGATCATCACCGAGTTCATGGAGGACGGCAAGATCATCGCCGCGATCTGCCATGCGCCGTGGCTGCTCGCCGAGGCAGACGTGATCGACGGACGCCGCGTGACGAGCTTCCCGTCGATCCGCACGGACCTGGAGAATGCGGGTGCGGACGTGGTGGACGAGGAGGTCGTGGTCGATGGCAATTTGATCACGAGCCGCAAGCCGGATGATATTCCTGCGTTCAACAAGGCGATCATCGACGCGCTCGAGGAAGAACTGGCGGACGAGCCGGTCGACTGATTCTCGAGGGCGGCTCTTCCTTGTTCTCCCGCGAAGGCGGGAGCCCAGTCTGGGTCCCCGCCTTCGCGGGGAAACAAGGGGGCGGTCTAGAGCCTGTTGAGCCAGCGCTGAGCGGGGCGCTCTATTAGGTGATAGAGGGCGATCGAGGCTAGCAGGACTGTTGCGAGATAGAGCGCGATCTTCGTAGGCGATACCGCCGTCGCGTCAGCAACTAAGACGAGTTTGAACGCCTTCCATAAGATGAAGTGGCTGAGATAGGTCGCGTAGCTAGTCTCGCCGAGATAGTGCGTCCATCTCAGTTCGAACGGGTTACCGGGCTTGTCGGCGGTCAATGCCAGCAGCAGCAGGATCGCTGCAAATAGTGCCGGAACGGCCAGCGTTTCCGGCGTGCCGGCGATCCAGCCTCCTGCGAAAAGCACAGCCACCAGTGTCGCCCATACCGGGGCGCGCAAGACGCCACGCCAGCGCAACCACAACGCGCAGACGATGCTGCCCGTGGTGAACTCCCCTAGGCAGCGTAAGAGGCCGTAGCGCGGGATGTCGGTGCCGAGCGTCGGCGCATTCATCGCTAGGTGCAGGCCGACGAGGAAGCCGCCGGCAATTGCCAGTAACGCCCAGCTCGGCAAGCGCCGCCAGTCCACCGCCATCACGAGCAACGGAAACAGCAGGTACGCACCTAGTTCGGCGCTGATCGACCAAGCCGGGTCGTTCCAGGCGAGGTGATGCGTGAAGCCCCAGTTCTGGATCAACAGGATGTGGAGCGGCAATTCCGGGAAGACGAACTGCGGATCGCTGCGGCCGGTTGCGCGGAGCATCAGGGCCAATACGACGGCGCCGCCTAACGTGACCAGATGCAGAGGCCAGATACGGGCGATGCGTTTTTGCAGGAAGCGCGGAATGCTTGCCCCACCGTCATGGGCCCCGGCGGTACGAATGCGGTCGGACCAGGTCAGCCAGATTACAAAGCCGGACAGCAGGAAGAAGAAATCGACCGCCAGATAACCTTTGGCGAAGACGTCGCGCACACCGCTGGGCAGCCCCGCGATCGACAGGCGGATGTGATAGAAGACGACGAACCATGCGGCGATCCCGCGCACGCCGGTCAGCGCGCGCAATTCGTGAACCGGTGTGCGATCCGTCATGCTGGAGATGGCACGGCACGGCGGCGCATCGGCCGGAAGGACTGTTCGCTTTGTTTGCGCGCCAGATACGTGTCGAGACCTATCTGTGCGCCGATGAGCATGTAGATGAACGGCTGGAACGCGATCGCGATGAACCCTGCGCCGAGCAGGTAGACGATGTGTCCGCTTTGCAGCGCGGCTGCGAGCGGTCCGGCCCAGGCAAATTCCCCGTCCGGATCGCGGTAGCGGCGACGGATGAGCTCCATGCGGACGATGCCGATCAGGTTGATCGCGAGCCATATCGCAAGGCCGGGATAGCCCTGCTCGCCGAGCATCTCGAAATAGGCGCTGTGATACGCGCGGGCCTTGTCGACCTCGACCTTGGGGGCCTCGGCAGCGCCGGGCGTGGTCTTCAAATCGTAGCGGATGTGGTTGCCCAGATACGCGTTGAAGCCCCCGCCGAACGGGTTCGCCTTCGCGTATTCGATGGTCCATTTCCATACCGCGAGCCGCGTCGAGGCGGACTCGTCCGCGTCATAGGTCTTGATGGTGTTCATGCGGTTGGTGAAGGTCGAGGGCAGGAACGGGATCGCTGCCAGCCCCAGCACGCCGAGCATCGCCAGATACGCGACCTTGCGCTTCACGTTGCGGATCGACAACAGCGCAAGCAGGCCGATGCACAGCAATCCGGTGCGCGTCGACGTGCCGACCGGGATCAGCAGGCAGGCGAAGACGAGCGCGAGGCAATAGGCCTTCACCCGCCAGTCCGGCCTGAAGATCGTCCCGTGATGTATGAACCAGACGATGATCGGGACGATCGCGATCGCCACCGCGCTGATCGTGCTGCCCTCGTACAGGCCTGAATTATTGTCGACCATCAGGTTCAACTGACCGTAACCGCCGCCGCCGCTGGCGATCGTCTTGATGCCGCCGACGACGATGATCGACGATGCGGCGAGGATCATGAACAGCAGCAACGCCTCGATCCGGACGCGCGTGCGCAGTGTCAGGGGGAGGAAGGCGGCGAAGGCGAGCGCCTTCCACACCCAGTCCCATTTCTCCTTGGCCTCGACCGGGAAGTCCGCGGCGATCGTCGTGCCCCAGCAATAGAGCAGCAGAAGCACGATTAGCACCTGTCGCCCACCGACGCGCGTGTCGCGCTTGTCGTCGGCGAGGATCCACCCGCCGACCGCCAGCGCGACTGCGATCAGCGAGATCGGCACGCTGTTGAGTAGCAGGTAGGTAAGCCGCTGCGGCGATACGATGTCGATATAGACATAGACGAGCACGAGCAGGAACGGCCGCTTGAACCCCATTCCGAAGAACGCGAGCAGGAACGCGATGAACGCGAGGTCACGCATCGTGGTGGGGTTTCTCGGTGGACTTGCGCTTCGAATCCGAAGTGTCGTGCGGGCTCGGCTCGCGATCGAGGTCGGGCCGCTTGAGCAGCAGGAACGCGGCGAGCATCATCAGCCCGTGGCTGAGGCCGAGCGCGAGATTGTCGATCATGGGTACGGCCTCCTTTCCGAATATGCGGACATCACGGAATCGTCTGTACGTATAGTCGGTTGACGCGCCGTTAAGCGATCTGTGGCAGACGGCATCCACGATGCGTATCCTTCATATCCTCGATCATGGCCTGCCGCTGCAAAGTGGCTACACGTTCCGCACGCGGGCGATCCTCAAGGCGCAGGAGGCGCTCGGCTGGACCGTCGCTGCGGTAACCGGCCCGCGGCATGGTGTCGCGCCTGCTTCGGTTGAGTCGGTCGACGGGCTGACCTTCCACCGTACGGATGCGGGCTTGAAGCCGGGGCCGGTCGGCGAGGTCGTCGGGATCGCGGCGTTCGCCAAGCGGATCGAGGCGGCGGTCGATGCCTTCAAGCCCGACATCCTCCACGCGCATTCGCCGGTGATCGATGCGCTCGCCGCGTTGATCGTCGCGCGGAAACGCAAGCTGCCCTTGGTGTACGAGATCCGCGCATTCTGGGAGGATGCGGCGGTCGGCAACGGGACGGGCACGGCGACATCGTTGCGGTATCGGGCGACGCGGGCGCTGGAGACGTGGGCGGTGCGGCGCGCGGATGCGGTTGCGGTGATCTGTGAGGGCCTGCGGGGCGACCTGATCGCGCGGGGAATCTCCGGGGACAAGATCATGGTCTCGCCCAACGGCGTCGACCTCGACCTGTTCGGCAACGCGCCGCCGCGTGACGATGCGCTTGGGGCTGAGCTGGGGCTCGACGGTGCCGACGTCGTCGGGTTCATCGGCAGCTTCTACGATTATGAAGGGCTCGATGACCTGATCGCAGCGATGCCCGCGCTGGTCGCTGCGCGTCCCAAGGCGCGGCTGGTGCTGGTCGGCGGTGGGCCGATGGAGGCGGCGTTGCGCGCGCAGGCACAGGCATCGCCGGTGGCGGATGCGATCCGCTTCGTCGGGCGCGTCCCACATCAGGAGGTCGAGCGCTATTACGGGCTGGTCGACATCCTCGCCTATCCACGTAAGAGAATGCGCCTGACCGATCTGGTCACGCCGCTGAAGCCGCTGGAGGCGATGGCGCAGGGGCGGCTGGTCGCGGCGTCGGATGTCGGCGGGCACCGCGAACTGATCCGCGACGGCGATACGGGCACGCTGTTTCCGCCCGACGAGCCGCAGGCGATCGCGGATGCGCTGGCGGGGATGTTCGCGGATCGCTCGGGGTGGGACGAACGGCGTGCACGGGGGCGTGCTTTCGTTCAGGAAGAGCGTAACTGGTCGTCAAACATTCGCCGTTATGCTCCGGTCTATGAACGGCTGATCGCGGCCGCGGTGCGGGAAAACTAATGGCAGAGTTTGCTCTTCGGACTTTGCAGCGTGGCAATCTGAATCGTCTGGTGCCGATCGTCGGTGCGATTGCCGGGGGCGTGATCGCGGCGGTGGGCGTGATGCTGTCGTCGGGCGATGCGCTGGAGGCGCTAGTGTCGGACACGGGTATAGCGGCGCTTATCCCGATGGCGGCGCCACCGCTCGGTGCGACTGCGCGCGCGATCCTCGCGCTGGGGGCGGGGGCGTTGGTCGCGGCGATCCTGTGGTCGTCGCTGTATTTGCTGTTCGGGCCGGGTGGGGTGTTTGCCGGTGCGCGACCGCGGGAAGACGGCGTGCCGGTGATCCGCCGCGCCGACGCGCATCCCGACGCGCCACCGCGCAAGCCTATGTCTGCGGCCGATCTCGGTACGCCCTTGATGGAGGTCGGCGTTGCGGGGTCGGTCGATGGGGCCGCGCGCGATGAGCGGACCATTCCCGCCGACCTCGACCTGCCGCTCGCCGCCTATGATCCGAAGGCGATGCGGCCGGTGCCGATGGAGCCTGCCCGGCCGGTCGCGCCGTTGACACCCCCGACGATGGTCGCGCCGGTGATCGAAATGTCGCCGACCGCCGAGGCGGACACGTTCGTGACTGCGCCCGTGCCGAAGCCGGTCGAGGCGCCGGTCGTCGAAACGTCGCAAACGGTGGAGGAGGTCAGCGCGCCGACGCCGATCGCCCGGCCTTTGCGTGCGCAGGCCGAGCCGACTACGCCGCCGACGATCGAGACGCTCTTGCAGCGACTGGAGCAGGGGGCGCTGCGTCGGGGGCGGATCGGGTCACACTGAGGTAGAGGCGCACCGCTCGCCTGGCGTACCCGGGCCTGCCGAAAGCGCTGTTTCTCTCTTCATAGCTCTGATACCCATAGCTCGAAAAACATCGGGGAGGGATCATGGCGAACGCCGAAACCGTTATGGGCGAGCCGGAGAAAGGTGCATCGCGCTACGCTTGGTACGTGTTGTCGATCCTGTTCCTCGTCTACGTCCTGAACTTCGTCGACCGGCAGATCATCTCGATCCTGGCGGAGGACATCAAGCGCGACCTGGGGCTCAAAGATCAGGATCTCGGGTTCCTGTACGGTACCGCGTTCGGGGTGTTCTACTCGCTGTTTGGCATTCCGCTGGGGCGGCTGGCGGACAATTGGCACCGCGTCAGGCTGATGACGATCGGACTGTCGCTCTGGTCGGTGATGACCGCGCTGTCGGGCTTTTCGAAGACCGGCGGGCATCTTGCCGCGGCGCGGATCGGCGTCGGGATCGGCGAGGCGACGGCGAGTCCGTCGGCGTATTCGATCATCTCCGATTATTTCCCGAAGCGGCTGCGGGCGACGGCTTTGTCGATCTATTCCGCTGGATTGTACGTGGGCGGCGGCTGTTCGTTGTTCATCGGCGGGCTGATCGTGCAGGGCTGGAACAAGGCCTATCCGGGCGGCGGACCGCTCGGGCTGGTTGGCTGGCAGGCGGCGTTCATGGCGGTCGGCGTGCCGGGGCTGTTGCTCGCGGTCTGGATCGCGACGTTGAAGGAGCCGATCCGCGGGCTGGTCGAGGGTCTGCCCGAGCCGGAGAAGCATGCGGCGCCGTTCCGCGCGTTCGGGGCCGAACTGGTGACGATAGTGCCGCCGCTGACCTTGATCGGCGCGGCGATGGGGGGAGCGCGGGCGCTCGGCTATAATCTGGTTGCGCTGGCAGTCGTGGTCGCGGCGGTGTCGGGGCTGGTGGCAGCGGGTGAACCGTGGCCGCAATGGGTGGCGATCGGGATCGGCGTGTATGCGGTGTTCTCATGGGCGTCGGCGCTGAAGCGGCGCGATCCGCCGACCTTTGCGCTGATCGTCGGGACGCCGGCGTTCCTGTGCACGGTAGTCGCGTACGGGTTGAACGCGTTCCTGAGCTATGCGGCGAGCTTCTGGGCGGCGCCCTATGCGTTGCGCGAGCTGGGTGCGACGCCGGCGTCAGCGGGGTTCATGATCGGCAGCCTCGGCGCGACCGCTGGGTTCCTGGGGCTGACGATCGGCGGCGTGGTGTCGGATCGGTTGCGGCAGCGCAATCCGGCGGGGCGGTTGTGGGTGGTGATCTTCGGCGCGGTAGTGCCGGTGCCGTTCCTGATCCTCGCCTTCACCGCGTCGACGCCGACCGCGTTCTATGCGGGGATATTCCTGGCGCAGTTGACCGCGTCGTGCGCGCTGGGCGCGGCGGCGGCCACCACGCAGGACATGGTGTTGCCGCGGATGCGGGGGACGGCGACGGCGACGTTCTTCATCGGGACGACGCTGATCGGGCTGGCGCTTGGGCCATATATGGCGGGGCGGGTGTCGACGCTGACCGGGAGCTTGTCGATCGGTATGCTGTCGTTGCTGGTGGTGACGCCCATTACGCTGGCGTGCGCGGTGGCGGCGTATCGGTTGGCGCCTGGGGCTGAAGCTACGCGGGAGGCCCGCGCGCGGGCCGTGGGGGAGGCGGTTTAACCGCTCCTGTTGACCCTATCCCGGCCACCCTCTTCCGTTCGTGCTGAGCGATGTCAAAGTACCTACGCTTGGGGCATGCCCTTCGACTACGCTCAGGGCGAACGGGGAGGGGCAGGTCAGTGCGAGAGAAATGTGCTTCGATGAGCCCTCGATACGCCGACTTCGGCGAGTACTCGGTCTCTACTCAGCACGAACGGAAATTATACAAGCGAACGCGCCCCTCCCGAAGCGTCAGAAGGGGCTACACGCTTACCCCGCCTGGAACACTCCGCAGGCGATCCGCCCGCCGCTGTTACCGGCTGGGTCGGTCATCAAGTCGTCCGGACCCGCATGCACCACGAATGCCGAGCCGTCCGTATCCATCAAACCCGCCATCGTCGCGCTTGGGACCGTGATCCCGATCGTGCCGCGACCGTCGGTGCCGATCACGAGGTTGGGCAGGTCGCCCTCATGCGGGCCCTGCGGGTTCATGCTGCCATGCTTCATGCCGGTCGGGTTCCAGTGGCCGCCCGCGGTCGTGAAGTCGGGGGCGTCGCAGCGGCCGACCATGTGGATGTGCGCGCCATGCGTGCCGGGGGGCATCGCCTTCGCGTCGAGCGTGAAGCGGAGGCCGCCCGCGACTTCGGTGGCGGTGGCGCGGCCGACGTCGGTGCCGGTCGCGGTCTGGAGCGTGGCGGTGGCGCGCTGGCCGCCTGCGACGGGTGCGCCGGTCTCCATGCCAGTCTTCTCGCAGGCGGTCAGCCCGATCGTCGCCGCGCCGAGCAGTGCCAGTGTCGCAATCCGCATAGTGTCTCTCCCTGTTGTCTCTTGGCGAACCCTTGGCCGTGGCTCAGGTTCCACCCCCGGTATCGAGCGCCCAGCGAGCGACGGGTTCGTACGTCGCGCCGTCGCGGCCGAGATGGCTCTGGTACAGCACGAGATGGGGTAGCGGGAAGGGCGCGCTCGACAGTGCAGCATGCGTCGCCAGCCAGTCCTCGATCGCGAACGCGACACCCGCCGACCGTGCCAGTCGTGCAACGGTGATGTGCGGGAGATAGGCGCGATGTTCGGGCGGTAGGCCGGCGCGAACGCACGCCTGGTCGACCTTGCGGTGGAGCGCGCCGAGCGCGTCGGGGGGCGTTACGCCGGCCCAGAGCGTATCGGTCCGTCCGCGCTTCTCGAAGCGGCCGACTCCGGCGAGCGTCACGCTCGGGACCGGTGCTACGATCTGGCTCAAAGCGACTGCGGCGTCCTCCGCGACCGGTCGTTCGACCTCGCCGATGAAGCGCAGCGTCACGTGCAGCTGCTCCTCGTCCTGCCAGCGTGCGGATGGGACGCCCTCCATTATGTCGAGCAAGCTCTGACGGATAGCGGGCGGCGGGCGGAGGGCGACGAAAAGGCGGATCATGGATTGCGGCAGGTTAACCGCGAACCACCATGCCGATGCAACCACTCTGCTTGAAAAGCGTCCTGTAAAAGACGATATTCATCGTAACCGGCACCATGCCGGACAAAGGAGCTGATTTCACAATGGCTAATTGGTCTGACCCCCAGCCCCGCGCCGCGCCGTTCGGAACGTCGGCCACGGGCCAGCGTACCGAGGCCTATGACGCTGGTCTCCGTTCGTACATGTTGTCCGTGTATAACTACATGGGTTCTGCAGTCCTGCTCACCGGCATCGTCGCGATGCTGTTCGCATGGGGCGGCGCAGAGTCGCTCGCCGCACAGGTGTTCACGAGCGGTGGCATCCTGAAGTACGTCATCATGTTCTCGCCGCTCGCGATCGTGTTCGGCATGAGCTTCGGCCAGAACCGGATGTCGACCGGTACGATGCAGATGCTCTTCTGGGGCTTTGCCGTGTTGATGGGCCTGTCGATGTCGACCATCTTCCTGGTCTATAGCGGCACGTCGATCGCGGGTGCATTTTTCGCCACCGCAGCCGGTTTCGCTGGTCTCAGCCTGTACGGCTACACCACCAAGCGCGACCTGTCGGCGTTCGGGACGTTCCTGATCATCGGTGTCGTCGGCCTGCTGGTCGCGAGCCTGATCAACATGTTCCTGCAGTCGGGCGTGATGCAGCTGGTCATCAGCGGCATCGGCGTGCTGCTGTTCGCGGGCCTCACCGCCTACGACACGCAGCGCACCAAGAGCCTGTATGCGCAGGTCGCTGGTACGGACATGGTCGGCAAGGTCGTCATCATGTCGGCGCTGAGCCTGTATCTCGACTTCATCAACATGTTCATGTTCGTGCTGCGTCTGTTTGGTAGCAGCCGCAACTAACTCCCGCTAAGGGTGTGACGAACGCAGGGCTCGGCGGGACACCGTCGGGCCCTTTTTCTTTGGCCTTGAAACAGGAATGGGACGCGCAATGCGGCTCTCGATCGACGTGCGTCTGGATTACGGGATTGCGGGGGATGCCGACGTGCTCCTCCAGATCGAGGCTGCGGCGATGGTCGACCAGAAGATCGAGTCCGAGTCCCTTATCCTGTGGTCCGACAGTCCGATTCGGGCGGTGCGCGGCGAGGACGGGATCGGGCAACGTTGCTGGTCTCGTGGGCACGGGCGATTCACGGCCGAGTATAAGGCCATCGTCGCCGTAAATCGCGAGCGGGTGCAGCTCGAGCTGTATCCGGCAACGCCGCCGCGAATGCTTGACGGCGAGCTGACGCCGTATCTAATGCCGAGCCGTTATTGTCCGTCGGACCGCTTCGAGGGCTTCGTTGCGCGTGAGTTCGGCGGGCTGGAAGGCGGTCCGCTGGCGGCGGCGCTGACCGAGTGGGTTTACCAGTCGCTCGACTATCGCTGTGGGTCGAGCAGCGGGGAAACGACTGCGCTCGATACGTTTGCATCGCGGTCGGGGGTGTGCCGTGATTATTCGCATCTGCTGGTGTCGCTCGCGCGTGCGGGCGGAATTCCGGCGCGGTGCGTCTCGGCCTATGCGCCGGGCGTCGATCCGCCCGACTTCCATGCGGTGGCGGAGCTGTGGCTCGCAGGCGACTGGCGGTTGATCGATGCGACGAAGATGGCGACGTGCAGCGATATCGCGCGGGTCTGCGTGGGGCGCGATGCGACCGATATCGCGTTCATGACGGTGTTTGGTCAGGCGTATCTGTGGGAGCAGACCGTGAAGGTGACGCCGCTCGATTGAGCCGCCCCGCGGAGCCCTTCGCCGGGAAACAAACAACGCTTCGACCGTTGGTCATCGCCAAGATTAAAAAGGGACGTCGCAATGACCGACATAGACAAGAGCGCGTTGGATAGCCTGTCCGTAGCGCCCGACGACAAGGATGCGGAGGGCAAGAGCTCGGGTCGTGATCCGCGCCAGGAAGCGGGCCAGGACAAGTCGATCGGCAAGCGCCTGCAGAAGAACCCAGACAGCGCCGACGCACGTCTCGACAACGGGCTCGACGAGTCGATGGACGGCAGCGATCCGATTTCGGCGACGCAGCCGGGGTCGGGCACCGAGCCAGCCAAGTCGTCGGGCTATGACGAGGACGCCGAGCGGGCGCTGCGCGAAAAGCAGGCGTAACCCTCGCATCTGCTCAACGAACGGGCGTCGGTCGGCAACGACCGGCGCTTTTTTGTTGCCCAAACACCTCGCAAGACGATCAAATCGCTTAGTTTCGTTCGGTTCGTCGCAGCCTTGTTGCAGCGCAACAGCTTTCATGGTCGCTTGGTGTTACGGAAAGATGACGCGCGATAGGGTCGTTGTTAACCATCCGAGCGCATAGTCTGCCGGTTCCTTGACGCGAGCGGGGTGACGACATGGCTTCCAGAATGAAACCGGCACAGGGGTCGATGACCCTCGCCGAGATGAAGGAATTCGCGGCTTTTCCGAGTTCGACGCAGCGGTATATCCGGCGTTCGCTCGACGTAGGCCTGGACCGCGAGGACGCGATGCAGCGCTGGTCGCGCGACGTGGTCGAGGCGGCGAGCATCCGGGCGCAGGCGCGGCTCTACAACAACCTCCCCGATCTGCGCGCGATGGTGCCGGACGATAGCGGGCTCGACGCGATCGAGCCGTTTCTGGCGCCGCTGATGACGCTGGTTGCGTTCGACCTGGGGCAGGGGCGGCTGACGAGTTTCTCGGCGTTGCGGTTCCTGTACGAGCGGTTGATCGGGGCTGAGGTTCGGCCGTGGTTGCCGTCGGCGTTCTGCGCGGCGGCGGCGCTCCCGCATCTGCATCCGGAACTGCGGCGGAAGCTGCTCCAGTCGATCAGCGAGGCGGCGGCGACCGCGTCGGGCTGGTCGAACCGGCAGCCGGCGTTCTTTCCGTACTGGGTCGAGAAGGTGGATTCGGGGACGACGCTGGCGAGTTGACCCCTCCTGATCCTCCCCCGCCAGGGGGAGGTGGCGCCGTAGGCGACGGAGGGGGGGGACACGAAGCGGGGGTTGGCGCTTACCTCCCCCTCCGTCTGGCAAGCGCCAGCCACCTCCCCCTTGCGGGGGAGGATAGGTCCTCTCTCGCCAAACTACCGGCACGCGCGCCAGCCGGTGGCGCCGCGGTTCGCCTGGTCGAGATGCAGGTGATCGGCGTGCGCGGCGTTGTACTCAGGAGACAGCGTCGTCGCGAACAGCTGGCATGCACCGTCGCGGACGTCGCGGAGGAATGCGGCTTTGGGATCGTCGCCCGTCCAGTCTCGCGCGACGGTGATGCGGGTGCCGTCGGTCAGGCGGAAGCCGGCGATGTCGACCGCGTCGGCGGTCGAGTGTTCGCTCCAGTTGCTCGAATGGCTGCCGGCGATGCGGCGGCAACTATAGCTGCCGAAATGATCGATCGTCGCGACGCGTGCGCCGAAGTGACGTTCGGCGGCAGGCTGGACGATGTTCCATTCCCACATCGCCAGCGCCGCGGCGACCGGACAGGCGACGCCCAACCCGACAGGTGCGAAGGCGATCTTTCGAGCACCGCCGGTTAGCCGCACGCCGTCTGCATAGCCGCATTGCCCCTCGCCCTTGCGCGGCGGCAAGACGGTGTAGCGGACGCCGGCGCGGTCGAGCAGCGCGCGGCATTGCGGAAAGTCTTCGGTCAGCGCAGTGAGCTTGCGGCCCGTGAACAGTCCAATCGGCTGGCCGAGATCGAGCGGCGCCCAAGGCACGTCCTGCGGCCGTCCGCGCAGGCTCGCCCACAGCATCAGCGCCAGCGTCGCGGTGACGACCAGCGCGACTAGCCACCCGATCGTCCTCCGCACCGCGCGCATGTCAGCCGCGCACCGCGTCCGACATCGGCTCCGACGTTATCGGATAACCGAGGTCGTCGGGGATGCAGAGATGCTCGACGCCGTCGCGTATCTCGGTCCACGGCGTGACGGTGCGGATCGGATGCGCGCGGGCGTCAGCGACCGCAGCGTCGAAATCGGCGAACTGCGCGATACGTTCGAGATTGCGGCGGGTCGGGAAGATGATCGTCGCGCGGCCGGCGTCGGTCTCGGTAAGAATGTACGCGGCGGTGGCCCAGAACAGGCGGACGTTTTCGGTCTCGTCGACCCGCGCCGCAGGGGCCTCGGCGGGCAGGCGGGCGAGATAGAAGCGCGTGTCGAAGATGCGCGCATGGGCGTGTGCTGGCCGCCAGCGGGCGAAATACTCGAGCGTTTCGAGGTCGAGGGATGTGCCTGCTTCCGCCAACGCTTCGCCGAACGCGGTTCCGGCGTGAAGGGCGGCGCGCAACTGCTCGAAGGCATGGATGGAGGGCATCGGGGACAGGCCGATCGGCAGGCCGGCCTCCTCTATCGTCTCGCGGATCGCGGCGATGCGCGCAGCGGTTTCGTCGCCGGGTGAGCCTAGTACGGCCGCCAGTGCATGATCGCCGGGATCGACGCGGCCGCCAGGGAATACCAGTGCGCCGCCCGCGAACGCCATCGCCTTCGCACGCTCGACCATCAGCAGTTCCGGGGGACCGGCCGGCGTGTCGCGGAAGATGACGAGCGTCGCGGCGGGGATGGCGGGGGGAAGCGCGTCGGTCATTGGCTTTGGTAACGCGCGACGGCGGGATCGGGTAGCGTCGTGGGGGTGAAGTCACTCGGAGGTGGGGCGGTGCAATCCGACGTAGTTAGGCTTTGTTCTCCCGCGAAGGCGGGAGTCCAGTCTGGGTCCCCGCCTTCGCGGGGAAACTGGGAGACGCTCGGTTGTAAGCTGTCAGTCTGCGAGCATGGCGGCGAGTGCGGGGGTTAGGTATTCGCACGTGGTGCCGCCGATTTCGGTGATGAGGCGAGCGGCGATGCCGTGATTTCGCGCAAGGTCGAAGCCGTCCGGGCCGAGCACGGTGAGTGCGGTCGCCCAGGCGTCGGCGTCGAGCGCGGTCTCGTGGATGACGCTGGCGGAGACGACGCCGGTGTCGATCGGGCGTCCGGTGCGTGGATCTAGCGTGTGGGCGCCGCGACGGTAGTCGCCGGAGGTCGCCACCGCTTGGCCGTGCAGCGCGATTCGGAGCGGGGGGAGTGTCAGGCCGGGCGGGCTTTCAAGGTCGACCCACCAGGGGTCGCCGTCCGGCCGGATGCCGCGACCGACGAGTTCGCCGCCGATCTCGACCAGTGCGTTCGTGATACCGGCGTCGTGCAGCAGGTCGGCGACGGCGTCGACCGCGTGGCCCTTGGCGATCCCCGACAGGTCGAGCGCGGTGCCGCCGGGTTGGCGGAGGTGCGCGCCGGTGGGGGCGAACGAGAGCCGGGACCAGCCCGATGTCGCGCGCGCTTTCTCGATTTCGAGTGTGCCGGGGGGGCAGGCGACGGGGATGGGGCCGAACCCCCAGGCATCGACGAGCCTGCCGATCGTCGGATCGAACGCGCCGCCGGTTATCGCGGCGATCGCGAGGCCGCGCGTCATGACGTGCGCGAAGTCGGGTGCGAGCGTCGTCCAGGTGCCGCTCGGCGACCGGTTGAAGCGCGACAGGAGCGAGTTCGGCGCCCAGTGGCTCATCTCCGCGACGAGCCCGGCCAGCCGCGCGGTGATCGCGGACCGGATCGGCGACGGGTCGGTACCGGCGGGCGCAGCGAAGCGCACGCTCCACGACGTCCCCATCGTCTCGCCGTGCAGATCAAGCACCACCGCCGACGGATCGCGCGCCGCGAACGCCGCGGCGTCGATCGTCAGCGGCAGCGCGATCCTCATGCCGTCAAACTCACGCCGCACGCCTCAGGGCGTGAGCACTTCGAGCGTCGTGACGTAGCTCATCCGCCGTTCGGTCGCGCGCGGCGTGGTCGCCTTGGCGTCGGTCAGCGTCGCGTTGAGCCAGTACATCCCAGCGGTCGGCCACGAGACGCTCAACACGCCGTCCGCACCAGTGGTCAGTTCGCGCGCACCCTCTTCATTGCGATAACGCTTGCCGCCTGGAATCACTGTCACCTTCAACCCCGTCGCGGGTTTGCCGTCCACCAGGAAGCGGAACTTGGCGGTCTCGCCCGCGACCAGTTCGTCGGGGTGGGTGATCGGTGCGAACTCAAGGCCCTTGCCGGTCGGCTTGAAGACGGTGGTGGTCGGCGCGCCCGCGGTCACGAAGATCTCGTTGCGGCCCGATACCTCGGTGACCTTCACGTCAGTCGCGTTGGCGGGGATGTCGGCGACGGTCAGCGGGGCGGGCGCGTTCGGCTGCGGCGGACCGCGACGGCCGCCGAGGCGCTTCTCGACGCCATCGACCTTGAAGCTGCCCATGACGGCGGACATCTGCGTGCCGATCTTCCACGTGCCGGGCTTGTCGAGCTTGACGTCGAACACCGAGCGATAGCGCCCGGTCGCGCCGTTCTGCAACGCGCCTTCGCTGCCGTCGGGCTGCCACACCTTCATGCCGTCAAGGCGGAGCGGCTGGTGATCGAAGAAGAACAGGTCGTTCGAGACCGCGGCGTCGACCGTCACCCAGCCATCGGTCCCTGAGAACACGGTGGCCGACGGCAACAGCCACATGCGGTGCGCAGACAGCGCGGCGGGGATCGACAGCAGCGCAGCGGCGGCCATCAGGCGTGCAACAAAAGGCTTCATGCTGTGATCCTTAGCGGGCGGAGATGGCGACGGCGCCGAGCTCGGTCTTGCCCGTGGTGCGGGCTCCGGCGGTAAGCGGTACGGAGACGAGTTCGCGACCACCGGTCTCGCGCGCAGCCTCGACGTTGAGGACATACTGACCGGGTTTGACGTCGTTGGGCAGGGGGATGGTGTACTGGCCCGGCGCACGCGTCGCGCCGCTGACGCCGTCGGCGGGCATCGTCATGCTGCGGCCGCCCTTGCGCCACCACGCGCGCAGGTCCGCGAGCCATTTGGTGCCGGGATCGTTGCCGCGCTTCTTCAGATCATACCAGACCGCGAGCGTGCGCGGCGCGCCGCCGCCGACCGGCTCCAGCCAGACCGCGACATAGGGGCGATGATATTCGGCGACGTCGAGCCGCGGAATCGTGATCGTCACCGCACCGGGCGGCGCTGCAACGGCGGGCGACAACAGGGCAGGTGCGGTGATCGCCCCGCCGAGCAACAGGAACGCGGTAGGACGCATGGCGAAACCCCTCAATGGATGAACAGGATGGCGAGCAAGACGGGAAGCGCGAGCCCGGCCGCGACGATCGGCCAGGTCGAGGGCCGGTGCCGCGCGTGGAGTTGCAGCAACAGCAGCCCGGTGAGCGTGAACAGGATGCACGCGCCAGCGAAGACGTCGATGAACCAGAACCACGCCGTGCCCGCGTTGCGACCCTTGTGCAGGTCGTTAAGGTACGAGATCCAACCTCGATCGGTGGTTTCGGCGGTGATCGCGCCGGTCGCGCGCGCGATGCTGACCCAGCCGTCGCCACCGGGGCGGGGCAAGGCGACATAGGCGTCGCTATCGGACCATTCGACGGGCTTGCCGGCGGGATCGAGCCCGACCGCGTTTGCGACCGCCTTGGCGACGGGAACGGGGAGCGGCGCGTCGGCGGTATGCGGTGCGCTCAGCATGTGGAGCAGCGGGCGCGGTAACGTGCCGCTTTTCTCCACGACGACCGGTTTGGCACCGATCGATGCCGCATGATTGAGCGTGATGCCGGTGATCGCGAACAGCAGCATCGCAGTCAGCGACAACGCCGCGCTGATCCAGTGCCAGCTGTGCAATTGCTTGAGCCACCAGCTTCGCCACTTGCGTTTGCGCTTGGCGGTCGTCGCGGGCGACGGGGAAGTTTGGGACGCGTTCACGCCGATCCGCCTATCGGGTCACGACAAGCAGATCAAGGCTATTGAGAATAGTTAGCAGAAAAGGCGGCTGGTGCCTCGACGTTTCGTACGTCGAGGCACCAGCGATCAGTCGCCGCGTCGCGCGCGCTCGGCCATCTCGTTGAACTGGTCGAGCATTTCCGAAAAACGGTGGTCGGCTTCGGCGTTGCGCAACGGCCGGACGCGTTCGACGAGAATTTCGCTCGGCGTCGGCTGCTGCGTCCAGAGCGACATGACTTCGTCCGCAAACGCCTCCAGCGGCATGTAGCCCGGGCGCGATTCCTGTCCGGGAGTGAGACCGGTCTGCACGCCGGGGGGAGCGATTTCGATTACCTCGACCTTACCATCCAACGCCCGGCGCAGGCTTACCGTGTAGGAGTGAATCGCCGCCTTGGTCGCCGAATAGGTTGGCGCTGCGGTCAGCGGCACATAGGCGAGCCCCGACGTCAGGTTGACGATCGTACCGCCGGGCTGTCCCGCGAGATGATCGATCAGCGCGTTGGTCAGCCTGATCGGCCCGAGCAGGTTGGTGACGATCGTAGCCTCCGCGTCGGCGAGATCGCGGCGCGTCGAAATATCCTCCAGCTTCATAATGCCGGCATTGTTGACCAGCACGTTGAGCGCGGGATGTTCGGCGACTAGGCGCCGCGCGAAGTCTTCGATCGCGGCGGGATCGTCGATGTCGAGCGTCATCGCGCTCATGTTCTCGCGCCCTGCGATTGCCTCGTCGAGCGCTGCCTGGCGACGGCCGGCGACGATCACCGCGTTGCCCGCATCGTGGAGGCGCTGCGCCAGAGCGGCGCCGATACCCGACCCGCCGCCGGTGATGAGGATGGTGTTGCCGGTCGGGTTCATGCCGCGTCTCCTGATGATAGCGGCCGTACAACGCAGGCGATGCGCGTTCGGTCCCCATCGATCAGAGTCGGCTTTTACATAACCTCGACCGGACTCGCCGAAGCTGGATGGCGTTGATCGCGTACGGTATTCCGACGAACGCTGACGATCACCGCGACGAGGCCAAGCGCCGACGAGACGGCACCCGCCGACGCCACCGCCGGATACCCGAACCCCGCCGCGATCACGCCGCCGCCGACCGCTGCGCCGATCGCATTGCCCAGGTTGAACGCACCGATGTTCATGGCGGACGCGAGGTTGGGCGCGTCCGCCGCGGCATGCATCACGCGGATCTGCAACGGCGGAACGAGCGCGAAACTCGCAATACCCCAGAGGAAGATGAGGATCGCGGTCGGAATCTTGAACGGCATCAGGAGTGCGAACACGATCAGGATTGCCGTCAGCGAGGCTAGCGTGACGATCAACGTCCGGTCGACCGAGCGATCGGCGAAACGGCCTCCGAGCCAGTTGCCGAGCGACAGCCCCAGGCCGTAGGTGACCAGCATCGCGGTGATGTAGCCGAGCGAGGCGTGGGTCACTTCGCGCAAGATCGGCGTGATGTAGGTGAACACGGTGAACATCGCGCTCGCGCCCACCACGGTCAGGCCAAGCGCGCCGAGCACGGGGCCCCGCGTCAGCACACGCAGTTCCGCCATCGCATCGCTGCCCTCGGGCGCGGGCAGAGCCGGCAAGGTCAGCCGCAGCGCCGCCATCGTCGCCACGCCGAGCGCCGATATGCCCCAGAACGACGCGCGCCAGCCGAGATGGTCGCCTGCCCAGGTCGCGAGCGGCACGCCGACGACGTTCGCGATCGTCAGGCCCATGAACATCGCCGCCACCGCGCCCGCGCGTCGTTCCGCTGGCACGAGGCTGGCCGCGACGATCGACCCGACGCCGAAGAACGCGCCATGGTTGAACGAGGTCAGGATGCGCGCGGCCATCAGCATGCCGTAGCCGGTCGATACCGCCGCGAGCAGGTTGCCGATGGTGAAGATACCGGCGAGTGCGATCAGCAACGTCCGCCGCTGCACCCGCCCGGTGGTTAACGTCATCAATGGCGCACCAATGACGACGCCGAGCGCATAGGCGCTGATCAGCAATCCCGCGGTCGGGATCGACACGCCGAGATCGGTCGCGATGACCGGAAGCAGCCCCATCGGCGCGAATTCGGTCACGCCGATGCCGAACGCGCCGACGGCGAGGGCCAGCAGGCCGGGATTGAGTTTCATGATGTCGTTCCTCAGACCAGCGCAGGGTTCAGCCGGGCGAAACCCTCTTGCTGGCGATAGGGCGTATGGGGGTAGGGCGGCAGCACATCGCTGGCCGTATCGAGCACAGCGACCTGTGCGGCCGTCAGTTCCCAGCCGACCGCCCCTAGATTGTCGCGCAACTGGGCTTCGTTGCGTGCGCCGATGATGACGGACGATACGGTCGGGCGGCGCAACAGCCAGTTGATCGCGACCTGCGGCACCGTCTTGCCCGTCTCCGCCGCGACCGCCTCGAGCGCGTCGATCACGCGGTAGAGGTGCTCGGCCTCGACCGGCGGTGCGAACTGTTCGGTGTCATGCAGGCGGCTGCCCGCGGGGATCGGCCGGTCGCGCCCGATCTTGCCGGTCAGGCGACCCCAGCCAAGCGGGCTCCACACCAGCGCGCCGACTCCCTGGTCCGCGCCGACCGGCATCAGGTCTGCCTCGTACGCGCGGCCGATCAGCGAGTAATAGACCTGGTGCGCGACTAGCCGCGGCGAGCCGTGGCGGTCGGCGATGCCTTGCGCCTTCATAAGCTGCCAGCCGGGATAGTTGGACACGCCCGCATATCGGACCTTGCCCGCAGCGACCAGCGTGTCGAGCGTGCCCATCACCTCCTCCGTCGGGGTCGATGCATCGAAGGCGTGAAGCTGGAGTAGGTCGACGTAATCGGTTCCTAACCGCCGCAACGAATCCTCGACCGCGCGGATCAGCCGCGACCGCGACGCGCCCCAATCCTGCGGGCCGTCACCCATCGGCAGGCCGGTCTTGGTCGAGATCAACACCCGGTCGCGCCGCCCCTTGATCGCCGCGCCGAGCACCGACTCCGAGGCGCCGTTCGAATAGACGTCGGCGGTGTCGAACAACGTCACGCCCGCTTCCAGGCAGACATCGACCAGCCGTCGTGCTTCGGTCTCGTCGCTGCGTCCCCATGCACCGAACAACGGCCCGGTGCCGCCGAAGGTCGCGGTGCCGAAGCTCAACACGGGAACGCGCAAGCCCGATGATCCCAATTGCCGATAGTCCATGTGCGTATCCCCGATGTTCGCGTTGGTGCATAGATGGACGGTCTGGTGCCCCCGTATTAGACGATGTGACGGCGAAGGATTTGTGACGTGGACGCAAAGATCGGGATAGGCGCCGACCGGGCCCGTGCGCTGGAGATCTTCGCGACGGTGATGCGCGAGGGCAGTTTCTCGGGTGCTGGGCGCGCGCTGGGGCTGACGCCATCGGCGGTGGCGCGGTCGATCGACCGGATCGAGACGCGGCTTGGCGTGCGGTTGCTGCTGCGCTCTACGCGGGCCCTGACGCCGACCGTCGAGGGGCAGGTCTATCTGCAGACCGCGCGGCGGATTCTTGCCGACCTGGACGACGCGGAACAGCAGATCGCCGATCAAGGCGCGCCGCGCGGACGGCTGCGGATCAGCGCCGCGCTATCGCATGGGCGGTTGTGCATCGTGCCTCTGCTGGGCGAGTTCGCGCGTTCGTACCCACATATCCTGGTCGATTTCGCGCTGACCGATACGCTCGTCGATGTCGCGGGCGGGCAAGCGGACGTCGCGGTGCGCTTCGGTCCGCTGGCCGACAGCCTGCTGACCGCCCGCAAACTGGGCGAAAGCGGCCGCGTCATCGTCGCGGCGCCCGACTATCTCGCACGGTGCGGGACGCCGATGGTCCCGGAAGACCTGCACGCGCACAATTGCCTCAACTTCAACTTCCGCCGCGTCGAACCGGTTTGGCCATTCCGCCGCGACGGGCAGGATATGGCGTTGTCGGTGAGGGGCAATATCGAGGCGAACAACGGCGAGACGTTGGGTCAACTCGCATGTGCAGCGGTCGGGATCGCGCGTGTCGGCGCGTTCAGCGTCGTCGACGACATCGCCACGGGACGGCTCGTGCCCGTACTCGAGGACTTCAACCCTGGCGATGTCGAGCAGATCCACGCGGTGTTCGTCGGCGGCACGAACACGCCGGCGCGTGTGCGCGTGTTCGTCGACTTCCTCGTCGCCCGGCTGGCCAACTAGGCGATCGGACGGTCAGCGCTCGATCGAGAGTATGCGCGCATAGCCTTCCAGTTGCAGCGCGCGGTCTCGCGTCAGGATTGTTCCGGCAGCCGCCTCCATCGGGACGTACATCGTGCCGCTGCGGGTGGCGTAGAGGGCATTTCGCGCCCCGTCCTCGGCATCCCGGAAGGTGATCCAGGCCCTTTGCGATTGGCGCAGGGATTGCGCTGCCGGGGCAGGGAGCCGCCGCAGCAGTGCTGCGTACGCAAGGTTCATGCGCCGATCATAGTCGCGCAGCGCTGTGGTCTCGCATTCGGTCTGGCCGGCGGTGGAGGCGTTGGCTTCGCGCTCGAGGCAACGCGCCAAGCTGGTGCCGGTAGGATCACCCGACGGCATTGCGGCAAAGTCGGCGGGCGATGCCAGCAGCGTCAGGAGAAGCCATGCGCGGGTCATCGGTTCGCCTCGATGCGGGTCGATCCGCGGCAATCTGTTCGATAGAAAAATGGGCCGGTGTTACCCGACCCATTTCACTTAGTTGCTGTCGGAGTTGTTGTCGTCTTCATGGTCGACGATCAGGTACGTCACACCAGCGACGATGCCGACGCCGATGATCAGCGGAACAATGCTCACGCCCGTGAGATTGCTTGCCTTCTTCGACGACGTGCCCGCACGAACCGGCGACGCGACCGAGAGCGACTGTGCCGAATTGGCGACAGGCGCGGCGCTGGCCGCAACTGGCAGGGCAGTCATGGCGACGGCGGATGCGCCGAGAATCAATGTTTTAATCATAAGTCACTCTTCTCATGGAACAGCCGTTGCGGCTGCGGGGCACCAACGATCCCCAGCCGAGTGAGTTCCTGAGGATAACATGTCCGGATCGGACGGATAATGGTGTCGGTTATCTATGTGGACTAGTTGCTTACGACGAGGAGAATTCGACGCTTAAACCCAACCGATTTGGTTTTGAGATACTTGACGCGTATTTCTCAAGTGGCTCGGATGATGTTCTAATTACCTGAAATATTTGTATAAGACGGTCGGTCCGGTGTTGCTTGCGCATCTGCATGGACAGTGATGTCTTCGCAGAGCGCGTGTGTCGCCAGGATGTCTGCGACCGAGGTGATACGGCCCACGCGCACTGCCGTAAGGAAGTCCGCGCACATGGCTTCGAAGCCACGCTGACGGCCGACGGAGGTCCAGTCACCGCGCCGGTGGTGGCACTCCGTGCCTGCCGAGCGCACCAGTTCCGCCATGTTCCGCACCGACTGCCTCACGCCGTTCCCGATCACGTCCAGTCGTTCCTCATCGAGCCCGCTATCCCGGTGCATCGTGCCGATGGCCGTAAAGCCGTCGCCCGCCAGCATCAGCGTCACCGTTTTGAGTAGTCCATGCTCGACATGAGTCTCGATCGTGCGGCGTTGCACTGGGGCAGGCGCCAGAAACAGCAGCGTGTCGATGACATGGATGAAGTCGTCGAACACCACTTTGCGCGGGGTGTCGGCCTGGCGGTGACGGTGCTTTTCCATGACAATCAAGCTCGCGCCGGTACCGCGAAGCGCCGCATAGTCCGGCGCAAACCGGCGGTTGAACCCTACCGTCAGCAACGTTTCCTGGCGTTCGGCCAGCGCCACAAGTTCTTGGGTTTCGGCAAGATTGTCGGCGAGCGGCTTGTCGACGAAGGTGGGGATACGCCGCTCCAGCAACATTCGAACGAGCGCCGGATGCGCACCGGTCGCGGCGTGGATGAAAGCCGCGTCGAAGGCCGTTGTCTCCAGAGCATGCTCGACGCTGGCATGAAGGTGAGCGACGCGGAACGAACGTCCGGCGTCACCGAGGACCTGCTGGTCGCGCGTCGCCAGATGGAGTTCCAGTTCGGGGTTGGCCGCCAGCACCGGCAGATATCCCTTGTGAGCGATGTCGCCCAATCCCGTCACCAACACGCGCATCGCGACCTCCGAACTGTCAATTCCGGTGCGCTAGATACCGCAATCGCGCTCCTTGCCGATACGTGGCTTCGCGCGGCTGACGATTTACGCAGGCGCCACAGAACCGACCCGGGTTTGCGACGTTGGACAGGGAAAGGAGACCTGAAATGCTGATCCTAGCGCTTGCCCTCACCCTAGCCGGCTCGCCCGATCTCGACCGCTGCCTCAACACCGGGGAGGCCGCACAGGGTATCACCCCAGCGATGGCGGCCTGTTTCGGCGCCGACTACAAGCGGGCCGATGGGCGACTGAACAGGACCTATGCCGCCACCATGAAACGGTTGCCGTCTGCGCGTCGTGCCGCATTGCGCATGTCGCAGCGCGCCTGGATCAAGCAGCGCGACGCTGCATGCCCGCTCGATCAAGGCGACGGCGTCGGCACGATCGAACGCCTGAACCATCCCGCCTGCCTGACGAAGCAGACCGATCGGCGCACCGCGTGGCTTGCGCGCTACCGCTGATGTGATCCCTGCCACAGCCGTTTGGAAGCGGAGCGGGGTCGGAGAGGGTCTTCAATTCGGTGAGATTCTCTATCCGGGCAATCCGGTCCTCAGCATGACGCTGTTCCAGCCAACGGCGCGCCGGGACCGGGCCGAACGACCCGGATCAAGCCGCGAGCATGCTGATGGTGGCGCGGTTGCGGCCGTCACGCTTGGATTGATACAATGCCATGTCCGCCGCCTGGATGAGTGTCGCGCCATCCCGGTCCATGGCGTCGGACCAGGTCGCGATGCCGAACGACATGCTGGTCGAGCCCAGCGTGCGGTTGCCGTGTCGGACCGCCAGTTCCGCTATGGCGCGTCGCACGGTCTCGACACGACCGGCAAGTGCTTCCGCGGTCGTGCCCGGCGCGATGATCGTGAACTCCTCGCCGCCGAAGCGGCAGATGACATCGCCGTCGCGGAACCGACTGCGCATCTCCGCCGCGACCATCTGCAGCACCGAGTCGCCGGCATCGTGGCCGAACTCGTCGTTGAACCGCTTGAAATGATCGATGTCGCACATGACGAGGCTGAGCGGACTCCCCGCCCGCAAGGATCGGGCGATCTCCAGCTTGAGCGTTTCTTCCATGTAGCGACGATTGAACAGGCTGGTGAGTGGATCGCGGATCGTCTGCTCGCGCAGCGATCGCTGCAAGCGGTGGTTGACCAGTGCGGATGCGATGTTCTCGGTCAGCACGTTCATCCGGAAGCGGTTCTCGGCTCCGATCCGGCCCTGGAGATAGAGCACGCCGATGACCTCGCCGCCCGCGAGCAGGGGTTCGCAGTGATACACCTCGTTCTCCGCGACATGCCCGCAGACGATCTCTCGGCTGGGGTCTTCGACGGAGTGGCTCTGGCCACGACGCAGCGCCCAGCACCGCTCCGGCGCAAAGCCTTCGATCGGCACGGTAATGCCGCCCCAACTCGCGACGGGGGCAAGGCAATTGCGCGAGTTGTTGTGCGCGTACAGCGCGCCGGGGATGTCGGGGAGCACCTGCGGTACGAACACCCGGACGATCTGCGCCAACTCGTCGTCGGTGCGTGCGGCCTGCATGCGATGCGCCATGCCGCCGAGCAGTTCGATGACGTCGCCGCGTTCGCGAAGCGACTTCGTGTTCTGCTCGAGTTCGGTGTTGACGATTTGCAATTGCCGCTCGCTGGTGCCCTGGTCTGCCACGGCACCCCTTAATCGGTCGGCCATCGCATTGTAGCCGACGGCGAGGCGGGTAAACTCCCGCGATCCCATCGCAGTATCGATGCGGGCGTCCTGTTCGCCGCTGCCAAGCGCGGTCATCGCTCGCATCATGGTCGCCAGCGGGCGGCGGATCGCCCGGACGAGCAGCGCAAAGCTGCCGACGACAATGAGGGCCACGGCGATCGCGCCGAGTATCGCCAATCTCTTGCCGCTTTCCAGCCGCTGAACCGCTGCGTCCTGCCGCGTGGACTGGAGCGCGCGTTCCTCATCGAGAAAGCCCTGCGCGCGCACGCTGATCGCGTCCATCAGTTCGCGGCCTCGGCCACTCGCGATAACCGCGACCGCGCCGGAAAAATCACCCCGGCGGGCAAGATTCAACGGTTGCAGCAAAAAGGCGGAGCGCTCCTTCATCAGCACCGCGATTTCCTGCGCCCGTGCATGCTGAAGCGGATTGTCGTCGGTCTGTTCTACGACTCGGGCGATGGTTCGGGCAGCGCTATCCACACGTTCGGCGTACGACCGAGCATAGGCTGGATCGCGCGTGATGACGAAGCCACGCTGGCCGGATTCAGCCTCGCGCAGATCGCCCAGCGCCGCCTCGGTCGTCTCGATGATCCCGGCGGAGTGCGCGGCCCAGTGAACGCTTTGGCTGGCCTGATACGACGCATCGGCGAGGAGCCCCGCCAAAGACGCCAACGCCAGGAGGACGATGAGTCCGATCGCGGTGATACGCGCTGTCAGCGATACGAACATCGCGGCATGCTTATCCCCAAGAGCTTAGCGTTTGGTTACGCTGCGAGGGACCGGTCTTGTTTCGTCCGCGGGAAGAGGGGCGCGCCCGATAAAATCTGGGCGAATGGCTCCCGGGAAAAAGGTGAACTGCTGGAGACCGACTCTTAACGGGCTTCCGCTGTGTGCGGTCATCCAGTCATAGATCGCAGCTCAACCAAACCCGCTCAACTGGACCGCCGAAGCACGCACGGGGTTGCCATCCCGCACCCCGCATCGGCATAGGCCCGCGTTCATTGAAGGACGACGCGATGCAGACGGACGCTGGCGGCCCCGCTTTGGGGCTGGATTTCGGCACGACCAACAGCGTCGTGGCGCTGGGGGCTCGCGGTGGTTCACCCGAGCTGATGACCTTCGCAGCCCCCGCCGAGACGAGCCCGGTGTTCCGCTCGGCGCTGTGCTTCTGGCAGGACGACAGCGGCAAGGGGCTCGCGTCGGATGCGGGGCCGTGGGCTATCGCCGAATATATGGAGTATCCGCTCGACAGCCGGTTCATCCAGTCGTTCAAGTCGGTCGCGGCGATGAAGACGTTCGAGCAGGCGTCGGTCTTCGACAAGCGCTATCGCTTCGAGGAGATGGGCCAGCTGTTTCTCGAAAAGCTGATCGCGCATGCGGGCGGCAAGCTCGATACGCGGCCGCACCGGATCGTCGTCGGCCGCCCGGTCGAATATGCCGGCGCGCGGCCCGACGAGGCATTGGCGCGCACGCGGTACGACGCGATGTTCAAGGGTTTCGGGGCGGAGATCCACTACGTCTACGAACCGCTCGGTGCTGCCTATAGCTACGCGACGCGACTGACCGAGCCGGCGACGATCCTGGTGGCGGATTTCGGTGGCGGTACGAGCGACTTTTCGGTCGTGCGCGTTGCCGAGCCGGGCGCGGCGCGGCGGTGTACGCCACTGGGGCATGCGGGCGTGGGGATCGCGGGCGACCGGTTCGATTACCGCATTCTCGACCGGCTGGTGCTGCCGATGCTGGGCAAGGGCGGCGCGTACAAGTCGTTCGGCAAGGAACTGGAGATTCCGCGTGCGTATTTCGCCGACTTCGCGGACTGGTCGCGGCTGGCGCTGATGCGCAACCGCAAGACGATGACCGAACTCGAGCGGTTGCAGAAGACTGCGATTGATCCGGACGCGATCGGGCGGATGATCGCGGTGATCGAGAACGAACTGGGGTACCCGTTGTACGACGCGGTCGGGTCGCTCAAGCGTGCGCTGTCGAATGGCGAGGACGCGCATTTCCACTTTGCGGGCGCGGGGCTCGAGATAGAGGCGGACGTGACGCGGGCGCAGTTCGAGGGGTGGATCGCCGATGACGTCGTGCGGATCGAGGCGGCGGTCGACCGGGCGCTTGAGGTGGCGAACGTCAGCGGAAGCGAGATCGACCGGGTGTTCCTGACCGGCGGATCGTCGCTTATCCCGCGCATCCGCCGGATCTTCGTCGAGCGGTTTGGCGAGGCGGCGATCATGAGTGGTGGCGAGCTGACGTCGATCGCGCACGGGCTGGCCTTGATCGGCGAGCAGGACGATATCGCGGCTTGGTCGGCATGATCCCGCGCGTGCTGCTGGGGACGGCGCAGGTGCCGGGTGGGGGTGAACTTCGGTTGCTCCAGCGTGGCGCCGAGTTCTCGATCATGCTCGGCGCGAACGAGTTGATGAACAGCCGGTTGAGTAGGTCGGAAGAGGCGCTGGCGGAGCAGGCGTGCGACCGGATCGGTGGGCGGCCGGGCGTGCGGATGCTGATTGGCGGGCTTGGGATGGGGTTTACGCTTCGCGCGGCGCTCGCACGGCTTGGGCCTGACGCGGAGGTGGCGGTTGCGGAGATCGTGCCGGCGGTGGTCGAATGGGCGCGCGGGCCGATGGCGACGCTGCACGGCGACAGCCTGACCGATCCGCGGACCCGCATTTTCGAGGGCGATGTCGTCGCGGCGATCGCCGAGGGTGATTGGGACGCGATCCTGCTCGACGTCGACAACGGTCCGGACGGAATTTCGCGGCCGGGTAATGACCGGCTTTACGGGGCGCGTGGATTGTCCCTGGCGCGAGCGGCTTTGCGGGCGGGCGGGGTGCTCGCCGTGTGGTCGTCCGCTCCCAGCAAGCCGTTTGCTACGCGCCTTGCTGAAGCGGGGTTCGCGGTCGACGAAGTGATCGCGCGGGCGACGCGGAAGGGCGGCGCGCGGCACACGATCTGGTTCGCTACCAAGCCGTGATCTGGCGCTGGGCCGTCTTGATCGCGCTGTCGGCGGTGATCGCCGCGCTGCTCGAAGTCGTCGGGCTGCCTGCGGGGTTGCTGCTCGGGCCAATGGTCGCCGCGGTCGTGCTGGCGGTGCGGGGGTGGTCGCTGAGCGTGCCGACTTCGGCGTTTCGGGGTTCGCAGGCTGCGGTCGGGACTCTGATTGCAGGGTCGATTACCACGGGGATCGTCGCGACGGTGGCGGATCACTGGCCGGTGTTCCTGATGGTGAATTTCGTCACGCTCGCGGCAAGCAGCGTGCTCGGGTATCTGCTCAGCCGGTGGCAGGTGTTGCCGGGGACCGTCGCGGTGTGGGGATCGACGCCGGGCGCGGCGAGCGCGATGGTGTTGATGGCGCAGGCGTATGGCGCGGACTCGCGGCTGGTCGCGGTGATGACGTACACGCGGGTCGTGAGCGTGGCGGTGGTCGCTTCGGTGCTGGCGGCGGTGATGGTCGGTGGCGGGAGCGGGCATCATGTCGCAGCCACGTGGTTTGCGGCGGTCGATCCGGTTGCCGTGCTTCGGACGATCGCGATTGCTGGTGTTGGTGCGAGTGTCGGCGTTGTGCTGAAGCTGCCCGCCGGTGCGCTGCTCGGGTCCTTGGTGGCGGGAGCGGCGCTCAATGTCACTGGTGTCGCGCAGCCGGTGTTGCCGCAGTGGTTGCTCGCAATCAGCTATGCGGTGGTCGGGTGGCGGATCGGACTGTCGTTCACCCGCGATACGCTGCGGGTGGCGGGGAAGGCGATGCCGCGGATCCTGTTGTCGGTGGCGTTGCTGATCGCGTTTTGCGGGGGGATCGCGGCGGTGTTGACGCGGTGGTGGGGAATCGATCCGGTTACCGCGTATCTGGCGACCAGTCCCGGCGGGATGGACTCGGTGGCGATCATCGCGGCGTCGAGTCCGGTGGATGTGCCGTTCGTGATGGCGCTTCAGGTGCTGCGGTTTCTGGGGGTGTTGCTGATCGGGCCACCGCTGGCGAAGTTCGTGGCGACGCGGCAGGGCGGTGTGCCGCCGCCGGTTATTCCGACCTAAATCAATCCTCCCCTGCAAGGGGAGGTGTCGCGCAGCGACGGAGGGGTGTCGCCCTATCGAGAGCGGGTCACCCCTCCGTCAGCGCAAGCGCTGCCACCTCCCCTTGCAGGGGAGAATTGAGGATTAGCCTTTGGTCGGGCGGTAGGCTTCGACGTCGATCTCGTGGCGCTTCAGCTTATCGTAGAACGTCTTGCGCGGGATGCCGAGTGCGGCCAGCGCAGACCGCACGTCGCCGCTGACCTGTTGGAGCACGGCGCGGATCGTCGCTTCCTCAAACTTGTCTACTCGGGCGGGGAGGGGGATGTCGCTGTCTTCGTCGACTGCCTCTTCCGCCTCGACGCGGAGGACGAGGCGCTTGGCGAGGTTGTCGAGTTCGCGGACGTTGCCGGGCCAGTCGTGCTGGCCAAGGTACGCTAGCGTCGCTGTATCGATCGTCGGCACCTCGCGCCCGAACCGCTCTGCCGCCTGATGGAGCAAATGGCCGAACAGCAGCGGTATGTCGTCGCGGCGTTCTCGGAGCGGCGGGATGCGCAGGCGGACCGCGTCTAGCCGGAACAGCAGGTCGGCGCGGAAGCGGCCTTCCTCGACCGCCTGCTCTAACCCCGGTTTCGCGGCAGCGATCACGCGCAGGTCGAGCGCACGTGGCAGGTCGCCACCGACCGGCATCACCTCGCGCTCCTCGAGCACGCGGAGCAGTTTTGCCTGAAACGCCGGCAGCGTGCTCTCGATTTCGTCGAGGAACAGCGTGCCGCGGTTCGAGGCCTCGATCCGGCCGGTGCGCGGCAGGCGGGAGTCGCCGTCGTGGCCGAACAGCTCGATTTCCGCGACAGCCTCGGGCAGCGCGGCGCAGTTGACTGCCACGAAGGGCCGTGACCGTCGGTTGCTCCAGCGGTGGAGCAGGACGGCGACGAGTTCCTTGCCGGTGCCGGTCTCCCCCTCGATCAGAACGTCGATGTCGGCCTGAGCAATTTGGCGCATCGTTTCGCGGAGGCGGACCATCACCGGGGTCTCGCCGATCAGCGGTTCGGCGCCGACCGTTTCCTCGGCGGCGGCGCGGAGGCGGCGGTTGTCGAGGACGAGGCGGCGCATTTCGAGCGCGCGGCGTGCCCCCGCGATCAAATGGTCCGTGGCGAACGGCTTCGGGATGAAGTCGAACGCGCCGTTCTTCAGCGCGGCGACGGCCATCGCGACGTCGCCGTGGCCGGTCATCAGCAGCACCGGGATCTCGTGGTCGATCGCGGCGATCCGGCGGAAGAGTTCGAGGCCGTCCATCTTCGGCATGCGGATGTCGGATACGACCGCGCCGTCGAACCCGGCGGTCACGCAGGCGAGCGCGACGGTCGGGTCGCGCTCGGCGATCACCGCGATCCCGGCGAGTTCGAACGATTGCTCCAGCGCCCCGCGCAACACGTCGTCGTCGTCGACGAGCAGAACCGCTTGCTCGCTCATGCCTTTACCAGGATCATACGGAAAATGGCGCCTTCAGGTGCTGGGACGAGGTCGAGCGTGCCGCCGAACTCGGTCATGATGTCGCGCGCGATGCCGAGGCCGAGTCCGAGGCCGTCCTTCTTGCTCGTCGCGAACGGGGTGAAGAGGTGGTCGGCGATGTCGGGCTCGATGCCGGGACCGTTGTCGGCGACGGTCAGGACGACGTCGCGGCCTTTACGCCCGACCGTGACGCTGACGCGGGCATCGCGGCGGTCGGCGACCGCGTCGAGGGCGTTCTGGAGAAGGTTGACCAGCACTTGTTCCAGGCGAACGCGACCGGCGATTACCGTCAGTCGCGCCTCGGGACCGTTCGGCAGGTCGAGCGTAACGCCCTTGGCGCGGAAGCGGTCGCCGATCAGCAGGCGGACGCCGTCGATCGCCTCGTCGAGCGCCACCGGGCCGATCGAGCCTGCGCCGCGCCGGGCATAGCGCCTGAGCCCCGCGGTGATCGTACCGATCCGGCTGGTGAGGTCGACGATCGACTGGAGGTTGGTTGCCGCGCGCGCGGGTTCGCCGCGGTCGAGGAAGGCGGCGGCATTGTCGGCGAAGGTGCGGATCGCGGCTACGGGCTGATTGATCTCGTGCGCGACGCTGGCGGTGATCGTGCCGATCGAACCGACGCGGTTGGCGTGCGCGAGTTCCTCGCGGGCCTGGCGGAACCGCTGGTCGGAGGCCTCGCGCTGTTCGACCTCGATCTGGAGGCGGTCGGCGGTGGCGCGGAGCTCGGCGGTGCGGCGGGCAACCTCTGCTTCGAGCTCCGCGCGGGCGCCCGCGTTGCGCTTGCGCCGCTCGTGGACCCACCATGTGCCGAGCATCGCGCCGATCGTCAGCAGCGCGGCGAGCGTGGTCGCCCAACGCGTACGCGCGGCCGCGGTGCGCAACGCGGCGTCGAGCGGTTCCATGTGGACCAGCCGCCAGCCGGCGATCGGCACGGGGAGCGATACCGCGACCGCAGGTGTGCCGTCCGGAAGCCGCGAACCGCCTTCGATCATCGTCAGCGGTGCGGGCACGAGCGGCGATCCGCCGAACTGGCGCGTCTGGGCGAGCATTGCGCGGCGAGCCGCCGTCAAGGGCCGCGTGGTCTTGAACTGGAGACGGGGATCGCTGGAAATCAGGATGATGCCGTCGGGATCGGTGACGAAGGTTGCCATCCGGTCCTGGATCCAGGCGCGGGCGATCTTGGCGAATTCGACCTTCACGACGACCACGCCGAGCGGCCGTCCGGCGCGCTCTATGCGTCGCGAGAGATAGAGGCCGGGGCGTCCGCTGACGCTGCCGAGTGCGAAGAACTCGGTCGCGCCGGACGCCATCGCCTTGGTGAAATACTCGCGGTATCTATAGTCGTGACCGAGGAAGCTGTCGGGTTGACCCGCGTTCGATGCGGCGATCGTCATGCCCTGCGTATCGAGCGCGTAGATCACCGGGGCGCCGGTTCGCCGCGCCAGCATCGCCAGCTTTTCGTTGAGCGCAGGATCGACCGAACCCGACGCCAGCGCGGCGCGCACGTCGGGGTATTCGCCAAGCATCAACGGGAGCAGGCGATACGTCTGCAACTCGGATTCGAGCAGTCGCAGATTGCTCCGGGTCTGCTGGATCGACCGTGTCCGTACCGCCGCGGTAACGTCGGCGACGGCGCGCTGGCCGTAGATCGACGCGACCCCCGCCACGATCAGGCCAAGCGCCGCGAACGCAAACAGCACCGCCAGCGCGGTCGTCAGAAGGGAGGAACGAGTCCGGCTCATTCTGTGCGGATTATCACACACATTCCGTGAGCGCCATGCTGCAATCTATACAAAATCCGCACATCCGAATGATCGGTATGCTGTCAAACTTCGCTAAAACAATAGCTTAATAGATTGTAGGCTCGCGCTTGTAGTCTGCGGTTCGGGCCGGCATTACCGTCGCAGATAACGCTCCATGTCAGCGGGCGAGGTTTTCAGGAGGCGATGTTGACCATTCCATCCCAGACATATGGCGTCGCGGAAACGCCCCGGCGCAAGCGCTGGACCGGGCAGTTATACCTGCAGGTCCTGATCGCGATCGCGCTCGGCGCGGCGCTCGGGCATTTCTATCCGGCGTACGGCGCGGCGCTGAAGCCGCTCGGCGATGCGTTCATCAAGCTGGTGAAGATGATCATCGCACCGGTGATCTTCCTGACGCTCGTTACCGGCATCGCCGGGATGAAGGAACTCGGCTCGGTCGGCCGCGTCGCGGGCAAGGCGTTCGCCTACTTCCTGTTCTTCTCGACGCTCGCGCTGATCGTCGGCCTGATCGTCGCCAACGTCGTCCAGCCGGGTGCGGGGATGAACATCGACGCCGCCACGCTCGATACCAAGGGCATCGCCGACTACACCGTGAAGGCGCATGAGACGACGATCACCGGGTTCCTGATGAGCATCATCCCGGACACGATGGTCAGCGCGTTCACCGAAGGCAATATCCTCCAGATCCTGCTCGTCGCGATCCTGTTCGGCATCTCGCTGAGCCTGGTCGGCGAGCCTGCCAAGCCGGTGCTGAACTTCCTCGAACGCCTCAGCCTGATCGTCTTCAAGCTGGTCGGCATCCTAATGCGCGCAGCCCCGCTCGGCGCGTTCGGCGCGATCGCGTTCACGATCGGCAAGTACGGGATCGGCAGCCTTGCCAATCTCGGTGCGCTGGTCGCGACCTTCTATCTGACCGCGGCGCTGTTCGTGATCGTCATCCTCGGCACCGTCGCTCGGCTCACGGGCTTCTCGATCTTCAAGCTGATCAAGTATCTGAAGGCCGAATTGCTGCTGGTGCTCGGTACGTCCTCGTCGGAAGCCGCACTGCCGAACCTGATCCAGAAGATGGAAGCGGCAGGCTGCGAGAAGTCGGTCGTCGGGCTGGTCGTGCCGACCGGCTATTCGTTCAACCTCGACGGCACCAACATCTACATGACGCTGGCGGCGCTGTTCATTGCGCAGGCGACCAATACGCATCTGACGCTCGGGCAGGAACTGTTGCTGCTGGTCGTCGCGATGATCTCTTCGAAGGGCGCGGCGGGCGTCACCGGCGCGGGCTTCATTACCCTGGCCGCGACGCTGTCGATCGTGCCGACGGTGCCGATCGCGGGCATGGCGCTGATCCTTGGCGTCGACCGCTTCATGAGCGAGTGCCGCAGCCTGACCAACTTCATCGGCAACGCGGTCGCGACGATCGTCGTGGCCCGCTGGGAAGGCGCTCTCGACCGCGACAAGCTGAACGCCGCGTTGTCGGGGAAGCTTCCCGAGTTCGTGCCGGCGGCGATCCCCGCCGCGGCTCCCGCCCACTGACGCTTACGGGACCGGCGTGTCCGGTCCCGCGTCCTGTACCGGATATTCGATATGACCCCGATCACGATCCGCCGCATGGCGTATGCGGCCAGCTTTGCCGCGTCGACTCTTCCGACCCTGGCGATGGCGCAGACGTCGCCTGCACCTGCTCCTGCAACGAAGGCCAATCCCGGCGCCAAGGACGTGTCCAGCACCGCCGAAGCGTCGCCGATCGCGGAGAGCTATCCCGATGCCGCGATCGGCGACGGCGTCACGGCGGGCGGGTACAACCAGTCGCGCTGGGCGGAGGATTGGTCGAAGCTGCGCGATCCGGCCAAGCGCAAGGACATCGTCGACCAGCTGAAGTTCATTTCCCTCGCTGGCGATGGCGACGTCTATCTGACGCTGTCGGGCGAGGCGCGGTTGCGCGTCAACCAGACCACTAACCCCAATCTGCGCGACTCGGAAGCGCAGCGGCAGGACATTCTCCGCCTGTTCGGCGGTGCCGACCTGCATGTCGGGGAACACCTTCGGTTCTATGGCGAACTCGCGCATGGTACGCTGGAGGGACGGAATCTGGGAACGGCGCTGCCGAACCTGCGCAACAAGCTGGCGGTGCAGCAGGCGTTCGTCGACCTGACCGGGACGGTCGCCGATGTCGATGTCGGCGTCCGCTATGGCCGCCAGACGTTCGCCGACGGTCCGAACCTGCTGGTCGTGCCGCGCGACAACAACACGCTGTTCTTCGGCTTCAACGGCTTCCGCGCCTGGGCGCGCACCGCCGGAGTCCGCGCCGACGTGTTCGACTTCAAGCCGACCGCCTACGGCAATGGCGGTACCCAGGACGACAACGCCGAGAGCGCACGGCGGTTCTCGGGCATTTCGACGGGGATCGTCGTGCCGGAGACGCTGTTCGGTGGGTCGAAGCTGTACGTCGATCCGTTCCTCTGGCGGCTGCGCAACCGCGGGCAGGTCTGGGGCACCACGACCGCGCGCGAAGAGCGTAGTTTCTATGGTCTGCACATCTGGGGCGATGCCGGGCCGGTGAACCTCGACTGGACGATCAATTACCAGGGCGGCCGCTACGACGACCGCTCGATCAAGGCGTGGCTGGTGCTGTTGGCACAGACCTACAAGCTCGGCGACAAGAAGAACGCGCCCCGCGTCGGCTTCCATGCCGATTACGCGAGTGGTGGCGGTGCCTATGGCAACGGTACGCTGCGCACCGCGCTCGCGCCGTTCGGCAACAACATTTACTACAGCTATCAGCTGTTCGCGACGCCGACCAATCTGGTCGCGTTGGCGCCGAACGTGACGTTCAGCGTGTTCGACAAGCTACGGCTGACCGCGGAATATCAACGCTCGTGGCGCGATACGACGAGCGATGCAGTGTACCGCGCGAACGGCACCGCGTTTGCGGGCACGCAGAATTTCGGGGGGAAGAAGATCGCCGATACGCTGCGGTTCCAGGCGGTGTACCCGTTCACCTCGCGGCTGTCCTTCACCGGGCGGTACGAACATCTGATCGCGGGGCCTGCGCTGACGAATGCGGGGTACAAGAACTCCGACTTCCTCGCTGGCTGGATCAGCTACCGGTTCTGACGCTTTACTGATCCTCCCCCGTAAGGGGGAGGTGGCGCCGTAGGCGACGGAGGGGGAGGACACGGAACAGAGGTTCTCCTTACCTCCCCCTCCGTCTGGCAAGCGCCAGCCACCTCCCCCTAGCGGGGGAGGATTAGGAGGGCGGCGATACCGTTCGGAATAACCTGGGTCGCACTACTAACAAATTCCATCGCATCGACCATACCGGTCCTTCAATTCCACGATCGACTGTGGCACACAGGCTCCAACATCAGGAGTCACATGGCCATGGATCTCAGCTTCACGCCCGAGGAAGAGTCGTTCCGCGAGGAAGTTCGCGCGTTCTTTCGCGACAAACTCCCAGCGCGTCTTTCTACGCTGGTCCGCGAAGGCAAGCGGCTGCGCAAGTCGGACATGGAGGAATGGCACGCGATCCTCAACGAACGCGGTTGGCTGGCGAACCATTGGCCCGAGCAATGGGGCGGTCCGGGCTGGAGCGTGATCCAGCGGTTCATCTTCGACAATGAATCCGCACTCGCGCACGCCCCCCGCGTCGTGCCGTTCGGCGTCAACATGCTCGGCCCGGTGCTCATCAAATACGGCTCCGAAGAGCAGAAGAAGCAGTGGTTGCCGCGGATTCTCGACGGCTCGGACTGGTGGTGCCAGGGGTATTCGGAGCCGGGTGCCGGCTCCGATCTCGCCGGCCTGAAGACGACTGCCGTCCGGAAGGGCGACGTCTATGTCGTCAACGGCCAGAAGACCTGGACGACGCTCGGCCAGCATGCCGACATGATCTTCTGCCTCGTACGCACCGACGCGACGGCTAAGAAGCAGGAGGGCATCTCGTTCCTGCTGATCGACATGAAGTCGCCCGGCATCGAAGTCCGCCCGATCACGCTGATCGACGGCGAGCAGGAGGTGAACGAGGTGTTCTTCACCGATGTCGAGGTGCCCGTCGCCAACCTCGTCGGCGAAGAGAATATGGGCTGGACCTACGCAAAGTATCTGCTGACCTACGAGCGCACCAACATCGCCGGCGTCGGCTTCTCGATCGCGTCGTTCGAGCGGCTGAAGGAAGTCGCGCAGATGCAGAAGAAGGGTGGGCGCTCGCTGGTGGATGATCCGCTGTTTGCGGCTAGGATGGCGCGGGTCGAGATCGATCTGGCCAACATGCAGACGACCAATCTCCGCGTGCTCGCGGCGGTCGCGGGCGGCGGTGCGCCCGGTGCGGAGAGTTCGATGCTAAAGATCAAGGGCACCGAAATCCGCCAGGAGATCACCTCGCTCACCCGTCGTGCGTACGGCTCCTACGCGGCGCCCTACATACCCGAAGCTCTGGAGGCCGGGTGGAACGGCGAGGATGTCGGCCCGGAGGACGCGGCGATGGCGGCGCCGAGCTATTTCAACAACCGCAAACTGTCGATCTTCGGCGGGTCGAACGAGATCCAGAAGAACATCATCTCCAAAGCCATTCTGGGTCTGTGATACCATGAACTTCGAACACACCGACGACCGCCGCATGCTGGCCGACACGCTCGTGCGGGCGTTGCGCGACGGCTATCCGATCGAGACGCGTAATGCGGGCGCGTATGGCGAGGCGGGGTATGACCCGGCGGTCTGGCAGCAGTTGACCGAACTCGGCATCGTCTCCGCGCTGTTCGACGAGGCGGCGGGCGGCTTCGGTGGCAGCGGGTTCGACATCATGGTGGTGTTCGAGGCGCTTGGCCGCGCACTGGTGGTCGAGCCGTTCCTCGGTGCGCTGATGGCCGGGCGGGCGCTGGCGAAGGCTGGCGGGCATGACGAGACGCTCGCTGCAATCGTGTCCGGCGAGACGATCGCTGCGTTCGCGCACGAGGATGGCGCGACGCCCGTGACCGCGACGAAGAGTGGCGATGGCTGGACGCTCAGAGGGACGAAGGCGGTCGTGTCCCAGGCGGGTGCGGCATCGGTGTTCGTCGTCACGGTCGAGCAGGATGGCGATCCGCTCGTGTTCCTCGTGCCGGCGGATACGGCGGGAGTATCGGTCCGCAGCTTCAACGTCGTCGAGGGTGGTGCGGCCGGGGACGTGACATTCGAGAATGTCACGCTTGGCGCAAAGGCGCGCGTGGGTGGCGAAGGGCAGGGGCAGGCGATCGTCGATGCGGCGGTTGGGGCGGGGTTGCTCGCGCTGTCGGCCGAAGCGGTCGGTGCGATGGAGTTCGTCAAGGAAGCGACGCTCGGTTACCTCCGCGACCGGAAGCAGTTCGGCGTGCCGATCGGCAAGTTTCAGGCGCTCCAGCACCGCATGGCGACGGTTCTCTTGGAGATCGAGCAGGCGCATTCCGCGGTTATCAACGCCGCGTCGGCATTCGACGGTGGTGATGCTAAGGCGCGCGACCGGGCGCTGGCGGCGGCGAAATATACGATCGGGCGGACTGGCGCACTGGTCGCGGAGGAGATGATCCAGCTTCATGGCGGGATCGGCATGACGTGGGAATACGCCGTGTCGCATTATGCGAAGCGGCTGGTGATGATCGACCACCAGTTGGGTGATGAGGATTATCACCTGCAACGATACATCGCGCTGGGCTGAACAGGGCCTATTGGCTGGCTGGAACAGACCAAGCCAGCCCGCCCACAACGCGCTCCCCTCCCTGGAAGGGAGGGGGCAGATTAGCGCTCAGGCTCGACGGGAACGCTTTCCACCGGGACAACAGCATCCGACCCGGTCTCCACCGCACCCGCCTTGACCGTGGCTCGTTGCGCGATCATCGGCCGCAACCGCACGCCTACGCAGATCACCGTCGGCCACAGCAGCGTGTTGACGATGTCCAGCGAGGTATCCTCCCAGCGCCAGGACCCGAAGTTCAGCCGGTCCATGATCTCGTTGAACGACTCGCCGGCGACGACCACCCACCACGGAATGAACGTCCCGAACGACCGCCGCGTGATCAGCCGGGCGATCATCAACAGTGCCATGCCGGCATGGATGTGGAGGATGATATCGGGCAGGCCGGTGCCATCGCCGATCGCGTCGATCATCTGGTGATAGAGTTTGGGGATCAACGCGCTGCTCCGGGCCCGGCGATGCTGCCATGCAACATCGATCTATACGGGCGTCATTCGGGGGCGGCAATCGGCGCCGAGGGCACGCCCAGCATCAGCGGCTTCAGCGCGCCGATGGTCGCGTCCAGCCAGGCGATGAACCGGTCGATCCGCGCGATCCGGCGAACGTCGCGGTGGACGACGAGCCAGAACGAGCGCTGAATATCGACGGCGTCGGGCAGCACCCGCACTAGCCCCGGCATGCCGTCGCCGATGAAGCACGGCAGGATCCCGCACCCCGCGCCCGCGGCGATAAGCTCGGCCTGCGCGACGATGCTCGAACTGCGGATCGACGCATCCAGGCGCCCGTCGATCTCCGCGAGATAGCGGAGTTCGGGCGCGTAGATCATGTCCGGTACGTAGCCGATCAGCCGGTGCCGCATCAGGTCCGCGGTGGTCGCGATCGGCCCCGCCCGCGCGAGGTGATCGGGATGCGCGTAGAGGCCAAGGTGATAGTCGGTGAGTTTTCGCGCCACCAATGGGCCGCTCTTCGGTCGCGCGAGCATTACCGCGATATCCGCCTCTCGCCGCGACGGGTTGAGGAACCCCGTCGACGCAATCAGGTCCACCGCGATCCGCGGATGCTGGTTGGTGAACGACGCGAGGCGCGGTGCGAGGATGCGGCTGCCGAAGCCTTCCGAGACGCTCAACCGGATCGGCCCGGCGAGCACGCCTGCGTCGTTGCCGACGACTTCCTGAATACCGAGCGCTGACGCCTCCATCGTCTCGGCATGGTCGAGCAGCGCCGCGCCGCGTTCGGTCAGCGCGTATCCGGCGACGGTCTGTTCGAACAACGTCGTCTGGAGTCGCCGCTCCAGTCGCTGGAGTCGCCGCGACACCGTCGTCGCGTCCTGTCCCAGCAGTTTTGCAGCTGGCCCAAGCCGGTGCGTGCGCGCCAGAGCGAGGAAATACCGGACGTCGTCCCAATCCATGAACGCCTCACCCTATGCTGCATATTCGCAGAGCGATTCTGCAAACAACCCCGCTTGGCTGCGAAACGCTTATGCCCGACGGTGCGTGCAACAAGAAGAGGATGCCATGCGGACGATCGAGAATTTCGTGAGCGGTGCGGCCAGCACGGCCGAGCGCTTCGGCGACGTGTTCGACCCGAATTCGGGCGAGGTGCAGGCGCGCGTGCGGCTGTCGGGTGCGACCGATCTGGACCGTGCGGTCGCCGCGGCGCAGAAGGCGCAGCCGGGCTGGGCTGCGACTAACCCTCAACGGCGTGCTCGCGTGATGTTCGAGTTCAAGCGGCTCGTCGAGGCGAACATGGACGAACTCGCGCGGCTGCTGTCGTCCGAGCACGGCAAGGTGATCGCGGATTCGAAGGGCGACATCCAGCGCGGGCTGGAGGTGATCGAGTTCTGCTGCGGCATCCCGCACATCCTCAAGGGCGAATACACGCAGGGCGCCGGGCCGGGGATCGACGTGTATTCGATGCGCCAGCCGCTCGGTATCGGCGCGGGCATCACGCCGTTCAACTTCCCGGCTATGATCCCGTTGTGGATGTCGGGCGTCGCGATCGCCACGGGCAATGCGTTCATCCTCAAGCCCAGCGAGCGCGATCCGTCGGTGCCGGTGCGGCTCGGCGAATTGTTCGTCGAGGCGGGGCTGCCCGAGGGCATCTTCCAGGTCGTCCACGGCGACAAGGAAATGGTCGATGCGATCCTCGATCACCCGGCGATCTCGGCGGTGAGCTTCGTCGGATCGTCCGACATCGCGCATTACGTGTACCGTCGCGGCGTCGAGGCGGGCAAGCGCGTCCAGGCGATGGGTGGTGCGAAGAACCACGGCATCGTCATGCCCGACGCCGACCTCGACCAGGTCGTCGCGGACCTGTCAGGCGCGGCGTTCGGGAGCGCGGGCGAGCGCTGCATGGCGCTGCCGGTGGTGGTGCCGGTCGGCGAGAAGACCGCGATCGCGTTGCGTGAGAAGTTGATCCCGGCGATCGCTGCTTTGCGGGTTGGCGTGTCGACCGACAACGATGCGCATTACGGGCCGGTGGTGAATGCGGCGCATCGCACCCGGATCGAGAACTGGATCCAAACCGGCGTCGACGAAGGCGCTGAACTGGTCGTGGATGGGCGCGGGTTTGCATTGCAGGGGCATGAGAAGGGCTTCTTCATCGGGCCTTCGCTGTTCGATCACGTCACGACGGAGATGTCGGCGTACAAGGAGGAGATCTTCGGACCCGTCCTCCAGGTCGTCCGTGCCGCCGATTTCGAGGAGGCGGTGCGCCTGCCGAGCGAGCATCAATACGGCAACGGCGTCGCGATCTTCACGCGCAACGGCCACGCGGCGCGCGAGTTCGCGGCGCGGGTGAACGTTGGGATGGTCGGCATCAATGTGCCGATTCCGGTGCCGGTCGCGTATCACACCTTCGGTGGCTGGAAGCGCTCGGCGTTCGGCGACACCAACCAGCACGGCATGGAGGGCGTGAAGTTCTGGACCAAGGTGAAGACGATCACGCAGCGTTGGCCGGACGGGTCTGCGCTGCCGGCGATGGCCGAGGATGGTGGGCCTACGCGCAATAACGACGCGTTCGTTATCCCGACGATGGGGTGATTGGGTGGGCTATCGTTCTTCCGTCATCCTGACGAACGTCAGGACCCAGAGCCACGAGCGTAGGTGCTTGCGGCTCTGGGTCCCGGGTCAAGCCCGGGATGACGGCTGGGGGAGCGGATCGAAGCCCCAATTCTCTGCCAGATCGCGCCAAGTCGGGTTGTCGGCTTCGATCAATTCGATCTTCCAGGCGCGGCGCCAGTTCTTCAACTGCTTCTCGCGAGCTATGACCTCCTCCATCGTGTCCGCCATCGCGAATCAAACGAGCCGTTTGACGCCGTATATTCGCGTAAAGCCGCCAAAGGATCCGGCACGATGCTGAACGATCCGCGCCATCAGGTTGGACGTGACGCCGATGTACAGCGTCCCGTTGCGCCAGCTGGCCAGATGTAGACAGCCGGTTGCCGATCCACGTCATTTCCCCCAATCGTCATCCTGACGCACGTCAGGACCCAGAGCCACGAACACCGGCGTCCGTGACACTGGGTACCGGGTCAAGCCCGGCATGACGGAGATAGGACCACGATGAACCAGTTCACCTCAAACCAGTTCGACCTTACCGACGACCAGCGCGAGATCCAGGACCTCGCGCGCCGCTTTACCGCTGACCGGATCACCCCGCACGCGGCCGAGTGGGACGAGAAGCACATCTTCCCGCGCGAGACGATCAAGGCGGCGGCCGAACTCGGCTTCGCGGCGATCTACGTCAGCGAGGAGAGCGGCGGGATCGCGCTCGGGCGGCTGGAGGCGGCGCTGATCATGGAGGCTATGTCGTACGGGTGCCCTTCGACCAGCGCGTTCATCAGCATTCATAACATGGCGGCGTGGATGATCGACCGGTTCGGATCGGTCGCGGTGAAGGACAAGTATTTACCCGATCTTGTGACGATGGATCGGCTCGCGAGCTATTGCCTGACCGAGCCGGGGTCGGGTTCCGATGCGGCGGCGTTGAAGACGCGCGCGGTGCGTAACGGCGACGACTGGATCGTGACGGGTTCGAAGCAGTTCATCTCGGGCGCGGGCGAGAACGAGGTGTACGTGACGATGGTCCGTACCGGTGAGGACGGGCCCAAGGGCATCTCGTGCCTCGTGATCGAGAAGGACATGCTGGGCGTGTCGTTCGGCGCGAACGAGAAGAAGCTCGGCTGGCATTCGCAACCGACGCGACAGGTGATCTTCGATGGCGTCCGCGTGCCGGGGGCGAACATGGTCGGGGGCGAGGGCGAGGGCTTTCGGATCGCGATGATGGGCTTGGACGGCGGGCGGTTGAACATCGGCGCGTGCTCGCTCGGAGGCGCGCAGCGGTGTCTCGACGAGGCGATCGCGTATACCAAGGACCGCAAGCAGTTCGGAAAGGCAATCGCGGATTTCCAGAACACGCAGTTCATGCTGGCCGACATGGCTACCGAACTGGAGGCGGCGCGGGCGCTGCTGTACATGGCGGCGGCGAAGGTGACGGCGAACGCGCCCGACAAGACCAAGTTCGCGGCGATGGCGAAGCGGCTTGCGACCGACACGGGCTCGTCGGTGGTCGACCGCGCGTTGCAGTTGCATGGCGGGTACGGGTATCTGCAGGACTATCCGATCGAGCGCTTCTGGCGCGACCTGCGCGTGCATTCGATCCTTGAGGGCACGAACCAGGTCATGCGTATGATCGTTGGTCGCGAGTTGACGCGGCAATAGCATGTTCTCCCGCGAAGGCGGGAGTCCAGTCTGGGCTCCCGCCTTCGCGGGAGAACAAGGAAGAGCGAATGACCAAAGACCTGATCACCACTGTTGAAGGCCCGATCGGCCGTATTCGTCTCAATCGGCCCAAGGCATTGCACGCGCTGAACTTGGCGATGTGCGAAGGCGTGCTTGAGGCGCTGGAGGCGTGGCGTGGCGATGCGGCGGTCGAGGTGATCGTGGTCGATCATGCCGAGGGGCGTGGGTTTTGCGCGGGCGGCGATATCCGCATGCTGGCGGCCTCGGGCGCGACTGACGGGGTCGAGGCGCGGGCGTTTTTTCATGCCGAGTACCGGATGAACCACCGGCTGTTCACCTGTGCCAAGCCGATCGTAGCCTTCATGGACGGGATCACGATGGGCGGCGGCGTCGGTCTTGCGCTGCCGTGCCGATTCCGGGTGGCGACCGAGAATACCAAGTTCGCGATGCCGGAGACGGGGATCGGGCTGTTTCCCGACGTGGGGGGCGGCTGGTATCTGTCGCGGTTGCCGGGGCGGATCGGGCAGTATCTCGCGCTGACCGGGCACCGGCTCGACGGCGCGGAGTGTCTCGCGCTCGGGTTGGCGACGCATTTTCTGGCGAGCGATACGCTCGATACGGCCAAGGCGGGGATCGCGGAGACACCACAGGATATCGCGGGCGTGTTGGACGGATTGGCCTCGTCGGCACCCGACGCGAAGATCTTGGCTCGCAAGGACGAGATCGACCGGCTTTTCGCGTCGGACGTGCTCGAGGAGATCTATGCCGCGCTCGAAGCCGATGGCGGGGAATGGGCGGCTCAGACGCTCGCGACGCTGAAGACCAAGTCGCCGCAGATGATGAAGGTGTCGCTACGGCTGCTCCACGAGGGGGCGGCGATGGCGAGTTTCGCGGACGAGATGCGGCAGGAATACGCTGTCGGTGCGCATGTCGTGCAGCGGCATGACTTTATCGAGGGCGTGCGGGCGGTGATCGTCGACAAGGACAATGCGCCGCGCTGGGATCCGGCGACGCCCGAGGATGTGACCGATCATGTGATCGACCAGATCTTCGCGCCGTTGCCTGAAGCGGAAGCGTGGACGCCGGGCTGAATGACAGAAAGCACGTCATCCCAGCGGAAGCTGGGGTGACGAAATTGGAAGGGTTTGGAATGGCCGAATACGAAACGATCCTGGTCGAGCAGCGCGGTGGCGTCACGCTCGTCACGCTGAACCGGCCGCAGGCGCTTAACGCGCTCAATTCGCAGGTGCTGGCCGACCTGATCGCCGCGTTTGCCGCGTTCGATGCGGATCCTTCGCAGGGTTGCGCGGTGCTGACCGGCTCGGCCAAGGCGTTCGCGGCCGGCGCTGACATCAAGGAGATGCAGTCGCAGGGCTTTGCCGAGATGTACGCGAGCAACTTCTTCGCGGGCTGGGAGAATTTCACGCGGACGCGGAAACCCGTGATCGCGGCGGTCGCGGGCTATGCGCTCGGTGGCGGGTGTGAGCTGGCGATGATGTGCGACTTCATCCTCGCTGCCGATACCGCCAAGTTCGGCCAGCCCGAGATCAGGCTCGCGGTGTCGCCCGGCATGGGCGGATCGCAGCGGCTCACGCGCGCGGTCGGCAAGGCCAAGGCTATGGAGATGTGCCTGACCGGTCGTATGATGGACGCCGCCGAAGCCGAGCGCGCGGGCCTCGTCTCGCGGATCGTGCCGGCGGACGATCTGGTCGAGGAGGCGGTGAAGACGGCGACCACGATCGCCGCGATGGCGCCGCTGGCGGTGCTGGCGAACAAGGAAATGGTCAACGCGGCGTTCGAGACCGGGCTCGCGATGGGCGTCCAGTTCGAGCGGCGGCTGTTCCATGGGCTGTTCGGCACCGCGGACCAGAGCGAGGGGATGGCAGCGTTCGTCGAGAAGCGCGCCGGGACCTGGACGGGGAAATGATCACAATTCCCTTCCCGCTTGCGGGAGGGGTCAGGGGAGGGGCCTGCCGCGACCACGCGCGACGTGTTTGCGGCACTGCCCTCCCCCAACCCCTCCCGTGAACGGGAGGGGAGCAAGATTAGGAGAGAGAACATGGCACGGATCGGTTTCATCGGGCTCGGCAACATGGGCGGCGGCATGGCGGCGAACCTTGCCAAGAAGGGCCACGACGTTCGCGCGTTCGATCTGAGCGTCGACGCTCTCGACAAGGCGAAGGCCGCCGGATGCCTGCCGGTCGCGTCCGCCGCCGCGGCGGCCGACGGTGCCGAGGCGATCGTGACGATGCTCCCGGCCGGCAAGCATGTCGCGGAGGTCTATGACGCGCTGTTCGCGGTCGCGTCGCCGTCCGCCATCCTGATCGACTGCTCGACGATTGACGTCGCCACCGCCAAGGAAGTCGCCGCGGCTGCGCAGGCGAAGGGCCTTGTCGCGGTCGACGCGCCCGTCTCGGGTGGGATCGGTGCGGCGAATGCGGGCACGCTGACCTTCATGGTCGGTGGCTCGGCGGAGGCGTTCGATCGGGCGCAGGCGATCCTCGCGGACATGGGCAAGGCGGTCATCCATGCCGGCGCGAACGGCGCGGGGCAGGCGGCGAAGATCTGCAACAACATGATCCTCGGCGCGACGATGATCGCGACCTGCGAGGCTTTCGTGCTGGCGGAGAAGCTCGGGCTCGATGCGCAGGCGTTCTACGACATCGCGAGCGTGTCGTCGGGGCAGAGCTGGTCGATGACGACGTACGCCCCGATGGCTGGGATCGGTCCCGATACGCCCGCCGATCATGACTATCAGGGCGGCTTCGCGGCGGCGCTGATGCTCAAGGACTTGCGGCTCGCAATGGCGGCGGCAAAGGATACTGGTGCCGATACGCCGATGGGCGCGAAGGCTGCCGAACGTTACGAAGCGTTTGCCGAGGCCGGGCAGGGTAGCCTCGACTTCTCTGCGATCATCCGCACGCTCTGACCCTCAGAGAAAGCGGATCAGCATCAGCAGCAGGCCGAGGATCGACACCGTCCAGCTCAGGCTGCGGACATATTTGATGCCGAACAGATAGAGCGGGATGTAAGCGATCCGCGCACCGAACCACAGCCATGCGCCAATCGCACCCATCCCGCCGGTGCGATCGGTTACGGCCAGCCCCAGCGCGAGCGCGATGAAGACCGGGTAGGTTTCCTGGAAATTCTTGAGCGCACGTTCGGCACGGCCGGCCATTTCGCCGAGCGGCTTCTGTTCGCCGTCGCGCGGCCCGGCGTTCCAGTCGAGCCCGCGGTCGCGCGTCGCTGTCTGTCCCTGGATCATGACGTACGCGAATAGCAGGACCGTCGACCAGCCCAGCAGCAGCAGTTCCGTCGGTAAATGCGTCATGATCGATCTCCGCTAAGGTAGCGGGTCTCGAACGCTGCTAGTGTGCTTGTGTTGCAACCTTGACCTGCTGATCGGCATGCATTTGGCGGGCATCGTGCTCGCGATGAAACGCGCGGTCGGCGTCGTCGATCGCGCCGAGCAATGCGCCGAAGCAGGGGGCATCGTCGATCGGATAGACGCGCGAAAGATCATGCCCCAGCGCAAACACGTCGCGTTGCGTGAGAAGCCCGATCGCGACGATACGGTCTGGGTCGGACATGTTAGGCTCCCGTGATGCAATATATGTTAACGCGCTCCACGTGTTATCGGTACCGGCCTATCGCGAAAACACGCCCAGCGGAGCGTCAACCAAGGCCGAGCCGCTCGCGCGCCTGCCACCGGGCCATCATCAGCACCGACACCACCGCCAATCCGGTCGCCAGCCCGGTCCAGATACCGACGCCGCCCCAGCCGCGGGCAAAGGCGAGCCACGCGCCGACCCCGATGCCGATCCCCCAATAGCCGATCGCAGCGAAGATCATCGGCACCGTGGTATCCCCCAATCCGCGCAACATGCCCGCGCCGATTACCTGCGCGCCGTCGACCACCTGGAATATCGCAGCAACCGCGAGCAGCGAGATCGCCAGCGCCACCACTGGCGCGTTCGCAGGCGCATCGACATCGAGGATGATGCTGATCAGCAACTGTGGGGCGAAGATCAGCAGCGCGGCGGTCAGCACCATGAAGCTCTCGCCGATCGCGAACGCCGCCCAACCTGCGCGCCCTATGCCGGCGCGGTCGCCACGCCCTGACGCCAGGCCGACGCGGATCGTCGCCGCCTGCGCGATGCCGAGCGGGACCATGAAGGTAACGCTGGCGATCTGGATCGCGATCGCATGCGCGGCGAGCGGTACGGTGCCGAGCAGGCCCATCAGGAACACCGCGGCGATGAACACTGTGGATTCGAACCCGAGCGTAATCGCGATCGGCAGGCCGAGTTTCCACACGGCACGGTAGCGTGGCCAGTCGGCGCGCCAGAACCGGCCGAGCAGATGATAACGGCGGAACGGCCTGGCGTAGACGATGACCGCCGCCATCGCGACGAAGCTCAGGCCGTTGGCGATGCTGCTCGCCATTCCCGAGCCGAGCAGGCCGAGCGCGGGAAGGCCTGCGTGGCCGAAGATCAACAGCCAGTTGAGCCCGGCGTTGACGACCAGCAGCCCGACCATCACGACCAGCGACCAGGCGGGTTTCTCGAGCGCGGCGACGAACGCGCGGAGCACGAGGAAGCAGAGGCTGGGCAGCATTCCCCACATCACTGCGCGGACGAAGCGCGCCGCCTCGTGCGCGAGCAGCGGATCCTGGTCGAGCAGGTGGACTAGGATTGGCTCGGCATTCCACAGGATGATCCACGAGGGGATGCAGAGCGTGGCGGCGACCCAGATCGTCTGGCGCACCGTCCGCCGGATATCGCGCACCGCATGCGGCCGCGCGCCGCGCTCGCGCGCGATCATCGGCACCGCGGCGGTGGTGAGGCCCATCCCGAAGATCAGGAAGACGAGGTAGAGGTTGAGACCCAGCGTCGCCGCTGCCAGCGTATCCGATCCGAGCCGCCCCAGCATTGCTACGTCGGTCGCGCCGACCAGCGCCTGCGCGAGGTTGGTAGCTACCAGCGGCCAAGCGAGTTTCAGCGTCGCGGCGAATTCGGTACGCCAGGGGCGGGGAGGGGTGGACGTCATGCGCTGGCTTTAGCCGGGTTGGGCGGCTTGTCGATTACTCCCGTCGCTCCTCCCCCTGTCAGGCAAGCGCGCGAGGTGACGGAGGGTGAAAACGCGCCACTATGGTTGTCCATGCCGCCCCCTCCGTCAGGCGATTGCCTGCCACCTCCCCCTGGCGGGTGAGGATCGATAGGGCGCGATGCGGTGTGAAAGATGCTGGGGCGACCGCGTGACCCTTCCCAACCACCCCGTCATCCTGACGAAAGTCAGGATCCAGGGTAACGAACGTCGTCCAATTTGGCTCTGGATCCTGACTTTCGTCAGGATGACGGGGGAGCTGGCGCGGGGTCGAATCTGACGCCTTGCCGAAGTCTATTCTACCGCATCAACCCGGCAGCGCGGAGGGCGTTCTCAATCGTCGCCTGGATGCCGGCGGGGGCTTCGGCGCGAGGCTTCGACGCAGGTTTCGCCGAGACGGGAATCGCGATCTTGGCGACGCGTTCGACTGGTGCGAACGTGATCGCAGTCTCCGCCTTCGCCGCCGAAACCAGACCCCAGGACTTCGCGATCACCGCCGTGCTCGAAATCCCGACGTCGAGCATGAACGGCCCCGCAGCACCCAAGCGCTCGCCACGCAACGGATCGATCGGGGTGCCGTGGCCCATGCCCGGCACGGTCCAGTCCTCGACGACATCGCGCCCTTCCGCATCCGACCAGATCCGGTGGACGGCGGTGCCTACTCGCTCGGTGCGCACCGTCTTGGCGTCGACGCCGTGGACGCCACGCCACTGCCGCGCGATCGTATCCGCGTTCGCCACGCTCACCGTCGCGTCCGCGCCGCCGTGCCAGATCGCGAGCGTCGGCCAGCGTCCGTCATGGCCACGAGCGCCGCTGCGGACCATGTCGACCAGTGCGGTATCGCTGGTGTCGCCGTGCCCGCGCATCCGGTCGAGCGCCTGGGACACGCCGGTCGCGGTGCCGTAGGCTAGCCCGCCGATCACCGCGCCGCCTGCGAACAGATCCGGCCGCGTCGCGAGCATCGCCATCGTCATCGCGCCGCCTGCCGATAGCCCGGTGACGTATATGCGGCTGCGGTCGAGGTTATGGCGCGCGATCATCGTCTCGGTCATCTGCGCGATCGATTCCGCCTCGCCGCCGGCTTGTGCGGTGTCCTCCGATGCGAACCAGTTAAAGCAGAGGTTAGGATTGTTCGCACGCGTTTGCTCGGGGAATACCAGCGCGAAGCCTGCGCCATCGGCGAGCTTCGACCAGCCTGAGCCGTGGTCATACCCTGCCGCCGTTTGCGTGCAGCCGTGCAGGACTACGACAAGTGGTGCATTCGATGGCAGGTCGGCGGGAACGTAGCTGAAGCCGAGCAACGCGCCTGGATTGGTCCCGAATTGGGTCAGTGGCGTCAGGCGGCTGGGCGCAGTGTCGCGCGGCGTCGGCGCTCCGGCGCGCGCCATTCGGGCGAGGGTATCGGCGATGTTTCTCACGGTAATCGAGCCTTTCGTCGCCAGCGTACTCGGCCGCGATCTTATCTCAACGTCGCACGTACATCATTTGTTGCTGCAGTGCAGCAAGAACGTCAGGGGTCTTGCCCGATCGTGTCGGACGCTTCGGCGATCGCCGCGTAGATCCGGTCGAGATCGGAATCGTCGATGCAATAGGGCGGCATGACGTAGACGGTGTTGCCGAGCGGGCGGAGCAGCAGGTCGCGCTTGCCGAAGAATGCGAGCAGGCGTGGGCCGATCTGCGAGAGATAGCCGTCCTCGCCGCGGAGTTCGACCGCGGTGATGGTGCCGATCTGCCGCGCGTTGGCGATACGGGGGTGGCGGGCGAGGGCTGCCAAGCGCGAGGCTTGGCGGGTGGCGAGGTCGGCGATCCGCTCGCGAACCGGCTCGTCGCGCCAGATCGCTAGGTTCGCATTGGCGGCGGCGCAGGCGATCGGGTTTGCGGTGTAGCTTGACGAGTGGAAGAACATGCGCGCACGGTCGGTGCCGTAATGCGCCTGGTAGATCGCCTCGGTCGCCATCGTCACTGCGAGCGGGATCGCGCCGCCGGTCAGGCCCTTCGACAGGCACAGGATGTCGGGCACCACGCCCGCCTGTTCGCACGCGAGCAAGGTGCCGGTGCGGCCCCAACCGGTCATCACCTCGTCGGCGATGAACAGGACGTCGTGCGCTGCGCAGATCCGCCGCATCTCGGCGAGGATGTGTGCGGGATAGATGTGCATTCCGCCGGCGCCGAGTAGCAGTGGCTCGACGATGAACGCGGCGGGGTGTGCGGCGCAGGCCTTCTCCAGCGCGTCGAGCGTAGCCTGTTCTTGGCCGGCAGCGGGAAAGGGGATCGTGCCGACGTCGAACAGCAGCGGCGCATAGGCACGGTTGTAGACGCCGCGCGCGCCGACCGACATCGCGCCGATCGTGTCGCCGTGATAGCCGTGTTCGAGCACTAGGATGCGGTGGCGATCCTCGCCGCGATCGAGCCAGTAACCGAGCGCCATCTTCAGTGCGCACTCGACGCTGGTCGAGCCGGAGTCCGAGAAGAACACGCGGGTGAGGTCCGGCGGCATGATTTTGGTAAGGCCGCGCGCGAGGTTTTCGGCGGGCTGATGCGTCCAGCCGGCGAAGATGATCTGGTCGAGCTTCCCCGCCTGCTCGGCGATCGCCGCCATGATCTTCGGGTTGGCGTGGCCATGCGTCGTGACCCACCAGGACGAGATCGCATCGACGATCCGCCGTCCGTCCGACGTGTAGAGCGCGGCGCCCTCGGCATGCGTTACGAGCGGGATCGGCTCGCGCAGGCCGTGCTGGGTGAAGGGGTGCCAGACGGGGGAGTCGCTCATCGGAACGCCTCCAGATCGAAGTTCGCGGCGAACGCTTCCGCCAGGGTGGCGGCGTTGAGCGGATCGAGGCGGGGCAGGCGGCCTAGCCGGCGAACCTTGCCGAGTGCAGCGATCGTCGCCTCGCTATCCTCGACCGGGTCGCCGACGAAGGCGATGCCCAGGATGGGGACAGCGCGGCTGCGCAGTGCCTCGATCGAGAGCAGGCTGTGGTTGATCGTGCCGAGCCCAGTGCGCGCGACGAGTACGACCGGCTTGTTCCAGCTGGCAAACAGGTCCGCGAAGATCATGTCGCGTGTGATGGGGACCATCACGCCACCTGCTCCCTCGACCACCAGTGGGCCATCGACTTCGGGTAGCGCAAGCTGGTCCGGATCGATCGTCACGCGGTCGATCTCGGCGGCGAGATGCGGCGAGCATGGCGTCGTCAACCGGTATGCTTCCGGCAGGACCCGGTCCGCGGGGACGCCGAGCGTTACGACCGAGGCTGCGTCGCTGCCGTCCGTGAGCCCGGCCTGAACCGGTTTCCAGTAGCGCGCGCCGAGTGCCGCGGTGAGCCCGGCGGCGAACACGGTCTTGCCGATATCGGTGTCCGTTCCGGTAACGACGATCGTCATTGCAATGCCTCTCCCATGACGTCAGCCAGAGCCTCGATATCCGCGACCGTCGCGTTGAGCGTCAACGAAATCCGCAGCCGCGATCCGCCCTCGGGCACGGTCGGCGGCCGTATCCCGCGCACGTCGAACCCCGCTGCTTGGATCGCACCGGCGACCCGCATCGTCCGCGCGGCGTCCCCCAGCACCAGCGGCAGGATCTGCGATCCCGTCGCCGCGACGCCGTACGGTGCAAGCATGCGCTCCGCCACGGCGATCAACGTCCAGAGCTTCTCCCGGCGCGCCGGCTCGTCGGCGATGATGCGGAGGGCCTCGCCGACCGCCAGTGCCATCAGCGGCGACGGTGCGGTCGAGAAGATGAACCCGCGGCCGCGATTGACGATGAACTCGCGCATCACAGCGGGCCCGCACAACAGCGCGCCCTCGCACCCAAGCGCCTTGCCGCAAGTCCTCAAGGTGATGACGTTCTCGCGCCCGTCGAGCGCTTCGGCAAGCCCGCGGCCGTCGGTGCCGAACACGCCGGTCGCATGCGCCTCGTCGATCAGCAGGACGGCGTCGTGGCGGTCGGCGATTTCGGCGAGTTCTGTGAGTGGAGCCTGATCGCCGTCCATGCTGTATAGGCTCTCGACCGCTATCCACACGCGGCCCGTGCCGCCCGACGCGCGCCACGCGGCGATCGCATCCTCGAACGCACCGGCGTCGTTATGCGCCGCGATCACGCAGGTCGCCCGTGTCAGCCGCATCCCCTCGTGCGCGCTGGCGTGGATCAGCGCGTCATGGACGATCAGGTCGTCGCGTTGTGGCAGTGTCGCGAACAGGATCGTGTTGGCGACATAGCCGCTCGCGAAGAACAGCGCGGCCTCGGTCGCGAAGAAGCGCGCGGCATCCGCCTCCAGCGCCTCATGCTCGGGCGCATTGCCGCGCAGCAACCGCGACCCGCCCGACCCGACCGGCACGCCGCGCTGCAACGCATCGGTCATTGCCGCACGAAGCCGGTCCGATCCGGCGAGTCCGAGATAGTCGTTCGAGGCGAAGTCGACGCCCTTACGCGGCCGGAGCGATCGGTACCGGTCGGCAGCCGTCAGTTTGGCGAGGTCTCGTTCCTGTTCGGCAAACATCATCGCGCGGCCCTAAACCCTGCACGCCGGGAAGACGATCCCTGCTTCCAGTCTTGGGTCTAACCCGCGTTCCACGTCTCGATGAACGTCTTCGCCCTCGCGCCCACGTCCGCCGCGGTCATGCCCGGTGCGAACAGCGCAGAGCCGAGCCCGAAGCCAGCTGCACCGGCCTTGCGCCAATCCGCCATCAGTTCCGGCGCGATCCCGCCGACCGGCAGCACGCGCGTGTCCTTGGGGAGGATCGCGCGCATTGCCTTGAGTACCGCTGGGCTTGCGGCTTCGGCGGGGAACAGCTTCAGCGCGGCGGCACCGGCGTCGAGCGCGGCGAACGCCTCGGTCGGAGTCGCGATGCCGGGGAGCGCGACATAGCCCTTGTCCGCCGCCGCGGCGATCACGCGGACGTTCGCGTTGGGGGCGATGATCAGCGTGCCGCCCGCCGCGCCGACGGCCTCGACATCCTCGACCCGCAAGACCGTGCCTGCACCGACGACCGCACGTCCCTCGAGCCTGCGCGCCAGTCGGGCGATGCTGTCGAGCGGGTCGGGCGAGTTCATCGGCACTTCGAGGATCGTGAAGCCGGCCTCGACCAGCGCTTCGCCGATCGCCTCGACCTCGTCGGGCTTTACCCCGCGGAGGATCGCGATCAGCGGGCATTTCGCGAAGGCGTCGTCAAAGGCTTGGCGGTTGGTCATGCTGCAAGATCCTGGATGCGGGTGATGCCGGCGACGAACGCGGCCTGACTGTCTATATGGTGCGACGCGCCGCCGAGCGCATCGATCGCGCTGGCGTACAGCGCGCCGAGGGCGGCGTCGGCTAGGATGTGGACGGTCGCGCCGGGCTCGATTCGCGCGGCGGTGTCCGCGCCAATCAGCAGCCCGCTCGCGAACGAGGCGGCGTGCGCATCGTCGGCAAGTCCGAGTACGCCGCGCGCGCGGATCGCGAACAGGCTGGCGGCGAGATCGCGTTTCGCGCCCTCGGCGACACCTTCGAGGAACGCTGTGCCCGGCTCGACCGGATGGCCGAGCTGGCGCGACAGGACACCGTGCGCGCGGAGCAGGGCGAAGAGTTCGCCGGTCATTGCCGTCGTGAACCGAGCGATCCTGCCGCCCTCGACGGTGGCCCATTTGCAATGCGTGCCCGGCTGGCAGAGCCGCGCGTCCGCCGGTACCAGCCCAGCGGCGACCGCGCCCAGCAGCTGGACCTCCTCGCCGCGCATCACGTCGGCGTGCAATCCGTCGCGGTACGACAGTCCGGGGACGATCGCGGTCCGGTCGTCGATCCGGTCGAGCGCGGCGGCAACCTCTGCAAGTCCTGCGGGGGCGGCGACATAGGGCACGCTACGCCAGCCGATGTTCGATCCGACCATCCCCGCGAGCAGCATCGGCAGGTCGCCCAGGCGTTCGCGGATACCCGCAACCTCAGCGTCGTACTCGTCGGCCGCTACGGCCGCGGCGCCACGGTCGTCACGCTCGGTCGCAACGACGGTACCGTCCTCGATCCGGAACGCGCGCCGATTGGTGGTGCCCCAGTCGACTGCAATGAAAGGCTGCATAACTCTACCTCGACGTCGTCGTGAGCTTGACGATTACGCCCGCCTTTGCCCGCATTGTCGCCAATTGTAGGATGAATGCGGCAAGCCTTCCACCGGATATCGTTGCGGCGCGTTGCAAGACGCGTGACACCAGGAGCGCGTTGCGCCAAAACCCGGCCGATGGCGACCGATACGACAGACACCGACGTTCTTCCGGCCACCGCGATCTTGGGCCGTAATCTGACGCATGGGATGCTCGACACGCTCGGGCGGGCGATCGTCACCGGACGCTATGAAAACCGTCCGTTCCCGACCGAAGCGGAGATCGCCAAGACGCATGGCGTGAGCCGATCTGTGACGCGCGAGGCGGTCAAGATGCTGACTGCGAAGGGCTTGGTCAGCGCGCGGCCGCGGCAGGGGACCGTCGTGCAACCCGCAAGCTCATGGAACCTGTTCGATACCGACGTGCTGCGCTGGACGCTGGAACGCAAGTTCTCGGTCGAGTTGCTGCGACACTTCAACCAGTTGCGCGTCGCGATCGAGCCGGAGGCCGCGGCCTTGGCGGCGCGGTTCGGCGATGCGGCCGACGAGGCGGCGATCCGCAACGGGCTGGCGCAGATGGAAGCGGGCGAGGCGGGAACGACCGATCCGCTCGAGGCCGATATCGCGTTTCACATGGCGATCCTGCGGGCATCGAAGAACCCGTTCTACGCGCAGTTCCAATCGGTTGTCTCGACCGCGCTGCGGACTTCGATCCGGTTCACCAACCGGATCAAGGGCCGTTCCGCCAATATCCCCGATCACGCCGCTGTGGCGGACGCGATCATCGCACGTGACCCCGCCGCGGCGCGGATCGCGATGACGCGGATCATCGGCGACGTGCTGACGCTGATCGGCGACGAGTAAGCACCGTTATACTGTAACTGAGAGGGTTTTAATGGCGACCGAGGCAAAGTCCGCAAAGCCGATCCGGCTGGCGATCATCGGCGTTGGCAAGATCGCGCGCGACCAGCATCTGCCGGCGATCGCGAACGATCCGCGTTTCGAACTGGTCGCGGCGGTCAGCCGTAATGCCGTGGTCGACGGCGTCGATAATTATCACGACATCGCCGAACTGCTCGCGGCCGGGCATGACCTCGATGCCGTTTCGATCTGCACGCCACCGGTCGGACGATCCGCGATTGCGATGGCGGCGCTCGATGCCGGGCTGGACGTGATGATGGAGAAGCCGCCCGCCGCAACGCTGTCCGAAGTCGCGCGGATCGAGGCGCATGCGGTTGCCGCTGGCCGTTCGTTGTTCGCAACCTGGCATTCGCGCGAAGCGGCCGGCGTCGCGCCAGCGCGCGCGTGGCTCGCCGATCGCACGGTCGAGCGCGTCACGATCGCATGGCGCGAGGATATCCGGCGCTGGCACCCCGGCCAGGACTGGATCCTGGAAGCGGGCGGGTTCGGCGTGTTCGATCCGGGCATCAACGCGCTGTCGATCGTGACCGAGATCCTCCCCGGCGCCTGGGTGGTGCATCGTGCGGACCTGCACATACCGGAAGGCCGGATGTCGCCGCTGGCTGCCGATATCGATCTCACCTGCGGCGACATCCCCGTCACGGCGGCGTTCGACTTCCTCCACGAAGGGCCGCAGCAATGGGACATCGTCGTCGAGACTGACGGCGGTACGCTGAAGCTGAGCATGGGCGGCGCGATCCTGGACATCGACGGCACGGTCACCGAGGCGACGGATGCCGAATATCCCGGGCTCTATGCCAAGTTCGCGGCGCTCGTCGGTTCGCGCGCCAGCGACGTGGACGTAACACCGCTGCGGCTCGTGGCCGACGCGTTCCTGGTCGGACGGCGTACGATCGTTCCCGCCTTCGCATGGTGATCGAATACCCTGATCGAGGATAGTATCGCCGGAACGCACGTTGCCGACATCACGTTCATCCTCGAAAGAAGGATGCGTGTCGGTGCTTCAGGTCAGTCAAGACGTCGAGAATGCGGATGTCGCGCCAACGATAGCGGCGAAGCCTAGCGCGGCGGTGGCACCGCTGGCGGCGGCTATCGTCGAGCGCTTGTCCGGCGGGAACCTCGTCTACGTCGCGGCGGACGATCAGCGGGCGACGGAGATCGCGACCATTGCGGCGGCGCTCGCGCCCGATGCTTTGGTCGTCCACGTGCCGTCGAGCGATGCGCTGCCGGGCGACGATGCGCCGGCATCGCCTGCCAACGTCGGACGTCGCGTGGCGGCGTTGCGGCGGCTACGCGCGGGATCCGAGAGTAAGGCGGCACCGATCCTGGTGGTGACGACCGCCGAGGCGACGGCGGTACGCTATCCGCCGCCGCCGATGTTCGACGTGGCGCCACCGCGGCTGCAGGTCGGCGATGCGATCGACATCGAGGCGTTTGCCGCGATCGCCGAGGAGGTCGGCTACCTGACCGACGATCGGATCGACGAACCGGGCGAGATCGCGGTACGCGGTGGCGTGATCGATGTGTTCCCCGCCGATCGCGAGACCCCGGTCCGGATCGAGTTCGCCGATGGCCGCATCACTGGCTTGCGTGATTACGATCCGGTGTCGCAACTCGGCCTGGGCGACGTCGACGTCGTCGAGATCGGTCGCGCGACCGAACCCGCGGTCGAGAAGGGCGTGTCGATCCTCGCGCACCTACCGGATGCAGCGATCGCGTTCGACCGGGATGCGGAGAAGCGGCGCGACCGGTTCCTTGCCATTGCCGCAGATGGCCTGCCCCGGCGTCGTGCCTCCGCCGATCTGGTCCTCGAAAAGGTCTGGGCAACCGAGATCGCGAACCGTGAAACGGCCGCGTTCGACGTTGGCGACGAAATGCCCCCGCGGTTCATCGAACGGCGCGATCCGGCGCGCGCGTTCGCGCGGTTCGCGAAGGACGCGCTTGCGGATGGGCGTCTGCTCGTCGTGGGATCGCCGCGCGACCTGCGGTTCCTCCAGCCCAGGCTCGAGCGGGCGGCGAAGATCGCCTTCACGTCGGTCGATCGCTGGACGGACGTCGTTTCGGCCAAGCCCGGCACCGCCATGTTGCTGGTCGCCCCGGTCGATCGCGGCTTCGTCGCGAGCGGGACCGCGGTCGTTGCCGGCGCGGACCTGCTCGGCGGGCGGGCTCGGGGGGACGAGATCGCGGGCGGCAGTGCGGGCATGTTGCCGGGACTGACGAGCGAGCTGCGATGCGGCGACGTGATCGTCCACGAGGAGTTCGGGATCGGCGTCGTCCGCGGGCTCGAGATGCTGCCGGGGACCGACGGCGACGCGATCGTCCTGGAATATGCCAAGGAAGGCCGCCGCCTGGTGCCTGTGCGCGAGGCCGACCGGATCTGGCGGTATGGCGCGGAGATCGACGCGGTCACGCTTGACTCGCTCGACGGTGCGTCGTGGCAGAAGCGGCGTGGCGCGATCGATGCCGCGATCGCCGAAAGCGCGCGGGACCTCGCCGCGATCGCTGCGGAACGCGACGCAAGGACGACCGATCCGATCGAGCCCGACCGTGCCCGGTACGAGAAATTCGCCGCCGGCTTCGCGTTCACCGAGACGCCGGACCAGGCAAAGGCGATCGCGACGACGCTGGCGGACCTTGCGAGCGGCAAGCCGATGGACCGGCTGATCATCGGCGACGTCGGCTACGGCAAGACCGAGGTCGCGTTGCGTGCCGCTGCTGCCGTTGCACTGGCCGGGCGCCAGGTCGCGATCGCCGCGCCGACGACGGTGCTGGTCCGCCAGCATATCGAGACGTTCTCGAAGCGCTTCGAGGGGACCGGCGTGACCGTCGCCGGCCTGTCGCGGTTGTCGAATACCGCGGAGAAGGCGCGGGTTCGGGCGGGGCTTGCGGACGGATCGATCGGCGTCGTGATCGGCACGGGGGCGATCGCCGGCAAGGGCGTCGCGTACAAGGATCTCGCGCTCGTCGTGATCGACGAAGAGCAAAGGTTCGGCGCGGCCGACAAGGCCAAGATGCATGCGCTGGGGGCGGGGCACGTCCTGACGCTTAGCGCGACGCCGATCCCGCGGACGCTACAGTCCGCGATGATCGGGTTGCAGGGCTTGTCGGTCATCGCCACACCGCCGGCACGTCGCCAGCCGATCCGCACGTCGGTCGCGCAGTTCGACGACGCGACGGTGCGCGCGGCGCTGCGTCGCGAGCGGGCGCGAGGCGGGCAGAGCTTCGTCGTGGTGCCGCGGATCGACGACATGGCGCCGCTTGCCGCCAAGCTGGCCAAGCTCGTGCCTGAACTCGGGCTGGTGCAGGCGCACGGGAAAATGCCGGCGGGGGAGATCGACGAGGCGATGGTCGCGTTTGCGGCGGGCGACGGCGACGTACTGCTTGCGACCAACATCATCGAGGCCGGGCTCGACGTGCCGCGCGCGAACACGATGATCGTGCATCACGCGGACCGGTTCGGCTTGTCGCAGCTGCATCAGCTTCGCGGCCGCGTCGGTCGCAGTGGACGGCGGGGGCAGGTGATGCTGCTGACCGACGGCGAGGCGACGATCGCGGAGGCGACGCTGAAGCGGTTGCGCACGCTCCAGGCGTTCGACCGCCTGGGCGCGGGCTTTGCGATCAGTGCGCGCGATCTCGACCTGCGGGGCGCGGGCGATCTGGTCGGCGAGGCACAGGCTGGTCACATGAAACTGATCGGGATCGACCTGTACCAGCATCTGTTCGGCCGCGCGTTGCGGCTGGCGCGGATCGAGCGCGAGGGCGGCGCGCCGATCGACGACTGGATTCCCGAACTTCACCTCGAACTGGGCGGCAGCCTTCCCGAAGCGTGGATCCCCGAGATGGAGGTGCGGATGTCGCTCTATGGCCGGCTTGCGCGGCTGGAGGACGTCTCGGCACTCGACCTGTTCGAGGCGGAGCTGGACGACCGGTTCGGCAAGGCGCCCGAGGCGGCACTGCGACTGTTGCAGGTGGCGCGTATCCGGATGATGGCGCGTGAGGCGGGCGTACGACAGATCGACGCCGGTCCCGCTGCGATCGCGTTCACGCCGCACGACCGGACTGCCGCAAAACCGCTCGACGATCTGGTCGAGAAGAACGGGCGCTGGATCGCCGCCGAGGGCATTGCCGACCCGATCACGCGGGCAGGGCGGATCGAGGAACTGCTGGACGCGCTGATCAGCTAGGCGCGTCCGGTCATTCGGCGGCAGCGGCGAGCGGGACGGGCAAGGCCTCGTCGGTGAGCGCCGCCAAAATTGCGCGGACGAGGTCGACGACGCGCGCAAAACCGGCCCCGGGCGCGTGGAGCTTGCGATCGAGATACAGCGTGCGATCCAGCTCGAATTGTACCGCATGAACGTTTGCGGCCGGACACGCATGTCGTTCCAGGATATGGCCACCCGCATAGGGTGCGTTGATCGCGGTCGAGAACCCGCGCGCGATACACTCGGCTTCGATCCGCGCGACGAAGCGTGGCTCGGCGGAATGGCCGAACCGGTCGCCGATCACGATTCGCGATCCACCCGGACCGAGCGGCGGCATCGAATGCACGTCGAGCAACACCGCCACGCCGAATCGGTCGTGTGCCGCCTTCAGCGCCGCCGTGAGCGCCGCATGGTAAGGACGGTGATCGTTGGCGATCCTCGCGGTGACGTCGGCATCGGTGAACCGCCGCGCCCAGAGATCGCCCGCCCCCGATGCGCGGCGTGGGACGAGACCGAGCCCACTGCGCAGCTTGGCGGATTGCTGAGCGAGCGGCATCGATGGCGCACCCTCGTCGAGCAGCGGATCGCGCTCGTCCTCGCGCCGGTTGAGATCGATCCAGGCGCGCGCACGGGTCTGGACGATCGTCGTCTGATCGGTCCGTGCGGCACGCGCCACCGCATCGACGAGCCGATCCTCGAGCGGCAGCAGCCCGGCAAGCGGCACGCGCAACGCCGTCTTGAGCGCGAGCGGATAGTCCCGGCCTGCGTGCGGGACGGACACCACCACCGGGCTCACGGGCGGCATTGCGCCCAGGCGCTCGAAGGAAGAAGACTGCATCGCACCACGCTAGGGCCAGCACCGGGCATGGGCAATCGACCTGGATATGTTAACCATTTTCAGGGTAGGGCGACCGCGGAATGTGCGTGTGAAAACGGGACTTTAGATCGATGTTACGAATTCTGCTGGCCGAGGACGATCAGGTCATGCGCGAGTATCTGACTCGGGCGCTCGAACGCTCGGGCTATGCCGTGACCGCGGTCGACCGCGGGACGGCGGCGATTCCGTTGCTCGAAACCGAGACGTTCGACCTGTTGCTGACCGATATCGTCATGCCCGAGATGGACGGCATCGAACTGGCGCAGAAGGCGGGCGAGATGTGTGCGGACCTGCGGGTGATGTTCATCACCGGCTTTGCGGCGGTCACGTTGAAGGCCGGGCGGGCGATGCCGCAGGCGCGCGTCCTGTCCAAGCCGTTCCACCTCCGCGACCTGGTCGCCGAGGTCGACCGGCTGTTCGAGATGGATAATGTCACGGGTATGCATTGAGGGCTTGCACGCCGCGAAGAGCGCGGCTAGTGGAGCCCTCCGGCGGGCGTGTAGCTCAGTGGTAGAGCACTGTGTTGACATCGCAGGGGTCGCAAGTTCAATCCTTGCCACGCCCACCATTGAAAACCCCGCTAGTCCCACGGACTAGCGGGGTTTTTATTTGCCATGAGCGCAAGCCGGGTCCCCGAAGGGACCTTTGTCTCAGGCGGGTATCTGGTCGACCGAGGCGGTGTTTTCGGCCTTGGTGCCGTTCTCGTCGTGACGCAGCTTCGACAGCGCGTGATAGACCTGTAGGCGGGCGCGCATCACCGAGCCCAGCGGGCGGTGTGCCGCCAGTGAGTGGGCGGGGCGGAACGTCATCACATCGTCGAAATAACGGACGCGGGCGGCGCTATAGGCCTCCTGCCGCGGAATGCGGATCGTCGCGACGGTCAGGTAGCGGCTCTCCTCCTCGGGCCAGTCGACCGAGGTGTCTTCGATCGGCTGCGTCTCGGCGTTCGCCCAGAGTTGCACGCGCAGTTCGAAGACCGCGTCGTGTTCGCCAAAATAGCGGACGGCGGCATGGCGGAATCCATCCTCGTCCTGCTTCGGGTCGAGTTCCCAGTCCTTCAGCGCGGCCTGTTCGGGCGAGGCGGGGAAGGCGCCGATCTTGGCAACGAAATCCCCGTAGCGGATCGGACATTGGCTGAAATACGGTTCGGCGAGCGGATGACTGAAGGGATGACCGAAAAAGTCTGCCTTGGGGCTTTCGGTGCCGACCGCGTGCAGTGCCTTGTTCACGTTGCGCGCGAGGCTCGACACCGCGCTCTTGAAGCCCTCCGGCAAGGGTACTGCCGCACCGATCTTCTTGGCATCGCTCAGGAACCCCTGCGCGGTGCCGGACGGAAAGGTCGTGCCCGTCGCGAACACGAAATCCTGCGTGTCGGCATCGTGGCCCGACAGCTTGTCGCCGGGTACGTCGAAGATCTTGATCGCCATGCCGCGGTGCGTCGAGACGCGGTCGCCGAGCGTCTCGCCCGGCCCCTGCGCGAAGCGGATCGCGACGGGGTGCGTGCCGGGCGTCGCGAACACGCCTTGTGCGAGTTCGGGCGGCAGGCCGGGCGCGATCGTCAGTTCGCCGATCACGCACGCCGAACTCTTCGCATGGCTCGCGCGGACCGCATGGCCCTCGCGCTTCTCGACGGTTTCGGTCTGCTGCGACATGCCCTGAATGATGCCGTCGATCGATTCCTGCTCGTTGGGCTGGATCGTCTCGATGTCGTCGCTGTAGCGGAGATAGGTCATGTCGGGCCTCACTTTGCGGGTGCGAACGAGAACAGCTCGGTCTTGAGCGACGCGGGCGCCCCGGGCTTGAACCAGTTGGTGTCCTGGATGTGGCTGGCGGTGACGTAGATGCGGCCATCCGGACCTTCCGAGAACGTATCGGGCCAGCGCAGGCGGGCGTCGGTCAGCACCGGCTCGACATGATCGCCGACCAGCCGGGTGATGCCGTTGTTAACCGGCGACGTCAGGTAGAGCGTGCCCGCCTTGCTCATCCACAGGCCGTCGGCGACGTGCGTCTGCGCGACGGTCTTCACGCCCGCGGCCCGCGTCGCCTCGCTGACGCCGTCACGCAGCAGCGTGGTGTCGATCGAGTAGAGTGTCTTGCCGGTAAGCGCCTGATAGTAGAGCGTCTTGCCGTCGTTAGAGATCGCGATGCCGTCCGCGGCGAAGGCGGGCTGGCGACCATCGGGGCGGACGAGCGGCTTGCCGTCGGTCATCACCTTCACGGTCTTGTCGATCTGCGTTGAGCCATGGCCGTCGAGCGCGCGGAAGCCCTTGCCGGTTTCGAGATCGATGACGATGATCGCGCCGCGCGTCCCGGAATCGGTGATGTAGCCGGTCTTGCCGTCGGGCGAGAAGCGGATGTCGTTGAGGTAGGTGCCCTGCAACGCGACGTCGAGCGGCACCTTGATGACCTTGGTCACGCGGTTGGTGGCAAGGTCGATCTTGACCAGCTTGGGCGCACCTTCGAGGATCTTTTCGTTACCGGGCGCGCCGGGATCGAGCACCCAGAGGTTGCCGTGGCCGTCGGGGACGATCGACTGCACGCAGACGAAGTAATCGCCGACCGGCATTTCCGCGGACTTCGCGTTGCGCCAGCTGTTCCACTTGGCGTCCGGATAGGCCTTGAGCGAGCCGTCCTTCATCACTTCGGCGACCGAGATCGGCGCGTCGTCGGTCCAGCGGGGGAAGTTGACGAAGCGACGGCCGTCGGCGGTGACGGCGACGCCGGTCGCCTGGTGATCGAACTGCGCGACCTGGGTGAGCGGGCGACCGCTGGTCTGCGCTGCGGTCTGCGCGCTGGCGACGCCGATCGCCGCGGCGGCGACGACGGCGATCGCGGCAGCGCCGGCGAGGAAGGGCTTGGTCTTGGACATTGTAAGGCTCCGGTCGGTGGTGTCGGACAGGTCGGCGGGATTGCCGGTGAAAAGCTGGATGAGATGGCGCGCGACCGCGTCGGGGACTTCGCGCTGGATGAAATGGCCGACGCCGTTGAGCGTCACGAACGCGAACGGGCCGGTGAACTTGGCGGGTACCGAAGTGCTCGCCGATGGCGGGTTCACGCCGTCGACCGCGCCCTGGAAATACATCGTCGGCAGCGAGAGCGTCCTTGTCGCCTTCACCTTGTCCTCGAGCCACTGGCTGCGCGGATCGGGTTCGGCCTCGTTCCAGCGCGCGCGGTAGCTGTGCAGCGTGACGTCGGCCCAGTCGGGGTTCTCGAACGATCGTGCGACGCGGGCGAAGGTCGCTTCGTCGAACCAGCCGGGGGGCGACCAGTTGACCCAGTGGATGTGCGCGAAACCCTTGTGGTCGTCGCGAACGGCCTGCGCACCGCGCGCGGTGGCCATGAACCAATGATACCATTGGCGTTGCACCTGCTCGAACGGCGGCGTCGGCATGCCGCCGAGCCGGGGCGGCGTCGCGAGCATCGCCATCCGCTCGACGCGGTCGGGCCAGCCGACCGCGAGTGCCTCCGCGGTGTTCGAGCCCCAGTCATGCCCGCCGATCATGAACGTCTCGATCCCGAGCGCGTCCATCAGCGCGATCATGTCCATCGCCAGGATCGCGCTGTTGCCGGTGCGCGGTGCATTCCCGACGAACCGGGTTTCGCCAAAGCCGCGCAAGGTCGGCACGATGGTCCGCAATCCGGCCGCATTGAGCGCGGGTACGACCTCGTCCCAAGTCGATGCGTCGTCGGGCCAGCCGTGGATCAGCAGGACCGGCTGGCCATCGCGCGGCCCGGTATCGGCATAGGCGAGTTCGAGATCGTCGGTCGTCTGGATCGGCATGATGGTCCTCGTCGGATCGGGGCGTCGAGATCGTGGTGGAAGCTCACGGTGGAGCGGGCCGACGCGAAGGGTCCTGGTAGCGAAACAGTCTCGGCCGCCTGCTGTTCCGGCGGCTAAGCCAATGATTCGCAAAGATGATCGGGCGGCACGACGTGGTGGGCCGATTTGCGATCTGCGCGTTGGGGACGGCAGAACTTCAGGAGCACGACGATGGATCCACGACGGATGGCCGGCGCGGTCGCAGGTGGCCTGGTGGCCGGGCTGGGCATTACTGCGCTGCTGATGGCGGGCGAGCGCAAGAGCGGCGAACCGTCCGAGATCGTCACGCTCGAACGCAAGACGGCGGAGAAACTGGGCATCGACCCGCCGGCCGCGGATGCCCTGCCGTCGTCGCGTGAGCAGGCGGTCACGCAGGGCGGTCACCTGTTGCTGTCTGCGGCGGCGGGGGCGGTCTATGCCGCGACCGTCGACGAGGAGGCGTCGGTCATCGGCTCGGGCATGGTGTTCGGCGCGGCGTTCTATGCGGCGATGCACTGGATCACGGGGCCGTTGCTCGGTGTGAAGCCGCCGGAGTGGCAGGCCGATGCGAAGACGATCGGCATGCACAGCGTGAACCATGCGGTGTTCGGGTTGGTCACGGCGCTGGGTGCGAAGCTCGCGACCCGGCGCTGAAATCGAGTATCAGTAAGACGTGACGGTGTGCGTGTGTGGCACACCGTCACGCGTCACCGTCAGCCTGCCGCGTCGACCTGCGGCAGGTAGGCGGCATACCCGTTGGCTTCCATCTCGGCGCGCGGGACGAACCGCAGCGACGCCGAGTTGATGCAGTAGCGCAGGCCGCCCTTGTCCTGCGGGCCATCCTCGAACACGTGGCCGAGATGGCTGTCGGCCCCCGCCGAACGGATCTCGGTACGGACCATGCCGTGGCTGCGATCGTGGAGTTCGGCGACGTGCTCGGGCGTGATCGGCTTGGTGAAGCTCGGCCAACCGCAATGCGAATCGAACTTGTCGGCGGACGCGAACAGCGGCTCGCCCGAGACGATGTCGACGTACAGACCAGGCTCGCGCGTGTTGAGATATTCGCCGGTGCCGGGCCGCTCGGTGCCGCTCTGCTGCGTGACGTGGAACTGCTCGGGGGTGAGCTTGGCGATCGCCTCGTCGGTCTTCTTGTAGTCGGTCATGGTGATCCTCTCGCGCTCAGGAGAGCGCCGGTTGGCCGTTCGAGGCGGACAGGCCGCCGTCGACCGGCAGGTTGACCCCGGTTATATAGTGCGCGTCGGCGCTAGCCAAAAACGCGATCGCGCCGGCGATGTCTTCGGGCTGTGCGCCGCGTGCCATCGGGATGCGCTCCTCGAATTTCGCGATCAGGTCGGGCTGGTCCTTCATGCCGGCTGTCAGCGCGGTGTAGGTCAGCGACGGGTTGACCGCGTTGACGCGGACCCCGTGCTTCGCCTCGTCCATCGCGAGCGCACGGGTGAAGTTGGTCACCGCGCCCTTGGCCGCGCAGTAGAAGCTGTGGTTCCAGTCGCCGCCGAGGCCCGATACGGACGAGACGTTGACGATGCAGCCCTTGTTCGCGCGCAATGTGGCGATCGCGGCGCGGCTCATGTGGACGACGCCGTAGAGGTCGGTTTCGATGACCTTGGTGAATTCGGAGAGGTCGCCCTCGTCGAGCTTGCCGAGATGGTCGACGCCGGCATCGTTGACCAGCACGTCGATGCGGCCGAACTTGTCGATCGCGTGCGCAACCAGCGCCTCGCAGGCGGCCATGTCGGACACGTCGGTTTCGAGCGTTTCGACGGTCGTGCCGTCGAGGCTGGCGGCGACCTTCGCGAGGCCGTCCGCGTCCTTGTCGCCGAGTACCAGCGTCGCGCCCTCCGCGGCGAAACGACGCACGGCGCCTTCGCCGATGCCGGAGGCGGCGCCGGTGATCACTATGATCTTACCATCGAATCTCATCGATCTGTGTCCTGAAGCTTTGGGGAGATACCGCGATGAACGACCGACATGCGTACCGGTTTCCTTGCTGAATCAAAGGGATCGGCGGTGGGCTTCAAGGGCGGACCCTGGCTGGTCTCGCGCGCGTTGATGCGTTCGAACCTGCTTTTCCGGAGAACATCATGCTCGCATCCTTCCTGATGGGCCTCGTCGGTGGCCAGCGCGCGATGACGCCGCTCGCTGCGGTCGCCATCGCCGCCGCTCGTGACGAACTGCCCGCCGACAATGGTGCGCCGAAGCTGCTGTCACACCCCGTCGTCGCGGCGGGTGCGCTGGCGCTCGCGATCGGCGAGATGGCGGGAGACAAGCAGAAGACCGCGCCCGACCGGATCGTTGCGATCGGGCTGGCCGCGCGGTTCGTCACGTCGGCGATCGCGGGGGCTTCGCTCGTCCCGCGGCGGCAGCGGTGGATCGGTGCCGCGGTCGGCGGACTGACGGCGGTGGCCGCGTCCTATCCCGGCTGGCGTGCGCGGATGGCCGCGATGTCGCAGTACGGCCAGACGCCGACGGGGTTCGTCGAGGATGCGGTGGTTCTTGGCGGCGCGGCGGCGATTGCGCGCAACGCGGCGAAGCTCGGCGCCGTTTGAAGTCGGGCCTGACGTCGGAGGCGTATTCCGGGCGGGCGGAAAAGCTGCCATGCGGCGGCGATGATCCGTATCTCGCTCTCTACGCTCGCCTTAGCGCTAATTTCTTCCGGGAGCGCGGTCGCGCAGACGACCGTTGCGCCTGCCGACCAGTCGGCTGACATCGTCGTCACCGGGCGCGGGCTTGCCGATGCGCCCGGCGACCGTGCGTACGACATTGTCACGATCGACCGCGACCGGATCCAAGCGAATGCGAGCAATCGTCTTGAGAGCGTGTTGTCCGATGTCGCGGGGCTCCAGCAGTTTCGCCGGTCGGATTCGCGCAGTGCCAATCCGACCAGCCAGGGGATTTCGTTGCGCGGGATCGGCGGCAATGCCTCCAGTCGCGCGCTGCTGATCTTCGACGGCGTGCCGCAGGCGGATCCGTTCGGTGGATGGGTCGCGTTTCCGGCCTATGCGACGGGGCGGCTCGGGCGCATCCGCGTGACGCGTGGCGGCGGGAGCGGGTATCAGGGGCCGGGCGCGCTGGCCGGGACGGTCGAGTTGGATAGCGCCACGCCGGAACAGGCTGTGCCTTTCCAAGGCAGTGTCGCGTATGGCAGCCGGGATTCGGTCGATGCTCAGGGGTCGGCTGCACTGGTGCGCGGGTCGGGGTTTGCGACCTTGTCCGGAGCTTACGCCCGCGGCGATGGCTTCACCCCGAGCGTCGAGGAGAGCCGGGGGATCGTCGATCGCCCGGCGCCGTACGAGCAGGCGTCGGGCGCGCTGCGGACCGTCGTCGGGATCGATGCGAAGACCGAATTGCAGATGAATGCGAGCGCGTTCACCGATCGGCGCGACCGGGGGAGCGACTTTACCGACAACAAGAGCGAAGGCGCGGATGCGAGCGTCCGGCTGGTCGGGCGCGGGCGCTGGGGGTATTCGGCGCTGGCGTATCTGCAGACGCGCGCGTTCGCGAGCAGCTTCAACAGCATCAATGCCGCGCGGACGACCGCGATCCAGTCGCTGAACCAGTATAATACGCCCGCCACTGGGCTCGGCGGACGGATCGAGATCGCGCCGCCGCTGGGCGAGAGAATCACGCTGCGGCTGGGGGCGGACGTTCGCGATGTCAGCGGGAAGACTCAGGAGCTTTATACGTTCATCAACACCGTGCCGACGCGGCGGCGCGAGGTCGGCGGGAGCACGACGACGACCGGCGTGTTCGCGGACGGCAGCCTGGTCGCGGGCGACTTTACGTTCAGTCTCGGCGGGCGGGTCGATTGGTGGTCGATCGATGGCGGCTATCTATCCGAACGGCCGCTGGCTGGCGGCGCTGCGTTGACCAATCTCCGGTATGCGGACCGCGACGGCAGCGAGACGACGGGGCGGGCGGGTGTCGCGTATCAACCCGTCGAGGCGATCACGCTGCGGGCGGCCTGGTATCGCGGGTGGCGACTGCCGACGCTCAACGAGCTGTATCGGCCATTCCGCGTCGGCAACGATGCGACCGCGGCGAACGCGCTGTTGTCGCCGGAGCGGCTGACGGGGGTCGAGGGTGGGGTGACGCTGACGCCTGCGCCGGGGGTGAGCATCGCCGCGACCTATTTCTACAACCGGCTCAAGGACGCGATCGCCAACGTCACGACGACCAATCCGCCGCAGGTGTTGCCGGGTGTCGCCACCTACCGCGTTCGCCAGAACCTCGACGCGATCCGCGCGCATGGGTTCGAGCTGGATGCATCGTATCGGCCGGGGCCTTTCGGTGTGCAGGCATCTTGGTCGCACACGAACTCGAAGGTCGAGGGATCGGGGATCACCGCAGCGCTGGACGGTTTGCGACCGGCGCAGACGCCGCGCGACCAAGTGTCGGGGACGTTCGACTGGCGGCGCGATGCGGCGGCGGTGTCGCTGACGGTGCGGCATATCGGGCGGCAGTATGACGACGACCAGAATACGCGGGTGCTCGATCCGGCGACGACGCTGGACGGGTATGCGGCGCTGCCGATCATGCGCTCGCTGGTTGCGGAGGTGCGCGGGGAGAATCTGTTCGACGAGCGCGTCGAGGCGGGGATCAGCGGTGCGAACATCGTCGAGCGCGCGACGCCACGGACGATCTGGGTCGGGCTGCGCTACGGGGGGCGGTGATATCCTCCCTGCCAGGGAAACGAAGACAGCATGTTTCCCCGCGAAGGCGGGGACTAGACTGGCCTCCCGCCTTCGCGGGAGAACATTTTGGGCGAGCACTGCCATTCATTAAAGCCACCACCCCGGCGAAGGCCGGGGCCCAATTAGAAAGGTGGCAATAACGAGCCACCGCGCTCCGTTATCGACGTCTCCCAATTGGGCCCCGGCCTTCGCCGGGGTGGTGGGATGGACCATGAGCCTGCTGACTCAGCGCCACTCCGTCCGGCGGGGAGGATGAATAGGCGCCGCGTTGACCCGTGTCTGGCGCGCGACTAATGTCGCCTACGTGAAGGGTTCCCGGCGACGGGATCAAAAGGGAAGTCGGTGCGCGGATATGTCCGCAAGACCGGCGCTGTACCCGCAACTGTGACCGGCTAGCGGCCACCCCGATATGCCACTGGGTCTCGACCTGGGAAGGTGGGGTGGGCGCGGCGACCCGGAAGCCAGGAGACCTGCCTGTCACGGTCGATCCACTGCGCAGGCGGGTGTCCGGCGCGGACGAGTGCTCCGGTCCAGCCGGGTTTCCTCGAGCGAGAGACGTCTGGCCGCCCGGCGAATGGTCGCCGGCGGTTCTGGTTAGGACGCAGCCGATGACGAAATTCTTCCTTCTCCTGAGTGCCGCGGCGATCGCATCGCCCGCCTATGCGCAGGACATTCCCGACGCCGACGCCCCCGAAATCGTGGTCACCGCGACTCGCGCTGCGCAACCGCTGAGCGAGATCGGCCAAGCCGTCACCGTCATCGACCGCGCCGAGATCGAGCGCCGCCAGACCACAATCGTCTCCGACCTGCTCGCAACCACGCCGGGCGTGACGGTCACGCGCAACGGCACGGTCGGCGCGCTGACCAGCGTTCGCATCCGCGGCGCCGAGGCAGACCAGACGCTCGTCGTGATCGACGGTGTGCGCGTCAACGATCCGTCGTCGACCGGCGGCGGCTTCAACTTCGGCAATTTGCTGTCGAGCTCGGTCGAGCGGATCGAGGTGTTGCGCGGCCCGAACTCGGTGCCATGGGGCAGTCAGGCGATCGGCGGCGTCGTCAACATCATCACCGCCGCGCCGACCGAAGGCGTGCAAGCGCGCGCCAACGCCGAATATGGCTATGCGGACAGCGTGTTCGCGAGCGCGGGCGTGTCGGGCAAGTCGGGGCCGGTGTCCGGATCGCTGACCGGCGGCTATCTGCGCACCGACGGCATCTCGTCCGCAGCCAGCGGCACCGAGCGCGACGGCTATCGCCAGTACGGCGCGACCGGGCGGGTCGGCGTCGAGTTCGCGCCGGGCATTGGCCTCGACCTGCGCGGCTATTTCGCGGACAGCAAGGTCGACATCGACGACGGTTTCGACCCGAAAACGTTCGTGGTCGCGGACAGCCTTGCCTACGGCACCACGCAGGAGCTGTACGGCTATGCGGGCCTCCATGCGAACCTCGCCGATGGTCGGTTCAACAACCGCGTGGCGTTCACGATCGCCGACATCAACCGCGACAATTACGCGCAGCCCGGCGGGGACGTAACGTTTCTCGGCCGTGGTCGCAGCGAACGCTACGAGTATCAGGGCGACTTCCGTCCGCTCGACCAAGTACGCGTCGTCGCAGGCGTCGAGCGCGAGAACAGCCGCTTCAACGACGGCAGCACCTTCGCGCATACCGGCATCACCAGCGTCTACGGCCAGCTGATCGTCAAGCCGCTCAACGTCCTCACGGTAACCGGCGGCGTCCGTAACGACGACCACGACGATTTTGGCAGCCACACGACGTTCGGCGCGAACGCCGCGCTGGCGTTGCGGACCGGAACCACCGTCCGCGCGAGCTATGGCGAGGGCTTCAAGGCGCCGACCTTGTACCAGCTCTTCTCCGAATACGGGAACGGCTTCCTCGCTCCAGAGACCGCACGCAACTTCGATATCGGCGTCGAACAGGCGTTTCTCGGTAATCGTGCCCGGGTCGGCGTCACCTATTTCAGCCGCCGCACGCGCAACCAGATCGACTTCCGCGATTGCAGCCCGACCGAGTTGGAGACCCCCAATTCGATCTGCGCCAACCGCCCGTTCGGCGTCTACGACAACGTCGCGCGGGCCGAAGCGGATGGCGTCGAATTCACGCTCGCACTGCGCCCGGTCGACGCGCTGACACTGACGGCGAATTACAGCTATATTGACACCGAGAACCGCTCGATCGGAAACAATTTCGGCAACGACCTCGCGCGCCGTCCCAAGCACACCGCAAGCGTCGACGCCGATTACCGGTTCGCATTCGGACTGTCCGTCGGCGGTACCGTGACGATGGTCGGCGGCAGCTTCGACGACGCCGCCAACACTACGCGCCTCGACGGCTATGCGCTGGCCGGCGTCCGTGCGGAGCTGCCGATCGATGAGCGGTTCGCGGTCTATGGCCGCGTCGATAACCTGACCGACTCGCGGTACGAAACGATTGCAGGCTACGGCAATTACGGCCGCGCGGCCTATGGCGGCGTGCGGTTGCGCCTGAAGTGAGGCGTGCGGCGATTCTCCTCGCGCTCCTGCTCGGGGGCTGCGCCAAGCCCCCGGGTGTTGCTGCGCGCGGAGGCGGGGGGATCGTCTCCACCAATCCGTGCGTGGATTCTGTGCTCGTCCGCATCCTTCCACCCGCAAGGATCGCCGCGATCAGCCATTATTCGCAAGACCCCTCCGCGACCTCGATCCCGCTCGCCGTCGCGCGGCGATTCCGCGGGATCGCCGGGACCGCAGAGGAAGTGATCGCGCTCCACCCCGATCTGGTCATCGCCAGCACCTACACGCCGCCCGCGACTCAGGCGGCCTACGCGCGCGCCGGACTGAAGACGCTGCTCGTCGGCATCCCCGACACGATCGCCGAGAGCCAGGCGCAGGTCACGCAGATCGCAGAAGCTGCCGGAGCGCCGATGGGCGGCGTACGGATCAACGCCGAGATCGACCGCGCATTAAAGCGCTGGAGCCGCAAGGACAACGCTGCGCCGAGCGCGTTGCTCTATATCAGCGGCGATCTCGCGACCGGGGGGAGCACGTTGCTGAACGACATGATGACGCGCGTCGGCTTCCGCAACGCCGCCGCGACCTATGGCCTGACGCATACCGGCACGCTGTCCGCCGAGACGATCGTGACACAGCCACCTGCCGTCGTGATCGCCCCTGAACGCGCCAGCCGTGGCACGACACTGCGCCGCCGCCTGCTGCCGAACACGCCGCAAGCCGTCTTCCCGCGCGTCCTGATCAATTGCGGCGGCCCGACCATTCCACCGGCGCTCGAACGCCTCGCCGCCATTCGGGCGGGGCTGTGATGCGGCGACTATACCAGAACCACCCCGGCGGCGGCCGGGGGCCAATTGGAATGGCGGAAGTAACGGAGTGCCGCGCGCCGTCACGACCGTCCCCCAATTGGGCCCCGGCCTCCGCCGGGGTGGTGGCGGTGGTCGGCATGGGCGAGGAGGCGTTTTGATGACCCGCACGCTCAAAGTTATCGTGCTCGTCCTGCTTGTGATTCTCCTATTCGGCCTGTCGCTCGGCTGCGGCAAGGTCTGGGTGCCGGCCTCTGCCTGGTTCTCGACCGACCCGCGCTGGTGGATCATTCTCGAGCTACGTCTGCCACGTGCGGTGCTTGGGCTAGCGCTCGGCGCCACGCTCGGGCTGTCGGGTGCGGTGCTGCAGGGCTATCTCCGCAACCCGCTCGCCGACCCGGCAGTCGTTGGCGTGTCGTCGGTCGCAGCGCTCGCGGCAGTAGCGGCGATCGTGTTCGGGCTCGGCTCGAGCCCCGCGATTTTCGTCGCAGCGATGCTTGGCGCCGTCGGTGCGGTCGCGCTGCTGGCCACGCTGACGTGGCGGTCGCCGAGCGCGATCACCTTCATCCTCGCGGGCACGGTGCTCTCGAGCCTTGCCGGCGCGCTGACTGCGTTCCTGATCTCGATCGCGCCGAACCCCTATGCGGTCGCCGAGGTGATCGACTGGATCATGGGCGCGTTGACCGATCGCGGCTGGGACGACGTGACGCTCGCGCTCCCGCCGATGGTCGTCGGCGCCGTGCTGCTGATGCTCACCGGCCGCAGTCTCGACGCGCTGTCGCTCGGCGAGACTGCGGCGCGCTCGCTAGGCATACGGATGGGTCGCGTCCGGTTGCTGGTGGTGCTCGGCACCGGCCTAGTGGTTGGCGCAGGCGTCGCGGTGACCGGCGTGATCGGCTTCGTCGGGCTGGTCGTACCGCACCTCCTGCGGCCGATCTTCGGCCACCGCCCGAGCGCCTTGCTACTCCCCTCCGCACTCGGTGGAGCGGCGCTCGTGCTCGCTGCCGACAGCCTCGTCCGCCTCGCACCCGGCGCTGGCGAAGTACGGCTCGGCGTCGCGATGGCGATGATCGGCGCGCCGTTCTTCCTCGGATTGCTGGTCAAGGAACGGGGCCGCGCATGGATCTGATTATCGACACACTGCGCGTGAAGCTCGGCAAACGTACCGTCCTCCACGACGTCTCCGCGCATCTCCGCCCCGGCCGAGTCACCGCGATCCTCGGCCCCAACGGCGCCGGCAAGAGCACGGTTGTCAAGGCGGCTGCCGCGCTCGTCGACCGCAGCACCGGCAGCGTCCGCCTCGATGCGCAGGACGTCGCCAGTATGGATCCGCGCGCCCGCGCACGCGCGATCGGCTATCTCCCGCAGGACGCAACGGTCCACTGGAACATCGTTGCGCGCGATGTCGTCGCGCTCGGCCGCCTTCCGCACCTCGGCGCCCATGCTGCCCCGTCGCCCGAAGACCGCGACGCCGTCGACCGCGCGATGCACGACACCGAGACCACGCACCTCGCCGATCGCCCGGTCGGCGAACTCTCCGGCGGCGAGCGCGCGCGCGTCCTGCTTGCGCGCGTGCTGGCGGGCGAGCCGCGCTGGCTGCTCGCCGACGAACCGCTCGCGAGCCTCGACCCGTCGCACCAGATCGACCTGCTCGCCCGCCTGCGAGGCTATGCGCTCGGCGGGGCAGGGGTGGCGATCGTCCTCCATGACCTCGTCCAGGCACAGCGCGCGGCCGACGACGCGCTGCTGCTCGCCGATGGCCGCGTCGTCGCGTTCGGTCCCGTGGCCCAGGTGATGACCGCGGAAACGCTCGGCGATGTATTCGGAGTCCGGGTGGCCGGGTTGGACGACGGCAACGGCTGCCTGCTCGTGCCGGTCGGACGCATCGAGGCGGCATAGACGGTCGACGCGCCGCGCCCGCGGCACTATCCCACGCCGGGTGATCGATATTCATGCCCCCCTCCGCCTGCGCCTAGACGGCGACGCTCTCGTCCAGAACTGGCGCACGCTCGACCGCATGAGCGGCACCGCAGCGTGCGGCGCCGCGGTGAAGGCGAACGGCTACGGTCTCGGTGCGATCGAAGTTGCGCGGCGGTTGGCGGGCGCAGGTTGCCGCGACTTCTTCGTCTCGAACTGGCAGGAAGCCGCCGAACTCGCGCCGCTGGGCCTGACCGTCTCCGTCCTCCACGGCGTCCGCGAAGAAGACATGCCCGCCGCAGCCGCCGGCTTCGCCCGCCCGGTCCTCAACACCCCGACCCAAGTTGCGCGCTGGAAAGCGGCCGGCGGCGGCGCGTGCGACGTCATGGTCGACACCGGCATCAACCGCCTCGGGGTGTCGGTGGACGATATTGCAAGCGGCCTGCTCGACGGCCTCCAGATCGAAACGCTGATGAGTCATCTGGCCTGCGCCGACGAGGACTCGCCGATGAACGCGGAACAGCGCGACCGTTTCGCGGCGTTGGTCGGTAGGACGACGGCTAAACGCATGAGCTTGGCGAACTCGGGGGGCGTCGCGCTTGGCGAGCGATATGCGTTCGACCTGACACGGCCCGGTCTTGCTCTGTATGGCGGCATCCCCCTGCCCGAACTGGACGATCTGATCCGACAAGTGGTCAGGCCCGAAGCGCAGATACTACAACGGCGTCGCGTTCCGAGGGGCGGGAGCGTCGGTTACAATGCGCAGTGGTATGCGCCTGTCGATACCGAGGTGGGAATCGTCAACCTCGGCTATGCGGACGGCTATTGGCGGGGTTTTTCCAATATCGGGACAGCGTCGTCTGTTGCGGGGAACGATCTGCCGGTTCTGGGGCGCGTTTCGATGGATCTGGTGGCGATCGCCTTGGCGGGGGACGAGATCGAGGGGGACTGGGTGTCGTTCGACTATCGACTTCCTGCGGCGGCGGCGGCGTCAGGCATGAGCCAGTACGAGTTGCTGACAGGGCTGGGCGGCCGGTTCGTGCGGATGTGGAATTGAGCGATCATGCCGCGTTTTCGGGGCCGGTCCAGACACTGAACGGTCGCGCGCGAATCCAGCGTGTTGCAAGCCACTTGACCCCGGCGGTGACCGGTTCCCCTGCATGTTGCGTCGCCGGATCGATCGAGCCATCCGCGCGAACATTGTCGAAGATGATCGCATCGCCGGTGCGCGGCGTCACCCTGAGCGCGTTGTTCACGAAATAGGTCGCGCCGCCAGCAAAGCCTTCGTTCAGATAGACCAGGACAGTCCGTATGCGCTGGTTGCTTGTGCCCGGCAATGCATCGACATGCGGTCGGAACTGCTGCCCGGCTCGGTAGCGCAATACCGACAGCGCTTCGCCTTGCCGCCAGTCTGTCCCGGTGACGGCCGCGAGGCGTCGGTTCAGCGCCTGGACGACCAGCGTCTCGCGGGTCGGGCCGATGACGGCGCCATCGGACGTGCGGACCGGGTTGGCGACGTTACGCCCGGTCCGCGGATCGGCGACCGTCGCGGGTTGCAGCATATCGGCCGCGCACTGGGCGATATGGAGGCACTCCTCGTGCGTAAATAGCTGAGCGATATGCCGAACGCCGGGGTTCTCGCCGATCCTTTGCGCGTCCGGTGGATCGATCGGCGCGCCGTCTTTGGTCAGCGTCATTGCATCAAGAAGGGTCAGCTGGTCGGCGGCGACCCGGTCGGTTCCCGCCGCCGCGTCGAGCAAAGCGCGGGCCCCGGCCCAATCCGCCGGGGCACCACTGCCGTTCGCAGTCAGTGCGATCTCGACGAGCGCCGCATCTGGATTGCCCAGCGACGTCGCCTGTCGAAGCAGCGCGCGCGCGCCCGGCAAATCGCGTGGGACGGGAGTACCCGCGAGCTTCCACGTCGCATGCCGGAACACCGCATCGACGTTGCCCGAATGGCCAGCCTGCTCGATCAGCATCACGGCGTCGCGAACGCGGCCTGCGGCGAGCAGGCGATCGGCTTGCGCAACGGGATCGTGGATCATTCGTCACCCATCGAAAAAAAGGGGGCCGGTGGAAACCACCGACCCCGCAGTATCGCACGTCAAGTTCGTTTGGAACCAGATCAGAAGCGTGCGCGGACGCCCGCATAGAAGTTCCGCCCACGGATGTCGTAGATCGAGCTGCCGGCACCGGTGCCGGAGCTGCCGAGCGGTGGCAGTTTGTTGAGCACGTTGTCGACACCGAAGTAGAACTGGAAGTCATCGCCGGCACCGCCCTGGTTCGACAGGTTCCAGGTGAACCGTACGTCGTTGTAGAAGACGTTCGGGTACTTGCGGATATCCGAGTAATCCGCGTTGACTGGTGGACAACCGGCAGGCGTGCATGCCGATTGCAGTGCGTTAAAGTCTTCGTACGCGTTCACCCACATCGGCCCAATATAGCGGAGCCGATAACCGAAGCTGACCGCACCTACGCTAAGGTCGGTGTCGAAGCGGACTTCGTCGACCGGATCGCCTAGTTCGCCGAGCAACCTGTTCTCGAATGACGGGATTGCCGGGTTCTCGAAGTTGCTGCTTTCAAGGCCGTGGACATAGATCACACTTGAGTTGATCCGGACGTCATTGGCAATTTCCGCACGGTAGCCGACGTTGACGTCGATGCCGCGACGGACGCGCTTGGCAAAGTTCACGCCTGCCGACACTAGCGAGTTGCCGAGAATCTGACCCGGCTGTTCACCGAACGATCCGGTGCCTGGCCCACGGAAGCGCGTGAAGAGCGAGCAGAAAATGTTGCTGGTCGTAGCCTGATCGTAGCAGTTGTTGGCGATCGTCTGCGCCGTCAGCGAGACGATGACGTTGTTCACCTTGATGTCATAATAATCGACGCTCAGCGACAGGCCGGGCACGGCACGCGGTGTGAACACGCCACCCAGAGTGAGCGACTTAGAGGTCTCTGCATCCAGGTTCGGATTGCTGCCGCTGATGATGTTCAGCGAATACGAGACGTTGGGCAGTCCTGCGAGCAAGCCGGCACCGAGGTCGGCGAGGCAGTTGCCCGCACGATTGGGGTTGTTGGCGATGTTGCCCGACGCGCAAGGATCGAGGAAGCCCGGTGCGAAGTTGGGCACTGCCGGGAAGCCGGTTTCCGACACGTTCGGTGCACGAACCGACTTGCCGTAGTTCGCACGGAAGCGGATGTCGGGGATCGGAGCCCATTCTCCGCCAAAGTTGTACGTATAGACCGTGCCGACGGAGCCCTTGTAGTCGGACACGCGCCCTGCACCGTTGAACGTCAGCTCATGGAAGAACGGCATGTTCTTCAACAGCGGAATGCGGATTTCGCCGAACGCTTCCTTCACCTCGAACGCAGGCGGGTCGAACTCCCCGATGATGACCGCATTCGTTGCGCCGCTCTCGACGAATGGATCGTTCTGGTAGCGTGCGCGCTCCTTGCGATATTCGCCACCGAGCGAGAAGCCGATCGGACCACCTGGCAATTCGAACAGCTGGCTCAGATCGCCGCCGACGAAGCCCTGGATGTCAAGCTGCGATAGGCTGGCCTTGTGTCGGGCGTTGTAGCGGAAATAGTTTGCCGCCGCTGTGTTATCCGCGCCACCGAACGGATTGTAGGGAACGCAGGCCGCGATGTCGCTGGCGAGACGCGCGTCGCTGCCGGCGAACGGTACCGCGGAAGCCGCATCGAACTGGGCACGGCACTGGATCTGGCCGTTTGCCGGGTTACGGCCCGCATCAAGCGACAGCAGGAAGCGCTGCTTGTCGAGATAGCCGAACGTCGTCGTGTCTTCCTTGAACTTGCCGTAGTTGCCCGAGATTTCGTAGTTCCAGTCGTCGTTGAAGTTGCCGCGTACGCCACCGACGATCCGGTAGGTGTCACGACGGAACTTCTCGTCGCGAATTCCGGAGTCGGCAAGGACACGCGAGTCCACGAAGCGATAGGTTCCAGCTGCGATTGCCGCGCGATCCGCTGCGTTCAGAGGGCCGCCGATACCTTGACCGCCGAACGTCGAGCGGCTTCCCGTCGGCGAGCAGGCGGCCGTCAGGCTGGTGTTGCAGCCTGACGCTAGGATTGCATTGGCAAGCGTTGCGCGGTCAGCCGGATTGAGGAACGGGTTGTCGAGGCGAACGCGCTCGCGCAGATCCAACTGGCTAAAAGTCCCCTGGATGAACGACGGTCCAGCGTTGGATCCGACCGCATCGACACGATTCCACTTGGCTTCGATAAAGGGCACGAATGCATCGCTGACCTTGAAGTGGCCAAGGAGGTTGAAGTTCAACCGCTGCTGGTACGGCAGCACCGACAAAAGTTGACCTTCTCGACCGGTCTGGCCGTTGCCGCCGAGAATGCCGCCGATGATACCTTGGCCGTAACGGGTGCCGGTCTGGGGCGTGAGGCGTCCGTCCTGCGAGAAGACGTAGGTGCAGTTATACGCCGTGCCACCCGTTGTGCCGGGCGCCCCGTTGGTGGAGCCGATCCCCGTACCGCAACCGGGGTTGGTCGACAGCTGCGTGATCGGGACCAGACCATAGCGGTTAATGGCGGCGCTACGGATGTCGCGGAGGAAGATACGATCTGGGAAACCGTCGCTGCCGTTGGGCAGGCCTGCAGGATCAACATCGACGATGCCAAGTCCGTCAACGCGGCGGAACGAGGGAATGTCCGATCCGAAAACACGCTCCTGATGCGAGTATTCACCGTGCAGCGTCAAATTGCCACGGCCATCGGCGAAGTTCTTGCCGACCATCGCCGACACGTACTGATTGCCGCCGAAGCCCTTTTCGGAAACGCCAGCCTGGCCGCGGATCTGCGCGCCGTCGTAGCTGTCGCGCAGCACGAAGTTGACGACACCGGCGATCGCGTCAGAGCCGTAGACCGACGATTGAGCACCGGTAACGATGTCGACCCGCTCGATCAGGTCGTTCGGAATTGAACTGACGTCGGGCGAAACCGCGTTGTTAAGGATATCGGCTGGAACGTGACGACGGCCATTGACCAACACCAGTGTACGCGACGTGCCGAGTCCACGAAGATCGAGCAGGCTGAGACCGGCGATGCCGATGCCCGAGCCGGGATTCTGCTGCGAGAACGTGCTGCGCAGCTGCGGCAGATCGTTCAGCGTGTCACCCACGTTGGTGTTGCCGCGCTGGAAGAAGACGTCGCCAGCGATCGAGGTGATCGGGACGGCCGAGTCCAGGTTAGGGCGACGAATGCGTGAGCCCGTAACGGTGATTTCACCATTTTTGGCTTCTTGGCCGTCTGCGCTCTCCAGCGTCGTGCCGTCCGGGCAAGGCGACCCCGGGGTTGGCGTGCAAGCCTGAGAATTAGCGCCGTCGGGCACTCCTCCGGCCGTCGCGGGTGCGACCTGCGCGGATGCCGTGGACGGCAGGATGACAGCTCCGGCCGCAAGGATCGTCGCAGATAGAAAATCACGTGCTCTAGACAATTAATGTCCCCCATTTTCCGGCACTTTTGCCGTTATGAGCAACATACAGCCCGCATCGCGGCGAACTGGCAAGCCTGGGTTCAGGTTGAGATGAGCTCGCCTGTACGTTTGCAACCGGATGTGACAAAATCGTCACATTTTGTCACATGCGTTGGCGCTATCGATACAAAGTTACGGGATTTTGGGGTCTTACCGCTCGATACACATGGCGATCCCCATGCCGCCGCCGATACAAAGCGTGGCGAGTCCCTTCTTCGAATCGCGCTTCTGCATCTCGTAGATCAGCGTCGTCAGGACTCGGGCGCCGCTGGCACCAATCGGGTGGCCGATCGCGATGGCTCCGCCGTTGACGTTGACCTTGGTCACGTCCCAGCCGAGTTCCTTGCCGACCGATAGCGCTTGCGCGGCAAACGCCTCGTTCGCCTCGATCAGGTCTAGGTCGGCTAGTGTCCAGCCGGCCTTCTCGAGCGCGCGCCGGGTGGCGGGGACTGGGCCGATACCCATGATCGACGGGTCGACGCCGGCCGAGGCCCAGCTCTTGATCGTCGCGAGGATGGTCGAGCCGCGGCGTTCGGCTTCGTCGCGGCGCATCATGACGAGGGCGGCGGCGCCATCGTTTAGGCCGCTGGCGTTAGCCGCCGTTACCGTGCCGTCCTTCTTGAACGCGGGCTTCACACCGGAGACGCTCTCGATCGTCGCGCCGGCGCGGATGTATTCGTCGTCGGCGACCACGGTGTCGCCCTTGCGGCCCTTGATCGTGACGGGGGCGATCTCGTCCTTGAACCTCCCTGAGCCGCGCGCGGCCTCGGCCTTGTTCTGCGAGGCGACCGAGAAGGCGTCCTGCTCGCCGCGCGTGATCTGGTACTGCTCGGCGAGGTTCTCGGCGGTGATGCCCATATGATAGCCGTTGAAGACATCGGTCAGGCCGTCGCTGACCATCGTGTCGACGAGGCTGAGATTGCCCATCTTCTGCCCGCCGCGGATCGATTGCGCGTGCGCGGAGAGCGACATCGATTCTTGGCCGCCCGCAACGACGATGGTCGCGTCGCCGGTCTGGATCGCCTGTGCCGCGAGTGCGACCGCGCGAAGGCCGGAGCCGCAAACCTGGTTGACGCCCCAGGCGGGGATTTCCTTGGGAACACCTGCGGCCATCGAGGCCTGGCGGGCGGGGTTCTGGCCTTGGGCCGCGGTGAGGACTTGGCCGAGGATCACTTCGGAGACGTCTTCGCCAGCCACGCCAGCCTGTTCGAGCGCTGCTTCGATCGCGATGCGGCCGAGTTCGTGCGCGGGTACGCTCGCGAACGCGCCGAGGAAGCTGCCGACGGGGCTGCGCTTGGCGGCGGTGATGACGACGTCATGGGGGTTCAGGTCGGTCATGTCGGGATCCTCTATGGTTGGACCCCATGTAGGTCAGCCGAGCGCGGCGATCCAGTTGGCGAGCGGTTCCCAGAGGCGCGAGCGCGCGGAGCGGCCGACGATCATGCCGACATGGCCTGCGCCGAGGTCACGGCGGTCGGCGAGGCCGATCGCGGTGGCGGCGGGGACGATGCGGTCGCTGAGCGAGACGAACTCGACCGTGGGGCAGGTGAGCGCCAGCGGATCGACGGGGGTGCCGGCGATGACCCAGCCGCCTTTGCCGGGGAGGTCGTTGGCGATGCAGTCCTCGAACAGAGAGGCGGCGGCGGCGTAGGGTAGGGGCGCGCCGGCGTTGGCCCAGTCCTCGAGTCGGACGAACGCGCGCGCCGCGTCGCTGTCTGGGGCGAGGTCGGCGAAGGCTTCGTATTTGGCGATGGTGCGTGCCGGGTCGAGTTGCCAAAAGCCGGCTTGGAGCACTTCCATCGGGAGGAGGCCGAGCATCGCGGCGGCGGGCTGGACCGCAGCCCAAGTCGCGGCGAGCGTGGGCCGGCCCTCGCCGTAGCCTTCGAAGTGCCAGGGGGCGGCGATCGTTGCGACACCGGCGGTGGACGTGATCGCAGCGGCGCCCAGTGCGAGCGTACCGCCGAGGCAATAGCCGACGAGTACCGGCGGCTCGGGGAGTGCCTGGAGCAGCGGGACGAGCAACCGCTCGACATGCGCCGCCAGATCGAGGTCGCGGTCCGCGTCGCCGGGTGATCCCCAGTCGACCAGCCAAACGTGGAATCCTTGCTGGGCGGCCCATTGCACCAGCGAAGACTCGGGCGAATGATCAAGGATATCGGGCGGGTTTATCAACGATGGGACGAACACGACGGGACGTCCTTCGCCGCCATAATCGCGCAACGCGACCCGGCCGGCGCGATGGATCGCAGGCCGCGGAACAGGGTGTTCCTCTCGCGGTGCGCCCTGATAGGCGCGCAATCCCGCTAGCGCGCGGGCCATGCGTTCCGGCGATGCTGCAGTCTCGTTGCGCAGCACGGAAAGGAACAAGGGTAAGGGCCTCGGACCTTGTTGCGGTGCGTCATCAAAGACTGTAGCCTCCGTTTCAAACATAAGACGGGGGATCCATGAAGAAGCAAAAGGCTGCCGACGGAATCGTCATCATCAAGAAGTACGCCAACAGGCGGCTCTATAACACCGAGTCGTCATCCTACATCACGCTCGATCATCTCGCGACGATGACTCGCGAGGGACGCGACTTCAAGGTGGTCGATGCGAAGACCGACGAGGACATCACGCACAACGTCCTCACGCAGATCATCATGGAGGAGGAGAGCCGCGGCGAGACGATGATGCCGGTGAACTTCCTGCGCCAGCTGATCTCGATGTACGGCGATTCGATGCAGACGATGGTGCCCGGCTATCTGGAGGCGTCGATGGACAGCTTCCGTCGCAACCACGACCAGTTCAAGTCTGCGGTCGAAGGCGCGTTCGCGAACTCGCCCTTCGCCGACATCGCCAAGCGCAACCTCGAAATGTTCGACGCCGCAACACAGGCGATGACGCCGCCCGCACCTGCGCCTGCACCCGCCGCCAGCAAGGACGACGAGATCGCTGCGCTGCGCAACGAACTCGCCAAGTTGCAGGAAAAGGTCGAGAAGCTCGGCTGAACGCTTGGACTGATGGGGGCGCCGGTGTTGTGGAGTGCGAGCGGCGGACTGGCCATGCTGGCCGTTGTGGCGGGGCTAGGCGAACGTAGACGCCGCCGTCGGCGCGATCCGGATTCGGTGGGCTGGGTCGACTGGCCGACCGTCCAGATGCTGGCGCTGATCGGACTCGCGGTGACGATCGGCCTCGCGTTCAAGACCTGAGGTAAGCGCGCCTCGTCATCGGGGAGCGTCGGTACGCAGGCGATAGACGCTCTGCGGCAACCCGCCGATTTTCACTGAGCCGACCAATCGATACCGCGTTGCGATCGCGCGCAGTACCAGCGCCTGGGTCGCGAGGTTCGTGGTGGGCTTGGGCGCGCGTACGACGATCACGCCGGGCCGGGCTGCGAGCAACCGCGCGACTTCCACGACCGGATCGACTCCCGTGCCGTGCGATTCGGCCGTCTGGCCAAGATGACTGCGGAAGATATACGGCGTCGGTAGGCAGGACCGGGTCAGGAAATAGAGGATCGGCTCGCTGCCATAGGCGAACATGCAGCCGCGGGGTTGCTGGCCGATCATCTGAACGAGTTGCGCGATCTGGCGCGCATTGCCGCGCCGTCCGATGCGGACGCTGGTCATGATTGTCGCCGCGAGCGCGCCGAACACCAGCACGGCGGCAAGGCGGACCATGGTCGTGCGGACGGTCGGGCCGCTCAACCCCGTGCCGGCGGCGACCGACAGCGGCAGCGCGAGGGGCAGCAGGTAGAGCAGCTCGAACGTGTGCATGATGAGGATCGCGATCACCGCCGCCGCGAGCCATCCGAGCGCGAAGCTTCCCGCCCGACGGCCACGCCATGCAAGCCAGGCGAGCGGGAGGCTCATGCCGACGCCGCCCAGCAGCTTCAGCAGGTTTGAGCTGAGCGTGTCGTCGTCCTGCTGACCGAAGATCGACAGAAAATTGGCGAAGACGAAGGCGTCACCGCGGCCGGCCGCGGCATAGACCGCCCAGGCAAGCGCGGTCGGGAACAGCGCTGCGCCGATCCACAAGGCGGCATCGGCCATCAGGCGACCGATCGACCGCCCATCGCGATACGCGGCCCACACCAGCGTCAGGCCGAAGAATATCCCCTCGAACATGGCGGTGTATTTGATCTGCATCGCCAGGCCGATCAGCAGCATCGCACCGGCACCGCGCAAGGAGATATGCCGGTGGCCGCGCGTCGTATCGAGCACCAGCAGCGCAGCGGCCGCCATCAAGGCATTGCCCCATATTGCCGACTGCCCGCCCGCACCGTCGAACACGATGATCCAGACGAGATAGATCAGCGCCGCGCCGACGCTCGCCACCGGGTTCGCGTCATTGGAGGACAGGCGGCTGACGATCCGCGCGACCAGGAATGCCGTGGCGGCGGCGACGAGCGTCGCGGCAAGCTGGTACATCAGCACGCCATCGCCGCCGACGCTGCGGATGCCGGCGAAGATCAGGAACAGGCCGACCGGCTTGCGATCGAAGATGTCGACGAACGGCCATGCGCCGTGCAGCAGGCGATCGCCGACCAGCAGGTAGAATTGCTCGTCGCTATGGATCACCGGATTGCCGAAGAACGGACTACGGAGCGCGAAGGCAACGAGGAGCAGCAAGATTGCCTGCCCCGATCGGTGACGCAGGCTAAACATGGGCAGTCCTAATAAAAATGCGTCAATTCGAGCTTGCGTATGGTGCCGTCGCACAGTCCGAGCGTCACGACACGGCCGGGCATACCCGCCGTCCATGACGCGATCGGGCTCGTCGAATAGCCGCTGGTGACGGGTGTGCCGTCGATCGTGCAGATCAGGTCGCCGTCCTTCCAGCCCGATGCCGCCGCCGGGCCGCCGCGCATCACGTGAAGGACTTTCAACCGGTCCTTCTCGATGCCGATGAGCAGGCCACTGGTCGAACGCGGCGGCGGCAGGTCGGCCTTGGGACCTCGGCTGAGCACCATCCGCCGTGCGCCCGGATCGAGCAGGACGCGGTAATTCTGGAGGAAGCCGGAGCCGATCCGCCCGGCGGTGCCGATCGCCTGCGAGAAGCCGTCTGCGGGTTCGATCCGGACCTCGGCCTCGCGCGCGATCATCTCGCCGACGCCAATCTCGGGAACGATCGCAAGGCCGCTGACCGCCGGACCGGCGAGCCCGAACGCGATCGCGCTGGTGGTGCGCAACGCCTTCAGGTTTGCCGCCTGCCATCCCGCCGCCGTGACGGTGATCGACGAACCGTCGCCGGTATCGACCACGATCGGCGCGAGGCGCCGGCCGCCCAGCGTGAGCGCGCTTTCATACACGCTACGCTCGGCGGAAACGCGCAGCGGTGCGCTCTCGCCCTTGAACGGCAGGCGGCCGGAGCGGAGCAGGCGGAAGCGCTTGGCGGCGTAATCGATGTCGAGCGCATGGCCGGCGAGCATGTCGGCACCGACCAGCAGGTCGACCGCGGAGGCGCTGCCGGTGGCGATCGCGGGCAGGTCGGCGACGGTCACGCCGCCACCGGTCCGCGCAAGGCCACCGAGCGCGACCGAGCGCGTCGGCATCCAGCCGAGCGAGACCGATCCACCGATCGCGGTTGCGCTGCCACCCGCAACCAGCTTGGTGGGATCGACCGCGGGGGAGGCCTTGGCGAGCAGCGTGTAGCTGACGCCGGTGTCGAGGATCGCGGTCACGTCGCGGCCGTCGAGCTGCATCTTGAAGCGGATCTGGTTGCCGGGGGTGAGGTCGAACGCGATCCAGCGCGCTTCGGCGTCCGCTGCGAGATGGTAGACGCCGCGGTCGCGTGCGGCGGGGGAGGTTGCGGTTGCCGGAGCGGATTTCGAGGGCTCGCGCGCCGAGACGAAGAGGACCGCGATCAGCGGGACGAGGGTGAGCAGGGCACGACGCATGTGGCGCTGTCCCCTAGCGGGTCGCGGGACGGGTACAAGCGGGGGCTTCGCCGGGGCGGGGCGGAGACGGGATGGATAGCGATGCGGCGTGCTTGCCTGCGAGACAGTATCCGCTTGGCACGGCGCGCTTTATCTTGATCCAGTTAAGCCTGGCCTGGCGAAACAATAATTGCTCGCCGCGAACGCGGGAGTCCCGGGTCACAAGCGGCGGCGTTGGTGACTCCTGGCCCCCCGCGTTCGCGAGGGAACGGTATAAGGCGGGCTAGCCTTCCGAACCTAGCTCTACGAAATTATTGATAATCAGGCGATGCAGGCCGACCCGAGATGCGCGCAATGCCCGCAGAGCACACCACCCCGGCGAAGGCCGGGGCCCAATTGGGGGACGGTGATAACGTCGGGCAGCACCCCGTTTTTGGCACCTTCCCAATTGGGCCCCGGCCTTCGCCGGGGTGGTGGAAGTGGAGCTAGAGATACTCGATTTCGGCACGCTTCCGCCCCTACAGACACGCCTCCAGATACGCTTGGTCGAACCCGAACTGCTTCGCCTTCTCCAGCGTATACGGCCGCAACCCCATCGACCGGTATTCGCCCAGGATCTTCCCGTCCGCCGACTCGTCCATGTATTCGAACTTGAACAGCTCCTGCGTGACGATCACCGGGCCTTCCATACCGATCACCTCGGTGATGTTGGTCACGCGGCGAGAGCCGTCTCGCAGGCGCTTCACCTGGATGATCAGCTCGACTGAATCCGCGATCTGACGCGAGATCGCTTCCTTCGGCACTTTGATGTCGGACATCATCACCATGTTCTCCATACGCGCCAAGGCCTCGCGCGGGGAGTTGGCGTGGAGCGTGCACATCGAGCCGTCGTGACCCGTGTTCATGGCCGCGAGCATGTCGAAACACTCGCTGCCGCGAATTTCGCCCAAAATGATCCGGTCGGGACGCATACGCAGCGCGTTCTTGACGAGATCGCGGATCGAGATTTCGCCCTGGCCCTCCAGATTGGCCGGTCGCGTTTCGAGCGGTAGCCAGTGCGGCTGTTGCAGGCGAAGCTCGGCGGCATCCTCGATCGTCAGCACGCGCTCGCCGGGGTCGATCATCTTGGACAGCGCGTTGAGCATCGTCGTCTTGCCCGAGCCGGTGCCGCCCGAGATCACGACGTTGAAGCGCGAGGCTCCCGCGATCTTCAGCGCGGTCGCCATCTTCGGCGACATCGAGCCGAAGCCTGCCATCATGTCGAGCGTGATCGGTTTAGCGGAGAATTTACGAATCGAGATCGCGGTGCCGCGCAAGCTCAGCGGCGGCACGATCACGTTGACGCGGGAGCCGTCCTTGAGGCGCGCATCGGCGAGCGGCGAGGTCTGGTCGACACGGCGGCCTACCGAGTTCACGATACGCTGCGCGATCTGGAACAGATGCTCCTCGTCGCGGAACTGGATCGGCGCGAGTTCGAGCTTCCCCTTGCGCTCGACATAGGTCTGGTCGGGGCCGTTCACCATGATGTCGGTGATGTTCGGATCGGCCAGCAGCTCTTCCAACGGTCCGAGCCCGAGCAGTTCGTCGACCAGCACTTTTTCCAGCGCGAATTGTTCGCGGCGGTTGAGCGTCAGCTTCAGCTCGGCGAGCACTTCGCCGATGATCGGGCGGAATTCCTCGGCCAGCTCGTCCTTGTTTAGCGTCGCTGCAGCCTCCGGATCGACGCGTTCGAGCAGGCGCGGCAGCACCTGTTCCTTGATCTTGTGGATCGACTGTTCGAAGCCCTCGGTCCGGCTGTTGCCCGCTTCCCCGCTCGCATTCTGGCGATCGGACAGCCGTTGCATCGCGTCCAGCTGGCCGGCGGGCATCATGCCCGAGCTGAACCCGTCGGTCTCCCCCGGCATCGGCAGCGAATCGATCGGCGGGAATTGCGCGCCGCCCTCGGGTTCCGCGCGCGCCACGGGGCTGCTGCCCGAGCTTCCCTGCATCGGACGCGCGACGCCGAATGCGGGACGGGCCGACTGCCCCCCGCTGATGCCATTACGACGCCCGAATGCGCTCATGCCTGTATCCCTGGATGAATGCCGACCGGGTTAGGCGCGAAGGCTTGATAATTTGCTAACCAAAACAGGCGCGTGAAAGCGCCGCTGTCGCGCGGTGCGATGGTCAGGGTTGATCGCCGCCGCGAACTCCCCGAAGGCAGGCACATGATCCGCCTGCTGCTTCTTCTCGCGCTCACCTTCGGGTTGGCGAGCTCCGCATCTGCGGACGACATCGCCGCCACCGGGCGCGGCGTCGTGCGCGTCGTGACGATCGCGGTGGTCGACGACCAGGTGGTCGGCTTCGGCCACGGCAGCGGCTTCGCGATCGCGCCCAACCGGATCGTCACCAACGCGCACGTCGTCGATCTCGCCGAGCGCTATCCCGACAACGTCGTCGTCGGCATCGTCCCGACCGAGGGCAGCAAATCCTACCAGGGCAAGGTGATCGCGTACGACTCACAGCGCGACCTGGCGCTGATCGAGTTCACCGGCGCGCGCCTGCCGCCGAGCGCACTCTATACCGGGCCGATGACCGAGGGCGATCCGGTGGTGTCGCTCGGCTTCCCGGGGAACGTCGATCTGGCGACGGCGCGGTCGGCGGCGGATTACATCCGGCCGATGACGCCGGTGCGGTCGGAGGGCGTGCTCTCCGGGCGTCGCGTACTGAGCAGCGTCGAGGTGCTGCTGCACACCGCAAGCATCGCGCGCGGCAATTCGGGCGGGCCGCTGCTCGACCGGTGCGGGCGGGTGATCGGGGTGAACTCGGCGATCACGCGCGGCGAGGAGGGCGATTCGACGTTCGGGTTCGCGATTGCGGATACCGAACTCGCGGGCTTCCTCCATGATGCGAAACAGCCTTACGCGTCGATCGGGACGGGGTGCACCTCGATCGAGGATCGCTTGCGGCAGGACGCCGACGCGGATGCGAAGTCGACCGCCGATGCGGCGTCCGCCAAGCGCGATGCTGCGACGCAGGATGCGATGACCCGCGAGGTCGCGCTGGAGAAGGCGCGGACCGAAGCTGGGCGCGCACGGGAGAACGTCATGGCGCTTGCCGGGCTGTTGCTGGTGGCAGGGGCGCTGGTGATCGGGAGTGCGGGGCTGCTCGAATCGCGTGGCCAGCGGCGGCAGGCGGTGTGGGCGCTGGGTATCGGCGGGCTGAGCGTGCTGGTCGCGATTGTCGTGTTCGTGCTGCGCCCGTCGGGCGAAGTCGACGTGCCGCTGTCCGCACTGCCCAAGACGCGGATATCGACGCCCGATGCGGCGCTCGGCAAGCTGATGTGCACACTGATCCCCGAGCGGAGTCGGATCACGATCTCGTCGAGTGAGGACGTGCCGATCGACTGGGGCGCGAAGGGGTGTGTGAACGGCAAGACGCAATATGTCGGCGCGAATGGCCGGTGGGACCGCGTGCTGGTGCCCGATGCCGAGCAGACCGTGTCCGTGCTGTCGTTCGATCCGGCGACGCGCGTCTATTCGAACACGCGCTATCTGATGTCGGCGGCGGGGATGGAGGCGGCCCGGACCGCGCGCGGCGTCGTGCCGAACGTGTGCAACATGGATGAGGCGGCGTTGAGTCGGCTCGCGGGGCAGCAGGCGGCGGTGCGTGCGGTGTTGCCGCCGCTGCCGAACGAGAAGCTCGTCTATTCGTGCAAGTCGGCGCGCTGAGCTTCCGCGGCCAACAGTGCGCGCTTACGGTCGAGGCCGTACGCATAGCCACCGAGTGCGCCACCGATGCGTTGCGCGCGGTGGCAGGGGATGACGATCGAGACCGGGTTCTGGCCGCACGCGGTGCCGGCGGCGCGGACGGCGGCGGGGCGGCCAGCCAGGGCTGCGAGTTCGCTGTAGGTGCGGGTTTCTCCGATCGGGATGGTGCGTAGGGCTTGCCAGATCGCTTCTTGGAAGGCGGTGCCTCGAACGTCTAGCGGGAGGTCTTGGTCGCGGTCGGGGGATTCGACGGCCGCGACGACTTGTGCCGCCAGGTCCGTGAGGGCTTCGTCACCCGGTTTGATCTCGGCGTTGGGGAAGCGGCGGCGGAGTTCGTCGACATCTTCGTCGAACGATACGCGGCACAGGCCCTTGTCGGTTGCGGCGACGAACAGCGCGCCGAGGCTCGTGTCGGCGGTGGTCCAGCGGATCGTGACACCTTCGCCGCCGCGTGCCCAGGCGCTGGGGGGCATGCCGAGCCGTTTCGCGTCCGCCTCGTAGAAGCGGCTGGGGGCGGAATAGCCTGCGTCGTAGATCGCTTCGGTCACGGTTGAGTCCTCCGATAAGGCGTTTGCTGCGCGGCTGGTGCGCAGCGCCCGCGCGTAGGCGGCGGGGGTGACGCCGGTGGCGCGCTTGAACAGACGGTGGAAATGATGAGGCGCGTAGCCGACTCTGCCGGCGACCTCGTCCAGCGATAGGCGGTCTTCTGCTGCTTCGAGCAGTGCGACCGCGGCGGCGACGGCGATGCGGTCGCGGCCGACTTCGTCCGGGGTGCAGCGCAGGCAGGCGCGGAAGCCGGCGGCGCGGGCGCTGGCTGCGTCGGGGTGGAAGGTGACGTTCTCGCGCTTCGGGTGGCGCGCGGGACAGCTTGGCTTGCAGTAGATGCCGGTGGTCTTCACGCCGACGACGAACCGGCCGTCCCACGCGCGGTCGCGGCGCTCGAACGCGGTCCAGGCGGTGTCGGTGTCGGGGGCGGTGCTCATTGGATCGGTATAGCCGGTCGCGACGCGCGCGCATCCCGTGGCTTGCGCTCAAAGCGGAGCCAATCGGTGGTCCGGCCGTTCTTCAGTGCATACCTCATAACGAAAGATGTCTCATGGCCTCCGACACGCCCGTCTGGTTCATTTCCGGCTGCTCGACCGGTTTCGGTCGCGAACTCGCCAAGCTCGTGCTCGCGCGCGGTTGGCGTGCGGTCGTTACCGCGCGGGATGCCGACCGGGTCGCCGATCTCGCGGAGGGCGCGGAGAATCGTGCGCTCGCGCTGTCGCTCGACGTGACGGAGCAGGCGCAGATCGACGATGCGGTCGCGCAGGCCAAGGCGAAGTTCGGGCGGATCGACGTGCTCGTGAACAATGCGGGCTACGGCTATCAGGCGTCGGTCGAGGAGGGCGTCGAGTCCGAGATCCGCGCGCAGTTCGATGCGAACGTGTTCGGGTTGTTTGCGCTTACGCGGGCCGTTCTGCCGGTGATGCGTGATCAGAAGAGTGGGCATGTTATCAACATCACGTCGGTTGCCGGCCAGGTAGGGTTCCCGGGGTCGGGTTATTATGCTGCGTCGAAGCATGCGGTCGAGGGTTGGTCCGACGCATTGCTGGCCGAGGTTAAGCCGCTTGGGATCGACGTGACCTGCGTCGAGCCGGGGCCGTTCCGGACTGATTGGGCCGGGCGTTCGCTCAAGCAGACGCCGGTGAAGATCGCCGACTATGCGGATACCGCGGGCAAGCGGCTGGACGGGACGCGGGAGGTTAGCGGGACGCAGGCGGGTGACCCGGTGCGCGCCGGCGAGGCGATGATTGCGCTGACCGAGGATGCGAACCCGCCGCGGCATCTGGTGCTGGGGGCTTGGGGGTATGATGCGGTGACGAAGAAACTGGCCGAGCGGCTGAAGGAGATCGAGGCGCACAAGGCGGACAGCCTTGGGGCTGATTTCCCGGGGGAGTGATCCGGGAGGGCTACAGCAGATTGTTTCCCCGCGGAGGCGGGGACCCAGACTGGGCTCCCGCCTTCGCGGGAGAACAAGGAAGCGCGGGCTACCTTCACGTCTCTAGTGCTAGCTTCCGCCGAACACCTTTGCCCCCTCTGGCCTTTCTGCCAGAGCCACCACCCCGGCGAAGGCCGGGGTCCAATTTGGGGACGTCGCTAACGTAGCGCGTCCTTTAATTATTGCTACCTTTCCAATTGGGCCCCGGCCTTCGCCGGGGTGGTGCCAAAGGGAAGGGTGGTTCAGCCGCCGTAAGCGCGGAACAGGTCCAGCGTCCGCTGTTTGGCTAAGTCCGCGCTAGGCTCGTGATAATCCTTCCGCCGGTCCGAATTGAACCCGTGGCCTGCCTCGTAGACATACACCGTCGCGTTCGGCCAATCCTTGGCGATCACCTGCTCGACGCCCTCCATCGGGATGCCGTGGTCGTGGCGACCGAAGTGGAGGATCACCGGCACCTTCGGTTCCTCGTCCGCCGCGGCGGGGATCATGCTGCCGTAGTAGCCGCTGACCGCTGCCACGCCGGTGAGTTTGGTCGAGGCGAACCACGCGACCGAGCCGCCATAGCAATAGCCGACCACGAACACCGGCCCGGCGGAGGCGAGCGTGTCGATGCAGGTCTGGACGTCCTTCAGCGACAGGTCGAACGGGTGGAGCTGGCGGGCCAGCTCGACCCCGCGGGCGAGGCCGTCGCCCGAATAGTCTGCCTCGAAGCCGGGATGCTCGCGGTCGAACAGCGCGGGGGCCAGGACCTCGTAACCGTCTGCGGCATACTCATTGCAGAGATCGCGGATGTGGTCCGTAATGCCGAAGATCTCCTGCACCAGCACGAGGCCACCGCGACGCTCGCCGGTCGGCTGCGCGTGATAGACCGCGACGCTCGCGCCGTCGGACATCGTCATCGTTTCCATCGTGCCGGTCATTCTTCAGTCCTCGTCGATTGGTCGTAACGCCCGCCCAATACCGTCATTCCAGCAGAGGCGGGAACCCATAGTGGCAGGCCGTGCGGCGAAAGCGCTGGGTCCGCAGGATATCGATCCCCCGCCTTCGCGAGGATGACATAGGAGTGGTGGTTGTCTCGACACGAATGACAAAACAGTCACAAACCCGCCGCCACGACCCTCCGGCCGGGTTGCCAATCCGCGAACCCGATGCTACCCGCGCCGCGTCCCATGAGAGGTGCTTTCGCGCCCTCTTCCCCCGTGGGGCGGCACTATTTTCGGTTTCAGGCGAGGATTCAAAGGTCCGTGGAGACAATTCCCGGTAACGTCGGCGGCGCTATTCAGGCGAGCTTGGGTGGGCGGTATGCGCTCGCCTTGTTCGAACTGGCGCGTGACGCCAAGACGATCGACGCGGTCGAATCGAGCCTGGCGAACGTGCGCGACGCGCTCGCGCAGTCGGAGGACTTCCGTACGCTGACGTCCAGCCCGATGGTGTCGCGTGGCGCGGCCGTAAAGGCAGTGTCGGCAGTGGCCGACGAACTCGGCGTCGATGCGACCACCAAGAGCTTCCTCGGCGTTCTTGCCGAGAACCGCCGGCTGGGCGCGCTGCCGAAGATCATCAAGGCATTCCGGACACTTGCCGCGCAGCATCGCGGCGAGATCGCGGCCGAGGTGACGTCCGCGCATCCGCTGACCGACGAGCAGGTGATCGAGCTGAAGCATCAGCTCCGCCAGCGGGTCGGCCGTGAAGTTTCCGTCGACCTCAGCGTCGACCCATCGTTGCTGGGTGGACTCGTCGTCCGCGTCGGCAGCCAGATGATCGATTCGTCGATCAAGACGCGTCTCAACACTCTCGCGCACGCGATGAAGGGCTAAGCTAATGGATATCCGCGCCGCAGAAATCTCGAAGATCATCAAGGATCAGATCGCCAATTTCGGCACCGAGGCCCAGGTCAGCGAGACCGGCCAGGTGCTGAGCGTCGGCGACGGCATCGCGCGCATCTTCGGCCTCGACAACGTCCAGGCTGGCGAGATGGTCGAATTCTCGAACGGCGTGCAGGGCATGGCGCTCAACCTCGAGGCCGATAACGTCGGCGTCGTGATCTTCGGAAGCGATTCCGAGATCAAGGAAGGCGACATCGTCAAGCGCACAGGCACGATCGTCGACGTGCCGATCGGCAAGGAGCTGCTCGGCCGCGTGGTCGATGGCCTCGGCAACCCGATCGATGGCAAGGGCCCGATCCACACCACCGAGCGCAGCCGCGTCGAAGTGAAGGCGCCGGGCATCATCCCGCGCCAGTCGGTTAGCGAGCCGGTCCAGACGGGCCTGAAGGCGATCGACGCACTCGTCCCGGTCGGCCGCGGCCAGCGCGAGCTGATCATCGGCGATCGCCAGACCGGCAAGTCCGCCGTCGCGATCGACGCGTTCATCAACCAGAAGATCGCCAACGCCGGCGACGACGAGTCGAAGAAGCTGTATTGCGTCTATGTCGCGATCGGCCAGAAGCGCTCGACCGTCGCACAGCTGGTCAAGACGCTCGAAGAGAACGGCGCGATGGAATACACCATCGTCATCGCCGCGACCGCGTCGGACCCCGCACCGCTCCAGTATCTCGCGCCCTACACGGGCGTCGCTATGGGCGAGTATTTCCGCGATCGCGGCATGCACGCGCTGATCTGCTACGACGATCTGTCGAAGCAGGCGGTCGCATATCGCCAGATGTCGCTGCTGCTGCGTCGTCCTCCGGGCCGTGAAGCGTATCCGGGCGACGTGTTCTATCTCCACAGCCGCCTGCTCGAGCGTGCGGCGAAGATGTCGGACGCGAACGGCGGCGGCTCGCTGACCGCGCTGCCGATCATCGAGACGCAGGCGGGCGACGTTTCGGCGTACATCCCGACCAACGTGATCTCGATCACCGACGGCCAGATCTTCCTCGAGACCGACCTGTTCTTCTCGGGCGTGCGTCCCGCGATCAACGTCGGCCTGTCGGTGAGCCGCGTCGGTTCGGCCGCTCAGACCAAGGCGATGAAGAAGGTGTCGGGCTCGATCAAGCTCGAGCTGGCGCAGTACCGCGAGATGGCGGCGTTCGCGCAGTTCGGGTCGGATCTCGATGCATCGACCCAGAAGCTGCTCAACCGTGGTGCGCGACTGACCGAGCTGCTCAAGCAGGCGCAGTTCTCGCCGTTGCCGTTCGAAGAGCAGACCGTGTCGATCTTCGCCGGCACCAGCGGCTATCTGGACAAGGTGCCGGTCGCCGACGTGACCCGCTACGAGCAGGCGCTGCTGGCCGACATGCGCGCGAACCACGCCGACGTGCTGAAACTGATCCGCGATACCCGCGATCTGAGTAACGAGGCGAAGGACAAGCTGAAGGCAGCGCTCGAAGCGTTCGCTAAGACGTTTGCCTGATTAGCTCCCTCTCCCCTGCGGGGAGAGGGCTGGGGTGAGGGGTTGTAACGGGCGTTGCGCTTTGCAACTGCCCCTCACCCCGACCCTCTCCCCGACGGGGAGAGGGAGCAGAGCATGTAATCCGACCCTCCTCTGTGAGGAGCGAGGGAGCAGGAAGAGAAGATGGCATCACTTAAGGCCCTCAAGATCCGCATCGGCTCGGTGAAGTCGACGCAGAAGATCACCAAGGCGATGAAGATGGTCGCCGCCGCGAAGCTGCGCCGTGCGCAGGACGCGGCGGTTGCCGGGCGTCCGTATGCCGAGCGTCTCGAAGCGGTGATGGCGAGCCTCGCGGGGCGTGTCGGCATCGCGCCGGGCGCGTCGCCGCTGCTCGCGGGCACGGGCAAGGACCAGGTCCACCTGATCGTTATCGCGACGTCGGAGCGTGGCCTTGCCGGTGCGTTCAACACCAACATCGTCCGCGCCGCGCGCCGCAAGGCCGAGGAACTGATCGCAGCCGGCAAGACCGTGAAGTTCTATGTCGCCGGCAAGAAGGGGCGCGTGATCAAGCGCTTCTTCCCGAACGACATCCTCGCCGATCACGAGATGGGCCAGATCAAGCGGCTCGCGTTCAGCGATGCGCAGGAAATCTCCGAGGACCTGATCAAGCGCTTCGGCGAAGGTCAGTTCGACGTCGCGCATCTGTTCTACGCGAAGTTCGTCTCGGCGCTGGTGCAGGTCCCGACCGGCATCCAGATCATCCCGATTCCACTGTCGGCGATCCCCGGTGCGGAAGCAAAGCCGGGTGCGCCCGCCGAAGCCGTGGTCGAGTATGAGCCCGACGAGGAAGCGATCCTCGCCGACCTGTTGCCGCGCAACGTCGCGATCCAGATTTTCCGCGCGCTGCTCGAAAACGCGGCGTCGGAGCAGGGCTCGCGGATGAACGCGATGGACAACGCCACGCGCAATGCCGGCGACATGATCACGCGCCTCTCGATCCAGTATAACCGTACCCGCCAAGCCGCGATCACGACCGAGCTGGTCGAAATCATCTCGGGCGCCGAAGCGCTCAAGTAAGTCCAAGGAAGCAGACAATGGCAACCGCCCCAGAGACCCTCGGAACCACGCTCGCCCCCAAGGCTACCAACAACACCGGCCGCATCTCGCAGGTCATCGGTGCGGTCGTCGACGTGCATTTCCCCGACAATTTGCCCGCCATTCTGTCGGCGCTCGAAACCGACAATAACGGCAACCGGCTCGTCCTCGAAGTCGCACAGCATCTCGGCGAGAACACCGTTCGCACGATCGCGATGGACGCCACCGAGGGCCTGACCCGCGGCCAGACCGTCACCGATACCGGCTCGCAGATCCGCGTTCCGGTCGGCCCGAAGACGCTCGGCCGCATCCTCAACGTCATCGGCGAGCCGATCGACGAGCGTGGTCCGGTCGGCGCAGAGACCACCGCGCCGATCCATGCTTCGGCACCGCTGTTCGTTGATCAGTCGACCGAAAGCGCGATCCTGGTCACCGGCATCAAGGTCATCGATCTGCTCGCCCCATACGCAAAGGGCGGCAAGATCGGGCTCTTCGGCGGCGCCGGCGTCGGCAAGACCGTGCTGATCCAGGAGCTGATCAACAACATCGCCAAGGGCCATGGCGGCACCTCGGTGTTCGCCGGCGTTGGCGAGCGTACCCGTGAGGGTAACGATCTGTACCACGAGTTCCTCGACGCAGGCGTCATCGCCAAGGATGCCGATGGCAACCCGCAGTCGGAGGGCTCGAAGGTCGCGCTCGTGTTCGGCCAGATGAACGAGCCACCAGGCGCACGCGCTCGCGTCGCACTGTCGGGCCTGACGATCGCCGAGTATTTCCGCGACGTTGAAGGCCAGGACGTGCTGTTCTTCGTCGACAACATCTTCCGCTTCACGCAGGCGGGTGCCGAGGTTTCGGCACTGCTCGGTCGTATCCCGTCGGCAGTGGGCTATCAGCCGACGCTGTCGACCGACATGGGTGCGCTGCAGGAGCGCATCACCTCGACCAACAAGGGCTCGATCACCTCGGTTCAGGCCGTGTACGTTCCCGCAGACGATCTTACCGATCCGGCACCGGCAACGTCGTTCGCGCATCTCGATGCGACGACCAACCTCAACCGCGCGATCTCGGAGCTGGGCATCTACCCGGCGGTCGATCCGCTCGACTCGACCTCGCGTCTGCTCGAGCCGCGCGTCGTCGGCCAGGAGCATTACGACACCGCGCGTGCCGTTCAGTCGACGCTGCAGAAGTACAAGTCGCTGCAGGACATCATCGCGATTCTCGGCATGGACGAGCTGTCCGAAGAGGATAAGCTCACCGTCCAGCGTGCGCGGAAGATCCAGAAGTTCCTGAGCCAGCCGTTCCACGTCGCCGAGGTCTTCACCGGCATCAGCGGCAAGTTCGTCCAGCTCGAGGATACGGTCCGCTCGTTCAAGGCCGTGGTCGAGGGCGAGTATGATCACTTGCCAGAGGCGGCGTTCTACATGGTCGGCGGCATCGACGAAGCCGTCGCCAAGGCCGAGAAGATGGCTTCCGAGGCTTAAGCTTAGCTCCCTCCCCTTTAGGGGAGGGTTGGGGTGGGGCCTGACCGCGAGCGTCGTGCCTGCCGCACTCCCCCACCCCGACCCTCCCCTGAAGGGGAGGGAGTGAGAAGATAGACATGCTGCATTTCGAACTCGTCACGCCAGAAAAGCTCGTCCGCTCGGAGGAGGTCTACATGGTCGTCGTCCCCGGCACCGAAGGCGATTTCGGCGTCCTCGAAGGCCATGCGCCGTTCATGTCGACGGTCCGCGATGGCGGCGTCCAGATCTTCCGCACGCAGAACGGCGCCCCCGAGGTGATCGCGATCAAGGGCGGTTTCGCCGAGGTCAACGCCAAGGGCCTGACCGTCCTCGCCGAACACGCGGGCGAGTAACCTGTCAGGCGAGCGCCGGTGCTCGCCTGATCGATACTGACGGGCGACGCTGCAACCGCGCCAGCAGCGGCCGCTCGATCCACCGATGTACCGCCAGTCCCAGCATCGTCGACGCGACGATAAACGCCAGCGCGAACGGATAGGGCGACATGGTTGGGGCGTAGCCTCCGACCATCCAGAGCAGCGCGATCAGGCAGGGATGGGTGAGGTACGTCGAATAGGACGCATCGCCCACGCGCGCGACGATCCGTTCGAACCGTCCCTCCGCCGATGTGTCGATCACCCCGACTACCACCAGTGCCCAGGGAATGCCCCACGTCCAGGTCCGCGCGAGGCCCGAGGTACCGGCAACGGCAACCTCGATCTGAAGCGATAGCGGCACGCCTAGTCCGAACGCGATCCCGACCACCAGCAGCACGGTCCCGATGACGAGCGCAGGCGTCGCATAGCGTACGCTGATCCCGCTGCGCCAAGCCATCCACACACCTACGCCGAGCGCAAATTCGAGCAGGAGCGGGTTCAGCAGCAGCCTCAAAGGTGCCCAGCCGGGATGAACGACGCTGCCGATCAGCGCCAACGCCACCGTGAGGGTCAGCAGCATTTCGACGCGGCGCTGCGGCGCCCGCATGGCAACAGCCACGATGGCGTAGAACGCGAATTCGAACCCGAGCGTCCAGCCCGGATACAGCGCGGGAACATGGTAGCTCGCTCCGTCGAGAACGGGCAGCACGGTGATCGACATCCACGCCGCCGGAACGGTCAAGGGGTCGTGCATGATCATCATGTAGACTGCGCTGACGCAGGCGAACAACGGCACGATCCGCAGCCATCGCTTTGCTAGGAACCGCCATGAATCAGCGTCCGCGGTCGTTAGCGACTGCGCCATGACGAACCCGCTGATGACGAAGAACAGGTCGACCCCGCTCGCGCCGAACATCGAGAGATTGGGGACCGACGGTACGAACTTGCCGGTCAGCGCGACCGGCCCGGAATCGATCATGTCGGACGCGTGCATCAGCAACACGAGCGTCGCCGCGAGTGCGCGAAGCCATTGGATGGGTGCGATGCGGGACGGCGTCATCCGGCACGCATACCGGGCGGAGCGTTAAGGCCGCGTTGCCCACACGATCAGAGGAAATTATACGGGTCGACGTCCACCGTCACCCGCGCCTTGGAAGGCCATTCCAGCTTCCCCAGCCAGTCCCGTATGACGTCCTGCACGTCCAGCGCGCGCCGCGCATGGACGAGCAGTCGGTAGCGATGCCGGCCGCGCAGCATTGCCAGCGGGGCGGGGGCGGGGCCGTAGACGTGCATGCCGTCGACTTCGGGCGCACTACGGCCGACGAGCTTGGCGGTCTCGTGCGCGCAGGACTGGTCCTCCGACGACACCACGATCGCTGCGTACCGACCGAACGGCGGCGCGCCCGCATCCTTCCGCGCGTCCGTCTCCGCGGCGTAGAACGCATCCGCATCGCCGGTGATCAGCGCCTGCATGACCTGTGCGCTGGGGCTATGCGTCTGGATGAAGACGTGCCCCGGCTTTTCGCCACGCCCGGCGCGCCCCGACACCTGCCGGATCTGCTGGAACGTGCGCTCCGCAGCCCGCAGATCGCCGCCGTCGAGCCCCAAATCCGCATCGACCACGCCGACCAAGGTGAGGTTCGGAAAGTGATACCCCTTCGTCACGAGCTGCGTGCCGACGACGATGTCGATATCCCCCGCCTCCATCCGCCCGACGAACTCGGCCGCCTTGGCCGGGGACCAGATCGTGTCGGACGTGACGACGGCGGTCTTCGCCTCGGGGAACAACGCCGTTACCTCGTCGGCGATTCGTTCGACGCCGGGTCCGCAGGCGACCAGCGTATCCTCACCCTTGCACTCGGGACACACGCGCGGCGTCGGCTCGGCATGCCCGCAATGGTGGCAGGCGAGGCGGCGCGTCAGGCGGTGCTCGACCATCCAGGCGGTACAGTTCGGACATTGAAACCGGTGCCCGCACGTCCGGCACAGGGTCAGCGGCGCATAGCCCCGCCGGTTGAGGAACAGCAGCGACTGCTCGCGCCGTTCAAGCGTCTCCTGCATCGCCTTCACCAGTCGCGGGGCCAGCCAGCGGCCGCGTTCGGGCGGTTCCTTGATAAGATCGATCGGTTCGATCGTCGGCATCTCCGCCGCCCCGAACCGGCCGGGCAGCTTCAACTCCGCGTAGCGCCCGGTCGCGACCTGTTGCCGAGTCTCGATCGCCGGCGTCGCGGAGGCGAGGATGACCGGGCACCCCTCGAACTTGCCGCGCATCACCGCGACGTCGCGCGCATGATAATGCACGCCCTCTTCCTGCTTGAAGCTGGTCTCGTGCGCCTCGTCGACGACGATCAGCCCGAGGTCGCGGTAGGGCAGGAAAAGTGCCGAGCGCGCGCCGACCGTCACCAGCGCCTCGCCGCTCGCAATCGCCCGCCACGCGCGACGGCGTTGCGTCGAACGAAGCCCCGAATGCCACGCGATCGGCTCGCAGCCGAAGCGGTCGTGGAAGCGCTTCAGGAACGGCTCGGTCAGCGCGATTTCGGGGAGCAGGACGAGCGTCTGGCGGCCGTCGCGGATCGCCTGGGCCACCGCCTCGAAATACACCTCGGTCTTGCCTGACCCGGTGACGCCATCGAGCAACGTCGGGTGGAACGCATGCTCGGCGACGCCCGCGACGAGAGCATCGGCCGCCGCGCGCTGGTCGTCCGACAACACCGGCTCGTGATGTTGTGGATCGGGCACGGGGTAGGGGACGTCGATGCTCACCTCGACCGCCTCGATCGCACCGACCTTCACCAACCCGCGGATCACCGCGTCGCTGACCTCCGCCAGCGTTGCCAGTTCACGGATGAGGCCTTGGCGGTCACCGATCCGCCCCAGCGCCTGCTCGCGCTGGGGGGTGAGCCGCGGTGGCATGACCCCGGTAGAACGATACTCGACAGCGGTTCGTGCCCCCTCCAGCGCCGAGGTGGACGCCAGCGTCATCCGCAACACCGACGCCGCCGGCGCGAGGTAATAGTCCGCCGTCCACTCGACCAGCCGCCGCAACGGCGCCCCCAGCGGCGGTACGTCGGCGACCGCAAGCAGGTTGCGCAACCGGTTGTCACCGACCTCCGCATCGGACGGCATCCGTTCGGCTTCCCACACCACGCCGAGCAATTGGCGCGGCCCGAGCGGCGCGACCACGATCGAGCCCGGTCCGACCTCCATGCCGGCGGGCACGCGGTAGTCGAGCGGCCCGAGGGCGGCATTGAGGATCAGGACACGGGCGCGGGACGACATCGTGTCGGTATATGGGGACAGATCGACTCCGCGTGAACCGCTTTACGCAGCGCTTCGTCGGTCGGATCGTCGGCGTTCGCCTACCCGCGCACGCTTTGCCTGGTACAGCACCGTGTCCACGCGGTGGACGAAGTCGCGGATCGAGTGGCAATCAGGCGTTAGTGCGGCGATCCCGACCGTGCCGGCGCTGACCATCGCCAATCCGTTCATGGAAATGGGAAACCGCAGCGATTCCTCCAGCCGCGCACAGATTCGTGCGGGTGTCGCGGCAAGCACTGGATCTTCGATCAGCACGGCAAACTCGTCGCCACCGAGCCGCGCGACGAAGCTGCCCATCAACCACTGCGCCTGGAGCTCCCGCCCAACGCCGCGCAGTACGTCGTCGCCGGCGGTATGCCCAAGCGTATCGTTGATAGCCTTGAAGCCATCGAGATCGACCAGTGCCAGCAACAGCGGCGTTCCCTCGGCATGCGCGCGGGATATTGCCCGGTCGAGCACGCGATCGAACGCCGCACGGTTGGCGATCCCGGTCAGCGAATCGGTATCGGCGGTCCGTCGCAACGTCGTTTCAAGCGCATGGCGCTCTGTGACATCCTGAAATACCCCGACAAACCCAACGGCCGTATTGTTGTCGATCTCAAGTTCGCCCAGCACGCGGACGCGACGCGGTTCATCCTTTGCTGTCAGGAAGTCTACCTCGATATCGAACGGCCTACCTGTTTCCAATGTCGAGGCCATCGAGGCGTTCAGCTCGTCCCTCGCGTGCGGCGGATAAAAGCCCATCGCGATTTCCATTTCTGGCACGGGACCAACGGGCAGGCCGTAGATGTGGAACACGCCGTCCGACCAAGCCATCTCCTGATGATCGAGCGAGGCTTGCCAGGACCCCATCGCAGCCATCCGTTCAGCCTGACGGAAAATCCGGTCCTGGCGTTCGAGCGCCGCGGCTTGCCGGTCGGCGGTGGTGGCGATCGCAATCGCCTGATTCGCGGCGGAGCGCGCCGCGATCGCCGTTTCCGCTAGCGTTGCCAGATGCATCAGCGCGCGGCGGCCGGCATCGTTCAGACTGCGCGGCGCCGTATCGATGACGCATATCGTGCCGATCGCATGACGCTCGCCCCGGCCATCGATCGCATGGATCGCCGCACCTGCATAAAAGCGAGCGCCCCGCTCGGCCATGACCAGCGGGTTCATGGCAAACCGCGAATCGATGTCGAGGTCTTCGATGACGAGCGGATCGTCGTTCTGGATTGTGTAGGCGCACATACCGATATCGCGACTGATTTCGCCGCGTTCGCCGCCGGTTGCGGCCTTGATCCATAGTCGATCGCTGTCGACCAGGGTCATCAGCGCGATCGGACACCCAAGCATTTCTGCCGCCAGCGCGACGAGCGCATCGAATTCGCGTTCCGGCTCGCTGTCGAGCAAGGCCAGTGCGTGAAGCGCGGCCACGCGCCGCTTTTCGTCGGCGAAGGACTCGGACTGGAAATCGGTAGCGGACATGGCACTGACTATCGCGATGGAGTTAATTTTCTTTGCCGAGGGAACGCGTTACTGTGGTTCTATGGATAATACGGAAACGGTGCCACCGTCTATGCTTTGGGCGGACCACCTCGCCCGCGACCGCCGGCGGTCGGAGCATACGGTGCGGGCGTACCGGGCGTCAGCGGAGCGGTTGGCCGCGTTCCTGGTCGGGCATTGGGGCGAGCGGATCACGCGAGGGGCACTCGCGCGGGTAACGGCGACGGACCTGCGGGCGTATCTGGCGCAGCGTCGCGAGGCGGGGTTAGGCAACGCATCCGCGGCGCGCGAATTATCGGCGGTGCGCGGGTTTCTCGCCTGGGCCAACGACGGCGCCGAGCAACCGCGGATGCGGGGGCCGCGCGTGAAGGCGGGCGTGCCGCGGCCGATCTCTCCGGCCGAAGCGGTCGCGCTCGCGGAAGAGGTGGCTGACGATGCGGCCGAGCCGTGGATCGGAGCGCGCGACTGGGCGGTGCTAATGCTGCTGTACGGCGCGGGATTGCGGATCGGCGAGGCGTTGACGTTGCGGGGCGATATCCTGCCGATCGGTGAGACGATCCGGGTGACGGGCAAGCGCGCCAAGACGCGCGTGGTGCCCTTGTTGCCGCAGGTGCGTACGGCAATCGAAGCATATGTCGCGCAGACGCCGTGGCCGGTTACGCGCGGCGAACCGTTGTTCCGTGGGGCGAAGGGCGGGGCGTTGTCGCCAGTCATGATCCGCCGCGCGGTGCAGTCGGCGCGAGCACGGTTGGGGCTGGGCGATCGGACGACGCCGCATGCCCTGCGGCACAGTTTCGCGACGCATCTGCTGGGGCGGGGGGCGGATCTGCGGGCGCTGCAGGAGTTGCTTGGTCATGCGAGCCTGAGTTCGACGCAAGTCTATACGCAGGTCGATGCCGCGCACCTGATGGACGTGTACCGCAACGCCCACCCGCATGGCGGCGTCTAGCCCTTCGGTTTCCAGGTCAGTACGCGCCAGCCATAGCCGATGATGATGACGACGAACGTCGCCACCGCGACCGGCCCGACATAGCGATCGAGCTCCTCGAAATGCGAACCGAGCAGGATGCCGGCATAGGCCAGCACGGTGTTCCAGATCGCGCTGCCCGCCGCGGTCCAGATCACGAACTGCCAGATCGGCATGCGTGTCATCCCGGCGGGCAGTGAAATGACGGTGCGGAAGGTCGGCATGAACCGGAATACGAAGATCACCCAGCCACCGCGCTTCATGAAGAAGCGGTGGATCTTCTCGACGTCGGACCATTCCATCGTCAGCCAGCGGCCGTTGCGCTCGATGAACGGGCGGAAGCGCTCGTAGCCAATGTTGCGGCCGATATAATACCAGAAGTAGTTGCCGACGACCGAGCCCGCGGTGCCCCAGGCGATAAGCGGAACGACGCTCATGTCGCCGCGCGCGACGGCCATGCCGCCGAGCCCCATGATCACTTCGGACGGCACCGGGGGGACGATATTCTCGAGCGCCATCAACAGGAAGATACCGAAATATCCGCCCCAGGCGATGAGATCGAGGATGAATTCGGTCATGGGTATGAGATACTGCCGGGACGCCGAATGGGTTCCGCCGACATCACACCACCCCGGCGAAGGCCGGGGCCCAATTGGGGGACGGTTATGACGGAGGACGGCGCTCCGTTACTGCAACCTTGCCAACTGGGCCCCGGCCTCCGCCGGGGTGGTGGTCTTCTGACCGTTGGGCGTACCAGCTCCAACTCGCGCTGAAATTACCGCGCCGCGACCTTCGCCTCGATCGCATCCCAGATCATCCCCGCAACATCGGTCCCATCGAAGTTCGAGATCGCGACGATCCCTGTGGGCGACGTCACGTTGATCTCGGTCAGCCACGTCCCGCCGATCACGTCGATCCCGACGAACAGCAACCCACGCTTCTTCAGTTCCGGCCCGAGCACCGCGCAGATCTCGCGCTCCTTGTCGGTCAGTTCCGACTTTTCCGCTGAGCCGCCGACCGCGAGGTTCGAACGGATCTCGCCTTCGCCCGGTAGGCGGTTGATCGCACCCGCGACCTCGCCGTCGATCAGCACGATGCGCTTGTCGCCCTTCGCGACGTCGGGGAGGAACGCCTGCACCATGTGCGGCTCGCGCCACGTCATGTTGAAGACCTCCATCAGCGCCGACAGGTTCGCGCCGTCCGATTCGACTTTGAAGATCGCCTTGCCGCCATTGCCGTGCAGCGGCTTGATGACGATCGCGCCGTACTCGGCGAGGAATTTCCGCGCCTCGTCGAGCGAGCGCGTGACGAGCGTCGGCGGCATGAATTGCGGGTAATCGAGGACGAACACCTTCTCTGGCGCGTTCCGCACCTGTGCCGGATCGTTCACGACGAGCGTCTTGTCCGCGATCCGCTCGAGCAGGTGAGTCGCGGTGATGTAGCCGAGATCGAACGGCGGATCCTGCCGCATCAGCACGACGTCGGCCTCGTCGCCGAGGTCGAGGTTCACGGATTCGCCGATGCTGAAGTGATCGCCAACGACGCGCTGCACGGTGACGGGATGCGCCTTCGCCCAGACCTTGCCGTCGCGGTAGTTCAGGTCCTCGGCCGAGTAATGGAAGAGCGTATGGCCACGGTCCTGCGCGGACAGCATCAGCGCGAAGGTCGAATCGCCGGCGATGTTGATGCTGTCGAGCGGGTCCATCTGGACGGCGACGGTGAGGCTCATGCGTCTTCCTTCTGTTCGGTCGAGCGCATGTAGGCGCGGGCGGGCGCGAAGTCACCGGGCGGCGTCACCCGATCCAGGCATTCTCGATATGCCGCGGGCGGGTGCCGGGGGCGAGCAGGATCACGTCGACGCGGATATCGTCGCCGGGTCCGGCATAGCGCGGCATCAGGTATTCCGCTGCTGCTGCCACGCGGGCGAGGCGGCGTTCGTCGATCGCGAAGTCGAGTTCGGCGGCGGTCGCGCGGGTTTTTACTTCGACGAAAGCAATGAGGTTTCCTTTTCGCGCGACGAGGTCGACTTCGCCGGCGGGGGTGCGGACTCGGCGATCGAGGATGCTCCAGCCCTTGAGGCGGAGCCACCACCCCGCCAGCCGCTCGCCGCGACGCCCGGTCGCCTCCGCAACCTGGCGGTCCTGCGTGTTCCCCTTCCGCTTGCGGGAGGGGCTAGGGGAGGGCGGGGGCGGCACGTCCATGGCATGCCCTCCCCCGACCCCTCCCGCAAGCGGGAGGGGAGATCAGGCCTTTGGCTTCAATTCCAGCGCCCGAGCATACAGCGCCTTGCGGTCGAGCCCGAGCTTCTTGGCCACCTCGCTCGCAGCCTGACCGGTGGACAGGCGGGTGAGTGCTTCGATCAGCGCCGCATCACCGTCCTCGGCACTGGCCGGTGGCGCCCCGCCGGGTGGCGCGACGACGATCACGATCTCTCCTCGCGGCGGCGCATCCGCATAACGCGCCGCTAGGGTCGAGAGCGTGCCGGTCACCGCCTCCTCGAACTTCTTGCTGATCTCGCGCGTCACCGCCGCCTCGCGGTCGCCGAGCCCCTCCGCCAGCGCCGCGAGACAGGCCCCAAGCCGCGGCCCCGACTCATACATCACCAGCGTCGCGCGGATCGTCGCCACCTCCGCGATCGCCTCAGCCCGCGCGTGCATTTTCGACGGCAGGAACCCGACGAACAGGAACCGGTCGGTCGGCAGCCCCGCCAGCGTTAGCGCCGCCACCGCCGCGCACGGCCCCGGAATTGTCACCACCAGATGCCCCGCCGCCCGCGCATCACGCACCAGCTTGAATCCGGGATCGGAAATCAACGGCGTCCCCGCATCCGACACCAGCGCCACCGCCTGCGTGGCCATCCGGGCGATCAGCGCCGGGCGCACGCCCTCCGCGCTGTGATCGTGATACGGCACCATCGGCGTCTTCGTGACGATATGGCGGAGCAGACCGGCGGTGACGCGGCTGTCCTCGACCGCGATCACGTCGGCGCGGCGGAGGATGTCGGCGGCGCGCGGCGACAGATCGCCAAGATTGCCGATCGGGGTCGCGACGATGTAGAGGCCGGGATCGAGAAGAGTTTCAGGGTTCATGGGGACGGTCATGGCAGACGCGACGACGATACGGCAACCACGCGCATTCATCCGCTGGGCCACCCTCACGGCCGCATGTTTGCTCGGCGCGTGCCAGACGATCGTCCCACGCGGCCCCGTCGAGCCGACGCAGCAGCGCCCGACCACGCGCCCCGTCGATCGGCCCGAGATCGGCGTCGAGACCGGCATTCCTCGCGATGCCGAGCGCAATCGCGTCGCGCTGCTCGTGCCGCTGTCGGGTAGCAACGCGGGCGTCGGCACCTCGATCGCCAACGCGACGATGCTGGCGCTGCTCGACACGCAGAACCAGCGCGTCCGCATCACCAACTACGACACCGCGACCGGTGCCGCCGCCGCCGCGCAGCGTGCGATCGCCGAGGGTGCGCAGCTGATCCTCGGGCCGCTGCTCGCCGACGACGTTCGCGCGGTCGCCCCGATCGCGCGCGCCGCGAACATCCCGGTGCTGAGCTTCTCCAACGATCTCGGCGTGGCGGGCAGCGGCACGTACCTGATGGGCTATGTCCCGACCCAGTCGATCGCGCGCGTCGTCGATTTCGCCAAGGAGCGCGGCGTCAGCAACTTCGCCGGCTTGGTACCCAACGGGCTTTACGGCGAGCGTGCCTCCACCGCGCTCCTCCGCGCGGTAGAGGGGGCGGGCGGTCAGGTCGTCTCGCTCCAGACCTACGCGCGCGGTCCGGGTGGCATTTCCGGTGCGGTCACGCGGCTCGCGGCGAAGGCCCCTTATGACGCGGTCCTGATCGCCGATGGCGGCGCCACCGCAGCCTCGGCAGCGGCGATGGTCAAGCGCGGGAGCGGCGCATCGACGCGTATCCTCGGCACCGAACTCTGGAATTCGGACACCGCGATCGCCGCGAAGGCAGCGCTCAACGGCGCCTGGTATGCGAGCGTTTCGGACACGCTGTATCGCCAATATGCCGCCAAATATCGCGCGCGGTTCGGGGCAGGGCCGTACCGCCTGTCTAGCCTCGGCTATGATTCGGTCCTGTTGACGGTCCGCATCGCACGCGACTGGAAGCCGGGGACGCCGTTCCCGGTCAATAGCTTGCGCGACGGCGATGGCTTCGCCGGCATCGACGGTGCCTTCCGCTTCGGCAAGGACAGCGTCGCCGAGCGCGCGCTCGAGGTGAAGGAAATCCGTGGCGGCACGACGACGGTGGTCTCGCCCGCACCGGCCGGGTTCGGGAAGTAAGCTTCCCCCCTCCCTGAAAGGGAGGGGGTAGGGGGTGGGTCGGTATGGGGCGGGCGCACCGATAGCCAACTGGCCGACCCACCCCTAACCCCTCCCTTCCAGGGAGGGGAATGATCGAAGATCAGCCTACGCGGTGACGATCTCCGGCAGAATCGCGTCGAGCAAGAGCGCGCCGGCTTCGGTAACCCGCAGGCGCCCCGGCGAGTGCACGATCAGCCCCAACTCTTGCAACCTAGCCACTGCCGCCAGATCCACCGGCACCACGCCCGCGTTCAGTGTCGTGATCCGGTCCAGATCGACGCCTTCCGCCAACCGCAACCCCATCAGCAAAGCCTCGGTCGCCCGCGTCGAAGGAGACAGCGGGTCCTCGACTTCCATGCCGTGGCCGTTGCGCTCGATCGCCGCCAGCCAGTTCTCCGGCTTTTTCCGTCGCACCGTGGCCAGTCCGCCGCGACGCCCATGCGCGCCCGGCCCGATCCCGGCATAATCCTGGTACCGCCAGTAAGCGAGATTGTGGCGGCTCTCCGACCCCGGCCGTGCATGGTTCGACGTCTCGTACGCCGGCAACCCCGCCGCGGCGGTATCCGCACGCGTCACCTCGAACAGATCAGCCGCCGAGTCGCCGTCGGGTATCACGATCCGCCCCGCCAAAGCCTCGGTCGCGAACCGTGTGCCGGCCTCGATCGTCAGCTGATACAGCGACAGATGCTCCGTCCCGAGGCTCAGCGCGCGCGCCAGTTCCGCACGCCAGTCGTCGAGCCGCTGGCCGGGCAGCGCATAGATCAGGTCGAAACTGACGCGGGGAAACACGCTCTGCGCGGTCGCAAGTGCGGCTTGTCCCTCGTTCACGTCATGCGCACGCCCCAAAAACTTCAGCGCCTGATCGTCGAGCGATTGCAGCCCCAGCGACACCCGGTTCACCCCGGCACGCGCCAGATCCGCAAACCGCGCCGCCTCGACCGAAGACGGATTCGCCTCCAGCGTGATCTCGATCCCCTCGGCGAACCCCCAGGCCTTTTCCGCCGCATCCAGCACAGCGGCGACGGTCGACGGCGGCATTAGCGAAGGCGTGCCACCCCCGAAGAAGATCGACTGCAACTTCCGCCCCGGCAACACCCGCGCTTCATGCGCAAGGTCGGTAAGCAGCGCATCACGCCACGCCGCCTGGTCCACCTCTTCCCGAACATGGCTGTTGAAGTCGCAATACGGGCATTTCGACACGCAGAACGGCCAGTGGACGTAGAGCGCGAGGTCGCCCGGGGAATCGGGCCGGGGGCTTGGTGTTTCGAAGACGGGCATTATCTCGCGCATATGGTCGCACGGGGCGGCCGAAGGAAGCGCAATGACGGCACGGATGGGTTTGGCGATCGCCGGGGCGCTTTTGCTGGCAGGCTGCGCGCAGGGCCCCGAGCGTGTCGTCGAGCGTCGCGATACCGTGGCGCCGGCACCGCGCGGTGCGAGCCTGCTCAAGACGGCGATGATGGACGGCCACAATGCCGCGCGCGCCGCCGTCGGCGTGGCGCCGCTCACCTGGAGCGATACGCTGGCGACCACCGCGCGCGCCTATGCCGAGGAACTGGCGCGGACCGGCAAATTCGCGCACGCCCCGCAGCCCCAGGGCATGTCACGCGAAGGCGAGAACCTCTGGACCGGCACGCGCTATGCCTATGCGTATACCGAGATGATGGGGCACTGGGTCGCCGAGAAGCGCGATTTCATCAACCAGCCGACCCCCGGGTTCAGCCGCACCGGCAAGTTCGAGGACGTCGCGCACTACACGCAGATCGTCTGGCGCGGCTCGACGCAGGTCGGCTGCGCGATGGCGAGCAACAAGACCGACGACTATCTGGTGTGCCGCTACTCGCCCCCCGGCAACGTTTTCGGCGAGCGCGCTTATTGATCTGGAGCAAGCGGTTAGACCCAAAGTGGTGGCACTTTCTTAAGCGGTCGTCGCTTAATCTGGTTGAATGATACCAGTATCCAAACCCGATGGCGCTCGGCCCGGTGGCTGTGCCGGATGCCGAGACGGCGCCGGCCTGTCGTTTGCCTTCTCGATGGCGTTCCAGCCGATCGTCGACGTCGAGACCGAGACCGTCTTCGCCTACGAAGCGCTCGTGCGTGGTCCCGAAGGCCAATCGGCGGCAAGCGTGCTGGCTCAGGTCGATGCCAAGAATCTCTACGCGTTCGACCAGCAATGCCGGGTGCGCGCGATCGAGGCGTCAGTGAAGGCCGGGCTGCTAGACACGCCCGCGCGGCTGTCGATCAATTTTCTCCCGAACGCGGTGTATTCGCCGGCGGCGTGCATCCAGTTGACGCTGAAGACCGCGGCGGCGGTGGGGATGCCGACGGATCGGTTGATCTTCGAGTTCACCGAGAACGAGGAGATGCTGGATCCAGCGCATGTCGCGAACATCATCGCGACGTATCAGAAGATGGGTTTCGGCACCGCGCTCGACGATTTCGGTGCGGGGCATGCCGGGCTCAACCTGCTCGCGCGGTTCCAGCCGGGCATCATCAAGCTCGACATGGAGCTGATTCGCGACATCGACACGAGCCTGCCGCGGCGGATGATCGTCGAGGGGATGCTGCGGATGTGCACCGCGCTGGGGATTACGGTGATTGCCGAGGGGGTCGAAACGCTTGGCGAGTTCGATGCGCTGCGGGGGCTCGGCGTGCGGTACATCCAGGGATATCTGCTGGCGAAACCGGCGTTCGAGGCGCTGCCTGCGGTGACGTGGCCGGTGAAGCAGGCGATTGCAGTCTGAGGCTTTGCGTAATTTGTGATCCTCCCCCGCCAGGGGGAGGTGGCTGGCCCTTGCCAGACGGATGGGGAGGAAGGGGGAAACGCCTGCTCCGTGTCCTCCCCCTCCGTCACCTACGGCGCCACCTCCCCCTGGCGGGGGAGGATCGATCGTTCCGCCCTCAGGGCAAATCAGAACACCGCGGCTTCGAGCAACTTGAACGCCTCGTTCCGGTGGCTGATCGCGTTCTTCGTCTCGTGCGGCAGTTCGGCATAGGTCTGGTCGTAGCCCAGCGGCACGAACACCGGGTCATAGCCGAACCCGACATCCCCGCGCGGTGGCCAGACGAGCGTACCCTCGGCACGACCCTCGAACCATTCGACATGACCGTCGGGCCACGCCAGCGCCAGCACGCTGACGAAATGCGCACCGCGCGTCGCATCCGGACCCTTGGCGACGACCGCGTCCTCGACCTTCTGCATCGCCATCATCCAGTCGCGACCGGTCGGCGTTTCCGCCCAGTCGGCGGTGTACACGCCCGGATCGCCGTTCAGCGCATCGACGCACAGCCCGCTATCGTCCGCGAGCGCGGGGTAGCCCGACAGATCTGCCGCCGAGCGCGCCTTCAGTTCGGCATTGGCGAAGAACGTCGTGCCCGTCTCGACGGGTTCCGGCAGGTCGAGCTCGGCGGCGGAAACGACTTCGAGTCCCCGTCCTTCCAAAAGCGCCGCGATCTCGCGAACCTTGCCCTTGTTGTGACTGGCAATCACCAGCTTGCCGGGGGCGAGCTTGCGGATCGCCTGCGGTTCCTTGCCTTCGCCGCTCACTTGGCGACCGCTTTCGCCTGCGCCGCGAAGATGTCGGTGCATCCGATCCGCGCGAGACGCAGCAGGCGAAGCAGCGCCTCCTCGTCATAAGTCGCGCCCTCGGCGGTCGCCTGCGCCTCGGCGATGTTGCCGTTCTCGAGCAGCACGAAGTTCGCATCCGCATCCGCGCCCGAATCCTCGATATAGTCGAGGTCGAGCACGGGGTTGCCCTGGTAGATGCCGCAGCTGATCGCCGCGACCTTCTGCGTCAGCGGGTCGGCGGTCAGCTTGCCGCTCGCCAGCAATCCGTCGATCGCAAGCCGCAGTGCGACCCAGCCGCCAGAGATCGACGCGGTGCGCGTGCCGCCGTCCGCCTGGATAACGTCACAATCAATCACGATCTGGCGCTCGCCGAGCAGCTTGAGATCGACCACCGCGCGAAGACTGCGGCCGATCAACCGCTGGATTTCCTGCGTGCGGCCCGACTGCTTGCCCTTGGCGGCCTCGCGGTTGTTGCGCGTGTTGGTGGCGCGCGGGAGCATGCCGTATTCCGCGGTCACCCAGCCTTCGCCCTTGCCGCGCATGAACGGCGGCACCTTCTCCTCGACGCTGGCGGTGACGAGCACTTTCGTGTCGCCGAAGCCGATCAGGACGGAGCCTTCGGCATGCTTGGTAAAGCGTGGCTCGATCGTGATCGCACGCATCTGGTCTGGGGCGCGGCCGGATGGGCGCATAATGTATTCCTAAAATTCTTCCGTTCGTCCTGAGTAGCTGCTGAGCTTGTCGAAGCGGCGTATCGAAGGATCGGCCCGTTTGGGGCACATCCTTCGATACGGGCCTTCGACTGCGCTCAGTCCCTACTCAGGACGAACGGGTGGTGGGCAATATGGTGTGCCTAGCCTTTCGCATTCCCGCTCGCCAGCCTAGATCAAAGCGATGGCCACGCCCCCCGTCACCGAACTGACCGATCGCGCGCGCGACATTTTTCGTGCGGTGGTCGACAGCTATCTCGCCAGCGGCACGCCGGTCGGGTCGAAGACGATCGCGCAACTGACTGGCCTGAGCCTTTCCCCCGCGTCGATTCGCGGCGTGATGGGCGAACTCGAAGGTCTCGGCCTGCTCGCCAGCCCGCATACCAGCGCCGGGCGCATGCCGACCGACCGGGGCTTGCGGCTGTTCGTCGACGGCATGATGCAGGCGATGGAACCGTCGTTCGAGGAGCGCCAGACGATCGAGGCACGCGCCGGGGTCGGTGGCCCGGTCGAGGAGGCGCTGGCCGCGACCACGCTCGCGCTCTCCGGGCTCTCGGCCTGCGCCGGGCTGGTGATGGTGCCGAAACGCGAGCTGAAGTTGCGCCAGATCGCGTTCGTCGCGCTGTCGCCCGAACAGGCGCTGGCGGTGTTGGTCAGCGAGGACGGCTCGGTCGAGAATCGCGTGATCGCACTGCCCAAGGGCATGTCGCCGTCCGCGCTGGTCGAGGCGGGTAATTACATGTCGGCGACGCTCGGCGGGCTGACGTTGGCAGATGCGCGGACCCGGATCGAACGCGAGCTGGCGGATGGGCAGGCGGCACTCGACGGCGCCGCGCGAACGCTGGTCGAGCGCGGCATCGCGGTGTGGAGCGAGGATGCGGATCGCCGCCCGGTGCTGATCGTCCGCGGGCAGGGGCGGTTGATCGATGCCGCCGCCGCCGCCGATCTCGACCGGGTCCGCGACCTTCTCGACGATCTCGAGGGAAAGCAGGAAGTCGCATCGCTTTTGGACAGCGCGCGGGCGGGCGATTCGACGCGGATTTTCATCGGCGCGGAGACCAAATTGTTCGCGTTGTCAGGGTCTTCGGTGATCGCCAGGCCGTTCCGCGGATTGGACGGCCGGGTGGTCGGCGTGGTCGGCGTGATTGGCCCGACGCGGTTGAACTATGCGCGCGTCGTGCCCATGGTGGATTTCACGGCTGCAACGCTCGCCCGGTTGATGGGTTGAGCCGGCCCAATTTATAGGGAAAACCATGTCCGACATCGACCAGAACACGCCTGCAGACCTGCGCGAAGAGACCGCCGAAGCCGCGCCTGAGGTGGCCTCGAACGACCGCGTCGCCGAGCTCGAGAACCAGCTCGCCGAGGCCAAGCAGAACGTCCTGTACGCCCAGGCCGAGATCCAGAACGTCCGCCGCCGCGCCGAGAAGGAAGCGCAGGACGCCCGCGCCTATGCCGCGACGGCGTTCGCACGCGACGTGCTGTCGGTCGCCGACAACCTCTCGCGCGGCCTGTCGGCGATCCCGGCGGACCTGCGCGCGGACGACAAGATGAAAGGCCTCGTCACGGGCCTCGAAGCGACCGGTCGCGAGCTGGAGAGCGTATTCCAGCGCCATGGCATCACCAAGATCGCCGCGGAGGGCCAGATGCTCGATCCGAACAAGCATCAGGCGATGCTCGAGGTGCCGAGCGACCAGCCGGCCGGGACGATCGTCCAGGAGATGCAGGCGGGCTACATGATCAAGGACCGTCTGCTGCGTCCGGCCATGGTCGGCGTCGCCAAGGCCGGCTGACACCGTCTTGCTCCCCTCCCTGACAGGGAGGGGCTGGGGGTGGGTTGGCCGGTTGGCTATCGGTGCGCCCGCCCCAGACCGACCCACCCCCGACCCCTCCCTTTCAGGGAGGGGGGAGAGAAGCGATGAACCAGAACCTCACGACCGATCGCCAGACCTTCGTCACGCATCTCGAATGCTCGATCACCGGCGAGCGGTACGAGGCGGACCAGCTTCATGGGCTGTCGCGCGCCGGGCGGCCTTTGCTCGTCCGCTACGACCTCGACGCGGTGCGGTCCGCGGTTTCTCGCGACACGATCGAGGCTCGCCCGACCGATCTGTGGCGGTGGCGTGAGCTGCTCCCCGTCCGCCACACGTCCAACATCGTCAGCCTTGGCGAGATCGAGACGCCGCTGGTGCCGCTGACCAAGTCCGGCGGCCCCAACGTGCTGGTGAAGGACGAAGGCCGCCTCCCGACCGGCAGCTTCAAGGCTCGTGGCCTGGTCATGGCTGTCGCAATGGCCAAGGAACTGGGCGTCACAAAGATCGCGATGCCGACCAACGGCAATGCGGGCGCGGCGCTGGCGGCGTACGCCACGCGCTGCGGGATCGAGACGATCGTGTTCTGCCCGGACGACACGCCCGAGATCAACGTCCGCGAGATCGCGATGCAGGGTGCGCGCGTTTGGCGGGTCAACGGGCTGATCGACGATTGCGGCGCAATCGTCGGCAAGGGCGCGGCGGAAGGACGCTGGTTCGATTTCTCGACGTTGAAGGAACCCTACAGAATCGAGGGCAAGAAGACGATGGGGCTCGAACTCGCCGCGCAGTTCGGCTGGAAACTGCCCGACGCGATCTTCTACCCGACCGGCGGCGGCACCGGGCTGATCGGCATGTGGAAGGCGTTCGACGAACTCGAGACGCTCGGCTGGATCGGCTCGGAGCGCCCGAAGATGTTCGCGGTGCAGGCGAGCGGCTGCGCGCCGATCGTCCGCGCGTTCGAGGCGGGCGAGGAGCATGCCGAGCGTTGGGAAGACGCCAGCACCGTCGCCGCCGGCATCCGCGTGCCGAAGGCGGTCGGCGATTTCCTGATCCTCCGCGCGGTCCGCGAGAGCGGCGGGCAGGCGCTCGCGGTCGGCGATCCGGCGATCCTGAAGGCGGTCGATGCGGCGGCGAAGCAGGACGGTCTGCTGCTGTGCCCCGAGGGCGGCGCGACGCTCGCGGCGTATCATCAGGCGCTGAACACCGGGTTGGTCGACGAGGACGACAAGGTCGTACTTTTCAACTGCGCGACCGGACTGAAATATCCGATGCCCGAAGCGCCGCAAGCGCTTGATAGAACACGACCTATCGATTTCGACGCGCTGTAAACGGCGCATTTCTGCCGATCGGGTGGGTCTCGATCTACCAGATCGGTGGTTGAAATTGATCCATGTTGGCTGCAACGGGGCGCCCTTATTTACAAAAGGGGTCCCCAATGCAGAAAATTCTCCAGGTCGTTTGCGTCGTGCTCATCGCGGCCGCGGTGATGTTCGGCGGTCGCTGGTACATGTACGTCGCGCTTGGCTCGAGCCCGTATGACGAGGTCGGCATCGCGCTGAACGGCTATGCACCGGGGCCGATGCGCGCCTGGGGTTGCCACAAGATGCAGGCGCGGTTCCCGGGCCAGTTGCCGCCTTACGGGTGTGCCGGACCGGATGGGCGTATTTGGCTGTAACGTTAGGCCCGTCATCAAATACTCCGTCATCCTGACGTAAGTCAGGATCCAGAGCCACAGCCGTCGCGCTGAGTTACTCTGGATCCTGACTTTCGTCAGGATGACGGGCGGGTTTGAGGTTACGCGCAGGCGTAAACGGCAGCACCGTCTCGTACTGCGCGAGCGGCGGTGCCCCCGCTACCTTCGCGCCCGCACGCAGCAGGAAGGCGTGCCGCACGATTTCGCCCTGTTGTTCGATCCCGTAGCGGTGCAGCGCGACCCCCGGCCGGAACGCATAGTCGTACCGACACCAGGGATGTCGCGCCAAGGGCAGGAACACGCCGCGCTGGTGTTGCCAGATGTGCGTCATCTCGTGGACGAACAGTCCCTGCAACGTCAGATTGGCGTGGGCGAAATCGTCGCACCACAGGTCGCCCCTGGGGTGGAAGTGGATACACCCCCGTGGTGCCATCACCGTATCACGCGGCTGGAAGAACGCCCATTTGCTGCGCGACAGGCTCACTCGAGAGTAATCGATCGCGCCGCCGAACACCGATGCGGCGAGCGCCGTCTCTCCCTCGGTAAGCCCGCGCCTTGAGCCTGCTCCGGTCACTTCCCGACCGGGGTTCCCGCCGCGACCACGGTCGCGTTGTTTATGATGCGCGTCCCATCTGCAAACGCGAACGTCAGCCTCACACGATCGGCGGGCTTGATCCCGGAGTTCATGTCGAACAGCATCACGTGCCGCCCACCCGGCGCGAACGCCACATCCGTGTTCGCCGGAATCTCCACGCGTGTCAGCGGCGTCATCGTCGACATGCCGCCCTTGTCCATCGTCTCGTGCATCTCCGACCGGATTGCGACGTCGGTGGTGGCCGAGATCAGCGTCGCCGGCGTCGGCCCCCCATGCACCGTGAAATACGCCGCCGCGGGCCGTCCGGTTACCGCGCCGAGCCGAACCCAGGCCCCGTCGACGGACAGTTCCTTCGGCTGCGAGCACGACGCCAGCGCCATCGCGGCAACACCCAGTCCGAAAACGATACGCATAGGTTACTTTTCTCCGGGCCCGACCACTTGCGCATCCTATGACCGGTACAATCTTGCGGCAAGCGCGAGGCCACCTATATCGCGCCCATCATCAGAAAGGTTCCACTGCCGTAACGGGGTGGAACCGGTTTCGTATTTTCGTTTCAAGTGAGGGGCTAATCAGAACTCATGGCTAAAGTAATCGGTATCGATCTCGGCACGACCAACAGCTGCGTTTCCGTCATGGAAGGCGGCAAGCCCAAGGTCATCGAGAATTCCGAGGGCGCGCGCACCACGCCGTCGATCGTCGCATTCGCCAAGGATGGCGAGCGACTGGTCGGCCAGCCGGCCAAGCGCCAGGCAGTGACGAACGGCGACAACACCATCTTCGCAGTGAAGCGCCTGATCGGCCGTCGTTTCGACGATCCGATCACCAAGAAGGACACCGAGTTGGTCCCGTACAAGATCTCGCGCGGCCCGAACGGCGACGCCTGGGTCTCGGCCGGCGGCAAGGATTACTCGCCGTCGCAGATTTCGGCGTTCACGCTGCAGAAGATGAAGGAAACCGCCGAGTCGTATCTCGGCGAGACGGTCACGCAGGCGGTCATCACCGTGCCGGCCTACTTTAACGACGCACAGCGCCAGGCGACCAAGGACGCCGGCCAGATCGCCGGCCTCGAAGTGCTACGCATCATCAACGAGCCGACTGCGGCGGCGCTGGCCTACGGCCTCGACAAGCAGGACGGCAAGACGATCGCGGTCTACGATCTCGGCGGCGGCACGTTCGACATCTCGGTGCTCGAAATCGGCGACGGCGTGTTCGAGGTGAAGGCCACCAACGGCGACACCTTCCTCGGCGGTGAGGATTTCGACAACAAGATCGTCCAGTATCTCGCCGACGAGTTCAAGAAGGCCGAGGGCATCGACCTCGCCAAGGACAAGCTTGCGCTGCAGCGTCTGAAGGAAGCGGCAGAGAAGGCGAAGATCGAGCTCAGCTCGGCGCAGTCGACCGAGGTCAACCTGCCCTTCATCACCGCGGACCAGAATGGCCCGAAGCATCTGGTGAAGTCGATCACCCGCGCCGACCTGGAGCGGATGGTCGAGGATCTGGTCAAGCGCACGCTCGAGCCTTGCCGCAAGGCGCTCGCCGACGGCGGCCTGAAGCCCGAGGACATCTCGGAAGTCGTGCTGGTCGGCGGCATGACGCGCATGCCGCGCGTCCGTGAAGTCGTGAAGCAGTTCTTCGGCAAGGAGCCGCACACCGGCGTCAACCCGGACGAGGTCGTCGCCATGGGCGCCGCGATCCAGGCCGGCGTGCTGCAGGGCGACGTCAAGGACGTGCTGCTGCTCGACGTGACGCCGCTGTCGCTCGGCATCGAGACGCTGGGTGGCGTGTTCACCCGCATGATCGATCGCAACACGACGATCCCGACCAAGAAGTCGCAGACCTATTCGACCGCCGACGACAATCAGGGCGCGGTGACGATCCGCGTGTTCCAGGGCGAGCGCGAGATGGCGGCCGACAACAAGATGCTCGGCAATTTCGATCTCGTCGGCATCCCGCCCGCACCGCGCGGCGTGCCACAGATCGAGGTCACGTTCGACATCGATGCGAACGGCCTCGTCAGCGTTTCGGCCAAGGACAAGGGCACCGGCAAGGAGCAGCAGATCCGCATCCAGGCGTCGGGTGGCCTTTCGGACAACGACATCGACCAGATGGTCCGCGACGCTGAGACCTTCGCCGAGGAGGACAAGAAGCGTCGTGCGGGCGCCGAGGCGAAGAACAACGCCGAGTCGCTGGTCCACACCACCGAGCGTCAGCTTGCTGACAATGGTGATAAGGTCGACGAGTCGCTGAAGACGGAGATCCAGGCTGCGATCGACGCGACCAAGGCTGCGGTCGAGAGCGGCGATGCGGACGCGATGACCGAGAAGAGCACTGCGCTCGCCCAGGTCGCGATGAAGCTCGGCCAGGCGATCTACGAGAAGCAGGCTCAGGCGGACGCGTCGCCGTCGGCTGACGGTGACGGCGCGAAGAAGGACGACGACGTCGTCGACGCCGAGTTCTCGGAAGTCGACGACAACCCGAAGGCGTAACCGAAACTCCCTCTCCCCCTTGGGGAGAGGGCCGGGTTGAGGGGCAGTTCCGCGCGCTGCCGTGTGGAATGGCCCCTCACCCAACCCTCTCCCCGGAGGGGAGAGGGCTAAGAGGGCCGCTATGAGTACCCAGACAGATTATTACGAACTGCTCGAATGCGAGCGGACCGCGGATGCGGGGACGATCAAGTCGTCCTACCGCAAGCTCGCGATGAAGTATCACCCGGACAAGAACGCCGGCTGCAAGGATTCCGAAGCGCAGTTCAAGGCGGTCAGCGAGGCGTACGAATGCCTCAAGGACCCGCAGAAGCGCGCGGCATACGATCGCTTCGGCCACGCCGCGTTCCAGAACGGCGGCGGTGGCGGTCACGGCGGCGGCGCACAGGATTTCGGCGGCTTCAGCGATATCTTCGAAAGCGTCTTCGGCGAATTCATGGGCGGCGCGCAGCGCGGCGGCGGTCGCTCGGCGGCACGACGCGGCGCTGACCTGCGCTACGACATGGAAGTCAGCCTGGAGGAAGCCTTCCACGGCAAGACGACCGAGATCACGATCGACGTCTCCGCGCTCTGCGACACCTGCGATGGCTCGGGCGCGAAGGCCGGTACGCGCGCGAAGACCTGCCAGCATTGCGGCGGTCACGGTAAAGTCCGCGCGCAGCAGGGCTTCTTCGTGGTCGAGCGCGCTTGCCCGGTCTGCAACGGCGCGGGCGAAGTCATCGCCGACCCGTGCCCAGATTGCCGTGGCGAAGGTCGTGTCGAGAAGACCAAGACGCTCTCGATCAACGTCCCCCCCGGTGTCGACGAAGGCACGCGGATCCGCATGTCGGGCGAAGGCGAGGCGGGCGCCCGCGGCGCGCCGTCCGGCGACCTCTACATCTTCCTCCACGTGACCAAGCACAATCTGTTCGAGCGCGAAGGCACGACATTGTTCGCACGCGCACCGATCAGCTTCACGGTCGCGTCACTCGGAGGGGCGCTGTCGATCCCCGGCCTCGACGGTCGTACGCACGAAGTGAAGATCCCCGCGGGCATCCAGTCGGGCAAGCAACTCCGCCAGCGCGGCGCCGGCATGCCCGTCCTGCAGGGCCGCGGCCACGGCGACCTCGTCGTCCAGATCGACGTCGAAACCCCCACGCGTCTCAGCAACCGCCAGAAGGAACTGCTCGAGATGTTCCGCGAGACGGAAACGGGTGACGAGTGCCCCGCGAGCCAGGGGTTTTTCGCCAAGCTCAAGGGCGTGTTCGCCGGGGAATAAACCCGTCTACCATATAGAACCAAAGGGGGGCGCAATGCTGGCATGTCTTTTCACCGCGATAGCGTGTTGGCTGGTCATGGCCACCGCCCCCCAGACGCCGATCGGCAAGGCATTGCGCCGAGTGCTGATCGACAAGCCTGCGGCGCGGTTGGCACGGTTCACGCGGGGCGATGCCGCGGTCATGGTCCTGCTGATGCTAACGGCCGCGATGGTCACGCTCGTCGGCGAAGGCGACGGCATTCGACTACTCACTCTGGCCGCCCCGGATGTCGCGATCTGGATCACGACGTTCGAGATTTCGGCCTATCTCGACATTCTCATGGCGCTGGCCGCTGCGGCATCCAGCCTGCGCGTTCGGGGTTTCATGACGCGCTGGCTCGGGGTCTTTACTTGCCGTCCGGGTGCAAAGGCGCACAAGCGTGCAGTCCGCTCGCGGAAAACGCGATCGACGAATGCAGACAACGACGACGACAGACATTGGCGTCAAACCGCGCTTGCCGCCTGACACCGGGAGTAAGTTCGAGCTTGCCTGATTCGCATCATCCGCCAGAATGCCGAACTAACACCGAGGAATGATATGCGCGGACAGGTTTTAGGCGTCGATCCCCGTACGGGCGAAGGTCTCGTCGCCGGGCAAGACGGACAGCGTTACCGGTTCGCCCGCGAAGACTGGGCGCACCGCGGCGAGCCCGCGATCGGCCTGGAAGTCGATTTCGAGGCCGCCAACGATCGCGCGCTCAGCGTCTTCCCGATGCCCACCGCGCCGGGCCCACGGCGTGCCGTGCCGCCCGAGGCTCTCCCGACCAACGACCGCAACAAATACGTCGCCGCGGTCATGGCGTTCGTGATCGGCACGCTCGGCATCCACCGCTTCTACCTCGGCCGGACCGGCTCGGGAATCGTCATGCTGGTGCTCACGCTCACGGTCGTCGGCTTGGTCATCAGCGCGCCGTGGGCGTTGATCGACATGATCCGCTATCTGGTGATGTCCGACGAGGAATTCGCGGCGCGCTATCCACGCAAGCAGTGATTATTCGCGCGTCTTGAAACTGCCGGCCTAGCCGCGCCCCCTCGGGAGGGGGCGGGCGGGCCGATGGATCAGAAGGCGGTGATGACCACCCCGACCACCAGCGCTTGAGCCGCGATCGCCAGCATGGTGCTGGTCACGGTTTCGAACATGCGCATGGGTAGGTCTCCAATGCCGGAACAATATCCGGCAAGCCGGATATGGGCTTAGTTGCGCGTTGTCGCAATTTTGTAACACGTAATCGCAATTGCGTTACGTGCATTTGGGTCGTTTCGGACGTTACACCGCCGATCCGCAACGGTCTCCCCTCCCTGAAAGGGAGGGGCAGGGGGTGGGTTGGCATCCGCAAGCGCCAGACGGGTGTGGCTCGAGCCAGCCGACCCACCCCCAACCCCTCCCTTTCAGGGAGGGGAGTAACCTTTGCCTTTAGTCCTCAGGCCGCGCCGAAGACCCGTGCAAAAATCGTGTCGACGTGCTTCAAATGATAGCCGAGGTCGAACTTGTCTTCGAGTTCGGCATCCGACAGCGTCACTTCCGGGTCCGCCTTCAGCAATTCGAGCAGCGACAGCGCGCCGTCCGAATCCCACACCTTCATCGCGTTGCGCTGGACCAGCCGATACGCGTCCTCGCGGCTCACCCCCGCCTGCGTCAGCGCCAGCAGCACCCGCTGCGAATGGACCAGGCCACCCATCTTGTTGAGGTTCTTCAACATCCGCTCGGGGTACACGACCAGCTTGTCCATCACCCCGGTCAGTCGCGCGAGCGCGAAGTCGAGCGTGATCGTCGCGTCTGGTCCGATGTACCGCTCGACCGATGAGTGCGAGATGTCGCGCTCATGCCACAACGCGACGTTCTCCATCGCCGGCGTGACGTAGCCGCGGACCATCCGCGCGAGGCCGGTGAGGTTCTCGGTCAGCACCGGATTGCGCTTGTGCGGCATCGCCGACGAACCCTTCTGGCCGGGCGAGAAGAATTCCTCCGCCTCGAGCACTTCGGTCCGCTGCAGGTGACGTACTTCGGTCGCGAGTCGCTCGATCGAGCTGGCGATCACGCCCAAAGTCGCAAAGAACATAGCATGGCGATCGCGCGGGATCACCTGCGTCGAGACGGGTTCGACCGACAGACCCAGCTTGCCCGCGACATACTCTTCGACGAACGGATCGATGTTCGCGAACGTGCCCACCGCGCCCGAGATTGCGCAGGTCGCGACGTCCTCGCGCGCCGCCACCAGCCGCGCGCGGTTGCGCGCGAACTCGGCGTGCGCCTGCGCGAGCTTCAGCCCGAACGTCACCGGCTCCGCATGGATGCCGTGGCTGCGGCCGATCGTCGGCGTCATCTTGTGTTCGCGCGCGCGGCGTTCGAGCACCACCAGCAGTGCGTCGAGATCGGCGATCAGGATATCGCTCGCCTTCGCCAGCTGCACGGCAAGGCACGTGTCGAGCACGTCCGACGAGGTCATCCCCTGGTGCATGAAGCGCGCTTCGGGGCCTACATGCTCGGCGACGTTGGTCAGGAAGGCGATGACGTCGTGCTTGGTCTCGCGCTCGATCTCGTCGATCCGGTTGACTTCGAACGCGCCCTTTTCCCAGATCGCGGCGGCGGCTTCCTTGGGGACTACGCCGAGTTCGGCGAGCGCGTCGGTGGCGTGCGCCTCGATCTCGAACCAGATCTTGAAGCGCGCTTCGGGCGTCCAGATCGCGACCATGTCGGGGCGGGAATAGCGGGGGACCATCGGGTTTCCTCGGGAGCGTGAAGGGTAGGGCGTCGCAAGCCATCTGGCCCGCGGTTGCTCGCGAAACGCGGTAGCAGGACGCAGGAGAAGGTTCAAACACCCGTCGCATGGTATAAATCTGGCAATGTGGCGCGTATAGAGTGGGCAAGCGGTTCGCGATGCCGAGTAAATATCAGGCATGGTCGCAACGCTGCTTAGTAGACGCGTAGAACACCACCGGAGAGATGCAATGTTGAAATATGCTATGCTGGCCGGCGCGGCACTGGTTGCTGCACCCGTATTGGCGCAGACGACCACGACATCCCCGCAGACTTCGACGCCGGGCGGTGCTGCTGTCGGGCAGGCCGCCCCATCTGGTACGCCAACCGATGCGGTGCCGATGCAACCCGCTGCGCGCGAGCAGCCCGCGACCGGCAGCCAGGTCGCACAGGTCGTCGACACCGAGTTCCCGACCTACGACAAGAACGGCGACGGCAAGCTCAGCGCGACAGAATTCGGTGGCTGGATGGTCGCGCTGAAGAGCAAGACCGATCCGTCGACCAAGCCCGACGCCCCCGAGACCAAGAAATGGGTCTCCGCCGCCTTCGCGCAGGCCGATACCGACAAGAGCAAGTCGCTGACCAAGACCGAGGTCACCAGCTTCCTGTCGCAGGGCTGATGGCAACCGCGTGTTCGTGAAGTCCTATTACACTAATAAAGGTCGTCGGGTTCGCGCCCGGCGGCCTTCGTTACGTCAGCCGTCCAGCGAACCCGTCGCCATCAGCGCGAGGAACGGATCGCGCACCCGCTGCGACGCGCCGTTGAGCAGGCGTCGCATCCGCGCATCATACGCATCGACGGGATCGTCCGCGCGCCGGTGCGCCATCGTCCAGGCGCCGAACTGTCGTTCGTGGATTGGGATATTGTGCTGGAGCGACAGATCGTAATGACGATCGTCCTGTGTAATACGGCCGAAGGTCGCCTCGACGAATGCGGTCGGTCCCTCGATCACCTGTAAAAAATGCGTGCCGTCCGACCACAACAGCCCAGTTATGTCATGCAGCGCGTTATTGTGCCGGGACTGCTGCAATATGCCCACGAGATCGGCCTTGTCGCCGGCTATGGTGCTCGAACTCATGTAGAGGATCTGGCGCATCGCGTCTCCGGTCGATAGTCGCGCATATCGCTACTATAGATCGGAGAGCTACGACTTGCGGTAGATCAGTCGGCCTTGCGCACCCGATCTTTCGCCACACGGGTTTCAGCCAGGATCTGCCCCTGCGCCTCGACGGCGGCATTGAGCAGCCGATCGGAAGTTTCGGCCGCGGCGTCGGGCGTCAATGATACGGCGACGCCGTCCGGCCCATCGACCATGACCTGACCGTGCTCGGCGGCTACCTCCGAGGCTTCGTCGTGCAACTTGTTATCCACATGCAATTCCTTTGCCGTGACAACGAAGATACGGATGAAAAGGCACGAGGAGTTTCGGATGTTTCTCCTTTATCTGATTGCGTCAGATCAACCCTTGCGCACGCAGGCTGACATGGCCGCCGGTACCCATCACGATATGGTCGTGGACGGTAATGCCGAGCCGCTTGCCCGCCTCAGCGATCGTCCGCGTGATGTCGATATCGGCACGGCTGGGGGAGGGGTCGCCGCTCGGGTGATTGTGCACGAGGATGATCGACGCGGAGCCCAGGTCGATCGCGCGGCGGATGACTTCGCGGACATACACCGCGGCTTGGTCGATCGAGCCCTTGCTCATCACCTCGTCGCGAATCAGCATGTTCTTGGTGTTGAGGTGCAGCACGCGAAAGCGTTCGATCGCGTGATGCGCCATGTCCGCGCGGAGATAGTCGAGCAGCGCCTGCCAGTTGGCGAGCACCGGGCGGTCGCTGACGTGCGACTGGAGCAGGCGGATCGCGGCGGCGTGTGCGATCTTGATCGCGGCGGTCGAGATCTCGCCCATGCCCTTCACCCGGCCGAGCGCCTCGGCATCCGCGGTCAGCACCCCACCGATCCCGCCGAACTCGCGCATCAGTGCCTTGGCGAGTGCCTTGGTGTCGCCGCGCGGGATCGCGATCGCGAGCAGATATTCGATGAGTTCGTGATCGAGCAGCGCGTCGCTACCGCCTTCGAACAGGCGTTTGCGAAGGCGACCGCGATGGCCTTTCAGATCGTCCCCCCGGACGTCAGCGTCTTCGTCCGGATCGGTCATTTTGCGATGCTAGCACATCCCTGGGCAATTGCATGACGCCCTCGCTCCCGCCTATGCAGGCCTTGAAAGCGTGGCGGAGTGAGTTGGTGACCGAGACGAGCGAGACGGGGGCCGACCCCGGGGCCGATCCTCGCCGTCCTGCGACTGCCCGCCGCATTGCGCTGGGGATCGCGCTGCTCCTGATCGCCGCGCTGGTCGTGCTGTGGCTGGTGCGGAAGCCGGTCGCCGAGGGATTCATCGACCGTGAACTTGCCAAGGTTGGCGTGCCCGTGCGGTACGACATTACCGACCTCGCACTGGGTTGGCAGCGACTGAGCAACGTCGTGATCGGCGATCCGGCGCATCCCGATCTCGTGGCGGACTGGGTCGAGACGCGGACCGGCGTCGGGTTGTCGGGGCCGTATCTGGAGGGCGTGCGCGCGGGGAAGGTCCGGCTGCGCGGGCGGCTGGTGGACGGGAAAGTCTCGCTCGGCGCGATCGACAAGCTGCTGCCGGCGCCGTCGGGGAAGCCGTTCGCGTTGCCCGCGCTCGACGTATCGGTCGCCGATGGGCGCATGCGGCTGGAGACGCCGCAAGGGATCGTCGGACTGAAGCTCGCCGGTTCCGGCAAGCTCGACGACGGGTTCCGCGGTACGCTGGCAGCGATCAGCGAGCGGCTCGATGTCGGCGGGTGCGTGATCGATCGGCTCGCGGCAACGGTGAAGCTACGGATCGACGCGGCGAAACCGACGATCACGGGGCCGGTGCGCGTGTCGCGGCTCGCCTGCGGGACGACGCAGGCGGAGCGGATCGTGGCGGATCTGGACGTCGGCCTCTCCGCCGCGCTCGATCGCTGGCAGGGTAAGGCGACGCTCAAGACAGGCGCGGCCCGGACGCCGGGTGCGACTTTGGCGGGTGTCGGGGGCACGATCGACTTCACCGGAAGCGCGGCGACGACCGGCGGCAAGGCGAACATCGCCGCCGATACCGTTCGCACGATCGAGGGCGGCGCGCGGCGGGTTTCGTTCGCGGGCACCTACCGGATCGGGCAGCAGATCGCGTTCGACGGGCGCGTCCAGGCGAGCGGGGCGGCAGTGGCGCAGAAGCGACTCGCGGGACTGACGGGCATCGGTGATGCGGGCGCCGGGACGCCCGTCGCGCCGTTGGCTAAAGCGGTAACGCAGGCGGTCCAGAAGGCCGGCCGCGGATTTGCCGCTGACGCCGACCTTCGCGTGCGGGTCAACGGTGGGCGCGGCCAGGCCGTGCTGTCGCGTCTGGCGCTCGCGTCCGCCAGCGGTGCGCGAGTGGCGCTCGGCGGCGGAACCGGGGTCGCGTTCGGTTGGCCGAACGGCGGCGTCCGGCTCGACACGGTACTAGCGATGCGCGGCGGCGGCTTGCCCGAGGCGCGCGTGTCGCTGGCGCAGGCGAAACCGGGCGCGGCGATCCGCGGCGTGGCCACCATCGCGCCTTATGCGGCGGGTAGCGCGCGACTGGCGCTGACGCCCGTCACCTTTAGCGCCACGCCGGGCGGGGCAACCTCGATCGCGACGCGTGTCACGCTCGGGGGATCGATCGGTGCGGGCGGTCCCGGCAACCGGGTCGATGGCCTGTCGATGCCGGTTGGGGCGCTGTGGAACGGTCGCGGGCGGCTGGTCGTCAACACCGGTTGCACGCCGCTTGCCGTGCAGCGTCTCGCGATATCCGGGCTTGTGCTTGATCCCTCGCGGCTGACCTTGTGCCCGCTCGATGGCGCGCTGGTGCAGGTCAACGGCGCACGGGTTAGCGGCGGCGCGAAGATCGCCGCGGCCAAGCTGGGTGGGCGACTCGGCACTACCCCGATCACGCTTGCCACCGCGGGAGCGACCGTGCGGCTGGCGGATCGCGGCTTTGCCATCGATGGCGTGCAGACTCGAATCGGCGCGCCCGAACGCATCACGAAACTCGATTTCGCCACCGTCACGGGCCGCATGACCGGGCAGGGCGTGGCAGGCGCGTTCACGGGCGGCTCGGGTCAGATCGCCAACGTGCCGCTGTTGCTCGGCGATGCGGCAGGCGACTGGACGCTCGTCAATGGCGCGCTGAACCTCGCCGGCGCGATGGGGGTGTCCGATGCCTCGCCGACGCCTAGGTTCAAGCCGCTCGCCGCGCGTACTGTGACTCTCGCGCTGGTCAACGGCACGATCACCGCGGCGGGCACGCTGTTCGAGCCGACCACCAACACCAAGGTCGCCGACGTCACCCTGACCCACGCACTCGGCGCCGGCGCCGGCAAGGCCGACCTGAATGTCCCCGCGATCGCGTTCGCCAAGGACAAGCTGCAACCCGACGCGCTAACCCCGCTGACCTTCGGCGTGATCGCCGATGTCAACGGAACGGTCAGCGGTGAGGGGCATATCGCCTGGAGCCCCGACGGCGTGACGAGCACCGGCGTGTTCCGCACCGCCGGCACCGATCTCGCCGCCGCATTTGGTCCCGTCACGGGAATCGCCACCGAGATCCGCTTCACCGACCTGCTCAACCTCCAGAGTGCACCGGGGCAGGTAGCGACGATCCGCACGCTCAACCCCGGCATCCCGGTCAGCGACGGCACGATCCGCTACCAGACGCTGCCCGGCGCGCGCGTGCAGGTCGAGGGCGGGCGGTGGCCGTTCGCGGGTGGATCGCTGACGCTCGATCCTACGCTGCTCGATTTCTCCGCCCAGTCCGAGCGGCGGATGACGTTCCACGTCGCCAACATGGCGGCCGACCAGTTCTTGCAACAGTTCGATTTCAAGAATCTCGATGCGACCGGCATCTTCGATGGCGTGCTGCCGATGATCTTCGACGAGACCGGCGGCCGGATCGAGGGCGGCGACCTGCGCGTCCGGCCGGGCGGCGGCACGCTCGCCTATGTCGGCGATCTCAGCCAGAAGGATCTCGGCGTCTGGGCGAACATCGCGTTCCAGGCGCTGAAGTCGCTCCGCTACCAGTCGTTGCGAGTCGGCATGAACGGGCCGCTCGCGGGCGAGATGGTCACCGACGTGCGGTTCGCCGGGATCAGCCAGGGCGAGGGGGCAAAGGCGAACTTCATCGTCCGTCGCCTGCAGAAACTGCCGTTCATCTTCAATATCCGGATCAAGGCGCCGTTCCGCGGGCTGCTCGATTCGGCGCAGAGCTTCTACGATCCGAAGCGGCTGATCCAGCGCAACCTGCCGGCTTTGCTCCAGCAGCAAGCCGCGCCGCCGGCTCCTAAACCCCCGACCATTCAGCCTCCCGCAAGCAGGATCGTGCCATGACCGAAACAGGATTGAAGAAGCTGGAGCAAAGGCCGATCTTGCGCAGGATGACGAGGACGATCGCGATTATCGGGCTGACGGCGGCCTTGCCGGGCTGCATCAACGTGTCGGCGCCCGACAAGCCGATCGAGATCAACCTCAACATCAACGTCACGCAGGAAGTGGTCTATCGTCTCGATGGCGAGGCGAAATCGTTGATCCAGCAGAATCCGGGGATATTCTAAGATGAAGACCAAGGTCCTTATGATGGTTGCCGCAGCGGCGGCTCTCGGTGGCCTGTCTGTCGCGGCAACCGCGCAGCGCGATCCGGCCTACGCCGCGGCGCGTGCCGGGGGCGAGGTCGGCGAACAGCCCGACGGCTATCTCGGCCTGGTCGGTGCCGCGAGCGGCGACCTGCGTGCGCTCGTCAACAACATCAATATCCAGCGCAAATCGGCGTACACGGCAAAGGCGCAGGCGAGCGGCGCGACGGTCGAGCAACTCGCCTTCACCAGTGGTTGCAACCTGATCATGCAGACCAACCCCGGCGAGAAGTACAAGACTCCGAACGGCGTCTGGAAGACCCGCACCGCCGGCGCGCCCGAACGCGATTCGCGCTGCGTTTGACCTAACCTGCTCCCCTCCCTGACAAGGGAGGGGTTGGGGGTAGGTCGGATGCTTGGGGACCGTGACGCCAGCCAACTGGCCGACCCACCCCCGGCCCCTCCCTTCCTGGGAGGGGAGAAGAAGTCGCCTTCCTCATATTCAGTGCCGTCGCGCCAATCCCATCCGCCGCCTCGATTAATGACACCCCTGTCACACCGGTTGACTTGCCCCCCCCCCTTTTCTAAACGGACCGCGCCTTGGCGGGATCGCTCGTCGCTGCTTGCTTCCTCCCCCGATGCGAAATCAGGTGGAGGAATGTGCGTGGCGGAGATCGAACCCGGACAGGACCCCCAGGGTGTTGAAGATCCGCGACTTTCCGCGCTCGATGAGCGATTGCGAGAGGCGCAGCATCGGGAAACGCTGACAAAGGGGCAGAAGGGGGCGGATGCCGAGCGGGGGTACTCGCAAGGCAATCGCGTCATTTCCGCTCTCATCGGGAGTCTTGTCGGCAGTGCGCTGATCGGGTGGTTGATTGACCATTGGTTCGGCACTGGCCCTTGGGGACTGATCGTGCTGCTGTTCCTCGGGATAGCGGTCGCGTTCAGGCAGATCATTCGAATTTCAGGCGAACGCCCGGAGTAACCGGGCGTTTGTCGTATCAAGACGGCAGGGATTCCACGTGGCGGCAGAACAGGGCGGCAAGATCGATCCGATGCACCAGTTCCTGATCGAGCCGGCGTTCGGCTCGCACTGGATCGTTGGTGGCTATGACCTGTCGTTCACCAATTCCGCATTGTGGATGGTGGTGACGCTGGTCGCGCTTTGGGCGTTTATGATCGGCGGTATGAAGCGTGAGCTCGTCCCCGGTCGCTGGCAGATGGCGGTCGAGGGATTCACCGGCTTCATCTCGGGCATGCTCGAGCAGAATGTCGGCCCCGGCGGCAAGCGCTTCGTGCCGTATGTCTTCTCGCTGTTCATGTTCATCCTGTTCGCGAACATCATCGGGCTCCTGCCGTTCGGCATCGTCCCCGGCGTGCATCCGTTCACCGTGACCAGCCACATGACCGTCACCGGCGTGCTGGCGCTGATCAGCTTCGCGATCGTGCTGCTCGTCGGCTTCGGTAAGCACGGCTTCCACTTCTTCTCGCTGTTCGTGCCGAGCGGCACACCCGCACTGATGATCCCGCTGATCTTCGTGGTCGAGCTGATGTCGTTCCTGGTGCGTCCGTTCTCGCTCGGTCTGCGACTGTTCGTGGCGATGACCGCAGGCCATATCCTGCTCAAGGTGCTGGCCGCGTTCGTGATCAACGGCCTGAACCTCGGTGGGATGTACATCGGCCTGGTGACCGCGCCGAGCATGCTGCTGATGATCGGCATCACGCTGCTCGAGCTGCTGGTCGCCGCGATCCAGGCATACGTGTTCGCGTTGCTGACGTCGGTCTATCTGAACGACGCGGTTAACCTTCACTAAGTTTTCTATTTACCAACTGATTTTCAAAGGGAATTTACCATGGACGCACAAGCAGCAAAGATGATCGGTGCCGGCCTCGCAGCGATCGGCATGGGCCTCGCGGCACTCGGCGTGGGCAACGTGTTCGCCCAGTTCCTCGCCGGCGCTCTCCGCAACCCGGGCGCAGCCGACAGCCAGCAGGGCCGTCTGTTCATCGGTTTCGCAGCAGCCGAGCTTCTCGGTCTGCTCGCCTTCGTCACGATGATCATCCTCGTGTTCGTCGCCTAACAACTCGCTGAATTGGCCGGGCGACCGCGCCCGGCCGTTTCACGAAGGACCGACATGCCCCAGATTTCCCAGATAGCCGCTACCTACGCCTCGCAGATCTTCTGGCTGCTCCTCACCTTCGGCATCCTGTATTTCGGGATCGGCAAGGGAATGGTGCCGAAGATCGTGTCCAACGTGGACTCGCGCGAAGGCCGAATCGCGGGCGATCTGGCGGCAGCGGTCGCTGCTCGTACGCAGGCCGATACGGTCCAGGCGAACTGGCAGGCCGAAATGGACGCGGCCCGCGTCGCGGCGCAGGCCGAGACGGCTGCCGCTGCGAAGCGTGCGGCGACCGCATTCGAGCAGCAGGTCCATGCGGCCGACGCCGAACTCGCCGAGCGTCTGGGTCATCACGATCTGGCGGTCGCGAACGCTAAGGCCGAGGCGCTCTCGAACTTGCAGGGTGTCGCCGCCGAAGCAGCACAGCAATTGGCCGCCAAGGTAGCCGGCCTCCAGGTCAGCCTGGACGCGGCGACCGACGCGGTACGCAGGACGACGGCGCATGGCTAATCCAGATTCGGCCGCAAAGGTCATCCACGGCGAGGGCATGGCGCCCGAGGGTGCGATCGACAATCAGGGCCTCCAGGGTCACACGGCCGCACCCGGCGGCGTCGAGCATGTGCCCGATCCGACCGCGCTCGGCCTGACCTCGACCGGCTGGGTCGCGGTGGCGATGATCGTCGTCATCCTGCTGATGATCTGGAAGAAGGTTCCAGGGATGATCGGCAAGATGCTCGACACGCGCATCGCCGGCATCCGTACGCAGCTCGACGAAGCCAAGGCGCTCCGTGCCGAAGCCGAAGCGATCCGCACCGAGTATGAGGCAAAGGCCAAGACCGCGCACGTCGAAGCCGAAGCCATGAAGGCCCATGCCCACACCGAAGCCGCGGCGATCATTGCCAAGGCGAAGGCTGGTGCCGAAGACCTGATGACCCGCCGCGCGAAGATGGCCGAGGACAAAATCGCCGCTGCCGAGCGCGCCGCAATCGCCGAAGTCCGCGCGCGGGCGGCTGATGCTGCGGCGAAGGCTGCCGGCATCCTCATCGCCGAGCATCACGACGCTGCCGCCGACCGCATGATGGTCGACCGCTCGATCTCCGGCCTCAGCCGCCTGAACTAATTCTATTCCTCTCCCCTCGGGGGAGAGGAAGGGGCCCGCTGCGAAGCAGTGGGAAGGTGAGGGCACGCCCCTCCCACGACCCATCATTATCGACGGCCGTCTCTTCTCGGGTTTCCGGCGGCCGAGTCTCCAATCTGAGCCCGTTGGAGATCATTCATGTCCTGGCTCATCCTCGCCGTCGCGGTCGTCACCGAAATCTGCTGGGCGCTCAGCCTCAAATGGGCCGCCACGCTCGCCACCTGGCAGGCTTCCAGCGTTCCGATCGTCCTCAGCTTCGTCAACATGGGCCTGCTCGCGCTCGCGATGCGCGGCCTCCCAGCGGGCACCGCCTACGCGATCTGGACCGGCGCAGGCGCGATCGGCGTGATCATCGGCGGCGTCATCCTGTTCGACGACAAGGTCAGCGGCATCCAGGCCTGCTTCATGGCCGTGACCGTTGTCGGCATCGTCGGCACCAAGGTCTTCGCCCAAACCTGACCTTCTGCCTTCGCCCGTAGGGCGCGTAAGATTGATTCACGCTAAGGCGCGAAGGCGCGAAGAAAAGGTGGGTTCACGCGGAGACGCGGAGCCGCGGAGGTGTTGCGGCTCGGGATGATGTACCGAGCAGCCACGAGCGGATGTAAGCCTTCGGCAGCGTGAGAGCGAACGCCGGGCGCTCGAACCTTCTCTCCGCGGCTCCGCGGCTCCGCGTGAACCAACTCCTCCCTTCTCTTCGCGCCTTCGCGTGAACATCACTGTCTTAAGCTGGCATAACCCCCTCGCACTCCCTAGATTCCTCAGCGATGTCCTCCCCCAATTCCCCCGACCGGTTCAACGAAGACAAGTCCACATTCGCGGTCCGCGGTGGTGGTGAAGCGCCAGATCTCGCGGCCGGCGTGGCGGCCATCCGCAACGTGCTCGATACGCTGCCGATCCGCCCCGGCGTCTACCGGATGCAGGACGCGCGCGGCGACGTGCTCTACGTCGGCAAGGCGCGTGCGCTGCGGAACCGCGTCGCGAACTATGTCCAGGTCGAGCGGCTGACCAAGCGCCTCCAGCGGATGGTGTCGCAGACCCGGTCGATGACGATCGTCACCACCAACAACGAAGCCGAGGCGCTGCTGCTCGAATCGCAGCTCATCAAGCGCTATCGCCCCGCCTACAACGTGCTGTTGCGCGACGATAAGAGCTTCCCGTTCATCCTCTTGCGCGACGACCACGCCTTCCCGCGCGTCCAGAAGCACCGCGGCGCGCGTCGGGCGAAGGGCAATTACTATGGTCCGTTCGCCAGCGCCGGGTCGGTCAACAACACGCTCAACGCGCTCCAGAAGCTGTTCCTCCTGCGCAGCTGCACCGACAGCTTCTTCAAGACCCGCGACCGCCCATGCTTGCTCTATCAAATCAAGCGCTGCTCGGCGCCGTGCGTCGGCCGGATCGACGAGGCCGCGTACCGGGAACTGACCGAGGATGCGAAGGCGTTCCTCGGCGGCAAGTCGACCGGCGTGCAGGCCAAGCTCGGCGCGCAGATGCAGGCCGCCGCGGAGAACATGGACTTCGAACTCGCGGCGCTGCTCCGCGATCGGCTCCGTGCGCTCACCTTCATCCAGGGCACGCAGGCGATCAACGCGGAAGGGGTGGGCGACGCCGACATCTTCGCGATGGCGTGCAAGGACGGGCTGATCGGCATCCAGGCGTTCTTCATCCGCGGTGGCCAGAACTGGGGGCATCGCAGCTTCTTCCCGCAACATACCAACGACGTCCCCGAGGACGAGGTGCTGACCAGCTTCCTCGGCCAATTCTACGAGGAGGTCCCGCCGCCCAAGCAGATCCTGCTCGACCGCGAACTGACGGAAGGCGCGCTGCTTGCAGAAGCACTAGGCGAACGCGCCGGCTACAAGATCGCTTTGCAGGTCCCGCAGCGTGGCGATCGCCGCCGCCTGATGGACCAGGCCAAGCGCAACGCGATCGAGGCGATCGAACGCAGGCAAGCCGAATCGACCACGCAGGCCAAGCTGCTTCGCGAAGTCGCCGACCTGTTCGACCTCGCGGAGCCACCCGAGCGCATCGAGATCTACGACAACAGCCACATCCAGGGCACCGCCGCGACCGGCGCGATGGTCGTCGCGGGGCCCGAAGGCTTCCGCAAGGGTCAGTATCGAAAGTTCAATATCAAGAACAAGGATACCGCGCCGGGCGACGATTTTGCGATGATGCGCGAAGTGTTCACGCGGCGGTTCTCGCGCGCGCAGGCCGAGGACCCCGATCGTGATTCGGGCGATTGGCCGGACCTGGTGCTAATCGACGGCGGCAAGGGCCAGCTCAACACAGTGAAGGCCGCGCTCGAGGAGATCGGCGTCGAGGACGTGTGCCTCGTCGGGATCGCCAAGGGCCCGGAGCATGGCCGCGATGGGCGAGAGGTGTTCCACATGCTCGACGGTCGCGAGTTCCAGCTCCCCGTCAACGCCCCGGTGCTGTTCTACCTCCAGCGCCTGCGCGACGAGGTCCACCGCTTCGCGATCGGCGTCCACCGCGACAAGCGCAGCAAGGCGATCGGCGCCAGCCCGCTCGACGAAGTCCCCGGCATCGGCCCCGCGCGCAAAAAGGCGTTGCTGATGCACTTCGGCACCGGCCGTGCGGTCCGCAACGCGAGCTTGCAGGATCTTCAGCAGGCACCCGGCGTATCGGCAGGCGTCGCCCAGCAGGTCTACGACTTCTATCATTCACGGTAGCCGCATGGACTTGGCCGTCGATCGAGAACACACAGATGGTCGTGCGGACCTAAAGACGATGACGTCCCGGATCGGGAAAAAATTATAACCCAAATCAAGTTGATTTGTATAAAATCGCGACGCCATTTTCACTACTGATTGTTACATACTAATCCGTGACTACGCCTGTCTTCCTGACCATCGATACCGAGTTCGCGTGGCGCCACCATGCCGCCGGTCTGGATTGCGACGCGATCTACGCGCGTTCGCTGGAGCCGGCGGGGGTCGGTCTGGGGTATCAACTTGCGGAACTCGCCCGGCACAATCTGAAGGCGTGTTTCTTCGTCGATCCGATGCCCGCGATCACGTTTGGGCCTGCCCCCATCCGCCGCATGATCGAGACGATCCTGGACGCCGGCCAGGAGGTCCAGCTCCACCTCCACCCCAACTGGACCAGCGCGCGGGCGGGCGATCGCGGCGTCGCGCACGACCGGTTCCAACTGTACACGTACAGCCTTGCCGAGCAGACCGACCTGCTCGTTCGCGCGACGGAATTGCTGGTCGAAGCCGGCGCGCCGCACCCGATCGCGTTTCGCGCAGGGAGCTATGCCGCGAACGACGACACGCTGACCGCGCTCGAAGGCCTGGGCTTTGCCTATGACAGCAGCCACAACGGGTCGGAGGCGCCGCACACCAGCCGTATCTCGCTTCCCGCCCGCCAGATCGCCCCGGTCCGCCGCACGAACGGCACCGGCATCGTCGAAGTCCCGGTGACGGTGATCGAGGACCTCCGCGGCAGGATCCGCACCTTCCAGCTCTGCGCCTTGTCCGCGGGCGAAAGCTACGACGCGCTCGAACATGCGGCGGTGTCGCACCATGCCGCGGTGACGATCGTCAGCCACGGCTTCGAACTCGCCAACCGCCGCGGCACACGCGCGAACGCGGTCCATGTCCGCCGCTTCCAGGCGTTGTGCACCATGCTCGCAGAGATGCGTGACGTGCTGCCGACCACGCATTTCACTGATCGCCCGGTGCTCGAACTCGACCGGCGCGACGTCCCGCTCGGCCCCGACCCGGTGCGCACGCGCTGGCGACAAGCCGAACAGCTGTGGTCGAACTGGATCTCGGAACGCCCCCGGTCGCGGCGCACCTGACACGCGTCGGTCGTGGCACAGAGGGTTCGGTTCGGCTTGCGAACGCTCGGCGTGACGGCGGAGCCTATCCGCGGCTAAATCTCTCTTCTCCTTCGAGCGAGAGCGGTACAGGGTAACCCATGCACCTCCGCGCCTCCGCCATCGTCGTCGCCGTTCGCCAGCATGGCGAGCATGGCGCGATCGTGCGCGCGCTGACCCGGAACGATGGCGTGCAGCCTGGCTACGTCCGCGGCGGGCGGTCGCGCGCGATGCGGCCGGTGCTGTTGCAGGCGAACGTCATCCAAGGCGAGTGGCGTGCGCGGACCGGCGAGCAACTGGCCTCGCTGACCGCCGAGCTGATCCACAGCCGCGCGACGCTGCACGGCGAGCCGCTCGCAGCCGGTGCGCTCGAATGGGCGACTGCGCTGGCCGCCTCCGCTCTCCCCGAAGCACAGCCCTATCCGCAGATCCACGACGCGCTCGACGGCGTGCTGGGTGCGATCGAGAGCGCGCCATCCGCCCGCGGCTGGGCGGCGGCGCTGGTCCGGTACGAATTACTGGTGCTGGCTGAACTGGGGTTCGGACTCGATCTCGACCGCTGCGTCGCGACCGGGGCAGACGACGATCTCGGCTTCGTATCGCCAAAAAGCGGCGCGGCCGTCTCGCGCGGGGCGGCGTTCGGGTATGAAAGCAAGCTCCTGCGATTGCCGCAGTTTCTGATGATCGGCGGTGAAGCCGACTGGCCCGACATCTTTGACGGCCTGCGCCTCACCGGTCACTTCCTCGCTCGTGACATCCTCGTCGACCGTCGCGCCGATCCGTTGGCGGCGCGCGACCGGCTGGTCGATCGCCTGAAAAGGGCGGTTGCGTGAGCGCGCACCGCCCGGCAAGGGGCCGCGCAGGAGAAACGCACATGCCCTTGATCGCGATACTGGCCGGCGACGGCATCGGACCCGAAGTCACGGCGGAGGCGCGTCGTGTGCTCGATACGCTCGGCCTCGACCTGACCTATGAGGAAGGCCTAGTCGGCGGTGCCGCGTACAAGGTGGTCGGCCATCCGCTGCCGCCCGAGACGCTCGATCTCGCCCGCCGCGCCGATGCGATCCTGTTCGGTGCGGTCGGCGATCCCGACTGCGACGCGCTCGAACGCCAGTTCCGCCCCGAACAAGCCATTCTCGGCCTGCGCAAGGACCTCGGCCTGTTCGCGAACCTGCGTCCCGCCAAGCTGTTCGCCGGGCTGGAGGACGCTTCCGCACTCCGCCCCGAGATCGCGCGGTCGATCGACATGGTCATCGTCCGCGAACTGACCGGCGACGTGTATTTCGGCGCGAAGGGCATCCGCACGACCGCCGACGGCCTGCGCGAAGGCCATGACGAGATGCGCTACGACGAGACCGAGATCGCCCGCATCGCTCGCGTCGGCTTCGAGACCGCACGCACCCGCAAGGGCAAGCTGCTCTCGGTCGACAAGGCCAACGTCCTGGAGACTTCGCAACTGTGGCGGGACGTCGTCATCGAGGTGTCTGCCGACTATACCGACGTCGAACTCAGTCACATGTACGTCGACAACGCGGCGATGCAGATGGTGCGCAATCCCGGCCAGTTCGACGTGATCGTCACCGGCAACCTCTTCGGCGACATCCTCTCGGACGAAGCGTCGATGTGCGCCGGCTCGATCGGCATGCTCCCGTCCGCCGCGCTGAACGGATCGAACAAGGGCATGTACGAACCGATCCACGGCAGTGCGCCCGACATCGCAGGGCAGGGCAAGGCCAACCCCTGCGCGGCGATCCTGTCCGCGGCGATGATGCTGCGTCATTCGCTCGACCTCCCCGACGCCGCCGACCGGATCGAGGCAGCGGTCGCGGCCGCGATCCTCGGCGGCGCGCGCACGCCCGATCTCGGCGGCACGCTGTCGACCCGCGACATGGGCGATGCAGTGCTGGCTAACCTCGTTTGACCGCCCAGTGATCGGTGACCTGCTGCAACTCGCGGTCGTCATCCCGACGTTCAACGAGAAGGCCAATGTCGCGACGCTTATCGCCAAGCTCGACCAGGCACTGGTCGGGCTGAACTGGGAGGCGATCTTCGTTGACGACGACAGTCCCGACGGCACCGCCGACGCCGCGCGCGAGATTGCCCGGCTCGACAAGCGGGTCCGCGTGATTCAGCGGATCGGCCGGCGGGGGCTGTCGTCGGCGTGCATCGAGGGGATGTGCGCGACCGCCGCGCCGGTCGTTGCGGTGATCGACGGCGATCTCCAGCATGACGAGACGCTATTGCCGGCGATGCTCGACCTTTTGAAGGACGGCGAGACCGACGTGGCGATCGGCTCGCGCTTCGTCAGCGGTGGCTGCACCGGCGAGTGGGACAGCGACCGCGTCGCCAAGTCGGCGCTCGCCACCAAACTGTCGCGCCGCGTGCTGAAGTGCGATCTCAACGATCCGATGAGCGGTTTCTTCATGATCCGCACCGACATCGTCCGCCACCTCTCGCCGTCGCTGTCGGCGATCGGCTTCAAGATCCTACTCGACCTTCTCACGGCCTCGCCGACGCCGCTGCGCTTCGTCGAGGTGCCCTACACCTTCCGCTGTCGCACCGAGGGCGAGAGCAAGCTAGATCACGTCGTCGCGATGGAATATCTGATCGCGATCTACGACCGGATGTTCGGGCGGGTCGTGCCGGTGCGGTTCGCGATGTTCTCGGCGATCGGCGTGCTCGGCGTCGGCATCCACATGGCGGTGCTGACCGCGTTGTTCGTCGGGTTCGGCGCGCACTTCCTGGTTGGCGAGATCGTCGCGACGCTGGCGGCGCTAACCTTCAACTTCTTCCTCAACAACGCGCTGACGTACCGTGACCGGCGGTTGAAGGGGTGGCGACAGCTGGTCGACGGCTGGGTGTCGTTCGCGGTGATCTGCTCGGTCGGCGCGGTAGCCAACGTCGGCATCGCCGCATTCCTGTACGAGATGCGCGACGGCGCGTGGGCAGCATCGGCACTGATCGGCGTGCTGGTCGGCGCGGTGTGGAACTACGCGCTGTCCTCGAAATTCACCTGGGGCCGCTACTAGTCGGAACTTGCCCCCCTCCCTGAAAGGGAGGGGCTGGGGGTGGGTAGGCCAGCTTGTGTCGCGACCGTTCCACGATCCGGAACCCGACCCACCCCCAACCCCTCCCTTCCAGGGAGGGGAGAATGACGCCCCCCGTAACAGGGGCACACACCTTCGACGCTTCTCCCCGGGCTTGTCATCGCGGCTCCCCCCCGGCAAAGCGGCGCGCATGAAGCGCAAGACCGGCCAGGATCGTTCGATCACTCAGAATTGGCGTCCCGCGACGCGCGCCATCCGCGGCGGCACCGCCCGCAGCGAATATGGCGAGACGTCGGAGGCGTTGTTCCTCACCTCGGGCTATTGCTACGACAAGGCAGGCGACGCCGCGGCGCGCTTTGCCGGCGAGCAGGAGGGGATGACCTATTCCCGCCTGCAGAACCCGACCGTGCAGATGCTCGAGGAACGGATCGCTCTGCTGGAGGGCGCCGAGGCGTGCCGGACGATGGCGACGGGCATGGCGGCGATGACCGCGTCGCTGCTGTGCCAGCTCCAGACCGGCGACCACCTCGTCGGCGGCCGCGCGGCGTTCGGCTCGTGCCGCTGGCTGACGGATACGCTGCTCCCGAAGTTCGGCATCGCCACGACGATCGTCGATGCGCGCGATCCGCAGGCGTTTCTCGACGCGGTCCGTCCCGAGACGAAGGTGTTCTTCTTCGAGACGCCCGCCAACCCGACGATGGACATCGCCGACCTCAAGGCGATCTGCGACATCGCGCGCGAACGCGGCATCACGACCGTGGTCGACAATGCGTTCGCGACGCCGGCGCTTCAGCGGCCGATGGAGTTCGGCGCGGACGTCACCGCGTACAGCGCGACCAAGATGATGGACGGGCAGGGCCGCGTGCTCGCTGGCGCGGTCTGCGGCACCGAGGATTTCATCACCAACACGCTGTTGCCGTTCACCCGCAACACCGGCCCGACGCTGTCGCCGTTCAACGCGTGGGTGGTGCTCAAGGGCCTCGAGACGCTCGACCTGCGCATCCACCGCCAGTCCGAGAACGCGATGAAGGTCGGCGAATTCCTTGAAGGCCGCGTCCCCCGCGTGCTGCATCCCTTTCTGCCGAGCCATCCCCAGCACGAACTGGCCAAGCGCCAGATGGACGCCTGCGGCCCGATCTTCGCGTTCGAGGTCGAGGGGCGCGAACAGGCGCACGCATTGCTCGACGCGCTCGAACTGGTCGATATCTCGAACAACATCGGCGACTCGCGATCGCTGATGACGCATCCCGCCTCGACCACGCACGCGAGCGTTTCGCCCGACAAGCAGATCGAGATGGGCGTGACTGAGGGACTGTTGCGGATCAACGTCGGGCTCGAGGATGCACAGGACGTGATCGACGATCTCGATCAGGCCCTGAGGCAGGCGGGCCTGTGAAAGCGCTGTTCCCCAACGCTGCGACGACCGATGGGGTGACGGTGCGCGTGTCGGTCAGCTATTTGCCCGAACAGTCCGAGCCCGAGCGTGGCCGCTGGTTCTGGGCGTATCACATCCGCCTTGAGAATGAGGGCACCGAGACCGTCCAGCTGCTTACCCGCCACTGGGTCATCACCGACGGCCGCGGCGCGCGGCATTCGGTCGAGGGCGAAGGCGTGGTCGGCGAACAGCCGGTGATCGAACCGGGCGCCAGCTTCGACTACGTCTCCGGATGCCCGCTCGCGACTCCGTCGGGCGCGATGCAGGGGAGCTACCAGATGGTCCGCGAAGACGGCGCCGTGTTCGCGGTCGAGATCCCCCGCTTCTCGCTGTTCGCCCCCGCGGTGCTGAATTGAAGCGCACGCATCTCCCGCTCAATGGCCTGCGCGTGCTCGACGCGGCGGCGCGGCATCTGTCGTTTACGCGAGCAGCCGATGAGCTGGCGGTAACGCCGGCGGCGGTTGGCCAGCAGATCCGCGCGCTGGAGGATACGCTCGGCGTCGTGCTTTTCCGCCGCACCACGCGCGGGCTCGAACTGACGCCTGAGGCGGAAGCGGGTCTCGGCGCGCTCCGTGGCGGGTTCCTCCAGTTCGAGGAAGCCGTGCGGGCGATGCAGGCGGGGCAGTCGTCGAAATCGCTGACGATTGCTGCGCCGCGCGACCTGACCGAGAAGTGGCTGATGCCGCGGCTCGCACAGATCGCCGAGGCGGATCCGGAACTCCGCTTCGTGCTGATCACCGCCGACGAGAATGTCGACTTCACCGAAGCCAATCTCGATCTCGCGATCCGCTGGGGCGATGGTCCGGGCGAGCACGAGGGCGAGGCGCTCGAGTCGGAGGGCATGGTGACGATCGCCAAGCCTGGCGCGGACAGCGAAGCCGCGATCGCGTGGTCGGGTGAGGACGGCGTCGCGCTGGTCCGCGTCACTGACGCCGGGCTCGCGATCGACGCGGCGGCGGCGGGGCTGGGGCGCGCAACGGTGCCGGAACTGCTCGCTCGCCGCGATCTGGCGCAGGCCCGCGTACGGCTTATCGGCGAGTCGCAGCCCTCGAAGGGGGGCTATTGGCTGGTTGCCCCGCTCCCGCAGTGGCGCCAGAAGAAAGTCCGCGCGCTCGTGGATGCTCTGACCGCGTGAGGCAACCCGGACGCAGACCGCGGCGCGCTGGCGTATCGCCGGTGCTGAAGACGCGTCGGCTGCGGTTGCGGCCGCTCGTCGAGGGCGATGCGACCGCGTTGCACCCGATGCTCGCCGATGCGGAGCTGATGGCCTATTCGGCGGACGGCCCCTTGGGCTCGGTCGACGACGTCCGCACCTACCTCGCCGAGGAGGCCGCACCGGGCAACCAGCGCACCTGGGCGATCACCCGCACCGGCGACGACCGCGCGATCGGCTGGGTCTCTGGTAGCGAGGCGGATGGGGCAGGGGTGACGGAGATCGGGTTCATCCTTGCGCGCGAGGCCTGGGGACGGGGGATTGCGCGGGAGGCTGTGTCGGCAGTGATTGATCGCTTGTTCGCAGAAGGCCGGAGCCGGGTTTTTGCGGATGCAGATACCGAGAATACTGCGTCGATCACGTTGCTGGAACGTCTCGGTTTTCGCCGCGAGCGGTTGTTGCGCGACGAATGGGAAACGCATCTGGGGTTGCGCGACAGCCTGATCTACGGGCTCTGCGCGGATAGCTGGCAGGCGGCGGGACGGGCCTGATCCCCACTTAATAAGCTGTTCTCCTGCGAACGCAGGAGCCCAGGATCACAAACGCCATCTTCAGTTACCCTGGACCCCCGCCTTCGTGGGGGAACGGCATGGGTTGGCGTTCGCGCTGTATTCGATCAGCCTATGGGGGCATTCAGCGAAAAGCAGCAAACCCTACCGCGCCGCCAGCAACGCCAGCGCCCGCCCCATAAGCCCCGCGAACCGAACCTCGTTCACGCCGTCATCTGGCCGGTGCCAGTTCCCGGTCGCCGCATACCAGCGCCCGTCCTTCGCCTGCACCAGATAGTTCAGCGCAATCACCCCAGGCTCGCCGCCGCCCTTGAACCCGACATACCCAAACCGCTTGGCGATCGCCGGATCGACTCCCGCATTGACCGACAGCACTGCCCGAGTCGTAGCATCCGCCCCCCGCAGCCGATCCAGCAGTCCCGCCATCGCCGAGGGACTCGCAAACCACTCGATGCTGTCGATCGCCACAGGCTTCCCGGCGAACACGGTCGGATCCAGCTTGGCCGTCGCGATTTTCACCGCATTGTCCACCAGCAGCGCCCGCCGCTCGTCCCCAGACCCAGCCGCCCAGGCCTTCGTCAGCCCCGGATCGCCCTTCAGCGCAAACATCTCCCGCGTCGTCATCACCGGCACGCTGCCGCCAGCCGCCGCCGCCATCGCATCGACCTTCGCGCGGCCGAGCGTCGTCAGCAGCGTATCCGTCGCGGTATTGTCGCTGATCGAGATCATCATCGTCGCCAGCGTCTGCACCGTCACCGGCGACCTGGCGGGCCAGGTCTGCAACACCCCCGACGGCAGGGACGGCGCCCCGACCTTCACGACGTCCTCCCAATGCCGCTCGCCTGCCGCAACCTGACGCGCCAACTCCGTCAGCACCCAGAGCTTGAACGCCGACCCCAGCGGTGCAGCGACATCGGCACGGTACTCGAGGATCGGCTCGGGCTTACCCTCGCCGAGCGCGTAAAGCCCGAACCCACTAGCCCCCGGCAGTGCACGAAACTCCGCCTCGACCTTCGCCAAAGTATCGTCCCGCGCCCCCGTACCCGTGATCAGCAACCCCGTCGCAGCATGCGGCGCCGCGGGGTCGATCACGAGCCGAACGCTCGCCGTACCCCGCGCATAGCCAACGACCAGATCCGCCGACCAGGCCGAAGTCGCGGTGAGCGACTCGATCTTCTGCGGTACGCCGAGCGTCGCCTTCAGCTTCTCGACGATCGACGCAAACTGCGCTTTGGGCACTTTCTCGCGGAAGCTCGCGGCGAAATACGCGTCATATGCGCCACGCCCGTCGAGGATTGCGACCAACGCATCCGCTTTCGCCCGCAACGCCGGGTCCGCCACCGCGCCCTGCGCCACCGCACCGACCGGCAGCAAAGCCACCGCCAACGCCACCAGCCAGAGCGCGAGGCTCCGCATCAGTTCTTCAGCTTCCAACCGCTCTTCAGCAACCGGTAGCACAGCGTCGCCAGCACCAGGTCGATCACCAGGATCACGATCCCGCCGATCATTACCGGCGAGTCGGCGATCCCCAGGAACCCGTATCGGAACCCCGAGATGATATAGAAGAACGGGTTCGCATGGCTGAACGCGCGGAACGCGGGCGCGAGCTTGTCGACCGAGTAGAACGTCCCCGACAACAGCGACAACGGCGCGATCACGAAGTTGGTGACCGCGGCGGCATGATCGAACTTGTCCGCCCAGATCGACGTCAGCACGCCTAGCAGCGCGAGGAACGTCGCGCCCAGCAACCCGAACCAGATGATCGCGAGCGGCGCATGCGGCGTCACGTGCACACCCGGGTACAGCGCCATCGCCGCCCACACGACGATCCCGACGATCACCGCGCGAGTCACGGCGCCGGCGACCAACGCGCCCAGCAGTTCGCCCGTCGACAAGGGCGGCTGGAGGTAATCGACGATCGTCCCCTGCATCTTGCCGACCAGCAGCGAGAAGCTGGCATTGGCGAACGCCGGACCCATCATGCCCTGCGCGATGATCAGGCCGGGCGCGATGAAATCGGCGAACGCGACGATCTGTCCGTCGACCGGCACCGGGCTTTTCGCGCCCGTCGCGATGGTGAACACAATCAGAAACAGCAGCGTCGTTATCGCTGGCGCCCACACCGTCTGAAGCTGCACCTTGAAGAACCGGCGCACCTCCTTGATATAGAGGGTTCGCAATCCCTCCCAGTTCACGCTCTTTATGACGGGAACGCCGGGGGCGGAATGCACCGCCGAATGGATTTCACCGATTGGGGGCTGGCTGCTCATAGGCGTTGCGGGTAATCGCTGCCGCTGCCGCCCGCAACCCGGCTGAGCAAGACTAAGGAACGAACATGTCCTGGACCGACGAGCGCATCGCGACGCTCAAGACGATGTGGGAGGCCGGCCAGACCGCCAGCCAGATCGCCGAAGCACTGGGTGGCGTCAGCCGCAACGCCGTCATCGGCAAGGCCCACCGCCTCGAGCTGCAGGCGCGCCCGTCGCCGGTGAAGCCGAACGATCCCGAGGCCAAGGCGGCTGCTGCTGCCGAAGCATCGGCGTCGGCTGCAGCGGCGTCGCCCGAGCCGGTCGCGGCACCGGAGCCGGTCGAGGTCGAGGCCCCCAAGCCTGCACCGGTCGTGCCGCCGGTCGTGGCAGCGGCCAAGCCCGCGGCACCGGTCGAACCAGAGCCGGTTGCCGAAGAGCCTGAGGACGAGGAGGACGAGGATGAGGACGAGGTAGCTCCGGCCGTCGTCGCCCCCGTTCGAGCGCCCCAGCCGATCCTGCGCTCGGTCGGCCCCGGCGGCTTCCTCCGCCAGGCGCCTGGCGAGCAGCAGCCTCCCAGCACGCCCGCCCCGCCGCGTCGCCTCGTCCCCGCCAAGCCGTCCGCCGAGATGGCGAACAAGACGAGCCTGCTCGAACTGAACGACCGCATCTGCAAATGGCCGCTCGGCCATCCGGGCGAGCCCGACTTCCACTTCTGCGGCAAGGCGGTGAACCCCGGCTTCCCGTATTGCGTCGACCATTGCGGCCACGCGTACCAGGCACAGCTGCCGCGCCGCGATCGTCGTCCGACCCCGCCGCTGCCGTTCGGCGGTCCGCGGCCGAGGTGAGGCGCAGGGCGGCCTGCGCCAACCTGGCGCAGGACTCGCCCAAGCCCGGCCGGCGCGGCTTGTCCGCGTCCGACGACATGGGCTTTGCCCATGGCTAGCGTGATGTAGAAAAGGCCGTTTCCTCGGGCGAGGAAGCGGCCTTTTTTAAACAGGCTCCACCCCGGCGAAGGCCGGGGTCGAGTTGGAAAGGTCTCGGTAACTGAGCGCCGCGCGCGTTTAGCAGCGTTGCCCAACTGGGCCCCGGCCCCCGCCGGGGTGGTGCTTTAACTAAACGCGCCTACCGCCCCCTCTTGTTCTCCCGCGAAGGCGGGAGCCCAGTCTGGGTCCCCGCCTTCGCGGGGAAACAAACTTTGCATGGAACCAAAAAAGGCCGCTCCCCTGTATGAGGAAGCGGCCTTTTCTCAACCAGCTAGCATGGACAAAGCCCATGTCGTCGGTCGCGGTGAACCGCGCCGGCCGGGCTTGGGCGAATCCGCTGCCAGCGTGGCAGCGGCCGCCCTTCGCCTCAGAACCGGAACGCCACCGTGCCGCGCAGGCTGTGCCAACGGAAGTTGTCATCCGAACGCTTGAACGCCGTCCCAGCCGTGTTCGGCGCGAGCACGAACGGGTTGTTCGCAGGCTGCGTGCCGCGCGTCACGAGAACGCGGGCGTCGTCGTCCTGATACTGGTGGAACATGTATTCCATGCCGACCGAGATGTTCTTGCCGAGCTTCTGCTCGATGCCACCGCCGCCCGTGATGCCGAACTGGTTCTTCTTGCCGCTCTGCGCATACGCGTTGGCGGTGTTGCTCGAATAGAAATCGCGATCGATGCGCGCATAGCCCGGACCGAACGTGCCGTAGAACAGCGTCGTGTTGACCGCATAGCCCACGCGCCCGCGGATCGAGGCTTCCCAGGCGAGATCGCGAGTCATCGTGTAAAACGCGGGCGTGGTCGAGAACGCGGTGACGCTGTCGCGGATGTTCGACTTGCCGAACTCGCCGACGACGCCGACAACGATGTTGCCACGCTGCTGGTCGATGCCGACGCGGGCGTAATAGGCGGTGTTGTCCTTGTCGTTGCGGCAGCCACGGCCACCGGCGGCAGGAGCTGTGCTGCTCCGCGCGGCGCCGTTGCAGAAGCCGGGCGAGAACGCGTTGGCGCCAGCTGCAGTCGTGACGGCATCGCCGAAGCGGCCATCGAGGTTGCGGTCGAACAGGATCGACGAACCCTCGTCGTTCGGCTGCACATCATAGCCACCGGCCGCACCGAAATAGATGCCGCTGAACGGCGCGTCGGCCGTAACTTCCTGCGCAGCGGCAGGTGCCGCGAACCCCAGCGTAGCGGCGCCAGCGAGCGCCACCATCATCGTCTTAGTCATATTCACTCCCGGAAACTTCATGACAGGTTTTTCATAAACGGCGCGTGGCCGGAAAATTATCCCCGCACCGCAACAATCTATATCAATGTGGCTTTCCGGTAACACGGAGAACAAACAGAGCCTGTGGCTTTGTCGCGGGCCAGCGGCTACGTTCGCTGCATGGCTGAAGATCTGTTCGCGTCTCCGGGCGCGTCTGGCGGGAAGACCGCTGCAAACACCTATGACGCGTCCTCGATCGAGGTGCTCGAAGGCCTCGAACCCGTACGTCGCCGCCCCGGCATGTACGTCGGCGGTACCGACGAGCGCGCGCTGCATCACCTCGCCGCCGAAGTGCTCGACAACGCGATGGACGAGGCGGTCGCCGGCCACGCGACACGCATTGAAGTCACGCTCGAGGCGAACAACCGCCTGACGATCGTCGACAATGGCCGGGGCATCCCGGTCGACCCGCATCCGAAATTTCCCGACAAGTCCGCGCTGGAGGTGATCCTCTCGACGCTCCATTCGGGCGGCAAGTTTGCTGGCAAGGCCTATGCGACATCAGGCGGCCTGCACGGCGTCGGCATCAGCGTGGTCAACGCGCTGTCGTCCGACACCGTCGTCGAAGTCGCACGCGATCGGCAATTGTATCGCCAGCGCTTCGCCAAGGGCCTGACGCTCGGCCCGATCGAGCATCTTGGGCCCACGCCCAACCGTCGCGGCACCAGCGTCGCCTTCACACCCGATACCGAGATCTTCGGCAGCGAGCTGAACTTCAAGCCGCAGCGCCTCTACAAGCTCGTCCGCTCGAAGGCGTATCTGTTCGCCGGCGTCGAGATCCGCTGGCACTGCGCACCCGACCTGATCGCCGATGACACCCCTGCGCAGGCCGTGTTCCAGTTCCCCGGAGGCCTCGCCGATCACCTCCGCGACCAGATCGCCGGCCGCGAATGCGCGACCTCCGACTTTTTTTCCGGCTCGCAGGATTTCCCGAGCGCGAACGGCGAGACGCAGGGCCGCGTCGAATGGGCGGTCGCGTGGCCGTTGTGGAGCGACGGCTCGTACAGCTGGTATTGCAACACCATTCCGACCCCCGACGGCGGCACGCACGAGCAGGGCCTCCGCCAGGCGCTGGTCCGCGGCCTGCGCGCGTTCGGCGATCTGGTCGGCAACAAGAAAACCAAGGATATCAGCGCGGACGACGTCATGGTCGGCAGCGAACTGATGCTGTCGGTCTTCATCCGCGAGCCGCAATTCCAGAGCCAGACCAAGGATCGCCTGACCAGCCCTGAAGCCGCCGGCCTCGTCGAGAAGGCGGTGCGCGATCATTTCGACCATTTCCTCAGCCACAACATGGAGCGCGGCAAGGCGCTGCTGAACTATGTGCTCGAGCGGATGGACGAACGCCTGCGCCGCAAGCAGGAGCGCGACGTCAAGCGCAAGACGGCGACCTCCGCGCGGAAGCTCCGCCTGCCGGGCAAGCTGACCGACTGCTCGGCGAACTCGCCCGAGGGCACCGAACTCTTCATCGTCGAGGGCGATTCGGCAGGTGGCTCGGCGAAACAGGCGCGTGACCGGAAAACGCAGGCGATCCTTCCGATCCGCGGCAAGATCCTCAACGTCGCATCCGCCACGAGCGCCAAGATCTTCGCCAACCAGGAAATCGCCGACCTGACGCTCGCGCTGGGCTGCGGTACGCGGAAAGACTGCACGCCGGATACGCTGCGCTACGAACGCATCGTCATCATGACCGACGCAGACGTCGACGGCGCGCACATCGCGACGCTGCTGATGACGTTCTTCTTCCAGGAGATGCCGGAGCTGGTCCGCCGCGGGCACCTCTACCTCGCCCAACCGCCGCTTTACCGCCTGACGGTCGGCACCAAGAGTGTCTATGCAAGAGACGACGCGCACCGCGCCGAACTCGAACGCACCGTGTTCAAGGGCAAGAAGGTCGATGTCGGCCGCTTCAAGGGCCTCGGCGAAATGAACCCGAGCCAGCTCCGCGAAACCACGATGGACCCCGCCACCCGCGGCATGCTCCGCATCACGCTCCCCCAGGAATATGAGGAGCGCGCGCAGGTAAAGGACCTCGTCGACCGCCTGATGGGCAACAACCCCGCGCACAGGTTTGCGTTCATTCAGGAGAATGCGGGGCGCATGGACGAGGAAGCGATCGACGCGTGACGTAACGGTACGGCGTGTCGGGAACGGCGATGTCGCGCGCGTCGGAAAACGACATGATCGCGGCCGGAGTCCGCTCAGCGTGCCACCACCATTTTGTTCGCCAGCGATGCCGCTGCTCAGCCCACGCTCCCGCCTTCGCGAGAGTACGGGCTAGGCACCGCCATTGATCTCAAGCGATCACCTACTGCTTGTACGCCACCAACGTCGACGTCCGGCCGTATTTGATGTCGTTGACGTCCATCGTCATCTTCTTCCCATCGGGGGAGACCGTCATGACGTATTTGCCGATCACCTTGCCGTCGAGATAATCAGTTTCGTGCAACGTATTGAGGTTTGGCTGACTGAGCGACACCGTCGTCCAGCCGGGATCTCCGGCGACGGCGACCGTTGGGCCACCCGTCGTCGCGACGTATGATGTGCCGGTCGGCGTCGAATACGTCACGACCTTGCCGGCCTTGGCGAAGGTGAACACGAGGCCGCTGTCGGAGACCTGGGTCTGGTTCGTCTGGCGCCACGATCCTGACGCCGCATGCGATCCCACCGGGCCTGCCGTGACACGCTCGCTGACCGTCGTGCCCGTGACGGCAATACCGTTGGCGGCGCTGGTATCGTTGAACACGGTGGTCATCGAACTATTGTCGGCGGACAGCGTCGCGGTGGCGTCGCTCATCGACTTGCCGCCCTTGCTCGTCGCATATTTGACGGTGGCCGGATCGACGATCGTCACCGACATCGCGTCGTAATAGGCGTGGCCGGCGATCGGATGCAGCGCACCGTCGGCGGCGATCTTGACCACGGGGATGCAACTCGAGCAGGTATAGACCCCCTGGTCGATCAGTGCAGCCGAAGGTTTGGTCGAGAGCGCGCTTTCCTTGATGTCGCCCTTCCAAGTTCCGGTGAAGGCGTCTTTGGCGTAGGCGGCCGACGTCGTGGCGAGCAGAAGTGCGATACACTGTAATGTTCTAGACATGGTGATCTCCCCTATAGTGCGGCGGGGTGATTCGAATCGAATCAAAGCGCACAGGATCCTAGCACCACGTCCTGATGATCATGCGCCTCTTCTGCCAAGTGCGGCAAGAGCTATGGTGAAATCATACGCAGCAGGGGGGGCGCCGTTCGCCGCGCCGTTTGCCTCGAGATGCCACGCGGTTGTTGCCCCCAACGCCGCGCGCTCGTATCACGCGGTTCGGGCGGCCGATAAGGGTCGCCCTCGCTGTTTGAAGGAGCTTGCCGTCGTGACCATCACCCCGCTCATGCCCGTCTACCCGCGGTGTGGCGTGCGTCCGGTCCGAGGCGAGGGCGCGTACCTCTTCGGCGAGGACGGCCAGCAGTATCTCGATTTCGCCAGCGGCATCGCGGTCAACGCGCTTGGCCACGGCCACCCGCATCTGACCAAGGCGATCGCCGAGCAGGCCGCGACGCTGATGCACGTGTCGAACCTGTACGGGTCGCCGCAGGGCGAGCACCTTGCGCAACGCCTCGTCGACAACAGTTTCGCCGACACCGTGTTCTTCACCAATTCGGGTGCGGAAGCGGTCGAGTGCGCGATCAAGACCGCGCGGCGCTATCATTTCGCCAACGGCAATCCGCAGCGTCACACGCTGATCACGTTCGACACTGCGTTCCACGGGCGCACGCTCGGCGCGATCTCGGCTACCAATCAGGCGAAGATGCGCGACGGGTTCGAGCCGTTGTTGCCGGGGTTCGCCTATGCGAAGTTCAACGATCTCGAAGGCGCGCTGGCGCTGATCGACGATAATACGGCGGGCTTCCTTGTCGAGCCGATCCAGGGCGAGGGCGGTATCCGCCAGGCGAGCCACGAGTTCCTCACCGGTCTGCGCAAAGCCTGCGACGAGCACGGCCTGCTGCTGGTGCTCGACGAAGTCCAGTGCGGCTATGGGCGCACCGGCAAGTTCTTCGCGCACGAGCTGTACGGCATCACGCCGGACATCATGGCGGTCGCCAAGGGTATCGGCGGCGGCTTCCCGCTGGGCGCCTGCCTCGCGACCGAGGAAGCGGCCAAGGGCATGGTCGCCGGCACGCACGGCTCGACTTATGGCGGCAATCCGCTGGCGATGGCGGCGGGCGAGGCGATCCTCGACGTGATGCTCGAAGACGGGTTTCTCGACAACGTCACGGCGATGGGCGACCGGTTGCGGCAGGGGCTCGAGCAGATGATCCCCAACCACGATCATTTGTTCGACAGCGTCCGCGGCACCGGGCTGATGCTCGGGCTGAAGCTCAAGAGCGACAGCCGTGCGTTCGTCGCGTTCGCGCGCGACAACCATAATCTGCTGCTGGTGTCGGCGGGCGAGAACGTCGTTCGCATCCTGCCGCCGCTGGTGATCGACGAGAGCCATATCGCCGAGTGCATCGACAAGCTGTCGACCGCCGCGCGTGTCTACGTGCCCGCTGCCGACGATTGACTTAAATCCTCCCCGGTACGGGGAGGGGGACCATGCGAAGCATGGTGGAGGGGGATCGCCCCGAAGTGTCGCGTTCGTGGAGGCCCACCTCCACCATTCGCCATGCGAACGCGGTCCCCCTCCCCGTGCCGGGGAGGATATTATGACCCGCCATTTCCTGAATCTCACCGACGCCGGAGCCGACGGCATCGCCGCGATGTTGGCCGATGCACTCGACCGCAAGGCCGCCCGTACCGGCTTCCCCAAGGGCCGTGCCGATACCGACGCGCCGCTCGCCGGCCACACGCTCGCGATGGTCTTCGAAAAGAGCTCCACAAGAACGCGCTTCTCGTTCGATATGGCGATCCGCCAGCTCGGGGGCACCTCGATCGTGTCCGACGGCGGCTCGATGCAGCTCGGCCGCGGCGAGTCGATCGCCGACACCGCGCGCATCCTGTCGGGCTATGTCGACGCGATCATGATCCGCACCGACGATCATGCCAAGATCGAGGAGATGGCGCATTATGCCTCCGTCCCGGTCATCAACGGCCTGACCGACGCGTCGCATCCGTGCCAGATCATGGCCGACCTGCTGACGATCATCGAAAGCGGCAAGTCGCTGCCCGGCCTCAAGGTCGCGTGGCTCGGCGACGGCAACAACGTGCTCGCCTCGATCGTCGAGGCCGCTGGGCTGATGCAGTTCGACGTCGTCGCGGCGTGCCCGCAGGGATTCCAGCCCGAAGAAGAGGCGATCGTCCGCGCGTCGGGTCGCGCCCGCGTCGTGGCCGACCCACGCGAGGCGGTCGAAGGCGCGGACATCGTCGTCACCGATACCTGGATCTCGATGGGGCAGGCGCATGCCGAGGCCAAGCTGAAGGCGCTCACCCCGTACCAGGTCGACGCCGCCCTGATGGCGATGGCCAAGCCCGAGGCGAAGTTCCTCCACTGCCTGCCCGCGCATCGCGGCGAGGAGGTCTCGCCCGAGGTGATCGACGGCCCACAGTCGCTGATCTGGCAGGAAGCGGAGAATCGCCTCCACGCGCAGAAGTCGGTCCTGCGCTGGTGCTTCGGGCAGATCGGTTGACCTGAACGGGCAGGGTCACCATCTGGCGGACGATGAACGATACGCCAAAATTCGACCCCAACGTGACCGATCTCGACCGCGCGCTGGCTTTCGCGATCCCGACGCGCAGTGCACGCGGCCGGATCGTGCGGCTCGGCACCGCGCTCGACGAAGTGCTCGCCGCACACGCTTATCCGCCCGCGATCGAGAAGCTGCTCGCCGAAGCGCTGACGCTCGCCGCGCTGATTGGCTCCACGCTCAAGGATTCGAGCGGCCAGCTGACGATGCAGACGCGCACCGACAATGGCGTCGTCCAGCTGCTCGTCTGCGATTACCGTGGCGGCGAAGTGCGCGGCTATATCGAATACGACGCGGGCAAGCTCGCCGAAGCGCCCGCCGAACCATCGCTGTTTGCGCTGTTCGGCGCCGGCTATCTCGCGATAACGTTCGACATGGCGACCAGCAACGAGCGCTATCAGGGCATCGTGCCCCTCGACGGCGATACGCTGTCGCAGGCCGCACAGAGCTATTTCACGCAGTCCGAGCAGATTCCGACGATGATCCGCACCGGCATGGCGAAGGGCCCCGACGGTCGCTGTATTTCCGGCGGGTTGTTCCTCCAGCATCTCCCCGAAGGCGAGGACGGGCGCGAGCGGTTGCATACCAAGCTCGACCACCCGGAGTGGGAGCATGTCGCCACGCTCGGCAACACGATGGGCGTCGATGAACTCACCGATGCGACGTTGCCGCTGGAAACGCTGGTCTGGCGCCTGTTCAACGAGGAGGAGGACGTCCGTATCCTCGCGGACATCCCGATCATGCGCGGGTGTCGCTGCGATCCGGATTACATCAAGGGCGTGATTTCGAAATTTCCCCTGGAGGAGCGCCAGTCGATGGCGGACGAGACCGGCTTCATCATCGTGGATTGTGCGTTCTGCGCGAAGAAATTCCCGGTGCCGGTGGAGGCGTAAAAATCCCCTCTCCCTGCAGGGGAGAGGGAGGGGCCCGCGACGCAGTCGTGGGAGGGTGAGGGCACGGTCGCGTCCATCACGTGCCCTCACCCTCCCGCAGCCAAGGGGCTGCTCCTTCCCTCTCCCCCAAGGGGAGAGGGCAAACAGGCGTTAACGGCGTTTTTACCCCTCACCCTTACCACTGATCCCGTGCTCTTATTCAGCACGTTTCTCCCTTGTGGCGCGCGTCCGCGCCAAACTCGGGGCCGCTCCGCCGGGCGGCCCCTTTCTTTTTTGCGCTCGCTGGCCTAGCGAACATGCATCATGACATCCCCTGCTCCCTTTGCGGTCGCCCTCGTCTCGGGCGGGCTCGACTCGATGGTATCCGCCGCGCTCGCGCGCGAAGCCGGCCAGCGCGTGCTCGCGCTGTCGTTCGATTATAACCAGCGTCACCGGATCGAACTCGATGCCGCGCGCCGCGTCGCCAGCGCACTCGGTGCCGAGCGCCACATCGTCCTGCCGATGGACCTGTCCGCGTTCGGCGGATCCGCGCTGACCGCCGATATCGACGTGCCGAAGGACGGCGCGGGCACCGAGGACGGCGGCGGCATTCCCGTCACCTACGTCCCCGCGCGCAACACGATCTTCCTCAGCCTCGCGCTCGGCTGGGCCGAAGCGGCCGGCGCGCGCGACATCTATATCGGCGTCAACGCGCTCGATTACTCCGGCTATCCCGATTGCCGCCCCGAGTTCATCGCCGCCTTCGAAGGCCTCGCCGAACTCGCGACCAAGGCCGGCGTCGAAGGCGAACCGTTCCGCATCCAGGCGCCGCTCCAGATGATGACCAAGGCGGACATCGTCCGCGAAGGCACGCGCCTCGGCCTCGATCTGGGCCTCAGCTGGTCATGCTACGATCCGACACCCGCCGGTGAGCATTGCGGCGAGTGCGACAGCTGCCGCCTGCGTTCGCGCGGCTTCGACGAGGCGGGGATCGCCGACCCGACGCGCTACGCCGTCAAGCCGGCCTGACATGAGCTACGCCGTCAAGGAAATGTTCCTCACGTTGCAGGGCGAGGGCGTCAACGCCGGTCGCCGCGCAGTGTTCGTCCGGTTCGCTGGCTGCAACCTGTGGTCGGGCCGCGAACAGGATCGCGCGACCGCGGTCTGCAAGTTCTGCGATACCGAATTCGTCGGCACTGACGGGCTTGGCGGCGGCAAGTTCGCCGACGCGCAAGCCTTGGCGTCGGCAGTAGCGGGCTTCTGGGGGGAAGGGGCGCGCGACCGGTTCGTCGTCCTGACCGGTGGCGAGCCGATGCTCCAGATCGACGACGCTATCGTCGATGCGCTGCATGCGCACGGCTTCCGGATCGCGATGGAGAGCAACGGCACGATCCCGGCGCATCCAGGAATCGACTGGATCTGCATCAGCCCCAAGGCCGGCAGCATCGTCGTCCAGCGCGCCGGGCACGAACTGAAGCTCGTCTGGCCGCAACCGGGTAGCGACATCGAAGAGGTCGAGACCTGGGATTTCGAGAACTTCCTGCTCCAACCGCTCGATGATCCCCGGGCGGATGCGAACCGCGAGGCCTGCGTGGATCTGGTGATGGAACGCCCGCAATGGCGACTGTCGCTCCAGACGCACAAGCTGCTCGGCCTGCGCTGATCGATCGAAATAAGACGCAAGGGTAGGGGGCGCTACCGTCCCCATCCGTCATCCCAGCGAAAGCTGGGATATCCCTGTGTGTCTCCCGTCGTCTGACCCGCAAGATACCCCAGCTTTCGCTGGGTGACGGGCGCGATGAAGTCACGCCCCCCGAGCCAGCTGACTCAGCGAGTCGCCATACCCAAACCGACCGGCGGCCAGTTCTGCGCGCCGCACTTCTTCACGACCCATTCGCCCTTCTTGTTCCAGCAGATCGGATCGAGGCGGATCATCATCGGTGCTCCCCGTTCGCGACCGATGTACCGGGGAAAGCGCTGCTCGCCCCACGGGATCAGGCTGTTGCGCAACTCGCGCGAGCGCGCCAGTGCGACCTCGAAGAAATGCCCGCGCGGTGCGAACACCGCATCACGCCCGATCGACCCTGCGGTCTGGCAAAAGCCGTATTGGGCCGCCACGGTGGCAAAGCTCGAATAGGTCCGCGTCCCGAACTGGTCGAGCGCGCCCTGACCCGCCTTGGGCCCCGCCGCCTTGTTCACCCGCAGGAAGTATTTGGTGAGCGTGTCGAAGGCCCCCTTCAACTCGTCGCCGTGATCGGCCAGGATCGAATTATAGTTCGGCACGGTCAACAGCGTCGGTTCGAACTGGCACTGCAACGCCGCGACGTTGAGCGCCGCACGCATGTGCCACACCAACGCCGCCCGCATCTCCGCCGACGTCGCGCCGGGCAGGGCCTGACCAAGGTCGGATTCTTCACCGGTGACGGCTGCGCCCGAGAAATCGCGCGACTGTAAAAAGAACTGCGCCGACGCCGACTGCGCCACAGCGAGCCCGCTCGACGCCACGCAAAGCGCGAGCGCGGTACGCAACACCTTCATTCCAACCTCCCCAGGGCATTCCAAGTGATCGAATCTAAAGCGTTTCCGTGAAACTCCCAAGCGATTTTAACCTTTTCGACCCGTCGTCCGACGCCGTTGTCGGGTGGGAACGGCAGAAATCCGTCGGCGCCGAAACGATCGCCCGACGAGGATGCCGTGGGGGTTGCCGTAGAGTGCCCAATAGAGGGTGCGGTCGCACGCGCTGCGATCGCTGAAACCATCGCGCGCCGCCAATAACGAAAAGGGCCGCCCGGTTGCCCGGGCGGCCCTCCACAACGTCGTAGTTTCCTTGCGGAAATTACATTGCGTTGGTGGTCATCGCGTTGTTCGTCATCATGGTGTCGTTCGACATCATCGTGTCGTTCGCCATCATGGTGTCGTTGGCCATCATGCCACCGTTCGACGCGCCGTCGACTGCGGTCATGTTGTCGGACATCGTGTCCATGCCCTCAGTGGCGTTCATGTCGGTGACCATCGTGTTGTCGGTCGTGGTCTCGGTCTTGGGACCGCAAGCCGAAACAGCGAGTGCTGCGCTGGCGATCAGCGAACCGGTCAGAACCTTGGAAATGAGTGCACGCATGTGGAAGCTCCCTAGATAGAGGATTTGGCTGGCTGCTCGCCCTTAATACCCAAATCGTAGTGGACATTAATCCGATAACGCTTTGCCCTCAAGCCTCGTTTTCTCAAGGACAAGAAACTGTTTCAAGGAAAGCATCGGCCGTCAACGCCAGGGCGGCGTCGAAGGTTGCAAGGTCGGCCGGAATGCCAAGCGATTGCAGGCTGGTAACGCCGTATTCCGGCAGGCCGCAGGGCACGATGCCACCGAAGTGCGACAGGTCCGGGTCGACGTTGACCGAGAAGCCGTGGAGCGTCACCCAACGCTTCACCCGCACGCCGATCGCCCCGATCTTGGCCTCGCGTCCCCGATCGAGCGTCCAGATGCCGACCCGGCCATCTACCGCGAATGCCTCGACGCCGAGTTCGCCCAAGGCTGCTATTACCCAGGATTCGAGCGCGTGGACGTAGCACCGCACGTCGCGCCCGCGCTTGGTGAGGTCGAGCACGACATAGCCGATCCGCTGTCCCGGCCCGTGATAAGTGTATTTCCCGCCGCGCCCGGTCGGGATCACCGGGAATCGCGCGTCGATCAGGTCACCCGGCTCGGCGCTGGTGCCGGCGGTGTAGACTGGCGGGTGCTCGAGCATCCACAGCAGTTCGCGCGCGTCACCGGTGCCGACAGCGACCGCGCGCGCCTCCATCTCGGCCAGCGCGTCCGCGTAAGGGGTGAGGCCGGCGCTGGTCCGCCATTCGATATCGGAGAGGGGAGGGGTGGTCACCGATCTCAATTGCGCACCCGCATCCGAAGTTGCAACCGGGACGTGTGTTTCAACCATGTGGTCAAGTACAGGGGCTTGGGCTAACCCGCGCAGGAACGGGAATGGCGGGAGCAAAGGCATGGCGACGACAGGCGCGACGACGGGCATAGTCAACGCACGCGTGAAAATGGGAACGGTCTGGGATCGCACGATCGAGGTGCTCAATGGGCGCACCGGCATGATCGCGCGGATTGCGGTGCTGGGCATGTTGCTGCCGACGGTCGTGCGGGACGGATTCGTCGCGTTCACTTCGCGCGCAAATCCGGTTTCGATGCTGGTCGGCGCAGTCCTGACGATCGGCGCGCTTGTCGCGATGATCTGGGCGCAACTCGCGATCGTCGCGATCGCGACCGATCCGGCGGTCGATGCCGCGTCTGCACGTCGGCAAGGGCGCGCGCGCGCCTTGCCGGCGCTTGGCATCACCGTCCTGGTGACGATCGTCGCGTTCCTGCTCGCGTTGCCGCCAATCGTCGTTCTGGTGCAGTCCGGTTTCGACTTCGCCGCTGCCGCCAATGGCTCCAGCGCACAGATGACGCCGCCCAGCGTCGGTGCCGCCAGCTTCACCGCGCTCTACGGTCTCGCCTATCTGCTCGTGCTGTTCTGGATCGGCGCGAGATTGGTGCTGCTTAATCCGGTCATTCTAAACGAACGCCTCGGTGTCGGCGCGATCCGTCGATCGATCCAGCTCACCAAGGGCATGACGTGGCGAATCATTGGCGTCCTGGTGCTGTTCTGCATCGTCCTGCTGGTCGCTACCGGTGCTGCGCAGTCCGTCACGGGTATCGTCTTCCGTCTCGTGCTAGGCGCGGATTCCGTCGCGACGGCGGCCTTCCTTGCGGGGGTTGCGGGCTCGATCGTCACCACCGCCTTCACGGCGCTCGCCGCCGTCTTCACCGCGCAGCTCTATGTCGCGACCAGAGAGAAACACGCCGTCCCATGAAGCTCGATTTCGCGACCGTTCTCACCGACGCCTGGACGCTGTTCAAGCGCGACCGCGACCTGTTGCTGCGGATCGCCGCACCGTTCCTGTTCCTCCCCGCGTTCGCGCTCGCGCTGGTCGTCCCCGATCCGCCGATGCCCGATGCGGCGGCGGGCAACAACGAGGCGCAGGCGATGATCTGGGCCGATGCGGTGCAGACGTGGGCGGCGACGCATGGCGGATGGTACCTGCTCGCCTATGTGATGAGCTTCTTCGGCACGTCCTTGTTCTACGCGCTGTATCTCGACCGAGAGCATCTCGACCTGCGGCAGGCGTTGACGCGCTGCCTGCGGATCTTCCCGCGCTTCGTCCTGGCGATGGTGATCGTGTCGCTGCCGGCGGGGGCAGGGCTGTTGCTGTACGCGATTCCCGGCCTCTACATTCTCGGTCGGACGATGCTCACCGGCCCGGCGTTGTTCGCCGAAGCCCCGCTTGGTGCTTTGGGCGCGATCCGTCGCAGCTTCATGCTCAGCCGCGGGTCGGGCTTGCCGCTGATGGGGCTGGCGGCGTTCAGCTATATCAGCGGCTGGCTCGTCGGCGCGCCGTTCATGATGGCCGACAAGGCGCTGCGCGACGCCGGTCAGGGCAATCCGGTCGCGCTCGCGATCGTCGACGCCGGCGCTGCGGTGGCAGCGATGGCGGCGGGTATCGCGATGGCCCTGATCGCAATCTCCGCCTATCGCCGCTTGGCGAGGTAGGCCGCACCAACGGAGGAAATGCACCGCCCCGGCGGAGGCCGGGGCCCAGTTGGAAAGGTCGCAGTGATCGGGCGCACCGCTCAGTTAGCAACGTCCCCCAACTGGACCCCGGCCTCCGCCGGGGAGGTGCTGAGGTTTAGCCGCGCTTCGCCAGATACGGAATCTGCGGCGCGGTCTCCGGCGGCAGCAACCCGGAAGCCCGCGGGTCGGGAAACGTCTCAATCGTCCGCTTCACCGCCACAAATCCCTGCGCCCGATAAAACCCCAACGCGCTCGGATGATCGAGTGTGCAGGTATGCAGCCAGACCCGCTCCACCCCCTTCGCCCAGGCCCGCGCGCAAGCTTCGGCCATCAGCCACCGCCCATGACCCTGCCCCGCCAGCTCCGGAATCAACCCGAAATACGAAATCTCGCACGCACCCGCCCCGCGAAAGTCGAGTTCGAGCATTCCGACCTCGATCCCCGCCGGATCGAGCACCGCATACACCGCGATCCCCGGATCATGGACGATCGCCCCCAGCGCATCGTCGGCCATCACCAGCCGTGAGAACCAGAGCCACGGGCTCCCCACCCGCCGGAACAGCGCGCGGTATTTCTCCAGTGCCGGCCGATCCCACTTCACCAGCCGCAACCGTGACCCCGGACTCGGCCGCAGCGGCGGTCGCTTGCGCATCTCCAGCGTCGTCACGATCGTCGCGAGGACGTCGTCGGCAACCGGGATCAGCGCCACGCTACGACCACGTAGCGCGAGGCGGCAGGCTCATCAGGATCGCGTCGATGTTGCCGCCGGTCTTCAACCCGAACAGCGTCCCCCGGTCATAGACGAGGTTGAACTCGGCATACCGCCCGCGCCATTCAAGCATCCGCGCCTCGTCGGCCGCAGTGAACGGCGTATCCATCCGCCGCCGCACGATCCGCGGATAGGCATCGAGAAACGCCTCGCCGACATCGCGCGTGAACGCGAAATTCGTCTCGAAGTCGCCGTCGAGATGATCGAAGAAAATGCCGCCCGCGCCGCGGCTGACCTTCCGGTGCGGGATGTAGAAATACGTCTCCGCCCACTCCCTGAACCGCTCGTAATGCGCCGCGTCATGCGCATCGCACGCCGCCTTCATCGTCGCATGAAAGTCCGCCGTGTCCTCCTCGATCGGCAAGGGCGGATTGAGATCGCCGCCGCCGCCGAACCAGCGCTTGGTGGTGTTGAGGAAGCGGCAGTTCATGTGCACCGCGGGGACGTGCGGATTGGCCATGTGCGCGACCAGGCTGATCCCGGTCGCGAAGAACCGCGGGTCCTCGCCAGCCCCGTGGATCGACTTGGCGAACTCGCCCTCGAAGGTGCCGCCGACGGTCGAGACGTTGACGCCGACCTTCTCGAACACGCGGCCCTTCATCACGCCCATCACGCCACCGCCGCCGGGTTCGCCCGACGGATCGACCCGGTTCCACGGGGTGTATTCGAACGAAGCGTCGGAGCCCGCCTCCCGCTCGATAGCCTCGAACTCCGCGCAGATGCGATCGCGCAGGGATTCGAACCAGGTTCGGGCGGCGGCTTGCTGAGGGTCGAGTTCGATCATGCGGGCGTCTTACCGGCGGCGAGCCACGCTTGAAAGGGTAACGGGCGTACCGGCGATGAGGACTGCCTCTCTAGCTCCCCCCCCTGGAAGGGAGGGGCTGGGGGTGGGTCGGCTTCCGCATTTCCGAACACTAGCGACACGAGCGGGCCGACCCACCCCCGACCCCTCCCTTCCAGGGAGGGGAGCAGAAGGGGGCGTGCGAAGCCGTGCCGCGCCATCGCTAAACTGGCCACCCGCCCGTTTGCCGCAACGCCTCTGCCGCGACGATCCCCGTCGCCACGGAGATATTCATCGACCGCAACCCAGGCCGCATCGGGATCAGCACCCGCACATCGGCGCGCGCGTGCACCTCCTCCGGCACCCCAGTCCCCTCGCTCCCCATCAGCAATACGTCGTCCTCGCGGAACTCCGCGACATCCAGCCGCACCGCGCCCTTCGTCGTCAGCAACACGATCCGCCCCTGCACCTGCGCCAGGAACGCGTCCCAATCGACATGCCGCACCACGTCGACCGCCCCGACATAATCCATCCCCGAGCGCGCCACCGCCTTCTCGCTCCAGGTGAATCCCATCGGTTCGATCAGGTCGACGCCGATCCCCATGCACGCGGCGGTCCGCAGGATCGCGCCGACATTTCCGGCGATATCGGGCTGATAGAGGGCAATTCTCATGCCCGATCTCTTAGCGCGCCGAGGGCGGGGAGGTAACCCAAAGCAAAATGCAGTTGGCAAACCCGCACCCCGCCGTCTATCAAAGGCCAGCCTCCGTGGGGACGGTCGGGCAGGGTGGGCAACGGTTCGTCGAAACCGGAAACCCCGCCAGGCCACGAAAAAAATAACGTGCAAGGGCGAGATGAATGGCGACAGTCGACGACATGGTTCCTCCCGGCGAATCGCCAGAGCCGTTTAACGAAGAGGCCCATGATCCTCGCCGCCGTGATTTCATCAACATCGCAGCCGTCTCCTTCGCCGGTGTCGGCGCAGTCGCGATCGTCCTGCCGCTGATCAACCAGATGAACCCGAGCGCAGACGTGCTCGCGCAGTCGACCACCGAGATCGACTTGTCGAAGATCCTGCCGGGCCAGGCGATCAAGACGTCGTTCCGCAAGCAGCCGCTGTTCGTGCGCAACCTGACGCCGAAGGAAATCTCGGAAGCCGACGCGGTCGATATCTCGACGTTGCGCGATCCGCAGACGCTCGAGCAGCGCACCAAGGCGGGCAAGAAGAACTGGCTGATCACGCTGGGCGTCTGCACGCATCTCGGCTGCGTCCCGCTCGGCGCGGGCGAGGGTGAGAACAAGGGCCCGTTCGGCGGCTATTTCTGCCCGTGCCACGGCTCGGCCTACGACACCGCCGCCCGCATCCGCAAAGGCCCCGCTCCGTCGAACCTCCACGTTCCGGACTATGCCTTCAACTCCGACACCGTCGTCACGGTAGGCTGAGGAAAACACCATGAGCTTTCCCTGGGCCAAGCAATACGAACCGAAGCTGCCGCTGACGCGGTGGCTGGATGAGCGGCTTCCCGTTCCCCGGCTCGTCTACAATTCACTCGGCGGCGGCTATCCCGTCCCGCGCAACCTCAATTACTTCTGGAACTTCGGCGTCCTCGCCGGTGCGGCACTCGCCATCCAGATCGTCACCGGCATCGTGCTGGCGATGCACTACGCCGCCAACGGCGCGGTCGCGTTCGACTCGGTCGAGAGCATCATGCGCGACGTCAACGCGGGCTGGTTCCTGCGCTACGCGCACGCCAACGGCGCCTCGATGTTCTTCATCGTCGTCTACACGCACATCTTCCGCGGGCTCTATTACGGCTCGTACAAGGCACCGCGCGAGATGGTGTGGCTGCTCGGCGTGGTCATCTTCCTGCTGATGATGGCAACCGCGTTCATGGGCTACGTGCTTCCCTGGGGCCAGATGAGCTTCTGGGGTGCGCAGGTCATCACCGGGTTCTTCTCGGCGATCCCGCTGGTCGGCGACACCATCCGCATCTGGCTGCTCGGCGGATTCGCACCCGACAACGCCGCGCTCAACCGCTTCTTCTCGTTGCATTACCTGCTGCCCTTCGTGATCGCGGGCGTCATCATCCTGCACATCTGGGCGCTGCATATCCCCGGCTCGAACAATCCGACCGGCGTCGACGTCAAGGGCGAGCAGGATACCGTCCCATTCCACCCATACTACACCGCGAAGGACGGCTTCGGGCTCGGCATCTTCATGCTGATCTTCGCCAGCCTGCTGTTCTTCTTCCCGAATTATCTCGGCCACCCGGACAACTACATCCCGGCAAACCCGCTTTCGACGCCCGCGCACATCGTCCCCGAATGGTATTTCTGGCCGTTCTACGCGATCCTGCGCGCCTTCACCGCGGACTTCATCCTGCCGGCGAAGCTCTGGGGCGTGCTGGCGATGTTCGGCTCGATCCTGCTGCTGTTCTTCCTGCCCTGGCTCGACAGTTCGCCGGTCCGTTCGATGAACTACCGTCCCAAGGCGCGGATCGCGTTCTGGGTGCTGGTCGCGGACATCCTGATCCTCGGCTATTGCGGCGGTGCACCGGCGACGGCGACCTACGTGATCCTGAGCCAGATCTGCGCCGCTTATTACTTCGCGCATTTCCTGATCATCCTGCCGCTGATCTCCCGCTCCGAGCGTCCGCGGCCGCTGCCGAACTCGATCACCGAGGCCGTCCTGGCCAATCACGGTGGCACGAGCCCGGCCCAGACCGCGCTGTCGACGGCGTCCGCGCCGCACACCGCGCACTGATACGAACTAGAGGACACACACATGGTTCGTCTCATCGCATCCCTGGTCGGCGCGGCCTTCGTGCTGGTGCTCGGCATCGCGCTGTTCGGCAGCGTCTACGGGGCCATCACCGACCCCGTCGCACCGACCGCCGAGAGCGAGTATCATCTCCACCCGAAGGAGCTGGACCTCGCCTCGAACGGCGTTTTCGGCAAGTTCGACCGTCGCCAGCTCCAGCGCGGGTTCCAGGTCTACAAGGAAGTCTGCGCGGCCTGCCACTCGCTGCGCCTGGTGGCGTTCCGCGACCTGCAGAAGATCGGCTATTCGGAGCCCGAGGTTAAGGCGATCGCCAACCAGTGGGCGATCGAGCAGCCGTCGATCAACCCGGAGACGGGCGAGCCGGCCACGCGGAAGAACATCCCGTCGGATCACTTCCCGCTGCCGTTCGCCAACGACGTCGCCGCCCGCGCTGCCAACAACAACGCGCTGCCGCCCGACCTGTCGCTGATGACCAAGGCGCGTCACGATGGCGGCGCGTACATCCACTCGCTGCTGACCGGCTACCAGTCGCAGTCGGCGAAGATGTTGAAGGAATTCCCGGACATCAAGACGCCCGAGGGTCTGCACTACAACCCGTATTTCGCGAACCTCAACATCGCGATGCCGCCACCGCTGACCTCGGATGGCCAAGTCGGCTATGCGGACGGGACGAAGGCCACCAAGGAGCAGATGTCGACCGACGTCGCGGCGTTCCTGACCTGGACTGCCGAGCCTAACCTCGAGGCACGCCATGCCGCCGGGTTCGCGTCGATCATCTTCATCCTGATCTTCTGCGGCCTCGCCTGGGGCGCGTACCAGAACGTCTGGCGCGACGTTAAGCATTGATGACGGCCGGGCTCCCGCGGTAAGGGCGCACGCATAGAGGGAGCGGCGGACGGGCGAGGAGCCCGATCCGCCGCTTTCGTTTTGGCCGTCGCGCAGCACCGCGATACGGCCGCCGCTCTGTGCGAAGAAGGGAACGTCCATGTCCGAGACCAACGAGCGCAACGCCGCCCTGAAGGCGCTGATCCGTACCATTCCGGACTTCCCCAAGCCCGGCATCCAGTTCCGCGACATCACCACCTTGCTGCTCGACCCGAACGGCTGGGCGACCGCGATCGAGCGGATGGTCGCGGCAGTCTCCGGCCCGGTCGATCTGGTCGCTGGCATCGAAGCCCGCGGCTTCCTGTTCGCCGCCGCGCTCGCTGCGCCACTCAAGGCCGGCGTCCTGCTGATCCGCAAGGACGGCAAGCTCCCCGGCGCCACCATCGCCGAGGACTATGCGCTCGAATACGGCACCGACCGCATCGCGATCCATGCCGACGCCTTCGCCCCCGGCGCGCGCGTCCTGCTGGTCGACGACCTGATCGCCACCGGCGGCACCGCCCGCGCCGCCGTCCGCCTCCTCCACAAAGCCGGCGCGGTGGTCACGCAGGCGCAGTTCCTCGTCGACCTCCCCGACCTGGGCGGCGCGGAAGCACTGCGCACAGACGGCATCGAAGCAACCGCCCTGATCCACTTCCCCGGCCACTGACCGCCCGGAGGACATGACCCCCATAGCCGTTCCCCCGCGGACGCGGGGGCCCAGCTAAATACCGTAGCGCACCGCTACCCTGGACCCCCGCGTACGCGAGGGAACAGTAAGGAGAGAGCGCCCCCGTGCGCACAGGCGCTGCGCCAGCCCCCAAACCCGTCAGACCCCATTCATGGAACTTGCGACATAAGGACTCCGTTGTGCGATGAATGGCGGCGCGTTGTGTCCGCTCTCCACGTACGGGAGAACCTCCATGTTTATGAAGCGCTTCGGCATTATCGGCCTAGCCCTGGGTCTCGGACTAGGCGTCGCAGGCTGCACCGACGGTTACGGCTATGGCGGCGTAGGCGTCGGTTATGCCAGCGACCCCTATTACGGCGGTGGCTACGGCGATGGCTATTATGGCGCAGGCTACGGCGGCGGCTATGATGGCTTCGCTGGTTACGGCGGCCTGAACTCCTATTACGGCTGGAGCGGCGATTATTATTATCCCGGTTCGGGCGTGTACGTTTACGACCGCTACCGCCGCCCACACCGCTGGAACGGCAACCAGCAGCGCTACTGGCAGGGCCGCCAGCAATATCGCGGCAACCGCAACGACGGTGGCCGTGGCAATTGGGGCGGCTTTGGCAACCGAGGCAATGGCGGCCGGGACGGCGGCTGGCGCGGCAACCGTCCGGGCTATCAGAATAATCCCGGCACGCCCGGTCAGGGTCAATTCGGCAACGGCCGTCCCGGCCGCGGCGACGATCGCGGCCGTGGTCCCGGTCGCGGCCAGTTCGGCCAACCCGGTCAGGTCGCCAACCCGCAGCAGCCCCAAGCCCAAGGCGGCTTCCGCGGTAATCGCGGCGATGGCGCATTCCGAGGCAATCGCGGCGGCGGCGGCCAGCGCTTCGGCGGTGGACGGCCAGGCGGCGGACGTCAGGGCGGCGGCAACCGCGGCGGCGGTCGTCCGGCGCAGTAACTAGAGCAGATTGGTTCACGCGAAGGCGCAAAGGCCCGAAGAGAAGGATTAGTTTTTCACGCGGAGACGCGGAGACGCGGAGAGTAGTTTAGGAAAGGCGCAGTCCACTCATCGCGACAGTGAAGCTCACGACGAAGCTCTGCCATCCTAAATCTCTCCGCGCCTCCGCGTCTCCGCGTGAACAAATCGTCTCTTAGCGCCTTCGCGCCTTCGCGTGAAAAACACCAACGTCAGACGAAAAGCCGGATTACGTGAAGGGCGATCGACTGCCAATCAACCGGTCGGCGTGCCAGCAGGGCGGGTAGCCACTAACCCGTTCGACACGAACGTCATCACCATAATGTCGTCCTGGTTGAACACCCGCATCCGGCTCTTGAAGATCCCCATCTCCGGCCGGCTCGCCGACACGCGTTTCTCCAGGATCTCGGTCTCGCACCGCAGGGTGTCCCCCGGATACACCGGCTTCACCCACTTCAACTCGTCGATCCCAGGCGACCCGAGCCCAGCCTGCTGGTTCTCCTTCAGGTTCGCGACCACCATAGACATCACCATCGCGCACGTATGCCAGCCGCTCGCCGACAACCGCCCGAAATGCGTCTGCGCGGCCGCCTCGTCGGACAGATGAAACGGCTGCGGATCGTATTTCGCGGCGAAGTCCATCACCTCCTCGCGCGTGACCGCGTAGGAACCGAACGACGCGGTCCGACCGACCTCGATATCCTCGAAATACTGCACAACCTCTCCTCTTATCGTTGCAGCACCTTCTGGAAGGGTGCGTCGGTGCCGTCCAGCCCCGCCTCGGCCGGCAACCCGATCAGATCGCGCAGCAAAGGCTCGATGGCCACGTTGTCGAAGCTGGCAATCGTCTTGCCGCGCGCGAACGCGGGCCCGTTGGCGATGAACAGCGCGCGCATCTCCGGCGCCATGTTGTCATAGCCGTGCATCCCACCGACCGAAGCCTTAGTCGGTGCGCTCGGATCGACCCGCCAGCCGACATCGGCGAGGCACAGATAGCTCGGCACGCGCGGGTTGCGCCCATAATGGAACCGCGCCGGGATCTCCCCCTTGCGCCAGCATTGCAGATGATCGTGGCGGGTCAGCAACCGCGCCTCCAGTGCCGCCTCGTGCCCCGGTACCGCGAACAGGGTCGCGTACGGCCCCATCTCGACGGTGCGATAGTCCGCCTTGTCCGCGATCGTATCGAGCGCCACGACCCGCGTGCTGCTCGTCGCCGCCATGCCGTGATCCGCGACGATCACAAGGTTCGCCCGCTGCCCCAGCGCGGCCAGCCCATCGACGAGCGCCCCAATGCTCGCGTCGACATCCGCCACCGCCTGCGTCACGCCAGCACTGTCCGGCCCACCCGCATGCCCCGCGCTGTCGACTGTATCGAAATACAGCGTCACCAGCTTCGGCCGGATCGCGGCAGGCCGCCGCATCCAGTCGAGCACCGCGTTGACCCGCTGCGTCCCCGAAACCTGCTGATTGAACTGCTGCCAGTCCTCCGGCCGCGTCCCCCCCTCGATCGCGCCGTGGCTGTCGGGCTTCACCTTGCCGCCGACCGCGACGTTCGCGCCCGGCCAGAACATCGTCGCCGTCCGGATCCCGGCCTTCTCCGCATCGACCCAGATCGGTGAACTCTCGCTCCACCAGAACGGATCGTCCGTCGCCATCGTGAACGTCTCACCCGGCCGGGCGGGATCCTCCATCCGGTTCCCGACGATCCCGCTGCTATCGGGGCGCAGCCCGGTCACCAAAGTCCAGTGATTGGGAAAGGTAATGCTCGGAAACGACGGCCGCACGCTCGCGAACACCCCGCCCGCGCGCAGCCGGTTGAGGTTCGGCGTCACCCCCCGGTCGAGATAATCCGGCCGGAAGCCATCGATTGACACGAGAATCGTAACCGGCGCCCGAGCCTCGCCCGGCATCGCAGCCGCCGCCATCGTGGTCGGAGCAGGTGCAGTGATCGGCGCAAGGGCAGGGGGCGTATACGGATATGCACACCCAGCGAGCATCAGCCCGAGTGCGGAACCGAGGAGAGCCAGCGCGTTCTTCATCATAACCGTTCGTCCCGAGCAGATGGCGACTTCGCGCGATCCCTACTCGGCACGAACGGCGAGCGAAAGCGACCGTTTGCGCAGGGCACCGGTCGCCCAACGAACAGCACCACCCCGGCGAAGGCCGGGGCCCAATTGGGGGACGTTGCTCATCGGCGTTGCGCTTCGTTACTGCCGCCTACCAAACTGGACCCCGGCCTCCGCCGGGGAGGTAAAGGAGGTGCTGAGGACGGAAGCTGAGGTGGCCGCCCGCAACACTCAGCACCAGCCGTCGGCCTACAACCCCACTGCCAGCTTGCTGAACAGCGTCCAGTTCACCGGCGTCTTCCCATACGCCGCCTCCAGCGCCGCCGACTTTGCATACGCCGCGACGGTGCCGCCAAGCGCCAACCCAAGCGGCCCGACGATCGGCACCCGGTAGGCATACCCGACCTCAGCCTTCGTAACCCGGAACTTCCGATCGTGCAGAGGATCGCCCTCGTCCGGAAACAACTCGTCGTTCGCCACGTTCTCGAATCGCCCGAACACCGCATGCCGAGGCGTCAGTTCGTACGTAGCCTCCGCCAGGAACGCGCTCAGCTTCTCCCCCGGCACCCGGTCCTTGAGGCTGTACGCAAACGTCGTCGCCAGCCCGCCCCGCGCATATTGCACACTCGCGGTCGAGCGATTCTCGTCCTCGCCGGGATGCTGCGCCTCGGGCTCCTTCAGCCGCCCATGGCTCACCTGCACCGCCCAGAACGGCGACGGCGTCCACGTCCCCCGCACGCTCCACGAATCGAGCCGCGGCGTCTCGATATTCCAGCGATGCTCGTCCGGCTCGCGCCCCTTGAACGCCGACGCCTCCAGCTGGAAGGCGGGCGTCGCATACCCCGCCGTCACCACGCCGTAGGTGATGTGCGTCGAATCGAACCAGTGATGCGTGATCGGCGACATCGGCTGATACCGCGCCGACCCCCGGTGCATGAACGCGCTCGGCCCCAGCGCCGGCTCGCCGACCGGCCCGCCATACAGGAAGACGCTCGCGCCGTTCCCCAGCCGGTAATCGACCTTCGCGGCCAGCTCCATGAACAGGTCGTGCGGATGCTGCCGATCGACCAGCGGCCGGTCGTTCGCCAGTTCCCCGGTCGCGAACAAATTGGTGTAGCCGCGCGCGCCCATCAGCGGCTCGAGGCTGTTCATCGTCCGCAACTGGATATGGAACCGGTCGCCCAGGTCGCGGTCCGCCATCAGCATCGCCATCGACTCCACGAACGCCTCGCTCTTCCCGCGCGGTCCCCCCTGGTCGGTCGCGACGCCCCACGCATAGCCATGCGCCATCAGCATCCACGCGCCCGCCTGCGTCATATACCCACGCATCGGCCCCTCGGCCGCCGGCAGCCGCGACGTCCCGCTGCCCTGGGTGTAGAACCCGGCCGACGTCCCCATCGCCATCCCGGCCATCGCCGATCCCGCCGGCATCTTCGCCAAAGCCGCATCGGATGCCGCGCGGTAGGCGGGGTCCGCGATCATCGCGTGCCCCATCGCGCCATGATCCATCGCCATCCCAAGCATCGCGGAATGATCCATCTGCGCATGATCCATACCGGGCATACCCTCGGGCATCGCAGACGGCGTGGCCGGGGTGAGGGGAGCGACCGGAGCGGGGTGGCCCATCGCCGAATGGTCCATCGTCGAATGATCGACAGCCCCTCCAGACAGCGACGGAGGAACCGCCGGCGCAGCCGAACGCGCACCCGACCGCTTAGCCACCGGCCGCGACTTCGACTTCTTCACCGTTTTCTTGGGCACCGCATCCGGCATCGTCATGCCCGGCATGGCCATGGAATGTTGCGCCACCGCGGCAACCGGCAGCACCGCTCCCACGACACCGCCCGCAAGCAGCATCGCCCTCACGGCACCAGCCGCGAGCAACCTCGATCGAGTCATAATTATATCCTTGAAAAGCCTGAAAAATCGGGGAGCATCAGCACCCGACGATCAAGCCTCTCGCGGAGGCCGCAAAGCCGGCGCGACACCCGCCCCAAGATCCAGCACCGCCGCCCGCTCGGTTACCATCGCCGGCTCCCGCAACGCCACGCCGAGTACCCGAGCGCCATTCCAGTTCGAAGGCGGCACGCACCCGATACACCCATGCAGCGGCGTGGCCTTCCGATCGGGCGCCTCGTGACCCGGCATAGCCTCGTGCGTCCCGCCCATCGCTGCCATGTCCATGACGACGGCACGCCCCCGCGCAGCAGACGCATCATGACACGCCGCCGGCGCCACCGCAGGAAACGCAAACGCAGCAAGGAGCAAAGCTAGGATCAGGCGCGCGAGCATGCCGCCGGTCTACCCCCCCGCACGACCCGCGACAACCGCGCAGTCTCTCTCCGAACCCGCCAAACCGCTCGTGGCGCTAAAGCGCAGCCTTGCCCGAAACCCGCGAAAGGTTCAGCCTCAGCGCATGAAGACCCCAACGCACTCCGAACGAACCAAAACCACCAACGCCCCCGCCGCCAAAGTCTCGATCAGGATCGGCAAACGCACGACTTTCGACGCATCGGTCACCAGCGCGGGCCTGCTGTCGGTCGGCGCGCTCGTATCCAGCATCCTCCTGTCCAGCGCAGTCATAGTCGCCGCGGCAGGCCGCAAGTCCGCAAGACGACCACTGGCATTGCCTGATCATACCAAGGCCAACGGCTAGGGCTCAATTGCGGGCATAGACACAGTAGGGAAACATTCGGTCATGCCGATATGCTCACTTCGTTACGCTCGAACCATGGCGGCCCTACTTGTTACCGTAATTGCTGGAAGTTGCAGCAGCTTGCCCAAGCGCCTGAATGTGTCCGAAAGCCGCACCTGCCTAGGCCAAGGAGGATATGAGAGCCGCAGCGCTTTCGGCTTCCCAATCTGTCAATCCCGCTACGCCGATGGCGGAAAGATGTGTGCCGACAAGGCGGATTGCCAAGGTCGGTGTCTCAGAAGCGTCGATGGACCGGGGCAGACACCTATTCCACCGGCTGGCGAAGCAGCAGAGGGGCTATGCCAAGCTGAACGATACAATCCCGGATGTTTCGCGACGATCGAAGGTGGTAAAATCACAGCAGCAGGTGAGGTGTGCGAGGACTGATAGCTACGGCTGCAATCTTATTAACACCGACATCAAGTCTTTCACCATCTTTGCCTTGCCCTAAAACAGCAACCCAACAAACATTCGTAAACCACTACGCCCGTATGGTGGCGTCATGGAGCGTTCCTTTATCACAGTCACGGCAATCGCCTCGACATTGATGTTTGCCGGTGTCTGGAAAGCCACTGAGCCGCAGCCCATTCCTGCCCCGGCTATCGTCGATACCAAGGCGGTCCCCGATATGGCGATCGCCGCGCCGCCGGTGGTGCGGCGACACGCCGTCGCGCCTGCACGGCGCGTAGCAGACGCCGAGCCCTACAACGTCGTTCGCCCAGCATTTGGATCATCGCCACCGGCCCGCCGTTCGACCAGCTCCCAGTCGGAAAGCTCGGTATTCTACAGCGGATGCCGCGAAGTGCGGGCGGCGGGGGCCGCGCCGCTTCACCGCGGTCAGCCGGGTTATCGTGCCGGCATGGACGGTGACGGCGACGGGGTAGCCTGCGAAAACTATCGCTGACCCACCGCCGCCGCCGAACCCTCAGCTATGCAGGAAGTGCATCACGTCGCCGTCGTGGACGACGTACGCCTTGCCTTCCGCGCGCAGCTTGCCGGCCTCGCGTGCCTTCGATTCCCCACCCAGCGCGATGAAGTCGTCGAACGCGATCGTCTCGGCGCGGATGAAGCCCTTTTCGAAATCGCCGTGGATTTCGCCCGCCGCCTGCGGTGCGGTCGCGCCCTCGTGGACGGTCCAGGCACGCGCTTCCTTCGGCCCGACCGTGAAGAACGTCAGCAGGTGGAGCAGCTTGTACCCGGCGGTAATGACGCGGGCGAGGCCGGTCTCCTCCAGCCCCAGTTCGCCGAGGAACTCGCCGCGATCCTCCGCCGGCATCGTCGCGATTTCCGCCTCGATCGCCGCCGACACCACGACCGCCTCGGCGCCCTCGGCCTTCGCCTTCTCGAACACCCGCGCCGACAGCGCATTGCCGTTCGCCGCATCGCCTTCGTCGACGTTGCACACGTAGAGCACGGGCTTCGCGGTCAGCAACTGCGCCTGCGCGAACACGCGCGCCTCGTCCTCGTCCTTCGGCACGGTCAGCCGCGCGGGCTTGCCTTCGCGGAGCAGCTCCAGCGCCTGGCCGAGCACGGCGGCGCCGATCTTGGCTTCCTTGTCGCCCTGCATGCCCTTCTTGGCGAGGTTGGGGACGCGCTTCTCGAGGCTTTCGAGGTCGCTCAGCATCAGCTCGGTATCGACCGTCTCGGCGTCGGCGATCGGATCGACCTTGTTATCGACATGCGTCACGTCGCCGTCCTCGAAGCAGCGCAGCACGTGGACGATCGCGTCGACCTCGCGGATGTTGCCGAGGAACTGGTTGCCGAGCCCTTCGCCCTTCGACGCGCCGCGCACCAGCCCGGCGATGTCGACGAAGCCGAGCTGAGTCTCGATGATCTTCTGCGATCCAGCGATCTTCGCCAGTGCGTCGAGCCGCTTGTCGGGCACGCCGACGTTACCGACGTTCGGCTCGATCGTGCAGAACGGATAGTTCGCCGCCTGCGCCGCGGCCGTCTCGGTCAGCGCGTTGAAGAGAGTGGACTTGCCGACGTTCGGCAGCCCCACGATGCCGCAGCGAAAACCCATGATATGCCCTTGGTATAAGAATGTGGTGGCGCTTTAGGGCAGGGCGGTCCGGAAGGCCAGCAAGGACACCTCTTCCTAATCCTCCCCCGCCAGGGGGAGGTGGTAGGCACTTGCCTGACGGAGGGGGAGGCCGGCGCAACCGCTGTTGCGTGTTCCTCCCCTCCGTCGCTTCGCGCCACCTCCCCCTGACGGGGGAGGATCGGCAGGAGCGGGTCTGATCGAACCACTCGATTGCCGCAATGCAGCAAAATTATCATACCGCTCGGTAGAGATATCGCCGCTCGCTGGTTATCATGAGCCCCTCCCCCAGAAATTCCCAGGAATTCCATGACCACGACCGCCCACGGCTACGCCGCGCAATCTCCCGAAACCCCGCTCGCCCCCTTCAGCTTCGAGCGCCGCGAGCCCGGCAAGACCGACGTCGCGATCGACATCGCGTTCTGCGGCGTCTGCCATTCCGACCTCCACACCGCCAAGGGCGAGTGGGAAGGCACGCTTTACCCCTGCGTCCCCGGCCACGAGATCGTCGGCCACGTCACCGCCGTCGGCAGCGACGTCACCAAGTTCAAGGTCGGCGACGTCGTCGGCGTCGGCTGCATGGTCGACAGCTGCGGCGAGTGCCCGTCGTGCAAGGACGGCGAGGAGCAATATTGCGAGACGACCGGGTTCGTCGGCACCTATAACGGCCCAGATCCCGTGCTCGGCGGGCACACCTTCGGCGGCTATTCGGACAAGATCGTCGTCGACGAAGGCTTCGTCCTGAAGGTCTCGCATCCCGAAGCCGACCTCGCCGCGGTCGCGCCGCTGCTCTGCGCCGGCATCACCACCTATTCGCCGCTCAAGCACTGGAAGGTCGGCCCCGGCCAGAAGGTCGGCATCGTCGGTCTCGGCGGTCTCGGCCACATGGGCGTCAAGATCGCCAACGCGATGGGTGCCGAGGTCTATGTCTTCTCGACCTCGCCCAACAAGCGCGACGATGCCAAGCGTCTCGGCGCGAAGGACCTGATCGTGTCGAAGGACGAAGCCGCGATGGCCGAACACGCCAACAGCTTCGACTTCATCCTCAACACCGTCGCGGCCAGCCACAACCTCGACACGTTCACCGCGTTGCTCAAGCGCGACGGTACGATGACTTTGGTCGGCGTCCCCGAGCACGCGCATCCGTCGCCCTCGGTCGGCAACCTGATCTTCAAGCGCCGCGCGATCGCCGGCTCGCTGATCGGCGGCATCGCCGAGACGCAGGAGATGCTCGATTTCTGCAACGAGCACGGCCTGGTGTCGGACATCGAGATGATCCGCATGGACGAGATCGAACCGTCCTACGAGCGCATGGTGAAGAGCGACGTGAAGTACCGCTTCGTCATCGACATGGCGACGATGAAGACGGCCTGATCGGGCAGGGGGCGGGGCGTTACCGCGCCGCCCTGATTCGAGAGAGCACCGTTCTCCTGCGAACGCAGGAGTCCAGGGTCAGGAACGTCGCACGATGTAACCCTGGGTTCCTGCGTCCGCAGGAAAACACCACCTCCGTCATCCTGACTTTCGTCGGGATGACGAGGTAGCGGCGAGCTGTTTCAGCCCCCAATCACCACCGATAGTTAAAACTGATACTAATCCGCTCGCCCTTGGCAGCATTCGGCACGACCTCATGCCGCAACCAGCTCTCCCACAAAAACACACTCCCCGGCTTAGGCTCGGCATAAACGAACGTCCGCAGATCCTCCGCCGCATCCTCAAGCCGGGTCGGCGCCGCCATCATCATCGGCAGCCGCGGATCCTCCAGCTTCAACGCCCCAGCCCCTTCCGGAATCGCCACATACATCGTCCCCGAAACGACGCTGTGCGGATGGATATGCCCCGAATGCGCGCCACCCGGCTTCAGGACGTTCACCCAAAGACTATCCAGCTTCAACTTCCGCCCGCCCAGATCGAACGCGCAATCCTTCGCGAACTGCGCGACATGCTTGTTCAGCACCCGCACCAGATCCCCGAACCGCGGATCGCGCAACGGCAGGTCGTTCAGCGACGCATACGACGTGTACCCGCGATACCCGTGCGCCTTCGACCACGCGACCCCGGCGCGATCTGCCTTCGCCAGTTCGAGCGCCGCGTCCTCGAGTTCTTCGACCAGATCGTCGTCGCCGAGATCGGCCTCGTAGAACCGCGTGGCAAACAGAGAGCGGGTGGTCATGGCTGCATCCTCAACGCGACATCGTTCATAAAGCGGACGTCGTCGCCTTCCGCCAACCACTTGGCCTCCGCCGCGACCGCGCCGAGCATGTCGGACAACGGCTCGATCTCGGCCTTCGCATAATTCCCGAGCACATAGCCGGTGACGCGATCCTTGTGCCCGGGATGCCCGATCCCCAGCCGCACGCGGCGAAACTCCGGTCCCAGATGCTGGTCGGTCGAGCGCAGCCCGTTATGCCCCGCGGTCCCGCCGCCGGTCTTCACCTTCACGCGGAACGGCGCGATATCGAGTTCGTCGTGGAACACCGTCAGCGCCTCGACGCCGAGCTTGTAGAACCGCAGCGCCTCGCCGATCGCGCGGCCGCTTTCGTTCATGAAGGTGGCTGGCTTCAGCAGCAGGATCTTCTGCGAGCCGATCCGCCCCTCCTGCGTCCAGCCCTGGAACTGCTTCTTGACCGCGCCGAAGCCGTGCACCTCGGCGATCGCGTCGGCGACCATGAACCCGACATTGTGCCGGTGCATCGCATATTGCGCCCCCGGATTGCCGAGTCCCGCCCAGATCTGCACGTGTGATTCTCCAAGAAACGGTCGTTGCCCGTGCCCCTACCGTCATTCCCGCGGAGACGGGAACCCATATTGGCGAACCTCTCGATTCCTCAGAAAGGTCCGAGGGTCTGGATCCCCGCTTGCGCGGGGATGACGGGGAGGGCGAGGGGATGGCGGTTTTGGGTGGTGCGAACAGCTACAAAACGAAACGGGCGGGAAAGCCCTAGCTTTCCCGCCCGCCAGATCATCCTAAGACGAAGGGCTGAACCCTCAGTCCTTCTTCTGCGGCGTGATCTTGTCGTCGTCATTGTCATCGTCGTTAGGCTCAACGACCGGCTCTTCGTCCGAAGCAGCCTCGGCAGCCTGAGCTTCGGCGACTTCAGCCTCGAGCTCTTCGTCCTCGACGGTCGGCACGGTCGGCGGCACGATCGTGGCGATCGCGAAGTCGCGGTCGTCGATCGCGGGCGTCGCGCCCTTGGGCAGCTTCACGTCGCTGATGTGGATCGAATCACCGATCTCCAGACCGGCGAGCGAAATCGTGATCTCGCTCGGGATGTCCGAAGCGTCGACGACCAGTTCGATCTCGTGACGCGTGATGTTGAGGACGCCCTTGCCCTTCTTGATGCCCGGTGCGTCGTCCTCGTCGGTGAACGCGATCGGCACGGCGACCGTCACGGTCGAATGCTCGCCGATGCGCAGGAAGTCGACATGGATCGGGCGATCCGAAACCGGGTGGAACGAGACGTCCTTCGGCAGCGTGCGCACGCCGTTGACCATCACCACGGAATTCATGAAGTGGCCGGTCATCAGCGCCTTCATCAGCGCCTTTTCCTCGAGGTGAACCGAGGTTGGTTCCTGGTTCAGGCCGTAGATCACGGCAGGCACGCGGCCATCACGACGCAGCGCCCGGGAGGCTCCCTTGCCAACCCGGTCACGCGTCTCGGCTGCGAGCGTCAACTGGTCGCTCATCTGTATTCTCCGAAACTCGTTTGTTGTCCTTCCCGCCCACGCCTCCAGGGATGACCATGGACCGGAAGCGCGGGCGCATAGCGGAACTGGCGAGGAAAAGCAATTCTACCCCTCTCCCCTCGGGGGAGAGGGAGGGAGGCGCGCTTGCGCCGGAAGGGTGAGGGCACGCGCTTGCGGCCGACCGTGCCCTCACCTTCCCACTGCTTCGCAGCGCGCCCCTCCCTCTCCCCGGAGGGAGAGGGGTTTAGTCGCTCAATACTTGACCCGCTCGGCCTTCACCCCAAGCTTCGCCAACTGCGCCTGGACGCTATCCTTGCCCGCCAGGTGCCCAGCACCGACCGCGATAAACACAGTCCCCGGCGTCCCGAGTCGAGTCTTCACCCACTCGGCCCAACGCGCATTGCGATCCACCAGCAAAACCTTGGCCACCTCGGGCGAGTCCTTGAGGCTATCGTTCATTTCCTTAGCGAGAGCTTCAGGATCCCCCTTCGCCCACTCGTCCACCATCGTCGCCATCGTGCTCTCGAGCTTGGGCAACTCGTCGATCGTGCTCCCCAGAAACTGGATCTGCGCCTTCTGCGACAGCCCCCCGAAATACCCCAGCTGCTGCTCCGCCGTCTCCAGCCCGATCACCGGCTTCCCCGCAGCCTTCGCCGCCGCCGTAATCACCTGTTCCGGCCCATTAGCCGAGTCGTACCCAAGCTTCGACAGCGGTGCGATCGACAGGTTGGTCGCCGCCAGCCACGGCTTGAACCGATCGAACGCATTCGCCGGCAGCCCCAAATCGGTCACCGCCTTGGCATACGCCGCACGCTTGTCCGCGGGCAGCTGCTCGGTCAGCGTCGGGCCGTCCTTCGACACGCCGGTCGCCATCACCAGCGACTGCATCTTCGCAGGATCGGGCATCACCAGCTCCAGCACCACCTGGTTCGACCGATCGAACGCGGTCTTCACCGCCTCGTCGAACCACGTCATGCCGGGCTTCAACACATGGATCGTCCCGAACAGGTAGATCGTCGTGTCCTTGTCCTTCACCACCCAAAGCGCCGGATCGGCATCGTTCGCGGCCTGAGCCGGCTTTGGCGCGACCTGCGCACAGGCGGGCAGGGCGAACGCCATGGCGATGGCGGACAGCGCGGATCGGAACGAAACGATCTTCGAAAACAGCTTCAAGGTGACGGCATCCTTATCGTTGATGCAGCCCATGTAGGACGCCCGGCCGCAACGCACCACTTGCCTCCCGCACCCCCATCCGCCAAAGCCCGCGCGTGACCCAGCCCCAGATCCAGCCAACGATAAAGCCTCTTAGCTTCCAGCGCATGATCCTCACGCTCCACGATTACTGGAGCGAACACGGATGCCTGATCCTGCAGCCCTACGACATGGAAATGGGCGCGGGCACCTTCCACACCGCGACGACGCTCCGCGCGCTCGGGCCGAAGCCGTGGAACGCCGCGTTCGTGCAGCCCTGCCGCCGCCCGACCGACGGCCGCTACGGCGAGAACCCCAACCGGCTCCAGCATTACTACCAGTATCAGGTCATCCTGAAACCGAGCCCCGCCAACCTCCAGGAACTCTACCTCGGCAGCCTCGCGGCGATCGGCATCGACATGCTGAAGCACGACATCCGCTTCGTCGAGGACGACTGGGAAAGCCCGACGCTCGGCGCCTGGGGTCTCGGCTGGGAGGTCTGGTGCGACGGCATGGAGGTGACGCAGTTCACCTATTTCCAGCAGATGGGCGGCTTCGACATGAAGCCCGTCGCGGGAGAACTCACCTACGGGCTGGAGCGCCTCGCGATGTATATCCAGGACAAGGACTCGGTCTACGACCTGGCGTTCAACGACGCCGGGGTGACCTATGGTGACGTATTCCTGGAGAACGAGCAGGAGATGTCGAAGTGGAACTTCGAGATCGCCGACACGGACTCGCTCTTCGACCAGTTCCGCAAGCATGTCGCCGAATGCGAGAACTCACTGGCCGCCAAGCTCCCGATCCCAGCCTACGAGCAGGCGATCAAAGCCAGCCACATCTTCAACCTGCTCCAGGCCCGCGGCGTAATCTCCGTAGCCGAACGCCAAGCCTATATGGGCCGAGTCCGAGACCTCGCGAAGGGCGCCTGCGCCGCCTGGATGGACAAGCACGGATGGGCAGCATGATGCGCTCGTTAGAAGGTATGTTCACGCGGAGACGCGGAGACGCGGAGCAGAAGGGAGAAGGGGTGTCTCGCTTCCGCATTCTTTCGCCCGTGCTCCAGCCTCATGTTCCGAGACGCCTGCGGCGTCGAACAGCCGCGCGCAGCGCTGAAAGCCTGTCTCCCCTTCTACTCCGCGTCTCCGCGTCTCCGCGTGAACTCAACTCCTTCTTCTTCGCGTGCGAACCCAAATGACCGACTTCCTCCTAGAACTCCGCTCCGAAGAAATCCCCGCCCGGATGCAGTCCAAGGCGCGTGAAGACCTCGCGAAGCTGTTCACCGCCGAGCTCGCCAAGGCCGGCATCGCCACCGGCGCCATCGTCACCTACGCGACCCCGCGCCGCCTGACGCTGATCGCGCGCGACCTGCCGCTCGAGACCGCCGCCGTCTCCGAGGAAACCAAGGGCCCCAAGACTTCCGCCCCCCCCCAGGCGCTCGAAGGCTTCCTCCGCAAAACCGGCCTCACGCGCGAGCAACTGATAGACCGCAACGGCACGCTCTTCGCGGTCACCGAAAAGCCCGGCCGCGCCACCGCCGCCGTTCTGGCCGAAGCGATCCCCGCGATCGTCCGCGCGTTCCCGTGGCCGAAGTCGATGCGCTGGGGCGATGCCTCCGCCAGCACCGAATCGCTCCGCTGGGTCCGCCCGCTGCAAGGCATCGTCGCGCTGCTCGGCGAAGAGATCGTGCCGTTCGAGATTGCCGGCATCGCCAGCGGCGCCGCCACGCTCGGCCACCGCTTCCACCACCCGTACCAGATCACGATCGGCGGCGCGCACGACTATGTCGAGAAACTGCGCGCCTGCCACGTCATCGTCGACCACGACGAACGCGCCACGCTGATCCGCGACCACGCCCGCGAAGCCGCGGCGCAGGCCGGGCTCGAACTGATCGAGGACGAAGGCCTCGTCGCGGAGAATGCCGGCCTCACCGAGTGGCCGATTCCCCTGCTAGGCCAGTTCGATCCCGCGTTTCTCGACGTCCCGCCCGAGGTGATCCAGCTCACGGCGCGCGTGAACCAGAAATATTTCGTCTGCCGCGGCGCCGACGGAAAATTGGCCAACGCCTTTGTCTGTACCGCTAACATCGCCGCCCACGACGGCGGCGCGAAGATCGTCGAGGGCAACCGCAAGGTCCTCGCCGCGCGCTTGTCGGATGCGAAGTTCTTCTACGACACCGACTTGAAGGTCCCGCTCGCAGAGCAGGCGGACAAGCTGTCGAAGATCGTCTTCCACGAAAAGCTCGGCACGGTAGCCGACAAGGTCGACCGCGTAGCGAAGCTCGCCCGCTGGCTGGTAGAAGAGGGCATCGTCACTTCTGCTCCCTCTCCCCTCCGGGGAGAGGGTCGGGGTGAGGGGCTGCCAAGCAGCGCAGCGCCCGGTACTGCCCCTCACCCCAACCCTCTCCCCGCAGGGGAGAGGGAGCAGTTGGCCACCCTAGCAGACCGCGCAGCCCGCCTCGCAAAGGCAGACCTCGTAACCGGCATGGTCGGCGAGTTCCCCGAGCTACAAGGCCTGATGGGCGGCTACTACGCTGCCGCGCAGGGCGAGCACCCGGCCGTCGCCACCGCCATCCGCGACCACTACAAGCCGGTCGGCCAAGGCGACGACGTCCCCACCGACCCGGTAACGGTGGCCGTGAGCTTGGCGGACAAGCTGGATACGATTGCTGGCTTCTTCGGGATTAACGAGAAGCCAACGGGCTCGAAGGATCCTTTTGCTCTACGTCGAGCGGCGCTGGGTGCCATCCGCATCATTACCGTCAACCAACTGCGACTTGGCTTTCGTCGGGCTTTGATTCAGGCACTTACCCAGCACGGCGTGTTTTGGTGGAACCGGTTGCTGGCTGGCGCGCGTCGGGTAGACGAAATTTCGGACGACCGGATGGCAGCGTTCTTTTCCTTGGCATCCCAACACGACATCCAAACGGAAGGTTTGCGGGGCGGGAGTTTAGAGAGCGTTCTGACTGCACGCCTGTCCGAAGACCAAGTACCCGCGGCAGTGTTCGCCTTCGCTGATATGAAGCAGCAAGAGATCGTTCCGTTTTTCGGGGAAAGACTCTCGGTCCAGCAACGCGAAGCCGGCGTCCGGCACGACCTGATCGACGCGGTGTTCGCGCTAGGCGGCGAGGACGATCTCGTCCGCCTGCTCGCGCGCGTCCACGCGCTTCAGGCGTTCGTGACCACCGAGGACGGGGCGAACCTGCTCGCCGGTTACAAGCGCGCCGCCAATATCCTGAAGAAGGAGGCGCCGAAGGACGACGCCGCCTCTTCTGCTCCCATCCCTGAAAGGGAGGGGCCGGGGGTGGGTAGCCCTCGTGGGAACGTCGCGCCCGCCTCGGACCGACCCACCCCCGACCCCTCCCTTCCAGGGAGGGGCGAAGAGGAAACGCTGTCCTACACCCCCGAACCGGCAGAGGCTGCGCTGATGACCGCGCTCGACTCCGCCGAACCCCTCGCCACCGCCGCGATCGCACGCGAGGATTTCGCCGCCGCCATGGCCGCGCTCGCGTCGCTCCGGGCCCCGATCGACGCGTTCTTTGATAGCGTTATCGTCAACGATTCCGATCCCGCCAAGCGATCCGCTCGTCTCGCGCTACTTGAGCGAGTCCGCGCCGCAGTGCACAACGTCGCGGATTTCTCGAAGATCGAGGGGTGATTTGAGGCGAAGTGCAGATGCTCCCAGCGTCTGCACTTTGTGCACTTCCGCGCCGTCTTGCGGGTAAAAACAAACACTTAGAGGACCGACCATGACCCAATATGTGTATCGCTTCGGCGGCGGTGTTTCGGATGGCGGCAAGGGCGACAAGAACCTGCTCGGCGGCAAGGGGGCGAACCTCGCCGAGATGGCGTCGATCGGCCTGCCGGTCCCGCCGGGCTTCACGATCTCGACCGATTTCTGCGCGGTCTATTACGACGAGGGCGGCCAGTTCCCGCAAGGCCTGCGCGACGAAGTCGCCACCGGCCTCGCGCACATCGAGGGCGTCACCGGCAAGAAGTTCGGCGATCCCGCGGACCCATTGCTTGTCTCTGTCCGCAGCGGTGCCCGCGCTTCGATGCCCGGGATGATGGACACCGTCCTCAACCTCGGCCTCAACGACCAGACCGTCGAAGGCCTCGCCGCCAAGTCCGAGGACGCGCGCTTCGCCTGGGACAGCTATCGCCGCTTCATTCAGATGTACGCCGACGTCGTCCTCGAACTCGATCACGGCGCGTTCGAGGAAGCGCTCGAGATCGCCAAGGAAGACCAGGGCTTCACGCTCGACACCGAACTCTCCGCCGACGATCTCCGGAAACTCGTCGCGGAATATAAGGGCCTCGTCGAGAAGCTCTGGGGCAAGCCTTTCCCGCAGGACGTCCACGATCAGCTCTGGGGCGCGGTCGGCGCGGTGTTCGGCTCGTGGCAGTCCGAGCGGGCGAAAGTCTATCGCCGCCTCAACGACATCCCCGGCGGCTGGGGCACCGCGGTCAACATCCAGGCGATGGTGTTCGGCAACATGGGCGACACCTCGGCCACCGGCGTCGCATTCACGCGCGACCCGTCGAAGGGCGACCGCGCCTATTATGGCGAATTCCTGATCAATGCGCAGGGCGAGGACGTCGTCGCCGGCATCCGCACGCCGCAGTATCTGACCAAGACCGCGCGCGAAGACGCCGGCGCCAAGCCCGCCTCGATGGAAGAGGCGATGCCCGAGGTCTATCACCAGCTCGCCGACGTGTTCGACACGCTCGAAAACCACTATCGCGACATGCAGGACATCGAGTTCACGGTCGAGAAGACCAAGCTCTGGATGCTCCAGACCCGCGCCGGCAAGCGCACCGCCAAGGCCGCGCTCAAGATCGCGGTCGACATGGCCAACGAAGGCCTCATCACCCGCGAGGAAGCGATCCTGCGCATCGAGCCGATGGCGCTCGACCAGCTCCTCCACCCGACGCTCGATCCCAAGGCAACGCGCGACGTGCTGACCAAGGGCCTCCCCGCATCGCCGGGCGCAGCCTCGGGCGCGGTCGTGTTCGACGCCGATGCCGCCGAGAAGAAGGCTGCGGACGGCGTTGCGGTGATCCTCGTCCGGACCGAGACCTCGCCCGACGACATCCACGGCATGCACGCGGCGAAGGGCATCCTGACCGCGCGCGGCGGGATGACGTCGCATGCTGCTGTGGTGGCACGCGGCATGGGGCGCCCCTGCGTCTCGGGCGCCGGCACGCTCTCCATCGACGCCAAGGCGAAGATCATGCGTTGCGGCGGCCGCGAGGTGAAGGAGGGCGACCTGCTCACCATCGACGGTACCACCGGCGAAGTGATGATCGGCGCGGTCGCGACCGTGCAGCCCGAACTGTCGGGCGATTTCGCGACCTTGATGGTCTGGGCCGACGAGGTCCGCCGCCTGAAGGTCCGCGCCAACGCCGAGACGCCCGAGGATTGCCGCGTCGCGCGCGAGTTCGGCGCCGAGGGCGTCGGTCTCTGCCGCACCGAGCACATGTTCTTCGAGAGCAGCCGCATCACCAACGTCCGCCAGATGATCCTCGCCTCGGACGAGAAGGGGCGTCGGGTTGCTTTGGAGAAGCTGCTCCCCGAACAACGCAAGGACTTCACCGAGATCCTCGAGGTGATGGCCGGCCTTCCGGTGACGATCCGTCTGCTCGATCCGCCGCTCCACGAATTCCTCCCCCACGAGGAATCCGAATTCGCCGAAGTCGCGACCGCGGCGGGCGTCGACGTCGACACGCTCAAGCGCCGCGCGGCGGAGTTGCACGAGTTCAACCCGATGCTCGGCCACCGAGGCTGCCGTCTCGGCGTGACCTACCCCGAGATCTACGAGATGCAGGCCCGTGCCATCTTCGAGGCGGCGGTCGACGTCGCGGAGAAGTCCGGTGCGGCGCCGATCCCCGAAGTCATGATCCCGCTGGTCGCCACCCGCCGCGAGCTGGAGCTGATGAAGGCCGTCGTCGACAAGGCCGCCCAGGCCGTGTTCGCCGAGAAGGGCCGCACGATCGAATACCTCGTCGGCACGATGATCGAACTCCCCCGTGCAGCCCTCCGTGCTGGCGAGATCGCGGAAGTCGGCGAGTTCTTCTCGTTCGGCACCAACGACCTGACGCAGACCACTTTGGGTGTCAGCCGCGACGACGCCTCGCGCTTCCTCGGCGCCTATGTCGAGCAGGGCATCTACGCGAAGGACCCGTTCGTCAGCATCGACGTCGAAGGCGTCGGCGAACTGATCGAGATCGCCGCCGAACGCGGCCGCAAAACGCGGGCAGGAATAAAGCTCGGCATCTGCGGCGAACACGGCGGCGACCCAGCGAGCATCGCGTTCTGCGAAAAGGTCGGCCTAGATTACGTCTCCGCTAGCCCCTACCGCGTCCCGATCGCCCGCCTTGCGGCAGCCCAGGCCGCGCTCAACAAGAAGTGACGTGAAACCCTCTCTCCCGATCCGCGGGAGAGAGGGACGGCAATCAGCTACACAAGCCCGCCGGCGGACCGGCCAGCGCGGGCTGGGCAGGCGGGCCGGCGAGCGACGGCGTCGGTCCCGGCAGCGAAAGGTCGACCGCCCGCGCATAATAGGGATCGGCTTCCGCTTCGGGCAACGTCACGAAACGAAACCCCATCTCGCGGTACAGCGCGAGTAGCTTCGGCAACATCCGCGCATCGAACGCGCCGACATGCATCAGCAGGACATAGGGAATATCTCGTCCCACCTGAGCCTTGGCCCGCGCCCGTGCCGCCAACGCCGCAGCCCGCGCATCGCCGAGAAAGCTAGCCTCCAGCCTGGCAATCGCCCCCGCATCCCCCTTCACCGAGCAAGCAGCGTAAACTGGGTTCCAGCTAAAATCGTTGAAACTCATAGTCACCGCCGCAGCCCGATACCCCCGAGCCCTGAGGTCGGCACGAGCCGCGTCGCGAACCGCCGGTGTGCTACCCTCCGAAAGGAAAGGATACCGAAACCAATGCCAGTCGGTCCCCTTGGCGGCAGCAGCAAGCGGCGCTTCGTTCCGCACCACATCGGCGGAAAACGCAGCCGCGCCCACCTTGTCGAGATTGGCATGCGAATAAGTGTGGTTGCCAAGCGGCAGGCCAGCGGCGCGCCACGCCGCTATCGCCTTCGCAGCATCATCCGGCGCATCCAGCCCGAAACCCGCATTCAGAAACCCGAACGCCGGCGCCTTTGCAGCGGCCAGCGCCCCGGTAATCGCCTGAATCACATCCACCCGAGTTTGCCCCGGCACGAGCGGACCATGGGCAGGAATATCGTCGAAGGTGAACGCGATGGCAGGCCCCTTGGCCACGCCGCGCTCGGAAGGACCGACCGGCACAGGGGTCGCAGCGCCAATCACCGATCGCGACCGGGTCGACGCGCGTGCGCCGCCGAACAGACTCAGCGGTACGGCTTCACCCATCGTCTTATAGCCAACTTCGGACGGGTGCAGATGGTCACCGGAGTCATACGCGGGGGACAGCCGATCGGGATGCGCCGGGTCGCGCATCAACCGGTCGAAATCGATGACGGCGTCGAACACCCCGGACGTGCGGATGAACGTGTTGACGGCCTGCCGATCCGCCTCGTTCTCCGCGGTGGGATGATAATAGGTGTTGCCACCGAACGGCATCACCGTTCCCCCGATCACCTTGATCCCGTGAGCATGCGCCCGCGCGACGACCTGCGCGAAGCCGGCTGTGATCTGCGCGACGATCGCGGCGTGTTGTGCAGGCGTGGCGGGTGCGTCGCGGGTCAGCACGCCGAGGTCGTTCACGCCCTCCAGCACGATCGCCCAGCGCACGCCGCTGCGTGCGATAACGTCGCGATCGAAACGCGCGAGGAGATTTGGGCCAAGTCCGTCGAGCAGAACGCGATTGCCGCCGATCCCCGCATTGACGACGCCGATCGCGCGTTTTGCCGTAGTTCCGCGAAGCCTCTGCGCGAGCACGTCGGTCCAGCGAGTGTTGCGTTCGGGCTTCACGCCGTAACCGTCGGTGATCGAGTCGCCGATCGCGACGATCGTACCCGCCGTCGGTGCCGCGGCGACCTCGACGTCCGCGAGTGCATACCAATGCGTCGTCGGCGTCGCGCCCGCCAGCGTCGCATCCGCCACCGCGTTGCCGGCCAGCGTGAAACTCGTCGCGCGCGAGCCGGGGTGGCCGGTCTGCGGGCTTGCGGCTTCCGGGAGATATAGGCTGATCGCTAGATCTGCACCGGCTGTGACCGGGAACGCGACAGGGTCGCTGTACATTTCCGCGCCGGGCGGGATGACCGCGTCGCTACGGCCGGAGAAGGTCAGCCGCGCACCGCCTTCGATCCGCGGCGTACCGGGGGCGACCGATCGGGCGACGTGCGCGCCGCCGATCGGCAGTGGGCGCGTGCCGAACGCGTTGGAGAGCCGGATGCGTACGCGCTCACCGCCCGCCGACACCCGCACGACCTGGCGCAACGTGATCGCGCCGGCCCGATCGGCCGGGAGCGCATTGTCCCCCTCGGCGATCATCTGCGACGATCCCCATGTTGCAATCCAATGTGCGTCTCGGGGCGGCGCAGTGTCCCGCGCGCCCGCGCCTGTCACGATAAGGGCGCTCAACACCAACGCTACCGGCCACCGTCTCTTCATCGCGTCCTCGTCCTCTTATTTAGTGTCAGCGCGCAGCTATTGCGGGTTGCCGGGCGCGTACGGAAAGCGCTGTGCCTTGTACCATGCCAAGTCATGTGCGGGTGCCGCGGCGCCCGCCGGTAGCGGCAGGCCGTTGACCGACATCCAATAGGCAAGGCTCGCATCGCGCCACCAGCGCGCCTCGCGCTCTTGGACCGCTAGATGCGTCGCGGTCTTTGCCCAACGCTCGGCATCGACCTCGGTCTTCACGCCGTCCCACTGCCGACGCATGCCGGCCACGTAGCCCACGCCCGCATCGTAATCATGGACCATTTCCGCCCACACCGATCGCCCTGAGTTCGTCCGGTACGTCCAAGGCACATGGTGGAACCACAGCAGGTCGCGCTCCGGCGTCGTTGCAGGGGCGGCCAGCTTGCGGGAAAGCTCGGGCGCGTATTGCGCAACCGCGTTGCTTCCCGTCTTGGTCCGATCGAAGCCGATCCCCGCCTTGTCGGCACGGTGGTAATAGACCGGGTTCCATTCCGGACGCTTGAGGTCGGCTACCCACGGACCGGGGCCGTAGTGATGCCCCGTCGCCATGACGTGTGCTAGGCCGAGCGGGGTCATATAATCGACCACGGCCTCGCGCGATCCCATCATCATCGAGACCACCGGATCGATGACGGCGGGGGAGGGGGCGAACGTCATCGCCGCCCATTCGCGTGCGACCGGGGCGGCGCCGAGCGTCGGATCCCACGCCATCCGGCCGAACGCGTACCAGTTCGCCTGGTTGAACGTCGAGCCCGCCCAGTCGGGGTCGCGGCCGATATTCGCCACGCCCGCCATGCCGGTAAGTCTATGGCCTTCGACCGAGCCATCGACGACCTTCGCCACGGTTTCCCCGGGCGTCCGCATCGTCTGACTGCCGAGCGTCTCGGCGAACATCGGCCCGAGATAGGCGAGGTGCGTTGCGAAGCCGAGATACTCCTTGGTGATCTGGAACTCGATCATCAGCGGGGTCTTGGGCATCGCGCCGAACAGCGGGTGGAACGGCTCGCGCGGCTGGAAGTCGATCGCGCCGTTCTTGACCTGGACGATGACGTTGCGCGCGAACTTGCCGTCGAGTGGCTTGAATTCGGTATAGGCCTGCTTCGCGCGATCATCGGGGTCGGTCTCGGCATAGACGAACGCGCGCCACATCACGATCCCGCCATGCGGGGCGACCGCGGCGGCGAGCAGGTTGGCGCCGTCCGCATGGCTGCGGTGGTAATCGCGCGGGCCAGGCTGGCCCTCGCTGTTCGCCTTGACCAGAAAGCCGCCGAAATCGGGAATGCTGCGATAGATCTCGTCGGTCTTCGCTTTCCACCACGCAGCGACCTGCGGATCGAGCGGATCGGCGGTCTTGAGGCCGCCGAGCTCGATCGGCGCCGAGAACCGCGCCGACAAATATACCTTGATCCCGTACGGCCGAAACACGTCGGCGAGCGCGGCAGCCTTGGCGATATACGGCGCGGTCAGGCTCTCCGCCTTCGCGTTGACGTTGTTCAGGACGGTACCGTTGATCCCGATCGACGCGTTGGCGCGCGCGTAGTCGGTGTAGCGCGGGTCGCGGAAATCGGGGAGCGTCCACCAGTCCCACAGCGATGCGCCGGCATAACCACGCTCGACCACACCATCCAGATTGTCCCAGTGATTGAGCACGCGCAGCTTCACGCGCGGGGTCGAGGTCAGGTCGATTCGGTCGATGCTGCCTCCGGTCTGCAGATGTCGCAGCAACGCGAAGCTGCCGTATAGAATACCGCGATCGGTGTTAGCGGTGACGAGCAGGACATGGCGGCTGCCGATCGTGACCTGGCCAACGCGGTATCCCTCGTCGCCAAGCGCGGCCAAGGGCAAGCGGAGCGCCGCGACGTCGCGATCGTTGGCGGTGGCCAGCAGGATCGTCGGCGTGTTCGTCCCGAACAGGCCCACGCCGCGTCGCAATTCTTCCGCCGCCACACGCAGCGTAGGCGTATCGCCGCGCGACTCGATCGTCGGCACACCGCCTGCATGCGCAGCCGCGGGGGCCTGATGCCGCAGCCAGAGATCATAACCGTCCTCGGCCTGCGCCGGTCCGGTCAAACCAATTACTGCCCCGAACAGCAGCGCGAACTTACCGATCCATCGGCCGAATTGCGTCATAATCCTCTCCCGCCGTTCCGCGCCACATTGACAGGATCGCGGATGATCAGCCATGTTATCGCTATCACGACGACGGCTTCGACAGCAATGCCGCGTTTCATATTAGGAGATAATCTTGGCCGGTACGAAGACAGCAGGGAACGCGCCGACCTTGATGCCGACGCGGCGTGACCTTTTCGGCCTACTCGGCTCGGTCTCCATTACAGGGCTCATTCCCGGCGTTGCGTGTGCCGCTACCGCGTCACCCACCTACCGCGATCCCCGCGCGCCGGTCGATCTTAGGGTACGTGACCTGATGGCGCGGATGACGCTGGAGGAGAAAGTTGGCCAGACCATTTCCTTGTGGGCGACCAAGGCTGACGTGATGGTGTCGGGCGGGCTCGATTTCGACCCGGCGCGGGCGATCGCGGCGTATCCGGCGGGGTTCGGGCAGGTCACGCGGCCGTCCGACAAGCGCGGCGGGCCGTCGGTCGCGGTGACGGCGGGGGGCACCGGGGCCGCGTGGCGGGGGACGGCTTCGACGATCGCGTTCGTCAACGCGGTCCAGCGTTGGGCGCGGGGGACGCGACTCGGCATCCCGGTGATCTTCCACGAGGAATCGCTGCACGGCTACATGGCGCCCGACGCAACGATGTTCCCGCAGGCGATCGGCATGGCTGGCGCGTTCGACCGCGACCTGATGCGGCGCGGACAGGCGATCATCGGTCGCGAGGTACGCGCGCACGGCAGCCACCTCTCGCTGTCGCCGGTCGTCGATATCGCCCGCGATCCGCGCTGGGGCCGGATCGAGGAGACGTTCGGCGAGGATCCGTATCTGTGCGGCGAGATGGGCGTCGCCGCGGTCGAGGGGTTGCAGGGCGACAGCACGACATTGGCGCCCGGCAAGGTCTTCGCGACGCTGAAACACATGACCGGGCACGGCCAACCCCAGGCCGGTAACAATATCGGTCCCGCTCCGATCGGCGAGCGCGAACTGCGCGAGAGCTTCTTCCCGCCGTTTCGCGCGGTCGTGACGCGGACCGGGATCGGCGCGGTGATGCCCTCGTATAACGAGATCGATGGCGTCCCGAGTCATGCGAACCACTGGCTGCTCGGCGACGTGCTGCGCGGCGAATGGGGATTTTCGGGCGCGATCGTCAGCGATTACGGCGCGATCGAGGAACTCGACACGATCCACCACGTCGCGCGTGACCTGAACGGGGCGGCGAAACTCGCGCTGGCGGCCGGCGTCGACAGCGCGCTGCCCGACGGACTGGCCTACCGCACGCTCCCCGCCCAGGTACGCGCGGGGACGGTGCCGATCGCGCAGGTCGACGCCGCCTGTGCGCGCATGCTGGCATTGAAGTTCCGCGCCGGGCTGTTCGAGGAGTCGCCGGTCGATCCCCGCGCCGCCGCTCGCCTGACCGGTAACGCGGAAGCGCGCGGCGTCGCGCTGGAGGCTGCCCGCAAATCGATGTGCCTGCTGACCAACGACGGCACGCTGCCGCTCGCGCCCAAGGGCAAGATCGCCGTGATCGGGCCCAATGCGGCAATCGCGCGGCTCGGCGGCTATTCTGCGCCGCCTCGCCAGTCGGTGACCTTGCTTGACGGCGTGCGTGCGCTCGTGGGGAACGCGGCGACGATCGTCCATGCGCAAGGCGTGTTCATCACCCAGAGCGAGGATCGGTCGCAGGACGAGGTGTTGCTCGCCAATCCGGAAAAGAACCGCGCGCTGATCGCCGAGGCGGTCGAGGTCGCACGCGGGGTCGATACGATCATCCTCGCGATCGGTGATACCGAGCAGACCAGCCGCGAGGGGTTCTCGAAGAACCATCTCGGGGACCGCACCACGCTGGACCTGCTGGGCGAGCAGAACGCGCTGTTCGACGCGCTGCATGCGCTGGGCAAGCCGATCGTCATCGCCGCGATCAACGGCCGTCCACCGAGCTGGCCGGGCGTGATCGCGAAGGCGAACGCGGTCCTCGAATGCTGGTATCCGGGGCAGGAGGGCGGCACCGCGATGGCCGAGGCTTTGTTCGGGCGGATCAATCCGGGCGCAAAGCTTCCCGTGACCGTGGTGCGCGAAGTCGGCCAGGTGCCGTTCTATTACAACCGCAAGCCGTCGACCCAGCGCGGTTATCTGTTCGCAGAGACGACGCCGTTGTTGCCGTTCGGCCACGGACTCAGCTACACGCGCTTCGACGTGAGTGCACCGCGGCTGTCGGCGGCGAAGATCGGCATCGCCGGCAGCGTGGGCGTCGAGGTCGACGTCGCCAATATCGGCCAGCGTGCTGGCGACGAGGTCGTGCAGGTGTATGTGCGCGACCAGGTTTCGTCGGTCGCGCGGCCGGTGATGGAGCTTAAGGGCTTCGAACGCGTGACGCTCGCGCCCGGCGAGCGGCGGACGTTGCGCTTCACGCTCGGCCCCGACGCGTTCGCTTTGTGGGACGTTGACATGCGCGAGGTCATCGAGCCCGGCCTGTTCACGATCATGGCTGGGCCGAGCTCGGCACAGCTAAAAACCGCCATCCTCGAAATCGCCTGAAGGACCTGCGATGCCCAAGATCGTTTCCGCCGGCGTCATCGTCACGTCGCCCGGCCGTAATTTCGTCACGCTGAAGATCACGTGCGATGACGGCACCACCGGCCTCGGCGACGCGACGCTCAACGGCCGTGAACTCAGCGTCGCAAGCTACCTGACCGACCATGTCGTGCCATGCCTGATAGGCCGTGACGCGCACCGGATCGAGGACGTCTGGCAGTATCTCTACAAGGGCGCCTACTGGCGGCGCGGCCCTGTGACGATGGCGGCGATCGCTGCGGTCGACACGGCGTTGTGGGACATCAAGGGCAAGCTCGTGGGGATGCCGGTGTACCAGTTGCTCGGCGGCGCGGCGCGCGATGCGTGCATGGTCTACGCGCACGCCAACGGCACGACGATCGAAGATACGATCGCGGTCGCGAAGGCCGAGCAGGCCAAGGGGTACAAGGCGATCCGGCTGCAATGCGGCGTGCCGGGGCTCGCCTCGACCTACGGCGTCGCCAAGCACGGCGCGCGCTACGAGCCCGCCGACGCCGACCTACCCAGCGAGAGCGTGTGGTCGACCGAGAAATACCTCCGCGTCGTCCCCGAACTGTTCAAGGCCGCGCGCGAGGCGATGGGCTGGGACGTCCACCTGCTCCACGACATCCACCACCGGCTGACGCCGATCGAGGCGGGGCGGCTGGGCAAGGCGCTGGAGCCGTATAATCTTTTCTGGATCGAGGACCCGACGCCGGCCGAGAACCAAGAGGCGTTCAAGCTGATCCGCCACCACACGACGACGCCGATCGCGGTCGGCGAGGTGTTCAATTCGATCTGGGACGCGAAGGACCTGATCCAGAACCAGCTGATCGACTATATCCGCGCGACCGTCGTGCATGCGGGTGGCATCACGCATCTGCGCCGGATCGCTTCGCTTGCGGATTTGTATCAGGTGCGGACCGGGTGCCACGGCGCGACCGACCTGTCGCCGGTGGCGATGGCGGCGGCGCTGCATTTCGGGCTGTCGGTGCCAAATTTCGGCGTGCAGGAGCATATGCCGCACACCGACGAGACCGATGCGGTGTTCCCGCACGCATACAGTTTCGACGACGGCATGATGCATCCGGGCGAGGCGCCGGGGCTCGGCGTCGACATCGACGAGGATCTTGCCGCGACCTACGACTACAAGCGCGCCTATCTCCCGGTCGCGCGTCTCGAGGATGGCACGCTGTGCAACTGGTGAACGGGGCCGCTACTCCAGCGACCGAAAAACCGCGCGGCAAAGTGCGGTGGATCGTCTGCGCGCTTTTGTTCGCCGCCGTCGCGCTCAGCTATATCGACCGGCTCGTCTTGCCGGTGCTCAAGCCCGAACTCCAGGCACGCTACAACTGGAGCGAGCAGGGCTATGCCGATCTCGCGATCGCGTTCCAGGCCGCGTACGGCATCGCTTATGTCCTGTTCGGGCGGTTCGTCGACCGGGTCGGCGCCAAGATCGGCTATGCGGTCGCGGTGACGCTGTGGACGATCGGGCATGTCGCGCATGCGCTGTTCACCAGCGCCGGCATGATGATCTTCGCGCGCATCCCGCTCGCGATCGGTGAGGCCGGCGCATTCCCAGCCGCGCTGGCTGCTGCGAACGAATGGTTTCCGCAACGCGAGCGTGCGCTGGCGATCGGCATCTTCAACGCGGGCTCGAACGTCGGCGCGATCCTCACCCCGTTGATCGTGCCGGTGATCGCCGTGACGTTCGGCTGGCGGATGGCGTTCATCGCGACCGGCGCGCTGACCGTGCTCTGGCTGGTCACCTGGCTCGCCTTCTACCGGTCGCCGCGCAAGCATCCGCGCGTCACCCCTGAGGAACTGGCGTGGATCGAGGCCGATCCCGTGCCCGCCGCCAAGCCTGTTCGCTGGCGCACGCTGCTGCGCTTGCGACAGACCTGGGCGTATATGCTCGGTCGGTTCCTGATCGATCCGGTGTGGTGGACTTTCCTGTTCTGGCTGCCCGATTTCTTCAACCGGCAATACGGTGTGAAGATGCTCGATTTCGGCCCGCCGCTGGTCGCCGTGTACGTGCTGGCGGATGTCGGATCGGTCGCTGGCGGCTGGTTCTCGTCGCGGCTGCTGGCACGCGGCCAGACGCCGAACCGCGCGCGCAAGACCGCGCTGTTCGCCTGCGCGCTGTTCGCGCTACCAATCATCTTCGCCGCGCAGGCACCGGGATTGTGGTGGGCGGTCGCGGCGATCGGACTGGCTTGCGCATGCCACCAGGGTTTTTCCGCCAACGTGTACGCGATCCCCGGCGACCTGTTCCCACGCGGCATGGGCGGATCGGTGATCGGTCTCGGCGGGCTGGCGGGCGCATGCGGCGGCATGCTGATGGCCAAGTTCGCTGGCACGATCCTCGCCGGCGTCGGCAGCTACGGCCCGATTTTCGCGGTCGCCGGATGCGCCTATCTCGTCGCGTTGCTGGTTATCCACCTGCTCGTACCGCACTATACTCCCGTCGATCCGGAACGCCTCGCATGACCCATCCGCTACGCCTCCACCCCGACCGCCTGTTTCCCAGCGAAGGCCGTACCCGTGACATCGCCCGTGCGCTTCATGCGGGGGTGAAGGACCTGCCGATCGTCAGTCCGCATGGTCACACCGATCCGGCATGGTTCGCGCGGAACGAAGCGTTCAGCGATCCCGCCTCGCTGCTGATCGTTCCCGATCACTACGTGTTCCGGATGCTCTACAGCCAGGGCGTGCCGCTCGACGCGCTCGGCGTACCGACGGTCGATGGCAGCCCGACCGAGAGCGATCCGCGGAAGATCTGGAACATCTTCGCGGCGAACTACCATCTGTTCCGCGGCACGCCGTCGCGGATGTGGCTCGACTGGGTGTTCGCCGAAGCGTTCGGAATCGACGTGCGCCTCGAACCCGCGACTGCGGACCTTTACTACGACACGATCGACGCGGCGCTGAAGACGCCCGAATTCCGCCCGCGCGCGCTGTTCGACCGGTTCGGCATCGAACTGATCGCTACGACAGAGAGCCCGCTCGACCCGCTCGAACACCATGCCGCGATCCGCGCGAGCGACTGGAACGGCCGTGTCGTCACCGCCTATCGCCCCGACCCGGTCGTCGATCCCGAGACGCCAGGCTTCGCCGCCAACGTCCGCCGTTTCGGCGAGACCGCGAACGCGGATGTCGGCAGCTATGCGGGCTATCTCGCGGCACATCGCTTCCACCGCGCGCGCTTCCGTGATGCGGGTGCGACCTCGACCGATCACGGTCACCCGTCAGCTGCGACGGCGGACCTGACGCCCGCCGAAGCCGAGGCACTCTATGCGCGCGTCATGGCGCAGCCGACCGCGGCGGAGGCCGAACTCTTCCGCGCGCAGATGCTGACCGAGATGGCGGCGATGTCGGTCGAGGACGGTATGGTGATGCAGCTTCACCCTGCCGTCTCGCGCAGCCACAACGCCTCGGTGCTGGCACGTTTCGGCCGCGACAAGGGCGGCGACATCCCGCTGCCCGGCGAATTCGTCCGCGCGCTGAAACCATTGCTCGACCGGTTCGGCAACGACCCCCGGCTCACGCTGATCCTCTTCACGCTGGACGAGGACACCTACTCGCGCGAACTCGCCCCGCTCGCCGGGCATTATCCGTCGCTGCGGCTCGGCCCGCCCTGGTGGTTCCACGATAGCCCGGAGGGCATGCGCCGGTTCCGCGAACGCGCGACCGAGACCGCCGGCTTCTACAACACGGTCGGCTTCAACGACGACACCCGCGCCTTCCTGTCGATCCCCGCGCGGCACGACGTCGCGCGCCGGATGGACTGCGCGTTCCTCGCGAAACTCGTCGCCGAACACCGGCTCGAAGAGGATGAAGCGCACGAGGTCGCCCGTGCGCTTGCCTACGACCTCGTCAAGCAAGCCTATCGACTATGAAGCAGCCCGTCCTCGAGCGTTGCGCGAAGGAAGCGTTCCAGCCGGGACGTCGCGACATTCTTTTCGGAGCGATGGCGATGGTCGCCGCGCCTGCTTTTGGTGCTGGAGCCGCCGCCGAGCCGCGTATCCAGCGTTTGTCGCCCGCGTTCGACCGAATGGTCGCGCCGGGCACGCGGGTCGAGACGATCGCGACCGGCATTCGCTGGGCGGAGGGGCCGGTATGGGTGGAAGCCGGCCAATATCTGCTGTTCTCCGATCCTCCTGCCAATATCGTCCGTCGCTGGCGCAAGGGTGGACCGGCCGTGCCGTTCCTCGATCCGTCGGGGGCAGGAGGCACCGATCCGAAGCTCATCCGCGAACCGGGCGCGAACGGACTTGCGCTCGACCGTACGGGCCGGTTGTTGATCGCGAACAGTGGTGGGCGCTCGATCGACCGGGTCGATCTGGTTACGCGGCGACGCGAGGTGGCGATCGACCGGTATCAGGGCAAGCGGTTCAACAGCCCGAACGACATGCATGTCGCGCGCGACGGGACGATCTACTTCACTGATCCGCCTTACGGCTTGACCGAAGGCGATACCTCGCCGCTGAAGGAAATGTCGGTGAACGGCGTCTATCGGCTGCGTCCCGGTGGCGTGGTCGAACTGCTCGAGGGCGGCCTGACGCGACCGAACGGCATCGCGCTGTCGCCCGACGAGACGCGACTCTACGTATCGGTGTCGGACGAAATCGCACCCCGGATCATGGTCTACGATCTCGATGCCAAGGGCGTGCGCAATGCCCGGGTGCTGCTCGATGCTAAGGCGATGAAGGCGCGGGGCGGGGCGGGGCTGCCCGACGGCATGAAGGTCGCGCGGGACGGGACGCTGGTGTGCTCGGTGCCCGGCGGAATGATGTTCATGACGCCCGATGCGGAGCCGCTCGCGCTGGTGTCGACTGGCGCGCCCATCGCCAACTGCGCGTTCGGGGAACGGGGGCGGGCGTTATACATGACCGCCAACGACCGCGTCCTGCGCCTGCCGCTCCGTGCGGGTTGGCAAAGCGAGGGCTGATTGCGGCAACTAGGCGGGGCTTGCACCCGTCGCGAAAGAACCTCCCCGGCGAAGGCCGGGGCCCAGGTGGGGAACGAAGGTAACGACGGACGCGCCTCCGTTACGTTGACCTTCCCAACTGGACCCCGGCCTCCGCCGGGGAGGGGGACGCTTTGAAATCGATCGGTTTATACGGGTCCTGCGGCGCTACTGTTCCCCCGGTAGCAATGGCTACCGGGGAGAGGTCGATTAGAACCGGGCGCGGACGCCCAGGCGGTAGAAGCGGCCGAGCGTGTCGTACAGTGCCGGGTTCACGTCGAGGCCGGTGTTGGTCTGCGGCGCGGGCTCTGGGTCGTGATCGAACAGATTGTCGACCTTGAAGAACATGCTGACCTGCTTGGTCAGGTTCACCGAACCGCCGAGGTCGATGTAGAAGGCACCCTTCATCTTGTTATAGTCGATGGTCGGGTGGTTGGCGGTCGAGACCGGGCAAGCGCTGGTGCAGACGACATATTGATTGCCGAACACGCCGTCCGAGAACCAGCGCTCCTGCAGGTTGAGGCTGAAGACGTCGTTGTCGTAGCTCTGCGTCGCCAGCCATTTCCAGTCCGGCGTCGCGCCGTTGTTGGCTCCGGCCTGGTCGACGACGTCAACGCCGGCGATCCCTGCGTCGACGAGGAACTCCTTCACATGCGTACCCAGCACGCGGAGCGTGAAGTTGCCAGGAATGCCGAGCGGCTTTTTCCACTGATAGCTCGCCTCGATGTCGAACCCGCTGGTCTTCCACGATGCCAGATTGAACGGCTGGACGTTGATGAAATTGCCGCCCTGGGTCGGGCTGTTCAGCACGAAGCCTCCGCAGAACGCCTGATTGCCCTCGAAGCAGAAGCGGACGATCTGGTCGGGCGACAGTGTCGAGACGACGCCGTCGAGCTTGATCTTGTAGTAATCGAACGACAGACCGAGACCCGGTGCCCATGACGGGTGTGACAGGACGATACCGACCTCGGTATTGCGCGCGATTTCCGGCGTCAGATCTGGGTTACCGACGGTGTTCTGGAACGCCTGCACGCCGCTACCGGAAAAGGGATTGGTAAAGTTCGGCAGCGTAGTGACGGTCGGTGCGGCAAACAGTTCGGACAGGTTCGGCGCGCGGACGTCGCGCGACGTGACGGCGCGCAACCGGATACCGTCCAACGGCGTATCCCAAGTGCCGCCGGCCTTCCACGCCCAGACCGTGCCCGACGTTGAGTAGTGCGTCACGCGACCGGCGCCGTTCAGGTTGGCACGACCGATGGCTTCGCTGTTGAACAAGGGCAGGTTGAGTTCGAGGAACCCCTCATACACCTCGTACTTGCCGCGGCCGTTCTTATAGTTGCCGGCTGCCCAGTTACTGCCCAGCGCAGAATTCAACAGCGGATCGGCAGGATAGGCGGTGCTGTTGGGGCTAAGTGCGGTTACGCCCGCACCATAGGGATCGCCGTGGACACGGTAGAATTCGCGACGATACTCGCCACCGAAGGCAACCGCCAACGGCCCGGCCCACAGGTTGAGCGGCTCGCCGGAGAAGTTGAGGCTGGCGACGTCCTGCGTCAGCTTGGTGCGCTGGAGCGGTCCGTTGGCAGGCGTGACATAGGCGAGCGCCGATGCCGATGGCACCGCACCGCCGAAGATGTTGATTGGCTGGCATCCGGCGGCGCGCGCGACCGGGTCGGCGCAGACAATCGCGCCGTTCAGCGTGATCGCGTTGGTCGCCGCGACATAGCGGGGCTGCAACACGGTGTTGTCGACGTCGATCGCCGCCTTTGTGATGCCGTGCTCGTAATATGCATCGTAGGTCCAGGGCGTGCTGCCGATCTCGAATTTGCCCTTCAGGCCGCCGACGAAACGGTATTGGCGCCGGTCCGTCTGGACCAGCGGATCGGGGAAGCTGCCGTTGCTGGTACCGAAGTTGAACTGCGTGATCCCTGGAGTCCCGGTAGCGGGATTTATCGCCGTCGCACACCGATCCCGCACCAGCTGCGGCAGGAAGGGGTTGGCGCATTGCACGGTCAGGTTCGGGCGATTGTACCCCGGGCTCGGCTGGTTGCTGGTCTTCACCTGCGCGACGTTGACGGTGACATAGGCCTCGTTGTTTTCGGCAAAGTCGAAGCCGATCCGCCCGAAGCCGTTGAGCCGTTCCAGCGAAGATTTGAGTGATGCGCCCGAGCCCGGCGCGCCCGACAGGTCGCCGCCGACGCAGAAGCTGTTGGCGGGGAAGCAGTTGGTGACGCCGCCGGTGCCGGTCGGACGACCGTTCGAGCCATAGTTGAAATTATACGGCGCGCCGTTCTGGTCGAACGCGATGCCCTGTAACGGGCCGTTGTTGATCAGGCCGAAGCGCGCATATTGATAAGGCTGGGCATAGTCGCGGTAGTTGAACTGCGGCAGGCCGTTGTTCGTTTGTCCGGTGTTGACGAGCGTAGTGGCTCGGTACCAGTCGCGACCCTTGGCGAGGTCGGTGCCGAAATCGCCCGGGCCGACGCCGTCCTCGTCGTCATATTCGCCGCTGACGATCAGGTGCAGCTTGTCGCCGAACAGCGCGGTGCCGAACGCGGCCTGGACCAGGCCTTGCTTGTCGTCGCCGTAATTGGTGATGCCGCCCTGGACGTTCGCCTTGAAGCCCTTGAAGCGCGTGTCGGTGATGAAGTTGACCACGCCGCCCACCGCGTCCGAGCCGTAGGAGGCGGATGCGCCGCCGGTGACGACGTCGACGCGCTTGACCAGCAACTGCGGGAACATGCTGATGTCGGGTACGCCGGAGACGTTGGCGCCGACGACGCGCTGGCCGTCGAGCAGGGTCAGCGTACGGATCGGGCCGAGGCCGCGGAGCGAGAAGGAGCTCAGTCCTTGCGTACCGCTGGACGTGCTGAACGTGCCGGTGGAGGCGCCGGTCGAACCCTGCAGCGACGGCAGCTGCGCGACCGCGTTGAAGATATTGGGCTGTGCGTTCTTGAGGATCTGGTCCTCGCCGATCACGGTTGTCGGCGTCGGTGCGTTGTAGCCGCTCGAGACGATGCGCGACCCTGTGACGACGATGTCCTTGTCCGGCGCGGCCTGCTCTTCTGCAGCGGTCTGCGGGGTCAGCGTCTGAGGCGGCGCTGCCGGATCGGCCGATTGAGTCGAAGCGGGCAGGTCGGACGGCGGGGCAATTGTCTGGGCTGCGGCAGGGGCGCAGAGCAACGCGGTGGCCAGCACGATCATGCTGGTTGCGTTAACATTGAAAGATCCGACTGACCGTCGACTGCGCGTAACCTTGTTCATCCGTCCATCCCCTTGTCGCACGTAGCGCGTGCCGTGGTCCGGCTTGGCGACGTGTCATTCTTGTCGTTCTCTACGATATACTGAGCGCGGTATCATCTACGACCATGGTCGCAGGCGCGGCGCGTGAGCCGAAGCCTGATGCGTCAGGGCATCAGGCGCTTGCGGCCTTGCGAGAGATGCCAGCGCATCGCCAGCGCCGCGCCGTCCGCATCCTGCGCGCGGATGGCTTCGACGATCGCGTCGTGCTCGTCCATCATCGCCTTGATCACTTCCGGCGCACGCGACCGCGAGATGTCGACCCCGGCGCGGAGGATCCGCATCACCGCATCCTGGAGGTGATCGAAGACCGGCAGGAACGCGGCGTTGGCGGTCGCCTCGGCGATCGCGCGGTGCAGCACCCAGTCCTCGTCATGCGCCGGCGCGTTCGACAGCAACGCGGTGCGCAATGCCTCCAATGCGTGTTCGATCGCGTCCATCTGGTGGTGCGACCGGCGTTGTGCCGCGAGCCGCGCCGCTTCCGCCTCCAGTACGAAGCGGACTTCGTAGGTGCCGAGCGTCGCCGCGATGTCGGCCATCTGCATGTGCGACCCGAGCCGCTCCGACGGTCGCCGCTTGACGTAGGATCCCGCACCGCGCCGCGCCTGCGTGATGCCGTCGGACGCGAGCCTCGCCAGCGCCTCTCGGACGATCGTGCGGGACATGCCGAACATCGTCGCCAGCTTGTCCTCGGCCGGAAGCCGGTCGCCGACCGCGAGATGCTCGTCGAGGATGATCTGGACGATCGCTGTATAGGCGCGATCCGCCAGCCTTATGCCGTTCGCGGCGGGCTTGTCCGGGACGATCGGCGGCGGGGTGCTCGGAGTTTCAGATGACATGGCTGAGCGCCAGGACGAACGCGAGGCCGACCACCGAGATCGACGTTTCCAGCATCGACCAGGTGCGGAACGTGTCCGCGGTGCTGGTGCCGACATAGCTTTTGACGAGCCAGAAGCCGGGATCGTTGACGTGGCTGAAGAACACGGAGCCCGCGCCGATTGCGAGCACGACCAGTTCGGGCGATACGCCGGAACTTGCGACCACGCCCGGCATGATGCCGACCGCGGTGATCGTCGCTACGGTAGCCGAGCCAGCCGCCAGGCGTATGCCGACCGCGACCAGCCAGCCGAGCAGCAGCGGCGAGATCGAATACATCAGTACCGTGCGCGCCAGCAGGTCGGACAGGCCTGCGGTCACCAGCACCTGCTTCAATGCGCCGCCCGCGCCGATCGCCAGCAGGATCGCGCCCGCGGCGCCCATCGTCTCGTGCCACACCGCGTTCTGGATCGCAGCCTCGCGCAGCCGGCGGCCGAACAGCAGCGGGAGCGCGATCAGGTTGGTCAGCAACAGCGCGACGACCGGGTTGCTCGCCGCGACCAGCCATGCGGCTCCTTTCATGCCCGGGATCATCTGGCCCAGCTCGCCGGTCGCGATCATCAGCACCGGCAGCAGCACGATCAACAGCGACCACAGCCGTGGCGGCGGGGCGATGCCGAGCCCCGGATCATGCAACACCGGCGCTTCCAGCCGCACGCCGCGCGTGGTGAACTTCGCGAGCAGCGGACCGGAGATGATCGCCGTCGGGATGGCGATCGCGATGCCGTAGAGCATCGTCTTGCCGAGGTTGGCGCCCAGTGCCTCGACCGCCAGCAACGGGCCGGGGTGAGGCGGGACGAGCGCGTGGACCACGCCGAGCCCTGCCAGCGCCGGCATGATAAGCCTCAGTTTCGCGGCATCGCGCTCCGCACCGTCCTTGCCGGTCATCTCCTCGGCGGCCGCGACGACGATCGGCAATAGCAGGACGAGGCCGGTCTCGAAGAAAAGCGGAAGGCCTACAACGATCGCGATGCCCAGCGTCGCCCATGGTGCCGCTTGCTTGCCGGTCAGCTGCAAGGCGCCTTTGGCAAGCGACGCCGCGGCGCCGGACAGATGCAGCATCGCGCCGAGCGACAGGCCGAGCGCGACCACCAGCCCCGTGCCGCCGATGATGTCGCCGACCCCCTTCTGCACCGCCTTGGCGACGTCGGGGAGGGGAAGTCCGGCGAGCAGACCGACGGTGAACGCGCCGCACAACAGGCCGATAAAGGGGTGGAGTCGACCGCGAACGATCATCAGGACGGCAAGGAATATCCCCGCGAGTGCAGCGATCACGAGTCGCATGTCGGGGCTGATCATCGGCATGCGGGTCGCAGTTGCGCGCGCTCGTCCAGTGCTCGTGACATCACGCCCCTCCCGTTGGTCGGCGGCGCCTTCGCCTGCCGATATGATGGCAGATCTGTACGACAGGTCTTTTCGATCTGACAACAAAAAAGGCTTGATTGCGTCCGATCGCACGGCCCATAGTCAAAATCTGTCCAACTGAATCCGCGTAACGGATCACTGGATCAACAGCGACAGCCACCGCGTCTCGGCCACCCATCGGCCGCTACGACTTCGGCCGGCGCACAGGGAGGGATGACCATGGAACGGCCTGGATACGATACGCATCAAGCTTCGGTCGCGACCACTGCCGCGTCGTGCGCCGCGTCGCCGCGCCTGACGCCGACGCAGATCAGGGTCCTTCGCGGGGTCCATTCGGGTCTGCTCAACAAGCAGATCGCCTTCGATCTGGGCATCGCCGAGGCTACCGTGAAGGTTCACATGACCGCCCTTATGCGCAAGCTGAACGTCCGCAACCGGACGCAGGCCGCGATCGTCGCGCAGACGCTGGCGATCTGACACTTGCCTTCGAATACGACCTTCGTCGCAGATGAAGCTGGCCTCCACGAACGGTAGGACTGCTGTCCTGATAACGGGAGACGGACGATGGTTGCGAAATGGCTGCTCTGCGGAACGGCGCTTCTTGTCGCCAGCCCGGCCGTTGCAAAGACCGTGGCTGCAAAGACGGCGGCGCCAACCAAGTCGGTCTCGGTCTATCTCAGCCAGCCCAATGATCCGCAGGCGGTAACCGTCAAGGGCGTCGGCGATGGCCGCGCGGACGATAGCGCGGCGATCCAGCAGGCGATCGACGCGGCGGCGGCTGGGGGTCATGGCGGCGTCGTGTTCTTGCCGTCGGGACGCTACCGGATCACCCGCACGATCTTCATCCGGTCCGCCGTCCGCGTCTTCGGCGTCGGCGCGACCCGCCCGGAGATCGTTCTCGCCGACAATAGCGCGGGCTTCGGATCCGGCGTGGCGGCGATGGTCAGTTTTACCGGCGAGGACCAGTATCGCGTCGGCAAGGCACCCGTACCGCCACGCACCAGCGTGCCGTTCGATCCGGCGATCTTCGACGCGACCTCGAGCACCTTCTATTCCACGCTGTCCAACGTCGATTTTCGGATCGGCGACGGCAATGCCGGTGCGGTCGCGGTGCGCTTCCGAGTCGCACAGCACGGCTATCTTCGGCACGTCGACTTCCATATCGGATCGGGTCTCGCCGGCGTCTATCAGGCGGGCAACGAGTTCGAGAATCTGCGCTTCTACGGCGGTCGCTACGGCATCATGTCGGAGAAGACGTCGCCCGCGTGGCAGTTCACATTGCTCGATTCGGAGTTCCAGGGCCAGCGCGACGCGGCGATCCGCGAGCATGAGGTCGACCTGACTCTCGTCAACGTCGCGATCCGCGATACGCCCGTCGGGATCGAGATCGACCGCGGTTATTCGGATTCGTTCTGGGGTAAGGACGTCCGGTTCGAGAACGTATCGCAGGCGGGCATCGTCGTTTCGGCGGAGAACAGCGTCTTCACGCAGATCGGCTTCGACAATGCGGTCGCCAGCAATACGCCGACCTTCGCGCGCTTCCGCGACAGCGGCAAGACGATCGCCGCCGCGGGGCCGACCTACCGGGTCGCCGACTTTTCCTACGGCCTGAAGCTCGCGGGCCTCGGCACGATCGGCGAATATGCGACCGACGTCTCGATCGCGCCGCTCGCACGCCTTCCTGCCCGACGCGCGCCGGCGATCCGGGCCATGCCGGCCGTGCGCGAATGGGCGAACGTGCATGATTTGGGCGTCAAAGGTGACGATACCACCGACGATACCGCAGCCTTGCAGCGCGCGATCGACACCCACCGTGTGCTGTATCTTCCGGTCGGTCGCTACCGCGTCACCGACACGCTGAAGCTGCGGCCCGACAGCGTGCTGATCTCGCTGCACCCGAGCCTCACGCATCTCTATCTCCCCGACGAGACGCCGGCCTATATGGGCGTCGGTGGCCCGAAGGCTCTGCTGGAGAGCGCGAAAGGCGGCAACGCTATCGTCTCCGGCCTGGGGCTGTGGACCGGCGGCGTGAACCCGCGTGCGACCGCGCTTCTCTGGAGGGCGGGCGAGGCGTCTATGATCAATGACGTCAAGATCCAGGGCGGCGGCGGCACCGTCCTGACCAAGGGCAGCCCGATCGGATTCGGCGATCCGCGCGCGCGCTTCGATGGCCAGCACCCCAGCATATGGGTGACCGACGGCGGCGGCGGCACGTTCGCGGCGATCTGGTCGCCGAACACGCTGGCATCGGCTGGCTTCCACGTCTCGAACACCAAGACCCCCGGCCACGTCTACGAACTGTCGGCCGAGCATCATTATCGCGCGGAAATCGTACTCGACAACGTCGAGAACTGGGAATTCCTCGCGCCGCAGACCGAGCAGGAGGTGCGCGACGGCGTCGATGCGATCTCCACCGAGATCCGCAACTCGCGCAACATCCTGTTCGCCAATTATCACAGCTACCGCGTCACACGGTCGATCAAGCCGATGGACGCTGCGGTAAAGCTCTACAACTCGGGCGATATCCGTTTCCGCAACGTCCATGTGAACGCCGAAAGCGGGTTCGCGAGCTGCGATGCGAAGGGCTGCGGCACGTATCTGCGCGCGAGCAAGTTCCCGTTCGAGAACACGATCAAGGATATGACTCGCGGGCAGGAAGTGCGCGAACTCGAATTTGCCAAGCTCGATGTGCCGGCCGCACCTGCAACGGCGGTCCAAACCCCGATACCGGCAACGCCCGGCGTCGAGAAGCTGGCCGACGGTTTCTATTCGATCGCCGGCGGTGCGGTCGATGCGCAGGGCAAGCTGTACTTCATCGATCGCCGCTTCCAGCGGATCCATGGCTGGTCGAAGACCGAAGGCCTGTCGATAGTGGCGGAAGCGCCGCTCGACGCGGTGAACCTCGCGGTCGCCAAGTCCGGCGATCTGCTGGTGCTGTCATCGGCCGGGCGAGACGGGACCGTCTACAGCATCGATCCGACCAAGCCCTCCGACGTCAAGGTCATCGCGCCGACCCCAGCCAAGGCGCGACGCGGTGCGGCGACGGTGCTGCCCGTCAACGTCTGGGCGAACGGCGAGTTCGCCGACCGGATCGATCCCACGACGTACCAATATCCACCGCTTGCCGATTTCTTCACCGGCAAGATGGGCGAGGCGAAGGCGCAGGAATATGTCTCGCCCGACGGCTCGCTGGTACTGCCGGCGTTCCGCGTGTGGAATCAGGGGCCGGACGATCATCAGGGTTGGCGCTGGTCCGATACGCTCGACTCCTATGGGTTCGTCACGGCGCCCCCCGGCGAACGAGTAGTGCTGACCAACGGATCGGAGAACCGCACGTATAGCGGTCTGGTCGGCGACAATGGCCGGGTGACGGACCTCAAGGTCGTCGCACCGCGCGGCGGCGAGAGCGCGGCGCGCGATGCGGCTGGCAACCTGTACGTCGCCAATGGACAGGTGTTCGTCTATCGGCCGGACGGCTCGCTGTTACGCCGTATCGACGTCCCGGAACGTCCGCTGCAACTCGTCATCGGTGGCGCGGATCGTCGTACGCTGTTTATCCTGGCGCACCACGCACTCTACTCTATCGGACTGTAAGCGCGTCGGGCGATCGGTCAGATCGCCCGCTTGCGCCGCACCAGGCTGGCCGTCTGGATCAGCGTCGCCAGTGCGGTCAGTACGATGCCGAGCATGGCCACGCCGAACCAGCCGGCCGCGGCCCAGGCCTGCGTCGCGGCGGCGGACCCGACCGCGCCGCCCAGGAACATCCCGCCCATAAAGATCGTGTTGAGCCGCGCCCGCGCTTCGGGGCGCAGCGCGTAGACGATGTGCTGGTTGGAGACGAGCGCGCTCTGGACGGCGAAATCGAGTACGATGACACCGACGACCATGCCTGTGATCGACGTCCACACGCCGAACAGGATCCACGATACCAGCGTCAGCGCGGCGCCGAGCGCGATCACCATATGCGGTCCCTTTCGATCCGCGTACCGCCCGGCGATCGGTGCGGCGAAGATGCCGACTGCGCCGACGATGCCGAACAGGCCCGCGACGTCGGCGCCCAGCGCATAGCGCGGCTCCTGAAGTCTGAGCGCGAGGATCGTCCAGAACGCGGTGAACGCGGCGAAGATCAGCGACTGGGTGACGGTCGCCAGCCGCAATGCGCCGAACTCGCGCCATAGCCCCACGAGCGAGCGGAGAAGACCGCCATAGGATAGCGTCGCCGCTGGCTGGCTGCGGGGCAGCTTGATCGCCATCCAGAGGCCGACCGCGAGCGCCATCGGCACGCCCAGCCAGAACATCTCACGCCAGCCGGCATGCGTGGCGACGAAGCCGGCGAGCGTCCGGCTCAGCAATATTCCGCACAAGAGGCCTGACATGACCGTGCCGACGGTCGCCCCCCGTCGGTCCGGCGCGGCGAGGTTGGCGGCCAGCGGGACGATCTGCTGTGCGACCGTGGAGGCGATGCCGACCAGAAGCGAGGCAGCCACGACGAGTCCAGCGGTGGGCGCGATCGCGGCGGCGACCAGCGCGGCGGCCAAGACGGCGAACTGGATCACGATCAGGCGCTTGCGCTCGACCAAGTCGCCGAGCGGTACGAGGAAGAACAGGCCGGCAGCATAGCCCAGCTGCGTCGCGGTGGGGATCAGCGTGGACAGCTTGCCCGGCAGATCCTTCTCGATCACGCCGAGCATCGGCTGGTTGTAATAGATGTTGGCGACCGCAACGCCGGCAGCGGCGGCCATCGCGAACGTCACGCTGCTCGTCAGGACATAGCCCGTCGTACGGGGTTCCGGGCGATCTTGCGCAGTCGATGTCATGGTCAATTCCGGTGTATGGCGCTGCGCCTGACGGGCGCGCCTTGCTTGCAGGTGAATGGGTCGGGCTGTCGGTAGCGGGCGGCGACGCGCGCTCGGGTTAGATGGGCAGTTCGCCCGTAAGGTAAAGTGCGGACGGCAGGCCCGATGGCAGCGTAGGTTCGGGCGCGGTACGCGTTGCGGCGGTACGAAGCCACTCCGGGCCACCGTCGCGGTGCCGGGTCGAGCCATCTGACCGCGTCGGCACCTTGCCGTAGATCGGCGGCCCGTCGCGGCCGGGCGATCCTGCACCGAACGACGCCGCGATGTTGCCGTAAGTCGACGGATCGCGCCCGTCGAGACTGAGCCGGTCGTTCAGGTAACAGGCAGTCGCCCATGCGGTCTCGGGATCGGGCGTCAGGGCGATGATCCGCTTGGCCCAGTACATCCGCAGATTATTGTGCATCCAGCCATCGACCAGGAACTGGCGCTGGCAGGCGTTCCAGGTCTCGTCACGCGTGGTGCCGTTGAGCAAATTTGAGAGCGTTTCCACTTCCAGACGAGGGTCAGAAGCGTGCGCTGCGAGCGTTTCGCGGGCCCATTCCGAGACGCGGTCGTAGCGTTCGGGCGAGCGAAGCGCGCGAGCCTGGTAGTGGAACCACTCGCGCCATGTCAGTAGTTCGTCGGCGAATTTGGTCTTGGCGGCAACTGGCGCATTGGCGGCTTCGACTGTGGCCATGACTTCGCGCGGGCCGATCACGCCGAAATGCAGATAGGGCGAGAGCATGCTCGCACCGACCGGTTTGGTCGCATCGTTGCGGGTCGTCGCATAGGTCGGCAGCACCGTGTCCATCAGCCGTTCGAGCTTCGTCAAGGCGCCGTCGCGGCCGGCCGGGAAGTCCGGACTGAGCGCAAGCGAATGATCGATCGCCGCGTTCTTGACCAGCCGGTCCAGGTCGGCGTCGCTGCATGATTCGAGACGATCGGACGTGAAGGGCAGGGGGCCGTCATACGCGGCGATGTCCGCCTGAAGGTCGTCGGTCGCTAGCCAATCCGCACGCACTGCCTCGTGCTTGCGCCGGAACGCGGTGGTCGAGCCGATGCCGTCGCCGAGCAGCGCGGGGGGTACCAGACATGCGGCATTGACCGCGAACATCGCAACTTCGGTGCGGGCGGCGACACGGTCCGATTGCCAGCGCGCGACGAAGGTCGGCTGGTCCTCGACGAACACCGCGGCGCTGTCGGCGGCCAGCCGGTAGACCAGACCCTTCTCGCGAGCGTCGTCGCGGTCGATATGCTGGACGCAAGCGAGGCCGCGCTGGCGGCAGTCGCGCGCCAGATCGCGGCTCGCACCCAGAATGAAGCGGTGAAGGCGATCGGATGCGTAGGGGTAGTCTTCGCGTAGCCCGTGATAGACGAGGACCGGCAGGCCGAGATCGTTGCCGAGACGGATAGCCGCGTCGATCACCGGATTGTCGCGGGCACGCAACGCCTGTTGCAGCCAGCAGAGAACGTAACGCCCGCTTGGTCGGATGTCGGCTGCGTTCATCCGACGAACGCGAGGCGCCTCCGACCAGGATTGTAGCGACGGAACGTTCGAAGCTTGCAGGAATTGCGGTACCATTGTCGCCCAACACGCAGGCTTCGCTCTACGATCCCTTAAGGTCGTGAGTATGCCATTGCATCGAGCGCTTCGGAGATCAGCGCGGCGACGACAGTCTGGCCAAGCGCATCCGCCTCCACCAAGGCATCCTCAAGATGCTCGCGAAGCCGTTGATCGGGATTTAGCATCCGTTGTGGCATATCCGAATATACCGACCGAAACGTCTGACTACAGAAGTCGTCTCTTCTACTAGTCCCGCAAAAATACCACTTCGGCCCATTAATTCCAAAAAGGTATCGCTACCTTACGCAGCGGCCGAATTTTCGAATCATAAATCGCGGTAGTAAAAGATTTCTGGTTCGTCTGCCGGACGTAAGCCGACGATCTGCCCTGCCGGTTGCCAGTTGGTAAGCCTCAAAAGTCCGATTGCTGCGCTGTTGTCGGCACCGGTCGAAATGAAAATCCTGCCGTTCAAGATCGAATTCAGTTCGGCTATCAACGATTGGGCGATGCCGCGGCGGCGATAGTCGGGGTCGACGACCAGTTTATTGACATAGTCCATGCCGATGCATCCCCCTGTCTGCCATGCGACGTATCCCGCGATGACGCCGTCCACCTCGGCTACCAGCATGCGTTGTTCGACGATCTCGGCGATTCGGTCTCCAGGGAAGGAATCGAATGCCATCAACCGGGACAGGTCATGGGGTTCGGCGGCTCGGATCGCGGTCATGCTCTCTCCCTGCTGCCACCGATCGCTGGGTCCAGGTCGGCGGCTTGAAGGGCAGAACGGACGTTCCGGCTGGAAGTCTCACGAGTTGCTTTAGATTATAGAGATTCCTGGTACGTTCTCGCTGCGGGTAGCGGCCGTGCGCGAACGAGTTGCCTGGACCGTGTTCGCGCGGATAAGCTGGCGGAATGGAAAACACCGCACCGCAGCTCGATCTGTTCACCCGCCTCGAAATCGCGATCGAGGAGCGCAACGAGGCCGCCGAAGCCTTCGACGTTTTCAAGCAGGATGCCGTGATGGCACACGCCCCGGCCGCGGGAGCGGAGCCGGCCGTGACGAGCGAGGACGCCGCCGATGCCGCCGCGGGCGAGGTCGACGACTTCAACGCCGAGGTGAACGCGCTGTTGCAGGGCGCGACGGACGCGGAGCTTGCCGGCGCATACGACCAGTCGGGTGGCGAGGTCGGCAACCCGGTGGCCGAGGCGCTGCTGGGAGAGATCAAGCGTCGCGAGGGTCGCGCCTGACTGTGCGACGTCGCCGTTAGCCGGGACATTTCACGGCACGATGAGTCTAAATGCCGCGCTGCAACGTATTTGTCATACCGTTGCGGCGTTGGCGCTCCCTTGCCGACCCGGACGGTGCTCGTTGATCGAGCTGCCAAGGCGGTCGGCCTACCTTGTTTTCACAGCATGTTTTCTGGGTAGGCCGGCCGCTGTGCGCCGTTCTTCGGAATGGTCTTGAGGTTTGCCAGTGCACGACGTGAGGCACTCCAGCCAGATCAACGCGATAGCCCTTTCCACCACCCGCCCAACCGCCTAAGCGGCACGTATCCCCGGGGGGCCGCTGATGTGCGGCTGAGAGGTGGGCAACAGCCCATGACCCGCTGAACCTGATCCGGCTTATACCGGCGTAGGGAGGGTCTGCGGCTGGCCCGTCGTCCCTCCGATTGGAGTGGACGTGACGTTTTTTATTGCTGGTTATTCGTTGTGACGCGCCCGTTTATAGTGCGTGGCCGCCCCGCTCTTCGGGTAGTGCTGACCCTCTCGGCGAGCCTTGCCGCGTCCTGTGCAAGCGCGCAGGTAGCGTCCGAGCCGGTCGAACCCGCCGAAATCCGCGTGGTCGGCAAGCAGGATCCGGCGGGTTTGCTGCCCGACCAGAAGGTGCCGCGCGCGCAGAGTGCGATGTCCGCCGACTTCATCGTCAAGCAGGCGCCGACGCTCAACGCGTTCCAGTTGGTGACGCTGCTGCCCGGCGCGAACGTCGCGTCGAGCGATCCGTACGGCTTGTCGACGAGTTCGAGCCTGACGTTGCGGGGGCTTGGCCAGGACGAGATCGGCGTGCTGATGGAAGGCGCGCCGCAGAACGACATCGGCTATTATTACGCCTATCCGTCGCAGTTCGCCGATCCGGAGAATTTGAAGCGCATCTCGCTCGCGCAAGGCTCGGTCGATATCGATTCGCCGACATTGGGCGGCGCAGGCGGTCTGTTGTCGCTGTCGCTCGACGATCCGAAGGCGCGTCCCGGCGCGCTCGTCGATCTGTCGCTCGGCAGCTACGCGGCGCGGCGCGGCTTCTTCCGGGTCGATAGCGGGACGATCGGCAACACCGGGCTGAAGGCGTTCCTGTCCTATTCCAACACCCGCGCGGACAATTGGCGGGGTGCCGGCTACGATACGCGCCAGCATATCGACGCGAAGATCCTGGGCGAATGGGGCGCCGGCAACCGCGCCAGCCTCGCGCTGTCGTACAACGACGCGAACTCGTCGAGCTATCCGAGTCCGACGCTCGCCGAATGGAACGCGCAGGGTCGCGGCTTCAACTACGACAAGCACTACACGGCGGGGAATACCAACTACTGGCGACTGTACCGCGCGCCGTTCCGCAACCTCTACGCCTCCGCGCCGGTGCACCTGGTGCTGACCGGTCGGCTGGCGCTCGACAGCACCACCTACCTCCAGTTCGGCTACGGCAACTCGCCCTACGGGACGCAGCTGACGACCGAAGGCAATTTCCTCGGCACCGAGGAACTGGCGCAGCCGGTCGCACTGCCCGGTGCGGTTGACGGCGTCGCGACCGTGCTCGGCAATTACACCGGCGACCAGATGCGGACCGGCAACGTCAGCAAGCTTACCTTCAAGACCGGCGCGCATACCCTCACGGCGGGGCTCTGGTTCGACTACGGCACCGACCGCGTCACGCAGTCGTACACTTCGATCGACGATGACGGGCAGCCGACCGACCGCTTGGGCTACCGCGCCAAGGCGATCCGTACCGCCGACGGCCGGCTGCTCGCCTATGAGAACCAGCGCACCGTCACCGTGACGAAAGGCTTTTTCCTCGCCGACAGCATCGCGCTGACGCCGCGGCTGACGATCGATGCCGGGTTCAAGGGCGTCAACGTCCTGCGCAATGGCCGCAATTACCTCCCCGGACCGCAGGACAAGGTCCGCAACGACAGCTTCGCCGCGTTGCCGCGTGCCGCGATCCACTACCGTATCGACGATCGCCAGCAGCTGTTCGCCAACATCACCACCAACTTCCGCACGCCCAACGAGTTCACGCTCTACAACAGCTATTATGGTGGCGAAGTGGTCGGACAGGGGACCAACGCGCTCAAGAACGAATATTCGGTCTCGCAGGAGATTGGCTACCGCTTCATCGGCGAGCAACTCTCTGCCTCGGTGACCGGCTTCCACTACAAGTTCCGCAACCGGCAACTCGCCACCGTGCTCGACCAGGGCGGTGCGCAGGTGACCGCCACCCTCAACGCCGGCGGCCAGACCTCGTACGGCGTCGATGCGGAGATCGACTACCGCCCGGTAGCAGGCGTCAGCCTGTACCTCTCCGGCGAATATCTGCACGCGCGGATCGACGACGATTTGCCTGTCGGCGCGGACTTCCTGCCGACCAGGGGCAAGCACGCGGTGTCCAGTCCGACAGTCCAGTTCGGCGCCGGCGGGATCTATGACGACGGGCGATTCTTCGGGAGCGTCGCGTCGAAATATATCGGCCGGCAATATGCGACCTTCATGAACGACGAACGGATCAAGGGCTATGCGACGCTTGATCTGTCAGTCGGCATGCACCTCGCCGACTGGCTGGACGGCAAGCGCACCGACCTGCGCGTCAACGCGATCAACGTCACCGATCCACACGTCCTCGCCGGCGTCCAGTCGGTCAGCACCAACGCGCAGGACACGATCGGCCGCAACGGCACCGTGATCGCCGGCTCGTCGCCCGCTTATTACATCGGCAGTGGCGCAGCGGTCATGGCGACGATCTCGCGGGCGTTCTGAGGTGGCGTCGCAGCTGAAGCATCTCGTTCATGGCATGGGCACCGCGATGGAAGCGCCGACTTGGCCTGCCATCGCCGAGGCCGAGGCCGAGCCAGTGCTGGCGCATTTTCCGGCGGCCGGGCGGATGACCGGGCTGCACTGGCATTCCCCGCGCCCCTTCTCCGCCGCGACGCTGGTGCACACGACGAACGGCGCGTTCCTGTTGAAGCGCCACCATTACCACGTCCGCACGGTCGAAGGGCTTGCCGAGGAACACGCATTCATCGTGCATCTCGCCGGTGCGGGCGTGTCGGTCCCCGAAGTGATGGCGACCGCACAAGGGGCGAGCGCCGTCGCGATCAGCCCCTGGTCGTACGAACTGCACCGCCAGGCGCCGGGCGAGGATTTGTATCGCGACCGGCTGTCCTGGACGCCGTTCCTGTCGCTCGACCATGCCCATGCCGCCGGCGTGGCGCTGGCGGAACTGCACGTCGCGGCGCGCGGGTTCGATGCGCCAGCGCGACGCCGACAACCCTTGGTCTCGAGTTTTACGATACTCCCCGCCGCCGATCCCCTGGCCGCGGCGAGCGCGTATGTCGCCGCCCGCCCGGCACTGGCCACGTTCCTCGCGGACCGCCCATGGCAGGCGCAACTCGCGCGACTGTTCGAGCAGGCCGATAGCGACCTGCCGTCACTTCTCGCGAAACAGACGCCGTTGTGGACGCACAATGATTGGCATCCCTCCAACCTTCTCTGGACGCGAGAGGGCGCGGTGCGGACCGTGTTCGACTTCGGGTTGGCGGATCGCACGAATGCCGTTCACGACATCGCGACGGCGATCGAGCGGACGGCGGTGCGGTGGCTGGATCTGGGGCAGGGGGCTGACGATGCGATCGCCGATCCCGAGACGGCGCTGGCGCTGGTGGCAGGCTATGCCACCGTCCTGTCGCTGAGCCATGCGGAGATCGCAGCGATCGTGTCGCTGTTGCCGCTGGTCCATGCCGAATTCGCGCTGTCGGAGGCCGATTATTTCACCGCCGTCGTGGCGGATGCCGAGTCCGCCGCAATGGCCTGGGAGGGGTATCTGATCGACCACGCCAATTGGTTCTTCTCGCCACCGGGCCAGGAATTCCTGCGCCGGATCGCACTGTCATGACGCCGCTTGAGATCGTCGCGGTCGTCGTCAGTTTTGCCGGAATATGGCTGACCGCCAAGCGCAACATGCTGTGCTGGCCGGTCAATTTCGTCGCGTGTGCGCTCTACTTCAAGCTGTTCCTCGACGTGCGGTTGTACGCGGACATGGTGCTCCAGGCGCTGTTTGCGATCGCCATCGTCTATGGCTGGCTGGCTTGGGCGCGCGGCAAGGACGATAAAGGCGATGTCGTCGTGGAGCCGTTGCGGCCATCGCGTGCGCTCGCCGGCCTCGGCGCGGGGGCGGTCGGGGCGTTCGCTATCGGCTGGTTCATGAGCTGTTACACCGACGCGGCATTGCCCTGGGCCGACGCCACGCTCAGCAGCTTCAGTCTGGTCGCGCAATATTGGGTCGCGCGACGTCATGCGGCGAACTGGCTGCTGTGGATCGCGGTCGACGTCCTGTATGTCGGGATGTTCGTGTATAAGGGGCTCATGCTCACCGCCGGACTGTACGCGGCGATGGTCGTGCTGGCTGTGATAGGATATCGGCGCTGGCAGGCGCGCTCTACCGGCTAGTGCGCGCGAAACGGAGATCGGGCGTTGGCGGACAAAAAGGACTGGGACGGCGACGCGGTCCGCAAATGGCTGGACGCACGGGGGATTGCCGCACGCTCCGAACAGGTTGTGGCCGAGCGTGGCGGCCGTGAATTGCAGGATGACTGCGACAAGGCATCAGCCGAGGAAATGGTCTGTGCGCTGATGAGCCGCAAAGGCGTCGCGGACAGCCAAGCGACGTTTACCGCGGCGCTTGCTGCGCTGTTGGACCGCGACGAGTATATCTGGCGCGGCGTCTACAACGATACGCGCTTCGACCGGCACGTGCGGTCCTACGCTAGAAAGCTGGTCAAAATGGCGAAGACGAACACCGGTTTCGAGAACGTCGCACATTACCAATAGGCTTCGATAAGGCGGCCCGCTCGGTGGTGAGTGGGCCGCCTTAATATATTAGCGACGGTCGAAGTCGAACCAGCCGCGCTTCGTGCCATCATTATTATAGGCCGGGCGGGCCGACGACGCGGCTACGGGACGCGTGTCAGGCGACACGAAGATCGAGCGATCCTCTACCGGCGCACGGGGCGTCGTCACGGGGGCGACCGGCGCTACCGGCGTGGCCTTTACGAGGCGCGCATTCTCGTGTTCGGCCTCGACCGCACGCTTTTCGGCGGCGGCGGCGCGGATGTCGGCGTCCTTCTTTGCGACCGCGTGCGCGTCACGTTCGGCGTGATAGCGCGCCTTCCACTTCTTGCCGCCGGGATGGCTCGCCAATCCGAACAGCCAGCCGGCGACGAAGATCAGTGCGAGCGCGGCGAATTGCGTAGGCGTGGAAAACAACGGCATCGAAAAACCCTCCTGTTACGGGGGCTCAACGATCCGTTGGCGTTGCGGTTGCCTTAGCCCTTCAGCAGCGCGTCGGAGATCGAGCAGGCGGCCGGCCCGAGAATGACGACGAACAGCACCGGCAGGATGAACAGGATCAGCGGCACGGTCATGATCGCGGGCAGACGTGCCGCCTTTTCCTCGGCGCGCATCATGCGTTCGTTGCGGAATTCGCCCGACAGTACGCGCAGCGCGGAGGCAAGCGGCGTGCCGTATTTCTCGGTCTGGATCATCGTCGTGACGACGCCCTTCACCGCGTCCAGCTTCACGCGCAAAGCAAAGTTCTCGAATGCGCTGCGGCGGTCGGTCAGGAAGCCCAGCTCGATCGCGGTGAGGGTGAATTCCTCGCCTAGTTCGGGATAGGCGCGGCCGAGTTCGCGCGCGACGCGGTGGAACGCGGCATCGACGGTCAGGCCGGCCTCGGCGCAGATCACGAGCAGGTCGAGCGCGTCGGGAAGGCCCTTGCGGATCGCATCCGAGCGCTTCTTGATCTTGTTGTCGAGATACAGGTCCGGCGCCTTGTAGCTCAGGATGAAGCTCATCGCGACGAGCCCGTATTTCTTGAGCGGACCCCAGGTCGCGAAACCGTCGGTGCCATAGACCCAGTAGAGCATCGCCCCGCCGATCACGATCGGCAGCACCAGCCGTCCGAAGATCACCGCCGGCGCCCATTCCTTCGAACGGATGCCAGCCTGCATCAGCTTGACCTGGACCGCCTTGACCTGGCTGTCCTGCAGCACTTTCATCGACGACAGGATGCCGCGCATCCGGTCCGCGGTGTCGTTGCGCGTGACCAGTTTCGCGCGGCGCTTGGTCGAGGCGGTGATACCGGCCTTCAACTGTTCGCGCCGGTCGTTCAGTGCCTTGACGCGTTTCGCCATTGGATCGTGAACCGTCGTCACCGCATAGATCGCGATCATCACGGCGAACGCGGCGACGCCCGACAGGATCGTCGCGACCCAGAGTACGTCGACCCCGAGCAGGGTAGGTCCGGCGGTCTCGCCCATCGTCAGTCCCTCAGATCTCGAAGTTGATCATCTTGGCCATGATGAAGGCGCCGATCGCCATCCACGTCATGCCCCCCATGCCGATCATTATCAGCCGCTCGTCGACGAAGAACCGCTGCATGTAGGTGCCATTGATGAACCAGATCAGCCCGAACACGATGAACGGCAGCGCGCCGATGATGTACGCCGACGCCTTCGATTCCGACGACATCGCCTTGATCTTCAGCTTCATCTGGCCGCGCATGCGCAGCACGTTGGCGAGGTTCGCCAGCGTCTCCGCAAGGTTGCCGCCGGTCTCCCGCTGGATCGCGATGGTGATGACGAAGAACTGGAATTCGGGCGTGCCGAGCCGGTCCGCGGTTTCCTGAAGGGCGGCGTCCATCGTCCGCCCGATCTTCATCTTGTCGCTGACCGAGCGGAATTCCTCACCGACCGGGCCGTCGAGTTCCTGGCCGACGACGCCGATCGTCTCGCTGATCGGCAGGCCGGAGCGCAAGCCCCGGACGAGCAGTTCGATCGCATCCGGAAACTTCGCGGTGAACTTGGTGACACGCCGCTTGATCGTCTTGCCGACGACCAGATGCGGCAGGCCGATGCCGACGAACAGGCCGAACAGCAATGCGAGCAGGATCGGCATGCCCTTGAACAGCATGAGTGCGGCGACGACCAAGGCGATCCCCGCGGTCGCCATGCCGTATTGGCCGACGGTCCAGTCTTTGCCCGTCATCGCGAGCCGCTTTGCGAGCTGCACCGGGTTGGGCAGGATGCGACCGAACGCCAGGTCCATCTTAGTGTCGCGGGCATGCGAAATGCGCCGCATGTGCGCGTCCGCCACGGTGATCTCGTCGCCGTGGCGTTCGCGTAACGCCACGAGCCGACGCGATTTCGCGCGGCCCGGCGATGGCCCGGCGAACGCGAACACGATCATCCCCAGCACGATGCTCGCGCCGATCATCACGAGCAGCAACGGCGCCATGCCGGTCATTGTTCGGCGCTCGTCATCTGGGCGTGACCATGCGCGGTCATTTCGCTTTTGCCGGCTTCAGCGTGCGCTTGGTCATGAGCCCGCGGAGTTCGCCGAACTTGCCCATCAACGACCGACCCCTTGATGCCTTCGCACCGTCGAGGCCGCAGTCCGCGACCGCGGCGGCGAGCGCGCTGGCGAGCGCGACGATCGGCGTGATCGTCTTGCTAGCCTTGCCGACCTCGACGATCGGCTTGCCGAGCTTGGCCGACTGCGCCGCGAGCTTCTGGTCGAACGACACGAGGTAGTCGATCTTGCGCTCGATGGAGCCCTCGAAATCCTTGCGGCTGATCTCGAGCTGACCGCCGGTGTGCACGCGGTTGGCGACGACGAACAGCTCGATCTGCGGCGCATTCGTCTTCAACCACGACAGGATACGGATCGTGTCGCGCGCGGCCGCCAGCGTCAGGTCGGTGACGATCACCGCGAGCTTCACGTCGCTGATCAGATGCGGGTGCTGGATCATCATTGCGCGCGGCAGATCGACGACGGTGCATTCGAAAGCCGCGCGCATCTCCTCCTGCAACTGGTAGAAGGCGGAGCCGTCGGTGACCACCGGCGAGCTGATCGGGGCCTCCGCGCTGAGCACCGACAGGTTCTCCGTCGCCTTGACCATCGCGCGTTCGATGAACAGCCCGTCGATGCGGCTCGGGTTCTCGATCGCATCGGTGAGGCCGCGGCCGGGCTCGAGGTCGAGGCTGAGCGCACCCGTGCCGAAATGGACGTCGAGATCTAGCAGTGCGGTCGAGCGCTTCTCCTTGTCGGCGAGCAGCCATGCGATCGAGGTCGCGATCGTCGATGCACCGACGCCGCCACGCGTGCCGATCACGCCGACCGAGCAATGCGGACGCTCCGGCGACAGGTCGACGGGCTTCGGTGCATTGAGCATCATCTGCGCATGAACGAACGCCTCGCGCAGCATGTCGGGATGGAGCGGCTTCAGGAGGTAATCCTGGATACCGCTCGCGACGAGGTCACGGTACAGGCGAACGTCGTTCACCTGGCCAGCGGCGATCACCACGGTGCCGGGCTCGCAGACTTCGGCAAGCGCGTGGATGTCGTTTAGCGGATCGCCCGACTCGGCGAGATCGACGAACAGGATTTGCGGGGATGCGGCAACCGACAGCGACTGGATCGCGTTGCGCAGTCCGCCCTTGTAGATCTTGTCGACCGACCAGCCGAGTTCGGTCGCGATCGGGCGCAATGCCGCCGCGGTCGTCTCGTCGCAGACATAGGCGGTGAAGGGATCGCGACTGGCGGCGCCAGCGGGCTTCCACGGAGCGTTCATCACTTGCCTCCCGGCGTAGCTGCGGCGAGCGAACCGGCACCGGTCGGCGCTTTCTTGCGGTACGTGTCGATCGCCTTGTACGAGGCCGCGGTATCGGTGGTCTCCGCCCCTTCCTTGCCGCGCACCAGGTCGGCCGGATTGGCGATCATCGCCGCGAGGTTGCTGTTGATCGCGCAGCCGAAGTTGGACGACGTGTTGGATTCGAACTCGTTGGTCGCGTTGCGCGACCAGTCCGGGCAGTGCGGCACCTGCGCGCGCATCCGGCTGACGACCACCCGGATCGATCCCGGCGTGACAGAGGCCGGGGTGACCGGCGCGTCGTCGCTCAGCAACAGGCCATAGCTCGCGACCACCGCGGCGACGTCGCCGTGCGCGGCGGGGCCTTCGCCCGCGGGATCGTCGATGGCTACGCGGTCGCCATAGCCAAGCCGCATCGCGTTCATCCAGCCGGCAAGCCGTTGCTGTTCGCCCGGCGCCAGTGCACCGCCCGACACGCCAAGATCGAGCGCGTAGTCGGAGCGGCTGACGACCGGTTGGTGGACCGATTCAAGACCGCGATTCTCGGTACCCATGCACCCGCCGAGCAGCAGCGCGGGGACGAGGGACGCTAACAGGATCGACTTGGTGATCATCGGAAATCCTTGATGCGGTGTTCGCGAGCAGCGGAGCAGGGGCCGGCTCAATTCGAGAAACCTGGCGCGGGCACGGCGCCCTTCTTGGTCTTGGCGCCATTCCCGTTGGCAGGGCGCGCGGCGATATCGTCCTCGCTGCGGCGGACGTCGCTACGCGGCATCGGCATGACCGGGGCGGCGGCACCGATCGCCGGTGGAACATAGGAAGGCCGCGCGATCGTCGGCACAGGCCGCTTGCCGCCGCCGGTGGCGCTGAGCGTTCCCAGCAGCACGCGGTCGATATCGGTCGGTGCGCGCGCGCCATCGGTCGGCAGCGCGATGTCGCTGGCGTTGTTGACCGGCTTCACCAGATACGGCGTGATGACGATCACGAGTTCCGTCTCGTTGCGCTGGAAGGCGTTCGAGCGGAACAGCGCGCCGATGATCGGCAGGTTCGCCAGCCCCGGCGTCTTGTCGTAGCTGTTGTTGTTGTTGTTCGACAGCAGTCCGCTGATCATCATGCTCTGGCCCGAGCCGAGTTCCACCGTCGTCTCGGTACGACGAGTCGTGAGGCCGGGCACGCGCGTGCCGCTGAGCGTGATCGCGTTGGCGTAATCGAGCTGCGACACTTCGGGGCGTACCCGAAGCGAGATCCGACCATCCGACAAGACCGTGGGGGTGTAGGCGAGGCTGATGCCGTATTGCTTGTACTCGACCGAGATCGTGCCGAGCGCCTGAGCCAGCGGGATCGGTATCTCGCCGCCTGCCAGGAACGTGCCCGTTTCACCCGACAAAGCAGTCAGGTTCGGGTTGGCGAGCATCGTCACCTGACCCAGCGTTTCACCGAGATCGATCGCGCCGAGCAGGTCCATGCCGAGCAGGCGCCCCGCCAGGCCGATAGTCGAGCCGATCGCGGCCTTGGCAGGAAAGCCGAAGAGCGTGTTGCCGGGGAAGGCGCCATTGGCGTCGATGGGCGCATTGGGAGCATTGATGACGCCGGGCACGGTCGTGATGGTGCCTTGGCGACCCTGGGCGATGTTGAATAGGAAGTTACCCGAACTCCGGCTCGTCAGGTTCACGCCGATGTTCTTGACGAAGTTCCGCGTGACTTCGGCGACGCGTACCTGGAGATTCACCTGCAGAGGCGTCGCAGTCTTCAGTCGCGACAGGACCTTTGTCGAATCACCGACGAACGCCTGCACCAGCCGCTCGGCTTCGGCGGCATCCTCGGGTGCGGCGACCGTACCCGTGAGCAGGATCAACCCGTTCATCGGCGTCGCGACGACCTGTGCTTCGGGCATCGCGAGCCCGAGCATCTGCTGCACCGAATCGAGGTTGTTGCCGACGCGGATGGTCGAGGCGTAGACGACGCCGCCGCCCTTCGCGGTTGCCGAGATCGTCGTCTCGCCGGTCTTCTTGCCGAACACGTAGAGCTGCGTCGGCGAGCGGACCTGAACGTCGGCGATGGTGTCGTCGGCGACGAACAGGTCGCTCATCGGCCGCGCCAGCGTGACGAGACGTCCGCGACCGGTGTTGACCTGGACGACGGGCAGTCCCGAGGGGGCGGCCTGCGTACGAGCTTGTCCGCGCTGGGCGAGTGCAGGGGCGGAAGGAGCTGCGGTCGCAGCGACCAGCGCGATTGCGAGCGGCCAGCCGATATGGGGCAGGCGGCGCGTCATGGAGATACGCATCTTAATTCTTCCCCCCGACCGGAACGAAGGTCACTGCGTTGCCGCGGGCGACCCGTACTGCCGGGCCTTGCGTCACGACGGTGCCGCCGCCGCTCGGCTGTGGACTGTTCATGACCTGCATCGGTCCACCATTTGGTCCGCCGCCTTCCGGTGGCCGGCCGGGCACCGTGCTGCGCCGATAGCGCGAGACGTCGGCGCCGGTCTGATAGCTGGATGCGCCGGAGATGGGCTGGCTGGCGACCCGCACCAACATCGCCTTCTCGGCTTTCGGGTCGGTGCCGTTGGGCACGCTAACGGCGCCCGACGCGATCGCTTCCTCCAGCTCGGCAGAATTGTCGGCGATCGACCGTAGCGACAATGACAGCGAGCCGAGCGTCTGTGCGAGCGCAACCTGCTCCGCGATCTTCGGCGTCGCCTCGATCGTCACGTTGGAGAAGGTCTTGACCTCGGTCTTGCCGTCGGATCCCACCAGATTGTCGGTACGCTGATCGGTCGCAAGCACGCGGATGTTGCGCAGGATCGTCTCCGACACCTTGAGCGGCTCTCCGTCGCCACCGCCCTTGACCTCCTGGGTAAGGACGAGATCGATCCGATCGCCCGGGAACACGAACCCGGCGACTGCGGCCTGTGCCGAGACGGGGACGGTGACCGCGCGCATGCCGGGCCCGAGTGCCGCGGCGAGAAACCCGCGATCGCCGGGCTTCACGAGGGCACCCTGCGTCACCGGCTGCCCGGCGGTGATGATGCTGCGCACTACCGTGCCCTGCAGCGATTTCAGGTCGGTCTTGTCGCGGAGGTAATAGGCGTTGTCGACCAGCTCCTTCGGCCAGGGCTGGAACTTCAGCGCCGTGGCGTCGAGGATCGTGCCGACCGGGAGCGAGCGGGTTGCGACCAGGACTTCGGGGCCGTCGATGATCGGCGCGGCGATGGCGGTGGCGCCAGCTTGCGGCGCCGAACTGCCGGCGATCAGCGTTCGGGCGAAGAAGGCCGTGACGGCTGCGACTATAAGCGCGCCGACCAGCAAAATGATCTTGCGTGTATCCATGACTAGATCGTGCCTTTCAGGCGCCGCGAATGTATTTCGACGTTAATCATCACTGAAACTGGTTAAGGAGTGGTTCGCGCAGCGCGAGAAGGCCTGCGATTGCTATTGCCACGCCGTAGGGGACCTCGATCTGTCCGGCGTTCTTCTTGGCACGATGCTCGATCATCATCACGAGCGTGACGAGGCCGCCGACGATCGACATCACCATCAGCATCGACAGGAACGCCGGGAACGGCAGCCACAGCGAGAGCGCGACGATCAGCTTAACGTCACCGCCGCCCATCATGCCGAAGTGGAAGGCGAGCAGGAACAGAGCGAAGACGACGAGCGCGACGCCGATCTGCAACGCCATGTCGGGCCACGGATCGAGTCCGTTCGCATACCACCACAGCGGCGCCAGCAGAGCGACCCCCGCGGTCTTCCAGTTCGCGATTTCCCGCGTTCGCGCATCCTGGATACCCGCCGAGACCAGCAGGCCACCGAGCACCAGAATCAAAATTGGAAGAGCAATGTTCCATCCCATCGGCTAGTCCCTAACGGACATGGCTTTCGAAAAAGTAACCGTCCCTGGAGAATTTCGAATGGTGGCACGGGTTTGCGCATGACGATCGATCCGCCGGCGGTGCGTCGGACGATTCCCGACGAAGCGCGCATCGGCTATTGGACCGCGCCAGACGGCTGGAAGTTGCGCCGATTCGACTGGCCTGCGCAGGCGCCACGAGGGCGGATTCTGTTCCAGACGGGGCGTGGCGATATCTTCGAGAAATATCTCGAGACGTTCGCGTACCTGCATGCATCGGGGTGGTCGGTGACGGCGTTCGACTGGCGCGGGCAGGGCGGTTCCGGGCGCTTGTCGAGCGATCCGCATGTCGGCCACGCGAGCGACTATCGCGTCTTCGATGCCGACCTCACGGCGTTCTGGTCGGATTGGAGCGCGGAGGACGCGGGCCACAGCCTGCTACGCGTTATACTCGGCCATTCGATGGGCGGGATGATAGTGATGCGTGCGCTCAGCGATAGCACGATCGCGCCCGATGCGGCGATCCTGGTCGCGCCGATGATCGGGTTGAAGGCGCCGTTCGGGGCGGCGTTCAGCGCCACGATTGCGCGGTGGATTGCCGGTCGTGGCGACCCCGCGCGGGCGGCATGGCGCAGCAACGAGCGGCCGGGATCGGTCGCCTCGCGCCAGTCGCTGCTGACGCACGACGCCAATCGCTACAGCGACGAAGGCTGGTGGCAGGCGGCGCATCCCGAACTCGTGTTGGGTCCGCCGAGCTGGGCGTGGCTCGCACAGGGGTTCGCGGGCGCTGCGGCGCTGGCGACCGATGCGCGGGTCGAGTCGATCGATACGCCCGTGCTGATGCTGATTGCGGAGGCCGACAAGCTGGTCGATCCGCGTGCGGCGCTCCGGCTTGCGGCGCGGCTGCGTAATGCGCAGGTCGTTCGGTTCGGTCCGGAGTCCGCGCATGAGATCCTGCGCGAGGCGGATGGCGTGCGAGATCGGGCGTTGTCGGCGATCGATTCGTTCCTGGCTGCGTGCGTGGCCTGACGGTGACGGGCGTGTACGATGTCGCGATCGTCGGCGCAGGCATGGCGGGGACAAGCTTGGCCGCGGCGATCGGGTCGCAGGCGCGGGTGCTCGTCCTGGAGGCAGAGGACACGCCGGGTTACCACGCAACGGGGCGCTCGGCCGCCTTCTGGTCGGAAACTTACGGCGGACCGGGTATCCAGCCGCTGACCACCGCGTCCGGTCCGTCGTTACGTGCGGGCGGCTATCTTGCTCCGTTGGGCTCGCTCCACATCGGCCGTGCCGAAGACGAATCGGCGATGGACGCGTTTCTTGCCGAGTTCGCGGATAGCGACGTGCGCCTGGACCGAGTCGATCCTGCCGATTCCGTGCCCGGACTGCGTTCCGAATGGACGCTCGGCGTGCAGGAGGCGAGCTGCGCCTATATCGATGTTGCCGCGCTTCATGCCGAAAGCATCGCCACTGCCCGGCGCGCCGGTGCGGACTTCGTCACCGATGCCGCGTTTGCCGGAGCGACGCGCGCCGACGGGATCTGGACGATCGAGACGAAGGCAGGTGCGTTCCAGGCAAGGACGATCGTCAACGCGACCGGGGCCTGGGCGGATACGGTCGCAGCGCGGGCCGGCGTCCGCCCGCTAGGCTTGCAGGCCTATCGCCGGACGATGGTGCAACTGCGTACCGACCCCGGCGCACCCGAAGGGCTGCCGCATATCGCCGACATCGCCGGGCGCTTCTATTTCAAGCCCGAGCCCGGCGGTCGGCTGTGGCTGAGCCCGCACGACGAGACGCCGACGGACCCGTGCGACGCCGCTCCCGAGGAGATCGACGTCGCGATCGCGATCGATCGGTTCGAGCAGGTCGTCGACTGGCGAGTCGCCGCCGTCGAGCGTCGCTGGGCAGGCCTGCGCACATTCGCACCCGATCGCCTGCCGATCTATGGTTTCGACCGCGACGTGCCCGGCTTCTTCTGGTGCGCAGGGCAAGGCGGCTTCGGCATTCAGACCGCCCCCGCGGCTGCGTTACTCGCCGCCAGCCTGCTGCTCGGCGTCAGTCCCGATCCCGCAGTCGCAGCGATCGACGCCGCACGCTATTCGCCCGGGCGGTTCTAGCTCTTACTTGCGCCCCGCCGCGACGGCGGCATCGCTTGCCAGCTTGTCGGCCCGTTCGTTCTCCGGGTGACCCGCGTGACCCTTGACCCACTGCCACTCGATCTTGTGCCGCGCCACCGCCGCGAGCAGCGCGTGCCACAGCTCGGCGTTCTTCACCGGCTTCTTGTCGGCGGTCTTCCAGCCGTTGCGCTGCCATCCCTTCACCCACTTGGTGAGGCCGTCCATCACGTATTTGCTGTCTGTATACAGCGTCACCGCGCACGGCCGGGTCAGCGCGTTGAGTGCCTCGATCGCCGCGGTCATCTCCATCCGGTTGTTGGTCGTCGGCGTCTCGCCGCCCGACAATTCCTTCTCGTGCGCGCCCATGCGGATCACCGCACCCCAGCCTCCGGGCCCCGGATTGCCCTTGCACGCGCCGTCGGTGAAGATCTCGACCTTGGTGATGGAAACGGGAGCTTCGTCAGTCATGCAAACAGGTCGTCCTTGAGATACGTCTCGAGCCGCCGCCAATAGGCGAGTGGATCCTTGCGCGTCACCAGCGCATCGGCCGGCGTGTTGAGCCAGTCCCACGCGCGCGTCAGCAGGAACCGCAGGCAAGCGCCGCGCGCCAGGATCGGCAGCGCGGCGCGTTCCGCATCGGACAGCGGGAAGCGGCTGGCATAGCCGTCGATCAGCGCCTTGCCGATCGCCGGGTCGTAATTCTCGCCATTGCCGTCGAACGCCCACGACGTGTGCATCACTGCCAGATCATAGGCGCGAATGTCGGTGCAGGCGAAATAGAAGTCGATCACCCCGGTCACGCGGTCGCCGAGCATCAGCACGTTGTCGGGGAACAGGTCCGAATGGATCGCCGCCATCGGCAGGTCGCGCGGCCATTTCGCCAGGACCGCCGTCAATGCCGCCTCGGTCCGGTCGAACAGCCCCGGTTCGATCGTGTCGATGTCGCGGCCGCAGCGCTCCAGGAACGGTCGCCACGTATCCGCACCGAGCGGGTTGGGGCGGACTTGGTCGAACCCTGCGAGGCTGTTGTGCATCTGCCCCATCGCCGCACCCGCCGCGAACGCCTGCGCCGCGGTTGGATGCGATACCGAAACCCCGGTCAGGAACTCGATCAGGCATGCCGATCGCCCCGCGAGCAGCTGGATTGCCACGCCGTCACGATCGGGCAATGCGCGCGGTACCGGATTGTCGTCCGCGGCGAGGTGATCAAGCATGTCGAGGAAGAACGGCAGGTCGTCGGTCGACGTCCGTTCCTCGTACAGCGTCAGGATGAAGCGGTCCGCGGTCGTCTCGACGAGGTAGTTGCTGTTCTGTACGCCCTCCGCAATGCCCTTGGCGGACAGGAGTTCGCCCCGATCGTACCGCGCGAGGAACGCGCCCAGCGCCTCCGCCGACACCTGCGTGTAGACCGCCATGCTAGGCGGCCGCCTCCAGTCCGCGTGGCAGCTTGAACGCGATCGTCTCGCGGTTCGTCTCGACCTCGCGCTCCGACACCGTGAAACGCTCCGACAGCCGATCGACCAGTTCGCGCACCAGCAGTTCGGGAGCCGAAGCGCCAGCCGTGATCCCCAGCGTGCCGACACCGGCAAGGAAGTCCCAGTCGAGTTCGCTCGCGCGCTGGATCAGCATCGCCGGCGTTCCCTCGCGCTCGGCGACCTCCACCAGTCGCACCGAGTTGGACGAGTTCGGCGCACCGATCACCAACACCGCATCGACGCTATGCGCGATCGCCTTGACCGCGGTCTGGCGGTTCGACGTCGCGTAGCAGATGTCCTCGCCACGCGGCGGCAACATCTGCGGGAAGCGACGCTGCAACGTTGCCACCACCGCGGCGGTGTCGTCCACCGACAGCGTCGTCTGCGTCAGGAAGGCGAGGTTGGTATGATCGATCGGCATGAACACCTCGGCGTCCTCGACCGTCTCGATCAGCGACATCGCACCCGCCGGAACCTGTCCGAACGTACCGATCACCTCGGGATGGCCGGCATGGCCGATGAACACGATATGCCGCCCCTGCGCTACCAGACGCTCGGCCTGGCGGTGCACCTTCGACACCAGAGGACAGGTTGCGTCGAGATATTCGAGCCCGCGATTCTGCGCATCGAGCGGCACCGACTTGGGCACGCCGTGCGCCGAGAACACGACCGGCGCGCCATCGGGCACCTCGTCGAGTTCCTCGACGAAGATCGCGCCTTGTGCCTTCAGCGTGTCGACGACGAACTTGTTGTGGACGATCTCGTGGCGAACATAGACCGGCGCCCCGTGTTTCTCGATCGCCAGTTCGACGATCCGGATCGCGCGGTCGACGCCTGCGCAAAAGCCTCGGGGTGCTGCGATCAACAGTTCGAGCGGCGGCTTGTCGATTGGGCTCATGATGCCAAGCCTCTACGCGATTGCTTGCCTGGACGATAGCCGGTTCCTATGGTGCGCCGCGACAGGGGCCGCTTGCGACATGCGGTGGCCCTTTCGCTCGTTCGAGAAGGTAAGCGTCGCCGTGAAAGCCCCTATCCTAGCCGTTTCTGCGTGTGCGATCTTGTTGAGCGGGTGCGCCGGCAAGGGCGAAGTCGATGCGACCGGCGGCATTTCCGCAGTCCGCTCGGTCTGCCCGCCCGTGGCGATCCCGGCAGCGACCGGCGACATCACGCTGTTCGATCCGGTCACCAGCCGCGACCAGTCGGCGATCGACGTCGCCGGCTTCATGACCAACGTCCGATCGACCTGCGCGGATGCGACTGACCAGGTCGTGACCAACGTGACGTTCGACATCCGCGCTCGCCGGACGCGTACCGACGCCGCGCGCGACGTGACGTTGCCGTATTTCATCACCGTCGTGCGCGGCGGCAGCGCGGTCGTCGCCAAGCGCATCGGCCGTGCGACGTTGCACTTTGCCGCCGGACAAGCGCTGGCATCGGCGTCGGCCACGACGACGGCAACGGTATCGCGGGCTGCGGCCACCTTGCCGGAAGACGTTCGGGAGAAGCTGACCCGCAAGCGCAAGGCAGGCGATCAGGACGCTGCGGTCGATCCGCTGAGCACGCCGGAAGTTCGCCAGGCCGTGCTGCGTGCGAGCTTCGAGGCGCTGGTCGGGTTCCAGCTCACCGACGATCAGTTGAAGTATAACGCCACGCGCTGAGCACGTCGGGCGGGCTATCGCCCACGGCATTGCCGGAACGAAAATACGGCCCCCTCTTCGCATGAAGAGGGGGCCGTAATCTTACTTGTCGCTGCGGACCAGTTCGGTCGCGGCGAGGTGTTCCGCCAAGAACCACACCTGCGGTTCGTGCGTGCGAATGATGTTGCTCACCAGCAGATCGTTGGTGCCGTCGTCACCCGATTCGTCGGCGGCTTCGGCACCCTCATGGGCCTGACGCAGAATGATCTCATGCGCTTCGAGCAGGCGCGCGAGCTGCGTCGGGACGTCTTCGCGACCCTTTGGCGGGCGGGGAATCGTCGTCATCTCCGCGACGTCGTGCGACATCGCGATCGAGATACCGCCAAGTGCCATGATGCGTTCGGCGACGAGATCGACGAGTGCTGCCTGCTCCTCGTAATGCTTGTCGAGCAGCAGATGCAGTTGGTAAAACGTTGCGCCCGACATCTGCCAATGATGCTTCTTGTACATGTCGCGGATCGTCATCGTGTCCGCGAGTACCTGGTTCAGCGTCGCGACGCTCTGGGCGCGGGCATTGTCCTCAAGTGCGATCGGGAGTTTCTTCAACGTCCCATAAGGCTGAATCTCGCGATATTCGACCTTGTACTGTGGCTGTGCCTCGACCGAAACATCGGTGTCCGTCTTGATCAGCTTCGCGGGTTTCTTCGCCATTCGGAATTCCTGTCTGCTCGGGTGAACTCGACCGGCATAACGCATCACCCGACAGATCGACAGCAGATCAAAATCCTCGTTCAGCGTGATCGTCAGAACCGACCTGCTCTTGACTGGACGGCGTCGGCGAAGGAAGCGGGCGCGGTAAACGTGTTGGGAGTTGAGGATGACGGAAGCACCGCTGGTCGCAGGTATCGAACTTGGCGGCACCAAATGCATCTGCATTCTTGCGCGCGGACCCGACCAGATCGAGGAAACCGTGCGGATACCGACCACGCGCCCCGAAGAGACGCTGGCCGCGATCGAGGCGGTACTCGATCGCTGGAGCGGGTTCGTGGCGATCGGTATCGCGAGCTTCGGCCCCGTCTCGATCGATCGCCATTCGGGCGATTACGGCCATATCACTTCGACGCCCAAGCCGGGCTGGGCGGGAACCGACATCGCGGGACGGCTGAGCCGGCGCTACGGCGTGCCGACCGGCTTTCACAGCGACGTCGTCGGCGCGGCGCTGGCCGAGGCGTTCTGGGGCGCGGCGAAGGGTTTGCCGGACATCGCCTATGTCACGGTCGGTACCGGAGTCGGCGCCGGCATGATCGCGGGCAACCGTCCGGTCGATGGCCTCACGCACTCCGAACTCGGGCATATCCGCCCCGCTCGGTTCCACGGCGACGACTGGATCGGCAATTGCCCGTTCCACGGCGCGTGCGTCGAGGGACTGGTAGCGGGACCCGCCATCGCGGCACGGATCGGCTTTCCGGCGGACGAAGCGCCCGCCGAGCATCCGGTCTGGGATAACGTCGCGGACGCGCTCGGGCAGCTTTGCCACACGCTCGTGCTGACCGGCATCCCACGCCGCATCGTGATGGGCGGCGGCGTGATGGGGGCATCACACCTGTTCCCGCGGGTTCGTGCAGCAATGACGCGCAGCCTTGGCGGGTACATCACGCTGCCCGAGGTCGCGCTGGTCGACACGTTCATCGTGCCGCCCGCGTTAGGCAACAACGCCGGGCCGCTGGGCGCAATCGTACTGGGCGCTCAAGCACTTGGACATAAGTTACAAACATCGTTCACAGCGTCTTAACTGCTTTAGGTTACTATCCTTCGTAACGATGAAGGCACTTGGCGTACCGCAAGGCACGGATGCGGTGGCCAGTGAGGAACTGTATCGATGCGCATTCTGATCGTGGACGACGAGCCAGCGATGCATGACAGCTACCGGCGCAGCTTAGCCGGTCAGCGATCGGAGAGCGGCGAGGCGCTCGGCGCGATAGCGGCGGACCTGTTTGGAGGAAACGCCAGCGATCTGCGCCGCGGGGACATCGCGGGCTTCGCGCTGACGCATGCGCACCAAGGGCTGGACGCGGCCGCGGACGTCGCGCGGGCGTTGGCGGACGGCGAACCTTTCGCAGTCGCGTTCATCGATATCCGCATGCCACCCGGTATCGACGGGCGCGAGACGGCGCAGCGCATCCGGGCGCTCGACCCAGAGATCAACCTCGTCATCGTCACCGGTTTTTCCGATTTTTCACCGATCGAAATCAGCAAGGTCGCAGGACCTGCCGACAAGATCTTCTACATCGCCAAGCCGTTCGAGGTTGCCGAGGTGACACAGACCGCGACGGCGCTTGCGAAGCGGTGGGAAATCGATCGCGAGCTGAAGGCGGCGCGCGTCACGCTGGCCGCGCAGGTCGTTCAACTCGAAGAGCAGAGCGCCGAACTAGCCGCGAACGAGAGTCGCGCGGTGCATATGGCGACACATGATTCGCTGACCGATGCGCCGAATCGGCTCGCATTTCTGCGCGCGCTTGCCGAGCGAACCCGCGCGGCAGGGCTGTTCGCGACGGTGATGGTCGATCTGGATCGGTTCAAGCTGGTCAATGACACGCTCGGCCACCTGGCGGGCGACGCGCTGATCCGTGAGATCTGCACGATCCTGCAGCGATCGGCGCCGGAGGGAGCATTGGTCGCCCGGCTTGGCGGGGATGAGTTCGGCATCCTGTTCGAGACGTCCGGCGAGGCGGCGGGCGTCATGGCGTGCGAGCGTGTCGTCGCGGCGTGCTCGGTCAGCCTGCAGGTGTTCGGCAATTCGGTGCAGGGCGGGGCGTCGGCGGGCGTGGTTGTCAGCGAGGGTGGGCAGGGCCGCGATCCGGTGGATGTCATGCGACGGTCCGATCTCGCGCTCAACGACGCCAAGCGTGGTGGGCGAGGGATCGTCCGCCTGTTCGACGAGAGCATGGACGAAGGCATCCGGTTTCGCCGGCGGGTCGAGGGTGGGCTGAGCCAGGCGATCGCGAAGGGCGAATTGAGCCTGGTCTATCAACCGATCGTGTCGCGCGACGCGGTCGAGGTGATCGGTTTCGAGGCGCTCATCCGCTGGAACACCGACGAATATGGCGCGATGAGCCCGAGCACGTTCATCCCGATCGCCGAGGAATCGAACCTGATCCACGAGTTGGGCGACTGGGTGCTCGGCGAAGCGCTGCACGTCCTGAAGCAATGGCCCGGCCAGTATGTCTCGGTCAATTTCTCGCCGCGCCAGTTTCGCCGCCACAATTTCGTCGGGCACATCATGGAGAGCGTCGAGCGCGCCGGGATCGAGCCTGCACGATTGCAGATCGAGATCACCGAAACCGCGATCTTCGACGATGCCGAACGGGCGGCGGAAACGCTCTACAAGCTCCGCCAGATGGGATTTCGGATCGCGCTCGACGATTTCGGGACGGGGTATTCGAGCCTGTACAACATCCGCAAGTTCGCGCTCGATTGCCTGAAGATCGACCGCTCGTTCATCGATGGGATGGGTCGGGAGCGCGAAAGCGCGGCGATCGTGCATTCGATCATCCATCTTGGCCGCGCGCTGGGGCTGGGCGTGATTGCGGAAGGCGTCGAGACCGACGCGCAGGTCCAGGCGCTCAAGCTGGCTGGAGCGAGCCATTTCCAGGGATATTTCTACTCGCGCCCGGTTGCTGCGGATGTGGCGCTCGACATGGCAAACGCGCGCTATCTCGGCGGCGAAGACGATGTGGCGGGTGACGGACCGACGGCACCGCGGCAATTGGGTAATGGAATGCTCAACTAGTGCCGACCGTCGGGATGGGTCGCGTCCCGGCGACGCTCGGCCGGCAATTCGGCAAGATGCGGCGGCCTGCGTCGCTCGGTGCGAAACTCGTGCTGATCATGACGGGCGTGGCGCTGTGCGGGACGGTCGCGATCACGGTGTTGCTGGCGTCGATCATCACGCCGAGCTTTACAAAGCTGGAAGACGCGGCAATCTCGGGGCAAGTCGAACGGACGCGCGCGATGCTGTCCAAATACGCTGCCGGGGTCCAGGCGGAAGCACGAGACCGCCGCGATGCAGCGGGGCTATCCGAGGCAAGACTTGCGCCCGGTAGTCGCGCCACGCCTGCGACGCGATCACTCCCTGCCGATGGCGTTGCCGATATCGCAGCAAACGGGCGCATTGCTCGCGCGAGTTGGAACGGACCGCCGGGTTCGACGTCGTCGCAACAATGGGCTGATTTGCTCGATCGTACGGACTTCGCGCTCGTGCTTGGTCAGCGTCGTTCGGCGCGGTTCTATACGCGGCTGGGGAATAGTGTCGCAGCGGTAGGTGTCGCGCGAATGGCGGCGGCGAGCGGCGCGGATACCGGGCAGGGCTATATCGCGATCGCACGCGTGATAACCGCCAAGCAGATTTCCGAAGCTTTGGGTGTAGATGCGACGTTAGATGTCGGTTCCCGCAGTTCGGGGGTGGCGACCTATCGAGGGTCGAGCGCGGCAATTGCCGTGCCACTGATCGGCGCCGATGGGCGCGCCGTGGCCACGGTTCGGTTTGCCGTGCCAAGTGATGCAACGCGGCTTGGCAGGCGCGTGCTGGTGTTTGCGATCGCAGGATCGATTGTGCTTCTGCTGTTCGTGCTCATCATGCTGCGTCGCCTCATTGCGCAACTCGTGCTGCGCCCGTTGCTGCGCATCGAAAATCATATGCGGCGTGTTCGCGCGTCGGGATCGCTCGCGCTGCTCGAAGAGGATGAGCGGCGCGACGAGATCGGTTCGCTCGGGCGCAACTTCAACGCGATGTTGCAGCAGTTGAAGGATCTCCGTGAACAGATCGGCGTGCAGTCATTCGATCTCGGGCGGAGCGAGAGCGCGGTGGCGGTGATGCACAACGTCCGCAACGCGCTCAACCCGATCAGCACGATCCTCAGTCGCGAGATCGCGCAGGTGCCGCCGATCGATCGCGCCACGCTCGATCGGGCGATCGACGAACTCGCCAGGGGCGACGTCTCAGACGAACGTCGCGCAAAGCTTGCCGCGTTCGTCACCGCGGCGATCGACGCAGAAGTCGCCAACCGCGAATCTACCCGCCATGAACTCAGTATCGGACGGGAGGCGATGGGTCATGTGCTGGAGATCATTGGCCAACAGCAGCAAGGCGCGCACGAACGTCCGGCGCTGGAGATATGCGACGTCACCGCGATCATCGCGCGCAACGCGACGATCGTCCGCTATCTCGACGGCGCATCGATTGCGTTCGGGTTTCCCGCGGGACCCGATCTGGTCATGGCGAACCGACTGATCCTGAGCCAGGTGATCGGCAATCTGTTTGCAAATGCCGCCGAATCGATCGTCGCGCGGGGGACCGGCAGCGGATCGATCGTTACCGCCATTGAGCAGGGCGATGGCAACGTGACGATCGAGATACGCGACGATGGCGAGGGGATCACGCCCGAGGTCGCAGTGACGCTGTTCCACCGCGGCTTCTCGACGCGTGCGCATAAGTCTGGCGGGCTGGGGCTGCACTGGTGCGCTAATTCGGTGAACGCGATGCAGGGTTCGCTGCGTCTGGAGAGCGAAGGGCCAGGGCAAGGCGCGGTTGCGATCCTGACCCTGTTGGCGCCCGATGCAGGGGTCGTCGACGTCGGTTGAACCTACAACAGGCTTGGCTGCACTTCGTCGTCTTCGCCCATGATGCCCGACAAGGTGAGCCCGAGGAGGCGCACGCCGTCCGGCACGGGTAGTTGTGCCATCAGCAGGTCGAGGCCAGCAGCCAGGAATGCGGCCTTGTCCGTGACCGGCGCCTGTGACGATCGTGCGCGCGTGATCGTGCGGAAGTCGGCGTGGCGCAGCTTGAGCGTGACCGTGCGACCGCGGGTGCCGTGCCGTTCGATCCGCACCCACGCGGCATCCGCCACCCGGTGCAACGCGGCGCGCAGATCCTCCGCGGTCGTCAGGTTCGTCTCGAACGTCCGCTCCGCCCCGACCGACTTCGCAGCCCGGTTGACGCGCACGGGCCGGTGATCGATGCCGCGCGCCGCACCGTAGAGATAGTCCGCATAGCTGCCGAAATGCGCCTGCAGGAACGCGAGCGTCATGCCGTAGAGGTCCGCGCCGGTGAGGATGCCGAGCCGCTCCATTTTCTGCGCGGTCACCGGCCCGACGCCGTGGAAGCGCTTGACCGGCAGCGACTGGACGAACGCCGCGCCGCGCTTCGGCGTGATGATGCAGATGCCGTCGGGCTTGTTCTGGTCCGATGCGAGCTTGGCGATGAACTTGTTGTAGCTGACCCCGGCGGATGCGGTGAGACCGGTATCCGCCTTGATCCGAGCACGGATTTCCTCCGCGATCGCAGCTGCCGTGCCGAGCCCACGGATGTCCTCGGTCACGTCGAGATACGCCTCGTCGAGCGACAGCGGCTCGATCAAATCGGTATAGTCGGCGAAGATCGCGCGGATCCGGTCCGAGACTTCGCGGTACACGTCGAACCGGGGGGGCACGAACACGAGATCGGGACATTTTCGGATCGCGGTGACCGACGGCATCGCGCTGCGGACACCGAACGCGCGCGCCTCGTAGCTTGCCGCCGCCACCACGCCGCGCGCACGCGACCCGCCGACTGCCACCGGGCGGCCCTTGAGCGAGGGATCGTCGCGCTGTTCGACCGACGCATAGAAGGCGTCCATGTCGACATGGATCACCTTGCGCTGCACCGGCGGCTGGGTAGGAGGGGCGGCCATCGTCATCCCAGATAGGGCGGCTGTGCGCGACGATACAGGGCATTCACGCAACCAAAACGGCGCGCCGCGCATATCTTTGCGCAATGGACGAAGGGATACCGATGCAGGTTGGGACGGAGTGCTGGCGGGTCGAACGCGCCGAACGGATGGCGGTGATCGTCGATGCGGCGGACTATTTCCAGACGGCGCGCGTCGCGATGCTGGGGGCCAAACGCCGCATCCTGCTGATCGGCTGGGATTTCGATGCGCGTATTTCGCTCGAGCCCGGCGTCGATCGGCCGGGCGAACCCAAGACGCTGGGCGCGTTCATGCACTGGCTGGTCGAGCGCGAGCCCGAACTCGAGATCTTCGTGCTGCGTTGGGATACCGGGGCGATCAAGTCGCTGTTCCGCGGGTCGACGCTGTTCACGATGATCAAGTGGATGCGGCACAAGCGGATCCATACCAAGCTCGACGGGCATCATCCGACCGCGGCGTCGCATCACCAGAAGATCGTTATCATCGACGACGCGCTGGCGTTCTGCGGCGGGATCGACATGACCGGCGACCGCTGGGACACGCGCGAACACCGCGACGGCGATCCGCACCGCGTCCAGCCGTCGGGCAACCCGTACAAGCCGTGGCACGACGCGATCAGCGCGGTGCAAGGACCCGTCGCGCATGCGCTGGGCGAGCTGTTCCGCCGTCGCTGGCGACTGGCGGGAGGCAAGCCGATGGCGGCGGGGGTGCCGGGCGGGACGTTCTGGCCCGAGAGGCTCGCGGTCGATTTTCGCAACGTCGACGTCGGCATCGCGCGGACCGAGCCAGAGATGTCGGATCAGGCGCCGGTGTACGAGAGCGAGGCGCTGTTCCTGGGGCAGATCGCCCGCGCGAGGAAGCATCTGTATATCGAGAGCCAGTATTTCGCATCGCGGAAAGTGGCGGAGGCGGTGGCGCGGCGGCTCGACGAGGCGGACGGGCCGGAGATCGTCATCATCAACCCGACCGTGGCGCAGGGGTGGCTGGAGCCGCTGGCGATGGACACCGCGCGGGCGCGGTTGATGGAGGCACTGCACCGGCGTGACACGCACCGGCGGCTGCGGATGTATCATCCGTACACCAAGGACGGCGCGCCGATCTATTGCCACGCAAAGATCCTGATCGCGGACGACGACGTGTTCCGGTTGGGGTCTTCGAACGTCAACAATCGATCGCTGCGGCTTGATACGGAGTGTGACCTGGCGATCCGGGCTGTCGATGCGGCGACCGCGGAGGGGATTGCGGCGATCCGGGACGGGTTGATGGCGGAGCATCTCGGCGTCGCGGTGGAGGTGGTCAGCGCGATGATCGCCGAGACCGGATCGTTGATCGAGACGATCGAGCGGTTGCGTCAGGAGCGGGAGGGCGTGAGCAAGACGCTGCGGTGTTACGAGGTGCCCGACCTGACTGCGGTCGAGGCTTGGCTGGCGGACAACGAGGTGCTCGATCCGGAAGGCCCTCAGGAGATGTTCGAGTCGCTCAGCAAGCGGGGGCTGTTCCGGCGGTGGCGGCGTAAGACTTAGGACGAGTTCCAGTATCCTCCCCCGCAAGGGGGAGGTGGCGCCGTAGGCGACGGAGGGGGAGGACGAGGAAAGCGGTTACTTCTTTCCTCCCCCTCCGTCTGGCAAGGGCCAGCCACCTCCCCCTGGCGGGGGAGGATTTGGAACCCCAAAATAGGAAAGGCCGCGGCACCCCCCGATGCCGCGGCCTTCTTGCTCCCGAAAACTGGGGAGTTACGCGACCTGGGATTCGAGCACTTCGTCGGGTTCGCGCAGCACGTAGCCGCGACCCCAGACGGTCTCGATGTAATTCTCGCCGTCGCACGCAAGGCTGAGCTTCTTGCGGAGCTTGCAGATGAAGACGTCGATGATCTTCAGCTCGGGCTCGTCCATCCCGCCGTAAAGGTGGTTGAGGAACATTTCCTTGGTCAAGGTCGTACCCTTGCGGAGCGAAAGCAGCTCCAGCATCGCATATTCCTTGCCGGTCAGGTGAACGCGGCTGCCATTGACCTCGACCGTCTTCGCATCGAGATTGACCGCCAGCTTGCCGGTGCGGATGACCGACTGGCTGTGCCCCTTCGAGCGACGGACGACGGCGTGGATGCGCGCGATCAGTTCCTCGCGGTGGAACGGCTTGGTGACATAGTCGTCGGCGCCGAAGCCGAAGCTGCGAACCTTCGAGTCCATCTCGTTGACGCCCGACAGGATCAGCACCGGCGTCGCGACACGCGCGACGCGCAGGCGTTTCAGCACGTCATAGCCGTGCATGTCGGGCAGGTTCAGGTCGAGCAGGATGATGTCGTAATCATACAGCTTGCCCAGATCGAGGCCTTCTTCCCCGAGATCGGTGATGTAGACGTTGAACCCTTCGGTCGTCAGCATCAGCTCGATAGCCTTGGCCGTCGTCGGCTCGTCCTCGATCAGCAGCACTCGCATGCGTCGTCCCCTGTTCGCGAGACCGCCCGACACCCCATGCCAGCCGCTCGACTTCTATTCATTAACCACACAACATCTGAAGGCAAAAGGTTAATTTCGGACTAAGGTTGACGCGACGAATCGGTTGGATCGCCGCCGAGCAGTTGAATTCTTTACAAATCTTCGGTCGGAGGGCTCGGCGTCAGGTCGGGGCCGAGCAGCGTCCGGTGGACCGTCTTCGGGATATCCTCGCCGAGAACCTCACGCAGATACAGGCTGCGGACGAGCGTGAAGATCACCACCAGCAGCGCCGCTGAGAAGAACAATCCGAACAGGCCGAAGATCGTACCGATACCGATGATCGCGAAAACCGTGATCGCGGGTGGGATCGAGATCACGCGGTTCTGCACGTACGGCGTGATGAAATTGGTCTGGACGAGCCGAACGACCGCATAGGTGACGAGCGTGCCGACGATCGAGGAGGTCCCTTGCGTCGCGGCGAGTCCGAGCGCGGGGATCATCGCCGCGGTGGGGCCGATATACGGAATGAACTCGGATAATCCGGCGAGCAGGCCGAGCGCGGCAGCGCTGGGGACGCCCGACAACCACAACCCGATTCCGACCAGGATTCCCATCGTCGTCATCAGGATCAGCGACGAGCCGAGCCACAGCCGGAGCGTCGAGCCGACGTCGAACAGCGCATCCTCGACCGCGGCCCGCTTCGATCGTGGGATCAGCAACAGGAAGCCGCGTTCGTACACCTTGGGATCGGCGGCGAAGAACAGCGCGCCGACCAACAGCAACAGGCAGTTTAGGACGAGTTCGCCCGCGCCCGTCACGAGTCCGCCGACGTCCTGCGCGACCTTCGACCCGGCATAGGCCTGCTGCACGGCATCGACGAGCTTCGCGCCGACCGCGCTTTGCGAAAGATACGCGGCGAGCTGGTCGAGCAGCGCCGGCGTCTGGGCGATCAGGACGTTGACCTGGCTGCGGAACTGCACGCCGAACAACCAGACGAGGAACGCGATGACGCCGAGCACGGTGGCGATGCCGAGGCCGAGCGCGGGCTTGCGCGGGACGCGGAGATGGTCGCGGTAGAGATCGGCGATCGCGTGGATGACGATCGCACCCAGGATCGATCCGAAGGCGAGGATGAGCAGGTCGCCGGCCTTGTAGAGTGCGGCGACGACCGAGACGATCACGATGGTCAGGATGACGCGACGGATGAAGCGCGAATCATCTGCATCGGGGGCCAGGCGGTTCATGCTGCGGCCCGCCGAAAAGCCGGAAGTTCACAAAGTGCACACGCTGGCGCGGTATGCGCGGACTGTGCACTTCCGGCTTTTGAAGCCGATCCTTGGCCGGATTGGTGGTGGTTTTGCGAGGATGGCGGGGCGATCATCTTGCGACCGTGGCAGATCGTCGCGGCGTAGGACAGCCGTTCCAAGGACTTAAGGTACGTTCCGGAAACGACACTCGCTGATGCTCCCCCGTCAGGGGGAGATGTCGCCGAAGGTGACGGAGGGGGAGGACTCGCAACGGCCGTCATCGCCTGCCTCCCCCTCCGTCTGGCAAGTGCCAGCCACCTCCCCCTGGCGGGGGAGGATTGTAGAATGGACGTCGGTATAGCTTAGAGCGCGAGGTCGGGGCTGCGGTCTGGCTTTACGCGCATGGCCGCGGGGCGCGGGCTAGCTGCAACGCCGACCGTGGGCGAGGGGATGGCGAGCTGCAGCGTGTCCGCGGTCGAGGCCCAATGCTCGGCGAGGACGTCCGGCGTCTCGTTGAGCATCACGCCGTAGGTAGGCACGATCTCGCGGATCTTCGCCTGCCAGCCGGCGGTGGCGAGGTGGTTCGGGAACACTTTCTTCAGCAGGTTGAGCATGATCGACGGCGCGGTCGAGGCACCCGGCGAAGCGCCCAGCAGCGCGGCGATCGAGCCGTCCTTCGACGCGACGATCTCGGTGCCGAGGCGCAGTACGCCACCCTTTTCCGGATCGCGCTTGATGATCTGGACGCGCTGGCCCGCCTGCCACAGGCGCCAGTCGCCGTCCTTCGCACCCGGGAAATACTCGCGCAGGGCATCCATCCGGTCGCTGTCCGACATGATGAGCTGGCCCGCGAGATATTCGACGAGGTCGAAATCGTCCCAGCCGACCGCGAGCATCGGCCGGAAATTGTCGAGCGTGACCGACGCCGGAAGATCGAAATACGAGCCTTCCTTGAGAAACTTGGTCGAGAAGGTCGCGAACGGGCCGAACAATAGCGCCTGCTTGCCGTCGAGGAAGCGCGTGTCGAGATGCGGCACGGACATCGGCGGCGAGCCGACCGCCGCCTTGCCGTAGACCTTGGCGAGATGGCGGTGGGTGATTTCGGGCTTGTCCGCGACCAGGAACGAGCCGCCGACCGGGAAGCCGGCATAGTCGTCGGCCTCGGGGATGCCTGACTTCTGCAGGATCGGCAGCGCGCCACCGCCGGCGCCTGCGAACACGAAGCGCGCCTTGATGACCTGCTTCTCGTCGGTCTTCATGTCGCGCGCGGTGACGCGCCAGCGCGCCTTCTTGCCGCCGATCGTCTCGCGTTCGAGCGAGCGGACCTCATGGCCCGTGGTCAGCGTGAAATTGTCCTGCTTGGCGAGCGAGGCGATGTACTGGCGCGTGACCTCGCCCCAGTCGCAATCGGTGCCGAGCGGCGAGCGCGTCGCGGCGAGTTTCGTGCCGGGCGCGCGGCCCTCCATCATCACCGGCGCCCACTGCGAGATCTGCTTCGGGTCGGTGGTGAATTCCATGCCGGAAAAGAGCGGGCTCGCCTGGAGCGCGGCGTGGCGCTTTTGGAGGAAGGCGACGTTGGCATCGCCCCACACCAGATTCATGTGCGGCGTCGAATTGATGAACGAGCGCGGGTTGGCGAGGATGCCGGTATCGACCTGGTGGCTGAGAAACTGGCGCGTGACCTGGAACTGCTCGTTGATCTCGACCGCCTTGGCGATCTCCACCTTGCCGTCAGCCTTGTTGACCGGCGTGTAGTTGAGTTCGCACAGCGCGGAGTGGCCGGTGCCGGCGTTGTTCCAGCCGTTGGAGCTTTCGTCGGCGACCTTGTCGAGGCGTTCGACCATCTCGATCGTCCAGGTCGGCTCGAGCTCGCGAAGCAGGACGGCGAGCGTCGCGCTCATGATGCCGCCGCCGATCAGCAGGACGTCGACCGTCCGCTCGGTGGTCGCGGCGTCGGCGTGCGCGATCGGCAGCGCGGCTGCACCGCCGGCGACGATCGCCGAGCCGAGCAGGTTACGGCGGGTCACGCCGGTCTTGGTTTCTGGGGACATCGTGTCGTTAGCGTCTGGCCGCATGGTCATGCCTTTTCGTTTCGGCATGGTCCGCTGTCCCGACACAGGCCGAAGACGACGAGAATCCATAACCGGATTATCGGGTCAGCCACGCGGAAATCACGGAATCGATACACGAACTACCGACTGAGCGCGGCCGCTGCTCAAAGTCCTCATCCCGGTATCGGGTGTCGTTGGGATCGCGCTGGGGTGCAAACTCGAGCGTCTATCCAGCCTCTTACATGGCATCCGACCCGGTTTTGCGCAAGGTCGCCGCTTTACGCTTGCCCTGCGTTCGGATCGCGGAGCCGTGCGGCGAGGAAGTCTATCAGTGCCTCGACGCGGGCCGGGCGGAGGGGGCTTGGCGGGGTTAGGAGATGCAACCCGATCTTGGCGGGCGCCCAGTCTTCGAGGATGATGACGAGTGCGCCAGACGCGATATGGCGGTCGACGATGAAGTCGGGGAGGCGCGCGATTCCGAGGCCGGCGATCAGCGCGGGGACGATCGCCTCGCCGCTGTTGGCGGTGAGCTGGCCTTGCAGGCGGACCGAGACGTCGGCGCCGCCGGGGCCGTGGAAGCGCCACGGGCCGACGACGTTCGAATATCCGACCAGCTGGTGCTCGCCGAGCTGTGCCGGGTGCGTCGGGGTGCCGTGCTTCGCGAGGTAGCTGGGTGCGGCGACGGTGTGCGCTTGGATGCTGCACAAACGGCGGGCGCGGAGCGAGCTGTCGGGAAGCTCGGCGATCCGCAGCGCGACGTCGAAGCCTTCCGCGACGATGTCGACGCGCGCATCGGAGAGGTGAAAGTCGACCTCGATACCCGGGTGCGCGACGAGGAACTCGGCGAGGATGGGGGCGACGTTGGTGACGCCGAAGCTCATCGGTGCGGCGAGGCGGACGCGGCCGGTATGCGCGCTGGCGGCGTCGTGCGCGGACTCCTCGGCGGCGCGGGCTTCGGCGAGGATGCGTGCGGCGTGCTCGGCGAGCGGCTTGCCGGCTTCGGTGAGCGCGAGGCGGCGCGAGGTGCGGTGAAAGAGCGACTGGCCGAGATGCGCTTCGAGGCGGGTGATCGCCTTCGACACGGTTGCCTTGCTGAGCCCGACCGCGTCGGCGGCGGCGCTGAACGAGCGGTGCTCGACGACGCTGGCGAAGATCGCCCAGGCTTCGAGATCGGGCAGGCGCATGTGGGTCTCCGCAAACATCCGTAGAATACCACCCCGGCGGAGGCCGGGGCCCAATTGGAGAGGCCAATGTAACGACGGACGGCGCGTCGTTATCGATGTCCCCCAATTGGGCCCCGGCCTTCGCCGGGGTGGTCGATTGGCTGGTACAGGATAGCCACCGAAACGATCGGTTTCCAGCGTTTCTATTTACGGCGTAATCGCAGCGCTTATCTAGGGTTCAATCAGTGGAGACCTAGCATGACGACCACGACCCTTTCCAAAGTTGACCGCCGCCCCTTCGAGAGCCTTGGCCATGCCGATCACGGCTGGCTGAACGCGCGGCATCATTTCTCGTTCGCGAGCTATTACGATCCGGCCCGGATGGGCTGGGGAGCGATCCGCGTGTGGAACGACGACCAGATCGCCGCGAACTCGGGCTTCCCGCCGCATCCGCATCAGGACATGGAGATCATCACCTATGTCCGGTCTGGCGCGATCACGCACCAGGATTCGCTCGGCAACAAGGGCCGCACCGAGGCTGGCGACGTGCAGGTGATGAGCGCGGGGACCGGCGTGCGGCATGCCGAGTATAATCTCGAGCCCGAAACGACGACGATCTTCCAGATCTGGATCGAGCCCTCGCGCAAGGGCGGCGCGCCGAGCTGGGGTGCCAAGCCGTTTCCGAAGGGCGAGCGTTCGGGCCAGTTCGTGACGCTGGCGAGCGGGTTCGAGGGTGACGGCGATGCGTTGCCGATCCGGGCGAATGCGCGGGTTCTGGCGGCTACCCTGAAGGCTGGCGACAGCGTCGACTATGCGGTCGGCGAGGGGCGTCACGTGTATCTGGTGCCGGCGACTGGCGCGATCACGATCGGTGAAGACGCCTTTGGTGCGCGCGACGGAGCGGCGCTGCTGGGCGGCCAGACGGTGACGATCACGGCTCAAGAAGACGCCGAGATCGTTCTGGTAGACTCGGAGTAAAACTCCCCCTCCCGCTTGCGGGAGGGGTCGGGGGAGGGGCTTCCTCCCGCGATCCCGCCCGGAACTGCCCTCCCCTAACCCCTCCCGCAAGCGGGAGGGGAACTCGAAGGAAACACCCATGACCAAGGTTCTCGTGCTTTATTACTCGTCCTACGGCCATATCGAGCAGATGGCGGATGCCGTCGCCGAGGGCGCGCGCGCCGCTGGTGCCGAGGTCGATATCCGGCGCGTCGCCGAAACCGCGCCCCAAGCCGTGATCGAGGCTGCGCACTTCAAGACCGACACCGCGCATGCCGTGATCGAAGGCCCGGATGCGCTCGCGCAGTACGACGCGATCATCGTCGGTGCGCCGACCCGCTTCGGCCGGATGCCCGCGCAGATGGCGCAGTTCTGGGACACGACCGGTGGCCAGTGGTTTACCGGCGCGCTGATCGGCAAGGTCGGCGGTGCGTTCACCTCGACCGCGAGCCAGCATGGCGGCCAGGAAACGACCTTGTTCTCGATCATCACCAACTTGCTGCATCATGGCATGACGATCGTCGGGCTCGATTACGGGTTCCAGGCACAGATGGGCGTCGACAAGGTCAAGGGCGGCTCGCCCTATGGCGCGACGACGATCTCGGACGGCGACGGCAGCCGCATGCCGCACACCGAAGAGCTCGATGCCGCGCGCTATCAGGGCAAGCGGATCGCGGAAACGGCAGCCAAGCTGACCGCATAAGCTGCCGGTATCCGGTGGTGGCCGGCCCGACGAAACTTACCCCCCGGTAAGGACGTTTGGCCACCACCGGAGCATTTCGCTTCGCGTGCACCAGCTATGCGAGGATATGATCATGGGCTTGTTTTCCAAGGACATCGCGACGTTCGAAGACCTGTTCCTGCACCAGTTGCAGGACGTGTATTATGCCGAGCACCAGATCACCAAGGCACTGCCGAAGATGACCGACAAGGCGACCGCGCCGGGTCTGAAGGCCGGGTTCGAGACGCACCTGCGCGAGACCGAGGGCCAGATCGTTCGTCTCGAGCGGATCTTCGAACTGCTCGGCGAGAAGGCGAAAGCCGTGACCTGCCCGGCGATCGACGGGATCATCAAGGAAGCGAACGAAGTCGCGGGCGAGATTGCCGACAAGGCGGTGCTCGATGCGGCGCTGATCGCGTCGGCGCAGGCGGTCGAGCATTACGAGATCACGCGCTACGGCACGCTGATCGCGTGGGCGAACCAGCTTGGTCGCAGCGAGATCGCGGCGATCCTGAAGGAAACGCTCGACGAGGAATATGCGACCGACGACAAGCTGACCGCGATGGCGACCTCGAAGGTCAATCCGAAAGCCGAGGCGGTCACCGCCTGAGGTTTTCGCGAGGTAATTAAGAAAAGGGCCGGCGATCGGGTGATCGCCGGCCCGTTTTTCGTTCAGGCCTTCTTGCGGGCGCGCTTGGGCGCGGCGGCGGCGGCGACGTCCTCTTCCTCGTCCGGTGCGTCCTCACCGGCTTCGGTCAGCGCTTCGCCGAGTGCCTTCAGCTTGTCCTGCGACTTGTCGGCCTTGTCGGCGATCTTGGTCGTCGCGGTGCCGAGGCGGTGGAGCAGCGCGTGGACGCGGTCGGCGTCGGGCGTGTCCTTCTCCAACTGCTTGCGCAGCGAGCCGAGATCGCGAAGGATTCCCTTGGCGCCGGAGACTTCGGTATCGGCCAGCGCGGCTTCCCAATCCTCGACCATGTCGGCACCCTTGGTGGGCTTGGTCGCGTCGAGCCCGCGATTGATCGCGTTCATCGTTCCTGCAAATTTAATGGCCATGTGATCTCTCTCCGCATGCCTTTGTGGCAATCGTCAACGCGACGTGGCGGCGGAAATGTCCCCTCGATCGTATCGACTTCGATCAGTATCCGGGCCCAAGTTAACGCAGGATATCGGGCCCCTCCGCCTGCCGAATGACGTCGGCGAGTGCGGCGTCCGGCACGCGGTCCGCGAGCACCGGCGAGCAGGCGAGCAGGCCGTTGGGGCAGTAGCGATCGTCGTCCCAGCCTGGGTGGTCGAGGATGGGGTAGAGGCACACGCCCTCGACGGGCACGCCGAGCGATTGGGCAATCTTCACCTCGCGCAGGATCATGCGGAGCCAGGCGGGGCGGGCGCTGCCCTCGATACCGGTTTCGGCGATGAAGATCAGGCGGCCGTAGCGCGCGTAGGCGTCGGCGAGGATCGCGTGGAGCGGGCGGCTCAGCGGATGGTCGTACGACAGCGGGGGGCCGCCGTGGATCCACTGGTTGTTGTGGTAGAAATTGACGCCGACGATATCCAGCAATGGCGCGCGGCCGCCGATCTGCGGCCATGCTTTCCCCGCGATCATGTCCCACGCCTGGTATTGCGCAAGGCGGTGGCCTTCTGCGGCGGGGGCGTCGTGCGGGCGCGTGGGGTCGGTGATGACGTTGATGACCGGGTCGGCATGCACGAACCGCGCGGCAGGGTCGACCGCGAGGATCGCCTCCATCGCGGCGATCGACGCGCGGGCGAGTTGGACCTTCAGTTCGTAGCCGCGGCCTCGGGCGAACGGGTTGAGATAGGCTGCGTCGCCGCCGCCCCAGGCGAAGAACGAGATCTCGTTGACGGGGGCGTAGAAGCGCGTCTCGCCGGGTGCGGCCGGGCCGATGTGGCGCGCGGCGGCGGCGGCGAAAGCGGCGAAGCGCGTGACGAAGGCGGGCGTCCAGATATCGATGTCGTCGGGCCAGCCGTAATGGAGCAGGTCCCAGATGACTTCGGTGCCGATCGCCTTGGCGGCTTCCAGCTGGCGGTCGAGGCTGGACCAGTCGTAGATGCCGGGTTCGCGCTCGATCAGATGCCAGCGCAGGCCGTCGCGGACCGTCAGGATGCCGAGCCTGGCGAGTTCGCTGTAATCATGCGCGGCGAGGGTGTCGTGATGGCTCGCCGCAATGACATCGACGCGCTTGCGATCGTGTGCGCGGCGGTGCGTCGAGGATTCGAAGCCGCCTTGCAGAAAGCTCCGGAACAGGCCGGTCGGGCGGGGCACGGGCGGCCGGTCGGACAGGACTTCGGCAAACAGCGCTTCCCAGCGGGGGACGACGGCGGCGATGGCGTAGTCAGTGTCGACCTTGGTGCGGAGGGCAGTGCCGAGGCGGGTCCGGAGTGCGGCGTCTTCGAGGAGTTTCGTGATCGCAGCAGCAACTGCGGGGGGATCCTCGTGGGGCACGAACAGGCCGCTGATCCCGTCGACGATCTGTTGTTCGGAGCCGTTGTCGCGCGTTGCGATGACGGGGAGGCGTGCGGCGCCGGCTTCTGCGATGACGTGCGGCATGCCTTCGCCGCGCGACAGCCAGACGAAAATGTCGAGCGCGGCGAGCAGGTCGGGCACGTCGTCGCGGTCGCCGAGGAAGGTTAGGGCGGTGTCGAGGCCGAGTGCGTGCGCTCGGTTTCGAAGTGCGGCGGCGTATTCGGGGATGAAGGCGTCCGGTCCGCCGATGATGACGAAACGCGCCCGGGGGTGGCGGGCGTGGACGAGCGCGGTGGCTTCGATGAAGTCCTCGACGCGCTTCTTCGGGTCGAGCCGGCCTAGCCAGCCGATCAGCGGTACGTTTTCGGCGATCCCTAGCGTCGCACGGACCGGCGCGCGGCGGGCGGGGTCGAAGGCGCGCGTATCGACCATCGACGGGATCTCGATCGCGTGGTGTTCGCGGCCGGGCATGCGGCCGGCGGCGGCGTCGCGGATCGAGGCGCAGACGCCGACATAGCGCGCGGTGAAATGCTTGGGGCCGGCAAGCGCTTCGGAGACGAGGCCGCCATGCTCGATCAGTGGCGGGCGGAGGTACATGCGTTCGAGCGCGGGATAGATGTCCGCGACGTTCTGGCACGAGACGACGACGTCGTACGCGGGCAGCTTGCTGGCGAGGTAGGCGACGGTCTCGTCGAAGCCGAGCGCGTAGGGCGTGCGGTCGACGGGGACGCCGATCGCTTCCAATTGCGCGTGCGTCTGCTCGGGCATGCCGTCTTTCCGGAAGCAGGCGACGACCTCGATCCGGTAGCGGGTCGGGTCGAGCGCCTGGGCGAGCAGACGCACTTCCGTCTCCTCGCCGCCGACGACGAGCCAGGCGAAGACGAACAGGATGCGGATCGGTCGGGCGTCGGCAGTGAGTGCGGTACTCAATCGCCGACCTTGAAGACGATCTGGAGGAATTCGGGCCGCTCGCCGACCAGCCGCGCGATGAAGGCTGGCGCGTCGTCATAGGGCACGACGTGCGTGATGAGCTGCGCGCGGATCTCCGGGCCGCGGGCGAGGAGGAGCTTGACCGTCTCGTTGGCGAGGCGGCGGCGGTCCCACTGGAAACCGAGCCCGCGGGGGACGCGGTTGATCTGCGCGCAGCGGAGGTTGAGGCCGTTGTGGTGGAATTCCTCGCCGAGCCTGAGCCGATCCGCGCCGCCCTGGTAGAAAGCAAGGTCGATCACCGTGCCCTGCGGTCTCAGCGCGCGCATCGCGGCGTGGAGGCTGGCGGCGTCGGCGCGGGTTTGGAACACGACGTCCGCGCCGCGATCGTCGCCGCCGTGGAGCCAGCGTGCCTTGGCATACGCCCAGGCCTGATCCTCGGTCATAGCGGTGATGCCGAGGCATTCGGCGCGCAGGCGGCGGAAGGGGGACGGGTCGGCGATCACGACTTCACTCGCGCCGGCGGCCTGTGCGAACAGGGCCGTCAGCATGCCGACGATGCCTGCGCCGATCACCAAAGCGGGACGGCCACGGATGCCGTCGCCTAGGTTGACGACGTTGGGTCCCAGCAATTCGACGTCCGCGTGGAGAATGCCGTTGGCGGCGATCGGACCCATCTGGCCGATATAGATGCCGAGGATCGGATCGAGCTCGGGCGGGAGCTTGGTCAGCAGATCATTGAACGGGTCTGCGGTGTGGCCGGTCTTGTGGCCGAAGACGGTGCCGACGACGTCGCCGTTCGCGAAATCGTCGACCCGGCTGTCGCTGACGCGTGCACATTCCATGTAGCCGAGGAACGGCACCGGATAGTGCGCGCTCGATTCGCCGGGGACGAACACGCCGCGGCCTGCGTCCCAGCGCGAGTGGAAATACGGGTTGCTGTTCTTGACGAAGGTGAGTTCGGTGCCGGCGGAAAACCCGGTGTAGAGCAGGTCGAGGCGGACCTGGCCGTCGCCCGGAGGTGCTTCGTCGTAGCCGAAGAAATAGGCTTGGCCGGGACGTTCGACGCCGAGCGAGCGGACGTGGCGCCACTCAGACATGCCCCATCTCCTTGGTTGCCTCCCGCTCGCGGACGTCGATCGCGCGGCCTTCGACGGCGGAGCGTTCGATCGCCAGCGCGAGGCGGAGCGTTTCGAGGGCGGCGGGGTAGGGACAGCGGATGCGGTTTTCGCCGCCGCGGACTGCGTCGATGAAGTCGCGATCCTCCAGCACGACCGGATCGCTGCCGGTGCCGCGGACCGGACGTCCGCGGCCGATGTCGATCATGACGTCGCGGTCGGTGAGTTCGATCGCGAGGCCTTCGCCAAACAGGTGCAGGCCGACGCGGTGGTTCCAGTTGAGCAGGCAGGTCGAGGCAAAATTGGCGATCGCGCCGCTCGCGAAGGTGAGCATCGCCGTACTGGTGGTGGCGACGTCGAGGCCGGGGAAGGCGGCGCGGTCGATGTGGCCCGATTGGCCGTAGACGCGGACGACGTCGCCAACGAGGTAGCGCGCGAGATCGACCAAGTGCGTCGTCTGTTCGAGCATCTGGCCGCCCGATGCGTCCTTCTTCCACCACCAGCGCGGCGGCGGGGTTGAGTCGAGCCAATAGCCGGAGAGCAGGCGGGCGGGGGTTGCCGAGAGGAGCGCCTTCACCTCGTCCACGGTATCGAGATAGCGCCAGTGATAGCCGACCGCGGTGACGAGACCGAGCCGGTCGACTGCCGCCGCGACGTCCTCCGCGGTGCCGAGGTCTAGCGCGACGGGCTTTTCGACGAAGAACGGGAGCTTGTGCTCGATCGCGAGGCGTTCGGGTTCACCGTGCGCGAAGGGTGGCACGCAGATGTAGAGCGCGTCGAGGTCGACCGCGGCCAGCATCGCGGACGCATCGTCGAAGGCGCGCGCGCCGAAGCGGGCGGCGGCTTCGGTCGCGCGCGCCATGTCGACGTCGGCGACCGCGACGATCGCGACGTCGTCGAACTGCTCCAGCACGCCGAAATGGCGATTGGCGATACCGCCCGCGCCGATGAACCCGATCCGTGTCCGCTCCACGCCGTCTCCCTTTGATTGTCTATCTGTCTGATCTTGCACGGCGGCGTAGACCGCGCGCGTGTCGGCGATCATGCGATCGGCCGAGAATAGGTCTTGCTGGCGTTCGATCGCGGCACTGGCCATCGTTTTCAGGCGGTCACGGTCGGCTATCAGCGTGACGATCGCATCGGCGAAACTGGCCGGGTCGGCGGCGGTCAGGCGACCGGTGACGCCGTCCTCGATCGCTTCGGCATTGCCGGGTGCGACGGTGGCGACGACGGGCAGGCCGGCGGCCATTGCTTCGAGCGCGACCAGCGGCAGGCCCTCGAATGCAGAGGGCAGGACGAGCAGGTCGGCGAGCGTCATCAGGTCGGCGACGTCGTTGCGCGTGCCGAGCATGCGGACGGTGCCGGCCAGATCCTTTGCTGCAATCGCGCGCGCGGTCTGGGTGAGGAGGGGGCCTTCGCCGGCGAGCAGCACGATCACGTCCGGTTGTGCGGCGCGGATTGCTGGCAGTGCGTCGAGCAGCAGAGCGTGGCCTTTTTGCTCGGCGAACCGTGCGACCATCAGGAGGACGGGGGCATTGCCGACGCCCCATTCGCTGCGGAGGGCGTCGCGCGAGCGCGAGGGTTTGTGCGCGCCGACGCCGTTGTGGATCGTCGCGACCAGTGCCGGATCGACACCGGCTGCGCGGTGGGTGTCGCTGACGGCGTCCGAGACGCAGATCAGGCGCGCGAGTGCGGCCGAGGTGTCGCGGTGTTCGTCGCGCTGCGCAGGGTCGGTCAGGAGGTAGGGGAGGTGTTCGGTGCGGATCACCGGCACGCCCGCCGCGTGCGCGGCGCGGACGGCGGCGTGGCCTTCCCAGCCGATACCGGCGTGGACGTGGACGATGTCGGGCGCTGCGCGGTCGAGCCAGCGCGCGAGGCCTGCATCGTCGTCGAGCGCTTTCACCGCATAACCCTTGGCGGCGGCGTGTTCGAGCAGGCCGGTGCCGGGCCGCGCGGCGACGACGATCTCGTCCCCGCCCAATCCTTCGGCGAGCGTCATCATGTGCGCGCCGACGCCGGACGGGGCGAGGCTGTCGGTCAGCAGGCAGATCCGGGTCATTCGGCGGCCATTACGGGGGTTTCGAGGACGGCGGACTTCGCGACCATGCGGCGATAGGTGGCGAGCGCCTGGCCGACGACCTGGTCCATATTGTAGTAGCGATACGTCGCGAGCCGGCCGACGAAGGTCACGCCTTCCTCCGCGTCGGCGAGTGCCTCGTAGCGTTTGAACAGGGCTTGGTTCTCGGGGCGAGGGATCGGGTAATACGGGTCGCCTTCCGCGCTTGGGAATTCGTAGCTGATGCTGGTCTTCGCGTGGAGTTGGCCGGTCAGGTGCTTGTATTCGGTGATGCGTGTCTGCGGCACGGTCTCGTCGGGATAGTTGACGACCGCGACCGGCTGGAACTGCGCGACGTCGTGCGTCTCGTGGCGGAACTGGAGGCTGCGATACGGCAGCTTGCCGAAGCGGAAGTCGAAATACTCGTCGATCGGGCCGGTGAAGACGATGTGGTCGACGTCGACCCGGTCGATCACGTCGCGATATTCGACGCCGAGATCGAGCGTGATGCCGGGGTGGTCGAGCATCGCCTCGAACATCCGGGTGTAGCCGTTCGCGGGCATCGCCTGGAATTTATCGGTGAAATAGCGGTCGTCGGTCGAGGTGCGCGTCGGCACGCGCGCGGTGACGGTGCGGTCGAGTTCGGACGGGTCGAGACCCCATTGCTTCCGCGTGTAGCCGCGGAAGAACGTCTCGTAGAGATCGCGGCCGACTGCGGCGACGACGACGTCTTCGGAGGTGCGGATGTCCTCGACCGATTCCGCGCGGCTGGCGAGGAAAGCGGCGGCATCCGCATCGTTCTCGAGCGACAGGCCGTAGAGTGCGTTGAGCGTGGTGCGGTTGATCGGCATCGGGACGAGCTTGTCGTCGACGCTGGCGAGGACGCGGTGTTCGTACGGGCGCCACTCGGTGAAGCGCGAGAGATAGTCGAACACGTCGGCGGAATTGGTGTGGAAGATGTGCGGGCCGTAGCGGTGGATCAACACGCCGGCCGCATCATGCTCGTCATACGCGTTGCCACCGATGTGCGGGCGGCGGTCGACGACGAGGACGCGCTGGCCGCTGTCGCTGGCAAGCCGCTCGGCGAGGACCGCGCCGGCGAACCCTGCGCCGACGATCAGCGTGTCGTAGCGTTCGCGTTTCGGGGCGGGGCGGAAGGTGCGTTTTGCCTGGAGGATGCGGTCGATCTCGGTTGCCATGGCGGTTTGCGTGCGGTCCCAGGATTGCGTGGCGAGCAGGCGATCGGCTTCGTCGCGCCACGCGCCTTCGCGGGGGAGGGCGAGGGCGGCCTCGCACGCCGCGACGAACGCGGTTGCGTCGGCGGCGATCGAGACGGCCGCTGCGTCACCGTAGTGGCGGATCACGTCGACGATCGGCGTCGAGACGACGGGCAAGCCGCCGGCGAGATATTCGGGTGTCTTGGTCGGGCTGATGAAGCGGGTCGCGGCGTTGATCGCGAAGGGCATCAGCGCGACGTCCCAGCCGGAAAGGTATGCCGGGAGTTCGTTGTAACCGCGTCCGCCGAGCCAGTGGATGTTGGCGCGGCGTGGCAGGTGCGCGGGGTCGATCTTCACGACCGGGCCGATCATCACGAACGACCAGTCGGGCCGCTCAGCGGCGACCGCGTCGAGCAATGCGAGGTCGATGCGCTCGTCGATGACGCCGAAGAAACCGAGCTTCGGGCCGGCGATTTGACGCTGATCTTCGGGTTCGCTGTTGCCGGCGCGGGCTTGGGCGAAATGCGCGACGTCGACCGCCGAGGGGAAGGCGTGGACGTCGCGGTGGCGGTCGCGCTTGGCTTCGTAGAGGCTGTAGCCGCCGGTGAAGACGAGGTCGGCGCGCGCGAGTAAGCGGGCTTCGCGATCGAGCAGGGCGGGGTCGGCGAAGCGGAACGCGGACAGTTCGTCCATGCAGTCGTAGACAACCGCGGCGGCGTCGAGATGCTCGGCGAACGGGAGCATCATCGGCGTGTAGAACCAGAGGACGGGCTTTGCGCGGATGCTCGTCGTAACAAGCATGTCGAGGAGTTGCCGCAAGCCTGCCTCGACCTGTTCGGCATTCCACCAATGCGGCAGGCGCGGGCGCAGCGCGATCACGTTGTCGGCGGGGAAGGGATGGTGTTCGAGAAAGGGCAGCGGGTGGTCGCAGGGGATGTGTTCTTCCCAGACGAACACGCTCTGGGCTTGCGCGAACCGTTTCATCAGATGCTGCGGGCGCTGCGTGACAAAATCCCAGCGGAGATGCGAGAAGCAGATCAGCGGCGGCGGGATCGTATCGTCGGTCGTGGCGAGGGTGGGAGTAGGTCCGATACCGTGCACGCTCTTCCAATCCGCGAATCCGCGGTCATCCGCGTTGTTGATCGAACCTAAGCCCACGCCTCAGACCTGACTATGCAAATGTAATTGCTTTGCATCATGTATTTGCTGGATAATCGCACCCAAACGCACAACGCTATGCTGCCAAGTCCAACGCGCCAATACGGCGTCGCGGGGCCGGAATTCGGCGTAGGTTTCACGCATTGTAAGGATCGCATCGGCAAACCCGGTCGTCGAAGCGGTCATGCCGGTCTCGGGCAGAATGAACTGTAATCCGCAACGTAATTTCGCATTGGCGAGCACGGGCAAGCCGGCGAGCATGTATTCGGTGAGGATCGCGGGTGCGCCGTCCTCGATGCCGCAGACGACACCGAACTTGGCGCGGTTCATCAAGCGGTTGACCTCGTCGATGGGCACGCCCGGTGGTCCGACGAACTCGATCGAGAGGTTCTGGTCGCGGGCGCGGTGCCGGAGCGCGTCGGCATCCTCGCCATAGCCGAACACGCAGAGCGCGCGGACGTCGCGCGGCAGGTGTGCGAGCGCGTCGAACAGGATGTCGTGGCGCTTATACGGTTGCGCGGCGGCGACGTAGATGAGGTCGACATCCTTGGGTGTGCCCAGTGGACGGAACTGGTCGATCGCGGCGAATTCGGGACCGACCGGCAGGATCGCGGTGCGCATGCCGGGGTGGCGGGCCTCGACCTCGTCCGACTGCCACTGCGCGCCGGTGATAACGAGATCGAAATGTTCGCTGACTTCAGGTGGCACGCGCAACGAGGGCGCGTCGATCGAATTGTAGAGGATGATGCTGTTCGCACAGAGCGCGAGGAGTTCGGGCGCGACGCCGAGACCCAGCACGACCAGGATGTGCGGTACGCCGAAGGTCCGCACGAAGTCGATCATCTCGGTAGACGCGAACGGCGCGTGGTCGTGGTCGAGGCGGAAGGCGCGGCGGGCGAGCACCGGGCTGTCGCGGCGGAATCGCGGGTCGCCTTCGCCGCGCCAGTGATGCCAGATCTCGGCTTGCTCGACGATGCCGGCGGCGACGAGCGCGAGCGGAAGGCGTTCAAGATACCCGCCAGCGACGGGCTCGCGGTGGCCGGCGGCACCCGTCCAGGGTTGGTTCGCGGGATCGAGCGCGCGCCATGCCGATCCGTCGCGAGGAGGCGTCGCGGCGGAGGGATCCGCAGGAGGCCAGCCGTCGACCCAGTCGCTGATGACGACGACCGATCGCCGTTCGCTCAACGCCACCATGCACGCATTCCCTGCATCGGTATCCCCCTGGCCTTGCACCCTTTCGTTGCAAGGCAGGCACTTAACGGGCGAAATCGAGAAACGGGATCATGCAGCTTAAATTTAGTCGGCGCGCGTATTCGCAATCGCGCTCGACCGCCGGCGGGGCTTGCGCCATGTTAGTGCAAAGACGTCCATGAGTAGGTGGGGCGATGACTAGGCGAGGGCAGCGCGGACGATGCTAATCTGGATGGCGATAGTCGGCGCTTTGCTCGGCTGGGTGCTCGGAAGCTTTTCAGAAACCGCTTTATTCTTGGGCGGGGCGGTTGGCTTGTGCATCGGCTGGGCGTTGCGGCGGGCGATGCGGATCGAGATCGTTCGCGAGACGGCGGTTCTGAGCGCGGAGGTCGCCTTGTTGCGGGCGCACGTCAACGAACTGATGGACGCGCCGCGTTATCGTGGGGACGGTGTCGCCGATGCGCCGGAGGTCCGCACTACGCCGCGATCGATCGAGCCGTTGGTCGCCGAACCGTCGATCGCGACGGTTGCGCCGGAGGTCGTATCGCAAAGTGAAGCACTAACCGATTTCGATACCGCGGCGGGAAGCCGCTGGGGTTCGCCGCCTTCGGGCGACCGCGCTGCGTCTGTACCTGCGCCCGCCGAACCACGCGAGCCGGGCTGGCTGGCGAGCGGCGTGGCGGCCGCGCGCGGCTGGCTGTTCGGCGGCAACACGATCGTCCGGCTCGGGCTCGTCATCCTGTTCGTCGGGTTGTCGTTCCTCGCCAGCTATGCCGCGGCGGCGGGGCTGTTCCCGATCGAGTTCCGTCTCGCGGTAGTCGGCCTGTTCGGCATCGCGCTGCTCGGCATCGGTTTTCGGACGCGGACCAAGCGACCGGATTTCGCGCTGGCGCTGCAGGGCGGCGGCGTCGCGATCATCTATCTGACGCTGTTCGGGGCGGCGCGCTTCTACGACCTCGTACCGCTGTCCGCGGCGTTCGTGCTGATGATCGCGGTCTGCGCGCTCGGCTGTGCACTGGCGCTGTTGCAGCGTTCGCAGGCGCTGGCGGTGACGGCGTTCGCGGGCGGGTTCGCGGTGCCGTTGTTGCTGGGCGGGGAGGGCGGCAATGCGCTCGGCCTGTTCGGGTACGGGACGATCCTGAACCTCGCGATCCTGTCCATCGCACGCGCGCGGACATGGCGCGTGCTGAACCTGGTCGGGTTCTTCGCGACCTTTGGGATCGCGAGCCTGTGGGGCGCGACCGCGTATCGGCCCGAGCATTTCCTGATCGCGCAGATATTCCTGATCGTCTCGGTGCTGATCTACGTCGTGACCGCCGTGCTTTACACGCGGGCGACGCCGGGCAAGTTCGGCAACGCGGTCGATACGACGTTGTTGTTCGGGCCGGCGCTGGCGGGGTTCGGGCTCGAGGTCGGGCTGATCGGCGACCGGCCGTTCGGCAGCGCGTTTGCGGCACTGGGCTTTGCGGCGCTGTATCTGGGCGTTTCGCTGGTGGCGCGGCGTCGGCAGCGTGGGGGACAGCAAAACGGGCTGCGCGTGATGAACGAGGCGATGCTGGCGATCGGCATCGGCTTCGTCACGATGGCGATCCCGCTTGCACTGGGCGCGCGCTGGACCTCGGCGGCGTGGGCGCTGGAAGGCGCGGGCGCGTTCTGGGTCGGGATGCGGCAGGCACGCTGGATGCCGCGGCTGTTCGGGCTGGCGCTGCAGGTCGTCGCGACCTTGCTGTATCTCGGCACGCTCGACGACAATCTCGCGGCGCTGCCGTTCGCCGATCCGGCGTTCGTCGGTGCGATCCTGGTGGCGCTCGGCTGGTTCGCGACGGCATGGTTCGCGAAGGCGACGATCGCGCCTGGGGAGACCCGGCTCGCGCGGGCTTATGCGCGGGGTGAGGCGGTGATCGCGACGCCGGCGTTCCTGACCGGGTTTGCGGCGTGGTGGATCGGCTGGCTGATGGAGGCGACGCGGCTTCATCCCGCGGTCGAGCGATCGTTGGCGCCGGTGCCGGTGTTCTCGACGAACGTGCAGATCCTGTTGGCGATGCTGGCGTATCTGGTCAGCGCAGCGGCGTTCCAGACGATCGCGCGGCGTCGCGACTGGCCGGTCGCGGCGTGGCCGGCGCGCGTGAGTGTGGGCGCGTTGTGGATCGGCTTCGTCGGGCAGGCCGATCGGGGCGGGAGCGTGCTGTCGTCGCCCGGCTGTTTCCTGTGGATCGTCGCGCTCGCGGTGCATGGCTGGATGCTGTTCCGCAGCGATCGTGACGACGTCGAGACACCGGGCACGCGGGCGGTGGCGTCGGCTAGCCATGTCGCGGGCGTCTGGCTGGCGGTGGTCCTGATCGCCGACATGCTGTGGTTCGGGATCGATCGCGCGGCACTGTGGTCGACGGCGTGGAACGAGGTGACGTTCCTGGCCGGCGCGGTGGCGGTCCTGGCGGGCCTCACCTTGTGGGCGGGACCCGCGTTGCGCGGCGACCGGGCTGCAACGCGGTGGCCGCTCGATCGCCATGCCCTGCACTATGCCTGGACCGCGGCGGTGCCGATCGCGCTGGGTATCTTCAGTGGCGCCGCGGCGATCGCGCTGTTTTCGTCGGGCGATACCGCGCCGTTGCCGTTCGTGCCGGTGCTCAACCCGGTCGACGTGATGGTCGCGCTGGCGGCGGGCGTGCTGTTGCTGTGGCGACGGGCGGTGCTGGCCGCGGATGCGGTGCCGGCGGGCGCGGCGCTGTTGGCGAGCAAGCGCATCTGGCTGCCGATCGCAGCGCTTGGTTTCGTCGCGGCGAACGGCGCGTGGTTGCGGACGGCGCATCATCTGGCGGGCGTCGCATGGGAGGCGGATACGCTGCTCGGCAATGCACTGGTCGAGACCGGGATTGCGATCCTGTGGACGGTAATCGCACTGACGCTGATGGTCGTCGCGCATCGGCGTGCGACGCGCAGCCTGTGGCTGGCGGGAGCGAGCCTGTTGGGGGCGACAGTCGTCAAGCTGCTGGTGGTCGACCTGTACGCGACCGGCGGCGGCGCGCGGATCGTCGCCTTTATCGCGGTCGGGATGCTGATGCTGCTGGTCGGGTATCTGGCGCCGCTGCCACCCAAGGCAGTGTCGGACGATACGAAACGAGGGGCGGTGGCATGAGCGGGGTTCGGTGGCGGTTGGGCGCGCTGGTCGGCGTCGTATTGTTGGTCGCTGCGGCGCCGGCGGGATCGGATGGCGAGCCGGAAGGCTATGCGCTTCGCCTGTCGCTGTCGGTGGAGGCGAATGCGAAAGTCCAGCGACTGGCGTTGCCGGCCGCAGTGCTGGCAGGATTGCAGACCCGCGACGGGCATGACGTGCGCGTGTTCGATGCGAAGGGGCGGGCGATGCCGATCGCTCGCGCAGGCGCGTCCGCGGCGGTCGGCCATGTGTCGCTCGATCCGATGCCGATCCTGGGTGCGCCCGATGCGCTGAAGGTGTCGGGCGTGTCGCTGAGGCTCGATGGGCGCGGTGCGGCGCAGGTTGCGGAAGTGCGCGGCGAGCCGGTTGCGGCTGGCGGCGCGCCCGTGTTGCTGGGCGTGCTGCTCGATGCGCGGCAGGTGTCGGGCGCGATCGCGCGGGTTGCCGTTGCCGCGGACTTGCCGGTGGGCCAGCCGGTGACGTTGACGGTCGAGGCCAGTGCCGACCTGCGCGAGTGGCGGCGGTTGGGCGAGGCGACGGTCTATCGGCGCGCGGGCGAGGCGGTGCGGTCGTCGATCGTCGCGTTGGACGATGCCCTGGTGGCGCAGGAGTATCTGCGGATCACATGGAGCGCGGGGTCGCGATTGCTGGCGCCGGTCGCGATCCGTGGCGCCGCGCTCGACGTGCGGCCCGACGGTGCGGCGGCGTCGGAAACGGTCGAGGCTCAGGCGCCCGCGCCGACGTCCGGGAATGCGCGCGTCGTCGATTTCGCGGTGCCGTTCGCGACGCCGATGGCGAGCTTGCGGGTGATACCGGTCGAGGGCGATGGCGTCGTACCGGTTCGGATATTGGGGCGGGACGACCGCGAGCAGCCCTGGACCTTGCTGGGGCAAGGCGTGGCGCGCAGCGATGGCGGGCGCGACATCACGCTGTCCGGCGACGCGCCGCGTGCGATCCGGATCGAGGCCGATGCCCGCAGTGCGGGGTTCACCGTCGCGCCGCGCTTGCGGATCGGCTTCGCGGACCGCGGCGTGATCTTCCTCGCCAGCGGCACCGCGCCGTTCACGCTGGCCGCCGGGCGCGCTGCGGCGAAGGACGTGTTCCTGTCACCCGCCGATCTTGCCGATGGACAGGGCAGGCCGGGCGAAGCGCGCCTGGTGTCGGTGCCGGCCGCGACGGTGACACTGTCGGCGCTCGGCGATGCGGGGGCGCCGACGCGGAATATCGTACTGTGGGCGGTGCTGCTTGCGGCGACGGCAGTGCTGGCCGGGGTGGCGTGGATGCTGTGGCGGCAACAGGCGACGCAAGCGCCGCGCGATCCCTGCTGACGGTCAGGGTCCAAGGTATCGGCCCGCAGCGGGATTTAGACTACGCTGCGGGCCGATCCTGACGGGTGGTCAGCTTTTCACGAACGCCAGCAGATCGGGGTTGATGACCTCGGCGTGCGTCGTCAGCATGCCGTGCGGAAAGCCCGTGTAGATCTTCAGCGTGGCGTTCTTGAGCAATTTCGCCTGTACGAGCGAGGCGTCTTCATAGGGGACGATCTGGTCGTCATCGCCTTGCAGCACCAGCATCGGCACGGTGATCGCCTCCAGATCCGCGGTCTGGTCGGTCTCCGAAAACGCCTTGATGCCGTCGTAATGCGCGAGTGCGCTGCCCATCATGCCCTGGCGCCACCAATTCCGGATGACGCCGTCCGAGACGACGGCGTTCGGACGGTTGAAGCCGTAGAACGGACCCGATGCGACATCGAGGAAGAACTGCGCGCGGTTTTCGGCGAGCGCCTTGCGGAACCCGTCGAACACCGCGATCGGCGTGCCGCCGGGATTGGCGTCGGTCTTGAGCATCAGCGGCGGTACTGCGCTGACGAGGACGGCCTTGGCGACGCGGCCCTGGGGCTGGCCGAACTTCGCGACATAGCGCGCGACTTCGCCGCCGCCGGTCGAGTGGCCGATATGCACCGCGTTGGTGAGGTCGAGATGCTCGGCCACGGCGGAGGCGTCGGCGGCATAATGATCCATGTCGTTGCCGGTGTCGGCCTGCGACGAGCGGCCATGCCCGCGGCGATCATGCGCGACGACGCGGTAGCCCTCGGCGAGGAAGAACAGCATCTGCGTGTCCCAGTCGTCCGACGACAAGGGCCAGCCGTGGTGGAACACGATTGGCTGCGCGTCCTTCGGTCCCCAATCCTTGTAGAAGATGTCGACGCCGTCTTCGGTCTTGATGAAGCCGCTGCTCATTTCGATAACTCCGTCTTGTCATGAAAGTGCAAGGAAGCGTGCGATTCAGGGTCAAGCCTCTCCGAACACAGGTTTTTCTGATCTGCCGGGCGTTTTCACGTCTACAATTGGCAAGCAGAAACTGCGTCGTCAGAGGAATGACACGCCGCGCCGCGATGTAAAAGCCCGGATCGGACTGGGATAGATCGGTTGATCGTATATAGTTCATAGTATCGCAACGGCTGAGACCGAGCCGGTTTATTGCAAGATACTGAGTTAACATTTCCTATTGTGGCCAAGCTCACGGTGAGAGCTGGCGGGGAGCGGCTATGAGCGGACGACGACTGGGGCCGGGGAGAATCGAGGCCTTCACCGACGGCGTGGTCGCGATCATCATCACGATCATGGTGCTCGAGTTGAAGGTGCCGGAAACGGGCGACCTGCATGCGTTGATCGGGAGTGCGCCGGTGTTGCTGGCGTATGTGTTGAGCTTCGTGAACGTCGGGCTTTTCTGGAACAATCACCACCATATGTTTTCCGCGGTCGAGCGCGTCGACGGGCGCGTGATGTGGGCGAACCTGTTCCTGCTGTTCTGGCTGAGCCTGGTGCCGTTCGTGATCCGCTGGCTCGACGAGAGCGCGTTCGCGGCGGGGGCGACGGCAGCTTACGGCATCGTCCTGGGCCTCGCGGCGATCGGCTATTCGTTGACCGAACGCGCGATCATCGCCTGCAACGGCAAGGAGTCGGCGGTCGCGCGCGCGATCGGTTCGGACTGGAAGGGGTGGGGCAGCATCGCGCTGTATTTCACCGGCGTGCCGCTCGCGTTCGTCAGCCGCTGGTTCGCGATCGCGTTGTACGTGGCGGTGGTTGCGCTGTGGCTGATCCCCGACCGGCGGATCGTGCGCGCGTTCGAGGATGAGCTGCGCGGCTGAGTCCTCCTCCCCCAAGCGGGGGAGGATTTGCGCGTCATTTCCTAGTGCGGAGGCCCCACAGCATCGTCCCGACCAGTGCGATGCCGGCCGCGGTGCCGCCGACCGCGACTGCGGCCATGACCGGCGAGATGCTGCCGTCGGCACGGTGGAGGTGCGGGCGCAGGTTCTTGAGCAAAGGCTTGCGGCCCGACAATCCCTCGAACATCTCGCCCGGACCCTCGGGATCGAGGATCTTGTTGTCGGCCAGCCACTCGCGGACGGAGTCGAGTTCGGGAACCTCGTAGGGGCGGAGCGAGCGGCCGTCGCCGCGCAGCCGTTCGATCGTCTCGATCAGCGAGCCCGTTTCCGCGATCGACGTCTCGATCGTCGCGACGTCGGTGTCGAGATGTTCGGCGAGCAGGCCGTTGCGGATGCTGGCGATCGTGTCGCGTTCACCGGCGTTGCGATCGCGCGCGGCATCGATGACGACGTCGCATTCGCTGTCGAGCCGCAGCGAGCGGTTGTTGAAGTTGGACGAGCCGACGCGGAGCACTTCGTCGTCGACCACCGTCACCTTGGCGTGGACGTAGATCGGCTGCCCCCCCGCGGTGAAGGGGTGGTAGAGCCGCAGCCGGTTGTGTGGGTCCTGTTCGTGCAGCGCTTCGACCAGACGTGCACGCGCGGAGTCCATCGCGATCGGTTCGAGCCAGCCTTCCGCCGTGGTCGGGTGGACGATGACGAATTCGGGACCATCGGGTTCGCGCAACCGCTTGCCGATCGCCTCGGCCACCTTGCGCGACGCGAAATACTGGCTCTCGGCGTAGAAGAAGCGCTTCGTCCGCGCGATCAGGTCGACGTACAGCGCCTCGATATCGTGGCGGGGCTCCTGTTCGGCCATTTCGGGAATCGTGAGCGCGATGCCGACTTCGACGTCGGTGAAATCGGCCTTCACATGATCGGGCCAGCAGTCGGCGCCGTCGGTCACCGGCTCCAGCGCGCCGCCGCCGGACACTTCCCAGCGGCCACGGCACATGTCGCCGAGTGCGCGCGCGACGGGGCCTTGCAGGATCGTGGTCGCGTCGTGCCACGGACCGTAGGGCGAGCCGTCGGGCTCGATCCGGCGCGGTTCGTCGTCGGCGTGCGCGCGCGTGTCCCAGCGATCGACGGTCATGTCGATCCCGCCGCAGAACGCGACGTCGTCGTCGATCACGACCACCTTCTGGTGATGCGAGCCGGCGGGGGGGTGATGACCGTCGAGCCGGAGATGGACCTGCGGGTCCCTAATCCACTTGGCGATCCGCAACAGCGTCTGACCGTGGAACAGCGTCTTGATCGCGCCGGTATCCCAGCGGAGGATGTGGATGTTGAGCCCCGGCGTGCGGCGTGCGAGCCAGGTGACGAATTCACCGACGCGCTCGGGACCGCCATCGTCGTCGTCCCCGCCGCTGTCACCGCCACCGAAGCGGATGCGCGCGTCGAAATCCCAACCGACGAGCAGGATCTGCTTCTTGGCCTTCATCATCACCGCGCGGGCGGCTTTGAAATAATCGTCGGCGTCGACGATGACGGTCGCCTGCTTGGCGGGTTCGATCCGCCAGCAGTTGCGACCGGGCTCGAGCAGTGTTCCGTGAGAATTCATGATGCTGCCATCGCAGGCTTGGCGCGATCAGCCAACCCACGGAGGCGCGTTTTGCCACTCAATGGACGAACGGCCGACGGCATTCATTATAAAATGTTCGTGGCGCGCACGCACCATCGGTACTTTATTCGGACAGCTCGTTCTCGGCTGCGTCGAGCGCCTGCGCCAGCAAGGCCGCCACGAGATGGTCGTCCTGGGCGTCGGCAAGTTGCAACGCACGGACGATGGCAATGCGAAGCGAACGGCGATCCTGTTGCGACGTGGTCATCTCGGTACCCTTGGATTTTTATCAGGTCCTCGCCGCGGGGCCTTACCCGGTCGGCAGCGACGATGTAACCTGTTTGACGAACGAACGGCCGCGCGATTGCGCGGCCGTTCGCCGAATGGGATGCCGTCCAGTTACGCGGACGGCGCCCGTTACACGAACCGATCGGCCGTATCAGACGGCGTCGGTGTAGACGCGGCGGCGGGCGGCGGTGGTGGCACCGAAGCCTGCTGCGGCAGCGCCGATGAGCAGCGCGATCACGATCATGAACGACGTACCTGCGGCTGCACCGGCGGCGGTGTCGGTCGCCGACTTGGCGGTCTCGACCGTCTTGTTCTTGGTCTGGACGAACTGTGCCTTGGCGCGCGTCACCTGGGCCTGGGCCTCCGGACGGCTGATCTTGCGCTGTGCAGCGACGATGTCGACGATGCGGCTTTCAGCCTGCGCGCCGTCCTGGCCACCCTTTGCGAGTGCTGGCAGCTCCTTGGCGATTTCCTTCTGCGCCTGCTCCGGCGTCATCTGCGCGGGATCCGACGGTGCGTCCGACAGATACTGAGCAGCTTCGGCGCGAACGTCGGTGACGTCGACATTGGCGACGTCGGCAACCTTCGGGGCTGCTGCGCCGATGCCGGTGCCGGCTGCCGATGCGACCGAACCGACGGTGCGGAATGCGCCGCCGATGATGCCGCCGACGGCCGAGGTCAGCAGGTACATGGTGAGGATCAGAGTGACGCCCCAGACGACCAGGCCGTGGATAAGGCCGTCGAACCGGTCATGCACGCCAGCGCCGCGTGCTGCGGCATAACCACCGGCACCCAGCGCGATGATCGTCGTGATGATCCAGTATATCCCTGCGCCGATGCCGAAGCCGGTCGCGCCGGGGGTCGTGCCCTCGACCGGATCGACCAGGCTGAGGCCGATGCCGGTGCCGAGGATGCCGAGTACCAGCTGGATCGCGATCGCGATCACGACGCCGGCGAAGATTGCGCCCCACGAGATGCGGGTGGGGGTCTTCACGCGACGGAAGTCGTCCGTCGGCAGAACGCCGGAATTTACATGGTTAGCCATAATTCACTCCTGTTATTCACGATATTCGAGGAACGGCGTCAGTCTTTGCCGTGCCTATCGATGGGTGTGTCGATCTGTTTGTCGGCCTTCGCTGGCCCGGCCTTCGAGCCTTTGCCAGACTTCGAGGCTTCGTCGGCCTTGGCTTGGCGCGCGCCGGCTTCGCTTTCCTGCGAGCCGCGCTGCTCGATCGCGGCATTGCCGATGATCTTGCCGATCGCCTCCTGGATAGAGCCCTTCGCCTGGCGGGTGCGGGCGTCGTCCTGGTCCGGCTTGTCCTTGTCGCGCGTCATGCGGCGATCTCCTTCGAGGGCGCCTTGAGGTGGAGCGCGTGCGGGATGGAATCGCCGTCAAAGCCGCGGGCGCGGGCCCAGGCGGCAGCGGCGTTGCGACGGTTGACGCCGATCTTCGAATAGATCCGCGCGACATGGTTGCGCACGGTATTGCTGGAGACGTCGAGCGTGCGCGCGATCGACTTGTCGTCGAGCCCGCGACAGATCAGTGCCAGCACCTCGCGCTCACGCTGCGTCAGTTCGTCGAGCCCGACGCCGACCGGCTCGGCGTTCGGCGTGCGGATTCGCGCCAGCTTTTCCATGATCGACCGGCTGAGCCAGCTCGTGTCTTTCATCACCGCCTCGATCGCGTTGACGAGTTCGCGCTCGGACGCTTTGCGCGTGCTGATGTCGCGCATTGCCCACAGCACGCAGGCTTCGTCGTCGAGCTGGATCGGCTCGGTCGAGACGATGCAGTCGATGATGTCGCCGTCCTTGCCGCGGATGCGGACTTCGCGGTCGCGGATCGGGAGGCCGGCGTCGATATCGGCCTCGATCGCATGGCGCAGCGCGGGCGTTTCCCACAGGTCGACGTCGCCGAGCGGGCGACCGATGATCTCCGCCGACGAATAACCGGTGAGGCTGGTGAAGGCCTCGTTGACGTCGCACAGCCGGTGGCCGTCGCGCGCGCCGATCGCGAGCGCGACGGGCGCGAGCGAGAAGGTCCGCATGAAGCGCTCCTCGCTATGACGCAGCTGCGTCTCGGCCTTGCGGCGTGGCTCAAGGTCGGCGAAGGTGAACAGCATGCAGGGCTGATCGCCCATGTCGATCGGCTGGCCGGCGACGATCACAAGCTTGGTCGCGCCGTCGGGAAGGCTGAGCTCCGCCTCCATCTGCGGGATGGTGCGACCCTCGGCGAGGCGCTGCTTGCCGAGATCGCGCTTTTCGCCGCGTTCGAGGACATCGATATCGTAGACCGTGCGCGACAGGATGGCGTCGCGGTCGTGTCCGGTCATGTCGATGAAGCCTTGGTTGACCTTTACGAAGCGAAGATCGCACAGGCGACAGATGACCGCGGGCGCGGGGTTCGCGTTGAACGACTGTTCGAAGCGATCCTCGGCCTCGAATTGTGCGGACACGTCCTGGATGATCATGACGAGGCATTCGGGCTCGTCGTCGTCGTTGGTCAGGACGAGGCTGCGCACCTGATGCACCCAGCGGGGTTCGTTCTCGCCGGCCATCGCGACCTCGACCACGACCTCCGAGAAGGCCTCGCCCGAGACGACGCGCTCGATCGGGTAATCGGCGTCGTTCAACTTGTGATTGTTGCGGTAGCGCAGCTGGAAACGCTGGCGATAATCGTCGACCGTGGCACCGAGATCCTCGACCGAGTCAACCCCGTGCATCCCGAGTGCGGCCGTATTGGCCCACAGGATGTCCTGATCGGGATCGACGAGGATGACGCCTTCGTCCAGCCCCGCGATGATCTGGCGCAGATGGCGCAGATCGGCGGAGTCACGAAGCGACTTGAGGGGCGGCGCCACGGTCACGCGATCAGTCGCGCTGGCCGTGGACGAGCCAGGCGAGGCCGTAGCCGATCGCTGCGGCGCCGAGCGCCCAGAGGACGGGCGCGTCCTTGGCCGATGCCTGCGCGGTCGAGGCGGCGCGACGAGCGGCGTCGGCGGCACGATCGCCGGCTTCGCGCGCCTCGCTGCCGATCTTGTCGGCGAGTTCGGGGGCACCGTCGACGGCGTCCTCGATCGCCGACTTGGCGCGGCCGTAGAGGTTCTGTGCGCCGCCGGCGACCTGGTCGACGACGCCGTCGACCTGCCAGTCGCGGCTGTTTACGGTGTCGCCAACAGCCTTCTCGACCTTGCCGCCGACATAGCGGGCGCCGCCCTGGAATTCGTCCTTGTTCATGTCAGATCCTTATGTTTGGAGTTCGGTGGAGAGGGCGCGGGTTACGGCAGCACGCCGCAGCCCGCGGCGGCCTTGCCGACTTCGAGCGCGATTTTCGGATCGCGGAGCTCGGAGGCGACGCGGATGAGATCGGACGGGGTGAGCACGCCGGGCATGGTGTCGCCCTGGCGGTACGCCGCGGCGGCCTTGCCGAGACGCTGCAGCTGGCCGAGCGAGAGGTTCGCCTGAAGCCGATCGCCGACGCAATCGGAGCGCGATTGATCGAGCCCATAGCGCTGCAGCCCAGACGAGATGCGCGTCGCGGGCGCGGCGCAACCGGCAATGGACGCCAGCAGGGCCAAGGCCCCGGTGGCGGACGTCATGCGCTTCATGTGAGCAGCTCCAGTATCTTGCCGCACGCGGGGTATCGCGACGGGACTGGACGCATAAACCTACCGGTAACCTCTTGGTTCCTGGTAGTTTTGTGTAAGAATACTAGCTGTAATGTACCATATCAGGACGTCGCGCGCGCCGCATAGAGCCGCGCGAACCGCAGATGCAGCGACCGCGTGCTCGAATCCTCGGCGACCTCGGCGCGGCCTTCATGCCACTCGGCTCGACGCTGAAAATAGGTCGAATCGTCGTTGTCGTCGGCGGGAAAGTGGCTGTCGTCTTGAACCTTCGTCATCGCATTGCCCTTGGTAACCTGCGCCTTCAGTACGAAATTGCAGGCGGCCGCGCGTGATCGGAAACGACTAGGCGATGCGGTAGTATGATCAGTCTGGCGTCGGGGGTAATGACGCTATGGGGACGCCGCCGCGGCCGAGTTGGCCGGGCGACGATGCCGTCCTTATGTCGGCCTGGTTCGATCGATTACTTGGCCATTGCCGCGGATTGGTCGAGCGGGACGACCGGTAACCAGACCGCGCTCGCGGATGCGCCGCCGCGGACGATCGTCACCGTTGCCGGCTTATAGTCCGCTTTCTTTGCGAGGAAGATGTTGGGCACGAACGTCTGCGGGTTGCGATCGTAGAGCGGGAACAGGCTTGACTGGACCTGGATCATGATCTTGTGGCCCGGCTGGAACACGTGGTTCACGGTCGGCAGGCGGAACTTGTATTCCTGCACCTTGCCTGCCGGGATCGCGGTCGGCTTGGCGAAGCTCTGGCGATAGCGGCCGCGGAAGATGTCGAGGCTGATCGGCAGTTCGTAGCCGCCCATCTTGGGATCGGTCGCGTTCTCGGCCGGGTAGACGTCGATCACCTTGACGACGAAATCGCCGTCGGTGCCGGTCGTCTTCGCAAAGATGTCGGCGATCGGTGCACCCGACACGCGCACCGGCGTGGTCAGCGCCTCGGTGGTGTAGGTCATCACGTCGGGACGGCCATCGACGCCGCGCTGGTCGCTGACGAGCCAGTCGCCCCAGCGGCCATCGCCGAAGTTCACCGGGCGGGGCAAATGCGGCACGGGCTTCGACGGATCGGAGACATAGCTGTCACCGCCGGTCGTCGCCTTGCCGAAGCCGAGCGTGCCGCCCTCCTGCAGGTAGATCGGCTTCAGCGGCGACGTGCATCCGGTCTCGCATGCGAGCGGCCAGGTTGCGAACTTGTCCCAGTGGTTCTCGCCGGTGTTGTAGATCGCGGCGGCGGGCAGCGTGACGGGCGCGCCGTCCTTCAGATACTGGTTGAAATAGGGGAGCAGCATGTCCTCGCGGAATTGCTGGGCGGTGTCGCCATTCCACTGGAACGGCCCGAGGCTGCGGCCCTCGCGGTTGATCTGGCTGTGGCGCCACGGCCCCATCACGAGGTGGTTGTTGCCGAGCTTGCCCTTGGCCTTGAGCGCTTCCCACGCGGTGATCGCGCCGTACATGTCTTCCTGGTCCCACAGGCCTTGTTCCCAGATCGTCGGCACGTTCGACGGGTTGGCGGCGAGCAGCTTGTCGAGCGCCTGACCCTGCCAGAAGCCGTCATAGGCGGGGTGCGACACCATCCGCTGCCAATAGGGAAGCTGGTCGTAGCCGGACTTCTTCGCCCAGTCGCCGGCCGAGCCGACCTCGCGGAAATTCTCGTAATCGTCGTAGCCGCCGGTGGGCGGTGCCTTGCCCGCGCCCTTGTAACCCGTTTGGCTGCCGAGCCACGCGATGTTGGCGAGACGGAAGGCGCCGTAGTGGAACCAGTCGTCGCCCATCCAGCCGTCGATCATCGGGCTCTCGGGCGCGGCGACCTTCAGCGCGGGGTGCGGGGCGAGCAGCGCCATCGCGACCGTGAATCCCTCGTAGGACGAACCGATCATGCCGACCCGGCCGTTGCTCTCGGGGAGGTTCGCCTTGTTCACCAGCCAGTCGATGGTGTCGTACGCGTCGGTGACGTGATCGACCTTGGTCGGGTTGAGTGGGCCGATGACGGGGCGTGTCACGACATACTCGCCCTCCGACCCGTATTTGCCGCGGATGTCCTGATACACGCGGATATAGCCCGCCTTCACGAACATCTCGTCGGCGAGCGGCAGCGTGGCGAGGATGTTCGCACTGTCGGAGCGGTTCGCGCGACCCTTTGCGTTGTAGGGCGTGCGGGTCAGGACGATCGGCGCGTTCGCGACGCCCTTGGGATAGACGATGACGGTGTAGAGCTTGGTCCCGTCGCGCATCGGGATCATCACCTCGCGCTTCACGTAATCCTGCGCGGCGGTCGGCGGGACGAACTTGGCGGGGATGTCGCCGCCGACGGGTGCGATCTTGTCCTGCGCGATTGCAGTGGTGGCGAGGGCGATCGAGGCGAGCAGGACGAATTTGATAGTCATGGTGACGTGCTCCGGAATCTTTGGGGCGAAGCTAGGCGCAACCGGGGCGCGGGGGCAATCGGTCTGACGGTCTTTAGTGGCGCGGCATGGTCGATGGCGCGGTCGAGGCCGAGAACGGCCGGGCCTTCGCGCCCTTGCCCCAGAGCTTGTTGGGTTTTGCGGCCATCACGAAGCGGAGTTCGCCACCCTGCCGGATCTCGTCGTCGCGCAGATAGCTGCGGGTGAGGGGCGCTCCGTTCAGCGTGACCGACTGGATATAGGGGTTGGCGTCCGACAGATTGTCCGTGCGGATCGCGAACTGCTTGCCACCGGGCAGCGCGAGCGTTGCCTGCGACAGGAACGGGCGACCGATGACATATTCGTTCGATCCCGGCGCGACCGGGTAGAAGCCGAGCGCGGTGAAGACGAGCCATGCGGACATCTGGCCAAGATCGTCGTTGCCGCTCAGCCCCTCCGGTTTGGCGCCATATTGGCTCCGCACGATCTGGCCGAGCCGCTCCTGCGTCCGCCACGGCACGCCGGCGTAATTGTAGAGATAGGCGACGTGGTGGCTCGGTTCGTTGCCGTGGATATACTGGCCGATCAGCCCGGCGATATCCTCCGCATGACTGTAATCGACCTTCGAATTGTCGAAGTCGAACATCGCGTCGAGCTTCCTGACGGTCTTCGCATCGCCGCCGAGCAGATGGAACAAGCCCGCCTGATCCTGCGGCACGAACCAGCTATATTGCCACGCATTGCCCTCGGTATAATCGGAGCCGTAGTTGATCGCGGTCGGATCGAAGGGCGTACGGAACGCGCCGTTCGCGAGCCTTGCGCGCAGCCAGCCGGACTTCGCATCGAAGCTGTTGCGCCAGTTGCCCGCGCGCTTTTCGAACCGCTCGGCGATGGCGGTCTTGCCCATCCGCCGCGCCATTCGCGCAATCGTCCAGTCGTCATAGGCATATTCGACGGTCTTCGACGCGGCCTCCGGCTCCTTGTCGATCGGGACGTAGCCGCGCTGGATATATTCGCCGAGCCCGCCGTAGGACGCGTGGTCGGCGCTCGCGACCATCGCCTGCAGCGCGGCGTCCGCGTCGAAGCCGCGAATGCCCTTCATATACGCGTCGGCGATGACGGGGACGGCGTGATAGCCGATCATTGTCCACGTCTCGCGTCCGGCGAATTGCCAGACCGGGAGGATGCCGTCGGGGCTGTGCTGTTGGCTGGCAATCAGCGAGCGGACGATGTCGGAATTGGTCTTTTCCGGCTGGATCAGCGTCAGAAGCGGGTGTTCGGCGCGGAACGTGTCCCAGAGGGAAAAGGTCGAGCGGACGGTGAAGCCGGTGGCCTGATGCACCTGGTCGTCGGGGCCGCGGTAGCGCCCGTCGCTGTCGCTCCACACGCTGGGGGCGAGCAGGCTGTGGTAGAGCGCGGTCGCGAAGATGCGGCGCATCGGTGCGGGCGCCTCGAACTTGACGGCGCCGAGCGCGGTATCCCAGTCGCTTGCAGTCTTGGTGCGGACGGCGTCGAAGCTACCGGGTTCGCTGTCGAGATTGGCGAGCGCCCCGGCTTCATCGACGCCGGAGATCCCGACCTTCACCTCTAGCGGAGCGTCGAGCGGGCCGAAGTCGAGCCGTGCTTCCAGTGCCTGGCCAAGCTTTTCCGCGAGCGCATCGCTGCCGCGGCCGGGGCCTTGAAAGCCCTTGTACGGGATATCCTTCTCGCGGTTGACCAGCGCGTGGCCGACCAGCGGCGCGGAGAACCGCATCGCGAAGTAGAGCTTGCGGCCGGGTGCCCAGCCGCGCGTCTCGCGGAAGCCAGTGAGCACGCCGTCGTCCCGCAAATGCAGTCCCGACCACAGGATCTTGCCGGGATAATTATATAGCGACGACCGGAGATCGACGACGAGGTGCGCGGCCTTGCCCTTGGGAAAGCTGTAGCGATGCACGCCGATCCGTGTGCCCGCCGTCATTTCCGCGCGTACGCCCGGACCGTCGAGCGTGACCGCGTAATAGCCAGGCTTGGCGACTTCGCTGGCATGCGAAAAGCGCGAGCGATACCCGAGTGCGGCGGGCGTGCCGGGGTCCATCGACACGGCGTCGCCCGATACCGGCATGACGAGGATGTCGCCGAGATCGGAATGTCCCGCGCCCGAGAAATGCGTGTGGCTGAACCCCTCGATCGTCGGATCGTCGTAGCGATAGCCGGCAGCATGGCCGTAGCAGGTACGGATCACGCAGGAGGTATCGGTATCCGGCGACAACTGGACCATGCCGAACGGCGCGACCGCGCCGGGGAAGGTGTGCCCTTCGCCGCCCGTGCCGATGAACGGATCGACCGCATCGCTAGGTTTAGCGGCATCTTGTCCGAAGGCAGGGCCGGCGAGGATCGTGGTGAACAGTGCACCCACGAGGCACGATCGTGTGAAGATGGACGTCGAGGTCACCCGTTCGGAGGGAAATAGGCGGGGTAGCTTGCCGGGTGCCAGGTGAACCATGTCGCGCACATCCCCTCTATTCGTTCGGTCGCCAGACTGCCTTCATCGCCAGCTCTTGCGCAACCGCAGAAGTGGATTAGAACATCAAATTGGATAATTCAAACGAACAGTTTGAAAGCGAGGGGATGCGGAAGATGGTCTTCAGACCGGGCCGATGTGCCATGCGTTCACTGAACGCCAATAGTGTGCGCTTGCCAAGCCTTCGCAATCGCGGGATCACTTCGTCGCCAACGCTGACGTCGCTATGTTGCAGCGCAGTACGGCTTCGTCTTCTGTTCTCCAGCCTGGATGATAGGTCCGCATGACTCTTCAAACGCCGCCGCGTCTGTCGGGGACCAACCTCGAGCGCGCCGCCGACCACAACCAGCGCGTGACGCTGCATGCCATTCGCCTCGGCGGATCGCTGACGCGGATCGACCTCGCACGCATTACCGGGCTGACAGGGCCGGCGATCGCGAACATCACGCGGCGGCTGTTGCAGGAAGGGATGATCGAGGAGGCGGGGCAGCGCCGTGGTGGACGCGGCCAGCCGCCGACCAAACTCGTCGTCCGCGCCGATGCGTGCTACTCGATCGGCGTCAATATCGACCGCGACCATATCACGATCGTGCTGGTCGATTTCCTCGCCCAGATCCTCGCGCGCAAGTCGATCGAGATCAGCTTTGCGCTGCCCGACGACGTCCGCGATCTCTTTCGGCGCTCGGTACGCCAGATGCTGAAAAGCGCGAAGGTCGATCCCGCCAAGCTGGTCGGCATCGGCGTGGCGCGACCCGACGACCTCGCGCTGGTCGCGATGCCGGGCCGTCCGGCCGCCTATGCGGCGTGGGACGGGATTGACATGGCGACGCTGTTCGACAAGCCGCTGTCGCTGCCGGTGTTCGTCGAGAACGATGCCGCCGCCGCCGCGATGGGCGAGATGCAGCTAGGCTTCGGACAGAATTACAGCAGTTTCTTCTACATCCTCGTGTCGTCGGGGCTGGGCGGCGGCTTCGTTGCGGATGGCGCGTATGTTCGCGGCACGCACGGGCGCAGCGGAGAGCTGGGGTTCATGGCGGCCGGCGGCGGCAAGCGGGGACGCGAGACCGTGCAGAAACTGGTATCGCTATCCGGACTTGCCGAGCATCTGGCGAATTCGGGTTTCGAGATCGGGCAGGTTCTGCATCAGGCCGATTGGGCGCCGGACGTCGAGCTTTGTCTGGAGGAATGGGTCGAGAGGGCGGCGCACACGCTCTGCACGCCCCTCGACGCGATCAACTGCCTGATCGATCCGGCGGTAATCCTGATCGGCGGGCGCCTGCCGAGCCGGTTGGTTGAACGGGTCGCGGAGCGCGTCAACGCGTTGATCCGGGACGCGACCGATGCGCCCGCGATCGCGCCGGTCCGCCGTGCCGCGCTGTCGGAGGATGCGCCGGCGGTCGGTGCGGCGATCCTGCCGTTCAGTCATTTCCTGCTGCCCAAGGCCGCTGCGCTCTGGAAGGATTCCGGCGCGGCAGCCGACTGACGCCGGTAATCGGTTTCGGTACCGCTACCTTGGCATGTGAGGCCTCTGTGCGCTTGGCGTTCCGGAGTGCGGGCTGTTGTCTTCGTTTACGTACGAATACGCGACGGCAGGCGTGAATCCTCGCGGTGTCTTCCCCCAGACTATCGGCGCATCAAAGGGTATTCGCCGAGTTACGTCCGCAACGGTCCAAAACTAGCGCAACAATCTATTTGACAATTTGCTTTTACAATTGGCAAATAGACGGGTCGAGACTGCACGCCGACAGGATCCGATTCAACCGGACAGCCCAACCGAAAACGGTGGGCAGGCGCGCTATTCGCAGGGGTAAGTGAGGGGGCGCAGGCATCCTCACGAGGAAGAGGAAAGTCTGATGACCGCAAGCATAGAATCGTGCTCGATCGTGGCGCGTCGCCATCGTCCGTTGTCGTTCCTGTTGGCCACGGTCAGTCTTACTGCGGCGTTGGCCGGTGCTGCGCAGGCTCAACAGGCCGCGCCTTCCCCTGCGCCTCCCCAGAGCGCGACGCCGTCCGACAAGGCGCAGACCGCCTCGACCGCTACGGCGGAGTCCGGGCAAGCCGCGGGCACGACACAGCCGGATGGGTCGGCGCAGGACACTGGCGACATCGTCGTTACCGGGTATCGGCGCTCGATCGAGAAGAGCCTCACTCAGAAGCGCGAGGCGAACGCGTTCGTCGACGTCATCACCGCCGAAGACGTCGGCAAGTTCCCCGACAAGAACGTCGCCGATGCGTTGCAGCGCGTGCCGGGCGTGGTCATCACCCGTGACGGCGGCGAAGGTAGCCGGGTCAGTATCCGCGGGCTTCAGTCGGGCCTGACGCTCACCTTGCTCAACGGCAATTTCCTCGCCGGCGCCGATAGTGGCGAGCCGCAGCGATCGTTCAACTACGTCCTGCTGCCGTCGACCTTCATCGCCAGCACCGAGGTCTATAAGTCGCCCGAAGCGCGGCTGGAGGAAGGTGGCGTCGGCGGCACGATCATCCTCAACACGCGGCGGCCGTTCGACGTGCCGGCGTGGTCGGGTTTCGTCTCCGCCGAGGGCACGTATTCGGACACGACCGAGAAGTACGAACCGCAGCTTGGCGGGCAGGTATCGTGGAAGAACAAGGAGGAGACGTTCGGTCTGCTGGTCGGCGGCGTCTGGCAGAAGCGTACCAACCGCGAGTTGCGCAGCTCGTCCGAGAGCTGGCTGTGGTGGAGCGATCGCGACGCACAGGGCAACGTCCTGAAGCCCGCGACCGACGTCGACGGCAAGACCTTCGCGAACAACGACGCGATCTCCTACTGGCCGGGCCAGGGCACGACTGCGCGCGATGGCACGCATTATTCGGGCTATTGGGCACCGCAGTCGGTCAACGCCGAAGTCTTCGATCAGGAACGCGAGCGGTACGGTATCCAGGCGACCGCGCAGTTCAAGCCGTTCGAGGCGGTCACGGTCACCGCGAACTATTTCCGGTTCGGCTATAGCAGCAACTTTACTTCGAACGTGCTGAAGATCCCCGAATGGGGCTATGACAACTTCTTCACCGGTGCGACGTTCGACAAGAGCGGCACGATCTTTCAGTCGGCCAATTTCGCGGTGCCGGCGGCGGGAACGGGCTGTCTCGCGCGCCCGACCCCGTGCACGATGGAGACGCCGCAGATCGCCGGCACGTACAGTCGCGAGAAACAGGTTTCGAACACGTTCGAGACCGAGGTCAAATATAGCCAGGATCGCTTCGACGCCGTCCTGAAACTGGGCAAGACCAAGTCGAGCGGTGGCCCGTCGGTGCGCTTCAGCGTCGCCGCCAAGCCCCGCCTGACGACGCCCGGCCGGGAGCAGAACGGTAATCTGGTCAGCAACTGGAACATCTCGGACGGCATCGCCAATTTCGAGTTCTCGCCCGAGCTGCAGAACAACATCCGCAACGGGATCGCGCAGATCGACGTGGGCTCGACCGGGTCGAGCTTCGTCAACAGCGACCTTGGCCAGCGTTATGCTCAGCTCGACCTGACTCGACGGTTCGACGGGTTCCTGAAGTCGGTACAGATCGGCGGCAAGTGGCGCGACCTGAAGATCGGCCGCGAGACCGGTCGCAACGACTGGTATGCCGATCCGGCGACGCTGCTCCGCTATCAGGATACCGCAGCGGGCGCGGTCGCCCGTCCCGAGTTCTTCTACGCAAACCAGATCGGCAACATCAACGGCGGCTTCAACGCGAACGTCGTGCCGGGCATTAATTTCGACGAATATCTGAAGTATCTGAATTCGACCTACGGCCAGGCGGTGCGGGTCTACGAGCCCGACTTCGTCTACGCGCTGGGGGAGCGGGTCTTCGCCGGCTATGCGCAGGTGAACTTTGGGACCGGTGGACTTCGCGGTAACGTCGGCATCCGCATGGCGAACACGAAACAGTCGGGCAACACGTCCGATCGCCTGCAATATCTCAACGACTATTGCGTCAACGGCCCCGGCGGGGCGGCCGATCCCAACCGTCCGCTCGGCCCCGATGGCAATTGCCAGGTGCTGCCGCTCAGCGTGCGCGAGACGATCGTCAACACGCGTGCCGACCAGTCTAAGACGTACACGGACTGGCTGCCGAGCTTCAACGTGTCGTACGAAGTCACGCCCGATCTCCTCGTCCGCGGCGCCGTCGCGAAGGTGATTGCGCGGCCATCGTTCGAGAATTTGGGGTCGCAGCGGTCGCTCACTTTCCGCTCGGATGCCTATGCGTTCGATCGCGGCCAGTTCGGCGAGTTCGCCGGCTGGTCGGGCAGCGGCGGCAATTCAGACCTGAATCCGTTCTCCGCGTGGCAATATGATCTTGGCATCGAATGGTATTTCCATCGCGGTTCGGTGCTCGGCGCGACCTTCTTCCGCAAGGACGTGTCGGACTTCGTGGTGCCGTTGGTGCTCAACGTCACGCGCGACGTCAACGGAACGCAGCAGTTGATCCAGCCTTACTCGACTGTCGCGAACGGATCGAATGCGCGGTCACAGGGTGTCGAACTGTACGCGCAGCACACGCTGCCCTTCGGTCTCGGCGCGCAGGTCAACTTCACCTATAACGACACCTCGGTGGCGGACGTGACGCTCGACGGGCAGAAGGTCGGCTCGTCCGCGCTCGTCGGCAGCGCGAAGACGCAGGTCAACGCCTCGGTCTTCTACGAACACGGCAAGGTGCTGATGCGTGCCTCGTACAACCGGCGCGGCGAAGTCGTCGGCGGGTTGCAGTCGGGCCTGAACGAATACACCGATCCGTATGCACAGGTCGATCTCAATGCGGCATACGCGCTGACCGACCGGCTGAACCTCACCGCTTCGGTGATCAACCTGACCAAGGCGGAAGAGAGCCGCCATCTCGGCAACGATACGAAGGACCGCTTCACCTACCGGAATTACTTCGGGCGGCGGGCCTATGTCGGCGTGTCGTTCAACTTCTGATGACCTGGTTTGATCGGCTTGTCTCTCGGGTGGCGCCTTCGCGGCGCTACCCTCTTTTGTCTCGAAGCGCCAAGCCGCAGGGCGCGGGCGAAGCGCATGGACGGCGCGGGGTTCGGATCGCGCTGACCGCGTCGGCTCTGATGATGTGCGGGCTGGCGAGTGCGTCGAACCCGATCGTTCCCGGCTGGTATGCCGACCCCGAGATCCGGGTATTCGGCGGCCGCTACTGGATCTATCCGACCTATTCGGATCACTACGGCAAGCCCGACGTCACGAGCCGTTTCTCGGCCGCGCAAAAGCTCGCGCGTCAGCGTAAGACGGTGCGCCCGTCCTACGGGATGCAGACCTTTTTCAACGCGTTCTCGTCATCCGACCTGGTACACTGGACCAAGCACGACCACGTGTTCGACGTGCGGAACGCAGCGTGGGCGGCGTATGCGATCTGGGCGCCATCGGTGATCCAGGCGAACGGTCGCTATTATATGTTCTTCAGCGCGAACGACATTCAGAGCGATGCGGAGCTTGGCGGGATCGGCCTCGCGGTCAGCGACCGGCCCGGTGGTCCGTTCAAGGACGCGATCGGCAAGCCGCTGGTCGGCGCGTTCCACAACGGCGCGCAACCGATCGACCCGTTCGCGTTTCGCGATCACGATGGCCAGGTCTATCTGTTCTACGGCGGTTGGAAGCATTGCAACGTCGTCCGACTCAGCCCCGACCTCAAGCGCATCCTGCCGTTCGCCGATGGCTCGACCTACAAGGAAGTGACGCCGCCCGGCTATGTCGAGGGCTCGTTCATGATCGAGCGCAAGGGCGTCTATTACCTGATGTGGTCGGAGGGCGGCTGGACCGGCCCGGACTATAGCGTCGCCTATGCGACCGGGCCGGGACCGACCGGGCCGTTCACGCCGCGCGGCAAGATCCTGTCGCAGGACCTGCGTATCGCGCGCGGGGCGGGGCATCACTCGGTGGTCAACGTGCCCGGTACCGACGACTGGTACATCGCGTATCACCGCCGCCCGCTCGACACCGATCGCGGCGAACACCGGCAGATCGCGATCGACAGGATGGTCTTTGCCGCCGATGGTCGGATCGAGCCGGTGGTGATGACCGATGCGGGCGTGAAGCCGCGACCGATCGGCGTGCAGAAGCCGACACGAAATTCAGGGAGAGCGATGTGAGAAACAGGGCGATCGCCAATTTGCGCGGCACGGTAGCGGCGGTCGCGTCGCTTGCGCTCGTCGCGCCCGCGCCGATTCTGGCTCAAGCTACTTCCAACGGCGCGATGCAGCCGCAGGATCAGCCTTCGGTCGATCTGGTCAACCCGCTGATGGGGACCGATTCCGACTACACTTTGTCCTACGGCAATACCTATCCCGCGGTGGCGGTGCCGTGGGGAATGAACTTCTGGACGCCGGTCACCGGCAAGACGACCAGCGGCTGGGGCTACACCTACGACGCGAACAAGATCAACGGCATCAAGCAGACGCACCAGCCCAGTCCCTGGATGAACGACTACGCTGCGTTCTCGCTGATGGCGACGACCGGTGCGCTGAAGGTGAAGGAGGACGAGCGCGCGTCCTGGTACAGCCACAAGGCGGAGGATAGCCGGCCGTACAGCTACAAGGTCTATCTCGCCGATTACGACGTGACCGCGGAGGTCGCGCCGACCAACCGCGCCGCACAGTTCCGCTTCACCTTCCCGCAGAGCAACGACGCGCACATCATCCTCGACGGCTATGCCGGCGGCTCGATGGTCTCGATCGACAAGGCCAGGCGCCGCATCACCGGCTATGTCCGCAACAACCACGGCGGCGTGCCCGACAATTTCCACAATTACTTCGTCGCGGAATTCGACCACGACTTCACCGTCAGCCAGACCTGGGACGGCAAGGGCCAGGTCACCGCGACGCCAACGCGCGAGGGCGATCATGTCGGCGCGGTCGTCAGCTTCAAGACACGCAAGGGCGAGCAGGTCGGCGTCAAGGTCGCCTCGTCGTTCATCAGCCTGGAACAGGCCGAGCGAAACCTGCGCGGCGAGATCGGCGGCGACGGGTTCGAGCAGACCAGGACGAAGGCCAAGGCGATCTGGCAGCGCGAGTTCGACCGCGTCCAGGTCACCGATCCCAACCTCGACAACCGCCGCATCTTCTATTCCGCGCTGTACCGCATGCTGCAGTTCCCGCGGATGTTCCACGAGGTCGATGCCAAGGGCCAGACGGTCCACTACAGCCCGTATGACGGCAAGGTGCACCCGGGCTTCCTCTACACCGACAACGGTTTCTGGGACACGTGGCGCGCAGTCTTCCCGTTCTTCGCGCTGATGTATCCCGAGCGCGACAGCGAGATCATGCAGGGGCTGGTCAACACCTACAAGGAGTCCGGCTGGCTGCCCGAATGGGCCAGCCCCGGCCACCGCGACGTGATGATCGGATCGAACTCGGCGAACCTGATCGCCGACGCGTACCTCAACGGCGTGCGCGGGTTCGACGTCGAAACCTTGTATGAGGCGATGGTCAAGAACGCGACGACGTCGCAGGGCCGCCCGGTCGACAAGAAGGGCAAGGTCGTCGGCGCGGTCGGGCGCGAGGGCGTCGAATATTACAACCGCCTCGGCTATGTGCCGTACGACGTCGGCATCAACGAGAATGCCGCGCGCACGCTCGAATACGCCACTGCCGACTTCTCGATCTCGCGGCTTGCGGCGGCACTGGGCAAGACCGAGGATGCGAAGCTCTACGCCACGCGCGCGCAGAATTACCGCAAGCTCTACGACACGCAGAGCGGCTGGATGCGGGGCCGCAAAAAGGACGGCAGCTGGTCGACGCCGTTCAGCCCGTACAAATGGGGCGATGCGTTCACCGAGGGGAATGCGCTGCATTACAGCTGGTCGGTGATGCAGGACGTGCAGGGGCTGGCCGACCTGATGGGCGGGCGCGAGGCGTTCGTGAAGCGGCTCGACTCGATCTTCACCACGCCGCCGATCTTCGACGACAGCTATTACGGGCAGACCATTCACGAGATCCGCGAGATGCAGATCGTCGACATGGGGCAATATGCGCACGGCAACCAGCCGATCCAGCACATGACCTATCTCTACGACTGGGCCGGCGCCCCGTGGAAGACGCAATATCACGTCCGAGACGTGATGAAGAAGCTCTACTTGCCCGCGCCCGACGGCTATCCGGGTGATGAGGACAATGGCCAGACCTCGGCGTGGTACGTGTTTTCCGCGCTCGGCTTCTACCCGGTCACGCCTGCGGTCGGGCAATATGCGATCGGCAGCCCGCTGTTCCAGACCGTGAAGCTGACGATGCCGGGCGGCAAGACGCTGACGATCGAGGCGGCGAACAACGGCCCCGGCAACGTCTACATCCAGTCGGCGAGCTTCAACGGCACCCCGCACGACAAGCCCTGGCTGACGCGCGCAGCGTTGCAGCAGGGCGGCACGCTGCGGTTCGTGATGGGGCCGACGCCGAACACCGCCTGGGGATCGGCGAAGGCGGATGCGCCGTTCTCGATGAGCGCACCGGTGGCGGGACGATGACCATGGAGACCGGAATGCGCCTTCGTCGACGCGACGTCATGACGGGTGCCGCCGCGTTGGCCGTCACCGCGAGCGTGCCGCGCGCCGCCGCCGCCGCCGCACCACGCGTGAGCAAGCGACCGCCACGCGGCCAGCGCCGCTTCGTCAGCCCCGCGGTCGAGGCCGAGATCGCGCGCGTGAAGGCGAAGATCGCCGACCCCGAACTCGCCTGGCTGTTCGAGAATTGCTACCCCAACACGCTCGACACCACGGTCAAAATCGGCACGGTCGACGGCAAGCCCGATGCGTTCGTCATCACCGGCGATATCGAGGCGCTGTGGCTGCGCGACAGTTCGGCGCAGATGCAGACCTATGTGCACCTCGCGCCGAAGGATGCCGGCTTGCGCCGTGTATTCACCGGGCTGATCGCGCGGCAGGCGCGGTGCATCCTGATCGACCCTTACGCCAACGCGTTCATGGAGGATCCGACCGCCAAGTCGAACCTCGGCGCGCGGACCGACCAGACCGACATGAAACCGGGCGTAGCCGAGCGGAAGTGGGAGATCGACTCGCTCTGCTATCCGATGCGGCTCGCGCACGGCTATTGGACCGCGACCCGCGACAAGACGCCGTTCGACGATCTGTGGGCGAAGGCGATGCGCCGCGCGGTCGCGACCTTCCGCGAACAGCAGCGCAAGAACGGCAAGGGCCCGTATCATTTCCAGCGCTTGAACGTCTCGCCGACCGAGACGCTGATGTTCGAGGGCTATGGCGCCCCCACGCGGAAGGTCGGCCTGATCCATTCGATGTTCCGCCCGTCAGACGATGCGTGCCTCTATCCGTTCCTGATCTCGTCGAACCTGTTCGCGGTGTCGGCGCTGCGCATGCTGGCGACGGTCCAGCGCGAGGCCCGCGGCGATATGGCGGGCGCGACCGACAGCGAGGCGCTGGCGACCGAAGTCGAGGCGGCACTCCGCGCGCATGGCAGGATGCCGGACGGGCAGGGCGGCGAGGTCTGGGCGTACGAGGTCGACGGCTTCGGCAACGCGATCTTCATGGACGACGCCAACGTGCCGAGCCTGTCGGGCCTGCCGCTGCTCGGCGCGGCGGATCGCAGCAACCCGCTGTTCCGCCGCACCGCCGCGCTCGCGTGGAGCGATCGGAACCCGTATTTCTTCACCGGCACCGCCGCGCGCGGGATTGGCGGCCCGCATATCGGGCTCGACATGATCTGGCCGATGTCGATCATCACGCACGCGATGAACAGCGACGACGACGCGGTGATCCACCAGTGTCTTGCGTGGCTGAAGACGACGCATGGCGGCACCGGGTTCATGCATGAGTCCTTCGACAAGGACGATCCGGGCAAGTTCACGCGCAGCTGGTTCGCCTGGGCCAATGGATTGTTCGGCGAGCTGATCCTCGACCTCGAGCGCCGCAAGCCTGCCTTGCTGGCCGCCCGCTACTGACATGAATTCCGGGAGATACACATGACCACCGCCAACCGCCGCCAGGTGCTCGCCGGCACCGGGCTCGCGAGCCTCGCCGCCGCGTTGCCCGTCACCAACGCCGCGGCCGCGCCGGCGCCGGTCGCGGGCAAGCCGGATTTGTTCGTCGGTACCGGCGGGCACGGCCATACCTATCCCGGCCCGTCGCTGCCGTTCGGGATGGTCCAGCTCGGACCCGATACCGACAATAGTCGCTGGGATGCGTGCTCGGGCTATCACCAGGACGATGGCTCGATCATGGGCTTCAGTCACACGCATCTGTCGGGCACCGGGATCGGCGACATGCTCGACGTGCTGGTCGTGCCGACGCGCGGGCCGTTGCAGCTGAAACCCGGCGCGCTCGGCAAACCCGAAGACGGGTATCGCCAGCGTTTTACCGACGAACTCGCCGAGCCCGGCTATTACCGCGTGAAGCTCGAATCGGGCGTGCTCGCGGAACTGACCGTGACCGAGCGGACCGGCCACCATCGCTACAGCTTCCCGCAGGGGCCGGGGCACATACTGGTCGACTTCGCGCACATGATCCTCGACGTCTGGGACAAGGGCACGTTGATCGACGAGGCCTCGCTGGCGCTGTCCGCCGACGGGATGCTGACGGGTAGCCGCCGCGTCCACCGCTGGGCGAAGGGCCGGCGCATCCATTTCGCGATGCAGCTCTCGCGCAAACCCGACCGCGTCCAGTTCTTCGGCGATGACGACGCGCCTGCACCAGCGGGTGCGAAGGGCGTCACCGGCAACCGCCTGAAGGTCGCGTTGTTCTTCGACCAGGCGGGCGGCGCGCCGATCCTGATCAAGACCGGCATCTCCGCGGTCGACGTCGCCGGTGCCAAGGCTGCGCTCGACGGCGAGGCGGCAGGGTGGCAGTTCGACGCGGTGCGGCGCTCGGCGGCGGGCACGTGGCAGGCCGAACTCGACCGCGTCCGCGTCGATGGCGGCACGCTCGAACAGCGCACGATCATGGCGAGCGCGCTGTATCACGCGTTCCTGTCGCCGACGCTCTTCACCGACCGCGACGGCCGCTATGTCGGGCTCGACCGCAAGGTGCACCAGACGACCGCCGCCGAACCCGCGTTCAGCACCTATTCGATGTGGGACACCTACCGCGCGCTGCATCCGCTGCTCACCCTCGTCCAGCCCGACAAGGCGGCGCAGTTCACCCGCGATCTCGTCCGCCAGACCGTGCAGAGCCCGACCGGATCGCCGGTCTGGCCGCTGCAGGGCGTCGAGACCGCGTGCATGATCGGCTGGCATTCGGTGTCGGTGCTTGCCGAAGCCTGCGCCAAGGGGATCAAGGCGGACTACGCCGCGGCGTGGCCGCAGATCCGCAGCCGCGCGTTCGATCGCAGCTTTCCGGACGTCGACAGCACGCTTGGCCGCGGCTTCTATTACTACCTCGGTTTCGTGCCCGCGGACAAGACCTGGGAGTCGGTCAGCCGCACGCAGGAATACGCCTATGACGACTGGGCGATGGCAGTGCTCGCCGACGCGGCAGGCGCCAAGGCCGACGCCGCAGCACTGCGCAAGCGCAGCCTCAACTACCGCAACGTCATCGACCCCAGGATCTGTTTCGCCCGGCCGCGCTTTGCCGACGGCAGCTGGTGGGCCGACTACGATCCGATCCAGCTCGGCCACAAGCCCGAGAAACAGCGCGACTATACCGAGGCGAACGGCTGGCAGGCGACCTTCCTCAACCAGCACGATGTTTACGGCCTGATCGCGCTGTTCGGCGGGGATGCGGGGTTCGTGACGAAGCTCGATGCGTTGTTCACCGCGCCGTCGACGCTCCCCAAGAATGCGCCGCCCGACATCACCGGGCTGGTCGGCCAATATGCGCACGGCAACGAGCCGGACCAGCATGCCGCCTATCTCTACGCCTATGCGGGCGCGCCGTGGAAGACGCAGGCGATGGTGCGTCGCCTGTTGACCGAGATGTACAAGGCCGAGCCCGACGGCGTCATCGGCAACGACGATTGCGGCCAGATGAGCGCGTGGTTCATCCTGTCGGCGCTCGGCTTCTACCCGGTCGATCCGGTCAGTGGCATCTACGTCTTTGGCTCGCCGCTGTTCGACGCGGCGCAAGTCGATCTCGGCCAGGGCCGCACGTTGCGCGTCGTTGCGAAGGGCAATGCGCCGGCCAGCCCCTATGTCCAGTCGGTCCGCTGGAACGGCAAGCCCTGGACGCGGAACTGGATCTCGCACGCCGACCTCGCACGTGGTGGCGAACTGGAATTCACGATGGGACCGAAGCCGTCGTCGTTCGGCACCGCCAAGGCGGACCGCCCGCCGTCGTTCGGATCCCAGCCGCGATAAGGGTGCTGCGCCGGGCGCCAGCAGGTAGACGTCGGCGTCCGGTCAGCCGTCCAGCCCGTACCGCGCCGCGCGTTTGGCGACGTTCGGGTTGATTGCGAGTGCGGCCTTGCGGTCCGCGTCCGCCGCTTCGACCTTGCCCGCGCGTCGTTCGGCGATCGCGCGGGTGTAGAGCGACCAGGCGTTGCGCGGGTTGGCTTTGACCGCGGCGTCATAGTCGACGAGCGCGGCGTCGAGCTTGCCGAGACGCAGGTTCACCAGCGCGCGGCTGTCCAGATAGGCGGCATAGCCGGGGCGGAGCTTCACGGCGGTGTTGCAGTCGGACATCGCACGATCGAGCTCGCGGTTCAGCAGCGCACGCGCCCAGCATCGGCCGTTATACGCGGTGGAGCGGGCGGCGTCCTCGGGATGCATCTTCAGCCACGCATCGTAATTGACGATCGCGAGCGCGGGCTGGTCGAGATTTTCGTACAGGCCGGCAAGCTGGAGCCGGCGATCCGAGCCAGCCGGCAGCGCGCGATCGGCGACCTTGGCATCTTCGCCCGCGCCATCCGGATCGCGGCTCATCAAGCGGAGGCGTGCGCGCAGCAGGCGGGCGTCGGTGTTGTCGGGCATGAGCGTCACGGCCTTGTCGAGGTCGGCCGCGGCGAGCAGGAGCTGGCCGTGCGCGAGCCGGGCCTGCGCGCGCTGATACACATAGCGGCCTTCGGTCGGCGCCATCGCCACCGCCTTGTCGAGATCGGCGAGCCCCTCCTCGATCCGGCGCTTCGACAGGAAGACCGCGGCGCGTCGGCTGAACCCCTCGGCATCGGTCGGCACGGCGGCGGTGTCGGTCAGGTCGAGCTTCTCGCCCGCGGTGGTACGCGCGCCGCTCGGCGTCAGCCCGAAGACCGGGCCGCCTTCATAGGTCATGTAGAGCAGGTGGTTCGCGTTCGACACGAAGATGCGGTGCGTCAGGAAGAAATCGAACCCGATCAGCATGTCGCCGTCGATCCGGATGTCGGCGATCTGGAATTTCGGGTGCGGCACGGTCTCGCCGCCGAGGTCGATCGTATCGAACGCAGCGCGCCAGGTCGCGAGCTGCTTCGAGCCGATGCCCGAGTTCAATCCGACCGCGGTCACGCCGGGACTGGTCGGGGTGATGCCTGCGCGCTTGGCCGCGGCGAGCGTCATGACGGTGGTCTGCGCGCCTGAATCGAACACCGCGCGCATCTTGACGCCGTTGACCAGGACGGTGCCGATCGTGTGCGGCTTCCACGGTCCGGTGCCGCCGCGTTCGAGAGGGATCGTCGAAAACGGTTTTCCCGCGGCCCAATAGGCGAGCCCGACATTGCCGCAGCCATCGACCCGCATCAGCCGCACCGCGCTATGCGGCAAATCGTATTCGACATCGGCGAGACCGAGGATGTTCTGGCCGAGCAGACCGGCCGTCCCCGTGTCGGTGCCGCCGACGATGAAGCTCACTCGCGGGATCGGCAGGCCGGCGAGCGAGAAATCCTTTGCGCTGGCGACCGCTGCGGACGTGTCGCCGTTGACGCCGCGCAGCCGGAACCAAGGGGGAGCCGGTTCGCTCGACAGCCCGAACTCCGCAGCCGACGCGCGCGACACCGTGCTGTAGAAGGCGCCGCTATCGACGATGAACCGCGTGTCGTGCGTGCCGAACTTCGCATCGACCATCGCGCGGCGACCGGTGAGGGTCACGGGCAGTTCGGCGATCTTGCTGACCTTGCAAGCAGCCACCGCCGGGCCAGCCGCCGTCAGGCTCAACAGCGCGAGCACACTCAACCGAACCCGTCCGCGCATGCCCGTCTCCCGATCCCGACTCTCGATTCCAGGCGGAAGACTATCGGAGCGATGGTCACGAGCAAGTGACGACGGTGTCACGCGGAGCATTTGATGATCGAAGGGAAGCGAATTTCGGCATGAAGTTTTTGTTAAGGAGCAGCCGGACCGGCAGTCGCGCGTTGCGGCGATGGGAACCTTAGAGCATCACGCCATAAGACGGCTTCTTCACGCAGCCGGCGCGAAACCGTTCCTGGGCGCGGGCGGTGCGACAAGGGGGCCAGGTGTTCGTTCGATTGAAGTGGAGACTATCGCGGTTGGCGCCGCTCTCGATCCTGATGGGGCTAGGGGGCTGCACAGCGCTGTCGCACGGGTTCTTCAACCCGCAGGGGCCGGTGGCAGGGCACGAGCGCGACCTGTTCGTCACCGTGTCGATCGTGCTGCTGTTCGTCGCCGGACCGGTGCTGCTGCTGACGCCGCTGTTCGCATGGCACTACCGGCTGTCCAACCGCGGCGACGCGTACCGGCCTAAGTGGAATTTCTCGTGGTGGGTCGAGGGGCTGATCTGGATCCCGCCTGCCGGGATCGTCATCGGGCTTGCGGTACTGCTGTGGCACTGGACGCAGATCGACGATCCGTATCGGCGGTTGCCCGGCGCGGCGCCGGTCGAGGTGCAGGCGATCGCGCTCGATTGGAAATGGGTGTTCGTCTATCCCGACCTCGGCGTCGCGTCGGTCGATCGGCTGACCATTCCCGCCGGGCGCCCGGTACATATCAAGCTGACCAGCGGCACGGTGATGCAGTCGATGCTGATCCCGCAACTCGCCGGGCAGATCTATGCGATGGGCGGCATGACGACCGAGCTGAACATCCAGGCGCACCGGCCGGGACGGTTCCGCGGCGAAAACACGCAGTATAACGGCGCCGGCTTCCAGCAGCAGAAGTTCGACGTCGTTGCGGTGTCGCCGGCCGACTATGATCGCTGGGCGGCTGCTGCACGTCGCGGTAGTCGCACGCTCGATGCGCAGACGTGGCGGCGGCTATCCGCGCGGTCGATCATCACCCGGCCCGTCGAGTTCGCGCATGTCACGCCGAACCTGTTCGAGCACGTCGTCGCCGCGACTGGCGGCATGACCCATTCTCCCCAGAAAGCCGTTCGATGACCGTTTCCGTTCCCCTCTGGCCAGCGGTGCTCGGCCGGTTCGGCTGGCAGGACCTGCCGTTCGTGCGCGCCTGGGAGAACCCGACGATCAGCGAGATCATCGGCGCGTTCGCGGGTGCGCTGGTGGTGGTCGGCGCGGTCGTCGTCGCGGCGCTGCTGACGCGCTACGGCAAATGGCGGTATCTGTGGACCGAGTGGCTCACCAGCCTCGACCACAAGAAGATCGGCATCATGTATATCGTCGTCGCGTTCGTGATGCTGCCGCGTGCGCTGGTCGAGGCGGTGCTGATGCGGATGCAACAGGCGGTCGCGATCGAGAATCCTGGCTTCCTGTCGCCCGATCATTTCGGCCAGCTATTCTCGACGCATGGCTCGATCATGATCTTCTTCATGGCGATGCCGTTCCTGACGGGGATGATCAACTATGTCCTGCCGCTCCAGATCGGCGCGCGCGACATGGCGTTTCCCTGGGCCAATTCGATCGCGCTGTGGCTGACGATCGGTGCCGCGGGGTTGATGATGGCGAGCCTCGTCGTCGGTGAATTCTCGACCGGTGGATGGAGCGGCTACCCGCCCTATACAGAGCGCGCGTTCAGCCCCGGTGTCGGTGTCGATTATTGGATATGGGCGGTGACATTGGGGTCGATCGGCTCGACGATGGCGGGGATCAACATCGCCTGCACCGTCTACAAGCTGCGTGCGCCGGGGATGCGGTTCATGCGGATGCAGATGTTCGCATGGACCAGCCTGTGCACGTCGATCCTGATGATCTTCGCGATGCCGCCGCTGACCGTCGCCACGCTGCTGCTCGCGCTCGACCGCTATCTGGGGTTCCATTTCTTCACCAACGACCTTGGTGGCAACATGATGAACTACGCCAACATGTTCTGGCTGTTCGGTCATCCCGAGGTCTACATCCTTATCCTGCCCGCGTTCGGCGTGTATTCGGAGGTCGTGTCGACCTTCTCGACCAAGGATCTGTACGGCTACACCTCGCTGGTGATCGCGACGATGGCGATCGCGGTGCTGAGCTTCACCGTGTGGGTCCATCATTTCTTCACGATGGGGCAGTCGGCCAACGTCAACGCGGCGTTCGGGATCGCGACGATGACGATCGGCGTGCCGACCGGCGTGAAGATCTACGACTGGATCTGGACGATGTTTCGCGGCGAGGTGCGCTTTACCGTGCCGATGCTCTACGCGCTCGCGTTCATGATGACGTTCGTGCTGGGCGGCTTCACCGGCATCATCCTGGCAATGCCGCCGCTCGATTACCTCGTCCACAACACGCTGTTCCTGGTCGCGCATTTCCACAACATGCTGATCCCGGGGCTGCTGTACGGGATGCTGGCGGGCTATCATTACTGGTTCCCCAAGGCGTTCGGTTTCCGCCTCGACGAGCGCTGGGGGCGGATCGCGTTCACTTGCTGGGTGGTCGGCTTCTACCTCGCCTTTTTCCCCTTGTACGTGCTCGGCGCGAGCGGGATGGCGCGGCGGACGCAGGCGATCTTCGAACCGTCGTTCCGGCCCTGGCTGTACGTCGCCGGCGTCGGCGCGTTCGTCCTGTTGGCGGCACTGACGTCGCTCGGCATCCAGTTGTGGGTGAGCATCCGCGACCGTGCCAAGACACGCGTGGAAGCGGGCGACCCGTGGGATGGCCGTGGGCTCGAATGGTCGGTCAGCGCCCCGCCGCCCGAATACAACTTTGCGGTCCTGCCGCTGATCGACGGGCGCAACCCGTTCTACGATCACAAGCATGACGAGGGCCAGCCAGACCCTTACGCCTCGCCAGTGGCTTACGAGGATATCGTCGTGCCGAAGGGCAGCGCGACCAGCGTCGTGATCGGTCTCACCGCCGCGGTCGCGGCGTTCGGCCTGATCTGGGAGATCTGGGGGCTGACCATCGTCGCGCTGCAGGTGATCGTCGCGGCGGTCGTGCTGCGTAGCTTCGGTCGCGACCAGCACCGGACCATTCCCGCTGCAGAGGTCGCGCGCGAGCACGAAGCCTGGCTTACGCGCGTCCGGGCGACGCCCGCGATTCCGCGGCAACTGGAGACCGCCGCGGTCAATCGTGGCCTTGCGGAGATCGTGGCATGAGCGAACCCGAACTGTCGCATGCCGGCCTCAACCTTGGCGACACCGGCGCGCTGACGCAGGACCAGGCGGAGAACGCGATCTTCGGCTTCTGGATCTTTCTCATGAGCGACGCAGTGATCTTCGCGCTGCTGTTCGCGACCTATGGCACGATGATCGGCAGCACCGTCGGCGGCCCGACGCCTGCCTCCGAATTCAAGCTGCTGCCGGCGTTCGTCGAGACCCTGTTGCTGCTGACGAGCAGCGCGACGTTCGGCCGCGCGACGATCGCGATGAAGTACGACGAACCGCGCCGCGTGCTGTTCGGCTGGCTCGGTGCGACGCTCGGCCTCGGCCTCGTCTTCCTCGCGCTCGAGGCGAACGACTTCGCGACGATGTTCGCGCACGGTGCCTATCCGATGCGCAGCGGCTTCCTGTCGTCGTTCTTCGCGCTGGTCGGGCTGCACGGGCTGCATGTCGCGGTCGCGTGCTTCTGGCTGGTCGTGATGGTCGCCCAGGTCTGCGCCTATGGCCTTGATGCGCGCGTGAGGATCAACCTGTTGCGGCTGGGGCTGTTCTGGCACCTGCTCGACATCGTCTGGATCGCGATCTTCTCGGTCGTCTATCTGCAAGGGAATATCGGATGAGCGACCGGACCCGCGAACTCAGGACCTATGCGGTCGGCTACGGCCTGTCGCTCGCGCTGACGGTGGCAGCCTTCGCGGTGGTCCGCTGGCCGTCGTTCGGTGCGCGCGCGATCTTCGGGACCGTGCTGGCGCTGGGGCTGGTGCAGATGGCGGTGCAGTTCCGCTGCTTCCTCCACATCAGCCTTAAGCGCTCGTCGCGTCACGACCTGCAACTGATCCTGTTCTCCGCGCTCATCATCGCGCTGATGGTATCGGGAACGCTGGTGATCCTGTTCAACTTGCGCGGGCGGATGATGGGGTGAGGGCGGGCGACTGCGTAGCGGGGTGAACCGAACGAGGGCCCGCAGCGTTTGAACGGCAGCCGACACGCGCGACGTGCGCGGCGCAGTAGGAGAGTAGAGCGTGGCGCAATCACCGTTCCTGAACGATCCGCGGGAACAGCTGGCCCGGCATATCGCTGCGGCGGTCGCCTCGCCGATCAACGAAGTCCGCGCGATGCACATCAGGGCGGCGGAGCATCTGTCCGAACTGGCGAAGGAAAACTGCCTGCCGGCGCGCTCGGGCAAGACGAAGACGGCGAAAGACGCCTAGAGGTTTCGGACCGTATCGACCTGTCGGCGAATCGACGACGATGACATCGATCGGCTGGATGCCGGCGGCTCGGCGAGCCTGTGAGAATTTTCGCGCCGCGACCGCCGGTTCGCGCAACGCGAGGCACTCCGTCTATATCGTGCTGCTGCATGACTCGCGGTTTCCGGAGCGCTGGGGACTGTATGTCGGGCAGACGTCGCGTGATCCGGACTGGCGGTTCGATCAGCACAAGCTGGGGTACAAGGCCAGCGGTGCGGTCAGGAGGTTCGGGGTGCATCTGCTGCCCGAGTTCGTCGAACATCTGAACCCTATGCAGCAATGGGAGTCGCTGGAACTCGAAGCCGCGCTCGCCGATGCGTTTCGAGAGGCGGGCGTTCCGTGGGTCGAGGGCGGCCATTAGCGCACGACCGGCATCGGTGCGGGGCCTATCGTTCGATGCAGTGATCGACCTGGTCGTTGGGGCAGAGAAATAATATGCGGCGTAACTGCGTGGAAACGCCTCGCTTCTTGGGATACGCGCTATCCCGATCAACGGGAATGGCACACGCATGACGACAATCGGGACAGTAATCGACGAGACCGGGATGCTGCTTCGCGATGGCGGTGCATTCTATCTGCGTCGGGACATCGGCGGTCGCTATCAGCTCGAGCTGCACCGCGTACCGGTCGATCTCGTCGAGAAACGGGTGCGCGTGCGCGGTACGCTCGTCGGCGCCGACTTGGTCAACGCGGACGGTGTCGCCCCGGAATAGACGCATCAAGGTACGGATGGCGGCGTGAGGCCTCGGCCGGAGCCGGGACGGGCTCAACTGCCAAAGTCGTTAGGCAACCGTGATCGTCAGCAGCGATGATGCTGCTGTGAACTCACAGTTGCGTCGGCAGGATGTCGGGATCGATTGGATCCCCGATGTCGCGAATCGATCGGCCAGTGCCGCAGGCGCCATTCCGGAACGGCGCATGATGTCGGACCGGGTCTTGCACGAGCATTATCGTGCAAGCCCGGTCCGGGAACGATCAGTTATCGCGCTCGGCGCGCTTGCGATCGGCCTTGCGTGCACGGCTGACAGCGGCAGCATGCTCGCGGGCACGCTTTTCCGACGGCTTCTCGTAATGACGACGAAGCTTCATCTCGCGGTACACGCCTTCGCGCTGCAGCTTCTTCTTCAAGGCGCGGAGGGCCTGGTCGACGTTATTGTCGCGAACGATTATTTGCATGCTATCTAGGGCTCTCGGCTATCGTGACGGTCTTTCGAATCAACGCCCGCTTTATGAGCGACGCGACAGGAAGCCAAGTCCCTATCGGTCTGGACGACCACGCGGCCGTCGTTGAAGGGAATTTTTCGCCTGTTTGGGTCGATCGTCACAGCTTGAAGTTGACGCCGAACGTCACCGTGCGACCGATCCGGGTCTGGAACAACGTGTCCTGGCGGACGCTGTCGGTATAAAGCCGGTTCTGTTCGTCGGTCAGGTTGGTCCCTTCGAGGATGAGCTTCACGGTGTCCGTGACCGCGAACGAGGCGGAGGCGTCGACGAACAGCGTGCTGTCGTTGCCCTGGAGATCGCTGCCGGGGGAGGCGGGGATGCCGCGGATGAAGCCGTCGCGGTAATTGGCGGTGCCACGGATGCTGAACTTGCTGTCCTCGTAATAGAGCGTGCCCGATGCGGTGTTCTTCGACAGGCCGATCAGGTTGGCGGTGGTCGTGACGGTTGGCACGCCGTTCACGCTGGCGAGGATATAGTCGATCCGCGAGGTGACGTGCGTGTAGTTCGCCAGCGCGCCGAAGTTCTTGAGGAACCCAGGCAGGAAGGTGAACGGCACCTGCGCGTTGACCTCGACGCCCTTCAACGGGCCACCTGGCGTGTTGAGCGGCTGCGCGATCGTGAACTGTTCGCTCGGCAACGTGTTGCTGCCCGCGAGAAGTTCGTTCGGCAGGCCGAGATCGCTGAACGGGATGAGCGTGTTGACGCTCTGAACGTAGGATTTCAGATCCTTGTAGAAGAACGCGGCGGACAGCAGCGCGCCGGGGCGGAAATACCACTCGATCGCCGCATCGAAGGTGTTGGCGCGGATCGGATCGAGTTGCGGGTTCTGTACGCTGCCGTTGCGCGTGATCGCGTTGACGCCGCTGGTGGGAGTCAGCACGCCGAGCTCCGGTCGGGCGAGCACCTTCGCGCCCGAGAAGCGGAACAGCAGGTCTTCGATCGGCTCGATCACGAGGTTACCGGAGGGCAGCCAGTCGCTGTAGCGCTTGTTCGCGGTGGCGAACCGTCCGGTCACGCCTGTCGGCGAGCCTGCGAGCGCGACCGAGATGAAGCCCGACGACAGCTGGTCGGTGTGGACGAAGCGGACGCCCGCATCGCCGCGGACGCCGATGCCGCCGAGCCGGTCGCCGAGATCGAACGCCGCCATCGCATAGGCCGACGAGACTTCCTCGAGGACGCGGCTGGACTGCGCGCCGCATTCGGTGCCGCAATAGCGGACCGCATCCAGGTTGAACGTGCTGATCAACTTGTCTGGATCGAGCGAAGCCCAGCTCGACGGCGCGCCATTGCCCCAGAGATTGCCGACGCCGCTGATCTGGTGCGTGATGTCGGCGAGCGTGGTGCCGGCGGGCAGCGCCCTGGTAAGCGTGTCCGCAGTGTACGGAATGACGTTGCGCAATGTGAAATCGCTGCGGCGATATTGGCCGCCCGCCTTCAGCGTCAGCACGTCGGCGACCTTCCAATGCAGGTTCGTTTCCGCGGTCAGTCCGTTGTTGGTGTTCGTCGAGGGACGCGCCTGGAAGCTGTAGCCGCCGCGCACTGTGCCATCGGCAAGCGCAGGTCCGTAATTGAAGCGGGTCGGATCGGACACGTCGAAACCGAAGCCAAGCTTCGGCGTATCGTTGCCGTCGCGGTAGTCGATCGAGAAATTGGGCGTGTCGATCGCGTCCATGAAATACTGGAAGCGTCGCTTGCCGAACGCCTTGGCCTGGTTGAGTCCGAACAGCGCGGTGATCCCGAAGCTGTCGGTGAAGTCGTGCTTGATGTTGAGATTGGCCTGCTTGAACGTCGACGTGAAATCGTCGACCAGCCCTTCGGAGCGAACGTCGACGCCGTCGAACAGGCCGTAGATCAGGCCGCCTTGCGGTGTCAGCTGGACGTCCTTGATCGACATCACTGGCTGGCCGTTGTTCGCGGCCGAGCGCGCGAACGAGATCGCCTCGATGTAATTGTCCCGGCGCACGACGTGGAAGCGCGAATAGAGCAGGTCGAGCGAAATATCGGTCGCCGCGTCAGGCTGGAACTGGAAGCTGAGCGTGCCACCGAGCCGCTTCTGCTTCTGCTCCGAATTCAGATAGCGCGGGATGCGCGGGAAGAACGCGCCGCTGCCGGCGGTGTTGGGCAGGTCGGGGCGGCGCGCGGCGAGCACCGTGTTGAACGCCGCCGACGTGCTGGTGCGTGGCGTTCCGGGATAGCAGTTCGCGGCATCGGCCCCCTTGCTGCCGATCGCCGGCGTGGCGGGCGCGAAGCCGACCGGCGAACAGAACAGCCCGTTGGTATTGGCGGACAGGATGTCGACCGCGGAATAGCCCACTTCGCGGATGTCGCGTTCCTGATAGGCGACCGAGCCGAGGAGGCCGAACCGCCCGTCGTCGAACTTCTTGGCGATCAGCAGCGAAGCGCGCGGGTTCACCTTCTTCGCCAGTTCGCTGTAGACGCCGCGGACGGTCGCGCTGAGGGTGAAGTCCTGCTTGCCCGCCAGCGGTTTCGGCGCGGACAGGTCGACGGTCGCGCCGAGCGAGCCTTCCTCGACATCGGCCGAGGGCGTCTTGCGAACCGCGAGCGACGAGAAGATCTCGGTCGGGAAAACGTTGAAATCGAAACTGCGGCCGTTGTTGCCGCCGCCATAGATGTCGGACGATCCGGTCTGCGACGTGCCTTCCATACCGTTGATGCGGACGCGGGTAAATGCGGCGCCCAGCCCGCGGACCGAGATGTTGCGGCCCTCGCCACCGTCGCCGCGGGCAAGCGCGACGCCGGGAATGCGCTGCATCGATTCGGCCAAGTTCGAGTCGGGGAACTTGCCGATGTCCTCCGCGACGATGCTGTCGATGGCCGCGGTTTCGTTGCGCTTCTGGTTTATCGCGGTGGTGAGCGACGCGCGGAAACCCGTGACGATGATGTCATCGGTCTGGACTACGTCGGCGGGCGTCGCGGGTTCGGGGGGAGTCTCCGCAGTTGTCGTCGTCGGCGGGGCTGCCTGCTGAGCCGTGGCGGTGGTCGCAACCCCGGCAGAGAGCAGCGCGAGCATCGATGTGCCGCTACGAATGCAGGCCGTGAGACGTAAACCGTTCATTGGTATCCCCCCTTTGCGCAGAACCACTCTTTGGTGATTTACCACATTGTAAGATGGCTAATCATATATCATCGATTTATGGCCGTGTCAGGCCCTTTTTCCGTGGGGTGGTCGGATGCGTGCCGGTCCGCAGACATGCACGAGGGAATTCCAGTATCAGTTCAAGTCTGCGTTTGACGCGGACATTCTCATCAAGTAATCATTCGTCTCACAAAATGAGATGATGCAAATCATCGGGTGAGACGTGGATGTGCTGCGTTGCCGGGTCGAAACAGACCGGGCGGGCAGGACGCGGACATCGTTCGATGGTGTGTGCGACGCGCCTCCGGTGGGGCGCGGGGGATGAGGAGCGTTGAGCGTGGCGATTGTGACTTTGCCGAAGATCAAGCACGTCCGGGCGTTCGTCGTCCGTGGTGGTGGGGCGGACTATCACGACCAGGGCGCGGGGCACTGGATCGATGACCACATCGCGACGCCGATGAGCCGCTATCCCGAGTACCGCCAGTCGCGCCAGAGCTTCGGGATCAACGTGCTCGGTACGCTGGTCGTCGAGATCGAGGCGGAGGACGGCACGGTCGGCTTCGCGGTCACTACCGGCGGCGAGCCCGCGGCGTTCATCGTCGAGAAGCACCTCGCGCGCTTCCTCGAAGGGCGCTCGCCGACCGAATACGAGAAGATCTGGGACCAGATGTACTTCTCGACGCAATATTACGGCCGCAAGGGGCTGGTCGTGAACGCGATCTCCGGCGTCGATCTCGCTTTGTGGGATCTGCTCGGCAAGCTGCGGCAGGAGCCGGTCTATCACCTGCTCGGCGGCGCGGTGCGCGACGAACTGCAATTCTATGCGACCGGCGCACGGCCCGACGTCGCCAAGGAACTCGGCTTCATCGGTGGCAAGATGCCGCTCCACCACGGCCCCGCCGAGGGCGCTGAGGGGATGAAGAAGAACATCGCGATGATCGCCGACATGCGCGAGAAATGCGGTCCCGATTTCTGGCTGATGCTCGATTGCTGGATGGCGCTCGACGTCGACTACGCCACGCGGCTTGCGATCGCGGCGCACGAGCATGGTCTGAAGTGGATCGAGGAAGCGATCAGCCCCGACGATTACTGGGGCTATGCCGAACTGAAGCGCAACGTGCCCAAGGGCATGCTGGTCACCACCGGCGAGCATGAGGCGACGCGCTGGGGCTTCCGGATGCTGCTCGAGATGGACTGCTGCGACATCATCCAGCCCGATGTCGGCTGGTGCGGTGGCGTCACCGAACTGCTCAAGATCAGCGCGCTGGCCGATGCGCATGGCAAGATGGTCGTGCCGCACGGGTCGTCGGTCTACAGCTATCACTTCGTCATCACGCGCCACAATTCGCCGTTCGCCGAGTTCCTGATGATGCATCCGGGACCGACCGAGGTGGTGCCGATGTTCCACCCGCAGCTGCTGGGTGAGCCCGTGCCGCAGAACGGCCGGATGAAGGCGAGCGCGCTCGATGCGCCGGGATTCGGCGTCACGCTCAACCCCGAGATCGCGATGCACCGCCCGTACACGCATTGATCCAGTCTCTCTTTTCGCCATTCTCTTTTCCGAAAGTCCCCTCATGAAACTCTGCCGCTACGGCCAACCCGGTCAGGAAAAGCCCGGCATCGTCGATGCCGACGGTGCGATCCGCGACCTGTCGGGCGTGATCGACGATCTCAGCGTCGCAACGCTGGCGCAGGCGCTCGCGGCCGATCCCGCGTCGCTGCCGGTCGTCGACGGTACGCCGCGCTACGGCGTCCCGATCAAGGGCATCGGCAAGATCGTCGCGATCGGCCTCAACTACCGCGATCACGCGATTGAATCCGGCCTGCCGATCCCCACCGAGCCGATGATGTTCATGAAGCCGCTGTCCAGCCTCAGCGGCCCCAACGACGACGTCGTCCTGCCGCGCGATTCGACGCATGGCGACTGGGAGGTCGAGCTTGGCGTGATCATCGGCAAGACGTGCCGCTACGTCTCGGAGGAAGATGCACTCGACAAGGTCGCGGGCTATGTCCTCGCCAACGACGTGTCGGAGCGCTTCAACCAGAAGCAGCGCGGGTCGCAGTGGAGCAAGGGCAAGGGGCATGACACCTTCTGCCCGGTCGGCCCGTGGCTGGTAACGCCCGACGAGATCGGCGATGCGCAGGACCTCGACATGCATCTCGACGTCAACGGTGTGCGGATGCAGACCGGCAACACCAAGACGATGATCTTCAAACTGAAACAGCTGATCGCGTACGTCAGCGAATATATCACGCTGTATCCCGGCGACCTGCTGATCACCGGCACGCCGCCGGGCGTCGGCGAGGGCAAGAAGCCGGAGTCGATCTTCCTGAAGGCCGGCGACGTGATGGAACTCGGCATTGTCGGGCTCGGCACGCAGCGCCAGTCGGTCGTCGAATGGCGCCATTTAGGTGAAGGTTCGATCGCATGACGATCTATGGGGGGCGGTTTGCCGGTCGCTGCGCGATCGTCACCGGCGGCGCGTCGGGGCTCGGCAAGGATGTCGCCAAGCGGATCGTCGCGGAGGGCGGCAGCGTCGTGCTGTGGGATCTCGATGCCGCCAAGCTCGCGGTCGCGAAGGGCGAGGTCGGTGCGGCGCACGTTGTCGCGCTCGACGTGTCCGACGTCGACGCGGTTGTCGCGGCGGCGGACGAGAGCGCGGCCGTGCTCGGCAAGGTCGACATCCTGATCTGTTCGGCGGGGATCACCGGGGCGACAGCACCGGTCCACGAATACCCGCTCGACAGCTGGAAGCGCGTCGTCGACATCAATCTGAACGGGCTGTTCTATTGCTGCCGGACGGTCGTGCCGCTGATGTTGGCGAACGGTTATGGCCGGATCGTCAACGTGTCGTCGGTGGCGGGCAAGGAGGGGAACCCCAACGCGTCCGCCTATTCGGCGACCAAGGCGGCGGTGATCGGCCTGACCAAGAGTCTCGGCAAGGAACTCGCGGGCAAGGGCATCATCGCCAACGCGCTGACCCCGGCGACGTTCGAGAGCCCGATCCTCGAGCAGCTGCCCGCGAGCCAGGTCGAATATATGCGTTCGAAGATCCCGATGGGGCGGCTCGGCGAAATCCCGGAATCGACCGCGATGGTGTGCTTCATGGCGTCGGAGGAGTGCAGCTTCACGACGGCGTCGACGTTCGACACGTCAGGGGGAAGAACGACGTTCTAGACAACGTCAATCCTCCCCCGCCAGGGGGAGGTGGCGCCAAAGGCGACGGAGGGGGCGGACACGCCACCGCAGTTATCCCTTACCGCCCCCTCCGTCTGGCAAGTGCCAGCCACCTCCCCCTGGCGGGGGAGGATCATTCAGACGCTATTCCGCCATCCCCAGCAAAGCCGCCCGACACGAGGCGCATGCCAATAATATCCCAGGAGAGAAGGCGATGATCCCGTTCGTAGACGCGCATATCCACCTGTGGGACCTGAGCCACATCCGCTACCCGTGGTTGTCGCCGCCGTTCGCCGATGACGGCCCCAACGGTAGCGTCGAGCCGATCGCGTGCGACTTCGAGATCGCCGAGTACCGCGCGGCGCTCGCGCGGTGGAATGTCGTCGGCGCGGTCCATGTCGACGCGGGTGCGGACCCGGTGCAGGCGCTCGACGAGACACGCTGGCTGGACGGGATCGCCGCCGAGCACGGCTTGCCCAACGCGATCGTCGCCTACGCACCGCTGGACGATGCCGACGTCGAGACGCACCTCGCCGCGCAGGCTGCATTCCCCCAAGTCCGGGGCATTCGCCAGATCGTCAACTGGCACGCCGATCCGGCTCGCAGCTACACGGCGCGCGACCTCACGCAGGATGCCCAGTGGCAGGCGGGCTACGCGCTGCTGCGTACGCACGCGCTCTCGTTCGACCTGCAATGCTATCCAGCGCAGATGCCGGGCCTCGCACCGCTGATCGCGCGTCATGCCGACGTCCCGGTGATCATCAACCATCTCGGCATGCCCGTGCTTACCGATCCCGATGGCATCGCGGAATGGCGCGACGGCCTGCGCGCGCTCGCGGCACTACCGCATGTCGCGATCAAGCTGTCGGGGCTAGGCTTCATCGCGCGCGACTGGACGCCGGAGAGCGTGCGGCCCTTCCTGCTCGAAGCGATCGACCTGTTCGGCACCGAACGCTGCCTGTTCGCCAGCGACGCGCCGACCGACATGCTGTTCGCGCCGATCGATCGCTACCTCGAAACCTATCACGCGCTGGTCGCGGACTTCGCCGAAGACGAACGCAGCGCGCTGTTCGGCGGCAATGCGAACCGGATCTACCGGCTGGGTCTCGACCTTTGAACCCGTTGCTCGGAGTCCTGTATCACTGGCTCGGCGGGCTCGCGTCGGCGAGCTTCTACGTCCCCTATCGCGGGGTGAAGCGCTGGTCGTGGGAGATCTACTGGCTGACCGGCGGCGTCGTGTCGTGGCTGGTCGCACCGTGGTTCTTCGCCAGCCTCCAGACGCAGGACCTGCTCGGCGTGCTCGGGCGCGCACCGGACGGCGCGTTCTGGTGGCCGGTGATGTTCGGCTTGCTGTGGGGGTTCGGCGGGCTCGGCTACGGGCTCGTCATGCGGTATCTCGGGCTGTCGCTTGGCATGGCCGTCGTACTCGGATTGTGCACCGTATTCGGCACGCTGATCCCGCCGGCGTTCACGGGTGAGTTCCACGAAAAGCTGATCGCGACCACCTCCGGCAACATCGTCCTCGCCGGTATCGGCTTGACGCTGGCCGGTATCGTCGTCGTCGCAATCGCGGGCGCGATGAAGGATGCGCTGCTGACCCCGGAGCAGAAGCTGGCGGTCGTCGCCGAGTTCGATTTCCGCAAGGGCATCGTCGTCGCGATCGGCGCGGGGATCATGTCCGCGTGCTTCGCCTTCGGGCTGGCCGCAGGCGAGCCGATCAAGGCGCTGTCGGCGACCGCGGGGACCGGGCCGCTCTGGACCGGGCTCCCCGTGTTGTGCCTCATCATGGCCGGTGGGCTCGTCACCAACGGCGCCTGGTGCGCGTGGTTGATCGTCAGGAACCGCAGCGGACCGCAATGGCTTGGCCGCACGACCGACGGCGCCCGTCCGCCGCTTCTGCGCAACTACGCACTGAGCGCACTCGCGGGGGTGACGTGGTATTTCCAGTTCTTCTTCTACACGATGGGGGAGAGCCAGATGGGACGCCTCGGCTTCTCGAGCTGGACGCTGCACATGGCGAGCATCATCATTTTCGGCACGCTGTGGGGCTTTGCGTTCCGCGAGTGGAAGGACGCCGGCGCGCGGATCAAGGCGGTGGTCTGGGCGGGCGTCGCGCTGCTCCTGATCGCGACCGTGGTGATCGGCTATGGCAACAGCATCGCGGTGGAGACCGTCGCATGACCCGGATCGCGCACCTGATCGCCGCCAGCCTGCTGGCACTTGCGGGGGCCGCACCCGCAACCCCGCCACGCGAGCCCGACGCACCGCTGGTGATGACCGCGATGCACCTCCACGATCCGTGGATCGTCGCCGACAAGGCCAGCCGCACCTATTACCTCTTCACCCGCAACGAGGTCGCGATGACCGGCGACTCGCGGCTGGGCACGATGATGTATGCGAGCCGCGACCTGAAGCACTGGACCAAGCCCAAGCTGGTGTTCGTGTTGCCCGGCGACGTCTGGGCCAAGGCGGGAAGCTGGGCGCCGGAAGTGCACCGCTGGAAGAACCGCTGGTACCTTTTCGTTACCTTCCACGATCCCGCGTCGCCGCTGACGCCCAACGGCAAGCGCGCGACCTATCGCCGCGGCACAGTGCTCGCGGTCGCGGACAAGATCGACGGGCCTTACGCATTGGTTCGGGGCGGCGAGCCGATCGTGTCGAAGGACCAGATGTCGCTCGACGGCACACTGTACGTCGACCCGAAGGGCAAGCCGTGGCTCGTCTACGCGCACGAATGGTGGCAGACGACGATCGGCACGATGGAAGCCGTGCCGCTGAACGACGACCTGTCTGCGGCGGGCTCGGCGAAGCGCCTGTTCAGTGCGAACGACGCCGCGTGGGTGGTCGGCCAGAAGCAGCCCGATGGCGACACGGTCTATGTCACCGACGGTCCCGAACTGTACCGCAGCAAGACCGGTGCATTGCTGATGCTGTGGTCGAGCTATGGCAAGAAGGGCTATGTCGAGGGGCAGGCGCGATCGCGATCGGGGGGCATCGAAGGTCCGTGGGAGCAACTCGGTCCGCTCGTCGAACGCGACAGCGGCCACGGCATGCTGTTCCGTACGTTCGACGGCCGGCTGATGATGATCCTCCACCGCCCGTTCAACTTCGCGCTCGGCAAACTGTACGAGATGCGTGACGAGGGGGACCGGCTGGCGGTGGTACGCGAGGCGACCGAACTCGACGGCGAGGCGTATCCGACGCATCCCTGCACGCCGGGGCACTCGTCGTTCGACAACGCTAAACCGGGGTGTTCGTGATGCTGGGTGCAGATGATGTGTGGCCGCTGTGGGCGGACGAGCCCGCGGTGACGTTCGAGGATCTCTCGGTCGCGGCCGAGGTTGCGGTCGTGACGGCGGTCGACCAGCCGGTGCTGCTCGGGTTTCGTGCCGCCAAGCCCAACGGCCGGGCGATGCTCGTGCTTGGCGGCGGTGGCTACACGCAGTTGATGGCGGGCAGGGAAGGGGTGCAGGTCGCGGCCTGGCTGACGGGGCTCGGCTATCATGCGTTCGTCCTGATCCACCGCTTCCCCAATGCTGCCAACGGTATTGCCGCACCGCTCGACGACGCGCGTAAGGCGATGCGGATGATCCGTGGAAGCGGTCTCGCACTGGCGGGGCTCGGCGTGGTCGGACTATCGTCTGGCGGTCATCTGGCTGCATGCCTCGCCGCGGCGTATCCGGACGAATGGACGGCGCCGGTATCGCGTCATCCCGACGCGCCGACGCGGCCCGACGTGATGGTCATGGGGTATGCCCCGATCTCCACCAACGCGGCGGGGCGGACGATCATCGTCGACAAGCCGCCTCTGCCGCCGGTCGAGAAGCAGGCGATGTACGATCGGCTGCAACCCGATGCGCAACTTCTGCCGTCGCCGCCGCCTGCTTTCATCGTCTATGCCGGCAACGACCCCGTCGTTCCGGCCGAGAACGCCCGCCGGCTCCACACGGCGTGGCAGGATGCCGGCGGTGCAGCCGAACTCCACGTCTTCGCCGACGCGCCGCATGGTTTTGCGCTCGATACGCAGGGTCTCCCCGTCTCGATCTGGCCGGCGCTGTGCGAGGCGTGGCTGCGGCAGGTCGGCTTTCTCGACTAGCGGCGTGCGAGCCGGATCACGGTCGGCGCGTCGCGGTCCACCGTGAGGATGCCCTCGATTTCCTTCAGTTCGGCAATCTGGAGCACGCTGCGGCGGTGCCATTCGGGATCGCGCGTGGACTGTGGTTCGCCGGACTGCTGGACGAAATAGACGATGTACGCGCGATCTCCCGCGACGATCACATCGGGATGCTGCCCTTTGGCGCGATCGGTTTCGGCGTGGCCCGGCGTCGCGAGCAGATAATCAGGTTGCCGCGTCCAGTGCTCGCCATCCGTCGAGCGCATCGCCAGCAATCCCTTCCACGCATCGGAGATCAGCCACCACCGGCCCTTCCAGCGGAACGCCTTCGGTCCCTCGCCGGGCGTGTCGACGATCGTGCCCTTCACGCGCCAGTGCACCAGATCGTCGCTGTCGGCGTAGCGGATCGCCTTGTTCAGCCGCTCGTCGTTATACCAGAGTCGATAGCCGCCACCGGGCAGCGCCGCGACGCTCGCATCGATCACCCGGTCGGAGCCGAGCGACAGCCGCTCGCCGCAGGTCCAGCGCTTCAGGTCGCGCGAGGTCAGGTGGACGATGAACCGCGGAGCGTTCCAGTCGCGGAAGACGCCCGGCACGACGGTCAGCCACATATGCCACCGCCCTCCGAGATACTGGACATCGGGCGCCCACAGCGTCGCGCCGGTGCAGGACGCGGGGATCGCCGCGGTGCCGCCGTAGCGCCAGTGCACGCCGTCACGCGAGCGCGCGGTGCCTATCGCGGTACCATGCACCCAGCGCACGTCCTTCGCGTCGGCCATCGGCAGGCGCGGCGGTTGGTGTAGAACATCACCCATTCGCGGCGGGCCGCATCATAGACAGTCGAGGGATCGGCGGCGCCGTCGTGTACCGGATCGCGGAACAGAGGTTTCAGCGCAACCGGCGCGCCGGCGAGCAACGCGGCGGCGAACAGGATCACCGCGTGCCCGCCGCCGCGACGGGGTTGTTGCCCCACAGCTTATCGTAGGACCAGCCCGACAGATCCTCGACCACGCGCGCGTTGTCCGGCGTCGATGGAGTCCGCTCGCCGCGCCGCAGATGCTCGATCTCCTCCAGCAGGATCGCATGCGTGGCGGGCGTCAGCCGGAAACGCGTCGACACGAGCACCCCGAACACCAGCATCGCGATCGTCCCCGCGCCGAGCACCGCGACGATCGCGTAGATCGCCTGCGGGCTCTGCGCGGTTGCCTTCGAGACGAAGCCCGACGCCTGCATCACCTGCCCGACCAGGATCACCGCCAGCGCCTGGCTCATCTTGCGCACGAACGTCATCACGCCGGCGAACGCGCCCTCGCGACGACGCCCGGTGACGATCTCGTCGACGTCCGCCATATAGTTGTAGGTCGCCCACGGGATGTAGTTCAGCGCGCCGCGACCGAGCCCGGCGAACACCACCGGCAGCCAGAACAGCGCCGACGTCGCGGTATAACCCGCCGCGTACATCGCGAGGAAGATCACCACCCCGATCGCAAAGCTGAGTGCTGCAAACCGGTAGGCGGCGGCAGGCGACAGGCGCAGCGCGAAATTGATCGCCAGCACGACCGCGACGAGCTGGACGATGTACGTCACGCCAACCAGGTTCGCGACCACCGCGGTCGATCCGGCGAGCGCGAAGATCACGAAATAGGTGAACGCCGCATTGTAGATGTCCTGGCTGATGTACCCGCCCAGATACATGCCGAGATGCAGTCGGAACGCGCGGATCCGCAACGTCGAGAACAGGTTGCGGTACAGCGCCTTGAACGCCGCGCCGAGCGACGCCTTCTCGACGGCCTGGACCTCGTCGAGCCCCTCGGGCCGCTGCCGTTCCCAGCTGAACGCGTACAGTAATCCCGCGGCGCCCATGAACAGGACCGAGAAGATCATGCCCATATACAGATACGTGTCGGGCGAATCCGGGCCGAGATACGCGATCAGCCAGCCCGGCAGGAACGCCGCCGCGATCGCCGAGCACTGGCCGCACAGGATGCGCGCGCCGGCGAACTTCGCCTTGGTGCGGTAGTCGGTCGCCATTTCCGACGCGAGCGTCTCGTACGGGATGATCTCCATCGCGTAGACCATCTCGAACAGCACGTACGTCACGAGGTAATACCAGAAGCCCTGGCCTGCGACCCACATGATCGCGAACGACGGCAGCAGCGGGATCGCGGCGAGGATGAAGAACCGCCGCCGGCCGAACTTGCGCCCCAGCCAGCTCCGCCCGAGATTGTCCGACAGGTGGCCGATCGTCGGGCTGGTAAACGCATCGAGCACGCGCGCGACGCCGAAGATGATCGTCGCCTGCGCAGCGGACAGTCCGCAGAAGCTGGTGTAGAAAATCAGGATCCACGTGCTGATGACCGCCATCGACCCCGCGCCGAGCACGTCGTTCGATCCGTAGGCGAGCAGATTATACCAGCGTACCGGACGGGCAGGCGCGAGCGGCATTGCCCGACGGGCGGCGATCGGATCAGTGGCCATGCGAAAGTCCTTGGGTACCGGCGTTGGCTGAAGATGAGGCGGCTGGAGATGAGGCGGAAAGCGGATCGAAGCGCAGCGCGTCGAACACGATCGCCGAGTCGTCGATCCCGATCGTCACACTGTGACGTCCGGCCGCGAGCGGTGTCGGCAGCGCAAGATCGAGACGGTTGTCGAGCACCGCGAGCGCCCATGCCCGATCACCGGTCTTGCGCGGAACACCGACGCGAACGGGCGGCCTGCCGTCGATCGCGACCGATACCGCCAGGTCGGCGCTTTCGGTCGTAGGATAGGTCGGCAAGATTTCCGCTGCGAGCTGCCAGCGACCAGGCGGGAGCGTGACACTATACGACAGCGTTGCTGGCGCCGCCGCGGCTATCACTACACCGTTGCGGCCAAGGCCGTCGACCACGCGCCAGCCATTACGCGGGCTCTCCGAAGTCTCCGCCTCAACCACGATCGTCGAAGCCGGCAAAACTGCCCGGTTCCCCGGCGAAGGCCTGGGCCCAGTTGGCAAGGCTGAGGTAATGCTGGGCGGCGCGATCTCACCAGGGACGTTCCAACTGGGCCCCGGCCTCCGCCGGGGAGGAGAAGTTGGGACGGGCAGGATTGGAACCGACAAGCGGTAACGGCGCCATTGCCCGTCGGCGGGTTCGACGGCCATCATCCCCCGCCACTTCCCGCCCGCGATCTCATTATTGTAGCGGCGCGTCAGCGCGGTGATTTCAGCGTCCGCTGCGCGCGATCGCTCGCCGGCCACCGCCGCACCATCCGGATCGGTATCGCGCAGGCGGTCATGCGCCTCGGCATCGAACACGCGCGTGTTGGCGAGCGCCGCCGCAGTCACCGGATAGTCGACCAGCTCGAAGAACGCATCGCGACGGTTGAGCGCAACGCGCGGCGCGACCGAGCGGACGCGCGCGCGCAACGTATCGAAGGCGGCGAGGCGGGTTGCGATCTCGGCAGGGGCAAGCGGACTCGGCTTCGAAAGTTCGCCGGGCAGCCACCATTGCAGATGCTCGGGCCGGCGCTGGAAGTTCAGCCGGTGATGCTCGGCCATGATCGCGGCGATCTCCGGCGCGACATCGGCGCCGACCGTGCCCGCCGCCCAGTCCGTGACGACGGTATCGATCGGTTTGCCGCGCGTGCCCGGTACGTCCCACGCAAGCCGCAGGAAATAATCGATCGCGAGTTCCGCGGGCTTGAGGTCGCCGACATTGGCGACCCACATCCGCCGCGCACCCGCATCCCAGGCCCGCCCAAGTTCCTCGCGGATCAGCGCGGGCGGGGTGGTCGACAGCCAGAGATACGACAGCGGCGCGCCAAGATAGGACAAGTGATAATAGATGCCCGATCCGCCCAATCGCGCGCGTTCGGCGGCGTCGGGGACGTGGCGGATATAGCCGAAATTATCGTCGGGCCACATCAGCGTGACGTCATCGGGTACCTTCAGCCCGCCGCGATACACGTCGAGCACTTCCTTGTACGGCGAGAAGACCTGCGGGACGCGCGTGAGATCCCGGTTCACGCCGCGCGCCAGCATCGCGCGCTGGTCGGTGAATATGCGTTCGAGCAACGATCGGCGCGCGTCGTCGGTGGTCGGGCCGACGATCCCGCTGTCGTGGATCCCGCGCATCCCGAGCGTCCAGACGTTCTCGTACTGGCCGTTCGCCCTGACGCGTGTGCGCCAATAGTCGGCCACGCCGGCGGGGTTGGTCACATAGTTGAACTCGGCCGCCGGTGCCGTCCATTCGCCGACATTGTTGCGCAGCATCGGCTCGGCATGGCTCGATCCCATGACGATCGCATAGCGGTCGGCGAGGCGCGCATTCTCGGGGTTCGCGTTGAACGGCGCGGTGACCTTGTGCATCGCCGGCCAGACCATGTTCGCCTTCAGCCGCAGCATGAGCTCGAACAGTTTGGCATAGGTCTTCGGCCCGATCGTGCCGGCCTCGGGCTCGAACGTGCCCGCGGCCCAAGGTTGCAGCCCCCAATCCTCGTCGTTGAGGAAAATCCCGCGATACCGGACCGACGGCGGCCCGTAGCGGTGGAGACCGGTCGCCGCATAAATCGCGGCGTGATGCTCGGGCGTGGCGTCGGCCCACCAATGCCAGGGCGACACACCGATCGCGCGCGACAGCTCGTACGCGCCGAACGCGGTCCCGCGACGATCGCTGCCGACGATCACCAGCGCTGCCGGGATACCGGGTGCGGGGTTGGCGACGGTGGCGATCACGAAGCTCTCCCACGCGTCGCGCAGTTTCGAGACGTCGAGCGTGCCCCGCCGGACCAGCCGGTCAATCGCGGCGTTGCTGCCGAGCGTGCCGAGCCAGATCTGCGTGCCGTTGGCAGTCGTGGCACCCGTTACGCGCCGTATGTCACTCGTCAGGTCGGCGGCGGCGATCCGGACGACCTCGTGGTCACCCGGCGCCGTCACCACGCGCGCGATGCCTTGCGCGTCCGCCAGTGCGAGACCCGCCCCGGGCTCGAACGACACAAGACGTGCGACCGGCTCGGCCGAGGCTGGCGCCCCGAGCCATAGCGCGGCCGCGAACAAGGCACGCCGCAGGGTCAGATATAGGTCCGGAGGAACTCGGCGAGCGCGACCATCGCGAGGCTCTGGCCGTAAGGCATCGAGGTGAGCGCGATGTCCTTGTAGAATTGCTGCGTGTCGCCCATTGCGGTGCCGAAGCTGACCTGCTTCAGTTCGCCGGCCTCGTCGATATTGGCGAGCACGCCCTGCACGGCCTTGATCCCGACCGCCTCGTAGTGGCGCGGCAGATAGCCCTTCCGGACGCCCTTCAGGATGCCATAGGCGAAGCCCGCGGTCGCCGACGCCTCGAGATAGCTGGTCGGGTCCATCACCAGCGTGTGCCACAGGCCGCTCTCGTCCTGCGTCTCGGCGAGCGTCTTCACCTGCGCTGCGAGCGTATCGATCAGGAAGGTGCGGAACGCGTCGCCCACCGGCAGGTCGAGGATCTCGATGATCTCCGGGATCGCGATCGTCACCCAGCAATTGCCGCGGGCCCACAGCGCCTCCGCGAAATTGTGCCGCCCGTTGAAATCCCAGCCGTGGAACCAGAGCCCGGTCTTCTTGTCGAACAGATATTTGATATGGACGAGGAACTGCCGCTTGGCCTCCTCGACATAGTGCGGGCGGTCGAGCAGCAGGCCGATCTTGGCGAGCGGCAACACCGACATCATCAGCGTGTCGTCCCACATCTCACCCGGGTTCTCGTCATTGTAGACGATGTGCTGGAACCCGCCCTCCTCGGTCTTGGGCAGCCCGTCCGGCGCCATCAGCCACTCGGCCCAGGTGTCGAGATAGGGGATGTAGCGCGGATCTGGCTCGCGCTCGTAAAGATAGGCGAGCGTGATGAACGGCGCGACGGTGTTGATGTTCTTGGTCGGCGTGCCCTCGGCGAAACGATCCTCGAACCACTGCTTGATGATCGCCAGCGCGCCCGCGTCGCCGGTCTGCTCGTAATAGCGCCACATCCCGAACAGGCCGACGCCGTGCGTCCATTCCCAGCCCGCCCAGCCCTTGGTGTCGATGACCCGGCCGTCTTCGAGGCGCAGCAGGAACTCGCCGGTCTCGTCCTTGATGTTGACGAGGTTGTCCATCAGCTTGGCGATCGCAGCGGTCACGTCCGCGCGCGGCACATTATGGGTGAGGGCAGCCACTTATAGTCTCCTGTTGGGACGCGCAGGGTTGAGCCCGTAGTCGCGCGCCATCGTCCGATAGAGGGTGAGAAATTCGGGGTCCGCGTCGTAGCGGCCGCCATGACCGGTCGACGGCGTCGTGCCGTTCGGTGGCGTCGGTGCGGTCGGCGCTGTCACGGCGCCGGGCGCTTCGGCGGCGTTGATCCCCTGCGAGAGGAGGTCGGGCTTGGGCCCTTCGCCGGCGGGCGTGCCTTCATGCGTGAAGATCGCTTCCTGGTGCCGCGTCGGCTCCCAGATGAAGCTGCCCCAGCCGTGCGGCTGCGCGTGGACGAGGTCGTTCAAATAGCGTTTGCGCGACGAATATTCGAGCGCGAGAAAGCCGTGTTCGGGATAGGCCTTTGCGAACTCGGTAAAGGTTCGCGCCCAGTCGCCCTGCGCCTGTTGCTGGTAGCAGGAGAAGCCGGTGGCATCGAATTTGACCCCGCGCTGAAGCAGATTGTCCATCCAGTAGCGGACGATCGGCCAGTGCCGCCCGAGATGATTGTGCACCGCCACCCGCGCCTCGGGCGTCGCTTCGCGCGCGCCGGCGATCCCGGCTTTCAACAGCATCGCGAACCGGTCGTACCCGCCGGCGCCGGGCACCTTCATGTGCACCGCATCGGTCTGCGGATTGCCGGTCGGAATCGTCAGCGGCACGCGTCCGTCGGGCCAGAGCATGCCGAAGGTCGTCTCGTTACCGATCATGACCAAGTCGGGGGCGGCCCCCGCGCGCTTCATCGCCGACAGCGCGTCGACGGTATGGCGGTGGACTGCCTCGACCAGTTGGGGAAAGGTGAGCGCAGCCCAGGCGGCGGGCTTGTCCTGATGCTGCGGGTCGGCCCAGGTGTCCGAATAATGCAGCGTCAGCGACAGGTGGAAACCGGCGGACTTGATTCGCTTGGCGAACGCGATCGTGCGCGGCAGGTCGCACCACGGCCCGCCCGGCTTGCCGCTCGAATACCCCTTCGCAGGATCGACGAAGAGCCGCAGCTTGATTGCGTTGAATCCCGCATCGCGAAGGATGTCCAGCGGGTCCTTCGCGACGCCGTTCTCAAAATACGTCGCACCGGCGAACGCGTCCTCCGGGATCCACGAGACGTCCGCGCCGATCAGATACGGCCACGGCCTCGCACCGTTCGCGACCTTTGCAGCGGGTGCGATGCTGGCGAGACAGGCCGCCCCAGCGCCCGCGCCAAATGTTCTGCGCGTGATCATTTGGCGGTGCCCAGCCGGTCGGGTGCCGCGACCATCCGCACCGGCACGCCGCCCTTGACGTTGCGCATCGTCACCAGGCGGACCTGCTCGATCGCATCGCCGGGCGCGCCGTCGGACGTGACCGCGAGCGCGACGGTGTTCGCGCCGTGGTGGTTGAGGATGCCCTCGGGGATCGGGAACACGCGCTGCGGTCCGACATGCGCGATGAACTGCCCCATGTTCCAGCCGTTGACGAACAGCAGCGCACGGTAGCGGGCGACCGAGCGCGGCGTCGTCGTGTCGCCGAATGCGAGCGCGATCGTCGTGTCCTGGCCCTTCGGCACCGCGAGATCGAAGCGCGTGCGATACCAGGTCGTGCCGGGTGTCGCCGTGGTGGCGGGGATGGTCGCCGTGGCCCAGGCCTTGTCGTCGAAGCCGGGCAGGTGCCAGCCGAACCGTTCGCCATATTGGCCGCCGTTGTTGGCGGGGCCGCGCGCCGGATCGGGGAGGTCTTCGCCGCCGAGCTTGCCCTGGATCTTCCACGCGATCGGTACGCCGAAGCTGCGCCCGCCCGGCGCCTCGATCGACACGAAAACCAGCCCGCGCGCTTCCTTGTGATAATCGTCGGAATCGAGGTCCCAATTGTGCCCGTTGTTGCGCACCATGACGCTGACGACATGCTCGCCGCCCGACTGTGCGGAGGCGGGCAAGTCGAACCGTGCGAGCCCGGTCGTAATCGGCCGCGGCAGTCCGCTCGGCAGCTCATTCTGGCCAACGAACTGGCCATCGACCCAGACCTGTACCATGCCCGCCCCCCCCGCGCCGTAGAACAAGGCGATCTGCTTGGCGTCGGGCGTGCCGGTGAAGCGCCCGCGATACCAGACGTCGCCGTCGTGGAAACCGTAGGAGTCCATCGTCAGGTTCGGCTGGCCGTCGGGTTTGGCGGTCGTCGTCGCGCTGCCGCGTCCGTCGATCGCCTGCCAGCTGGTGTCGTCGAAGCCGGGTGTGGCTTCGGGCGAACCCTGTGCCATCCGCCAACCGGTCAGCGCCGGGAGTACGACCGGGGCGGGGCCAGGCAATGCCGCCGTCGCGCTTCGGCTACCGATCGCGGTCGTCTTCGTCGCAACCGCCGTCCCGTTCCACCGCACCGACCGTAGCGCGGCAGGAGCCCAGATTTCGAGCGGCGCCGTCTCGGCAGTATCGCCGGTCAGCGCCAGCGTGCCGTCGGTCGCCTTGGTCGAGCGCAGCAATGCGGGGCCGCGCACCAGCACCGCGTCGCTGCCCCGCCAATAGCGAACCGCCTCGGCCTCGTCCGCCAGGATCAGCGTGAGCGCAGGGCGCCCGCCGCCCGTGATCCGCACCACCGACCTACCGACATGCATATAGTCGAGCCTGAGGTCGCCTTTCGCCACGTCGAACGCGGACATTACCTTGCCTTCGAGCACGGTCACTGTTGGCGCAGACGTATAGCGCAGCACCGTCTCGCCGGTCTCACCTGCGCGACCGTACAGCAGCAACACGTCGCCGCGATCGATCGTCAGCGCGGCTTGCAATTCGGACGTCGAATAGACCAGCCGTTGCCCGCCGAGATTAACCCCCGCAACCAGCCATTTCGCGTCGAACCCGTTCAGCCGCATCGGCTCGGCCTGCGGGAAGGTGTAGCGCCCGTCGGGCAGGTCGGCGGTGATCGTGAAGCGGTCGTCGGTCTGGCCGTTGGACGGCTTGTGCGTCACCATCAGGAAGCGCGCATCGCTCTCCGGGCTGCGGTTGTGATACGCCTGCACGTTCGGCGACGACACCTGCACCGGCGCGGCGGGGACCATGCCCGCTAGGTCAGGCACCGCGGCGATCAGCCCGCCGAGCTGTTTCATCTCCTCCGCCTTGCTGCGCACCTCGCGCGCTTCGGAGATCGCCGCGCCGTAATCGTAGCTCGTGAACACGACCGGGGCGGGGAGCCAGCCCCAGCTCGTCCCGCCATAGCCCATGTAGAAGCTCTGGATGTCGATGCCGTTGGCGAGATTGGTGCCGTAGAACACGCGCTGGAATCGCTTGCCGCGCTGGATGGCGTTGCATTCGTAGCCGCCGTTCGAGCCCCAGTAATCGAACCAGCCGCCACCGAACTCGGCGAGGAAGGCCGGCGTGTCGGGCGAGGCGGACGCGCCGCCCTTTGCGGCGCCGGGACCGTAGAACCCCCAGTCGGGTGCCGCCACGCCGCGCGTCGGCTTGCCGGCGACGGTGCAGGTGCCGCCCGGATAGCCGTCGAATGCGTAGAGATCGCCCGGCCCCTTAACTACGTTGGCGACGGTCGAGCTTTCGGGCACCCAATAGCCGTTGCGGCCCTGGTCGTTATGGAACAGCGGCACGGTGATGCCGTCGGCGCGGGCCTTGGCGTAGAGATGGTCCATGTAGCGGCGCTGCGCAGGCGTGGTCAGCGCCAGTTCGTTCTCGATCTGGTGCAGGATGACGCTGCCGCTATGGCCCTTGCCGTCGCCATTGATCTGGTGCCGCGCGATGATCGCGTTGACGTGGCCGAGCCACTCGTCGACCGCGGCGAGATACGCCGGATCGTCGGTCCTTGCCCGCGCCTTCTGGTTGACCAGCCAGCCCGGAAACCCGCCGCGCGACAGCTCCGCGTTCACATACGGGCCGGCGCGGGTGATGACATAAAGCCCTTCTTCCTGCGCCATCGCCAGCACGCGCTCGACGTCGCGGATGCCGGTGAAGTCGTACACGCCCTGTTTGGGGCTGTGATATCCCCAGTCGAAATACAGCGCGACGGTGTTGAAACCGCTCGCCTTCATCTTCTGCAATATATCGCGCCACAGATCGGGGCTGGGCAGGCGGAACGGGTGGAATTCGCTCGACCAGATTACCTGACGCTTGCCGTCGATCATCAGCGACCGTGCGTCGTACGACACGCGGCCGAATGTCTTGACGGGCGCGGCGAGGTTCTGTGTCGGGCGTGCGATCTGCGCGGTCGCGGTGACCGGCGTCAGCGCGGTGGCGAGCGCCAGTGCGATCAGGCGGGTGCGGTCAATCATGATGGAAGATCAGCGGGAGCGACCATTCCTTCGGTCGGTTGTCGTCCTCGACTTCCATCAGCGGCGCCATGTGATCCCACCAGCGCTTCATCACCGGGTGATCGGGCAGGGCGTCGCGCGTGTTCGGTTCGGCGAGCTTCAGGACGGCGAACAGCGCCAGCGTCGCCTCGTCGAGGAAGATCGAATAGTCATGGATGCCGCTCTCGGTCAGCAAGGCGGACAGTTCGGGCCAGATTTCGTCGTGGCGCTTGCGGTATTCGTCGACCACGCCGGGCTTCAGCTGCATCCTGAACGCATGGATCGACATCGCACCCTCCCAATCCACTATGTGGTATTGCTATGTACGATTTGGTAAAGACGTTCCGCGCTCAGGTCAAACGCTAACCGCGCCAGAGCGGTGTCCGCGTCACCGAAAGTCCGGCGGCGTCCTCGATCATGAGGGGCGGGCGGGCATCGGGGCTGGTAGTGGCCAGATCGAGGCGGTCGATTACGAGGCCCTTCGCGTGCTGGACCCACAAGCCCCAGGCGGGGAGTACACCGAACATGCTCGGCTCCGGATAGGCACCCGCGAGGTCTTCAGGCCTGCGTGCGGCATCTTCGGAAGTGCCGCCGCCGCGATAGGACAGATGGATGCGGGATAGCGTGACGTCCTCGACCGGATGGCCGGGAAGCCCCGCGATCGCTGCGGCGAAGCGGTGATCGATCCCCGTCGCGTCGATGTCGCTTAGCGTCACCCGCCGGATCGCACCTACCTGCGTTCCGGCCGGACCGCGGCGTCGGTCGCCGATCCGCAGGAACAGCGGCGCAGTCGTCACGTCGCGCATCGTGATGCGGTGCACGACGACGTCCTCCATCACGCCGCCGTCGACCGTCTCAAGTGCGAGCCCCCGGCAGTGGGTGAAGCTGCAATCCTCGATCAGGATGCGCCGGTATCCGCCGTTGCTCTCGGTCCCGAGCTTGATCCGCCCCGTCACGCGGTCGCGGTCGGGCGCGAGCAGTTGCGTCGTCCGCCGCGTGCCGTCGAACATCGTCCCGAGGTCGTAACCCGAGACGGCGCAATGCCGCACGGTCACGTCCTCCGAAGCAACCGCGCGGCCGAGCGCAAAACTGCTCTTGATGACGATCGCGTCGTCGTTGGGCGTGTTGACGCGGCACCACTCGACGATCGTGCGCTGGACGCAATCGAGGTCGATCCCGTCGCGGTCGGTGTCGATCGTCAGGTCGTGAATGTGCAGGTCGCGCGTGCCCGTCGCGAGGATCGCAAAATGCCCGCATTTGAGCATTGAGAAACCGGACAGGCGGATATTGCGGCCGTTCCGGAACGCGATCGCCTTGTTGCCGAGACCGTTCATGCGCGCTGCATCGGGTTCGAGCCGGGCGATCTCGGCGGCGCTCATTTGGCGCATCGATAGCGGCCGCTCGCCGGTCTGCGCCTTCCACCGCGCACCGGGACCGTCGCGTGTCAGCCCGAGCCCGTGGATCAGGCCGGGGCCGATCATCGCGACGTTCTCGACATCCTCGCCCCAGAACAGGCTGTTCCGCCAATGGCTGTGGCCGAAATCCTGGTACAGTTGCTCGCCATTGTCATCGGGCAGGTCGTAGCGACCGGCATGCCGTGCCGGATCCGCCGCCTCGATCACCGCGCCCTGCGCGAACTGGATCGTGACGTGGCTCAAGAGCCGGATCGAAAAGCACAGATACCGCCCCGCCGGGATCAGCACCGTCCCACCGCCGGACCGTGCGGCGGCAACGATCGCGGCGTTGATCGCGGTGCTGTCGATCGTCCGCCCATCGCCGCGCGCACCGTGGTCGCGCACGTCTATCATGGTCGCGGCATGCGCGGGAAACGGAAGCAACGCCGCGCCGAGTCCCAATCCGACATCGCGGCGAGTCACGTGATCCATCATACCGAGGGTGCCGGGCGCGCCTATTGCAGGTTCACGTACATGCCGCCGTCGACCAGCAACGAGGCGCCGGTGACGTATTGCGCGAGATCGGACGCGAGGAACACGGTCGGCCCGACCAGATCGTCCGGCTTGCCGAGCCGGCCGAGCGGAATGCGCTTTTCCATGTACGACCGCTTGCCCTCGTCGGCGAGATCGTCCTTGTTGATGTCGGTCAGGATCGTGCCTGGGAACAGCGAGTTGCAACGAATACCGTGCTTGCCGAGCGCGATCGCGACCGACTGCATCAGCGAATGCAGGCCAGCCTTGGTCGGCGTGTAGTGCGTCTGATACTCGCCGCCGACCAGCGCCGAGATCGACGACATCGCGATGATCGAGCCCCCATCGCCCTGCTTCACCATCTGGTTGGCCGCGGCCTGGACCATGTAATACGCGCCATGCAGGTTGACGCGCATGGTCCGCTCGAACGTCTCGACCGGCATGTCGAGGAATGCGTGGAACGGGCAGATCCCGGCGTTGTTGACGAACACGTCGACCCGCCCGAGCGCCGCTACGGCCTTGTCGATAAAGTCGCGCGCGGTATCCGGATCGGCGACGTCGCCCTGGATCGCCACGCCCTTGCGCCCGAGTGCCTCGATCTCCGCGACCGCGCTCTCGGCACCGGCCACGTCGCGCGCGAAATTCAGCGCGACGTCCGCGCCATGTCGTGCGCAGCCGATCGCGACCGCACGGCCGATCCCTGCCGATGCGCCTGTCACCAGCACGGTCTTGCCTTCGAGCAACATTATTTTCTCCCAGTTAGTCGGTTGGCGGCTCGAAGCCGAGTTCGCGGCTGATCGCGCCCGCGGTGCCGCGCACCTCGTCGGTCAGCGTCGTCATGCGGTCGTCGCTCATGTATTGCGCGGCGCTCGACACGCTGATCGCGCCGACGATCTTGCCCGCGGCATCGCGGATCGGGGCGGCGACGCAGCGGATCTGGTCCTCGTTCTCCTCCAAATCGAACGCACGGCCGCACGTCGCATAGCCTTGCATCCGTTCGCGCCACACTTTCGCATCGGCCTTGGGCGCACCCGCCGCCTGGTCCGCGTCAAAACGCTCCTGCCAATATTTTGGCAGAGAATCGATCATCAGCGCCTTGCCGAGCCCGGTCGAGCTCAGCGGCTGGCGATCGCCGACCCGGCTCGAAATCGTGATCCGCCGCCGCCCCGGCACCTTGTCGAGATACAGCGCGAAATCGCCGTCGAACACGCCAAGATGCACGGTGTCCTCGGTCGAGGCGGCGAGTTCCTCCAGATAGGGTCTTGCGACCTGCACCAGATCGGCCTGCGCCTGCGCAAGCGTGCCGAGCAACAAGAGCTTGGGCCCGAGGCGATATCCGGAGCGCGGCGTGAAGGCGAGATAGCCGCGATCGACCAGCGCGCTCAGCAGCCGGTGCGTTGTGCTCTTGGTCAGGTCGAGCTTCACCGCGAGTTCGCTGAGCGTCAGCACTTCGTGGCTGACCGCTTCGATCAAATCGAGCCCGCGCATAAGGGTCTGGCTGCCGGCACCGACGCCGTTTCCGGCCGACTCCGACTTATCGATGTTCGTCGTGGAAGTGTTCATGCCCACTCCATAAGACGGCCTCCTACATGCTGGCAATCGGCGAATCTTGCGTCGATTCCGGTCACGCTACATGTCTGGAAAACCGAGAAAAAATGGCCGACCGTCTTGCGGCGGTCGGCCGAGGGGGGAGCGCTCTAGAATTTCAGCTGGAGACCGGCGAAGAACCGCTGGCCGGCGTAATAATATTCCACCGGCCGAGCCTTGTCGATGTAGCTCGCCGACGACTCCTTGTTGATGTTCTGGATCTCCATGAACAACTGGGTGTGCTGCTCGGGGAACCGGAACGTCACCTTGGCATCGAAATAGCCTTCGCCGCGACGATAGATCGGGCTGTTGTCGAAGTTGACGTCGGACACGACCGCCAGCCAGTTCGATCGGTAATTGTAGTTGACGCGGATGTTGAGCCAATCCTTGTCGTAGAAGATGCTCGCATTCGCGGTCCATTTCGACAGGCCGGGATAGTCGTTGAGCGGTTGACCGGTGGCGACGTTGGTCAGGTTGGTCCGGATCGCGCGTGCATAGGTGAAGTTGCCGCTGGCCCCGAGACCATCGAACGGTGCGGGGAGGAACGTGAAGGCGGTTTGTACGCTACCTTCGATCCCGTCCAGCAACGCGCCGAACCCGTTGACCGGCTGGCGCACCGTGAACAGCGAGCCGTCCTGGAAGAGATCGACATCGCCGCGCGTCACGTTCGAGATGACGAAGCTCTTCTCGTATTTCTTGAAATAGCCAATGCTGACCGCGGTGTCCTTGTTCGGGAACCAGCCGAGGTTCACTTCCCACTGATCGGCGCGATACGGCACGAGATCGGGATTGCCCGCGGTGCAGGCGTCCTGGAGCCCGGTGATGTCGGTCGAGTCATCGAGACAATTGACGTTGGGCACCAGATCGGTCGGCTTGGGACGGGCGAGATTGCGGGCCCAGTTTGCGCGGAAGGTCAGGTTCGGCGTGATTTCCAGCGCACCGTTGAACGCGGGAAGCCAGTCGGTGTAGCTGTTCTTCAACGACAGCGAGTTTGCCGCAAGCGTGACCGTTTCGATCACTGCGGGAATACCGGGCACGCCCGTGCCGGGACGGATCCGGGTCTGCCGGCTGATGTTTGTGCCGGTGCCCTTGTCGGTCGTCTTGATATAGCGAACGCCGGCATTGCCGCTGAACCGCATGCCGAGCACGTCCTGCTCGAAATTGCCCTTCAGATATGCGGCGGCAACGGTTTCCTTGATGAAAACGGTCGGGATCTGCGACTGGCCATCGGCGTTGCGGACCAGATCCTGATCGAAGCCCGACAGGTCGTAAATCTGGCCCAGTCGGTCGAAATTGATCGTCGGTACCGACAGTTTCGAGGGCAGTCCCGCCGGCGCACCCTGAAGCCCGGTGAACAGGCCCGCACCCGGCAGACCGCCGGTATTGGCCGCGATGAACTGTGCGTACTGGGCCTGCGTCATGTAATAGGTGTTCGCGGCGCGCACGGCCGGCGGCGTATCGGTGACGACGGTGGTGTACGAAACGTTGGCGCTCGTCTGATACACGGCAGGGACGGCCGCCGCGCCGGTTGACGGATTCGCCGAAACCGCGGGGGTCAGCAGGCGCGAGCCGCCGCCGTTGTAGTTCTCATACTCCTGCCAGCGGAACTGCCCGCCATATTCGATGCTCGTCAGGAACGGCAGGTTGGTGTTCCAGTCCGCGTCGAGCTTGAGCTGGTCTTCCTTGTTGTTGTTGTCGCTCGGGCGATACTGGACGGTCGGTCCGGCCTGTCGTCCGGGTGCGTTGATCGTGCCGGGGCGGACATAGGCGCCGGTCGAATTCGGGTCGAAGTTCTCGGGGAACACGAACACCGGAATGCCGAGGTCGTTGCGACGGTCTATGGTAACCCCGCCGATGCCGGTCGAATAGGCGAGCAGGTTGGTATCGTTGACGGTTCGGCCAGTCGAATGCGACGCGAGCGCCTTGATCTTGAGATCGTCGAACGTCCAATCGAACCCGGTCAGGTAATACCGGGTGCGCTGATCGTATTTGAAATCGCGACGCTGGACGCCGAGGATGTTGCTGGCGCCGTTCCAGACCGGTGCAGCGGCTGTGCCGACATTGACCGAATTGAGCGCGGTCAGCGCGCTGGTGACGACGTGGTTCTCGCTGGTCGATGTGCCCGCGGTGATCTGCGGACGCGACGTCCCGCCGTTCAGTCCGACCGGCAGCGCGGCGTCGTAGTTGAAGCGCTCGAAGCGGCCGAGATCGAGCGAGTAGTTGACGTCGTTGAACTGCTGCTTGCGGTTGGTGATGATCGCTTCGGCGTACGCGCGGAAGTTCGGCGCGAATTCATACTGGACCTGGAGATCGGCGGACAGCCGCTGGTCGTCGATCCGGCGCTGGCGCAGGCGCGGCACGGTCGGGACCCAGTCGAAGAATTGCGTCTCGCAGGCCAGCCGCCGCGTCGTCGCCGCTGCCGCATTCGCTCCGCCGACGCCTGCACAACTGCCATAGGTATTGAAATTGGCATACGCGGGGTTGGCGATGGTCTTCTCGTCAGAACGGTCGAAATCCGCGATCCGCTTCCAGTTGGTGTTGCTGATATAGTCCTGGCGAAGCTGCTTCTTCTCGTAGTTGACGGTGCCCAGGATGCCGAGGCCATCGAGCAGGAAATGGGGCGTCCCGAAGATGCCGGTGAGGCGGGGACGCCATTTCTGCGCGGTATCGAGATGCTGGGCGGAGGCCACTGCGCTGAGGAGCGGCTTGACCAGCTCGAGCGGGCGGCGCGTTTCGACGCTGACCGTGCCGCCGAGGCCGCCTTCGGTCAGGTCGGCGCTATAGCCCTTGTAGACGTCGATCGACTTGACGAGTTCGGTCGCGAGATCGCGCAGATCGCCCGAGCGGCTGCCATCGGCGCTGGCCTGGGTGACGCCGTTGATCTCGATGCGGTTGAGATCGGGTTCGACGCCGCGGATCGACACCTTGGTGCCTTCGCCGAAGTCGCGATCGAGCTGCACGCCGGTGACGCGGGCCAGCGAGTCACCGAGGTTCTTGTCGGGAAAGCTTGCGATGTCGTCGGCGACGATCGAGTCGACCACGGTGCCGGCCTTGCGCTTGCGGGCGATCGCCGACTGCAGCGACGCGCGGGTGCCGACGACGAGGATGTCTTCCGAGGTCGCGCCGTCCGGCAGGGTCGCGTCGGGCGCGGGCTTCTGTGCGGGTTGCGCAACGTCTGTGGCGGGCGTCGTGGGTGCGGTCGTCTGGGCGGTAGCGGCGGTCGCCGAGCCCAGCATCAGCGCCAGTGCAGACGTCGTGATCGCCAGATTGCGCACCGAACAAGTGTGAAGTGTCATCATATTTCCCCCGAAAGACGTTCCGGGCGGCGACGCATGCGGTAGCCGGCCCATCGTGAAGTCACCGTGCTGGGTGGCTGGGCTAGCCGGCTGGGCGCGTAGACAAGGCACGGGCGCGGCAGGCCTTGCGGCATGATGCGCGATCGATTTCTGTGCTGGGTCCAGTCATCATCATCCCCTCGTCTCGGCGCGGCCGTTACCGTCGCCAATGCCGGTACCATGACCGACGAAAAACCACATTGTGAAGCTCTGTCCCGTTTATTAGTTTGCCATTTCCTGAAGGGCAATCATAATAATTGGGATAAGTGCGATAATTGGCACGCCGCGATGGAGATGATGATGACGATAGGCAGCCGCGCGTTCCTGGCGCTCATGATCGGTGTCGCGACGCCCGCGCTCGCGGCGTCGCCGTCCCGCGCGGTAGAGCGGCTGGATCGCGGCGTCGTCGCCACGCCCGCGAAGGACGGCGGCTGGCTTATCAGCTGGCGGCTGTTGCGGGACGATCCGTCCGCGACCCGCTTCGACGTCTATCGCGACGGCCGCAAGATCACCCCGCAACCCCTCGCCGACGCGACGTCGTTCGTTGATCGGCAGGGCAATGATCGCGCACGCTATACCATTCGTGCCCTCGTCGGCGGCAAGGCGGCGACGGCTAGCGCGCCCGCGTTGATGGCGCCGCGCGGGTATTTGTCGATCCCGCTCGTACCCCCGCCCGGCGGGACGACGCCCGATGGCGAGGCGTTCACCTATACCGCCAACGACGCCAGCGTCGGCGATCTCGATGGCGACGGGCGTTACGAACTGATCCTGAAATGGGACCCGACCAACAGCCATGACAACAGCCAGGCGGGCTACACCGGCAACGTCTTCGTCGACGCCTATACGATCGACGGCAAGCGGCTCTGGCGGATCGACCTCGGCTGCAACATCCGCGCGGGGGCGCATTACACGCAGTTCCAGGTCGCCGATTACGACGGCGATGGTCGCGCAGAAATCGCGATGAAGACTGCGGACGGCACCGTCGATGGCGTCGGCACGATCATTGGCGATGCGAAGGCGGACTGGCGCGGTCGCGACGGCGAAGTCCCGCAACCGGACAAGACTGGCGCGAAGCTGCTGGCGGACGGCACCAAGGTTGCGCCGCTCGTCGGACGCATCCTGAAGGGTCCTGAATATCTGACGGTGTTCGACGGTCGTTCGGGCAAGGCGCTCGCCACCGCAGCCTATGATCCGCCGCGCTATCCCGGCGGCAATCCAAGCTTCGAGCAGATGCGCGAGACCTGGGGCGACGGCTATTCCAACCGCTCCGACCGGTTCCTCGCAGGTACGGCCTATCTGGATGGACGGCATCCCAGCATGATCTTCGGCCGCGGCTATTATGCGCGCACCGCCATCGCCGCCTGGGACTATCGCGGCGGCAAGCTGACCAAGCGCTGGCTGTTCGACAGTGCGGCGCCGGGTAACGCCGACTATGCCGATCGCGGCAACCACCAGCTCAGCATCGCCGATGTCGACGGCGATGGCCGCGACGAGGTAATCTATGGCTCGATGGCGGTCGATGACGACGGCAAGGGATTGTGGACCGTCCCGCTGTTCCACGGCGACGCGATGCATGTCGCCGATCTCGATCCGCTGCGGCCGGGGCTCGAAAAATGGGGCGTGCACGAACAGGTGAAGACCAATGGCGGGATCGGCTCGGCACTGCTCGACGCGCGCACCGGCGCCATTCTCTGGACCAAGCCCGCCGATACCGATACCGGTCGCGGGCTCGCCGCAGATATCGACCCACGCCATGTCGGTGCCGAGCTATGGGGCTCGAACAGCCGCGACCTGTTCGACATGAAGGGCAACGCGATCGGGCCGGCCCCGCGCCAGACCAACTTCGCGCTCTACTGGGACGGCGACCTGCTCCAGGAACTGCTCGACGGCACGACGATCAGCAAATGGAACTGGAAGACGGGCACCGCCTCGCCGATGCTGCATCCGACCGACGTCGCATCGAACAACGGTACCAAATCCAACCCTGCGCTCCAGGCGGACATTCTCGGCGACTGGCGCGAGGAGGTGGTGTGGCGCTCGGCGGACAACCGCGAACTGCGCATCTACGTCACACCGTATCCGACGACCCACCGGCTCGTCACGCTGATGCAGGACCCGGTCTATCGCGCGGGCGTCGCGTGGCAGAACACCGCCTATAACCAGCCGCCGCATCTCGGCTATTTTCCGGGCAGCCTCACGCCATCGGACGATGCCGACTGAGGCTGCCGGCCGTCAGGACTGGGACTTGGCGGTCTCCACCGCGTAGATCGCCGCCTTGACCTCGATGTTCGCGCGGAAGATGAGCCATTTCCCGTCTGGCGAAAAGCGCGCGTTAGGCTCCAGCTTGTAATCCTGCTTGCCCATGTCGACGAGTTTCTCCGCGGCGAAGGTTCCCGCTTCGATCAGGCTGTCGGCGTTGTCGGCGCGGATCCCGGCGACATCGGGCACGGGCTTGGGGCGGAAGAGGTACATCCATTTCCCGTCGGGGGCGTGCGCGACCATCTCGCTGTCGCCGCCGTCGCCCGAGAACAGTGTCTGGTCCGCCGAGACGTTATAATGGACCGACCATTCGTTGCGCTCGAGATGGTACCAGCGGCGCTTGGCGCTGGCGACGTCGTAGCCGGCCAGCCAGAAATCCTCGCCGCGCGGCGTCTGCAGATCGTACCAGATCGTCTTGCCGTCGGGCGACCAGAATTCGTGGCCAGCGATCTCCATGTTCATCGTCCGCGTGTGGACCTTGGTCATCTGGCTGCCATCGGTGCGGATGGTCCAGATTCGATCGACGCGGTGCCACGGCCCCTCATGGCAATACATCAGCAGCGTCGGGTCGGTCGGCGAGAATTGCAGGTGGTTGAGCCAGTCGGTCGCCTTTACCACGCTGCGCCGCTGCCCGGTCGTCACGTCGATGGTGAAGATCTCCATCGGGATCTTGGCGTCGAGCCGCTGGTTCAGCCGGAACTCCTTGGCGTCGGCATAGACCATCGGCCGGCCGTCGGGCCAGTTCGCCGCGTACGCTGTCTGTCCGGTCTTGATATCGACGCCCGCCGCGTTGGGCTGGAGCGGCATGTCGCGCGACGCGACCTGTCCGGCGAGCAATGTCTCGTCGGCGTTGAGCGTATCGATGCGGCTGCCCTTCGGTACCACCGCGATCTTGCGGACCTTGGCCGTATCGATGTCGGCGGCATAAATCGTGATCGGCGCGTCGTCGCCACCCTTGGCCTGTTCGGAGAAATACGCGGTGCGCGTCTTGTGCCCGGCGAACAGCAGGTGAGCGCCCGGCCGGTGCAGCAACGACCTGACCGCCCATGTCTTCGTATCCGCCACCGAGATACCGTCGGCAGTCTGGAATATCATCAGGTCGCCCTGCGGCGTGTAGGCGTTGTAGTTGAAATACAGCGCGTAATTGCCGGGCGCGTCGGACAGCCGAACGACCTTGTGGCCGGTCTTGGCATCGATCCACGACGCGGGCGCCGCCGCGATCGAGGGCGCGGCGACGGCGAGCGCGATGCTCAACCCGAATACAGTGTTTCGCATCGTCAGATCCTTGTCGTCACGCAGGCCAGCCATGGTCGCGCGACCAGGCCAGGAACAGGTCCATCCACGGTATCGGCGTGCCATCGCGGTGCGGGGCAGGCGGCCCATGGCCGCCTTTTTCGAACACCATCAATTCGGTCGGAATCTTGGCGGCATGCAGCGCTTCGTACAGCAGAATGCTGTTGCGCGCTGGCACCGCGGGATCGTCGGCATTCGCCATCACGAAGCTTGGCGGCATGTCAGCCGGGAGATCCAGCTGTGTCGAATAGCGGCGCTGCCACGCTGGATCGGCGGCGTGCGGACCGAGCAGTTCGCGGCGTGATTGCGAATGCACGCCGTCGTCGAGCATCGTCACGACGGGAAAGAACAGCCCCGCGATCATAGGTTTCGCGGACAGGCGATCGGCCGTGTCGATCGGCGTGTAGCTCGGCGTACCGGACCGGGACGCCAGCCGCGCCGCGAGATGCCCGCCAGCGGAAAAACCGGTGACGGCAAGGCGCGCCGGATCGACCGTCCAGCGCGTACCCGCACCCGCGCGGATCACGCGCATCGCCCGCTGCGCATCCTGCAACGGCGCATCGGGTCCCGCCGTCCAGCCATCGTGCGGCAGGCGATAGAGCAGCTCGAACGCGGTGATGCCGCGCGCCGCGAAATCGCGTGCAATGCCGCCGCCCGTTCGCCCGACTGCAACACGTGCGTAACCGCCGCCCGGACAAATCAGCACCGCCGCGCCGTTGGGCTTGGCCGGTCGCACCACCGTCAACATCGGCGTCGCGACATGCGGCCAGGCGATGTCGTCCGCCGCGCCGGTCGGCGAACGCTTGACCCATTGGTCGGTAACCGCCGGTGTCGGGCCGCCGGGTGCGGCACTTGGCCAGAGCGCGAACCGCTCCACCGCCAGCGTCGTTTGCTGTGCGAGAGCGCGGAGCGGCAGCAGGCTGATGAGCCCACTGGCGAGACCACCGGCCAGGATCGTACGTCGCGTGGTCATCTCAGTTTCCGTCCGGTCGGGTGGAATCATGCGCCACGCTCGGCGCAAGCCGGAACGCGGCAGGGTCGGGCGGATGGCCCGCGTCGAATGCTGTCAGGTCCGGCTTCAGATGCTCGGCGAGCGGCAGTTTCGCGGTAGCAATGCCCGCCGCGACCGCCCGCGCAAGGACCCAGGCGCCGTAATTGTCGTGATGCGTCGCGTCCTTGCCACCATCGTTGAACGCGAGCGGCGCGCGCGTCGGTCCGAGTGCCTCGTAGAAGCGGATGCTCGCGGCATTCAGGTCGATCACCGGCACGCGTAGTTCAGCGCCGACCGCCTTCACCGCCGCAGCATAGTCCGTGAGTGTCGGGCGGATCTTGTCGCCGGTCCACATCCGCCGTTCGGGCGAAGTCACGAGCACTGGCTCCACGCCCCGACGCCGAAACTCCGCGATCCACGCGCGGAGGTAATCACGATAGGTCGTCTCGGCCGCGGCGTAGGTCTGCGGCCACTGCGCTTTCTGGTCGTTATGCCCGAACTGGATCAGCGCCCAATCGCCCGGCTTCGCGGACTCCAGCACCTTAGCGAAGCGCAATTCCGTCATGAAAGATTTCATCGTCTCGCCGGATTCCGCATGATTGGCGACGGCGATGTCCGGACGGAAGAAAGCGGGAAGCATCTGCCCCCAACTGGCGGCAGGCTCCGCCGGCTGGTCGGTGACGGTGGAGTCGCCGAGCAGGAATATCGTCGGCACCGTGATCGGCTCGATCGTGATCGCAGTCACGCCGGGCTTCGTGCCGAGCATCTCCAGCGTCAGCCGGTCGTCCCAGCTGAACGAACCGCGCTCGCGTGGCTTGATCAGCACCGCGGTCCCACCCGGCGCGTTCAGCGGCGGCGGGGTGAGTGCGGCGTTGCGGACGTTGACGACGAAGCTCTGCGTGAGCGATCGCCCCGCCGGCACGACGACCGTATCGAGCATCAACCGCCGCGACTCCGCCTTGATACTGGTGTCGGTACGCATCTTGGGCAGGCCGAGAGTCACCGTGACCCGATAATTACCTGGCGGGACCGCAACCGAGAACAGCGCGGGGTTACCGCCCTCGAAACCGAAGCCGTCCGCATAAGCGCGCCCGGCCGCCACCGACACGGCGTCTTTCGGGGCCGAGCCACCACCGAACACGAACCGTCGTACCTGCGCTTCGGCCGCCGTACTCATCAAAGCAAATCCCAGAGCCAGCGCGCCGATCAGCCGCACGACGGGCCACCCGCCGGCGTCGCACGCGTCAGGGCGGGAGTCCCAAGCGTCACGTACCGCGCGATCGGCAGCTTCAGATGGTGGAGTCCGGTCGCCACCAGATCGGCAACCCGCCGCGCGCCGATTTCGCTGAAATGCGTGTCGTCGGCCACGCCGGTGGGATAGCCGGGCGCTCCTGCTGCGCCGGTGTAATGCAGGTAATACCCCTTCGCCGCGTCGGCCCCGGCCGCCTGCACCCAGGCCTGTGACGTCTTGCCGAGATCGATCAGCGGCGTCCGCGTGTCGCGCGCCACCTGTCGCGCCGCATCGGCATAGGTCGGAAAGCTAGGTTGCTCGACCCCGTCCTTGAAGTCGCGGCGCGCGACCGGGGTCAGGATCACCGCCTTCGCACCCGCATGGCTGGCGACGTCGAGAAATTGGCGGAGGTTTGCGCGATACTGTTCGATCGTCGTGAAGCGTTCGGGCTTGTCGACACTCGCATCGTTGTGACCGAACTGGATCAGCAGCGTGTCGCCTTTCCGCAGGTCCGCGGCGATCTTGTCGAGCCGCCCCTCGCGGATGAAGCTGTTGGTGCTCCGCCCGCCAATCGCGCGGTTCTCGATGCTGACGTTTGGCGCCACGGCGCATCGCAGCATCGTGCCCCAACCCGACTGCGGATAGCGATCCGCCTTGTAGTCCTGTGCGGTCGAGTCGCTGGCGATGAATATCCGCATTGGGGCAGGGGCGGCTCCCATGATCGCAGGCGCAACCAGAGCGATGGCTATCAACAGGCCGTTCTTCACCCACACTCTCCCGTGGCGTCTTTCCCGCATGATGCGACGCCGTTCCGGAAAGAGCAACCGGCATCTCGATTAAATAACCATAATGTGGAATGCATAACTAATATTCGGCACTAACTTGGCAGTGGCGATTTCGCGGCCTATGCAATGGCGGAGCGCGATGACAGCGCACGGGGAGGGCAGCATGCGCTTGAATGCACGGCTTCACATCGCTGCGGGTATCCTCGCCAGCGTGCCGTCGATGTCGATCGCCCGCCAGCCGCTCGCCGATTGGGTCGTCGAGGCCGAGGACCCCGCGGCGCGAGTCACCGAACGCGGCGGGATCATCGATATCGATACCGCGAAGGGCCTGACGCTCTGGTGGCGCAAGCCGGTCGCGGGACCGGTCGTCATTCGGTTCGAAGCGTTGTCGGTATCGCAGGGTGGCGCAAACGACAAAGTCAGCGACCTCAACGCGTTCTGGATGGCCCGTGAAGACGACGGCGGTTCCGTTCTAGTCCACCGCCGCAGCGGCGCCTTCGCGGACTATGACAGCCTGCGCACCTATTATGTCGGCATCGGCGGCAACCGGAACACGACGACCCGCTTCCGCCGCTATGTCGGCCGTGCCGGCGATCGCCCGCTACTCCCCGAGCACGACAGGCGCGACGCCGACGACATGCTTCAGCCCAATCGCTGGACGACGATCCGGCTGATCGCGGACGGGCGGACGGTGGCGGTCGAGCGCGACGGGCGGCGGGTGTTCACGCTCGACGATCCCGAACCCTATGCGTCCGGCCAGTTCGGGCTGCGGACCACGTGGAGCCACCTGCGCATCCGCCACCTGTCGATCACGCGCCGCTGATGGAGAAGATCATGACCCCAATGAACCCTACGCGGCGCGATACGCTGAAGGTCGCACTGCTTGGCGGCGCGACCGCGCTGCTGCCGGTTCGGCTCGACGCGGCTACCGCGCCTGCGTTCCAGTCTGCCGCGATACGCTGGATCGACGGGGCAACGCCGACGATGCACATGGGGCAGACGTTCGGCGTCGCGTGGCCGCGCGGCGTGCTGAAGCGCAACACCGCGCTCGCGGTTCGCACTGCCGATGGCGCTGACATACCCGCGCAGACCTGGAGCACCGCGACCTGGCCCGACGGCTCGATCAAGTGGACCGCCCACGCGATACCCGCCGATGTCGCGCCCGCTGGCCTGATCGTCACGCGCGGTCGGGCGACGGCACCAGCGCGCGCGGTGAAGGTTACCGAGTCGACCGATGCCGTGGTCATCGACGTCGGCGACTTGCGCTGGGAGATCGGTCGCACCGGGCCCGCATTGGTCCGCTCAGCCAGCCAGTCCGGGAAGCCCGTGCTCGGCGCCGTTTCTCTCGTCGGTTCGGTCAAGTCCGACCCGCTCCACGGCGAACCCGTGTCGTTCGCCGGCGAGATCGAAAAGGTCACCATCGAGCAACGCGGACCCGTCCGTGCGGTCGTCAAGATCGAGGGGCGGCACGCGATGGCCGATCGTCGCTGGCTCCCCTTTACGGTGCGGCTCTATGCCTATGCCGGATCGGCGGCGTTGCGGATCGTCCACAGCTTCGTGTTCGACGGCAATCCCGGTCGGGATTTCCTCGCGAGCCTCGGCGTACAGGCGTCCGTCCCGATGAGTGGCGCACTCCACGATCGCCATGTCCGCATCGCCACCGACGGCCAGATGTTCGCCGAGGGCGTGCGGCCGCTCACCGGTCTGCGTCGCGACCCCGGCCGAGCGTTTCGCGAGGCGCAGGTCGCCGGCCGCGCGACCCCGCCGCTGGCAACTATGGCGCCAGCGGTGCGCGACACGCTGGAACGAATCCCCGCCTGGGGCGACTTCCGTCTCGAACAGCCCAACGCCAATGGGTGGCAACTGACCAAGCGGACCGCGCCGGGGCAGGGGTGGATCGACGCCGACGAGGGTGCGCGCGCTCCAGGGCTTGCCTATGTCGGCGGTTCCGACGGCGGCGTCGCGCTCGGCCAGCGCTATTTCTGGCAGCGTCATCCGACCGCGCTCCACATCGACGCTGCTGATGGCGATGCGGCGCGACTGACCGCCTGGCTGTGGTCGCCCGAGGCACCGGCGATGGACCTGCGTCCCTATCACGGCGCGATGGGGATGGAGGGATTTGAGGCACAGAATGAGGGACTGTCCGTCACCTATGAGGATTACGAACCCGGTTGGGACGACGCATCCGGCATCGCGCGCACCAGTGAACTGACGCTCTGGGCGTTGCCCGCGACGCCCGACACCGCGACGCTCGCCAACATGGCGAAGGCACAGGCTACGCCGCCGCAACTGATGGCGACCCCTGAGCGCCTCCACGCCGCGCGCGTCTTCGGCGACTGGGGCCTGCCCGATCGCTCGACGCCGAACCGCACCGCGATCGAGAACCAGCTCGACAACCTCGTCGATTTCTACGCGGGCGAGGTCGATCGCCGGGCCTGGTACGGGTTCTGGAACCACGGCGACATCATGCACACCTACGACAGCGACCGGCATCGCTGGCGGTATGATATTGGTGGATTCGCGTGGGACAACAGCGAACTCTCGCCCGACCTCTGGCTCTGGTATTCGGTCCTGCGCACCGGCAACGCGCAGGCGTTCCGCTTTGCCGAGGCGATGACGCGCCACACGGGCGAAGTCGACGTCTATCATGGCGGGCGTTTCGCCGGCATGGGCACGCGCCACGGCGTCCAGCACTGGAGTGACAGCTCGAAACAGCCACGCGTCAGCAACGCCAGCTATCGCCGCATCTTCTATTACCTGACCGCGGACGAGCGCGTCGGCGACCTGATGCGCGACCTGCTCACCTCCGACCAGACGCTCCAGCAGGTCGAGATCGGGCGGAAGGTGCCGGGCGCGAAGAAGCCGGTGCTGCCGACGGGTACGATCGAGATGACGTTCGGGACGACCTGGTGCCCGCTCGCTGCAGCGTGGCTGACCGAATGGGAGCGGACCGGCGACACGCGGTGGCGCGACCGGATCGTCGCGGGGCTCGACAGCATAGGGCGCCTGCCGCACGGCTGGATGACCGGCAGCGCGCCGTTCGATCTCGCCTCGGGACGGTTCGTCGACCAGAATCGCGGTATCCGGCTCTCGCATCTGAACGCGGTGTTCGGCGCTGTCGAGGTAAGTTCCGAACTGATCCGCCTGCTCGATGTGCCGCGCTATCGTACCGCCTGGCTTGATTACTGCCGATGGTACAATGCGCCTCAAGCCGAATATCTAGCGAAGTTCGGTGCACCGTTCGGCCCGCGCAACTTACGCGAGGCGCATTCCCGGCTGACTGCGTATGTCGCGCACGAAACGCAGGATATGACGCTCGCGGCACGGGCGGCGGGAGAGTTCCTGTCCGGCGATGCGGGGCTTGGCACATGGCCCGCCGATCCGCGGCATACCGAGGGGCACGTCACCGAATGGCCCGGTGTCTCGACCAATGCGTCCGCGCAATGGGGTCTTGCCGCGATCCAGTGTCTGGCGTTGATCCCCGAGGCGCTCGACCGCGCGACCATCCAATCGCCGGCGGCGTTGGGTAAACGCCGCCTTGGCGACGTTGGCCGCGACTGATTGATAAATCCCGTATTGTGGTCACTTGCGTCAAAATATGCGGAGCGGTATCGGTTCTATCAACTGAGGTGTCGCTTCCGGCATCCATCTCTCGGCCATCGGAGTCCCGCATGTACGACCGCACCTATTACGCCACGCATCCCGACATGATGGAGTGCGTCTCCAACGACGAACTGCGCGACCGGTACCTGATCCAGGACCTGTTCCGCGACGGTGAGTGCGTGCTCAACTACACCCATGCCGAGCGTTTCGTTATCGGCGGCGTCTCCGTCGCGAGCGGTAGCGTCAAGCTGCCGGACCAGGCCGAGCCGGCATCTGCGGCAGGGCACCCGTTCCTCGAACGCCGCGAACTCGCGGTCGTCAACGTCGGCAAGGTCAGCGGCACCGTCACGGTCGACGGCGAGACGTTCACGCTCGGCAACAAGGATTGCCTGTACGTGACGATGGGCGCGAAGGACGTGCAGTTTTCCGGCGACGGCGCACGTTTCTATCTGGCGTCGTGCCCCGCGCACAAGGCGTTCACGACGCGGGTGATCTCGGTCGGCGATGCAACGACGCTTGAGCGCGGCAGCCTCGAGGAGTCGAACGAGCGGACGATCTACCAGATGGTCATCCCGGGCATCTGTGACAGCGCGCAGCTGGTCATGGGGCTGACCGTCCTGAAGCCCGGCTCGGTCTGGAACACGATGCCGCCGCATATCCATGAGCGTCGCAGCGAGATCTATTTCTACTTCGAGCTCGACGATCTCGAGAAGGACCGCGTGTTCCATTACATGGGCGAAGGCGAGGCGACCCGCCACATCGTCATGGCGAACGAGGAAGCGGTGATCAGCCCGCCCTGGTCGATCCACATGGGTTCGGGGACGAAGGCGTACGCGTTCATCTGGGCCATGGCGGGCGAGAACCAGGATTATACCGATATGAACGTCCTGGATATCTGCCAGCTGGCGTAACTTCTGCTCCCCTCCCGTTGACGGGAGGGGTCGGGGGAGGGCGTGTCCACGAGCGTTGGCCCTCATTTCCCCTCCCCTAGCCCCTCCCGCAGGCGGGAGGGGAATGAGAGAGATAGCGATGACAAACCCCTTCGACCTGACCGGCAAGGTCGCCATCGTCACCGGCGCCAACACCGGCATCGGCCAGGCGATCGCTGTTGCGCTCGCGACCGCCGGCGCGGACGTGGCCTGTGTCGGCCGCACGCCTGCCGAGGATACCGTCGCGCAGATCCGCGCGCTCGGACGGAAAGCGGAGATCGTGTCGGCCGACCTGTCGACGATCGAACCGGTCCAGCGCGTCGTCGACGAGACGGTGGCCAAGCTCGGCGGTCTCGACATCCTGATCAACAACGCCGGCATCATCCGCCGCGCTGATGCGGTCGACTTCACCGAAGCCGACTGGGATGCGGTGATCGACACCAACCTCAAGTCGGTGTTCTTCCTGTGCCAGGCGGCCGGTCGCCACATGATCGCGAACGGTGGCGGCAAGATCGTCAACATCGCCTCGATGCTGACGTTTCAAGGCGGCATTCGCGTGCCGAGCTATACTGCATCGAAGTCGGGGATCGGCGGCCTCACCAAGCTCCTCGCGAACGAATGGGCGGCCAAGGGCATCAACGTCAACGCGATCGCACCGGGATACATCGCGACGAACAACACCGCTGCACTCCAGGCGGACGAGACCCGCAACCGTTCGATCCTCGACCGCATACCGGCAGGCAAATGGGGTGACGCGAGCGATCTCGGCGGTGCGGCGGTGTTCCTGTCGTCGGCGGCAGCCAACTACGTGCAAGGCCACATCCTTGCCGTCGATGGCGGCTGGCTCGCACGGTGATCTTCAACTCATCGTCGAGAATTGCGAGACGTTAGGGTTCCGTCTCCTCCCGAGCCTTTGCCGAGAGTTATAAGATTTAGCGCGAAATGCTCATACGGACTGCGCCGTGAGCTAAGGCATCCGCGTAACTTTGGTTGGGTCGATGAGCTTTACCAGGAACCTGTCAAAATCGGCTTCTCTGGCTGGCGCTGTCACGATCACGCGATCCGTCTGTCTACCGCCGAAACGGGTGACTTTGGGCGTTCCTGAAGTGGCGTGACGAATGCGATCATCTTCGCGAAGATCTGATAACCGGCGCTTTCGCAGACCGCCTCGCATACGTGTGTAGCGCAATGGCCCCAGACGACGAGCGAGGGCGGGTACCGTGTAATTGCCTATGAACTACATAGGCCAGTCATAGCTAAGCCGTGGTGTTCCGGAACATTGTCCGACCCACCACGGCTTATATTCATGTCACCGAAGTTCAGGTCGCCTGGTTTGACGAAACAGGCTTGGCCGTGACGTCGAAACGATCGGCGTTCATGACCTTGACCCACGCCTTGACGAAGTCGCGCACGAACTTCTTCTCGTGGCCGTTCTCGGCATAGACTTCGGCCGTCGCGCGCAGCTGCGAGTTCGAGCCGAAGATCAGGTCGGTACGGGTCGCCTGCCACTTCTTCTCGCGACCACCACGATCGTAGCCGATGAACTTCTCGTCGCTCGACGTGTCGACCAGATCCCAGAAGGTGTCGTTGTCGAGCAGGTTGACGAAGAAGTCGTTGGTCAGCTGGCCCTTACGCTCGGTCAGCACGCCCTCTGGCGCATCGCCGAAGTTCGCGCCGAGTACGCGGAGGCCACCGACCAGCACCGTCATCTCCGGCGCAGACAGGCCGAGCAGCGAGGCCTTGTCGAGCAGCAGCTCTTCGGTCTTCACCGGGTGACGCGTCTTCAGGTAGTTCCGGAAGCCATCGGCCTGCGGCTCCATCCACACGAAGCTCTCGACATCGGTCCACTCCTGCGTCGCATCGCCGCGTCCACCGAGGAACGGCACCGACACGTCGTGGCCGGCATCGCGCGCTGCCTTCTCGACCGCAGCCGATCCGGCCAGCACGATCGCATCGGCCAGCGACATGTCGCCGCGCAGCTCGTTGAGCTTGGCCAGGACCTTGCTCAGCTGCTCGGGCTCGTTGACCGGCCAGTCCTTCTGCGGGGCGAGCGCGATGCGCGCACCGTTCGCACCACCGCGGTGGTCCGACCGGCGATAGCTCGATGCCGACGCCCAGGCGGTCTTGACCAGCTCGCCGATCGTCAGCCCGCTCGATAGCACGGCGTCCTTGAACGCAGCGGCGTCGGCGTCCGACGGTGCGGTGCCCTCGGGAACCGGATCCTGCCAGATCAGCGTCTCTTCCGGCACCTCAGGTCCGAGGTAACGAACCCGCGGACCCATGTCGCGGTGCGTCAGCTTGAACCACGCGCGCGCGAACGCGTCGTCGAGTGCCGACTGATCGTCCCGGAAGCGCAGCGCGATCTCGCGGAACTCGGGGTCCATCTTCAGCGCCATGTCGGCGGTGGTCATCATCGTCGGCACGCGCTTGTTGGGGTCGCGTGCGTCGGGTGCCATGTCCTCCGGTGCTGGATTGACCGGCTGCCACTGCTTCGCGCCGGCCGGGCTCTCGGTCAGCTCATAGTCGTACTTGAACAGCAGGCGCAGGTAATCGCCGGTCCACTTGGTCGGGTTGTTCGACCACGCACCCTCGATGCCCGAGGTCGTGATGTGGCCCTGGCCAATCTCCTCGCTGTCGGTCAGCCAGCCAAGACCCTGCATGTGCACGGATTCCGAAGACGGTGCCTTGAAATGCGGGGCGGGCTTGGCGCCATGCGACTTGCCGAAAGCGTGGCCGCCAGCGGTCAGCGCGACGGTTTCCTCGGAGTTCATCGCCATCCGCAAGAAGGTCGCCTTCATGTCGCGCGCGGACAGGAGCGGGTTCGGATCACCGCCCGGACCTTCCGGATTGACGTAGATGAGACCCATCTGGATCGCGGCGAGCGGGCCTTCGAGCTCGGGCATGTCCTCGCTGATGCGCGTCTGCGCACCCTCGTTGACCCACAGCTCTTCGGCGCCCCAGAACGTGTCGCCCTCGGAGGCGAAGACGTCCTTGCGGCCGCCGGCGAAGCCGAAGATCGGTCCGCCCATGCTCTCGATCGCGACGTTGCCGGCGAGGATGAACAGATCGGCCCAGCTGATGTTCTTGCCGTACTTCTGCTTCAGCGGCCACAACAGGCGACGCGCCTTGTCGAGGTTGCCGTTGTCCGGCCACGAGTTGAGCGGCTCAAAGCGCTGCTGGCCCGACGACGATCCGCCGCGACCATCGGTCACTCGGTAGGTGCCGGCGGCGTGCCATGCCATGCGGATCATGAACGGGCCGTAGTGACCGTAATCGGCAGGCCACCAGGACTTGCTGTCGGTCATCAGCGCGGTCAGGTCCGCCTTGAGCGCGGCATAATCGAGCTGCTGGAACGACTCGGCATAGTCGAACTCTTCGCCCATCGGGTCGGGGGAGACGCCGTGCTGGTGCAGCATGTCGATCGGCAGCGCATCCGGCCACCAATCCTTGTTCGTGCGACCGAGCAGCGAGCGGGCCTTGACCTCGCCGCCACCGTTGGGGCCCATCGGGCAACCGCTGCTCTTGGGCTGTTCGTAATCGGCCATGTCGGCGTCCTCTCTCAATCAGTGTTACCTGCGTGATCGGAAGATGCAGGAAATGACCGACATTTGTCCAATCGATTATTCGGAAACGATTGATGACAGCAGTCGATCACCAAAGCTGGTCGAGTGTCGCGTAACGGAGCGTAGGGCAGCCGAGTGAACGCCGCGGGCTACAAGATGCTAACCCCCTAGAAAGTAGGAAGATTGCGTTGTCCCGGTTGGTCGCTGCGCTTAGACGCGTTGGCTGACTTATCTGACCCCGGGGGAAATATGGCAACCAAGGCCGCGAGGGGCATCGTCGAGCGCGTGTTCGCGCGCAAATCCATTGCGCAGGTGCAACGCGAAACCGCGGCGAGCGAGCTGAAGCGTACGCTGGGCAAATGGAACCTGCTGATGCTGGGCATCGGCTGCATCATCGGCGCGGGTATCTTCGTGCGCACCGGCTCGGCGGCCGCGCTGCACGCTGGGCCGGCAGTGCTGCTGTCGTTTGTCGTGGCGGGCATCGTCTGCGCGTTTGCCGGGCTGTGCTATGCCGAGCTGTCGTCGACGTTGCCGGTGTCGGGATCGGCCTACACCTATGGCTACACGACGCTGGGCGAGTTCGTCGCGTGGATGATGGGCGCGCTGCTGATGCTCGAATACGGGCTGGCGGCGTCGGTGGTGGCAGTAGGCTGGTCGGGCTATATGGTAAGCCTGCTGGGCGATTTCGGCATGCACATTCCGCCGCAGTTCACCGGTCCGGCCGGGTACCCGCTGATGCGGGGCGGTGTGCCCGTGCTGGTCGACGGACAACCGGTGACGACGATCTTCAACCTGCCGGCGTTCCTGATCTGCCTGGCACTTGCCGCGCTGTTGGTGCGGGGCGTTGCGGAATCGGCCAAGGTCAACACGATCATCGTCGCGATCAAGGTCGGCGTGCTGGTCGCCTTCATCGCGGTCGGCGGCGCGATCGTGCTGTCGCACTTCAACGAGCTGGTCGCGCGCAACTGGACGCCGTTCATTCCCGCCAGCCAAGGCGACGGCAAGTTCGGCGTCGACGGCGTGATGCGCGCCGCCTCGATCGTGTTCTTCGCCTATGTCGGCTTCGAGGCGATCTCGACGGCGGGGCAGGAGGCGAAGGATCCCAAGAAGGACATGCCGTTCGGGATCATCGGAGCGCTGGTCGTCTGTACGCTGATCTACATGCTCGTCGCCGCGATCATGACCCTGCTGGTGCCCTATACCGCGCTCAACGTGTCCGATCCGGTTGCCGTGGTGGTCGACAGTTTCGGCCCGACATGGAGCTGGCTCGCCAAGCTCATCAAGATCGGCGCGATCATCGGCCTGACGTCGGTGGTGCTGGTGCTGATGTACGGCCAGACCCGGATCTTCTACACGATGGCGCGCGACGGCCTGTTGCCGCGGGTGTTCGCGACCGTGCACCCGACGTTCAAGACGCCGTATGTCAACACGGTGCTGGTCGGCGTCATCACCGCGGTGGCGGCGGGGTTCTTCGACATCAACGTGCTGGGCGACATGACCTCGGTCGGGACGTTGTCGGCGTTCTCGATCGTCTGCCTGTCGGTCATCTATCTGCGCCGCGCCGCGCCCGATTTGCCGCGTGGCTTCACCGTACCGCTGTATCCGGTTGTGCCCCTGCTGGGCATCGCGTCGTGCGTCTACCTGATCACGACGGTGCCGATGAAGGTCCTGATGTTCTTCCTTTGGTATCTGGCGGGCGGGGTGGTGCTGTATTTCGCCTATGGCATCCGCCACTCGAACCTGCAGCGTGGAGAGCCGCAGGACGATGCGCCCGACATGGGCGAGTATGTCGCCCCGGTCGGGGAACAGCCCTGAGCTTCCCGGAGGGCTGTCTCTAAAGGTTTGGCGTTGGACCTGGATGGACGAGCGGGGCAACGCCGTCAGTTGCGGATGTGTGCGGGAGCAGAGATTCACTAAAGCCCATCATGCATGCACGCGATAGCGGGTGGGTCATTTGCAGCATGGGGGTGATCTTCCACCGCCGCCTACGGCTGCTCGGCGTTCGCAGGCCATCCGCTTTCGCCGGCCCGATGGGTTCGGGTTTGACGAGTTCGCTCTCGTCTATCCCGATCACACCTTGCTCGTCGCGATCGGGCTCGACCCGGCCGGCGAGTTCGTTGACCTCATCGGTCCTGATCCTGGTAAATAAGGTTCACGCTGAGCCTTCACCGAAGCCGGATCGTTGTTCGACCCGGACCGTGACGATGCCAATCCGGGCTTGCGCGTCGGCAGGCAACGTTGGCTTGAGCACATCGCCTTTATGGCGACTGCCTCGGTCTTCGCCGACGCGACAAGCGATGCCGCCGGCCGGTTTTCGGACGATAGCGGTGCGCGAACATCGGGATCGGGCGTATCAGGGGCATGCCCCCGGTTAGCGGCGCCGATTGAGAGCAGCTTGCGGCGCTACGCCATTTCCTAATGTTCGCAGGCGCATCTTCGCGCCGTGCCCACAAAAGTCTAGACGTCGCGGTATTCGTTGGAGATCGCGCGATGCCGCTGTCAGACCCCGCCCGTGCCGCCATCATCAAGGTGCCGGCGGTCACGCTCGGGTTCTGGATCATCAAGATCCTCGCGACCACGCTGGGTGAGACCGCCGGCGATACCGTCAGCATGTCGATGAACCTCGGCTATCTGGTCGGCAGCGCGATCTTCCTCGGTGCGCTGGTCATCCTGATCGCCTTGCAGATCGCTGCGACGCGTTACCGGCCTTTCCTCTATTGGACGACGATCATCGCCTCGACCACCGCGGGCACGACGATGGCGGACTTCGCCACCCGCTCGCTAGGGATCGGCTATGCCGGTGGGTCGGCGCTGCTACTGACGCTCGTCCTGATGGCGCTGTTCGCCTGGTATCGCACGCTCGGCTCGATCGCGGTCGAGACGGTGCACGAACCGCGTGCGGAACTGTTCTACTGGATCACGATCACCGTCTCGCAGACGCTCGGCACTGCGCTAGGCGACTGGTTCGCCGATACCGGCGGGCTCGGCTACATAGGCGCGGCAGCCATCTTCGCAGCCGGCCTTGCCCTGCTCGTGTTGCTGTACGCGAAGACAAGCGTCAGCCGGGTCACCCTGTTTTGGACGGCCTTCATCCTGACCCGCCCGCTAGGTGCCGCGGTGGGAGATTTCCTCGACAAGCCGGTCGATCATGGTGGGTTGGCCTTCAGTCGTCCGCTGGCATCGGTCGTCCTCGGGGTCGCCATCGTGCTTCTGGTCGCCCTTGCCAGGAACAGGGACCGTTCGGCTGCCGTGACTCTGGGACCTGCCTAATAGATATCGCGACAATATCGGCCCTGTTCGGCTATCTCCTCAAGTCGCGCATCGCCCAGGATGGCGCGCAACGCCGCATCGACGGCGCTCGCCATGCCGGCAAGGCTGCCGCACACATAGATGGCGGCGCCACGTTCCGCCCATTCGAGCATCTCGTCGGCAGCATCGGCGGCGAGATGCTGGACGTAGCGGTCACACTCCGCGTCGCGCGAGAACGCACGGTCGATCCGAGACAGTGATCCGTCGGTGGACAGCGTTTCCAGTTCCGCGGCGAAAGGTCGGTCGTGAGCACCCGACCGCTCGCCGTACAGCAGCCATGCCGGAGCACCGCCGACGGCTGCACGATCACGAAGATGTGCCATCAGCCCGGCAAGCCCTGTCCCGTTTCCGATCAGGACGATCGGTATCGTCGGTTCGACCGGACCGAACCCTGGGTTGTCGCGGATACGCAGAAGGATGGCGCCACCGATCGGCGCGACCTTCGTCAACCAGCCGGAACCGATTCCGAGCCCCCCATCCGGACCTGGACACGCACGGACCAGCAGTTCGACCGCGCCGGAGGCTGCGATCGAGGCGATCGAGTAGTCGCGGTGCGCGAGGGCCTGCAGCGGGGCGGGACAGTCGCCGCCGTCGTCAGGCAGTATCTTGTCCAGCAGCGTCTCACGTAACGCGGAATCGTCGTAACGACCGACGCGGGCCAGCCAGCGATCGACGCGTGCAGGGTCGTGGCGCGGCAGAACCTCGGCGATCGCGCCGGGTGTCCAAATGGTCGGCGCGTGGGGCGCCAGCATGATCCGGTAGACCGCGCCGCCTGGGCTGCCCGGATTGACGTGCTCGCGCGATACGAGTGTCCACGGCGTATAGTCCGCGCGTTGCCAGTCGGGCTGGATCGCCGCGCCGGCGATCGCGGACAGCTGTTGCTGCCAATGTCGTTCGGCATCGATGTCGGCGCCATCGAGATCGACGCGGTCGAACAGCCGTCGACCACCGCTGGCATGAAGCCACGCGTCGACACGGTGTCCGAATGCGCAGAAATCGCGATATTCGCGGTCGCCCAGCGCCAGCACCGCATAGTCGAGCGTACCGAGATCGATCGGGGTCGCCATCGTCGTCACCTCGAATTTGCGGGCACGATCGGGGGCGTCGCCTTCGCCGTAGGTCGCGACCACGAACAGCGCGCGGCGGGCAGCGCGCAGGCTGTCCTGGTCAAGCGTCGCCAGCGAACGGACGGTCGCGCCGGGAAAGGCGGCGGCGCTCAACCGGGCAATGCGTTCGGCATTGCCGGTCTGCGAGGCGTGGACGACCAGCATGTTCTTGCCGAGCGTACCGGTCGACGGAGCGGACCAATTGGCGACAGGACGGAGACCCACTGGCGGACGCTCGCGGGGAGCGGGGGCGTACACCAGACAAAATGCCGAAGCGGATCGGCGACAGCCGTAACTCCATTCACCTTGCCGAGCCCCCCAAACCGGCGCGCGCCGCGACGCAGGATGCCGGAGGAAGTCATGGCGCTTGAGCTACGGCCGAACTGTGAGTTCTGCGATCGCGATCTGCCGCCCGAGGCGACGAACGCGCGCATTTGCACTTGTGGATGTACGTTCTGTACGACGTGCGTCGAGACAGAGTTGCTCAACGTCTGCCCAAATTGCGGAGGAGGGTTTACGCCGCGTCCTATCCGCCCTGCGACAGAATGGCGGCCGGGACTATCCGTGGCGAAGAGGCCACCGTCGACGCACCATCGACACCTGAGGTTCGAGCCAACTGACATCCGTGATTTGTCAGCCCGAGCGCGAGACATACCGCCTGAGCAGCGATGAATCGCCGGCATTCTGGCGCCAAGCTCACCAACCCGGCTCGTCCCAAAAACTCAATCATTCACAACAGTTTGATTTTTGCGGACCCTCGAGACCCTCTTCATCAACGTGCATCTGAAGTTGGGAGGCGGGGACAGGAAGCTGAACGTCCGTGAGTGTTTCTACCGGGTGACCACGTCCGGCTTCATAACCGCGAGCTTGCCGAGGAAGGCGTTTTGAGCTGGAAACGGCACACCCTCGCGACGCATGGCGGCCTGGAGGTTTTCGACCAGCGCGTTCATGTCCTTGGCCTGGATGCCGAGGTTCTTGTGCGCGGTCGCCATGTCGCGACCGCTGTAACGGCAACCGCCGTTCAGCAGGGCGCAGAACTGCTCCTTCAGCGTGCGGCGCAGGCGGATCATGTCCTGCCCCTTGAAGATGTCGCCGATCCGCGCATCGGCCTGGCTCGTCGTCACCAGATCGTCGACGATCCGGTCGATGCCGGCCACCCCGTGAAACGCTTCGAGCATGGCAACGCCTTTGAACGGGCGGCCTCCGGCATTGGCATCGCTCATTGCATAGGGCGCGACCGGGTCCTCGCCGGGCGGCGTGGGCGCGGTCTGGAGGAGGGCGAGCAGGGCTAGCACGAGCATCGGAAACGTCTCCTAGAAGGCGGTCTGGAGTGACAGGAAGCCGCCGCGTTGGCGCTCGGCCGTCGCGATCGATCCGAGATCGACATAGGCCGCGGTCGCAGTCAGGTTTTTGCTGATCGCATACGCGGCATAGGCGGTCTTCCAGTCGTTCTCCTTGGCGAACCCGAGATTGTCCGGTTTCGACCGGTATTCGCCGCCAACGACCAACTGGCGCGAGATCTGATAGCCCAGCGTGCCCTCGACCTGGACGGTGCGATTTGCGCCACGATCGCCTCCGAACCCGAGCAGGCCATTCTGGTTGGCCTTGGTGTAGCGGATCGTGGTGCCGAACAGGATGCTCTGTCGCAGCAGCAGCTTCGTGGCAGCCACGTAGATGTCGGTACCACTGGCGTGGCGTCCACCGACCGCAGCGACGACCTGCGGATCGAGATTGTGCTTGTACTGCGCGCCGATCGCGATTTGCGGCAGGTAGGGGCTGCCATAGACGGCATCGCCGACGACGTGCAGCTTGGCACCGAATACGTCCTGGTTGAGCGTATAGCCTTGGCCGATACCCAGCTTTGCACCGACGTCGCGTGTGTCGAGATTCTGTCGGGCGTAGCTCAGTTCCAGCCGGTCGTGGACGCCGATCGCTGCGCCGTGGCTTTCCCACCGATAGCCCGGCAGCAGGATGACCGAGACATGCGCGGACCCGCCGATCCCGTCGACGGTTTCGTTACCGGCGATCAGCGCCCATGTGGAGATGCCGCCGCCCGAACTTCCCTCGATCGTGGTGACGCCGTTGGTCAGCATGAGTTTACCGCCGGCACGACCCTCGCGCGCTGCGGCGGGGGATGCTGTCACGACGGTGATCGCCACTGCGAGCTTGGCGATGCATCCGGCGACGGTCGATGGCGACATGCGAATCATCCGGTATCCCATGGAGACTATTGGTTAATTGTTGGTCTCCCACGCCGGGTTATCGATGCGGAGCCCGAGCGAAAAAGACATGACCGGACGTCAGTGGCGTTTACGGCTTCGCAATCTTCGGACCGTTAGAGGCCAAGCTATGTACGCATCCGTCCTCCGCCTGACCTCGATGATCGTCGTGCTCGCACTGCCGATGGCGGCGCATGCCGCCACGGTGGCGATCGACGTCCGTGGCTTCGACGGCAAGCCGCTGCCGGGCGCGGTGGTCACGATCGAGACGCCCAAGGCGCCGGCGGTGACGGTGCGTGGGCCGTATATGATCGAACAGCGCGACATCGCGTTTCAGCCGCATGTGCTGATCGTCCCCGTCGGCGCGACGGTCGGCTTCCCCAATCGCGACCGGGTGCGTCACCACGTCTATTCGTTTTCGAAGACCAAGAAGTTCGATCTGAAACTCTACGGGCAGGAGGATGCGCGAACCGTCCTGTTCGACCGTCCGGGCGTGGTCCCGCTCGGCTGCAACATCCATGACTCGATGAGCGGATTCGTGTTCGTGACTGCCACCCCGTTTGCCGCGCTGACCGACCAGGCGGGGCATGTCAGCATCACCGGCGTTCCCGCGGGGACAGGCACGGTCCGTGTCTGGCACCCATCTATTCGCGCGCCCGGCAGCACTGCCTCCCAGCCGATCGACGTCGCCGCCACCGGCTTTGCCACGACTTTCGTGCTGCACCGGTGATGAGTCTGCGCTGGCCGCGGTTCCGCCATCTTCGGACCAAGCTGTCAGTGCTGTACGCAAGCCTGTTCGCGGTGACGCTGGTGCTGCTTGCCGTCGTCGCGCAGGTGATGATCTGGACGCACGCGCGCGATTCCGTGCGTCAGGAACTCGTTACCAGCGGCAGCGTCTACGACCGGCTCTGGTCGCTCAGGTCTCAGTCGCTGATCGCCTCGGCCGACCTGTTGTCGCGAGATTTCGGATTCCGCGCGGCGGTCGCGAGTGGCGACCGGCCGACGATTGCGTCCGCGCTCGCCAATATCAGCAACCGGGCAGAGGTTACCGCCGCGTTCGTGGTCGATCAGGAGGGCCAGGTCACCGGTCCCTCAGGTGCCCTGGCTGAGACGGTCGCGCGGTTCCCCTTCGCGGTTCCGGACGGTCGGCGTGACGCGGTCGTGGTGGTGGCGGGGCAGGTGTACCGACTCATCATGTCCCCCGTGATGGCACCTATGCAGGTTGGCTGGGTGGTCTTCGCGGTGCGGCTCGACGGCATGGAGATGCAGGGGCTCGAACGGCTTTCTGCGATCCCGCTGATCGCGACGATCATGCGCAGCGACGGCGCAGGGCGCTGGCACGCGGCAGACAGGTCGGTCGGATCGAACGCGGCGGTCGACGATCTGGTCGAGGCATCGCGGTCATCTCGGACACTCGCCACCCTCAATCTGTCGACCGGCCGCGCGTTCGCGATCGCCAAGCCGCTCGCCGGCCTGACAAATCGACCGCAGGCGGCGATCCTGATCCGCTATCCGCTCAACGCCGCACTGACTCCGTATCTGCCATTGCAGGCGGGCATCGCGCTGGCCGGGCTGGCCGGGCTGATCCTCGTCGTGCTGGGCAGCCGGCGCCTGGCGATGGGAATCGCCGGACCGATCGCGGCGCTGGACGCCGCGGCGCGAGCGTTGGAGGAGGGGAGTCGCGCGCATATCGTCGTGAAGGGGCGCGACGAGATCAGCAGGCTGGCCGCCAGCTTCGACCGGATGTCGGCCGGCATCCTCGAACGCGAGAACCGGATTACGCATCTCGCATTCCACGATGTCCTCACCGGCCTGCCGAACCGGACGTATTTCCGCCAATCGCTCGATCAGGCGATCCTCCAGGTCGGGCGCACCGGCGGGGCGATCGCGGTGCTGTGTCTTGATCTCGATCGCTTCAAGGGCGTGAACGACACGCTCGGCCATCCGGTCGGCGATGCGTTGCTGAAAGCGATCGCCACGATGTTGAGCGAGGTCGCACCCGACGGGCTGGTCTCGCGGCTCGGCGGCGACGAATACGCGGTGATCCTCTCGGGCCAGTTCGATGCCGATCGCCCGCGCGTCCTTGCACAGAGCATCCTCGACATGATGCGCCAGCCGGTCGTGGCCGATGGCCACCATATCGCGACCGCGGTCAGCATCGGCATTGCGATCGGCCCGGTCGATGGCGAGGACGCCGACGAACTGCTCAAGAATGCCGACCTCGCGCTATATCTCGCCAAGGAAGACGGTCGCGGCGTGTTCCGGTTTTTCGAACCCTCGCTTGACGCCGCCGCACGCTGGCGTCGGCAGGTCGAGCTCGACCTTCGCGAGGCGATCCAGGCAGGCCAGTTCGTGCTCAACTACCAGCCGGTATTCGACCTGAAGGCGGACCGGATCGGCGGGTTCGAAGCGCTGGTGCGCTGGCATCATCCGGAGCGCGGCATCGTTCCTCCGGCCGAATTCATCCCGATCGCCGAGGATACCGGGCTGATCATCGCGATCGGCGAGTGGGTGATGCAGGAGGCCTGTCGACAGGCGATGCACTGGCCAGAGCATATCCGCGTCGCGGTCAACGTGTCGCCGCTGCAGTTCCGCAACAGCGGGTTGCAGGCGATCATTCTCCAGGCGCTCGCACATAGCGGCCTGGCACCCGACAGGCTCGAGATCGAGATCACGGAATCGGTCTTCCTCGACGGCGAGGGCCCGGTGATCGCATTGCTGCATACGCTGCGCGCGATGGGCATCCGCGTCGCGCTCGACGATTTCGGCACCGGCTACTCGTCGCTCAGCTACCTGCGCAGCTTTCCGTTCGACAAGATCAAGATCGACCGCTCGTTCATCACCAGCATCGCCACCGATCCGAGCGCCGCGGCGATCGTCCGCGCGATCGTCGACTTGGCGACCGCGCTGGACATGGAAACGACCGCCGAGGGCGTCGAGGATACCGGGCAGCTCGACCTGCTGCGCGGTGAGGGCTGCGGTTACATTCAGGGCTATCTATTCAGTCGTCCGGTTGAGAGTGGCCGTATCGCGGGGCTGCTTGAGAACAGAATCAGCCGGGCAGCATAGCGGATGGAAGAGCGCGCATCGCGCTCGTTGCCGGCTGTTCCCCGGGCTTTGGCTTGGAAACTGCATCAGCACCTACCGCGCGAGCAAGGCGGCGGTAAATGCGCCCACCGAGAGCCTCGCCGTTCGTGCTGCGGCCCATTCGCCGACGACCCAGTTCGGCGCCAATGCGATGCCCCTCCCGCGCGGTCTCGGTTGCCTGATACGCGAACCCAGCGGTCGACGGGTGCGAACCTGCCGACCGCTGGGCCCTGCCTGAGCATCATTCGGCAGCGATCCGGACGGCCGTCTCGCGGTAGCCGTGGAGAGGGCGGCCAAGCAGCGTTACGAGACGCTCGCGGTCGCCATCTTCCGGGATCATGCCGTCGCTGACGTAGCGCTCGGCCATGAGACGCATCTCATAAGCCATCCATTCCGGCATGAACGTCGCCATGGTCTGTTCGAAGCCACTGGGATCGTCGCCACCATAGGTGACGGTGCGGCCGAGAACGTCGGACCAGATCGCCGCGACGTCGACCCCGGTCAGCGTCTCGGGGCCGACCAGGTTGATCGTCTCGATCGGTAACGTGTGCGGTGCGCGCTCACGACGGATCAACTCGATCGCCGCGACCTCGGCGATGTCGCGCGCATCGACCATCGCCACGCCCCTGCCGCCGAGCGGTATTGGGTAGACGCCGTGCTGTAGGATCACGTCCTTCACCATCACCTCGTTGTCGATGAAGTAGGTCGGGCGCAGGATGGTGGCGCCGAAGCCCATCGCGGCCAGCATCCGCTCGGCCCCCGATTTCACCGCAAAGTGCGGGACATTGACGGCGCGGTCGGCGTCGAACACCGACAGATAGACGACACGATCGACGCCGGCTTCGCGCGCGACGTTGAGTGTGAGGATAGCCTGGGTGAATTCGTCGCCCGTTACCGCATTGAGCAGGAACACCGTGCTGACGCCGGAGAAGGCGGCGCGCAGCGCGCCGATGTCGAGCAGGTCGCCTTGCATCACCTCGACGCCGACCGGGAACGCCGCCTTGGCGGGATCGCGCGTGAGCACGCGCACCTGCGCATCGCGCTGTATGAGTTGGTCGACGACATGGCGGCCGACGCGGCCGGTGGCTCCGATCACGAGAATGGTCATGGTGTTCGCTCCTTCGTTTTGTCTTGCTGACGATGCAAAGATGCGTGATCCACGTTCGTGCAAATAGATGCGTAATCTGGACGCATGGTCTCACTGGTGGAACGTTATGGACCTGCTCGCGCTTGCCGACTTCATACTCGTCGCCCGTCATGGCGGGTTTGGAAAAGCCGCTCGTGCCGCGCGCCGGCCCAAGGCGACGCTGTCCCGACGCGTGGGGGAGTTGGAGGCAGCGCTCGACCTGCGGCTGTTCGAACGCGGACGACGTGATCTCAAGCTGACCGAGGAAGGGCGCGCGCTGTTCGAACGCGCCGGCGCGCTGCTGACCGAATTGGAGGAAACGGCTGCGGCCATTGCCTCGGGCAGCGAACGGGTACGCGGCCGCCTGCGGATCAGCGCACCGCTGCTGTTCTCGCAGACGGCGATGGGCCGGTTGGCTGCAGAGTTCTCCCGCCGCCACACCGAAATACGGCTGGAAGTGACCACTGAAGATCGTGCGGTGGACATGATCGAGGAAGGCTACGATCTGGTGATCCGCGTCGATCCCGCGGCAGATGATGCGCTGGTCGGCCGCCCGTTTCTCCACGACCGACTGGTGGTGGTGGCCGCGCCTGACATGCCGCACAGTGCAGGCGCCGTGCCCGCCGTGGTGCGCGGTGGCGATGCCGCGCAAAACTGGCGGCTTGCAGATCCGGCTGGGACGTCGACGATTGCGGTCGATCCGGTGCTGCGCCTGTCGTCGTTGATCATGATCCGCGACGCAGTGCGCGCTGGGGCAGGGGCCGCCCGGCTACCGCTGTCGCTGGTCAGTCGCGATATCGGCAGCGGGCGGCTGGCGCATTGGGGCGACATAGCGGACTCGGACATCGCCCTTTGGGCACTTTACCCGTCGCGCAGACTGCTCAATGCAAGGGTGTCCGCCTTTCTCGACTTTCTGCGGCAATCTTTCCCGCACGCCGCGCCCGAGGAACTCGCCGCCTATCTCGATGGGTGAGGCGGGAGGATAATTCGCCAACCACGCGATCAGCCGAAAGGTTTTATAGTGTTTCGAGGGTCACTTCGACGCGGATGATCCCCGCGCGGTACCCGCCGCGCCGGTGATCGGCTCGGGCACGTTGATGGCGGCGGCGCCGGGCAGGGCAGGGCAGGGCATCCTTGCGCACCATAACGCCAGCGGCAGTATCCATGCCTATGTGATCTGCCCGAGGAATGGCTGGCAGCAGACCAGCCAGTTGCGACCGCCCGGATAGCGACTTCGTTCAACGGCTGGTTCGCTCAACGGCTGGGTGTCATCGATGCGTGCCCTGATTACCTGCGGCGAAAAGGTCCCGGTGGTTCGCCTCATCTACGCGTTGCCGCCCTCGCTAGGCGTGCTAGTCGAACCGTAGGCGCCAAGGGTCTATGAGCTGCTTCATGTCCGCGAGCCCGACACCGGACCGCTACCCTCCCGCGTCGTCGTTATTCCATATTTGAAAAATTCGCTGTTGACGTTCTGAGTTCGCTCTCTTAGATAGGTCGAACCGCAGCGGAGTGCCTCACCGGCCTCTGCGGCGGTCGCAAGAAAACCAGATGCTCCAAATCTTCCGCAAGGGAGGTTATGCGAGTGTCGGTATTTTTGTCGGCTCTTTGACATTGTAGGTTAAGATGAAGGGACATGTGGGCGGCGGCTTGCGGTTTCCGGGCTCCTC
>NZ_SLYA01000003.1 GCF_004340965.1 Sphingomonas sp. PP-CE-1A-559 | reverse complement strand
ATTTGTATTTTCGTCGCCTACCAATTCCTCAAACCGGCGCACTCGCGGCGGCGGAGAGTGGTCTGCGCCTGTTGACTCAGGCCGCGATAGAGAAGCGGTCGCTACGCCACATCGCCCCCCCGGCGAAGGCCGGGGTCCAATTGGAGAGGTCGCAGTAACTACGCACTGCCCGCCGTTATGGGCGTCCCCCAATTGGGCCCCGGCCTTCGCCGGGGTGGTGGTGGGTTGGCGACTTCTGCGCGCCTCGTGAGCGACGGAAGATTTGTTTTCCCGCGAAGGCGGGAGTCCAGTCTGGGCCCCCGCCTTCGCGGGGGGACAGTCTTTTGAGTGAGAGTCAGTCGACCCAGTCGAGACCCATGTCGCGGTAGACTTCGCGGTCTTCGTCCCAGCCGGGCTTGACCTTTACGTGCAGGTAGAGATGCACGGGCTTGCCGGTGATCGAGGCGAGTTCGATGCGCGAGCGGGCGCCGATCTCCTTAATCCGGACGCCGCCCTTGCCGAGCACGATCGCGCGCTGGGTGGGGCGTTCGACGAGGATCTGCTGGTGGATCTCGAGGCTGCCGTCCTGGCGTTCGATATACTGCTCGGTCTCGATCGTGCTTGCATAGGGCAGTTCGGCGTGGAGCTGGAGATAGAGCTGCTCGCGCGTCACTTCGGACGCCAGTGCGCGTTCGGTCGAGTCGGAGACCTGGTCTGCGGGATAGTGCCACGGGCCTTCGGGCATCGCCTTGGCGAGCTGCGTCTTGAAGTGGGCGAGGCCGTCGCCGGTGCCGGCGCTGATGAAGAACGTCTCGGCGAACGGGAGCAGTGCGTTGAGTTTCTCGGCGTGGATCAGCAGCTTGGTCTTGTCGGCGAGATCGACCTTGTTGAGGATCAGCCAGATCGGCTCGGTGCGGCCGACCAGCGACTCGACGATCGTCGTGACCTTGCCGCCGATCCCGCCCTTCGCGTCGACCACAAGCGCGATGATGTCCGACCCTTCCGCGCCACCCCAGGCGGCGGCGACCATCGCGCGGTCGAAGCGGCGCTTGGGCTCGAAGATGCCGGGGGTGTCGACGAGCAGGATCTGCGTGTCGCCCTCGATCGCAACGCCCATCAGCTTCGCGCGAGTCGTCTGCGCCTTCGGGCTGACGATCGCGACCTTCTGGCCGACGAGCGCGTTGACGAGCGTCGACTTGCCCGCATTCGGCGCGCCGACGATGGCGACTAGGCCGCAATGCTTGGGGGTGGAGATTTCAGGCGTGGTAGGTTCGGTCACTTAGGCTCTTTTCGGCATCGGGATATTCGGAGGCGGTCATACAGACAAAACGCCCTCGCGTCATTCCCGCCAAACTGCGGCCTTGGTCTCGTCGCGACGTACGCAGTTCGAGAAGGAGAAATGGTTCACGCGGAGGCGCGGAGGCGCGGAGATAGTGTGGATGGGGCTCGTGCCGTCTGCCATCATGCGCCGCCGATTATCTCGGAGGCGTTTGGGGCAAGACCGGAGTTCCAACCGCACCGCCTCCGCGGCTCCGCGTCTCCGCGTGAACCATTCTTCTCAGCCGAGCTTTTCCAGCAGCGCCTTGGCGGCGGCAGTCTCGGCTTCCTGTTTGCTGGAGCCGGTCGCGGTCGCTTCGGCTAGCTTGCCGACTGACACCAGCATCGTGAATTTCGGGGCGTGGCCGGGGCCGGTGCGTTCGACGATGGTGTATTCGGGGGGCTTGCGGTTGTGGGCGGCGGCCCATTCCTGGAGGGCGGACTTGGGGTGTTGCGGGGCTTTTGCGCCGGCCTGAACGCGATCGCCCCAGGCGCCGCGGACGAACTTGCGCGCGGCGTCTAGGCCGGCTTCCTGGTACCAGGCGCCGATCAGCGCTTCCATCACGTCGCCGAGCACGTTGTCGCTGTCGCTGGCGCCGTCGTCGCGGGCCTGCTTGCCGAGTTTGAGGTGCGCGCGGACGCCGAGTTCGCGGGCAACGTCGGCGCAGACCGGGCCGGTGACGAGCGCGTTTAGGCGTTTCGACAGCGAGCCCTCGGGGTCGGTCGCGAACAGTTCGTAGAGCCACTCGGCGATGATCAGCCCGAGCACGCGGTCACCGAGGAACTCAAGTCGCTCGTAGTTCGCGGCGGCCTGGCTGCCGTGGGTCAGCGCGCGCTCATAGGGGGCGAGGTTGGTCGGTGCGCGGCCGAAGAGGGTCTTCAGCCAGCCGGCGAGGTCGCTCAAAAGCCTTCCCCGATACGGCTCCAGCGCGCGGCACTGACCCAGGTCCACGGCTTCAGCCATTCGGCATCGCCGTCGGTCGAGAAGAAGTTGACGACCGCCTTGCCCTCGACGTTTGCGAGCGGGACGTAACCCATGCCTTGGGGCGCGGGGAAGCGGCTGTCGCCACTGTCGTCGCGGTTGTCGCCCATCACGAAGATGTGGCCGGCGGGGATGGTGTAGAGCCCGGTGTCGTCGCGGTCGGGGAGTTCGGCCTGGTCTAGGACTTCGTAGCTGCGGCCACCGGGCAAGGTTTCGCGGAAGCGGGGGTAGCGGCAGATCTGGACGTTGGCGACGACATCGACGTACGGCGCGCCGCATTTCTCGGCGTTGAAGTTCTCGGTCAGCGGGATCGTGAAGTCGGCGATGCGGAGCTTCGGGATTGCCTTGCCGTTGAGGTAGACGGTGCCCTGGCGCATCTGGACGGTCTCGCCGGGGAGGCCGATGACGCGCTTGATGACGTCGTGGTCGAGCACTTCGGGCGCGCGGAAGACGACGACATCGCCGCGGGTCGGCGTGCTGCCGAAGATACGGCCGGGGATAAGCGGGACGCCGGCGGGGAGCGACCAGCGCGAATAGCCGTAGTTCCACTTCGAGACGAAGAGATAGTCGCCGATCAGCAGCCGGGGCAGCATCGATTCGGACGGGATGCTGAACGGCGCGAAGATGAAGCTGCGGAGGATCAGCACGACCACCGCCAGCTTCAGCAGGAAGCGGAACGTTTCGCTCGTTTCCGAACGGGGTGTCTTGGACCGCGCGGGTGTCTTCACGTCATTTGCCATCCGCGCGGGTTTGCTCAACCTGCGCCTATCGTCAAGCGTATGCGGGATACCTGTCACCGAAAGAGCGTTGTCGCGGTCTCGCGCTTGCAGCATGACCGGCGCGCACGTCTATTCGGAGAAGTAGCATGACCGCCGACTGGTCCAAGATCGAAGCCCTGCCCGCCACCAAGCTGACCGACCTGTTCGCAGCGGACTCGGAGCGACTCTCGAAACTGAGCCTCGACGTCGCGGGGATCCACTTCGACTGGTCGAAGACTCACCTGACGACGGACATGGTCACCGCGTTCGAGGATATGGCGAAGGCGCAGGACCTGTCGGGCAAGCGCCAGGCGCTGTTCTCGGGCGAGATCGTCAACGTCACCGAGGGTCGCGCGGTCGAGCACACCGCCGAGCGCGGCGAAGGGAAGCCCGAGAGCGTCGCGATCGCGCAGGCCAGCCATCAGCGGATGCGGACGCTGATCGACGCGATCGAGGCCGAGGCGCTCGGGCCGGTGCGGCATATCCTGCATGTCGGGATCGGTGGGTCGGCGCTGGGGCCGCAGTTGCTGGTCGATGCGCTGGGGCGTGACGACAAAAGGTACGACGTGGCGATCGTCGCGAATGTCGACGGCGTCGCGCTGGAGGACGTGTTCGCGAAATTCGATCCGGCGGCGACGTTGCTCGTGGTCGCGTCGAAGACCTTCACCACGACCGAGACGCTGATGAACGCCGAAAGCGTGCTGCAGTGGATGACCGAGCATAATGTCGAGGACCCGTATGGCCGCGTGATCGCGCTGACCGCGTCGCCCGAGAAGGCGATGGAATGGGGCGTCGACGAGACGCGCATCCTGCCGTTCGCCGAAAGCGTCGGTGGGCGGTATTCGTTGTGGTCGACGATCGGTTTTCCGGCGGCGATCGCGCTGGGATGGGACCGGTTCGAGGAGTTGCTCGAGGGTGCAGCCGAGATGGATCGGCATTTCCGGCTGTCGGCGCTGCATGAGAACGCGCCGGCCCTCGCGGCGTTCGCGGACCTGTATTACACGCAGATCCGCCATGCCGAGACGCGCGCGCCGTTCGCGTATGACGAGCGGTTGCGGTTGCTGCCGAGCTATCTCCAGCAGTTGGAGATGGAGTCGAACGGCAAGTCGGTGACGGTCGACGGGCAGCCGCTCGGGCGCCCTTCGGCGGCGATCACCTGGGGTGGCGTCGGCACCGAGGCGCAGCATGCGGTGTTCCAGTTGCTCCACCAGGGCACGCATCTCGTACCGGTCGAGTTCATCGCGGTGATCGAGCCGGGTGACACGCTGCCCGAGGAGCATCACCGGGCGCTGTTGCTCAACGCGTTCGCGCAAGGGGCGGCGTTGATGGCCGGCAAGCAGGTCGAGGACCCAGCGCGGAGCTATTCGGGCGATCGGCCGTCTTCGACGTTGCTGCTGGATGATCTGGATGCGCGGACGCTGGGCGCGCTGATCGCGTTTTATGAGCACCGGGTGTTCGTGAACGGGGTGCTGCTGGGGATCAATTCGTTCGACCAGTTCGGAGTCGAACTGGGGAAGGAAATGGCGAAGGCGGCGGAAAAGGGCGGACAGACGTTCGATCCTTCGACGGACGATCTGATCAAGCGCGCTTTTGGGTGAGGTTTGGGGAGGGCGCGCGCCCCCTCCCTTTACGTGTTCCCCCGCGGAGGCGGGGGCCCAGGATACCACGCACGGCGCTCGTGACCCTGGGCTCCCGCTTTCGCGGGAGAACTAGAGGGGGTGAGGCGTTGTCTCCCAATGCCGCTAATCCTCGCCGTCGCGCTCGCCGCCACTCCTACTATCGCGCAGATGAAGTGGGAGCGGCGCGTGTTGATCGTCTCTGCCCCGACCGCCGAAGATCCCGCACTCACCGAGCAACGCAGCATCCTCGCCGCTTGGAAGAGCAGCGCCGCCGCCCGCGATCTCACCGTTGTCGAAATCGTCGGGGACACGGTCCGCGGCGCGGGCGACCCAGCCGCAGCGCTTCGCCGCAAATATCGCCTCCCCGCCAGCTTCACCGCCATCCTCATTGGCAAGGACGGCGGCGAGAAACTGCGTAGTGCCAAGCCCTTCCCCGCCGCCGCGCTGGAGGCGACGATCGATGCGATGCCGATGCGCAAGGCGGGCCAGCGATAGGCTGAGCCGATCAGCGTGATCGCCGCGCCGGGGTTGCCGCCTCGCGCCCCCTGCCCCAGATGGCATGCAAAGCCGCTCCCAAGCGGCACGCGACGTACAAGGACTGCCCGTGACCGACACCAAATCCGCGACCGATACCCAATTCGACTATGACCTGTTCGTCATCGGCGCAGGCTCGGGCGGAACGCGCGCCTCGCGGGTTGCCGCTGCGCATGGAGCGCGCGTTGCGGTCGCCGAGGAGTACCGGGTCGGCGGGACCTGCGTCATCCGCGGGTGCGTGCCTAAGAAGCTGCTGATCTACGGTGCGCATTTCGCCGAGGATCTGAAGGATGCAAAGCGCTTCGGCTGGCAGGTGCCCGACAATTGCGCGTTCAGTTGGCCGACGCTGCGCGACAACGTGATGGAGGAGGTCGACCGGATCAACGGCGCCTACACGACGACGCTCCAGAACAACTATGTCGACATCATCCACCAGCGCGCGGTCGTCTCCGGGCCTAACGAAGTCACGCTCGCCGACGGCACGACGAAGACCGCGGCGAAGATCCTGATCGCGGTCGGTGCGCATCCGCTGGTGCCCGAATTCCCCGGCGCCGAGCACGGCATCACCTCGAACGAGGTTTTCCACCTCGACGACGTGCCGAAGCGCGTGCTGATCGCGGGCGCAGGCTATATCGCCAACGAATTCGCCGGGATCTTCCACCAGTTCGGATCGCACGTTACGCTCGTGAACCGCACCGACGTCATCCTGCGCGGCTATGACGAATCGATCCGCGATCGCCTGCTCCAGATCTCTATGAGCAAGGGCATTGACTTCCGGTTCAATGCTGCGTTCGAGAGCATCGAGAAGGACTCGGATGGATGCCTGACGGTCAAGATGAGCGGGCATGAGCCGATCGTGGTCGACCTCGTGATGTTCGCGACCGGCCGTTTGCCCAACACGAAGGGCCTCGGGCTCGAAACCGCGGGCGTCGAAATGGACGCGGCGGGTGCGGTGATCGTCGATGAGGACAACAAGTCGAGTTGCGACTCGATCTTCGCAGTCGGCGACGTCATCAATCGCATCCAGCTGACCCCGGTCGCGATCCGCGAGGGGCAGGCATTTGCCGATACGTTCTTCGGCGGCAAGCCAACCCGCGTTGATTATGCCAACGTCCCCGCCGCAGTGTTCAGCCATCCGCCCATGGCGGGTGTCGGGATGACCGAGTCGCAGGCGCGGGAAGCACTTGGCTCGGTTAGGGTGTATTCGAGCGACTTCCGGCCGATGAAGAACGTGCTGGCGGGCCGTAACGAGCGGTCGCTGTACAAGATGATCTGCGATGGTGAGACCGACCGGGTCGTCGGAATCCACATGATCGGGCCGGACTGTCCGGAGATCCTGCAATCGGCTGCGGTGGCGGTGAAGGCTGGGCTGACCAAGGCCGATTTCGATGCAACCGTCGCGCTGCATCCGACGATGGCGGAAGAGCTTGTCTTGATGAAGTGAGGGGCGGCCCCGCTTCAAGCTTGCTCTACCGCGAAGGCGGTAGCCCAGACTGGGCTCCCGCCTTCGCGGGGGAACAATCAGGTGCCCGTAAAATTGCCCGGACGGCGTTCGCTGACGGCGCGGACACCTTCGGCGAAGTCGTTGGTCTTCTGCAGCCAGGCTTGTTCGGCGAGTTCGTGATCGGTCTGTGACTGGACCAGCGCGAACAGGTCTCCGCGCATCGTCTTTCGGGTCGATCCGACCGCGAGCGGCGCACCTGCCGCGATCTCTCTTGCGAGCGACAGCGCTTCCGCCCGCAACTGGTCCGTCGGAACGACTGCGTCCACCAAACCCCAGCCCTCCGCCTGCTCCGCCCGGATGCGCCGCCCTGTCAGGTTCATCAGCAGCGCGCGCTGGCGACCGATCACGCGTTCCAGCACCGCGGAGATACCGAAGCCGGGGTGGAAGCCGATCTGGACGAAGTTGGCGACGAACTTCGCCTCGGGCGAGGCCACGCGGAAATCGGCAACGAGCGCGAGGCCGAGCCCTGCCCCGACCGCCGCACCCTGGATCGCGGCGACGACCGGCGTCTCGACGGCGAACAGCTTGGCGGCGGCGACGTAGAACGGGTTGCGCTCGCCCGCCGTCCGGTCCGCGGCGACCGGATTGGCGTTGACGAGGTCGGCGCCCGCGCAGAACACCTTCCCGTCGGATTGCAGGACGATCGCGCGGACGTCGCGGTCGGCATCCGCAGCGGCGAACGCAGCACCGACCGCCTCGATCAGCGCGAGATCGGCGAAGTTGTGCGGTGGCCGCGCGAACGTGACGATCGCGACATGCCCGTCGCAGGTGACGTCGACGCCGGAAAAACCCAAGGGATCATTGGTCATCTTCAGCCTCATTACTGTCGAACATGGGCGGCTAACATGGGCCGCAAACATGGATTGTGGCGATTATGACACGGACCGTCGCCGAATCCACTCCCGACGTCTTCCAGCCATTGGCAGAGTTCGAGAAGCGAGCGTAGAGCCTCGATCCCGGCAGCGCGACAAAGATCATGGCGCCGGGGCCGTCTTCATCGGGAGCGGCAACCGGAGAGGTCCAGGGCATGGGGTCGCGACCGTCGCGAACAGCAGCATTCGGCACTGCCATCGGCAGGACGGCCCCGATTGTGCCCAGCCATTTGCCGATCCCGTCCAACACAGGGGACTATTCGACATGAAGACCATGATGGTCGCGGCGCTGCGCGCTGCGCTGGTGACGACGACGATCCTCGGATCGGCAGTCGCCCTGCCGACCACCGCGACCGCGCAGACGACGACCGCCGCGATCCGCGGACAGGTGCGTGATGCGGCGGGCGCGGCGGTGGCTGGCGCCACGGTGGTGGCGGTCAATACCAGCACCAACCAGACCTTCCGCGCCACGAGCAGCGCGAACGGCAGCTACATCCTCAACGGCCTGCGCCCGGCGCCCTACACGATCACGGTCACCGGACCGAACGGCGACGTCTCGGTGCAACGGATCTCGGTGGGCGTCGGACAATCGGCGACGCTCGACGCCGTCCTCACCGCGTCCGCGCCAGCGTCCACCTCGCAGACGGACGCGACCACCGGCGGTGCTGCCAATGACGGCGGCGACATCGTCGTCACCGCCGGACGCCTGGTCGAGACGAAGACCTCCGAAGTCGCGACAAACGTCAGCCAGAACCAGATCCGCATCCTGCCGCAGGGCGATCGCAACTTCCTGACCTTCGCCGCGCTGGCCCCCGGCGTTCGCTACAACGACAGCGAGACCAATAAGGGCATCGTCGCCGGTGCCTCGCCCGCAAGCCAAGTCAACGTGTTCATCGACGGTACCAGCCTGAAGAGCCAGACGCTCGGCGGGATCGCCGGCCAGACCGACAGCCGGGGCAATCCGTTCGGCCAGCTCGCGGTCGGGGAGTTCCGCGTGCTGACGCAGAACTACAAGGCGGAATACGAGCAGGCCGGGTCGGCCATCGTCACGGCGATCACCAAGTCGGGCACCAACGACTTCCACGGCGAGATGTTCGGCCAATATACCGATCGCAGCCTGACCGCGGCCAACATCCTCGATCAGCGTGCCGATCGCGGCAAGCCGAAGTTCGAACGCAAGCAATACGGCATCTCGCTGGGCGGCCCGATCATCAAGGACAAGCTGTTCTTCTTCGGCGCGTACGAAGGCAACGACCAGAACCGTGCATCGAGCGTGACGGTCGGCCAGCGCACGCCGGAAAACCTTGCCCGGTTCGGCCAGTATGAAGGCACCTATGTCAGCCCGTATCGCGGCGATTTCTACTTCGGCAAGCTGACCTTCACCCCCGACGAGCGCCAGGTGTTCGACCTGTCGTTCAGCCGTCGCCAAGAGACCGACGTCTCGGGCTTCGGCGCCAATTTCGGCTCCGCCAACATCGCGTATTCGGCGGCGGTCAACAAGATTAACAAGACCGACACCTATACCTATAAATGGACGTACACCGGCGACAGCTTCGTCAACGAAGCCAACCTGACCTATCTCGATGCGGTGTATAATCCGTCGTCGCTGAACCCCGACGATCCAAGCTTCGAATATCAGGGCGTCATAACCTTCGGCGGCAAGGATTCGACGCAGCGGATCAGCCAGCAGAGCTATGTCCTGCGCGACGACCTGACCTATAACGGACTACAGAACCACGCGATCAAGGGCGGCCTGCGGTTCGCATTCCAGGATTACGATTTTACCAAGAACTTCTTCGTCCAGCCGCGCTACTTCTTCCAGAACGACGCGACCAAGGGACTCGATTTCAGCTTCCCGGCACAGGCGCAGCTTGGTGTCGGCAACCCGCGGATCATCGCCTCCAATTCGCAGGTGGGCGCGTACATCCAGGACGATTGGGACGTTACCGACAAGCTACAGATCAACATCGGCCTGCGCTGGGACTACGAGAGCAACCTGTTCAACAACAAATATCGCACCCCCGCAGCGGCGGTCGCGACGTTGAACGGGCTGCCCAAGACCGAGTATTTCGACCCGGCGAACTACATCACCGACGGCAGCGACCGCCCGACTCGCAAGGACATGTTCCAGCCGCGTATCGGCTTCAGCTACGATGTGAACGACGATCAGCGCACCGTGATCTTCGGCGGCTATGGCAAATATTACGATCGCAACGTGTTCAACAACACGCTCGACGAGCAATTCCGCCTACAATACGCGACCGGCGTCTTCAATTTCTCGCGCGATGGGCAGCCGCGCGACGGGAACCCGACCGTCCGGTGGGATCCGCAATATCTGACCCGCGACGGCCTGCTGGCCTTGCGCGCTACCGCACAGACCGGCCTGCCCGACCTGTTCGCGGTCAAGAACAACGCCAAGGCGCCGTCCACCGATCAGTTCAGCTTCGGCGTGCGTCAGAAGTTCGGCGTGTTCCGCGCGTCGGTGACCGGCTCGTACGTTCGCGGTCAGAACGGCTACACGCACCTGTTCGCGACGCGCAACGCAGATAGATCATGCTGCGACACGACGATCCCGCGGGCGAACGGCTTCGGCAACGTCCTGATCGGTTATGATGGCCTGCGGACGCGCTACAAGGCGCTGCTGGTGACGATCGACAAGGATTATACCGTCGCGTCGGGCTGGGGCTTCAATCTCGCCTATACGCTGTCGAAGGCCGAGCAGGACGGCGGAGACCTGTTCAGCCTCGATAAGCCGACCCCGGACCAGTATGGCTGGCGGCCGATCGCCGACCAGGACGAGCGCCACCGGATCGTCCTGTCGGGCATCGCCGACCTGCCGCTGGGCTTCCAGTTCTCGACGTTGACGACGCTCGGCACCGGCACCGCGTTCCAGTTGCAGGACCAGTCGGCCGGGACCAGCGTCAACCAGCAGGTGATCCGGTCGCTGTACCGGCCGAAGAACTGCCTGGGCAGCGTGTTCGCGTTCTGCGAGGTCAACCTGACGCTGCAGAACAACATCAAGGTGTTCAACACGCATACTATCAACGTCGCGGTCGACCTGCTCAACGCATTCAACAACAAGAACTATGGCGGCTATTCCGGGTATCTCGGCGTCGGGCAGGCCTATTCTTTCGACCGCACCACCAACGCGCCGACCAACCTGCTGACGTTGCCACGGCGGTTCCAGTTCAGGGTTGGTTACAGGTTCTGATGCATTAAGGACGGGCGACCTTCCAGTCGCCTGCCTGACCTCTATGGTCGCGGCGGTACCCTGATCAGGAGTTCGGATGCTCGATCGACGGCAGTTTCTCGGCACCGGGGCAATTTCGCTCGGTGGGCTTACCGCGGGATGCACATCGGTCGGGCGGCCGCTGGTCAAGGCGATCGAGAGCGTCACGGGCACGGCGCCGTCCGAACCGCCGCCGTCCGCCAACCCGCTGATCGACAATCTGCAGGAGCGCGCGTTCCTGTATTTCTGGGACACGACCGACCCGGTCACCGGGCTGGCGCTCGATCGCTGGCCGACGCCGTCCTTCTCGTCGATCGCCGCGGTCGGGTTCGCGTTGACCGCCTATCCGATCGGCGTCGTCAACGGCTGGATCACGCGGGAACAGGCGCGCAAGCGGACGCTGGCGACGATGGAGTTCTTCGCGATCGCACCGATGGGCCCCGAGCCGACCGGCAACAGCGGGTACAAGGGATTCTTCTACCACTTTCTCGGCATCACCAAGGGCCAGCGGTTCGCGCGCGCGGAACTGTCGACGATCGATACCGCGCTGCTGCTCGGCGGGATGCTGTTCGCGCAGAGCTGGTTCGACGTCGATCACCCCGAAGAACAGCGGATCCGCGCGCTCGCCGACCAGATCTACGGCGCGGTCGACTGGACGTGGATCACGCCGCGTGCGCCGTTCCTGTCGATGGGCTGGCATCCCGAAAGCGGCTTCATCCCGAGCGACTGGAATATCTACAACGAGGGGATGCTGATGTATCTGCTCGCGCTGGGCTCGCCGACGCATCCGCTGCCGCCCTCGACGTGGGGCGCGCTGACCGCGAAATTCGAACCGTCGTGGCGTGGCGATCATCTCCACTATCCGCCGATGTTCGTGCACCAGTACAGCCACGTCTGGGTCGATTTCCGCGGCATCCGCGACGCGTATATCGCGACCAAGGGCATCGATTATTTCGAGAACAGCAAGCGCGCGACGATCGCACAGCGCGACTATGCGATCGCCAATGCGGGCGGGTTTGCGGGCTATGGCCCCGACATCTGGGGACTGACCGCGTGCGACGGTCCCGGCGATTTCAAGGCGACAATCGGCGGGCGGACGCGGGAGTTCTTCAGTTACTCCGAACGCGGGCCCGGCGCGCGTGATGACGGTACGCTCGCGCCTACCGCTGCGGTCGGGTCGATCGTGTTTGCGCCGGATCTCGTCATCCCCACGATCACCGCGATGCACGATCGATACGGCAAGGGGATCTACGGCAAATACGGGTTCTTCGACGCCTTCAACCCGACGCTGACCGAGATGGGCGAGCCGCTGAAGCATGGCCGGATCGTGCCCGGCGTGGGCTGGGTCGACGTCGACTATCTGGGTATCGACCAGGGGCCGATCGTCGCGATGATCGAGAATTGGCGAACCGGGATGGTCTGGAACACGATGCGACGAAACCCGCATATCCGACGCGGGCTGGACCGTGCCGGATTTACCGGGGGTTGGCTCGCGCGCGTTCCTTAAGGGGTTTCGCCGTCGCGCCGGAAAGCCTAGGTCGAGTGCATACCCGATACTCGAAAGGTTCCAGCATGCGTGAAGCCGCCATCGTCTCGACTGCCCGTACCGCTATCGGCAAGGCGTATCGCGGCGCGTTCAACGCGACCGAAGCGCCGGTGCTGGCGGGGCACGTGATGAATGCCGTCGTCGAGCGCGCAGGAGTAGATCCGGCGCGGATCGACGAGGTGTTCTGGGGCGTCGGCAATCAATGGGGCACGCAGGGCGGGAACGCCGGGCGGATGGCGATCTTTGCGGGTGGGCTGCCGGAGTCGGTGCCCGCGTTCACGCTCGATCGGAAGTGCGGGTCGGGGCTGACCGCAGTGGCGCTCGCGGCGCGGACGATCATGTGCGACGAGGCGGATGTCGCGCTGGCGGGCGGGATGGAGTCGATCAGCTACACCGTGACGAAGGACGCGCCGCGGTTCGTCAATACGAGCGTCGTGGCGAAGGAGCCGGCGGCGTATATCCCGATGATCGAAACCGCGGAGATCGTCGCGGAGAAATACGGCATCAGCCGTGAAGCGCAGGACGAATACGCCGCGATGAGCCAGCAGCGTGCGGCGGCCGGGCTTACGAACGGGGCGTTTGCCGAGGAGATCGTGCCGATCACGGTCGAGAAGGCGCTCTACGACAAGCAGGGCGCGCATGCCGGGATCGAGAGCGTCACCCTGTCGCAGGACGAGGGCATTCGCGCGGGCACCACGCTGGAGGGTTTGCGCGGGCTGAAGACGGTATGGCCGGGCGGCGAGTTCTCGGGGCCGGGATCGAGCGTGACGGCGGGCAATGCGAGCCAACTTTCCGACGGCGCGTCGGCGCAACTGCTGATGGATCGCAGGACCGCCGAGGCCGAGGGCAAGGACATCCTGGGGATCTATCGCGGGTTCCAGGCGGCGGGGTGCAGCCCGGCGGAAATGGGGATCGGGCCGATCTTTGCGATCCCGAAGCTGCTGGAGCGCGCGGGGCTGTCTGTAGGCGATATCGGGCTGTGGGAGCTGAACGAGGCGTTCGCGTCGCAGTGCCTGTATTGTCGGGATTTCCTCGGGATCGATCCGGAGAAGTACAACGTCAACGGCGGTGCGATCGCGGTCGGGCATCCGTTCGGGATGACGGGGTCGCGGCTGGTCGGGCATGCGCTGATCGAGGGGCGCAAGCGCGGGGTGCGCTATGTCGTCGTGTCTATGTGCACCGCGGGGGGCATGGGCGCTGCGGGGTTGTTCGAGATCGTTTGACGCGGGGGCCGACATAGGCGTGCCCTCACCCTTCCCACGGCGAAGACGCCGCGGGCCCCTTCCCTCTCCCCTATGGGAGAGGGGTTGTTGCCAAGACCTTGGCGGCGGCGCAGGTTCGTGGCTTCTCGGATGGGGATGCGGGCTATGACGACGGCATTGATCACCGGCGCATCGGCGGGGTTGGGCGAAGGCTTTGCGCGGGCGCTTGCGGCTGACGGCAATGCCCTGATCCTGACCGCGCGTCGGGTCGGTCGGCTCGAGGCGCTGGCGACCGAACTGCGGGCGGCGCACGGCGTTACGGTGCATGTCTTTGCCGCCGATCTTGCGGATCAGGCTGGTCCGGACACGCTCATTGCTGCGATTGCAGCCGCCGCGTTGCCGATCGACATACTCGTCAACAATGCCGGGTTTGGTGCGCGGGGTGATTTCGCGGATCTTAATAGTGCGCTGCAACTGGGCATGATCGACCTGAATTGCCGTGCGCTGGTGGCGCTGACGCATGCCGTGCTGCCGCAGATGATCGCGCGTGGATCAGGCGGGATCCTCAACCTCGCCTCGGTCGCGTCGTTCCAGCCGGGGCCGTGGATGGCGGTCTATTATGCAAGCAAGGCGTTCGTGCTGAGCTTTTCCGAGGCATTGCACGAGGAGGTGAAGGGCAAGGGCGTGCGTGTGGCGGCGCTGTGCCCCGGGCCGACGCGGACCGAGTTCGCCGATGTGGCGGGGCTCGGCGATACCGCGCTGTTCGAGCGACTGGCGAGCGATCCGGCGGCGGTGGTGCGTGACGGGTTGGCGGCGCTGGCCGCAAACCGGGCGGTGAAGGTGTCCGGTGCGCTGAACTTCGCGATGGCGGAGGGGATACGGTTTACGCCGCGGAGTCTCGCGCGGCGGATTGCGGGGTCCTTGCAGAAGGCTCGTGGGTAAGGCGCGACCTGAACAGCGGCTCCGCTTGCCGCCCCCTCCGTCAGGCTTGGCCTGCCATCTCCCCCTGGCGGGGGAGGATTGTTTGGGCTCTTCGCTTCCGCTGCGTAGGGGCGCGGCGGTTAGCGAGTGACCATGCCGGTTATGGTGATCTGACCGCCGCGATCGACGATCTCGCCGTCGATCATGCCGCTGATCAGCACCGTTGCGCCGGGTTCGACGATCAGCGTGCCGTCGATCATCCCGGCGATCTCGGCGGTGGCGCCGGCCGGGACGATCGCGGTGCCGTCGAGCATGCCCTCGAATTTACCCTCGATCCTCAGGTCTCCGCGGTGCATGCCCTTCACGTGCGTTCAGTCCGCGAAGAGCAGGACGGGGGTTTCGAGGTACTTCTTGAGACCCTGGACGAAGCTTGCCGCATCCCAGCCGTCGACGACGCGGTGGTCGCAGCTGATCGACAGGTTCATGAGCTTGGCGCGTACTACCTCATCGCCCTTGAAAATTGGGCGTTCGACGATCTTGTTGGGGCCGATGATCGCGACTTCGGGGCGGTTGATGACCGGCGTGGTGGCGATGCCGCCAAGCGGGCCGAGCGAGGTTACCGTGATCGTGCCGCCGCCCATTTCGCTGGGGGCGAGCTTGCCGGCGCGCGCGGCTTCGGCGAGGCGGGTGATCTCGGTGGCGAGCTGCCAGACGTTGCGGTCCTGCGCGTCGCGGATCACGGGGACGGTGAGCCCGGCGTCGGTCTGCGCGGCCATGCCGAGGTGGATGGCGCCGTGGCGGGTGACCACGCCCGCCTCGTCGTCATAGCGCGCATTGAGCATCGGGAAGTCGGGGATCGTCTTGCAGATCGCGACGATCATCAGCGGCAGCATGGTGAGCTTCGGGCGACCGCCGCGGTTGGCGTTGAGGTCGGCGCGCATCGCTTCGAGGGCGGTGACGTCGATCTCGTCGACATAGGTGAAGTGCGGGATCGCGCGCTTCGAGGCGGCCATGTTCTCGGCGATGCGGCGACGCATGCCGATGACCTTGATGGGTTGGTCTTCGCGGGCACGGCTGGCGTGCGGGGGGTGGTAGCCTTCGCCCGAGCCGTAGCGGAGATAGGCGTCGAGGTCGGCGTGGCGGACGCGGTCGGAGTCGGTTTTTACCGCGGCTAGGTCGATGCCGAGATCGCGCGCGCGGGCGCGGACTGCGGGGGATGCAAGCGCGTGGGCCTTCTGCTCCGCTTCAGCCGCAGGAACGGCTTGCGCCTTCTGCTCCCTCTCCCCTGCGGGGAGAGCACGTGCTTGCTGCTCCCTCTCCCCGTTGGGGAGAGGGCTGGGGTGAGGGGTTGGGGCAGTTGCCGACGTTGCCGCCTGGGGCTGCCCCTCACCCCGACCCTCTCCCCGGAGGGGAGAGGGAGGTGTCTCAACCACCTCTTCTACGCCCGGGTTCTCTGCTTCGTATTGTTCGGCGGTCTCGGCCTGTGCCGACGTCAGCGGCGCAGCGACGACCTCGTCCGCGGCATCGACCGCGTCCGTTTCGATCACCACCAGCGCGGCGCCGATCGACACCTGGTCGCCGACCTCGCCCGCGAGTTCGACGACGACGCCCGTCACCGGCGATTCCATCTCGACGGTGGCCTTGTCGGTCATCATGTCGGCGATCGGGGAATCCTCCTCGACGCGGTCGCCGATGGCGACGTGCCATGCCACGATCTCGGCCTCGGAGATGCCTTCGCCGATGTCCGGCAGCTTGAAGGTGAAGCGGGCCATTATGCGTCCTTCATGATCTTTTTCAGGGCTTCGCCGATGCGGACCGGCCCCGGGAAATACGCCCATTCGAGGCTGTGCGGGTACGGCGTGTCGAACCCGGTCACGCGCTCGATCGGCGCTTCGAGATGGTAGAAACAGCGTTCCTGGACGATCGCCGACAGCTCCGCGCCGAAGCCACTGGTGCGAGTCGCCTCGTGGACGATCATACAGCGGCCGGTCTTCTTCACCGACGCCTCGATCGTCTCGATGTCGAGCGGCACGAGCGTGCGCAGATCGACGATCTCGGCGTCGATCCCGGCTTCGGCGACCACGGCTGCGCAGACATGGACCATCGTGCCGTAGGCGAGGATCGTGAGCGCTTCGCCCGCACGGACGATCTTCGCCTTGCCGAGCTCGATCTTGTAATAGCCGGTCGGGACTTCGCCGGCCGGATGCTTCGACCAGTTCTGCGACGGGCGGTCCCAATAGCCGTCGAACGGGCCGTTATAGATGCGCTTGGGCTCGAAGAAGAGCGTCGGATCATTGTCCTCGATCGCGGCGATCAGCAGGCCCTTCGCGTCATAGGGCGTCGACGGAATGACCGTCTTGATGCCGGACATGTGGGTGAAGAGCCCCTCGGGCGACTGGCTGTGCGTCTGGCCGCCGAAGATGCCGCCGCCGAACGGCGAGCGGACCGTGATTGGAGAGGTGAACTCGCCGGCCGAGCGGTAGCGCAGGCGTGCGGCTTCGGAGACGAGCTGATCGAGCGCGGGGTAGATGTAATCCGCGAACTGGATCTCGGGGACCGGGCGCAGGCCGTACGCGCCCATGCCGACCGCGACGCCAATGATGCCGCATTCGGTGATCGGGGTGTCGAACACGCGGGTCTTGCCGTGCTTGGCCTGGAGCCCGGCGGTCGCGCGGAAGACGCCGCCGAAATAACCGACATCCTCGCCCATGACGATCACGTCGGGGTCGCGCTCCATCATGATGTCCATGGCGGAGTTGATCGCCTGGATCATGTTCATGCGAGTTGTGGGTTCGGCGTCCGCTGCTTCGGACTCGGTTGCCTCGATCATGTCGCTCATGCCTTGCGATCCCATGGACGGCCGCTGGCCGTTTCCTCGTCAAGCATCTGCTGGCGCTGCTCCTTCAGATGCCACGGCAGTTCCTCGAACACGCCGTCGAACAGCGATTCGAGCGGCTGATGCAGGCCGTGGCCGAGGATGCCGTTCTTCTCGGCTTCCTTCTGCGCAGCCTTGACCTGCTCGGCGAGTTCTTTGTCCTGCGCGGCGTGGCGCTCCTCGTCCCATTCGCCGATCGCGATGAGATGGTCCTTGAGGCGCTTGATCGGGTCGCCGAGCGGCCAGGCGTTGGGTTCGCCTTCGCTGCGATACTGGCCGGGATCGTCGGAGGTCGAATGGCCTTCGGCGCGGTAGGTGAAGTGCTCGATCAGCGTTGGCCCCTGGTTGGTGCGCGCGCGCTCGGCAGCCCATTCGGTCGCGGCATAGACCGCCAGCGCGTCGTTGCCGTCGACCCGAAGCCCGGCGATGCCGTAGCCGACCGCGCGCGCCGCGAACGTCGTCGCCTCCGCGCCGGCGAACCCGGAGAAGCTCGAGATCGCCCACTGGTTGTTGACGACGTTGAAGATCACCGGCGCGCGGTAGACCGCGGCGAAGGTGCAGGCGGAGTGGAAGTCGCCCTCGGCAGTGGAGCCTTCACCGCACCATGTCGCGGCGATCCGCGTGTCGCCCTTGGCGGCGGACGCCATCGCCCAGCCGACCGCTTGCGGATACTGCGTCGTGAGGTTGCCCGAGATCGAGAAGAACCCGGCTTCCTTGACCGAGTACATGATCGGCAACTGCTTGCCGCCGAGCCTATCGGCCGTGTTCGAATAGATCTGGTTCATCATGTCGACGAGGCTCCAGCCCCGTGCGATCAGCAGCCCCTGCTGGCGGTACGAGGGGAAGCACATGTCCTCGTAATCGAGTGCGTAGGCCGCCGCGACTGCGACCGCCTCCTCGCCGAGCGCCTTCATGTAGAAGCTGGTCTTGCCCTGACGCTGGGCACGGAACATGCGCTCGTCGAACGCGCGGAGCAGCGCCATGCTGCGCAGCATGCGGCGCATCACGTCGGGCGAAAGCTTGGGATCCCAGGGGCCGACAGCGTTGCCGTCGTCGTCGAGCACGCGGACCAGCGTATAGGCGAGATCGATGAAGTCGGACGCCTTGTCCGCGGTGTCGGGGCGGCGCGCTTCGCCGGCGGGCGGCACGTCGACTTCGGCAAAGTCCACCGCGTCGCCGGGGCGGAACTTCGGCTCGGGGATATGCAGCGTAAGTGGCTGCAAATTGGCGCGCGGATGCTCGCTTGCCATCGTCATTCCATCTCCATGAGGCCGCTGTGACCGCGGAACACTCTTACCGAGGCTTGTTATTAAATTTCAACGCAGATTGCGAGGGGGAGTTGCGCATTCACGATGTGCCGCGCGGATTTTTTCTCCCCCTCCTTAAAATTCAACCGCCGACGGTCTGCTCGATCACGCCGAAGATCGGATGGCGCTTGTCGTCTTCCGCCCAGATGCGGACGACGTCGCCCTGCTTGAGGAACGGCGTGACGGGCTTGCCACCCTGGATCGTCTCGATCGTCCGGACTTCGGCGAGACAGGAATAGCCGACGCCGCCCTCGGCAACCGACTTGCCGGGCCCACCATCGGGGCCGCGGTTCGAGACGGTGCCGGAGCCGACGATCGTTCCCGCGCCGAGCTTCCGGGTCTTGGCGGCGTGCGCGACCAGCGTACCGAAGTCGAACGTCATGTCCTCGCCAGCCTCGGCGCGACCGAGCGGCTGGCCGTTGAGGTCGACCATCAGCTTGCGGTGGAGCTTGCCGTCCTTCCACCAGTCGCCCAGCGAGTCGGGGGTGACGAAGACGGGCGAAAACGCGCTGGCCGGCTTCGACTGGAAAAAGCCGAAGCCCTTGCCGAGCTCGCCGGGGATCAGGTTGCGCAAGGATACGTCGTTGGTGAGCCCGACGAGCAGGATCGCCGCCAGCGCCTCGTCGCGACTCGCACCGAGCGGCACGTCGCCGGTGACGACGACGACCTCGCCCTCCATGTCGCAGCCCCAAGACTCGTCGGCGAGCGGGATCGGATCGCGCGGGCCCAGAAACCCGTCCGAGCCGCCCTGGTACATCAGCGGATCGTGCCAGAAGCTGTCCGGCATCTCCGCCGCGCGCGCCTGTCGCACGAGCGCAACATGATTCACGTAGGCCGAGCCATCCGCCCATTGATACGCACGCGGCAAGGGCGACTCGGCGTCGTGCTCGTGGAAGCGGCGCATCGGGATCATCTCGTGTTCGAGATCGGTCGACAGGTTCTTGAGATCGATCGAAAGCCGATCCCAGTCGTCGAGCGCGGCCTGCAAAGTCGGCGCGATGTGGCTCGCATCGGCGTACCAGGCGAGGTCGTTGGAGACGACCACAAGCTTGCCATCTCGCCCGCGGGTGGCGTCGGGATGCTTCAGGCTGGCCAGTTTCATGGGGCGGATCCTCTATATGTTTGTACGCATCCTACGCCCGTGACGGAGTTCAAGTCGAGCATCCAGCGTGCAGCAAACCTGATTTTGGTAAGAGCGGAGCCAATGTCGACCTGATAGGTTCGAACTTGCGTAACGGTCGAGGAAGGTGAGCATGCCCAGATACTTCTTCGATATCGACAACCATAAACACGTCAACGACGACGACGGCACGAACCTGGCGGACGACGAGGAAGCACGCGTCCAGGCGGTCATCTTCGCAGGTGATTATCTCAGCGATCACCCGGGGATCGCACGCGACGGCGCTCGGTTCAGCGTCGCCGTACGGAACGAGGCGGGCAGCGTTCTGCTTACGGTCACGGTGACGATCGACGAAACGAGCTAGCCGAGCGGCTGGCCTCGTTTTTCGCCACGGTCCGGCCAATCGGGCGCATAAATGTCATAACATGGGTTTTGTCGGCCCGGTCAATCCTGGGATAAGGTGCGTGTTGTTGCAACGCGCTATTCCAGAGAGGGTGACAGCGAGAAACGAGTGCTCCTGCACTGGATGCGGAGAGTGCACGTGGATATCTCCACCGTGACTGAGAAGGTGTTACGGAAGTTCGAATCGCGGATGGCGATGGGTGCGGACGATCGTGCGCAGATCGCGGCCTTGCCGTTCAAGGTCCGGACGATCGATGCGTCGACCTATATGCTGCGCGAGGGCCAGCGTCCGACGCGCTGCGCGTTCATTCTCGAGGGGCTGGCCTATCGGCAGAAGCTGACGCCGAACGGCGAGCGCGAGATCGTGTCGATCCTGATGCCGGGCGAGTTCGTCGATCTGCAGAACCTGTTCCTTGATGAATCCGATCATGACATCCAGGCGCTTACCCGGCTGACGCTTGCCGAAGTGCCGATCGCGGCGCTGCGTCTTTTCATCGAGGCGTGCCCGGCGGCGGGTCAGGCCTTGTGGATCGACGCGCTGGTCGAGTCGTCGATCCACCGCGAGTGGCTGTTGAATGTCGGGCGGCGCAATGCGCGGAGCCGACTGGCGCATCTGCTGTGTGAATTCTCGGTGCGGTTCCAGAAATCGACGATCGCCGATGCGATGGCGTATGAGTTGCCGATGACACAGGAGCAGTTGGGCGATGCGCTTGGCCTTACCCCCGTACACGTCAATCGCGTGCTGAAATCGCTCGAGACAGACGGCCTGATCGCGCGCAAGAAGCGCCAGGTGAGCGTGATCGACTGGCCCCGCCTGCGCGATGCCGCCGAGTTCAACGAGCGCTATCTGCACTTGGGTCAGATCCGCCGCTGACCCAGCCCTGGGTGCAAAAAGGGGCCGAAGGTTGACTTTTCGACCGTGATACGCCAGATGGCCGCTATCGAGGCGTAATGCAGCGTGATTGGACCCTAGCCGGTCTTAGCTCCGCCTCGGTCGTTTCCAACGGGCTTCCCTTTTCACGCGGGGTGTCAAAACACCACCGCCCCTCGCGCGTCCTTGTGTGGATTCGCGAGCCCGGCATCTATTTGAGAGACTATCCATGTCATTTGCAAACCTCGGCCTTGCCGAGCCGCTCGTCCGTGCGCTCGAAGCCAAGGGCTATACCGAGCCGACGCCGATCCAGGCACAGTCGATCCCGATCCTGCTCGAGGGCGGCGATCTGCTCGGCATCGCGCAGACCGGCACCGGCAAGACCGCGGCGTTCGTGCTGCCGTCGATCCAGCGCCTGACCGAAACCCAGAAGCGCGTCCTGCCGACGCATTGCCGCATGCTGGTGCTTGCGCCGACGCGCGAACTCGCCAGCCAGATCGCCGACAGCGCCCGCGCCTACGGCCAGTTCAGCAAGATGTCGGTGACCACCGTGTTCGGCGGCACAAGCATCAACAAAAACCGCCAGGACCTGAGCCGCGGCGTCGACATCCTCGTCGCCACGCCGGGCCGCCTGATCGATCTGATCGAGCAGGGCTTCTGCAACCTGTCGATGATCGAGATCCTCGTGCTCGACGAAGCCGACCAGATGATGGACTTGGGCTTCATCCACGCGCTGAAGAAGATCGTCCGCATGCTGCCGAAGAAGCGCCAGACGCTGTTCTTCTCGGCGACGATGCCGGTCGCGATCCGCGAGCTGGCCAGCCAGTTCCTGCTCGACCCGAAGACGGTATCGGTAAAGCCGGCCGCGACGACCGCCGAGCGCGTCGACCAGTATGTCACCTTCTGCAACCAGTCGGAGAAGCAGGCGCTGCTGACGATCACGCTGGCCGATCCGGCGATCGACCGTGCGCTCGTGTTCACGCGCACCAAGCATGGCGCCGACCGCGTCGTGAAGCTGCTCGCCGGCAACGGCATCGCGTCGAACGCGATCCACGGCAACAAGAGCCAGGGCCAGCGTGAGCGCGCACTCGGCGAGTTCAAGCAGGGCAAGGTCAAGGTCCTGATCGCGACCGACATCGCCGCACGCGGGATCGACGTCTCGGGCGTCAGCCACGTCATCAACTTCGAGCTGCCGAACGTCGCCGAGCAGTATGTCCACCGCATCGGCCGTACCGCGCGTGCGGGCGCGAGCGGCATCGCCGTCGCGTTCTGCGCGGATGACGAGAAGGCCTACCTGCGCGACATCGAACGGATCACGCGCCAGAAAGTGCAGGTCCGGTCGCTGCCGGAGGATTTCGTCAATCTGTCGAACCAGATCAAGCAGACGCGCGTGAAGACGATGGGGGCGGACCCCGAGGTCCGGATCGACCGTCCGCGCGATCCGGCACGTCCGCGCGCGACGCATTCGCCGCGGGCTACCGGGACGACTGGTCGCAACTATGCGGGTGCTAGCCGTGGTGGCCAGGGTGGCGGCGGTCAGGGCGGCGGCGGCGGTCGTCCCCAGGGCGGTGGTCGTCCCGGCGGTCAGGGCGGCGGTGGTCGTCCGGCTGGTGGCGGCGGCGGTGGCCGTGGTCCGAGCCGCGGCGCGGGGCCGAGCTCGGCACGCTAAGGAGCATTCGTTCGCCTCGCGGGTTTGGTGTAGACCGGTCCCGCGAGGAGAATGCTCATGGACGTTTCCACTACACCTGTCGCCGAACGCGTTGCACGCGTGCTGGCGGGACAGCGGATCAGCGCGAACGCCGGCGGCGATGCCGAGTCGGCGTCGCGGCTGATCGACGCGGCGTGGGCGGATTATCTGCCCGATGCGCTGGCGGTGCTGAAGACGTTGCGCGAGCCGGACAAGGCGATGGCCGCGGCGGGTGACCCTGCGGTCTGGGAGGCTATGATCCTTGCGGGGATCAAGGGCGCCAAGCCGGTTACGGTAGTCCTCTAATTCTTGTTTTCCCGCGAAGGCGGGGATCCAGCTTGGGCACCCGCCTTCGCGGGTGAACAAAATGGGGGCGACGTACCCGGCCCATATACACCACCCCGGCGAAGGCCGGGGCCCAGTTGGCAAGGCCGATGTAACGAAGCGCTTCACTCCGTTACCATCGTTACCCAATTGGCCCCCGGCCTTCGCCGGGGTGATGTTTTGGTTAGCGTCGATGGCTTAAATCAGCTGATCGTCGTCAGCCATTCCGCTTCGTCCGCGCGCTCCGTGCGCAACGCATTGGCAGGTGCCCTCTTGTCCTCGTAGCCGATCGCCATGCCGCAAAAGAGCATGCGGTCTTCGGGCAGATCCAAGACCCTCCCGACCGTTTCCGGATACATCGCCCAGCATTCCTGTGGGCAGGTGGCGAGGCCGGCGTCTACCGCGAGCAGCATCAGGTTTTGCAGGTACATGCCGAGGTCCGACCATTGCGGTGGGCCCATGCGGCGGTCGACCGTGCAGAAATAGGCGGCGGGGGCGCCGAAGAATTCGAAGTTTCGGGCGAACCATTTCTGCCGCGCCGGCTTGTCGTCGCGGGGGATGCCGAGGTGGGCGTACATCGCCTCGCCGACGGCGTAGCGGCGGTCTCGGTAGGGGGCGGTGAGGTCTTTCGGGTAAACGTCGTAGGCTGGGATTTCGGTTGCGCCGGTGGCTAGCTTGTCCGCCATCGTCGCCTTGAGGTGGGCCAGGGGTTCGCCTTGGACGATGGCGATGTGCCAGGGTTGGAGGTTGCCGCCGGTTGCGGCTCGGGACGCTTTTATCGCGAGGTCGCGGAGGAGTGCGGGATCGACCGGGGTGTCGAGGAAGCCGCGGACGGAGCGGCGAGCGGCTATGGCTTCGGTCACGTCCATGGTTTCTCCTAAACACCCCCACTCCGTTCGCCCTGAGCGAAGTCGAAGGGCATGAGACTCAGGGTGCTTCGACTTCGCTCAGCACGAACGGATGGGGAAAGGTTTGCCTTCCCCACTCGTTACAGCACGAACCGGCTCAGGTCGGTGTTGCGGGCGATTTCCTTCAGCTGGCTGTCGACATACGCGCCGTCGATGACGAGGTTTGAGCCGCCGCGGTCCTCCGCGTTGTAGCTTACCTCCTCGAGCAGCTTTTCCATCACCGTTTGAAGCCGCCGCGCGCCGATGTTCTCGATCTCGGAGTTCACCTCCGCGGCGATGCGGGCGATCGCGGCGATGCCGTCCTCGGTGAACTCGATGCCGACGCCTTCGGTGGCGATCAGCGCCTTGTACTGCAGCGGCAGCGAGGCCTTGGTGTCCGAGAGGATCGCGACGAAATCGGCTTCGGTGAGACCCTTCAACTCGACACGGATCGGGAGGCGGCCCTGCAACTCGGGGAGCAGGTCGCTCGGCTTGGCGACGTGGAACGCGCCCGATGCGATGAAAAGGATGTGGTCGGTCTTCATCGGGCCGTACTTGGTCGCGACCGTCGTGCCCTCTATCAGGGGGAGCAGATCGCGCTGGACGCCCTCGCGGCTGATCGAGCCGCCGCGGCCATCCGAGACGGCGATCTTGTCGATCTCGTCGAGGAAGACGATGCCGTTGGCTTCCGCGTCAGCCAGTGCCGCACGGCTGACCTCGTCCTGGTCGAGGCGCTTGTCGGCCTCTTCCTCGACGAGCTTGTCCCACGCCGCGTGGACCGTCAGTTTGCGCCGCTTCAACTGCTGGCCGCCGCCGAACGACTTCATCATCTCGCCGAGATTGATCATCTGCGGCGCACCGCCGGGAATCTCGAAAGGCGTGGTCGGCGCCTGCTCGACCTCGATCTCGACTTCGGCCGAGTTCAGATGGCCGTCGAGGAAGCGCTGCTTGAAGCTCTCGCGCGTCGCTTCACTCGCGTTCTTGCCGGTGAGCGCGTCGAGCAGGCGCGACATCGCAGCCTCTTCCGCCTTGTCCTTGACGGCGACGCGACGCCGTTCCTTTTCGAGGCGGATGGCTTCCTCGACGAGATCACGGGCGATCTGTTCGACGTCGCGACCGACATAGCCGACTTCGGTGAACTTGGTCGCCTCGACCTTCACGAACGGCGCGTCGGCGAGCTTGGCCAGACGGCGGCTGATCTCGGTCTTGCCGCAGCCGGTCGGTCCGATCATCAGGATGTTCTTGGGGGTGACCTCGTCGCGGAGGTCTTCGCTGAGCTGCTGACGGCGCCAGCGGTTGCGCATCGCGACGGCGACCGCGCGTTTCGCGGCGGCCTGACCGATGATGTGGGCGTCGAGCGCGGCGACGATGGCCTTCGGGGTGAGTTGGTCGTTCATTCTGATCTCGCTCCCCGCCCGCTTGCGGGAGGGGTTGGGGGTGGGCTCGCGCTTCCCTCGAAGGTTGGCGCTGGAGGTGAGCGGGCGCCCACCCCCTGCCCCCTCCCGCTTGCGGGAGGGGGAGAAGGAATTACGTCGTGCTGTCCATCGTTTCGACGGTGAGGCGGTCGTTGGTGTAGACGCAGAGTTCGGACGCGATGTGCATCGCCTTGCGGCACAACACTTCGGCGTCGGTCTCGTATTCTACCAGCGCTCGGGCGGCGGCGAGCGCGTAGTTGCCGCCGGAGCCGATCGCGGCGACGCCGTTTTCGGGTTCGAGGACGTCGCCGTTGCCGGTGAGGATCAGCGTCACGTCCTTGTCGGCGACGATCATCATCGCTTCGAGGTTGCGGAGGAACTTGTCGGTGCGCCAGTCCTTGGCAAGCTCGACCGCGGCGCGGAGGAGCTGGCCCTGGTGCGCTTCGAGTTTGCGTTCGAGGCGTTCGAACAAGGTGAAGGCGTCGGCGGTCGCGCCGGCGAACCCGCCGATGACGCTGCCGTCGCCCAGGCGGCGGACCTTGCGCGCGTTGGGTTTCATGACGGTCTGGCCCATCGAGACCTGGCCGTCGCCGATCACGACGACCTTGCCGCCGCGGCGGACCGAGAGGATCGTGGTGCCGTGCCATGTCGGCATGGCGTGGGGGTCGTTGCTCATAGGCGCGATGTAGGGTTTGGTTTTGGGGGTGCAACGCCCTGCCCGAACGCGCGCCGTTCGTGTCGGCCATCCCACTTCCGTTCGTCCCGAGTAGCGATCGAGCTTGTCGAGAGCGCGTATCGAGGGATTGAGGTTGCGCGTGTCACCTGTACCTCGATACGCGCCCTCGATACGCCCAAGGGGGCTACTCGGTCGCTACTCGGCACGAACGGTTGGGGGGCGGTAAGGCGCGCGCGGTTGGGGGGAGTGGCGGTAAGGGGTGCACGTCATCGGCCCTTCCCCCATTCCCGGGCCACCGTGTAGCCGAGATAGCCGGTGCCGAAGAGCGCGTAGAGCGGTTCGGGAATTGCGTTCAGGTACGCCGCCATGCCCGCCGCGATCGCCTGCGCCGTTTGCGGGCGGACCGCGGCGATCAGGCCTGCGGGGATCGCACCGAGCAGCAATGTGTACATCACGTAGAGGAACGTTGGCCGAGCGCGGGTAATCCAGGGGTCTGGTGCTGGATCAAGGGGTTGCGGGGTCATTGGCTGTCTCCGGAAATCTGTAAGTGCACAAAGTTCACACGCTGGGAGCGTTTTCGCAGGGGCCTCAGACGCGGTTCGCGAGCCAACCGTAGAGGAAGGCTTCGTTGGCGGGGCGGGTCTCGGCGAGGGCGACGTAGCGTTCGCCCTGGAGCGCCTCGATCGCTTTCAAGAGCACGGTTTCGCCGCCGGGTTTGCGGCGGGCGAGGAAGGCGTCGAGCGCGGTGAGGGTCGCGGGGCCGATGCGGCCGTCGAGGATCATGTCCGGGTAGTCGGTGGCGCCGCGGTTCAGCGCGTTGAGGGCGCGCTGGAGGAAGGTGGCGGCGACTGCGGGGCCCATGTTGATGCCCGTGTCGAAGAGTTCTTCGGCGATTTTCGGGGCTCGGGGGGCGATCTGGTCGAAGGCCGGGCGGGTCCAGTAGAGGCGGTGGTAGATGGTTTCCGCCTGGTCGCGGGGGAAGTTGCGCATGTCCCCGGGGTAGCCGTTGGTGCGGGCTACGCCTTGCGTGATGCCGTATCTGGTCGGGCCGCCTCGGTCTGCGGGGTGGTTCGAGTAGCCGCCTTCGCGGTCGATGACGGCGTCGATTAGGTGGTCGATGGTCATGGCTGGCTCCCGGTTTTGTTGGGGGCGAGCGAACCATATTGGTTCGCTGTAGGACAGGGGAATTGTTGATCCTCAATCCTCCCCCGCAAGGGGGAGGTGGCTGGCGCTTGCCAGACGGAGGGGGAGGACATGCAACGGAGGTGATCGCTTGCCTCCCCCTCCGTCACCTTCGGTGCCACCTCCCCCTGGCGGGGGAGGATCGCTAGGTCGCGCACCGCCCCGGCGGAGGCCGGGGTCCAATTGGGGGACGGTTGTAACGGAGGACGGCACTTCAGTTATGTCCGACGTTCCAATTGGGCCCCGGCCTTCGCCGGGGTGGTGCTGTGCTGTGATGGTGCTGTGGTGTGAGGTGCCGGGTCGCGGTCGCCCCCGCCCTACCCAAACCGACGCTACGTCCGTGCGGGGTTGGCGGATTGGTGCCCCTAAGGCTATGCGCTCCCTTGAACATTCGCCGCGGGCTCTGTCTGCGCGCTCAACCCGGTCGCCGCCGCGGCCGACAGGTTAGGAAGACCATGGAAGACGATTTCCGCAAAGCCGCGCTCGATTATCACCGCTATCCTAAGCCCGGGAAACTCTCGGTCGAGGCGACCAAGCGGATGGCGACGCAGCGCGATCTCGCGCTCGCCTATTCGCCGGGCGTGGCCGCTGCGTGCGAGGAAATCGCCGCCGATCCCGACAAGGCGCGGGATTACACGGCTCGCGGAAATCTCGTTGCGGTTATCACCAACGGCACCGCGGTGCTCGGGCTCGGCGCGATCGGTGCGCTGGCGTCGAAGCCGGTGATGGAGGGCAAGGCGGTGCTCTTCAAGAAATTCGCCGGGATCGACTGTTTCGATATCGAGATCGACCAGCTCGATCCGCAGGCGTTCATCGAGGCTGTCCGCGTGCTGGAGCCGACGTTCGGCGGGATCAATCTCGAGGACATCAAGGCACCCGAATGTTTCGAGATCGAGACGAAGCTGCGCGAGCTGATGAACATCCCGGTGTTCCACGACGACCAGCACGGCACCGCGATCGTCTGTGCGGCCGCGGTCCGCAACGTGCTCGAACTGCGCGGCAAGCGGCTCGACCAGATGAAGCTGGTGACGTCGGGCGCAGGCGCAGCGGCGCTCGCGACGGTGGATTTGCTCGTGTCGATGGGGCTCAATCCCGAGAACGTCACGCTGACCGATATCGCGGGCGTCGTGCACAAGGATCGCGGCGACGTGATGCCGCCGAACATGGCGCGGTACGCCCGCACGACGAATGCGCGGACCTTGCCGGACGTGCTGGAGGGGGCGGACATTTTCCTCGGGCTGTCGGCGCCGCGCGTGCTGAAGCAGGAATGGCTGCATCTGCTCGCACCCGATCCGCTGATCCTGGCGCTGGCGAACCCTGAGCCGGAGATCCAGCCGGCGCTGGTGCATGCGACGCGACCCGATGCGATCATCGCCACTGGCCGCTCGGATTTTCCGAACCAAGTCAACAACGTACTGTGCTTCCCGTTCATCTTCCGCGGGGCGCTCGACGTCGGTGCGACCGAGATCAACGAGGCGATGAAGGTCGCGGCAGTCGACGCGATCGCGGCGCTTGCACGCGCGACGGCTTCCGATGTGGTGGTCACCGCTTACGGCGGCGCGACGCCGGTGTTCGGGCCGACCTACATCATCCCCAAGCCGTTCGATCCGCGGCTGATCCTGCATGTCGCGCCGGCGGTGGCGAAGGCGGCGATGGATTCCGGCGTGGCGACGCGGCCGATCGAGGATTTCGACGCGTACCTGCGTGACCTCGAAGTGTTCGTGTATCGCTCGGGCCAGCTGATGCGGCCGATCTTCGCGCGCGCCAAGCAGGCAGGGCGCTCGATCGCGTATGGCGAGGGCGAGGACGACCGCACGCTGCGCGCGGTGCAGACGGTGATCGACGAGGGGATCGGGCGGCCGGTGCTGATCGGCCGGCGCGAGGTAATCGCCGAGAAGATCCAGTCGAGCGGGTTGCGGATGGCGATCGGCACCGACGTCGAGGTGCTCGATCCGGGTACGGACCGCGAAGTGTTCGATCCGCTGCTTGCCGGGTACAATGCGCTGGTCGGCCGTCGCGGATCGCCGCCCGACAGTGCCGAGCGCGCGCTGCGGACTCGGCCGAGCGTGGCGGCGGCGATGCTGCTGCGCGAGGGTCGCGTCGATGCGGCCTTGTGTGGCGGGATCGGCGACTGGTGGACGCAGATGACGTACGTCATGCCGCTGATCCCGCGGATGCCGGGCGTCTCGCGGCTGTATGCGATGTCGGCAGTGATCCTGCGCACCGGCAGTCTTTTCTTCTGCGATACGCACGTGACGGTCGATCCGACCGCCCAGCAGATTGCCGAGATGACGCTGCTGGCGGCCGAAGCCGTGCGCGCGTTCGCGATCGAGCCGAAGGCGGCGTTGCTGTCGCATTCGAGCTTCGGTGCGTCGCGGTCGCCCTCGGCGCAGAAGATGCGCGCCGGGCATGCGCTGCTGAAGGAGTTCGCGCCGGAGTTCGAGTTCGACGGCGAGATGCACGGCGATGCGGCGCTGTCGGAGGCGCTGCGGCGGCGGCTGGTCGCGGACAGTCCTTTGACCGGGTCGGCGAATCTGCTGGTGATGCCGAACATCGATGCGGCGAACATCGCGGTGTCGCTGTTGTCGGCGTCGACCGAGTCGCTGCCGCTGGGGCCGATGCTGCTGGGGCTCGCCAAGCCGTTGCAGATGATGGTGCCTAGCGTGACCGCGCGGGGGATCGTGAACCTCAGCGCGGTGGCGGTGGGTCATGCGGCGACGGTGAGCGAGACGGCCTGACCTCTAACGGTTCTCCCGCGAAAGCGGGAGCCCAGGGTTGCGGGCGGCAGCGTTCGTGATCCTGGGCCCCCGCGTTCGCGGGGGAACAAGAAGGTTTGCCAAGACCTGATCGGCTGGCTGTTTTTTCATCGATGTAAGAAAATGGTCGGAGCGACAGGATTCGAACCTGCGACCCCCACACCCCCAGTGTGGTGCGCTACCAGGCTGCGCTACGCTCCGACCGAACGGGCCGCATAGCAGCCCGAGCCGCGCGCTCTACGCAGGGTCGGCGTGCGATGCAAGCCGCAACGCCGCTTGCCGGCAAAGATTACCTCACTCGCCCATCAGCGTGCGCCAGAAGCTGCCGTCATAGGCCTTCACGCTAACCTGCTCGATGGTGTACGCGCGCAGGGCGCGACCGAAGGCCTTCTGGTGTTCGGCCTGGCCGTGCGCGGCGATCGCCTCGGGGCTCGCCCAGCGTTCGGAAATCCGGATCAGGTCGGGATCGACCAGATCGAGCGCGAGATTGTAGAACTCGCAGCCGTCTTCCTCGGCGCAGGCGGCCATGTGCGCGATCAGCGTGTCGGCGATCTTCGCGCCTTCACCTGCGGCCAGCTTGATATGTCCCATCACCAGAATCATCGCATCTCTCCTGTTTCGCGCCGGTTTCGCCGTAACTTCATCGTGGTCTCTACACGAACCGTCCGCGCCTGCGTCAGTTGCACGCGACATCAAGCGATGATAGCGGGCGGACCAATGCGACCGGCCGCGCGGCGCGCGAACCGAGCCACCCTTCACAGATACGGAACTCCATGTTCATCTCACCAGCATACGCCCAGGCCGCAGACGGCGCCGCCACGACGGCGGGAGGCGGGATCGCCTCGTTCCTGAGCCTCGCGCCGCTCTTCCTCGTGTTCGTCGTGTTCTATTTCCTGATGATCCGTCCGCAGCAAAAGCGCATGAAGGCGCTGCAGGCGTCGGTCGCGGCGGTGAAGAAGAACGACAGCGTCGTCACGTCGGGCGGGATCCTGGGCAAGGTGACCAAGGTCGAGGATAATGTCGTCGAGGTCGAGATCGCGCCGAATGTCCGCGTGCGCGTCGTCAAGGCGACGCTGACCGACATCACCAGCCCGAACACGAAGCCGGCGAACGACTGATGCTCGACTTCCCGCGCTGGAAAATCGGGTCGATCATCGGGTTGCTGGCGGCATTGTGCCTGCTGGCGATCCCGAGCTTCCTCCCCGAGAGCACCACGAGCGAATGGGGGCGGATTCCGCATCCGCACATCAACCTCGGGCTCGATCTCGCCGGCGGCAGTTATCTGCTGCTCGAGGCGGATACCGCCGACCTCGCCGCGACGCGGATCGAGGCGATGCGCGACAGCGTCGCGGGGACGATGCGCAACGGCACGCCGCGGATCGAGATCGGCGACATTTCGACGCGGGGCGGTCAGCTGACCTTCCTGCTGCGCGATCCGAGCCAGGTCGACGCGGCCCGTGAGCGCCTGCTGGCGATCACCGGCGGTGGCGCCGGGATGAGCGGCCAGCGCGAATGGGACATCAACGTCGTCGACACGAGCCGGTTCGTGCTCAAGCCGACCCAGGCCGGCCTGACCCAGGCGGTCGACACCGCGATGAAGGACGCGACCGAAGTCGTCCGTCGCCGTATCGACGCGCTCGGCACCAAGGAGCCGACGATCGTTCGCCAGGGCGCGACGCGGATCGTGGTGCAGGTGCCGGGCCTCAAGAACCCGCAGGCGCTGAAGGAGCTGATCGGCAAGACCGCCAAGCTCGAGTTCAAGCTTGTCGACGAGACCGCGAACCCGGCCGATCTGGTCAAGGGGATCGCCCCGGTCGGCAGCCAGGTGCTGCCGTATCCGGGTAATCCGCGCGGCGTGCCGTTCATCGCGGTCAAGCGATCGGTGATCATCTCGGGCGACCAGCTCGCCGATGCCCGCCAGGAGTTCGAGTCGCAGACCAACGCAGCCCAGGTTGCGATCACGTTCGACGCGGTCGGCGGCCGTCGCTTCGCCAAGGTGACGACCGAGAACACGAACAAACCATTCGCGATCATCCTCGACAATTCGGTGATCTCTGCGCCCAACATCAACGAGCCGATCCTGGGCGGTCGTGCGTCGATCTCGGGCAACTTCACCGTCGAGTCGGCGAACGCACTGGCGATCTCGCTGCGGTCGGGCAAGCTGCCGGTCAATCTGAAGACGATCGCCGAGAGCACCGTCAGCCCCGATCTGGGCAAGGATTCGATCCGCGCCGGCGTGCTCGCGTCGATCGTCGCCGCGCTGCTCGTGATCGTGTTCATGTTCGTGACCTATGGCCGGTTCGGGCTGTATGCGAACCTCGCGGTGGTCATCAACATCCTGGTCATCGTCGCCGTCATGGCGATGCTGAACGCGACTCTGACGCTGCCCGGTATCGCCGGGTTCGTGCTGACGATCGGTACCGCGGTGGATGCCAACGTGCTGATCAACGAGCGTATTCGCGAAGAGCGCCGACGCGGGCGTAGCGTCGTCCAGTCGGTCGAGCTCGGCTACAAGGAAGCATCGCGGACGATCTTCGAGGCGAACGTGACGCACGCCATCACCGGCGTGATCATGCTGCTGCTCGGTTCGGGTCCGGTGAAGGGCTTCGCGGTCGTGCTGCTGATCGGGATCTGCACGTCGGTGTTCACCGCCGTCACGTTCACGCGGATGATGGTCGCGCTGTGGCTGCGGAAGAACCGCCCCACCACGATCAATATTTGAGGCGGGAGACAACAATGCGCCTGCTGAAACTCGTTCCCGACAACACGAACCTCAAGTTCGTCTCGCTCCGCAAATGGGCGTTCGGGCTGACCCTGCTGCTGTCGTTGCTGGCGATCGGACTCGTCGTGACGAAGGGCCTCAACATGGGCGTCGACTTCGTCGGCGGCGTCCTGATCGAAGAGAAGTTCGCGACGCCGCCGTCGATCGATGCGGTCCGCACCGAAGTCGACCGGCTCGGCGTCGGCGAGGCCTCGATCCAGTCGTTCAGCGATCCGAAGACGCTGTCGATCCGCCTGCCCGTGCCCGCCGGTGACGAAGGCGCGACCAACCGCCTCGTCAAGAAGGTGTCGGACGACCTCGCCGTGAAGTTCCCCGGCGCGACCTTTTCCAAGTACGACACGATCTCGGGCAAGGTCTCGGACGAGCTGATCAGCAAGGGCCTGCTCGCGGTCGGCCTCGCGATCCTCGGCATCGCGTTGTTCGCGGTGGTGCGGTTCGAGTGGCAGTTCGGCGTGTCGACGGTCGTCGCGATCGTCCACGATCTGCTGATGACGCTCGGCTTCTTCGCGCTGACGCAGTTCGAGTTCGACCTCAACATCGTCGCGGCGGTGCTGACGATCATCTCGTATTCGATCAACGACAAGATCGTGATCGACGACCGTATCCGCGAGAACATGCGCCGGTACCGCAAGATGGACATGCGCGAGATCATCGATCTTTCGGTGAACGAGACGCTGCCGCGGACCGTGATGACGTCGGTGACGATCCTGCTCGCGCTGGTCGCGATGCTGGTGCTCGGCGGCCATGTGCTGCGCGGGTTCACCGCGGCGATGATCCTGGGTATCGTCGTGGGGACGTATTCGTCGATCTACGTGTCGTCTTCGTTGCTGATCACGCTGGGGCTGCGGGCCGATCCTGCACCGCGCAAGGGCGGCGTGCAGGACGGCGCCGAGCGGGTTGGTCCGAAGGTCGAGCGTTGATCACGTCATGAGGATGGACCGCGAGAAGACCGATGGGCCGATGATCTCGGCGATCGGTCGGGCCGGGTTCAAGGTCGACGACGGCTATTATACGGCGCTGCTGATCAGTCCCGAACGTGCGGATGGCTGGGAGCCGCCAGCGTTCGAGGCGCTTGGCGAGGCGGATGTGGCGGCGTTGCTGGCGCTGGATCCGACGCCGGAATTCTTGTTGTTGGGTACCGGTTCCGCGCTTCGTCAGCCGCCGCTCGCTTTCAAGAAGGCGGTCGAGGCGCGGGGGTTCGGGATCGAGGCTATGGATAGCCGTGCTGCCGCTCGGGCTTGGGCTGTGCTGCGCGGCGAGGGTCGCTGGATCGTGGCGGCGCTGTACCCTCTCGAGGGGTGAGCTGAGACTGCTAATCCTCCCCCGCTAGGGGAGGTGACGGAGGGGGCGGATGCCCAACTGACGTTTCCCTTTCCTCCCCCTCCGTCTGGCAAGTGCCAGCCACCTCCCCCTTGCGGGGGAGGATCGTTTAGGATCGGTTTGCGGCCAGCGTTGCGAGGTGCTCGTAGAGCGCGGCGGTGTTGGCTTCCCAGGTGAAGCTGGCGACTGTGGCGCGTGTTGCCTGGGGCGGCGGCGGATCGGCCAGTAGGGCACCGATCGCGGCGGCGAAGGCGAGGGGGTCGCCGATCGTGACGCGGCCTGCTTTTGGCGATGTCACGACGTCAAGCGCGCCGCCGGCGTCGGTGATGACGATCGGGGTACCGCAGGCGAGCGATTCGACCCAGGCGTTGGCGAGGCCTTCGGACTCGGAGGCAAGCGCGCTGACATCGGCAGCGGCGATCAGCTTCGGGATTTCGGCATGCGGCACGGCGCCGAGCAGGCGGACACGGTCTGCTATGCCGAGTCGTGCGATCCGCGCTTCCAGTGTCGATCGCGCGGGGCCCTGCCCTGCGATGAGCAAAGTGACGCCGGGAAGCGCGGCGACCGCGTCGATGACGATGTCGTGGCCCTTGCGCGGGATCAGCGCGCCGACCGAGACGACTAGCGGGCCCGTGACGCCGAGGGCTGCCTTGGCGGCGACCCGGTCGACGGGGTGGAAGCGGTCCTGGTCGACGCCGGTGTGGTGGACGCGGATGCGGTCGGCGGGCAATCCCATCGCGACCATGTCGGCCTTCATCGCGGCGCTGACTGCGAGCATGCCCGCGGTGTTGCGGCCTGCGGCGCGGACCTGCGCGGCGGTGGCGGGTGCGTTGCCCCAGATGTGGATGTCGGACCCGCGCGCCTTGATCGAGACGGGGACGCCGTAGCGCTTGCCGAGTGCGACCGCGGCGGGGCCGTCGGGAAAGAAGAACGAGGCGTCGATGACGTCGAACGCGAAATCTTCGCGGATCGTGTCGAGGACGGGGATGAGCGCGCGCTGCAACGCTGCGGCGTGATGGCGGCCCTGGAGGAACGGGCGGACGGTGAAGCGCGGGCGGTGGAGTTCGATGCCTTTCCAGCGTTCGTGCGTCGGCAGTTTTGCTAGGGTCGCGTAGTGGCCGAGGTGGCGGAGCGGGCCCGGGGGGAGGCCTATCGGTGCTACCGCTTGCAATGAAACGTCGGGATGCGCGGCGAGGCCGAGCGTCTGGCGTTCGACGAAGACGCCGAAATTGGGGCGGGTCGCATCCGGGAACAGGGTGGAGAGGGTCAGGATGCGGAGCATGGTCTGGGGGTTACAGGGGGTGGGTTAATGCGGGGTGAGTTTGGGGGTGTATCCGATGGTTGTCCGCCGCGTGATCGATGAAAACGCCACCCCGGCGGAGGCCGGGGCCCAGTTGGGGGACGTAGCTAACGGAGCGTAGTCCTCCATTATTGCCACCTTTCCAACTGGGCCCCGGCCTTCGCCGGGGTGGTGGTGGTTGGGGTGGCGTTTGCCCTCGATTACATTGTTTCCCCGCGAAGGCGGGGACCCAGACTGGGCTCCCGCCTTCGCGAGAGAACAAGGAGGCGGGAGGTGAAGGTGTTGCTCAGATCCGCTTCGCCAGCGGATACGCGAACAGCACGTCGGCATCCGCACTCGTCGAGACCGTTTCGCTGCCCGTCATCGTCGCGCATTCGCCGGCCTTGAACGCAACGCCTGCGACGTCGCCCGAGCCGGTGATCGGGATCACCCAGCCGGTCGTGCCTTCGGGCAGGTTGACGACGTGGTCGCCGCCCTTCCAGCGCTCGAGCACGAACTTGGGGCCTTCGACCATGATCGTGCGGCCGGTCTCGACTTCGACCGGAGGCGCGACCGGGACGTAGGGCGTGGGGTCGGCGACCTCGATGCCGTCCTTGAGGTGAAGCTCACGGTCGCTGCCGTAATCGTAAAGGCGGTAGGTGGTCTCGGAGTTCTGCTGGACCTCGATCACCGTCAGGCCGCCGCCGATCGCGTGGATCGTGTCCGACGCGCAATACATGAAGTCGCCCGGCTTGACCGGCTTCCAGTCGAGCTTGTCCTCGATCGTGCCGTCGATCGCCGACTGTCGGAGTTCATCCTTCGAGATCGGCTGTTTCGTGCCGACCGCGATCGTCGAGGTCGGCTCGGCGGCGAGAACCGTCCAGCACTCGTCCTTGCCGCGCGGCAGGCCGCGGGCGTGCGCCTGTTCGTCGTTGGGATGGACCTGGACCGACAGCTTCTCGCTGGTGAACAGATATTTGATCAGCAGGTCGGGGGTGGTGTTGCCCGGCTCCTGGAACCAGACTTCGCCGATCGGCGGCGTACCGGGGGCGGCATCCTCGAACCCGGGCCAGAGCGTGTCGCGACCCCAGGGCTTCTCGACGCGGTGGGTATGCAGCAGGGTGGCGGGCATGGGATATCCTCGACTGGAATGACGGGTCGGCAACGCATGACTATTGCCGTGTGATCCGGGCCGCGAAAAGCCCTTCATTGCCCGGCCCATCGACGCCGTGAATTGGGCTTGGAGCGGGGTGGCGAAAGGGATTGTTCGCAAAGCCCCGCATACGCTAAGGACAACGCCGATGCGTATCACCCAGTCTCGTGCCCTCGCGGTCACGCTCATCGCCGCGCTTGCGCTCCCCATTGCCGGTTGTGCGGGTGGCCGCGCCGCCAAGGGCGACCTTCCTTACGTCGCGCGTGACGTGGGGACGCTGTACTCGACCGCCAAGGCACGGCTCGACCAGGGGCGTTACAAGGAGGCGGCACAGCTGTTCGACGAGGTCGAGCGCCAGCATCCCTATTCGATCTGGGCGCGCCGTGCGCAGATCATGTCGGCGTTCAGCTATTACCTCGCCAAGGACTACACCGCGTCGATCAGCTCGGCGCAGCGTTTCCTCGCGGTGCATCCGGGTAACCGCGACGCGCCCTACGCCTATTACCTGATCGCGCTCGGCTATTACGAGCAGATCACCGACGTCACGCGCGACCAGAAGATCACGCGCCAGGCGCTCGATTCGCTCGGCGAGCTGATGCGGCGGTATCCGAACACGCGCTATGCATCGGATGCGCGGCTGAAGATCGATCTGGTCAACGACCATCTCGCCGGCAAGGAGATGGAGATCGGGCGGTTCTACGAGACGCGCGGCCAGTGGCTCGCAGCGAACGGCCGGTTCCGCACCGTGATCGACAAGTTCCAGCAGACCACGCACACGCCCGAGGCGCTGATGCGGCTGACCGAGACGTATCTGCAGCTCGGCGTGCCGATCGAGGCCGAGAAGGCCGCCGCGGTACTGGGTCGCAACTATCCGGGCACCGACTGGTACGATCACGCCTACAAGCTGATGCAGGACCATCCGGTGAAGCCGATCGCACCGTTGGCACCGGGCGAGCCAGTCGTGCCGACGGGAACCGCAGGCACGCCGGGTACCGGGGCGCTGGAGCTTCCCAAAGCGAACGGCAACACCGGTGGTACGGGCGCGGGCAGCGTTTCCAGCCCCGCACCCGTCGGCCCGGGCAGCGCGACGCGGACCGGCCCCGGCAACTGATCGCCGAATACGCCATGAGAACCCGGGCATGAGAACAATGGGGGATCAACTTCGCGTGCGGATCGTCTAAGACGCGCGGGATGCTGACCGATCTTTCCATTCGCGACGTGGTGCTCATCGAGGCGCTGGATCTGGGATTCGGCGAAGGGCTAGGCGTGCTGACCGGCGAGACCGGTGCCGGCAAGTCGATCCTGCTCGACGCGCTGGGGCTAGCGCTGGGTGGCCGCGGCGACAGCGGGCTGGTGCGGCACGGCGCGGCGCAGGCTGTCGTGACCGCGACGTTCGATGCCCCTGCCCCCGAATCGCCGCTCGCGATGTTGTTCGACGAGAACGGGCTGGAGATCGAGCACGGCGAGCCGTTGATCGTGAAGCGGATCGTCAAGGCGGACGGCGGCAGTCGTGGCTTCGTCAACGACCAGCCAGCGTCGGCGGGGCTGCTGCGCGAGATGGCGCCGCATCTGGTCGAGATCCACGGGCAGCATGACGAGCGCGGGCTGCTGAATGCGCGCGGGCATCGGGCGCTGCTCGACATCTTCGGGCGGACCGAGCCGGGGGCTACGGGCAAGGCGTATGCTGGGTTTCGTACAGCGGAGGCTGAACTGGCCGCCGCCCGTGCGGATATCGAGACGGCGGCGCGGGATCGCGAGTGGCTCGAGCATACCGTCGCCGAACTGACTGCGTTGGCACCTGTTGCGGGCGAAGAAGAGACGCTGGCGGATACACGGCGGTCGATGCAGCGCGCGGAGAAGATCGCGGACGATCTGGCGGCGATCGACGATTTCCTCGAGGGCAAGGATGGCGGGATGGCGAAGCTGCGCCAAGCCGCGCGCGTGCTCGAGCGGATCGCGGAGGATCATGTCGCGCTCGGCAATGCGCTGGCGGCGGTCGATCGCGCGGTTATCGAGGCTTCGGTGGCGGAGGAGAGCCTGCGCGATGCGCGGGCGGACATGGCCTATGATCCGCGCGCGCTGGAGGATGACGAGGCGCGGTTGTTCGAGCTTCGGGCGATGGCGCGCAAGCACCGCGTGCAGCCGGATGACTTGGCGGCACTGGCGGATGAGATGCGCGCGCGGCTGGAGCGGCTGGATGCGGGCGAGGGCGGGATCGCGAAGATTGAGGCGCGCGTGGCGGCGGCGCGGAAGGCATTCGATGCGGCGGCCGATGCTTTGACGAAGCGGCGGTTGGCGGCTGCCAAGCGGCTCGACGTGGCGGTGGCGGGTGAGTTGGCGCCGTTGAAGCTGGATGCGGCGCGGTTCCAGACCGTCGTTGCGCCGCTTGGTGAAGAGGGCTGGTCGGCGGCGGGCAAGGACCGCGTCGAGTTCGAGATTTCAACCAATCCCGGTGCGCCGTTCGCGGCGCTCACCAAGATCGCGTCGGGCGGCGAGTTATCGCGCTTCATCCTCGCGCTGAAAGTGGCGCTGGCGGAGGAGGGTGGCGCGTCGACGATGGTGTTCGACGAGATCGACCGCGGCGTCGGCGGGGCGGTGGCGAGCGCGATCGGCGAGCGACTCGCGCGGCTGGCGCTGAGCACGCAGCTGCTGGTGGTGACGCACAGCCCGCAGGTTGCGGCGCGGGGGGCGAAGCATCTGCTGATCGCCAAGAGTAGCGACGGGACGGTCACGCGGACCGGCGTGCGGGCTTTGAGCGAGGAGGAGCGTCGGGAAGAGATCGCGCGGATGCTGTCGGGCGCGCAGATTACGGATGAAGCGCGGGCTCAGGCGGAGCGGTTGTTGGAGCGGGCTTAACGCGCTCAGGTTCAGATGGATTTACCACCGGTATTGTTCCCCCGCGAAGGCGGGGGCCCAGGATACCACCCACAGCGTCCTTGACCCTGGGCTCCCGCGTTCGCGGGAGAACAAGTTCGGGGTTATGGCATCGCCTGCCGCGGGTGACCCAAGTGGATCTTCAGCACTGGCACGACGATGTAATCGCCGCCGACCTTTCGCAGTCCGTGCAGCGCCCGACTACCGAACGCGCCGTCTTCGTGGATCACCGCACGGACCGGTGCCTGTTCGGTGTGGATCATGTCGTCGAGTCCGGCGGCACTCGCGTCGGATCGCGGCCACAGCGACTGCTGGACGCGGTCGTCCGCGGACGAATCGTCGTTCCAGTCATAGCCGATCGCCGGGGCCGGCTTAGGGGAGACGTGAGTTTGCTGGGCGGCGGCGGGGGCGGCTAACACTATGGCGACGATCGTAACTGCTGTCTTCATCGCACCCCCGATTCCACCCCGGCGAAGGCCCGGGCCCCGTTGGCAAAGTTTGGTTGGTGAGCACATTGCTCCCTTACAACGACCTTGCCAACTGGCCCCCGGCCTTCGCCGGGATGATGGGCGAATTCAGGACGCGCCGGTGCCGCCGTTCGCGCCGAAGAAGCTGCCGGTGGTGTAGCTGTCGCTCGGGTCCGCCAGTGCAACGTAGAGACCCGCCAGTTCGGCCGGCTGACCGGCGCGACCGAGTGGCGTATCCTGGCCGAACTCGCCCATCTTGCCCGGCAATTGCCCGCCCGCGACCTGCAACGGCGTCCAGATCGGGCCCGGCCCTACCGCGTTGACGCGGATGCCCTGCTTGGCGAGTTGTTTCGCCAGCGCCTTGGTGAAGATCAGGATCGCGCCCTTGGTCGAGGCATAATCGAGCAACTCCTTTTCCGGGCTGACCGAGTTGACCGAGGCGGTGTTGATGATCGACGCGCCGGGCTTCATCAGCGGGATGGCCGCCTTGCACAGGTGGAACATCGCGTAGACGTTGGTCTTCATGGTGCGATCGAACTGCTCGAAGCTGATCTCGGCGATCGAGTCCTTCGACTGCTGATAGGCCGCGTTGTTAACGAGGATGTCGAGCCCGCCGAGTTCGCGATTGGCACGCGCAATCAGGTCGTTGCAGAATTTCGCATCGGTCAGGTCGCCGGGAATGAGGACGACCTTGCGCCCCTCCGCACGAAGCAGCTTGGCGACGTCCTGCGCATCCGGCTCTTCGGTCGGATAGTAGTTGATCGCGACGTCGGCGCCTTCACGCGAGAACGCTATGACGGCCGCACGACCGATCCCCGAATCGCCGCCGGTGACGAGTGCCTTGCGACCGGCCAAGCGTCCCGAGCCGCGGTAGCTTGCTTCACCGCAATCCGGGACGGGGTGCATGTTGCGCTGGAGCGCGGGCCATTTCTGGCGCTGTTCGGGGAAGGGTTGCGAGGGATATTTGGTCTTCGGATCGGCGAGTGGCGCGGCACCTTGCGCGAAGGCGGGTGCGGCGGCGGCGGCGAGGCCGGTGACGGCGGCGCCCTTGAAGAGGTCTCGACGGCTGGTGTCTGTCATGATCATGTTTCCCTGAAAATGCCTTGGGATGTCAGCGCGCAAGTCGGGCGAATGTTCACGCGATGTTGATCGAGGTCTTGTCGAAAGGTGGCGCCCTCCCCTAACCCGGCGCGATGCCCGACCTTCCCGCGACCGAGACCGAAGCCGCCGCCGAGCTGAAGACGCTCGCCGCGCAAATCGCGTATCATAACGCGCGCTATCACACCGACGACGCGCCCGAGGTCAGCGATGCCGAGTATGACGCGCTGGTGCGGCGCAATGCGGCGGTCGAAGCGGCGTTTCCGGCTGCGGTGCGGAGCGATTCGCCTAGCCGGACGGTGGGTGCGGCGCCCGCGGGGCATCTCGCGAAGGTCACGCATGCCAAGGCGATGATGAGCCTCGACAACGCGTTCGCGGACGAGGAGGTCGAGGAGTTCGTCGCGCGCGTGCGCCGGTTCCTGAAGCTGGCGGACGACGCGCCGGTATCGCTGACCGCCGAGCCGAAGATCGACGGGCTGTCATGTTCGCTGCGGTATGAGGATGGGCGGCTGGTCCAGGCCCTCACGCGTGGCGATGGCCAAGTCGGCGAGGACGTTACCGCCAACGTTCGCACGATCGGCGATATTCCCCAGCAGCTAAAGGGTGAAGCGCCCGCGATCTTCGAGGTTCGCGGAGAGGTGTATATGGCGAAGGACGACTTCGCCGCGCTCAACGCGCGCCTGCTCGCCGAGGCCGAGGAGAGCGGCAAGGACGCGCGGCAGTTCGCCAATCCGCGCAACGCCGCCGCCGGGTCGCTGCGCCAGAAGGACGCGAGCGTCACCGCGAGCCGGACGCTCCGGTTCCTCGCGCATGGCTGGGGCGAGGCGAGCGTCGTGCCGGGCGAGACGCAGGCCGAGGTCGTCAACACATTGCGCGGCTGGGGCTTCCCGATCGCCGAAGGGTTCGCGCGGGTCGAGGGCACCGATGCCGCCCTCGCCGTGTACCGCAAGATCGAAGCCGAGCGCGCCGACCTGCCGTTCGACATCGACGGCGTGGTCTACAAGGTCGACCGGCTCGATTGGCAGGCACGACTCGGCCAGGTCGCGAAGGCACCACGCTGGGCGATCGCGCACAAATTCCCTGCCGAGCGTGCGCAGACATTGCTCGAAAAGATCGACATCCAGGTCGGCCGCACCGGCGCGATGACTCCGGTCGCGCGCCTCTCCCCCGTCACCGTCGGCGGCGTCGTCGTGACCAACGCGACGCTGCACAATGCCGACGAGATCGAGCGACTCGGCGTGCGGCCAGGCGACCGCGTGCTCGTCCAGCGCGCCGGCGACGTAATCCCGCAGATCGTCGAGAACCTGACCCCCGACGCCGAGCGCGAGGCGTATGTCTTCCCGCATGTCTGCCCCGAATGCGGATCCGCCGCCGAGCGCGAGGAAGGCGAGGTCGTCTATCGCTGCACCGGCGGGCTGATCTGCCCGGCGCAGCGCGTCGAGCGGTTGATCCATTTCGCCTCGCGTCACGCGTTCGACATCGGTGGACTGGGCCAGACCTTGATCGAGGCGTTCTTCCGCGATGGGCTGATCGAGTCGCCCGCGGACATCTTCCGCCTAACCGAGGAGCAACTCGCCGCGCGCAAGAAGGACGGGCGCGTGTGGGCGGCCAAGGTCATCGCGGCGATCGAGACCAAACGGACGATCCCGCTCGACCGTTTCCTGTTCTCGCTCGGCATCCGCCACGTCGGCGAGATTACCGCGCGCGACCTCGCGCGACGCTATGTGTCGGCGCGCGCGCTCGGCACGGTGCTCCGCCACGCGGTGTTCCTCCGCAGCCAGATCGAACCGGTGATCGGCGAACCCGAGCGGAAGTTCGTCCTCCGTCGCGACAAGCTCCTCGTCGGCGCGATCGAGACCGCGGGGATCGGCCCCGAGGTCGCCAGCGCGCTCGTCGGCTTCTGCGCCGAGCCGCACAACCGCCGAGTCGTGTTCGACCTGTTGCGCGAAGTGAAGCCCGCGGACGTCGTCCACGAAACCCGCGAGTCGCAGGTGACGGGCCAGATCCTGGTCTTCACCGGCAGCCTCGAAACACTGAGCCGCGACGAGGCGAAGGCGCAGGCGGAAGCGCTCGGCGCCCGCGTGGCCGCGTCGGTGTCGAGCAAGACGGGTCTCGTCATTGCCGGGCCGGGTGCTGGCTCGAAGCTCAAGAAAGCCACCGACCTCGGTATCCGCGTGATCACCGAGGCCGAATGGGCGGAGATCGTCGCCGCGAGCTGAGGCGCGGACCACACTCCCCACATTGGTTCCGGCTGCCCCGAAAGGGTTCGATTGCGTGGCTTTTTTGCAACGCACAATGACCGAGTGTGTCTGTGACACTTCCCGACTCGCCAATGTCACAGAACCGAAATATCCCGCGTGCAGGGGCGCGGCAGGCCGAACGAAAAGTCGCGGATCTCGAGCAGAAGCTCAAAGGGGAACTTCAATGCGTAACAACCTATTCCTGGGAGCGGCAGCGATCGCGCTGATCGCCCCGATGGCCGCTTCCGCCCAGGAAACGACCTCCTCGATCCGCGGCACTGTGACCGCGAATGGCGCGCCGGTTAACGGCGCGACTGTCGAGATCACCAGCCCCTCGACCGGTTCGCGCTCAACCGCGACCACCGATGGTTCGGGCACGTTCAACGTCAACGGTCTCCGTCCCGGCGGCCCCTACACCGTTGCCGTCGCTGCAGCTGGCTATGGCAGCAAGCAGGTCACCGACGTCAACATCACCGTCGCGCAGGCGTTCGATCTGCCGATCGATCTGGCCACCGACGCTGCTGGGGGCGCCGACGAGATCGTCGTGACCGCCGCCAGCCTGCCCAACGCGCGCTCGATCTCGCAAGGGCCGACGACCGTCCTCAACGCGCGCCAGATCGCCAACATCGCTTCGGTCAACCGCGACATCCGCGATCTCGAGCGTCGCGATCCGTTCGCCCGCCTCGACGACAGCCCCTCGGGCGGCCGTTCGGTCTCGTTCGCCGGCCAGAACGCGCGCTATAACCGCTTCACCGTCGACGGCGTGTCGGTCAGCGACAATTTCGGCCTGAACAGCGATGGCCTGCCCAGCCGCCGTTCGCCGATCCCGCTCGATGCGATCGGCCAGTTTCAGGCACAGGTCGCACCGTACGACGTCCGCCAGGGCAACTTCCAGGGCGGCGCGATCAACATCGTGCTGAAGTCGGGCACCAACGACTTCCACGGCACCGGCTTCTACTCGCAGTCGCGCGACGAGTTCGTCGGCAAGCGCACCAAGGACCTGCGCGTCAGCGTCCCCAACTTCAAGACCGAGAACTACGGCGCCGAGCTGTCGGGCCCGATCATCAAGGACAAGCTGTTCTTCATGGTCGCCGGCGAGCGCCTTCGCGGCGGCCGTCCGATCGCCGAGGGTCCGACCGACAACAACGCCGGCACCAGCATTCTGGGCATCAGCCAGGCGCAGGTCGACCAGATCAGCGCGATCGCGAAGTCGGTCTACAATTACGACACCGGCGGCGTGCTGCGTAACCTCGGCGACAAGGACGACCGCGTCGTCGCCAAGATCGACGCGAACATCACCGACAAGCAGCGTCTGTCGCTGACCTACACCTACGCCAACGACGCCATCAACCTGCTGCAGAACACCTTCCCGACCGCACCGACCGGTCTGGGCCTGGCGTCGAACGCCTATATCCAGGGCAACCGCCTGCACACCGGCGTCGCGCAGCTGAACTCGGAATGGTCGGACAGCTTCTCGACCGAAGTCCGCGGCTTCTACAAGAACTACACGCGTATCCAGGATCCGTTGCTCGGCCGTGGTTTCGCGCAGTTCCGTGTTTGCACCAACCCGACGAGCACGGCCGCGACAGCGGGCCTGACCGTCTCGCCGACCGCCTGCGAGAACAACGCCGGCACCGTGTCGTTCGGTCCTGACAGCTCGCGCCAGACCAACGAACTGCGCACCGAGACATGGGGCGGCCTGGTCCAGGCGCGCCTGACCATGAACGACCATGACGTTCGCGTTTTCACGGAAGTATCGAGCGTATCGATCTTCAACTCGTTCCTGCAGAACAGCGCGGGCAGCTATTATTTCGACTCGATCGCGGACCTCCAGAACCGCAATGCGGGGTCGTTTGCGTACGGCAACGCGATCGTGGGCAATAACGGCCTGGCCGCACTCGATCCCAATGCCGCCGCAGCACAGTTCGGCTACCAGAGCTACACGTTCGGCGTGATGGACTCGTGGAAGGTTACGCCAACGCTGAACGTCAGCTTCGGCGCACGCTACGACCTGTATGCGATGGACGACAATCCGCCGCTCAGCGCTGCCTTCGCCAGCCGTTATGCGAACGGTGCGATCGTCAACGGCCAGCGCATCAACATCAACAACAACAGCGCGAACATCTCCGGGTTCGACCTGTTCCAGCCGCGCGCCGGCTTCGACTGGAAGCCATCGCAGCGTATCAGCATCCGCGGCGGCGGCGGCGTCTTCGGCGGCGGCACCCCCGACGTCTATGTGTCGAACAGCTTCTCGAACACCGGCGTGCTGACCAACTCGTTCAACGTCAGCCGCACGGCGACCGGGTTCAACGGCTTCCCGGCCGGCACCCCGGCTGCCACGCAGGCAGCTACCGCCTCGGCCCTTCTGACCGGCGTTACCGGTACGTCGGTTCCAGCCGCGGCCAACACGTTCCTGACGGGTGGTTCGGTTCCGGCCAACTCGACGGTCAATGCGCTCGACCCGAACTTCAAGATCCCGTCGCAGTGGCGCGCCACGCTGACGGGCGAGTATAGTGCAAACCTCGGCCCGCTCGGCGACAACTGGGTATTCGGTGCCGATCTGCTGTACTCGAAGGTTCGCAACCAGGTGTATTTCACCGACATCCGTTCGGTGCCGATCGCCGGTTCGCTCACCCCAGACGGCCGCCAGCGCTACCAGAACCTGATCGATGGCGGTGCGACGAGCACCAACACCAACACCGATATCCTGCTGACCAACACGAACAAGGGCCGCGCCTACATCGCGGTCGCGCGTCTCGACAAGGCATGGGATTCGGGGCTGAGCATCAATGGCAGCTTCACGTACCAGGACGTCAAGGACGCAGCGCCGGCCACGTCGTCGACCGCGGGTTCGAACTATTCGAACGGTGCGTTCGTCGATCCCAACAACGTTGCCTATGGCATCTCGAACGACCAGGTTAAGTACTTCTTCAAGTACGGCGTGAACTACGACCACGCCTTCTTCGGGGACTACAAGACCACGTTCGCGCTGTTCGGCGAATCGCGGATCGGTCATCCGTTCAGTTACACGTTCCAGGATTTCGGCAACAACGGCAGCGGCCGCGCGTCGGTATTCGGTACCACGGGCGTCAGCTCGAACTCGACCACAGGCGGCAACCGTTACCTGATGTACGTGCCGACACTGGACGATGCGAAGGTTTCGTACAGCAGCGCCGCAGTCCGCGATGCGGTCAACGCGTTCATCGACTCGTCGGGTCTCGGCAAGTATCGTGGCAAGACTGCGCCGCGCAACGGCTTCAACTCGAAGTGGTTCACGCGTCTCGACCTTCATGTCGCGCAGGAAATTCCGACCTTCGTCGGCGGCTCGCGCGTCACGCTGTTCGCGGACATCGAGAACTTCACGAACTTCCTCAACAAGAACTGGGGCCAGCAGCGCGAGTACGTGTTCCCGTACAACACGCCGGTTGTCCGCGTGCAGTGCCTGCAGACCGCGGTGCCGACCGGCATCGCGCCAGGTGCGGCCAATCCTGCCGGTGGCACCTATGGCGCCGTGGCGACCAATGCCGGACAGGCTTGCGCACAGTATCGCTACTCGCCAGTCGGCGGCAGCGCGAACTTCACGCCGCAGCCTGACCAGGTGTACGTGAACCAGTCGCTCTACTCGATCCGTATCGGTGCGCGCTTCACGTTCTAAAGCGCGTCCGACCTGATCGGTCGAATTGGCCGCCGCTTCCTTCGGGATGCGGCGGTCTTTTTCGTTTTGCGGCCTAGCGCCCGACCAGACCGTTCGGCTTTTGCGTGTGCCTTGCACGGCGTGTAAGACGGTGGGCCAATGGCTAATTCTTCCGCCCCGCCCCCCGGCTCTTCCGCCTTGAACTCCACTCGGCGCCTGCCCTTTACCGCACGGCCGTTCTTCGAGAACAAGGCGCGGGCGTTCTGGATCCTCCAGGCGGTTGGCTGGAGCGGGTATCTGCTGCTGCGCGGCGTCGTGTCGATCTCGAACGGGCTGTCGCTCGACGGGGTGATCCCGGTGATCGTCGAGGCGATCGTCGGATATTGCATCACGCTGCTGCTCTCGACGATGTACGGCCAGTATCGGCGGATGAACCGGCTGGTCGGGATGTTCCTGACGATCGCGACGCTCGCCGCCGCGACGTTCCTGTATGCGGTGCTCGATGCGTTCACCTTCTCGTTCATCGCGACCGCGACGCCGGGGGTGACCCTCACGCGGCTGCTGGGGTCGGTGTACGTCACCTTCACGGTGCTGTTCGGGTGGTCGGCGCTGTATTTCGGGATCAACTTCTACCTGATCGTCGAGCAGCAGATCGACCAGATGGAGCATCTCGAGAACCAGGCGTCGTCGGCGCAGCTGGCGATGCTGCGCTATCAACTCAATCCGCATTTCCTGTTCAACACGCTGAACTCGATCTCGACGCTGGTGCTGCTCAAGCAGACCGAGCGTGCGAACGCGATGCTGAGCCGGCTGTCGTCGTTCCTGCGCTATACGCTGGCGAACGAGCCGACCGCGCACGTCACCGTCGCGCAGGAGGTGGACCAGCTGAAGCTGTATCTGGAGATTGAGAAGATGCGCTTCGAGGATCGGATGCGGCCGAAGTTCGACATCGATCCGCGTGCCGAACGGGCGCGACTGCCGTCGCTGCTGCTGCAACCGCTGGTCGAAAACGCGATCAAATACGCCGTCACACCGCAGGAGGAAGGCGCCGAAATCTGCGTCGAAGTGCGGCTCGCCGGGGAACGCGTGCAGATCGCCGTATCCGATACCGGTCCGGGCTTGATCGAGGGCCGGATCGGTTCAAGCCAATCCACAGGCGTGGGGCTCGCTAATATTAGAGACAGGTTGGCTCAGGCATATGGGCCCGACCACCGTTTCGAAACCCGCTCCACGCCCGCTGGCGGCTTCTCGGTCGAGATCGAGATTCCGTATCAGCTTGAAGACGTGAACAGAGAGGCCGCATGACCATCCGTACCATTCTCGTCGACGACGAGCCGCTGGCGATCCAGGGGCTGGAACTCCGACTCCAGGCCCATGAAGACGTCGAGATCATCGAAAAATGCTCGAACGGCCGCGAGGCGATTCGCGCGATCAAGACGCACAAGCCCGACCTGGTTTTCCTCGATATCCAGATGCCGGGCTTTGACGGGTTCTCCGTCGTGCAGGGCCTGATGGAGGTCGAGCCACCTCTGTTCGTGTTCGTCACCGCATATTCGGACCATGCGTTGCGCGCGTTCGAGGCGCAGGCGGTCGATTACCTGATGAAGCCGGTCGAGGAATCGCGGCTGGCGGATACGATCGAGCGGGTTCGGCAGCGTCTGTCGGAGAAGCGCGGCGTCGAGGAAGTCGATCGGTTGCGCGAAGTGCTGGCCGATGTCGCGCCGGATGCGGCGGCGGACATGCCGGATGGGGATGCGGTGTCGGCGAACCGGTTCGAGAAGCTCATCAACATCAAGGATCGCGGGCAGATCTTCCGCGTCGATGTGGATACGATCGAGCGGATCGATGCGGCCGGCGATTACATGTGCATCTATACCGGCGATAATACGCTGATCTTGCGCGAGACTATGAAGGATCTGGAGAAGCGGCTGGATCCAAGGCGGTTCCAGCGGGTGCATCGGTCTACGATCGTGAACTTGGATCTGGTGAAGCAGGTTAAGCCGCATACTAACGGGGAATGCTTCCTGGTGCTGAATTCGGGTGCGAGCGTGAAGGTTTCGCGGTCGTATCGTGATGTGGTGGCGCGGTTCGTTCACTGAGTTCGAGCCCGTCGTCCTAGCCGCGTCCCCGTCATCCTGACGAACGTCGGGATCCAGAGCCATTGAGGGCAACGCTTGTTACCCTGGATCCTGACTTTTGTCAGGATGACGGACGCCGGGGGTATGGCCGGGGCGAGCGTTCGGGAGCGCGCTCTTCCACGTCCGTCCCTGCCGATCGAGGTCCCGACTTTCGTCGGGATGACGGGGGTGCGCTCCCTTAGCGGGCGCTTCCCCCGTTTCCCGTTGCCATTAACCAGTCCCTAAACCCCGCGGCCTAGAGCGGGGGGATGAAGACGTCGGGTTACGGCCTTTATCCGCATGCGCTGATCAGCCTGCCCGCTTTGGTGATGGCGACGTCGTGCGTGCCGGCGGATCGGCCGGCGGCGATCGCTCGGGTCCAGCCGGAGCGGAACTCGCGTGCCTTGCTGAGCCGGATGGCGTTGCATGTGCCGGATGATATCTCGGCGAAGATCGCGACGGCCGCGCCTGAGGCACCGTTTGCGGCTGCGGTGCCGTTCGTTGCTCCGCCGTTTCTGACTTCCAACTCTGTCGACGATGCGAGCCGCGCTGCGGAGTGCCTGACGGCGGCGGTGTATTACGAGGCGCGGTCGCAGTCGGAGGATGGCCAGCGCGCAGTGGCGCAGGTGGTGTTGAACCGGGTGCGTGACCGGGCTTTTCCGAACAGCGTTTGCGGGGTCGTGTATCAGGGGGCCGAGCGGCGGACCGGATGCCAGTTCAGCTTTACCTGCGATGGCTCGATGAACCGTGCGCGCGAGCCGGGGGCTTGGGATCGCGCGCGGGCGGTCGCCGCGGCTGCGCTGGACGGGAGCGTGTATGCACCGGTTGGGGCGGCGACGTCGTTTCATACGACGAGCATCCTGCCGTGGTGGGCGTCCAGCCTTGCGCGGATCACGACGGTCGGGGCGCATGTGTTCTATCGCTGGCAGGGGGCGTTGGAGCGGGCTCTGACGTTTCGGCAGGCTTATGCTGGGGTCGAGCCTGGGGTTCGGGGTGTTGGTTTGGCGAGCGGTGGCGTGGCGGCGGTCGCGGCGCAGGTTGCTGGGGTTTCGGTGCATTACGGTAATCGGGACGACGTTGCGGACTCGGGTGCGGAGCCGGGCGATGTGCTGCACGGGGTGACGGTGCACCGGGGGGTGTTGCGTTCTGGCTCGGCGATGGCGGGCGCGGCGGTTGTGCAGACGCGGTTGGTTTCGGGGGTGCGGGTTCACGTTGGTGGGAGCGCAGCGTTACTTGGCGGCGGCGCGAGTTCGGACGCGGTCGTCTCGGACGAGACCTAGCCTCGACGTTGCACCACCCCGGCGGAGGCCGGGGCCCAATTGGAAAGGTGGTCGTAACGGAGCACCGTCCATCGTTACCGACGTTCCCCAATTGGGCCCCGGCCTTCGCCGGGGTGGTAGTACATTGCGCGAACTGCCTCTTCTTATTCCCCTGCGGAGACGGGGGTCCAGGATCTCGGGCGGTGGCGTTTGTGATCCTGGGCCCCCGCCTTCGCGGGGGAACTAGCTCCGCTCGATCGAAGGCTTCGGCTCCCGGAACGCCCAAACCCCTCCCCTCGCAAAACCATGCTGCATCTGCTAACGGGACGCGCATGCTGAACCTGAACAATATCACGGTGCGCCTGGGCGGACGCGTTATCCTCGATGGCGCCACCGCCGCGTTGCCGCCGGGCTCGCGCGTCGGGCTGATCGGGCGCAACGGCGCGGGTAAGTCGACGATGGTGCGCGTGATCGCGGGGCAGTTGGAGCCCGACGACGGCTCGGCCGACATGCCGAAGGGCGCGCGCATCGGCTACCTCGCGCAGGAAGCGCCGCACGGCGTGAAGACCCCGTTCGAGACCGTGCTCGAAGCCGATCTGGAGCGCGCCGCGCTGATGATCGAGAGCGAGACCAGCGAGGATCCCGACCGGCTCGGCGACGTGTACGAGCGGCTGATCGCGATCGACGCCTACACCGCGCCCGCCCGCGCCGCGCAGATCCTGCTCGGGCTCGGGTTCGACGAGGACATGCAGGCGCGCACGCTCGACAGCTTCTCGGGTGGCTGGAAAATGCGCGTCGCGCTCGCTGCGTTGCTGTTCTCGCAGCCGGACCTGCTGCTGCTCGACGAGCCTTCGAACCATCTCGATCTCGAAGCGGTGATGTGGCTCGAGGACTTCCTCAAGGGCTACAAGGCGACGATCGTGGTGGTCAGCCACGAGCGTGATTTCCTCAACAACGTGGTCGATCACATTCTGCATCTGCAGGGCGGCAAGATCACGCTGTATCCCGGCGGCTACGACGCGTTCGAGCGGCAGCGTGCCGAGCGGCTCGCGCAGATCGAGGCGGCGCGCGCCAACCAGGCGGTGCAGCGCGAGAAGCTGCAGGAATATATCGCCAAGAACTCCGCGCGTGCCTCGACCGCGAAGCAGGCGCAGTCGCGGCAGAAGATGCTGTCGAAGATGCAGCCGATCGCCGAGAGCTATAACGATCCGACGCTGTCGTTCGGCTTCCCCAACCCGACCGAACTGCGGCCGCCGTTGATCACGCTCGATATGGCGACGGTGGGCTATGCCGACGTGCCGATCCTGAAGCGGCTCAACATGCGGCTCGATCCCGACGACCGGGTCGCGCTGCTCGGGCGCAACGGCAACGGCAAGACCACGCTCGCGCGGCTGCTGGCGGCGCAGTTGACGCCGATGGACGGCGAGATGTCGTCGTCGGGCAAGATGAAGGTCGGGTATTTTACGCAGTATCAGGTCGAGGAACTCGATCCGACCGATTCGCCGATCGAGCATATGTCGCATCTGATGAAGGGCGCGACTCCGGCTGCGGTACGGGCTCAGTTGGGGCGGTTCGGATTCTCGGGCGACAAGGCGACGACTCGGGTCGGCAAGCTGTCGGGTGGCGAGCGGGCGCGTCTGGCGCTGGCGCTGATCACGCGCGATGCGCCGCACCTGCTGATCCTCGATGAGCCTACCAACCATCTCGACGTCGATGCGCGCGAGGCTTTGGTGCAGGCGCTCAATGCGTATACCGGCGCCGTGGTGCTGGTCAGCCATGACCGGCATATGCTCGAGCTGACCGCGGATCGGCTGGTGCTGGTCGACGATGGGACGGCGAAGGAGTTCGACGGCAGCCTCGACGATTACATCGCGTTCGTCCTGAAGGGCGATGGCGGCAAGGGCGATGCGGCGTCGAAGGCGGACAAGAAGGCCGGCAAGAAGGCTGCGGCCGAGGCGAAGAGCAACGATGCGGCATTGCGTAAGGCTCTGCGCGAGATCGAGGAGCAGACCGCGAAGTTCACCAAGGAGCGGAATGCTCTGGATCGCGCGATGGTCGATCCGGCGAACGCCGAGCCGCGGTTCTCGCGGATGTCGATGGGGGATCTGAGCAAGCGTCGCGCCGAGGTGCATGCGAAGCTCGAGGCTAGCGAGGCGAAGTGGCTCGAGGCTAGCGAGGCTTTGGAGGGCGTGGAGGCTTAACCTTCTCCTTACGCCCCTCCCTGGAAGGGAGGGGTTGGGGGTGGGTTGGGTTCCGCGTGTTCAGGCGGTTGCGGCTCAAGCTGGCCTACCCACTCCCGACCCCTCCCTTTCAGGGAGGGGGGAAGATCGGGTCAGCCTTCGTCTTCGGCCGTCGCTGCCGGACGCTCGAACCAAGCCTCCACAGGCCCGACCAGCTTCAGTGTCAGAGCGTTGCCGTTGCGGTCGACCTTCTTGCCGAGCGCGACTCGGATCCAGCCTTCCGAGATGCAATATTCCTCGACGTCGTGGCGCACCTTGTCCTTGAAGCGGATGCCGATGCCGCGCTCGAGCAGCTCCTGCTGGAAGAACGGGCTGCGCTGGTTGATCGACAGGCGATCGGGGGGCGTGTCGCCGGTTGCGGCCGGGGTGGCGGCGGCTTCGGTCTCGGGGGTGTTTGGCGTGTCGGTCATGGTCGCGCGTCTAGCGGCAAGCACCGGGGGCGCGCCAGAAAAAAGGCACCGGACGCAAAAGAGGCGCCGGGATTGCTCCCGACGCCTCCGTGCGATCGTCTGATCGGGTCAGCTGCAAACCTGCACCGAGACCCGGTCGCCATAATAGGGATCGACGCGCCACTCGTTCCAGCACCGCGGGCGGTAATCCTCGCGGTAGTAGGTGCGGACCGGCGGGCTGTAATACGCCACCGGTGGCTGCGCGTAATAGCCGCCATTGTAGTAACCGCGGTCGTAGTACCGATTGCGGTTGTTGCTGCTGGCGATCGCCGCGCCGACACCTAGCCCGAGGATGCCGCCGAGCACTGCCGCACCGGCCGCGTTGCCGCCGCGATGATGATAGCCGCCGTAGCCGCGCCCATAGCCGCCGCGGCCCCAACGCTGCGCGTCGGCTGGTGCTGCCGCTGTCAGAGCCGTTGCGGCGAGTGCTACGCCGAGGCCTGCCTTCTTGAAAAATCCGTTCATCTCTTCCGAACTCCGTTACTAGTTACGCCCGGTCCGCTTGGGACAAACGCATAAGTGTCCGACCGTGTTTCAGCATTTAGGCGATTCGGTCTGAACTGGTTCGGAACGGCTTGTTAACCCACGGTATAGCTGGCGGAGACGGTCCCGTGCGGGGACACGGCGGGCGGTGCGCTTGCTGGGCAATTTACGAATATCGGATAAGGTGCGGCGATGCGCAGGATGATGACGATGCGAGCGATCGCCTTTGCCGTGCTCGGCGGGAGTGCGGTGCTGATCGGTGGGCTGGCCTTGTCCGGGTCGCCGGTGAAGGTTCGGGCGGTCGAGGCGCCTGCTCGAGTGGCTAGGGCTCCGGTGGCGCCGCTGATTGCGAAGGCGGCGCCGAAGCCGGTTGCGGTCGCTGCGGAGGACCCGGCCGATGCGTATGTCGTGAAGCGAGTGCTGAACGTGCCGGAGCCTTTGCGGCATGGGGCATATTATTGGGATACCGAGGGCGTACCCGAGGGGCCGATCGTGATCACGGTCGACCTGGTGGCGCAGACCTTGTCGATCTTTCGCAGCGGGTACGAGATCGGGACGGCGGCCGTGATCTATGGTGCGGACGAGAAGCCGACGCCGCTTGGCGTGTTCAAGATCACGCAGAAGGACGCGCATCATGTGTCGAACCTGTACGGGGCGCCTATGCCGTACATGATGCGGCTGACTAATGATGGGGTTTCAATTCATGGCAGTGCGCTGATGGATGGGAAGTACGCTACGCATGGGTGCGTTGGCGTGCCGACTGCTTTTGCGAAGCTGATCTTCGAGCAGGTTAAGCTGGGGGATCGGGTGATCGTTACGAGTGGGGAGATGTTGTCGCGGGGTGGGCGGATTACTGCTGCTTGAGGGTGGGGCGGTTTTGAGTTCGGCCCACGTGCCTTCACCTTCGCCGCCTTGGCGTTTCTTCCTCTCCCGGTGGGAGAGGAACCTTTAGTTTCCTGGACTAGATTTGGTTCGCCACGTCGCCGTAGAGGCCGCCGCTCCCCCCTCCCTGGAAGGGAGGGGTTGGGGGTGGGTCGGCCAGCTTTTGCCGCAGCCGTGCCATGATGCGGAAACCGACCCACCCCCGGCCCCTCCCTTCCAGGGAGGGGGGAAGAATTAGGTTGGCCATGCCTTTTGCGCACAAACAGAAAAAAGCCGGAGGTTTCCCCCCGGCCCTTCTTCATTTCCCGCCCAGCGCGACACGGCAAAGCCGCGTCGTCGGACCTCGCTTGAGCGAGGCCGGCCGAGCTCCTGAGGCTCAGCCGGCTTCGCCTTTGCTGGCCTCAGGCGCTCTGCTTAGCCCGGCTTGCCCGCTTGCGCTCGTTGGCATCCAGGAAGCGCTTGCGCAGGCGGATCGACTTTGGCGTGACTTCGACCATCTCGTCGTCGTCGATGTACGCGATCGCCTGCTCCAGCGTCGCGCGCTTCGGTGGCGACAGGCGGACCTGGTCGTCCTTGCCGCCGCTCGCGCGGAAGTTGGTCAGCGCCTTGGTCTTCATCGGGTTGACCTCGAGGTCGTCCGGCTTGGCGTTCTCGCCGACGATCATGCCCTCATAGAGAGCCTCGCCGTGGCCCACGAACAGGATGCCGCGCTCTTCGAGCGGACCCAGTGCGTAGTTGTTCGCCTCGCCCGAACCGTTCGAGATCAGCACGCCGTTCTTGCGGCCTTCGATCGCGCCCTTGTGCGGACCGTACTTCTCGAACAGCCGGTTCATGATGCCCGTGCCGCGCGTGTCGGACAGGAATTCGCCATGATAGCCGATCATCCCGCGCGACGGCGCCGAGAAGGTGATGCGGGTCTTGCCGCCGGTCGACGGACGCATGTCGGTCAGTTCGGCCTTACGCGTGTTCATCTTCTCGACGACGGTACCCGAATGCTCCTCGTCGACGTCGATGATGACGGTCTCGTACGGCTCGGTCTTCTTGCCGTTCTCGTCCTCGCCGAACAGCACGCGCGGACGCGAGATGCCCAGCTCGAAGCCCTCGCGGCGCATCGTCTCGATCAGCACGCCCAGCTGAAGCTCGCCGCGGCCCGCGACTTCGAAGCTGTCCTTGTCGGCCGCCTCGGTCACCTTCACGGCGACGTTCGACTCGGCTTCGCGGAACAGACGCTCGCGGATCATGCGGCTCGTCACCTTGGAGCCCTCGCGGCCCGCCATCGGCGAGTCGTTCACGGCAAAACGCATCGACAGCGTGGGGGGATCGATCGGCTGCGCGTGCAGCGGCTCGGTCACCGTGATGTCGGCGATCGTGTCGGCAACCGTGGCGACCGAGAGACCTGCCAGCGAGATGATGTCGCCGGCCTTGGCTTCGTCGACGGGAACACGCTCGAGACCACGGAACGACATGATCTTGGACGCACGGCCGGTCTCGATGATCTTGCCATCGTTATCGAGCGCGTGGATCGCCTGGTTGGTCTTCACGGTACCCGAATTGACGCGACCCGTGAGGACGCGGCCGAGGAACGGATCGCGGTCGAGCAGCGTGACGAGGAAGGTGAACGGCACGCCGGCGACTTCCACGGCGGGCGGCGGCACGTGCTTCACGATCGTCTCGAACATCGGGATCAGCGTGCCTTCGCGCGCGTCCATGTCGGTCGAGGCATAGCCGTTGCGACCCGATGCGTAGAGCACGGGGAAATCGAGCTGGTCGTCGTTCGCGTCGAGCGACACGAACAGATCGAACACTTCGTCGAGCACTTCCTGGATGCGCGCGTCGTTACGATCGACCTTGTTGACGACGACGATCGGCTTCAGGCCGAGTGCCAGCGCCTTGCCGGTGACGAACTTGGTCTGCGGCATCGCGCCTTCCGACGAATCGACCAGCAGGACGACGCCGTCGACCATCGACAGGATGCGCTCGACTTCGCCGCCGAAATCGGCGTGACCGGGCGTGTCGACGATGTTGATGCGGATGCTCTCGGACTCGCCGGGAGGAGTCCAGTCGACCGAGGTCGGCTTGGCGAGAATGGTGATGCCACGCTCTTTTTCGAGGTCGTTCGAATCCATTGCGCGCTCTTCGACGCGCTGGTTGTCGCGGAAGGTGCCGGACTGGCGGAAGAGCTGGTCGACCAGCGTCGTCTTGCCGTGATCGACGTGCGCAATGATCGCCACGTTGCGGAGGCTCATGAATGTATTCTCTTGAAACGAGGAACGGGGTTGGCGCGCGCCATAGCGTAATTGTTGCGCCGCGGGAAGACGCAGCGGGATTTCGTCGCCTTTAGAGGGAACCTCCGCGGCGCTTGTATGTTCCGGCGGCGAGAATAGCACGGGGATCGCGGACCGCCAGCATTGCCCTCAACGCGGCGCGTTTGTCGGGGGCGGCGGCATAGTAACGCTGCCAGATCCGCAGCCCCATCCAATAGCCGAGTTCGGGCGGCCAGCCGGCGGGCGGCGTGGAGTAGTTGCCGATCCAGCGGGCATAGGCCTTGGCTTCGGGCGAGCCTTCCTCGGGGTCGTCCTTGTCGGTGAGCTTGCGGGTGAGCGCGATGTCGGCCTGCATCTGGCGCCAGAGTTCGGCCTCGCGCGGGGTGGCCCAGGCGGCGCGGGCGGCGTCGGGCTCCTCGCCGGTGACGAGTTGCGCGATGAAGTCGGCGGCGCCCTCGACCAGGATCGCGGTGAGCAGGGGATCGCGGGCTAGAGTCATGCCAGCGTCCTGCTGGAAGGAATGCACGGTCTCGTGTGCGAAGAAATGGCGGAGCGTCTGGCGCAGTTTCTCGGGCGTCGGCGACATGCGGCACAGCACCTCGAGCCCTAGCACCTGCGCGCCGGGCTTGGCGGTGCCGCCGGAGGTGTTCGCGCCGAAGACTATATAGACTTGCGGGAGCTTCACGTCGGGGAGTGCGCCGTGGAGACCGAGATAGATCGCGCGGAGATCGGCGGTGGCGGCCTTGGCGGCGGGGAGGCAGGTCTTGATCGCCTGAGCATAGCGGGTGGGGTTGGCGGCAATGGCATGCGCGAGCGTGTCCGCGTCGACGATCCGGCCGGGGGCGAAGACGCCGATCCCAAAACTGCCCTTGTCGAGATACTCGCGCTTGAGTTGCGCGGTGGTCGGCTTGCCCTTGGTCTTGGCGAAGAGCGCGGCGAAGCGGTCGGCGTCTTCGGTGTGGATCGTGGCGGTGAGTGGATCGGCTGGCGGGGGGCGATTCGTGGCCGCCGTGGGGAGGAGCGCGAGCGCGAGGATCAGCGGGGGGAGCATGGGGCAGAGTATCGCGTGTTTGCCGTGGCGCCAGAGCGGATATTGCAATCCTCCCCCGCCAGGGGGAGGTGTCGCCGAAGGGGACGGAGGGGGAGGACACGAATCCGGCGTGGTCGCTTGCCGCCCCCTCCGTCAGGCTACGCCTGCCACCTCACCCTGGCGGGGGAGGATCGTGAGGTGGCGGCGACATGCAACGCCCCACCCTCCATTCTATCCACCCCGGCGGGGCCGGGGCCCAGTTGGAAAGGTGGCAATAATGGAGCACCGCCATCCGTTAGCAACGTCCCCCAATTGGGCCCCGGCCTTCGCCGGGGTGGTGGCCTAAGTTAACGGAACGCTTTGGAAAGTCGGAAGGCTCAAAACCCCTCCAGCACGATCTTCCCCTTGGCCGTGTGGCTCTCGATCCGCTCGTGCGCCTTGCGCAGGTTCGCCGCATCGATCTTCCCGAAGTTCTCCGCCAGCGTCGTCCGGATCGTCCCCGCATCCACCAGCCGGGCGACCTCGTCGAGCAACTTGCCCTGCTCGCCCATGTCCGCGGTCTGGAACAGCGAGCGCGTGTACATCAGCTCCCAGTGCACCGAGATCGACTTCTGCTTGAGCGGCACGATGTCGAGCGTCTTGGGATCGTCGATCAGCGCCAGCCGGCCCTGCGGCGCGAGCAGCTCGCCGATCTCGGCGATGTGCTCGTCGGTATGCGTCGTCGAGAACACGAACCCCGGCGCGCCGAGCCCGAGCGCCTCGACCTGCGCGGCGAGCGGCTTGCGGTGGTCGATCACGTGATGCGCGCCGAGATCCTCGACCCAGCCCCGCGTCTCGTCGCGCGACGCGGTGGCGATCACGGTCAGGTCGGTGAGTTGCTGCGCGAGCTGGATCGTGATCGAGCCGACCCCGCCTGCCCCGCCGATGATCAGAATCGCGTTCGCCGCACCGGGAACGGGCTTACGCACATCGAGCCGGTCGAACAGCGTCTCCCACGCGGTGACCGACGTCAGCGGCAGCGCCGCCGCCTGCGCCCAGTCGAGCGACGTCGGCTTGTGCCCGACGATGCGTTCGTCGACGATGTGATACTCCGAATTGGTCCCCGGCCGGTCGATCGCGCCTGCGTAGAACACCTCGTCGCCGGCCTTGAACCCGGTCACGTCCGGACCGACCGCGACGACGACGCCCGATGCGTCCCAGCCCAGCACCTGCGGCTTGCCGTCCGGATCTTCGCGACGCTGGCGGATCTTGGTGTCGACCGGGTTGACCGAAACCGCCTTCACCTCGACCAGCAGGTCGCGGCCAATAGCCTCGGGCTTGGGGAGATCGAGGTCGACGAGCGACTGCGGATCGTCGATCGGGAGCGACTTGGTATAGCCGATGGCGCGCATGCTGGAACTCCTGTGATGTCGCGACCAAGCTGTCCACGCGACCTGCCGGTTTCAAGGAGAGCAGTTGGCAAGCCTCAGTGTATTATCTATATACGCCACTTGAACGCGGGGCGGGTTGCAGCCACGATGCCCCACCGAACGGAGACACGAGCATGGCGACGACCCCGAACACGCTGACGGAAGAGCCGGGCCTGGTGCTGACCCCGCCCGATCCGGTGCCCACGGTTGCGGCTGCGAAGGCGTCCGGGCTCGTGCCCGTCGATGCCGGCGTGAAGTCGCAGCTGGAGGAGCGCGTGTCGGGCTTCGTCACCGACCTCGTCGCGCAGGACGTCAATTCGCCCGAGTTCGGCAAGCGGGTCGACGCGATCACCGCGATGGGCGCGAAGGAAATCCGCGAGGCCGCCGGCCAGTCGAACCGCTTCCTCGATCGCCCGGTCAAGGCGATGGATCAGGAGACTGGCGTCGGCAAGGATCTCGCCGAGCTGCGCCGCGTCGTCGAGGATCTCGATCCGGGCAAGAAGGGCAACCTCACCGCGCCGCAGAAGCTGTTCGGGATCATCCCGTTCGGTGGCAAGATGCGCAATTATTTCGACGGCTATAAGTCCTCGCAGACGCACATCGCGCAGATCCTGAAGAGCCTCGGCTCGGGCAAGGACGAGCTGCTGATGGACAATGCCGCGATCGATACCGAACGCGCGAACCTGTGGGCGGCGATGGGCCGGCTCGAGCAGATGATCCATCTGTCGAAGACGATGGACGCCAAGCTGGAGGACGTCGCCAACGACCTCGACCACAGCGATCCCGCCAAGGCGAAGGCGATCCGCGAGACCGCGCTCTTCTATACGCGCCAGCGCACGCAGGACCTGCTGACGCAGATGGCGGTGACCGTGCAGGGCTATCTCGCGCTCGACCTGGTCAAGAAGAACAATGTCGAGCTGGTGAAGGGCGTCGATCGCGCGTCGACCACGACCGTCTCGGCGCTGCGCACCGCGGTGACGGTGGCGCAGGCGCTGACCAACCAGAAGCTGGTGCTGGAGCAGATCACCGCGCTCAACACGACGACCGCGAACATCATCGATTCGACCGGCAAGCTGCTCAAATCGCAGACCGCACAGATCCATGAGCAGGCGGCGTCCGCGACGATCCCGCTGGAGACGCTGCAACGCGCGTTCCAAAATATCTACGATACGATGGACGCGATCGACGTGTTCAAGCTGAAGGCGCTCGATTCGATGAAGGTGACCGTCGGCGCGCTGTCGAACGAGGTCGACAAGTCGCGTGGCTATATCGCGCGTGCTGAAGGCGCGACGCAAGGCCAGCTAGGCGGACCTTCCGCCAGCCCGTTCAAGCTGGAGGCGATGTAACCCTCGTGAGCGAAGTCGACGACGCCATCGCCAGCGCCCGCGCCTCCTGGTCGCGCATTTCCGACGACCGGACGGGTACCGTCATCGCACGCTCGCCATCGCGGGGGCGGGCAAGGCAGACTCAGGCGATCGGCAAGCGGCTGACCCGGATTGCGATCGCCGACGTGTCGATCTTGATTGCGGCGATGGTGATCGGCTGGATCGTGCCGCTCGGGATCGGCGGCGCGATGCTGGTGATGGCGCTGCTGGTCGCCGCCACGGTGCTGTTCGCAGTCTGGCCGGCAGAACGCGCGCCGACCACCGAGCGCCTCGCCGCGGTCGACATCCGTGCCCTCCCCGCGCAGACCGAACGCTGGCTGGAAGCGCAACGCCCAGCCCTCCCCGCACCGGCGATGACGTTGGTCGACCGGATCGGCCTGCGCCTCGAAACGCTTACGCCGCAACTCGCGACGCTCGACTCCAACACGCAGGAAGCGGTCGACGTACGGAAACTGATCGGCGAGCAGCTCCCCGCCTTCGTCAAGGATTACGAAAAGGTCCCGGCGTCGCTCCGCACCACCCCGCGCAACGGCCGCACGCCCGACGCCGAGTTGGTCGACGGCTTGAAGCTGATCGAACAGGAGATTGGCGAGATGACCGCCCGCCTCGCACAGAGCGACCTCGACAATCTCTCAACCCGCGGCCGCTTCCTGGAGATGAAGTACAAGGATTGAGGGAGTGAAGCGCACCCGGCTCAGCGTCTGCCGCAGGAAGGCGCGCTTCGTCTCCGAAGCGGACGCGCTGATCGTAGCGCAAACCGGACGCGTACCGCTCAGAGCCTATCGGTGCGACCGCTGCCTACAATTCCACCTGACCAGCCGCACGAAGGGCAAGCGCGTGCTCGGGTAGCTGGCAATTCGCCGATCGCGCGGTGTTCAAGGATAAGCGCTCGTCTGGATTAGAGCGACCTCGACAATCTCGCGACGCGCACGTTTCTGAAATAAGATCGAATACGAGAAAGACGGCGCGCAGTAGCGCAAGCGCGTGCCACGAACTGCAATCATACCCGATGAATTTAGACTTTGATCGTTGATCCGAATCATGCACGATGTCGCCTGATAGATCCGGAGGCTGGACCATGATCGGGTTGCTTTTCGTGCTGGCGATGCAGGCTGCTACACCCGACATCATCGTGTCGGGCAAACGTCTGGACGAAGCATACCTGGCCTGCGTCGAACAAGGTTGCCCGCCGCTTCGCGATGCGCAGGTCTCGATCGCGTTTGCCGAACAGCAATTCCGCCAAGGCGCCTATCAGCGGGCCAGGCGGACGCTCGCTGCCGCGGTAGCGCGCAACAAGCAGAATGCCGCGATCGCACCAAAGCCGGTAGCGGCGCTATATGAAGCCTATGCGACGGTGTCGCTGCACGACGGCGAAATGGATGTTTTCAAGAAGGCGGTGGGTGGACAGGTTCGCACGCTGCGCGAGAATTTGCCACCCGACGATCCCGCGGTGACTGCCGCCGCGTTCGCCACCGGCGACATGTGGCTGGCACTGCGCGACGGACGCACGGCCGAGCTTTCCTATCGCGCGGTCGAACGGCAGGCGCTTGCCGACGGCAACGCGACGTTGGCGATGCTGGCGACATTGCGTCGCGCCGAGCTGGCCAACGCGCGGAACGATCCCGCCGGGGCCGCCCGCCTTCTGGCCGAAGCCGAGGCAAGACCCGCCGCGACCGACCCCGCGCTTCGATCGGTGTCGCAGGTGGTCCGCTTGCGACTGGCAGCGCAACGTGCCGATGATGGTCAGGTCGACCGGTTGGTGCGGGAGATCGGCCACGACACGTCGACCCGACCGGTGCTGATCTGGGGCCCTCCCTATGAACCAACGGCAGAGGCGGCGGCACGGGACGCAGCCGCCAAATTCGACCTCAGGAACCCGGTGCCGGCCAGCTCGTCCGATGTCGGCTCGATCCAGTGGGTCGATATCGGGTTCTGGATCACGCCCGATGGCAAGACCGACGATGCCGAGATCCTGCGCGGATCGCGGTCGACGGGGTGGGCGGGGTATCTGGTCAAGCAGGTATCCGCGCGCCGCTATACGGGTACGGACGGAGCGGCGGGCGCGCGGGGCGTCTACAGGGTCGAGCGGTTCTCGCTGCGCGGCACGTATCAAACGCCTACCGGCAGTCTGATCAATAGACGGGCTGGCCCCGGCGAACTGGAGGTGCTCGACCTGACGCTGCCGGATACGACGATAACGGCAAGTCGCTGACCGGCACTAGCCGTTGATCGCGCGGGCTCGATCCGCCAGGCGCGCGACCGCAGCGGCGTGAATGCCGGGAGTCGCGGTCAGCACGCCGAACGCCTGCGGGCGCGGCTTGTTGAATATCAGCGGTGCGCCCAGTGCATCGGTCACCACCGCCCCCGCTTCGCTCGCGACGAGGATTGCGGCGGCGATGTCCCATTCGTTGCCCCAGCGCAGCGTGGCGACGAGGTCGGCTTCGTCGGCGGCAACCATGGCTATGCGTAGCGCGATCGAATTGGGTTTGTGGACCATGACGAGGTCTCGGTCGGCTTTGGGGAGGGCGTCGACGGGCGTGCGGCTACCGGGGAAGTCGGTTCGGTTTCCGGCCTTTAACGGCACGCCGTTGCGGGTTGCGCCCTGCCCCGCCACCGCGTGCCAGCGCTCGTCGCGGGAGGGGGCTTCGAGGATGCCGATCACCGGCTTGCCGCGGTCGACCAGCGCGACCGAGACGCACCAGCCGGGCCTGGCGCGGATATAGTCCCGCGTTCCGTCGATCGGGTCGACGACCCAGAGCAGGTCGTGGGCGAGGCGGTCGGCGTTGTCGGCGGTTTCCTCGGACAGCCAGCCGGCTTCCGGGAGAAGGGTCGACAGCCGCGCCTTGAGCATCCGGTCGATCGCGATGTCGAGTTCGCAGACCGGACTGCCGGGAGTCTTTTCCCAGCGCTGGAAATCGGTGTCGAAGCGGTCGAGCGCCATCGCGCCGGCCTCTGCGGCGATACTCGCTACCGCGTCCGCCATTGCCCGCAGCCATGTCGGCGACCGCTCCGGGAATCGCCCAGAACTGGGCCGCCGCTCAGCCACTCGCCACCGTCATGCCCTCCACGCGCAGCGTCGGCACGTTGACGCCGTAGCGGAATTCGAGGTCGTTGGCGGGGGTCATCGCGAGGAACATGTCCTTGACGTTGCCGGCGATCGTGAACTCGGCGACCGGCGTGGTGATCTGGCCGTTCTCGATACGGAAACCCGCTGCGCCACGGCTGTAGTCGCCGGTCACGCCGTTCGCGCCGCCGCCCATCAGTTCGGTGACGTAGACGCCCGACTCTATGTCGGCGATCAGCGTTTCGAGGGGTACGTGGCCCGGCTCCATGAACACGTTGCTGGTGGAAACGCCGGGCCCGCCGCCGACACCGCGCGCAGCATGGCCGGTCGGTTCGAGGCCGAGTTGCCGCGCCGAGGCGGAATCGAGCAGCCAGCGTTCGAGCATGCCGTCCTCGATGATGTCGCTCGGCGAGACGGGCAGGCCTTCGCCATCGAACGGGCGCGAGCGCAGGCCGTGCGGGCGGTGCGGATCGTCGCGGATGGTGATGCCGTGCGCGAACACTTGGCTGCCGAGCGAGTCGAGCAAGAAGCTGGTCTTTCGCGTAATCGCCTGGCCGGAGATCGCGCCGAGCATGTGGCCGACGAGCGATCCGCCGACGCGGCGGTCGTAGACGATCGTCGTCGGCCCGCTGACGAGGCGGCCGGGATTGAGCCGCGCGACCGCCTGTTCGCCGGCGCGGCGGCCGATCGCTTCGGGCGATTCGAGATGCGCGCGGAGGCGGGCGCTGCTGTGCGCGTAATCGCGCTGCATGTTGCCGCCTTCGCCTGCGAGGACGCTGGCTGATACGCCGTAGCCGGTCGCGGCATAGGCGCCGGCGAAACCGTGGCTGGTGGCGAGTGCCCAGACGCTGCGCGAGGCGCTGGCGCCACCGCCTTCGCTGTTCGAGACGCCGGGGACGGCGCGCGCGGCGTCCTCGGCCTCAAGCGCGGCGTCGCGGAGTTGCTCGGGGCTGGCTTCGCCACCATCGTCGAGGCCGAGCATGGGCGTGATACCGTGGAGGAGGCGGTCGGCGGGGGCTAGGCCGGCCCAGGGATCTTCCGGTGCTTCACGCGCCATCGCCACCGCGCGTTCGACCAGCGCATCCATCGCGGCGGTCGATAGGTCGGAGGTGGAGACGCTGGCGGAACGCTGGCCGACGAACACGCGCAGGCCGAGGTCTTCGCTTTCGGAGCGGCCGATGTCCTCGAGCTTACCGAGGCGGATCGACACGTCGAGCGCGGCGTCGGCGGCGAAGACCGCGTCGGCGGCGTCGGCGCCCGCCGCCCTCGCGCGCTGGACGATGTCGTGGGCGCGGTCGCGGGCTTGGTCTGGGGTCAGCATATCAGCGAGTTAGGGATGCAGGCTCGTGCCGACAACCACGCAGGCGAGGAACATGAGCAGTCCGGCGAAACGGTTCGCGCGGAAGCGGGCGAGCGCGGCGGTGCCGGCGCCTTCGTGCGTGTCGGGTTTGAGCGTGACGACCTGCCATGCGAGGTGGAGCGCGACGGGGACGAGCGCGGCGATCGCGAGCGGGTCGGGGCGGACTTGCCAGAACGCTGCGGCCCATAGAGCGACGGCGGCGACGTAGAAGATGCCGACGCCGGCTTTGACGTGACTGCCCATGCGGAGCGCGGAAGAGCGGACGCCGATCATCGCGTCGTCTTCGCGGTCCTGCAGCGCGTAGATCGTGTCGTAGCCGATCACCCACGCGATCGAGCCGGCGTAGAGCAGCCACATCGGCGTATCGAGGCCGCCTGCGATGTCGCTCCAGCCGACCAGGAGCGCCCAGGAGAAGACGATGCCGAGCCATGCCTGCGGCCACCAGGTGATGCGCTTCATGAACGGGTAGGCGGCGACGGGGGCGAGGCTGGCGAGCGCGACGACCGCGGCGAAGAAGGTGAGTTGCAGGAGGACCGCAAAGCCGATCAGGCAGAGCGCGACGAGCCAGATCCAGGCGAGCTTGATCGAGACGAGCCCGCTGGGGATCGGCCGGGCGCGGGTGCGCGCGACCTGCGCGTCGAGGTCTCGGTCGACGATGTCGTTGAACACACAGCCGGCGCCGCGCATCGCGATGCTGCCGAGGAGGAGCCAGAGGATCAGGTCCCATCGTGAGCCTTCGATCCAAGGGGGCGCGCCACCGGCGAGCGCGACGCCCCAGGCGCCGGGCCAGAACAGCAGCCACCAGCCGATCGGGCGGTCGAACCGCGCTAGCAGCGCGAGGCCGCGGAGGGTTGGCGGGAGGCGGCCGACCAACCCTCGGTGTTCGCTGTCGGGGACGATTTCAGCGTGGCTCGGCTTGGTCTGCATGATGGGGGCGTAGGAAGACGGGGTTTGGCGCGCAAGCCTTTGCCGGGTACCGGTGGGGCGTGACGCGTTCGGACCCTCCAGCATGATCGGCCTTTCGGTGGCGGTCGGCCGCTTTGTCGAGGCCTTGTTCTGGGGGATTTTTCGCGTCGCCGGGGCAGTCGCGGGGGTGTTGATCCTTGGGGTTGTGGTGTTGGTTGTGGCTTGGGTGATCGCGCGAAAAATGTGGGCGCGGCGGAAGCGGTGATCTGAGTTTTTGCGTTTACCGGAAGCGCTAATCTTCTCCCCTCCCTGGAAGGGACGGGTCGGGGGTGGGTCGGCTGCTTGGCGGACGTGCCGGCAATTCCGAGCCACCCCACCCCCAGCCCCTCCCTTCCAGGGAGGGGAGCGAGAAGTGCCATCCTCCCCGGCACGGGGAGGGGGACCGTTCGCCATCGGCGAAGGGTGGAGGGGGATCGCCGCGTGCGTGATGCTGGCGGAATGCGCAACACGCGCCGCAACCCTGGTGGAAGACGCTGAACGCTAGCGTGACGCCTGTGGAAGCCCCCCTCCACCAGCTTCGCTGGTCCCCCTCCCCGTGCCGGGGAGGATTTGCTAGGGCGGCGCTTATGCCTGCAACCCCAGCCTGGCCGCCGCAGTCCACGCCGCGCCTGTTCGTCGATACGCCGCTCTCGGCTGGTCCGCTCCATGTCGATGGCCCCGCGGCGCATTATCTCGTCGGAGTAATGCGGATGAAGATCGGCGATCCGGTGAAGCTGTTCGACGATAGGACCGGCGAATGGCTCGGCGTCGCGGCGAGCGTCGGCAAGCGCGATCTGGTGCTCGACATCACCGAGTTGCTGCGGCCGCGCGAGGACGTGCCCGATCTTTGGCTCTGCGCCGCGCCGCTCAAGAAGGGCCGGGTCGACTGGATGGCGGAGAAGGCATGCGAGCTTGGCGTCGCGCGGCTGGTCCCGGTGGTCACCCGGCGGACGATAGTCGACAGGCCCAATACCGAGCGCCTCCGCACGCAGATGATCGAGGCGGCCGAGCAATGCGGGCGCACCGCGCTGCCCGAGGTTGCCGAGCCTGTGAAGCTCGCCGCGTTACTGCGCGACTGGCCTGGGGATCGCGCGCTGTTCTTTGCCGACGAGACCGGCGGCGTGCCGGCGTTGGAAGCGATGCGGGCACGACCGGGACCGGCGGCAATCCTGATCGGGCCCGAAGGCGGCTTCGATGTCGACGAGCGCGAGGCGATTCGCGCGCATCCGAACGCGGTCGGCATCGGGCTGGGGCCGCGGATTCTTCGCGCTGAAACCGCGGCAGGTGCCGCCGTTGCCTTGTGGATGGCGGCAGCGGGAGATTGGCGCGGCGAATGATCGAAACGACATTGCTACCGATTGGTCCGGATACCCTCTAGCACCCTCGTTCATCGGCGCGTAAGGCGCGGCGATGACGACGATTCCCGCTCCGAAAAAGACCAGCCCGACGATCGAGTCGCGCGACCAGTTGATCGCCAGCTTCGCGGGCGGCGAAAAGCCGAAGGATGCGTGGCGGATCGGCACCGAGCACGAGAAGTTCGTCTATGCGAACGGCGACCATCATGCGCCGTCCTATGACGAGCCGAGCGGCATCCGCGCGTTGCTCGGCGAACTGGAGCAATATGGCTGGAAGCCGGTCATGGAGGGCGGAAACGCCATCGCCATGTCGGGTCCCGACGGCAGCATCAGCCTGGAGCCCGCGGGTCAGTTCGAGCTCTCTGGAGCGCCGCTCGACTCGTTGCATGAGACCTGCGCCGAGACCGGGCGTCATCTGGAGCAGGTGAAGGCGGCGGGCGAAAAGCTCGGCATCGGCTTCCTTGGGCTCGGCATGTGGCCGGACAAGACGCGCGCGGAACTGCCGACGATGCCCAAGGGGCGGTACGCGATCATGCTGCGGCACATGCCGCGCGTCGGCAGCATGGGGCTCGACATGATGCTGCGGACCTGCACGATCCAGGTGAACCTGGATTATGCGTCCGAGGCCGACATGGTGAAGAAATTCCGCGTCGGCCTCGCGCTCCAGCCGCTGGCGACCGCGCTGTTCGCGAACTCGCCGTTCACCGAGGGCAAGCCCAACGGCATGCTGTCGTATCGCAGCCATATCTGGTCGGACACCGATCCGCATCGCACCGGCATGCTGCCGTTCGTGTTCGAGGATGGCTTCGGGTACGAGCGCTACGCCGAGTATGCGCTCGATGTGCCGATGTACTTCGTCTACCGCGAAGGGAAATATATCGACGCCGCCGGGCTGTCGTTCCGCGACTTCCTGAAGGGTGAATTGTCGGTGCTGCCGGGCGAGAAGCCCACGCTCGACGACTGGACCGATCACCTGTCGACGGCATTCCCCGAGGTGCGGTTGAAGACGTTCCTCGAGATGCGTGGTGCGGATGGCGGGCCGTGGAACCGGATCTGTGCACTGCCCGCCCTGTGGGTCGGGTTGCTGTACGATCAGGGTGCGCTCGATGCGGCATGGGACCTGGTCAAGGACTGGACGATCGACGAGCGCCAGGCTCTGCGCGATGCGGTGCCGAAGCTGGGTATGAATGCGCCGATCGCCGGCGGCGGCAAGCTGCGCGATATCGCTGGCGAAGTGCTCGACATCGCCGGCGCCGGGCTGTCGGCCCGCGCGCGGTTCAATCGGGCGGGCGACAATGAAAGCGGGTTCCTCGATCCGCTGCGGGAGATCGTGCGGAGCGGCAAGGTGCCCGCCGAAGTGCTGTTGGAGCGCTATCACGGCGCGTGGAACGGCGACGTGTCAAAGGTCTACGACGAAGCCAGCTTCTGACTGCTCCCCTCCCGTTTATGGGAGGGGTCGGGGGAGGGCTTGGCCGCGAGCGATCCGGTCCACGGCATAGGTTAGCCCCTCCCCTAACCCCTCCCGCAAGCGGGAGGGGGATTAGCCGCGCAACCTTGCGAACAACCGCGGCACCAGGCCGTTGCGCGACATCCAGTCGAAATACACGCGATAGTCCGGGTCGAGCTTCAGATGCCGCTCCTCGGTCTTCGCGCGCCAGTAATACACCCCGCTGACCGCCGCCATCAGCAGCGTGGCGCGCGCCGCATCGACCATGCTGCCCAGCGTCAGCACCGGGATCGTCGAGATCCACCAGAACAGGTTCTTCGACAGATACGCCGGGTGGCGCGACACCGCATAGGGACCATGCGTCAGGATTCCCCGATTGGTCAGGTTCGAGAAGCGGAACCCGAATGCCATCGTCGCCCAGGCATAGATCGCGGTCAGTCCGACCAGGATCGCACCGATCAGCGCGAGCAGGATCGGATGCCCCTGGACCCAGTATGCCCAGTCCGACGTGCCCGGATGATAATCGAGCGGGCCGCCCGTCGTCATCAGGATGAACGGCGGATAGCACATGAGCGCCGGCATCCAGGCCGCGGCGAACGGATTGGCGCTGCGGATGTGTGAATCGAGCGGGCGGAACGTGAGCAGATAGCCGACCGTCGCGAATGCCACGTCGATCAGGAACATCAACGTCACCAGCCAGCCCGACAGCGCGACCGGATCACGCAGCACCGACGCGACGTCGCCGCGGACGAAGTTACCGAAGCCCGGCGGGACGATCGCGAGCATGAAGGCGAGGAAGAACGTCTTCACCCCCCAGGCGCGCAGATGGCCGTAGATCGCCTCGCGGTCGACACCCGCCTGCCCGGTCAGCCACGCGCCGAGATGCCATGCGCCATCACGCGGCTCGACGAGATAGCGGTCTATCCAAAGGACATACGGGATCGACGCGACGAACAAGATCGGCGCGGCGTTGGTGAAGCACCACATCGCGAACGCGAAATTGCCTTCCCAATAAAACCGCCCGGCACCGTAGATCACCGCGATCCCTGCCCAGGTCGCCCACAGCCCGGCGAGCTTGGTCAGGCTCAGGTCCAGCGTTTCGCGCCAGAGCTTGGCGGCCGACCAGTCGATCCCGGTACTGGGATTGCGATGAACCTTGTCGACCAGCAAAGACCAGACGATCATCGGCAGTCCGCAGGCGCCGACGTTGACGAGCGCCGAATAGGGCCCGTCCATGCCGTAGTGTCGCGCCAACCCGATCCAGACAAGCACCCCGACGAGTCCCGACAGACCCGCGCCGTGACTGACCGCCGACCGCGGACGAGGGTCGGTCCCGGCCGTACCGGCAAGCTGAGCGTCGTGATCCATGGCGGTGATCCGTAGCGCGGATTGGTAAGCAAGCCATGAAGCATGTTTGGCCGCCAGTCCGAAACAAGGTCATCCCCGTCGATTTGGGATGATCGGCAATGGCAGCATCGGATCCGAAATAACGCAGCGCGGGCCGGGCTGGGTGGGAGGAGAAACTCGCTCGGTGCTGAATAAGAGGGGCAATCTGGGCTCGTCGTTGCCTGTGGATCACGAGCGCGAATGTTCTATTTCGGGACCTGGATGACCGCGAATTTAATCGCGGGCGTCCCGTCGGGCGTTACGTTGCGATCAAGGAGATCGCGATGTTTCAGAGACTTATCGGACGTGCCAAATGCATGATCGGGATACATCGTCGGTCTCGCAGACACACCGTCTTCAAGGGTCGCGGCGCGGATACGAGCATCTGCCGCTATTGCAGGAAATCGATGCGGAGTACGCCGGCAGGCTGGGTCGTCGAACACTCGAGCTGAACCGATCGTCTGAATGCGAGGCGCGGCCAGAGGTTCCTGTGGTACTCGTCGCGCTATCGCCCGTTTGGTGGTGCGATGAACGGACTAAAGCCCGGTCCGGCGGCGTGTCGTGGTCAGTGACGCCACAATTCGTAGATGTTCAGGATGACCTCGAACGCGATCAGCCCGATTACGGCAAGCTCGAGCCGTAACGAGCGCTTGTCCTGCACCAAGTCGAGCAGCCATTCGGCAGCGTCGCCGATGACCTCGAGCTTGCGTTCCATGGCGCGTGCGCGGTCGCCCAGTTCGAACTCCGCTTCGAGACGCCCGTAGAGGCGGTCGAGTTCGGGATGATCCCAGAGCAGGTCCGGCTTCTCGGAGATTTGTGCCCGGCCGACGACGCGGTGCTGCGCGGCGAGAACGTCACCGATGCTCTGCATCACGCGTCGGATCGGCATCACCGCACGACCGTGGATGCGCAGCTCGTTGATGAGCGGCTCCACGCGATCGAATGCTTCGGCAATACGGCCTTCATCCCGCGCGAGGACGACGCTCCGGGCGACGACGGTGGCCGTCAGCAACAAGCGTTCCCGTGACGCCTCCCTCAATCGTATGTGTCCGTCTGCACTGACTGTTTCCTCGCGGTCCGCGGAAATCTCGATCCAAGCGGTTTCGGTTTCGGGCGTGGCCAGCGGATCGATGATGTGCTCGGACAGGGTTTCGATGAACCGACGCTCGGTTTCGACCGCCGCCCCGATCAGCACCAGGACACCGTAGCGAAAGACGAACGCGGCCCCGACCCCCGACAGGTTGAGGGTCTCGGGCTCCGCGAAGTCCTGCAGATTCCGGGTATCGATACGCGTACCCAGCAGAAGCGCTCGCACGTCGCCCCTGGCGGGTTCGCCAGGCAGGGGTGCACCCAGCACCTCCCTGATCCCGACGCTTATCGTTCGCAACGATCCGCCCTCAACCATGTCGCGTCACAACCATGGGACCGGCCTTATCAGTTTCAGACATATCGTCTCGCGACCGATTTAGCGGCTGCCGAGCTACACGTAGCGTCACACGATTGTTGCCAGGCATGCAATCGATGAAAAGGACCGAGGCGACGCCAGTCCATTGCCTGCATCGGCAAAGCCGTGCCAACACCATGCGATGTATCGCGCTTCATCCTTGGCGGTTTTGCCGCTGTTTCTGGTCGCCGCCCCGGCCTGGGCACAGCAACAGGATACGCAGGCGTGGGAGCAGCTGAACGTGGTCGTTCCCATCGCACCTAAATTGCGGGTGACGCTCGAAGAGATTGCGCGGACCAGCGACCGCCAGGACGGGATCTACACCACCGAATTCGGTGCGCTTCTCGGCTGGCAGTTGGCCAAGGGCGTCGAACTCGGATTCGGATACCGCCATGTCGGCTTTCACAGTCGCAACCTCGCGCCGGACGAGGACCGGCTCCGCCAGCAGATCGTGGTCACCAGTGGGCGCTTCGCTGGGCGATTGCGACTCGACGAACGGTTCAACCCCGACGGCAGCGAGATCGGCTTCCGGATCCGGCCGTTGCTGCGGTACAATTTGCCGCTCGGACCCAAGCGTTTGGCCTTGTTCGTCAGCCACGAGAGCTTTTTCCTGCCGAACAGTACGACCTGGGGCCAGCGCGCCGGGTACGAGCGGATGCGCAACATCGTCGGGCTGGCCTTCCCGATCGGCAAGGCGGTGACGGCCGATGTCGGTTATCTCAACCAGTATCGCTTCGCGCGCGGTGGCGCACGTGCCCAGATGGACAATGCGCTGAACCTGCAGCTTACCTTGAACCTGGGGACACTTGGCGTGGCAGGCCTTCACGACTGAAGTCCTCGCGCTGGAATCCGGATCCCGACCTCGAGTTTGCCGCGTCATCGTCGAAAGCTTTGCCTCCGAACGTTCGCTCCTGTGTATCGGGACACCACTTGCGCGCGGTCCGCTTAGACGCAACGATAGGTCATGTCGTTCCTGCTCTCGCTGCTGCTTCTCCAGGCCGCCGTCCCCCAGACGCCGCCGCTTACCCCCGCGGTCAAAACCGCTCCGTCCACGTCGAAATGGCCGGCACGCGACGCGCGGTTCACGGTTCGCCGCTTTCGCTTCCGCTCGGGCGAGACGCTGCCGGAACTGCGCCTCAACTATACGATGCTGGGGCAGCCGCACCGGAATGCCCGGGGTGAAATCGACAACGCGGTGATGGTCCTGCACGGTACGGGTGGCACCGGCCGCCAGTTCCTCAGCCCGCAGTTCGCCGACGAACTCTACGGCCCGAGTCAGCCACTGGATATCACGCGCTACTGGATCATCCTTCCCGACGGGATCGGCCACGGCAAATCCTCCAAGCCATCCGACGGGCTGCACATGCGCTTCCCGCACTATGATTATGACGACATGGTCGAGGCGCAGTACCGGCTGCTCCATGACGGTCTGGGCATCCGCCGCATGCGGCTGATCGTGGGAACGTCGATGGGCTGCATGCACAGCCTGGTATGGGGCGAGACGCACCCCGAGTTCGCCCGTGCGCTCATGCCGCTCGCCTGCGAACCTGTCGAGATAGCCGGGCTGAACCGCATGTGGCGCAAGCTCGCGATCGACGGGATCAAGGCCGATCCGGCGTGGGCGGGCGGCGAGTACCGGACGCCACCGGTACAGGGCCTGCGCACGGCCGCCAGCCTGCTGTTCGTCGCTGGTGGTGCGCCGCTATTTTTCCAGCAACAATATCCCGGGCGCGATGCCGCCGAGGCCTTTGCCGAGCAGCGGGTCGGAGCCTCGATCGACGGGACGGATGCCAATGACCTGGTGTATCAACTCGATGCCTCGCGGACCTATGCGCCATGGTCGCGGCTGGAGGCGATCACCGCGCCGACGACCTGGATCAACTCGGCCGACGATTTCATCAACCCGCGCAATCTCGATTACCCGCAACGCGCCGTTGCTCGCATGAAGAACGCGCGATTCCGGATGATTCCGGAGAGCACCGACACGCGCGGCCACGGCACCCACACCGCGGCGCGGTTCTGGAAGCAGGATCTGGCCGACCTGCTGCAACGCACCGAATAGATGCCGGAGGACGCAGAGACAAAAATTGCGTAGTTCAGCCGTGCGTTATCGCCTGCGTGGCAATCGAGCCGTCAGACGCAAGATGGGAAATGACATGCGATTTGTTCAGATCGAGATCCTGCCGCAGGGCAAGGCGCTGGTAGATATCGACAAGCTGACCCACGCGGTACCCGAGGGTAATGGGTCACGCCTGTTCCTGGGGGCGCAGCATATCGATGTGCCGCATTCACTCGCCGAACTCGAGAACGTCCTGGCCGGTCGCGAGCGAACCGACGATGGCGCGAACAGCACGGCGGGGTTCGGCATCCGGTAGGCTGACGCGACGGCGCGCGCTGGTGCAGATTTGATCTGCCGCCGCCGTCGTCATCGGTCGCGTTACGACCAGATGGTTGCGTATCAGGCCGTCGCCCGACGCATCAGGCCTCGTCGGTGGAGATCGGCTTCCTCGCCGCCAACTGGACCGGCTTGCCGATGACGGGACGGCCAGATGGCCATCGTCGCGCGATGCAGCGGTCCTTGGCGATCCGGGCTACGCTGACGGTATCGCCCTGGTTGCCGCCGAGGACGTGATACGCGGTTGCGTCTTCGCCGACATAGAACCCGACATGCCCACCCCCCGGACGCTCGAACACCAGCACCGCGCCGGGAGCCAACCGCTCCGGCCGCAGTGACGAGCCCCATGTCGACCATGACGTTGCGCGCACCGCGATAGCGACCGGCTCGATACCGTCTTCCTGAAGACAATAGGCGACGAACACCCCGCACCACGGGACGCTGTCGGCATTATAGACCATCCCCAGGACCTTCGTCCCCAGCCGCTTCGCCCAACCCAGGATCGTCGCGCTGTTGGCCGATCCGGCAGCTTCCTTCGTGCCCAGCTTCGCGCGCGCGGCTTTCAACCATTCGGGCTCCGTCACCATGACTCACTCGGCCTCAAATCTGAAATCCGGGAACGCCCGTGGTTGCGCTCGAACACGGGCACTACAGCATCCGCTCCACGGTCGGCAGGATCGCCGCGACCACCGCTGCGATCGCCGCGGCGTTGGGATGCACCCGATCCGCCAGTACCATATCGGAATGTCCCAACACGCCGGGGGGAAAGAATGGCCAGACGGTCGCGCCATGCTCGGCAGCCAACCCCGCATGGATACCCAGATACGCCGCAGCGCGGTCACGGATGAACGCCGGGGGATCGACGGTGGTCAGCAACACGGGAATGCCACAGCTACCCAGGCTCAGCAGGATCTGCTCGAGGTTCGCCCGCGTACGCGCCACCGGAATCTGCCGCAGGACATCGTTCGGTCCCACCTGAACGATCGCGAGTACGGGCCGCTGGTCGAGCGCGGATAACAGGCGAGGCAGGCGCTGCAGGACGTCGGCGGTGGTATCGCCCGACACCCCGGCGTTCACCACGCGGGCGCCGGGACATGCCGTCTGCAGAGCTGCCTGCAACCGTGCGGGAAAACTATCGGCAGCCTGCAGGCCGTAACCGGCAATCAGGCTGTCACCTATTGCCAGGATCAAGGGTCGGTCGGTCGTCATGCGTTGCCGCGAGATAGTTCACGTTCGACGCATTGTAAGACGTTCGGGTAAGATGCCCAGGGTCGGGCGTCGGATCGCTATCGCGCCGAACCTTTGACGCTGGTGCTCGTTCCTACGTGATGACAGACGAACGGACGTCGCGGCACTCATGAGCGTATTCTTCACGGCCGACACGCATTTCGGCGATCATCGCACGATCAACATCTCGCGACGACCGTTTGCCAACACCGCCGAAATGGATGCGGCGTTGGTCGAGCGCTGGAACGCCGTCGTCGGCCCCGATGACGTGGTGTGGCACCTGGGCGACGTGGCACGTCGCCCGACGGATGTCGCCGAACTGCTCGCCCGACTGAACGGGAGCAAGCATTTGCTGCGTGGCAATAACGATCCGGATGCGACGCTGGCGGCTGACGGATGGGCGAGCGTCGGCGACTATGCGGAAATCGAGCTGGATGGCCGACGGCTTGTCCTGTGTCATTATCCGTTCCGAAGCTGGAACGGGCAGCACCGTGGTGCGCTGAACCTGCACGGGCACAGCCACGGCCGGCTGAAACCGATGCCGCGCCAGTTCGACGTCGGCGTCGATGGCCACGACTTCGCACCGATCCTGCTCGACAGCCTGATCGACGCACGCTGATACACGTGCATCTGACATCGCGTCGCTCCGGGAGCCGACCTCGGCATGCGCGCGATCAGGCGCGCATTGCCGTCACGAAGGCCTGGAAGGCGGCGGTGGGTTGGCGTCGGCTAGGATAATAGAGATGGTTCGGTGCCAGGGTCGGTGCCCAGCCGGCCAGCACCTCGACCAGGCTGCCTTCAGCCAGTTGCAGCGCGGCGTGCGGCAGCGGCAGGCAGGTTACGCCTAGCCCCGACACCGCGGCGTCGCGCATCACGTCGATGTCGTTGGTCGTGAAGTCGCCGCGGACCGATCGCTCCAACGTCCGGCCATCCCGTTCGAATTCCCAACGGTGGACGATACCCGACGACGTGTACCTGTAACACAGGCAACGATGCGCCGAGAGATCGTCGGGATCGACCGGTGCAGCACGCCCGGCGAGATAGGATGGGGCGGCGACGAAGACGAGCGGCACCGGCGCGCTGATCCGGACCGATATCATGTCGGCTTGCAAACTCTGCGCGTGGCGGACTCCGCAATCGAAGCGGTCCGCGACGATGTCGACGAACCCGTCGTCGACCACCAGTTCGACGGCGATGTCGGGATAGGCGCGCGCAAAGTCAGCCAGCCGCGGAAGGATGGCGTAGATCGCCGCGACCCGGTGCGCGCTGACCCGGATCCGTCCTGCCGGTCGTTCGCGGGCATTGTCGAGATCGGCCAGCGCGCCCGCGACCGAGGCGATCGCCGGCCTCAACCGCGCCAGCAGTTCCTCGCCTGCGGGCGTCGGCGCCAGCGACCGGGTGGTACGGTCGAGCAGTCGAACGCCCAGTTTCGTCTCCAGCGATCGCATCGCATGGCTCAAGGCAGAGGCCGACAGTCCAAGCCGCGTCGCCGCCCGTGCGAAACTGCCAGCCTCGACGATCGTCTCGAACACCGCGAGACCGGACCAGAGATCGCGATCCATTCGTGAACATCCTTCAGCAACCCATGCGCCCCAGACGACCTAATCCTCGGGCGGTCCGGCGTCCATCTGGAGGCGACACAGTGCAGGATGCCATCATGAACCTCGACACCTATCGTCCGCTCGGCCGCTCCGGCCTGCTCGTCAGCCCGCTGGCGCTCGGCACGATGACCTTCGGCACGCCGCGCTGGGGGTTGGACGAGCGCGGCAGCCGCGCGGTGTTCGATCGCTACACCGATCTCGGCGGCAATTTCGTGGATACCGCCGACGTCTATGCGGGGGGCCGATCCGAAGAGATGGTCGGCGCGTTCGTCGCCGCGCAATCGTCGCGCAACCGGATCGTCATCGCGACGAAATCTGGGTTCGCTACCGGCCGCGGCTATCATGCGGGCGGCAATGGCGCGCGCCACATTATGGCCTCGGTCGAGGGTTCGCTCCGCCGGCTCAAGACGGACTTCATCGACCTGTACTGGGTGCATGTCTGGGACGGCGTCACCCCTGCCGACGAATTGCTGCGGACGATGACCGCGCTCGTCGCAGCGGGCAAGATCCGCTATTGGGGCATATCCAATACGCCTGCGTGGTATGTCGCCGAACTCGCCACCCTGGCCCGCGTCCAGGGTCATCCGGCGCCGATCGGCCTGCAATATTTCTACTCGCTGGTCGAGCGTGGGGTCGAGGCCGAGCACCTGCCGCTCGCGCGGTCGGCGGGCATGGGCCTCGTTCCCTGGAGCCCCCTCGCCTATGGCTTGCTGACCGGCAAGTACGACCGTGCCACCGTCGAGGCGGGTCCGAAGCGGGCGGGTGGCGTCCCCAACCAGGCCGGCGCGGACGACACCGCGCGGCCCGCGGACGACAAGCGGCTCGACGGCGACAATCCGTTCGGCGACACGCTGTTCACCGAACGCAACTGGCAGATTCTCGAAATACTCAAGCGCATCGCAGGCGAAATCGGCGAAACGCCGGCACGTGTCGCACTGTCCTGGGTGGTCGGACAGCCGGGGGTCGCATCGACGTTGATGGGCGTGAGCCGGCCCGAACAGGTGACCGACAATGTCGCCGCACTCGCCCTTCGCCTGCCGCCGGAACACCGGGCGGCGCTCGATGCGGTGAGCGGCGGCAACCTGCCGTTCCTCTACGGCCTGTTCCAACCTGCCGTGCGCAACCAGGTCGTCTTCGGTGGCGGAGATGTCCGAAGCTGAAGCTTCATCCTGGAGCCGGCAACGTGGGACGAAATCTGCGCCCGTCCGGCTCCAATCGACAATCTTCGCGTTTGAGGATGTCCGGTCCGCTGCACGCTGGGATGTTGCGCGCCGGCACGGGGGTATCATGCGGATTGGGATCATCGGCGCGGGAATGGCGGGCCTGTCTTGTGCGCATGCGCTACGCGACCAGGGTCATCGCCCGGTCCTGTTCGACAAGGGTCGCGGGCCCGGCGGCAGGATGTCGACGCGCCGGATCGACACGCCGCTGGGCGAGGCCGCGTTCGATCACGGCGCGCAATATCTCACGGCGCGCGATCCCGCCTTCGTCGCGCAGGTCGATCGTTGGGCGCAGGCGGGCCACGTCGCCCGCTGGTCGCCGGCGGGGCCCGATGCCTGGGTCGGGACGCCGGCGATGAATGCGCCGGTCCGCGCGATGGCGGGCGACCTGGATGTTCGATGGAGCACGGCGATCGACAGCGTCTCGCATGACGGCGAATGGTGGATCGGCAGCGAGCGGTTCGACGTGGCGATCGTCGCGGTACCTGCAGAACAGGTCGCGCCCCTGATCGCGGCTCACGACGGTGCGCTCGCCGATGCGGCCCGCTCCGCGGTGTCCGATCCCTGCTGGACCGTCATGGCGGCGTTCGATGGTCCGGTGCCGCTCGCGTGCGACCGGGTGACGGACCTGGGGGCCATCGGATCCGCCGTCCGCAACTCGGCCAAACCCGGGCGGACCGGACCGGAGGCGTGGGTGCTTCAGGCCAGCGCAGACTGGTCGCGCGCGCATCTCGAAGATACGCCGGACGTCGTCGAACAGGCATTGCTCGCAGCCTTCGCCGACCACATCGGTGCCGCGTCGCCTGCCGTCGTAGCGACCAGCGCGCATCGCTGGCGGTATGCAAAGACCAACGCGCTGGACCGCGGTGCGTTCTGGAATGCGGACATACAACTGGGTGCATGCGGCGACTGGCTCCTCGGCCCCCGGATCGAAGCCGCTTGGCTATCCGGGCAGCGGCTCGCGTCGCTCGTTGGTCCAACCGGATCAACTGCCGCTGAAGGATGTCAATGAGACCTACCTTGCGCTGTTGAAGCGCCCTTCCCCGCCTGAACCATGTCGATCGGTGCGGGCTGGAGAAGCCGACCGAAATCGCGGCACTGCCGCCACTATCGGTGTTCACGAACTACGACCTGTGATCTTTACCTCGGTATGCCGGGTATTGGATCCGGGTCGCCGCAGCTATGCCGCAACCGCAGATTGGTCACATGCGCTAGCGCCACGAAGATGCCGCCAGTCACCGTGACGGCAATTTCGACGCCGCCTTCCCGCAGTGCGAAGGCCCCTATCGTCATCAGACCCAGCCCGGCGGCGCCAAGGAACAGCGGCCACGATGCCGCGTGGCGCGCGCGTCCGCCGACCAGTGCGATCACCGCCATCGGTGCCGCGAACAGCAGCACCCAGCGGTGGAAGCTCTCGGGTATGACGATGAACGCGGACACGGCCGGTAGTGCTGCCAACAGGAGCGGCAACGCGAGGCAGTGAACCATGCACGCCGCCGATCCCGCCATGGCCGCACGATCGAGCCAATCCATTCCGTACGTCCGCATCGTTCTCATCTTGCCACAACCACCATCACCATCGTAATGATACATCATATCATAACATATGAGGTTGGTCGATGGTGCAAGATGCAAAGCTGCTGTTACCGGTGACGGTCCTGTCCGGGTTCCTGGGTGCCGGCAAGACGACGCTCCTCAATCACATCCTCGCCAACCGGGAAGGTCGGCGCGTGGCGGTGATCGTAAACGACATGTCGGAGGTGAACATAGACGCCGACCTGGTACGCAGCGGCGATACGGCCTTGTCGCGCGGCGAGGACACGCTAATCGAGATGACCAATGGCTGCATCTGCTGCACGCTGCGCGAGGATCTGCTGGTCGAGGTGCGCGCGCTGGCCGATGCCGGGCGGTTCGACTGCCTGGTGATCGAGAGCACCGGTATCTCCGAGCCGTTGCCGGTCGCTGCGACCTTCTCGTTCGAGGACGAGCAGGGTGAAAGCCTGTCGGACGTCGCGCGGCTCGACACGATGGTGACGGTGGTCGACGCCGCCAATTTGCTGCGCGACTATGCGAGCACCGACTTCCTTGCCGACCGAGGCGAGGCACTTGGCGACGACGATCGCCGCAGCCTGGTCGGGCTGCTCGTCGAGCAGATCGAGTTCGCGGACGTGATCGTCATCACCAAGGCCGATCTCGTCGATGCCGCGCAACTGGCGACCGTCCGCAAGCTGGTGGCGTCGCTCAACGCCGATGCGCGCATCGTCGAGGCACGCCACGGACACGTACCGCTCGACTCGGTGATCGAGACCGGCCTGTTCGACGACGAGAAGGCGGAACTGCACCCGCTCTGGGCCAAGGAACTCTACGGCCATGCCGATCATCGTCCCGAGAGCGAGGAATACGGCGTCGAGAGCTTCGTCTACCGGGCGCGCGCGCCGTTCGATCCGGTCAAGTTCCACGCGTTCGCACGCGGCGGCTGGCCGGGTGTGGTCCGCGCCAAGGGACATTTCTGGCTCGCGACACGCCCCGACTGGTGCGGCGAACTCGCGCAGGCCGGAGCGCAATCGGTGACGGAGGCGCTGGGCCGCTGGTGGGCATGCGTACCGGAAACGAAGCGCCCGAGCGGCGACACGTGGGACCGGATGGTGGCGGCGAAATGGTCGCCGATCTGGGGTGACCGGCGGCAGGAACTGGTCTTCATAGGCATCGACATGGACGAGGCCGAGATCAGGCGTCGCCTCGATGCGTGCCTCGTGCCCGCCGCCGCGTTCACGCCCCGGCTGTGGGAGGGGCTGCCCGATCCGTTCCCCGCCTGGGGCGTGCGGGAGATGGCGTGATGAACGGCGCAACGATACTCGCGCCAGTCCGATCGCACGTTCACCGCGCGCGGACCGTCGAGGCTTTCGCGGCGATCCTCGACCCCGACGTGAATCTCGCGATCTGGGAGCGCCCTTCGATGCCGTCGGTCGCATCGCTGGACGGTTTCGGCACGATCCAGATGACGGCAACGGTCGATCGCGCGCATGCCGCACTGATCGATGCGTTCGCGCAGCAGCCGCCCGCCGCCTGGCATGCGGACATCGCCGCGGACATCGCTGCGTTGGCTCAGTCCTTCGCTGCGATCATGAACCTGTCGCACGTCGTGATCCGGCTGGAGCGCGTGGTGAGCGACGCCTGCAAACGCTGGCACGCGGATTACGTGTCCGTCCGGCTGATCTGCACCTATCGCGGGTCGGGGACGCAGTGGATCGAACGGTCGGCAGAGACCGCCGATGCGCCGGCGGTCGAGACACTGCGATCGCTCGCTCTCGGTGCGGTCGGCCTGTTCAAGGGCCGTATCCTCGCCGGCGAACAGGCGATCGTCCACCGTTCGCCGCCGATCGCGGGTACCGGCGAGGAGCAGTTGCTGTTCGTGATCGACGGTCCGCCGCCAGCGGAGACTGCTGCGCTGTGGGAGCGGGCGATGCAACGTGGCTGACATATTCGCGGCCCATCATCGTCACGCGATCGGTGGGTACCCTCTCACGTCTCCCATGATCCAAGCCATCAGGATGCCGACCGCATGACCCGTTTGCCGCTTATCCTCGCCGTCACGCTTGCAAGCCTCGGTGCGGTCGCCGGTGCGCAGCAGGTACTCGGGCCGTCGGGGTATCTAAAGCCGGACGCGTTCGATGTGCTGGCCGTCCTGCCGCCTGCGCCGAAGTCGACCGATCCTCGCGGTATCGCCGACCGCGCGATCTTCAAGGCGACGCGGGCTTTGCAGGGCAGTCCGCGCTGGGCGATGGCCACGAGCGATGTGAAGTCCGCGCCCGCCGACCTGTTCCGCGACTTCAGTTGTGCCATGGGGATCGCAATGACGCCTGAAAATGCGCCGCGGACCGCCGCGCTGCTGCGGCGCGCCATGTTCGACACCGGGCGCCAGACCGGCATCGCCAAGACCTTCTACAAGCGGCAGCGGCCGTTCCTGATCGACCGCGGACCGATCTGCCAGCCCGCCGACGAGGTTGCGGACAGCTATGATTATCCGTCGGGCCATACGACCGCCGGCTGGACGATGGCGACCTTGCTCGCGCAGATCGCGCCCGATCGTGCAACCGCGCTTCTCGCGCGCGGTCGGGCGTACGGCGAAAGCCGGATCGTGTGCGGCGTCCACAATGCCAGCGCGGTCGATGCGGGGCGGCTGTCGGCCTCGTCCACGCTGACCGCCATCCAGGGCGATCCGGCCTTCACCGCCGATCTCGCTGCGGCCGGACAGGAGATCGCGACGCTCCGACAGACCGGCGGCGCGCCGAAACCCGATACCGCCCAGTGCACACGCGAAGCGGCACTCGTCGCCCAGCCCCTCTACTGACGAGACACTCATGACCGACACGACCGGCTCGCGCCTGCTGCTCAATCGCCGCACCATGATCGGGGCCACTGCCGCGATGATCGGCGCCCCCGCGATCCTGCGCGCGCAGCAGCTGTTCTCCGCCTACCCGTTTCGACTCGGTATCGCGGCGGGCGATCCGGCTGCGGACGGCTTCGTCATCTGGACCCGGCTCGCCCCCGATCCGCTGGCCGAGCATGGCGGCATGCCGATGCAGCCGGTCGAGGTGGAGTGGCAGGTTGCGACCGATCCGCGCTTTGCGACCCCGGTGGCCGGCGGCAAAGCGCTGGCGCGTCCCGAACTCGCGCACTCGGTCCATGTCGAGGTTGCCGGACTGCAGCCGGATCGCCCTTATTGGTACCGTTTCACGGTCGGCAACGAGCGTTCGACCGCAGGATGCGCGCGCACCCTGCCGATCGCCGGCGCGTCGCTCGACCGGCTGCGTTTCGCGGTCGCCGGCTGCCAGAATTACGAAGACGGGCTCTATACCGCCTATCGTCACCTGGCGGCTGAGGAGCCGGCGTTCGTCTTCCACTATGGCGACTATATCTACGAGGGCCGGAGCGCGCCGATGCCGGTCGGCTATGACGGCAAGCCCCGCCGCTTCGTCCGCGAGCATGCCGGGCAAAAGCTGTTCGATCTCGCCGATTATCGCCGCCGCTACGCCCAGTACAAGACCGACCCCGACTTGCAGGCTGCGCATGCCGCAGCCGCATGGTTCGTGACGTTCGACGACCACGAGATCGAGAACAACTGGGTCGGCGAGATCGACCAGGAGAAAGATCCGCCCGAAGTGTTCGCGCTGCGCCGGGCCGCCGCGTTCCAGGCCTATTACGAGCACATGCCGCTACGCCACTCGGCCTTTCCGGGCCCCGCTGGCATGCAGATCTATCGCCGGGCGACGATCGGCAATCTGCTCGACCTGCATCTGCTCGACACGCGGCAGTTCCGGACCGACCAGCCGTGCGACGATGGCTTCAAGACCCGCTGTGCCGGCTGGGCCGATCCCGCCGCCCAGGTGATGGGACGGACCCAGGAGGCATGGCTCGCCACCGCCGTGAAGCAGAAGAAGGCCCGCTGGAACGCGCTGGCGCAACAGGTGATGATGATGCCGCTCGACCGGCGGACCGGCGACGAACCCGCACCGATACGCAACATGGACAGTTGGGGCGGCTACGACGCGCCGCGCGAACGCGTGCTGAAGATGGTCGAAGGGCTCGGCAACATGGTCGTGCTGACCGGCGACGAGCATCAGAATTATGCAGGCGTGCTGCGTACCGAAGGCGGCCAGGGGGATGCCGTCGCGGTCGAGTTCGTCGGCACGTCGATCACTTCAGGCGGCGACGGCGCGGACCGGCGGGTGGGCGAGGATCGCATCCGCGCGCGCAACCCGTTCCTCGCCTGGACCAACGACCGGCGCGGATATCTGCTGTGCGATGTGAATGCCGACCAGTGGAAGACAAACTTCCGTACCGTCGATACCGTCACGCGGCCCGACGGCGTGATCAAGACGTCCGGTACGGCGATCGTCGAGCACGGCCGTGCCGCCGTGACGATGACCTGAACGCACCTCGATAGCATAACCTGAACCTCGGTCCGCGGCGCGGAGTGGGGCAAAGATGTCGCGGTGTCCGGCAAAAACGCATCGGGCTTAACCCCGCCTATTGCCGCGCGTTACAGCGGTGTTACCGATTGGCGACGGATCCGGGTCACACGGATCGACGCAGGAGGATGTTCGAAACCCAAGGGGGGACCATCCATGATTCGCTTGCCCGTTCGTACGTCTGCCATCGCCCGCCTGCTCGCCGCCAGCGCGCCGCTGCTCGTTTTCGCCGTGCCCGCCATCGCACAGGAACAAGTGCCGGCTGCACAAGCGGTGAGCGATCCGGCGAGCGACCAAGGCGTCGGTGAGATCGTCGTCACCGCGACCCGCCGCCGGGAATCGTCGAAGGACGTGCCGCTCGCGGTCACCGCGATCAGCGGCGAGAAGCTCGACGTGCTCAATTCGAGCGGCCTCGATATCCGGTTCCTCGCCGGGCGCACGCCGAGCCTCCAGGTCGAGTCGTCGTTTGGTCGCACCTTCCCGCGCTTCTACATCCGCGGTCTCGGCAATACCGACTTCGACCCCAACGCCGCACAGCCGGTGTCGGTGGTGTACGACGACGTCGCGCTCGAGAACCCGATGCTGAAGTCGTTCCCGGTCTTCGATCTGCAAAGCGTCGAAGTGCTGCGTGGTCCGCAGGGCACGCTGTTCGGGCGCAACACGCCCGCGGGCGTCGTGAAGATCGACTCCGCCAAGCCGAACCCGGACAAGGTCTCGGGCTATGCGACCGGATCCTGGGCGACCTACAACACGATCAACGGCGAGGCGGCGCTGAACCTGCCGATCGGCAACGGCTTCGCCTTCCGCGCGTCGGGCATCATCCAGTCGCGCGACGATTGGGTGAAGAACGATTCCACGACGGGCAATGCGGACCGCAAGCTGGAGGGCTATCGCGACGTCGCCGGCCGCTTCCAGCTCGGCTATACCAGCAGCGATTTCAATGCGTTGCTGAACGTCCACGTCCGCGACCTGACAGGCTCGCCGCGCATCTTCCGCGCCGGTTTGTTCAAGCCGGGCACCAACGACTTCAACACCGGCTTCGACCCCAAGCACGTCACGCTCGACGGTTACACCAGCCAGAGCCTCACGCAGTGGGGTACCAACCTCCGGCTCGACTATCACCTCGACGGCATCGGCACCTTCTACTCGGTCACCGGATACGAGCAGGCCAAGGTCGAGAGCACCGGCGATGTCGACGGTGGCAACAACTACACGTTCCTCGGCGGAACGATCGGCACGATCGGCGTCGGACTGTTCCCGTCGAACACCGGCGGCCTGACCAAGCCCAAGGAGTTCAGCCAGGAGCTTCGTTACGCCAGCGAGGACATGAACGGCATCCGCCTGCAGGGCGGCCTGTATTATTTCCACCAGACGCTGCGCTACCACCAGTATGACTATGCGTTCGGCGGTACCGGATCGCGCGCGACCGATCTCGACCAGGATATCTACCACGACAACCGCAACGAGAATTACGGCGCGTTCGCCTCGATCGAGACCAAGCCCATCGACCTGCTGACGTTGCGCGCGGGCGTCCGCTATTCGCACGACTATCGCAACGACCTCGTCACTGCGCCGATCCCCGGCACCGGGATCAGCGACACGTTGCCGGCGCGCGCGGTCGTCCGCGGTTCGAACGTCACCTGGGACGCGAGCGCGACCTATGAACTGACGCCCGCGATCAACGTCTATTCGCGGCTCGCGACCGGCTATCAGGGCCCGGCGATCCAGGACCGCGTGACCTTCGGCAGCGTCCAGAGCACGGCGCCCAAGCAGACCACCTTCTCGGGCGAGAGCGGCTTCAAGGGGACGCTGCTCGATCGGAAAGTGAACTTCTCGCTCGATGCCTATTGGTACAGCACCAAGGACCTGCAGATCACCGCGGTCGGCGGCAGCAGCAATTCGGCACGGCTGATCAGCGCGAACAAGGCGATCGGCTACGGCGTCGAGGGTGAATTCGAGGCGCGGCCGGTTCCCGAACTGACCCTGACCGCGAGCGGCAGTTACAACTTCACCGAGATCCGCGATCGCGGCATTGGTGTGGGCGTGTGCGCGACCTGCACCGTGCTCGATCCGATCGTGAACGGGTTCGCGGTGATCGACGGTAACGATCTTCCCCAGGCCCCGCGCTGGATCGCCAACTGGACCGCACGCTACGGCATCCCGCTCGCCAATGGCGGTGAGGTCTACGCGTACACCGACTGGGTCTATCGCAGCCGCATCAACTTCTTCCTGTACGAAGCGGTCGAGTTCACCGGCAAGTCTTCGCTCGAAGGCGGGCTCAAGGTCGGCTATAAATCGCCACAGGGGTATGAGGTCGGCGCGTTCGTCCGCAACATCACCAACCAGTATCGCAGCATCAGCGCGATCGACTTCAACAACCTGACGGGCATGATCAACGAACCGCGGATCATCGGCGGTCAGTTCAAGGTCGCATTTTGAGATAAGACGCCGGACTGAGCGCTTTACGAGCAATTTTGGTGCGCAAGCGAGCCGAGGCACCGTCGCCTGACGTACCACTATGGCGGGCCGGTGCTTTGCCTCGCGGAGGGCTCCGGAGTGGTTTCCGGCTCCCTAGGTTCTTCCATCCGTCTCGTGAGTTGGGAATGGCAGCATGACAGCTGTCACCACCTCCACCGGGATGGGTTCAGGAGGACGGGAAGTTCGAGGGCTCGATTTGCCGCGCCGAAGCGATCTGAGCCCCGTCGAGACGGTGTTCGAATTCCTCCTGTTCTTTGTTTTCAGGCATGTAGCCGCGCGGTAGACAGTCGCCATGAGCCCGCCCCCTGCGACCGATCTACGTGACCGATATGCCGACCAGGACGCGAAGCTAACCCTTCTTCGAACGGTGCTGGCTAGCGAGGGGGGTGGCCAACTCGGACCTCGCAAGGATGTCTTGTTTTCAGCCATCCAGACTTCGCAGATGCCGATGATCCTCACCGATCCGCATCAGCCCGATAACCCGATCATTTTCGCCAATCGTGCCTTTGCGTCACTGTCGGGCTACTCGGCCAACGAACTGATCGGCAAGAACTGCCGCTTTCTGCAGGGTACCAACACGAACCCGGAGAATGTCGCCAAGTTACGCGACGCCATAGCTGGGCGCGAACCGATTGCGATCGACATCGTCAATTACCGGCGGGACGGGTCTGAGTTCATCAACGAGCTGTACGTAAGCCCCATCAACGATCCTGATGGAAACCTGCTGTATTTCTTCGGCAGTCAGGTCGACGTCACGACCTTCAGGTCGGCAAGCCGGCAGCTACTGTTGAGCGGTGAGAAATATCGCTCGATCTTCGAGGCCATCGATGAAGGCTTCTGCGTCATCGAATTCATCGACGGCCCGCACGGTCCGTTGAGCGATTATGTCCATCTCGAAGCCAATGAGGCCTACGCACGCAATGCAGGCATCACGGACGTCGTAGGTCGGAACGTTCGCGATCTATTTCCGGACGAGGCGGATAGCTGGGTCGCCGTCTTTGGCGAGGTGCTGCGGACTGGTGAACCGGCTCGCTTCGAACGCGAACTCGACGCTACCGGGCGCCATCTGGAACTGTCGGCTTTCCGCATCGAGCCTGCCAGCAACAACCAGGTCGCGGTCCTGTTCAAGAACATCACCGCGCGCCGCCAGACGGAGAACGAACTCCGTGAACTGACCATACGCCTCGACGCGCTGGTCCGATCATCGACCGAGGTCCGCTATCTCATCAACGCGGACTGGACCGAGCTGGCAGAATTGTCCGGCGGCGGCTTCCTGGCGGATACGCCCGCCGCAAACGCCAACTGGCTCAACGACTATGTCCCGCCGGAAGGCCGGGATGCCGTGCGAGCCGAGTTCGAGCGTGCGATCGAGGCTCGCGATACATACAGGATCGAACATCCGGTCTACCTGGCCGACGGATCGCTCGGATGGGCCCAGGTTCAGGCCGTGCCGCTGTTCGACGATCATGGTGAAATCACCCATTGGTACGGCGCGGCATCCGACATCACCGACCGTCGCAAGGCGGAAGCCGAGCTTCATGAACTGGCGGTCGAACTCAGCCATCTCAACGGCACACTCGAAGCGCAGGTTGCCGAGCGTACAGCCGAACGCGACCGCGTCTGGCGTCTGTCGCGCGACATGCTGGGCGTTGCCGATACGCAGGGACGCTGGACGAGCATCAACCCGGCATGGTCGCGTATCCTTGGCTGGAGCGAGGACATGTTCATCGGACGGACGTCCGAGTGGCTCGAGCACCCCGACGATCATGAAAAGACTCGCGCCGAGATAGCGCGGCTCGCGGCCGGCCTGGAGACTGCAGCGTTCGAGAACCGCTTCCGGCACCGGGACGGGACCTATCTTTGGCTATCCTGGACCGCGGCGCCGGAGAACGGTCTCCTCTATTGCGCGGGGCGTGATGTCACCGCCGAAAAGGAGCGTCAGATCGAGCTCGACGCGGCGCAGGATCAGCTTCGCCAAGCGCAGAAGGTCGAGGCGGTGGGGCACCTAACGGGCGGCGTGGCGCATGACTTCAACAACCTCCTCACCGTCATCCGTGGGTCGGTCGATCTTCTGCGCCGGCCCAACCTGACGGACGAACGCCGCGAACGCTACATTCAGGCGATCGCGGAGACCGCCGATCGCGCGGCCAAATTGACGAACCAGCTGCTCGCCTTCGCGCGACGCCAGGCCCTGCTGCCTGAATCCTTCGACGCCCAGGAAAGCGTTCGGGTGCTGGCGGACATGGTGCGAACGCTTGCCGGTTCGCTCATAGAGGTCGCGTTGGAGTCGGCGTCCTGCCCCTGCCATATCCACGCCGATCGCAACCAGTTCGACACTGCGATCATCAACATGGCGGTAAACGCGCGCGATGCGATGAATGGCGACGGGCGTCTTACCATCCGTGTCGAGTCGGTCGACGGCATGCCGTCCGTGCGGTCGCACCCAGCCGTTGCCGGTGACTTCATCGCGATCTCGCTCACCGATACGGGCGAAGGCATTTCCGCCGATCGGATCGATCATATCTTCGAGCCGTTCTTCACGACCAAGGATGTCGGGAAAGGAACCGGGCTTGGCCTCAGCCAGGTGTTCGGCTTTGCCAAGCAATCGGGCGGCGAGGTCATGGTCGAAAGCGAGGTCGGCACCGGCACGACCTTCACGCTGTACCTGCCGCGCATGATGGGAGAGCAGACCGCGATCGTTCGCGACGACACTCCCCGGCAGGTCGCGTCGGGTGATGGCGCGTGCATTCTCGTCGTCGAAGACAACCCACAGGTCGGAGAGTTTGCCCGGTCGGCCTTGGCCGAACTCGGCTACACCACGGTGCTGGCCAAGGACGCCGCCCATGCGCTTGGCGAACTGGAAGCCGCGGCCGACCGGTTCGACGCCGTCTTCTCCGATGTCGTCATGCCCGGAATGTCAGGCATCGAACTGGGTCAGGCGATACGGATCCGATATCCCGACCTGCCGGTGGTACTGACCAGCGGATACAGTAACGTGCTCGCGCAGGACAGCAGCCACGGGTTCGAGCTGATCCACAAGCCCTACTCGATCGACCAGTTATCGAGTGTGCTGCACCGGGTCATCGCGATGCGGTGATACGATCATCTGACGGGGACTTGTACCGAGCGGGACGTCCCCTCGCCTGTTTCGTCGCTACCGACAGCGCGCCGTACTGCAGATATTGATCACCAAGTTGGGTCGTATAGTCGACAAGAGGTTCGGATAGCAGGCAAAATCTGCGCGTTGCCTGCCGTTAGAGAGGTGGTAGTGGACCACTGGCGCACCTCCCAAGACAGAAACCGGACCATTGGCAAACCTCGACGAGTTCAACGATTCCGAGCGGCACCGGCTGGCGGCGTTGGCATGCTACGACGTGATGGACTCGCCACGCGAACGGTCGTTCGACGAGCTGGCAGCGCTTACTGCCAAGCTCTGCGATGCCCCCATTGCCGTCGTGAACCTGGTCGGGGACGGACGGCAGTTCTTCAAGGCGGAAGTCGGCCTCGGCGTGCGCGAGACGCCGCTCGAAAGTTCGTTCTGCGTCAAGGCGCTGCTGGAAGACGATCTCCTCGTCGTTCCCGACCTGACCAAGGATCACCGGTTCGACTGCAATCCCCTGGTTACCGGGGACCCGCACATCCGTGCCTATGCCGGCGCGTTGCTCAAGACCGCGGACGGACTGGCGATCGGGACGCTCTGCGTCCTGGATCATCGTGCGCGGGAATTTACCGAACTCCAGCAGGAGACTCTGCTCGTCCTGGCGCGGCAGGTCATGGCTCAGCTCGATCTGCGGCGCACCGTCGCGGACCGTAATCGCCGCTACGACGAGCTTCAGGTCAGCCGGGAGCAATTGACCCACAGCGACGCGCGCTATCGTACGCTGTTCGATTCCATCGAATCCGGGTTCTGCATCGTCGAGGTCGACCTTGGCGATGCCGCAGCACCGATCGACTACCGCGTCATCGAGGCGAACCCGGCCTTCTATCGCCAGACCGGCTTCGTCGAGGCGGTCCGGGGCCGTTGGTTGCGCGACGCGGTCCCCGATCTGGAGGAGCATTTCTACGAGATCTACGGACGGGTCGCGCGGACCGGCGAACCGGTTCGCTTCGAGGAGGGCTCCGCGGCGCTCGGTCGCTGGTTCGATGTCTACGCCTTTCGCGTCGGCGATGCGACGGATCGTCGGGTCGCGATCCTGTTCAACGACATCTCCGCCCGCCGTGCGGCGGAGGAGGCATTGCGCGACCTCAACGAAACGCTCGAGGATCAGATCGACAAGCGAACCGCCGAACGCGATCGCATGTGGGATACCTCGCCCGACCTGATGCTGATCATCGATTTCGATGGCGTCTTTCGTCGGGTGAATCCTGCGTGGACGACGGTGCTGGGCTATAAGCACGACGAGCTGGTCGGACGTCATGTCAACGAGTTCGTCCTTCCAGACGATCACCAGGACACGGTCGACGCCTATCAGGCCGCGAAGGCTGGCGAGCAGCCCCATATCCAGAACCGCTATCGCCACAAGGACGGCTCGTTCCGATGGATCGCGTGGGTTGCCGCGCCCGCCGGCGACCTGACCTATGCGACGGGTCGGGATATCACCGCGGAGAAAGCGCGCGAGGCGGAACTCGCGCATACCCAGGATCAACTTCGCCAGGCGCAGAAGATGGAGGCGGTCGGTCAGCTTACCGGCGGGCTCGCGCATGATTTCAACAATCTGCTGACCGGCATGATGGGCAATCTCGAGTTGCTCCAGATGCGCGTCGCACGCGGGCGGCTCGACGATCTCGACCGCTTCGTGCTGGCGGCGCAGGGCGCAGGACGGCGCGCGGCGTCGCTGACACAGCGCCTGCTGGCGTTCTCGCGACGCCAGACGCTCGATCCGAAGCCCACCGAGGTGAACCGGTTGATCGCCGGCATGGAAGACCTGCTTCGCCGGACGGTCGGGCCCGCGATCGATATCGAGGTCGTCGGTGCGGGCGGTCTCTGGCCTGCCTGCATCGATGCGGGCCAGTTGGAAAACGCTCTCCTCAACCTCAGCATCAATGCCCGCGACGCGATGCCCGACGGCGGGCGGCTGACGATCGAGACCGCCAACAAATGGCTCGACGATCGTTCGGGCCGCGAACGCGATCTGCCGCCCGGCCAATATCTCTCGATCTGCGTCACCGACACCGGCACCGGAATGAGTGCGGAAACCATCGAACGCGCCTTCGAACCGTTCTTCACGACCAAGCCGCTCGGCGAGGGTACCGGTCTGGGCTTGTCGATGATCTACGGCTTTGCCCGCCAGTCCGAGGGTCAGGTCCGGATCTATTCCGAGCTGGGGATCGGAACGACGATCTGCATCTACTTGCCGCGCCACTACGGCGATGCCGGTCTGGCTGAGCAGGAAGCCGCGATCGCTACCGCGACGACCGTGGGCAGAGGAACCGTTCTGGTCGTCGACGACGAGGCGACCATCCGTCATCTGATCGACGAGGTTCTTGGCGAAGCGGGCTACACCGTGATCGGTGCGGCCGATGGTGCAGCCGGGCTCAAGATGCTGCAGGCGGGGACCCAGATCGAACTCCTCATCACCGACGTCGGGCTGCCCAACGGTATGAACGGGCGCCAGGTCGCCGATGCCGCGCGATCGTTGCGGCCGGGTCTGAAGGTGCTCTTCATCACCGGCTATGCCGAGAACGCCGCAGTCGGAAACGGCCATCTCGAACCCGGCATGGAGCTGTTGACGAAGCCGTTCACACTGGAAGCGCTGACGGCCAAGGTCGCCGGGATGATGAAAGACGCCGCACGCTCTAGCTAGGATCGTGCGGGCATGCCGCTATCGGCTAGCCGCAATCGCGTGCGCCGCCGCACCTACGTCGCGCGCAACCAGCGTCGGCTGCGGAATGCCGTCCAGAACGAGGGGCGCGTTCACGCGGCGCGTGACCAAGGCGGCCTTCCATCCGAACGCCTGCGCACCGATCGTGTCCCATGTGTGTGCCGCGATCAGCCAGGTCGTGTCTGGTGTGGCCTTCATGGTGTCCTGTACCAGTTGGTACGTTGCCGGCGTCGGCTTGAAGCGCTGCACGGTATCGACCGTAAACCGCTGGTCGAACATCGACCCCAGACCGGCCCGGTCGAGCACATCGGGCCCGGCACTGTTCGGCGAGTTGGTAAGCGTGACGATCGAGAACCCGGCGTCTTTCAACACGGCCAGACCGGCAGCGACATCGGCGTGTACCGGCATATCCGTCATCAGCGCACCAAGCTGACGCACATGATCGTCCGTCACCGCGACGCCGTGGATCTGGCCAAGCATGCGCAAGACACCGCCGCCCAGCTTGCCGAACGGAACGTAAGGCCCGGCCAGCGACAGCGCCTCCGAATACAAGATCAGCTGCGCAAACCATTCCCGCATCCGACCGGGGGCTGCGAAAATGTCGGCGAAGAGAGGCTCGAGAATGTTTATATCGAGCAACGTCTCATTGACGTCGAATACAATCAGCGGTCGATCGGTCATTTTGCGTCGGTCCCCGGGAAAGCGGTTCAGCATGTACCCTCACCCAACGATCGTCGGAAGCGTCCCGATCCATGATCTACGGTCGACCGGTATCGCAACCTCCTGATCTTGTGGCACAATCAGCAAAGTTCGGGGTTAGACCCCTGCGGGCCGAATGCATCGACCCGCCCGTTCAACACCGAACACAGGAACTGCAATGTCGGGCAAGGTCGTCATCGTCACGGGGGCATCGCAAGGGTTGGGAGAGGGCATCGCCCGCGGCTACCGCGAGCGCGGCTGGCGCGTCGTCGGCGTGTCGCGCAGCATTGCCCCCGCGGATGAGCCCGACTGGCTAACCGTGGCAGGCGACGTCGGTGATCCGGCGACTGCGGAGGCAGTAGCGGCCCGAACACTCGACCGGTTCGGCAGGATCGACACGCTGGTCAACAATGCCGGCATGTTCATCGGCGAGGCGTTCACCGACTATTCCGATGAGCAGTATCGACAGATCCTCGCGACCAACCTCGATGGCTTCTTCCACATGACGCGGCACGCTCTGCCTGCGATGGTGCGCAATGGCGGCGGTCATGTCGTCCAGATCGTTACGACGCTTGCCGAGCACGCCAACGCAGAGTTTCCTTCGGTCCTCGCCTCGTTGACCAAAGGTGGCCTTGCCGCTGCAACGCGCAGTCTGGCGATCGAATATGCAGCGCGCGGTATCCGCGCGAACGCGATTTCGCCCGGGATCATGGAGACGCCGATGCATCCAGCCGAGACGCGTGCCAAGCTCGGCGGATATCACCCGCTCGGACGCATGGGCACCGTCGCCGACGTGGTGCAGGCCATTCTCTACCTGGAGGACGCCAAGTTCGTAACTGGCGAAATCCTGCATGTGGACGGTGGGCAGGTTGCGGGCCACTAGGACGCCCGGTCGAGAGACGGTCAGGTTGCCGCTAGCTAGCACGGCCCGCGATCCTCGAAGAGGTGGCTCGGATCAAGGCGGTCGCGGATCGTCACGTGTGAGCATGAAGGCCGCCGGTCTCCGGTTCCCGCTGGCGAACCCGGCGGTGGCGGCCGTCATTCCCGGTGCCAGCCAGCCGAGCCGGCTCGCCGAGGATCGGGCAGCGCTCGCCGAGACCATACCCGGCGCGTTCTCGCATTACCTTAGTCATGCTGGTCCGGTCGCTCCTGGCTAGGAAGCGGCATTTCGCGAATCAAATCCGATCAGATCGCCTCGAACGCCAGCGTGACGGTGAAGCTGGAATACGCATCCGCCGCGCCCGGCGTGGCCGCACGGTGCCGCACGAGCATCAGGTACCGCCCGGCATCGGACGGGGTCAGCGTCACCTTGCCGGCCTTGTCGCTGTTCACCGTCGCGACCTGCTTGCGTCCGTCATAGAACCCCGCCTCGCGGAACAGCGTCACGGGTTCGCCGGCGAGCGGCTTGCCCTCGTACAGGATTTCGAACGCGGCCGCTGAACCCGGCGCGTAGCTGCTCGGATCGCCGAGCGGGTGGATCTCCAACGCTTTGCCACGCGCCGCCAGCGCCCCCGAGGCGCCCGGCTTGCCGCGCACCACATAGGCGTCGGCCAGCGTCGTGCTGCGCACGTCGACCGACGTCGCGCCGGGCGGAGGCGTCTTGCCTTCGCCGACGATCGTCCAGGCCTCGCCGATCCGGTACATCTTGCTCAGACGGCCGATCCGCTGCCCGGACGACAGCCGGTACACGCCGTCCGCCGGTAACGCCGCCTCGACGATCGCCTGGTCCGTGGTCAGCGTCGGTGCGGCCAGCTTGACGGTCTTTCCATCGGGGCCGGTGATCTCGAACGGTGCGTCCTTCATGGCGATCTCAGGCCGGAAGCGTCTTCGGTGAACGATGCTTGGAGCGTGACGCGATCACGTCCTGCCGCGTCGAATACGCTCGGCAGCACATACGGCATATGCGCCGCCGACGGCCCCGACACGAGGGCAAGTGCGGTAGCGATAGCAGGAGCCAGAGCCCCGGTCGCTCGCGCCGTCCGCCAATTTCCCCTGGTCTTCGTCATCACGATGCTCCTTTTCGATGGCACTTGATAACGAGAATGATTCTCACTAGCAAGCCGGCAGACCGTGGGGACAACGAACATGACATTGACCAAATTACTGGCGGGCATCTCGCCGATTGCCCTGATGATCGGCGCCGCCGGCCCTGCCGCTGCAGAGCCCGCTCTCGCAGAAGCTGCGCCTGCTTCGGCGGCCGATAAGCCGACTGCCACCGCGCCTGCCGCCGAGCCGGAGGGTCAGGACAAGGTCATCACCGTCACCGCGACGCGCACCGAAAAGGCGGTGGAGGACGTGCCCGCGACCGTGTCGGTGATCGACGCGAAGACGATCGAGGATCGCTTCATCTCCGACATCAAGGATCTGGTGCGCTACGAGCCGGGCGTCACCGTCCGCCGCGCACCGTCGCGCTTTACCGCCGCCGGATCCTCGACCGGGCGCGACCGCGACAGTGGGTTCAACATCCGCGGGCTCGAGGGCAACCGCGTGCTGATCACCGTCGACGGCGTCCGCGTCCCCGACGCGTTCAGCTTCGGCGCGCAATCGGTGGGTCGCGGCGATTACGTCGATCTCGACCTGCTCAAATCGGTCGAGATCCTGCGCGGCCCCGCCTCCGCGCTCTATGGCAGCGACGGCGTCGCGGGCGCGGTCAGCTTCATCACCAAGGACCCACGCGATTTCCTCGCCGATGGCAAGCTCGTCGGCGGCGGGCTTCGTTCCAGCTATGATTCCTCGGACGACAGCTGGACCAACGGCTTCGTGGTCGCGGGCAAGACCGGCGATATCGAGGCGATGGTCGCCTATACCCGCCGCGACGGTCACGAGACCGAGACCAAGGGCAGCAACGACACCGCAACCACCGACCGAACGACGGCGAACCCGCAGGACATCGAGTCCAACGCGCTGCTCGGCCGCCTCGTCTGGGCGCCGAACGATGCCAACCGGTTGCGCCTGACCTACGAGCATTTCTCCTCCGTCGTCGACACCGACGTGCTCAGCGCGATCGCGAAGCCTCCGCTCGCGGCGACGTCGGTGATCGGTCTCACCGCGCACGACACGACCGAGCGCAACCGCGGCACAATCGACTATCGCTACATCGGCGACGGCATCGTCAGCGGTATCCGCGCCGCCGGCTATTACCAGAAGAGCCTCACACTCCAGGCCGCGGCGGAGAACCGCAACACCGCTGCCGATCGCACGCGCATCAACCGCTTCGACAACGAAGTGTACGGCGGCACGCTGCAACTCGAGAGCCGCGCCGCGACCGGGCCGTTGACGCACCTGTTCGCCTATGGCGCCGACTACTCGCACACCCGCCAGACGGGTGTGCGAGACGGCACCGTCGCGCCTGCGGGCGAAATCTATCCGACCCGCGCCTTCCCGACGACCGACTACACGCTGGTCGGCGTGTTCGCACAGGACGAGATTGCCATCGCAGACGGGCTGCTGACGCTGTTCCCGTCGATCCGCTACGATCACTACAAGCTGAACCCACAGAATGATCCGCTGTTCACGACCTTCGTACCGCGCGAGCAGAGCGGATCGAAGGTGACGCCGCGGATCGGTGCGGTCGCCAAGCTCACCGAGGGCGTCCGGCTGTTCGCCAACTACGCACAAGGCTTCAAGCCGCCCGAGCCGAACCAGATCAACAACGGCTTTGCCAACATCACGCAGAATTACCGCTCGGTCCCCAATCCCGACCTCAAGCCCGAGACGAGCAACAGCGTCGAGGGTGGCATCCGGTTGAGCGGCACGGGCTGGTCGCTGAGTGGAACCGCGTTCAGCAGCCGCTTCCGCAACTTCATCGATCAGGTCCAGGTCAGCGGCGCCTTCACCGCGGCCGACCCGGCTGTGTACCAGTATATCAACCGCGGCCGCGTCAAGATCGAGGGACTGGAAGCCCGCGGCGAGGCGCGCCTGCCGATCGGGGTCGGCGTCCGCGCCGCGGCGTCCTACGCCAAGGGCACGATGCGGACGACCGGGCTCGCCGGCACGCAGCCGCTCGACAGCATCGAACCGGTCAAGGTCGTCGCAGGCATCTTCTACCAGCCTGATGCCGGGCCGTTCCGTGCCGAGGTCATCGCCACGCATTCGGCGGGCAAGAAGGTCGGCGACACCAACAACACCTGCAACACCACGGCCACCAGTTGCTTCACGCCGTCGGGGTTCTGGATTCTCGACGCCACCGCGTCGCTGCGCGTGATGGATCACGCGACGCTGCGCGCGGGGATCTTCAACATCACCGACAAGAAGTATTTCTGGTGGAGTGACGTCCGCGGACTGACCTCGACCTCGGTCGTCCGCGACGCCTATTCGCAACCCGGCCGCAACGCCGGGCTCTCCTTCTCGCTCAACCTGTGAGGCCCCTGATGTTCCGCTCCCTTCTTCTCGCGACCGGGCTGACGCTGGCCGCGGTCCCCGTCGTGCCGACGATCGCCTCCGCGCAAACGCAGGCCGTCTACGGCGACCAGGCCCGTGATCACGCGTCGATCCTGGCGATGGCCGGCACCTTCAAGGTGACGTTCGACATGCGCGAGACCACGCCGCTGGTCGCGGGCTACACGCCCTACCCCGCCAAGCTCAGCGGCGGGCACGAGGTCGTCCGCGCGATCGTCGACACGCCCGATCACGTCGTGCTCCAGCATCTGCTGGTCGTCACCGACGGCAACGCCAAGACGATGGTGATCAAGCACTGGCGACAGGACTGGACGTGGCAACCGTCGACCGTGCTCGTCTACACCGCGGCAGGCCGCTGGACGCTGAAACCGCTGTCGGAAGCCGAACGGCGCGGCGCTTGGTCGCAGACGGTGTGGCAGACCGACGATTCCCCGCGCTATGGCGGGATCGGTCGCTGGCGCTACGACGACGGCGCGACCCGCTGGACCAGTGACGAGACCCGCCGCCCGCTTGCGCGCCGCGATGCGACCCGTAACCCGCCCTACGATCACTACATCGGCAGCAACCGGCACGTGCTCACCCCTGCCGGCTGGGTCCACGAGCAGGACAATGCGAAGATCGGCATGAAGGACGGCAAACCCGCCACCTACGTCCACGAATACGTCATCAACACCTACACCCCAGCAACCGACTTCGCGGTGGTGGCGGCGGACGCGTATTGGGCGAAGACGAAGGATTATTGGGCCGCGGTCCGCACCCACTGGGACAGCGCGATCGCAAAGCGCTCGGGCGTGCATGTTGCAGAGGACGCGTCGAACGGATCGGCTACGGGTCACCAGTTGATGCTGCTCGCCGATGATATCGCCGCGGACGACACCGCTCAAGAGTCCGGAAAGGCGGAGGCCGAAGCATTGGTAAAGCGCGAGACCGGGACATAATCCAGGGCTCCAACCCCAGCCACCGATGGCGACGAAATGGGCTGTCGAAGGATTTGCGTCCCTCAGACCATTGGTTGCACCGATGGCAGACAGGGTCTCGATACGAACCGGAAGGCCGCAACGAACCTCGTCACGATGTCCGGCACCGTCTCGCTGGTGCTCGTCGGCGTGCTTCACGCGGCAAGGCTCAGACGCTGGTCGCGACTATCGCTGACGTACCAGGCCCTCCCGTTGGCACGCCAACATGTCAGTCGGCGGTCATCACGGACAGCAGGTCATCCACGTCTCCCACGGCAAACGCCGAATACTCGTCGCCGATCGCGTAGGGCAGCAAGATGCGGCGATCCCGGATCAGCGCACCGCAGCTATAGGTCACGTTCGGCACATAGCCCCCGCGTTGTTCCGCGCTGGGAAACAGCAACGGCGATGCCGTGCGGGCGAGCACCTTTGACGGATCGTCCTTGTCGAGCAGGCAAGCACCGATACAATATCCCCGGACCATGCCGACGCCGTGCGTGAACACCAGCCAGCCCTCGTCGATCTCGATCGGCGATCCGCAATTGCCCAGCTGTACGAACTCCCACGGGTATTTCGGCGCCATGATCGGCGTGCCGGTTTCCCACGTGTACAGATCGTCCGATCGCAGCAGCCAGATATTCTCGCTGTCCTGGCGGCCCAGCATCACGAACTGGTTGTCGATCCTCCGCGGGAACAGCGCCATTCCCTTGTAGCCGGTCATGGCACCGGCAAGCGCCCTCATCTCGACCCGGCGCAGGTCGACCCCGCGCAGGATTTCCTGTCGCGCATCCTTGCCGTCGAACGCGGTGTACGTGCCGATGACGCTGCGGACTCCGTCGTGATCGGTGAAGTTGACCAGCCGCAGATCCTCGATGCCCTGTCGCTGGCTCGGCAAAACCGGGAAGATGACGGTCTCGGACGCATCCCGGCTGTCTTCGCATACCAGGCGGACCCACCCGTCATCCTGCCGCTCGATGCGCGGCGGGACGCCGTGTGCGCTGGCCGGATCGATCACCAGCCGATCGCCCGGTCCCCACTCGCCGGTGCGGAACGTGATCGACGAGATATGACCCTCGCCGATGCCTCGCAGCGACATGACGAAGCGAACCGCGCCCGGCACGGACGGCTCTTCATCCGTCAGTGAAACGATGCTGGGGTTGAAGAGCGCGGCGGACTCGAACGCGTATTCCTGGCTGAAATAGGCGCCGATGATCAGCCGTTCGTCCTCGTTGAAGTCGCCATCCCCTATGTCCTGCCGTACCTCATCGAAACGACGCAGCAGGACCTGCTCGGCGTTGCGATGGCGCTCGCGCATGGGGGTCAGCAGCAGGTCGCGCATCCTTTGGCGCATCGTATCGTCCAGCGCCTGGACGCGGTCCACGACGACCTGGCTGCGGGGCGGGCGGTCCGCCTCGAACGCTTTCGGATAGCCGAAACTGAATGGCCGGATCACGGTGCGCGACGGATCGGGCTTCAACTCGACGTCCAGCGTCGTGAAGACTTCGGCAGCGTTCATCGGCATCGGCATCGGCATCGGCCCTTCAGTCATGCTCGCGAGAGGACGCTCGCGGGCATAGCTGAGGTAACGATGCCGAGCCGTACCCGATCCCAGGCGGGCCTTCATAAAGCTGGTCTTCGCCGCTGCCAGCAGAGTCAAAACGCCTTCGGCACGCCGGTTGTCGGCCCGCGAGCCAGTGCGATCAGCGCGCCTTTACGAACCGTAGCGTGAACCGGTCGCTCTCGCCGATCGCAGCATATTTGGCGTGATCGACGTCCTTCAATCGATAGCTCGGCGGCAGCGTCCAGACGCCTTCCGGATGGTCGTGGGTATCCTTGGGATTGGCGTTGATCCGCGATTCTGCGGCAAGCGCGAAGCCCGCCTCCTGCGCCAGCCGAACGACCGTCGATCGCTTGATGTAGCCGCTCGTCTTCTCACGCGCCGTGTCCATTTCCTCCGGCAGGCGATGATCGACGACGCCGAGCACGCCGCCCGGCTTGAGCGCCGCATAGAACGCCTTGAACACGCGGCCCGCGACGGCGGGGTCGTCCTGCATCAAGAGGTTGTGGACGTTACGGAACGTCAGCAGCACATCCGCGCTTCCCGCCGGGATCGAGGACGCTCCGGTCTTGAAGTCGATCGTCGCGACCTGCGTCACGCCGTACTCCGCGGTCTTCGCGGCAAAGGCGCTGCGGGTGCGCTCGGCCTGCGCGGTCGGCACCAGCGCGACATAATGCCCCCGACCCTTCACCAGCGGCGCGAGGATCTCGGCATACCAGCCGCCCGCCGGCAGGAATTCGACGATCGTCTGCGTCGGCTTGACGCCGAAAAAGGCCAATGTCTGCGCCGGGTGACGATAGCGATCGCGCGCGCGGTTCGCCGGCGTCCGCGTCGGCGATGCGAGCACGGCAGCGATGTCCTTCGAGGGGGCAACGGATTGTGCCCCCACCCCGGTAGCGCCAAACGCGACGATACAGGTCAAGGCGGCGAGCAGTCGGTTCATAGCGTTACACTCCCTGAGCGATTCTTCGGCGACAATGCCCCGCACGAGCCGATCACACAATCTCAAGGGCCTTGGCTGTGTCCGGGACACCCAGCATCGCCCAACGCCTTTTGTGAGCGACATTTTTAATGGCAGATCCAGGTAGTGGCTTATCACTTCGACGAACCCCGTCCTGGACGGCGCGAATAGGTTAGGGAACATGCCAACTGCGGACATTCGGTAAGCAGACACAAACGTACCGCTCGTCCCACAGTCATGCGAAACCGACAGAAAACCGCCCTTAATCAAGTCCGGAGGCCAGGAAAGAACGGGAAAAACGAGGGTGGTGGCGGAGCGGGTGTCTGTCTTAACAACGCCTACTTAGCGTTGTTATTTCGGCATATTTTACGAGACGCCGCCGCCGCATACCATGCAATATGCCATACGTTTGAAATCTGCCTAGTTCGGGTTCCGATATGGCGTTCTACTTGGTAGCGCGGCGGCTGCACCAATGCACTCGCATTGTTGTGCGCTGCTGTGCGCCCCGCTAGGCTCCCCGAATGGACGAGCCGACACCCAAGCCGAGCGACATGGCAGACGCCGAACTGTTGCGCGCGTACCAGCAGACGACGGGCCGCCCGAACGACATGGTAGCCAACGCGCTGCTCGCCGAGATCGAACGGCGCAACCTCGATATATGATGACCGACCGCGACGTGATGGTGAAGGCGGGCGAGATCCTCGCGGAGCATGGCGCGCTGACCTCCGACTATATCATCGAGCAGCTGGGCGACGTGCTCGGTGATCGCGTGGCGGTCGAGGACTGGCGCCGGGTTGCCGCCGCGGTAGATGCGATCAATGACGCGACGCCGCAGTAGGCTTCTTATCGTGCAGACGACATGACCAGCCGCGCCCCATCCGCTTCCCGGGTTGCGCAATACGCTGCGGAGGCCGCCGCTGCCCATGACGTTACCCCGGAGGACGTCATGGGCAGAGGACGCACTGTCGCCGTCGTCCGCGCCAGGGTCGCACTGTGGAAGCGCCTATCGGACGACGGATTCAGTATGTACGCGATCGGCCAAGCTGTCGGACGCCATCACACTACGGTCATGCATGCGCTGAGGAAGTGAGGTCACGGGGACGGCGCAGCGGTGACCTCGATTGCCGCGGTCGCCGCCTCGGCCTGCTTCAGCGCGGCAAGCTGCTCCGCTGCCGTTGCTGCATACCGCGCTGCCAGTAGACCGCGTTCAGCCAGCGACATCGCCAGGCGCACGCGCGCGGCGCGCTCTGGGGATAGGAACGGAAGCACGAGGGAGGCGGTCGCCGCGATCCGATCGTATGCAGCCTGAGCCCGATCGATCGCGGCCCCGATCTGCGCCGCCTGCCCGGTCGACGGGGTCGGCATCGTCGCGCAGCTGGCGAGCATCATCGACGCCGCGCATAGCGTAGCGGTCAGCATCTTCTTCATGGTCAGTCCTTCGCTTGAGAAATCAGGCCCAACCGCCGGCGACGAGCGCGGCTTGGAAGGACATCGCGTATCCCGCGACCTTCTCGGCGCGGTCGATCCCGTTGATGATGCGGCGCGCCGAGGCGAACTGGACGGTCGTCGCTGGCCCGTTCGCGGGCAAGTAGCTGGCAAACCGCTTCCCGGTGAACCAGCCTTCGGTCATGCCGAGCACCATGATCTGCGCGGAGATATCGGTCTCGAGTGCGCGATCATAGTTCGACGTCAGCGCGCCCTTCAGCCCGAGCTCGTCGTCTGCAGTCTCGTAGTTGTAGTCGTGGGTTAGCTGGACATCGCCCCGTCCGTAGGCGATCTGCCCGCCATGCTTGCCCGGCTTGCCATACGCCTTGCCTCTGCCGCGGCCGATCTCTGGAACCGGCTGCATGCGCTGGGCGGTTTCATGAAACGAGGTGGCGAGCCCGTACGCGACGTACGCCAGGGGCGAGGCCTGCGCGGCGAACGCGGCCAGCTTCGCCTGGATGCCCTCGACCTGCGCCTTCGTCATCGTCCCGAACAGTGGGCGAATCGACGCGAAGAATTTGTCCGGAGACGCCAGCCCGTGCGCCGGGCGCGCAGGGGCGGTCGCCGGCTTTGATGCCGTCGCCATATATATTCCCTTCGGTGTGAGACGATATTGCGGGTTAGCAGTTCAGCCGGTGCCGGGGTTTCCTCCAACGTGCTCCGGCCGGCCCGCCTCGCGCTCCCGGTGCGCTAGAGGCGGGCCGTTACGGCGCGGGCTTCTCGGGAGGCTGGAACAGGTCGCTGCCCCGCTTCACCCATGCCAGGCAGGCGCTGATCAGCAGGACGCCAGCCGAGCCCAGCCCAGTGCCGTAGACCAACGCCCAGAAGGGCTCAGGACGTAGGCGGATGATCATCCCCGCCGTGAACAGCAGGGTCAGCAGCGACACGGGAAGGTCGACGCCCCAGCGATGATCCTTGCGGTCTTCCTGGCTGACGTAGAACCGCACGGCGAGGCACGCGCAGATGCCGGCGATCATGCTGCCGGTCTCGAACGGGTACCCGACGAAGTAAGAGATCTGGGGGACGCTTTGCGCGACGACCGCGCCCTTGTCCTTCGCGATGGCGGTAGCCGCCACTGGTAGCGCCGCGCCTGCGGTCGCAATGAAGCGCCACATTAGCGCGTGCTCACAACGCCGATCGCAGCGATCAGGCTCAGGAGGGTTATGCAGGCGGGACGTCGTAGCTGCTCGCGCTTGGCCCATATCCGGAGGGGCAGGGGCTGGCGCTTCAGGTGCTCGGACATTCCCTTGCCGGAAATTTCGAACATCGCCAAGGCGAGCAGCCCCAGCGTGAACGCGATCGGGTCGGTCATGCGCTGGAACGTCAGCAGCCAGGCAGTTGCCGCGGCGTTCGTCGGATCCCAGCCCCAAAGGACCATTGCGGCTGGGCCGAACCGGATCGCCATAGCCGCGCTGACTGCCCCACCGAACATCCGCCACACCGTAACAGGGTGGCTGAGCTTGTCGGTCGACCAGTTGCGTCGGATGTCGCGGGCCATCTTCAGGGCCAGCATCGTCGCGATGATGAAGCCCGCCGTGAAGCCGGCGAGGTTCACCACGACGAGCCACCCGTGCCCGTTGAAGCTGGGCGGCGCGACCGTCATCGGGCCGCGGGCGATGGCTTGTACTGCATAACTTACATTGTCTATCGCGGTCATGCGTCATCCCTTCCCGCGACCGTATGTGTCGCGATGGTGCTGGTGATTGATGTTGGCGTTTAGTCAGAAGGAGGCGCGGCTAATCGCGCGGACGCCTGCTACTGCCCGCTACCTATGAAGATCGAGGATGGGCGGGTTCACGGGTTAGCCAGAACCGAAACGGCTGCTATTGAAGCTAGTCAGGTTCAGCGCACTGGAGAAACCATGCACGCAATGATGATCGTGATCGCGTTGAGCGCCGCAGGTTCGATCACATGGCGGCTACTCAAGGAGCGGAAGCGCTCCAGGCGCAGGCTGGCAATTCGGCAACGCCATGACGCCGATGCCCTGCGGAATCGGGAGTTAGCTCAGCAGCGCGAAGCGAAGCTAGCCGCCGATAGCGCACGGCGATAGGCAGCCCGGATCCCTCTTATGCTGGTTGGAGCGGTGGAGGGCTAAGCCGTCGCCAGAGCGACTTACCAACGCCGATCGCACTCTTTTCAATTTGGGTATAACTCACCCAGCTCAACCCGAAAGTCACCACAGCGGCGACGATTTCGGCAAAGAACAATCCGACGGACGCTCGTAAATAACAGACGGAAAGCAGCAGCACGGGGAAATGCAAAAGATAAAAACTGTACGACAATTTGCCCATCATATCGATCGGCTTAGACTGTAAAAGTGCGGTAAGCCGGTTTCGTGATGACGCTAGAACGATAGCGATTGCACTCCCTATGGCGGCAAGATGAGGGGTCCACGTAGACGCGGACTCCGGTAGGGTCATCGGCATCGAATAAAGGACTAGCGCTAGTGCCAGAAGGCCCGCGGCCTGGAACCGGCTGGCTGTCGCGCCGAACGTTGTAAGCGCCTGCCAGTGCCGCGCCATTAGCGCGCCGAGGGCAAACATCGGCAGAAAATACAGGGCATCAATCCAAGCCAAGCAGTAGCAGATTGCCAGCACCGCAATCGACATCGCGCCACGCGCGCCCTGCTGAACAAGTATCAGCGCCGGAACAACCAGCGACATGCGCATCTCAATGGTCATGCTCCACACAGGAGGATTTATAAGATGGCTGTTAAACTGAGGCACAAGCAGGACGTGGCGCACGATTTGAGTCGCGGGGATCGACGCTATACCGCCAGTCCAGAACGACGAGCCCCACTCGCTCACGCCGGCCATGCGAGCGGGATCATACAATATGATCGCCGCCAACGCGAACGCGAGTGCGGTCAGGTATGCCGGGTAGATCCGGAACACCCGCTGAACGAAGAATTTCCCATAGTTCATTGGCCTACCGCCCTGCAAAAAGGGCAGGCTCAGCACGAATCCGCTCAGCACAAAGAATAGGTAAACAGGCGCATGTCCTTGATAAAAGGCCGCGATCCATGGTGTTTGGGCTATATCGGTGAAACGGCCGGGCGGGGCGATAGCTACCGCGTGTCCGATGAAAACCATCGCAGCCGCGATGCCACGCAGCCCGTCTAACTCTTCGAGCCGCTTGCCCATCATTTACCCCCGTTGATTTAAGGCAAGCTATCATGCCTTTGCCGTGACCCTCAAGCCGCCTTAACAGTACCCGCTGATCGACTGTATATAGCAGTTACAGAAGCGCCCGCAGCAATTATGTCGCCATTCACTGACCCGGCTGACGTGGCGAGCACCAACTGTAAAGCTTGGTTAGTACCGTTGCGTATCCGACAACCGCTTCTTACCATGCCTGCGCCGACCGTGAGCTTACGTGCAGCAGTTAGGGCGCCGGTTATGTCGATAAAGCCATAATTAATAGGCTCGGTGAGAAGCGTCGTATCAGCGTCTGACAGAGACAAAGTTTTGTAATTCCCGACGATGGTAGAGGTCCCATCATCGAAGGGAGCGACCGAGTTATCAAGAGCGCTACCTTGCTGATCCGCGTATGGGCCGGTTGCAGGTTTCACTATAGTCGTGCGTCCTGAAACTGTATTCCGGATCACCGAGTCCGTGAATCGGATAGTAGCAAATGCAGAAGTGTTTGCCGAGTTGTCGAAATGGCAATCTGCGAAGTCGCAGAACTTGGCCGTTCCCGTAAGGGTCAGCGCGTATCGTCCCGCTGGATCTGCGTTGATATACGTCTCGCGAGCAAACCGAGTACCATAACACCCTTTGACATACACGGCCTCCCCTTGGTTGGCCCCGCTGTTGAGGCTGTTTGTCGTAATGAAGTAATTGTCTGAAACGGCGCAGGATGCATCCATCCCTAAGAAATAGCAGGGTACGGCGCCAGCCGGATCCCCCAGCATGCGGTTATCCCGAACCTCGACGTTCGATATCTGTACGGTCACGCTGATCGCCGTGCTGGCAACGGTTTGGGGAACGGACACGGAGTAAGTCCCTGGTCCTCCCGTAGCGCCAGTAAGCTGCTTAACGATGTACGTGTTTGCCGCGATTGTGCCCGCCGCTAAACAGCACATGGGCGCGAGCCCGCCTACGACAGAAGTGACCGTTAGCACCGTGCCCGAGATGCTGCCGACGCACGAAACCGCGCCCTGCGCCGTTGGGTCGGTCGTGTTCATGGTAAGCATACGCCAGCCGCGGCCAAATTTCGAACCGCGGTTGCCAATTACTTGGCCATGAGAAAATCCGGTGTTCTCGATGCCGATATCCCGCAGATTTTCCATGTAGTTATTGTTGACCCGGAAGATCTGACCGACACCGTCGAGGCTGATCGCAAACCCGTACTGGCTGATCAGGCCGACATTCTTGAATGTGCAACCTACGACATACGCCTTCTGGAAGGCGGTATAGCGATCTTGGGCAGTGAAGCCGCGATTCATAAGCGTTATGGCGATCCGCCCGATATCCTCAAAGATACAATCTTCAAGCCATAGCCCGTCTACCACCGACGTATCAGTAAGATTATTAATTCGGCTACGAGGGAATGCGTTAAAGCCGCTGGTGTTTGCGTTAGGGGCGCTGAATTTACAACGTCTAAATCTCACATTCCTCAGTGAGTTCAAGTTACAGTATACTACCGCGAATGTGGCGTCCTCAGTAGTGTTAGCGTAAGTTGTTCTAAATGATATGTCCTCTATGGTTGCATCACTTGAATCAATCATTCGAATGACCCTGTAATCAAAGTCACCCTCAATAGTTGTTAGGCCGGGGACACCCCGAATGACAGTTCTGTTAAATGCGCTCACGATAAGCGACTTAACCTTCCATGTGCCCGCTGGCAGGAAGGCTACCCTACCCTGCGCTCGAGCGAAAAAGTCGACGATCGTTGCGGTATCGTCCAAGCCATTCGCGGGTGCGCTGGGATAGACTACATTATTCGCCAACGCCCGAGCCACCGGATCGGGAAAGGCGACCCCGGCGGCGTAAGCCGCTGCGATGTTGGCCTGTGATAATGAGGGATTGGACTTCGCATCCGAGATCCTCTCGGAGAGACTGGCGGCACTCTGGTCAATCGCGGCCTTGCCCGACTGCGGGGTTAGGGCGACGTCGTTTCGTATACCCGCTCGCGCCTCATCCAGAGTCGATGCGGGAACGTTTAACCGGAGAAGATCACCGATTGCGCCCTCTGCATGCAGGAGGCCTTCTCCGCTGACGACCGAGGATTCAAGAGCGTCGGTGACCCCATCAAGCGCTATATGCCGCAAGCGCGCCATACAAGGGACGTATATGGTCTGCCCGCTCACGTTGACCACTGGATAGTAGCCGAGCGCCCCCGTTTTTCCGCCCGCCTCATTGAAGCTGTTCGGATCATCGGCGGCGCCCGCGAGCAGCATGATCTGCCCGTTCGCCCATTCCTCGTAAGTCGCGAAGAGGTCAGCGTTCTGCGCCAGCAGTACGGCCAGCTGATCGTCTATTGCCATAGCCGCTATTCCTCGGTCGTGATGATGGTGACGCGCTGCGAGACGGCGCCGTTCCCGGCGGTGAACCCACGCGCGAGGGTGGCGAGAAACCGGCGATCGGCGATGATCTGATCCGGGTCGGTGTAGGTTAGGCTCGCCGACCAGTTCGCCGTGAAGGTGGCTTGGCCCGGCTCCCCCTCGGCAATCGGGCGGGAGCCACTGAACGTGCCGACGCCCTTGCTGATCGTAGGTGTCGCGACGTCGATACGGGCCGAGCCCCCAATCTCGCGCGCGAGCACAAGAGTGGGATTGCCGGTCTCGACACGAGTGCCGGTGAAGAAGTTGCCGTCCTGAGAGGTCGCGCCGTACGCAGCTGCGGCATTGTCGAACGATTGCTTGCTGCTAGCAGAGCCGCTGTAAGTCACATTCAACGACCAACTGTAAGACCAGGTCATGACGACGGTGATCTTGCCCCCGTTCGAGCCGAACCCGCCGGTATCGGCGATGACGTCGGCCCCGACACTGCTGCTCTGCCCGCCGTTCGTCAGCACCCCAGCGGAGAGCGCGCCGCCGAAATAGGCATCGCCGGTGACCGTCTGCCAAACGATGCCATTCGTGCGCGAGCACTGCGCGAACGGCATCGATGGGCCGAACCAGTCAATGAACTCGTTGCCGACGCCGAACCCGGTGCCGAGCACCTTCATCACCGACCCGTTGTTGAAGATCAGCTTCGCGGTGCTGACGTTGATCGTCATGGCCGCAAAGGTGATGTCGCTGATCTTGCCGTTCGAACCATCCGCGGCCGTGACGAAGATGCCACTGACGACCCCGCCTGCAGTGACAGCGAGCCCGGCACGGGCCGACAGGTTGCCGAGCGCGTCCGCCTGCGCCGAGAACAGCTGCTCCACCGAGGCCGTGCCGCCGCCGACGTTGTTCAGGCGTGCGGTGACCAAGCCGTACTGCTCCGCCCGCGCCTCGCTTTCGTCGGCGATCGCCAGCCCGAAGTTCGTCACCGCGGCGCCGATCGCCGTGCCGAGCGCCGTCGTGAAACTGGCGCTCAGGTCGGTGATGGCCTGCGCGCGCGCCTCGGTCTCCGACGAGATGGCCTGGTTGAACGTGGTGGCCGCCGCGCCGACCGCTTCGCCGATCGAGTTGGTGAAGGACGTTGTGAGATTGGTGATCGCGGTCGCTCGGGCTGCCGTCTCATCGCTTACCGCTTCCTGCACGAGCGTTATGGCGGCAGCCGTGTCCGACAGCTTGCCGTCGAACGTCGTGCCGAGGTCGGTGATGCTTTGCGCCAGCGCGTGGTCGGCATCGCTGACGACGAGCGCCAAATCGGTGATCGACCCATTCGTCTGCACTAGTGAATCCGAGAAGCTGGTCTGCAACGCGGTGATCGCCTGAGCCCGGGCTTCGGCCTCGTCCGCATCCGCCTGGTCGAGACGGGTGATCGCCGCTGCGGTGTCGCCGCTGACGCCGTCGACCTCCGCCTCGATCGTCTCGAACTTCTGCGCGAGCGACTGGCCGGGTGCGACGAGAACCGTCCCACTATTCAGAATGAATGCCGTGCCGGTCGAGTTCTTGGCGCCGAGCAGGGCGAAGACCGTCGCCGTGGCAAGTTCGCCTTCGATCCGCTGCGTCGTCTCGTTCTGGATAGCCACCCCGACCTGCACGCCGTCGAGATGCGTCAGGAAGTCGACGCGAGCTTTCCGTCGTTGCTCCAGCAACTGGCCCGACAGTGCAGCCTGGACCGTCTGACGCGCCTGTAGCAGGACGCGGTCGAGATCACCGCGCGCGATGTCGAGCGCGGCCTTCGCCGCGGCGATCTGCTCCAGCCCCTCGGTCGCATTGCGGCGAGCCTCGGCGAGGAAGTTGAGCACCTCGCCGACGGTGTCATCCGGCCCGAGCGGCGATGCAGGATCCGCGCTATTCGTCGCGCCGTCGTCGGGCTTCGGTTTGGCGGGGTTGCTGTCCTTGATGTTCTCCCACTCGACGCTGAGCGGCTCCACCTTCGCCGCAACGCTCAGGCCTTCGATCGACAGCGACAGCTTACTGACGCCTTCGCCCGCCTCGATCGAGAAGTCCTTAAAGAACCCGTAGATCGTGAGGCTGTCGAGCCCGGCTTGCCCGATCCAGAGCGACGGCCGCGCTCGTACCGCGGTGATGCGGTTGGCGACGGCATCGATCGCGTCCGTCCGGATTAGGGCCTTCGCGGTCATCCGCTTCGCCCACGCGCGCTGAACGATCGTCACCTCGCCGAAGTCGTCGACGTCCTTGCGGCTGTAATCGGTGATGCCCGCCGTCGGCGAGGCCTCAGTAATGCCCAGCGCGACGAGGCTACCGATCAGTAGCGTGCCGACCGATACCGTGCTCGGGCCGGTGATGGTCACCGTCACCGCGCCGGTCGCCGATGGCAGGTCAAGGAAGGTGACCGCACCGGCGCCGACCGCGAGCGTGCGATCGTATCCGGTTGCGCGCACCCGTACCGCGGTTGCCACGACGTCAAGCAGCGCGACGGCCTGGACGGTCCCGGCAGTCAGGGTGACCTCGATCGATCCCGTAGCCGTCGAGGCCGTGCCGAGCGCCTGATCGAACATCGCCCAGCGCTTGGTCGGCCCGACGTCAATCCAGAGCCCAGACGCGCCTGCCGGGTCGTTGCCCACGTTCGCAGCCTTCGCGTTCTCATAGACCCGGTGCGTGGCGGCTTTGATGACGTGGGCGCCAAGCGCGTAGCTGATCCCCGCAGACCATTCCGGGTAATCGTCTTCGATCACGTTGCTGGTCGCCAACACGCTGTTGGTCATGATGACCGGCTGCAGCAGCTGGAGAGTCGAAGCGTAGCCCGTTGGTGCCGGATCCCCGCCCGCGTCGGTCAACTGGTCTGTGGCAACCATGCCCTCGACGGTGAGGGTGCAGAAGCTGAGTGGCGGAACGGCGAGATCGATCTCGAACTCTTTGTAGAACCCGCGAACCGACAGGCTGTTGAACCGCTCGTCCGCAACCCACATCGCCGACGTCGCGCGGAGGTCCGCCAGGCGACGCTGCAACCCGTCGACGTCATCGAACGGCACGCCGAGGCGGACCGACATGCGCCGCGCGAACCCGCGCTCGACGACCGTCGTCACCCCGAAGTCGTCGGTGACGCGTTTGCTATAGTCGATGATGCCGATCGTCGGCGCCGTCTCGGTCGTGCCGAGTTCAATGGTTTCACCGCCGGCGGTAACGACCTTCACGCGGCGCTCGCCACGCTGATCGCCTCGCCGCCGCTCGCTGCGGTGACGTCCTCGAACTTCCGCGCGATCTTCGCGGTATTCCCGGCAGTCGTGGCGTGCCCGGTATTATTGTCGGCACGCATCTGCACGATCTCTTCGCGGAGGGACTTCACCTCTTCGAGCAGATCGTCGTTCGCGGCTGCCGGCGATGCCTGCGCGGCCTGCGTCATGGCCGCGGTGTCCAGGAAGGTGATGTTCGACTTGCCGGTAGGCGTCGATGGCGAGACCACCCCGGCGATGCCCTTGATCGCCGCGTTCGTGGCTTCGAGGGCTGCAGCCGTCTGCGCCTGGATACGGTCGAGTTCCTGCCGGCTAGTCGCCGATGCGGCTGCTGCGGTCAGCAATGCCTGCGACAGGCCCGGCAGGCTCTTGGCTGCATCCTGATCGCCACCGCGCGCGGCCATGTTCGCCGCGTTGAACTGCCCGAGCAGCTGGGCAAAGCCGCCGCCCGTATTGGTGCCGGTGAGGCCGCGGATGCGCTCGATCTCGGTGGTGATGCTGTCGCCGACCGACGTCCAGGCATCGGCGAGCGTCTTGGCTGCCGCCGCTGCCGTCTGAGCGTCCTGCACCGCGTAGATCTGCTCCTGTAGTGCGCGGTTCGACGGATCGAGCTTGGCAAGGTCGAGGGCGCGGAGGGCTGCGGTGTCGCCGGCCAGTTCGAGCAGCTGGCGTTGCAGGTCCTGCCGCTCGCTGGCGATGTCGGCCGCGCTCTTTGCCCCCTCCAGCGAGGCTTGCAGTTCGGCGAATGCCGGTGCCAGCTTCAGCAGCGTGGCATAGGTCGACTGCCCGGCCGCGGTCGTCAGATCCTGCGCTTCGACCAGTTGACGGAACCCTGCCAACGTCGATGGCATCGCCAGACCGAGGCTAGTGAACACGCCGGTCATCTGCGCCGTCTTGGCGGCTGCCTGCTCTTCCTTCGAATAGAAGGTCTGGAAATACGCGCTCGCGGCATCGGTCAACGCCGAGACGCTGTCGAACTGGTCGGCCAGGGCAAGCTTAACGCCGATCCCCATGGCCTGTGTGTTGGTGCCGAGCAGGGAGAGCGACGTGCCGACCGCCTCGACGGTCGATGCAACGCGGACCAGCGTCTCGAACACGCCTTCGCCCACCTTCTGGAACTGCTCGATCCCGGGGAATGCAGCAGCCGCCATGCCGTCCGCAGCTGCACCGAACACCGCCGATAGCTTCTCTTCGATCTGCTCGCCGGTGAGGCCCTTCAGATCGATTTTGCCGATGTTGACGATGAAGCCGTTCAGCCGCGCCTGGACATCGCCAGTGGCAACGCCGAGCGGTCCGGCAGCTGCCGCGATCGCGTCGTTGAACGACTTCAGGATCAGCGTGAACTGATTCTCAAGGCCCGCGTCAGCCGCGCCGTACTGCGTGGAATATTTGGTGCTGGTCGTGAGGCCGAAAAGCTTCTTCTTCTTCTCGACGTCCGAATAATAGGACGCGTCGAAGCCACCGCCGAGGATACTGCCGACCGACTGCGCGCCGCCATAGAGGCCGCTTCCGATGACGCTGGTCTTAGTGCCGAACAGCGATGCGAGCGCGCCGCCGAACACGGGAACGAGCGCCTTCAGGGTCGAGCCGACCGCGTTGGTCTTGAAGCCGGTGTTGACGCCTGCCGACGCGTCGATGTTGCCCGAGCGCACCACGAGGGCCGCAACGCCGCCGATCTGACTGTCGATGGACTTCAACGAAGCCGACATTTCGCGCGCGAAGGTGTTCGTCAACGTGTCGACCTCCTTCAGCGCATCGATCGAGTTCTTGATGCTGTCGCTCTTCGCCGAGGTGTCGCCGAGAACCGTGCCGGTGCCGGTGTTAGACGTGGGCAGCGTGTTCTTGCCGCCCCCGAACGACCCGGCGACCGAGACGCCGATGCCCGCCAGCGCAGCTACAGTTGCTGCTCCAGCTGCCAAATTAAGGGGAAACGGCAGGCTCTTGATCGCGTTCACGACCGCCTCGGTCGCGCCAACGGCGATCCGTGCCGCACCGGTCGCGAGCTTCGTGCCGGTCTCGATTGCGTCCTGAGCCATCGCGCGAAGCGACAGGGCGAACTGAATTGCGCGGAAGGTCTTCTCAGCGACCTCCAGAGCCTTGTAGCCGGACGAGCCTTCCTTAAAAAATCCCTTGGCAGCCGCAGCCGCGTCGCCGAACGCCGCAACCTGAGCACCGGACGACCGGAGAGCGAAGCGCGCGTTCTCGCGTGCGATCTGGGCCTGATCGGTGCCGGCTTCCTTGATGCGCGCTAGATGCTCAGCCTCTGCGCGCGTCCGATCAGCCTGATAGGTGGCGTAGATCGATGCCATATCGCCGATCGCACGACCTGCCTCGCCGAACGCGTCAGCCATGCCTTGCCCGGCCGACTGGACCTTGCCGGCTATGATGTCCCACTTATCGGCGGTGAACGTCAGCGCATCGTTATATGACCGCTGAGCAGCGGCGAGGGTCGTGGTCTTGTCGGCGATCTCGACCTGCTTTGCGATATACGCCGCTTGGTTCGCAAGCGCGCCCGGGAACATCTCTTGGGCTTCGCGGGTGGCGCGCGTCGTCGCGAGCGCACGGGTGCGGGCAGCATCGGTTGCACCGATCAGCGAAAGCTCTTCGCGGAGGTCGGCCAGCCGGTTGTCAGCTGCGGTATCTGCTGCGACGAACCGGGCGCCCATTGCGGCCGCGTCGAGGTCCGCTTGAGCGCTACGCTGCCCCTCGAGTGCCTTGGTAGCCTTATCGACTTCCTCCTTCAGGCCACGCTGCTGCGCTGCCTCAAGCGCGGCGAGCAACGGGAGCTCCGCGATGCGCTTCTGCATCAACTCGCCCGCGAGCGCCGCGGGGAGATTGCCAGCCGCCACCTCACCATTCACTTCGGTCTGGATGCGAGCCTGATCGCGCATCGCTGCGGCCGACTTGCTGGCGTCCGACACCCGTTGTGCGATCGAGAGTCGCACCTGCCGGTCAACTGCCGCCTCGATATCCGCCTGCTGCCGGATCGCCTTGCTTTCGGCCTTCACACGAGCCTCGGCGATCAGCGCCGCAGCGCCAGAAACGCTGTACGCATCCGCCAGCTTGTACAGGTTGCGGATCTGCGCCTCGGTCGCTTCAGCGTCGCGCTCTAGCGCCTCGGCATGCTTATCGGTCTTTGGCTTCGGGAAATTATTCAACCCGATTATCTTGGCGTTGTCCTTGCGAGCGTTCTCGATCGCTTCCGCACGAACACGCCCGCCAAGGCCCGTGAGGTACTTCTTGGCGGTGTCGAAATCCTTGCCGATGGTCTTTTCGATGAGCTTCGGGTCACCCTGCCCAACAAGCATCTTCGCGACGCCGATGATGCCGCCCTTTTCAACCTCCCCGAGGTACGACTTCATTCCCGCGACCGCCGCGTACATGCCAGCAAGGGCATTTACGCCGTACGACGTGAGATCATTGAGGATCGTCTTTACGTCCTTGCCCATGCCCTTCATGTCACCGACGAAGGCTGCCGCGATGTCTTTCCCGACGACGCTAAACAGCGCCTCGCTGGTGTTGGCCCAGGTCACGGTCGCGTCTTTGAGCTTGTAGAGCTCCTGCTTGGTGGCGTCCGCGCCGCCAGTGATTTTGCCGAGGTGACCCGTAAGCTGGTCGTTGGTGACCCCTTGGTTGACCCACCGGTTGAACAGCGCGAACCCGGCGCCGATGGCCGCAAAGCCGATCAGAAGGGGCGCGAACCGAAGCGTGAGAGCGCCAACCTCCTTGCCGAACCCGCGCAATCCACCTTCGCTCATCTGCGCGACTTGGAAGATCTGCGCACCCTGCTGGATGAACACTTGGAAGGGCTTCTGACCGGTGAGCAATCCTTGCGTGATATCCGGCAGCTGGACCGCGATATTCTTCAGCGCACCACCGCTCTTGCGAGCCGATGCCGTCATCTGATCGTGTTGCTGGGCTGCCATGTTCGTGCGCTCGATGAGCGCGCTTTCCGCGCGGCCCAACTCGGCCGCAGACGCGCCGGCTGCGGTCATGACGCGCCGCGCCTCGACGAGTTCGGCATTCAAACGGTTCTGCGATGCTGCCGCCGGGTCGATCATCGCGCGCAGGCGGGCCAGCGTCGCGGCATCGCTCGCAGCAGCAGCCTCTTCTGCTCGAAGGGCGGCGGCACCGCGGCGCGCAGCAGCTTCGAACTGGTCATGAGCGAACGCCGCCGACCGCAGGCGCTGGGCCTCATCGTCCCGCGCCGTCGCCGCCTGAGCTGCCTCGAACTCGCGCTGTGCCGCCGCGCCCTTGCGCGCGGCCATCTCGAACAAGCCGTAGGCGTGTGCAGCATCACGGATCCGTGTGGCCTCAGCCGTAGATGCAGCCGCCCGTTCAGCCGCCTCCATTTCACGCATAGCCGCCACGCCACGCCGCGCCGCTGCCTCGAACAGATCATGGGCGAAGGCAGCGGAGCGCAATGCCTGTGCCTGACGCTCTGCTGAGGCGACCGCCTGGCTAGCAGCCTGTTCCTGTGCTTGCGTCAGGGCCTCGGTCTCGGCGCGCGCCTTGCGGGCGGCTGCGAAGCGCTTGTCGTATAGGGCGGACTCCGCTGCGACGAGGCGCGCGGACAGGTCCGTATTGCCCTGCTTGCTGGCAGCGAGCGCAATTTCCGCGATCCGGGTCTCGCGCATTTCTTCGCGGGTCTTGCCGAAAGCGGCGGTCTCGCGCTCAAGCTGCCGGATCAGGCCCTCGCCGGCCTTCTCGGTTGCCTTCTTCTGGTTGGCGACGTTTTGCAGGGCGCGGGTCGCAGCGATATCGAACGAGGCGAACTCTGCGGCCGACTTGCCGAGGTTGACCATGTCTGACGTTGCGCGCGTGATCTTGCCAGCCTCGGCGACGACCTTTGCTTCGGTCGTATCCATGGCGCGCTGAAGTTGCATGAGGGCATCGACCGAGCCCCCGGAATTGATCGCGAAGCCGACCTCGAGCGTAGGAGTTCCGTCGTTCATGAGCAGCCTCCCTGTGTATCGACGCCCGAGCGTCGGCTTCGTTATTGGCTGGCTATCCCAGCAACCGGTCTAGGTTCGCTTCGCTGACGTCGCGCTCGCGTTGCGTCACGATGCCGCGCCATGGGGGCGGACAGGTCCCGCTCTCCGCGACACGCCCCTCGGAGAGGTATGCCGAGGATAGCTCTCGCATAAGGCGTGATTCCCACGGGGGCAGATTGATCATCGTCCGCTCGCACCAAGCGGAAATCTCTGACCAGCTGAGTACCGTGCGGCCCATGCCGTCGCTCTGCGTCATGCCCATTTCGATGAACCGGCCGATGATGTGCGGCGCTGGGTTCGGGGGCATCTGCGGCTGAATGCCGTCTTTCTTCATCTGCTCGCGCCGACTGATCGGGGGCGGTTGGTTTTCGAGCTTGCCGCGACGCGAGTTAGGGTCAGGCTTTGGCGTGGCATGAAGCCACGCCATCTGCCGGACGAAGAGGATTAGATCCCGGCCGAGCCGGGCTTGAACTTTCCCCAGTCACCGACAAACTTCGTCACCTGCTCCTTGATCCAGCCGAGGCCGGGATCCGAATAGACAGCGGCGTGCAGCGCGGCGCCGGCGAGCGGCTTCCCATCGGCATCCTCGTGCTCGATGTGGCGGAAGTCGGCAGTGAGGGCGGCGAGGTCTTCGGTGGCCTCCGAACGACGGTCCTCGATCGGCGCAAGGCTGACCTTGTTGTCGTTGTCCTGCATGCGCTTGATGGCGCGGGCGGTCTGGCGCTCTTCGACGCGCGCGAACTCGGGCGAGCCGGGGCCGTAGAGCTCGATGCCGACCTTCTCCTTGCCGTCGTACAGCAGCGCCCCATCGGGGCCCTTGAGGTGCAGGAAGGCGGTGGCCGATACGGCGAGCATTGCGATCTTCATGGGTAGTCCTTTTCGCGGGTTGCACCGACCCGCCCGCAACCCGCGACAAGCGGAGCGGGCCGATACCAGGGAACCGGCTTATTCAGCCGGGAGGGGGTCAGGCCGCAGCGGGCGCCTTGATGATCTTCGTGCAGATCTCGACGGTCGGCGCTGCCGTCACCATCGTATCTGCGCCGTCGATCGTCTCGGGCATGCCGAACGTGCGGCCCTGGAAGTAGCGAAGCGTTCCGTCCTGGCGGGTGACTTTGAAGCTGTAGAGCTTTTGCGTCTCGTCATCGGCCGACGTCTGCAACAAGGTCTGGCCTGCGTCGGCGCTGTCGAGCGCCAGCGATGGCTGGAGTGCGCCGTAATCGGCCGAACCCTTGTATTTTTGCTTGGCGCCCTTGAGCGGCTGAAACTCAACCTTCGCGAAGCTGGCGCCGATCGGGCCGATCTTCTCGATGTTGCCGATCTCGGTGAAAGTAAGGGCAGTGAACCCGGCGATGTCGTTCGTGGCGGGGCTGGCCGCCGAAATGGCGAGCGCAGAGCCCGCCGCAGTCATGGACGTCATGGTAATACCTTTCTGGGGCGGGCCGGGCGGTGCCGGCGGTATTCAGCCCGGAACCGGGCGGAATGGATCAGGCGACGGGCGGGGGCGCGTCTGCCTGGCTGGAGGCGGGCGGTGCGGCCGGCGCGGGCGCGGCGACAGCCTTCGCCTTCTTCGCGGGCCGGGTCTTGGGCTTTGCCGGAGCCTTGGCATCGGCTGCCGTCGGCGCACGGACGAGCCCGGCCGCCTCATAGTTACCGAACGCGCCGGTCTCGATCATCGGCGTGGTGCCGGCGACGTGACGGGTATCGGTGCCAATGTCGGTAAAGTCGCTGATGACGAAGGCGCGCTTCGTCTTGGGGTCGGTGTCGGTCACTGGTCTCTCCTCAGACTGGTTCGTCGTAACTGACGCGGAAATCTTGGGTCTGCTCGAAGCTGTCGGCAGGGCCTCGCATGTCGGGCCCGGTGCCGGCGGTCAGGATCGAGACGCGCATGACAGGCGGATAATCGCCGATGACACCCGCGCTGGACCGGCGGATCGCTTTGATCGCGGCAACCTGCTCGCGGTAGCTGGGTGCGCGCACTGCAACAGACACGCGCTCGGTCACGCGGACGAAGTCTTTCCGCTTCAGCATCTGGCGATCGGCGCTTCCAACGGACCGAACGAGAACAGCCGGCAGGATGACACCGTCGGGCAGCGCGCCCGCCTTGATCGAATTGGCTGCGACGATCGCGGTCAACGGCGCGTGCCCGCGGAGTAGCGAGCCCATGATATCGACGCCGTTCATGCGTCGTCCTCGACATCGGCAGGGCCCACGATCCCGGCGCGGGTGATGCGGGAATTGATGTAATTCTGCGCGGCAGAGAAGGCCTCGCCCTCTTTGCTGTCGAGGGCGGGACGGAGGAACGGATGAGCGCCAGCGCCGGGGTGATGCACCGTCTTGCCGACGAACGCGCCGCCGATGACGAGCGAACCTTCTTTCGTCTTGTCGTTGATCCGGCGAACGCTCATGCCGCCCCCCTGGCTGGGGTCGACGCTGATGAAATGCGGGTCGGTGCCGTATTCCTCCCACGGCGCGAGATACGCACCGGGGCCTTTCAGCTGGACCGCGCCGATCATCAGATCGCCCTCGCGCTTCGTTGCGACCTTCACCGCCTCGGCGACCTCGTGCGAATTGGTGTTCGCCTTGGCTTCCTCGGCGATGACGGTTGCGCCGGCGCGCGCGGCGCCGCGGAGAACCTTGGTTTCCAGATTGGCGGGCAGCTGCGCAATGAAGCGCCGCACGTCGCTGGATCCGGTGACCGTGGTCATGCGGCGTTCCCCGCCGAAGAATAGTCCTCGACCATGAACTCGACTTCTTCACGAACACCGACTTCGGCAGGCCCTGCGATGATCTGCATCACGCGCGGGAACGGCTTGGTCATGACGAACCGCATGCTGGCGTCGAGATCGGTGCGGAACCGCATACGGACGCGGGCGGGACGGGTGGCGATGTTGATCCCGTCCGCCAGCTTCTCGCTGCGACTTGGCAGGGCATCGACTACGCTGGCGGCGATCGGACGCCCTACGGCTTCCCATTCGCCCGACCCGGCTCCATCGAATGTTGTGTCCGCGACCGGCCGCTCGATCTGGATGCGGCGATTGTACCGGCTCGACCGGCCTTTCCCGACGGTCACAGGTTGCGGGCCCGAAAGTCGCGGCAGAGAGACTTCGCAGCCGTCTCCGCTTTCTGGAAGATGTCGCCGCCTTCGCGATCGGACTCGTACGCGCTGATGAGGATCAACATGGCGCGGCGGAAGTTCCCCGGAACGATGTCGCCGGGCTCGTAGCCAGCCCGAATAGCAACCCGCAGAAGCTGATCGGTCCGAGTAAGAGGCCAGCAAGATCCTTGCGCTGCGAGAACGCGCGCTGGTCGTCCGGTTCTGTCTAGCCGCACACCCGGCACCGCGACCGTGTCGTCATAGGTAACCATGGGCACGGCATCTGGCTTGACCGGCCACGCTCGAAGCTCAACCGCGCGAGGCGGTACGCGGAACACCTCAACCACGTCGCGCGCGACGAGAATATGACCAGTATACCTTTCAACCCATGCGGCAGCGTCGACGATGGAGACGTTAAGATCCGCGTCTTGCGAATCGTCGTCTTCGTCGAGACGGACCTGTCGGCGCGCGTCTTCGATCGAGACAGGAATCGCCATAAGCCACCTCGCAAAATAGGACGGCACCGACCGGAGCCGGTGCCGCGGGCGTCAGCCCTGTGCTTCGAGGTTCTTCTTCACCGCGTCCTCGGTGCCGAGGTGCGGATCGTTGAAGTCGATCTGGTTGGCGATCGCGGGCTGACCCTTGCGCGGGTTGTTGTCGACCGCAGGGTGATCGACGTCGATGCGCGCGACGATCTCCGGTTCGATGAACGCGCCGCTGGCGGCCACGTCGGTTGCGGGCGTCAGGGTGTCTTCGTTCATGCCTTTGGTGTCGGACACCCCGAGGACGTCCGAAGGCTTGATATCGGTCGTGTCGACCGTCGATTTCGTACCACTCATCTTGGTAGCTCCCATGTTTCGGGACCGACGCGCTGGCCGGCCCCGTCAGCTTCAGGTCGCGGCGCCGATGCGCAGCGCGCGCATGGCGGTCGGGTTCTTGACGCCGCCGCCCACACGCTTGGTCGTGTAGAAGAGGACGAACGGCTTCGCGGTGTACGGATCGCGCAGGACGCGTACGCCGGTGCGGTCGATGACCTGATAGGTCTCGACCATGTCGCCATAGAGTGCGGCGACGTTACCGGCCCCGACGTTCGGCATACCCGGCATGTCGACGACCGGCTCGCCGGCGAGCGAGGGCGGGACGCCAAGCGCAAGGCTGGGCTGCCACAGGTAGGCACCATCCGCGGTCTTCAGCTTGCGGAAGGCTGCCTGCGACGCCCGGTTCATGTAGAACTTGGCGTTCGCCAGGAACTCCGCGGGGAGGTCCGCCTGCAGGTCGAACAGCGCGTCGCTCGTTACCTTCGTCGCATCGCCCGACATCAGCGCGAGAATCGCGCCATAGGGGTGCTTTGCGGCGTTCGAGCCGCCCGTGACGTAGGTGAGCACGCCATCGGGCTTGTTCGAGCCGTCACCCGACAGGAAGGCGATGCCCTCCTGCTTGTCGAACTCGCCAGTCACCTCGTCGGCGAGCCATGCCTCGATGTCGATCTCGGCATCGTCGATGAGCCCCTGCGATGCCGCCGGGTTGGCGTAGATCTCGCCCATCGTGAAGCCGAGCGACGTGAGGCCGGGCGTCGTCGTCTGCGGGCGCGCTGCCGTCTCGCCGACCCAGCCGCTGCCGACCACGCCATCGGAATAGACCTTCTTGAAGCCCGCGCCGCTGATCGTGATGACCGAACTGTTCTGGCGCATCGGCGAGACGAGTTTCTGACGCTTGCTGATCGAGCGATCCCACTCGATCGGCGCCAGATAACCGCCTTCGCCGTCCGTCTTGGTCGCGGCTGCGCGCAGTTCCTCGAGCTTCGCGGTCGGCGCACCGCCCTTGAAGTACGCCTGGAACTGGCTGGTGTACTCGGGATCGCGGACCTGTTCGCCCTCGTCGTTGCCGAGCGCTGCTTTCAGGTTGACGCTCTCGATCGCTGCCTGAAGCTTATCGAGTTCCGCCTCGACCTTGCCGAGCTTCTCGGTGGTGACGACGTCGGTCTTGCCCGCCTTGATTTCGGCAAGCTGGTCGGTGTGGGTCGTCTTGAACGCCTCGAACGCTACTGCGAGCGCTTCGATGCTGTCGGGCTTCTTGGTCTGGACCTCGGCGCGCACGGCGATGAGGCCCCGACCCAGCGCGGACGTGCCGCACAGGTTGGTCAACTTGGTCATGTCTGTTCCTTCAGACGGTAAGGGCGGCAAGGAGGCGCGAATAATCGGCCTCCGGTTCATCGCCAGCGCGGGGCGTGGCAGGTTCGGTAGCGTTACGCGTACCCATCGCGCGGTACAGGTCGCGACGCGCAGAGCGCGGCACGGCATGCTTCGCGAGAAACTTGTCGAGCGAAGGCTTGTCGCTCGGGAATTCATCAGCGGAGGCGTAGACTGGCATCTGCGCCTCACGCTCCATGAGGGAGTCTGCGAGACCCGCATCAATCGCCTCCTGGCCGCGCAGGAAGACGTCTTGCCCAGCGATCATGGCCTCGAACTCGGCGATCGGGCGTCCGGACCGGGCGGAGTAGGTCTCGCACATGGCCGTATCGATGTGAGCCAGCGTCTCCCACGCGTCGCGCATCTCCGACTTGGTGCCGAAGAACAGCCCGCGCGCTTCGTGAATCATGATTTCGGCGTTCGCGGCAATCACGATCTCGTCGCCGGCCATTGCGATGACTGACGCGGCCGACGCCGCGATGCCAACGACCTCGACACGGACTTCGGCATCATGGCGGCGCAAGAGGTTGTACGCCGCCACGCCCTCGAAATAGTTGCCGCCCGGCGAGTTGATCTCGACCGTGATAGGCTTGCCCGCAACCGAGCGCAGCGCGCCCGCGATCCGGGCAGTGGTGATGCCGCCGCCGTCGCCATCGTCGCCGATATAACCGAAAATCGAGATCGTCGGTCGATCAGACGCCAGGGCCGTGACTTCGACCTTTTCGAAACCAGCGGCGAGAGCGCGCGTCTCGAACTTCCAGTCCGACCCGGAGCCGACGTTCGCAATTTCAGGCGGACGCTGAGCCGCAAAGACGGCGCGGAGTCTACTTTTCGTCATCATCTTGGTCCTCAACGATGGCCGCGGCTGTCGTTCCTGCGCGGGGTTGGAGGCCGTAGCCGTCCGGGTGCGGGTTCATGTCGAGCGCCTCGCGGGCCTCGTTCGCTTCCATGAATGGCTTGCCGCCGCCGCGCCCGAGCGCGCTGGCGAGGAAGTCGGACTGGTTCTTCATCGACCCGCGCAGCAGTGCGCGCTCGTTGAACTTGGCGTAAAGAACGGTGCCGTCGCGCGCTTGCTTCTCTTTCCGGCTGAGCAGGCGCCAGATGGCTTCCTCCCAGATGACGAACCAGGGCAGGAGGCAATAGACGACAAAGTACAGACCAAGCTGCTCGATGCCGCTGCCCCACGCAGTTTCGTCGAACATGAGCAGAGGGCGGGGGACGCCGGTAAAACGCGACCCCTGCTCCGCTTCGAACTTGCGCAGTTCGACGAGCTGGTTTTCGCGAGCGCTGCCGGAGAATGGCTTGGGCTCCATGCCGCCTTCCAGCAGCATCCATTCGCCGGCAGCGTCCTCGCCCGAATAGTCATCGCGCAAACTTGCTTTCAGCCGGGCGAATGCCTCGTCGCTGAGCTCGTCCTTCATCTGCAGGGCGCCACCGGCCATCACGCCCTTGGTGAGCATGCGCGCGACGGCCTTCTCGGCAACGTGCGCGAGGCCGATCGTGTCGGCCGCAACGTCGAGCAGCCCGAGACCATTCAAGCCGTCCAGCGATACAGGGGCTCGAAAATGAAAGACATCTTCCGGGCCCAGGGTCTCGGGACGACCACTCTTCGGCGTATGGCGGAACCGCAGATTGCCGCCGTTCCACTCCTTCTTGACGGTCCTACGCTCAAACGGGACCAGCGCCTGGATCTCGCCGTTCAGGCGCACGACGCGCGCATAGGCATTGCCGTCGAATAGCGCCGCCAGCTGCATGAAGCTCTTGAACTCGTTCGGCGACATTGCCCCATTACCGAGCGGGTCGGTCTTCAGCACCGAATAGAGCGGGTGATCGACGGCCTTCTCGGTTGTGCCGTCCGCCTTGCGGCGCAACAGGGACAGCGGCAGCATCCCGATCGATCCGGCGATCAGCGACGTACCCCGATAATATACCGAGTTTCGCATCGCCATGCGGTCGGTGACCGCGACGCCGGTGAGAGACTCGCGCCCGCCGCGCAGGAACGCGCCGAGCACTGGATCCTGATCGCCGCTGGCAATGTCGTGGACCGAGTACGCGTAGACGCGACGCTGTTCGACCGCTTCACGGGACGATGAGAACGAACGGCGGAACTTGGCCGCTCGCTGATAATCGGTGGGCGACATTCCCGCCATACGCCCTCCTTAGACCCGACGTATGCCGCGGGATTCATAGACCGATTTCTTCTTCGGCTTCACGCTGGACACTGCAGCGCCGATCGCCATCGTGGTGGTGACCATGCCGTCGATGCGTCCGCGTGATTTCTTCTTGTTGAACATGCGGTTGCCCTGGCCGTCCGCGTCGATCGCGGCGTTGGCAGCGCAGCTGTAAGTCACCGGCGAATTGTCGATGATGATGCGCTGGTCGAGGATCGCGTCTTCAATCTTCGTGATCGAATGCGGCATGCAAAGTTGCCGGTCTTCGAACATCACGCGCGTACCCTGCGCATGCGCCACGATCTTGAGCCCTCGACCAGTCGGCTTGTCTGGTCCGCCGTAGAGCCAGACCTCGAGGCCTACCTCTGCGCAGGCATCCATGAAGCTCGAAATGAACGCCGGATCGGCGACCATTTCGAGAACTTTCTGCTCGGCGTAGAGCTTCGAAACTTGCATCGCGACGAAGGTGTAATCGATCGTCGCACCTGGCGTGGCGACCAGAAACTTGTCTTCGACCCACTCGACGTAGGGCGCGTGATCGCGCTCCCCCTTCTCCTTGAGATGGCCGGGGGTCGATCCCGCCGCGGTCCAGTACCAGCTTTTAACCGCTAGCGGCTCGTCGCCGATCGGCTCCCAGGCTGCGCTGACTGCGGTCAGATCGTTCTTCTGCGAAAGGTCGATCGCCAAACGGCAGAACCGGTGGCGCATGGTGGCCTCATCGACCGGCCCTTGCACCGCCGCCCACTTGTCCTCGTCGATCCAGAAGTCGGCCGACGCGGTATCGACGCCGAAGTACAGGCGCAAAACGCTCGACTTGGTCGACGGGCGCAGCAGTGCGGAGGCCACCGTCTCGCGGATGTTCTCGATCGGGAAGGTCTCGCCCAGCGCGGGCAGTGATTTCTGCCAGACCTTCTCGTTCTCGAACACGGTCTCGCGATCGGCCTTGTCGATCCGCGCCACGAAAGCGAACGCCGTATCGTCACGAGCCTCGCCCTTCGCGATCTGCTGGTACATCTCCGAGTACGACGTGCCGACATGCTGCGAAGTGGCGGGCGTGTTCGTGCCCATCAGCATCAGCGCGTGGCCGGCGACCTTGTCGATGCCGCGCTTCCATGTCTGCAACACGTTCTCGTCGGTGAGCTCGTGAATCTCGTCACCTGCGACATAGTTCGGTCGCGGGCCGGAAAGGCTCTCGCCGCTGGCGATCGGCTGGAAGAAAGAACCGCTGTCGGGATGCTCGATCTTCCAGGCGTTCTCCAGTTCGCCGCGGATGACGACCTCGCCAAGGCCCTCGAGGCTTTCACCTTCGTCATGCTCGGGGATGGTTGCGCGACACATGGCCGCGGCGTCCCTGAACAACACGTTCGCGGTCTTCTTGTCCTCACCGATCGCGTAGCACTGGGCGCGTTGGATATCGCACCAGCCCATGATGTAGACGCCGATCGCGCCCATCAGCGGGGACTTCGCCTGGCCCTTGCCGGTCTCAAGCCAGCCCGACCGGAACCGCCAGCGGTCGGTCGCGGTGCGCCACCCGAACAGCGAGCCCATAACGAACGTGTGCCACTCGAGCGGGTAGAACGGCTGACCTGCGGAGGGCCCGTCTGTGACTTGAAAGACCGACGGCAGGAAGTCCAGCGCGTGACCAGCAGCGTCCGGGCGCCAGTAGATCCCGCGGCGCTCGCCATCCCGCATGTCGCGCAGGTGGCGTTCTGCAGCATGCCGGACGAGCTCGCCGGCAGTGAACAACTTGCCGTCGACCGCGGCCTTCGCCCAGGCTGTGGTCGGATCCGGATCGGCGAGGAAGCGATTAGCCACGCTGTTTTAGAAACCGTGCCGAGCCCGTGGTGCGGGCCTGCTTCTTGACCACCTTCGCACCCGCGCCACGTTCCCGCGGCGAGATGCAAAGCTCCTTCTCCAGAGCCTGCGCCTGGCTCGCAGCGTTCGACATTGTCGTCCACCATGGGTTGTACGTCGGGACGCCGGTCTTCTTGGCCTTGATGACCGGGCCAGATTTGATCACCTCCTTCGCGGACTGATCGAACGTGACGTATGCGACGACTAGGCGGATAACCGCGTGCGAGTTGGCGACCGCCAGTTTCTCGGCGCCGCGCATCTCGCTGATGATGCTCTTCCAGTAGGACGATGCGGCCTCGCGGTCCGGGGCTCGGCCGAAGATGCTGCGCCAGTTCGGCTCGGGCGGAACGCCGTCACCGCCAGCGATCTCGATGACGTCGGCCATGCGGACTCCAGCGGCGGCACGGGCCGAAACCCTCCCCCCTCAGAAATTGATCGCAGCGCGCATGCACCACGTGGTCGGTACGGGTGCCGACGGCCCTCAGACTTTACACCGGGGGGTGGGGTGCGCTCGGCGTGTCGAGTGCAGCCTTGAACTCTGCGGTGACCACGCCGTGCACGGTCTCACGAGCGATCTCATCGTCCTCGGCGAAGGTGTAGCCGCGCGCGTCGAGCTTGCAGCGAGTGACCGTGCCTGCGTCGACGTCGTACGCCTCGACGCGACCATGCTGATCGACGCCATCCAGGCGCACGACGATGCTCTCACCCACAGCGGGATCATAGTCAGCGTCGTGAACCGAGAGTGCGCGCGGAGGGCTGGACATCGTCAAATCGTTTTCACGAGTTCGAGCGCTTGGGACTCAGTGAAGCCCTCGGCGACATAGGCGAGGAACAGCGCGCGCTTGGCATGAGCAATGTGTGATGCAGCCTCGCCAAGGCCCTGCCAGATCTCTACCTGCGCACGGATAGCCTCAGGCCAATCTGTGCGAGGACGCTCGCTGCGGGTGGGCTCGTCCGCCATGGTCATGCCTTCCTATTCCAAGGGTGCAACGCGCTGGTCGGTCGGCCCGAACGATCAACGCCGCCAACAGGCCGCGCCGTGGCGCCCTTGTCAGCGAGCGTCTTGAGGTCCGAGCAATCCTTGCACAGCAACTGGTAGTTGGTGCGCTCGCCAGTGCCGCCCCGCGACAGCGGGACGATGTGATCGGCGATAGTGCCCAGCGTCTCGATACCGTTGGTCTTGCACTCACCCTCGCAGGTGACGACAGTGGCAAGCAGGTGGGCCCGCATCTTGTCGTGAGCAGTGCCATAGCCGCGCTGGTGGCGGCTGATCTTGGACCAGCCCATCAGCGGCCGCGCACGGCAGCCCGCAGGTCGATTGCTGCCTGCTCTGCCTCGCCGATCAGGCGCTCGCTTCGGCCCTGATGACGCGACCCTGAGGCCATGTCCTCGGCGATACGCAGCACGCGCATGCCGATCGCCTCGACGACTTCGGCCGTCGTGCTGCGCACATGACCGGATGCGGAAGGCTGCGTCGATGCCATGGTGCCTCCGTCGGGGTCAGGCAGGATCGGGTCGGTCGAGGACGCATGGGCCTGCGCACTCGACCGGGACAGCGAGGCTTTCATCTGCGCTGTCCGACTAGACGCTTGGCGGACCGCAATGCCGATGAGCAACGGTGCCATGCGACCAGAACAGTGACGCATCCGAGGTGGTGACATATGTGCCGACCTCCCTCGAACGCTGATCTAATACCGTAGGTCAGCGCGGGTGAGCCGCAATTGCGGTGCGGGCATCACCGCCTCCAGAAGTGCAGACATGCTTACGACCACCCGCGAGGAGTGGTCGATCAGGGATGCGGAAGAGCATGTAGCTCCACTTCGTCTGTCCCGAAGCTGCTCAAGCAGCGTCCCTATGAAGGGTGTTCGCGCTATGTACACCAGATGGGCGCACTCGCCAAGCCTCTACTTCCATGGTTAGGGCCCCGCCGAAGTGGATCAGCGCGGACGTGCCCCAGCCCCTTACCACCGTGCCCACTAAACCAGCGAGAGCGGGCATATCGTCGACAGTAACCTGCTGCCCCGCACTCAACGCCTTAACCTCCTGCCGCAATGCCTTGCGCCGCGCTCGCTCGGTGCCGAGCCGAGTAGCCCGCGCGCGGCGTTCCTCCTCCCGACCCTCGGCGAGGCGCTCTTCCGTAATTGCGGCCGTGGCCTCAGCCTCCGCAGCGACCAGCCCGGCTATCTGCCGCTCCCCAACCAGCGGCACACGGTCACCGACTTGCAGGAGGGAGAAAGACGGGTGAGGGCCGAAGGGCGTCGCGCTTGCCCGAATTATATCGTCCAGGCGATCAGCGCAGGCGAACACGAAGCCCGGGATAATTGGCAGATCGATCTCGAGCATCAGTTTAGGCTGCTTCAGTGCGATCCGCCGACGCTTCCCCGGCGCGTCCCGTTTGATCGTACGGCGCGGCGACCATGCCTCGATGCCAACGGATCGCAGCGTCTCGGCAAGCTTCAGCGTTCGCGCTGACGCCACCCTCAGGATGCACCACTCGTTTCCCCGCGCCATCGCCCTACCCCCTGCTCTTCTTGTTATTCGTCATGCCGCCATCTGCTCAGGCGGCTGCTCAGTCGCGCCGAAGGCTTCGTCGACCTGATCCTGCGTGATGAACCCGGCCTTCACGCCCATGCTGATGAACTCGGGCTTCAGCGCGCGGATCTGGTCGGCGGTGATCGGCGCGGCCTCGGCGGTCACTTCTCGGCGTCCGGTCCGCATAATTGCCCGCGCGCGGCGGATGGCCGACTCTTCGGGGCTGACCCACTTCGCCATGCGCTCCTTCAACTGGTGTACGGTGGGCATCCAGTCGAGCTCGTCGAGGCAGCGGCGGCAGGCATAGGCCAAGGCACGCTCGTCGTACCCGGCGAACATCGTCATGTACGTGTTGAACTTCAGCTTCCCCGAGACCTCGTCGGTGGCCTGGCTGGGCAGTGCTGCAGACAACCCGCCCAGCGACTGACGCACGAAGCGCTCGTCGGCGGGCTTGGCGATCGCAACAGCCTTGGCGACCGGCTCGATCAACGCGATGTCCTGCGCGCTGAACACCGCGCCGCTCTCAAACGCTCTGGCGAGCACGGTCATCACGCTCGGCGTCAATGACGGCATCGAGGAACCCGTTGCCGCGGCTTCGTTGGTGATCAGGTCGTTTGCCATTGCGGTTTCCGTTCTGTGGTCGTGGATCGAAGATTGCGCCCCAGCCGCGCTCGGCGGCGTGCTGAACGATGCGACCGGGCGGCCATTCCTCGTCCGAAAGCTTCTCGAGTTCGCGGAGGATGGCCTTGTGAGCCGTCGGGGTGTTGGCGAGGCGCTTCGACTTCCGGTTGACGAGGATGTCCGCCCAATGTTCGGGATCGACGCCATCGGGGCACGGGAAGCTGCTCGGACCCGCAGGCTTGCGAGGCGCCTGCGCGTCCAACATAGTTGAGATGGTGGTTCTTGGTAGTTTGGGTGCAGGTGGTGCGGGGGTAGGCGCATCCCTTGCGGGGCGCACTTCCTGCACCGGCGCATCTTGTGCGGGGGTGCAGGTGGTGCGGGGGTGTACGGTGTAGATGACACCTTTGCCCGGACGCTCAGTTCGGGTGAGATGTCCCGCAGCTGCCAATGCCTTCACAGCATTCTGCACTGCGCGTTCGGACAGCTTCGTCTTGCCGACCAGACCGGCGGGGCCGTTGATGCCAGGCCAGCACTGCGCGACGTCGTTCGCCATGATCGCGAGCACGTTCAAAACGCTCTGTTCGGGCGCACTGATCCCGGTGACGCCCATCGCCGCCCGACAAAGATCGAAGCCCGTCAGGATCGTCACGCGGCGGCCACCTCGGCAGGCTGGCACTCAGCACGGAGTTTGGCGGCGTGATCGATCATCTGCCCTGCCCGCGCCTCAAGTGCCGCCGCCGCCGCTTCGAGATCGTCAGACGATACGCCGCGATCGGCGGTCAACTTCGCCCGCAGGCTGCGCGGGTTGATGCTCAGAGCCTCGGCGAGCGCCAAAGCGCTGCCGAGCAATGCCCCGGCCTTCATCAGCCCGGCCATGCGTGGGACGGAAAGCATATGCGACGTGTGAGCCGCTTTTGCGGCTCGCTTAGAGGTCCGCCGCTTGGCCTCGTCTTCAGCCTCTTGCTTGCGGCGCGCGTCTCCGCGCTCGCGCATCGCCGAATTTAGTTCGGCCTCGAGGCGTTCGAGGTGAGCCGGTTTAGCGGCGCAGGTAGCGGCCTCAGCCTGCATTTGCGCAAATCCCTGAGGATACGCCGCCGAGCGTGTAGGACGGCCCGGCCGTGCGGAAGTCTGGGGCGGGAACAAGGCGTGCGCCGGCGGCGATGCGAGCCATCTGGCTCTCAAAGCTTTCAGGTGGCAGCGCCGGGCGGCGCACGACGAGCGCGGGTTCGACGACGGGTGCAACTGGTTCGGGAGCGGCGGGCTCCTCGCGCAAGTGCGGGCGAGCGATATTGGTCTTGCACCGCCGCGCCCCCGCCGCGATCATCTCGCGCCGAATGGTTTTCACGACACCGAGCGACACCCAAGTGCCGGAGACGGTCCGCTGCATCATGTGAAACACGTCCGCGCGCGTATGTGTCTCGAGCAGCATGCGGATCAGTGCGCGAGTTGCTTCGCCCTCTGCCTTGTTGACTGGCGTCGCCATCTCAGGCCGCCGTCGCGAGCAGATAACGCGGTTCAGGGCGCTGCTCGCCTTTCTTCTCGTATCGCTCGAAGGGGCGATAATCAGGAAAGTCGATCATGAAGTCGCGCGCCAAGGTTTTCACCGTCGCGGGCTTGCGTTTTAACGCCGCCGCAGTGTCGGACAGGGATCGACCGGCCGATGCCAGGCCCATGACGTACACCGCCAGCTTGGCGCGATCGGCGGTAACACCAGCTTCAGCAGCAACTTGGTCGAACAGGCGTCCGATATTATCCATGAGTGCCTCCATTGCGCTTCACGATCTGGGCGACGCGCTCGGCGGGAAGCGCGTATGATCGCGCGAGCGTCTCGATGTTGAATGGGCCGGTCTTCGACTTCACGTGCGCGGCGAGGACGCCCTCACGCTGAAGCGTAGCCTGCTGGGCCTTGAGCGACGTCTTCACGACACGGCCTCGCCGAGCAGGTCTTCGATCAGGAAGTGAGCGGCGAAATAGAGTTCCTCGCCCGCCTTCACCGTCTTCTCGATCGGTCCGCCGTCGGCGTTCCATGCGCGCGACGCCTTGCGGAACGCTGCCACAAGAGCGGCGCGATCCGGCTCAGGCCGCGGACTAGCATTCGCAGAACCGGGCTTTACCGGCGCTGCGCTATCAAGCGCTGTCATCGTCAGTCTCCGTGGCGGCTAACAGCCGCCGGTTGGTCCTACTGGTTGCTAATCATGCGCAGCCGCCGCCGGTCGCGCAGTCGATCGATGTGCTTTGCGGCGGCCTCAAGCTCCGGCCACATATCTTCGAGCTCTTCGTCGTCGATCACGCCGTCGTTCTCGAGCGCCGCCGACTTCTTTGCGAGCAGGCTGCATAAGGCGGTCACGCTTGCGCGATCGCAGCCCGCCGCGGCGTCGATCGGTGCCAGACGCATGCCGACGAGGCCCAGTGCCGCATTGGCAAACCGACCGTCCCATTCACGGCAGCCGCGAAGGAAGGACACGACCGGCATTTCAGCCAGGCCGGTACGGTAGCGCGCCGCAGTGTCCTCATGCTTCCCAAGCACCGCGCCGAGGTCGGCGTCTGTCGCCTTGTCCTCGTCCTTGATCTCTTCCAGCGCGTCGCCGATCGCCTTGAGGAGTAACGACGCGGGTACGGTGCGGTAGCGCCCGTGGATTTGCGGCGTGCTCATCGTCCATTACCCTCTGCATGAAGTTCGAAGCCATCCATCTCGCCTGCGCCCATCCAAGCCAGCTCTTCGCCGTACTCGTCGCAGTTGCGGGCAACGTGTGCGGGAACGCTGGCGAACAGGGCCGACACGACCTCGGCGATGATTGCGAGAATGCGCATCACGCGGCCCTCTTCCGAACGGCAGGCGCGGGGGTCTGCGACGGTAGCCAGGACTGCATCGTGACAGCGCCGCCGGTTTCGCGCTCAATCGCGCCAGCCACATCGATACTAGGGCGCACAGTCCCGTGGCGAAGCCGGGTTACTAGAGACCGATCTTTGCCGATCGCTGCCGCTAAGGCTGCGTCCGTGACCCGCTCGCGTTTCATATAGGTTGTGAGTGCGCTTGCCATGAACTCACAATGTGAGCCTAACGCACATTCGTCAATAGAAAAGTGTGCTGAATACGCACGGGACGCGGTTGTGCGCGGCGTTCACATAGCAGGGATGGATACTGCATGGTTCAAAGCGCGAAAGAAAGAGGTGAAAACCAGCGACGAAAAGCTGGCCTTTGCCATCGGTCGCGATCGCACAACGGTCACAAAAATCATCAATGGGACGATCCGGTTCGACATCGCATTCGTCGATGGCTTCGCCTCAATCCTTCAGGTGACGCCCGAAGAGCTACTGAGCCGCGTCGGCGTCGGCATGACTTCCGAGCAGTTGCCGGAGGCGAATGCCACCGTGATGCAGTTCGAAGGCGAGAGCCTCGAGCGGCCAAATGAGAATCTACCCGTCTGGGGCTCCGGCCTGGGCGCTGCCCGATTGTTCGAGGGAGAGGCTGTGGAGCAGACGGATTTGAATAGCGGATCGGTTCTGGAATATGTCCGCCGCCCCGCGATATTGGCTGGCAAGCGTGAGGCGTACGCGCTGCATGTCCAAGGCTCGTCGATGCACCCAGCCTTACCCGACGGCGAGATCGTCGCGGTTTGCCGCAATCGCCCGCTGTCGACCGGTGACAATGTCGTCGTGTATCTCAGGGATAGCGACGATGATGACGGTCAACGCTCAAGGGGCGTGCTGGTGAAGGAGCTCGTTCGCCGATCGGCGAGCTATGTTGAACTGCGGCAGTACGAGCCACGCTTGGACTTCCGCGTACCAATGTCTGACGTGATCCGTATCGATCGCATTCTTACCCGCCGGGAGATGATGACGTAACGCGCCAAGTCCACCGTGATAAAAGTGCGCTAGACGCACAATTATGATTGACGACTATGTGAGTATAGCGCACATGTGACCCAACAGGCCATACCGGCTTGTCGGGAGGTCGGCGTGGGTTTGCCCCGTTCAGCATTTCAAACTCGGAAGCCACCGCGGGCAGGTCGCCCAGCGTGGAAGTGTGCCGAGGAATACAAGCGGTGGCTGCGCAAGGTGCCGTGCGCCAAGTGCCTTCATCCAGGCGATATGGCGAACCCGATCGTGTCGGCCCACGTCGACCACGCCGGCGGGAAAGGTATGGCATCCAAGGCTCCGGATAGCGCCTGCATTCCGCTCTGCGACGACTGCCACAAGGCTCAGCATTCCTCCGGTTGGATGACGTTCGAGAAGCTGTTGCCGCTCGGTGACGCGGTCGCCCTGTCGTCGGTCTACTGGACCGAGTGGCCCGGCCGGTCGGCATGGGAGCGCGAGCTCGCCGCTAACCCGGCACCGCAGCGGGGGCGCGCAGCGTGACCGGCCGCACCATCAAATCCCACGATCCTGACCTTGATCAGACGATCATTGATATGTCGTCGACGTGCCATCGCCTGGCACTAGCGGAAGACCGCGTCGTGCGGTTGCGTCGCGCTGAGGATCACCCCGGCTTACCGTCGGCAGTCGCCCATGCTGCTGCGATCCGTGACACGCTTTCGACGCGCGCCGGGCGGTTGGCGATCAAGCCTGCGTCAGCGCTGCGCCTGATCATCGATCAGCACGAGTATCTTCGCCAGAAGATGGGTCGGCGTCCGACGATGGATCAGCTGGAGGCTTCAGTGGCAGCCGCGGCCGACCTTCTCGCGCGGCAGGCACTGACCGATGAATCGCTAGCTGCTGAAGCCGAGACAATCGCGCGCCGCAGCCGGCACCTGGGCGGGGCCGGGGTCGCCGCTGTCTCTTACCTGAGGGCCTGCGCATGAGCGCGCCAGGTTCACGCCCTATGGGCGAGGTCATCGGCCGCCAGCCGGCAGCATGGCTCGTTACGCCGTCGAAGACGCCCTACGCCTGGTATGGCACGATTGAGGACGGCGAGAAGGTCGGCTTCGGTGGTCATAGCATCAAGGGCGGGCGTCGGTTCACGAACGAGCAGGCGCGCGAGTGCATGAGCCGCGGGCTCGACGTGTTGACCGCTCCGGCGATGACCGTGCGGCGCAACGTCGGGATCTTGGAACTGAGCCTCGGAACGTTCCGCCCCCTGCCCGTCTATGAGTTCGAGTGCCCGATCATCCGCAAGCTGGCTGACGGTCGGGTCCGCGTCATCGCGCCCAGCGGTGCAGAGAAGCTGGTCGAGGGGGACGGCTGGACCTCGCCGCGCCGCAATAGCGGCTCAGCTAGGAAGGCTCAGGCATGAGCCGCCCAGCCCCCGCGTCGCCGCCCGTTGCCGCTTGCACCGATCCTCGAGCCCTCACCGAATTAATCTTCCGCACCGCGCAGCGTGGGAACGCGCGCCAACCGATCGGACGCCGCTCATGAACTGGGATCACGCAATGTACGCCCTGGGGGTCGCGTCGCTGACGGCGATCTTCGCCATCGCGCTCCGCATCTTCCGTGACGACCTCGTGCGTCACTGGCCTCGCATCATCCGCACCCTTCGCGGGAACGATGTGCCCGGCTTCGTGCCCCTCTCCCCGACTGCCTCGGTCCTGCCCCTCAGGACGTCTGTACCTCCGCTGCGCGCTGACGAGGCCGGTGCGCAGCCAACCGTTTCGAAGCGCGCGGCATGAAGATGTACAGCCAGCGCGGCCGGGGCTCAGCAGGCCCACGCGAGAGCAAGCGATCCCTGAACCGGGAAGACGTGCTCGGCTACCGCGCCCGCCTCATGCAGCAACCCCCGTCGCCGGAGCGCAGCGCCGCCCTGAAGACGATCCGCCACCAGTTGGTGAGCATAGACCGGAGAGTGACCAGTGGCTGACGTAGCCGACATGGCGAACGACGTCGCGCAGGCCGCGCTCGATCGCAACATCCGCGCCGCGAGCGCGCCCATCGCCATCGGTGCGCCAGGTGAATGCCGGGTTTGCGGGCTCGACAGCCTGCGTCTCGTCATGGGCCGCTGCGCTCCCTGTCGTGAACCTAAGAAGGGATATGCCCGTGGTTGATCAATCGAGCCCAGTGACGACATCAGAACAGCAAGCGGCGCCGGTTGCGCAGGAACAGGAGTCCGCGCTGGCCACCGCATTTTACCTCCTCGACGCGCTGGCGGGGGAAGGTCTCTCGCAGACATGCGACGACGGTCGCACGATTGAGGCCGATGACACGGTGCATGCCTTATGCTCGGCGTTCTACATGGAGCCGGACGTCGGTTGGTATCGCGACCTTGCCGCCGAACTCGCGCCTGTCCCCCTTCCTTGCAAGTCGGGCGAAGGTGCGGGGGAGGACAAGGGCAACCACGATTGCCTCGCCAAACGCCGCCCCGGTGAGCCAATGTTCATTCTGTTAGGGCGCGATCCCGATGCGTGGCAGATTGTGCGGGCGTGGGCAGCACGTCGCCTGAACGCTGGCGGCGATCCCGAGCATAGCATGCAGGGTATGAAGACCGCCAACGCCATGCGCGAGTATGCGGCCGACCCTGCCAACCGTCCGGCGTCCGCGCCTGATGCCAGTGCGTATCCCCGGCTAGATGCCACCCAGACGCGAGAAGCGGAGTTGGTGGCGGCGTTGAGCGGTCTGGAATTGACCGAGGATGGGTATTCGCTTCGGGTCTCATACGATGGCGATGCGGCCGATGACGGGCGCGCGATCGTCGTCGGTGGCGAAACCGTCGTCACGTTCACCGATAGCGACGAAGGCGAGGCCGTTCGCGAGGCGATCCTCAAGATCATGGGGAAGTCCGCATGACGCCCTACGAGCAAGGGGCCGCGTCCTTCAAGCGCGGTGAAGCTGGCCCGCCGATCCCGAAAGGTGACGCGACGTGGTCGGAGCGGCTGTTCAATCGCGGATGGTGTGACGAACGCGCCGCCCTCAACGCCCGAGGTGGGGCATGAGCGGGGGTGATGACCGCGAGCGTTACGCGATGGGCCTGATGGTCGAAGAGATGGGCGAAACGCTCAAGCTTATCGGCAAGGCGCTGCGTTTCGGCATCGACGCGCCGGGTCCGAACAACGCGGAGTATCAGGGGCGCACGGCTCGCCAGATGATCCCGCTGGAGGTTGGCGATCTGCACGCGGCGCTCCGGTTCGCTGCAATGGTTGGCGTGTTCAGCATGGGCGATGCCAACGCGTCGGAAGCGGCCAAGATCGACAAGCTGCTGAACCCGCAATCGAAGGATGCGCAGGGCAACCGTCTCGCGCCAGATGTTGGATATTCCGCATGACCTCCAATCCCAACCCGAGCCCCGAGTTGCGGGAGGCCCTTGAGGCACTGACCGAAGTGCAGCGCAAGGCGATCATCACTGCAATATTCGTCGCTGGCGATTGGATGCTTACCACCCAGTACGAAGATCATCCCGATATTGTCGAGGGTCTGTCGGAAGGTATCGCGGACCCGGTTTCCGGCATCTTCACCGCTTTTGGAATGCGTATCCGAGACGCGCTTATCGCTGGAGGCGAGCAATGATGGATGCACTACAACTTGCCGCGAAGTTCGGCCCGGTGCTCAAGGATTATTTGCCCGACCGAACACCGATCGAGCGCATGAAGCTAGCCGACGCCCTAGCCGCACTCCCGCAGACACTGCCAGCGCCGCCACTTTCAACCGAAGTAAAAAGTGCGGCAACCGGTTTTCACGAACAGGACGTTTCGTTGAAGGTGGCACTGCCAGCGCCGGGGGAGGGCATGGACTGGAGTGAGGCGCACGACTTCACGGAAAAGTACGGCTTGCCCGCGTCCTGCGTCCCGTCTCTCGCCACCGTTGCGGCAGCGAATGACGAAGGGGTGGCGCGGGCGTTGAAGGCGGCTGCGAAGGTTGCCGATGATCTGTGCGCCGATATGACGGCTGAGGCGGACGCGGAGCCGGGTGTAATAACGAAACTGCTGCATCGAGCGTCCGCGCAAACCGCCGAGAAGATCGCATCCGCCATCCGCCTCTTGTCGCAGGGAGGGGGGAAGTGAAGCCGTTTCGCTGGGAAGCCGAGGCGCTTGCCGATGATCCGTTCGCCGGGGACTTCGGCAACGGTGAGGTCGCGCTCTCCGACAAGATGGTTACGACGCGTGGAGGCGGCACTTGCCACACCTGCGCCGGGGAATGCGAGCCGGGGACGCGCAACCGCGTACTGACCGAGCGCGGCGACGAAGGGCTCGAGACGTTCCGCTGGTGTCAACCGTGCTGCTTCGCGATGGCGGTCTATGGGATACGTCCGAGCATCGGTGACGCCCGGTTCGCTCTTGGTGAAGAACGCCGCGCCGCTCGCCGTCTCGCCACCTCACGCTCGCAACGGGTAGATGAATCATGAGCTATCGAGGCTTCACATATCCGCTCAAGCCGGCGCCGGCGCAGGAAAGCGTCATGGCGCAGACGGCAGGCGTGTGCCGTCTTGTCTGGAACCTCGCCCTAGAGCAGCGCCGCGACCACTGGCGGCGTTACCGGGCGGTTACTGGCAGCACGCTGAACTTCGTCGCTCAGTGCCGCGAACTGACTGCGCTTCGGAAGGAGGTCGAGTTCGTCAACGCTGTGAGCCAGAACGCTGCGATCTATGCGCTTCGTTCTCTGGATCGCGCCTACCTACAGGCGTTGAAGGGTGAAGCTGGATTCCCCGGCTTTCGCAAGCGGGGCGTTCACGAGTCCTTTACCTTCTACGGGCGCGAGGTCCGCGTCGAGAAGATCAACGCCCGGTGGGCCCAGGTTAAGCTGCCCAAGATCGGCTGGGTCCGCGCTCGGATGCACCGGGCGGTCGTTGGCGACATCGCTGAGGCGACTGTTAGCCGCACTGCCAAGGGCTGGCAGGTTTCCTTGTTGTGCAAGACAGGCCCGGCAGTCACCGACGTTGGCGGGGCTGTCGGGATAGACCGCGGCGTTGCAATCCCGCTGATGCTATCCGATGGCACGAGCTTCGCGCTACCGGCCAGAGTGTCGAAGATCGGCGAGCAGATCCGCAAGGCGCAACACCACTCCAGCCGTGGGCTCCGTGGATCCAAGCGTAACGCCCTGGCGAAACGGCGCGTTGCCACCCTGAGGGCTTTGCAGGCGCGTGTCCGCAAGCATTGGGCACATGAGACAACCACCTCCATCACTCGCCAGTATGGCACGGTTGTGATCGAGAGCCTGTCGACCAAGATCATGACGAAAAGCGCGGCCGGTTCGATTGAAGAGCCGGGGGTGAATGTCGCCCAAAAGCGCGGCCTCAACCGGGTTATCCTCAATGTCGGCTGGCGCCAGATCGAGACGATGCTTTCGTACAAGGCTTACCGACTAATCAAGGTGGACGCCCGCTACACTTCGCAGACCTGTTCGGCCTGCGGGACGGTCGACAAGAGGAGCCGCAAGAACCAAGCGAGCTTCGTTTGCACAGCGTGCGGGTATCGCGGCAATGCAGACCTAAACGCTGCCGTGAACATCTTACGCCGGGGGAGTGCCCCGGTCGTGGAGGCTGGCACTAGCCAGTCGTTGAAGCGAAAACCTGCTGGCCGAAAGGCTGGCGATCCTGACCCTGGTCAGGTGGACGCTAGTCGCAACACGAAGGGACGAAACCAGAAACCGCAGGAGCCACGCCCATGACCCGGAACCCGACCACCAACACCGAGGCGGGGGCTGTTGCAGGCGTGGCGGCGAAGCTGACGGAGGCGCAGCGGGAAGTGATCCTGTACGGCGAATGCGCGAAGTCAACAGGCCCATACGACTGCATCTGTGGTGCAGATTTCGAAACGCTGCCGAGTGACCTGGTGTGCGCCAGATCTCGCTTAGAAGGGGGCGACGGTGCAGTCGTCCTCACCCCGCTCGGCCTAGCAGTCCGCCAGCACCTTGAGCAGGGGACGACGGCGGGGGTTCCCGAACTCAACGAGCATATGTTTGGACAAGGATCGAACCAATGACCGATTCTGCACGCGCTACGGCTGCGCCCGACACCGATCGCCTCGTCATGCTCAAGGTCGTCGAGGACATCGTCGGACTGAAGCGGACCCGGATCTATAAGCTGATCCGCGAAACCGACTTCCCGCCGCCGTATAAGCCGGGCGGCGCGGGGTCGCGGTGGAGCGAAGCTGAGGTCCGCGCCTGGGTTGCTCGTATCAAGGAGGCTCGGGCAGCGTGAAGCCCGCCGCCGCCGCACCCCGCGCTTATTACAACGAGCACGACCCCTTCGCCGCCGCATGGCTGCGCGAGCTTATCAAGGCGGGGCACATCGCCCCCGGAGACGTAGATGAACGCTCTATCGAAGATGTCTGCCCCGACGACCTGGCCGGATATGTTCAGTGCCATTTCTTTGCGGGAATTGGCGTGTGGAGCCATGCTCTGCGTCTGGCCGGATGGCCGGATAACCGAGCGATATGGACGGGAAGTTGCCCGTGCCAGCCTTTCTCCGCGGCTGGCAAAGGCGCTGGGTTTGATGACGAGCGGCATCTATGGCCTGCGTTCTTCGACCTCATCCAGCAGTGCAATCCTTCAGTCGTCGTTGGAGAGCAGGTTGCGAGCAAAGACGGCCTCGCTTGGCTCGACCTTGTATCAGCTGACGTGGAAGGATCGGGCCGGGCCTTCGCAGCTGCCGATCTGTGCGCTGCGGGCTTCGGTGCGCCGCACATCCGCCAACGATCCTTCTGGGTGGCCCACGCCGAGGACGGTCACGGGCGGCGCGGAGAGCGCGGAACGGAAACAGGAACTGGGGCGGACGAGCAGCGGAGGCGGGGACATCCAAGCGGCCGCATTGCTGGCAGGTTGGCCTACGCCGGTCGTCCGCGATCACAGGAACTCGGCGGGCGACGGATCGAACCCGCGCGATTTACCGCGACTGGTGCCACTTGCCGGCTGGCCGACCCCGCGCGCGACGGATGGCGAGAAGGCGGTCAGGACAGCAGACGGATCGGACCGGGAGATAGCTCGGAAGGGCGGACCGCAGGATCTCTGTCAGGGCGCTCAGCTGACGGGGTGGGCTTCGCCGCTGACGTCGGAGGATCGGAAATCGACGCGAGCTCTGACGCCATCGACGAACAACGGCCGCCGATCGGGTGGCGGGCAGTCGAGTCCGCCGGGCCTGGGGCAACAGGCGGAAATGGCAGCCGGCATAGTGGCTCCGGAAATGATCGCTTCGGGATTGGCGGCAACATGGCCCCAGTGGAGCGGCCCTGCGCGACTAACGGCTTTTGGGAGGATGCTGACTGGCTCGGATGCCGGGATGGAAAGTGGCGGCCAGTTGAACCCGGCACATTCCCGCTGGCTCATGGGGCTGCCAATCGAATGGGACGTTTGCGGGGCTATGGTAACGCGATTGTCGGCCCGGTCGCGCAAGGCTTCATCGAAGCCGTGATGGCGAGCGAGACCGTCATGGAAGTCGCAGCGTGACCGCCCAGCGCTACACCGCCGCCGACGTCCGCGCCGCGTTGATGAACCGATACCGGGCTCCCGAGTGGGCGACGTTCTTCGAGGTCGCCAACTCGACCGGCGGCGGTGCGGTGCGATCGGCGGACGCCGTGGCGATGAGCCTTTATCCGTCGCGCGGCCTCCGCCTCCACGGGTTCGAGATCAAGGTGAGCCGGTCCGACTGGCTCCACGAATTGAAGCAGCCCGACAAGTCGGTCGCGGTGCAGCGGTTTTGCGATCATTGGTGGATCGTCACGCCAGCGGACATCGTCAAGGAAGGCGAGTTGCCGCCGACCTGGGGGCATCTGATCCTCAAGGGCAATGGCCTCAACTGCGCCGTGAAAGCCCCGACGCTTGAGCGAGATCAATGGGAGCCCGCTTTTCTCGCCGCACTGCTGCGCCGCGGACACGAAGCGCGCGAGAAGGCCATCCGTGACGGGGTAACCGAGGCGATGGCCACGGAGCGCGCCGAGATCGCCGCCGAGGTGAAGCGGCGCGTCGACCGCGAGATCGACTTGCGCGCGAGCCGGCATGACGAGGCGGTTCGCGCGCTCGATGCGATCCGTAAAGCCGCCGGGATCGAGCCCGAGCGCTACTTCGACGGTGAAGGCTTCGGAAAGGCAATCGCAATGGTGCATCGCGCAGGCGTGGTTGAGACCTATGGCGGGCTGAACGCCCTCGCAAACCACGCGCGCCGCCTGGTCGAGCAGATCGAGGCGGTCCGCGGTCCTATCACGCAAGGCGAGCACGCATGAGCGACCTAGCCGACACCCGCCCGCCCGCAATGGTGAAGGTCGAAGACGCATGGATCCGCGCCGCCGACGTGTCTCACATGAAGATGGATCGAGGTTACAGCTATACGAACCTGCGGATCACGATGCGAGATGGCACCCTGTTCGTCGTTAGGGATTGGCAGGGCAGTGCGTCCGATGTCGAGCGTCGCTTGCTCGAGGCCATCGAGGCCGGTTAACGTGGTAACATGAATCCTTGGATCGATCTATTCCGGCGATGGTATCAATCTATCATCGTCTGCGCCGCCGTCATCGCCTTTTCTAGCCAGCCCTTGATGCGGTTCTACTCACCGGTTCTACTGCTAGAGGTTGGCGTCACCTTCACGATTGTTGGCGTTGGCTTCGCCTTTCTACGCGGCCATTTGGAGGAAATGGATAGACCGACTGGCAGGTCGCACCCTCGTCAGGTGGTGGTGGCGGCGGTTCTAGCCACGTTGCTCGGGCTTCTCGCCGCAACCGGCTTTTTCGTGGCCGCGTCCTCGACGGCAGTCAAAGACTCGCGCGCGAATGACGCTCGATGCCTCGCAATCCAACGGGATATGCTGTCTGCCAAACCTCGACGGAATGATGATCCGGATATGTTTCAGGCTCTCGCATGCCGTCCCCAGGGGGAGGGCAGCGTTTTCGCTAAGCCTCAAACGCCGATCCCTCTGCCTCAAGATTAAGAACGTCAGATCTGACGCCGCGGCCCCTTCGGCGAGGTATCCGCCCAGCGGATCGGCTGGCCTAAATGGGCCTCGGGCGTAGTGAGATCCGCCGCGATGATCTCCGCCCACTCGCACGCGAGCTCGCGCCGCCGGGGCATGTAAGCCGCCCGATTATAGGCGCCCTCGACCTTATCCTTCGGGACGTGCGCGAGCATGAGATCGATGATCGCCCGATCCGGCGATGCCCCCTTGTGCCCCGCCTCGCGCCACTGCCGATCGGCGCGCTCGTTCATGACCGTCGAGAACGCTGCGCGGAAGCCATGCGGGACGTGGCGCGCGTGATACCCTGCGCGCTTGAGCAGCGCGTTCAGCGTGTTCTCGGACATCGGGCGATGCAGGTGACGCTCGCCGGGAAAGACGATCGGCAGGTCGCCGGATAGCCGCCGCACCACGCGGAGCAGGTCGACGGCCTCCGGAGCGAGCGGGACGAGGTGGTCACCCGCCTTGTCCGCCTTGCGGTCCTCGTCACCCTTCATGCGTGCTGCGCCGATCCGCCATAGAGCCGCCGGCGAGGGAGCGTCAGGCTTGCCCCAGTCGATCCCCTCGATCTCGTCCCAGCGCGCACCGTGAACCTCGTTCGGCCGCACCGCCGTCAGGGCGATAAATCGGAGGGCGAACTTCGTCAGCGCTCGGCAGCGCTCATTGTCGCAGTTGACCAGCACGGCGCGGACCTGAGCGATCCGCTCTTCCTGATCCTCGATCCCGTCGATGATCGACGGCTGCTTCGTGGCGCGAGGCTTCTTCTTCAGGGCCTTGCCGAGACTAGAAGCCGGGTCGGTGTCGCAGAGACCCGCGGCGATCCCATAGACGAAGACCGACGACACGCGCTGGCGCAGGCGGTGCGCGGTCTCGATCGCGCCGCGTTCCTCGACCTTGTTGAGCACGTCGAGCAGCTTCGGCGCCAGGACAAGCCGGATCGGCAAGTCACCGATCAGCGGGAAGATGTCGTTCTCGAGGCTTTCGATGACGTCCGCCGCGTGAATGGTCGACCAGTTCGCCTTGCGCAGCGCGTGCCAGCGGCGGGCGACGATCTCGAACGTGTTGCCGTCCGAGATAGCACGAGCCTTCGCGGTGATCTTGCGCTCAACCGACGGGTCGCGGCCCTCGGCGAGCGTGGCCTTCGCCTCATCCCGCTTGCGGCGTGCATCGCTCAGCGTCAGCGCCGGGTACGATCCGAGCGACAATGTCTTCTGAGGCATCCGGCCGCCGGGCTTCGTCGGCTCGCCATACGCATAATTCATCCGCCAGTGACGGCCGCCGGCAGGCGTGACGTAGAGATAGAGCTGTCCAGAATCGCCCAGCTTGTAGGCTTTCTCCTTGGCCTTCGCGGCCTTGACCTTGGCATCGTTCAGCATGGTTTCACCCCATACCATACGTTTTGAAGTTCATACCATGCGAAGTGCCATACGGGTGTATGAACGCTAGCGCACAGGTGCGCACAGGGCATGCGGCCCAAAGGCCCAAAAAACGGCGGAAAACCGTGCCCAGTGGCCGGGAAAGAACGGGAAAAACAAGGGGGGTGGCGGAGCGGGTGGGATTCGAACCCACGATACGCTTTTGACGTATACTCACTTTCCAGGCGAGCGCCTTCGACCACTCGGCCACCGCTCCGCATTGCTCTGGAAGCGGGTCTGCTAGTGCGGGTTTCGCGCGCGCGCAAGCGATTGCGTGCGGGGACGGCCTCGGGCAGTCTGCGGGGATGTTGAATATCCTTCTCGCCGCCATGCTTACGCAGGCCGTTCCGGCCGCCGCGACGCTCCCGTCCGATCCAGTTGCGGCGGACTGGGTCGCTGTGCCGGACGACGAGCTGGTGGTGTTCACGCTGGCCAATGGGCACCGGTTCACGGTGCGGCTCGCGCCTCAATATGCGCCTGTTCACGTGGCGAACATACGCAAATTGGCGCGGGCGCATTGGTGGGATGCGGGAACGAGCGTGTACCGGTTGCAGGACAATTACGTCGCGCAATGGGGTGATGCGACGGAGAAGAAGCCGTTGGTCTCAGGCGTCGTCGCCAACCCGCCGGCGGAATATCTGCATACCGGGTCGACGACGGTGGCGCGGCTTTCGCAGCGCGATCCTTATGCGGAATGGGCGGGGTATAGTCGCGACGGATGGCCGCTCGCGGGCAATGGCGCGACCGAGTGGCTGCCGCATTGCTATGGCATGGTCGGCGTCGCACGCGATCTTGCGCCGAGCACCGGAAGCGGCGCGGAACTGTATGCCGTGATCGGGCATTCGCCGCGCGCGCTGGATCGGAACATCGCGGTGGTCGGGCGCGTGATCGACGGGGTCGAGTGGCTGTCGTCGTTGCCGCGCGGGACGGGCGATTTGGGGTTCTACAAGACCGAGGGGGAGCGTAGCCCGATCGTGTCCGCACGCCTCGCGAGCGAACTGCCCGCCGGCGAGCGACCGCATTTCGAATATCGCGCGACGGACAATCCGCGGTTCGTGGCGTGGATCGCCTCGCGGGAGAACCGGGCGGGGCCGTTCTTCACGGTGCCTGCCGGGGGCGCCGACATCTGTGCCGCGCTACCCCCGGTGCGTAAAGCGCCCTAGCGGATCACGGGCGGCTTGCCGAACAGGCCGGCACTATAGTCCTCGATCGCGCGGACGATCTCTTCGCGGGTGTTCATGACGAAGGGGCCGTGTGAGACGACGGGTTCGCCGATTGGGTCGGCGTGGCCGTAGAGGATCGTGGCGGGGGCTTCGGTCGTGACGGTGATGGTGTCGCCATCGTTGTCGAACGTGGCGAGGTGATGCGGCTTGATTGGCGTGCCGTTAGCCGTGGGGGCGCCGGCGACGACGTAGAAGAAGACCGCGCGGCCGGTTGGGGCTGGCAGGTCGACCTTGGCGCCGGCTTCGAGTTGGACGGTCATCATCGCGACGTCGGTCAGGGATTCGATCGGGCCTCGCTCTTGGTCGAAGCTGCCCGAGATCAGGTTCACGGTGCCGCCGTCGACCGGGATCGCGGGAATATCCTCGCGCTGGAGGCCGGTATAGGTGGGCTTGGTCATCTTGAGCCGGCTGGGGAGGTTCACCCAGAGTTGCAGGATCTCCAGCGGACCGCCGTCACGCTTGAATGATGCGGGCGAGATCTCCGCATGGATCAGGCCCGAGCCGGCGGTCATCCACTGGACGCCGCCCGCGCGGATGACGCTTTCGTGGCCACCGCTGTCGAGATGCGCCATCTCGCTCTTGAGGATGAAGCTGACCGTCTCGAAACCGCGGTGCGGGTGCGGGCCGAACGGGAGGCCGCTGTTGCCGGGGCGATAGGTCTGCGGGCCGTGATGGTTGAGGAACAGGAACGGATCGACCTGCGGCAGGCCGGGACCCGGTAGCGGGCGGCGTGTTACCAGGTCGGCGATGTCGTCGCGCTGGGCGGGATACTGGTTGAGGATTTGGCGCATGTCAGGAGGCCTCGCGGTCGGCGGTGGTGGGCCGCGCGATGTCGGCGAGCAGGTCGTCTATGCCGGCGACGAGGAAGTCGAGCGTGCGCTGGTCGGTCAGGCGACCGTCGGCGATCTTCTCGTGCACGGCGCCGACGACGGCTTGTGGACGCAGGACGGTGCGGGCGCCGATCGAGGCCAGCGTCTCGTTCAGTTGCGCGTGCGCACGCGCGCCGCCGACTGCACCGGGCGACGAGGTGAGCGTGAAGACGGGCTTGCCCGTGAGCGTCGCCTTGCCGTGCGGGCGCGAGGCCCAGTCGAGCGCGTTCTTGAGGACGCCGGACATGCCGTGATTATATTCTGGGGACGCGATGACGATCCCGTTGGCCGCGCCGATTGCCGCGCGCAGTGCTGCGACGGCGGCGGGGGGCGTGTCGGTGTCGGCGTCCTGATCGTAGAGGGGCACGTCGTTCAGCGCGAAGACCGTCAGCGCGGCCTTGTCGGTGATCGCTTCGCCAAGCGTGGTCAGGATCGCGGTGTTGTACGAGCCGCGGCGCAGGCTGCCGGAGATCGCGAGCAGAACGGGAAGAACCATGGGAATTCCTTTAGTTGAAGCGGTAGCCGGAGATTGCGGTTTGCAGGACGTGCTCGTTGTAGACCTGCGTACCGGGGCGATCGGAGGCGCCGGCAGCGACCATCAGCGGGAGGAGATGCTCTTCGCGGGGGTGCGAGAGGCGGCCGGCGGGGGCTTCGGCCCAGCCGGCTAGCGCTTCTGCTCGGGCGGTCGGTTCGGCCTCGACCGCCGCAGTGAGCCACTGGTCGAAAGCTTCGGACGGTGCGGTGAAACGCGGGTCGCCGTAGCCGCGCATGTTGTGGAAGCTCATGCCCGAGCCGACGATCAGGACGCTGTCGTCGCGTAAGGGGGCGAGTGCGCGGCCGGCGGCGGTGTGGAGTGCCGGGTCGAGATCGCGATCGACCGACATCTCGACAACCGGGATGTCGGCGTCGGGGAACGCGACCTTCATCGGGATGAAGACGCCGTGATCGAGGCCGCGGGCCGGATCGACATTGGCGGTCAGGCCGGCTTCGCGGAGCAGGCCGGCGGCGCGGGTGGCCAAGGCGGGATCGCCGGGCGCGTCGTAGCGGATCTCGTAGGTATGCGCGGGGAAGCCGCCGTAATCGTAGATCAGCGGCGGCGTGGCTGCGCCGGTGAACGCGAAGCCACGCGTTTCCCAGTGGCCGGAGACGACCAGGATCGCCTTGGGCTTTTCGGGCAGCGAGGCGGCGATCGACCGGAGGTACGCGGCCATGCCGGTCCAATTCCCGGCGGGGTCGTCCATGAAGAAACAGGGTCCGCCACCGTGCGGGATGAAGAGCGTGGGCTGGCGGGTGTTTGTCATGGTCCCGAGGTAGGCGGCGGTGGCGGCGATCGGAAGGTCGGGAATGGCAACGCTGCGTTGCCGGCTGGCGCGGCGATCACGTCCAGTAGAGGATGCGCGCCTGCGGGAGCTTGGCGGCGATCTCGTCCTGGAAGAAGCTGCGGAGCGCGCGCATCGTGTCGGCGTCGTAGACGTATTTGACCGAGCCGAACTTGGTGCGTTTCTCGGTGCGGTTGGCCATGCTGAGGTCGAGCGACGAGCCGGGGTACCAGGTTTCGAGCACCGCCTTCGATCCGGGTGTGTAGCGGTGGGTGATCAGTTCGATCGTCACGTCGGGCACGTCGGCGAGCACCCTGCCCGCCTCCGCCAGCAATGCGCCATACGCCTCGCGCCAACCCTCGGCGGCGATGATCGGGGCGACCGTCAGGCCGATCCTGTAACCCGCGTCCGCCATTTTCCGTAGCGCGAGCAGGCGGGCTGCCACCGGGCTGGTGCCGCCTTCGAAGCGTGCATAGGCGGCGGGGTTGATCGAGGCGCGCATGCGGGTGCGGCCGCGGTGTTCGAGACCCAGCAGTGGCTCGACCGCGTCGAACTTGGTGGTGAAGCGCAACTGCACGTCCGCCTCCCACGCGCCGAAATGCGCGATCAGCGCGGAGAGTGATCCGGTGACGTGCTCAATGCCGAGCGGGTCGGTATAGCAGGACGCCTCGAACGTCGTGCCTTCATGCGCCCGGGCGGTCGAACGCGACGTGACGGTACCCTGGCCAAGGTGCGCGGGGAGTTCGGCGAGGATCTCGGGGAGGTTCGCATAGACGCGCGTTATGGGCGGCCCCTTGAGCGAGCCGGCGAGGTAGCAATAGCCGCAATGCGCGGGGCAGCCCTCGGCAAGGTCGATCCGCCAGTCGGCGCTCGGGGCGATCGGCTGGAGTTTCCGCTTCGACGGCGGCGCTACGACCAGCGCCAGCGTTGCCTTGGCTTCGGCATAGGCCCGGCGGGAGTTGTCGGGGAAGTCGAGCTTGAGCCGGTCGCTGGGTAGCGTCGTGACGGGTACGCCGAGCGCGGTCGCGCGGGCGGCAATCTCGACACCGTGCTCCCAGGTCAGCGCGGACGGGGTCGCGAGCAGTCGCTTCGGCTGCCAGAGGCGTGAGGGTTTGGGCGCTGGCATCGAATGACAACGCGCGCCTTCGGCGAAGCGTTGCGGCTATTTTACCGGGCGCTTCTCGAGCTTTCGCGCGAGCGTGCGGCGGTGCATGCCGAGGCGGCGCGCGGTCTCGGAGATGTTGAAGTCGGTTTCGGCAAGCGTGGTGTGGATGCGCTCCCATTCGAGCGTCTTGATCGAGGTCGGGCGTTCGGACAATTCGGTGTCGACGCTCCCCTCGGTACGATCGAACGCGGCCTCGATGTCGTCGGTGTTCGAGGGTTTGACGAGGTAGTGCGACGCGCCGAGCTTGATCGCCTCGACCGCGGTGGCGATGCTGGCGAAACCGGTGAGGACGACGACGAGGATCTCGGGGTCATGCGCGTGGAGCGTCTGGACGCAGACCAGGCCGGACGCGCCGCCAAGCTTGAGGTCGACGACCGCGTAACGGGGCGTGCGCTCGGCCAATTGCTCGACGAGTTCCTCGTGGCTGGCGGCCTGCATCACTTCGTAGCCGCGGCGTTCGAACGAGCGGCGCAGGGTGCGGGCGAAGGTCTCGTCGTCCTCGACGATCGCCAGGAGTTTGGGTTCGGTCATGGCCTCGGTCATGACAGGGCGATCGCGGAGAGGGGCATGGTAATCGTGACTTCGGCGCCGCCGCCTTCGCAGTTTACCACCGACACGCCGCCACCGAGCTTGCGCATGACGTTGACCGCAAGGAACAGGCCGAGGCCGTGGCCGGGCTCGCGCTTGCTCGACTGATAGGGTTTGCCGAAACTGGCGAGGCGTTCGTCGCTGAAGCCGGGGCCGCGGTCGCGGACGATCAGCGCAAGGTCGCCGTCGGTGCGTTCGCCGCGGAAGGCGACCCAGTGCGGCGAGGCTTCGGCGGCATTGTCGAGCACGTTGGCGATCACCTGTTTGAGCGCGGGGTCGGACACGACCTGCGGATCGTCGCCGACTCGGGTGGTGTAGTCGAACTCTACACCCGCGTGGACTGCGCGCCATTCGTCGACGATCGCGTCGAGGAACTGGTGGAGTGGCATGATCTCCGGCGCCTCGCCGCGCGCTTCGCCGGCCGAGAGCAATATGCCGGTGACGATCGCCTTGCAGCGCTGGACCTCGGATTGCATCTCGACGATCTCGGCTTGGAGATCGGCGTCCTGCGCGAGCGTCGGCATGCGGCGCCAGTCGGCGAGGATCACGGCTATCGATGCGAGTGGCGTGCCGAGTTCGTGTGCGGCCCCCGACGCAAGGAGGCCCATGCGGACGATGTGATCTTCCTCGGCGGCCTGCTGGCGCAGGTCGGCGAGGCGGGTGTCGCGGGCGCGCAAGTTTCCGGTGATGCGGGTCATGAAGAGCATCAACAGCGTCGCGATCAGCATGAAGCAGAGCAGCGAGCCGATCGTGTAGAGCAGGAAATACTCGCCGCTGTAATCAGGGGGCAGGATCAACGGGCGGTAATAGAGCGTGAGCACGCCGAAACAGGCGGCGGTGACGGCGACGATCGCCCAGCTAGACCAGCGATCGAGCAGCACAGCGCCGAGCACGACATGGAGCAGATAGAGCGAGATGAACGGGTTGGTCGCGCCGCCGGCGAGATAGAGTTGCGTGGTGAGCAGGCCGACGTCGAACAGCAGCGCGAGCAGCAGCTGGATGTTCGCGCCCTTGCGCCAGCCGTAGAGCGGCATGCTGGCGAGGTTGAGGCCGACCGCGGCGGCGAGCGCGGCCATCATCGGCACGAGCGGAAGGTCGAAGCCGAGGCCAAAGCGCGCGAACAAGATAGTGACGAACTGGCCGGCGACCGCGATCCAGCGCAGCGTCACGAGCTGGCGCATGTTGGCGTTGCCGGTTGCGTCGGTGCGCGCGGTGGCGAGCGCTAGCCAGCGTTGCCAGCCTTGGCGTGCCGCCTCCGAGGTCATTCCGCCCCCCGGCGTTTCCGCGCATCCTGGCGGACGAAGACGACGAACGCGCCGATCGTCATCGCGGCGAGCGCGAACCAGGTCAGCATGTAGACGAGGTGGTTGTTGGGGAAGGCGATGATCGTCAAGCCGCCGACGGGGGCGGCGGTGCCAGACTTGTCCGCGTCGACGAAATAGGGGGCGACGTTCGACACGCCGCGCGCGCTGGCGATCGCGGCGACGTCGCGCGAATACCATTTGCCGGTGGCGGGGTCGTTGTGGCGCAGGAAGCCGCCACCGGGCTCGGTGATGCGAAGATAGCCGGTGATCGTGACCGGGCCGGTGGGCTTGGTATGCGCTGCGCGTTGCTCGGGCGAGACGTAGCCGCGGTTGACGAGAACGCTAAAGCCCTGGGTCGTCCGCAGGGGCGTGACAACCCAATAGCCGCTGCCGAGCGCGGTGGCGGCGCGGACCAGCGTTTCGCGATTGTTATCGAAGGTGCCGGCGAGCCGGATGCGGCGATAGGCATCGCTGGTGGCGGTGATCGCGCCCCAGGACGCAGGCCCTGGCGGGGCGACCGGCGCGGCATGAGAGCGCGTCGCGACCTGTTCGATCAGGTTGAGCTTCCAGGCGCGGCGCTCGACCTGCCAGATGCCGAGCGCCATGAATCCGGCGAACAGCAGCAGCGCGACCAGGCCTGCGACATAGACGGCAGGGCCCGGTCGCGTCTTCATCACATGTCTGCCGCGGCCTGCATCGGCATCATGTTCGTGTTCATGTGGTACATCACCCAGATCGATCCGCTGAGCGTGATGACGACGAGGATGATCGTGAAGATCAGCGCCATCATCGTCCAGCCGCCCTCCGACTTGCCGCTCATGTGTAGGAAGTAGATCATGTGGACGACGATCTGCGCGACCGCGAACACCATCACGACGAGCGCGGCGGTCGACGGATCCTTGAACGCGTCGGTCATGACGATCCAGAACGGGATCGCGGTCAGGATGACCGAGAGGAAGAACCCCTTGAGGTAGCTGCCGCGCGTGCCGTGGGCGGCATGATCGTGGTCAGCGTGTGCGTCGTGCGCGTGGGGGTCGCTCATCGTAGGGTGCCCATCAGATAGACGAAGGTGAAGACGCCGATCCAGATGACGTCGAGGAAATGCCAGAACATGCTGAGGCACATCAGGCGGCGCTTGTTCGCGGCGATCAGGCCATGCTTCTGAACCTGCACCATCAGCGTGACGAGCCAGATGAAGCCCATCGTGACGTGAAGGCCGTGCGTGCCGACCAGCGTGAAGAACGACGACAGGAACGCGCTGCGGGTCGGGCCAGCTCCCTCATGGATGAGGGTGGCGAACTCGTACATTTCGATCGACAGGAAGCACAGGCCGAACAGGCCGGTGAACGCCAGCCACATCTGCATGACGCGCTGGCGACCTTCCTCCATCGACAGCATCGCAAAGCCGTAGGTGATCGACGAGAACAGCAGCATCGCGGTGTTCACCGCCACCAGCGGCAGCTCGAAGATCTCCTTCGGGCTGGGTCCGCCGGCATAGCTGTTGCCGAGCACGGCATAGGCCGCGAACAGCACCGCGAAGATGAGGCAATCGCTCATCAGGTACATCCAGAAGCCCAGCATCGTGCTGCTGCCTTCCGGATGCTCGTGCTCGTCCAGCTCGTAGAACGAGACCTTCTCGGTCTCGTTCAGGCCGTCCTTCATGGGTATTGCGGACATCGCGTCAGGCTCCCTGGGTCGCGAGCTGGCGGGTGCGCGCGTCCTCGCTGGCGATCACGTCCTCGACCGGGATGTGGAAGTCGCGCTTGTAGTTGAAGGTGTGGAAGATCGTCGTCGCGAAGATGCCGACCAGCGTGAGCCCGGCGAGCCACCAGATGTACCAGATCATCGCGAACCCGAACGCAACGCTGAGGCCGGCGAGCACGACGCCCGTGCCGGTGCCGCTCGGCATGTGGATCGACTTGAAGCCGGTCACAGGCCGCTCGTGCTTGCGCTCCTTCATGTCGTACCAGGCGTCCAGGTCGTGGACGATCGGCGTGAACGCGAAGTTGTACTCCGGCGGCGGCGACGAGGTCGCCCACTCCAGCGTACGGCCACCCCAGGGATCACCGCTGTGATCGGCCAGCGCCTCGCGGTTGCGGATGCTGACGAAGATCTGGAGCAGGAAGGCACCGATGCCGGCTGCGATCAGCGCTGCACCGAAGGCGGCGATGACGAACCAGATCTGCAGGTTCGGATCGTCGAAATAGCGCATCCGGCGGGTCACGCCCATCAGGCCGAGCACGTATAGCGGCATGAACGCGAAGTAGAAGCCGACCACCCAGCACCAGAACGATACCGTGCCCCACTTCTTGTCCAGCTTGAAGCCGAACGCCTTTGGGAACCAGTAGTTGATGCCGGCGAACATGCCGAACAGCGTGCCGCCGATGATCACGTTATGGAAATGCGCGACCAGGAACAGCGAGTTGTGCAGCACGAAATCGGCGGGCGGCACCGCGAGCAGGACGCCGGTCATGCCGCCGATCGTGAAGGTCACCATGAAGGCGATCGTCCACATCATCGGCAGTTCGAACCGGATCCGGCCCTTGTACATCGTGAACAGCCAGTTGAAGATCTTGGCCCCTGTCGGGATCGAGATGATCATCGTGGTGATGCCGAAGAACGAGTTCACGCTCGCGCCCGACCCCATCGTGAAGAAGTGGTGCAGCCAGACGAGGTAGGCGAGGATCGTGATGACGAGCGTCGCATAGACCATCGAGCTGTAGCCGAAGAGGCGCTTGCCCGAGAAGGTCGAGGTGACCTCCGAGAAGATGCCGAATGCCGGCAAGACCAGGATGTAGACCTCGGGGTGACCCCAGATCCAGATCAGGTTGACGTACATCATCGGGTTGCCGCCCGAGTCGTTCGTGAAGAACGCGGTGCCGATGTAACGGTCGAGCGACAGCATCGCGAGAACCGCGGTCAGGACCGGGAAGGCGGCAACGATCAGGATGTTGGTGCAAAGCGACGTCCAGGTGAAGATCGGCATCTTCATCATGGTCATGCCTGGTGCGCGCATCTTGACGATGGTCGCGACCAGATTGACGCCGGACAACAGCGTCCCGATGCCCGCGATCTGCAACGCCCAGATATAGTAGTCGACACCGACATCGGGCGAATATGCGAGGCCCGAGAGGGGCGGCATCGCGAGCCAGCCGGTCCGCGCGAACTCACCGATGAACAGCGACATCATGACGATCACGGCACCGGCCGTGGTCATCCAGAAGCTGAAATTGTTGAGGAACGGGAACGAGACGTCGCGCGCGCCGATCTGGAGCGGGACGACATAGTTCATCAGACCCGTGACCATCGGCATCGCCACGAAGAAGATCATGATCACGCCGTGCGCGGTGAAGACCTGGTCGTAGTGATGCGCGGTCAGGTATCCTTCGGAACCGTTGAACGCCATCGCCTGCTGTGCGCGCATCATGATCGCGTCGGAGAAGCCGCGCAGCAGCATGACGATCGCCAGGATCATGTACATGATCCCGATCTTCTTGTGGTCCACGCTCGTGAACCACTCATTCCAGAGATAGCCCCAGACCTTGAAATAGGTCAGCGCGGCGACGAGCCCGAGCCCGCCGATCGCCACCATCGCGAAGGTGGCGACGACGATCGGTTCATGCAGCGGCAGCGACTCCAAGGTCAGGCGGCCGAAGATAGTCTTCAACAGTGTGTCGTTCATGATGGTTCTCTAGCCGTTCGCGACGGGGCGCGTGCCCGGCATGGTGGAGGGGGTCAGCATCGTGTGATTGCGGTTGGACTGCGAGCCGGGGGCGCTGTTTGCGCCATCCTTTTTGATGTCGGCCGGCGCGGTCCAGTGGTTGCCGCTTCCCTTTTCGTCCGCGTCCTTCATCAACGCGCCTTCGGGATGACCGGTGTCCTGCGGGCCCTTGCCGCCATTGACTCCGGGCATCGCCATGCCGGCGTGCGAGTCCCCCCCGCCTTTGCCGCCGTGCATCATCTGCGACATGCAGATTTTGCCGGGCTGGACGCACTGCTCGACGACCAGCTTGAACATGTTCGCCTCGACCGCATTGTAATAGCGGACCGGGACCTTCTCGCTCGGCTTCTCCAGCTGGAGATAGCTCGCGCGATTGAGGCCGCCCCCACGCTGCTTGACCTGGTTGATCCAGGCATCGAAGCCCGCGTCGCTGACGCCGTGGAAGCGGAACCGCATCCCCGAGAAGCCCGCGCCGCTATAGTTGGACGAGAAACCCTCATAGTTGCCGGGCTTGTTGATCACCGCGTTCAGCGTCGTCTGCATGCCGGGCATCGTGTAGATCATGCCGGCAAGCGCAGGGATGTAGAACGCATTCATCACCGACGACGAAGTCATCTGGAAACGGATCGGGCGATCGACCGGCGCGGCCAGTTCGTTGACCGTGGCAATGCCGTATTCCGGATAGATGAAAAGCCACTTCCAATCGAGCGCGACGACCTGAACCTCGAGCGGCTTGCCGGCGCCATTGGCGCCGTTGCCGGCCTGCTGCTTGTCGACCAGGTTGCCGACCGGCACGTTGTTCGCGAGCGTCGGCGCATCGGGCTTGATCCGGCCGAGCGGACGGTACGGATCGAGCAGATGCGTGCTGGTCCACGTCAGCGCGCCGAGCGCGATGATGATCAGCAGCGGAATGCCCCAGATCAGCAGCTCGAGGCCGACGGAGTGATCCCAGTTGGGCTCGTACTTGGCGGTCTTGTTCGACTGGCGATACCGGAACGCGAACAGCAGCGTGAGGATGATCACCGGCACGATGATCAGCAGCATCAACCCGGTCGCGATCAGCACGAGATCGCGCTGTTGCACTGCGATATCGCCCGAAGGCGACATCACGACCCAGTTGCAGCCGCTGGTGAGCAGCGCAAGCGGCAGCACGGCCAGCCATTTTTTCGCGCGGGAAACGGTTTTCTCAACGATCATGCGGATCCCCTACGCCTCGCTTTCGCCGCGCTACAGTGGACAATTTGTCCAATGGGCGCTGCACTGCAACATCGGCATGGCTTTATCGTCGCCCGGAGTAGCATAGATCACCCCTGCCCGCATTGGGCGCGGGAGATTGGCGCGGAATATATCTGCCCGCATCCGCCGGAACAGCGTATCATCGGGTTCGCGCCCTGAAGAGCGAGTTGAAGAATGAGTGCAAATACAGTCCCCGAGACGAGCTTCGAAGCCGATGCTCGCAGTATCCACAGCGACGGCGAGCACGTCACGCCGGGCGTGATCGCGATCGGCGTGGTGATCGGCCGCACCTCGGAATTCTTCGACTTCTTCGTGTTCGCGATCGCGTCGGTGCTGGTGTTCCCGACGCTCGTCTTCCCGTACGTCGACCGGTTGCAGGGCACGCTGTATTCGTTCGCAGTGTTCGCGCTGGCATTCTTCGCCCGGCCGATCGGCACGGTCATCTTCATCGCAGTCGATCGCGCCTATGGCCGCAGCGTCAAACTGACGATCTCGATCTTCCTGCTCGGCACGTCGACGGTCGCGATGGGCTTCATCCCGAGCTATGATTCGGTCGGCAACTGGTCGGTCGCGATCCTCGCCATACTCCGTATCGGCCAGGGCATTGCGCTCGGCGGCGCCTGGGATGGTCTCGCCTCACTGCTGTCGCTGAACTCGCCGGAAAAGCATCGCGGCTGGTACGCGATGTTGCCGCAGCTGGGTGCGCCGATCGGCCTGCTGGTCGCCAGCGGTCTGTTCGCGTTCTTCGTTGCCGCACTGCCGACCGAGGACTTCTTCGCCTGGGGCTGGCGCTATCCGTTCTTCGTGGCGTTCGCGATCAACGTCGTCGCACTGTTCGCCCGCCTTCGCCTGGTGGTGACGCCCGAATTCGAAGAGATGTACGCCAAGCGCGAGCTAGAGCCCGCCCCGGTCGTCGAGACCGTGCAGTCGCAGTGGAAGGCGATCTGGCTAGGCTCGTTCGTGCCGCTCGCGAGCTTCGCGCTGTTCCACATGGTCACGGTGTTCCCGCTGTCGTGGGTCGTGCTGTTCACGCGTGAATCGGCAGGTCGCTTCCTCGTGGTCGAGGTGATCGGCGCGATCATCGGGATCGGCGCGATGCTGGTGTCGGGGCTGCTCGCAGACCGGTTCGGACGTCGCACGATGCTCGGCACGATCGCAGTGCTGATCGCGCTGTTCGCGATCGCCGCCCCGTCGCTGCTCGATGGCGGCGAGATCGGCGAGCGCCTGTTCATGGGCATCGGCTTCCTGCTGTTCGGCCTCTCGTTCGGCCAGTCCTCAGGCGCGATCGCCTCGAGCCTGTCGCCGCAGCACCGCTACACCGGCTCGGCGCTGACGACCGATCTGGCGTGGCTGTTCGGTGCCGGGTTCGCTCCGCTGGCGGCGCTGCTGCTGACGAGCAAGCTGGGGCTGGCGGCAAGCGGCGCGTATCTGTTCTCGGGCGCGGTGTTCACGCTGATCGCACTGGGGCTGAACAAGCAGCTCGCCAAGCGCGACATCGCGCGGTGATTGGCCGGGGCTGACGGACTTACCGAACGGCCCCTCTCCGCACCCACGAACATCACACGAACTGAAGAGCACCACCCCGGCGAAGGCCGGGGCCCAATTGGCAAGGCTGCAGTAACGGAGCGCTGCCGCTAGTTAGCACCGTCCCCCAATTGGGCCCCGGCCTCCGCCGGGGTGGTGGTAATTGGGATAAGCCGGGCGCCCGACCAGAACCGTTCCCCCGCGAAGGCGGGGGTCCAGGAGTCACCAGCGCCACCGCCTGTAACCCTGGACTCCTGCCTTCGCGGGAGAACAGTAGTTAGCGGGTCATCACTGAAACCCGCCGGCGATCCAATCCCCAGGACACCGCCCAGATCGCAAACCCGCCAAGCGCCAGCGCGGTCCCGACCCAGCCGGTCGACGGCAACCCATACCCACCCGCAATCGCCAGCCCACCAAGCCAAGGCCCAAGCGCATTGGCCGTATTGAACGCGGAATGGTTGAGCGCCGCGGCCAACGTCTGCGCCTCCTCCGCGACATCCATCAGCCGCGTCTGGAGGATCGTCGACAACCCGCCGCCACACCCGATCAACACCACCACCGGCAACATCGCCCACAGATGCGGCGTCGCCGGCGCGTAGAGCGCGAGCGCGCCTGCCCCGAACAGCAACGTAATCCCCGCCGCCTGCATCAGCGCCACGTCCGCCGCCTTCGCGCAGACCAAAGTCCCGATCGTCATGCCGACGCCGAACAAAGCGAAGGCCACCGGCGTGAAGGCGGACGATACGCCCGTCACTTCGGTCAGCGTCGAGGCGAGATAGGTGTAGACGCAGAAAATCCCGCCGAACCCGACCGCGCCGATCGCCAGCGTCAGCCACACCTGCCCGTTACGCAACGCCGCCAGTTCGCCCAGCGGGCTCGCATCTTTCGCAGGGCGCAACACCGGCGCGAACCGAAACAACATCGCTACCGTCGCGGCCGCGATGATCGCGACGATCCCGAAACCCCAGCGCCAGCCGAACCACTGGCCGATGCCATTCGCCAACGGCACGCCTGCAATCGTCGCGATCGTCAGCCCGAGCATCATCCGCGACACCGCCCGCGACCGCTTCTCACGCGGCACCATCGACGCCGCGACCAGCGATCCGACCCCGAAATACGCGCCATGCGGCAGACCACTCAGGAACCGGGCGAGCAGCATCAGGTGATAGGTCGGCGCCAGCGCGGACAGGCCGTTGGCGATCCCCAAGAACGTCATCAACCCGATCAGCAGCACCCGTCGCTCGATCTTCGCCGCCAGCACCGCGATCATCGGCGCACCCACGACCACGCCCAGCGCATAGGCACTGATGACGTGCCCCGCGGTCGGCTCGTCGATCCCGAGCCCGCGCGCGAACTGCGGCAACAGGCTCATCGCCGCGAACTCGGTCGTCCCGATCGCGAACCCGCCGACGGCGAGCGCGAGCAGCGCCATGCGCGTATCGACAGGGTTCATAGGGTATCGCTTTCGTAAGGCCAGAGCCGCCGCAGAATGCTGCGTCGCAGCAAATGCCTCTATCAGCCCGGGCGACGCATCTTGAACAAGGAATCCTCCGTGATCGCAAAGTAATCCGCGGGGCCGCCGCCGCGCAGGATCGGGTTCGCGCGGGCGGTCTGATAGACACCGTCCTCCAGCATCGCGGAATCGATGTGGATCGCGACCGCCTCGCCGAGCACCAGCCACTGGTCCAGCTCTTTGCCCTCCTTGGTCTCCAATCGGATCAGCTGAGTCAGCTCGCACTCGAACTGCGCGCGCGAAGCGGCGACCCGTGCCGGCTTGACCTTCGTCGAGGCCGCCATCTCAAGCCCTGCCAGCGCGAACTCGTCGACGTCCGCCGGCACGCCCGCAGACGTCGCGTTCATCGCCTCGCCGAGATCACGCGTGACGAGGTTCCAGACGAACTCGCCGGTCGCCTCGATATTGGCGACGCTGTCCTTCCAGCCCATCGACGAAAAGCCGATGATCGGCGGGGTGTAGTTGAACAGGTTGAAGAAACTGTACGGCGCGAGATTCGCTACGCCGTCTGCGGACACCGTGCTGACCCAGCCGATCGGGCGCGGCGCGACGATCGCGTTGAGGGGGTCATGTGGCAGGCGATGGCCGTTTATGGGCTCGTAAGAATGCCATTCGGTCATACATGTATTCCTGCTAGGTCACGGTCAGACTGCCTATAGCGAAGGTCGAGCATGAACGATCCCACTGCCCCGATTGTCATCAAGCGCCACCGGATGGCGACGCGCGTCTGGCACTGGGTGACGGTGGTGACGATGTTCATTATGATCGGCAGCGGCATCGGCATCCTCAAGGCCCATCCGCGGCTGTATTGGGGACGGTATGGCGCGAATTTCGATACCGCGTGGACGACGCTCGACCAGTGGCCGAGCTGGCTGGTGTCGCTGCTCAACCTGCTGACGATCCCGACGGGCTACAACCTCGCGCTGTCGCGGCGCTGGCATCTGCTGTTCGCGCTGGTGCTCGCCTTCGCGCTGCTCGGGTTCATGATCGTCAGCCTGATGAACAAGCATTTCCAGCGCGATCTGCGCGTGCGTGCCGCCGAGCTTTCGCCGCGCGAAGTGGTGCATGACGTGAAGGAGCATCTGGCGTTCCGCTTTCACGATCCCAGGAAGCCGGGAGCGTATAATATCCTCCAGAAGCTATCCTACGTCGCGACGATCTTCGTGCTGATCCCGGTGATGATCCTGACCGGGCTGACGATGTCGCCGGGGATGGATGCGGCGTGGCCGTGGCTACTGGAGGTGTTCGGCGGCCGGCAGTCGGCGCGGTCGATCCACTTCATCGCCGCGACCGGGCTGGTGCTGTTCATCATCGCGCATCTGGCGCTGGTGATCCTGGCGGGGACGTGGAACGAGGTGCGGTCGATGATTACCGGGCGTTGGAAGGTTCCGGGGCACGTCCCCGCCCACACGTCGGAGGACGTCGCATGAGTTCGCTGATTACCCGCCGGTCGCTCGTCATGGGCGCGACCATCGGTGCAGGCGCGCTGCTGACCGGTTGCGACAAGATCGCCGCGAACCCGGAGGCGCGGAAAATCCTGTTCATGGGCGAGGACATGAACCGCGGGCTGCAACGCGCGCTGACCAACCGCAACGCGCTGGCGCCCGAGTTCAGCCCTGCGCAGATGTCGCCGATCTTCCGCTCCAATGGGACGAGCAATCCGGGGACGGCGGAGTATACCGCGATGGTCGCCAATAATTTCGCGGATTACCAGCTCAAGGTCGGCGGGCTGGTCGATCGGCCGCTGTCGGTCTCGCTCCCGCAAATCCGCCAGATGCCGTCGCGTGCGCAGATCACGCGGCACGATTGTGTCGAGGGCTGGAGCGCGATCGGCAAATGGCAGGGGCCGAAGCTCGGCGCGCTGCTGACCGCTGCGGGATTGCAGAAGTCCGCGCGTTACATCGTGTTCACCTGCGCTGACCTGTTCGGTGGCGCGAATTATTACGAGTCGGTCGATCTGGTCGATGCATTCCATCCGCAGACGATTCTGGCCTGGGCGCTGAACGATCAAGTGCTCGACGTCGCGCACGGCGCACCCGTCCGGCTGCGCGTCGAGCGGCAACTCGGGTACAAGCACGCCAAATACGTCATGGCAATCGACGCGGTCGCCAGCCTTGCCGGGATCGGCAAGGGCAAGGGCGGCTATTGGGAAGATAACGTGGATTATGACTGGTACGCAGGCATCTGAGCCGCCCCGAGGGGTAGCGCAATTCCGTACCAGTCATTAGCTAACCCCGCATGGCCCTATTCGATCGTTTCCTGGCGCGGCAGGTTAAAACCGGCGAACTCACGCTCATCCATGCGGACGGGAAGACCAGGCATTTCGGCAAGCCAGATGCCGCGTATAATCCGGTCACGATCCGGCTGACGCAGCCGGGCGTCGCCGGAGCGATCGTCCGCCACCCGGCGCTCGGCGCGGCGGAGGCGTTCATGGACGGCCGCCTCGTGATCGAGCGCGGCGACATTCGCGACCTGGTCAATCTGCTCAAGGGCAACAGCCCGTGGGAGCGGGGCGGCGGGCTCAATCCGTCGCTGCCGATCAAGCTGCTCGACAAGGTGGTGCACCGCGTCGACCGCGTGAACATGGCGCGCCGGTCGAAGAAGAACGTCGCGCATCACTATGATCTGTCCGATCGTCTGTACGACCTGTTCCTCGACGCGGACCGGCAATATTCGTGCGCGTACTTCACTGACGCTGGCAATAGCCTGGAGCAGGCGCAGAACGACAAGAAGGCGCATATCGCTGCCAAGCTTGCGATCCAGCCGGGCATGCGCGTGCTCGACATCGGCTGCGGTTGGGGCGGGATGGCGCTGTACCTGCACGCGAAGACCGGCGCCGAAGTGCTGGGCGTGACGCTGAGCGAGGAGCAGTTGAAGGTCGCGCGGCGGCGGGCCGAGGAAGCGGGCGTCGCCGACAAGGTAAAGTTCGAGCTGATCGACTATCGCGCGCTGACGGGGAGTTTCGACCGGATCGTCTCTGTCGGGATGTTCGAGCATGTCGGCCCCGCGCACTACAAGGCGTTCTTCCGAAAATGCCGTGACCTGCTGACCGCGGACGGCGTGATGCTGCTCCACACGATCGGCCGGATGGGCGGGCCGGGCGTGACCGACACGTTCACGACCAAGTACATCTTTCCGGGCGGGTACAACCCTGCCCTGTCGGAAATCGTGAAGGGGTATGAGGGGCTGCGAATGTTCCCGACCGACATTGAGGTGCTGCGCGTGCATTACGCGCTGACGATCGACCTCTGGTATGACCGGACGGTGGCCGCGAAGGACGCGATCGTAGCGTTATACGACGAGCGGTTCTACCGGATGTGGACGTTCTATCTGGCGGGCGCCGCGGCGGCGTTCCGGACCGGGGGGATGGTCAATTACCAGATCCAGCTGTCGAAGAGCCGGATGACGCTGCCGCTGACGCGCGACTATATGCTCGAGGGTGAGCGGGCGTTGCGCGAGGAGTAACCCGCTCCGTCACCCCAGACTTGTTCCGGGGTTCACAGTTCCGCGTAATCTAAGCTTGCCGAGGCTGTGGAACAGTTGATGCCGGAACAAGCCCGGCATGACGGAGAAACTCTGGATTCCACCAACACTTGTTCCCCCGCGTAGGCGGGGGCCCAGGACCAAGCAGGGATACGGTACTTAGCTGGGCTCCCGCGTCCGCGGGAGAACAACGGTGTTAGCCGAATGGAGTTAGCGCGGGCCCTGAACGTCGGCCTTCGCCGCAGCGCGTTCGTCGCCGCCGATCTTGCCGTCGTGGTTTGCATCATACTTCGCGAAGGTCGCCGCGAGCAGCGCCTGCGCTTCGGCCTGCGTGACCTTGCCGTCCTTGTTCTTGTCCGCGCTGGTGAACCACAGGTCGGCGAGACGCTTGGCGTGGACCGGATCCGGGCGGCCCGGCCCGACCTTCATGTTGCCGATCCGCGCCTGGACCTCGGCGCGCGTGAGCACGCCGTCCTTGTTGGTGTCCGATGCCGCGAACTCGGCCTTGAACTTGGCCGAAGCGGACGCGCGGGTTTCCTGCGCGAGCGCCGGAGTCGCAAGGCCAGCGAGAACGAGAAGGGTGAGGCTTTGGCGTAGCACGGTGGGTTAACTCCAGAGGATTTACGGCGCGAATAGACCGGTTCGGTTGTACGCGCCATTAACGCGCGCGGTTGCATGCACAGGTTGCATGAGGGGCCCCCAGCGCATAGGGGCGCGGGCATTGGATATTGCCCGAAGGATTCTGCCCGTGACCGATCAGATCAACCGCGTCGTGCTCGCCTATTCCGGTGGCCTGGACACGAGCGTGATCCTGAAATGGCTCCAGCAGACGTATAACTGCGAAGTCGTGACGTTCACCGCCGATCTTGGCCAGGGCGAGGAACTCGAGCCGGCGCGCGCCAAGGCCGAGATGATGGGCGTCAAGCCCGAGCACATCTTCGTCGACGATCTGCGCGAGGAATTCGTGCGGGATTACGTGTTCCCGATGATGCGCTCGAACGCACTGTACGAGGGGCTGTACCTGCTCGGCACGTCGATCGCGCGGCCGCTGATCGCCAAGCGGCAGATCGAGATCGCCAAGATGGTCGGCGCCGACGCGGTCAGCCACGGCGCGACCGGCAAGGGCAACGACCAGGTCCGTTTCGAGCTCGGCTATTACGCGCTGTCGCCCGACATCAAGGTCATCGCGCCGTGGCGCGAATGGGATCTCACCAGCCGCACGCGCCTGATCGAGTTCGCCGAGCAGCATCAGATTCCGGTCGGCAAGGACAAGCGCGGCCAGGCGCCGTTCTCGACCGATGCGAACATGCTGCACACATCGAGCGAAGGCCTCGTGCTCGAGAACCCGTGGGACGAGGTTCCCGACTATGTCTACTCGCGCACCGTGAACCCCGAGGACGCGCCCGACCTCCCTGAGTACATCACGATCGATTTCGAGCGCGGCGACGGTGTCGCGATCAATGGCGAGGGCATGAGCCCGGCCACCCTGCTGTCGACGCTCAACGAATACGGCCGCCGCCACGGCATCGGCCGTCTCGATCTCGTCGAGAACCGCTTCGTCGGCATGAAGAGCCGCGGCATGTACGAGACCCCCGGTGGCACGATCTATCACCTCGCGCATCGTGGCATCGAGCAGCTGACGCTCGATCGCGGCGCCGCGCATCTGAAGGACGAGCTGGCGCCGCGCTATGCCGAGCTGATCTACAACGGCTTCTGGTTCAGCCCCGAGCGCGAGATGCTGCAGGCGGCGATCGATCACAGCCAGGAGAAGGTGTCGGGCACGGTTCGCCTGAAGCTCTACAAGGGCGGCGTGTACGTGGTCGGGCGGAAATCGCCGAATTCGCTCTATTCGGAGAAGGTCGTGACGTTCGAGGACGACCAGGGCGCCTACGACCAGCGCGACGCAGCCGGCTTCATCAAGCTGAACGCACTGCGCCTGCGCCTGCTCGGACGGCGTGATCAGTAATCCGCCACACACTGGACCGCGGTTCGATGCCGAAGTTTGCGGGGAAGATCGTCAACTCGTCGTGCGCGCACTTGTCTAGTGCGCCCACCCGCCCCTAGGGTTCGACGATATGATTACTCAGGGGGAAAAGCTGCATTGGTGGCAGACGCGCGCATTCGTTGCCGCGGTTGCGATCGCATCGATCATACCGTTGCTGTGGCCGGAAATACCGCCGCTGGTCGACCTGCCCGGACATATGGGCCGGTACCGCGTCCAGCTGGCGATCGCCGATAATCCCTGGTTGAATCAATGGTATAACTTCCGCTGGCAGATGATCGGCAACCTCGGCATCGACCTGCTGATCGTGCCGCTCGCGCCGATCTTCGGGTTGCAGCTTGCGGTGAAGCTGATCGTGATGGCGATCCCGGCGCTCACCGTGACCGGGCTGCTCTGGATCGCGCGCGAGGTGCACGGGCGAATCCCCGCGACCGCGCTGTTCGCGCTGCCGCTCGCCTACAGCTATCCGTTCCAGTTCGGATTCGTGAATTTCGCGCTCGGCATGGCACTCGCGCTCAACCTGTTCGCGCTGTGGCTTCGAATGGGGCGGCTCGACCGGCGGCAACTGCGGACCCTTATCTTCGTGCCCGTCTCGTGCCTGTTGTGGCTGTGCCATACGTTCGGCTGGGGCGTGCTGGGCGTGCTGGCCTTCTCCGCCGAGCTGATCCGCCAGCACGACATCCGCCGTGACAGCGATCCCAAGAGCTGGGCGCATGGCTGGTTCAAAGCCTGCATCCAGGCCGGGCTGAACTGCCTGCCGCTGGCGCTGCCGATGGTGATGATGATCGTCTGGCGCTCGGGTGATCATGTCGGCGGCAAGACGCAGGACTGGTTCAACTGGCGCTGGAAGATGAACTGGATCACGATGGTCCTGCGCGATCGGTGGATGACGTTCGACATAGCGTCGGTCACCGTGCTGTTCGTGATCCTGTTCCGCGGCGTGCGCGACCAGACGATCGAGTATTCGCGCAACCTGAGCCTGTCAGCGCTGTTCCTCGCGATCGTGTATATCCTGTTGCCGCGGATCGTCTTCGGGTCGGCCTATGCCGACATGCGGCTCGCGCCGTTCATGCTCGGGATCGCGGTGATCGCGCTGCGGCCGCGGCACGGGCTGTCATTGCGCGGCGCGGCGGTGCTCGCGGTGCTGGGCTTTGCGTTCTTTGGCGTGCGGCTGGCGGGGACGACGGTCAGCTACCTGATGTACGATCGCAGCTACGACCAGGCGATCGCAGCGATCGATACGGTGCCCGAGCGGTCGCGCGTCGTGTCGTTCGTCGGGCGGCGCTGTCGCGACGACTGGGCCTATTCGCGGCTCGAGCATGTGCCCGCGCTGCTGCTGGAGCGGCGGCTGGCGTTCACCAACGATCAATGGTCGATGGCGGGCGCGCAGTTGATGACGACGCAGTATCCGGCGGCGAAGGGCTTTGCGCATGACCCGTCGGAGATCGTCAGCGACATCAAGTGCCGTGGCCAGTTCTGGCGGCCGATCTCGATGGCGCTGGAAAAATTCCCGCGCGATGCGTTCGATTACGTGTGGCTGATCCACCCGCCGAAGTTCGATTCGAAGCTGGTCCGCGACCTGACGCTGATCCGGCGCGATGGCACCAGCCTGCTGTACCGCGTCAACCGGGCTGCTGCTGCTCGCCCCGCCGGAACGGAGTAAGCTCGCCGAGATACTCCTGCTGCTCGGCGACGGCTTCGCGTTCACGGACGAGATAGTCGGCGATCGCGCGGCGGAAGCTCGGGTCGGGGATATAGTGCGCGGAATAGGTCGCGACCGGGGCATAGCCGCGCGCGAGCTTGTGTTCCCCCTGTGCGCCCGCCTCGACGGTCTGCAATCCCCGCGCGATGGCCGCGTCGATCGCCTGGTAATAGCAGAGTTCGAAATGGAGGAACGGCACCTCCTCCGTCGCCCCCCAATAACGACCGTAGAGCGTGTCGTCGCCGATCAGGTTGAGTGCGCCGGCGATCGGTACGCCATCACGCTCGGCGAGGATGAGCAGTACGCGGTCGGCCATCGTCTTGCCGATCTGGTCGAAGAACGCGCGCGTGAGGTAGGGTTGGCCCCATTTGCGGCTGCCGGTGTCCTGGTAGAAGACCCAGAACGCGTCCCAGTGCTCGCGCGTAATCTCGGTACCGACGAGGTGGCGGATCGTCAGGCCTTCGACGGCGGCGGCGCGCTCCTTGCGGATCGCTTTCCGCTTGCGGCTGGCGAGGACGGCGAGGAAGTCGTCGAAGCTGGCGTAACCCTCGTTCTTCCAGTGGAATTGCGTGCCCTGGCGGATCAGCCAGCCCGCCGCCTCAAACAGCGCCACTTCGTCGGGATCGATGAAAGTGGCGTGCGCGGAGGATAGGCCGCTCTGGTCGGTCACCGCCTCCAGCGCGGCGATCAGCGCGGGGGCTTGCTCGCGGTCGCGAAGGAGCAGGCGTGGGCCGGGTACAGGGCTGAACGGCGCGGCGATCTGGAGCTTGGGGTAATATTGCCCCCCTGCCCGCTCCCAGGCGTCCGCCCAGCCCTGGTCGAAGACGTATTCGCCCTGGCTGTGGCTTTTGGCATAGGCGGGCGCGATTGCCGCCGGTTTGCCGTCGGGGTCGTCGACCACGATCGGCAGCGCCTGCCAACCGGAGCGGCCGCCGACGCTCTTCGACGCTTCGAGCGCGGAGAGGAAGGCGTGGCCGACAAACGGGTTGGCGGTGCCGGAGCATGCCTCCCAATCCTCAGCCGCGATCGAGGTGACGCCTTGGGCGATGCGGGCTGTGACGGCGTTCATCCGCGACATTTGGGGTAGCGGGGTGCCGATAGCAAAGGGCGCGTCCGCTTATCTCGAAGGAAAACAGCCGTCCGTCCCATACGCCGTTCTCCCGCAAAGGCGGGAGCCCAGGACCACATGGGCTGCGCTTGGTAACCCTGGGCTCCCGCTTTCGCGGGCGAACAAGTGTTAGGCGGAAACTTGAACGATCGCGTCGATCTCGACAGCGGCGCCGAGCGGGAGGACGGGAACGCCGACAGCTGCGCGCGCATGCTTCCCGGCATCGCCGAACAGCGCAACCATCAAGTCCGATGCGCCGTTAGCGACCTTCGCCTGATCGGTGAAATCGCCGGTCGAGTTGACGAATACGCCAAGCTTCACGATCCGCTCGACGCGACCGAGCGTGCCGAGGGCGGCCTTCATCTGTGCGACGAGCATGAGCGCACAGAGCTTGGCGGCCTCCTGCGCGTCTTCGAGCGACACGCCGTCTCCGACGCGTCCGGTGACGAGCTTGCCGTCCTTGAACGGCAACTGGCCCGAGATGTGGAGCATGCCGTTCGCCAGCACGGTCGGGACATAGGACGCCACGGGTGCGGCAGCCTGCGGGAGGGTGAGGCCCAGCTCTTCGAGCTTGCGGTCGATACGATCGGTCATGGGGGAGGTATCACCACAGCGGTGGGGGATGGGTCAAGTGGGGGCGGACCCCGACCGTCGATCGCCCCTTCCGCTCCCCTCCCTGGAAGGGAGGGGCCGGGGGTGGGTCGGCTTCCGCATTGCGCGGAACGGTTGCGATCAAAGCTGGCCTACCCACCCCCCAACCCCTCCCTTTCAGGGAGGGGGGAACGGTGTGTTCGCGGTGACGTGGGCGGCTTAGGCGTCCGCCGGCAAGCCCGCTTCGAATCGTGCGGCGATCCAGTCCGCCGCCTCGCGCCAGTCGTCGATCCGCGCGTGGGCCTCTGGCGCCTTCGGCACACTCACCGCCAGCGTCGGCTCAGAGACCATGTGCAACCGGTGCACCCCCGGCGCGTGCTTGGCGACCGACTCGTGATGCACCGCGAGATCGTCGACGAACACCGTGACCGGTGCGCCATATTCCTCGACCAGCCGCGACACCGGCGTGCCCTTGCCGCCCTGGTTGCACTCGACGCGGTGGGCGATGCCGAACTTGGCGAGCTGCTCGATCCGCGGCTGGCGGCATTCGTCCTGGAGGTTGGTGAGGATGACGATGTCCGCCACCTGGGCCAGCCGCTCCAGCGCCTCGACCGCATGCGGCACCAATGTCTGGCGGTGCATCTCGGCGGGGAAGAACTCGCCGAGCATCGCCCACATATCCTCGCGCGACGGCGGCGGGCCGCCATCGCGGCGCGTCATCGCGGTCGAGAAATCGCCGTGCTGGATCGCGAAGTCGATGTCGTGGCGCTCGTCGAGCCAGACGCCGAAATGCTTGACCATGTGCAGCAGCACTTCGTCGCAATCGCTGATCAGCAACGGCCTCATGCTTCAAATTCTCCCTGGTCCAGCTTGGCGTGTGCGCGGACGAGTGCCTCTGGCTTCACACCCAGCGACTCGGCGCAGGCAATCAGGTCCGGCTCGTGGTTTTCGAGGAAGCCGAGCGCCGCGGACAGCACCGTCGGGTCGCTCGCCCGAGCACGGAGGTCATGCGGCTCAAGGCCGGTCACCGACAGCAATCGCATAGCGCGATCGGGCTCGACCAGCGTCCATACCAACGCGCGCAGGGCGAGCGCTTCGGCGTCTTCGTTTGAATCACGGTCGCGCATTGCCTATCGTGCCTTCTTTCCGGATAAGGTGCGGCGGTGACAAAGAAGGTGCTCGTTGTCGAGGACAACGAACTCAACCTCAAACTATTCTGCGACCTGTTGCGCGCGCATCAGTTTGCCGTAGAGCCTGTGCGCGACGGCCGCGAAGCCGTTGCGAAAGCGCGGGAATTCGTGCCCGACCTGATCATCATGGACATCCAGATGCCACACGTCACCGGCTACGAGATCATCCTCGAACTGAAGGCGGACGAGGAGTTGAAGGCGATCCCGGTGATGGCGGTGACCGCGTATGCGGGGCGCGAGGACGAGGAGCGGATCCGGGCTGCGGGCGCGGACTCGTATGTGTCCAAGCCGATCAGCCTGGCGCGGTTCATGGATGCGGTGGGGGCGCTGATTTAAGGTGGAAGCGCGCGGATACCCATCTGCTCCGCCTGCCCGTTGCTTCCACCTGAAATTCGCTGCCTACCCGAACCCCCACCCCCGTTCGTGCTGAGTAGAGACCGAGTAGCTTCGTCAGAAGCGTATCGAGGGCTCGTATCGAAGCATGGGTTCCGCGCGCCAACCTGTCCTTCGATACGCCATCTCGATACGCCACCTACGGCGACCACTCGATGGCTGCTCAGGACGAACGGGAGAGGGGGCAAACGGAAGGGGGAGGGACGAACGGAAGGGAATCACAAACGCCAAAAGCCGCGAGGGGATACCCCGCGGCTTTTCGGATCTTCGCAATCAGACGGCGGTTCGCACCGCCGACCGGATTACTTGATCTTGGCTTCCTTGAACTCGACATGCTTGCGCACGACGGGATCGTACTTCGAGAAGGAGAGCTTCTCCGTCTTGGTACGGGGATTCTTCTTGGTGACGTAGAAGAAGCCGGTGTCAGCGGTGCTGAGCAGCTTGATCTTTACGGTGGTCGGCTTGGCCATGAGCCCAATTCCTATGGCTTGAAAATGCGAAAGCGGCGAACTGACGCCGCCGCTCCATCAGGGGCGGCGCATGGCGGACGTAGGGAACGAAGTCAAGCTTTACCCCGTCGCTGCGCGCTAGGACCGTTCATTTAACCCGCTATTCACTACCGCGAGCGCATCATATCATCAAATAAAGACAGGAGCGGGATCGTGGGGCAGGCGCTGGTTCGAATCGACGACATGATGGCGGTGAAGGCCGATCTCGCGGCGCGAATCGCGGCGATCGATGTCCGAGCGCCCTATTCCCGACCATGCGACATCGCCACCGAGATCGATGCGATCCGCGTGATCGCTCATACCAACGGCCTCAATCCCGCGGTCACGGTCGCGCACTTCGTCGATTCGGCCCTGTCACGCGGCGAGCATGGCGCGCTGGAGCATGGCTGGCTGTCGATCCTGCGCGATGCGGTCGGGTGCGAACGGCAGGACGTCCAGGCGTGCCACGCGTTCGCCGCGGCGTGTTCGGTGCGCCTTGCGGGATAATCCATGGACGCCTTGATGGCGGCACTCGTCGCGGCCGCGCTGGCGCAAGTCGGCGATCGAACGGCGTGGCTCGCGGCGATCCTGTCGGACCGGTACGCCAAGCCGGGACTGGTGATCGCGGTGGCGGCGCTGGCGTTGCTCGCGGCAAGCGGCCTGGCGGCGGCGCTCGGTGCGGTAATCGGTCCGAAGCTTGCTCCCAATGCGCAACAACTGATGCTCGCGCTCGCACTGCTGTTGCAGGCCGGCGGATCGTTCTTCCCTGCCAAGGCACCCGACCGGCTCGACCGCTGGAAGATCGGCGCGATCGCAACCACCGCGCTCGGCCTGTTCATCCTGGCCTTTGGCGACGGCGTTCAGTTCATCGTCCTGACGCTTGCCGCGCGGACGCCCGTCCCCGCGCTCGCCGCGATCGGCGCGACGATCGGCTCGCTGGTCGTGATCGTCCCCGCCGCGCTGATGGGCGAGGCCGCGTGGCTGAAACTGCCGCTCAAGCCGCTGCGCATCGCGATCGGGATCGTATTCCTGATCTTCGGTATCGTTCTCGCGCTCGGCGCCTTGCGATTGGTCTAGCAATCGGGAGCAATTCGGTGTTCGAATCGTTCACGCAACGACTTTCAAACCGGAGCTAAACATGGCCGACATCAACCCCGCCCTCGACACGCCGACCGACCTGCCGAGCAACAGCACCAAGTCGGTCGCCGACGCGCTGAACGCCGCGCTCGCCGATTGCTACGCGCTGTATCTCAAGACCAAGAACTTCCACTGGCACATGTCTGGGCCGCATTTCCGCGACTATCACCTGTTGCTCGACGACCAGTCCGCGCAGATCATCGGCGTGACCGACGCGATCGCCGAGCGCGTGCGCAAGACCGGCAACACCACGCTGCGCTCGATCGGCGACATCTCGCGGCATCAGACGATCGCCGACAACGACATGGCGTTCGTCGGCCCGACCGAGATGCTCGCCGAACTGCGCGAGGACAATCTGAAGCTCGTCGAGCAGTTCCGCATCGTCAAGGACGCCGCCGACGCCGCCAAGGACAACGCTACCAGTGGCATCGTCGACGAGTGGACGGATCACGCCGAGGAGCGTGCGTGGTTCCTGTTCGAGGCGAGCCGCAAGGCCTGATCGTTACGCCCGAGGAACAAATCGGACGCCAAGCCGGTTGAGCGACCTTACCAAACAGGAGGCCGATATGTTGAAGCTTGCAATTACCTTTCTCGTCATCGGCGCAGTTCTCGCGCTGCTCGGCTTCGGCGGAATCGGCGGGGCGTTCATCGGTATTGCCAAGATCCTGTTCTTCATCGCGATCGCACTGTTCGTGATCTTCCTCGTGCTTGGCCTTCTCGCGGGCAAGGGCATTAAGAACGCGGTCGACTGACACCGATCCGCTGGATCGATCGACAACGACCGTCGTCGGAACCATCCGGCGGCGGTCGTTTCGCGTCTGCATCCCTTCGGGCAGCAGGTGCGTTTACCGATGATGCACGCTTTTGCCGCCCTGCTCGATTCGCTCACCTACACACGATCGCGCAACGCCAAGTTGAAGCTGATCGCGGATTATCTGCGCGCGACGCCCGATCCGGATCGCGGCTGGGCGATGGCGGCGCTGACCGGCGATCTCGATCTCAAGGGCGTGAAGTCGGCGGTGATCCGTGGTTTGATCGAGGAGCGCGTCGATCCGGTACTGTTCCGGATGAGTCGCGATTATGTCGGCGATACCGCGGAAACGGTGGCACTGCTGTGGCCTGAGCCGACGGTTCCGGTCGATCCGACGCCGCTGTCGATCTCCGATGTCGTCGAGCGGCTGGCGGCGCTGTCGCGTGCCGACGCGCCCGGTGCGCTGGCAGACATGCTCGACCGGTCGGATGCGGAGGAGCGGTTCGCGCTGTTGAAGATGGCGACTGGCGCGCTGCGGATCGGCGTGTCGGCGCGCTTGGCGAAGACCGCGCTGGCCGATGCGTTCGGGCTTGATGTCGATGCGGTCGAGGAGGTCTGGCACGGCCTCGATGCACCGTATCCGAGCCTGTTCGCCTGGGCGGAGGGCACGGGCGCGCAGCCTACGCCCGCCGACGTGCCCGTGTTTCGGCCGTTCATGCTGGCACATGGCCTCGAAGATCTCCGCGTCGATCTCGTCGACTATGCCGCCGAGTGGAAATGGGACGGCATCCGCGTGCAGATCGTCCATGTCGCGGGCGAGACGCGGCTCTACAGCCGCACCGGCGACGACGTGACGGGCAGCTTCCCCGAGATCGCGGCTGCGTTCCGGACGCCGGGGACGGTCGATGGCGAACTGCTGGTGAAGGGCGAGCATCAGGGCGGGACGCTGGAGGATGGCGGCGGTGCTGCGAGCTTCAACGCGTTGCAGCAGAGGCTTGGCCGCAAGACCGTGTCGGCGAAGATGCTGGCGGACTATCCCGCGTTCGTGCGGCTGTATGATCTGCTGATCGATGGCGACGAGGATTTGCGTTCGCTACCCTGGACCGAGCGGCGCAAGCGGCTCGAGGCATTCGTGCCGCAACTCGATCCCGAGCGGTTCGATCTCAGCGTCGTGATCGAGGCGGACGACTTCACCGCGCTGGAGGCGATTCGCGCGACCTCACGCGACGCGGCGATCGAGGGCGTGATGCTGAAGCGCCGCGACTCGCCGTACGTCGGTGGGCGACGCGCCGGGCTCTGGTATAAATGGAAGCGTGATCCGCTGACCGCCGACTGCGTGATGATGTACGCACAACGGGGGTCGGGGCGGCGGTCGTCTTATTATTCGGACTACACCTTCGGGTGCTGGACCGAGGAGGGCGAGTTGCTTCCTGTGGGGAAGGCATATTCCGGGATTACCGACGAAGAGCTCAAGATGCTCGACAGCTTCGTGCGCAACCATACGCAGAACCGGTTCGGGCCGGTGCGCGAGGTGGAGAAGACGCTGGTGCTGGAGATCGCGTTCGATTCGCTCCACGATTCGAAACGGCACAAATCGGGCGTGGCGATGCGCTTTCCGCGGATCGCGCGGATCCGGACGGACAAGCCTGCGGCGGAGGCGGACCGGATCGAGACGCTCAAGCGGATGATCACGTAATCCGCGCGTCATCGAAGCTGGTGGCGGTGCAGGCTATCGTGCCCGATCTTGATACGCGTAAGGATCGTCCGGTGAAAAGTTCGAAACACCCTCGCACGGTAGCGGCACGGCGCTGGCGGCGCGGCGCGTGGGTGACTGCCATAATATCCGCGATCGTCGTGCTGTTCGTCTACCTCGCCGGCTATTTCGACCGCGATCCGGTGCATGTGTACCCGGCGATCGGCGTTCAGGCTTCGGGACCGCCGCCGATTGTGGTGGTGAACTTCTCGGGCGACATGGGGCTGCGGTTCCTGCTGGGCGCGTCGACCTCGCGGGGACTGACCGAGCACGGCATTCCGGTCGTCGGGATCACTACGCCGGCGCTGTTCGCGCATCATCGGACGCGGACGGAACTCGATGCGATCATCGCGGATGGCGTGCGGACGGCTCTGGCACGCACGGGTGCGAAGCGGATCGTGGTGATGGGGCAGTCCTATGGCGCGGATATCGTCCAGACCGGACTCGCCAACCTGCCGGCGGACTTGCGGCCACGCGTTGCCACGATCGTGCTGATCCTGCCGGGTGACACGGTGTTCTATCGCGCGGATCCGTCCAGCCTGCTCTACGATCACGGCACGCCCGACAGCATGGGCGCGACTACCGGCAACCAGCTGACCTGGGCGCCACTCACCTGCATCTATGGGGTGGAGGAAACGGATAGCCTGTGCCCGCTGCTGGCGACGGCGAACGCGCGCAAGGTTGGGATGCCGGGGGGGCATAACATCCATCACGATGCAGATGGCCTGCTGCGGCATGTACTGGCCGCGATCAGATCGGTCGCGCCGGGTGCGGGGCATGGGTTTTAGGGCTGGGCGATAGGTGAAGTTGTGACCTCGGTACGACTTCCGCCTAGGTCCTGACACTGCCCTGAGCTTCCCTTCCCCCAACCGTTTGAACCGCTCAACCGACCAACCGTCATCTCAGCAGAAGCTGGGATCTCATCGTGTGAGGCTTGGCGCCCGCCAAACCGGGATACCCCAGCTTTCGCTGGGGTGACGGGTGGGGGGTGGCGACGCACGAGGAGTTGGGGCGGGCATGCGGTGAGTCGCCATGTTCCGCAGGGACCGTCCCTGTATCCTTGTTCTCCCGCGAAGGCGGGAGTCCAGTCTGGGCTCCCGCCTTCGCGGGAGAACAAGCAGAGGAGCGTTGGCAGGGACCCGAACCGCGCAACTATTGCGGCGTGGCGGCGATCTTTATCTCGAACAGCGTCGGCCAGTATTTGCCCGTCACGAACAGTCGGTCCGCCTTCGCGTCCCAGGCGATGCCGTTGAGCACCGCCTCGCGGTCCGTCGCTGCGATCTCGGCGACGATCGGGCGGAGGTCGATCACCGCACCGACCTTGCCGGTTGCGGGATCGATACGGACGAGGAAGCCGGTATGCCAGACGTTGGCGAGCAGCGCGCCCTGGACATATTCGAGCTCGTTGATGTCGCGCAACGGGCGGCCGTCGATCGTTACGGCGACACGCTTGCGTTCGGCCAGAGTGAGCGGATCGCGGACGATGATGTCGGAACTGCCGTCGGACTGGAGCAGCGAGACGCCGTCGCTGGTCAGGCCCCAGCCTTCGCCGGTGTAGCGGTTCTGCCCTTTGGGCTTGAGTGTGCGGACGTCCCAGCGGTGCGCGATGCCGTCGTGCCAGGTGAGGCTGACGAGTTGGTCTTTCCACAGCGCAAGGCCTTCGCCGAACTGCGCAGGATCGATTCGCGCCTTGGCGAGGATCTTGCCGTCCTTGAGCGAGACGCGGCGGACGTCGGATTGCCGCTCCTGCCCCGTGCTCTCGTACAGCGCACCGTCGTGCCAGAGCAGGCCTTCGGTGAACGCAATGCGGTCATGCGGATAGCGCGCGACGATCGTCGCCGAGAACACCGGCACGCGGGTCGGCTCACGCGGAGCTGCGACAGCGCCCTGCCCGGCCTGCGCCGCGGACGACAGCGAAGACGATGAAACGAGAACGGCCGGTCCCGCCAAAGCGAAACCGGCCGCAATCATTATCCTACCGAACATGGTACGATCAGCGTTCTGAGTCAGACAGCTATCAGCCGCCTGCGCTCAGGTTCACTGCTGCGTACTTGCCGCGACGATCGACCTCGAGCTCGAACTCGAGCTTGTCGCCCTCGTTCAGCGTCGACATGCCGGCGCGCTCGACGGCCGAGATGTGGACGAATGCGTCAGGCTGTCCGTCGTCGCGCTGGATAAAGCCGAAGCCCTTCATCGCGTTGAAGAACTTGACCGTACCAGTCGCCTTCTCGCCGGTGAGCTGACGCTGTGCGCCACCTGCACCACCGTCACGGTCGCGATCGCGATCGCCACCACGGGGCGCGCCCGGGCCGGCATCACGGTCACGCGGCGGGCCGCGATCGGTAACGGCCATCGGCTCGCCATCGATCTTCAGGTCGGTTGCCGAGATACGGCCACCGCGGTCGACGAGCGTGAAGCCGAGCGGCTGACCCTCGGCGAGAGCGACCATGCCGGCCTGCTCGACGGCGCTGATGTGAACGAAAACGTCCTCGCCGCCGTCATCGCGAACGACGAAGCCGAAGCCCTTCTGCGCGTTGAAGAACTTTACGACGCCCGTGCCTTCGCCGACGACCTGGGGAGGCATGCCGCGACCACCGCCGCCGCCGCCACCGCCCGAGAAGCCGCCGCCACCGCCGCCGCCGCGGTAACCACCGCCGCCGCCGCCGCTGCCGCCACCGAAGCTGCTGCCGCCGCCGTAGCTGCTGCCACCGCCGCCACCGTAGCTCGAGCCACCGCCGCCGCCATAGCTGCTACCGCCACCGCCGCCGAACCGATCGCCGCCACCGCCAAAGCTGCTGCCGCCGCCGAACTCGTTGTCGCCGCCGCCGAAGCTGTCGCGCTTGTCGCGGCCACGCCCGCCACGGTTCCCGCGGCCACCTTTATCGAAACCCATAAGCTCTGTTCGTCTTCCCGGTTCGCCCGCAAATTTCTCAAAACCCTTGTGCCGGACGACGAACGCAGGTTTTCCAGCGCGAAACCTTTTGCGCCTTGAGGGGACCCTTAGCGCAAAATACAAGCCGTCGCGAATAGATTCTGATCCGAGGGCGCTCGATTTGGATCGATACTGGCGCAAGTGTCGCGCGCCAGCCACGACTCGTCGCATCAACGATCGCAAAGCCTTCTTGTCGCCTGATTTGGATCGGTGACGCATATAGAGGCATTGAGCGTTAAGCTTCGGGCGGCTACGGCCGGCGCATGACAGTTCATCTCCACGAAGGCGACATTCCCGCCGACCTGTTCGCGGCCGGCGCCGCGATCGCCGTCGATACCGAGACGATGGGGCTGATCACGCCCCGCGACCGGTTGTGCCTCGTCCAGCTTTCCGATGGCGGCCCCGACGAGCACCTCGTCCGATTCGCCGCAGGTGCCGGCTACGACGCACCGAACCTGAAGGCCCTGCTGGCCGATCCGGCGCGCGTGAAGCTCTATCATTTCGGCCGGTTCGATATCGCGGCGGTCCAATATTATCTCGGGGTGGTCGCGGCACCGGTATATTGCACCAAGATCGCATCGCGGCTGGTGCGGACCTACACCGATCGTCACGGTCTCAAGGAAATCGTCCGCGAACTGCTCGGCCAGGACATCTCGAAGCAGCAGCAGTCGTCCGACTGGGGCAGCCCCGAACTGTCCGAGGCGCAGAAGGATTACGCGGCGTCGGACGTCCGCTTTCTCCACCGGTTGCGGACCGAACTCGACAAGCGGCTGATTCGCGAAGGCCGGATGGAGCTCGCGCAGGCCTGCTTCAACTTCCTGCCGACTCGTGCCGCGCTCGATATCGCCGGCTGGCCCGAAATCGACATTTTCGCACACGCTTGATGGACGTTCCGCCCCCCTCACCCGTCGCCCGTCGCGTCCGTAGCGCGCGACAGGACTGGGCCGCGCCCGGTGGCAGCCACGATCGGTTCGTGGCGATCGCCCGCGTCGGCCTGCCAACCGCGATCGGCGTGCTGGCGGCGTTCCTGGTGATGGCGCCGCTGACCGCGGGGGGCGACGTGTCGTTCCTGCTCGACAAGAACAAGGTCGACGTCGCGCAGGAGCGGATGAAGACGCAGGTGGCGCGCTATCGCGGCGAGGATACCAAGGGCCAGGCGTTCACGCTCGACGCGGCCTCGGCGATCCAGAAGAGCTCGGCCGAGCCGATCGTCCAGCTCAACCAGCTCGCCGCACAGATCCAGCTGACCGACGGCCCCGCCAACATCAAGGCGAACACTGGTCGCTACGACATGGACACCGAGAAGGTGCAGCTGTTCGGTCCGCTGAACGCCACCGCAGCGGGTGGGTACGACCTGAAGACCACTAACGCGACGATCGACATGAAGGCGCGTACGCTCGAAAGCGGCGGGGCTGCGACCGGCACCGTCCAGCAGGGGACGTTCAGCGCGAACAAGCTGCGCGCGAACCTGGAAGAGCGGACCGTGACGCTCGATGGCAATGCGCGCTTGCGGATCATCCCCAGAGGGCCGAAATAGCCGCCATGCGCGCCACTCACATCTTTGCAGCCCTGTCCGCCGTTCTGCTCTCCACGACCGCGGTCGCGCAGCAGGCGCACAATTCCAACGCCCCGATCGATTTCGGCGCGGATCATATCGAATTGCAGGACAAGGCGAACCGCGCGATCCTGTCGGGCAACGTCGCCGTCAAGCAGGCCGAGATGACGCTGAACTCGGCGCGGATGACGGTGGCGTACACCGGCCAGGTGATCGGCGGAAACCCGCAGGTGTCGCGCCTAGACGCGTCGGGCGGGGTGGTCGTCAAGCGTCCGGACCAGACGGCGCGAAGCCAGTATGCGATCTACGATCTCAACCGGCGCGTCATCACGATGCTCGGTGCGGTCACGCTGACACAGGCGGGCAACACGGTGAACGGTGGCCGCCTGACGATGAACCTCGACACCGGGCGTTCGGTGATCGACGGGTCGTCGGTCGCAGGCGGCAGCGCTGGCGGATCGGCAGCGAGTGGAGGCACCGTCACGCAGACCGGCGGCCGCGTGACCGGTACGTTCTCGGTCCCCAAGCGCAACTGAGCGGGTGAGCATGTCGCGAGGGCTTCCTTCGAACGGCGCGCTCCTGCATGTTTCCTGCCAATCGTCTGCCGAGCGTTCGGCGGCACCATTCATGCCGAGTGTTCGGCGACTGATTATTGCGAGGGCCTGATCCCATGGACGCCACCACGCTGCCCCCGATCGAGGACGTCGCCCCGATTTCCGAGCCTCCGGTGAACAACGGGCTGCAGGTCGTCTCGATCGCGAAGTCCTACGACAAGCGCGTCGTGCTGACCGACGTGTCGGTGTCGGTCGGTCGCGGTGAAGTCGTCGGGCTGCTCGGGCCCAACGGCGCGGGCAAGACGACGTGCTTCTACTCGGTGATGGGCCTCGTGAAGCCGGATTCGGGCCGCATCATGCTCGACGGCGAGGACATCACGAAGCTGCCGATGTACCGGCGCGCGATCCTGGGCCTGGGCTATCTGCCGCAGGAGACGTCGATCTTTCGCGGGCTGACGATCGAGAAGAACATCCTGACCGTGCTGGAGCTGTCCGAGCCGGACAAGGCGGCGCGGCAACGCAAACTCGATACGCTGCTCGAGGAATTCGGGCTGACCCGCCTCCGCGCGGCACCGGCGATGGCGCTGTCGGGTGGCGAGCGGCGACGGGCGGAAATCGCTCGCGCGCTGGCCGCGGACCCGTCGATCATGCTGCTCGACGAGCCGTTCGCGGGCATCGATCCGATCTCGATCGCCGACATCCGCGACCTGGTGAAAGACCTCAAGCGCCGCGATATTGGCGTGCTGATCACCGATCACAACGTCCGCGAGACGCTCGAGATCGTCGACCGCGCCTACATCATCTATGACGGCCGGGTGTTGTTCTCCGGCTCGCCCGAGGAACTGGTCGCCGATGCGAACGTGCGCCGCCTGTATCTCGGCGAAGGCTTCTCGCTTTAAGCCGATGGATACGCCCCTTTCTCCGTTCGCCCTGAGCGAAGTCGAAGGGCTGCCGCGCGAGCCGGTGCTTCGACTTCGCTCAGCACGAACGGACGGGGTGGCATGAGCCTCGCCCCTCGCCTGGACATCCGCCAGTCGCAGTCGCTGGTGATGACCCCGCAGCTCCAGCAGGCCATCAAGCTGCTGGCGCTGTCGAACCTGGAGATCGAGGGGTTCATCGCCGAGGAAGTCGAGCGCAATCCCCTCCTCGAAGCCAGCGCCGCCGAGGATAGCGACGCACCCGACCGCGAGCCCGTCCCCGAAGTCCGCGACGAACGCGTCGCCGCCGACGAACTCGTCGCGGGCACTGGCGCAGGCGACGAACCGACGCTCGACGTCGACTACGCCACCGAAAGCCACCAGCAGGACAGCGTCGCAGATGGCGGCAGCGGGATGGATGGCGCGCTGTCGATGACCGGCGCGAGCGCGGGGGGAGCGGGCGGTGAAGACGGCCCCGATCTCGACGCGTTCGCGGATACCAGCCTCAGCCTCGCGGATCACCTGCTCGCCCAAGCCGGCCCAGCAATCCCCCGTGAAGACGCGTTCATCGCCGCGCATCTGATCGACCAGATCGACGAGGCGGGATACCTGACCGTGTCGCTGCTCGACATCGCCAACCGGCTCGGCGTGCCGCTGGTCCGCGTCGAGCGCGTGCTGGCGACGATCCAGACGTTCGACCCGACCGGCGTCGGTGCGCGCGATCTATCAGAATGCCTCGCATTGCAGGCGCGCGAGGCGGACCGTTACGACCCTTGCATGGCGCGGTTGATCGACAACCTCGACCTGCTCGCGCGTGGTGAACTGACGCGGTTGAAGCGGATGTGCGATGTCGACGACGAGGACATGGCGGACATGATCCGCGAATTGCGCGGTTATGATCCGAAGCCGGGGTGCCGCTATGGCGGCGAGCCGGCGCAGTCGGTGACGCCGGACCTGTTCGTGGCGCGGACCAAGGCCGGCTGGGCGATCGAGATCAACGCCTCCACGCTGCCCCGCGTGCTGGTCAACCGGAGTTACTATACCGAACTATCGAGCGGGCAGCAGGACAAGGCGTCGAAGGCGTGGCTGTCGGACTGCCTCGCCGGCGCGAACTGGCTGGTGAAGGCGCTCGACCAGCGCCAGCGGACGATCATCAAGGTCGCGACCGAGATCGTGAAGCAGCAGGAAGCGTTCTTCCTGAAGGGCGTCGCGCATCTGCGACCCCTGACGCTGCGCCAGGTCGCGGACGCGATCGAGATGCACGAATCGACCGTCAGCCGGGTCACGAGCAACAAATACGTCTCCTGCGCACGCGGGCTGTACGAGCTGAAATACTTCTTCACGAGCGCGATCCAGTCGGCGGACGGCGGCGAGGCGGTGTCGGCACAAGCGGTGAAGTCGGCGATTCGGGCGCTGATCGATACCGAGGGTGCGAAGATCTTGTCGGATGACACGCTAGTGGAGTTACTTAACGGCAAAGGCTTCGACATCGCGCGCAGGACCGTCGCCAAGTACCGCGAAGCCTTGGGCATCGGAAGCTCCGTACAACGCCGCCGGGCCCGTACATTAGAGGGCGCCGGCTAGACTTGCCTTTCCTTGAGATGGGCCTAGCGTCGGGTTTGTCATCTCGGGGGGGCCCAAAACGATGTACGACCAAGCCATACGCGACGTAGGCGCTATAGACGCTGAGCCAACGATACTTCAGGCGACGGAGCCCGATGGCGCGCCGCGTATCGCGGTTCTCGACATCCTCCGGGGGATCGCGATCCTGGGCATCTTGTTCATGAACATCAACGACATGGGCGGCTCGCTCTGGGCGATGTTCGGCGATTTTCGGAATCTTGGCTGGACCCACGCCGACCAGGTCGCGTGGTGGCTCCGCGAAGTGATCGCGAACGGCACCGCGCGCTGCATGCTCGAACTGCTGTTCGGCGCGGGGATGGTGATCCTCACCGATCGCGCCGCACTCAGCCTCGGCAAGCGAGTCGTGATGAAGCGCTATTATCTCCGCAACGTGCTGCTGCTCGGGTTCGGCGTCGTCCACCTCTTCATCCTGTTGTGGCCCGGCGACATCCTCCACAGCTATGCGATCGCCGCGTTGGCCGCGTTCCTGTTCCGGCGCATGCGCCCGCGCTGGCTGATCACGATCGGTCTGGTCGCCGCCGTCGCGCAATTCGGTGGCGCAGGATATTTCGCCTATTACCAGCCGCTCCAGGAGCGATCGCAGGTCGCTGCGGTCAACAAGGCGCTTGCGGCAGGTCGCCCCGTAACCGCGGACGATCGAAAACTGCTCGCCAAGGCCGCAACCGACGACGCCAAGCGCGCGAAGAGCAAGACCGAAAGCCATGCGAGGATCGTCGCGGAGGACAAGGCGCGGACCGACAGCTTTGCGACATGGGCGGCAATGCAGTGGAGCGTCACGGTCACGCTCCAGTCGCAGGGGTTCGAGCTGATCATCTTCTGGGAAGCCGTCAGCGTCATGCTGATCGGGGCCGCACTCTACAAGCTCGGCATCCTGCAAGGCTTGCGATCGCGCAGCTTCTACCTGCGCATGACGCTGATCGCCTATGCCGTCGCCATCCCGCTGCGGATCGTCGGCGCGATCGAACAGACGCGGTTCGACGATGCGCCGAAGACGATGTGGGCAACCGTTGAAGTCGCGCGCGAGGCGATGACGCTCGGCCATGTCGGTGCAGTATGCCTGCTGCTCGGCACGGGTTTTGGTGCCAGGCTGTTGCGGCCGTTCATCGCGGCCGGGCGGACCGCGCTGTCGATCTATATTCTCCAGACGATCGTGTGCCTGTGGATCCTGTTCCCGCCGTTCGGCCTTGCCCTGTACGGCACGCTCGGCTGGGCCGGGCTCATGGCGACCGCGCTGGCGATCAACATCGCGTTGCTGCTGCTCGCCAACGCCTATGTGCGGCGGTTCGATATCGCCCCGGTGGAGTGGGCGTGGCGCTCGCTGGTGGAGGGACGCGCGCTGCCGTGGCGCAAGGCGACGTTGCCGCCTTTCTCCGGAGAATTGCGTCCGGCGTGAGGCAGGAGGGCTCAGTCGTCCTCGTCCTCGAACCCCACCAGCGCGAGCGCGCGTGCCTTGATCTGGCGGGTCATGCACCAGTGGACCAGCGCGTCCTCGCGGCCGTGCGTGACCCAGACCTCCTTTGGGGCGATCTCGGTCAGCGTGGAGGTGAGTTCGTCCCAGTCGGCATGATCGCTGAGGATCAGCGGGAGTTCGACGTTCTTCTGGCGCGCACGGCCCCGGACACGCATCCAGCCGCTCGCCATCGCGGTGATCGGATCGGGCAGCCGCCGCGACCAGCGATCGTTGAGCGCGCCGGGCGGGCACATCACGACATGCCCCGCCATGTCCGCCTTCTTCGCATCCGCCACGGGGAGCAATTCGCCCAGCCTGACGCCGTGCTCGGCATACAGGTCGCACAGCTTTTGCAGCGCGCCGTGGATGTAGATCGGTGCCTCGTGGCCACGTTCGCGCAATTCGGCGATCACGCGCTGCGCCTTGCCGAGCGCGTAGGCGCCAACGACGACGCAGCGATCGGGGTTGGCGTGGAGGGCCGCGATCAGCTTGTCGATCTCGTCGCCGGTGTCGGGGTGGCGGAACACCGGCAGACCGAACGTGGCTTCGGTGATGAAGACGTCGCATTTGACGGGTTCGAACGGCGTACAGGTCGGGTCTGCGCGGCGTTTGTAATCGCCCGACACGACGATCCGCTCGCCGCGATAATCGAGCACGATCTGCGCGGAGCCGAGGACGTGGCCGGCGGGGACGAAACCAATGTCCACCTCTCCCATCCGGATGGTCTCACCATACGCGACCGGGTGGCCGGCTTGCGGGCCGTAGCGCGCGTCCATGATCGCGAGCGTCTCGGGGGTCGCCCAGACAGCCTCGTGGCCACCGCGGGCATGATCGGCATGGCCGTGCGTGACGAGTGCCTTTGCGGTCGGGATCGAGGGGTCGATCCAGGCGTCGATCGGCTTGACGAGAATGCCGTGCGGATGCGGTTCGAGCCAGTCGCCGAGTTTTGCCATGCCAGTACTACGCGTGAACCGGGTCCTCGGTGCCGGCATTGTCTTGCGCCCAGTGTCCGGTACGGTGCGCCCACTCGCCGGGGGGATGTCGTATGAACGATACGATAGAAGACCCGGTCGACCGACGAAGCGTGCCAGCACGGGTAGGCATCACCGCGCTCAACTTGATCCTGCCCGGCCTTGGACTGGTCCGGATCGGTGATTGGCGCGGCGCGCTGTTTTTCGTGGCGCCGGTCGCGTTAGGTGCGCTCATCACATTCGGGTTCGGGCATCTGCCTATCACCGGTTTCGGTACGGCGGTATCTGCGCTCGTACTGGTCACCGTCTTGCTGGCCGCAATGTACATCGCGCCGATCCTGCTGACATGGCGTCAGAGCCGACACCGGATTCCTTCGCGCTGGTGGTCCCGCTGGTATGCGCTGATGCCGATGACAGTGGTGGTGCTCGGCCTCTTGCAGAGCGTGGCGCCCCTGATGCACCATTTCTACAAGCCGTTCTACGCACCGTCCGACAGCATGGCGCCGACGATCGGCAGCGATGACAAGTTCATCGTCGACATGCGCTGGCGTGGGCCGCCGAAACGCGGCGACGTGATCGTCTTCCAGGCGGAACGCCTGCCGAGCGAGCGCTCCAGCCATCGCATACTCGACACGGATACGTCGCTGTTCGACGACACGCGCGAGGTCACTGTTCCGCCGGGCCATGTCTTCGTGCTCGGCGATAATCGCGATCGCTCCGCCGACAGTCGCGTGCCGGTCGAGCAACAGGGCGTCGGGATGGTGCCGGTCGCGGCGATCATCGGAGAGGCGATGTATATTTACTGGAGCCTCGATCGCGCGAAGATCGGCAACCGCCTCGACCGCTGAATCGGGAAAAGGTGTCGGTAATCTAGCTCTTCGCTCTCTGGAAGCGAGGTTGGGGGCGGGTCTGGTTCCGCTTGGTAGGGTGAGGGTGGCTCGAACGGGCCCACCCACTCCCAGCCCCTCCCTTTCAGGAAGGGGAGAAAAAGGGTCAGCGTCGCCGGCCGACCTTTATCGTTGCGAGGATCGCGTCCATCTTCGCCGCGGCAACCGCCTGGGCGGGTGCAATGCGCGGCGGTGGCGGGGCGGCCTTCGTCGCGTAGGTGATGCGGTCGATCGTGTAGCAGGCGCCGTTGATGACGCTGCGCAGATTGATCGCGCTGACCTGTTGGCTCATGCCCGCATCGCCATTGGCGTAGGCCGTCCAGCGATGGCCGCCGAGCATCCTATCGGGCAGCCGCCGGCCACTTCCCGAGTTCAGCCCCTCTGTGCCGCAGGTCGCCACGACCGCCGTGCTACGGCTGAAACCGACCTGGATCATTTCGGTCACCTGGCCCTGCCCGTCGGTCGGCTTGGCGACCTGCCAGAAGCGGACGATACCGACGCCGCGGCCGACCGGCTTGCCGTCCCACATCTGGCGCCACCCACTGTTCATCAGCGCGCGACCCGCGAAGTTGCGCGTCGGCGTGAGGTTCGAGGCATGCGAGAGCCGGACCATGCCGCCGGCGCCGAGGAACGACTTGGTCTGTGCGATGGCGTTGGCGAAGGGAAGAAGCGCGAGTAACGGCAGCGGCAGAAGGTAGCGAAAAAGCGACACCGACGGATCTTTCCTAACAGAGCTTTGACCGAATTGCCGATCGTTACGCGTGCGGTCCATAGCGGTGCGGCGCGACGCCCCCATATGGCGACGATGCGTGAACAGGCCGTGAGCGACCTCCCCTCCCCCTTGGAAAACTGGTTCGCGACGCGGGGGTGGCGGCCGCGTCGGCATCAACTGGAGATGCTGGCGGAAGGCCGCGCCGGGCATCATGCGCTGCTGGTGGCGGCGACCGGCGCGGGGAAGACACTTGCCGGGTTCCTGCCGACGCTTGCCGAGCTGATCGAGGCGCCAACGACGGGCCTGCATACGCTCTACGTATCGCCGTTGAAGGCGCTTGCGGTCGACGTGCAGCGCAACCTGCTGACTCCGATCGACGAGATGGGCGTCGATATCCGCGTCGAGACGCGCACCGGAGATACGCCCTCCGACCGGAAGGCCCGGCAACGGATCAAGCCGCCGCAGATCCTGCTGACGACACCTGAATCGCTGTCACTCTTGCTGAGCTATCCCGACAGCATCACGATGTTCGAAAACCTCCGTACGATCGTCGTCGACGAGGTCCATGCATTCGCGACCGGTAAGCGCGGCGACCTGCTCTCGCTGTGTATGGCGCGGTTGCAGACGATCTCGCCGGGGATGCGCCGCGTTGCGCTGTCGGCGACGGTCGCGGATGCCGACGGCTATCGCGCGTGGCTCGCGCCCGACGGCGATATCGACCAGGTCGCGATGGTCCGCGGCGAGGCGGGTGCGGAGCCCAACATCGCGATCCTGCTGCCCGAGGGTCGCGTGCCGTGGTCGGGGCATTCGGGCCGCTATGCCGCCGCGCAGGTGATGGCCGAGATCGAAGCGCACGAGACCTCGATCGTGTTCTGCAACACGCGCAGCCTGGCGGAACTGATCTTCCAGGATCTGTGGAAGGTGAATTCGGGCAATCTGCCGATCGGCGTCCATCACGGCAGCCTGGCGAAGGAAGCGCGCCGGAAGGTCGAGAACGCGATGGCAGAGGGCAAACTGCGTGCGCTGGTCGCGACGTCTAGCCTCGATCTCGGGGTCGACTGGGGCAACGTCGATTGCGTGATCCAGATGGGGGCGCCGAAGGGTTCGTCGCGGCTGTTGCAGCGGATCGGCCGCGCCAACCACCGCCTCGATGAATCCTCGCAGGCGATCGTCGTACCGGGCAACCGCTTCGAATATCTGGAGGCGCGTGCGGCGCTCGACGCGGTCGAGGCGGGTGAACTCGATGCGGACATCTTCCGCGTCGGTGCGCTCGACGTGCTGGCGCAGCACGTGATGGCGTGCGCATGCGCGGCCCCGTTCCACGAAGCTGCGTTGCTCGACGAGATTCGCTCGGCGCTGCCGTATTCCGCGCTGCCGACCGAGACGTTCGAACGCGTGCTGCATTTCATCAGCGACGGCGGCTATTCGCTGAAGGCGTATGACCGATTCAAGCGGCTGACCAAGGACGCGGACGGGACGTGGCGCGTCAGCCATCCGAAATTCATCGGCCAGCACCGACTGAACGCGGGAATTATCGTCGAGGCGACGATGCTCAACGTGCGGTTCGGCAATGGCCGCGTGCTGGGACGGGTCGAGGAGGCGTTCGCGGCGCAGTTGAGTCACGGCGATACGTTCTTCTTCGCAGGGCTAAGCCTCGAGGTGATGAAGATCGATCTTGAGGATCTGGTGGTACGCGCGACGTCGAAGCCTGCGCGGATCCCGACCTATGGCGGCAGCCGGATGCCGCTGTCGACCAACCTCGCCGACCGCGTCCGCGGGTTCCTCGCGCATCCCGGTGAGTGGGCGCGCTTCCCCGACGACGTTCGGGAATGGCTCGAGATGCAGGCGTATCGATCGGTGATGCCCGAGCCGGGGCAATTGCTGGTCGAGACGTTCCCGCGCGAGGGGCGGCATTACATGGTCGCGTACAGTTTCGAGGGGTGGAATGCGCACCAGTCGCTTGGCATGCTGATCACGCGGCGGATGGAGACGCAGGGGCTGAAGCCGCTCGGCTTCGTTGCGAACGATTATGCGCTGGCGGTGTACGGGCTGGAGAAGATCGTCGATCCGGCGGCGTTGTTCTCGGCAGATATCCTCGAACACGAGTTCGTCGAATGGGTGCAGCAATCGCATCTGCTCAAGCGCGCGTTCCGCGAGGTGGCGGTGATCGGCGGGCTGGTCGAGCGCCAGCATCCGGGCAAGCGCAAGACCGGCAAGCAGGTGACGTTCTCGACCGACCTGATCTACGACGTGCTGCGCAAGTACGAGCCGACGCATCTGCTGCTGGAGGCGGCGTGGGCGGACGCGCGGGCGCGCATGACCGATGTCGGGCGGCTGGCGTCGCTCCTCGACCGCGCGGCGGCGACGATGGTGCATGTCGATCTGGAGCGGGTGACGCCGCTCGCGGTGCCGGTGCTGACGCTGATCGGGCGCGAAAAGATCTCGACGAACAGCTCGGACGACGCGCTGCTGATCGAGGCGGAAGCGATGATCGCCGACGCGATGCGGCCGGATTGAGGGCGCCTCACCCCGCTGAAACGGCACCACCCCGGCGAAGGCCGGGGCCCAATTGGAAAGGTGGTCGTAACGGAGCACTGCCCTCCATTAGCAACGTCCCCCAATTGGGCCCCGGCCTCCGCCGGGGTGGTACGGTTTATAGCGTCGTCCGTTCCTAACAAGGACCGTTGCGTATCCACCAAATCAGGCGCAGCATTTGCAGCATGCGCAGGTGGCTAGCCCCTCTACTGCTAGTCATCGCCGCCCAAGCCAGCGCTCAGGACGCAGCATCTCGACGCCCCAATGCTGCACCTCCGCCCAGCGCAGCATCCGCAGCAGAACCAGACCCCGCCACGCTCCTGTTCGGTGACGACCAGGCCCGCATGACGGTGCCGGTCACGATCGCCGGCGCAGGACCGTTCGCGTTCGTCGTCGATACTGGCGCCCAGCGGACCGTCATCGCGCGCGAACTCGCCGCAACGCTCGGCCTCGCGCCAGGCCGCATCGTCCGCGTGACGGGCATGACCGGATCGAGCGCTATCGGCACCGTCGTCATCCCCTCGCTGAAGGTGAGCGTGATCGGCAGCGCGGCGATCGAGGCGCCCGCGATCAGTGCGATCAATCTCGGCGCGCCCGGGCTGCTCGGAATCGATGCGTTGCAGGCCCACGCGGTGGGAATCGACTTCGACACCAACACGATGACCGTCACACCCTCACGCAAACGGCAGAGCCGCGAGCGCACGAGCCCAGACGAGATCGTCATCCGGGCGCGCAGCCTGTTCGGGCAGCTCGTCGTCACCGACGCCTATTGCAACGGCATCCGCATCCGCGTGATCCTCGACACCGGTACATCGATCAGCATGGCCAACGGCGCGCTCCGCCGGCGGGTGACACGCAAAGGGCTGGGCAGCGCGGGGGCGTCGCAACCCGTGTCGCTGACCGGGGTCACCGGCGAGACCGTGGTCGCCGACTATACGACGATCGACCGCGTCACGATCGGCAGCCTGACGCTAGGCGACCTGCCCGTGGCGTTCACCGCAGTCGATGCACCGCCGTTCCGCCTGTTCGGCCTCGCCGAGCGGCCCGCGATGTTGCTCGGGATGGACGTGCTGCAACTGTTCCGCCGCGTCGACATCGATTTTGCCAACCGCGAGGTACGGCTCACCTTGCCACGCGAGACGCGCCGTCGTGGCGAGCTGCGCCGCTGAGGTTGCGTCCGCGTGCGTTCGCTGCAACTCTCCCGCCTGAAACGAAAAAGGGGACGACAATGCGCGCGACTGGCTGGCTACTCACGGCGGCGATACTGACCACGCCGATCGCGGCACAGGCGCAGTCGCGGCCCGACCAGAAGGCGTTCCTCGGGCTCTACAAGGAGCTGGTCGAGACCAACACGACGCTGTCCGCCGGCAGCTGCACGCAGGCCGCGGCGCAGATCGGTGCGCGTCTTAAGACGGCGGGCTATGCGGACGCCGACATCACGTATTTCTCGGTGCCCGAGCACCCGAAGGACGGCGGGCTCGTCGCGGTGCTGAAGGGCTCCGACGCGTCGATCAAGCCGATGCTGCTGCTCGCACATCTCGACGTGGTCGAGGCCAAGCGCGAGGATTGGGTGCGCGATCCGTTCAAGCTGATCGAGGAAGGCGGCTATTATTACGCGCGCGGCACCGTCGACGACAAGGCGCAGGCGGCGATCTGGTCCGACGCGATGATCCGCTTCAAGACCGGCGGCTACAAGCCGAAGCGGACGATCAAGCTGGCGCTCACCTGCGGCGAGGAGACGACATTCGCGTGGAACGGCGCGCAGTATCTGGCGAAGTCGAAGCCCGACCTGATCGCAGCGGAGTTCGCGCTGAACGAGGGCGGCGGCGGGCGGCTCGACGATAACGGCAAGCGCCAGTTGCTCGCAATCCAGGTCGGCGAGAAGGCGGCGCAGAACTACACGCTTCTTGCCACCAACCCGGGTGGGCACAGCTCGCAGCCGATACCCGAGAATGCGATCTACGAGCTCGCCGATGCGGTGAAGGCGGTGCAGGGCTACGAGTTTCCGGTGAAGTTCACGGACACGACCAAGGCGTTCTTCGCGGCGAGTGCCAAGGCGATGCCGGGCGAGATGGGGGATGCGATCACGAAGCTGCTCGCGAACCCCGCGGACAAGGCGGCGGATGCGATCGTCAGCCGCGACAAGGCGATGCATTCGACGCTGCGGACGACGTGCGTGGCGACGTTGCTGAACGCAGGTCACGCGGAGAACGCGTTGCCGCAGCGCGCGACGGCGAACATCAACTGCCGGATCTTTCCGGGTGAGACGGTGGAAAGCACGCTCGTCAAGTTGAAGGAACTGGCGGGGGCGAAGGTGACTGTGACGGCGAACCAGCCGGTGCGGCCGACTGCGATCCCGCCGACGCTCGATCCGAAGATCATGGGGCCGGTGACGAAGGTCGCTGCGAAGCACTTTCCGGGGCTGCCGATCCTGCCGTTGATGTCGACGGGGGCGACGGACGGGATCTTCTTCGAGGCGATCGGGATCCCGGTTTATGGGGCTCCGGGGGTGTTTATCGACAAAGACATGGGGGGGATTCATGGCCTCAACGAGCGCATCCGGGTGGCTTCGCTGTATGATGGCCGGGATTATCTGTTCGATCTGGTGAAGGCGTTTGCTGGGTGAGTGCCACGTCCCTCGCCCCTTCGGGGAGAGGGAAGGAGGAGCCGAAGGCGACGGAAGGGAGAGGGGCTTGGGGCTCGAGACCGAGCGTCCCAACGCCCCTCTCCCTTCCCACGGCAAGCGCCGCGGCCCCCTTCCCTCTCCCCGTAGGGGCGAGGGAGTTTAGACGTCCGGGTTATATGTTCGATCTGGTAGAGGCGTTCGCTGGGTAACGAGGCCTTCCCTCGCCCCTTCGGGGAGAGGGAGGGAGGAGCCTTAGGCGACGGAAGGGAGAGGGGCTTGGGGCTCGAGACTGTGCGTCCCAACGCCCCTCTCCCTTCCCACGGCAAGTGCCGCGGGCCCCTTCCCTCTCCCCGGAGGGGCGAGGGAGCACGCGTTTCCGACTCGAACCGGTCCGCCCCGCGCTCGGCTTACACCGTGACCTGTTCGCCTAGTTCCAGCACCTTGCCGGGGGGAATCTTCAGGAAGTCCGTCGGGTCGCTGGCGTTCCTTTGCAGGAACAGGAAGATTCGGTCCTGCCAGGGCGGCATGCCCTTTTCCGCGTCGGGCTTCAGCGTATTGCGGCCGATGAAGAACGAGGTGCGCATCGGGTCGAGCCCGAGCTGCTCGGTCTTGTTGCCGACGCCGAGATCGCGCGGGACGTCAGGGGATTCCATGAAGCCATAGGTCAGCACGACGATCGAAAAATTGTCGTCGACGCGTTCGACCTTGGCGCGCTGAGACTCCTCGACGAACGGCCGGTCCGCGGTGCGGATGCTGACGATCAGGTTGCGCTCGTGGAGCACCTTGTTGTGCTTGAGATTGTGCAGCAGCGCACCCGGGGTCGCGTGCGGGTTGCCGGTCAGGAACACCGCGGTGCCCGAGACGCGCTCGGGCGGGCGCTTCTCCAGCGCCGAGGCGAGATCGCTCAGCGGGATGCTCTGGCGCTTTTCGAACGCGCTCACGATCTTCTTGCCGCGCACCCAGGTGAAGATGATCAGCCCGATCGCGGCGGCGATGACGAGCGGTACCCAGCCGCCCTCGATCACGCGGAGAATATTCGCGCCGAAGAAGATCAGGTCGAGCGTCAGGAACGGCAAGATCGCGGCGAGCGCCAGCGGGCGCGACCAGTTCCAGCGGTGCCGGACGACGATGTAGGCGAGCAAGGTCGTGACGACCATCGTGCCGGTCACCGCGATGCCGTACGCGGCCGCCATCGCCGACGACGTCTTGAACTGGATCACCAGCACCAGCACGCCGATCAGCAACAGCCAGTTGATCGCCGGCAGGTAGATCTGGCCGGCGAACACCGCGGAGGTCTGGCGGATGCGCAGGCGCGGGAGCAGACCGAGCTGGATCGCCTGCTGCGTCAGCGAGAATGCACCGGTGATGACCGCCTGGCTGGCGATGACGGTCGCGAAGCCGGCGAGGATGATCAGCGCGGGGCGCAGCGATTCGGGCGCCATCAGGAAGAACCAGTCCTGATTGACGAACGGCACCCCGCGCGCCGCCGCATCCTCAAGCCGCGACAAGGCGAATGCGCCCTGCCCCAGGTAATTGAGCGCGAGCGCCGGGAAGACGAGGAAGAACCAGCCGATGCGGATCGGCAGCTTGCCGAAATGGCCCATGTCGGCGGTCAGCGCTTCAGCGCCGGTGACGGTCAGGAATACCGCGCCGAGCACGAACAGCCCGGTGACGCCGTGCGTGGCGAGGAACGAGATGCCGTAGGTCGGCAGGAACACGCGGACGATCGAGGGCTCGTCGGCGATGTGCCAGATACCGAGCGCGCCGATCGCGACGAACCAGAGGATGCAGACCGGGCCGAACAGCTTCGATACCTGCGCCGTGCCGCGCGACTGGATCAGAAACAGCCCGATCAGGATGGCGATCGTCAGCGCGCGGACGACGCCTTCGTTGAAGATGTGCGCGGCGCTGGGGATCGTCCGCAGGCCTTCCATCGCCGACAGCACCGACAGCGCCGGGGTGATGATCGCATCACCGTAGAACAGCGACGCGCCCGCCGCGCCGAGCACGATCGCGATCCGCGACCGCATCCCGAGCGCACGACGGGCTAGCGCGGCCAGCGCTAGCACGCCGCCCTCGCCCTGGTTGTCGGCGCGCATCAGGAAGATGACGTATTTGACGGTGACGACGAGGAACAGCGACCAGAGCGCGAGGCTGAGCACGCCGAGGATCTCGCTGGGATCGATGCCGCCCGCCGACGTCTGGCCCAGCGCCTCGCGGAACGCGTAGAGCGGGCTGGTGCCGATATCGCCGAACACCACGCCGATCGCGCCGACGGTCAAGGCGGCGAGGGCGGGGTGCGGATGCAGATGCGCCGCCGACAGATCGCCAGGCGTTTCCGGTACAGCGGCAGTTTGGGGTGTTCCGGCGACGGACGTCATGGCGCGAAGAGCGCTCCTCCTGAGGGGACGGCGCGCTTTACGCCGATTGGGGGCATGCGCAAGTCCTGCTGGTTTGGGGCTATGGCGGGTTGATTCACCGGGCGCGCACCGGCATGGCAAGCAGATGGTTCCCTTTTCGTTCGGCGGGCATGCGCTTCTGGCGTTGGCGCAAGGCGCGCTGTTCTGGCCGGCGCGGCGTGCGCTGCTGGTTGCCGACTTGCATTTCGAGAAGGCGAGCTGGTTCGCGAAACGCGGCCAGATGCTGCCGCCGTATGATTCGATCGCGACGCTGGCGGACCTTACCGCGCTGGTCACCGCGACTGGCGCGCGCGAAGTCTGGTGCCTCGGCGACAGCTTCCACGATAGCGACGGGTGCGAGCGGCTGCCGCAGCGCGCGCAGGACATGCTGCGGGCGCTGACCGATGGGACGCGTTGGACGTGGATCACGGGCAATCACGATCCGGCGATCCTCGATCGGTGTGGCGGGGAGGTCGTGGACGAGGTGGTCGTCGACGGGCTGGTGCTGCGCCATGAGGCGGACCGGGCGGAGACGCGGCCGGAACTGTCGGGGCATTTCCATCCGAAGCTTCGGTTGCGCGTGCGGGGGAAATCGGTGGGGCGGCGGTGTTTCGTGGCGACGGCGACGAAGCTGATACTGCCGGCGTTCGGGTCGCTGACTGGCGGGCTGGACGTGGACCATCCGGAGATCGTGCGTGCGGTCGGGGTTGGGGCCGAGGCCATGGTGCCGGTGGCGGACCGGATGCTGCGGTTTCCGGTTGCTGCCTGAGGCCTGTCGCCGGGCAAGTAGATAAACCACCACCCCGGCGGAGGCCGGGGTCTAATTGCGGGCGGTTTATAACGGAGGTTCGTCCGCCGTTACTTCAACCTTTCCAATTGGGCCCCGGCCTTCGCCGGGGTGGTGGCCGTCCTAAGAAGGTCGCCCTCAGCTCGAAATCGTCGGGAACGCCGCGCGGAAGGCGGCAACCTTCGGCTTGTCCCACATGACGACATACGGATGCGTCGGGTTCCGGTCGTAGAAATTCTGGTGATACGCCTCGGCCGGATAGAACGCGCCGGTCTCAAGCTTCGTCACAATCGGCCCCGAGAACGCATGCGTGGCACCGAGTTGCGCGATGTAAGCCCGCGCGACCTGCGCCTGCGCCGGCGACTGGGGGAAGATCGCAGAGCGATAGCTGGTGCCACTGTCCGGGCCCTGCCGGTTCAACGTCGTCGGATCATGCGCGATCGAGAAATACACGCGGAGCAACGTGCCGTAGCTCACCACGCGGGGGTCGTAAGCAATCTTGATCGCTTCGGCATGCCGCGTCGTCTCGGCGGAGACCTGGTCATAGGTCGCGGTTGCCTTGGTACCGCCGGCATAACCGGTCGTGACGGCCTTCACGCCCTTCACATGCTCGAACACCGCTTCCATCGTCCAGAAGCAGCCGCCCGCTAACACCGCAGTCTGGATACCGGGCGCGGCGGGAAGGTCTGTCTTGACGGCGGGGATGACGACGGCGCGGGCGCCTTGCGCGGTGCCGGTGGCAATAAACGCACCGGCGATACCGATGGCGGCGAGCGTGGCGAGAAGCGGCTTTTTCATGCTTTGATACATGGGGTTGCCGCTCGTGTTCGCTAGGCCATCGTCGCTGTTATCAGATGGGCTGTTATCGCGCGGTGGCGGAGACGCTATGCTCGAAATGGCTGGCGAAGGTCTGGCGGGCTTCGGCGGGCTGGAGTGCGAGCAAGCCGATGGCGCCGAGGACGAAACCGCCGCTGAACTGCCAGAAGAAACTCGACTTTACGATGCTGCGCATGATGCGATCCCAATGAAACCCAGTGATGGCGCCGACCGGATAGGTCAGCGTCAGTTACGGACCGGCATGTCGTAGAGATGCCGGCCAACCACAATGTCGTTTTTAGAAACTCTCGATTAACGCGCCGTGGCCGATGCGTTCATCGTGCAGCAGGCATCGCCCGGCAGGGTTGCCGGAAGATGTCGCCGCGTGTCTCGATTGTTGCCGACGTTATTTCAGCGCGGCGCAGGCCGTCTGGATGCGCGTGCACGCCTCGCGGAGTAGCGCGTCCGAGGTGGCGTAGCTGATCCGGAACGCCGGCGAGAGGCCGAACGCGGCGCCCTGGACAACGGCCACCTTGGCGTCGTCGAGCAGATAGCCGACCATCGCCTCGTCAGTGTCGATCAGGCGGCCGTTCGGTGTCGTCTTGCCGATCAGTTCCGCGAACGACGGGTAGACATAAAACGCGCCTTCCGGCGTCGGGCAGTGCATGCCGTCGATCTCGTTGAGCATCGACACGACCAGGTCGCGACGGCCCTGGAACGCGGTGTTGCGCTCGGCGAGGAACGACTGGTCGCCGTTCAGGGCGGCGACAGCGGCGGCTTGGGCGATCGAGCACGGGTTCGAGGTCGATTGCGACTGGAGCTTGGCCATCGCCTTGATCAGCCACGATGCGCCGGCGCCGTAACCGATCCGCCAGCCGGTCATCGCATACGCCTTCGAGCAGCCATTGACGGTCAGCGTGCGGTCGAACAGCTCTGGGCACGCCTCGGCGATGGTCGCGAACTTGAAGCCGTCATAGACGATGTGCTCGTACATATCGTCGGCGAAGATCCACACATGTGGGTGCCGCGCCAGCACCGCGCCGAGCGCCTTCAGCTCGTCGATCGTGTAGCCCGCCCCCGTCGGGTTCGACGGCGAGTTGAGGATCACCCACTTGGTCTTCGGCGTGATCGCAGCATCGAGCGCCGCGGGGTCGAGCTTGTAGCCGACCTCTGGCCCTGCCTTCACGATCACCGGCACGCCACCGGCGAACTGCACGACGTCGGGATAGCTGACCCAGTACGGCGCGGGGATGACGACCTCGTCGCCCGGATCGATCGTCGCGACCATCGCATTGAACAGGGTGTGCTTGCCGCCGACGTTCACGCTGATCTGGTCGGTGGTGTAGGTGAGGTTGTTGTCGCGCGCGAACTTCGCGACGATCGCCTGCTTCAGCTCGATCGTGCCGTCGACGTTGGTGTACTTGGTCTTGCCGTCACGGATCGCCTGGATCGCGGCCTCTTTCACGAAGTCCGGCGTGTCGAAATCTGGTTCACCCGCACCGAGGCCGATCACATCGACGCCTGCGCGCTTCAGTTCGAGAACGCGCGAGGTGATCGCGAGCGTCGGCGAGGGGCTGATGCGGCCGAGCGCGGCGGATGCGTGCATGGTGTAACCTTTGCGGTTGTCCGCGAGCGTCGCCGCGGAATTCGCGGGCGCTATACGCGCCGATCGGTCGAATTCGCAACCGTAACGATGGCGGGAATGAGCCCGCGGACTGCATTTCCGATGAAGAACCCGGCGGTCAGGTCGGCTCGGGTCAGCGGCGCCTCAGTTGCGCGGCCCGATTCGAGCAGGTCGGCGCGGAGAATGCCTGGGAGCAAGCCATGCCGTAGCGGCGGCGTTACGAGCGCATCTCCACGCTGCACGAACAGCGACGTGAAGCTGCCTTCGGTCAGGAAGCCTTCCGCGTCCTCGAACACGACCTCGAACGTCCCCGCGGCTTTCCGCGCGTCGTCGTAGAAGGCGCGGGCGCTTGTCTTGTGGCGGAGCCGGAAGTCGGTCGCGGCCACCGGCAGCGGAACTATCGCGACGGTCGCTTGCGCAGGCGAGTGCGGGAGCGGTGCCGCCTCGATCGCGATCGCGCCGGATGGGCCTAGCAGCAGGCGGATACGGCGGGGTCCGCGCAACCGGAAGGTGGCAGCCTGGAGTTCGTTGCGCGCGGTGTGGCGGTCGAAGGTGAAGCCCAAGGCCTCTGCGCTCGCCTTCATCCGCGCGAGATGCGCTTCGAGGCGGGGCAGGCCGTCGTCGGGATCGAACGCCATCGTCTCGATCAGGTCGAAGCGGCGCTGGCCGGCGGTGACGAACGCGCCCTTGGCATGGCATTCGTCCCACTCCGCGTCGGCTGCGCTGTCGGCGACGATTCCCGAGCCGAGACTCATCGTCGTCGCGCCGTCCTGGATCGCCAACGTACGGATCGCGACGTTGAAGATCGCGTCTCCGTTCGGATCGAACCGCCCGATCGAACCGGTATAGATGCCGCGCGTGCGGGCGTGCTCGACCTCGGCGATGATCTCCATCGCGCGCTGTTTCGGGGCGCCGGTGATCGAGCCGCACGGGAATAGCGCGGTTAGGACGTCCACCGCGTCGCACTCGGGTTTCAGCGTTGCAGTGACGGTCGAGGTCATCTGGTGGACGGTCGGATAGGTCTCGACGGTGAACAGATCGGGGACCGCGACCTGGGTGGCGACGCGCGACAGGTCGTTGCGCATCAGATCGACGATCATGAGGTTCTCGGCGCGCTGCTTGGGGTCGGCGGCGAGTGTTTCGGCGAGCGCACGATCGGCATCGGGCGTGTCGCCTCGCGGCGCGGTGCCCTTCATCGGGCGGCAGGTGAGCGTGCCGCCGTCGAGCGCGAAGAAGAGTTCGGGGGAGAGCGACAGGAAGCGTGTCTCGCCGGTGTCGATCAGCGCGCCGTAGCCTGCGCCTGCCTGACTCCGCAGCCGGGCGTAGAGCGCGAGCGGGTCGCCGACGAACGGGACGGTGGCGGCGAAGGTGAGGTTGGCCTGGTAGATGTCGCCGGCCGCGATCAGGTCGAGCACGCGCGTCAGGCTGGCGTCGTAGGTGTCGCGGTCGATCAGCGGCTCGGGCGCACCGGTCCACGCGCCGGCTGGGTCGGGGAGCAAGGCGGCGACGTCTTCGGGCGCTATCGTCTGGTAGTCGGCGAACAGGCCGAACCAGAGCAGCGGGCCTTCGGTGCGGACGTCGACGGGCTTCGATGCAAGCGCAACGCCGGCTTCGTAGGTCAGGTATCCGGCGGCGTGCAGGCCCTCCGCGCGGGCGTTTCGTAACGCATCGAGCGCAGGGCGGACCTCGGCGAGCGTATCGGCGCGGACGATCCGGACCGGGTCGCGGTACAATTGTGCAGGCGCCCCCCCCTCGCGGGCGTCATCGAGCAAAACGAAGGGCGCGGTCCACATCGTAGCGACTGTTGCACGGAGCGCGAGGCAAACCGCAAGCGGCGATTGCTCCTACGGGGGCGCTATCCTATTTCGAGGCCATGACAAATCCTCCCCTTCGCGCTGCGCCCCCGCTCCGTGCTGCCATCGTGCCCGTCACGCCGATCCAGCAGAACTGCACGATTATCTGGTGCACCGCGACGATGAAGGCGGCGGTGATCGATCCGGGCGGCGACCTGCCGCGGATCATGGCGGCTGTCGAACAGGCGGGGGTCACGGTCGAGAAGATCCTGCTGACGCATGGGCATATCGATCATGCGGGGGGTGCGAAGCGGCTGTCGAACGATCTAGGCGTACCGATCGAGGGACCGCACGAGGCGGATCGCTTCTGGTTGCAGCGGCTCGATCAGGATGGGCCGAAATACGGGATTTCGGGGGTGAATTTCGAGCCGGACCGGTGGCTGGTCGAGGGCGACACGGTGTCGGTCGGGGATCTTGTCCTCGATGTGTACGAGACGCCGGGGCATACCGAGGGGCATGTGATCTTCCACCACGCGCCGTCGAAGTTCGCGCAGGTGGGGGATGTGCTGTTCCAGGGGTCGGTCGGGCGATCGGACATGCCTGGGGGGAATCACGAGACGCTGGTGAAGTCGATCGTCGAGAAGCTGTGGCCGCTGGGGAGCGATACGAGCTTTATTCCGGGGCATGGGCCGGCGAGCACGTTTGCGCATGAGCGGGCGACGAATATGTTCGTTAGTGACCGGGCGCTGGCGGAGTAGCGGTTGCCTGCAACTTTAGCCGTTCCCCCGCGGAGGCGGGGGCCCAGACTCAACCAGAGGCGGTATGCTTGGCCCCTGGGCCCCCGCCTTCGCGGGGGAACAAGAAACAGAAGCACCACCATTCAACGCCCCCCCGGCGAAGGCCGGGGCCCAATTGGGGGACAGTGATTGGCGGACGGGGCGCTCCGTTACAGCGACCTTTCCAATTGGGCCCCGGCCTTCGCCGGGGTGGTTGCCAGCGTGAGGGACGGGTCTTCTACTTCCGCTCGGTTGCGCTTTCTGCCCGCACCGACTTGAACTCCGAGCCGTCGCGCCATTCCGGCCACAGGCGGCTGTTCGCCAGCTTCGCGCCGATCGTCTTGAACAGGTCCACGTCCTGCGCCGCGCCGCGCAGGTCCCAGTCGGCGCCCCACGCGTCACACGTCTGGTGGTAGCATTTCATATAGCCGTCGAGCCAAGCCTGCCCCGCGGTCCGGCCGCCCTCGACCAGATCGGGTGCGCCACTGATCGCCATCAGCAGCAACGTCGGCACGCCGCGCCGCGCGACCGAGAAATGGTCGGCGCGGTAGAAAAGCCCGCGTTCGGGAAGCGCTTCGGGCGTCACGACGCGGCCTTGCGCCTTGGCGGCATCGCCGAGCATGTCCTCAAGGCTGTTCTGGCCCGCCCCGACCAGCATGACGTCCTTTGCGGGGCCTGCGGTCTGGAGGATATCGAGCGTCAGGTTGGTGACCGTCTTGGCGGCCGGATAGACCGGGTTCACCGCATAGGTCTCCGAACCGAGCAACCCGCGCTCCTCACCGCTCCACAGCGCGAAGACGAGGCTGCGGTCGGTGCGGGGGGCCTTGGCGAAATTGCGCGCGAGTTCGAGGACGCCCGCCACGCCGAGGCCGTCGTCGTTCGCGCCTGGGCGGATCGTCCGCCCCTGCGCATCGGGCGCGCCGATACCGTAGGCGTCCCAATGTGCGCCGAACATCACGACTTCGTCCGGGTGCTTCGTACCCGGCAGCTTGGCGAGCACGTTCTGGCTCACGGCGGTATCGTGCTTGACGGGCAGGTCGGTGGTGAACGCCTGCTTCAGCGCGACCGGGCGGAAGTCGCTCCGCCGCGCCGCCTTGCGCAAAGCCGCCAGATCGAGGCTCGAGCTTGCGAACAACCGGGTCGCCGCGCCGCCCTCCAGCCATCCCTGGAGCATCACCCGCGACTCGGGATCTTTCCGGACGATGTCGTAATTCTCGCCGGCGGGAGCAGTGACCGTGTTCCAGCCGTACCCCGCGCCCGCGGTGTCGTGGACGATCAGCGCGCCGACCGCGCCACGTCGCGCGGCTTCCTCGTATTTGTACGTCCAGCGGCCGTAATAGGTCATCCGGCGATCGCCGAACTTGCCCTTCGCATCGTCACCGGCGACCGCCTCGAAATCGGGATCGTTGACGAGGAACACCGCGACCTTGCCCTTGAGGTCGAGGCCCTTGAAGTCGTCCCAGCCGCGTTCCGGCGCGCTGACGCCGTAACCAACGAACACCATCGGTGCGTTGGCGATGGCGACGCGGTCGACGCCGCGGACGGTGCTCAGGTACACGTCGCGACCCTGCACCAGCGCGGTATCGCCGGCGCGGACGGTGCCGGCGCCCATCCGGGTGTGGACGAGCGGTACCGGTTGCGTCCAGCTGCCGTTCGGGCCGCCGGGTTGTGCCTTCATCGCCTTGAACTGCGCGATCAGCCACGCGATCGTCTTGGTCTCCCCCGGGGTTCCGGGCGCACGGCCTTCGAACGAGTCGGAGGCGAGCGTCTTCACGTCGGCGGACAATCGGTCGGGCGAGACCTGCGCGATGGCTGGCGATGCGGCCAACAGGGTTGCCGCCCCAAGCAAGCGAAACGCGCTCATGCCTGCGACCCCGACGGCACGACCTGGAACGTCTTTGAGGACGGCACGCTGTTCGCCTGATACGCGATCGTCAGCGCCCACCCGGCGAGTACCGCCATCAGCGCCCAGGTCGCCAGCGCCCCCCCGGCCCGCGGCAGGCTCGACGTCGTCCGGTCCATCCCGAACGCATGGGCGATTCGCGCGATCACGAACACCGCACCGGCGATCCACAGCCACAGCGTCGATCCGCCGGCCAGTTCGATCAGCCCCATCAGGATCAGGATGAACGGCGCGTATTCGGTGAAGTTGGCATGCGCGCGCATCCGCGCCTGCAGGCGCTGGTTGCCGTCGTCGCCGATCAGCACGCTCTCCTTCACGCGCATCGGCACGATTCGGAAGGCGAGCCATAGGTTGACGACGGCAGCAGCCGCGGCGATCGTCAGCGTTACGGGTAATATCACGGCGTTGCCCCTCGAATATCAGGTCTTTTGTCAGCCGCATGCCCTGCCACTGGACATCAGCGGTTGCAACGTGGGGGGCGGAAGCTTGCAACGCGGGGTGAAATCGCTATAGCGCCACGCTTCGCGAGCGTCAGGCCGCATGGGTTGCTTCAGGCGGCCGGCATTCTTGTCGGTTGCCTGTATCCCGTGTCCGGACGTACTCGGAGCCCCGACCTTTAGATTGAACAAGGTGCCGAAATGGCCGTCCCCAAAAGAAAAACCTCGCCCTCCAAGCGCGGCATGCGCCGTGGCCACGACTCGCTCACGATCGCGTCGTTCCAGGAATGCCCCAACTGTGGCGAACTGAAGCGTCCCCACAACCTGTGCGGTTCGTGCGGTCACTATAACGGTCGTGAAATCCTCTCGATCGAGGGCTGAGGCTTCCGTCCGGAACCTCTAACTTGAACGAAGGATAAGCGATGCCCGACAGCGGCTGGATCGCGGTCGATGCGATGGGTGGCGATGACGGGCTGGCAGTGATGCTCGCCGGTGTCGCCCGCGCGCGTCATCAATTCGAGGGCATGCGCTTCCTGCTGGTCGGCGACGAAGCTGCGATTCGCGAGGGGCTGAAAGCTCATCCGAACCTGTCGCAGCATTCGGAGATCGTCCACGCGCCGGAAGTCGTCGGGTCGAGCGACAAGCCGACCCAGGCGATTCGTCGCGCCAAGAAGACGTCGATGGGCATCGCGATCGACCTGGTGAAACAGGGTCGCGCCGCCGCTGCGGTGTCGTCGGGCAATACCGGCGCGCTGATGGCGATGGCGAAGCTGTCGTTGCGCATGCTGCCCGGGATCGACCGGCCGGCTCTCGCGGCGCGTCTGCCCACGCTCGGCGATACCGACATGGTGATGCTCGACCTCGGCGCGAACACCGAGTGCGATGCACGCAACCTTGTCCAGTTCGCGATCATGGGCGCCGCCTATGCGCGCACTGCGCTCGACATCCCGCATCCTCGCGTCGCGCTGCTGAATATCGGCAGCGAGGACATGAAGGGTACGGACGAGATTCGCGATGCCGCGGCCCAGTTGCGTGCGACGCCCGCTGTCGACATGCAGTTCAACGGCTTCATCGAAGGTGACCGGCTGTCGCGCGGTGAGGTCGACGTGGTCGTGTGCGACGGATTCTCCGGCAACATCGCGCTGAAGACCGCCGAGGGCACCGCGCGATTCGTCGCCGACCTGCTCAAGCGCGCGTTCCGCAGTTCGGTGCGGTCGAAGCTCGGCTTCCTGATCTCACGGCCGGCGACCGAGTTGCTGCGCGATCACCTCGATCCCAACAATCACAACGGCGCGGTCTTTCTCGGGCTCAACGGCATCGTCGTGAAGAGCCACGGCGGCGCCACCGAGCGCGGCGTCGCGACCGCGATCGGCAATGCCGCGAAGATGGTCCGCAACGATCTGGTCCGGCGCATTGCGGACGATCTCGGCAGCGTGGAGAAGGCGGCATGATCCGGTCTGTGGTCATCGGTACCGGCTCCGCCCTGCCCGCGCGCCGAGTCTCGAACGCCGAACTCGCGGAACAGGTCGACACCAGCGACGAGTGGATCGTCGAGCGTACCGGCATCCGCTTCCGCCATATCGCCGGCGAAGGCGAAACGACAGCGACGCTGGCCGCCGACGCGTGCCGCGCGGCTTTGACCGCAGCTGGGATCGAGGCCGACAGCATCGACCTGATCGTGCTCGCTACCGCGACACCCGACCAGACGTTTCCATCGAGCGCCACCAAGGTGCAGGCGATGCTCGGCATCGACGACTGCGTCGCATTCGACGTCGCGGCGGTCTGCTCGGGCTTCCTGTACGCGGTCCAGGTCGTCGACAGCATGATCCGCAGCGGCGTCGCCAAGCGCGCGCTGGTGATCGGCGCGGAGACGTTCAGCCGCATCCTCGACTGGGAAGACCGGACGACCTGCGTGCTGTTCGGCGACGGCGCCGGCGCGATCGTGCTGGAGGCGCAGGATACCGCGGACGAAGGCGGTCGCGGTATCCTGACGACCAAGCTGCACGCGGACGGCCGTCACAACGAGCTTCTTTATGTCGATGGCGGCGTCTCGACGACGGGCACCGTCGGCAAGCTGCGCATGAAGGGCCGCGAGGTCTTCCGCCACGCGGTCACCAATCTGGCGTCGGTGATGACCGAGTCGCTGGCGATGGCTGGCTTGTCTTCGGACCAGGTCGACTGGGTCGTTCCGCATCAGGCGAACGCGCGAATCCTCGACGCCACCGCGCGCAAACTGGGCCTCGCGGCCGGCAAGGTGGTGGTCACGGTCGACCAGCATGCCAACACGTCGGCGGCCTCCGTGCCGCTCGCGCTCGACGTCGCGGTGCGCGATGGACGTGTCCGACAAGGCCAGATCGTCGTACTCGAGGCGATGGGCGGCGGGTTTACCTGGGGCGCGGCGGTTATCCGCTTCTAATCTCGTAGAAAGAGATCGATTCACTTGTAGAACAAAAGTTCTTCCGGTCGCGATCCTGCTTGTGTAGAGAAGCGCCGAGACTGGGAGCTTGCGAATGACGATGACCGGTACATTGACGCGCGCCGATCTGGCCGAGTCCCTCCACCGCGAGGTAGGATTGTCGCGTGCGGATTCCTCGAAGATCGTGGAACAGATTCTTTCCGAGATGTGCGGCGCGCTATCCGAAGGCGAGAACGTCAAGATCTCGGGGTTCGGCACATTCGTGCTCCGCGACAAGGGTGAGCGCGTCGGCCGCAACCCGAAAACCGGCATCGAGGTGCCAATCGCACCGCGTCGCGTCCTGACGTTCCGCGCGAGCCAGATGATGCGTGAGCGCATCGTCGGCGCCGACTGATTCTGTAATGCCCGATGACGCCGATACTTCCGGTGGCGATTTTACGGACGACATCGACGTAGCGGGCGATCCCGGTTCCGACGACGGCAGTACATCCATAGCCGCCGCAGGCACGGCCGTTCCGAGTCCGGTCAAGGCGGGCGCCGCGTTCCGGACCATCGGTGAGCTATCGCGCGAGACCGGCCTGCCACAGCATATCCTGCGCTATTGGGAGACCCGGTTTCCGCAGCTACGGCCACTGCAACGCGCAGGGAACCGGCGTTATTATCGTGCCGAGGATGCGGTGCTGGTTCGCCGGATCGATACGCTGCTCAACCGCGAAGGTTACACCGTGCGCGGCGTGCAGCAGTTGCTGGCGGCCGAAAAGTCACCGCCGGCCACGACCGACACGATCGAGCCGGTGATACCTGCGCTTCGTGCGATCCGCGCGCTTCTGGCGCAGGCGCTGGTCGAGGACGGCCGGGGCGTATAACCCGTCGCGGGTAACTGGCCATCGTAAAGGGGAGAGGGGAAGGACGAAGCCCTCCCCCTCGCCGATCTCAATCCTCGCTGCCGAGCGTCTTCTTGGCGGCATCAAGCGCTGCTTTGCCGCCCTTGCGAACGGTCTTCACCGCGTCTTCCGACGCCTTCTCAACCGTTGCACCAGCCTTGCGACCAAGCCCGATCGACTTCGCCATCGCACGGCGCGCTTCCGAATAGGTCGCGGCGACCATCGGATAGTCGGACTTCAGGTTGAAGCGCTCGCGATACTGCTCCGGCGTCATGCCGTTGGTCGACAGGTGACGACGCAGCGTCTTGTACTTCTTGCCGTCGAGCATCGAGATGATGTGGTCGGGCGACGCAAGCGACTTGCGCACCGAAACGGCTGGCTCGGACGTCGGCTGTGCCGCTGCCTCGGGCTCCGCTTCGCCATTGCCGACCAGCTTCTCGACGGCCGAATGCATCGCGACGAGGAACGCCGGCACGTCGTCGGCGGCAGTGCGCGTATTAGGGTTGGCAAGCCATGCTGCCGTCAGTTCGGCGGCGAGCTCGACTGTATTAAGTGTATCGGTCACGGTATGTCCTTGAATTCGTAATGCACCCCTGCTGGCAGGCGCCTACTATATTTGTATGAAATTGAACACCAGGTGTTTAACATACGTGCATCATTACATTTTGTTCATCGTCCGACATAAATATAATCGGTTTGACTGATACTGGCTGGGCTTCGTCGCAACTTCGGCGCCACATCGTAGATGTCGGAGTAGATCATCATTTCTTTGCAACGTGCCGGAATTGCGTGCCCGACCCGGCGATATCACGCCGCATTAAACGTATTACATCCTTACCTATCACGGACAGGCAGCGCGGGGAGCCCGGTGAGCAACTACCGTTACTAGTTTATCGACACGGATTTTGCGGCAAGTCGCCGGCTATTCTGTCACTCGCGGACTGCCCGCGACATCGTCGCGAACAGTCCTGTACCGTAAGTCCGGCGCCTATTTCGCCGAGGCGACGATGCAATATAAAAGGATTGGCACGCCGATCACGAGGATCATGAGGACAAGATTCACATCGATGAAGCGGTTCAACCAGTTCGGCTGCTTGCGAGCGCGACGATCGCCATCATCGGCAGAATAGTTTTCGACGATCTCCAGCTCGAACTGGTTCGAGAAAAAATGCTTCGGCCTCATTCTCAGGAAGGGTTGCAAGGCGCGATCCTCCAGTTCGACGTCATGGTCCGCCAAAGGGCGACTATCTTTATCAGGGTTCTGTTCCGACACTGTGCGGTTTCCGTTTACTCGAGATCATGGGCGCGCAGAGCACGTCCCAAAGGTCAGATCGAATAAAGCCCGAACTCGAACGGCGAACAACCGCGAGCTCGGGCTAACCGCGTGCGGCGAGTTGACCCGAATGGTCGAGGAAACGCTTATGTGTCGCAGGAGCGTACATGCAAATTACATCGGAGCCGTGACCATTAATGTCAACACGCATCGGATGTGACTAAAAGGCCGCTCGACGTCAGCGACTTGGTCTTGCTGCCAATTAAATACGGTCGGGCAGAAAACGTGCCGCCCGACCGTCAGGGCCTCACCTTCAAGCGAGCGTCAGGCCGACATCGACATTGCCGCGCGTGGCGTTCGAATAGGGGCAGATCTCGTGTGCGGCATCGACCAGACGCTGCGCTTCGGCGCGGTCGATGCCTGGCAGCGACACGGTCAGGTCGGTGGTAATTCCGAAACCGCCAGCCGAACGCGGGCCGATCCCGACCTTGGCGGTGACGGCGACGTCGTCGGGCAGCTTCACCTTCAACTGCTGGCTAGCGACCCTCAGTGCGCCGATGAAGCACGCGGAATAGCCGGCTGCGAACAGCTGCTCTGGGTTGCTGCCGTCGCCGCCTGCGCCGCCCAGTTCCTTCGGCGTCGAGAGCGCGACGTCGAACCGGCCGTCCTGCGACCGTGCATGGCCGTCGCGGCCGCCGGTTGCGGTGGCTTCGGTGGTGTATTTTACATCGACGGACATGCTAAAATCTCCATATTTCTTATCGCGATAACTAATTAGGCGAAGACGGTACCGAAGTCCAGTAAGATTTGCCGCGATAAGCAATTTTATGTACGGTCGTGCGTGAAGGAGCCTGCCCTGTCCGATCCCCTGCCCCTCGACGACCAGCTCTGCTTTTCGCTGTATGCCGCGACGATCGCGATCAATCGTGCGTACAAGCCCGCGCTCGACCGGCTCGGCATCACCTATCCGCAGTTTCTCGTCCTCCAGACCCTTAACGAAGCCGAGGATGGCTGTTCGATCGGCGCGATCGCCGAACGGTTGGCACTCGAACCGAGCACGATCACGCCGTTGGCGAAACGGCTGGAGGCGGCAGGGCTGGTCACGCGCATCCGCAACCCCGCCGATGAGCGACAGGTGCGCGTACGGCTGACCGAGACCGGCAAAGCGCGGTGGACGGAGACCGGGTGCCTCGGCCCGCTGATCGTCGAGCGGTCCGGCATGACGCCGGATCGACTCGCCGCCCTGAACGTGGAGGTCGCGGCACTGCGGCGTGCGCTCGCCGGCGACCGCCCGGTAACGCAGTGACGCCCGTATTGCGGCTCTACGATCACCCGATGTCCTCCAATCCACGCGGCGAGGTGCTGGCGCTGCTGATCGACGGCGCGACCGTGTTCGAATCGACGATCGTTCTGGAATATCTGGAGGACCGTTGGCATTCGGGGTCGCAACCGACGCGCTAGTCAGGATCGTTATGGGCTGCGCGCCCGAGTGCCGAGCTCTACATCGCCTATCCACTGGAGCGCAGCGCATCGGTGAAGATTGCCGCCCTGACCCAGAGCCTCAGGGGTTCGTTCGGCGATCCGCCCTATTGGGATTTGCCGCCGAGCGATCGCGGCGTGCCACCTTCCGCCTAGGATCGCATTCCGGGATACGCCCGGATAGGCTGCGGCGTTTCGATCTGGCAGGGAGGCCGTAATGACGACGCTCGCCAAGCCCTTCGTAGAGCCCCGTACCCCCGCCCGCGCCATCGCCGCCCTGCCGACGGTCGCCGACCTGCCCTGGCTGGTCGGGTATGCGCTCGCGTTCCTGGCGGCGCATCATATCGCCGCCGAATGGGGCGGGCGCGGTTTCTATTCGCTGCTGTATCCCGCTGCCGGCTTCCGCATCGCGCTGCTGTGGCGGCGCGGGCCGCGATTGACCCTTGCGATCATCGTGACCGAGATCCTCGTGCAGATTGGCACCGGCGTGATCGATCCGCGGTCGGCGGGATGGCTGACCGCGCTGATCGGCGTGATTCGTCCGCCGCTGGTCTATGGCCTGATCGTGCTGCTGGTCCGGACGATGGCGGATCGTGCGCAGACGAGCATGAGCGTTGCGCCCATGCCGCTCGGCCTCGCCTCGGTCGGCGCGCCCGCCGCCGCTGCGTTGACCGCGCTGCCCTGGTCGTTGCTACGCCCCGATCTCACCGGTGTGTCCGGACTGCGCGAGACGGTGACGTCGCTGACCGGGTTCGTCGTCGGCGACCTGCTCGGCGTCCTGCTGCTGGCGCCGCCCCTGCTCTGGGTGGCGGACCTTGCGACGGGCGGCACATTGCGGCCCGGACGCCCGAGCATGGCGTCGGTCGCAGAGGCCGTGGTGATCCTGGTCGCGTCGTTCGCGATCGAGATCCTGCTCGCGCGGATCGGTCTGGGCACGCCGCATACCCCCGTCCTGCTCGCGGTCGCGTGGATCGGGCTGCGGTTCGGGCGACTGGCGAGCTGGCTGGCGATCGTCGTCGTCGCGGCGATGGTCCTGCCGCAGACCGCGATGCCGATGGACATGGGCGGGCGCCTTGCGCTGCACATGAGCCTCGCCTCGATCATGGTCGTCGGGTACCTGGCTGGCAGCTTCGCCGACGCGCAGGCCAGGGTGCGGGTTGATCTCGAACGCCGCGATCGCCTGTTGTTCCAGGCCGAACGGCTGAAGACGTTGCGGGCGATGTCGGTGGCGGTCATCCACGAGATCAGCCAGCCGCTCTCGACGCTGGCGATCGAGGCCAAGCATCTGCACGAGCTGACCGTCTCGGCCGATATCGAGATCGCGACCACTGCTGCGCTGATCGATCGCAAGGCCGCCGCGTTGTCGACGCTGGTCCGCCGGCTCCGGCGGTTCGGTGGGCGGACGGTCGACGTGCCGACGCCCCTGCCGCTCGCGACGCTGATCGACACCGTCGCGGCGCTGGCCCGGCCCGAGGCGAAATCGCACGGTGTCACGCTGTCGATCGACGCCGTCGCGCCCGACCTCGTCATCCTCGCGCAGGAAGTCGAGCTGGCGCAGGCGATCGTCAACCTGGTGCGCAACGCGGTCCAGGCTTGTGGCAACGGCACCGTGACGCTCGGCGTGACCCGCACGCACCGAGGCGTCGAGCTAGTGGTCGTGAACGGATCGCGCTCGACCCGCCCCGAGCAGCCCGGGATGGGCGTCGGCACGCTCGTCGCCCGCGCGATCGTCGAGGCGCATGGGGGCACCCTGTCGCGCGTCACCGATACCGCCGGAAACACGCGCGCGACCATTGCCCTTCCGCTCGTTGGAGAGCCCGAATGACCGATACGGCGAGCGGCATGGTGTATGTCGTCGATGACGACCAGGACCTCGGCGCGGCGGTCGCACGGCTGCTTCGCCGGCACGGTCATGTCGCGGAACCGTTCCTGGATCCCGCCCCGTTGCTGAAGGTGTACGAGCGCGCGCCGGCGCACTGCATCGTCACCGACGTGATGATGGGCAAGATCGACGGGTTCGACTTTGCCGACCGCGTCCGCCTGCTCGACCCCGCGGTCGCCATCATCTTCATGACCGCATGGCCGACGACCGCCAACGCGGTGGATTCGGTGCGTCGCTATGGCGGCCTCGACTATCTCGAAAAGCCGATCGACGAGGACCGGTTGCTCGCCGCCATAGCCGAGGGGGTCGCCTGGTCCAAGGCGCAACGCTCGGCACTCGCCCGGACCGCGGGGCTGACGCCGCGGCAGCGCCAGGTGTTCGACCTGCTAGTGAAGGGCCACAACAACCAGGCGATTGCCGCCGCGCTCGATATCAGTCCGAAGACGGTGGAGGATCACCGTGCCGCGATCGTCGCGAAGACCGGCACCAACGGCATCGCCCAGCTGATCGCACTCGCACGGTAATCCGCGCGGTCGATCGGACCACCGGATGGGTAAGCTTGATGTGGATTCGGGCGATGCGGTCGGCGGCCGCTGGAATGCTGGGACCGCTATTCGGTCGATGCGCGCCGACCGATCTCGCTCGTCATCCTCGGCGCTGACGGCAATGCATGACGCGTCTCGGTATATTTCCCGGATTGGGTGCGCTTCGACACCGGGATACGCATTCTGGACGATGATCCAACCAGATCGGATGAGAATTGCGCGCTTTGAAGGAACTCTCGGTTCCCTGTCGCATGAATGTCGGCGGCAAATGGTCGAACGGATGCATTCATGACGTGTCCGACAAGGGCCTGCTCGTATCGAGCAGCGAACCGCCGATCCTCGGCACCTATGTCGATATCCGCCGCGGGACCCTCGTCATCATTGGTCGCGTGGTGTGGAACGGCGGCAGCCGCTTCGGCGTAAGGACGCAGGACCCGATCAGCCTTGCCGCATTGTTGAGCGAACCCGTCCTGAAACATCGCCCCCCCGCCGCCGACGCCGACCGCCGCGCGATGAAGCGCGAACAGTCCGTCCGGCGGATCGTCGAGCAGACCGACCGTACCAAACGCCGCGCATCGGCATTCCAGTTCGTCTGCCTCGCGATCATCGGCGCAGGTATCGCCTGCTTCGCGGCCATGTCCTGTTACCAGGCGCTGGTGGCTCCCCTCGGCACGACCGTCGACGTGCTCGCCGGCGCGGTGAGCTGACGCGCCTGCGGGGAACGACGGTTTCCGGCGCGCCGTGCTGCCGAGCGGTGCAAGCCGGCAGCTTCACGGGACGGCGCCTTCACGCGGCTATGCGACCGAAGCCGATCGGTTGGTCCATTCGATCATCTTGGTCGTGGCGACGGCGGTTTGCGCTTCCGTGCCGACGATCCGCTCCTGCGTGGTCGTCGAGTGCAGCGACTGGACCTTCAGCATCGCCAGGATCACCACGACGTCGCCGCCCTGCACGGACAGCGTGGTTTCAGAATTCGACGGCTTGATGCCGTTGCGCGCCATCGCGGTCTCGACGGTGTACGTGCCGGGCGGGACCTCGGCCATGACGAACTGGTTCATCCGGATCTGCCCCGACGCGACGCCGCGGATGTCGATTTTCATACCGGCCATGCCACCCATGAAGCCGCGCCGCACGACATAGATCCGCGCGCTACCCGCAGCCGGCCGAAGCGTCCGCGCGTCCGCAACAAGGGCAGGCGGCGCAGTCTTGCCGACCCTGTTGCCGGACAGCGACCAGATCACGAACGCGATGGCGGCGACGAACAACCCTCCGAAAATCACGACCGCCGCGCCGCCGGACAAGGATTGCGCCCCCGTCATGCCGAATATCACGCCGAAGAATGCCGCTACCCCCGTGAGAACAAACCATTTAATATTATTCGGCCTCATACCTACTCCTCGGATATTCTACCGCGGTTCACGATTGTTCGCCGGTCTTTGCCGATTACTGTTCGTGTATTAGCGCGCTACATTGCCCGATCAAGGCCGCCGCGCTGAACGATCGAACGCTCCCGATCGGCTTTGCCCTGCCGTGCGCGGCCGGCACCAGCCGGCTGTCGCAACGGCCCCCGCCCCGCTAAGGAAGGCACCGCAATCATCGGGACGTGAGACAGACGCATGGCGCGCAAACATTCGAAACACGGTCCCTATGAAGATCCACAGGCCGAGGAGGACGCGCCCGTCGCGGTCGTCGCGTGCTGGCTTTGCGGTCGCCCGACCGGCAAGACCATCGTCTGGCACCATCCCGTCCCCAAGAGCCGGGGCGGCCGCGACGTCGTGCCGATGCATCCGATCTGCCAGCAGACGCTGACCGCGAACTTCACCAATTCCGAGCAGCAACGCCACGGCATGGACGTCGAGGGACTGCTGGCCGACCCGGCGGTGCGCAAGTTCGTCGACTGGGTCGCGAACAAGGACCCCGATTTCACTGCGACGCTGACCAAGAAACAGCGCTGATCGCAGGGCGGCGGTGCGCGCCCGCACCTCGACAGCGAGATGACGGCACACCACATTCCGGTCAACGGAGTGCCGCCATGACCAGTTACTGCAAGACCGAAGATGCCGTCGCCGCGCTGACGCCCGAACAATACCGGGTGACGCAGGAGAATGCGACCGAGCGTCCCGGTTCCGGCGCGTTGCTGCACACCAAGGACGCGGGGATCTACGTCGACATCGTCTCGGGCGAGCCGCTGTTCGCCAGCGCCGACAAATACGAGTCCGGTTGCGGTTGGCCGAGCTTCACGCGGCCGATCGAACCGGCGAACGTCAAGGCCAAACGCGACTGGTCGATGCTGATCCCGCGTACCGAAGTTCGCTCGGCGCATGGCGACAGTCACCTGGGTCACCTCTTCAAGGACGGTCCGCGAAGCCGCGGGGGCCTGCGCTACTGCATAAATTCGGCGGCGTTGCGCTTCGTCCCGCGCGGGGAGATGGTGGCGCAAGGCTATGCCGCGTATCTCGATCAGGTCGAGCAAGTTCCGGCCAGGACCGAACGTGCGGTACTCGCGGGCGGATGCTTCTGGGGGATGCAGGACCTGATCCGCGCGTTGCCGGGCGTGGTCTCGACCCGGGTCGGCTATTCGGGCGGGGACATCGCCAATGCGACGTACCGCCGCCACGGCAACCATGCCGAAGCGATCGAGATCGTCTTCGATCCGGCGCGCACCGACTTCCGCACGCTGCTCGAATTCTTCTTCCAGATACACGATCCGACGACGGTCAACCGGCAGGGCAACGATCGCGGTGTGAGCTACCGCTCCGCGATCTTCTACACCGACGACGATCAGAAGGCGGTCGCGCAGGATACGATCGCCGACGTCGAGGCATCGGGGCTATGGCCGGGCAAGGTCGTGACCGAACTCTCCCCGGTCGGCGATTTCTGGGAGGCCGAGCCCGAGCATCAGGATTACCTAGAGCGCAAGCCGAACGGCTACACCTGCCATTTCGTCCGCCCGAACTGGAAATTGCCGCGCCGCGCCGAAGCGGCCTAGGCGCGGCGCGAGTATGGGTTCAGCCCGCCTGACGCTGCTAGTTGTCGCGCTCGGCGAACACGCGCGTGACCTCCGCCATGTTCTCGGTCCCCCAGGTGCACAGCGGCGCCAGCGCCTCAGCGAGGCTGCGGCCCATCGGCGTCAGCGTATAATCGACCCGCGGCGGGACCTCATGGTGATCCGTCCGCGTCAGCACGGCGTCCGCCTCCAGTTCCTTCAATTGCTGGATCAGCATCTTGTCGCTGACGCCGCGCACCGCACGCTTAAGCTCCCCATAGCGGTTGGGCCGCTGCAACAGGAAATACAGGATCAGCGGTTTCCATTTTCCCGCGATGATGCGGAGCGTGACGTCCAGGCCGCAGGTGAAGCCGTCAGTCGGGGGCGCAATTGTCATAACCCGGTACTTACCAAAAGGTGCATACTTGTCGATAGGTATGCGCTCCGCCAGCTAAGGATCTTCGCAACCACGGAGACGACAGATGGACAGACTGAACGGCAAGACGGCGATCGTGACCGGCGGCGGCAGCGGGATCGGCCTCGCATCGGCCAAGCGCTTCATCGAAGAGGGCGCGTTCGTCTACATCTTCGGGCGGCGACAGGACGCGCTCGACGCGGCACTCGTCGAACTCGGCGAGAATGCCCGCGCGATCAGCGGCTCGGTATCCGACATGGCCGACCTGGATCGCCTGTTCGAGACGGTCCGGACGGAGCGCGGTTCGCTCGACATCCTGTTCGCCAATGCCGGTACCGGCGAGTTAGTACCGCTCGGCGAAATCACGCCGGAGCATTACGACCGGACGTTCGACGTCAACGTGAAAGGTCTGCTGTTCACGGTGCAGAAGGCATTACCGCTGATGCGGTCGGGCGGCTCGATCATCCTCACCGGGTCCAGCACGAGCGTCATGGGAACGCCGCGGTTCAGCGTCTACAGCGCGACCAAGGCGGCGATCCGCAATTTCGCGCGCAGTTGGGCGCTCGATCTGCGCGGCACCGGCATTCGCGTCAACGTGCTGTCGCCGGGACCGACCAGGACCGAACTCGCGCTCGAGGTCGTCGGCGAGGATGCGATGGCGGAAATGGGCGCCGGTACCCCGATCGGCCGGATTGGCGACCCCGCCGAGATCGCCGCTGCCGCCGCCTTCCTGGCGTCCGCGGACAGCAGCTTCATGACCGGCAGCGAGATGTTCGTCGACGGCGGCGTCGCACAGATCTGAATGCCTCGCCTAGTTTCGACGGAGCTTGGAAAGGGCCGAGCGCGACCGCTCGTTGCAGTTCGAGCGGGTACGGGCGGCGCTTGCGGGAAATCCTGCCGCATCCTACCCCCGTGTCATCGCATCCAAAGGAACACGCGTTGTCCGTCAAACTGCTGCTTGCCGCTTTCCTGTCCACGACCGTCGGCAGCGCCGCGGCAAGCGCGCAGGCGTTGCCGCCTCCCGTCGCGCAGCCGGGCGAGAGTGCGGACGATGCGCGGCTCAAGCGGGTGTTCTACGACAGCGACGAGGCGAGCCTGAAACGCAATCCGATCGAGGGGATCTTCCGCGGCGATTTGCGCTATGCGGACCGGCTCGGCGATTATCTGACCGATGCGTATCTGGCCGCCGAACGCGCGGCGATCGAGCATGATCTGGCCGCACTCAAGACGATCGACCGGACGAAGCTGACCGCGACCGATCAGATCGCGTACGACGTGTTCAAGACGCGCAACGAGACCGACCTGGCCGGCTACGCCCCCGCAATCGTCAGGGTCGAGCGCGACCTGCCGATCGACCATTTCAACGGGTTCCAGACCTTCTATCCCGACCTCGCATCGGGCAAGGGCGCGGCACCGTTCAAGACGCTCGTCGACTATGAGAACAACCTGAAGCGCAACGCGCAATATGCCGCGGTGCTCGACCGCGCGATCGGACTGTTCCGCCAGGGCATGAAGGACAGGATCGTCCAGCCGAAGCTGGTCGTGACCAACATGATCCAGGAGTTCGACAACCTCATCGCGGAGGGCGTCGAGGGCTCGACCTTCTACGGCCCGGTGAAGACCTTCCCCGCGTCGATCTCGGCAGCCGACCAGACGCGACTGAAGGCGGCCTATGCAGCGCAGATCCGCGATGTCATCACGCCTGCGCACCAGCGGATGCGGGACTTTCTCGCCAAGACGTACCTGCCGGTTGCGCGCGACACGGTAGGCCTGTCCGCGCTGCCCGGGGGCGATGCCTATTATGCGTATCTGATCCGCAAGAACACCACGCTGCCGATGACCGCCGAGCAGGTCCACCAGCTCGGGCTGTCCGAGGTCGCGCGGATCCTGAAGGGGATGGAAACGCAGAAGCAGGCGGTCGGATTCAAGGGCGACCTGCCCGCGTTCTTCACCTTCCTGCGCACCGACAAGCAGTTCCAGCCGAGTTCGGTCGACCAGTTGCGCGACGGCTATCGTGCGATCGAGAAGCGCATCGACCAGCGCATTCCCGAGCAATTCTCGCTGACGCCGAAGACCGCGCTCGAGATCCGCCCGGTCCCGGCCTTCAAGGAAAAGACCGAGGCCGGTGGCTCGTATCAGGGCGGCACGCCTGACGGCCTGCGGCCCGGGGTATTCTATTACAATACCTACGACCTGCCCTCGCGCTACATGTGGGAGATGGAGACGCTGTTCCTGCACGAGGGCGTGCCGGGGCATCATTTCCAGATCAGTCTCGCGCAGGAGAACACAGCGCTCCCAGCCTTCATGCGGTTCGGTGGCAACACCGCGTATGTCGAGGGCTGGGCGCTCTATGCCGAAAGCCTGTGGAAGGAGTTGGGCATGGAGACCGATCCGTATCAGCGGATGGGTGGGCTGAACGACGAAATGCTGCGCGCGATGCGGCTGGTGGTCGACAGCGGCATCCATGCCAAGGGTTGGACGCGCGATCAGGCGATCGATTACATGCTGGCCAACTCGCCGATGGCGCGAACCGATGCGACTGCCGAGGTGGAGCGCTACATCGCGATTCCCGGCCAGGCGCTGGCGTACAAGATCGGCCAGCTGACGATCGCGCGGACCAAGGCGAAGGCGCAGGCCGCGCTCGGAGCGAAGTTCGATCCGCGCGATTTCCATGCTCAGGTGCTCGATACCGGATCGCTGCCGATGCCGGTGCTCGAACGCAAGATCGACGCCTGGATCGCTGCCGGCGGCGGGGCAGCGAAATAATCGTACGGGCGCTACCCTGCTAGAATGGTTCGGTTGGCGCTTGGTGGACAGGGGTTATCCCTGCCTCGCCAAGCGCCAGTCATGAACCGCGGTGGGGACGACGCGTGAGCAGCTTGCCCACCTAGCGCCTAGGCCTTCCGAAGCGATTTGACCGCATGATCGGCGGCGCGCGCGGTCAGGGCCATGAAGGTCAGCGACGGGTTCACGCACGAGATCGACGCCATTTGCGCGCCGTCGGTGACGTAGAGGTTCGATGCCGCGTGCGCCTGGCTCCATTCGTTGAGCACCGAGGTGCGCGGGTCTCGCCCCATGCGCGCGCCGCCCATTTCGTGGATCGCGTCGCCGGGGACGTGCTCGCTCTCCGAACTCTTGACGTTGGTGAGCCCTGCACCTTTCAGCATCGCCTCGCCCTGCGCCCGCGCATCGGTCATCATCTTCAGTTCGTTGTCGCGGAAGCGGACGTCGAAGCGGACCAGCGGCACGCCGAACCGGTCGACCTTGCTGGCGTGCAGCGAAACCTTGTTGTCGGCATAGGGAAGGCATTCGCCGAACGCGCCCATGCTGAACCGCCACGGCGCGTATTTGCGCATGCCCTGCTTCATCGATGCACCGAACCCGACCGGCGCGGCGGGGTTGCGATACGCGCTGCCCTGATAGCCATAGCCGCGCTTGAAGCCGACGCCCTCGTCGCCGCCGATATTGCGGAAACGCGGCACGTAGACGCCGCCTGGACGGCGACCGAATTCGATGAACTCCTCCATGCCGGGGATGTCGCCTTCGATCCCGACGCGAAAGATGTGGTCCATCACATAGCGGCCCAGCGTTCCGCTCTCGTCGAAATAGCTGCGGTCGCTGCCCGGCGCGCGTGAGTTCAGGAGGATCTGCGTCGACGCGATCGCCGAGGCGCATAGGAAGACGAGATCGGCGTTGACCGTTTCCGCCTTGCCGGTCTTGGCGTCAATGTAGCGGACGCCGGTGACCTTTTTACGCGCCGCATCGTACACCAGGTTCGTGACGACCGAGTCCGACTTGAGCGTCAGCCGGCCGGTCGCGCGCGCGGCCGGCAAGGTGACGGCCTGGGTCGAGAAATAGGCACCGAACGAGCAGCCATTGCCGCACTGGTTGCGGAACTGGCATTTGGTGCGGTTCTGGTCGGGCTTGTCCTCGGTCATGTTCGACAGTCGCGTGTTGATCAGTTTGCGGCCGGGGAACTTGGATTCGAGACCTTGCTTCAGCCACTTCTCGGCGACGTTCATCGGCATCGGCGGTTGGAATTCGCTGTCGGGCAAATAGGCGAGGTTCTCGCGCGAGCCGGACACGCCGATGTATTTCTCGACATAGCTGTACCACGGCGCGACGTCGGCATAGCGGATCGGCCAGTCGCCATCGATGCCGTCCCGCTTGTTCGCCTCGAAATCCTCAGGGCTCCAACGAAAGCACCAGCGGCCCCAGATCAGCGACTTGCCGCCGACCGCGCCCGGGCGGATCCAGTAGAACTTGCTGCCCTCGTCATAGGCATACGGGTTCAGCCGGTCGTCATTGTGGAACTCGCGGTTGCTGGGCTGGACATAGCCGTGCTTGGCGATGAAATAGTCGCTATCCACCAATGGCTTGGGCATGATGTTGCGCGCGGGCACCTCGTATGCGGGCTTGCCGTCATAGGTGTAGCCTTCGCCGTGCTCGACCATCTTGCCGCGATCGAGCATCAGGACGCGCAGGCCCTTCTCGGTCAATTCCTTCGCAGCGAAACCGCCGCTGACGCCCGAACCGATTACGATCGCGTCGAACCTGTTGGTCTCGGCCATGATCTTCCTCTCCTAATATCCTATAAGAAACGCGCCCGTTCAGAATCGGCCGATCAGAACCGCAGCGCGCGCAACGTCCGGAAACTTGTGGTAATGTCGGGCAGGTACGGCGCGGGGGCTTGGTCGTTCTCGACGTAGAAATGCCGGACGCCAGCGCTGCCCTTCAGCTTGAACAGCGCGGCGAAATCGACCGTCCCCGCGCCGACCGCCGCCATGCTGCGATCGGGGCGCATGTCCTTGACGTGATAGGCGTAGATCCGCTGCGACAGGCGCTCGATCAGCGTCGTCAGGTTCTCGCCCGCATGCAGCGCCCAGTATAGATCGAGTTCGAGCTTCACGAGCGCGGGGTCGGTCTCCTTCAGCAGCCGCTCGTACAGGCTGACGCCACCGGGCTTGGTGGTGAATTCGAAATCGTGGTTGTGATACGCGAAGCCCAGCCCGGCCTTTTTCAGATCGGTGGCGAACCGGATGAAGTTCGGCAGTGCCGCGGTCCATCCCGCCTCGTTGCGATGCTCGTCGGTCATGTACGGCAGCACTACCGTGGTGGCGCCGAGCGTCTTGGCCATCGTCACCGACTGGTCAAACCGCTGAAGCAGCGCGTCGTAACCGATATGCACCGAGGGCGCGGTCAGGCCGAGCTTGTCCATCGTCTTGCGCAACTGCGCGTGGTCCATGCCTTCATAGCCGCCACCCCCGAACTCGACCTCGCGGTAGCCGATCTTGGCGACCTGACTGAGCGTGCCGAACGGGTCCTTCGAGAAGATGTCGCGGATCGTGTAGAGTTGCAGGCCGATCGCCTTCAACTGTGCCGCGGAGGCAGTCGGGACGAACGCAAGGGCAGCGACCGCGCCGGAGCCGGCGAGCAGGTTTCTACGGCTGAGGATCATGCGGAATACACCTTGTTGACCTGAGAATAGGGAAACTGGCCGTTATACTCGCCTGGCACCGGCAGATATTCGCGCTCCTGCGTCATGCCGATTTCCGACGTGTAATAGCCGGTGACGACGAGCTGCCGGAACGCCTCGAAGAAGAGGCCGCCGGACGGGATCTGGTCGTTCATGGCCAATGTGAGAAGCGCGTCGTGCTGTGCCGCGGTCGCCTTTGCGCCGGGGACCTTGTAGTCCGCCAAGCTTCGCGCCTCGATCGCGTCGAGGCCGGCGAGGATCGGCACGCGATCAGTGGGTGCGGCCCAGTCGGCGAGCAACTTTTCGATAAACGCGGGGACGCCGGCCGCAATCGCGCCCGGCGTATCGGTGGTCGGCAGGACGCGTTCGCTGAGCGCGGTCATCAGCGCGCGCTGGGCGGGGGTGAAGACCGCGACACTCGGCGGGCCTTCGCTGATGACGGGGATGCCCGCCGCCGCGCCCGGTGCTGCCGCGACCCCGGCTGCGCGTGCGATCGGCGCATACAAAGCCGTGCCGAACATGGCGACGACACCGGCGAGTGCTGTTCTGCGGTCGATCATTTACCGTCCTTCTTCAGGTCCTGCGCGATCGCCGCTTCCGTCAGCGGACGGACCCAGATGTTGCGGAACGACACCGGCGAGTCGTGATCTTGGAGCTGGATCGGTGCGGCATCGGCGTGCGCGGTGTAACTGGCGACCTTGCGCCAGATCGTGGTGCCGAGCATCGCCTGATGGTTCTGCACCAGCACGCCGTTCAACAACGCGGTGACGTAGGCCGGGCGGAGCAGGCTGCCGTCTACAGCGAAGCGGGGGCGCTCGAACACGATATCGTAGGTCTGCCATTCGCCGGGGCGACGCGCGGCGTTCACCAGTGGCGGCTTCCAGCCATAGACCGCGCCGACCGTGCCATCGGCATAGGTCGGGTTCTGCGATCCATCGAGGATCTGCAGTTCGTAGCGCTGCATGAACCAGATCCCGCTGTTGCCGCGATCCTGCGAGGTCTTGGTCGGCGGGTTTGGCGAGCGGAATTCGAGATGCATCTGCACGTCGCCGAAGCTCTGCTTCGAGACGAGGTTGTTCTCGCCGCCGCTTTTCGCGCGCGAGGGGATCGTCAGCGCACCGTTTGCGATCGGCCAAGCGATGCGATCGGGCTTCCATGCGTCGAGGGAACGCCCGTCGAACAGCACGACCGCGTCGGCAGGCGGACCGCCGGGGGTGGCGGCCGGCGCGACCACGATCGGCGCGGGGCGGTCGGCGTCATGGACCCGCCATTGTCCGCCGGGTAGCAACGGTGTGTCCTTGAAGCCGGGCTTGTCCTGCGCCGCGACCGGACCCGCCAGCGCCACGATGACGCTCGCCATCAACACCGTCTTCATCCCCATCCCCTTCATGCTGCGTCGATCTCGCGGTAGGCGGCGATCAGGCGATCCTCGCCTGCGCGGCCTGCGATCGAATTGCCGTGTTCCATGCCGATCACGCCGGTGTAGCGTTTCGCCTTCAGCCACTTCACGATCGAGGCGAAGTTGATCTCGCCGGTCGACGGCTCGTTGCGGCCCGGATTGTCACCGAACTGGATATAGCCGATCTCGTTCCAGCAGGTGTCGAGCGTCGGGATCAGATTCCCCGACTGAATCTGCTCGTGATACAGGTCGGCGAGGATCTTCACCGCCGGACTGTTGGCCCCGCGCGCGACTGCATAGCCCTGCGAAATCGTCTGCATATAGACGCCGGGATGATTGGTCCGCGTGTTGAGCGGCTCCATCACCATCGCCGTGCCCGACGGCGCGACGATATCGCCGGCGCGGCGCATGACGTCGATCACGCGCGCGGTCTGGATATCGACCGGCACCTTCGGGTCCATGAAGCCCGTCACGACCGTCATCCGCGTCGCGTTCAGCCGCTTGGCGACGTCGAGCGAGGCGCGGATGTCGGCGAGGAACGCCTCGCGCTCGGCGCCGTCGTTAGCGCCGAGGAGCGGCCGCGACTTCGACCATTTGGGCATGCTGGCGACGAACACGCCCATCGTCATGCCGCGCTGCGCCAGCGCCTTGGCCATCTGCTCCTGTTCGGCAAACGAGCGCGTTGCCGCCTCGTTGTCCTCCCAAGCGGTGAAGCCCTGGTCGGCGGCGTAGGCGATCTGCTCGATCCGACCGCCGCGACTGGCGAAGCTGCCCTCGTGCGGCGCGTAACCGAGCGAGAACCGCGCTGCGTTGCTGCCGCGACGCTGGGCGGCGATCCCGGCGGGGACCAGCGATGCCGCTGCACCGGCGGCGAGCAGGGTGCGGCGCGAGAGCGTCATGCGCACGGCGCGATCACTTCGCGCCCTCCGCCTTGAGGTACGCGATGATCGCCGCGCGCTTGGCCGCATCGGGCGTCGCGATCGGCATCCGCGTGCCCGGCACCTTCTTCTGGGGGGCGGCGAGGTATTCGTTGAGCGTCTGCTCGTCCCACCGCAGCTTCGACGCCTTCATCGCAGCCGAGTAGTAGAAGCCGGGTGTCGCGGCTGCGGCACGGCCGACCACGCCGTACAGGTTCGGGCCGATGCCGTTGCGGCCACCCTTCACGACGGTGTGACAGGCGCGGCAGGCGGCGAACGCCGGGGGCGAGGCCGTAGTCGATTGCGCGGTGGTCGGCACGGATATCGTGACCGCCGCAACCGCCGCGATGCTTCCCGCGACCAAGGCCATGAGCAACTTCATTCATTCTCTCCCGGATTTACTGAAGTCCATTTCTGGTCCGACGCGGCATTGGCGATCACCGCTTCGATGAAGCGCATCGTCCGCAGTCCATCGGTCACGCTTGGAAACCAACGGTCGTTGCCATCGCCGCGGATCGCTGAGGCGAATGCGCGGTAGAGGTTGGCGAACGCCTCGATATAGCCCTCGGGATGCCCCGCCGGAGTCCGCACCAGCGTGGCGGTCGCGTCGAGCATGCCGGGGCCACCGGTCCGCACGATCTCCGCCGGACGGTCGAGCCAGCGCAGCGTCAGCGTGTTCGGCTCCATCTGCGACCAGTCGAGCCCGCCGCGCTCGCCGTGGATACGCAGCCGCAGCCCGTTCTCCTCGCCCGCCGCGACCTGGCTCGCCTTGAGCACGCCGCGCGCGCCGCCCTCGAAACGGAGCAATGCGCTGACGTCGTCGTCGAGCCGCCGGCCTTCGACATGCGTGGTGAGGTCCGCCGAGACCGACTCGACCGACAGGCCTGAGACATGCTCGGCAAGCTGGAACGCATGCGTTCCGATGTCGCCCAGACAGCCGCCAAGTCCGGCGCGTGCAGGATCAGTGCGCCACTCGGCCTGCTTGTTGCCGTCGGTGTCGATCGGTTGGCTGAGCCAGCCTTGCAGATATTCGACCTGGACCAGACGGATCGCGCCGAGATCGCCGCGCGCCACGCGGGCGCGTGCCTCTTCGACCATGGGATAGCCGCTGTAAGTGAACGCCAGCGCGAATTGCCGGCCGCTCGCCATGGCGGCGGCGGCGATCGCCTCGGCCTCGACGACGCTCATCGCCATCGGCTTTTCGCAGAACACGTGAAAGCCGGCATCGAGCGCGGCAATCGCCATCGGCGCGTGGAGATGGTTCGGCGTAACGATCGCGAGCGCTTCGATGCGCTGGTCCGCGGGCAGCGTACTTTCGTGCGCGATCAGCGCATCTAGCGTCGGGTAGACCCGCTGCGGATCGAGACCGAGCAGCGCGCCGGTGCGCGAGTTGCGCCCGCCATCGGTGCTGAACGCACCCGCGACCAGCTCCCAGTCGCCGTCTAGCGCGGCCGCCATCCGGTGCACCGCGCCGATGAACGCGCCCTCCCCGCCGCCGGCCATGCCGAGACGAAGCCGGCTCACGGCCGCTCCTCCGATAGCCCAAGCAGCTTGCGGATCGCAGAGCGATCGATCCCGCTGGCGGCGAAATCGTCGAAAGAGCGCTCGGTCTTGCGGATGATGTGGTCGCGGATGAACGGCGCGCCTTCGCGGGCGCCGTCATCGGACCGTTTCAGCGCGCACTCCCATTCGAGAACCGCCCAGCCGTCATAGCCATACTGCGCCATCTTGCTGAAGATAGACGAGAAATCGACCTGCCCATCGCCGAGCGAGCGAAACCGGCCGGCGCGGTCGACCCAGTTCTCGTAGCCGCCATACACACCGGTGCGCCCGTTCGGGTTGAACTCCGCATCCTTGACGTGGAAGCACGAAATCCGGTCGTGATACCGATCGATGAAGTCGAGATAGTCGAGCTGTTGCAGCACGAAGTGCGACGGATCGAACAGCAGGCGCGCGCGCGGGTGGTTGTCGACTGCCGCCAGGAACCGCTCCCAGGTCGCGCCGTCATGGACGTCCTCGCCCGGATGCACCTCGAACGCGCAATCGACGCCGACATCCTCGAACACGTCGAGGATCGGGACCCAGCGACGGGCGAGTTCGGCAAAAGCTTCCTCGATCAGCCCGCCGGGACGTTGCGGCCAGGGGTAGACGTACGGCCATGCCAGCGCGCCCGAGAAGGTGGCGTGCGCGGACAGGCCAAGATTTGCGCTGGCGCGGGCGGCAAGCTTGACCTGTTCGACCGCCCAAAGCTGTCGCTCGGCAGGCTTGCCGTGGACTTCGGGGGGCGCGAAGCCGTCGAACAGCGTGTCGTACGCCGGATGCACCGCGACGAGCTGGCCTTGCAGATGCGTCGACAGTTCGGTGACTTCGATGCCGTGCTTTGCCAAACCACCGCGAAGATCCTCGCAATACGTCTTGCTCTCCGCCGCGAGCTTCAGGTCGATCAGTTGCGCGTTGCAGGGGATCTGGATGCCGACATAGCCGAGCCCCGCCGCCCATTCCGCCAGACCGTCGAGCGTGTCGAACGGCTCTTCGTCGCCAAGGAACTGGGCGAGGAATATCCCGGGGCCCTTCATACCGGTCATGCTGCACTCTTTCTGGTGTCGTCGCGGAACGTGAACTGGAACAGCAGCGCGATCACCGCCGCGGCGATGGCGGGATACCACCACATATGCTGCCAGTCGGCGATGGTCGGCGAGGCGGGCAGCTGCGCATACAGAAGTGCACCGATCTGCGACCCGAGCAGCATCCCGACGCCGTAGGTGAACAGCGTCAGCATCCCCTGCGCCTGCGCGTTCACCCCCTTCGGCGTGGCGATCGTACCGGTGTAGATCGCGCCGGCGACGAAGAAGAAATCATAGCACACGCCGTGCAAGCCGACGCCGAGATACACCGCCCACAGTGACGATCCGCCATCGCCGATCGCGAACAAGGCGTAGCGCAACGCCCATGCAGCCATGCCGACCAGCAGCAGCGGCTTCACGCCGAACCGGCGGTACAGCCACGGCATCGAGAACATGAAGACGAGTTCGGACATCTGTCCGATCGCGAGCGTGCCGCCGACGTTGCTGATCCCGGTCGCGCCGACATATGGCGAGGCATAGGCGTAATACATCGCCAACGGGACGGAGATCAGCGTCGCGCAGGTCATGAAGATCAGGAACGAGCGCTGTTTCAGCAAACCGAACGCCTCGACGCAGAACACTTGCCGGAGCACGCTCTCGTCGCGCGGCGCATCGGCCGTGACGTTGGGCAGCGTGAAGCTGTAGAGTCCCAGCGCGATGGAGACGACCGCGGCGACGCGGAAGATCTCGGCGCTCGCCGACAACCCTGCCCAGCCGATGATCAGCCCGGCGGTGATCCAACCGAGCGTACCGAACGCGCGGACGAAGGGAAATTTGTCGGTCCGCTCGCCAAAACTCTTCAGCGCGATCGTGTTCGCGAGACCGACTGTCGGCATGTAGAGGATCATATAGCAAAGCAGCAGCCAGACGAAGGTGCCGCCATTCTCCGGTGTCACCAGCGACGGCAGTACGAACAACAGCACGCCGCCGACCAGGTGCAGGATCACCATCAACATCCGCGGGCTGACATAGCGCGCTGCCGCCATGCCGAGCAGGAACGACCCGACAATCGACGCGATCGGCCCGACCGAGAAGGCGTTGCCGATGAGGTTACCGATCCCGACCGTCTGCATGACGAGGCCTAGGGTTACGGTCCAGGCGCCCCAAACAAAGAACTGCATGAACATCATTGCGCTCAGGCGGCCTGTCAGCAGACCACCCGACTGGGCTATGCCTGCTGAATATTGTGCAGTGTCCGCAACGGCCATTCGCCACCTCTCCGATCGCAGTTTTACTGCTTGTCGGACATGAAACTACGGAGCCTCCAATCGAATGTAAAGGATTACATCGGATATAGATCGACAGTGCCGACGACCGGATACATGACGGCCTTATGCCGACGATCATCGAAGTGGCCGCTCTCGCAGGCGTCTCGACCGCCACGGTTTCGCGCGTTCTCAGCCGCCCCGAACAGGTGTCCGAAGAAACGCGGCGACGTGTCCTGCAGGTCGTTCGCGAGTCCGGCTACACGCCCAACGTCGCCGCACGCAGCTTGCGGACGTTGCGCGCCGCCAAGATTCTGCTGACCGTCCCCGACATCTCCAACGCGTTCTTCGCGAGCGTCATCCGTGGCGCCGAAGAAGCCGCACGTGACGCCGGCTATTCGGTCGTGGTCGGCGACACGCGACACGATCCGGAGGTCGAGGATCAATATGCGGACATGCTCTCGCGCCGCGAAGTCGACGGCCTAATCTTCCTCGGCCACCGCCTGCCCGCCAGCCTCGCGCCGCTGCTGGCGCGCAAAGGCACCGCCGCACCGATCGTCAACGGTTGCGAATACAGCCCCGACCTCGGCGTCCCCAGCGTCCACATCGACAACGCCGCCGCCAGCGCCGACGCGATCCAACACCTGATCGACCTCGGCCACCGCAGGATCGGCGTGATCACCGGCCCGGAGATCAGCCCGATCAGCCGCGACCGCCTTGCCGGCGCGATCGACGCCGCGACCCGCGCCGGCCTGCGCGATGGCCTCCACATCCGGGTCGGCGATTATTCCGCCGGCTCGGCTGTCGACCAGACCCGCGACCTGCTCGCGCACGACGTCACGGCGATCTTCTGCTTCAGCGACGAGATGGCGATGGGTGCGCTCAGCGCCATCCGCAACGCAGGGCTGTCGTGTCCGAGGGACATCTCGGTGATAGGCTTCGACGATCTCCCGCTCGCGCGCTATTTCCAACCGCCGCTTACGACGATCGCCCAGCCAAAGGGCATGATCGGTCGCCGGACCGTCGAACTTCTGGTCGACATCCTCCGCGGCGTCGAAAGCCCTTCGCCGCAAGTCACGCTCCGCCACGAACTCGTGATACGCAACAGCACCGCGCCCCCTGCTTTAGGTCTTTAACCAGCATCGAACTCAGCAGTCGGCACATTCCGACGAAGGGTCTGGCTCTACACTTGTCTCTTGCGGAGAATCGAGTTGGCGACGACCATTGGGCGCGATGATCGACGAGATCGTCCACCCGCGGTAAGAGACCTGTCCTAAGCGACCCTAACCCACGAGGCACTCCGAAATTCCGAAAAGCAGCAGGCGGCATGCTTTGATACCGCGAAGCTGAACCTAGCCGCTACAGTCCGGCTGTCATTGTCCGCTATCGGTAAATGGCAGTTCGAACCAGTTTCGAAGATACCAACGATTTCTATATGGTGGTGCCGCTTACAGGACTCGAACCTGTGACCCCCGCATTACGAATGCGATGCTCTACCAGCTGAGCTAAAGCGGCCCGACGACGGATGTATCCGGTCGAGGGGGCGGCAACTACCAGCGGTTTTGCGGGCTGACAAGCGGTTTGCGAGTTTACTCTGTGTTTACCAAGAGCAGTGCACAAGTGCGGTAACGATACGGGGATCTTTGGGCATGACGACGGCGCGCAGCGTAGAGGATGGACGCGCGGCGGACGCGGATAGCGTGACGCTAGCGCGGGATGCGTTAACGACGCCTGCACATACCGGCGCGTCCGATTCGACCGATGCGGGCGTCAACGACGTGATGTTCGATCTTGGCGGCGATGAACGGCGGATGCACGTGCGCGCCTACAACCATTGGGTGTCGCTGCTGAAGGATCGGCCCTACCCGTCGATCGCCGATCTCGAGCCCGAGACGATCACCGATTTCGGGCCGCACAGCGTGCTGCTCGATTTCAGTCAGGGCATGGGCGATCCGAAGATCGCGTATCTCGGACGGGCACTGCGCGAGGAGTGCGGGCTCGAGGGGCCGATCGCGACGATCGCGGACGTCCCGAGCCGGTCGCTGCTGTCGCGGTTGACCGATCATTACCTGCAGATCATCGCCAATCGCGCTCCAATCGGCTTCGAGGCGGAGTTCGTCAGCAGCCGGGGGCGGACGACGCTGTACCGCGGGATCCTGATGCCGTTCGCGTCGGGTGGGGTGACGATCGACTTCATCTACGGCGTGATCAACTGGAAGGAGCTCGCGGACGCGGATCTTCAGGCGACGCTGTCTGCCGAGCTGGATGCCGCCGTGCATGCGTCTCCGCACGGCTCGGGCGCGACCGCGCAGGTCTGGGCGGATGGGCCGAGCGGTGGCTTCGATATCATGCCTGCCGAGCCGACGCCTGCGGCCATGCAGGAGCTGGTGTTGGATGACCCCTTGCCCGCCGACTATGTGCTTGTCGGGCGGCTTGGCGAGCAACTGGCGATGGCGCGGGAGAGCGCGGCGCAGGTCCGTGCGGCCGAAGCGCGTAGTCGTGCGGCGCTGCACCGGACGCTAAGTCGGGCGCATGATCTTGCGGTGTCGGCCGTGCAGGACGACGATGATTTCAGCGCGATACTCTCTGCTGCCTGCATGCCGGGTGGGACGGACGCGATGACGCAGATCGTCGCGCTTGTGTTTGGCGCAAATTTCGAGGCAGCGCGGTTGGAGACATTCGCGACGGTGCTGCGACACGCCCAGCGGCATCAGGTGCCGACAGGTGGTTTCGCGAGCTTTCTCGGCGGGTTCGACGGTGATCTGGCCGCAATTGCAGTGGCCGAGCGGTCTGAATTCTAGGTGCGCCGCAGCATAACCCTTCGCACCTGCCACAAGGGTTGAGATAGGCGAATAGCGGGCGCATAGGCCCTGACCTATGGCGAACCAATCGTTGAACACGCTCACCGAGACCCTTGCGGGCCGGTTGACCGAACGGGCCCTTCCGGGCGAACTGAGGGACTTCGGGGCAAGCGAGGTCGCGCAGGCCGCGGCGTTCGTCGCCGCGACCGCCGCGCACCGCGACGACGGTGCGCCGGCGATCGCGATTGAGCCGATCAGTGGCGACGACACGCGGCGGCGAATGCGGCTCGCGATCGTCAACGACGACATGCCGTTCCTGGTCGACTCGATTGCGGCGGCGATCGGCGCGCAGGACATTGCGGTCGACCGGATCATCCACCCCGTCGTCCGCACGACTCGCGCGCCCGACGGCACGCTGCATGCTATCGACGCCGATGGCCAGGGTGCAGGTCGCCCCGAATCGATGATCTATCTCGAGATGGAACGAGCCGATGCGCGTGACCGTCGGGGGTTGATTGAGGATCTGACCGCAGTGCTGGCCGACGTCCGTGCCGCTGTGGGCGACTGGCGCGCGATGCAAGCCGCGCTCGACGACGATATTGCGATGCTACCCGAGGGTGAAGGTGCGGCGCTGTTGCAGTGGTTCCTGAACGGGCATCTGACGCTGCTCGGGCATCAGATCTGGCATCGTGACGGGAGCGGCCACGCTGCTCTCGGTATTGCGCGCAACGAACACCGCGTGCCGATCCTTGCCGAGGCCTCGCGCGCACTCGCGATCAAGTGGTTCGAGGCGGGCAACGACGCGCCGTTGTTGCTGAAGTCGAACTTGATCTCGACCGTCCACCGCGCCGTCCCGCTCGACCTGGTCGTGGTGCCAGTGATGGAGGGCGCGACGGTCGCCGGGCTCTCGATCTATAGCGGTTTGTGGACCAGCGCCGCGCTCGCCGCGATGCCGCGCGACGTGCCGGTGTTGCGCACGCGGCTTGCGGCGATGAAGGCAAAGTTCGGGTTCGATCCGCGTGGTCATGCCGGCAAGGCGCTAACGCACGCCTTCACCGCACTTCCGCACGACCTCGTGATCGCGTTCGTACCCGATGCGCTGGAGGACCTCGCGCTGACCGCGATGAGCATCGCGGATCGGCCACGGCCGGCGCTCGTGCTGGTGGAGTCCGCGCTCGGGCGGCATCTGTTCGGGTTCGTGTGGTTGCCGCGCGACGATGTCACCACCGGCCGACGACTCGCGATCGGCGATATGCTGGCCGAAGCGGCGAATGCGAGCGTGCTGAACTGGTCGATCGCGCTGGAAGACGGCGAGGTCGCGATGATCCGCTACACGCTCGATCTGCGCGGCGATGGCCGGATGCCCGATGTCATGCCGCTCGCGCTCCGGTTGCAGCGGATGGTGCGCGGCTGGGTGTCGGACGTCGAGGCGGCTCTGATCGAGACGTTGCCGCCGCCACGTGCCGCACGTCTGGCGCTTAAGTGGGCCGCCGCATTCCCGCAGAATTACCGCAACCTCAGCACGCCCGCCGAAGCCGCCGAGGATATCCAGCGCATCGCCGCGCTTGCCGACGCGGATGCGCGTGGCGTGCGTCTGGTTCCGGGTGAAGCCGGCGCCGACCCACAGCTGAAGATCTACAAGCTGGGTGGTGCCCTCCCCCTGTCCGACGCGGTCCCGGTGCTGGAGAATTTCGGCTTCCGCGTGATCGGTGAGCTGCCGACGCGGTTGCGCGACGACAGCGTGCCGTTCGTGCATGACTTCGTGCTGGAGGCTAACGACGCCGCGCAACAGAGCGACGCCCCCGTACTCGAAGGCGCAATCGCGGCAGTGCTCGAAGGCGCGGCCGAGAACGACGCGTTCAACCGGCTGATCGTCGAACTCGGCATGCGTCCCGAGGCGATCGTGCTGTTCCGCGCGTGGTTCCGGTATCTGCGCCAAGCGGGGCTTCCCTACGGATTGACCACCGTGGTCGATGCGCTGCGGCGTGCGCCGAAGGTTGCCGCCGCCCTGATCGCGCGCTTTACCGCGGTCCACCATCCGGATCATCCCGGCAACGCGATCGAAGCGGACCAGGCGATCGAGGCCGGGCTCGACGCGGTCACCGCGATCGACGACGACCGCATCCTGCGCGCCTATCGCAACCTGATCGCGGCGACGCTGCGCACCAACGCGTTTACGCCTGCAACGTCGGAAGCGCTTGCGTTCAAGCTCGACAGCCATCTGATCCCCGGCCTCCCGGCTCCCGTGCCGTGGCGCGAAGTGTGGGTCTATTCGCCGCGCGTCGAGGGTATCCACCTCCGCGCCGGCCCGGTCGCGCGCGGCGGCCTGCGCTGGTCGGACCGTCGAGACGATTTCCGCACCGAGATCCTCGGGCTGATGAAGGCGCAGCGCGTCAAGAACGCGGTAATCGTGCCGACCGGCGCGAAGGGTGGCTTTTATCCGAAGCAGCTCCCTGCCCCGTCGAACCGCGACGCGTGGCTGGCCGAGGGCACCGAAAGCTACCGGATCTTCATCCGCACACTGCTTTCGATCACCGACAACATCGTCGAGGGCAAGGTCGTGCACCCGGACGGCGTGACGATCCTCGACGGCGAGGACCCGTATTTCGTGGTCGCCGCCGACAAGGGCACCGCGACGTTCAGCGACGTGGCGAACGCGCTCGCACTCGAACGCGGCTACTGGCTGGGCGACGCGTTCGCCTCCGGTGGCTCTGTCGGCTACGATCACAAGGCGATGGGGATTACCGCCAAGGGCGCGTGGCTGAGCGTCCAGCGGCATTTCGCCGAACGCGGTCTCGACGTGCAGAGCGAGAGCATCACCGTCGTCGGCTGCGGCGACATGTCGGGCGACGTGTTCGGCAACGGCATGCTGTTGTCGAAGACGCTGAAGGTCATCGCGGCGTTCGATCACCGCCACATCTTCCTCGATCCCGACCCCGATCCGGCGACCAGCTGGGAAGAGCGCAACCGGATGTTCGCACTGCCGCGGTCGAGCTGGGCGGATTACGACGCCAGCCTGATCTCGAAGGGCGGCGGCGTGTTCGCGCGCACCGACAAGATCGTGAAACTGTCGTCGCAAGTGCAGGCCGCGCTCGGCATGACCGCGAGCGAGATGGAGCCGGGCGCGCTGATCTCGGCGATCCTCAAGGCGCCCGCCGACCTGCTCTGGTTCGGCGGCATCGGCACCTATGTGAAGGCGGCATCGGAAGCGAACGTCGCGGTCGGCGATCCGGCCAACGACCGGTTGCGCGTCAATGCCGAGGATCTGCGCGTGATCGCGATCGGCGAGGGCGCCAACCTGGGCGTCACGCAGGCGGCGCGGATCGTGTTTTCCGCACGCGGGGGGCGGATCAACACCGACTTCATCGACAATTCGGCGGGCGTCGACTGCTCGGATAACGAGGTGAACATCAAGATCGCGCTCAACCGCGAGATGATCGAGGGGCGGCTCGACTATGAGGACCGCAACACGCTGCTCGCCAGCATGACCGACGACGTCGCGCATCTGGTGCTGGAGGACAACCGCCTCCAGACGCTGGCGCTGTCGATCGCCGAGGCGGACGGCGCGGTGGCCGTGCCGAGCTATGTCCGCGTGATTGAGATCTTCGAGGGCGGCGGCAGGCTCGATCGGGCGGTCGAGGGGCTCGCTTCGAACGATATCCTGCTGCGTCGTGGACAGGATGGTCTCGGCCTCACGCGGCCTGAGCTGGCGGTGCTGCTAGCAACCGCCAAGCTCGGGTTGCAGGATGCGATCGAGCATAGCGACATTGCCAAGGATGACGCGCTCAAGCCCGACCTGCATGCCGCGTTCCCGGCGGCGATGCGCGAACGGTTCGGGACGACGATCGACGAACACCGGCTGCGGCCCGAGATCGTCGCGACCAAGCTCGCCAACCGGATCGTCAACCGACTGGGCATCCTCTACCCGTTCGAACTGGCGGAAGAGGAAGGCGCGGCGATGGGCGATATCGCGGCGATGTTCGTCGTTGCCGAACGCCTGTTCGACCTGCCTGCGTTGTGGGCGGAGATCGAAACAGCCGTAATGCCGGAGGCGGCGCGGATCGCGCTGTTCGACGAGGTGGCGGTCGCGACCCGCTCGCAGATCGCAGACCTGTTGCGCGTGTCGGCACCGGGGACGGCACCGGGCGACGTGCTCGCACGGCTGGCGAAGGGCATCACCCAGCTCGACAGCCAGACCGCGGCGTTGCTGCTCGAAGAGGCGAGCGCGCAGAGCAGCCGTATCGCGGGGCAGCTCGAAGCGGTCGGTGCGCCGGGCGATCTGGTGCGCAAGGTCGTTCGCCTGTTCGAGATGGACGGTGCGGTCGGGCTGGCCGATCTCGGCGAGCGGATGTCGCTCGACGAGGCGGTGGTGACGCGGGCCTTCACGCATCTCGGGCAGGCGCTGGGGCTCGACTGGGCGCAGGCGAATGCGGCGCGGATCAGTCCGACCGATCCCTGGGAGCGGTTGCTGGTCGCCGGGCTGGCACGCGATTTCCAGCAGTTGCGGCTGGAATTCCTCGCGCGGTGCGGGGCGCAGGATCCGCAGGGTGCGGTCGAGAAGTGGCTGCTGACGAATGCGGCGCGGGTGGCGCAGTTCAAGGCGGTGATCGACCGCGCGCGCCATGCGGCGGTACCGAACGCGGCGATGCTCGCGCAGATCGCCGGGCAGGCGCGGGTATTGCTGGGGCGGTGACTGCTGTCCCTCTCCCCTGCGGGGAGAGGGAGGGGCCCGCGTGCTCTTGCGCGTGGGAGGGTGAGGGGCGTGAGGCTCGGGACGCGAGTCCCAACTCCCCTCACCCTCCCGTCGCCAAGAGGCTCCTCCTTCCCTCTCCCCGAAGGGGCGAGGGACAGGTTAGGCCCGCCGCGCTACCAGCTCGGCCTTCCACTTCCGCGCGCGCCACCACATGATCACGCCGGTCACCGCCAGTACCGCGGGCAATATCCCGCCCAGGAAGATGATCACCTGCCACAGAGCACCCATGTCGGTGCCATCGTGGATCCGTCGCATCCACCGCGCCACGCCGCCCTGAGGCCGCGCGGGTGCGGCGATCGCGCCGCCGGTGTCGTCCGCAACCTTCACCCCGATCGGCGCGCCGCCGCCCTGGCCCCTGCCCTGAAACGTTACTGTCCAGTCCGCGCTGAGGTCGGTCGGCCAGTTTACGCTCCGCAACGGTGCATTGTCGACGATGCCGCGGGCCTTGCCGATCGCCACCGCCAGTGGCTGCGCGGGCGACGCCAGCGGTTTTGCGCGCATCATCGCGCCGCGATCGGGACCGCCTCTCGGACGCGACGTCTCGCCGGTGAGCTTCCCGAAGACCTGCGGGAACGAGATCCAGGCACCCGTCAGCGACAGCACGAACAGCGGCAGCGCGATCCAGAAGCCGAACAAATGATGCAGGTTGGTTTCGACGTCACGGTGCCGTCGGAACCGGAACCCACGCGTCCACTTCCCAACCGTCGGCCACCACAACCACAGCCCGGTAAAGCACGACACCATCATCGCCACGCCGATCCAGCCGACGATCGAGCGCCCGACGCCGGGGAGTTGCAGGCTCCCGTGGAGCACGTGCAAGAACCGCACGAGCCCGGCGTTCGACGGCGACACCTCCAGCACGCGTGCCGTCGGCGGATCGAGATACACCATCGTCCGCTGGGGAGGCCCTTGCCGGATCGGCGCACTGGCCGAACTGGCCGCGACGATCACCGGGCCGCCGTCGTCGGGCATCGTCAGCGTCGCGATCCGCTCGCCATGCTTCAGCGCCGCGCGCGCCGCCGCGACATAGCTGTCCGGCCCGACCACGGTCCTCCCCGAAACTGCATAGCGCGCCGGATCGACGATCCGATCGAGCGCGTCATGCCACACCAGCGCCGCGCCGCTGAGCGACAACGGTATGATCAGGATCGCCAGCACCAGCCCGATCCACTTGTGGACCTGGAACCACGCGCGCCGCATTGCCAGTTTGTTCATTGCATTCCCCCGTGTCTGGAACGTGGCATGGGGGGGCTGTCGAAGTCCACATGAGAGACGGAGCGCAACATGCTCCCCTCCCTGGAAGGGAGGGGTTGGGGGTGGGTTGGCCTGCTCTGGTCGCGGCGTCTGGAGATACGGAAACCGACCTACCCCCTGCCCCTCCCTTTCAGGGAGGGGAGCAGAAGTCAGGCGTCCGCCCAGCGGCGCAGGAGATTGTGGTACACACCGGTCAGCCGCACGGTGGCTGGATCGCCCTGCCCTTGTGCGGCCGCGACTGCCTGCACGCCCTGGTCGAGATCGAACAGGATCCGCCGCGCGCCGTCGTCACGTACCATCGACTGGAGCCAGAAGAACGATGCGGTACGCACCCCGCGCGTCACCGGCGTCACCCGGTGCAGGCTGGAAGCGGGGTAGAGAACCATATGCCCGGCCGGTAGCTTGACCGATTGTGGCCCGAACTGGTCCTCGATCACCAGCTCGCCGCCGTCATAGGTCGCGGGGTCGTCGAGGAAGAGCGTTGCGGACAGGTCGCTGCGGATGCGAAAATCGGTGCCGCGCTTCATCCGGATCGCGTTGTCGACGTGCAGCCCGAAATCCTGTCCGCCGGTGTAGCGGTTGAACAGCGGCGGGAACACTTTAAGCGGGAGCGCCGCCGCGACGAACAGCGCGGACCTGCCGAGCGCATCGAGGACCATCCCGCCAGCCTCGCGCGCGGCGACCGAGTCCTCGGGCAATTGCTCGTTGCGCTTGGCGAGCGCGCTCTGTGGCCCCGACGTCGCGTTGCCGTCGATCCACTCGGCGTGATCGATCAGCGTGCGGACACGGGCGACGCCAGCAGCATCGAGGACATCAGGGATCGCGATCAACATGGCGTCACTCTAGAATGCGGCGGCGATACCGGCAAACTGCCCGCGTCGCCGCCGAGCCTCACAGGCTGTAGAACAGCGTCAGCCGCACCGAACGCGCCTCGCCCGGCGTCGCCCAGCCATTGTTGCGGATGCCGGTGTAGTATTTTTCGTTGGTGAAGTTCTGCACGTTGAGCTGCGCGGTCAGGCCGTTGCCGACGGTGTACGACAGGAACGCGCGGTGCGTTAGGTAGTCCGCCGAGTCGAAGACGGGAGTCACCACGGTCGTCGGCGCGAGTGGGGTGGCCAGCGCGCTGTTGTTGAGCGCGAACGCCCCCTGATAGGTCAGGCCGTAGCCGAGCTGGAGGCCGAACGGCAGCGTGTAGGTAGTGAACAGGCTGCCCGAATGCTTCGGCGTGTTGGTGAGCTCCTGCCCCGCCTGCGTATCAAGGATCGCGGCCGAGTTGCCGCATGGGTTGGTCGTCGTCGTGGTCGTGCCGACGGTCGTACGGACCGGACCCGGATTGGCGAGACAGAAGTTCGAGACGCTCTGGATGACCTTCGCCTTCAGATACGTGTAGTTGGCGAAGATCGAGAACGCGTGCGAGATGCTGCCGCTGGCGCCCAGCGCGATGCCGTCGACGCGCGAACGGCCGTCGTTGACGCCCAGCGTCGTGACGATCGGGTCGTTCGTGGCGACACGGTAGTTGGTACGCTCGTTGCGGAACACCGCCGCCGTCAGCTGCAGCTTGCGCGAGAACAGGTCCGCCTTCGCGCCGAATTCGTAGTTCACCGCCTTTTCCGGCTTCACGTCGCATGGGTCGAGCTGGCCCGCGGGTGCGTTGATCAACGTACCACAGCCGAGCCGGACGGTCGCCGACGTCGGCGTGGTCGCGTTGCCGTACGACGCGTACAGGCTGACGGTCTCGATCGGCTTAAAGTTAATGCCGCCGCGGTACGAGAACAGCGTTTCGTCGCTCGTCTGGTTCAGGCCGCGTGCATAGGTGCCGAGCGTCGCGTCGGGCACGACCGAGAAGGTATCGGCGCGGAAACGGCCCTTGGCATGCTCGTAGCGCAGGCCAAAATTGACCTCGATCTGCGGGATCACCTTGATCGTATCGAAAGCGTAGACCGCCGCATTGCTCGTCGTGCCCTCCGACCGGCCGGCCTGGATGAAGTTGAACGGGCCGGTGTAGTCGGTGTTCGGGTTGGCGAGGTTGATCGGCGGCTGGGCGACCGTTGCGCCGGCCGCGGTACGCAACGTGTTGCCCGTGACGATCGTGTAATCCTCCTGCGAGACCGACGCGCCGAGAACCAGCGTATGCTCGAGTCCCGCGGTATCGAAGACCGAACGGAGATCGGTCTGGTTATAGAGGATCTGGTTTTCCTGGTTTCGGACGAAACCGCGAGGGCCGCTCGGGTAATAGGAACCGGGTATGTTCTGACCCGGAGCGGTTGCCGTCGGGGCGGGACAGGCCGCCGGCGTCGTCGCGACGTTGGTCAGCGGCTGGGGCTGGAACCCGGTCGACAGGCAGAACACACCTTGCGGGGCGCTCGTCAACGAGTCCTGCTGGACGCGCTGCCACCGGCTCAGGTTGCGGATCAAGACCTTGTCGGAGAAGCTGTGGCTGACCGTCGCGGTGGCCTGGTCGACGGTGATGTCCTGCTTGTCGAGATTCCGGATGCCGTAATAGGCGGAGTTGTCAGCACCCGGCAGCGGCCCGTTGTTCACCGCATTGCGGAAGTACGGCACGCCGTAGACGGGGACGTTCTCGTCCTCCTGATGCAGATATTGCAGCGTCAGGCTGGTCGGGCCCTCGACGCCGACAATCAGCGACGGCGCGACCGCCCAACGCTTGTTGTTCTCGACGTCGCGGCCGGGAATGTCGTTCTTGTGCGCGACCGCATTCAGACGGACCGCGACGAGGTCACTGACGCGGACGTTCGAGTCGAGTGTCGTGCGATAATAATCGTCGGTGCCGACGCCGCCGGACACGACCGTCAACGTTTCCGCCTGCGGGCGCTTGGTGATGAGGTTGATCGTGCCGCCGACCGATCCGCCACCGCCGAACACGCTGTTCGCGCCATTATAGACCTCGACCTGTTGCAGGTTGAACGTCTCGCTGCGGCTATACTGCGCGCTGTCGCGGACGCCGTCGATCGTGATGTCGTTATTGGCGGAATAGCCACGCAGGTTGATGCTGTCGCCGTAGCCGCCGCCGCCTTCGCCCGCACCGAAGGTGATGCCGGGGATCGTCTGCAGCACATCGCGCAAGGTGAGCAGGTTCTGCTTGCGGATCGTCTGGTCGCCGATGATGGTGACCGTCTGCGTGGTGTCGAGCAGGCTGCGCGTCGCCTTCGGGCTCTCCAGCGTGGTCGCGGGAACGGTCTTGCCGTTGACGACGATTTCGTCGCGGTTGAGCTGCTTTTCCTGGTCGTCGGCCGCGTGGACCTTTGCCGATTCAGCTGGGCGGTCGGCAGCGTAGGCTGGTGCGCTGGCAATGAACCCTACGCACGAAAGCGCAAGAAATGCAGGCGCGACGGACGAACGCGACGAAGGACCAGACATGCGAAACCCCTTATTGTTGCGGGTTCGCTATTGAGAGTCGTTTTCACTGTCAACGCTATTGCGACTAATTCTCATGAATCGTTCGAGAACAGCCATGATCTCAAGGCGCTAGCGAGATTGGGGGGATCGTCAGCCAAGATGCGTATCGCGTCGATTTCTGCGACCAGCGCAGACAAGGGCAACGCGAGGCGCGCCGCAGAAGCCTCCAGCGCTTGCCAGAAGATGGGTTCGAGGCTGATGGACGTCTGGTGGCCTGCAATGGTGATCGAGCGTTTGACGGGTCCGTGGAACCCGCCCGCGGGCGCCGTAATGCCGCCGCCCGCGATCACCGGCGGATCATTCGGTATCGAACAGCGAGGCCAACTGCTCGATGATCGTGCCGCCAAGCTGTTCGACGTCCATGATCGTGACGGCGCGCGCGTAATAGCGGGTGACGTCGTGGCCGATGCCGATCGCGACCAGCTCGACCGGCGACTTGCTCTCGATCCAGCCGATCACCTGGCGCAGATGGCGCTCCAGATACGAGCCGGAATTCACCGAGAGCGTCGAATCGTCGACCGGTGCGCCGTCGCTGATCACCATCAGGATGCGACGCTCTTCAGGCCGCGCGACCAGCCGCGCGTGCGCCCACATCAGCGCCTCGCCGTCGATATTCTCCTTCAGCAACCCCTCGCGCATCATCAGCCCGAGTGAGTTGCGCGCGCGGCGCCACGGCTCGTCGGCGCGCTTGTAGACGATGTGGCGAATGTCGTTGAGCCGACCCGGCTGCGGCGGACGCCCGGCGGCGAGCCAGGTCTCGCGGCTCTGCCCGCCCTTCCAGGCGCGCGTTGTGAAGCCGAGGATCTCGGTCTTCACACCGCAGCGCTCCAGCGTGCGGGCGAGAATATCCGCGCTGATCGCCGCGATCGAGATCGGGCGGCCGCGCATCGAGCCGGAATTGTCGATCAGCAGCGTCACCACGGTGTCGCGGAAATCGGTCTCGCGCTCGGCCTTGTAGCTCAGCGACAGCGTCGGGTTGACGATCACGCGCGCCAGCCGCGCCGCGTCGAGGATGCCCTCTTCCTGGTCGAAATCCCACGATCGCGACTGCTGCGCCATCAGCCGCCGCTGGAGCCGGTTGGCGAGCTTCGACACGGTCGATTGCAGGTGGACGAGTTGCTGGTCGAGATAGCCGCGCAGGCGTGCGAGCTCGTCGGCGTCGCACAGTTCGGTGGCGGCGATCACCTCGTCGAACTGCGTCGTCCACGGCTTGTAGTCGAACGCGCCGCCCATGTCCGCAAAGGGACGGTTCGGGCGGACCGGCTGCATGCCTTCCTCGCCATCGTCGCCGGGCTCGCCGTCGATGTCGTCCATCGACTCGTCGCTCTGCTCCTGGCCGTCGCTTTCCTCGTTCTGCTGCTCGGACTGCTCGCCGCGCGCCTCGACTTCGCCCTGGCCGTCCTCGCCCTGGTCGTCGCCTTCGTCGCCCTCGTCCTGCTGCTGCTCGTCGGTACCCTCGTCCTCGGAGCCGCCCTCGTCGCTCTCCTCGGGGACCTGATCGCCCTCGACCAGCTCGAGTTCCTGCAACATCTTCCGCGCGAGACCCTGGAACGCCTTCTGGTCGTCGAGCGCATAGGCCAGCGCGTCGAGATCGGTCTTGCTCTCGATCCACTCCCGCACCAGCGCGAGACCGGGTGCGGCGATCGCGGGCGATTCCTGTCCGGTCAGCCGCTCGCGCACCATTAGGCCAAGCGCGGTCGACAGCGGCACTTCGTCACGGTTGCGCGCGCGCGTAATCGGGTCAGCGCGCAAGCGGACGTCGAGCGCGCGGTCGAGATTCTCGGTGATCCCCGCATAACCGCGCGACCCGAGCGCTTCTACACGTGCGGTTTCGACGGAATCGAACACCGCGCGCGCTACGGCCTCGGCGGGCGCCGCACGATTATGCAGCGCGATGTCGTGATGCTTCAACCGGAGTGCGAATCCGTCCGCGAAGCCACGCGCCTCGGCGACCTGCTCCAGCGGCAGGGCGCGCGCGGGCATCGGCACCTTGATGTGCTTGCCGCTCTGCGTCGGCGCATCGGCGGTGAAGGCGAGTTCGACCTCCGGCTCCTCCGAAATCGCACGCGCCGTGCCGGCAAGAACCGCCTTGAAGCGATCGAGAGGGGTTTCGTTGGCCAAAGGCTTACGCCTTGCCCACCACGCTCTCGGGCAGGTCCTTGCCGAACACGCGCTGGTAATATTCAGCCACCAGCGAACGCTCCGCCTCGTCGCACTTGTTGAGGAAGCTCAACCGGAACGCGAAGCCGACGTCGCCGAAGATCAGCGCGTTCTGCGCCCAGGTGATCACCGTACGCGGGCTCATTACGGTCGAGATGTCGCCGTTGACGAAGCCCTTGCGGGTCATGTCCGCCACCCGCACCATGTTCTCGACGGTCTTCTTGCCCTCGGGCTTGTCGTATTCGCCGGACTTGGCGAGCACGATCTGCGCCTCGACCTTGGCGGGCAGGTAGTTGAGCGTGACGACGATGTTCCAGCGATCCATCTGGCCCTGGTTGATCTGCTGCGTGCCGTGATACAGCCCGCTCGTATCGCCGAGGCCGACCGTGTTGGCGGTCGCGAACAGGCGGAACCACGGGTTCGGGCGAATCACGCGGTTCTGGTCGAGCAGCGTCAGCTTGCCCTCGGTCTCCAACACGCGCTGGATCACGAACATCACGTCCGGGCGGCCGGCGTCGTACTCGTCGAACACGAGCGCGGTCGGCGTCTGCAACGCCCAGGGCAGCAGGCCCTCGCGGAACTCGGTGATCTGCTGGCCGTCCTTCAGCACGATCGCGTCGCGGCCGATCAGGTCGATACGGCTGATGTGCGCGTCGAGATTGATGCGGATGCACGGCCATTTCAGGCGCGCCGCGACCTGCTCGATATGCGTCGACTTGCCGGTACCGTGATAGCCCTGGACCATCACGCGGCGGTTATGCGCGAACCCCGCCAGCACGGCGAGCGTAGTGTCGGCGTCGAAGACGTACGCCGGATCGAGATCGGGGACGCGCTCGTCGGCTTCGGAGAAGGCCGGCACTTCCATGTCGGAATCGATCCCGAACATCTCGCGCACTTTCACCATGCGGTCGGGTGCGTCGAGGATCGTGGTCTCGCGGCTATCTGGCTGGGTATTCGGGATATCGGTCATGTTGGCCTCGTGTTCCCGGTAGCTCTAGGCCAAGCGCGGGCAGTTACTCAACCGCCGCTGTACGATTGGTCAGGCGATTGACCGGAAGAGTTAGACGAACCGCTCGCCAGCCGTGCGGTTCCGGCTGGCGCGTCGTGAAATATCGATCAGAGTAAGTATGGATCACATTCCCAGCTTGTCAGGCAAACGCGGTCGCGCCTTTCAGGTGCTGGTAGGCAGCGATCACCTTCTGCAATTCCGCTTCATGCGCCCGGTCGCCGCCGTTGCGGTCGGGGTGATAGCGGCGAACGAGTTCGCTGTAGCGTTTGCGCAAGGCCGTCCGGTCGGTGTCCGTGCCGAGCCCCAACACGCGCAACGAGCGCCGCTCGCCGTCGGAGAGCACGCGGCCATCCTTTCGCGCCGCCGCCATCCGCTCGCCGAAGCGTGCACCGATCGCATCGATCGGATCGGCGAAGTCCGCCCATTTCGGCGGGGTGTCGCCGCCGCCATGCGCAAACGCGCGCGTCTCGCGTTCCCAGCCCGCCAGCGGGCGCTGCGCGTAGTGAATCTCGTCCGCGGTCATGCCGTCGAAGAAATTATACCCCGAATTGAACGCGCGGACATGCTCGAGGCAGAACCAGCGGAACTGCGGCGGGCCGCCGTCGCTCGGCCCTTCGAGCGGGGGAGCGCGAAATTCGCCGGGCTCCTCGCATTCGCGCCACATGCAGACTCGACCCGTCCCTTCCACGCGGCCGTGAAACCGTGGGCTGGGGCGTTCCTTCCGCTCTTTTCGATCGTCGTCCGCCACCGGCTCCCCGCGCTTTTCAAAACGGGCTATATAGGGAGCATGACAGACCTCGCCACCGGCTCCGTACAGGACCAGATCACCGCCCGCCTCACCGCGACACTCGCCCCGACGCAGCTGACCGTCGTCAACGAGAGCGGCTTGCACGCCGGCCACATGGGCGACGACGGCACCGGCGAGACGCATTTCCGCGTCGAGGTGGAAACGTCGGCGTTCGAAGGCCTTAATCGCGTCGCCCGCCAGCGACTCGTGAACCAGGCGCTCGCCGAACTGTTGAGCACGAAGATCCACGCGCTCGCCATCAAGGCCCGCGCACCCGGGGAAAGCTGATGTCCTACAAGCTCTGGTACTGGCCCTCGATCCAGGGGCGCGGCGAGTTCGTCCGGCTTGCGCTGGAAGGCGCCGAGATCGAGTACGAGGATTGCGCGCGCGGCGTAGGCGAGGACGGTCTCATGGCCGATCTGAACGACCGCGCCGGTCGGACGCCATTCGCACCGCCCTATCTCGAACTTGACGGCCTCGTGATCGCGCAGGTCGCCAACATCCTGATGTATCTCGGCGAGCGTCACGGCCTCGCGCCGTCGAACATGGCGGATCGGCTGTGGCTTAACCAGTTCCAGCTGACGATCGCCGACCTCGTCGCGGAGGTCCACAACGTCCATCATCCGGTCGCGATGATGGACTATTACGACGACCAGAAACCCGAGGCCGCGCGCGCCGCCAAGCAGTTCCGCGAGGCGCGGATGCCAAAGTATTTGGGACATTTTGAGGAGGCCGCGCAGGCGAATGCGGGTGACTGGCTGATCGATCACAAGTGGAGCTATGCTGATACGTCGCTGTTCCAGGTGATCGAGGGGCTGCGGTACATGTTCCCGAAGCGGATGAAGACGCTCGAACCTGACTATCCGAACTTGGTCCGGATTCATGATCAGGTCGCCGAGCTGCCCGGCATCAAGGCCTATCTAAAAAGCGACCGTCGCCTCGCCTTCAACACCGACGGCATCTTCCGCGCCTATCCGGAACTCGACGCGGTATGAGGCTTGGCAGTGTCCTGACACTCAGCACGTCGCCGGCCAGCACCTCCCCGGCGAAGGCCGGGGTCCAGTTGAGAGACAGTGGTAAAGAGGGGCAGCCCGTCGCCATATCGACCTTTCCAACTGGGCCCCGGCCTTCGCCGGGGAGGTGCTGGTTGTGAGGACCCCGCGCCCAGCAGCTAGGATACTTCTCGTCGACGGCCAGGACCGCGTCCTGATGTTCCGCTTCACGCCCGCCGATCGCCACCCGCTCTGGTGCACACCGGGCGGTGCGGTCGATCCGGGCGAGAGCTACGCCGCCGCCGCCCGCCGCGAACTCTGGGAAGAAGTCGGCCTCGACATCGACTGCGGTCCCGAAGTCGCACGCCGCGTCGTCGACTTCCGCACCTTCGAAGGCACAGAGGTCACCGCGGACGAACGCTATTTCCGGATCGACGTCGACACCTGCGACGTAAAGGCCGGCAATCTCACCGAACAGGAGAAGCAACTGCTCGTCGGTCACCGCTGGTTTTCCCGAAACGACATCGCGGGCTTCCACGAAACGCTCTATCCAGCAGACCTGGTCGAACTCCTCGACGCCACGGAACCTGCCAAGGGATAACGCCATGCTCGATGATTTCGTCCTCCAGACCATCCTGCCGTCGACGCACGATCTTGGCGGCTTCAAGGTCCACCGCACGCTGCCGAACAAGGAACGGACGATGGTCGGCCCGTTCCTGTTCTTCGACCAGATGGGCCCGGCGCATCTCGACGTAGGTCAAGGCATCGACGTTCGGCCGCACCCGCATATCAACCTGTCGACCGTCACATATCTGTTCGACGGCGCGATCGACCACCGCGATTCGCTCGGCACGCAGGCGCGGATCGAGCCCGGCGCAGTCAACCTGATGACCGCGGGTCACGGCATCGTCCATTCAGAGCGCTCGCCCGGCGACGAGCGTGTCGAAGGGCCGAACCTGTCGGGAATCCAGACGTGGCTGGCGATGCCCGAAGCGGTCGAGGAGATCGACCCCGCATTCGAGCACGTCACCAAGGCGCAACTGCCGACGATCGAGGCGCACGGTGCGCGCTCGCGGATCATCATGGGGAGCCTGTGGGGCCAGACCGCGCCGACCACGACCTATTCGGGGACGATCTACGCCGACATCGCGCTCGATCCGGGCGCGAGCGTGCCGATCGACGCGGCGGCCGAGGAGCGCGCGATCTACCTCGCGATGGGCGAGGCGACGCTGGAAGGCGTGAGCCTCGAGCCGCAGGTGCTGTATGTGCTCCGCCCCGGTATCTCGGCAACGCTGCGGTCTGCGCATGGCGGCCGCGCGATGCTCTGCGGCGGCGATGCGTTCACGACGCCGCGCCATGTCTGGTGGAATTTCGTCAGCTCGAACCGGGATCGTATCGAGCAGGCGAAGCGGGACTGGAACGCGGGCAACTTTCCGAAGGTGCCTGGGGACGAGAAGGAATGGATCGAGATTCCCGCGGTCCCTAAGACGGTCAGCTATCCGTGATTCCCCCCCTCCCGCAAGCGGGAGGGGGCTGGGGGTGGGCTCGCGCTATCGACCAGCGATCCGTTTGAAATTGGCCGGGAGCCCACCCCCAGCCCCTCCCGCATGCGGGAGGGGAGAAGAAGGCGTATCCTCCCCTCTCGCTTGCGGGAGGGGTCGGGGGAGGGCATGACCAGAAGGCAGCGCGACGGGTAGGCCCTTCCCTAACCCCTCCCGCCAGCGGGAGGGGAATGATGTCGGACCTGCAACGCATCGCGCTATCCACGGGCGTCGAACTCGACGTCGCGATCAGCGGCGATCCCGCGAACCCGCCCGTCATCCTCCTCCACGGCTTCCCCGAATCGCATCGTACGTGGCGCGACATCGCCCCGGACCTCGCCCGCGACCATTACGTGATCGCTCCCGATCAGCGCGGCTTCGCACGCTCGTCCAAGCCGGAGAGCGTCGACAGCTATACCCCCGACAAGATCGTCGCCGACCTGATCGCGCTCGCGGATCACCTCGACATCGACCGCTTCACGCTGGTCGGCCACGACTGGGGCGGCGCAGTCGCGTGGATGGCGGCGTTGCGCCACCCCGAGCGCATCGCGAAGCTGGTGATCATCAACGCCCCCCACCCGCTCGTCTTCCAGCGGACCATGTTCGACGACCTCGAACAGCGCGCCGCCAGCCAGTACATTCGGGCTTTCCGCAATCCCGATCTCGAAAAGCACATCGAGTCGATCGGCCTCGAAACCTTCTTCGACACCAGTTTCTCGAAGCACGCCGATCTCGCCGCGATGGCGGAGGACAAGGCCGCCTATCTCGACGAATGGGGCCAGCCCGGCGCGATTACCGGCATGCTCAACTGGTACCGCGCGAGCGCGATCGTCGTGCCCGAAATGGACGAGACGCCGCCCCGCCCCGCCTTCCTCGACGGGCCGTTCCCGCCAACCAAGATGCCGGTGCTGGTGATCTGGGGAGTGCAGGACAGCGCTTTGCTGCCGAGTCAGCTCGACCTTGGCGCTTATGTGCCCGACCTCACGATCGAGAAGATCAATGCGGGGCATTTCGTGCCGTGGCAGAAACCCGACGCTGTGATCGCCGCTATGCGCCGTTGGGGTGTCTGAGCCGACCGTCGGTCAGCGACGTACGTACCCTTTGGCCAGGCCCCCCCCGGCAAAGGCCGGGGCCCAATCGGGGGGCGGCCGTAACTCGGGGCAGCGCTACGTTACTGCAACCTTTCCAATTGGACCCCGGCCTTCGCCGGGGGGGGGGGGCCGTATGCGGCGGCGCAGGTCCGCGCAACATTCGACCGAACCTTCGCCACCTGTCTGAATCCTGACCACCGCATTCGGCGATCGTTCAGCGCGGCGGGAGCAAAAGCCTGTCCATGCCGTTGATCCGGCGTCGATACAGGAGAGCAATCATGCGTAAGATGATCCTTGCGGCCGTAGCTGCCGCCACCCTCGTCCCCACCTTCGCGACCGCGCAGAGCTATGGCGAAGTCCGTCGCGACCAGCGCGAAATCTGCGAGAGCCGTCGCGACCTCGATCGTGCACGCCGCTACGGCGACCGCGGCGATGTCCGCGAAGCCCGCCAGGAACTGCGCGAAGATCGCCGCGAAGCGCGCGAGGACTGGCGCGACTATCGCCGCACGCACGGTAACGTCTACCGCCGCCCCGCCTATGTCGGACCGCGCGGCTATCGTTATCGTCCGGTGAGCGTTGGCTACCGATTCGCGCCGAACTATTACGGTCGCCAATACTGGATCAACGACTATCAGACGTACCGCCTGTCACGCCCCGCCTACGGCTATCAGCGCTGGGTCCGCTACGGCCGCGACGTCGTTCTGGTCGACACGCGCAACGGCCGCGTCGCCCAGGTCAATAACGGCTTCTTCTACTAGGACCTTCTACCAAGTTTGGGCGGCCTGGGAGCGATCCCGGGCCGCCCTCGTATCTGGCGCCTCAGTCCTTCTCGTAGGCGCCACGTCGCATGACGTAGTCCCGCGTCTCGTACGGCGCCGAGAGCCCCTCGACCCAGGCGCCATGCGCATGCGTCAGCGCAACCAGTTCCATCGGCCGCTCGCCCGGCCAGCCGCGTACGCGGACCTCGTGGCGGTGCAGATCGCGGTTCGGCTCCATCATCACCCAGCCGAGCGGTCGCTCCACCGTCGCGCGCGCGCCCGCTGCGTCCATCGCGACCCGGATCCGCTCGCGGGAGGTCGCCGGCAGATACTGCCACACCACCGAATGCATCAGCACGCGCGTAACGCCGTCGGGCTGCGGCTCGGCCAACCGCGCCTCGACCCAGTCGGCGGCATCGCCTTCGACCAGATCGACGCCGCCGTCGTGCACCATTGCGATTGCCGCCGCGAGCCGCGCCTGCCGCTCAACCGCATCGACCCAGACATACGCCGCCAACCGCGTCCCCGCCGCCGGTTCGGACAGGTCGAGCGGGTGGATATCAACGCCGCGTGCCGACTCGATCTCGACCGCCACGTCGGGCGGCGTCTTGTCCCGCCATTCGGGACGGATCTTCACCGGCGAGCCGGCCGGCCCGACCATCACGCCGCCGAGATCGAACCGATAGCGGTCGATCAGCAGGTTCAGCCCGGCGCTCGATCCGATCTCCAGCACCTCGAACTTGGCGCCGTAGCGCGTCGCCAGATGAAGCAGCCCGGTCATCAGCCCCGCCGACCGTCCGGCTTCGTTGGTCTGCGGCGGACCATCGAGCCACGGCAGCAATGCCGAGTCATGGGCAATGAGCGTCGCCTTCAACGTCGCGACGACGCGCGTCGGGTCAGTCTCTGCGCGGGAAAATACGGCTGCGAGCGCCGGATCGACCTCCGCCCGGTGCAACGCGTGCAAGCCTCCGACCAATCGCAACGCCAGCGCATCGGCGACCGGCTCGCCAGACCAGTCGAGTGTCCGCCGCCCCGTCTCGCTGTCGCGATCGATCGACTCCGCCAATCCGGTGCAGACCCGCGCGGTGATCGGCGCGTCCATCGCGGCACAATAGCCCGCCTGGATATCGAACGCCGCGCGGTTTGCCGTTTCATTTGCCATGTGCAGGTTGTTGCACCCGCCCAGCCCCACCCGTAAAGCCCGGCGCGTGCCAGATTCCCAGATCATCATCGCCATCCCCAAGGGACGTATCCTAGCCGAGGCCCTGCCGTTGCTCGCGCGCGCCGGGGTTCATCCCGAAGCGTCGTTCTCGGACGAAAACTCGCGTGCGTTGCGCTTTGCGACCAACGATCCGGCGATCTCGCTGATCCGGGTACGCGCGTTCGACGTCGCCACGTTCGTCGCGCACGGGGCGGCTCAGTTGGGGATCGTCGGGTCGGACGTGATCGCCGAGTTCGGCTATTCGGAACTGTACGCGCCGGTCGACCTCGGCATCGGCCATTGCCGGCTGTCGGTCGCCGAACCCGCCGAGATGGCGGCGCAGGACGATCCGCGCGGCTGGAGCCACGTCCGCGTCGCGACCAAATACCCGCATGTGACGGCGGCGCATTTCGCCGCGCGGGGCGTGCAGGCGGAGTGCGTGAAGCTCAACGGCGCGATGGAATTGGCGCCGACGCTCGGGCTGGCACCGCGGATCGTCGATCTCGTGTCGTCGGGGCGGACGTTGCTGGAAAACGGCCTGGTCGAGGTCGAGACGATCATGGAGGTCACCAGCCGCCTGGTCGTGAACCGCGCCGCGATGAAGACGCGCGCACGGGTCGTGCCGCTGGTCGAGGCTTTCCGCCGCGCCGTCGAAGCGCAGGAGATCGCAGCATGACCGCGCTCTTCTGCTCCCCTTCCCGCAAGCGGGAAGGGGCCGGGGGTTGGGCTCGCGCTTCCCTCCAGCGTAACTCCTGCGGTGAGCGCGTGCCCACCCCCAGCCCCTCCCGCATGCGGGAGGGGGGCAAGTGATCCGCCTTTCCACATCCGACGCGGACTTCGCGACCCGCTTCACCGCACTGGTCGAGGACCGTCGCGAGTCCGACGCTGGCGTGACGCAGGACGTTGCCGCGATCATCGCCGCCGTCCGCCGTGACGGTGAAACCGCGGTGCGCGACTTCACGCAGAAGCATGATCGCCACGACGTTGAAGCCACGGGCTGGCAGATCGACGCCGCCGACTGCAAGGCCGCGTTCGACGCGCTCGATCCGGACCTGCGCACCGCGCTCGAGCTCGCCGCCACTCGCATCCGCGCGTATCACGAGAAACAGCGGCCGCTCGACAGCGACTCGGTCGACTCTGCTGGCGTAAGGCTCGGCGCACGCTGGTTGCCCGTCGATGCCGCCGGCATCTACGTTCCCGGTGGCCGCGCCGCCTACCCCTCCTCGCTGCTGATGAATGCGATCCCCGCCAAGGTCGCGGGCGTCGGCCGTCTCGCGATGGTCACGCCGACCCCCGACGGCCAGATCAACCCGCTGGTCCTCGCCGCCGCACATCTCGCGGGCGTCGATGAAGTCTGGCGAGTCGGTGGCGCGCAAGCTGTCGCAGCGCTCGCGTACGGCGCGGGCCGGATCGAGCCGGTCGACGTCATCACGGGCCCCGGCAACGCCTGGGTCGCGGAAGCCAAGCGCCAGGTCTACGGCGTCGTCGGCATCGACATGGTCGCGGGCCCTTCCGAGATCGTCGTCGTCGCAGACGCGCTCAACGACCCCGAATGGACCGCCGCCGACCTGCTCAGCCAGGCCGAGCACGACGTGACCACGCAGTCGATCCTGTTCACGGACGATGCCGCGTTTGCCGACAAGGTCGCGGATGCCGTCGACCGCCAGTTACGCGAGCTGGCCACGGAGGCGGTCGCGCGCGTTGCTTGGGAAACCAATGGGGCGATCGTGGTCGTCGACACGCTGGCGGACGCGATCCCGCTGGTCGACCGCCTTGCCGCCGAGCATCTCCAGCTGGCGATCCCCGATCCGCAGGGATTTTTCGACCGTATCCGCCATGCGGGTTCTGTATTCCTTGGCCGCTACACGCCTGAGGCGATCGGCGATTACGTCGCGGGGCCGAACCACGTCCTCCCGACGGGCCGTCGGGCGCGGTTTGCCTCTGGGTTGTCGGTGCTCGACTTCATGAAACGCACCAGTTTCCTTGCTCTGGACGAAGCCGCCTTGCGCGAACTCGGGCCTGCCACCGTCGCCCTCGCGAATGCCGAGGGCCTTCCCGCACACGCAAAATCAGTGGCTTTGCGGCTGCGGCTCAACAGTTAGTTTGGTTCACGCGGAGGCGCGGAGGCGCGGAGACGCGGAGGTATCGACCTCGCCGCGTAGCGGCCCTTCAATCACTAGCGGATGAGGAGATCGAAGCGGCTGCGCCGCACGCAACAGCTCCGCGCCTCCGCGTGAACAAACCTTCTTGCCGTTCCGTTCGAAACGCAAAGGGCTGACACACACGCGCCCCGCGCCTACAGGCAACCGCTTATGACTCGAACCGCCCCCCGCACCAAGGCGCGTGCCGCCGCGCGCCTCGCCGCCGTCCAGGCCACGTACCAGCACGAGATGGAGGGCACCGCGATGCCCGTCCTGCTCAACGAATTCCACCAGCACCGACTCGGCGCGACGATCGAAGACGTCGAATATGCCGAGGCCGACGTCGATTTCTTCGACGACCTGGTGTCCGGCGCCAACGCGCGGGCCGGCGAGATCGACGTGCTGATCGAGGGCAAGCTGGCCAAGGGCTGGACGCTCGCCCGCCTCGACAAGCCGATGAAGGCGATCATACGCGTCGGGACCTATGAGTTGCTCGCGCGCCAGGACGTGCCGGTCGCGGCCGTGATCAGCGAATATGTCGACGTCGCGCACGCGTTCTACGACAAGCGCGAGTCGGGCTTCGTGAATGGGTTGCTCGACGGCATCGCGAAAGAGGTGCGGGCGTAATCTCCCTCTCCCCGAAGGGGAGAGGGAGCAGTTGGTGCCCCTCTCCCCGGAGGGGAGAGGGAGCTAAGAATGACCGAAGCCGAGTTCATTGCGGCCTTACGCGAACTCCCGCTGCATCCTGCCGCGCGTAGCCTCAATGACGACACTGCGCTGCTCGACGCCGGCCCGCTCGTCGTCACCACCGACACGCTTGTCGAAGGCGTCCATTTCCTCCCGACCGATCCCGCGCAGGACGTCGCGTGGAAGCTGGTCGCGACCAACCTCTCCGACCTTGCCGCCAAAGGTGCGAAACCGGAAGGCATCCTCCTCAACTACCCGCTGGGCGACGACGCGTGGGATCGCGCGTTTCTCGAGGGGCTCGCCGACGTCCTGGCGACGTTCGACACGCGCATCATCGGCGGCGACACCGTCACGCTTCCCGCGAACGCCCCTCGCGTCCTGACCGTCACCGCGTTCGGGAGCGATGCCGCAGCGCCCGCCCGTAGCGGCGCACGTGAAGGCGACGCGCTCTACGTCACCGGCACGATTGGCGATGCGGGCGCGGGGCTCGCTATCGCGCTTGCAAAACAAGGCCCGGCCGAGCTCCTCGCTGCCTATCGCCGTCCGCAGCCGCGGCTCGCCGACGGGCGCATCCTGGCCCCGCATGTCCGTGCGATGATGGATGTGTCCGATGGCCTGCTGATCGACGCGTCCCGCATGGCGCGCGCCAGCGGCCTAGCCGTCACGATTGACCTCGCTCGGGTTCCGCTTTCCTGCGCCTATCGCACCTTCTCAGGCGACCGCCTCGCCGCAGCCACGGCGGGAGACGACTACCAACTCCTCTTCGCGGCGCCCGAAGAGTTCGTCACCGACGCCACCCGCATCGGCGCGTTCTCGAGCGGCTCAGGCCTTACCCTGCACGACGCGGGTGTACCCGTCCTGCTGCCGCCAAGTCTCGGCTACGAACACCGTCCGCGCGGATAGCTTGCGCAATGCCCCTGCACTGATAGGTTCCTTACATCGGGACTCGGCAAAGCCGGGACCGGAGAGGACCTGAAAAGAGGGATAGCGCCGTATGACGACCGTCTATTTGGCCATGATCTGCGGCGTGATCGCCGTCCTATATGGTTTCGTCACCAGTCGACAGGTGCTTGCCGCCTCCCCCGGCAACGAGAAGATGCAAGACATCGCCGCCGCCATCCAGGAAGGCGCGAAGGCGTATCTCGGACGGCAATACACCACGATCGCGATCGTCGGCGTGATCGTCGCGGCGATCCTTCTCTTCACGCTCGGCTATATCTCGACGGTCGGCTTCGTCATCGGCGCGCTGCTGTCGGGCGTCGCCGGCTATGTCGGCATGAACATCTCGGTCCGCGCCAACGTGCGCACTGCGGAAGCCGCGCGGACGTCGCTGCAGGCCGGGTTGACGATGGCGTTCCGATCGGGCGCGGTCACCGGCATGCTCGTGGCGGGTCTCGGCCTGCTCGCGATCAGCGCGTTCTTCTGGTACCTTACCGGCCCTGCAGGCCATGCCCCCAACGACCGGATCATCGTCGAGGCGCTGACCGCGCTCGCGTTCGGCGCGTCGCTGATCTCGATTTTCGCGCGATTGGGCGGCGGCATCTTCACCAAGGCGGCGGACGTCGGCGCGGATCTCGTCGGCAAGGTCGAGGCGGGCATCCCCGAGGACGACCCCCGCAACCCCGCCGTCATCGCGGACAACGTCGGCGACAATGTCGGCGATTGCGCGGGCATGGCGGCGGATCTGTTCGAGACCTACGTCGTCACCTTGGGTGTGACGATGATCTCGATCGCGCTGCTGATCCAGGCGAGCGGCGCCGAGCTGATGCGGCTGATGACGCTCCCGCTGCTCGTCGGCGGCGTGTGCATCGTCACCTCGATCATCGGTACGTACATGGTGCGGCTCGGTGGGGGCAGCATCATGGGGGCGCTGTACAAGGGCTTCTTCACCTCGACGATCCTGTCGATCCCGGCGATCTATCTCGCGACGCAGTACGTGCTCGGCGACCTCCACCGCGTGATCGGTGGCGCGGGGTTCCTCGATCCCGCGAGCGACGATCTCATGACGCAGGCCGCACCGTCGCTGACGCAGAGCTTCACCGGCATGGACCTGTTCTGGTCGATGATGATCGGGCTCGTCGTGACTGGGCTGATCGTGTGGATCACCGAATACTACACCGGCACCAACCACCGCCCGGTCCAGTCGATCGCGAAGGCATCCGAGACCGGCCACGGTACCAACGTCATCCAGGGCCTCGCGATCAGCCTCGAATCCACCGCGCTGCCGACGCTGGTCATCGTCGTCGCGGTGATCGTCGCGTACCAGCTGGCCGGGATCATCGGCATTGCGTTTGCGGCAACGGCGATGCTCGCGCAGGCCGGCATGGTCGTCGCGCTCGACGCCTACGGCCCGGTCACCGACAACGCAGGCGGGATCGCCGAGATGGCCGGGCTGCCCGACGACGTCCGGCAGAGGACCGATGCGCTCGACGCGGTCGGTAACACTACCAAGGCGGTCACCAAGGGCTATGCGATCGGCTCGGCCGGGCTCGCCGCGCTGGTGCTGTTCGGCGCCTACACTACCGATCTTGCTACGTACTTCCCCGACGTCACGGTCGATTTCAGCCTCAGCAACCCGTACGTCATCGTCGGCCTGCTGCTCGGCGCGCTGCTCCCGTACCTGTTCGGCGCGTTCGGCATGACCGCCGTCGGTCGCGCAGCCGGTGCGGTCGTCGAGGAGGTCCGCGAGCAGTTCCGCAACAATCCCGGCATCATGCTGGGCACGAGCCGCCCTGATTACGCACGGACGGTTGATCTCGTCACCAAGGCGGCAATCCGCGAGATGATCGTCCCGTCACTTCTTCCGGTCCTGAGCCCTCTCGCGGTGTATTTCATCATCACCGCAGTCGCGGGCCAGGCCGCCGGCTTCGCGTCGCTCGGCGCGATGTTGCTGGGCGTGATCGTCTCCGGGCTGTTCGTCGCGATCTCGATGACGAGCGGTGGCGGCGCGTGGGACAACGCCAAGAAATACATCGAGGACGGCCATCACGGCGGCAAGGGGTCCGAAGCGCACAAGGCCGCGATCACCGGCGACACCGTCGGCGATCCGTACAAGGATACTGCCGGCCCTGCGGTGAACCCGATGATCAAGATCACCAACATCGTCGCACTGCTGCTGCTCGCAGCTCTGGCCGGCGGCGGCGTGGGGTGAACTGAACTGGATCGCCGATCGGTCAGCTACGCTGGCCGCTCTGCGATCCATTCACTGCCCGGTGCTTCAATGTTTGCCATCCATTCCCGCGCGATAACAAGGCAGTGCGCCGCGTGCGCAATTTCCACTCAGTCCCATCGACCTCGGTGTTGCACTGATCCGCTGCAGCCTCCTCTTGTGCCGGCTACCGAACGCGATACTCTGCGCAAACGGTCGTTGGGGAATGGCCGGGGGGACTGATGATGACGTGGCGTACGAGCCTGCTGGCCGGTGCAATGATACCGACGATCGCGGTCGCGCAGACTGCGCCGCCGCCCGCCTCCACGCCGAAGGCGAACGCCACGCTCTCGGACCGGGTGCCGGTCGAAACCTTTGCCAAACTGCCCGGCATCGCCAATCCGAAGCTGTCGCCCGATGGCAGGCGTATCGCCGCGAAGATGGCGATCGACGGCGTCCAGGTGCTGGTCGTCGCGCCGCTGTTTCCTGGGGGCAAGCTCGCCGCGATCAAGGTCGGGGCGACGGTCGACATCAATTGGTGGCGCTGGGTTGGTGACGACTGGCTCGCGGTCGGCATCGGATCGCAGGACATGCTGTACGGCGAGGAAATCTACGTCACGCGCACGCTGGGCGTCAAAGCCGACATGACCAAGATCAACCGGATCGACTGGAAGAATTCAGGTGTCCGCGCGGACGAAATCCTGTGGGCGGCGCGCGACGGCACGCCGCGTGTCCTGCTGTCGCGCCAGACCGGGATCGAAAGCGAAAGCCAATGGTATCCCTCAGTCTCCGAGGTAGATCTGTCGACCGGCAAGACCAAGACCGTCGCGGGCAGTCAGACGAACGTCTTCGACTGGTATGCGGATGGCGCGGGCGTCGTCCGGATGGGGTATCGGTACGAGGACGACACCCGCAAAGGCTCGCTTCTGTATCGCAGCGCCAATCGCGATTCGTTCAAGGTGATCGCATCGGCCCGCGGCAAGCAGGACATCGTCATCCCTGTGACGTTCCGCGCCGACGGCACGGCCATCGCGACGGACGATTCGGGCGGTCGCGACGAAGTGTTCGAGGTGTCGCTGCCCGATTTGAAACTGGGCAAGAAGCTGTACGGCGCGGATGGCTACGACGTCGATGGCGTGATCGACAACGCGACCGGCGACGATATCGATGGCATCACCGTCACCGATCGCTTCGGCCATACCATCTGGCTGAATCCCAAGCTGAAGGAAATCCAGGAAGCGGTCGACAAGGCGGTCGGCGAGCGACGCGCGCGCATCGTCTCGTGGGATCGCACCCGGTCGAAGTTCCTGGTGCAGGTCGGCTCGCCATCGCAGGCGGGCGCGCTGTATTTCTACGATCCCGCGAACGGATCAATGCAGCGCTATTCGTGGCAGAACAGCGATCTGAAGGCGCAGACGTTGTCGCCGGTGTCGACGATCCGGTACAAGGCGCGCGACGGCGTCGAGATTGAGGCGTTGCTGACCCTGCCGCGCGGACATAGCCCGAAGAACCTGCCGCTGATCGTGTTGCCGCACGGCGGCCCGTTCGCGCGCGATTCGGAAGATTGGGACTGGTGGACTCAGTATCTGGCGGAAACCGGCTATGCCGTCGTCCAGCCTAATTACCGTGGGTCGTCAGGGTATGGCACCAGTTTTGCGAAGCTCGGCGAGGGGCAATGGGGCCTGAAGATGCAGGACGATCTCGACGATGCGATCACGCATCTGGCCAAGCAGGGCATCGCCGATCCGAAGCGCGTCTGCATGGCGGGGGCGTCCTATGGGGGCTATGCGGCGATGCGCGCTGCACAGAGGAACGGCACCGGCGATGCGGCGCCCTATCGGTGCGCGATCTCCTATGCGGGCGTGTCCGATCTGCAGGCGATGCAACGCTATGACGGCAAGTTCCTGTACGGAAAGACGCGCGGCGACTGGTTGAAGAAGCAGGCGCCTGACTATCGCAGCGTCTCGCCGCGTTTCGGTGCGCAGACCTTCTCGATCCCGATCCTGATGCTGCACGGCAAGGAGGACAAGCGCGTGCCCGTGAAGCAATCGCGGATGATGGCAGCGGCACTCAAAGAGGCGGGCAAGCCGTTCGAGTATATCGAACAACCGCTCGGCGATCATCATTTCACGCGCGGCGAGGACCGGCTCGAATTCCTGAAAGCGATGGGTGCATTCCTGACCAAGTATAATCCAGTATAACGCACGGATACTGCCCGGCAAAACTCCATAACGGAGCATATACGCCGACTGTGGATGCATCTTGTTTGGACGAACGCAGTTTTGTCTCCGCATCATCACCGAATGCGCAACCGTCCCGAGAATCATCTCTTCTACGGCGACAATCTTGCCGTCCTCCGCAAGGAGATCGCCGATGAGAGCGTCGACCTGATCTACCTGGACCCGCCGTTCAATTCGAACGCCAATTACGGCATCCTGTTCAAGGAGCCCGACGGCAAGTCCTCCAACGCGCAGATCGAGGCATTCGAGGACACCTGGCATTGGAACGAGACTGCCGAAGACGCCTTCGACCAGGTCGCGCGGAGCGGTAGCACCAAGGCGTTCGACCTGCTCAACGCGATGCGCGGCTTCCTCGGCGACAACGACATGATGGCGTATCTGGCGATGATGGCGGTGCGGCTGCTCGAACTGCATCGCGTGCTGAAGCCGACCGGCAGCCTGTATCTCCACTGCGATCCGACCGCGAGCCATTACCTGAAGCTGCTGCTCGACGCGATCTTCGGCAAGCGGCACTTCCAGAACGAGATTATTTGGAGCTATCGACGGTGGCCATCGATCTCGCACCGGTTCCAGCGGATGCACGACTGCCTGCTATTCTATACCAAGAGCGAGACAGGCAATCTGTTCAACACGCTCACTGGGCCGCAATCGCCGAGTTCGCTCAAGCGATGGAAAGGCGCGATGCAGAAGGTCACGTTCATGGCCGACGGCACGCGGAACCCTACCCGGGAATCGGGTATTTCGCTGGGCGTCGCGATGAACGACGTCTGGGAGATCCCAATTATCGCACCGGTCTCGAAGGAACGGCTCGGCTATCCGACGCAGAAGCCGGTGGCGCTGCTCGAGCGCATCATCGCCGCCTCGTCGAACGAGGGCGACGTGGTGCTCGACCCGTTCTGTGGCTGCGGCACGGCCGTGCACGCCGCGGAAAAGCTCAAGCGGCAATGGATCGGGATCGACGTCACGCACCTCGCCATCTCGCTGATCGAGAAGCGCATGAAGGACGCGTTTCCCGCCGTCACTTTCACGGTCGAGGGCACACCGAAGGATCTTGCTTCCGCCTATGATCTCGCGCTGCGTGACAAATACCAGTTCCAGTGGTGGGCCGTCTCTATGGTCGACGCGCTCCCGTTCGGCGGCAGGAAGAAGGGCGCCGATGGCGGGATCGACGGGCTGATCTACTTCAACGATCATGACCAGGCGTCGGGCAAAATGGTCACGCACCGTGCGATCGTGTCGGTGAAGGGCGGGCTCAACCCCGACAACGCGATGGTCGAGACGCTCGCCGCGACGATCGCACGCGAGAAGGCACCGATCGGCATACTCATCATGAACGCCAAGCCGACGCGCGAGATGGAGCGTCGCGCCGCCGCAGTCGGCATCTACCGCGCGGGCGTTGACGAGGCATTTCCCAAGCTTCAGATCCTGACGCTCGCGGACCTGTTCCAGGGCAGGCGACCGCGCATACCCAACGTCGACCGGGCAGCATTCCGGCGTGCGGCGCGCGAGGCCACCGTGCTCCAGCCGAGCCTGTTGTGACGCCCCTGAATGCCGTGATCGAACTAACGCCCGTCATCCTGGCGAAAGTCAGGATCCAGAGCGGCAAGGTGCTGCCCCCACTACCCTGGATCCTGACTTTCGTCAGGATGACGGAGGGCTGCATCGCGCGCCCTTGTTTCCATCATGCCGGACGACGATATCTACAGTTCGATCATCGGGTCCGGGCATGACGTCCGTGTCCGCCTTCGGCCGTGCTTTCCTTTTTCGCGAACCTGCGGTAAGGGCGCTCGTCCCGAAATTCCCCCAATTCAGAGATTATATTTGGCCAAGGAAGAACTGCTCGAGATGCGCGGCCGCGTGGTGGAATTGCTCCCCAACGCGATGTTCCGGGTTCAGCTCGAAAACGACCACGAGATTCTCGGTCACACCGCCGGCAAGATGCGCAAGAACCGCATCCGCGTGCTGGTCGGCGACGAGGTGCTGTGCGAACTCACGCCGTACGATCTGACCAAGGGTCGCATCACCTACCGCTTCAAATAAGCGCCACGCGCCGTTCGCGCGGTGCGTAGCCCAAGCATCGAGGCACCAATGCTGGTCCTGGCCTCCTCCTCGCCCCGCCGCCGCGACCTGCTCGCGCGGCTCGGCGTCGTGCCGTCGCGCGTGGAATCTCCCGACATCGACGAGAGCCCGCGCAAGGCCGAGCCGCCCCGTGCCTATGCGCTTCGCCTCGCTATCGAGAAGGCAAGTGCCGTCGCGCGCGCCGAGGGCGAGATCGTCCTCGCCGGCGACACCACGATCGCGCTGGGCAGCCGTATCCTGCCGCCCGCCGACACGCTCGAAATCCAGCGCGACCTTCTCGGCAAGCTGTCGGGTCGACGCCACCATTGCCTGTCCGCGGTCTGCGTGATCGACGCGACCGGCAAGGTCCGGACGCGCATCGCCGATACGATCGTTGCGTTCAAGCCGCTCTCGCCTGCCGAGATCGACGATTATCTCGCGTGCGGCGAAGGTCTTGGCAAGGCCGGCGGCTATGCGATCCAAGGCCGCGCGGAGGCGTTCGTTCGCTTCCTGTCGGGCAGCCATTCTGGCGTCGTAGGCCTGCCCCTGTTCGAGACGCGCGCGCTGTTGAAGACCGCAGGCGTCGCACTTGCCTGATACGGGGCCTGCATGGCTCTACGAGGCCGGTATCGGCGAAGCGCGCGCCGCGCTGGTGGACGATGATCAGATTATCGAAGCTGCGATCGAACTCGACACTGACGCACTGAAGGTCGGCCTCGTCGCCCGCGCGCGGCTTGTCGAACTCCTCCCGGGCCGGCGTGGCCGCGTCGCGCTCGATGGTGGCGAAGCGCTGATCAACCACCTCCCCCCTGGCATCACGCAGGGCGCCAGCCTCACCGTCGAGATCGTCCGTGAAGCCCTCCCCGAAGCGGGCCGTGCGAAGCTCGCTAAGGCCGCTCCCAGCGACCTGCCGCCCTGCCCCGCTCCGACGCTGTACGAGCGCCTCGTGGCGACCGGCCTGCCCGTCCGCAGCCCGCGCCCGCATGAACCCGATGCATTGGAGGCAGCGGGTTGGTCCGAACTGCTCGACGAGGCTGTGAGTGGCGAGATCGTGTTCCCGCTCGGCGCGCTGCGGCTTTCGCCGACGCCAGCGATGACATTGTTCGACGTCGACGGCGCGCCACCGCTGGACACGCTTGCGGTTGCCGCCGCGCATGCCGTGGCGCGGGCGATACGCCGACACGGCATCGGCGGCTCGATCGGGATCGATTTCCCGACGATCGCCGGCAAGGCGCAGCGCAACGCCGTCGCCGCCGCGATCGACGAGTCCCTAACACAACCGTTCGAGCGCACCGCGATGAACGGGTTTGGTTTCCTCCAGATCGTCCGGCCAAGGCCCCGTGCGTCGATCCCCGAGATTCTCCGCGCCGATCCGGTCGGTGCAGCGACCCGCGCGGCACTCCGCACGCTTGAACGCGCGCCGCCGACCGCCTCGCGCCGTCACACCCTGCCCACAGCCGTCCACACGCGCCTGATGACGCGCTCAGATTGGATTGCGGAACTCGCACGCCGCACGGGCGTCGTCCACGAACTGGAGAGTGCCCGATGACGACCGTCAAATGCCCGATCTGCGACCAGCCCGCGGTCGCCGAGTACAAGCCGTTCTGCTCGAGCCGCCACCGCGACCGCGACCTGTTGCAGTGGCTCGGTGAAGGCTATCGCATTCCCGGCCGCGCAATCTCGCAAACGGGGCTGGACAGCGCCGAAGACCCCGACTAAACGCGCCCTTCCGATCGCAAGGTCGGACGCTTCTCCGGTCCCAGACCGGACGTGCCCGGATAGCTCAGTTGGTAGAGCATGCGACTGAAAATCGCAGTGTCGGCGGTTCGACCCCGTCTCCGGGCACCATTTTTTTTACCTTGTGATCAGCACTGCCGCCTTACTCTCCGAGGCACGCGTGATGCTGCCCAAAATCCGTTCGTGCTGAGCGAAGTCGAAGCACCTTCGCTTGGGGCACACCCTTCGACTTCGCTCAGGGCGAACGGAAGGGGCAGGTTCTAGAACGGAACCAGCGCTAGCGGACGATCCGCGTGACGTGGCCCATCTTCCGCCCCGGCCGCGCGGTACCCTTGCCATACAGGTGCAGGTGCGCGTTGGGCTCGCCAAGCAGCTCCGCCCAGCGGTCCGCGTCGTCGCCGATCAGGTTCTCCATCGTCGCTTCACGCCCGGTCAGCGTCGTCGCGCCCAATGGCAGGCCGCAGATCGCGCGGATGTGGTTTTCGAATTGCGAACATTCGGCACCTTCGATCGTCCAGTGGCCGGAATTGTGCACGCGGGGGGCCATCTCGTTGAAGACCGGGCCGTCGGCGCCGACGAAGAACTCGCACGCCAGTACGCCGACATAGCCGAGTTCGGCGGCGATCCGTTCGGCCAGCGTTGCGGCTTCGTCGGCTTGGGCCAGTACGGCCACTGGTGCGGGGACGGTGGAGTGGCGAAGGATCGCGTCGCGGTGGACGTTGAGCGGTGGATCGTAGCGCACGATGCTGCCATCGAGGCCGCGGGCGATCAGGATCGAGAACTCGTGCTCGAACGGTACGAAGGCTTCGAGCACCGCGGGACCGCCGATCGTGTCCCAGGCGGCCTGCGCACCTTCGGGCGTGTCGATCTTGACCTGGCCCTTGCCGTCATAGCCGAAGCGGGCGGTCTTGAGGATGGCGGGGGTGCCGATCGCCTTCAGGCCCGCCTGCAGGCTTTCGAGGCTGTCGACTGCGGCCCACGGTGCCGGACGGCCGCCGACGCTCTCCACGAAGCGTTTTTCGCCGATCCGCTCCTGTGCCACGCGGAGCGCGCGGGGGCTCGGGTGGACGGGGACGCGATCTGCCAGCCATTCCACGGGCTCGACCGCGATGTTCTCGAACTCGTAGGTGATGACGTCGCAGGCGCCGGCGAAGTCGGCAAGCACGATGCGGTTGTGGTAATCCGCGCGCGTCATGGTCGAGGCGGACTGCGCGGCGATGCTCTCCTGGTCGGGCGCGAGGACGTGCGTGTTATAGCCGAGCTGTGCCGCGGCGGTCGCGAGCATGCGGCCGAGCTGGCCTCCGCCGAGGATGCCGATGGTCGATCCGGGGGGAAGCGGCGTCATGTCAGCGTCTTTCAGGCGGGGTCGGCGGCGACGGCGTCGGTCTGGGCGGCGCGCCATGTTTTCAGGCGCTCGGCCAGCGCGTCATCGGATGTCGCGAGGATCGCCGCGGCGAGCAGCCCGGCGTTGATCGCGCCGGGCTTGCCGATCGCGAGCGTGCCGACCGGGATGCCGCCGGGCATCTGGACGATCGAGAGCAGGCTATCCATGCCCTTCAGCGCCTTCGATTCGACCGGTACCCCGAGCACCGGGAGGTGCGTCATCGAGGCGGCCATGCCGGGGAGGTGCGCCGCGCCGCCGGCACCGGCGATCACCACCTTGAGGCCGCGATCGGCGGCGGTGGTCGCATAATCGTACAGGCGTTGCGGCGTGCGGTGCGCGGAGACGACCTTGGTTTCGTAGGCGACGTCGAGCGCGTCGAGCGTCTCGGCGGCGTGGCGCATCGTCTCCCAATCGGAGGTGCTGCCCATGATGATGCCGACTAGAGCCATTTCCGTCCCCGGATCAAAGGAGCGCCGTGCCTAGCGACGTGGGGGGGATTGGGCAATGTTTTGGTGGCGTCGGACTTGGCCTACTGCTCCCCTCCCTAGAAGGGAGGGGTTGGGGGTGGGGCGGCCGGTTGTCGGACGTCGTGGTCACCAAGCGGCCGACCCACCCCCGGCCCCTCCCTTCCAGGGAGGGGAGCAGTAAGGGCCGGTGGCGTCAGCGCTCGCTCAGGTAGTAGCGGTCCGTCGCGGTCAGGTCGGCGTCGAGTTCGTAGACGATCGGCTGGCCGGTCGGGATCTCAAGGCCGGTGATCTCGTCGTCGGGGATGTTCGAGAGGTGCTTGACCAGCGCGCGGAGCGAGTTGCCATGGGCGGAGATCAGGATGCGCTGGCCGTCCTTGAGCGCCGGAGCGATGCGCTCGTCCCAATAGGGGAGGACGCGGGCGATGGTGTCCTTGAGACTTTCGGTCTTGGGGATGGCGATGCCGTCGTAGCGGCGGTCCTTGGACAGGTCGAACTCGCTGTCGTCGTCGAGCACGGGGGGCGGGACGTCGAAGCTGCGGCGCCAGATGTGGACCTGCGCGTCGCCGTGCTTGGCCGCGGTCTCGGCCTTGTCGAGGCCGGTGAGGCCGCCGTAATGCCGCTCGTTCAGGCGCCAGTCCTTCTCGACCGGGAGCCAGAGCCGGCCCATCGCCTCCAGCGCGATGTTGAGCGTCTTGATGGCCCGCGTTTGGAGGCTGACGAAGGTCTGGTCGAAGTCGAAGCCCTTGGCAGCCATCAGCTCGCCGGCGGCCTTGGCTTCGGCCTCGCCCTTGGCGGTCATGTCGACGTCCCACCAGCCGGTGAAGCGGTTCTCGAGGTTCCAGGTGGACTGGCCGTGGCGGATCAGGACTAGGGTCGGCATTCGGGCTCCTGGGATGGCGGGACTGAACGGAAGGGTTCAAAGGTTAGGATAAGGTTAGGCCAACGCACGGTCCGCAGCGCTTGAACCCAAGCCTCCGGACCGTGCCAAGCCGTTGTTATCGGGTCAGATTTCGTCGATCATGGCGGCAAGCGTCTCTAGCATCGCATGCGCGAGCTGTTTCGACCGCTCGGGCGACCAGCCGAATTCGGAATCGGCGTTGGCGTCGTGATCCTTGAACGGCATCTCCAGCGTCATCGACACCGCGCCGAAGCGCTCGGCGAGCTGGTTGGTCGACATCGACAGGTTCGCGGTCCCAGGTGCGGACTTGGGATAGCCCTTCTCGGTCTGGAAATCGGGCGTGTGCGCCGCGAGACGACGGCCGTATTCGTAGAATTTCTCGCCGTGCGCGTCGGTCCAGGACGGGATGCCCTCGAAGCCGGCGATGAAGTTCGCCGGGATCGCCTCGTCGCCGTGGATGTCCATCGCGACGTCGACGCCGGTCAGGTCCATCGCATTGCGGACGCACAGGACTTCCGGGCTCTTCTCCGGCGTCGGCGTGTGCCATTCGCGGTTGAGGTTCACCCCCACGGCATTGGTGCGCAGATGACCGCGGCGCGTGCCGTCCGGGTTCATGTTGGGAACGACGTTGAAGGTCGCCTTCGCCAGCAGAGCCGCGGTGATCGGGTCGGTCGAATCGGTGAGGCGTTCGAGTGCGCCTTCCATCCACCATTCGGTCATCGATTCGCCGGGGTGCTGGCGGCCGTAGATCCAGACCTGCTTCGGCCCCGAGCCGATCGTGAAGCAATCGATCGCCTGCCCGTCGAGCGACCGGCCAAGTTCGCGGTGCGCGACGCCTGGCAGCAGCGCGGTGCGCGCCACCAGCGCCTCGTGCATTTCCATCGTGTAGGGCGCGAAATACGCGAACCAGGCGAGATCGGTGTCGGCGGTGAAGTCGAATTCGAGCACGCCATTCTCATAGCGCGTCTCGATCATCCGCCACGCCCGCCGATCGGTGCTGGCCCGCGTCTTGTAACCGGGCCAGCCGAACGGATAGGCCGACTTGCCAGCGTTCAGGATCCGGTAGGTCAGCGTGCGGCCAGCCGCCCCCGCCACCCGGAAATAGAACCACTGGAAGAAGTCGGACTGGAAATCGGTGACGATCTCCAGGTCGATTCGGTCTCCCTCGACGGCGACAACACGGATGTTGCCGCCATCGAAGGCTGCGTTGACGGTCGGGCTCATGGTTTGCGCGTTCATTTCACCTGGATAGTGCGACCGGACTCGCCGGGGAACCCCATGAACAATGCGCGCGCGAGCTTGTCGGCCTGGATATCGGTCCGCGCATCCTCCTTGCGGGCGTCGGCGAACGACTGCGCGCGGCCTTCCCAGACGGGCGACTGGTCGGCGGTGCGCTTGATCGTCACCGACAGCTCGGAGACGAGGATCGCGGTGCTGCCGCCGCCGCCGATCGGGAAGCCGACCCCGCCGCCGAGCCCGACGCCACCACCGCCACCACGACGACCACCGCCACCGCTGAAGCCGCCGCCACCGATGCCGATGCTGATCGGCGACTGCTTGGGCGGCCCTGCCTGCGTGGTGCGGGTGAAGCCTACGGTGGCAACCAGCAATGGCTTGGCGCCGGGTGCGGGGACGCTGTAGCCGGCCTGGAGCAACTGGCCCTGTACGGCGGCGGCATAGGTCTTGAACTCGATGCTGGCCGGGCCGCCGGCGGTCAACGGCTGGACGGCGATGGTGCCACGGTCGATCGGCTCGCCGAGATGATAGCGCAGCACCTCGGTCGGCGGCAGCGACGGGCCGGTCGCGCACGCGGTGAGAGATGCGCTTGCCAGCGCCAGGACCAGGATCGAACGAACCGCCATCGGGACTTCCTTAGAATGTTGCGCTATAGTAACGCTCCGACCAGCCGAGTGGGTTCCCGGATGGTAGGAGCGTGTCCGTTGCTTGACTTGGACACACCCCGCCATTAGGCGATCCCGTCTTTCCGCACACCTAGATTTGAAAAGAAGCGAATCGATCATGAAGATCCGCAATTCCCTGAAGTCGCTCAAGGATCGTCACCGCGATAACCGCGTGATCCGTCGTCGTGGCCGTACCTACGTTATCAACAAGACCAACCGTCGCTTCAAGGCACGCCAGGGCTAAAGCCCTGATAACGGCCGTCATCTTTGACGTCGGTCGTGTCCTTTACGACTGGGATCCCCGGATCCTGTACGAGCGCCTGATCGACGACGATCGGGCGCTCGACGCGTTCCTGCGCGACGTCGTGACGATCGATTGGCACTTCCAGCATGACGCTGGCCGCGACTTCGCCGACACCTCGGCGGAGCGGGCCGCGCTGTATCCGCAGCATGCCGACCTGATCGCCGCCTGGGGGCCGCGATTCAACGAGAGCATCGGTGCGCAAATCGCCGGGATGCAGGAGATCGTCGAGGAGCTGGACGCGGCCGGCGTACCGCTGTTCGCGATCACGAACTTCAGCCACGAGTTCTGGCCACCCTTCCGCGCGCGTGAAGCACAGCTGTTTGACCGGTTCCGCGACGTGGTCGTGTCGGGCGAGGAGAAGATGGTGAAGCCGGATGCGGCGATCTATCGGCTGGCGCTGGAGCGATTCGGGTTGGCGGCGGAGGATGCTGTGTTCGTCGACGATAATGCGGCGAACGTGGCAGGCGCGCAGGCGTTGGGGATCGAATCGGTGCTGTTTACCGATGCGGCGGATTTTCGCGCGCGGTTGGTTGAGCTTGGGCTCCCAGTCGCGGCTTAGCCGTTACCCTCAGACCTGTTCGGCGTTTATTCCCATCAAACATTTAATCGTCATTCCCGCGTAGGCGGGAACCCATACTGGCAAACCTTGCGGCATGATCGCGATCGTTTGAGGTTATGGGTCCCCGCCTCCGCGGGGATGACGGTCGGGTAGCAGATCAACCGAGATGGCCGCCTGGCAAAATCACTGCTCCAGCGAAATCGACTGGCGCAGGTTCGCCACCGCCGTTTCCTGATCCGCGACCGGCGCCTCCGGCATCACGCCATCCTCGAAATCATCGGTCACCGTCACGGTCGTCCCCAGCGTCGTCACGCCGAACAACTGCTTGGCGAAACCGAGCGGCACGCGGATGCAGCCGTGTGAGGCGGGGAAACCCGGGTTGCGGCCTGCGTGGATGGCGATGCCATCCCAGGTCAGCCGCTGCATGAACGGCATCGATGCATCATCGTACAAGCTCGACTTGTGGACCGCGTTCTTCTGCAGGATCGGATAGGTGCCGACCGGCGTATCCTTGCCATCCTTGCCGCTGGAGATCGTCGTCGCCGCGATCATTACCGACCCGCGATAGACGAACGCGCGCTGCTCCATCAGGCTGACGACGACGCTGACGGGTTCGCTGGAGCCATTGTCCTTCCAGACGAACTGATTGGGCGAGAGTGCGGTCGCGGCCTGCTCGATCGGCATCGCGGCGATGGCAGCGGCCGATGCGGCCTGCGCGGGGTTTGCGCCCGCGAGGATCGCAAAGGTCAGCCCCATTGCCATGAAAGACCGCGCCGTCCCGTTCGCCATCTTGCCCATCGTCGCGTCCGTCCTCGAATCCCGATATTTCCGCCCAACGCGCGATTCTCGAAAACGTGCCGTCGGCGGATCGAGTCGACGAACCGACCCCAAGCCGGGGTAGTTCGAGGGAACGGACCCACAACCAGTGGAAATGGTTGCAGAATATTCACGAAAAATCGGCTATACGGGTCTCCAAGAAACGGGGCAATTTCGGGAAAATCGATGCACGACGAGCAAGGTCTTGTGCGCGAACGACGCGCGCTTCTGAAGAATGGTTTGGTATTGGCGGGGGCTTTGGTGGTGCCGGGGGCAGTGTCGGCGACGACGCGTCTCGGACGTCCGCTGACCGCACGTGATTTGAAGCCGATGACGCAGCCACCGCTGCCGCGCACGACGGTCGCGCTGACCTCGCCGAAGGTGGTTCGTCCCGACCTGCTGCGTCAGGCAATGGCGTCGCTCAGCCGCCACGGCAGCCGCATCCAGCATCACGATCGGATCGCGATCGCCGATTTCGCGGCACCGTCGGGCAAGCCGCGCTTCCACTTCATCGATCTCGCCAGCGGACGCAGCACGTCGCTGCTGGTCGCGCATGGCAGCGGGTCGGATCCGGCGCACACCGGGTATCTGGAGCGCTTCTCGAACCGCTTCGGCTCGAACGCTTCGTCCGAGGGCGCGTTTGTCACCGACGATTATTACGTCGGCAAGCATGGCCGCTCGCAGCGCCTGATCGGGCTCGATCCGACCAATGACAACGCGCTCGATCGTGCGATCGTCGTGCATTCGGCGTGGTACGCGAACAAGGACATGATCGAGAGCCATGGCATGCTCGGTCGCAGCCAGGGCTGCTTCGCGGTTGGCGAGCGCGATCTCGACCAGGTGTTCGCACGGCTTGGTGCCGGTCGGATGATCTACGCCGCCAAGGTCTGAAATACCGGCCCGGACCGCGCTACTCCGCGGTCTGGGCCATGCGGCTCTGCTGCATCCTCCGGCGGGCGCGTCTGACGCCGCCGATGAGCCCCGACCACAATAGCGCTTCGACGCCAGCATAGCCGAGCCCGAGATGATCGGGTCGCACCGCCAGCACGTCTTGCAGGCTGACCGTCCCGGCACGCAGCCCTGCCCGGCCGATATCGCCCCAGCGCCGCGCGGTCTCCCAGCGGATCAGGCGGATATCGTGTGCCGAGCAGTCGTGCGTCGCGAGGAAGTCGGCCTGAATCACGCTCAGCGCACTGCCCAGCGTGGCCAGCGCGGCGCGATCGGGCACCGGGCGCTTGGCCATGTTGTGCAGCATGATCAGGCGCGCGATCCGCTCCGCGCGATCGTCGAACAGCCGGGCATAGCGTTCGGTCAGGACGCGGACCGAGGCGGCTTCCATCGTATCGACGAACCGCTTCGAGACGCCGCCGGGGTGGACGCGGTACAGCACCAGCGCCTCGTCCAGCCGTGCGATCGCGCCGAAATGCTGGATCCGCTGATACAGGTCGAAATCCTCGGCATACAGGAGCTCCGGCCGGGTCACCGGGTCGAGCTGTCGCGCCACCTCCGTCCGCATCATCGTCGACGACCAGACCAGGGGGTTCTCGATGCAGGTGAGCCATGCGACCAGCGCGGGCGTGGTGGTCGGCGCGTAGCTGGACGGGCCGACCACGCCGGCGGTCAGGAGTTCGGCGGCGGTGCCTAGCAAGACGGTGTTTGGATGCGCGTCAAGATACGCGACCTGACGGGCGAAGCGATCGGGGCGGCAGATGTCGTCATGGTCGAGCGCGGCGATGTAGCGGCCGCGCGCCTCGGCAAACCCGCGGTTGCGCGCGAGTACCGGGCCGCCGTTCTTCGCCATCTGGACCAGTCGCACGCGGGGATCTGGCCAGGCGCGCACCACCTCGCGGGTGTCGTCGGTCGAGCAATCGTCGACGACGATCACCTCGAAATCGGTGAAGGTCTGCGCTTGCAGGCTGGCGAGCGTTTCCTCGATCAACCCGGCGCCGTTATACGCCGCCATGACCACGCTGACGACGGGGCTAACGGCGGGGCTCACGACGGGATCAGCCATTCGGTCGTCCGACGTCACGCTGCTGCCAGTGCCTTCGATGCCATCACCTGATCGATTATCATCAACCCCACGTCGTTCTGCCAGAGCCATAAGCCATTGGCCTGCCCGGAGAAACTGGATTCGCCACCGAGAGCACCCCAAGGCACGAAGCCGGCGGCAAGGCCGAGCCCGTACAGGCCCGGGATCGGTGCGCCCTGATCGTCGACGATCCGGCAGTGGCGGTCGACCATCGGCTTTCCGTCATGCGCGGCCAGCGGCATCTGCGTGCCGTCTCGATCGGCGAGCGGCATCGCGATCGGTCGATAGCCCAGCGCCGCGATGACGAGGTCGGCTTCCGCGATTGCCGCCTGTGCGACTGCATCGTCGTCGCCCGTGATCCGGTGCAGCGCCACGCGGGGATCGGGCACACGGCCGTCGATACCGAGCATCCGCAGCACGAGGTCACGCGCTTCGAGGCGGAAACCGGCGAGGCGGTAGACGAACCCCGACACCGGACAGATGTCGTCGGGACCGAAATCGGTGAACCCTTCGGCGTGCGCGGCCTCGACCGAATGATAGAAGGGGCGGAGCGGCTTGCGGTGCAGGAGCGTGATGGCCCCTGCCCCCAACGGCAGCGGCGGCTGGCTCTTGAGCAGCAGCGCGATCGTGGTCAACGCGCTGGTCGAACCGCCGATCACCGCGATCTTCGGCGCGCGCTTGCCGGTCAGGATATCGGCGACCTTCTCGAACCCGCCGGTCGTCAGCACGTCGTCGGACTGGAGCAGGCGCCCGCTCGCCAACTCCATCAGGCCGGCGCCCGCGACCCGCTGCGTGGCGAGCCGGTCGAGCGGCTGGTGACCGCCGGTCGCGACGACGATGTTGCGCGCGAGTTGCTCGAAGACATGGCCATCGGCGAGGCGGCGGACCTGTACGCTCCACAGGCCTTCGCCGACGCGCTTTGCGCCCAGCGCCTCGTGCCCGGTCAGCACGACGCCACCATGGGCGCGAACGATATCGGTCAGCCGGTCACCGGTCGCGCGCAGCAGTGGCCCGACCTCGGTCAACGGCACGCCGAGCGCGCCCTCATGTGCTGCGACCGCACGTCCGGCGGGATGGTCGACCAGCCGCGCGAGTTCGGGATGCACGTTGCCTCGGACCGCGGTCAGGAACGTCTGCGCGGTCGAATCCGACGTGATCGCATAGCGCCCGAGCCGCCCGCCGCCGATCGCATTGCCGCGCTCGATCACCATCAGGCCGGACGCGGCGAGATCGGGGAGCAGGCCGCGTTTCGTCGCCGACGTCAGCATCGCCGTCCCCGCGGGGCCGCCGCCGATCACGATGACCGAGGCGATCTTGCCGCCCGCTCCGCGCACCGATGCACGCCGGTCGAGCGGCCGGACGATCGCCGCACACGCGTTCGCGAGCGCTTCGGCGGCACGTCGCGCGTCTGCGACCGACATCGCATCGGTGATCGGGAGCGACAGCATCCGCCCGGCGATCCTGTCGGCGACCGGGGTCGGCTCGATCATCGCGGTCGCCTGGAACCAGGGCTGTTCGCCGAGATGCGGGCTGAAATAGCGGCCGCAGCCGACGCCGTCCGCCTCGATCGCCTCGACGATCGCGTCGCGGTGATGCGCGATGTGCTCGGGAAGCAGCACCGGCATGAACTGCATCGAGCGACGCCGGCCCGATACCGCCTGGAACTGGAAGCCGGGGAGCGTGGCGCGGTAGGCATCCTCCAGCACGGCGCGGTGGTCGGCGATTCCGTCGATCTCGGCCAGCTTGGTCTGCGCCATGATCGCGGTGATCTCGGGCAGCTTGGCGTTGATACCGGGCAGCGTGGCGTTGCGGCTGCCCTCGAACCCGAAATTGCCCATCGACCGCAGCGTCGCGATCAGGTCGACGTCGCCGCTGTGGATCAGACCGCCCTCGCCCACCGCGAACGTCTTGGTCGCGTGCATCGAATGGACCACCGCGAACGGCGCGCGTGCACCGAAGCCGAGCCCCGAATCGTCGAGCGTGCCGAGCGAGGAGGCTGCGTCGATCACGACGCCGACGCCGTAGCGCCGCTGGAAATGGACGTAGCGGTCGAGGTCGATCGCGTTGCCGAACGTCGCATAGGGCACGACCACGCCGATCCGCTCGCCGTGGCGCTGGAGCAGCCGCTCTTCCTCCAGCGCGCACGCTCCCCAGTCGTTTGCGTCGATGTCGCAGACCAGCGGCGTCAGCCCCGCCCATGCCGCGGCCTGTGCGGTCGCGGCGAAGGTGAGCGCGGGCATCAGCGCAAGCGTGCCCTGTTTCGGGTTCAGCCCGCCGGTCCGCATCCCCGATGCGTGGCGAATCGCGAGCATCAGCCCGAGCGTGGCATTGCCGACGGCGAGGCTGGCGCCGTGGCCGCCGAAGAGCTTATCGGTGACGCCGGCCTCGAACGCGCGAACCTCGGGACCGTTGTTGCTGAACACGCCCGACGCCTCGACACGGCGCAGCGCATCGAGGTGCTCGCTCAGCCGCGGCGGGTTCGGCGCGATCAGGGGGAGGCGTTTCATCGGCGATCCGGTCTGTTGTGCCGCAGACCTATGATCCACGGCCTCCTAAGAACCAGTTACGCTGCCACATTACGACGGATGCAGGGCGATGTTTTCCTTACATCATCCCGGAACGTATCCGGGATGATACAAGACTAATCAACGTATTAGCGGAAGGCTGATGTAACTTTCGTCGGGTCCGGCGACCGTCACCTTCTGCGTCGCCTTCACGTAATCCTTCGGCTGCGCGAAGAAGATGTTCGGAACGAAGGTCTGCGGATTGCGATCGTAGAGCGGGAACCAGCTCGACTGGACCTGCACCATGATCTTGTGCCCGGGCAGGAAGACGTGGTTGGTGGTCGGCAGCGCGAACTTGTATTTCAAGGGCACGTTCGCCGCGATCGGCTTGGCCGCGGCCAAGCTCTCACGATAGCGGCCGCGGAAGATGTCCATCGCGACCGACAGTTGATAGCCCGCCATCGCCTTGTCGCCGGGATAGACGTCCGGATACACGTCGATGAGCTTCACCACCCAGTCGCTGTCGGTGCCGCTGGTCGAGGCGGTGAGGTTCACCTCCGGAACGCCTGCGATCGTGGTTGGCGTGGTGAGCGCATCGGTGGTGAAGGTCAGCACGTCGGGGCGGCCGGAGACCGCGCGCTGGTCGTCGACCAGCCACTGTTTCCACGTCGATCCGCCCGCATAGGTCGGCAGCGTCGGGCGCACGCGGTAGCTGACCGGCGCGGCCGGATCGGAGATATAGTCCGCGGTCGTCGCCGCGCCGCCGGCCGCCTGAAACCCGAGCGTGCCACCGGGCTTGAGGTAGAGCGGCGTCCCCGCGGTTTGCGCGGTCGGCCATTTGTCGAGCCGCTGCCACTCGTTGCGCCCCGACTGGAACATCGTCACCGGCGCGACGTCCATTGCAGGCTGGTCGCTCTTCAAATAATGCGCGAGGAAAGGCGCAAGGACGTGCCAACGCCACCATTTGGCAGTGTCGGCATCCCATTTGATCGCCCCCAGCGCGCTGCCGTCGCGCACCTCCTGCCCGTGATACCAGGGACCCATCGACAGATAGACCATGTCATTGGCGGTGTCCTTGGGCTCCAGCGCGCGATAGACCGCGGGCGCGCCGTAGATGTCCTCCTGATCCCACAACCCACCGACGATCAGCGTCGGCACCTTCAACGGCTGGCCGGCGAGCACGGTGTCCATCGCTTGGCTCGACCAGAACGAATCGTAGGCGGGATGCTGCGTGATCTTGCGCCAGAAGCCGAGCTGTTCGAGGCCCTGCGCCTTGCCGATCGCGCCGGCCGAGCCGCCCTTGAGGTAATAATCGTAATCGTCGGCGGTGTCGGTGATCCACGGCGTGCCGGCGTCCTTGGTCGCCTCCTGGCCGAGGACGTAGGGCATCATGCCCTCGCGGAAGGCGCCGTTGTGGAACCAGTCGTCGCCACGCCAGCCATCGACCATCGGGTTCATCGGCACCGAGACCTTCAGCGCCGGATGCGGATTGATCAGCGCCATCAGCGGCAGGAAGCCGTCATAGCTGATCCCGCTGATTCCGACGCGGCCGTTGGACTCCGGGACGTGCTTCACCAGCCAGTCGATCGTGTCGTAGGTGTCGGTGGAGTCGTCGGTCTTGGTCGGGTTCTGCGGCGTGTCAGCGCGCGCGGGGTTCATCATGTAGATGCCCTCCGAGCCGTGCATGCCGCGGACGTCCTGGATCACGCGGATATAGCCCGCCGCCGCGATCACGTCGCCCGCGCCGTCGCCATGTTCGAGGATGCCGGCATAGGTGCCGCTATCGACCTTCGTCTGGCCGTCGGCGTCGTAGGGCGTGCGCGTCATCAGGATGCCCGCGTCCTTCGCGCCCTTCGGCACGATGATGACGGTGTGCAGCTTGACCCCGTCGCGCATCGGAATCTCGACGACCTTTCGCACATAGTCGTAGCCGACGTCGCGCGGCGCCATCTTGGCGGGGCGTTCGTCGTAATTCTGTGCGGTCGCGGGGGTGGTTGCGGTAGCCAGCGCGGCGATGGCGCAGGCGGCAAACAAACGGGTCGTGGATTTCATTTTCTTCTTCCTTCCCTCCCGGACTGAAAAAGAAAAAGGCCCGCCTTTCCGTGTGGAAAGACGAGCCCCTCTCGTAGTAATTCAGGCGATCAGGCCGTCCGCGTGCCGGTCAGCGGGAAGCTGCCGAAGGCGCCGGCCGCGACGCTGCCCTTGAGGACGTCGTCCTCGACGGTCGCCTTGCAGTCGAGCGTCATCGGCATCGGCACGGTCATGCTCTGCTTCCAGGTGATCGTGTCGCCATCGACGTCACCGGTGACGTCCATGCCGCCCATCGCGCCCGACACCGCACCGGTGAAGGTGTTGCCGGCGCTGTTGACGGTCAACGTCATCTTCTGGTCGCCCAGCGGCGACTTGACCACGCAATCCCAGCTGCCATCGACGTTTGCCATTGCTCTCTCTCCTGAAATCATTTGGCGCCGGCTACCGACGCCGCGGGAATGACCTCGACCGGGAGGCCGATGCTGTCAAGCTGCGGGCGCACCGTCTTCGCATCGCCGACCACGACCCAGATCGTCTTCTTCGGGTCGAGCGCCTGCTGGATCGCGGTGTTGAGTTGCGGCAGGTTAAGGCCCTGGTATCGCTGCGTGATCGTCGCATAGTAATTGTCGGGCCGCTTGAGCAGATCGTTCTGCTGCATCGCGCCCAGAACCGCGTCCGACGTCTCGAAATTACCCGAAAGCGAGCGGATCGCGCCGTTGATCGCACGGTCAAACTCCGCCTGGGTCATCGGCTCCTTGCCGAGGAACGCACCGATATCGGTCCGCAGTGCAGCGATCGACGGGCCGGTCTGGTCCGCCTGCACCGGTGCCGACAGGATGTACGGCGCGGCGTTCTCCGACTGCTGGAAGCGACCCGAGACGCCGTAGGACCAGTGCTTGCTCTCGCGCAGGTCCATGTTGACGCGGCCGAGGAAGCTGCCGCCGAGCGCATCGTTCGCGGTCGCGATCGGCAACAGGTCCTGCGTGCCCTTGAGGCCCGTTGGCACGCCCGCGATGATCAGCGACTGCGGGCTGTCGGGCCGGTCGATCAGGACGATCTTCGGCGCGGACGGCGTCACGCCCGCGGGGAACGCCTTCACGCCCGCCGCACCCGTCGGCCGCCACGTCCCGAACCGCGCGTCGAGCGCCGCCTTCACCTCGGCAAGCGGACGATCGCTGACGACGAAGATCTTCGCCTTGTCGGGCCGTAGCCATGCCTGCTGGAACGCGACCAGATCGGCACGGGTCAGCGCAGCCACCGCCGTCGGATCACCACTGCCCTGCGCCTTTGCATAGGGCGAGTTCGGCCCGAGCAGCGGCGGCAGCACGCGCGTTGCCAGCCCCTGCGGGCTGGTCAGTTCCTGCGCGATCTGTGCGAGCTGCTGGTTCTTGACGCGCGCGACCTCGGCATCGGCGAACGCGGGGTTCTGCGCGATGTCGGCGAACAGGTCGACAGCGGGTGCGAGATTGGCACTCGGCACCTGCAACGACAGGAAGGTCCGGTCGTTTGACGCGCCCGTGCCGATCTCCGCGCCGAGACGCTCCTTCGCTTCGGCCAGCGCGACCGAATCGCGGGTCGGCGTGCCCTCGTCCATCATCGACAGCGTCAGTTGCTGTGTGCCGAGCTTGCCGGGGACGTCGGCCGCGACGCCCGCGTCGAAGCTGAGCACCGCCTGCGTGACGGGAACAGCCGTGCGCTGTGCGTAGACCAGCTCGATACCGTTCGCGAGGCGGGTACGCTGGACCGCCGGGAAGCTGAGGCCGGCGACGGTGCCGACGCCGGGCAGCGGCCCGCGCGTGCCCTTGAACGGCACGTCTGCGGCGGGTGGCACGTCGACCTTGGGGGGCACGACCGCGTTGGCATAGGCATCGCGCGGTCCGGGCACGACGGTCAGCGAATAGGCCGGGCGCGACAGCCACTTCGCCGCCGCCGCACGCACGCTCGCCGGCGTTTCGGCTGCGAGCTGCAGGAGCTGTTTCTTGTAGAAGCCCGGATCGTTCGAATACAGCGCGCCTTCGGCCAGCGTCACCGCCTTGCCGCCGAACCCGCCGACGGACTCCAAGCCCTCCATCGTGCTCGCTGCGGTGGTCGTCGCGACCCGGCTCACCTCGTCCGCGGTCGGCCCGTTCTTGATGAAGTCCGCCATGATCTCGTCGATCCGCTTCGACACGAGCGCAGGGTCGACGCCTTGGCGAACGATCGCACGGATGCCGAACATGCCGAGCTGGCTGAAGCTGCGGTTATAGGCGGAAATGCTGACGACGAGCTTCTCCTTCTTGACCAGCGCGGTGTCGAACCGGCTGCTGGCGAGGCCGCCGAGCACGCCCGCCGCGACGTCGAGCGCCGTGCCATCCTTGTCGTTCAGGCCCGGCACCACCCAGTTGCGGCTGACCATGACGGCGGCAACGCGGTCCTTGATCGTCTCGCTGACCGGGGCAGGCAGGGTCGGGATCGGCGCGGGCGGGACGATGCTCTCGGGGCCCTTCGGGATGCCGCCGAAATACTTCTCCGCGAGCCGCTTGGCGGTCGCCGCATCGACGTCGCCGGCGAGTACGAGCACCGCGTTGTTCGGGCCGTAATGATCCTTGAACCAGTCCTTCACCGTCTGCAGCGAGGCGGCGTCGAGATCCGCCATCGAGCCGATCGTGGTGTGGCCGTACGGGTGATCCGCGGGGAACAGCCCCTCGGTGATCTTGTACTGGGTCAGGCCGTAGGGCTGATTGTCGCCCTGGCGCTTCTCGTTCTGGACGACGCCGCGCTGCTCGTCGAGCACACCCTGCGTGATCGCGCCGGTGAGATAGCCCATCCGGTCGGATTCGAGGAACAGCGCGCGGTCGAGCGCCGCGGTCGGCACCGTCTCGAAGTAATTGGTGCGATCGAAATAGGTGGTGCCGTTGAAGTCGGTCGCGCCGACCTGTTTCAGCGGTTCGAAGAAGTCGCCCGGTGCGTTCTCGGACCCGTTGAACATCAGATGCTCGAACAGATGCGCGAAGCCGGTCTTGCCCTTGGGTTCGAACTTCGAGCCCACATTATACCAGACGGACACGGCCACCACCGGCGCCTTGCGATCGGTGTGCACGACGACGCGCAGGCCGTTCTTCAGCGTGAACTGCTGGTAGGGGATATCGACCGACTTCACGAGGTCCGCGACCGGTGCAGGCTTTGCCGCGAGGGTTGCTGCGCGCTGGCCCTGACCGGATGCGGGCGAGACGAGAGCAATTGCGGCGACGCCGGCAAGCGCGGTCATTTTCAAAGCCATATGCGAACATTACCCCGTGTTTCAGAATGATATCGTCGCAGCATAGCCACGCTTTGTCGCCGGGCAACAGATAGATACGTCGAGTTTCGAGGCGATCCTCGTTGGTACGCCGGGACGTCTCACAGGTATCGCCACCACCAGCCGGTATGGGTCCGTTTGAACCGTCCGAACCACCGGCACGCGAACCAGCACGGCACGGCGGCGGCGGCGGCAACGAGCCAGATCGAGGCGACGTTCGGAACGCTGACCAGCCCCTTGATCGCACCGCCCGTCACCGCACCGGTCAGGCTGATCACGCCGTGGAGCAGGAAGAGGTGCAGGATGTAGAAGAACAACGGCGCCGATCCGAAGACTACTAGCACGCGGTTCAACCGCGCCGATGTGCGCTCGAACACCGCGAGAAGCAGCATGCCGATGCCGAGCGTCAGCAGGACGAAGTCCGCGGACGGCGGATATTTGGTGAGGTTGAGAACGCTCATGACCGTTGCGAGCGGCGTCGTACCGACCTGCCACGGCAGCGGTTCGCCGTAGCCGTTGAGCGCGCGCAGTACCGCGAACAGCGCGAGCGCCGCAGCGCCGGTCACCACCAGGCGGCGGCGACGAACGTCCTGGTCGACTTGCCGCGCGAACCACGGTCCGATCGACCAGCCGAGCGCGATCACGCCGATCCAGGGCAGCAACGGGTAGGACGTGCGCACCCGCGCGCCGAACGGCAGGTCGATGAACCCGCGGTCGTGCAGCATGCTCCACGCGACATAGCCCGGCTGGTCGGGCGTGAAAATGATCGGATCGAGCAGATTGTGGCCCAGCACGATCGCCAGCCCGAGGACGAGCACGGCGATGCGCGGAAGATGGACCAGCGCCGCCAGAGCGATCATCGACAGCCCGATCACCCAGATCACCTGGAGATAGACGATCGCGGGGGTGGGATCGAACGACCAGGCGAAATTGACGACCGTCACTTCGAGCGCGACGAGGAACAGCCCCCGCTTCAGCAGGAACGACGACGCCGCTGCCCTACCGCCCCCAGCATCTCCGTTACGCGAGTCCGCGTACAACGATGCCGCGAGCCCGGTCAGCAGCACGAAGACGGGGGCGCAAAGATGCGCCGTGAGCCGCGTGAAGAACAGGGACGGTGGCGTCGCCGGCAACGCCATCGGGTCGCTCACCTGCATGTGGTAATAGAAGAGCTCGCGGGTATGATCGACGAGCATCAGCAGCATGACGAACCCGCGCAGCGCATCGACCGAGACGATCCGCGACCGCTTGGACTGCGCGCCCGTCGGAGCTTGCACAGGGGTATCGGACGCCGCGGCCGGCCTTCCGGCGACGTCGGGCATTGGACTGAAAACGGTTGACAAGATCGAAGCACCTCCGCCAATCGCGATGTTACATCATCACAGAGAAGGCAACATTTTTTGTCGACGCGTCCACGATCGATCGCCTTCGCGAGCATTTTTTTGCTGCTCGCCTGCCCCGTTCCTGCCGAGGCGCAGGACAAGACCAACCGCGATCCGGAGCGCGAGGAACGACGGGTCGACGGCGAGGCCGACACGATCGTGGTTCTCGGCACGCGCAGCACGCGGGCGGATCGCACCCTGTCGTCGGACCTCGCCACCGAACGCATGTCGCAATCCAGCCGCTCGCTCGAGCGCGACCTGCTCACCGCGGCGGGGACGTACCGGCTCGGCGACGCGCTCGAACTCGTCAGCGGGGTCAGCAACCAGAACAACCGCGGCGGCTTCCTCGACAATTTCGCGATCCGCGGGTTCCTCGGCACGCCTGACGGCGGCGCCGAATATTATGTCGACGGGTTCCTCGCCAATCGTGGCCTCGCACCGCCGCGCGATCCGGCGACGACCGAGCGGATCGAGGTGTTGAAGGGCCCGGCCGGTGCGCTGTTCGGCGACATCGATCCGGGCGGCCGCGTCAACATCGTCAGCAAGACGCCGCGCTTCACACCCAGCGCGACCGCGACCTTCACCTATGACTCGTTCGACACGCGCCGGGTCGAGATCGATGCGACCGGTCCGCTGTCCGACACGATCGCCGCGCGGATCGTCGTCGCCACCGAGGACAGCGATGGCTGGCGCGATTTCGTGCCGTTGCGTCGCCGCGTCGTCGCACCTTCGCTGACCTGGGCGCCGCGCGATGGCCTTCGGCTGACCTATGTCGGAGAGATCACGCAGTTCGATGCGCCGTTCGATCGCGGCATCCCGGCGATCGGCGGCGACGCCAACGCGCTGCCAAGATCGCGCTTCTACGGCGAGCCCGGCGACGGGACGACGCGGTTTCGCAACCAGCGACACCAGCTGACCGGCGAGGCCCGGCTCGACGACCGCATCTCGCTCAACGGTGGCGTGGCCTGGCGGACGGGATCGCTGCGCGGGTTCTCGTCCGACCAGTCGCGGCTCGTCGGCGGCCAGACGCTGTGGCGCCAGCGACGTGCGCGCGACTATACCGTCGACGACCTCTCCGCGCGGCTGGAACTGACCGGACGGTTCGGCGCGCACCGTGCCAGCGTCGGCGTGAAGGGCTATACGCTCGACTATCACGAGGGACTGTTGCGGCGGAACCCGACCGCGGCCAACCCGTATGCGATCGACGTGTTCGCGCCGGTCTATGGCGGGCAGGCGCTGCCGCTGGCGCCGTTCACGGACAATGACGAGACGCGGCGGTCCGCCACGCTGTATGCGCAGGACATGTGGGACGTGACCGATCGGTTCACGCTGACCGGCGGCGTCCGCTTCGACGCGTATCGCCAGCAGATCCGCAACAACCGTACCGGCGTGGTCGGGCGCACGGTCGACGAGCCGGTGAACTTCCGGCTGGGTGGCCGATATGCGCTGAGCGACGTGTTCGCAGTCCATGCGAACTGGGGCGAGAGCTTCCTGCTTAACTCGGGCACGGGGCGCGACAACCAAGGCTTCTCACCCGAACGCGGCAAGGGGTACGAGATCGGCGGCACCGCTGCGCTGCCGGGTGTCGACGTCGCGGTGACGTATTTCGATATCGCCAAGCGCGACATCCTGACCAACGACCCGGTCGATCCGAACTTCCTCGCGCCGGTTGGCAAGTTGTCGAGCAAGGGGATCGAGTTCGACGCGTCGGTGCGCCTTGCCAAGCAGTGGCAGGTCGTCGCGAACTATGCCTGGACGCGCGCGCGGACCGACGACAGCATCTTCGCGACCGACCGCGTGTTGAACGTGCCCGAACATGCCGCGACGCTGTTCGCGATCGGGCGCTTCCTCGACGACGAGGGGCGCGGGCCATCGATCAGCGCCGGTGCCAGCTATGTCGGCAAGCGGGCGGGGGCGATCGACACAAGCGGGCTCGTCCTGCCCGACTATGTGAAGGCCAAGGCGGCGGTCGAATACGCGCTCTCGCGGCGCCTGTCGGTGCGCGCTGAGGCCGACAATCTGTTCGACGCCCGGTTCGCGCAGAGTTCGTACAGCCCGGTGTGGATCTTCCCGGGGGCGCCGCGGACGGTCCGGCTGTCGGTCCGCCTGAGCCAGTGATCCGCGGCGGCCGTTGCCCCGTTAGAAGAACAGCTTGCGCATGCTGAGTCGGACGGTGCGGCCGAGCGGGTCGAGATAGTCGGGCTGGTAGGTGTTGGGGACCGTACCGGTCGCGTCGGTGACGCGCTGGCGGGTGTTGAAGACGTTGTCGACCGACAGGCTGACGCGCATGCCGCGCAGCCACGGATGCGCCTTCACCCATTCGAGCCGCTGGCCGAGATCGGCGAACAGCCGCGCGTTGGCGGTGGCGAGGCCGCCGAAGTTGAGCGTTTCGGGTGCGGCGATCGTGCCGCCGTTGACGCGCGTGCCGGTCGCGTAGTTGGCGGAAATGCGCGCACCGAGGCCGTTGTTGGTGTATCCCGCCTGCGCCTCCAGTTCGTGACGCGCCTGCCCGCCGCTGTTGCCGATCGCGTCGCCGTTCAGCAGGTTCAGACTCGGGCCGCCGTCTGCGACGAGGACGCGATCGGTGAAGTGCCAGGTGTGGTAAACCGCGAACTGGATGCGGCCGCCGGCCTGCCCGCCGCGTCCGCCGAAGCCACGTCCGCCGCCGCCGCCGCCGGGGCCACCTGCGCCTGGACCACCACCGGCACGCGCACCGTCACCGCGCGGTCCATCGCCGCCTGCGCCACCGGGACGACGGCCGCCGGGTGGTTGCAGGCCTTCGAACGGGTTGGGGCCGGTGCCGGCACGATACGCCTCCAGCTCGCGCTGGATCTTCGACTTGAGCGGTGCGGAGAAGTTGATTCCCCAGCGTAGCTCGGACCGGTCACTGCGCGCGAAATTGATCGGCCGGCGATCGACCTGCAACAGGTTGCCGCCGGCGTCGCGCTGGAAGCGATCGGGGAACGCCGCCTCGATCGCCGCGGTCGCTGCCGGGAAGGCCGCGATCGGGTTGTCGACCCGGCTCTCGACATAGTTGGCGGTGATCGAGAGGTCCTTGGCGGACCAGGGCTTTATCGTCAGCCCGACTTTCTTGACGTGATTGTTGTCCGCGACCAGCCTGGGATTGCCGCCGCTGATCGTCGTGACGGTCGCGGTCTCGCCGCGCACATAGTCGAACACACGGACATTGGGCGTGGTGATCGACGGGTTGCCAAGCTGCTGCGCGGTCGGCGCCTCGTCGGTGTCGGTCACCGAGGCGATCACGCGCACGCCTTCGATCGGCGACCAGTTCGCACCGTAGCCGAGCGTCTGCAGCGTGCCGAAGTCCGACAGATGATCCTCGGCAAGATTGAAGTTCGCCGACAGCGTGCCGAGGAACGGCAGCACGTCCTTCGACCGGCTCGTCAGCGGCACGTCGACATTGACTTGGCCGTTAACCGTGTCGCGCGACACCCGTCCCTGCGTATCAACCCCGAGGAGATTGACGGTGCGGTACGAGCGACTTTTGAAATCGGCGGTTTCGGCACCGAGCTTGATCGTCGTCGAGACTGCGCCTGCGGGGAGCGAGAAGAGATTGCCGTTCGCGACCGCATCGAGTTCACCGGTGCTCTGCGTCGCATAGGCACGGTTGCCGGGCAGTGCGCCGAAGTCGCTCGCGCTCAGGCGGCCGAACGGGTTCGCGGTCGGATCGCCGGCGCGGATGCGGGCATTGAAGGCACTCGCGTCGAGGCCGGTCTCGGTGAAGGTCTGCGTGTCGCTGCGGTCGTAATTGCCCGTCACGTTCCACCGCCACGTGCCGATATCGCCGTTGAGCGTGGTGCCGAGATGCGCGGCGATCGACGATGTCCGCTGGGTCAGCGGCAGGACGCCGTCGTCTTCGATCGCGCGATTGACGGGCGTGGTGCTGCCGAACGGCGTCAGCGCGACGACGGGCAGGCCGTTGAGGCTGCGGCTGTCGGTCGATTCGAGGCGGCCGTTGATCGTCGCACCGATATTGCCGAAGATGTTGCGCGCATAGACGCTGTTCGCGGTGAAGGTGCTGGTCGCGGACTGGAGCGTCCGGAACGGCCGCTGGTCGACGACATCGCCATCCGCGCCGAGCGCGCTGTTGGCGGTCTGCTGAGGCTGGAGGATGTCGCGCTGCGATTCGGTCAGCGGCTCGCTCGACGTGTATTCGACGTGCAGGTTAAGCCGTCGATCGCGCGCGATGTTGAGCATGTCGAGCGAACCCTTGGGGGTGTTGCCGCCGCCCTCGGTCGCCTGCGTATCGGCGGCCTCGGCGGTCACCGCGCGGAAGCGGCGGCGCAGGACGAAGTTCACGACCTTCTGGTCGGCGCGATAGCCGTATTTGAGTGCGACCTCCTCGGGCAGGATCTCGACGCGCTGGATCGCCTCGGTTGGGATGTCGCGGATCTCGCTGAAGCTGGAGATACGGCGGCCGTTGAGCAGCACGACCGGCGCGCCGCCGCTGCCGCGACCGCTGGTGGTCTGCGGGCTGAGTTCGTTGAGCAGGTCGGAGACGGTGCTGACGCCGTAGGACCGGATCTCGGCCTGGCCCAGCGTCTGGTCGGGTGGAATATCGCCGATCACCGCGCCGGGCAGTTTGCGCGAACCCGTAACGACGATCTCCTCGGATTCTGCGCTCTCGTCCTGCTCGGGCGCTTGCACGGCGGGTGCGGCGGCGGGACGCGACGGTGCCTGTTGCGCGGCCACCATTGCAGGCATGCTCACTGCCAGAACCAGACCCAAACTGCGCATACCCGTTCCACCCCGATGATCGAGCATGCCGATTAGGCGGCAATTGTCGCAGGATTGTGCCGGTTCGGCGGTGCTTTCGTCACAAGCGCGGCTTATCGCGACATATGCGCTTCCATCTCCTCTAGCGGCACGCCCTTGGTCTCGGGGAAGTAGAGGAACACGGTCACGAACTGCACCGCCATCATCGCGGCGAAGAACAGGAACGGGGCGCCTGCCGACCATGCTGCAGCGATCGGGAAGACCTGCGCGATCACCGCGTTCCAGCCCCAGTGGCTCGATGACCCGATGCTCGATCCGCGCGCGCGGACGTTCTGCGGGAAGACCTCGGAGATATAGACCCAGATCACCGCACCCGAGCCCGGCGCGAAGAACATGATGAAGACGATCAGCGACGGCAGCAGCAGCCAGTTTGGCAGCACGCCGAGCAGCGCCAGCCCGCCAACGGTTAGCGCCGCGGTCATCCCCGCAGAGCCCCAGAGCAGCAGCGTGCGACGGCCGATCCGATCGATCAGCAGCATCCCGAGCAGCGTGAAGACCATGTTGGCGACACCGATCATCACGGCTTGCAGGTCGGGCGAGAGGCTGCCGCCGGACGCCTTGAAGATGTCGTTGAGGTAATAGAGGAACGCGTTGATGCCGCTGAACTGGTTGAACATCGCGACCAGGAAGGCGAGCGTGATCGGCTTGCGGTGGCGCGTCCAGGACAGCGACGCATCGCCCTTGGGCGCATCGAGGTCCGCGCGCGCGACGTCGGGGCTCATGCCGACCAGCGCCAGCACCTGCTTCGCCTCGACATCGCGGCCCTTGGCAAGCAACCAGCGCGGCGAATTCGGAATGCGGAACAGCAGCGCGAAGAACACCAGCGACGGCGCCGCGACGATCCCGAGCTTCCACCGCCACTCGACATCGCCGAGATCGAGCGAACCGATGACCGCGTTCGAGACATAGGCGAGCAGGATGCCGAGGATCACCGCGAACTGAAACCCGCCGACCATCTTGCCGCGCTGTGCCGGTGGCGCGAGTTCGGCGATATAGGCAGGCGCGAGCACCGACGAGCCGCCGATCGCGATGCCGTTGATGAAGCGGAAGCCGATGAAGCTGTGCCAGTTCCACGCCAGCGCACAGCCGAGTGCAGTGACGACGTACAGGAAGGCGAGCATCCGCAGCACGTTGCGACTGCCGTAGCGATCGCCGAGCGTGCCCACGAACAGCGCTCCGATCAGCGTACCCCAGAGTGCCGACGAGACGGTGAACCCGAGCCACGCCTCGCTGAGCGCGAACTTCGCCTTCAGCGCGCCAGTGACTCCGGCGATCACTGCAGTGTCGAAACCGAACAACAGCCCAGCGAGCGCGGCGGTGGCGACGCTCGCGATCAGGATCGTGCGGGGCTGGGCCGAAGGGCGAGATGCGGTGGGCGCGATCGTCATGTCCGGCACGTTTCAACAGTTTGACGGCCGCCGCAAGCGCCGCAAGGCCGCCGACACCCCTACGATGAGCCGGTTCGACGAAAACACCCATTTCAGGTCTTTGAAAGCGCGTTAACGAATCGCCGACTAGCCCGTGCACATTGACAGGCGCAAAGGGGCGAGGCGTTGCCGACCGCAGTGATGAGAATCGTGATGGCAGCTGCGGCGTCGGTGGCGGCGATCGCCGTGCCGGGGACCGCCTGGGCTGCCTGCGGTGTCGCGAAGACCTCTTCCGCCGATGTCGGGACCTTCTCGCCGGGGGCGCTCTATTCGACCGACACGAGCCCGTCGGCGATGCCGTATGTCGCGACCACCGGGTCGTTCGGGTGCGCCAACACCACGCTGCTGGCGCTGATGTCGAACGATTCGCTGGTCGCCACGGTCAAGGCGGGAACGATCCTCCAGCTGAAGTCCGGCACGGCGACCGCCACCTACCTGCTGGCGGCGGACCCCGCCGGTCAGTATCCGCTCGTCCCGGGCACGTCGCGAACGCTCGTCAACGGCACCGGCTTGGCGCTGCTCAGCAACGGGCGCGCTGCCGTGCCGATCTACCTGAAGGCGCGGAGCACGACCAGCCTGGCACCCGGTGTCTATACCGGCAGCTTCGAGGTGAAGTGGGACTGGTCGTTCTGCACGCTGCTCGGGCTGGACGCGCTCGGGCTGGTGAATATTTGCCTGAACCGCGATAGCGGCAGCGCCAGCGGGACCGTCGCGGTGACCATGACCGTCGCTGAAAAGGGCGCGATCGTCACCATCTCTCAGCGCACCACATGGGAGGCGTCGGCATCGACCAACAATCCGAAAGCGATCCCCGGATCGAAATTGCGGATCATGATGCGGATCGAAAACCCCGACATCGTGCCGCTCGATCTCGACACGCTCGCGGTGACGCTGCCCACCCCCGCCGGGCTGCGCATCGCGCTCGACGGGGACGGCACGGGGAACGGCCCGGTCGTGCGGGGTGACGATGCCAACGGCACGACCGGACTGAAGTTCAGCTATGTCTCGCCTTCCAACACGGGAGACGACGTCGATTTCGCCACCGGCAGCAACGCCTGGGGCTACACCCCGGTCGCCGGCGATCCGACGACGCAAGGGCTGGTCACCGCGGTAAAGTTCAATCCGAAGGGCAAGATGGCCGCCGGCACCGCCTACACGATCTCGATTCCCTATTCGGTCAAATGATCAGGCCGGCACGTCGGTAGCAGGCGAAGCAGGCATGCCGCCGACGATCTCCATCTTGGTCGCGGTCGAGCCGACTTCGATCCCCGCCTCGCGGAACTGGCGGAGCAGCGTGAACAGCAATTCGCTGCGCATCGGATAGGCATCGCGCGGGCTCGCGACGTACGCGAAGCAGTTGAACTTGGCGCGGCCGGCGTCGATCGAATCGATGAACACCTTGGGCTCGGGATCGTCGAGCACCTCGTGCTTCTCCGCGAATGCCGCGAACAGCATCGTCCGCACCGCGTCGAGATCCTCCTCGAGCGGCACCGAGAATTGCAGCTGGATCCGGCCGATGGGCGCGGCCAGCGTCATGTTCTGGATCGTCTTGGTGATCAGCTCCGAATTCGGCACGATCAGCGTCGAGCGGTCCGCGACCTGGATCTCGGTCGAGCGGACGTTGATCCGCTTCACGTCGCCCTCCATGTTGCCGATCCGAACGAGATCGCCGATCTTCACCGGGCGCTCGGCGAGCAGGATCAACCCCGACACGAAGTTCTGCGTGATCGCCTGCAGGCCGAAGCCGATCCCGACCGACAGCGCGCCGAGCACCACGGCCAGCTTCTCCATCCCGATGCCGAGCGCGCCGAGCGCCCACAGCACCGCGGCGATGATCCCGGCATAGCGCGCGACCATCATCACCGAATTCTGCGCGCCGGCATCCATCGCGGTGGTCGGCAGGTAGCTGTTCACCAGCCAGTGCTGGAGTCCGCGCATGATCGCCAGCGCGACGAACAGCACCGCGATCGAGCGCAGCACCGCGCCTGGCGAGATCGTGACCTGGCCGATCGTCACGCCGTTGGCGACCGTCCCGAACAGCTCGAACGCCGAGCCGACGCCCGCCCCGAACGGCGCCATCACCGCGCCGACCGCGAGCAGGATCAGCAGCAGCCGCAGCACCGCCGACAGCAGCACGCCGATCTGGTCGACGGTCTTGTTGTCGACCCCGAACCCGCTGTTCGCCGACCGCCCGAGCCGGTTGCCGCTCGACAGCAACGTCCGGCACGCATCGTCGGTGAAGGTCATCATCAGGTACAACGACGCACCGACGATCGCGCCCCACAGCAACCACGTCGCGACCTTCAGCGCGAAGTTCACATAGCCGATCAGCCCGGCGATCAGCGTCACGACCAGCACCAGCCAGACGAGCGTCGCGACGATCGCGAGCAGCGTGTTGCGCGCCCGCTTCGTCGGGTCGGGCAGCGCGGCGGCGCGCAACCGGCCGAGCGTTACCAGGATCGCGCCGAGCAGGACGATGTGCAGCAGCGCGACGACCGCATTGGCAGCGCTCGATGCGGGCGCGCTGATACCGATCAGCGTGTTGGTCGCGATCAGCAACTGGCCGAAGAAGATCAGCCCGGCGGCCATCCAGGTGTACGGGCGCAGCGCCTGTGCGGCCGGGTCGCCGATCGGCAGCAGCCGCCACGTCGACTGGCCGCGCAGCAAGAGCGCGCCGCCGAGCGACGACACGAACGCGCAGAACCATGTGATCCCGACGAAGAGCGCGCCGAACCGGCTCCAAGCGGGGGAGACCAGCCCCGCCCAGCGCAGCGACGCGACGATCGCCCATGCGGCAAGGCCGGGTAGCGCGGTGCCGATCACGACGAGCCATAGCGCATAGGCCGAGCGTCGCAGGCGACCGCCCGGTGCGTGGTTGGTCGCGTATCGGCGGCCGACGCCGTGCAGCCAGCGTCGTAGCGGCACGATGAGCACGAGCGCGGTGAGGATCCCGATCAGCAGGCCGGTGCCAGCGCGCATGTCGAACCGTGCGCCGAACTGGCGGATCTCGACATTGGCGAACCGCATTAGCCGGGCAGTGTCGCGCGGCAGGTGATCGACGATTGCTGCCCACAGCGTTGGCGACAGCGGCGAGCCGGTGTTCTCGGACAATTGCTGACCGAGTTCCTCCGCTTCGGCTGCACCGATGTCGTCGATCTGCTGCTTGGCCTCTATGCCGATGAGGCGCGCGCGCTTGATCGCCGAGTCGATCGCGGACTGGCTCTGCGCGAGGAGCTTGCGTTGCTGGCGGATCTCGGGTGCTTCGACGACGCCGGGGGTGGCGGCACCGAGTTCGGTGACGCGCGCCTGGACCAGCGCCATCTCGGGGGTGAGCGTGCGGACGGCGTCGGCGGCGGTGGTCTGCACGGTTTGCGCACGGGTCCGGAGGGCTTGCCGCGCCTTGTCGTCGCGCGCGGCGGGGGTCGCGTCGTCGATCGCCTGGAGCTCGGCGGAGGCTTGGGTGAGGCTGGCGGCGACGGTCGCGACCTTGGGCTCGTCCTGCGCGATCGCGGGGAGCGCGGTGACTAGGACGAGGAGCGCGGCGAGGTAACGGAGGAGAGTCATCCGAGGTGCTGTACAGCGTAGGGCCGGAAACGGGAGGGGGTGGCGGGGTCGGACCGGGTCGGGACGCAATCGCTGGTTTCGTAAGCGTTGCTGTAAATCGTGCCTCTGCCGTTACATGCGCTACCCCGGCGAAGGCCGGGGCCCAGTTGGAAAGGTCGCAGTAACGGAGCGTCGGCCTCGACCACGAGCCGCGCCCAACTGGGCCCCGGCCTTCGCCGGGGTGGTGTTAGGGGGGACGCGGTCCTGCAAACACAGCTGCCGGCCTACCCTTCCTTGTTCTCCCGCGAAGGCGGGAGCCCAGACTGGGTCCCCGCCTTCGCGGGGAAACAATAGTGCGGTCAGCTGCCTGGCGTTAGGTGTCAGAACCGTACCTCCCTCTCCGTCACCCCGGCGGACGCCGGGACCCACCGGCCCGCATGCTCCGTTTTATCGGGTGTGCGGAACGGTGGATGCCGGAACGAGTCCGGCATGACGGGCGGGACGAGTGAAGCGCTAACTCAGTCGAGTTCGAGAATCACCTGATCCACCGCCAAGCTGTCCCCCGTCTTCGCCGCAACCGACTTCACCGTCCCCGTCTTCTCGGCGCGCAGGATGTTCTCCATCTTCATCGCTTCGACCACCGCCAGCGCCTGCCCTGCCTCGACCTTGTCTCCAGCCGCAACATCCAGCCGCACCAGCAGCCCCGGCATCGGGCAGATCAGGAACTTCGACAGATCGGGTGCGACCTTCTCGATCAGGTGCGCGGTGTACGGTGCGACACGTGACGGCAGCACGCGGGCGACGTGGCTCGCCCCTCGCGCGGTAAGCTTGAAACCAGCGCGGGCCTTGGCGATGCGGATCGTGAGGTGTTCGTCGCCATCGGTCCCGTGACCGTCGGCGACCACCATCCGGTCGCCGGGCGTGTATTCGAGCGACAGGTCGAGCTCTTCGCCGTCGACTGTGATGCCGTCGGTCGAGACCGTGACCGCGTGGTCGGTCTTGTCGATGGTCACCACCCAGTCGGCGGGCGGGCGGAGGCGCTTGCCGAGCTGGCCGTCGATCCGGCGGGCTCGGTCGGCTTCTGCCGTGGCGGCGAAGGCGGCGACCGCGGCGAGCGTCTTCAGCAGTTCGGCGTCGGCGGGCGCGCCGTGGAAGCCTTCGGGATATTCCTCTGCGATGAAGCCAGTGGTGAGCGCGCCCGACTGGAAGCGCGGGTGCTGCATGATCGCCGAGAGGAAATCGATGTTGTTGCCCGGCCCCTCCAATTCGAACGCGTCGAGCGCGGCGATCTGCGCGGCGATCGCGCCGTCGCGGTTGGGCGCCCAGGTGATGAGCTTGGCGATCATCGGGTCGTAGAACATGCTGACCTCACCGCCCTCGCGGACGCCGTCGTCGACGCGGACGCGGACGCGGGGCTCCCCTTCCGCTTGCGGGAGGGGCCGGGGGAGGGGCTCACCCAGCGGCGTCGTGGCCGGGGTGTATGTCACGCCCTCCCCTGACCCCTCCCGCAAGCGGGAGGGGGATTGCTCGGGCGGGTTGTAGCGGACGAGACGACCGATCGACGGCAGGAACCCGCGATACGGGTCCTCGGCGTACACCCGGTTCTCGATCGACCAGCCCTCGAGCTTCACCTCGTCCTGCCCGAACCCGAGCGGTTCGCCGGCAGCCACGCGGATCATCAATTCGACCAGATCGAGCCCGGTAATCTCCTCGGTCACCGGATGCTCGACCTGAAGCCGGGTGTTCATCTCGAGGAAGTAGAACCCCTCCCCCGTCGTGTCCGCGCCCGACACGATCAGCTCGACCGTACCCGCGGAATAATAACCGACCGCCTGAGCCAGAGCGACCGCCTGCTCGCCCATCGCCTTGCGCATCTTGGGCGTGACGAACGGCGACGGTGCCTCCTCGACGACCTTCTGATGCCGCCGCTGGATCGAGCATTCGCGCTCGTTGAGATAGACGATGTTGCCGTGCTGGTCGCCGATCAGCTGGATCTCGATATGGCGCGGCGATTCGATGAACTTCTCGATGAACACGCGGTCGTCCCCAAAGGACGCCAGCCCCTCACGCTTGGTCGCCTCGAAGCCTTCGCGGACGTCCTGTTCGCTGTAAGCCAGCCGCATGCCCTTGCCGCCGCCGCCGGCCGACGCCTTCATCATCACCGGATAGCCGATCCCGCCGGCGATCTCGACCGCGTGATCGGTGCTGTCGATCTCGCCGAGATAGCCCGGCACGACGTTGACGCCCGCGGCCTTGGCGAGCTTCTTCGATTCGATCTTGTCGCCCATCGCGGCGATGGCTTTCGGGGGAGGCCCGACGAACGCGATCCCGGCCTCGGCGCAGGCCAGCGCGAAACTCTCGCGTTCGGAGAGGAAGCCGTAGCCCGGATGGATACAGTCCGCGCCGGTTTCCTTGGCCGCGAGCAGGATCAGCTCGGCCTTGAGATAGCTTTCGGCGGCGGGTGGCGGCCCGAGCCGGACGGACTCGTCGGCCATCAGCACATGTGGCGCGCGCGCGTCGGCATCGGAATAGACCGCGACGGTCTTGATGCCCATCGCCTTGGCGGTCCGCATGACGCGGCACGCGATCTCGCCCCGATTGGCGACCAGGATTTTCTTGAACATCACTCGCCCTAATCTGTGCCGTCTTGCCGGACGCGGTCCGGGTGCGGACTGGTTATTGGTACCACATCATCGTCTTGAGCTGCTTCGTGCGGGCCTGCGTCAGGTCGGTCCGACATCCGGCAATCGTCATGCCCTGCGCCGAACCGCCGGCATATTGCCCGCCTTCGATCACGCACTGCGTATCGCGGAACTTGAGCCACGCGCGCTGGCTTTCCAGCAGCGCGGCCGCATAGCCGAACCCGCCGCCACGCGACCCATCCTGCGCGTCGCGCCCCTTCATATAGGCGTAGGTCCGCTTCCACTGCGCAGTCATTGCCGCATCCGCCCGAGCATAGCTCGTACCGGCGGACGCGTTCATCGTCGCCTGCGACTGCATCGGAGCAGCCGCGGTCATCAGGAATGCGATCAGCAGCATGTCTTGGCCTCCCGCATCGGCTCCGCGCCGACCATCGGCTTCATCCCGAGCTTCGCCAGCAGCGTCGCGTCGGCGCTGTCGCCGGCGTTGCCGGCGGTCAGCAGCTTGTCGCCGGTGAAGATCGAGTTCGCGCCCGCCATGAAGCACAGCGCCTGGGTCGCCTCGGACATGCTCTCGCGCCCGGCCGACAGGCGCACCATGCTCAGCGGCATCGTGATCCGTGCGACGGCGACCGTCCGGACGAACTCGATGTCGTCGATCTGCGCCATCGGCGTGCCGGCGAGCATGTCGCCGAGCGGCGTGCCCTTGACCGGGACCAGCGCGTTGACGGGGACGCTCTCGGGGTGGCGCGGCAAGGTCGCCAGCGCGTGGACGAAGCCGACGCGGTCGCTGCGCGTCTCGCCCATCCCGACGATTCCGCCGCAGCAGACCGAGATCCCTGCGTCACGGACGTTCGCCAGCGTCTCCAGCCGATCGCCGAAGGTGCGCGTGGTGATGACGTTGCCGTAATTCTCCGGCGAAGTATCGATGTTGTGGTTGTAGTAATCGAGGCCGGCGTCGGCGAGCTGCTTGGCCTGATCCGCGTCGAGCATGCCGAGCGTCATGCACGTCTCGAGCCCCATCGCGCGGACGCCCTCGACCATCGCGACGACCTTCGGCATGTCGCGCGGCTTCGGGTTGCGCCAGGCGGCGCCCATGCAGAAACGCTGCGAGCCGGCGGCCTTGGCCTGTGCGGCGTCGGCAAGGACGGCGTCGACGTCCATCAGCTTTTCCGCCTTCAGGCCGGAATCGGACGAGGCGGACTGCGAGCAATAGCCGCAATCCTCGGGGCAACCGCCGGTCTTGATCGACAACAGCGTGCAGAGCTGGACTTCGCCGATCGCGTGATGCGCGCGGTGGACGGTCTGCGCGCGGAACATGAGTTCGTCGAACGGGAGGTCGAACAGCGCGGCGATTTCCGGGCGGGTCCAGTCGGTGCGGGAAACGGGAGCATCGCGCACCAGGCTCGGAGCCACTGCATGTGCGAGAGTACGGAGGAGGGTATCGGTCATTCGGCGGCTTCCTCTTGCGGGGCCATGTTGTGGCCGAGGAGTTTCAACACGTCCTCGGCGGCCTGGATCAGGTTGGTGCCGGGTCCGAAGATCGCCTGGACCCCGGCATCGCGCAGCGCCTGATAGTCCTGTGCGGGGATAACGCCACCCGCGATCACCTTGATATCCGCGCGGCCCGCCTCGCGCAGATAGCCGATCAGCTCGGGGATCAGCGTCTTGTGGCCCGCCGCGAGACTCGAGGCACCGACGATGTCGACGTCCTTTTCCAGCGCGAGCGCGGCGGCTTCGGACGGGGTCTGGAACAGCGGGCCGGGGACGATCTCGAATCCGAGGTCGCCGAACATCGACGAGACGAGGTTGGCGCCGCGATCGTGGCCGTCCTGGCCCATCTTGGCGACGAGCATGCGCGGCTTGCGGCCCATCCGGCGTTCGGTGGCTTCGACGCCGTCGGTGAGACGGGTCCAGCGCGCGTCGTCCTCGTAGGCGCCGCCGTAGATGCCGGAGACGGGGGTGGGCTGCGTGCCGTAGCGGCCGAACACGTCCTCCATCGCCGACGAGATTTCGCCGAGTGTGGCCCGGGCTCGGGCGCAGTCGACGGCGAGCGCGAGGAGGTTGTTCTCAAATCCTCCCCGGTCCGGGGAGGTGTCGGCCTCAGGCTGACGGAGGGGGGCTTCCACGACAGGGTCCGTTTGTGGGACGCCCCCTCCACCAGCCGTTGGCTGGTCCCCCTCCCCGTTCCGGGGAGGAATGCGCGCACCTTCGCGGAGGGCATCTAGAGCGGCTTGGCATGCGGCTTCGTCGCGCGTCGCCTTCACCCGATTGATCCGTTCGATCTGACCCGCGCGCACGGCCACATTGTCCACGTCGAGGATCTCGATCGCGTCCTGTTCGGCGAGCTTGTACTTGTTGACGCCGACAATGACGTCCTCACCGCGATCGACGCGGGCCTGCCGTCCAGCCGCCGCTTCCTCGATCATCGCCTTGGGCCAGCCTGCCGCGACCGCCTTCGCCATGCCGCCTTCGGACTGGATTCGCTCGATCAGCGCCCACGCGCCGTCGACGAGGCTCTGTGTCAGGCTCTCGATATAGTAGCTGCCGCCGAGCGGATCGACGACTTTGGTCATCCCCGTCTCTTCCTGGATCACGATCTGCGTGTTGCGCGCGATCCGCGCAGAGAAGTCGGTCGGCAACGCGATCGCCTCGTCGAGCGCGTTGGTGTGGAGCGACTGCGTGCCCCCCAGCATCGCCGCCATCGCCTCGATTGTGGTGCGCATGACGTTGTTGTACGGGTCCTGCTCGGTGAGCGAGACGCCCGACGTCTGGCAATGCGTGCGCAACATCTTCGAACGCTCGTCCTGCGCACCGAGTTGCGTCATCGCGCGGTGCCAGAGGACGCGCGCGGCGCGGAGCTTGGCGATCTCCATGAAGAAGTTCATGCCGATCGCGAAGAAGAACGACAGGCGCCCGGCGAACTTGTCGATGTCGAGCCCGCTCGCGACGCCGTATTTCACATATTCCATGCCATCGGCGATCGTGAAGGCGAGCTCGTGGAGCTGCGTCGCTCCTGCCTCCTGCATGTGATAGCCGCTGATCGAGATGCTGTTGAACTTGGGCATCTCACGGCTGGTGTAGCCGAAGATGTCCGAGATGATCCGCATGCTCGGCTCGGGCGGGTAGATGTAGGTGTTGCGGACCATGAACTCCTTGAGGATGTCGTTCTGGATGGTTCCGTCGAGCAGTTTGCGGTCGACGCCCTGCTCTTCGCCGGCGACGATGAAGAAGGCGAGGATCGGAATCACCGCGCCGTTCATCGTCATGCTGACCGACATCTTGTCGAGCGGGATGCCGTCGAAGAGGATCTTCATGTCCTCGACCGAATCGATCGCAACGCCTGCCTTGCCGACGTCGCCGGTGACGCGGGGGTGGTCGGAATCATAGCCGCGGTGCGTGGCGAGATCGAACGCTACCGACAGGCCTTTCTGGCCGGCGGCGAGGTTGCGGCGGTAGAACGCGTTCGAGGCTTCGGCGGTGGAGAAGCCGGCGTATTGGCGGATCGTCCAGGGGCGACCGGCGTACATCGACGCGCGAACGCCGCGGGTGAAGGGGGCGAAACCGGGGAGGCCGGGGTCGGTGGAGACGTCTTCCGCGGTGTAGAGCGGTTTGACGTCGATGCCCTCGGGGGTCGGCCAGGTGAGGTCGGCGCCCTTTACTTCCTTGGTAGCGGCGGCCTGCCAGTCGGCGAGCGTGGGGGCGGATTCGGGCTTGTCGGTCATGCGAAGAACTTCACCCCGGCGAAGGCCGGGGCCCAGTTGGAAAGGTCGAAATAACGCAGCGCAGCACCAGCCAATCGACCGTTGCCCAACTGGCCCCCGGCCTTCGCCGGGGTGGTGTTGGACGCGGAGGTCACTTGCCCGTGAACACCGGCTTGCGCTTTTCGAGGAACGCGCAGCCGCCCTCCATCGAATCCGCCGACCCCCGCGCGTCACGCTGGTTCGCCGCCTCGGCCTGCATTGCGGTCGCGTAATCCGTCTCGTACGCGGCGGTGATCGCCCGCCGCATCAACCCGAGCGCGACCGTTGGCATCGCCGCCAGCCGCTCGGCCAGCGCGAACGCCTCGGCATCCAGTGCATCGTCCGCGACGACCTTATGTACCATCCCCCAGTCGAGCGCCTTCGCAGCCGGCACCCGCTCGCCGAGCATCATCATCTCGGTCGCCCGCGCCCTGCCGATCAGTCGCGGCAGCATCCACGACGCGCCACCGTCCGGCACCAGCCCGATGTTCACGAACGCCTGGAGGAAATACGCACTCTCGCTCGCGACACAGAAGTCAGCGGCGAGCGCGAGACTGCAGCCGATCCCTGCCGCAGGACCACGCACTGCGCTCACCACCGGCACCGACAGCTCGGTGAGCACCGTCATCGTCGGATTGTAGCTGTTCGTTAGCGCCGCGAACGTCGCCTCGCCCGGATTGTCCGAGCCGAGCGCGCCGCCGCCGACGTCCGCACCCGAACAGAACGCTCGGCCAGCACCTGCGATCAGCACCGCCCGCGCGCCCGCCAGGTTACCGAGTGCCGCAGCCAATTCCTCGAACATCGCCGGTGGTGCGGCGTTCAGCCGGTCGGGCCGGTTGAGCGTCAGCACCAGCACGTCGCCGCGCTGTTCGCTCAGGATATGCTCGTACGCGGCCATCAGATCTCTCCTAGTGCGCGCCGGTATCGCCCGGCGTCTCCATCAACTCGACCAGCATGCCGCCGAAATCCTTGGGGTGCACGAACACGATCGGCGTGCCATGCGCGCCGATCCGCGGCTCGCCCAGCACGGTAGCGCCCTTCGCCTTCAGGTCGGCGACAGCCGCGGAGATGTCGGCGACTTCGAAACAGACATGATGCTGCCCGCCTGCCGGGTTCTTGCGCAGAAAGCCTGCGATCGGAGAACTTTCGTCATACGGCTCGATCAGCTCGATCTGCGTGTTCGGGGCATCGATGAAGCACACTTTCACGCCCTGCGCAGGCAGATCGAACGGCTCGCCGATCGCGGTCGCACCGAGCAGCAGGCGATACGTCTCGACCGACTTCGCGATCGACGGCGTCGCGACACCGACATGGTTGAGCCGGCCCAATGTCATTGCGCATCCTTCGGTGGTGGCGGCGGGGTGGGAACGACACCCAGCGTATAACCGCACACGCCGAGCACCTGCCGGATCATCGCATCACCGGTCGGCGCGACGAAATTCGCCTGCACTGCAAAGCTCGCGCCGTTGGTGGTCTCGACCCGTACCGTCTTCGATTTTACCAGAAACGTGGTCAGCCTGGTGATCGCCTCTGGATCGGTGACGTAGGTGCCGGTGCCCGGAAACTGCCAGCTGTAATTGAACGCAGGCCCGCCGTCGAAGCGCACCGCGACAAGCTTGTCCGGCCCCTGCCCGAGCGGCTGCGGCTGGATGAACTGGATCGACACGATCGGCTCGGACGCCACGTCGCACTTTACGACGAAGCGCGACAGACCGTCATTGCCTGTGACCGACGCGGAAATGCTGCGCACGCCTGCCGGATTGGTGCGATCTGCGAGCTTCCAGGTTGGTGCAGGTGCCGCCACGGCTGCGGCTTGAAGCAGAAGAAACGCGATCATCCCTCGATCCTCCGCTGCTGGGCCGCCGCCATTGCGGCGCCTTCGATCACCCCTTCCAAGCGAGACACCCGATCGCGGAGATCACCATGCGCGCCGGCAAGACCCGCGAGCCGCCCGCCAAGCTGAGCGACGTCTCGATCGAGGCCGTCAAGCTGATCCTTCAGCGTCAGGATCGTCTTGAAAACGCCGAATGCTTTCTCACCCGCACTCACGGTCTTTCGCCCGCCAACACCGCATCGACCACAGCGCAGGTGCGCGCGATATTCTCCCGCATCGACTGGATGGACATCTTCATGTCGTCGACAGCGGCCTCGATCTCCGGTGCGAGAAACGCCAATGCCGCTTCCTCGTCGCGCGACGCCGGTGCGGCAATGTACCGCGTTGTCGCCTCACGCACGACGCGGCCGACGGACATGCCGCTGTTCGCCGCGAATGCATCGAGCGCCGCCTTATGATCGGGGGTAGTCAGAAACGTCACGCGTTCGGTCTGCATGTCACGACTCCTTCGCATGACATGATAATGTGCTTATCATCACGCAACAAGCCGCCGGGTCACAGCGGGATGTTGTCATGCTTCTTCCACGGATTCTCCAGCGCCTTGCCGCGGAGTTTCCGTAGGCCGAGCGCGATGCGGCGGCGGGTCGAGTGCGGTTGGATGACCTCGTCAATGAAGCCCTTCGACGCGGCGACGAACGGGTTCGCGAACCGCGCCTCGTATTCCGCGGTACGCTCGGCGATCTCTTCGGGCGTCTTGCCGCGGAAAATGATCTCGACCGCGCCCTTCGCGCCCATCACCGCGATCTCGGCGGTCGGCCATGCATAGTTGAGGTCGCCGCGCAGGTGCTTCGACGCCATCACGTCGTACGCGCCGCCATAGGCCTTGCGCGTGATGACGGTGATCTTCGGCACGGTCGCCTCGGCATAGGCGAACAGCAGTTTCGCGCCGTGCTTGATGATGCCGTTATGCTCTTGGGCGGTGCCGGGCAGGAAGCCGGGGACGTCGACGAAGGTAACGATCGGGATCTCGAACGCGTCGCAGAAGCGCACGAACCGCGCCGCCTTCTTCGAGCTGTTGATGTCGAGCACGCCCGCGAGCACCATCGGCTGGTTCGCGACGAAGCCGACCGTGCGGCCCTCGATGCGACCGAAACCGGTGATGATGTTCGCTGCATGCGCCGGCTGCGTTTCGAAGAAATCGCCTTCGTCGACGGTCTTCCGGATCAGCTCGTGCATGTCGTAGGGCTGGTTCGCCGACGCCGGGATCAGCGTATCGAGGCTTTCCTCGATCCGGTCCCATTCGTCCGCGGTCGGGCGCTCGGGCACACCTTCGCGATTGGACGCTGGCAGGAAATCGAAGAAGTCGCGCGCGGCCAACAAGGCCTCGATGTCGTTTTCGAACGCGTTGTCCGCGACCGACGTCTTGGTGGTGTGCGTCACCGCCCCGCCGAGCGCCTCCTGCGTCACGACCTCGTTGGTCACCGTCTTGACCACGTCGGGGCCGGTGACGAACATGTAGCTCGAATCCTTCACCATGAAGATGAAATCGGTCATCGCGGGGGAATAGACCGCGCCGCCTGCGCAAGGGCCCATGATCAGCGAAAGCTGCGGCACGACGCCGGACGCGAGCGCGTTGCGCTGGAACACCTCTGCATAGCCGCCGAGGCTCGCGACGCCCTCCTGGATGCGTGCGCCGCCGCTGTCGTTGAGGCCGATGATCGGTGCGCCGACCTTCATCGCGCTGTCCATCACCTTGCAGATTTTCTGCGCATGGCGTTCGCTGAGCGACCCGCCGAACACGGTGAAATCCTGGCTGAAGACGAAGACGAGGCGGCCGTTGATCGTGCCTGAGCCGGTGACCACGCCGTCGCCGGGGATCACCTGGTCCTGCATGCCGAAATCGACGCAGTTATGCTCGACATACATGTCGAGTTCCTCGAACGATCCCTCGTCCAGCAGCACGTCAAGGCGCTCCCTCGCGGTGAGCTTACCCTTGGCGTGCTGCGCTGCGATCCGCTTGAGGCCCCCGCCGACTCTGGCGGCTTCGCGGCGGCGTTCAAGCTCTTCGATCGTGGATGACATCGTCTCTCCGTCCTGCTGACTGCCTTCACAGAGCGGGATGCGATGCGCAAATGCAATGTTGCAAACTTGTCCGAGGCATGTTTGCAAACTAGGCGGGGATATGACTTTGCCCGCGCGTCGCCTCTTCGTCGGACACCGCCTGCGCGACCTGCGCGGCGTTCTTGGAATCAGCCAGGCGGCGATGGCCGTGCGGATCGGCCTGTCGGTGAGCTACCTTTCGCAGATCGAGAATGGCGATCGCCCGGTGACGGAAGGCGTGCTGATTACGCTGGCGCGCGAGTTTCCAGCGGATTGGGGGAGCATCGATGCGGCGGACGATACCGCGCTGCTGATCGCGACGCTGGAGGCGGTGTCGGATACGAGCGTCGAGACGCCCGCGCTCGACGAGAATGCGGTTCGGCGCGCAGTGAAGCACCAGCCGTTGTTGGCGCAACGCCTCGTCGCGATGCACGACGCGTATCGGCGGGCGCAGGAGCAGTTGCGGGCGCTCGACGATCGGATCGTGGCGGGATCGGGCGCGCCGGGGCTGCTGCCGTGGGAGGATGTGCGCGACTGGTTTCATGCAGCAGGCAATTATGTCGATGCGCTCGACCGGCGGGCGGAGGAGATCGGCGAGACGCTGGGGGCGGACCGGATCGCTGCGCTTGAGACTCGGCTGGCGGCAAGAGGCGTGTCGGTCGCGATTTCGGGCGCACTCGCTGTACCTTTGCGCGACTATGACGGCGCAACGTTGCGTCTCGACGGATCGCAACCGGGCGAGACAACCCTGTTCTCGCTCGCGCACCAAGTCGCACGGCATGAATTCGGCGACGTCATTGGGAGCATCGTCGCGGCGTCAGAAATGGCGTCGGAGACGGCGCGAGCGCTGCTGACCGCGGGGCTGACCAACTATGCGGCAGGGGCGATCGTCATGCCCTATACCCGGTTCCGGACGGAGGCTCGGAGTGTCCGCCATGACATCGACCGGTTGCGGCGGATCTTCGGGACGAGTTTCGAGCAGACGTGCCACCGCCTCTCGACGTTGCAACGGCCTGGGGCGCTCGGCATCCCGTTCTTCTTCTGCCGCGTCGACATGGCTGGCAACATCACGAAACGTCACTCCGCCACGCGATTGCAGTTCGCGCGGTTCGGCGGCGCGTGCCCGTTGTGGATCGTCCACGAGGCGGTGGCGATCCCGGACCGGATCCTGACGCAGCTGATCGAAACGACCGACGGCATCCGCTACGTCTCGATGGCGAAGGGACTGGTGAAGCCGTCCGAGACGTACACGCGACCGGCGCGGCGCTATGCGGTGGCGCTGGGGTGCGAAGAGGCGAACGCGTCGGAATTCATCTATGCCGATGCGCTGGGCACCGGTGGCATCGCCACGCCGATCGGGACGTCGTGCCGCATCTGCCTGCGCACCGACTGCGACCAGCGCGCGTTTCCGCCGGCCGCCAGCGAGATCCGGGTCGATCCGGACCGCCGCGGTGCCGTGCCGTACGAGGTGGTTTAGCCCCCCCCTTCTGAACTCGATCGAAGTACCACTTCGATCGACACAAAAAAGGCCCGGTGTGTTTCCACACCGGGCTAAGGTTGTCCGCAGGAGGAACGTCGTGGGTGCGGGCTCGACTGGCCCGCTACCGATCAGTTGTAGGCGCGCTCGCCGTGTTCGCCGATGTCGAGACCCTCGTGCTCGACTTCCGGCGAAACCCGCAGACCGGTGACGGCCTTGGCGACGTAGATCGCGATCGTGGTGCCGATCGTGGCCCAGATGATCGTGACGATCACCGCCTGGAGCTGCACGAAGAGCTTGGCGCCCATCGCATAGTCCGCAGCACCCGGCCCGCCGAGCGACGGAGCGTAGACCACCGCGGTGCCGATCGCGCCGATCATGCCGCCGATGCCGTGGATCCCGAAGGCGTCGAGCGAGTCGTCATAGCCGAGCATCGGCTTGAGCTTCGACACTGCCATGAAGCAGACGAGCGAGGCGATCGCGCCGAGGACGATGGCGCCGAACGGGCCGGAGTTGCCCGCGGCCGGCGTCACGGCGACGAGGCCGGCGACGATGCCCGAGCAGAAGCCCAGTGCGGAACCCTTGTGACCCGAGAGCTTCTCGGCAAGCATCCAGAACAGCGCGGCGGACGCGGTGGCGACGAAGGTGTTGAGCATCGCGAGTGCGGCCGAACCGTTCGCCTCGAGCGCGGAGCCTGCGTTGAAGCCGAACCAGCCGACCCAGAGCAGGCCAGTGCCGATGCCGGTCATGACCAGCGAGTGCGGTGCCATCGGCTCCTTCGGATAGCCGATACGCTTGCCGAGGATCAGGGCCGCGACCAGCGCCGAGACGCCGGCGTTGATGTGGACCACTGTGCCGCCGGCGAAATCGAGTGCGCCTGCCTTGAAGAAATACCCGCTCGATGCCCACACCATGTGTGCGATCGGGAAGTAGACGATGGTCAGCCAGACCAGGCCGAACACCATCACCGCCGAGAACTTCATGCGCTCGACGACAGAGCCCAGGACCAGCGCGATCGTGATCGCGGCGAAGGTCATCTGGAAGCAGATGAAGACATATTCGGGGATCTCGACGCCGGCCGTGAAGGTCGCCGCCTGCGAGGCGGGCGTGACGCCCTTCAGAAATGCCTTATCGAAGCTGCCGATGAAGTTGCTGAGCAGCGGGTTGGTCACGTCCGGACCGAACGCCAGCGTGTAGCCCCACATCACCCAGATGAGCATCGCAAGCGCCGCGACGGCGCCGATCTGAGTCATCGTGGACAACATGTTCTTCGACCGCGTGAGGCCGCCGTAGAACAGCGCGAGGCCGGGAAGGATCATCATCAGGACGAGGATCGTCGAGGTCATCATCCAGGCGGTGTCGCCCTTGTTCACGGTCGCGACGACGGGCGCGACCACCGGTGCGGCTGCGGCCTGTGCCCAGGCGGGTGCGGCGGCGATCATCGTCGCGCCGAATCCCAGAACCGCCGAGGCGGCTGTCTTCAAATCATGCTTCATCTCGTCCCCCCTCAGAGCGCTGAATCGTCGGTTTCGCCGGTGCGGATCCGCACTGCCTGGCCGACGTCGAGCACGAAGATCTTGCCGTCGCCGATCGCGCCGGTGTTCGCCGATGCCTGGATCGCCTCGACCACGCGGTCGGACAGGCTGGCGGCGCAGACCACCTCGATCTTGATCTTCGGCACCATGTTGGTGCTGTACTCGGCCCCCCGATAGATCTCGGTCTGGCCCTTCTGACGGCCGAACCCCTTGACCTCGGTGACCGTCATGCCCGCCACGCCGATCGTGGTGAGCGCTTCGCGCACCTCGTCGAGCTTGAACGGCTTGATGATGGCAATGACGAGTTTCATCGCGCCCCTTCCCCTTGTTACGGGAGGTGCCTCGCAATGTGCGTGCCAGTTGGGTTGTGGAGGGGTGAGGAGTGCTCGGCGAGCGGGCAGCGGGGGTTTTGGGGTTAAAACTTGTGCAGTGCGGTGCTGGTGCCTGATTAATAGGCAGACCCACCCTACCTGCTGTTCTCCCGCGAAAGCGGGAGCCCAGGGTTACGAACGATGCCGTTTGTGGTCCTGGGCCCCCGCTTTCGCGGGGGAACGGTTAAAGCGTTGCGGTCTTCGAACTCAGTGGCGGAAGTGGCGCATGCCGGTGAAGACCATCGCCAGGCCGGCTTCGTCCGCCGCGGCGATGACGTCGGCGTCGCGGATCGAGCCGCCGGGCTGGATCACTGCGGTTGCACCGGCCTCGACCGCCGCCAGCAACCCGTCGGCGAACGGGAAGAACGCATCCGACGCAACCGCCGAGCCGATCGTGCGCGGGGTGGACCAGCCGGCCTTCTCCGCCGCGTCCTTTGCCTTCCAAGCGGCGATGCGCGCGGATTCGAGGCGGTTCATCTGGCCGGCGCCGATGCCCGCGGTGCTGCCGTCCTTGGCGTAGACGATCGCGTTGGACTTGGTGTGCTTGGCGACGGTCCAGGCGAAGCGGCAGTCGAGGAGTTCCTGCGGCGTCGGCTGGCGCTTGGTGACGACCTTCAACTCGCCGGGCGTGCCGTTGTCGCGACCCTGGACGAGCCAGCCGCCAGCGATCGACTTCGCCGTCAAGCCCGCGCGGGCGGGATCGGGGAGGTCGCCGGTGAGCAGCAAGCGGAGGTTCTTCTTGGCGGCGAACAACGCGATCGCGTCCTCGTCGGCATCGGGGGCGACGACGACTTCGGTGAAGATGCCGGTTATCTGGCGCGCGGTCTCGGCGTCGAGCGTGCGGTTGACGGCGATGATGCCGCCGAACGCCGAGACCGTGTCGCAGGCGAACGCCGTGGCGTACGCTTCGGCGAGCGAGGCGCCGGTGGCGACGCCGCAGGGGTTGGCGTGCTTGACGATCACGACCGAGGGGGCGGCGTCGCGGAATTCGGCGATCAGTTCGAGTGCGGCGTCGGCGTCGTTGAGGTTGTTGTAGCTGAGCGCCTTGCCTTGGAGCTGGCGGGCCTGGCCGATGCCGCGGACCGAGCCGGTTGCGGTGTAGAAGGCGGCGGACTGGTGCGGGTTCTCGCCGTAGCGCAAGCTGTCGCCGCGCTTGAGCGTGATCGGCAGGGTGGCGGGGAACTCCTCGGCCTGATCGACCGTGCCGAACCAGGTGGCGATCGCCGAATCATAGGCGGCGGTGGTGGCGAACGCCTTTGCGGCGAGTTTCTTGCGGTCTTCGAGCGTCGTCGTGCCGCCGGAGACGAGCGCATAGTCGGCGGGGTCGGTGACGATCGCGACATAGGCGTGGTTCTTGGCGGCCGAGCGCACCATGCTGGGGCCGCCGATGTCGATGTTCTCGATCACGGTATCGCGGTCGGCGCCCTTCGCGACCGTGGCTTCGAACGGGTAGAGGTTGACGATCACCAGGTCGATCGCGCCGATCTTGTGCTCGGCCATCGAGGCGGCATGGCCGGCGTCGTCGCGCACCGCGAGCAGGCCGCCGTGGACCATCGGGTGGAGCGTCTTGACGCGGCCGTCCATCATTTCGGGGAAGCCGGTGAGTTCGCTGACGTCGCGGACTTCCAAGCCAGCGGCACGGAGCGCGGTGGCGGTGCCGCCGGTGGAGACGAGTTCTACGCCGTTTGCGGCCAGCGCCTTGCCGAGATCGACGATCCCGGTCTTGTCGGAGACGGACAGGAGCGCGCGCTTGATCGGGATGCTGGTCATGGGAGTCTTTCGTCGGGGGTCGCCGTGCGGCGGTGCCTTAGCGTTGGTTGCCGCTGGGGAACAGGGGGGCGGCGGACAGGGGGCGCTTCCCCCCTCCCTGGAAGGGAGGGTTGGGGGTGGGTCGGGTTCCATGTGTCCGGACGGTGCGGCTCGAGCAGGCCTACCCACCCCCGGCCCCTCCCTTTCAGGGAGGGGGGAAGATCAGACCGCCTTCTTCAGCGCCCAGCTCACACTCGCGCCGCCGGCCGCAGCCTCACCCGTGATCATCAGCTGCTGCGTCGCGACCGGGCGGCCGTCCGCGTCGATCCACACGCTGTCCTCGACCACCAGCGCGCCGCCGCGGCAGCGGAATTGCCAGAGCGGGCCGCCGGGCAGGCGGAGGATCGCGCCTAAGCCATCGGCGGTTGGAGAGACCTGCACGCCCTCCCCCAAGTGGAAGCGGATCGCGAACAACGACAATCCGGCGCGGCGCTTGCGGCCTTGCGGCAACAGCGCGTCCTCGCCGCGGAGTTCGCGACCGTCGCCGGTAAGCATCAGCTGGCGGCGGTGGAGGAAGCCCCAGCGGCGGACATAGCCGTCGTGGCTCGCCTCGATCCGACTGGCGGCATCCGATTCCTGGCGGCTGAGTTCGACTTCGCCGACGCCGCGGCCGAGCGTGCCGTCGGCTAGGATCGCGGTCGAATTGCTGTCGGCGATCGTCAGCGTCGAATGCGCCGCGGTCGAGCGCAGGCCTTCGACCATCGCGGGGGGGAGTTGGGCGATGCCCGCACGGGCGCCGCCGCAATTGATGACGATCCGCGCGGGGCCATCGGAGAATTCGAACGCGAGCGTCGAGGCGCAGCCGCCTTCGACGAGGCGCGCGATCGGGGGTGGCGCGGCGTCGACGATCAGCACCGCGGTGCCGGCGGCGAGGCGTTGATAGCCCCAGTCGCGCGCCTGGCGAAGCGGGCGGGTGCGGACGCCGCTGGCCTCGATGACCGCGGCGACCTGCGTTTCGCTTGCCGGGCCGCCGCCCTGCCAGCTCGACAGGCCGCGATCGGCGTGCGCGACGCCGAGCAAGGCGGCGACCATCCGGGTAAGCGTGACGGCAACCGTCTCGGGCAGCTCGGCGCCACGCGCGACATAGCTTTCCTGGAGCAGGGTTAGCAGCTGGATCGAATCGAGCAGCATCGCCGGGCTGCGCGAGACCGAGCCGCCATCGTCGAACAGGCCTGTGCCGAGCGCGCGGAGCAGGCCGGCTTCACCGAACGCCTGCCTTGGTTCTCCGCCGGGGATAAGGAGTCCGGCTGCGACGACTCCGCACCACGCGGCGATGCGCGGGGCACCCGCCGGGGCCTTGTCGGCGTTGCGATCGAGGTGGAGCGCGCCCTTGGCGAGCGCGTTGAGCACCTTCGAACGGTAGATCTGGTCGGAGGACGACAGGATCAGCGGCGCGTGCGCGGTCCAGGCGAGGATGCGGCGGCCCCACATGTCGGGGCGCCACGCGATCCCGCCCTGCGTGTCGGCGTGCGCGGTCAGCCAGAGCCCCATGAGGTACTCGGCGATCGGGGCGCCGCGCGCCCGGGTCGCGACGGTCGAGAGGTCGCGTAGCCACGCGAAACTGTGGAGGTATTCGGCGAAGGGCTTTGGGAGCGGCTTCGAAAGATCGAGCGTCTCGATGTCGCGCGCTTCGCCGCGGAACGAGAGGACGCCTTCGAGCAGCAGATGGCCGCGCGGAATGTCGCCGAGGATGGGGTCGTCGGGGACCGCGATCAGTTTCAGCGGATAGCGGCCCTTGAGGCGCAGCGTGTGGAGCGGCGTGCGCCATGTCAGGCGGTGGAAACGCTCGGCCAGCCGATCGGCGAGCGACAGCCCCTTGTCGCCGCCGAGCCGGATCAGGCGGCGGCCTTCGTCGATCCCGTCGGGGGCGGGATCGGTTACAAGATCAGGGGCTTCGTTCACCCCCGCAACGCGGCAATGTTGGCGGAATAGTGGTTGGGGCCGCCGCGGAAGACCGAGGTGCCGGCGACCAGCGCGTCGGCGCCGGCCTCGATGCAGCGTTTCGCCCACTCGGCATCGACGCCGCCATCGACTTCGAGATCGATCGCGCGGCCGCTCTTTTCGATCATCGTGCGGATCGCCGAGATCTTCTTGAGCTGGCTGGGGATGAAGCTCTGGCCGCCGAAGCCCGGGTTGACGCTCATCACGAGGACGAGGTCGACCATGTCCATGAGGTAGTCGAGCATCTTCGCCGGCGTGCCGGGGCAGATCACCACGCCCGCGCGCTTGCCGAGGCTCTTGATGTGCTGGAGCGAGCGGTGGATGTGCGGCCCGGCTTCGTAATGCACGGTGATGCAATCGGCGCCGGCCTCCGCGAACGCGTCGAGATACGCGTCGACGGGGGAGATCATCAGGTGGACGTCGAACGGCTTGGTGGTGACGCCGCGGACCGACTTCATGACCGCGGGGCCGAACGAGATGTTGGGGACGAAATGGCCGTCCATCACGTCGATGTGGATCCAGTCGGCGCCGGCCGCGTCGATGGCGCGGACTTCGTCGCCGAGTTTCGAGAAGTCGGCGGAGAGGATCGAGGGGGCGATGCGGACGGGTTGCATGGTTTTGTCCTAGCGCGGGATTGTCGGGGGCGGAACTCCCCGTTTGTTACTGTACGCGCTTCTTGTTTTCCTGCGCAGGCAGGAATCCAGAGTTACGGGCGGATCGCTGAGTAATCCTGGGCCCCCGCTTTCGCGGGGGAACAAGTAACTGCTCTTGCTTAGCTGCGCTTGAGGCGGGCGATGAAGAAGCCGTCGCAGCCGCCTTGGTCTGCCAGCATGCCTGGGAGGGTGCGGATGGTGCCGGTTTCCCTGGGTGTGATGCCGGCGGGGAGTTCGGACTGGTCGACCGGGGCGATCGAATAGTCGCTGCGGGCGGAGAGGAACGCGTCGAGTTGCGCTTCGCCTTCCGACGGTTCGAGCGAGCAGGTGGCGTAGACGAGCGTGCCGCCGGGCTTCACCCAGTCCGCCGCCCGCGCGAAGATGCGTGCCTGCAACGCCGCGGTTTCGGCGATGATCGAGGGGCGGACGCGGTGGAGGACGTCGGGGTGGCGGCGGAAGATGCCCGTGGCGCTGCACGGCGCGTCGATCAGGATCGCGTCGGCGGGTTCGGCAGGCGCCCATTCGAGGATGTCGGCGTTGACGACCTCGGCCTTCAGATGCGTACGGTAGAGGTTCTCGCGCAGGCGCTTGATCCGGCTCTGCGAATTGTCGACCGAGGTGACGGTCCAGCCTGCGCTCGCGAGTTGGAGCGTCTTGCCGCCGGGCGCCGCGCAGAGATCGAGGACATGGCCCTCCCCTTTGCCGAGCAGACGTGCGGGGAGCGAGGCGGCGATGTCCTGCACCCACCAGGCGCCGTCGCCGAAGCCGGCCATGTCGGGGACCGAATCATGATCGCCCAGACGCAGGTGCCCGGGCATGAAGCTTTCGCCGCCGAGTTTCTCGCGCCAGCCTTCGGTCTCGGACGGGTCGGCGATCGTCAGGTCGAGCGGCGGCACCTGGGCGATCGCGCGGCCCGCGGCGTCGACCATCTCTTCGCCCCACGCGGCTTCCCAGCGGAGTTCGACGGGGGCCGGCAGCGTCGGCACTTCGGGGAGCAGCATGTTGGCGCGAAACAGCGTGCCGAACACGCCGTGGACGAGTTTGCGCGGACCGCCGTCGACCAAAGGCAACACGGTCGAGATCGCGGCGTGCGAGGGGGTGCCGAGGATCAGCACCTGGACCAGTGCGATCCGCAGCGCCATCCGCGCCTTCGCGTCGTCGGGGAGGTTGGTCTTGGTGACCGAATCGATCATCGCGTCGAGGTCGGGCAGGCGACGCAGTGTCTCGGCGGCGATCGCATGCGCGAGGCCGCGATCGGGGCCGTGTATCGCGCGAGTTGCGGCCGGCAAGGCGGATTCGAGCGACTCGCCGCGGCGCAGCACGGCGTCGAGCAAGCGGAGCGCGGCGCGGCGGGTTGGGACGCCGAGCGGCTCGGGGGCGTGGGTATAGTCGGGCATATCAAGGTCCTTCGCGTTCGGTTTGGCGCGCGGCTTGTGGCAAAGCGGCGCGACAGGGCCCATGTGGCGGTTACGACGCCAACACGCAAATCCGGAGAGCCGCGATGGGCCAGCGCCCCGATCATCTGAAGCCACCAGAATATCTTGCGAAGAATACGCCGGTCCCGAAACCCGAGGCGATCGTGCCCGACAAGGACCCCGAGCCGCGCGATCCGACGCGCTATGGCGACTGGGAGCTGAAGGGCATGGCGATCGATTTCTGAGAGTCGATCGCCCGAGAGACGTCAGTCTTTGAGGTCGGTCTTCGGGAAGAAATGCTCGACGACGCTGTTCGCGAGGCGCGACGGGCGAAGCGTCTCGGCATCGAGGCAGCACCAGCTCGACTTCACCTCGGCCAGCACATCCTCGCCGCGCTTGATGATCGTCTCGTAGAACGCGCGCGCGCCCTGGACCTTCTCGAGCAGGACCGTCGCGATGACGTCGTCGTCGAGGAACGCAGGTTTGCGGTACGTGATCTCGTGCTTCAGCGCGACCCAGAGGTGCCCGGCCACCGCCTCGGCAGGCGCAAGGCGCTGCCAATGGTCGATCACCGCGGCCTGTACCCACTTCAGATAGTTCGCGTTGTTGACGTGACCCATGAAGTCGATGTCGGCCGGCTCGATGCCGATGGCGTAGGTATGGGGGAGCGCTGTGGACACGCCCTGCATATAGCATGCGAACCTGAACATAGCGATGACGGCGGCGCTTCGATACCGACAATAAACGCTATTCCGGATGCCTCGTGCGGGCCCTAGCATCCGACCTGCGCCCGCCTCTTGTGTTGCCCAAATACAACACCATCTTTCGGCCAACACCGAAACACTCCCACAGGAATTCGTCATGAACATCGACAAATTCACCGACCGCGCGAAGGGCTTCCTGCAATCCGCGCAGACCGTCGCGATCCGCATGAACCACCAGCGGATCGCCCCCGAACATCTGTTGAAGGCGCTGCTGGAGGACGAGCAGGGCATGGCGGCCGGACTAATTGCAGCCGCTGGTGGCGACGCCAAGCGTGCGACGTCCGAGACCGATCTCGCGCTGGCGAAAATCCCGGTCGTGTCGGGCTCGGGCGCGCAGACCACGCCGGGGATCGACAACGATGCGGTGCGCGTGCTCGACCAGGCCGAGCAGATCGCGAGCAAGGCGGGCGACAGCTTCGTCACCGTCGAGCGGCTGCTGGTCGCGCTCGCGCTGTCGCTCAACACCGCGGCGGGCAAGGCTTTGAAGGCCGGCGGCGTGACACCCGAGGGGCTGAACACCGCGATCAACGGTCTGCGTCAGGGCCGCAGCGCCGACACCGCGGGCGCCGAGGATCGTTACGATGCGCTCAAGAAGTTCGCGCGCGATCTCACCCAGGCTGCGCGCGACGGCAAGCTCGATCCCGTCATCGGCCGCGACGAGGAGATCCGTCGCACCATCCAGATCCTCGCGCGCCGGACCAAGAACAACCCCGCGCTGATTGGCGAACCCGGTGTCGGCAAGACCGCGATCGCCGAAGGGCTAGCCCTTCGCATCGCCAATGGCGACGTGCCCGATACGCTGAAGGACCGGCGGCTGATGTCGCTCGATCTCGGCTCGCTGATCGCGGGTGCCAAATATCGCGGCGAGTTCGAGGAGCGACTGAAGGGCGTGCTCGACGAGGTGAAAGCCGCGGAGGGCGACATCATCCTGTTCATCGACGAGATGCACCAACTGATCGGCGCGGGCAAATCCGAGGGCGCGATGGATGCGGGCAATCTGCTCAAGCCGGCGCTGGCGCGAGGCGAATTGCACTGCGTCGGCGCGACCACGCTCGATGAGTACCGCAAATATGTCGAGAAGGACCCGGCATTGCAGCGGCGGTTCCAGCCGGTGATGGTCGGTGAACCGACCGTCGAGGACACCATCTCGATCCTGCGCGGGCTGAAGGAGAAGTACGAGCTGCATCACGGCGTGCGGATCACCGACGGCGCGATCGTCGCCGCCTCGACGCTGTCGAACCGCTACATCACCGATCGCTTCCTGCCCGACAAGGCGATCGACTTGATGGACGAGGCCGCCTCGCGGATTCGCATGGAGGTGGAATCGAAGCCCGAGGCGATCGAGAATCTCGACCGGCGGATCATCCAGCTCAAGATCGAACGCGAGGCGTTGAAGCGCGAGACCGACGACGCGTCGGTCGACCGGCTCGACACGCTGGAGGGCGACCTCGTCAACCTCGAGGAGCAATCCGCCGAGCTGACGACGCGCTGGAAGGGCGAGAAGGACAAGATCAACGCCGAGGCGCGGGTCAAGGAACAGCTCGATGCTGCGCGGCTCGAACTGGAGCAGGCGCAGCGCTCGGGCGATCTCGCCAAGGCGGGCGAGCTTTCCTACGGGACGATTCCGGGGTTGCAGCGCCAGCTCGACGAGGCCGCGGGGGCGACCAAGGGCGCGATGCTGCGCGAGGAAGTGACCGCCGACGACATCGCCGGCGTCGTCAGCCGCTGGACCGGCATCCCGGTCGAGCGGATGCTGCAGGGCGAGCGCGACAAGTTGCTGGCCATGGAAGCGACGATCGGCAAGCGCGTGATCGGTCAGGCGCACGCGGTGAAGGCGGTTTCGACCGCGGTGCGCCGTGCCCGCGCGGGGCTGCAGGATCCGAACCGGCCGCTGGGCTCGTTCCTGTTCCTCGGGCCTACCGGCGTGGGCAAGACCGAGCTGACCAAGGCGCTGGCGGAGTTCCTGTTCGACGATCCCTCCGCGATGGTCCGCATCGACATGAGCGAGTTCATGGAGAAGCACGCGGTCGCGCGGCTGATCGGTGCGCCTCCGGGCTATGTCGGCTATGAGGAAGGCGGCGTGCTGACCGAGGCGGTGCGCAGGCGGCCGTACCAGGTGATCCTGTTCGACGAGGTCGAGAAGGCGCACGGCGACGTGTTCAACGTGCTGTTGCAGGTGCTCGACGACGGGCGGCTCACCGATGGCCAGGGGCGCACGGTGGATTTCAGCAACACGCTGATCATCCTGACGTCGAACCTCGGCAGCCAGTATCTGGCGAACATGGCGGAGGGCGACGACGTGTCGTCGGTCGAGCCGCAGGTGATGGAAATCGTCCGGTCGCATTTCCGGCCGGAATTCCTCAACCGGCTCGACGAGGTGATCCTGTTCCACCGTCTGGGGCAGGCGCACATGGCGCCGATCGTGGATATCCAGGTGTCGCGCGTCGACAAGCTGCTCGCCGACCGCAAGATCGTCCTCGACCTGACGGATGCCGCACGCGCGTGGCTGGGTCGCGTCGGCTATGATCCGGTGTACGGCGCGCGGCCGCTGAAGCGCGCGGTCCAGCGCTATCTGCAGGACCCGCTCGCCGACATGATCCTGCGCGGCGAGGTGAAGGACGGTTCGACCGTCAAGGTCGACGAAGGCGACGGGAAGCTGGTGCTCCAGGTCGCCTGAACGTCATCTCCGAACAAAAAAGGGGCGGCGGATCGATGATCTGCCGCCCCTTTTTCTTGGTCCCGTAGGATCGATTACATGTCGATGGTCAGACCAACGAACAGGTAGCGACCGATTGCTTCGTAGATGCCTGGGTAAGTGTTGCCGTTGCCGAACGAACCGATCGGCGAAGCCGTCGCGCTGAGGATCGGCGGCGTCTTGTCGAGGATGTTGTTGACACCCATGCGGTAGGTGAACTTGTCCGCGACCCGCACCGTTGCGGCGAGATCGAAGTAGTTCTGCGCCTTCACGCGGGCATCATTGACGAAGAACGGCGCCGCAAGATCGGCATCGCTGCTGGTACGCTCGAACTTGGTGGCCGACAGATAGCGCCAGTTACCCGACAGACCGATGCCGTTCGGCGTGGTCAGCGAGATACGAGCCTGGTGACGCCACTTGGACATCGGGTAGCCGCACTGCGCGCCGTACAGGCCCGCGCAGTCGAACTTCGCGCCGGCCTTGTCCGACGTGAACTTGTCGACGTACGTGCCGTTGAACGAAAGCCCGATCGTGCCGATGCTGTCCGAACGGTAGGTATACCCGGCCGACGTCTCGATGCCCTGGGTCAAGAGTGACCCAGCGTTGACGTTGGTATCGATGATGTAACCGCTCGTACCCTGGAACAGCGTACCGTTGGTACCGCGCTTGATCAGGCTGCAGAGCGCCTGATCACCGGTCGCAAGGCACTGTGCGATGGTCGTATCCGCGCCGATGACACCAATCCGATCCTTCAGCTTGATCCGGAAACCATCGACCGACAGGTTGAAGCCCGGCAGGAACGAAGGACGCAGGATCACGCCAGCGGTGAACGTGTCGGCCTTTTCGGGCTTCAGGTTCGGGTTGCCGCCCAGCAGGCCGTTATACTGCTCGGACTCGTTTGGCTGAACCAGACCGAACTGGTTTGCCGCGACACCGGTGAGCGCACATTGTGCAGCCGTATTGCCATTGACGAGACCATTGACGCGCGGACCAGCGCAAGGATCGGTTGCACCGTCGATCTGTACCGACTGGGTTGCGAACAGTTCCTGCGTATTCGGAGCACGGACCGCACGGTTATAGCCGCCACGGAAGCGGATATCGGAGATCGGCGCCCAGACGATCTCGCCCTTGTACGAGCTCGCCGAACCCGCCGTGCTGTAGCTCGAATAGCGGTAGCCGCCATTGACCGTCAGTTCGTTGAAGAACGGGCGATCGCTGACGAGCGGAACCTGAAGTTCGCCGAACACTTCCTTCACGTCGTAGCTGCCACGGATCGGCAACGTCGCGCCGCCCTGGCCGGCGAGATCGCCGCTCAGGAAGGCATTGTCGACTTCGAGAACGAGCGACTCCTTGCGATATTCGCCACCAACGTTCAGCGCGATGCCTTCGCTGGCGAACGGCGACTGGACGCCATATTCACCGCCCTTGAAGGTCATCGACGCGTTGACGACCTTTTCCTTGTTCTCGCCCGACTGGAAGCCTGGGGTCTGGACATAACCCAGTGCCGCCGGGGTGATGCCCGCGGAACCGAAGATGTTGAGCGGGACGCAGTTCGGATCGGTGCCGTCGACGACCGAGCGGCACACCGCCTGGCCAAGCGTGGCCGAACCCGGACGCGTGTCGGTAATCGCGTCGAGGGCGCGGGTCGTGCGCGAAACCGAGAACTCGTTGCGATACACCTGGTTGAACACGGTGCTGCCGAACTGGCCGTACGCTTCGTACGAGATGCCCTTGTCGATGTCGCCGCGTGCACCCGCAACGAAGCGATACTGGGTGTGACGGAGATCGGCCTGACGACCGCCACCCTCAACGTTGCGACGACCGATCTGGACGCTTGCCTGCTGATACTGAGTACCATCGGGGTTCGTCAGGTTGATGACGTTGCCGTTCGCATCCCGAACCAGATTGGTGTCGCGGAAGAAGGTCGCCCGCTGAGCCGCCGACAGGAACGGATTGTTGCTGTTCAGAACCGTGGTGTTGCTGAAATTACCCGATGGCGCGATCTGGGCGGTCGAGCGATCGTCCATGAACATGAATTCGGCGTAAGGCTTGAACGCCTTGCTGACTTCATAATTGGCGAGGAAGCCAGCCGTGTAGCGCTTGTCGGGACGCTGGTAGTAGTTCAGCGGGTTGGCATTGTAGAGCGTGCGCCCCGCCACGAGCTGACCTGCGGAGTTCAGCGTATAACCGGTCGGAGGACCGCCCTCTCTCGCATCGCCCAGCGTGAAGTTGGCCGGAAACGCGGTTGGCGATCCACCGCAGACATAGTCGTTACCGCCGGCGCCCGGGGTGTTCAGGCCGCACGAGCTGTAATCGCGCGAACCCTGCAGGATCGCGCCGATCTTGCGGTAGCCGCCGTAGCCGACAACATGGCCGCGACCGTCGCTGGTGCCGGCACCGACCTTGAAGTTGATGTCGAACTGCGTGCCGTCGAACGCTTGACCGCTCGGGGCGGGGTTGCCGCTCGCCGCCGACAGTGCCTGGAAGCGCTCACTGCGGTTGTTGTGGTTGTAGATACCGCCCGAGGTATCGACGCTGAAACCTTCGTAATCGGTGTCGAGCACGAAGTTGACGACGCCGCCGATGGCGTCCGAACCATAGACCGAACCCGCGCCGCCGGTAAGTACGTCGACGCGCTTCAACAGTGAGGCCGGGATCATGTTGACGTCGGCAGCGGCGCTGGCCGTGCTGCTCGACGATGGGTTGCCCGGCATCAGGCGGCGGCCGTTGACCAGCACCAGCGTGCGCGATTCACCGAGGTTGCGAAGGTTGATCGTCGCGGTACCGGTCGAACCGTTCGACACCGACGAGGTCTGCGTTGCGAACGACGACGGCAGGCTGTTGAGCACGTCCTCGATACGCGTCGCGCCGCGCAGCTTGATATCTGCAGCATTGACGACCGTTATCGGGCTCGCCGACGTCAAGTTCGGGTTCGAGATGCGCGAACCGGTGACGACGATATCGCCGCCGCCCGCGGTGCCGGCGGCTGCGGGATCCTGGCTAGGCGTGTTGGAGATCGCCGGCGTGGTCGATGCTGCACCGTCGTCACTCGTCGTGCCCTGCGGCGCGGGTGCTGGGGTGGTCTGCGCGTAGACCGGCAATGCAATCACGGCACCCGCGATCATCGTCGACGCGAGCAGGCAGTCTCGAAACATATGGTTTCGCATGGTGGTCTATCCCTTTAATATCGGCGAACGTTTCCGGCCGATACGATCTATTGTGCGGTCGCCCGACCGCAGCTGGCTGCGATTTCGCAAGTCAGAGCTGCCTTGTCCAAAAGAAAAGTACAGGATCGCTGCCACTCGTCGCATTACGACAGTCATGTTACCCAATGGCCACAATTTCGGGACGATGCCGTAACGGAATGCTGCATGTGATGGACTTGCCGCTCTGGCCGGCGCTGCCTATTCCGACGCTTCTCGCTAACGATGTAGGACGCCCATGCGGATCACGATTCTGGCAATTTCGAGCTTGATGATCATGGCGCTGCATCCGGCGGCCGCGGCGTCCAAGCCGCGCAAGGCGGAGCGGTCCCCGCTGCTGGCTGCCGTTACGCAATGCCGCACCGTGACCGAGCCACTGGCGCGGCTGGCCTGCTTCGATCACTCGGTGGCGGCGCTGGATACCGCGGAAGCCGATCAAGCGGTCGTCGTCATCGACCAGCAACAAGTTCGCGAAACGCGCCGAAATCTGTTTGGGATCACGCTGCCCGATACCGGCTTGTTCGGCAACGGCAACGACCTGCCGCAGATCGAGACGACTCTCGCCGGCGCGTCGGTAGACGGCGCCGGCCGATGGAGTTTCCAACTGGCCGATGGCGCGCGATGGATCCAGACGGACGATTACACGATCGCGCGGCGTCCACGGGCAAACGATAAAGTCGTCATCAAGCGGGGAGCCTTGGGGAGTTTCAGGCTAAGCGTCGGCGGCCAGCCGGGTGTGAAGGCGAAGCGCCTGAACTGAGCGCTCGTCACCTACGGTCGCATCACACCCGCCACCAGCATCGGGTCGAGCTTGGCGTCGTGCCATCGTAGCGCCCAGTGAAGGTGGGGGCCGGTGGCGCGGCCGGTCATGCCAACGGCGCCGATCGGTTGGCCTTGGCGGACGTGATCGCCGGGTTTCACGTCGATACGGGACAGGTGCAGGAAGGCGCTGTTGAGGCCCATGCCGTGGTCGAGCATCAGGAGATTGCCCTCTAGCGTGAAGGGGTGATCGGCGGTGAGGATCACGACGCCGTCGGCGGGGGCGGTTACGATCGTGCCGGTCGGGATGGCGACGTCCGTGCCTGAATGATAGCTGCCGGGTTCGCCTTTGTAGACGCGTTGCGATCCGAACAACCCGGAGATGCGACCTGTTGCTGGCCATGCGAAGGCCTGGCGCCAGCCTTGGGCGTCGGTAGTGCGGGCGCGGGCGGCGACGATCTGGGCTAGCTCGGGCGGGCGGAGCTTGGCGAAGACCGGGTCAGGCGCGGGGAATTTGGGAAGCGTGTCGAGGCGCTCGATCCGCCAGGCCCGCGGCGCAATCGTCAGCGGCTGGGTAATGGTGCGGCCGTCGGTGAGCGTGGCCGTCAGTGTCGCCTGCGGCCCCGCGTCGCGGTCGAAACCGGCGATGAAGCGGCCGTCGGGGGATAGCGCGATCGGCTTGCCGTTCAGCGTGAGCGTGCGTGCGCCGTCGGGGGCGGTGCCGAGGATCAGGCCACCCTGGCTGAGCGTGCCGGTCCAGCGGAAGGCGGACTGGGACACGGTATTCGAGGGCGGTGCTTGCTGGGCGGCGGCACCGGATGCAGCCAGCAGGACGAGCACCGCCGCGCGGATCATCGTGGGGCCATCGCTTCGCTGGCGGCGGCGGCGGTGGCGTAAGCTTCCTGGCGCGCTACGCTCCAATAGCGCAGGTCTTCGAGCGCGATGCGGTGGCCGGTGGCGGCGCAGGCGACGTGGTCGCCGGGGCTGAGCACGCGGAAACCGTTCGCCATATAGTGCAGGCGCGCGGCGCGGTCGGAGTTGGACATCAGCATGGCGGGTCTTCTCTACAGCAGGGTCGGCTGGCGCGGCGCCGCATCGGGCGCGGGCTTTGCCTTGGGGGCAGCATAGGTTTTGGCGGCGGGGCGCTCAAGACCGGTGTCCGTCACCGCATCCACCACGCCGTCGCGGAAGTGGAGTGTCAGCGTGCCTGCGTCGCGCGCGGACTTGGCGGAGGCGAGCGTCTCGCCGCCGGGCCGCGCGGTGACTCGCGCATAGCCGCGGTCGAGGATCGCGTCGGGGTTCAGCGACTGGACGAGCCGCCACGTTGCGTCGAGCTGCGCGCGTTTCGCCTCGAGTTTGCGTTCCAGCGTGGCGGGACGGAGTGCCGCCCCCGAACGATCGAGACTGCCGCGGGCGAGGGTCAGGCGACGCTCCAGCCCGCGATCCAGACGCTGGCCAAAGTCGTCCGCGCGCTGGCGCTGCGGCCCGAGCAACTGGTCGCGCTTCGGCAACAGGCGGGCGAGCGCATCGAGCCTCTCACGTCCACGCTCGACATGCCGCCGGGCGCAACGCTCGGTACGATTGCGGTGGCTGTCGATCGTCAACCGCAGGTCGGCGAGCACCGGCACCGCGATCTCGGCCGCAGCCGTTGGTGTCGGCGCGCGCAGATCGGCGGCGAAATCGCACAAGGTGGTGTCGGTCTCATGCCCGACCGCGGAGATGATCGGGATCGTGCAGGCGGCGACCGCGCGGACGACGACCTCTTCGTTGAACGACCAGAGATCCTCGACCGAGCCACCGCCGCGCGCGACGATCACGAGGTCGGGGCGCGGCACCGGGCCGCCGGGGACGATCGCGTCGAACCCGCGCACCGCAGCGGCGATCTCGGCGGCGGAACCCTCGCCCTGCACCTTCACTGGCCAGACGATGACGTGCGTCGGGCAGCGATCCTCGAGCCGGTGGAGTATGTCGCGGATCACGGCGCCGGTGCCCGAAGTGACGACGCCGATCACCTTCGGCATGAACGGCAGGCGCTTCTTCCGCGTGCCGTCGAACAGCCCCTCGCCGGCGAGCTTCGCCTTCAGTTTCTCGAGCAGCGCCATCAAGGCGCCCGCGCCCGCCAGCTCCATGCGCTCGATGACGATCTGGTATTTCGAGCGGCCGGGATAGGTGGTGAGCTTGCCGGTGGCGATCACCTCGATGCCGTCCTGGGGGACGAAGGCGAGGCTCGACGCATTGCCCTTCCAGATGACGCCGTCGATCACCGCCTGGTCGTCCTTGAGCGACATGTAGCAATGCCCGGAGGCGACGCGTTTCCAGCCCGAGATTTCGCCGCGCAGGCGGACATGCCCGAATTCGCCCTCGACCATCCGCTTCAGCTTGAAGGCGAGTTCGCCGACCGACATGGCGAGTGCGTTGTCGCCGGCGACCGGCTCGGCTACCAGCCGCCCCATGTCGCTGGACACATCATCGGAAAAGGGATCGGGCATGAACGTCCTGCTGCTGGGCTCGGGGGGTCGCGAACATGCGCTCGCGTGGAAGCTGGTGCAATCTCGCGGCCTCGATACGCTGTATGCCGCGCCGGGCAACCCCGGCATTGCGCGTGTTGCGACGCTCGTGCCGCTCGATGCGACGGATCACGCCGCCGTGGTCGCTTTCGTGCGCGAGCATGAGGTCGGGCTGGTCGTGATCGGACCCGAGGCGCCGCTGGTCGACGGGCTGGCCGATACGTTACGCGCCGCGGACATTCCGGTGTTCGGGCCTTCGAAGGCTGCGGCACAACTGGAAGGCTCGAAGGGCTTCACCAAGGATCTGTGCCTGCGCGCCGGTATCCCGACCGCCGGGTATGTCCGGGTGAAGAGCCGCGAAGAGGCGGATATCGCGCTCGCCCGCACCTTCTCGCTGCCGGTGGTCATCAAGGCGGACGGGCTTGCGGCGGGCAAGGGCGTCGTCATCGCGTTCAGCGCGGCCGAAGCCGATGCCGCGCTCGACGCGCTGTTCGCCGACGGGGAAGCCGAGGCGGTGATCGAGGAGTTCCTCGAAGGCGAGGAGGCTAGCCTCTTCGTGCTGACCGACGGCGTGTCGCTGATGCCGTTCGGCTCCGCGCAGGATCACAAGCGCGTCGGCGAGGGCGATACCGGGCCGAATACCGGCGGGATGGGCGCGTACAGCCCTGCCCTCGTTCTGACGCCAGCGCTGGAGAAGCGCGCGATCGACGAGATCGTTGCGCCGACGGTGGCGGCGATGGCGGCGGAGGGTATGCCGTTCTCGGGCGTGCTGTATGCGGGGCTGATGCTGACGCCGCAGGGGCCGAAGCTGATCGAATATAATGCTCGGTTCGGGGATCCCGAGACGCAGGTGCTGATGATGCGCTTCCAGGGCGACCTGCTCGCGACGATGCTGGCGACCGCCGAGGGACGGCTCGGCGATATGCCTGCGGCGCAGTTCAGCCACGAGACCGCGTTGACGGTGGTTATGGCGGCAGAGGGGTATCCGGGGACTCCCAAGGCTGGCGGCGCGATCGTCGGGCTGGATTCCGCGCGAGCCGCAGGCGGCACGGTGTTCCATGCGGGCACGCGGCTGGAAGATGGCGGGCTCGTAGCCTCGGGCGGGCGCGTACTGGCCGTGACGGCGACCGGCGACGACGTCGCGACGGCGCAGGCCAACGCCTACCGCGCGGTCGAGGCGATCGATTTCGCGGAAGGCTTCTACCGCCGCGACATCGGTTGGCGCGAGATCGCGCGCGGGTGATGCGTCTCGATCCTCCCCCGCCAGGGGGAGGTGGCTGGCTCTTGCCAGACGGAGGGGGAGGTAGGCAAAACCCCTGTTCCGTTTCCTCCCCCTCCGTCACCTTCGGCGACACCTCCCCCTTGCGGGGGAGGATCGTCAGGTACGAGCCAGCCAATTAGGTCTCGCCGCCCTTCGCGGGTGACGCTACGGTATGGGAATGAACGAAACTTCCGCGACCTCCGCCTCGGGCCTGAGCCTGCTGCCCGACGGCATCGCCACGCTGACCGCGATCCACTTCACGATCATCGCCGTCGTGGCGGTCCTCGTCGTGATCGGCTTGCTCTGGGGCATCAAAGCCAAGCGCAGCCGCGTGAAGGCGTCGCGCGACGTGATCGCCAACGCGGAGGAGGCCGGCGTTCCGCCCGAGCCGGCTTCGGCAAAGCCCGCGGTTCAGGAACGCAAGGCTGAGCAATCGCAGGCGCAGTCGCAAATCGCGGCTGCCCCGGTTGTGCCGCCCCCCGCTCCGGTCCGGCCTGCCCCGCCCCGGCCTGAGCCGACCCCGCCTGTACCGCCCGTAAGCAGCGCACCCGAACAGGTGCCTGTTTCGCGCGAAGACGATGCGGTGCAAGCGCCCGATCGCCTGGCCGACGAACCGATCGCCGCTGCGTCGCCTTTTGACGCGAGTCCGGCGACCGAAACTGCCGCCCTTGCACCGGTAGCTCCGTCCGAAGAGGCTCCAATAGCACCGGCGCAATCCTATGCCGATGGTCCCGTCACGCAGTTGAAGGGGCTCGGGCCGAAGGTCGCGGCGCAGCTTGGCGCGCTCGGCGTCTCGACGGTCGGCGAGATGGCGGCGCTGTCGGACAGCGAGGCGCAGCGCATAGACGCGCAGCTTGGCAACTTTACCGGGCGGATGGGTCGCGATCGTTGGATCGAGCAGGCGCGGTTGCTGGCGGCCGGCGACAAGGCCGGATTCGAGGCGGTGTTCGGCAAGCTCTAGGCTACGCGCTCGCGGGACAGGATCGTCGCGCGATCGGTTAACCTCGATCCGCACGCGCGGATGACGATTGGCTCTATGCTCCACGCGCGCCGACGGGCATGTCAGGCGCGTCGCATCTCGATGTAGGAGAGCGGCCGATAACAGGGCGATGGGTGCACATGCTGGTAACGATGAGCGCAATGCTGTTGACGGCTGCCCCCGTTCACGTGACGGCCGCGCCGATAGCGTTGCCTGGCGTCGGTGCGAGCGTGGCGCTACCGGGCGCGGTAGTGTCGCCGTTCGCGGATAACTTCGAGCCAGTTGCGGCGATGGCGGTTTCGCCGCTTGCTCTGGCCGCGTCGCTCCCGGCGATCGAGATTTTCGCTCAGGGGCTGCCGACGCAGGATATTCCGCCGGTCGGTCCCGCTCCGTTGGGAACCCCGCCTGCCCAGCGGACGCCGAACGACATTATCGTCACCGGCCGCAAGGAGACCGCGGGCGATCCGCTGCGCGCGGTCAACGCCGAGTCGTTCGCGGTGACGCAGAAGGTCGACGACGCGGTGATCGGCCCGGTCGCGCGGACCTACAAGAAGACCGTGCCGAGCCCCATTCGACGCGGCATCCACAATTTCCTCTACAACCTGCGCGAGCCGATCGTCTTCCTGAACTTCCTGCTCCAGTTCAAGCCGGGCAAGGCAGCCGAAACGGTCGGGCGGTTCGCGATCAACACGACGATCGGCGTGGCGGGCGTGCTCGACGTCGCCAAGAAGAAGCCGTTCCACCTGCCGCGACGGTCGAACGGGTTCGCCAACACGCTCGGCTATTACGGCGTCAAGAACGGCCCCTTCCTGTTCCTGCCGCTGGTCGGGCCAACGACGATCCGCGATCTTCTGGGCGGCGCGATCGATCGCCTGATCCTGCCGGTCGCCATCGGCAAGCCGTTCACCAGCACGGCGTACGCGATCCCCGCGGGCATTTTGGGTGCGCTAGATCACCGGTCGGAGTTCGACCAGACGCTGAAGGACCTGCACGACAATTCGCCCGATCCGTATGCGGCGACGCGGTCGTTCTATCTGAACCGGCGACAGGCGGAGATCGACCACCTCCACGGGCGCGTCGAGGGCGATCCGGCGGGGATGTCGGGGCCGCCGCCTAGTGTCGTGCCGTTCGTGCCGAGCGATCTGGAGCCTGGGGCCAAGCCGGTTTCGGATGTGCCGATGGAGGCTCCGGTGGTCGCGACGCCGGCGGTTGATGCGAAGCCCGCTGCCGAAACCGGTCAGTAGAAGGGGGCGGAGCCGAACGGGCTCGTCTCTTCTTCCCCCTGCCCTCTCCGTTCGTGCTGAGTAAGAACCGAGTGGCTCCGTCAGGAGCGTCTTGAGGGCTCGTATCGAAGCATGTGTTCCGCGCGCCAACCTGTCCTTCGATACGTCGCTTCGACAAGCTCAGCGGCTACTCAGGACGAACGGATGGCAGGGACAAGCGCGTCCTCGGCGTGAGAGAAACGAGTCCTCAAGTAGGAGACAAGTCTCCCAATCGACCACTACCCCGGCGGAGGCCGGGCCCAATTGGGGGACGTCGTAAACTAGGGTAGCGCTTCGTTACTGCGGCCTTGCCAATTGGACCCCGGCCTTCGCCGGGGTGGTGCATACGTAGAAGCGTCGGGTTCGATATAAACTTACGCGCCCCACGCTAGACCCTCAGACTTCGCTCACCAGCAGCTTATCGATCCGCCGTCCGTCGAGATCGACGATCTCGAACTTCCAGCCTTGTTCGACGAAGCTTTCGCCCTCGCCCGGCAGATGGCGGAACACCGACAGGGCCAACCCTGCGACGGTCGCGTAGTCGCGGTCCTCCGGGAGGTCGATGCCAAGGCGGTCGGCAAGCGAATCCGCCGCCATCGTGCCTGCCACCAGCAACGAGCCGTCGTCGCGGACCACGACCGAGGGCGCATCGTCCGGATCGGAGTCCGACTTGAACTCGCCAGCGATCGCCGCGAGCAGATCCGCCGGTGTCACGATCCCTTCGAAATGGCCGTATTCGTCATGGATCAGCGCCATCGGTACTTCGGCTTCGCGGAGCGCCAGCAACGCGTCCATCGCGTCGATCTGGTCGATCACGACGGGGGCTTTGCGCATCAGCGCACGCAGGTCGATCGGCTCGCCGCGGAACAGCGCGGCGGCGATGTCGCGCGCCTGGACGACGCCCTTGACCGCGTCGATCGAGCCTTCGCCGACCGGCAGGCGGGTGTGCTGCGATGCGAGCAGCGTCTCGCGGATCTCGTCGGGACCCCAGTCGCAGTCGAGCCAGTCGATCTCGGTGCGCGGCGTCATCACTTCGCGGACCGGGCGATCCGCGAGGCGGACGACGCCCGAGATGATCGAGCGCTCATGCTCCTCGATGATCCCCGACTTCGACGCCTCGGCGACGATCATGTGGAGTTCTTCGGCGGTGACATGCTCTTCCGATTCGCGGTTCAGGCGGAGCGCGCGGAAGATCAGCGCGCTGGTCGAATCGAGCACCCAGACGATCGGCGCGGTGCCGATCGCGAGCCAGCGCATGACGGGTGCCATGAACGAGGCGATCGCCTCGGGCGCACGCAGCGCGAACTGTTTCGGGACGAGTTCGCCGATGATCAGCGATGCATAGGTCGTCAGGCCAATGACGATCGCGAAGCCGGCGGTCTCCGCGGTCGAGGCGGACAGGCCCCACGCCTGCAACCGCGCGGCGGTCGGCATGCCGAGACTGGAGCCCGAATACGCACCGGCGAGGATACCGATCAGCGTGATGCCGATCTGGACGGTCGAGAGGAACTTGCCGGGGTCGGCCGCGAGGACCAGCGCGGCGCGCGCGCCCTTCTTGCCCGAGCGCGCCATCGCCTCGAGCCGGGCTTTGCGCGCCGAGACGATCGCGAGTTCGCTCATCGCGAACACGCCGTTCAACGCGACGAGCGCGAGGATGATCGCGACGTCGATCCAGGGGAAGGGGGGAAGCGGTGCCATTGGCTCACGCGCTCTTTGCAGGACAACGGTCCGTCGCACAACCGTCCTTACGTACTGGCTTGCGCATACTCGACATCGGACCGCGAAGATGGTCAGGCTCGGTTCAGTGCGCAGGCGGAACAATCGTCGCGACACCGGGTTATCGGGCGTATCGGGCACGAAGCCGTCATTCGTCATGTCTCAGGGAGATTATCTATGAAAACCAAGATGTTCGCAGGCGCTGCAATCGCGGCATTGATCGCCACCAGCGGCTGCACCACCGATCCGGAGACCGGTCGCCAGACGATTTCCAAGACCGCGCTTGGCGGCATCGGCGGCGCGCTGGGCGGCTATCTGCTCGGCGACGTGGTCGGTGGACGGCATGACCGGACCGAGAAGCTGCTCGGCGCAGGCATCGGCGGTCTCGCGGGTGCGGGCATCGGCGCGTACATGGACAAGCAGGAGCGCGACCTGCGCGCGCGCACTGCCGGCACCGACGTGCAGGTGATCCGCCAGGGCGACGACCTGGTGCTCAACATCCCGTCGGGCATCACCTTCGCGTATGACAGCGCCAACGTGCAGCCGCAGTTCCAGCGGACGCTCGACCAGGTTGCCGACACGCTGTCGCAGTACAACCAGACCTATGTCGACGTGTACGGGCACACCGATTCGACCGGCAGCGACGCGTACAACCAGACGCTGTCGGAGCGTCGCGCACGCTCGGTCGCGGATTACCTGTCGGGCCACGGCGTGCAGAGCGCGCGGATCGGTACGCGCGGTTACGGCAAGACGCAGCCGATCGCGTCGAATGACACAGATGCGGGCCGGGCAGCGAACCGTCGCGTCGAGGTGAAGATCGTGCCGATCACGCAGAACGACCTGCGCCAGTAAGCAGGCGCTTATCGAGGGTATTCTCCCCTGCCTACCGTTCCCCCGCGAAAGCGGGGGTCCAGGAGCCAAGAGCGTTACGACTGGTACCCTGGGCTCCCGCCTTCGCGGGAGAACGGATTTAGGTGATGACCGGACGGTTCAAAACAGCCTACCCCCGTTCGGGACCGGTCCGGTCGGCGAGATCAGCACGACCTTCCCATCCGCATCGGGAAAGCCGAGCGTCAGGACTTCGGACATCATCGGGCCGATCTGACGTGGCGGGAAGTTGACGACCGCGGCGACCTGGCTGCCGACGAGCGTCTCAGGCGTATAATGCTCGGTGATCTGCGCGGACGAGCGCTTCACGCCGATCTCGTCGCCGAAATCGATCCGCAGCTTGAACGCGGGTTTGCGTGCTTCGGGGAACGGTTCCGCTTCGACGATCGTGCCGACGCGGATGTCGACCTTCTCGAAGTCCGGATACGCGATCATCTCAGAAATCGACATTGTCGTAGTGTGCCGGGGGTGAGATCAGCTCCATCCGTTCGGACAGCAGCGGGCGGAAGCTCGGGCGGCTCTTGAAGCCGCGATACCAGCGTGCGGTCTGGTCGTGGCCCTTCCAGTCGATCCCGCCGAGATAATCGGTGACGGATATCTGCGCGGCGGCCGCTAGATCGGCGAGACTCATCGTCGCGCCGCCGAGCCAGTTCCGGTGATCGAGCAGGTAGTCCATATAATCGAGATGCCCGACCGCGGCCTTCATCGCCTCGCGCAGGCCCTTCGCGTCGGGCGCGGTGCGGTGGGCGAGGCGCTTGACCATGCGTTCGTGCAGCAGTGGTCCGGTGACGTCGCGGTAGAAATGCGTGTCGAACCATGTGACCAAGCGGCGGATCTCGGCGCGGTTGGTTGCGGTGCCGTTGATCATCGCCGCCTTCTCGACGGTTTCCTCAAAGAATTCGCAGATCGCCATCGAATCGATCAGCGGGGCGACACCGCGCGATGCGTCGACCATCACCGGAGTCTGGCCGGCGGGGTTCATATCCATGAACTCGTCGCGGCGATCCCAGGGCGATTCGCGGACCAGTTCGTAGCCGACCCCCTTCTCGCCCAGCAGCAGGCGCACCTTTCGCGAGAAGGGACACAGGGGGAATTGATAAAGCTGCCACATGCCATCCGTTTAGGCGGTGGGGGGCGGCTGTGTCACTAGCGCGGGTTGGCGCCGAGCAAGAAGATTTGGTTCACGCGGAGGCGCGGAGACGCGGAGGTGTTGCGTTCGCTGCGGGCGAAGCTCCTTCACCACCGATCGCAATAAGAGAGATGCAGAGGGACTTTAGCTCCGCGTCTCCGCGTCTCCGCGTGAAACCTCTAACTTGCACCACCCCGGGCGGGCGCCGGGGTGGTGTGAGGGCTTGGGCTTATTCCGCCGCGACCAGTTCCGCGCTGTCGTCCAGTGGGTGCGACAGGCGCGTCAGCATTTCCTTCGGCACGATCTGCCAGAAATGGGGAGCCACGCGGTCCCAATCTTCCAGCAGGCCCTTCGACCATTTGCTGTCGGTGTGATCCGCATGATCGCGAACCAAGTCGAGCAACACGTCGGCCCAGTGCAGCGACTTCACGCGGTCCCAGGTGATGTTCTCCGGGTTGGCGCGCTTCGCGAACACGCCGTCGGGATCGTAGACGAACGCCATCCCGCCGGTCATGCCCGCACCGAAGTTCGCGCCGACCGCGCCGAGCACGACTGCGATGCCGTTGGTCATGTACTCGCAGCCATTCGCGCCGCAGCCTTCGACGACCACGGTTGCACCCGAGTTGCGGACCGCGAAGCGCTCGCCCGCCTGCCCTGCCGCGAACAGTCGGCCCGATGTCGCGCCGTAGAGCACGGTGTTGCCGATGATCGTGTTGTCCTGCGATGCCAAAGGCGAACTCACCGCCGGGCGGACGATGATCGTGCCGCCTGACAGCCCCTTGCCGACATAGTCGTTCGAATCGCCGAACACTTCCAAGGTGATGCCCTTGCACAGGAACGCACCGAGCGACTGCCCCGCCGACCCACGCAAGCGGATCGTCACGTGATTATCGGCGAGCGTCGACATGCCGAACTTCCGCGTTATCTCGCTCGACAGCCGCGTGCCGACCGCGCGGTGCGTGTTGCGCACCGAATAGGTCAACTGCATCTTCTCGCCACGCGAGAACACCGCGGACGCGTCCTTGATGATCTGCGCGTCGAGACTGTCCGGCACTTCGTTGCGGAAGGTCGACAGGCTGAACCGGCGCTGCGAATCGTCGGCATCGACCTTCGCCAGGATCGGGTTGAGATCGAGATCGTCGAGATGCTCCGCGCCGCGGCTGACCTGCCGCAGCAATTCGGTGCGGCCGATCACGTCGTCGAGGCTCTTCACGCCGAGCCGCGCGAGGATGTCGCGGACTTCCTCGGCGATGAAGGTCATCAGGTTGATCACCTTCTCGGGCGTGCCGACGAACTTCTGGCGGAGCGCGTCGTTCTGCGTGCAGATGCCGACCGGGCAGGTGTTGGAATGGCATTGCCGCACCATGATGCAGCCCATCGCCACCAGCGACAGCGTGCCGATCCCGAACTCCTCCGCGCCGAGGATCGCGGCGATGACGATGTCGCGCCCAGTCTTCAGCCCGCCATCGGTGCGCAACCGCACGCGACCGCGCAGGCCGTTGAGCGTCAGCACCTGGTTGACCTCCGACAGGCCCATTTCCCACGGCGTGCCGGCATATTTGATCGACGTCTGGGGAGACGCGCCCGTGCCGCCGACATGGCCGGCGATCAGGATCACGTCGGCGTGCGCCTTGGCAACGCCCGCCGCGACCGTGCCGATGCCCGCCGAACTGACGAGCTTCACGCAGACACGAGCGCGCGGGTTGATCTGCTTCAGATCGTAGATGAGCTGAGCGAGGTCCTCGATCGAGTAGATGTCGTGATGCGGCGGCGGCGAGATCAGCGTCACGCCGGGCGTCGCGTGGCGCAGCTTGGCGATGAACTCGGTGACCTTGAAGCCGGGGAGCTGACCGCCCTCGCCGGGCTTGGCGCCCTGTGCGACCTTGACCTCGATCTCCTCGCAGGCGTTCAGATACTCCGCCGTGACGCCGAAGCGGCCGGAAGCGACCTGCTTGATCGACGAGTTGGCGTTGTCGCCGTTCGCGTAGGGCACGAAGCGCGACTTGTCCTCGCCGCCCTCGCCCGAGACGGCCTTTGCGCCGATCCGGTTCATCGCGATCGCCAGCGTCTCGTGTGCCTCGGGGCTAAGGGCACCGAGCGACATGCCGGGGGTGACGAAGCGCTTGCGGATCTCGGTGATCGCCTCGACCTGATCGACCGGCACGCCCTCCGCGGGGAAGTTGAACTGGAGCAGATCGCGCAGATACACCGGCGGGAGGTCGGATACGCCGCGCGAGAATTGCAGGTAGCTCGTATAGCTGTCGGTCGCGACCGCGGTCTGCAGCAGGTGCATCAGCTGCGCGGAATAGGCATGCGTCTCGCCGGTATGGCGCTGGCGATAGAAGCCACCGATCGGCAGCGTCGCGACGGCCGGATCGAACGCCGCTTCGTGACGATCGGTCGCGTTGACGTGGAGCGAGGCATAGCCCTCGCCGCTGATCTTGGCAGGCATGCCGGGGAACAGGTCGTTGACCAGGCTGCGCGAGAGCCCGACCGCCTCGAAGTTATAGCCGCCGCGGTAGGACGAGATGACCGCGATGCCCATCTTCGACATGATCTTGAGCAGCCCCTCCTCGACCGCGACGCGGTGGCGGCGGAGGCATTCGGCCAGATCCAGATCGCCGAACAGCCCGCGCGACTGGCGATCGACGATCGCGGCTTCGGCAAGGTACGCGTTCACGGTGGTCGCGCCGACGCCGATCAGCACGGCGTAATAATGCGTGTCGAGGCACTCGGCCGAGCGGACGTTGATCGACGCGTAGGAGCGCAGGCCGCGGCGGACGAGGTGCGTGTGGACAGCAGCGACCGCGAGCACGCCGGCGATGCCGACGCGGTCTTCGCTGATCGCCTCGTCGGTGAGAAAGATCTCGCTCTTGCCCTGGCGAACGGCTTGCTCCGCCTCGTTGCGGATGCGCTGGATCGCCGCGCGCAGCTTTTCGGGGCCGCCACCGACGTCGAACGTGCAGTCGATCTCTGCGACCGCGTTACCAAAATGCGCCTTCAACCGCGACCAATGTTCGCCCGTCAGCACCGGCGAATCGAGCACCAGCACGCGCTCGCGCTGGTCGCGCACGTCGAGGATGTTGGCGAGATTGCCGAACCGCGTCTTGAGCGACATCACGTGGCGCTCGCGCAACGGATCGATCGGCGGGTTGGTGACCTGCGAGAAGTTCTGGCGGAAGAACTGGCTGATCAGCCGCGGCTTGTCTGAGATGACGGCGAGCGGCGTATCGTCGCCCATCGATCCGATCGCTTCCTTCGCGGATTCGACCATCGGCGACAGGATCAGCTCCATGTCCTCCATCGTCTGCCCCGCCGCGACCTGGCGACGTGCGAGCTCGGCGCGGTCATAACGCACGATCGCGTCCTCGACCGAGGGCAGGTCGGCGAGCGTGTGGAATTCGCCGATCATCGCGGCGTAATCCGCCTCGCCGGAAATGCGATCCTTTACTTCGCGATCCTGGAGCAGGCGGCCTTCGTCGAGGTCGACCGCAATCATCTCGCCCGGCCCGAGCCGGCCCTTGGCGACGATGGTGGATTCGGGAACGACGACCATGCCGCTCTCGGAGCCGACGATCAGCAGGCCGTCGGAGGTCAGCGTATAGCGGAGCGGACGCAGCGCGTTGCGGTCCATGCCCGCGACCGCCCAGCGGCCATCGGTCATCGCCAGTGCGGCGGGCCCATCCCATGGCTCCATCACGGACGCGAGATACTGGTACATCGCGGTATGCTCGGGCGGCATGTCCGGGCTGGCGGCTTCGGGCACAAGCATCAGCTTGGCGGTCGGCGCATCGCGGCCCGAGCGGCAGATCGCCTCGAACACGGCGTCCAGCGCGGCGGTGTCGGACGCGCCGGCGGGGATCACCGGCTTGATGTCCTCCGAATTGTCGCCGAACGCGAGGCTCGCCATGCGGATCTCGTGGCTGAGCATCCAGTTCTTGTTGCCGCGGATCGTGTTGATCTCGCCGTTGTGCGCGAGGCAGCGGAACGGCTGCGCCAGCCACCATTGCGGGAAGGTGTTGGTCGAATAGCGCTGATGGAAGATCGCGACGCGGCTTTCGAAGCGCTGGTCGCACAGGTCCGGGTAGAAGACGGACAGCGATTCGGCGAGGAACAGCCCCTTGTAGATGATCGAACGGCATGACAGCGAGCAGATGTAGAAACCCTGGATCTGCGCCGCGATCACGCGCTTCTCGATCCGGCGGCGGACGAGGTACAGCGTCTTCTCGAACTCGGCGGCGTCCTGCTCCTCGGGCAGCGGGCCGGCGATCATGATCTGCTCGATCTCGGGGCGCGTGGCTTGTGCCTTCTGGCCAATCACGGACACGTCGACCGGCACCTGCCGCCAGCCATAGATGGTGTAGCCCGCCTCGATGATCGCGCTCTCGACGATCGTCCGGCAATCCTCCTGCGCGCCCAGATCGGTGCGGGGCAAGAAGATCATGCCGACCGCGAGACGGTTCGGGCGGACCTTGTGGCCAGACGCGGCGACCGCGTCGTCGAAGAAGCGCAGCGGCAGGTCGATGTGCAGGCCTGCGCCGTCGCCGGTCTTGCCGTCGGCGTCGACCGCGCCGCGGTGCCACACGGCCTTCAACGCATCGACCGCGGACTGCACGACACGCCGCGACGCGCGGCCATCCGTGGCGGCGACGAGACCTACGCCGCACGCGTCGCCCTCGAATTCGGGGCGGTACATGCCGTGCTCGGCGAGACGGGCGCGTTGATCGATCATCGGGGAACCCTGTTCGTTGCTCATGCCGCCACCTTCGCGTTGGCCGCCTTGGTCTTCAGCCATTTGTGCATCGTCGCGGCGACGTCGCGGCCGTCGCGGATCGCCCAGACGACTAGGCTCGCGCCGCGGACGATGTCGCCTGCCGCGAACACGCCGTCGAGCGAGGTCATCAGCGTCTTGCCGTCGACCAGCACGGTGCCCCAGCGGCTCACGCCCAGTTCCGGCGTCGCGAACAGGGTCGGCAGATCCTCGGCGTCGAAGCCGAGCGCCTTGATCACGAGATCGGCATCGACCGAATAATCGCCGGCGGGATCGGGTTCGGGCGCGCGGCGGCCGCTTGCGTCGGGGGCGCCGAGACGCATCTTCCGCACCTTGACGCTCGACACGATATCGCCGCCGTCGAAGCTCTGCGGGCCGGAGAGCCAGACGAACTCGACGCCTTCTTCCTCCGCATTGGCGACTTCGCGCTGCGAGCCGGGCATGTTGGCGCGGTCGCGACGGTAGAGGCACTTCACCGACTTGGCGCCCTGGCGGATCGCGGTGCGGACGCAGTCCATCGCGGTGTCGCCGCCGCCGATCACGACGACGTCCTTGCCCTCTGCATTGAGGCTGCCGTCGTCGAATGCGGGGACGGCGTCGCCGAAGCCCTTGCGGTTCGAGGCGACGAGGAAGTCGAGTGCCGCGACCACGCCGTTCGATCCGCCACCGGGCAGGTCCATCGCGCGCGCCTTGTAGACGCCGGTCGCGATCAGGATCGCGTCGTGGCGCTGGCGGAGATCGTCGAGGCTCGCGTCATCGCCGACCGCAAAGCCTTCGTGGAAGACGATGCCGGCTGCCTTGAGCCGCTCGACGCGGCGCATGACGATCGGCTTTTCGAGCTTGAAGCCGGGGATGCCATAGGTGAGCAACCCGCCTGCGCGGTCGTAGCGGTCGTAGACGTGGACGTCATAGCCGTGCCCGCACAGATATTCCGCTGCGGTCAGGCCCGCCGGGCCCGCACCGATCACGCCGACCGACTGGCCGCGCGACTTGCCGGGGACCAGCGGTTCGACCCAGCCGTTTTCCCAGGCGGTGTCGGTGATGAACTTCTCGACCGAGCCGATCGTGACCGCGCCGTGCCCGGTGAACTCTATGACGCAATTGCCTTCGCACAGCCGGTCCTGCGGACAGATGCGGCCGCAAATCTCGGGCATGGTCGAGGTCGCGTTGCTGAGTTCATACGCCTCGCGCAGCCGCCCTTCCGCCGTAAGCCGGAGCCAATCGGGGATATGGTTGTGCAGCGGGCAATGGACCGAACAATAGGGCACGCCGCACTGCGAGCAGCGTCCGGCCTGTTCCTCGGCTGGCTGGACCGCGTATCGCTGCGCGATTTCACGGAAATCCTCCTGTCGCTCATCCGCGGTGCGCTTTGCCGGATAGGATTGCTCCCGCCCGACAAACTTTAGCATCGAATCGTTCGCCATACATGCCTCCGACAGCCGCGTTATTGCGCCATCGGAAGCTTGTCACCGTGAAATCGACCAGCATGTCAGCATGACTGACGTATTAATCGATCAAATCAGCCAAATTATATAAGAACAATTCTCAACAAGGCTTATTGATACCGAATCGGACCTACTTGCTGAGCAACCAGACCAGCGCAGCCGAGCCGGCAGCTACCCGGTACCAGGCAAAAGGCACGAACCCGTGCTTGGTGACGATCCCGACGAACCACTTCACGACCAGCAGCGCGACGACGAACGACACTGCGGCGCCGATCGCGATCGCGCCAAGCCCGACACCGCCGCCGCTCGCGATCGCATCGCGGTTCTTCAGCAATTCGAGCGCGCTCGCGCCGAGCATCGTCGGGATCGCGAGAAAGAAACTGAACTCGGCCGCCGTGCGCCGCTCAACGCCCAGCGCCAGCGCACCGAGAATCGTCGCACCAGAGCGGCTGACGCCGGGGACCATCGCAAGACACTGGAGGAAGCCGATGCCGATTACCGTCTTCAGGGGGATGTCCGCCACGCCGCTGATGTCGCTGCGCGGCGCGAACCGCTCGACCGCGAGGATCGCGAAGCCGCCGACGATCAGCGCGATCGCGACGACCTCCGCATTCCCCAGCAGCGCCTCGATATGCTTGTGCAGCGCGAGGCCGATCACCGCCGCCGGGATGAACGCGACCACGAGGTTGCGCAGGAACAGCCACGACTTCGGCTCGCGCTTCAACAGCCCCATGCCGACCGCCCAGAACGTCCGCCAGTATAGCACGACGATCGCGAGGATCGCGCCGAGCTGGATGACGACGTTGAACACCTCCCAGCGCCCCGCATCATAGCCGAGCAGCCGCGTCGCGAGAATAAGATGCCCGGTCGACGAGACGGGCAGGAATTCGGTGATCCCCTCGACGATGCCGAGGAGGATGACGGTGAGAAGTTCGGTCAAGCGGGTGCTCCGGCGCGGTAGGTCAGGGCAGTGTCAGGCGTACGTAGCACGCGCAGGATCAGGCGACATGGACTTCCGCATGCGTCTCGGCGCGACGACCGAACCGTCCGGCCTTGCGAAAGCGCACCAGCCAGCCCGGCGCGACCGTCGACAATGGCGTCGCCTCGATCCCGAACGCGGCGAGGCCATCGGTGCCGGTGACGATATTGTCGCTCTGCAGCATCGTCCACTGATCCTTGGTGATCGGCGCACCCGGCAGGAAGCCCCCCTTGGCGATCAGCGCGCCGGCAAAGTCCGGCAGCTCGACGATCGAAGGGTTGCGGCCGATCGTCTTGGCGATCCAGCGGATGAGATTGCCCATCGTGATGATGTCAGGCCCGCCGAGTTCGAAGGTCTTGCCGCCGAACGTCTCGGGATCGGACGCCGCTGCCACCACCGCGTCGGCCACGTTGCCGACGAACACCGGCTGGAACTTCGCGCTCGCGCGCAGCACCGGCACGACCGGCGCCTTGGCGATCATCCCGGCAAAGCGGTTCACGAACTGGTCTTCCTGGCCGAACACGATCGATGGTCGCAGGATCGTCGCGTTGGGGAACGCCTCGAGCACGGCCGCCTCGCCCTGCCCCTTCGACTTGCCGTACGCCGACGCGCACTCCGGATCCGCGCCGATCGCCGAGACATGCACGAGCGCGCCGACGCCGGCCTTCGCCGCAGCCTGCGCGACCGTCTGTGCGCCGAGCGCCTGCACCCGCTGAAAATCGCCCGCCAGCACGCCGACCAGGTTCACCACCACGTCCGAGCCATGCACCGCATGCGCGATCGTCTCGGGCTTGGTGACGTCGGCACCGACGAACTGCGTCTGGCCGAGCCCGCCGAGCGGCTTAAGGAAGAACGCCTGCCGCGGATCGCGTTGCGCGATGCGGACGCGCGCACCCGTCGCCAGCAGCGCCTGCGCGACATAGCGGCCGACGAAACCGCCACCCCCGATCAGCGTCACCAGTTTGTCGTTCATCGCGCGTCCGTCCACTTTGTTTTGCCTGCCAATCACGAATAACCCCTTGCCCCAGCAAGAGGCGTGTTGACAAGCATCGCGACCCTCCCCTAGAGGCGCCCTCCTACCCCGTGCCCGGATGGCGGAATTGGTAGACGCACCAGCTTCAGGTGCTGGCGATCGCAAGGTCGTGGAGGTTCGAGTCCTCTTCCGGGCACCACGCTACAAAGAAGCGCGACCGAGCGAGGCGGATCTCAGGATCCGCTCGCGCCGCGCTCGGCTGCTAGGACAACGTTGCCCAGATGTTCTCACCGCAAAGACAGCGGGGGATGGCATGGTGCAGTCAGCAGCGAGCGGAACGCGTTCTCGCGGTGGCTGCGGACGGGTAAGGTGCCATTGGCGCTGGGTCCTGACGGTATCGAACGCAAATTTATCCATGGCATGATCCGGCGGACGGCTGGTTTACCTTCGCGGGTGCGGGACGCCATGACGGATCGAGCAACGGCGATCTGACTAACGCCGGGAACGGTCGCACGTCTTCCTATGTCGGACGCGCTCCAAGGCGCGGGTCGCGGACTGCGGCGCACCCGAAAACCAAAATGCCGCAGGCGAGACCGCTAGCGGGAGTTGGCCGGAGATCAGTAGAGCACGGGTCGGTCGGAATGCCGCCCGCGCGCACTCCGGTTTCGTTGGTGGAGTCGGCCAGGGGCTTTACGATGTCGGGGCGGGAACGGTGACTGGCCCGTGCTGCGCTAACGACAAATCTGGTTACCAAGGCGATTACGTGATCGACCGGGAATGGAAAATAGTCACCGCACCACGCGCACAGTCCCAGATCTCGCGACAATCGGAAGTCTTGGCACAACATCTCCTCATTGGAGGATAGGAAGTTCCTACTCCTGTGCAGAAGATTAAGACCCTAAAGCTCCTAAAGAGGATGAACGTCACCAACATCAAGGTAAGGGTAGTCAAACCATGATAGTTACCCAGATCGCGCACATCATTGCGGATTATGTCGTTTTTCTTGAGCTGACCGAGGAAGAGGAGCTAAACCTTGATACGGCCGTCACGATGATGGAAGCGCTAGCGGACCAGCTCGGAAATTTAGATAAAGATTTTCTACGTGAACTGATCGACGCTTTCGCCATAATCGCCGAGGAATATAGCGGCGAGGCGCAGCGGGTAGTGCGGGATATAGCGCACAACTTTTATCTCGAAGAGGCGCTCGCAGCCGACGATCCGGTGAGACTGGTTCAGTTGGAAGCGCTGCGCGATGCAAGGGAATGAACGCGAGGATATCAGCGCCCCAAGCATGTGAAAGTAACGACGTCGAACAGTCGATACCGCCTTATCGGTGACGCTGGCTGAGAGCGTTTTAGCCGATCTGAGCCCCTGGCTTTGGCCTCGGTGTGCAAATTTCTTGGCGCCAAGGCGGCGTGGAGCATGGCGACTGCGTCTTGCATCGTGACCGGCGGATTCATGTCCCGAGGCGAATTCGGGCAAGCGGCTTCCGTGTCGCCTTACTCGACCGAGTGCAAAACGGCGCTTACCCGACCGAGCAGCCGGTCGACGCATGCAGGGATCATCAAGCGCCAAGGTGCTCGTTGAACTCGTCGTTTGTTTTGGAATGGCCTCGACCGCTCAGGCGGGAGGCGCTGGATGCCCCGTGAGGATTCGAACCTCAATAGGCGGTATCAGAAACCGCAGTCTTACCATTAGACGACGGGGCATCAGCGAGGGCGGGCTCTACGGGCGACCGCCAAGGCTGTCAACGCCAAGATGATGCCGACCCGCCAGTTCGCTTGCGTAATCGCGCCGCCGCGCTACATTCGTGTCCAAGCACCGGGCGGGTATTTTCCCGCGGCGGCAGACATAGATAGCGAGTTTACGGCGATGGGGGATGTTTCCGCCCGAATGCCGTTCCGGCAGGGCAGTCCTGCCCGTCCGGCGGCGACCCGGCCCTCTCGTGGGCGGTGGGCCGATGCGCAGGCGTTTGCCGCGCTCGATCTCGGCACCAACAATTGCAGATTGCTGATCGCGCGGCCGCAGGCTGGCGGGTTCGCGGTGATCGATGCGTTCTCGCGAATCGTCCGGCTGGGGGAGGGATTGGCCTCGACTGGCAAGCTCAGCGATGCAGCAATCGAGCGGACGATCGCGGCCTTGCGCGTGTGTTCGGACAAGCTCCAGCGGCGCAACGTTACCTTGGCGCGGTCGGTTGCGACGGAGGCGTGTCGGCAGGCCTCGAACGGGCCTGCGTTCATCGCGCGCGCGCTCGCCGAGACCGGCATCCATCTCGACATCATTTCCGCCGAGGAAGAGGCGCGGCTGGCGGTGCTCGGCTGCCATGCACTGATCGAGCCGGGGGAGGATCCCGCGCTCGTGTTCGATATCGGCGGCGGCTCGACCGAACTCGTGCTGGTCGATACCTCGACGCCGATCCCGACCGTGCTCGACTGGCATTCGGCGCCGTGGGGTGTGGTGTCGCTGACCGAGCATGCCGGTGGCGGTGAGGGCGAAGGCGGCCGTCGTGCCGCGTATGCGAAGATGCGTCAGGTCGTTGCGGACAGTTTCGCGGAGTTTGCAGCCCGCCTGCCCCGGCATATCGAGCGGCCGCGGCTGCTGGGGACCAGCGGCACCGTCACGACGCTCGGCAGCGTACATCTCGGGCTCAGCCATTACGACCGCTCGGTGGTCGACGGGCTGATCGTACCCGCGTCGGCGATGCGGCGGATCAGTGCCGACCTTTCCCATATGTCGATCACGGAGCGCGCCAAGCTGCCGTGCATCGGCAACGAGCGCGCCGACCTGGTGGTCGCGGGCTGTGCCATTCTGGAGACGATCATGGATTTGTGGCCCGCCGAACGGCTCGGCATCGCCGACCGCGGCATTCGCGAGGGTATCCTGCGCGGCCTGATGGGTTCGCCCAAGCCCGGCAAAGCCACGGGAGCGACGGCATGAGTCGCGGTGGTTCCGGCGGTCATGTCCGCGTGCTCACTGCGCGCAAGCGGACCGCGCAGTCGACGCGCTGGCTCGAGCGGCAGTTGAACGATCCGTATGTGAAGCGCGCCAAGGCCGACGGCTATCGCAGCCGGGCGGCGTACAAGCTGATCGAGCTCGACGAGCGGTTCGAGTTGATCCGCGGGTCGAAGCGCGTGGTCGATCTCGGCCTCGCGCCGGGCGGCTGGGCGCAGGTGATCCGGCGGCGGATACCCAAGGCGACGGTCGTGGGCATCGACCTGCTCCCGGTCGATCCGATCGAAGGCGTGACGATCTTCGAGATGGATTTTCTCGACGATGCAGCCCCTGGCAAGCTGATCGAGGCTCTGGGCGGCGCGCCGGACCTGGTGCTGTCGGACATGGCGGCCAATACGGTCGGGCATCCGCAGACCGATGCCTTGCGGACGATGGCGCTGGTCGAGACGGCGCTGCACTTTGCCTGCGAAGTGCTGGAGCCAGGCGGGACGTTCGTGTCGAAGGTCTTCGCGGGCGGCGCGGATTCCGAGCTGGTCGCGGAGATGAAGCGGAACTTCAAGACCGTGAAGCATGCCAAGCCGCCGGCTAGTCGTAAGGGATCGGTTGAGTGGTTCGTGGTAGCGCAGGGGTTCAAAGGCCGAGACCCGAAATAGCGCTGCTATTTCGGACCAGTCGAAAGCCCGGCCAGCGTTGCGTAGCAACGACTGACGACGCGGCTTAGCCGTAGCGCTCTGCCTAAGGGTGGTCGCAAGCAATGCGGCTGGAATGAATCATAAGCATGGTTCCCCGCGAAGGCGGGGATCCAGACTGGGCTCCCGCCTTCGCGGGAGAACAAGGAGAGGGCGTGGGTCGGCGGTTTGCCTGAAGCACGTGCCCTCAACCTTCCCACGGCAAGTGCCGCGGGCCCCTTCCCTCTCCCCCTCAGGGAGAGGGTATAAAGAAAAAGCCCGCGGACTTGGGTCCACGGGCTCTGTCTATCTCGCGCGCCGCGGCAAAGCCGCGTCGTCGGCCGGGCTATGCCCGCCGGCCGGGGTTTCGGCCAAGCCGCGAATTAGCTTTCGCTAATCCCCTGCCTCAACCCTCGTAATCCGCCCCGAGATTCTGGTTCCGCGGCGGCGCAGCGGCGGTAAGCCGCAGTGCCTCGGCCGAGGCGGCCAAGCTGCCGACGGCATCGACCTCGTCGTCGTCGTCGACGCGAACCTTCTGCAGGCCCTGGATGACCTGTTCCTTGAGATGCGTCGGCTTGACGTTCTCGTCGGCGATCTCGCGCAGCGCGACGACCGGGTTCTTGTCGCGGTCGCGGTCGAGCGTCAGTTCGGCGCCGCCCGAGATTTGGCGCGCACGCTGGGCCGCGAACAACACCAGGTCGAACCGGTTGGGGATCTTGTCGACACAATCCTCGACGGTAACGCGCGCCATGCGGCTTCCTTCGTAACAACGATAGAATGAGAATGCGTCGCCTACGGGGGATGGCCTGCAAAGTCAAGAAATGCGCCTTGGCTTGCCTCCGGTGCCCGCCATGTCCATCAGGCTGCCCATGGAAGATCCAGCAGACCAGCCGACTTTCAGCGTCGACGGCAACCAGATGACGCTGCTCGATACCGGCCCCCGCCGCCTCGGCGCGGTGCTCGCGCTGATCGACGGCGCCGAGCGAACCCTGCGCATCCTCTATTATATATATGCCGACGACGAGTCCGGAAAGCGCGTCAACGCCGCGCTCATTGCCGCCGCCAAGCGCGGGGTCGAGGTCGCGCTGATCGTCGACGGGTTCGGTAGCGACGATGCCCCATACGCCTTTTTCGAACCGCTCGAAGCCGCCAACGTGTCGGTATGCCGGTTTTCCGCACGGTTCGGCCGCCGCTACCTGCTCCGCAACCATCAGAAGCTCGCGCTTGCCGACGAGACGCGGATCATCATCGGCGGCTTCAACATCGAGGATGATTATTTCGGGACTGCCGCAGAGCAGGCGTGGCGCGACCTGGGTTTGCTGGTTGAGGGTCCGGCGGCGGGGCGGCTGGCCGGCTATTTCGATGCGCTGAAGGAGTGGATCCATGAGCCGAAGGGCAAGCTGCGGCGGCTGAACGCGGCGCTGTCTCACTGGAGCGAGACCAAGGGCGCGACCCGCTGGCTGATCGGTGGACCGACGCGGAAACTGTCGCCCTGGGCTCGCGCGGTGCGCGACGACATGCGACGCGGGCGGCGGATCGATATCATCGCCGGGTATTTCACGCCTAGCCCCGCGCTGCTGCGTCGGCTCGATAAGGCCGGGCGGCGGCAGGCCGAGGTCCGGGTCGTCACGGCGAGCAAATCCGACAACAACGCGACGATCGCCGCCGCGCGCTTCACCTATGCCGGGCTGTTGCGCAAGGGCGTGCGCCTGTTCGAATACCAGCCGACCAAGCTGCACACGAAGCTCTACGTGATCGACGACGCCGTCCATATCGGCTCGGCGAACTTCGACATGCGCAGCCTGTTCATCAATCTCGAACTGATGCTGCGGATCGAGGATGCGGCGTTCGCAGCGCATGTCCGTGGGTATATTGACGGTGAGGTGGCGAAGTCGGTCGAGGTGACCAAGGAACTGTACCAGGCGAACACCGGGTGGGTGCAGCGATTGAAGCAGTTTGGCGCGTATTTCGTGGTGGCGGTGGTCGACCCGAGCTTGTCGCGTGGACTTAATTTCGGGATCGACGAGTAGAGGGTCGGGGGACATCTAATTTCTCCCGTCATCCTGACGAAAGTCAGGACCCAGGGTCGAGAACGCTATCCTGATTGGCTCTGGGTCCTGACTTTCGTCAGGATGACGGAGAGGATTTGGACGAGGTTTCCGTTTACCTGACTTGGAGCAACACTAGCGCCGACGGCAAAGCCGCCGTCGGACGGGTTCGGCTAGTTCTAGCCGACCCGCCGGCCGGGCCTGAAGCTGCGCGGCGCTTTGCTTGCGCATCGGCGCGGACGTCGCCGCGCCTGCTTCAGTCCTTCCAAGCCCAATACAATTGCGCCGGCGGCACGTTCCACCACTCCATGTCGTGATCGATCGACTCGAAATGCGGCGTCAGGAAGTCCTTCACCTTGGGCGAGAACTGATAGACCAGGAATGCACCGCCAGTCCGCAGCACAGAGTGCGTCGCAGCCGCGATCGCCGGGCCGACACCGGGGGGCAGCGTCGAGAAGGGCAGACCCGAGAGCACGTAATCCGCCTTTTCGAAGCCGTGGTCGGCGACGATCGTCTCGACCTCGTCCGCCGACCCCAGCACCGCGAAGAAGCGTGGGTCGGTGATCGTGTGGCGCAGATACTGGATGAATTCGGGGTTCGTATCGATCACCACCAGCTTGGCGTCGGACGCCATCCGGTCGAGGATCGGGCGGCAGAACGTGCCGACGCCCGGGCCGTATTCGACGAATAGCTTGCAGTTCGCCCAGTCCACCGGACCCAGCATCTTGCGGATCAGCTTGTCCGACGACGGCACGATCGACCCGACCATCACCGGGTGTTTCAGGAACCCTGAAAAGAACATCTGCCACGGGGACGGCACGCCGGCTGGTCGGCTGCGTGCACGCCGGGTGGCGGTGGTCGAACTGGGCATCGCGTTCCTTACGGTCAGGGGTCCCGCACGCTGGCGAGGCTTTGGCCCTCCCGTCGCACGAATTCCGAACGCGTTTCAAGGGCCGCAGGTTGCATCGGGCGACGAACCGAAGCGGAAGTCGTGCTGCGCCAAGTGGTTCTGGCAGCTTTGCCAAGCGTACGGCATCGCTTAAGCACGGATCATGAACGACGATCGGGCAGGACAGATTGCAGTTATTTTCGTGTCGGTCCGTAACGACGCGGACGCCGCCGGGTATGGCGAGGCCGCCATGGCCATGGACGCGCTAGCCGCAGCTCAGCCTGGCTATCGCGGCGTCGACAGCGCGCGCGAGGCGGGCGGCATGGGGATCACCGTCAGCTATTGGGCAGACGACGCCGCGGCGATCGCGTGGCGCGACCATCCCGAGCACACTGCGATTCGGGAGTTCGGGCGAGCGTTCTGGTACGACAGCTATTCGGTCAACGTCGCGCGGATCGAGCGTGCCTATGAGTGGCAACGGCCATGACCGGCGTATCGACAGACGGCCCGAAGATCGACCGCCGCTTCGCGCTGATGTTCCTCGTGATGCTGACGATCGCCGCCGGAAACACCGCGCTGCAATCGGTGCTGCCCGCTCTCGGGCGGTCGCTCGGGGTTGCCGACAGCGCAGTCGCGGCGGCGTTCTCGGTGTCGGCGTTGCTGTGGGTGATCGCAGCGCCGTTCTGGGCGAACCGGTCTGACAAGCACGGCCGGCGCGCGATGATCCTGCTCGGCGTCGGTGGGTTCAGCGTGTCGCTGACCTTGTGCGGCGTGTTCCTGCTAGCCGGGATCAACGCCTGGATCGGCGGCACGACCGCGTTCCTGTGCTTCATTGGCGGGCGACTGATCTACGGGACGTTCGGTGCGGCCGCACCGCCGGCTGTGCAGGCGCTCGTGGCTGGCGAGACAACGCGGGAAGAGCGGACCAAGGCGCTGACATTGCTCGCCTCGGCGTTCGGGCTCGGCACCATCCTGGGGCCGGCGATCGCGCCGTACCTGATCCTGGGCTCGCTCGGCGGGGTCGAGATCGGGCTCGCCGGCCCCGCGTTCCTGTTCGCGGTGTTCGGCGTGGCGGTTTGGATCACGGTGCGGCGGATGCTGCCCGACGACAAGATCGTCGCCCCGCACGAGACGCACGGCGCGAGTTCGGCCTATCCCTCGATCGGCGGCGCCCCGACCGGCGCGTCGGTCGCCGCCGCGACCGGATCGCATGTCGAGCATGTGGGGTATACCGATCCCCGCATCCGCGCGTGGATGATCGCCGGGCTGGTGATGGGCCACGCGCAGGCGATGACGGGGCAGGCGATCGGCTTCCTAGTGATCGACCGCCTCCACCTCGCCCCCGCCCTCGCGCTGGAGCCGACCGGCATCGTCCTGATGATGGGCGCAGGCGCCGCGCTGCTCGCGCAATGGGGCATCATCCCGCGCCTCAACATGACCCCGCGGCAACTCGTGCTGACCGGTCTCGTACTCGCGGCCGTCGGCACAGCGCTGACCGGCATCGCCACGTCGCTTTACACGATCGCGACCGCCTATGCGCTGGCAAGCCTAGGCTTCGGCTTCACGCGACCGGGGTTTACCGCCGGGTCCTCGCTCGCGGTCGGCGCCAACGCGCAAGGCTCGGTCGCGGGCAAGGTGACGTCGATCAACGGCGCGAGCTTCGTACTGGGGCCCTCGATCGGGGTCGGCCTGTACGAAGCCCAGCACTCCCTTCCCTATCTGGTCGCGGGCGCGGCCTGCGTGGTGATGATCGCCTATGCCTGGGTTTCGCTGCGTGATGCGAAGGACGTTTAGGCTGGGTCAGGCCGGTTACGCACCGGACCTGCCATGACATGCCACCGCGTCGAGCAATATCCCTTCTAGCCGACGGACGATCCGCACGAATGCGGTCTCCTCACCCAACGCGCGCGCCAGTACGATCGCGCCCTGAACCCCTGCAACCGTGTCTTCGGCGAGACGCAGGGCCAGCAGTGACGGGATAGCGCTTGCTTCGAGGCAGCGCGCCAAGGCCGATATCCAGCGCGCGAAATACCCGCTGATCCGGACTGCGAAAACGTCACCGGAGGCGCCCAGACCGAGCCAGCCGACGAGGCAGACCTTCCCCCCGGACTGGAAATACGCCGTCACGTCCTCGATCATGGCGGTGATTGCCGAAGCCGGATCGCTCGCCCGCTCCAGCGGCACGAAGATCGTCGTGGCGAACCAATCGTCTATCTCGGCGAGGACGGCGTCCATCATCTCCGCCTTCCCGCCGGGAAAGAAGTTGTAGAGGCTGCCCTTGCCGAGCCCGGTCGCCTTCGAGAGCGTCGCTAGGCTGGCCCCCTCGAAGCCGTGTTCGCGAAACGCCTCGGCCAGTGCCGGCAAGGCGTCGGCGCGATCGGTCAGGACGCGCTTGGCGGTCAGAGGCCGAGATCGCTCAACGAGGGATGGTCGTCGGGGCGACGGCCGAGCGGCCAATGGAACTTGCGGTCGCCGTCCGCGATCGCGCAGTCGTTGATCGAGGCGATGCGGCGCGCCATCAGCCCGGCGTCGTCGAACTCCCAATTCTCGTTGCCATAGGATCGGAACCAGTCGCCGGCGTCGTTGCGCCATTCATAGGCGAACCGCACCGCGATCCTGTTGCCGTCATGCGCCCAGACTTCCTTGATCAGGCGATAGTCGAGTTCCGCCGCCCATTTTCGCGTCAGGAAAGCGACGATCGCCTCGCGACCGGTCAGGAACTCAGCGCGGTTCCGCCAGACGCTGTCGGCCGTGTAGGCCAGCGACACCTTGTCCGGATCGCGACTGTTCCACGCGTCCTCGGCCATGTGCGCCCTCTGCGCGGCGGTCTCATGCGTAAACGGAGGCAGTGGCGGTCGTGACATGGCGGCACCTATCGATCAACTTGTACCGAATGGTACAACATCGCCGTGATGCGTGCAACGATGATCCCGGTGGCAAGCTCGATACGCCTCGCTCCCCACCCGGCGGGAACCGGGTGGGGAGCGAGGATCAGTCTTCCGCCTTGCTGGGGAACGCGAAGCCCAGGGGCTGGATGGCCGTCGCGTCCTGCTTCAGGCGGGCGGCCATCTGTTCGTATTCGCGTTCCGTCTCTGGCGTGACGCTGGCGCGCGACTCCTTCAGCGCGCCCTCGAAGTCGGCCATCGTCACGTCGGTAGAATCGATCGAGCGGCGCAACGCCACCAGGCCGGCACGGCGGACGACGTCCTCCAAATCCGCACCCGAGAAACGGTCGGTGCGGTCGGCGAGGCGATCGAGATCGACGTCGGACGCGAGCGGCATCTTCTGCGTCTGGATGCCGAGGATGCGGCGGCGGCCGGCCTTGTCGGGGACGCCGACATAGACGAGTTCGTCGAACCGGCCGGGACGCAGCAACGCCGGGTCGATCAGGTTGGGCCGGTTGGTCGCGCCGATCACGACGACCGACTGCAACTCCTCCAGCCCGTCCATCTCCGCGAGGATCGTGTTGACGACGCGTTCGGTCACCTGTGGTTCGCCCGCGCCAGAACCCCGCGCAGGTACCAGCGAATCGAGTTCGTCGATGAAGATCACGCACGGTGCGACCTGGCGTGCGCGCTGGAACAATCGGGCGATCTGCTGTTCGCTTTCGCCATACCATTTGCTGAGCAGGTCGGACGATTTGGTAGCGATGAAGTTCGCCTCCGCCTCGCGCGCGACCGCCTTGGCGAGCAACGTCTTGCCGGTGCCGGGCGGGCCGTAGAGCAGGAAGCCCTTGGCCGGGCGGATGCCGAGCCGGCGGAACGCGTCGGGGTTCTTGAGCGGGAGTTCGACGCCTTCCTTCAGCCGCATCTGCGCATCGTCGAGACCGCCGACGTCCGCCCACCGCACGGTCGGCGCCTGCACCATGACTTCGCGCATCGCCGAGGGCTGGACGCGCTTTAGCGCCCCCAGGAAATCTTCGCGCGTGACCGACAGTTCGTCGAGCACCTCGGGCGGGATCGTCCGCTCCTCGAGGTTGAGCTTGGGCATGATCCGGCGGACCGCCTCAATCGCCGCCTCGCGGGTCAGCGCGGCGAGATCGGCGCCGACGAAGCCGTAAGTGGTACGCGACAGCTCATCGAGATCGACGCGGTCCCCCAGCGGCATGCCACGCGTATGGATGCCGAGGATCTCGCGACGACCGCGCTCGTCCGGCACGCCGACGACGATCTCACGGTCGAACCGGCCCGGACGACGGAGCGCTTCGTCGATCGCTTCGGGACGGTTTGTCGCCGCGATCACGACTAGGTTCGCACGCGATTCGATGCCGTCCATCAACGTCAGCAACTGCGCAACGAGACGCTTTTCCGCCTCGCCGGACACTTGGCCACGCTTCGGCGCGATCGAATCGATCTCGTCGATGAACACGATCGACGGCGCTGCCTTCGCGGCTTCTTCGAACACTTCGCGGAGGCGCGATTCCGATTCGCCATAGGCCGAGCCCATTATCTCGGGGCCGTTGATCAGGAAGAACTGCGCGTCGGATTCGTTGGCGACGGCACGCGCAAGGCGCGTCTTGCCGGTGCCGGGAGGGCCGTGGAGCAACACGCCCTTGGGTGGGTCGACGCCGAGCCGCTGGAACAATTCGGGGTAGCGGAGCGGCAGTTCGACCATCTCGCGCAACTGGTCGATCGTCTGCGCCATGCCGCCGATATCGTCGTAGGTGACGTCGGCGCGGCGCGCCGCCTGCGGCTCCTCGTATTCGGAGCGGAGTTCGATCTCGGTATTCTCGTCGATGTGGACCACGCCCTTGGGGCTGGCGGCGATCACCGCGAGGCGGATCTCCTGGAGCGCGTACGCCGGCGCGTTCATGAACTGCTGGACGCCCGGCGGCATGTTGCCGACACGCTGGTGCCCCGCAGTCGCGACGATGTCGCCCTGGCAGATCGGCCGGCCGAGGAAGGTGCGCTTGAGTGCGTTGGTCGAACCCTGGAGGCGGAGGTTCTGCTGCGCTGGGGCGAACACGACGCGCGTCGCCGGCTTCGACTCGGCTTTCCGCACCTCGACGAAATCACCCGAACCGACACCGGCGTTCGCGCGCTGGAGGCCATCGAGGCGGAGGATGTCGAGACCCTCGTCCTCCGGATACGGGCCGACGGCGCGCGCGGGTGTGTTCTGCTTGCCGAGAATCTCGATGACATCGCCTTCGCCGATGCCGAGCGTCGCCATCAGCGCGCGCGGCAGGTGCGCCAGGCCGCGGCCGCTGTCTTCGGGACGCGCGTTGGCGACCTGAATTTTGCGCGTGGGGATTTCGCTATCGGCCATGTCGACTCCATTCGATCTCGTAGCGTCCGAGATAGGGGGCCGGTTCCAGCCTTGTCAGGGGTTGAAAACACAAAAAAAGGGCCGGCCAATGAAGGCCAGCCCATGAAAGTTTTTAGGAGAGGATGCCTGAAAGGCGAGGTCTTTTTGCGTCGAGACGGTTCGTGTTGCAAGTGCGAAGGGATCAGCTACGATTGCGCTAACTGCAATCGCATGCATGAATGCGTCCAGCGGTTGTTGTCACACTTGTCGAGTCGAAAGAGGAATCATGCGCAGGCTGCCGCCACTGGGGGCTATCGAGGCGTTCGTGCAGGTCGCGCGGCTGGGGTCGATCAAGGCCGCCGCCGAGGATCTGGCACTGTCCGCACCTGCGCTCAGCCGGCGCGTGCAAAGCCTGGAGCGATTCATCGCCAAGCCGCTGTTCGCGCGGCGGCATCAGGCGATGGTGCTGAATGCGGATGGCGAGCGGTTGCTCGCGCAGATCGCACCGGTGCTTGATTCGCTGTCGGACGCGGTCGAATCGCTGACCAGCACGACCGAAGTGCTGCGGCTGCGTCTCGGAATCCTGCCGCTCTATGCGTCCCAAAAGCTGTTCCCCAAGCTGGGCGAGTTGCGCACGTCGCATCCCGAACTGCATCTCGATATCGATACCGCGGCGCATCTGGTGTCGCGGCTCGGCGATGGACTGGACGCGGTGATCGCCCTGTCGCGCGAGATCGATCCTGCATTCTATGCGCGGCGGCTCGATCGGAACTCGGTGTATGTGATCGGGGCAAGAAGCCTGCTGGAGCGCGCGGATCCGGTCACGCGGCCCGAACAGTTATCGACGCTGACGGCGCTGGTGCACCGCGACATGACGGATACGTTCACGGCGTGGCGGACGGCGGCGGGGCTCGACGATATCGAGCCGCTGGCGATCGATCATTTCGATTCGGGGGCGCTGATGCTGGAGGCAGCCGCGCAGGGGCTCGGCGTCGCTTTCATGCATGCGAGCCATTTCGAGGATGCGAACGATCCGCGGCTCGTGCGGCTGTTCGATATCGAGGTGGAGAGCCCGTACAGCTACTGGTTCGTGTGCCGCCCGCGGGCGTTGCAGACCAAGCCGGTGAAGCTGTTCCATGACTGGCTTATACGGACGGTGGCGGAGGTCTAACCGCTACTCTCCTCCCGCTTGCGGGAGGGGTCGGGGGGGGGCGTGCCTCACTGACCAGACGCCAGTACGTACGTCGCGCCCTCCCCTAGCCCCTCCCGCGAGCGGGAGGGGAATTCAGCTCAGGCCGCCCGTGCCTTGACGATCTTGCCCGGCGAACGCGGGGGCTCGCCCTTCGGCAGCGCGTCGATCAGGTCCATGCCGTCGGTGACTTCACCCCAGACGGTGTACTGCTTGTCGAGGAAGCGCGCGTCGTCGAACACGATGAAGAACTGCGAGTTCGCCGTGTCGGGCTGGTTCGTGCGTGCCATCGAGCACACGCCGCGGACGTGCGGCTCGGCCGAGAATTCCGCCTTGAGGTTGGGCTTGCTCGACCCGCCGGTGCCGTCGCCGCGACCGCCGTCACCGCCCTGCGCCATGAAGCCCGGGATCACGCGGTGGAAGGGAACGCCGTCGTAAAAGCCTTCGTTCGCCAGCTCGACGATCCGCTCGACGTGCTTGGGCGCCAGATCGGGGCGCAACTTGATCGTGACGTCGCCGCCATCGAGGGTCAGCGTCAGCGTTTCGGGGGTGTCAGCCATTCATGTTCTCCTGAATTGATGCGCGGCAGATAGGGAGCCGCACTCCGACTGGCAAATGCGCGCCGGCCGCGTTAGGGCCCAACCGCGCATCTTTTAAGGGAGGCAGCCATGAGCGAACTCGAGCTTCCCGAGGTCGAAACCGACACCCAGCCCGAAAACCAGCTCGATCGCGACGACCATCTGCGGCCCGAATTCGTGCGGGCGGTGCTCGATGCGGTGGAGGACGGCGACGACGAGGCGGCGCGTACGCTGGTCGAGCCGTTGCACCCGGCCGACATCGCCGATCTGTTCGAGCTGACTCCACAACAGGATCGCGCCGCGCTGGCGCGGGCTGTCACCGACCTGCTCGACGGCGACGTGTTCGCCGAGATGAACGATTACGTCCGCGAGGATCTGATCGATGCGCTCGAGCCGCACCAGGTCGCCGATCTCGCCTCCGAACTCGATACCGACGATGCCGTCGCGATCATCGAGGACATGGACGAGGACGAGCAGCGCGCGGTGCTGCGCGCGCTCGACCCGGACGACCGCGCGGCGATCGAGGAGGCGCTGAGCTACGCCGAGGAGTCCGCCGGTCGCCTGATGCAGCGCGAGCTGATCGCGGTGCCCGAGCATTGGACCGTCGGCGACGCGATCGATTACCTCCGCGGGCATGAGGAGCTGACGACCGATTTTTGGGAGATCTTCGTCGTCGACCCTGCGCACAAGCCGATCGGCACGTGCCAGCTGTCGTGGATGCTGCGGACGCCGCGCGGGATCGCGATCGCCGACGTGATGAAGCGCGAGCAGACGCTGATCCCGGTCGACATGGATCAGGAGGAAGTCGCGCTGCGCTTCCAGAAATACGCGCTGATCTCCGCCGCGGTGGTCGATCATGGCGGCCGGCTGGTCGGGATGATCACGGTCGACGACATCGTGCACATCATCTCCGAAGAGGCGGGCGAGGATACCCTGCGTCTGGCGGGCGCCGGCGATGGCGACATCAACGAGCCGATCCGGCTGACGGTGCGGACGCGATTCACGTGGCTGGTGGTCAATCTCGGCACCGCGATGGTCGCGTCGTCGGTCGTGGGGCTGTTTCAGGGGACGATCGCGAGCTTTGCATTGCTCGCGGTGCTGATGCCGATCGTCTCGGGGATGGGCGGCAACGCGGGGACGCAGACTCTGGCCGTGGTGGTGCGTGCGCTCGCGACCAACCAGCTGACGAGTTCGAATACCGCGCGGATGATCGGGCGCGAGTTCCGCATCGCCACCGCCAATGGCGTCATGCTGGGCGCGCTGATCGGACTCGGGACGTATGTTATCTTCCGCAATACCGACCTATCGCTGGTGATCGCAGCGGCGATGCTGGTGAATAATATCACCGCGGGGCTGAGTGGCGTGCTGGTACCGGTGACGCTCGACAAGTTCCGGATCGACCCTGCGGTGTCGTCGGCGGTGTTCGTGACGACGATGACCGACACGATGGGATTCTTCTCGTTCCTCGGGCTCGCGTCTTTGTGGGGTCTGCACGGTTGATCGTCCGGTATTAACGCCCATTTCCAACGCTATGCCGCTCCACCTCACCAAAGTCGCGTTCGGCGCGGAAAGCGTCGACCACCTCGCCGAGCGGCTCCGGCTGCGCGGCGAGGAAGGGCCGGTGTTTCTCACCACGCGCTACCTGCCCAAGCGGCATGAGGAGGTCGCGGGCCAAGGCTCGATGTTCTGGATCCTCAAGCACCAGCTGATCGCCCGCTCGCCGATCCTCGGGTTCGGCGAGGCGGAAGAGGGTCGCGTCGCGATCCACATCGATCCGAAGCTCGTCCTCGTGCAAGCGCGGCCAAAGCGCGCGCATCAGGGGTGGCGGTATCTTGAGGGTGCGGATGCGCCGCTCGATCTGGGTGGCGATGCGACCGGGCTGGACGTAATGCCGCCCGCGCTGATGACCAAGCTGGCGGAATTGGCGCTCATTTAAAGGGGTGCGGCCCAGAACTCGTGAGGTTCATCCCACCCGACGATAAACTCCGTCGTCATCCCCGCGCAGGCGGGGATCCATATCCTCACAGAATAGCGATCCCAGTGTGAGGTCAGCCAGTATGGGTTCCCGCCTCCGCGGGAATGATGACACACGTTCGGAAGGTATGAGGGCCGATACGGATAGGGTAACTGGCTCGATCCAGATGCGGATTTCGCCGGAAAGAGGTCGGTGTGGATGGGGCAGCAGCACACCATCCCCTTCTACGGAGCAGAGACTCCCGCCGCCGGCTTCCCACACACCACCGGCCCACCGGCCGCTGCATCGACACGGCATTTCGCGTTGCCGGTGATCGTGACCGTTCCCAGCCCGCTGTTGGTCACCTGCGCGGTATAGCGCGCGGCCGCCTTCGTCTCGCCAACGCCGTCGAGGTGGACGGTCAGGTCGTTGACCGCCAGCCCCGATGCGTCGATCGCGCCCGGCCCGCTCGTCACGAGGCGCGCGCGCGCCGCGCGGCCGGCGAGCGTCATCTGGCCGGTCCCGATCAGCGTCGCGTTCAGCTGGTCGGTATCGGCCGCCGCGAGGGCCAAGCTCCCGTTACCGCTGACCGTCACGTCGACGCGCATGCCGCGCATCTTCGCGATCGTCAGCCGCCCGCCGGCAGCGACGCTGGCCGAGGTCAGCTCGGGTGTCGAGAGCGTCACGACGGTCGGCCCCGCCCCGCCGCCGCCACGCGTCTGCTCGCCCCAGCCGCCCGTGCCCTTGCGCACCGACAGCGTGGTACCATCGACCCGGACGGCCACATCGTCCCCCCTGCCCGGGCCGGTGATGGTCGCACGCGGAGAGCCGATCGTGACGCGGACCTCGAACGGCCCCTCGACCCGCACGCGATCGAAGCTGCCGACCGAGACCGTCCGGCTCGTCGCGGAAGACTGGGCGAATGCCGGCGAGGACAGGAGCAGCGACGCGGCGAGCAGATATCTCATGCCCGCGAACGTCGCCGGTTCCGTACCCTCGCGCAAGTCCGGCGGCGGTTTACCGCCCGCAGCGGACCCGCCCCGAACCCATCTTGGAGATCGTGCAGCGGGATTGCGGCCCGAGATCGACGTCACCCGAGCCCAACATGGCGACCTTGGCAGCGCCGTTCACCACCGCGCGCACGCTTCCCGAACCGGCGATCTCGACCGTCGCCGATTGCGCCTCAAACCGGGTGCCGTCGAGATCGCCCGAGCCTGCGATGTCCACCGTCAGATCGCGTGCCGTGCCGCTCGCGTGCGCGGTACCCGATCCGGCGATCGAGAATTTCGCAACGTCGACCCTGATCGCGGCGATGTCGAGATTGCCCGATCCGGCGATTCCGCCTTCGAACCCACCGCCCTCGACACGGTCCACGGCCATGTTGCCCGATCCCGAAACGCTCGCGTCGGCGAGCCGTGGCAAGGTGACGTACACCTTCACCTTGGCGCCCTTGCTCCAGCCGAAACTCGCCCCGTTCTTGCGCCCGATGTTGAGCGTATCCCCGTCACGCTCGATGCGCAGGCGATCGAGTTGTTCGCTCGGCCCCTCGGCGCGAACCGAAAAGCCGTTACCGACGCGGACGTCGACGTCGTCCGAGCCCCGAAGGTCGATGCCGTTGAAACCGGAAACCTGGAAGGTCCGGGTGGTCCCCGAACCGGCCGCCGCAGCCCCCGAGCCTTCATTGTCGCCGTTCCAGCTGAACGAGCAGGCCGCGAGAGGAATGATCAGTCCGAGCGCAAGAAAGTTCATCGCATCCTCCTGTGTGTTATTAACACAATACACCCGCCACGGGACGGCGCAATGAGAAACTTGTCTGGCGCTGGCTCGCTAAACGGCCCCCCATCTCGAGGGAGGAAGCAGCAGAACGAAAAAGGGCGGCCCCGCAGGACCGCCCCTTCGTCTCACAAAGCGCCCAGCAGTTAAGCCGGCACCTTGTCCTTGTTGTAGATCGCGGCCGCGGCGCGGAGGATGTCGAGAATCTTCTCCTGCGCCTTGGGCTCGTCGAGCTCTTCCATCGCCGCCAGTTCGCGCGCGAGGCGGCTGGTCGCGCCTTCGAAGATCTGACGCTCCGAATAGCTCTGCTCGGGCTGGTCGTCGGCACGGAACAGATCGCGGACCACTTCGGCGATCGACACGAGGTCGCCCGAGTTGATCTTCGCCTCATATTCCTGCGCGCGGCGCGACCACATGGTGCGCTTGACCTTGGGCTTGCCCTTGAGCGTGTCCATCGCCTCGCGCATCGTCTTGTCCGACGACAGCTTGCGCATGCCGACGCTTTCGGCCTTGTTGGTCGGTACGCGGAGCGTCATGCGCTCCTTCTCGAACCGGAGGACGTAGAGTTCCAGTGTCATGCCGGCGATTTCCGAGCGCTGGAGCTCGATCACACGGCCGACCCCGTGCTTGGGATAAACGACGAAATCACCGACATCGAAGGACAGTGCCTTGGCAGCCATTTGGGGCCTTTCCGGATCAGGCCTCCACGCGACGCCTCGACGAAGGACTCGTCGCTGCTGCATCGGGGGAGGGATAGGTCTGTACGTCAAGCGGATGACGTGAATCATCGCGCCCGTCGCGGACCCATCTAGCAGCTTTGCAACAAAATTACCAGCCGAACGTGGCAGGCGGCTTGCCCTTTTCGGGATTCGCCGCCTCTTATCAGTCGCCTGCGCCGGGTTCGGGCGAGAAATACTTGTCGAACTTGCCCTCGACGCCCTTCATCGCATCGGCATCCGGCGGCGTCTGGTTGTCGTTGCGCGTGACGTTGGGCCATTGCGCCGAGAAGGTGGTGTTAAGCTCGAGCCACTGCTCCAGCCCGCTCTCGGTATCGGGCAGGATCGCCTCGGCGGGGCATTCCGGCTCGCACACGCCGCAGTCGATGCACTCGCTGGGATTGATCACCAGCATGTTCTCGCCCTCGTAGAAGCAGTCGACCGGGCACACTTCCACGCAGTCCATGTACTTGCAGCGGATGCAGGCATCGGTGACGACGTAGGTCATTGCAGAACTCCTGGGCCGGATTCCTTTCCGGCGACGAACGCGCCAGCGACTATGCGCGCGTGCCCCTCGCGTCAATCATAGCAAGCCTTCTGCGAGACGTTATCAGGCTTTGCCACTCTCGTATCCTCCCCCGCCAGAGGGAGGTGGCTGGCACTCGCCAGACGGAGGGGGAGGAAAGGGAAAACCTCGGTTGCGTATCCTCCCCCTCCGTCACCTTCGGCGCCACCTCCCCCTTGCGGGGGAGGATCGAATTTATTCCGAAGCAGGATCGCGGATCGTGCCGGGGGGCGTCCTCCCAGCGATCAGGTCCTGATAGCACGCCTGAGCTTCGGGGGCGGGGCCGCGGCGCGAGGGGAGCGCTTCGACACGGATCACCCGGACCTCGTCGTTGGCGGCGAAAGTGAGGACATTCCCGATCCGCACCGGGCAGTGCGCGCGGTCGATCGGGCGGCCGTCGATGCGCAGATGACCCTTCTCGGCGATCGCCTGCGCGGCGCTGCGCGTCTTTGCGAGCCGCACGAACCACAGGAACCGATCGATCCGCATCGCGCCTTCAACCATGGCGGACCAGTGCGGCGAGCCCGGCAAAGGCGTTCTGCCGCGACGGATCGATCGGGGCCAGCGCCACGGCCCGAGCCGGCGGACGCCCACGCCAGACCCAGCGCGGCGTGTCCCCCGCCAGCGCCTTGAACCCGAGTTCGGCCATCAACCGCTCCAGCGACGCGGCATCGACGCCGATCGAAGTCGCCAGAGCAGGATCGGGCGCGAACGGCGTACGACCCTGCCGCGAGTCGTGCGCGGCACGTGCGATGCGCTCGATCAGGTCGATCCGGACTGCCTGGAGTCCAAGCGGACGGAACCCCGCCTCCAGAACCGCACCCGTGCTGCCACGCGTCAGCACGGTCGCCCCATCTCGCGGGGCGGCTATCGTCGTACCGCGAGCCGCCGCGAGGATGCGCCGCCAACGCGCCGACTCGGGCTTGAGCAACCGCGCGTCGAACATGTCGAGCGCACCAACCGTAATCCCGATCTTGCGCAACCGCTTGCGCTCCTCGGGATCGATCGCATCGAGCGCCAGCCGCATCGGCAACCGCGGCAGGATCCCGCCGGCCTCCTCGATCGCGCTCGCGACCGCGCGCAACGCCGGCGTGGCGTTCGGATCACGGCTCAACTCGGCGAGGTGGACCAGCACCGCGATCCGCCGCTTCAGCATCCCCGCGAGCCACAGCGACAGCCGCGCCTCGATCCGATCGCGCGAAGGCTTGTCGAGGCAGTCGAGCGACCGGTCGAGGATCAGTTTCGGTCGCGCGAACGACGGACCTGCGCCGAGCTTCGCGACCGGATGCCCCGCCCAGATCAGCTGCGCCGCATCGTCGAGCGCTATATCGGCGTCCGGCGCATCGACCAACGACTGGCCGCGACGCGAACGCTCGCCGGTCAGGCGCTTTTCCGCCGCCGCTAGCAGCAAACGCTTGTCGCTCGCCCGCGCATCCGCCGCGACCGTGAAGCGAAATCCGTCGAGACGACCGATCGGATGATCCTCGACCATCACCTCGCCTTCGGGCCCGATCACCACGGGCAGCGCGCCCGCGTCCGCGCCGATCTGGCGCATCAACGCGGTCGTGCGCTTGTCGACGAACCGCTGCGTCAGGCTCGCGTGGAGCGCATCCGACAGGCGTTCCTCCAGCGCCGCGGTCCGCGCCGCCCAAAGCGTCGGCTCCGCCAGCCAGTCGGCGCGCTGTGCGATGTACGCCCAGATCCGCGTCGCCGCGATCCGCCCCGCGATCACCGGTACGTCGCCCGCCACCGTATCGAGCCGCGCGATCTCGTCCGCGAACCACTGATGCGGGATATGCCCCCGCCCCTCGCTGAGATGCCCGAACACCCGCGACACGAACCGCGCATGCGGATCGAGCCCGACTTTGCGGAAATCGGGCAAGCCGCATGCAGCCCACAGTCGCGCGACCATTACCGGATGCCGCGCCCGCTCACGCACCCAGCCCTCCTCGGCCAGCCGCTTCAAGACGCCGAGATCAAGAGCCTGAGGCGCAGCGCGCAGGACCCCAGCAGGCGGCCGCGCCTCCAGGCTCGCCACCAGCGCATCAATGCTGGAGAAATCAGGCTCGCCCTGCCGCCAATAGAGGTTCTCGAGCCGCGGAAACCGGTGCTCCTCGATGGCCAGCACTTCCTCGGGGAGGAACGCGCCCGGCCCATCGTCGGACAACGCGCCGAACGTGCCGTCGCGCTGGTGCCGCCCCGCACGCCCCGCGATCTGCGCCATCTCGGCCACCGTCAGGCGACGCTGGCGCTTGCCGTCGAACTTGTTGAGGCTGGCGAACGCGACATGCGCGACGTCCATGTTCAGCCCCATGCCGATCGCATCGGTCGCGACCAGGTAATCGACCTCGCCCGCCTGGAACATCGCGACCTGCGCGTTGCGGGTGCGCGGCGACAGCGCCCCCATGACGACGGCCGCACCACCGCGAAGGCGCCGAAGCATCTCGGCGACCGCGTACACTTCCTCCGCGGAGAACGCGACGATCGCCGAGCGCTTGGGCAACCGGCTGATCTTCTTCGCGCCCGCATAGGTAAGCGTCGAGAAGCGCGGTCGGTTGACGATCTCCGCGCCGGGGACGAGCTTTTTGATCATCGGCCGCAACGCTTCGGAGCCCAGGATCATCGTCTCCTCGCGTCCCCGTGCGCGCATCAGGCGATCGGTAAACACGTGCCCGCGCTCCGGGTCGGCCCCCAACTGCGCCTCGTCCAATCCGACGAAAGCGACGTCGCGGTCGGGCATCGACTCGGCGGTACACAGGAACCAGCGCGCGTCGGGCGGCACGATCTTCTCTTCGCCCGTCACCAGCGCGACTCGGTTGGCGCCCTTGATCGCGACGACGCGGTCATAGACCTCGCGCGCGAGCAGGCGCAGCGGGAAACCGACCATGCCGCTCGAATGCGCGCACATCCGCTCGATCGCGAGGTGCGTCTTGCCCGTGTTGGTCGGGCCGAGAACCGCGGTCACGCCAGCGGAGACTTCGTCGCTCATGGCGGGCAACATCGGGGGTAAAGTGGGCTGGCGCAATGACCTGGGTCGAATTACGCCGTGTTGGTGAGGTGAATGTTGGGTTCGCTCGATCGTCGAGCTTCGGTGTCCACCTCAATCTAAAACCACCCCGGCGAAGGCCGGGGCCCAATTGGGGAACAGGCTTAACGGAGGTCCGCGCTTCATCACCTTGGCCTACCCTATTGGGCCCCGGCCTTCGCCGGGGTGGTGGATAAAGTTCGGGCGCCTTCTAAAACCCAGACAGGGAAGCAGGGTCATCAGTCCCAAATCTCGTCCGCCCCGACCCGAGCACGCCCCGCCGCCGCCAAGCCCAACAATCGCCCGGTTAATTTGACTTTAGCATGTCCCCGCCACAACCCGATGCTCGCGCCGGGGATTAAACGGCGCACGAGAATTCGGACGATTTCAGGGCGGACACGCGTGTATTTGCAGAAGGATCAGGCGCTGGAACTGGCGGGCGGCGGGGCGCGCGGCTTTGGTCGTGCGCTCGATCGGCAGCCGGATATCGCGCCGAGGACCGCCCCTTCGCGGATCGACTGGGTACCTGATCTCGGTGCTCGGATCGGCAGTCGCGAGTGGTGGCGCGGGCTCGTGACCTGCACCGCGCTGTGTGCCGCGACCGTCATGCTGGCGCCGGGGTTCAAGCCGCTGGTCGGTGCAGTGCCGTCGCCGCTGGCCGGTGCCGAGTGGGAGGAAACGCGCGCGCAGGGCATTGCGCCGCTCGGCCAGGGCGCGACCACCGGGCGGCGGATGGCGGCTAACGATCTCGTTGCCCCGCTCGCCAACGCACCCGAGCGCCCGACGCTCGAACTGTCGGCGACGCTCGGCCAGGGCGATGCGTTCGACCGGGCGCTGATGCGCGCGGGCGTCGGTCGGAACGATGCCGAAGCCGCGGCGGCGCTGGTCGCGCAGTCGGTCGATCCGAAGGCCATTCCGGCGGGCACGCGGATCGCACTGACGCTCGGGCGGCGGCCGGATCGCACCGTCGCGCGGCCGCTGGAGCAGCTCGATTTCCGCGCGCGGTTCGATCTGGCGCTGTCGCTGACGCGCGGCGCGGGCGGGCTGACCGTGAACCGCAAGCCGATCGCGGTCGATACGACGCCGTTGCGCATCCAGGGCCTGGTCGGCTCCAGCCTATACCGATCCGCGCGTTCCGCCGGTGTTCCTGGAAAGGCCGTGGAGTCGTTCATCAAGGCGATCTCGACGCGACTTTCGATCGGCCGCGACGTGACGGCGGCGGACAGCTTCGACGTCATCGTTGAGCGCGAGCGTGCCGCGACCGGCGAGACCCGAATCGGCGACCTTCTCTTCGCCGGGATCGATCAAGGACGCCGAAAGGTACAGCTCGTCCGGTTCGCGCCGGACGCGGCGAACGTCGATGTCGACGCCAGTCTAAACGGGGAGTCGAGTCGCGGCGGCTGGTTCGATGCCAACGGCCAGACCGAACGCCGCGCCGTCTCGGGCATGCCGGTCACCGGCAGGATCACGTCGAACTACGGCATGCGGTTCCACCCGCTGCTGGGCTTCACGCGCATGCACAAGGGCCTCGACATCGGCGCACCGTACGGATCGCCGATCCACGCGATGACCGACGGCATCGTGACGTTCGCAGGCCGGACCGGCGGCTACGGCAATTTCGTCAAACTGATGCACGGTGGCGGGATGGCGAGCGGATACGGCCATATGAGCCGGATCGCGGTGTCATCGGGCACGCGGGTCCGGCAGGGCCAGGTGATCGGTTATGTCGGCTCGACGGGAATGTCGACCGGCCCGCATCTGCACTGGGAAGTGTGGAAGAACGGCGCGGCCATCAACCCGCGATCGGTCCCGTTTGCGAGCGTGGCGCAGTTGTCGGGGGAGAAACTGCGCGCGTTCAAGGCAAGGGTCGCTCAGCTGCTGGCAATACGGGTCGGCGCCTAACCATCTGATGAACGTCGACGCGGTGCGCGACGGCGGCATCGACGGAATTTGTTGTTGGTTGCCCGTTGCGAACCGTGCGCTCGTCATCAACGTGAGGAACGGCTATTCTTCGTGCGAATGGCCCATTGCATTGGGCGACATTGCTCGGAGGATGCGTGGCGAACTCTTTTCTTCACGGCACTGTCCATACCGCCAGCGACGATCTCCAGTCGGCGATCCGCTCCGATCCAAGCCTCTTCGCACTGTGGCAGACGCTGACGCCGCTCGGCCGGAACGAGTTCATCTGCTGGATAGAGGACGCGAAACAGCCGAAAACGCGCCAGCGCCGCATAGAGCGTACGGGTCAGGAACTGCTCGAGGGCAAGAGGCGCCCCTGTTGCTGGGCGGGCTGCATTCACCGTACCGACAAGGCCCGAGCCGATGGCAGCAGGCCGTCCTGATCGACCGAAAAACAAAGACCGGCATGTGATCACGTCCACGATCAGATCCCCTCTTTTACCGGAATACAGCTAGCGACGGGTTATGCTTGTCGATCCCTGCACTGACCGATCGCACCTATTTGCCTTGTGCTCGCCAGCGCTGGATCGTGCGGCCGATGATCTGGTCCTCACCGCCGACGTCGCGCCATAGTTCGGAGAATAGCGGATCACCCGAGGCGGGGCGTTTCTCCTCCTCCAATCCGTCGAAGCTCACGCGGATCGGGATCGTCACGCCTTCGCCGCAGATGATGCATTCGCGATTACGGAGTGCGGGGATCGAATCGAGGAAACCGCGTGCGCCCTCGGGCATCGCCGCGCGGACGAATGCCTGGTCGCGGTCGTTGTTGAGGCGCATCGCGATGATCGTGCCGCATTGCGACAGCACACCCTCTGCGAGATCCGACGGACGCTGCGTGATGAGCCCCAGCGACACGCCGTATTTGCGGCCTTCCTTGGCGATGCGGCCGAGGATGCGCCCGACCGAACTGTTCGCCTCCTGCCCTGCCGGGATGTAGCGATGCGCCTCCTCGCAGACGAGCAGGATCGGCCGCTGCGGTTCGTTGCGCGACCAGATCGCGAAGTCGAACGTCATCCGCGCGAGCACCGCAACCACCACCGAGGTGATGTCCGACGGCACGCCAGAGACATCGATGATCGAGATCGGCTTACCGTCGCCGGGCAGGCGGAAAATGCGCGCGAGGAAGCTCGCCATCGTGTCCGCCACCAGCATGCCGGAGAACATGAAGCCGTAGCGCGGATCGGCCTTGATCTCGTCGATCTTGGATTTGAGCCGGAGATAGGGCGAAGTGTCGCCGGCGCGGTCCATCTTGCCCATCTCGGCGCTGATGATCGTCGTTAGATCGCTGAGCATATACGGGATCGGCGCGTCCACCGTGAGCTTTGCGATCTCCTGTCCGAGGCGGCTTTTCGCCTTTGCCGCGAGCAGGCATTTGGCGAGGATGTCGGCATCGAACTGTCGCGCGGAACCGCTGCTGGTGAGGAAGACCTCGCAATGCTCCTCGAAGTTCATCAGCCAATACGGCATCTGCAGGTTCGAAACGTCGTAGATCGCCCCATTCGATTTGAACGCGGCGGCATATTCGCCATGCGGGTCGATCATCACGATGTGCCCCTGCGGCGCGAGTTCGCAGATGCGGTGCAGGATCAGCGCGGCGCTGGTCGACTTGCCCGTGCCGGTCGACCCGACGAGCGCGAAATGCTTGCCGAGCATCGCGTCGACGTACAGCGCGGCGGGAATATCGGCGGTCGGATAGACCGTGCCGATCGTGATGTTCGCACGGTCGTCGGCGGCATAGACCTGTTGCAGGTCGGCCGTGGTGATCGGGAACACCTCGCAGCCGGGCATCGGATAGCGCGTGACGCCGCGGCGGAATCGATAGAGCTTGCCGGTGAGTTTATCCTCATCGCCTTCCCCCAGATAGTCGATCTCCGCGGCGACGCAGGTGCCGGCGGCATCCTCCAGCTTGAGCGAGCGGATGTTGGCGACCAGCCACGTTGCGCCGACGCGCATCTTGATCTGGCTGCCGACCTGTCCGGCCGCTGCGACGACCGGATCGGAATCGTCATGCAGCACCGCGATCGCGGCGCGATCAAGCAGGATACGGCTGCTCGATCCGGCGATCGCGAAGACAACGCCGACGGGTGCCGCCGCAGCGCTCGCGCCAGCGAATCCGCCCGTCAGGGGTGCCGCGCGCAAGAATGCGCCAGGTCCCGGCATGTCGCTCATCGCCGCAAAGTCTCCAGTCATTTCGGACCGACCCTGCCGCGATAATTGTAAATATCCGATGACGACGGTGTTGAACTTGCTGGAAAAAACCGGCGCGTTGGTGCGCGTTTAGTCGCTGAGACGCGCTAGACCCGGCGCGCGATCCAGCCTGCCGCCCAGCCCAGGAACACCGACAGCGCGACCGCGACCAGCCCGTAGGTTACCGAAGAGCGATCCGCAGCGCGCGCGACGAATCGCTCGAAGCCCGATTTGCGGATGTCGATGTCGCGTACTGCGGCTGCGAGTACGCGCCCGTCGCGGATCAGGAACGTCTCCGCTGTGAAGCGGCCGACGGGCACGCGGGCGGGAATCGACACGCGTGCACGGTAGAGCACGCCGTCGGTGATCTCGACCGCGCGAGGCGCCTCGTAATACAGGCCGGCGCGGCGCTTGAGGTCGACGAGCCCCTTCTGGAAACGGTCCTGGATCGGCGCCGGTGCGCTCGACGCCGGCGACAATTGCAGGCTGTCGAGGCCGAGTTCGTAGATCGCGCGCGTCCGGTCGTCGACGAGGCGGTCGATCGGTTTGGACGAGGCGATCGCGTAGAAACTGGGGGCGGAACGGTATCGCAGGCGTGCGGCGTTGACCCAGATGCCGGCGACCTTCTCCTTCTCGCGCATCAGGATCGACTGGGTCGGGCCCTTGACGACGACGACGATATCGGTGGGTTGCTCACCGGTCGGCAGGCGGCCACCGGGATAGAGGATCGCACCGAACAGCAGCAGCTCGGCACCGGTGAAGCTGTAGGCGATCTCGATATTGCGTTGTGACACGTCGGGGACCAGCACGGGCTTCGCCTGCGCCATCAGCAACGGCGCGAGCAGAACTAGCCAGCGAGGCTTCACGACAGCGTGACCGAGAAGATCTCCTCGGGGCGCCAGACGAGTCCGAGCAGGATGCGCGCGCCGACCAGCAGCACCATGACCGCAAGTCCGAGACGGAGATATTCGGGGCGGAACTTGGTCGCGAACCGCGCGCCGACCTGCGCTCCTACGACCGAGCCGAGCAGGAGCAAAGCCGCCAGCACGATATCGACCGCCTTGGTGGTGGTCGCGTGCACCATCGTCGCGACCGCGGTCACGAACAGCGTCTGGAACAGCGACGTGCCGACCACCACCGACGTCGCCATGCCCAGCAAATAGATCATCGCGGGGACGAGAATGAAGCCGCCACCGATGCCGAGCAGAATCGTCAGGATGCCGGTAAAGAACCCCAGCAACAACGGTGCGAGCGGCGAGATATAGAGCCCCGACGCGTAGAAGCGCGTCCTGAGCGGTAGCGCGGCGACGAGCGGGTGATGGCGACGCTTGCGCGCCTTGGGAGGGCGTCCGGTGCGCACGCGGCCGATCGTGCCGATCGATTCCTTTGCCATCAGGCCGCCGATCGACCCGAGCATGACCACGTAGACGATCGCGATCACCGTATCGATCTGGCCGCTTTGCTGGAGCAGTCGAAACAGCCACGCACCGAAGAACGACCCAAGGATGCCGCCCGCGACGAGCACCCCGCCCATCTTGGTATCGACGCCCTTGCGCCGAAAATGCGCGAACACGCCCGACACGCTCGCGCCGGTCACTTGGCTCGCGGAAGAGGCTGCGGCAACCGTCGGCGGAATGCCGTAGACGATCAGCAGTGGCGTCGTCAGGAAGCCGCCGCCGACGCCGAACATCCCCGACAACAGCCCGACTCCCCCGCCGAGCAGGATGATGACGAGCGCGTTGACCGACAGGTTGGCGACGGGGAGATACAGATCCACGACCGCAGCGTTACACCGGATTGCGCGGGCGGGGCTAGGCTCGACCTTTCAGAAGTCGCTACCGATCGAGAGGGCGGGGCCCGAGCCCGGACGCGCGCCGCCGGCGATGCGTTCGCGCCAGTCGAGCGTCAGGCGGATGGTCTTGCGCGCTACAGGCAGCGCGGCGACGAGTGAGGGTCCGATATCGAAGCGTTCGGCGTCACGCTGCGCGCTGCCCCATGCGCCAACACCGATGTCTATGGTCGCGCCGGCAAGCTTTCCCAGCGGATGCGTGAGTCGTGCGGACGCGTCGACGAAGCCTTCGATCCCGTCACGCGCAATCCCGCCGGCCTGGCCGTACGCTTCCAGACGGATACCCGGCGCGACTTCGGCGGGACCATAGCCGGCGATGACGCCCACCGTCGGTCCGCCGCGGCCGCCATCGAGCGCGAACCTTTGCTCGGCGACGAGGCGGACCGGGAACCGCGTCGGTTGCCATGCGACCCCGAACGCCGCCTCCCGTCCGGCGCCCCTGAGCGGGGTGGCGACGCGCGCCACCAGCGCGACCCTACGCTGGCTGCCGAGCGCATAGGCTAGTCGCAAACCGCCCTGCGATGCGCCGAGCTGCCCGCCCGATACCGTACCCGCGGGACCGCCACGCGCGAGCAGCCATGCGCTTCCGCTGAGACGACTTGGCCCGTTGGCGACCATGGGCGGTGCTACCGGCGACAGAACGAGGTATGTCCGAGGCTCTGCGGCGGCTGGCAAATCGGGAAGAACGCGCGCTACGGGGCGCGGCGGCACAATCGTCGGTGCCTGCCATGGTCGACCCTTGGCGTAAATCGGCAATGCAACAGCGACGCGTGGCATAGTCACCACCCGCGGAGCCACGCGGGGTCGCCCGAGAATTGCTGCGGCGACTTGCGGCACGAGCACTTCGACAACTCGCGGAATTATCTCCGAGGGTGGAAGCGAGGTTACCTCCGGCAACAACAACGCCACGCGGACCATCACCCATCCGCCCAACGCCAACGCGAGAAAGCGCAGCGGGCGCCCGACACTCATCGTGCCGCGGCGGCAAGGCCCGGGTGGTTGAGGCTGTCAGTGATGACGTCGATGGGCAGCGCGTCGGGAAACTCGTGTTGCGTCTTGTCCCAGACCGGCGCCGCGCCGCGCAGCATGCCGATATAGACGATCACCGCGCGCGGTGCGGCGATCAGCGAGACGAGGTTGCCTACGAGAAACCGCGGCAGCGCCCAGATCGCCTCGCGCATACCATAACTGCGTCCCGTGAATATCATCCGCACGATCAACCGCCACGCCAGCAACCCGCCATTGGCGACGAGCAGCCAGAACGCGATCGGGTAGGCGCCGTTCGCGTAGGGCGACGCGCCGTCGGCTTGGCCGTGTATCAGTAGCGACAACAGCCATATCGGCACCGCAAGATAGCCGACCGCTAGGATCACGACGGCCAGCGGCGCGCGTCGATCGCGCATTCGCATCCAGTGATCGGCGACCGCGCGGGGCCGCCCCCAGCCGGTACGATCCCAGCCGGCCAGCGCGATACCCATCATCCACCGCGTCTTCTGGCGCACCGATCCACTAAGCGTACACGGGAAATACGCGCGTACCGCGACCACCGTCCCGGCGTCGTCCGCCGCGACACGCGCGAAGATGCCGCGTGCACCTAGCTCTGCCAGTCGCAAGCCCAGCTCGTAATCCTCGGTCAGACTGGTGGCGTCGAACGGATCGCCGCCCCGTGCCTGCGCAATCGTCGCAAGGACGGCGGGTGCGATCGCACAGCCCGTGCCGGCAAGCGGCATCGCGGCGCCCAGCGCGGTCCGGACGACGATCTGCTTGGCGTGGGATTCGGCGAACTCGTCGGCATAGTGTCCTGACACCAGCCGCGCACCGCGGTGGACCAGCGGCAGGACGGGAAGCTGGATCACGTCATACTGCTCGATCAGGCTGTCGAAGACGCGCAACTCCTGCGCGTGCACGACGTCTTCGGCATCGTGAAGCACGATCGCCTTGGTGGGTAGATTTATCCCTGCCCCGTCTCGTAGATCGTCGCGACACAGCGCATGCCACAGCGTGTTGAGGCAGTCGGCCTTGGTCGTCGGTCCGTTGCGTGGCCCGATCACGAGCCGGATACGCGCGTCGCGCTCGGCGACCGCGGCAATCGCATCGATCGTTCCCCGGTCGTTCGGATAGGCGCCAACGTAGATTCGGTAATTATCGTGGTCGTAGCGATCGAGCGCAGTCGTCAGCATCCCGCCGATCACCGCGACCTCGTCCCACGCCGCGACGAACACAGCGATCCGTCCTGCAATGCGCGGCGACGGCAGAGTGGCGAGAGTCAGGCGAGCCCGGCCGCCATGCCTGATCCGGTGACCGATATAGACAAGATCGACCAGCAGATCATCGATACCACCGAGTAGCAGTCCGACGCCCGCAAACAGCAGCATCTCTCGCGCAGACGCGTCGATGATCCACAGCGACTCGCCCAAGCCACACCCCCGGACGGAGGGTACCGGAAGTCACCGTGGTAACGGATATAGTCTTATCGAGAACGGATGTTTGTCGTTTTCTCGAATTACGGCGGCACATGGCGAACCATCGCGTCGAACGTGCGTTACGACGATGATCCCTTTCCCCCCTTTCGGGATCGGCGCCGATGATGCCCGGCCCGGCCGCACCGCTGCGTAGCACGCGGTGCGGCCTAACCGACTTTGGGCTTACCCTTCAGACCGACCGGCTATGGTCGATTTCGACCGCCGCCGCCGGTGTTGCTACCGCCGCCACCGCCGCCGCCAGCCCCCGCCGCGCCGACCGTGCCGATGTTACCGAACAGATCCTGGAAGAATCCGCGCTCGCGACCGAGCGTCGGCGTCTTCTTGCCATAGGGTGCGATCGACGCGACCTGATCGAGCCCGCCGCGGCGAATCGCGGTGACGGTACCCTTTTGATCAAAGCTGATCTGCAACGTGATCTGCGCGTTGGCGCGCGGGTTGCGGAACGCGAGGTTGCGGCTGTCGCGCGCGAGATAATACCAGTCGCCCTGGTCGAACTGGCCGGCGAGCGTCGGCTTGCCGAGCGTGGCGAGCACCGACTGGCGGTTGTCGACGCCCGGCTGGACCGAGTTGACGAGGTCGGTATCGACGACATAGCCCTGGTGCGAGCGCAGCTGGGTGCAGCCCCCACTGGCCAATGCGGCGACCGCAAGTGCGGCGGCGAGACCCGTACGGGCGGAAAACACGCTCATATAAACTCCCAACCGGGGCACGCGAAAACACGTGACGGGTCCCACGCGATTGCATCGGCCGCCGATCGCCTCGATATGCGAGGATGCGCGGGCAAACAAGCCGAAGCGCGGCTTCGTGTTGAGGACGATAGATTTTGAGCTGGTTGGGAAGACTGCTCGGCGAGAAGCCCGACGAGGCGCTGCCGCTTTACAACGCTGTTGTCGGCCGGGCCCGCGCGGAACATTGGTATCGGGAGGGCGCGGTGCCGGACACCGTCGACGGCCGCTTCGACATGATCGCGACCTTGCTGGCGATCGTCATGTTGCGGCTCGAGACGGAGCCCGCTGGCGGCGAACCCGCGGCGCGTCTGGCCGAGCGGTTCGTCGACGACATGGACGGGCAGCTCCGCGAGATCGGGATCGGCGACATCATCGTCGGCAAGCATATCGGCAAGATGATGAGCATGCTCGGCGGGCGGCTTGGTGCCTACCGCGACGGGCTGGCGGCGGGCGATATCGCGCCGGCGTTAGTGCGCAACCTGTACCGGGGCGCTGGGCCGGACGATGCCGCGCTGACTTACGTCCGCGAGTCGGTGATGGCCTTTCATGCGGGGCTGGCTGCGACGCCACTACCGAATCTGTTATCTGGAGAATTGCCGTGAAGCCCGAGTTCAGCCGTCCCGAACGCCTCGACACGATCGGCGAGCGCGAACGGATCGTCGAGATCGCTGCGACCGAGGACGAGCGCGCGGCACTGGCCAAGCGGTTCGCGCTGCTCTCGATCACGCGTCTCGACGCGCGACTCGGCATCAAACGCACCGACAGCGGCATCGTCGTGAAGGGCCGCGTGACCGGCGCGGCGGTGCAGGCGTGTTCGGTGACCGACGAACCGCTCGATACGCAGATCGACGAGCCGGTCGCGCTGTTGTTCGTTGCGCAGTTGGTGGCGGAAGGCGACGAGGTCGAACTGTCCGACGATGCGCTCGACACGGTCGCGATCGAGGGGGGGACGATCGATCTTGGCGAGGCGGCGGCGGATACGCTGGCGCTGGCGATCGACCCGTTTCCAAGGGGGCCTAATGCCGCGGCGGCGCTGGCGGCGGCGGGGGTGATCAGCGAGGACGAGTTCCGGCCGGCGAATGCGTTCTCGGATCTGAAGGCGCGGATGGCGGGGAAGAGCTAAGCGCTTCGACGATCTCGGGTTTGTTCGAGATCAGCTTACCGAAAACCCGCACCACCCCGGCGAAGGCCGGGGCCCAATTGGAAACGGATAGTGAGGTAGGGCGGTCCGCCGTTACAACCACGTCTCCAATTGGGCCCCGGCCTTCGCCGGGGTGGTATGAAGTTGAAGGAGCGGAGCGCTCACGCCCCCTTGTTCTCCCGCGAAGGCGGGAGCCCAGTCTGGGTCCCCGCCTTCGCGGGGAAACATGGTTTAGTCCGCGTCGGGCCCTAAAGTCGGATCGAGATCGCGGGGTCGGATGAAGCGGGTCAGGCGAGCCGTACCCGCCGCAACGTCGCTCCACTCCCCCTCGAACTGAAGCTCGGCAATGCTGGCCGTCGGATACTTGTCCTCGACCGCGTCGCGAAGCGGATCGGCCCCATCCGCAACCAACATCAGGACAAGATCCTCCAACCCGGGATTATGCCCGACCAGCAGCGCGCTCTCTGCCTCGGCCGGAAAGCCGTGCACCAAGTCGAGCAACGTCGCCGCCGATGCGAGATACACCCGTCGATCCAGGTCCGGCGCGATCGTCCGGCCATAGCCCGATTCGATCTGCTCCAAGGTCTCCGAAACCCGCACCGCCGGCGACGCAATCGCATGATCGAACGCAAGCCCCAGCGACCGCATATGCCGACCGACCATCGCCGCGGCGCGCTTGCCCTTGGCGTTGAGTGGGCGGTCGAAATCGCGCGCGACCGGATCGTCCCAGCCGGACTTGGCGTGGCGCAACAGCGTCAACGTCTTCATGGCAATCCTCAAGCCGGTTCGCGGCTTTCATGCCCTACCGATGCCCGCGAGGAAAGCCGGCTTGCGACTCTGGCCACCGCTTCTTCGAGCGTGACGCGGGCGATCGGCACGCCCGGTGGGAACGCGCTGAGTAGCCGCGACGGCATCGCGGCGGACAGCATTACGAACACGCCGGAGTCATCAGCACGCCGGATCAGCCGCCCGAACGCCTGCGCCAAACGCGCTCGGACCAGCCGGTCGTCATACGCCGAACCGCCGCCCGCGAGCCTGCGTGCGGCGTGCAGAACGGACGGTTTAGCCCAAGGCACGCCCTCCATCACCACGAGTCGCAGCGACTCGCCGGGGACGTCGACGCCGTCGCGGAGCGCATCGGTGCCGAGCAGCGACGCGCCCGGATCGTCGCGAAAGATATCGACCAAGGTGCCGGTATCGATTGGATCGACGTGCTGTGCGTGCAGCGGCAGGCCTTCGCGCGCGAGTCGATCGGCGATCCGGCCGTGAACACCGCGCAAGCGCCGGATCGCGGTGAACAGGCCTAGCGTGCCGCCGCGGCTGGCGACGATCAGCTGCGCATAGGCGTTGGCGAGCGCGGCGACGTCGCCGCGCTTCACGTCGGTGACGATCAGTACTTCGGCCTGGCGGGTATAGTCGAACGGGCTCTTTGCCTCGAACCGCGCGGCAGGGCGCAGGAGATGCGGCGCGCCGCTGCGGGCTTCGGCGACTTCCCAGTCGCCGCCGCCGGTCAGCGTCGCGGAGGTGACGAGCACGCCGTGGGCGGGCTTCAGGACGATCTCGGCGAACGGCCTTGTCGGGTCGAGCCAGTGCCGGTGCAGGCCGATGTCGAACTCGCGGCCTTCGATCCGGTCGACCGCCAGCCAGTCGACGAAATCGCCGTCGACCGGTCCGCCGACGCGCGCGAGCAGCGACAGCCACGATGCCACCGTCTCCGCGCGCCAACCGATCGAGGCGATCGCGCCTTCGACCCGCGCTCGCGCAGGAGCGTCCATCCAGTCGGGAGCTTCGGCGAGCACGGCTTCGAGTCGACGGCCAAGCGTCACGAGTGGGCGGACCAGTCCGTCGAGCGCGGCTGCGGCGGGCGCGGCGGCTTCGATCAGCGTCGCGTCGGGTTCGGCGAGTTCGGTCTCCAGGCCGTACCCCGCGTCACCCGGTTGTTCGGCCCGCGCGTAGGTGAGGCCACGGACGGCGGCGAGCAACGTCTCGATCGGCCCGAACGGCGCGCCTTCGCCGAGGCGCTGCAGCCAGCCGTCGGACGCCAGCGCCCCCGCCGCGGTCACCGCATCGCTGATCGCCCTCGCCCCCTGCTCGTCGTAGCTGGCGAGGTCGGAGAGGCGTGCGGCAAGTCCTCGCCTGCGACCGCGACCGCTCGATTCGGGGCCGAGGATCCAGCGGCGCAGTTCGATCGTCTCCGCACCGGTCAGCGCGGTCGCGAACATCGAATCGGCCGCGTCGAAGATGTGATGGCCCTCGTCGAACACGTAGCGCGTCGGTCGGGTAGCGAGTTCGCGCCCTCTCGCGGCATTGACCATCACCAGTGCGTGGTTGGCGATGACGATGTCGGCGTCGGACGACGCGCGGGCGGCGCGCTCGATGAAGCATTTCCGGTAGTGCGGGCAGCCCGCGTACACGCACTCGCCGCGCCGGTCGGTCAGCGCGGTCGAGCCGTTGCGGCGGAACAGCGTCGGCAGCCAGCCGGGCAGGTCGCCGCCGACCATGTCGCCGTCCGCGCTGTAGGCGGCCCAGCGCGCGACGAGGTGCGCGAGGATCGCCGCGCGGCCTGCGAACCCGCCTTGCAGCGCGTCCTCCAGGTTCAGCAGGCAGAGGTAATTCTCGCGGCCTTTCCGCGTGACCACCTTCGCCTTGCGGATCGCCGCGTCGGGGTAAAGGCGAGCGGTTTCCTGCCCAAGCTGGCGTTGCAGCGTCTTGGTATAGGTCGAGATCCATACCGCGCCGCCGGCCTTTTCCGCCCATAGCGAGGCGGGGGCCAAGTAGCCGAGCGTCTTGCCGATCCCGGTCCCCGCCTCGGCGAGGACGAGGTTCGGCGTGTCGCGCATCGCTCGCGGGGCGAAGGCGGCGGTGGCGGCGCCGGCATAGGCGCGCTGGCCTGGACGCTCCTCGGCGCCGTGGCCGGTGAGGTCGACGAGTCGCGCCTCAGCATCGCCCGGCTCGATCGTGACAGTACGTGGCGCAGGTCGCGGCGCGTGCTCCTCCCATTCGGGGAGCGACGAGAACAGCCAGCGCTCGTTGACGGACGGTTTCTTCAGCCGCTCGGCGACGACCGGCGCCCAGGGCCAGCGCAGGCGGAACAGCGATTGCGCCGCCGTCCACGCGCCCTCACGCTCGGGCCAGTCGCCATCGGTAAGCGCCAGCATCGCCTCGGCCGCGCGGAGGAGGAACGGCGCGACCTCCGCGTCCTCGGTCGGCACGTCGAGGCCGGTGACCCGCGCGATCCCCTTCGGCGTCGGCACCGCGAACTGCGCGGGGCGGAGGAACGCGTAGAGTTCGAGCAGGTCGAGCCCCGACAGATCGGGATATCCGAGTCGCTGCCCGACCAGCGGCGCATTGAGCATGATGACCGGCGTATCGGCCGCGATCCGGATCGCCTCGCCCCGCCCGATCGGACGCGCGCCGTCCACATTCGCGATCCAGATGCCGGCGTGGCTGGCGTGGAGGGCAGGATAGCGAAGCACCGAGAGACCTTGCTGCAATGAGAACGAAAGGGCAACCTCTCGCTGCTTGTTCTTCCGCGTAGGCGGGAGCCCAGTCTGGATCCCCGCCTTCGCGGAGAAACACGCTGTCGTCGGTTTCAGCCTGAAATGCTGCACCCTTCGCGGTTGTGCAAACCTCCACCAACAAACTCACCCATATCGGCCGTTACGCAACCGGCACGGTTCACGTGCGTTGCGCACTCATCGATACCGAACTTTATCTACATCAACAGGGATGATCATCATGCGGAAGTTTCTCATGGCGCTGAGCGCACTCTCGCTCGCAATTCCGGTGGCTGCCGTGATCCCCACTAGCAAGGCGGAAGCCCGTTCGAAGCGCGAATATCGCGGGCATGACCGTCGTTACCGCGCCAAGCGTTGCCGTCATTCGAGCGGCACGACCGGTCTCGTCGCAGGCGGCGTCGGCGGCGCGGTGCTAGGTAATGCGGTCGGCGGCGGGCTGCTCGGCACGCTCGCTGGTGGCGCAGCGGGTGCGCTCGGTGGCCGTGCGGTCGACCGGACGATCACCGCGAAGGATCGTTGCCGCTAAGACGCATGCGGCGGTGGGGTGACGGACACGGGCGCAGGCGCTAATCGACGAACGCTATGACCGATGACATCCGCACCGCCGCCCTCGAGTCCAAAGCCTGGCCGTACGAGGAGGCGCGCAAACTCCTCAAGCGGTATCCGAACGGCAAGTCGGGCGATCCGGTGCTGTTCGAGACGGGCTATGGACCGTCGGGCCTGCCGCATATCGGCACGTTCAACGAAGTGTTGCGCACGACGATGGTGCGCAACGCCTTTCACGCGCTGAGCGATACGCCGACGCGGTTGATCGCCTTCTCGGACGATATGGACGGTCTCCGGAAAGTCCCGGACAACGTCCCCAACGGCGACATGCTGCGCGAGCATCTTGGCAAGCCGCTGACGCAGATCCCCGATCCGTTCGGCACGCATTCGAGCTTCGCCGCGCATAACAACGCGATTCTCCGCGAATTCCTCGACCGCTACGGCTTCGACTACGAGTTCGCCTCGTCGACCGAATATTACACGGGCGGCCGCTTCGACGAGGCGCTGAAGGGTGTGCTTCGTCACTTCCAGGGTATCCAGGACGTGATGCTGCCGACTCTGCGGGCCGAGCGTCGTGCCACCTATTCGCCGGTGCTGCCGATCTCGCCGACCAGCGGCATCGTGTTGCAGGTGCCGATCGAGGTGATCGATGCGGAGACGGGCTTGATCGCGTTCGAAGACGAAGGCCAGCGGATCGAGCAGAGCGTGCTGGGCGGCAAGGCGAAGTTGCAGTGGAAGGTCGACTGGGCGATGCGCTGGGTTGCGCTCGGCGTCGATTACGAGATGGCGGGCAAGGACCTGATCGATTCGGTCACCCAGTCGTCGAAGATCGCGCGCGTTCTCGGGGGCCGCCCGCCCGAGGGCTTCAACTACGAGATGTTCCTCGACGAGAATGGCGAAAAGATCTCGAAGTCGAAGGGCAATGGCCTGAGCCTCGAACAATGGCTGACCTATGGTCCCGAGGAATCGCTGGCGTTCTATGCGTACCGCGAGCCAAAGAAGGCCAAGTCGTTGCACATGGGCGTGATTCCGCGCGCAGTGGACGAATATTGGCAGTTCCGCGGCAATTACGCGGGCCAGGACCTGAAGCAGCAACTCGGCAATCCGGTCCATCACATCCACGACGGCAAGCTGCCGACGGGGGAGTTGCCGGTGACGTTCGGGTTGTTGCTCAACCTCGTCGGGGTGATGGGCGATGCGAGCAGGGAGCAGGTCTGGGGGTATCTCGCCAACTACGTGCCTGATGCGTCGGCGAACAAATATCCCGAGCTCGACCGGCTGATCGGCTATGCGCTGGCCTATAGCCGCGATTTCGTCGCGCCGACGCTGAAGCGTCGCGCACCCGAGGGTGTCGAGGTCGCGGCGCTGGAGCGGCTGGACACGGAACTCGCCGCGTTGCCCGCGGAGGCGAGCGCGGAGGATATCCAGAACATCGTCTACGAGATCGGCAAGACCGGCGGGTTCGACAACCTGCGCGACTGGTTCAAGGCGCTGTACGAGACGTTGCTGGGCTCGGAGCAGGGTCCGCGGATGGGAAGCTTCATCGCGTTGTACGGCGTCGCGAACTCGCGGAAACTGATCGCGGAAGCGCTCGCCCGGTAAGACGACCCGTTCGAAGAAGTACCACCCCGGCGGAGGCCGGGGCCCAGTTGGGGGACGTTCATAACTGGACGCAGAGCGCCGTTACCACGACCTTTTCAACTGGGCCCCGGCCTTCGCCGGGGTGGTGGTTTCAGGTTGGCCGAGCGGCCGTATCGCCTCGACAGCTTAACGAGAACATATTAGCAACAAGTCCGCCTCCCCCGATCCGGAAACCGGCATGTTTCATCGACCACTCGCGCGTCATCGCCTATTCTTCGCGCTCCGCCCGCCACTCCCACTAGCGCGCCAGATTACCGCCGCAGCGTCATGGTTCGAGACCGACAGCGACAAGCTGCGCCCCGAGCATCTGCACGTCACGATCGATATTCTCGACGACCAGGACCGCGTGTCGACGGCGTTGGAGCGCGACCTGAAGGCGATCGGCGATGCGGTCGAGGCGGTGCCGTTCGCGATCGAGTTCGATACCGTGATCGGCAGCGATCGATCCATTGCTCTGCGGCCGCGCCGCAAAAATGCATCCTTCGCCGCCTTGTACCAGCGGATCGCCGTAGCGCGTGAGGCGGCGGGGCTACGCGCCCGCGCTGGCTTTCGCTCGAGTGCTCACATGACGCTCGGCTACCGCGACGGCGCGCCGTTCACGCAAGACATCGCGCCGATCGGCTGGACGGCGGATGCCTTCGTACTGGTCCACAGCCATGTAGGGCGAACGCGACACGACGTGCTCGGCCGCTGGCTGCTCAGCGGCGACGACGATCGGCAACTGGCGCTGTTCTGAGCCTTCGAATTTGCCGAACGCGCGAGATCCCGTAGGACCCAGGACGCGATCGGTTGGTTCTGCCCTCGTGACCGCGCACCAAGGAGCGAACATGCGGCTGTTTTTCGACGACGCCCAGCGGACCCATGCACCAGCGTGGGAACTGCATAACGGCGCGTTCACGGCTTATGCGGAGACGCCTGCGCGCGTCGATGCGATCCTGCGCGCGCTCGGTCCGGTCCAGGCGCCGGAGGATCGCGGCGAGGCGCCGATTCTGGCTATCCATCCCGCGCCGTACCTTACCTTTCTAAAGGACGCCGCGCGACTGTGGCGCGAAGCCGGTCGCGAGGGCGATGCGATCCCCTACACCTTCCCGATCCGCGGGCGCCGTCCGCTCGATCTCACCCGGATTGACGCGCTGATCGGCGCGCACAGCTTCGACGCGACCACGCCAATCACGCCCGAGACCTGGGCCGCCGCCTATGGCAGCGCACAGTCCGCGCTCGCCGCGACGCACGCCGTCCTCGACGGCGACCGTGCCACGTTTGCGCTGTGCCGCCCGCCCGGCCACCATGCCGGCGCAGACTATTGCGGGGGATACTGCCACCTCAACACCGCCGCGATCGCCGCGCAGGCCGCACGCGATGCCGGTGTCGCGCGCGTCGCGATCCTCGACATCGACTATCACCACGGCAACGGCACGCAGGACATCTTCTACACGAGAGGCGACGTGTTCTACGCCTCGGTCCACGCCGATCCCAAGACCGACTACCCGTTCTACTGGGGTCATGCCGACGAGGCGGGCGAAGACGAAGGGATCGGCACAACGCTGAACCTCCCCCTCCCCCATGGCACGCGAATCGATGCCTTCCGCACGGCGCAGACGACCGCGCTCGACGCAATCGCCGCGTTCGATCCCGGTCTGCTCGTCGTCAGCTTCGGTGCGGACACATGGGAGGGAGATCCGATCTCGCATTTCAAACTGACCACGCCCGACTATACGGTGCTGGCCAGAGATATCTCCGCACGGGGCTGGCCGACCACGATCGTCATGGAAGGCGGCTACGCGGTCGACGCACTCGGCCACAACGTCGCGAGTTTTCTTGGTGGGTTCTGAGGCGCCGATCGCGATTGGCACACCCGCCTACCGCCGGCTGACGCTGGCGATGCTGTTCGCGGGGTTCTCGACCTTCTCGCTGCTCTATTCGGTCCAGCCGTTGCTGCCGCTGTTCGCCGCGCAGTTCGGGCTGACCGCGGAGGGCGCGTCGCTCGCGGTGTCCCTGGCGACCGGGCCACTGGCGATCGGCATATTGTTTGCGGGATTCGTCTCGGACCGGGTCGGGCGGCGGCCGCTGATGATCGCGGCGATGTTCGCGGCCGGCGCGCTGACCTTGGCGGCGGCGGTCGTGCCGGTGTGGAGCGGGTTGCTCGTGCTGCGCTTCCTGACCGGCGTAGCGCTAGCGGGCGTGCCGGCGGTGGCGATGGCCTATGTCGCGGAGGAGGTCGACGCCGGCTCGGTCGGCGCGGCGATGGGGCTGTATATCGCGGGCAGTGCGCTCGGCGGGATGGCTGGGCGGCTGGTCGTGAGCGTCGTCGCCGATCTCGAAGGCTGGCGCTGGGCGCTCGCCGCGGTCGGCGTCGCAGGGCTGGCGATGGCGGAGGCATTCCGCCGGCTTGCGCCGCTCTCGCGCAATTTCACGCCAAGCGTGGGACGTCCCCGCGCATTGCTGCGGAGTGCCGGATCGCTGTTCACCGATCGCGCGATGCCGCTGCTGTATCTCGAGGCGTTCCTGCTGATGGGCGTGTTCGTCACGATCTATAACTACGCCGGCTTCCGGTTGATGAGCCCGCCCTATAGCCTCAGCCAGGCAGCGGTCGGCGGAGTGTTCCTGTTATACGTGCTGGGATCGGTGAGTTCGGCGAAGTTCGGCACGCTGGCGGGGCGGCTCGGGCGACGGAAGGTGTTCTGGATCCCGGTCGTGCTGCTGATCGCCGGCGTGGCGCTGACCGCAATGACGCCGCTGGTGCTGGTGATCGCAGGGATCGCCGTGGTGACGATCGGCTTCTTCGGCGCGCATTCGATCGCGAGCGCCTGGGTCGGGCGGCGGGCCCAGGTTGCAGGCGGCGGCTCGCGCGGACAGGCGGCGGCGTTCTACCTGTTCTTCTATTACATGGGGTCGAGCGTGCTGGGATCCGCCGGCGGGTTCGCGTGGACGCATGCCGGGTGGCCGGGGGTAACGGCGTTCTGCCTGCTGCTCGGCGTGGCAGCGCTAGTGATCGGGCTGGTGTTGCGCACGGTACCGCCACTGGTGGTCGAGCCGCCCGCGCCGCAGCGGATGCCGGATCCTTGACGGCCTCGAACCGTCGTCCCAGCGAAAGCTGGGATATCATCGTTTGGCCCACGTTATCTGATACGGAGGGATACCCCAGTTTTCGCTGGGGTGACGGGATCTGGCGGGTTTGGTCGAACTCGAGCAACGTGCACTCGCCCCTCTACCGCGACCCCACGTCAGTCGCGTCGACCGGCGGCATGCCCGCCATTCCCTTCGCGACCGCTTCGACCCGCTCCATGACGCGGAGGACGTTGCCGCCGGACAGCTTCGCCAGATCGCCATCGCTCCACCCGCGCCGCGCCAGTTCGGCGAACAGCAGCGGATAGCCATCGACGCCCTTTAGACCGATCGGCCCGGTCCCCTGGATGCCGTCGAAATCGCCGCCGATCCCGACATGATCATGGCCCGCGACCTTCGCGATATGCTCGACATGATCTGCGACCGTCGCGGCGGTGACCTGCGGTTCCGGATGCGCCGCGTCCCATGCCACCAGCGGCGCAGGCGATTTGGCGCCGTACACCCCCGCCGGCACGCCGATGCTCTTCGCATAGGCCGAACGCGCGAAGTCCCAGGCCCGCCACTCGCCTGACAGGAACGACGGGTAGAAGTTCACCATCACCACGCCGCCGTTCGCGCCGATCGCACGAAGCAGATCGTCGGAGATGTTGCGCGGCGCGTCGGCGATCGCGCGCGCGCTGGAATGCGAGGCGATCACCGGCGCCTTGGTCGCCGCCAGCGCGGCGGCCATCGTCGCGTCGGACACATGCGACACGTCGACGATCATGCCGATCCGGTTCATCTCCGCGACGACCTGCCGCCCGAAATCGCTCAGCCCGTTGGCGCGCGGAGTGTCGGTCGAGCTGTCCGCCCAGTTCAGGCTCTTGCCGTGCGTCAGCGTCATATAGGCGACGCCGAGCGCGCGATATTGGCGCAGCACCGACAGCCGCCCATCGATCTGGTGCCCGCCTTCGACGCCGATCAGCGAGGCGATCCGCCCGGCCTTCTCGATCCGCCGGATGTCCGCAGCGGTCGTGGCCAGTTCGAATGCCGCCGGGTTCGCCGCGACGAAACGGCGGACGATGTCGATTTCCTCCAGCGTCATTTCGACCGCGTGCGGCGCGTCGGCGGGGATGTAGACCGACCAGAACTGGCCGCCGACATGACCTTTGCGCAGGCGGGGAATGTCGGTCTGGAGCGGGTTCGGCAGCCGCGCGGTGTCGACCGAGAGATCGACCGCCTCGACCTTCGCGTCGTGCAGCTCGCGTATCTCCCAGGCGAGATCGTTATGCCCGTCGATCACCGGGCTGCGCTCCAGCACGCGTTCGACGCGTCGCGATAGGGCAGCGTCGGGGCTAGCCTGCGCGGCCAGCAGCAGGAATGCGGCGATCATGTCTTCGTCCCCCATGGCGTCCGCTCCATCCTGAAGGAGGTGTTCGCGCGCGACAAGCCGGGTAAGGCGCTCGCCGGACGTGAGGAGAGGGTCGGAATTGTACACGGGAATGACCGAACCGGCGCGCGAGGCGGATGGCCGGCTCTCCACCGCGATCGCGATCGCGCGGCTGATCGGGATCATGGGAATCGTCTACGTCCATGCCTGGACCGGGCGCACCGCGGAGGAACTGGCGGCGGTGGCGTTCGGCTGGCAGGCGGTGCTGCGAACGGTACTCGGCGAAGTGTTCGGGCGTAGCGCGGTGCCGCTGCTCGGGATGATCTCCGGCTGGCTGGTCGTCTCGACCGCGACGCGCCAGGACTACGGCCCATTTCTGCTCGGCAAGGCGCGGACGATCCTGCTGCCGATGGTTTTGTGGAACGCGATCGCGATCCTGCTGGTGGGGGCGGCGGCGACGTTCGGCGACCTGAAGGCGCCGACGCCGACGAGTATCGGTTGGACGCTCAACGAACTGGTGCCGCTCGTGCAGGCGAACGACGTCAACGTGCAGATGCCGTTCCTGCGCGACCTGTTCGTCTGCATGATGCTCGCGCCGGTTCTGGTACGCGCGTCGACAGCGTGGCTGGCGCTGGTCGCGCTGATCGCGGTGGTGTGGAGCGTATCCGGGGTGCACGTCCCGTTGTTGCTGCGACCGCAGATCCTGCTGTTCTTTACCGCTGGGATCGCCGCGCGGCGCTTTGGCGTGGCGGAGCGTGTTGCGGGGTGGTCGGTCGCCCTGTGTGCGCTGCCGTTCGTGGTAATGATCGCGCCACGGCTGTGGACCGCGTTGCTCGGGAACGCGTTCTTCGACGCACATCTGCATCTGATGGCGGCATTCGATATCATGTTTCGACTGGCGTCGGCCGTGCTGTTCTGGCGGTTCGCTTGGGCGCTGGCGGGAAGCAACGTTGCGGACCGGTTGCGCGGGATCGAGCGCTATGGGTTTCTCGCATTCTGCGATCACTTGGTACTTTTATGGCTGTTCGGGCCTTTGATCGGATTGGCGACTGGCGCGCTGGGGGCGGGGTTGTATCCGGCATATCTGCTGGTCCAGCCGTTGCTGGTGCTCGGCGTGACGATCGTTCTGGGGCGAGGGCTGATGGCGCTCTCGCCGGCAGTCGCGCGGGTGCTCAGCGGCGGCCGGCTGGGGCGATCGGCTTCAGTTACCGCGTGACGGCGGATCGAGCTGGTTCACCCATTCCTGGTTGTGGACGACGGTCGAGCGCACCGGTTGACCGGCGGCGTCGAGCCAGGGGCGGTAGCGGAAACGCAGTTCGATCAGCCGGCAGGTGGTCGCGTCGAGCACCCCGTTTCCGCTGGAGCGCGTGATCATGCAGTGCGTAACGCTGCCGTCGGTCTCGACCGTGTAGCGAACGCCGACGATCCCGCCCGCACCGATCACCGCCTCCGCATTAAGGAAATCCTTGTTCTTGAAGCGGCCTTTGATAAGGCGGGGCGGCGTCTCGTCGCCACCATCGCCGTCGCCATTTCCGGAGCGACCGCTGCCGGTGCCGTTCCCTTCGCCGCCTGCTCCTGTGCCGGGTCCGGGGATGGGAGCCGCGCCGCTGGTGGCGTCGCTACCGGGGCCTGATTTCAGTGTGACGATAATCGGGGGCGGCGGGACGATCGGCGGGATGATCGGTTTTGGGACGACGACTTCGGTCGCCTTCGAGCGGAGGTTGGCGGGGGACGCGGCGCCTTCGGGGCGGTGGCTTTTCGCTGGGCGGGGGATGATCTGGTCAGGCGGCGGTGGAGGGGGTTTCGGGCCGATCCCGAATGTCTTCAGCGCATCTGGGATAGCGGTGGGGATGCTGACGCCGAGCCCGAGGATCAGCGCATAGCCGATGACGGCGCAGAGTATCGCCGCGCTGGCCGCGGATATCAGGCGGTCGCGCGGGTTCGAGTGGACGCCGTACATGCTGGCTAATTGGGGAGGCGTACGGTGGGCGGCAACGGGGTGGCTGGCTGTGAGGGAAGGTCCGAGCTTCCGAGGTTTTCCGGCAGCGACTCGATCGGGCTTACACGACATACCGCCAAGAGGCGTCGCCTGCCAAACTCAAGCACCACCCCGGCGAAGGCCGGGGCCCAGTTGAAAAGGTCGGAGTAACGAAGCGCTACGCTCCATGAGCGACGTCGCCAAACTGGGCCCCGGCCTTCGCCGGGGTAGTGCTCGCTTGGGTGCGATAGACCTCAGTTTGTCGGCGTATCGGTTTGATATCGGCCGACCTGTACGTTCGGCAGACACAAGAACGGGCGGTGCGACCCAGGTCACACCGCCCGTTCGTGGCGCGCGCCGCGGGAGTAAATCCCGCGTCGTCGGTCGGCGCTGGAGCGCCGCCGGCCGGGCTTGCTGTTGCGCGAGGCTTCGCCCGCGCAGCGGCATTCGCCTACAGCTTCGCCGTCAATTCCGGCACGATCTTGAACAGATCGCCGACCAGGCCGATGTCCGCGACCTGGAAGATCGGGGCGTCCTCGTCCTTGTTGATCGCGATGATGACCTTCGAGTCCTTCATCCCAGCGAGATGCTGGATGGCGCCCGAGATGCCGACCGCGACATAGACTTCCGGTGCGACGATCTTGCCGGTCTGGCCGACCTGGTAATCGTTCGGCGCGTAGCCTGCGTCGACCGCGGCGCGCGAGGCACCGACGCCGGCGCCCAGCTTGTCCGCGAGCGGATCGATCATCGCGTGGAACTGGTCGCTCGAGGCGAGCGCACGGCCGCCCGAGACGATAATCTTCGCGCTGGTCAGTTCGGGACGCTCGTTCTTGGCGATCTCCGATCCGGCGAAGGTCGACAGACCCTTGTCGCCAGTCGACGCGACCGCTTCGATCTCGCCCGAACCACCCTCGGTCGCCGCCTTGGCGAATGCCGTGCCGCGGACCGTGATGACCTTCTTCGCGTCGGTCGACTGCACGGTAGCGATCGCGTTACCGGCGTAGATCGGCCGCGTGAACGTGTCTTCGCTCTCGACCGACAGGATGTCGCTGATCTGCATGACGTCGAGCAACGCGGCAACGCGCGGCGCGATGTTCTTGCCATGCGTCGTCGACGGCGCGACGAACGCATCGTGGCTGGCCATCAGCTCGACGATCAACGGCGCGACATTCTCGGCGAGCGCATGCGCGAACGCAGCGTCATCCGCGACGTGCACCTTGCCGACACCGGCAATCTTCGCGGCCTCGCCAGCGACGCCGTCGACGCCTTGGCCGACGACCAGCAGATGGACTTCGCCAAGCTGCGATGCGGCAGTCACCGCCGACAGCGTGGCATCCTTGACGGCCTGACCGTCATGTTCGACCCAGACGAGCGTCTTCACTTGGCGACTCCCATTTCCTTGAGCTTGCCGACCAGCGCGTCGACATCGGCGACCTTGATCCCGGCCGAGCGCTTGGCGGGCTCGACCACCTTCAGCGTGGTCAGGCGCGGCGTCACGTCGACGCCGAAATCGGCCGGCGTCTTCTGCGCCATCGGCTTCGACTTCGCCTTCATGATGTTCGGCAGCGAGGCGTAACGCGGCTCGTTGAGGCGAAGATCGGTGGTGATGATCGCGGGTAGCTTAAGCGTGTCCGTCTCCGCACCGCCATCGACTTCGCGAGTCACGTTGACCGACCCATCGGCGATCTCGACCTTCGACGCGAACGTGCCCTGGCCCCAGTTCAGGAGGCCGGCAAGCATCTGCCCGGTCTGGTTGTTGTCATCGTCGATCGCCTGCTTGCCGAGAATGACGAGGTCGGGCTTTTCCTCCTCGACGATCTTGGCGAGAATTTTGGCCACGCCCAGCGGCTCGACCTTGGTCTCGCTGACGACGAGGATCGCGCGGTCGGCACCCATCGCGAGTGCGGTGCGGAGCGTTTCCTGCGATTTCTGCTCGCCGATCGAGACGACGACGATCTCGGTCACGCCCTTGTCCTTGAGACGGATCGCCTCTTCGACCGCGATCTCGTCGAACGGGTTCATGCTCATCTTGACGTTCGCCAGATCGACGCCCGTTCCGTCCGCCTTCACGCGAGGCTTCACGTTGTAGTCAAGCACGCGCTTGACCGGCACCAGCACCTTCATCGGGGTTCCTTCCAAGGTGAAATCATTCGTTTCGATCACCGTCACAGTATGGCGGCGTTGGCGCGACAGATGGCCGTTTCGAGCCATTTTCGCAAGTCCGGTATGGAAACATCGCTATGCCGTAGCGTCACGGCGAGATGCCGATCGGACCACCTGCCGAACAGTGTGCGACATCAACGAAAAAGGGCCCGGACGTTTCCGTCCGAGCCCCTCTTTTCGCAGAATCAGTATGCGTCGTCGACGGCGATTAGGCCGCGACCTTCTGCACCTCTGCGACGATCTTCTTCGCGGCATCGCCAAGGTCGTTCGCAGGAACGATCGCGAGGCCGGAGTTCGCGAGGATCTCCTTGCCCTTTTCGACATTCGTGCCCTCGAGACGGACGACCAGCGGTACCGAGAGGTTCACTTCCTTCGCCGCGGCGACGATGCCGTCGGCGATGATGTCGCACTTCATGATGCCGCCGAAGATGTTGACCAGGATGCCCTTCACGTTCGGATCCGCGAGGATGATCTTGAACGCCGCCGTCACCTTCTCCTTGTTGGCGCCGCCGCCGACGTCGAGGAAGTTGGCGGGGAACATGCCGTTGAGCTTGATGATGTCCATCGTCGCCATCGCGAGGCCCGCGCCGTTGACCATGCAGCCGATGTCGCCATCCAGCTTGATGTAGGCGAGGTCGTACTTCGACGCTTCGAGCTCGGCGGGATCTTCCTCGGTCTCGTCACGCAGTTCGAGCAGGTCCTTGTGGCGGAACAGCGCGTTGCCGTCGAACGCGACCTTCGCGTCGAGCACCATCAGCTTGCCGTCGTTCGTCACTGCGAGCGGGTTGATCTCGATCTGCTCGGCATCCGTGCCCATGAACGCGTCATACAGCTTCGACGCGGTGTTCGCGGCTTGCTTGGCGAGATCGCCGGTCAGCTTCAGCGCGGCAGCGACGGCGCGACCGTGATGCGGCATGAAGCCGGTCGCCTGGTCGATGTCGATCGACTGGATCTTCTCGGGCGTGTCGTGCGCGACGGCCTCGATGTCCATGCCGCCTTCGGTCGAGACGACCATCATCACCCGGCCGGTGGTGCGGTTGAGCGTCAGCGCGAGGTAGAATTCCTTGTCGATGTCGACGCCGTCGGTGACGTACAGGCGATTGACCTGCTTGCCCGCGTCACCCGTCTGGATGGTGACGAGCGTGTTGCCGAGCATGTCGGTCGCGGCAGCGCGAACCTCGTCCTCGGTCTTGGCGAGGCGGACGCCGCCCTTTGCGTCGGGACCGAGCTCGACGAACTTGCCCTTGCCGCGGCCGCCGGCGTGGATCTGCGCCTTGACGACATAGAGTGGTCCGGGGAGCTTCTTCGAGGCCTGGACGGCCTCCTCGACGGTCAATGCCGCGAAACCGGCAGGCACGGGGACGCCGAACTTGGCCAGCAGTTCCTTGGCCTGGTATTCATGGATGTTCATCGGGAAGGCTCCACGCAATTTTTAGGAAACTCGGGAATTGGTTCGACGTAAAGCACAGGGCGGCCAGCAAATCCACCCTTAAGGCATTTGCAGTTGCGTGTCGTTATCATTAGATCGATTTAACGACCACAAATGCCCTGATCTAAAGCAATTCCTTTGGCGTCGCGCCCCGCCGCCTCTACAGGAGGGCCATGGCGATCCGACTCCGCATCATTGCGTTCCGCAGTTACTCCGCCGGTGCCGATGGTGCATTCGCCCAGCCACGCGCGGCCAAACCTCAAGCGGCCGAATCGTAAGGCGTTTGGAGATTAGTAACCACTTGGGGAGCAGTGTTCCGGACATGACACAGCCCGTCCCCATCCCCCCCGCCGAACCGAAAGGCGAGGAGCTCCGTCAGGCGCTACGCAAGGCCGTCAAGATGCGCGCGCACCTGCGCGACCGGGGCCAGACGCGATTCGAGATCGAGGTGACGGATTTGTCGCTCTCGGGATTTCGTGCGGAAACGAGCTTTACGTTGTGGCCGGGAACTGTGGTGTGGCTGACGTTGCCGGGGCTGGCCGCGCTCGAGGCGGTGGTCGCCTGGCGCGACAAGTTCAAATACGGCTGCGCGTTCGCGAAACCGCTGCATCCGGCGGTGTTCGAGCATATTGTGGCACTGAGCCAGCGATAGGCGCGGCTACGCCCGCGCCGATGCGCGAGCGTAGCGATGCGCAATCGCAGGCTCGGCCGGTGGGTCGCCCAAGCGAACCCATCCGACGGCGGCTTTGCCGACCGTAACTTGCCTTAATGCGTTCTCCCGCGAAGGCTGAAGCCCAGTCTGGGTCCCCGCCTTCGCGGGGAAACAATTTTTCGTCAGTCGAACAAGCTTGACACCGACGTCTCATCTGCAATCCGCTTGATCGCCTCGCCGAGCAACGGCGCGATCTGGAGATGGCGGATCTTGCCGTGGGCGTCCTTGATGACCTCGTGATTCCCGATCGAATCGGTGATCACCAGTTCACGCAGTTCCGAGCCCTCGACTCGGGCGACGGCACCACCCGACAGCACCCCGTGCGTGACATACGCGACGACGTCCTCCGCGCCCGCTTCCTTCAACGCCGCCGCCGCGTTGCACAGCGTCCCGGCCGAATCGACGATATCGTCGACCAGGATGCAGAACCGCCCCTCGACTTCGCCGATGATGTTCATCACCTCCGACTCGCCCGCGCGCTCGCGACGCTTGTCGACGATCGCGAGCGGGGCGTTGTCGAGTCGTTTAGCGAGCACGCGGGCGCGGACGACGCCGCCGACGTCGGGCGACACCACCATCAGGTTCTTGCCCTTGAACCGCGCAAGGATGTCCGCCGACATGACAGGCGCCGCATAGAGATTGTCGGTCGGGATATCGAAGAAGCCCTGGATCTGGCCGGCATGCAGGTCGACCGACAGCACGCGGTTAGCACCCGCGACGGTGATCAGGTTCGCGACCAGCTTGGCGGAGATCGGCGTGCGCGGCCCTGGCTTCCGGTCCTGTCGCGCGTACCCCATGTACGGGATCACCGCGGTGATGCGCCGCGCCGACGCGCGCTTGAGCGCGTCGATCATGATCAGCAATTCCATGAGGTTGTCGTTGGCGGGGTAGCCGGTCGACTGGATCACGAACACGTCCTCGCCGCGGACGTTCTCGTTGATCTCGACGAAGACCTCCTCGTCCGCAAACCGCCGCACGCTGACGTCGGTCAGCGGGATCTCGAGATAGGCGGAGATCTCCTGCGCCAGCGGCAGGTTCGAATTGCCGGTCATCAGTTTCATGAAGCTATTTCCCGCTCGATATTCCGCACCCCTTAGGCGCACGAATCGTGTCGTGGAAGGGTTTGCCCGCCGCCGCGCCGCTCCGTACAGCGACGGGATGACCGTAATCACCCGTTTCGCCCCCTCGCCCACCGGCCGGCTGCATGTCGGCAACATCCGCACCGCGCTCCACAACTGGATGTTCGCGCGCGCGCATGGCGGGAAGTTCGTGCTGCGGATCGACGATACCGATCCAGAACGTAGCGAAGAGCGCTTCGTCGACGCGATCCGTGCCGATCTCGACTGGCTTGGGATGACGCCGGATGCGGAGGAGCGGCAGTCGGCGCGGTTCGCTCTGTACGAGGCGCGGTTCGCGGCACTGGTTGCGAGCGGGCACGTGTATCCGGCGTACGAGACCACGCAGGAGCTCGACCTGAAGCGGAAGATTCAGGCCGGGCGCGGGTTGCCGCCGATCTACGACCGCGCGGCGCTGGCGTTGGACGACGATGCGCGGGCGAAGCTGGAGGCGGACGGCGTGAAGCCGCATTGGCGGTTCAAGCTCGATCACGACTCGGCGATCGCATGGGACGACCTGATCCGCGGCGCGGCGCATTTCGAGGCGAAGACGATGAGCGACCCGGTGATCCGGCGCGCGGACGGGTCGTGGCTGTATATGCTGCCGTCGGCGATCGACGATGCCGAGATGGGCGTGACGCACGTGGTGCGCGGCGAGGATCACGTGTCCAACACCGCACTCCAGTTGCAGATGTTCGCGGCGCTCGGCGTGACTCCGCCGCAGTTTGCGCATGAGGCATTGCTGACCGGCGCGGAGGGCAAGCTGTCCAAGCGGCTCGGGTCGCTCGGCGTCGATCATTTCCGCGAGGTCGGGATCGAGCCGCAGGCGGTACGCGCGCTGCTCGCGCGGATCGGGACGAGCGATCCGGTCGAGCCGATCGCCGACGCCGCGCCATTGATTGCAGGGTTCGACTTCGCGCGGTTCGGGCGGGCGCCGGCGCGGTTCGACGAGGCGGAACTGGCGGCGTTGAACGCACGGATCCTGCATGCGCTGCCGTTCGAGGCGGTGGCCGAGCGGTTGCCGGAGGGCATGGACGTGGCGGCGTGGGAGGCGGTGCGGCCAAACCTCGTGACGCTGGCGGACGCGGCGGATTGGTGGGGGGTGATCGAGGGGCCGGTGGCTGTCGAGGGCGATATCGACGCCGCGTATCTCGATCAGGCGCTGGTGGCGGCGGGTGAGATCGACTGGTCGAGCGATCCCTGGCACGCGCTGACCGCTCGGTTGAAGACGGAGACGGGACGTAAGGGGAAGGCGCTGTTCCTGCCGTTGCGGCTGGCGTTGACAGGGCGCGATCACGGGCCGGACATGGCGGCGTTGCTGCCGCTGATCGGGCGTGAGCGGGGGCTGGAGCGTTTGGCGGCGCGCTGATTTCGCGTTCCTGAAAATCCGGTCCCCGAGAAAGCATGTTCTCCCGCGAAGGCGGGAGTCCAGCCTGGGCTCCCGCCTTCGCGGGAGAACAAGGAAGGGCGGGCCAACCCGCGAGCAGGTGCCAATAAACGTCCTTTGGCAGCATTTGATAGAATGCCGCACGTAATGAAATGTCTACGACAATAAGACCGCCAAAAGACCTTGTGTGGCCCAGTTGTATTTTGTGAATGCCGCGCGCGAGTGGCACTGGCGTTCGATTAAGTATCCTTCTTGATAGCCGCTATGTTATAATTGGCTATATGATGGACGCCTTCGCGGTCTGCCCATACCACTCCACAAGTATTGTCGTTTCCGATCCATTGCACAGTCATGGCCCGGCTACCGGACTTCAGTACGACCACATCTCCGGCCTTGATGTCTTCCATGCCTATTCTCCTTAAAGACTCACCGTGACGGCGGTAGCAGCGCTCGTCCACCCCCGTAATTCGCGTCCAATGATCTTCACGGACCATTTTGTGCCCGACGCACCGCCTCCAGACCCCTTGCCCCGCAAATGTAATGATGTACCATCGCGTCCGGCGGTACCTATCTCGCCGCCATCCTCGAGGAGATACAAAGGAGACGGTAATGTACGCGGATCGACTGAACCGGACGGGCGGATTCAATCCCGGGAGCCTCGGCGTCGCGCTGGCGATCAACTGCGCGGTGATCGGAGCCTTGTTCTTCGCAGCGCCTAACGTGCTGCCGTTCGTGCCCGACAAACCGCTCGTCACCTACGTGCCGTACACCCCGCCACCGCCGCCCGAGCCGGTGCCGCCCGCCGATCCTCTGATCCGCCAGCAACCGCGCCCCGCCCCGCGTCCCGACGCACCAATTACGGTAGTGCAGATACCGCAAACCGGCTTCACGGTCGCCCCCGATCCGCTGCCCTACACGCCGCCGATCGGAGTCGAAGGTACCGGAACGGGCACCGTCGCGGTCGATCCGCCGAAACTGCCGCCGCTGTTCGTCCAGCCCAGGATCGACCCGCGCTATGCCGCCGAATTCCAGCCGAGCTACCCGTCTGAGGAACGTCGCGCCGAACGCGAGGGTCGCGTCGTGGTGCGCGTACTCGTGGGCATCGACGGTCGCGTGAAACAGGTCGAGCGGGTCAGCGCGACCACCGACGCGTTCTACCGCGCGACGCTGGACCGGGCGCTGGCGAAATGGCGGTTCAAGCCGGCCACACGCGACGGCGTTCCGATCGAAGCATGGCGATCGATGGCGCTGACGTTTGTCCTCCAGAACTAAAGCTTGAGGGGCGCGGGGCTGGCCTAGCTGGCTCCGCCCCCCTATCTTGGCGCGCATGGGCTTTTTCAGTCGTTTCTCGCCGATCGCGGCATATCAGGACCTGCGGCTCTTCTTCAGCCAGCGCCGGCCGTACGAGCTGTTTTTTCTCGTGGCCGCGCTCGGCGTCACCAGTTTCCTGATCTACGCGTTCATGAAGGACTCGTACGTCGAGAAGGAATACCGTCCGAAGATCATCTACGTCGAGCAATGGCCCGCCGATCGCACCGATGCGCAGATCGAAGCTCAGCAGAAGATCGACGCACCGATCAAGGCCAAGGCGGTCGCCGAGCAGAAGGCCCGCGAGGACGCGCAACGCGAGTCGTTCAAGCGGCTGGACGACAAGCTGAAGGCCATGGGCATCTGACCCAGGCCGACACGCGCTGGATGGGCGCTGCGCTGGCACTCGCCGAACGAGGCCGAGGTCGAACCGCGCCCAACCCCAATGTCGGCTGCGTGATCGTGCTCGAAGGCCGGGTGGTCGGGCGCGGCTGGACGCAGGTTGGCGGACGTCCGCATGCCGAGGCGATGACGCTGGCCGAGGCTGGCGCGGAGGCTCGGGGGGCTACGGCTTACGTGACGCTGGAGCCGTGCGCACATCAGTCTCCGCGCGGGCCTGCATGCAGCGACCTGCTGATCGAGGCAGGCGTTGCGCGTGTCGTTGCCGCGCTCGAAGATCCCGATGCACGAACGGCAGGGCAGGGTTTTGCCCGGCTGGAGGCCGCTGGCATCGCCGTGACGCGCAGCGTTCGCGCGAACGAAGCTAGACGTTCGATGGCCGGCTTTCTCACCCGGCAGGCGCTCGGCCGCCCGCACGTCACCCTGAAGCTTGCAACATCGCTCGACGGCTGCATCGCGATGGCGGACGGATCGAGCCGCTGGATCACCGGCCCGCAAGCCCGCGCCCACGCGCATCTCGAGCGGAGTCGGCACGAAGCGATCCTCGTCGGGCGCGGCACGTATGACGCCGATGCGCCGCGACTCGACGTGCGGCTACCAGGGCTGGAAGCTCGCGGACCGATGCGCGTGCTTTTATCTTCGACCGCTGAAGACCTGCCCGGTTGGACCGTCATCGCTGCGCCGCAGAACGTCGCTACCCTTCCCCGCGTCGACCACATCCTCGTCGAAGGCGGCGCGGCCGTAGCGTCAGCGTTCCTCGCGGCCGATCTGGTCGACCGCATCCTCCTTTACCGCGCCCCGATCCTGATCGGCGGCGGCAAGCCTGCACTCCGCGACATCGGCCTCACAGACCTGGCCCAAGCACATGGTCGGTGGGCGATCGTCGATGCGCGGCAACTTGGCATGGACCGGCTCGAGGTCTACGAGCGCGAACGAAACGAGGCATAATGTTCACCGGAATCGTCACCGACATCGGCACCGTCACAACCGTGGAATCGCCCGGCGATACGCGTGTAGTCGTGAGCACCGCCTATGATACCGCCACCGTTGATCTCGGCGCGTCGATCTCCTGCTCGGGCGTCTGCCTGACCGTCGTGGATAAAGGCCCGAACTGGTTCGCGGTCGACGTCTCCGGCGAGACGATCAGCCGTACCGCCAAGGATCAGTGGACTGAAGGCCGAAAGTTCAACCTCGAACGCGCGATGAAGCTCGGCGACGAACTCGGCGGCCATATCGTCACGGGCCACGTCGACGGCCTCGGCACCGTCGTCGCGCTCGCGGAGGAAGGCGGCTCGCACCGCGTCACCATCCGCGCTGGCGCCGACATCGCGCCGTTCATCGCACCCAAGGGTTCGGTAACGGTCGATGGCGTCTCGCTCACGGTAAACAGCGTCAAAGACATCGATGGGGAGGTCGAATTCGGCCTCAACATCATCCCGCATACCTGGGCGGTCACCACGCTCGGGACGATCCAGATGGGGCAGTCGGTCAATATCGAGATCGATGTCCTCGCCCGCTATCTCCAACGCATGGAGCATTACCGTGTCAAAGCCAGCTGAATTAGCCCGTCTCAAGCACGGCTATCTGTCGAGCCCCGAAGAGATCATCGACGAGGCGCGCAATGGCCGGATGTTCATCCTGGTCGACGACGAGGACCGCGAAAACGAGGGCGATCTCGTCATCCCCGCGCAGATGGCTACCCCTGAGAAGATCAACTTCATGGCGAAGTTCGGTCGCGGCCTGATCTGCCTCGCGCTGACCAGGGAGCGGACCGAGGAACTTGGGCTCGAACTGATGAGCCGCAACAACGGCACTCGTCACGAGACCGCGTTCACCGTGTCCATCGAGGCGCTCGAAGGCGTCACCACCGGCATCTCCGCCGCCGATCGCGCTCGGACGATCGCGGTGGCGGTCGATGCGACCAAGGGCAAGCCGGACATCGTCACCCCCGGCCACGTCTTCCCGCTGGTCGCGCGCGACGGCGGCGTGCTGATCCGCGCCGGCCATACCGAGGCTGCGGTCGACGTCGCGCGGCTCGCCGGGCTCAACCCCTCGGGCGTGATCTGCGAGATCATGAACGAAGACGGCACGATGGCGCGGATGGACGACCTCGTCACCTTCGCGCAGTTCCACAACGTCAAGATCGGCACGATCCGCGACCTGATCGCGTACCGCCGCCGCCACGATCACCTCGTCGAGAAGCGCGCCGAGGCCAAGTTTACCTCCGAATGGGGTGGCGACTGGAGCGCGCTGACATTCTGGAACAAGGCGACCGGCACCGAGCAGGTCGCGCTGGTCAAGGGCAAGATCGACCCCGCCAAGCCGACGCTGGTCCGCATGCACGCGCTGTCGCCGTTCGCGGACATCTTCGGCGAATCGGGCGATCGCGGTCGTATTCTCGCGCGATCGATGCAGATGATCGCGGACGAGGGCGCTGGCGTGATCGTCGTCATCAACCGGCCGCGCAGCAACACCTTCACCTCGGCCGTGATGAAGAAGGCGGGCGCGGAGATCACCCCGGACATGGAGGAACTGCGCGACTACGGCGTCGGCGCGATGATCCTGACCGAACTCGGCGTCCACGACATGGTGCTGATCACCAACACGCATCACACGCTGGTCGGCCTCGACGGCTACGGCCTGTCAATCGTCGGCGAGCGCCCGATCGCCTCCCTGAACACCGAAAAGAGCAACTGATGGCGCATCTCCTTATCGTCGAAGCCCGGTTCTACGATCACCTCAACGACCTGCTGGTCGAAGGCGCGAAGGCCGCGATCGAAGCCGCCGGCCACACGCACGAGACGATCACCGTGCCCGGCGCGCTCGAAGTCCCTGGCGCGATCGCGCTGGCGGCCGAGAGCGAGACGTTCGACGCCTATGTCGCGCTTGGCGTCGTGATCCGCGGCGAGACCTATCATTTCGAGATCGTCGCGGGCGAGAGCGCACGCGGGATCATGCAGCTGACGATGGACGGCTTGGCCGTCGGCAACGGCATCCTGACCACCGAGAACGAGGCGCAGGCGTTGACCCGCGCGAAGCCCACCGAAGGCGACAAGGGCGGTGGCGCGGCGAACGCGGCGCTGGCGATGCTCGCGCTCAAGGACCGCTTCATCGCATGACCGCGCCGGTGCTCCTGACGGAGCGCCTGTTGCTCCGGCCCTTGGGACCGGAGGATGCCGAGGCGTGGTATGCGTTCCACGTCGATCCCGTCACAATGCGCCATCTCGGTGGTGTTCAGTCGCGCAGCGTCGCCTGGCGTGGGCTGTGTGCGATGGCGGGTGCGTGGAGCATTCGCGGCTTCTCGATGTTCGCGGTGACGCTGCGCGATACCGGCGAATGGATCGGCCGCGTTGGTCCGTGGCAGCCCGAAGACTGGCCGGGTACGGAGATCGGCTGGGGACTGGCATCGCAGTTCGCCGGTCGCGGTTTCGCGCGCGAGGCGGCGACGGCAACGATCGACTATGCGGTGGATGTGCTCGGCTGGACCGACATCATCCACACCATCGCACCTGACAACGCCGAGTCTATAGCCCTCGCGCAACGGCTCGGGTCTACTAATCGCGGCCCAACTAAACTCCCCCCGCCGCTCGAATCGCTGCCGGTGGACGATTGGGGCCAGAGTGCTGCCGACTGGCGGGCGCGGAGAGCAGGGCGTGGGTGACGTGATCAACCTGCGCCTCGTTCGGAAGCAGCGCGCGCGCGAGGCGGCTTCGTCGACGGCGGATCTGAACCGCAGGCTGTTCGGGCAGACGGCAGCGGAGAAGGCCGCGGACGCGGCTGCGAAGGCTCGGATCGAGAGGACGCTCGACGACGCGAGGCTCGATAATCTCACAACGGAAACGTCCGAGGAGTAAACTCGCCCTCACCCTTCCGACAGCAAAGTCGTCCCGGGGCCCCTTACCTTGGCAGCGTCAGACCGAACCAACGTTCGATTTACGATCCTGACCCGCCACAGGAAGGATCGATCAAGTCTGCGCCCTAGAATGGCGAAAATTGTGATGGCTTTGGCGGAACCGAAGGCAGGTCGGCGCGCCGCCCGCAACAACCACAGTGCCGATATCCTTTGAGCAAGTACGTGTCGGTAGTTGTGCGGCATGATGCCTTCCTTGTTCTCCCGCGAAGGCGGGAGCCCAGACTGGATACCCGCATTCGCGGGGAAACAAGATCCTCAGGAGTCGAGCCAACCATCCTCAACTGCCTCACCACAGGAACGTCACGCGCGTCGCGCCGTTATGCCTCCGTAACAAAGGGGCTGTCATGATTTCGGATGCGAATGCGACGTTGCTCGCCAAACTCGGCTTCGCCGCGCGTGGGGTGGTGTATATTCTCGTCGGCTGGTTCGCGGTCGACGCGGCGTTGCGCGGTGGCGAGATCGCCGACAACCAGGGCGCGATCGGGTCGATGGCGGACGAGGCGTTCGGCCCGGTGCTGCTCGCGATCGTCGCCGCCGGCCTGCTCGGCTATGCGATCTGGCGACTGACCGAGGCCGCGGCGAACCCCGAGCAGATCGGCAGCGACGTCAAGGGCAACCTCAAGCGGATCGGCCACGTCGTCAGCGGAATCGCGCATCTGATTCTCGCCTGGACCGCCGCCAAGCTCGCCATGAAGACGGGATCGCGCGACGCCGCCGTCTCACCCGGGGACGAGAGTGCGCGCGACTGGACCGCGTTGCTACTCGACCAACCGGCCGGACGTGTTCTGGTCGGCGCCGTCGCAGTCGGCGTACTGGTCGCCGCCTTCCAGCAGGCGCAGAAGGCGTGGCGCGGTGACTTCATCCACGATCTGCGTGGCGACGCTCCCGCGCCCGGTTATGTCTGCACGATGGGGAGGATCGGCTACGGGGCGCGGGCGCTCGTGTTCCTAATCGTCGCCGGGCTGTTCGGATTAGCTGCATGGACCGCGCATGCCAGCGACGCGGGCGGCGTGGCCGAGGCACTGGAACGGCTGCAATCGCAACCGGGCGGCAAGTGGTTGCTCGCGCTGACCGGTATCGGGCTGGCGCTGTTCGGCGCGTACAGTCTGGTCGAGGCGCGCTTCCGCCGGATCCATGTCGACCTGCCGGGTACCGATTAGAGCTTTCTTCTCTCCCATGTCCCCTCCCCGTTAAGGCGGGGGGCCAACGATGGCGTTCGTGTCCTTGGCTCCTGCCCTCGCGGAAGAACGACAATGATAGCCAGCGGCAAAAGATCACGGGTGCATCAGGGGATCGTTAAGCCGCGGACGTTACGGAGATCGTCATGTACACGATCAGCTTCGACGTCCCGACCAAGACACTCAACATCGTCACCGAGGGGTTCTGGTCGGTCGCGACGACGGCGGCGTTCTCAGCGGAACTGCTAGCTCGGGGATCGGCAGCGCGGCTGTATCACGGCCGGTTCGTCGTGCTCGCCGACCTGCGAAAGGCCGCCATCCAGCCGTTGAAGGTCGTCGATGCGCTCGAAGCGATGATGCCCAAGGCGTTGAAGGTGACGTCGGCGCCGATCGCTGCGGTAGTCGCGTCGCATTTGGCGAAGCTCCAGACCGAGCGCTATCTCAAGGCCGAAAACTGCCGGACGTTTCTCGATATCGACGAGGCAAGGCAGTGGCTCGCGGACGACGGCCACGCCGGCTGAAGGGCCTTCAGTCATGCGCGGTCTTCGCCGGTGGTGCCGTTTCCAGCAAGGCCGCCTCGACCTCTTCGATCGTGATGCCGAACGCGCCGGCGAGCCCTGCCACCGACGCGCCGCGATCGGCGAGCGTGCGAATACGCGCGGTGTCGACGATGGTCTTGTAGCTACGCGTGTCGCGGTCAGTCTTCGATTCTTCGCCACTCCGCGCGAGCGCGCCCGAGCGGCGGCGCTTCGAGATCTTCAGCGCCTCGACGTCGTTGGTCGGCGGCGCGTTTAACCGCGCCTTGATCCGCTGATCCTCCTCGATCCGCCGGCTTTCGCGGGCGTGTTCGCGTTCCTGGGACTGGAGATCACGTTGGGCGGCGCGCGATTCGGATCGCTGTTCGGACGCGGCAAGCCGCTCCTTTGCGCGCTGCTCGCGGCCGTTGGCACGCTCCTCCGCGCGCTTTGCGGCCCGGTCGGCGGTGCCGGGCATGAGCGCCCCCGTTCCCCTGCCGCCGCTCGGCCAGCCGTCGGTCATTAGATATCCTGTCGTCACCGGTACGCTACCCAGAGCGCGGAAGCGCGCTGCTAGGCGATGGCGGCGCGGGTGACCAGAGGCAGCCCTTCGTGATCCTCCCCCGCCAGGGGGAGGTGTCGCCGTAGGTGACGGAAGGGGGGGGACACGGAACGGACGTTGGCGCACGCCTCCCCCTCCGTCAGGCTGGCGCCTGCCACCTCCCCCTGGCGGGGGAGGATCGAGCGTCAGCCTCATTCACCGCTTACGCGTTCGCAGTCTCGAGCGCAGGGTAGTCGATGTAGCCCTCGGGACCCTGGCTGTACCACGTCTTCGCATCGTCCTTCGCGAGCGGCGCGCCGGTGCGCAGACGCTCGGGGAGGTCCGGGTTGGCGATGAACGTGCGACCGAAGGTGATCGCGTCGGCATTGCCCGAATCAAGCTCGGCCTGTGCCTCCTCGACGGTCGTGTAGTCCGAGTTCACGATCAGCACGCCGTTGAACACCTTGCGGATCGCCGGGCTGAGCTTCGGCACGTCGGTCTTGCCGAACGTACCATCGGGACCGGGCTCGCGCAGTTCGAGGAACGCGATGCCGAGATCGGACAGCGCCTTGGCAGCGGCGGTGAACAGCGCCTCGGGGTTGCTGTCGTCGACACCCTGCGAATCGCCGTTGGGCGACAGGCGGACGCTGACGCGGTCGGCCCCTGCGACCGAGATCACGCGCTCGGCGACTTCACGGAGCAGGCGGACGCGGTTCTCGATTCCGCCGCCATATTCGTCGGTACGGAAATTGGCGTTGTCGCGCAGGAACTGGTCGATCAGATAGCCATTGGCCGCGTGGATCTGCACGCCGTCAAAGCCGGCCGCCAGCGCGTTCTTCGTTGCCAACTCATAGTCGTTCAGCAGGCGCGGGATCTCGTTGGTCTCGAGCGGACGTGCGACCTCGAAGTCCTTCTTGCCCTCGAACGTGTGGGCCTGGCCTTCGGTCGCGGTTGCCGACGACGACACGGGCTGCGTCTCGTACACCGACGAATGGCCCTGGCGACCCATGTGCCACAGCTGTGCGACGATCCGGCCGCCGGCGGCATGGACCGAGTCGGTGACGGGCTTCCAGGCGGCGACCTGCGCATCGGTCCACAGACCCGGCGCGAACGGCCAGCCAAGACCTTCGCGGCTGATGCCGGTGGCTTCCGAGATGATCAGGCCGGCGCTCGCACGCTGCGTGTAATACTCGACCATGATGTCGGTCGGCACCGCATCCCTGTCGGCACGCCCGCGGGTGAGCGGCGCCATGATGATGCGGTTCGGCGCGTCGACGGCACCAAGGGTAATCGGATCGAATAGGCTAGGCATGGAAGCTCCTTATTGGCCTGACGGGCGGAAGATAGGAGGCTACAGGGCGGCATGCATCGCCCCGACCCGCAAAGATTATCTAGCGTGCCCGATACGCCGCACGGTTTGACGCCGCCCAGTTCTGCACCAACTGCGCAAAGTGTTGCCGCGCCGGGACTTATCGCCTTCGCTGCGCTGGTGGTGGCGAACGTTGCGCTCGCGTTCGGGCCGTGGTTCGTGCGCGCGACCGAGGTCGGACCGGTGGCCGCGGGGTTCTGGCGGCTGACGCTGGCGGTGCCGTTCCTGATCGCATTGGCGGTCCAGCAGGGCGCACGGCCGACCCGGTTGAGCCGCGGCGTGTGGATCGGGTTGATCGTCGGCGGCGTGTGTTTCGCGGCCGATCTCGGCGCGTGGCATCTCGGCATCCGGCGCACGACGCTCGCCAATGCGACGCTGTTCGGCAACGCCGCGACGCTGATCTTTCCGATCTACGGCTTCCTGATCGCGAAGACGTGGCCGACACGGACTCAAGGCTGGGCGCTGGTACTGGCGGCGACGGGCGCTGCGCTGTTGCTGGGTCGCTCGTATCAGCTCGATGCGAAGAACCTCGTCGGCGACCTGCTCTGCATCCTCGCGGGGCTGCTCTACACGGTCTATTTCATCCTGATGGCGCGGGCGCGGGCGACGTTGGCGCCGCTCTCCGCGCTGACTTTATCGACGCTGGCAGGGATCGTGCCGCTGCTCGTGTTCGCGCTGGCGATGGGTGAGCGGGTGATGCCGACGCACTGGGGGCCGCTGATCGGGCTCGCTCTGTGCAGCCAGGTGCTGGGCCAGGGGTTGATGATCTATGCGCTCGGCCGCTTCTCGCCGCTGGTGATCGGGATCGCGTTGCTGATCCAGCCGGTGGTCGCCGGCGTGGTGGGCTGGCTGGTGTACGGCGAACGGCTCGGCGCGGCGGATCTGGTCGGCGTCGTGATGGTGGCGGTCGCGCTGGTGCTCGTCCGCCGGGGACCTCCCCCGGAAGTCCCCCTTGAAGACGCGCTTGATACGCCTGATTTTGAACGGCAGGAGACGGTATGACCCAGGACCTTACGCTCGACGAAATCCGCGCAAAGCTCGCCCCCGGCATCGCCGCCAATGCGGCGTTCGACGGCTGGAGCGACGCCGCGCGCGACATGGCCGCGCAGGCGGAGGGGATCGACACCGACATCGCGGCGCTCGCGTTCAAGGACGGCCCGGTCGACATGATCGACGCGTGGTTCGCGCATATCGACGGCGTGATGCTGACCACGGTCCCGCCCGAGCGGTTGGCGCTCATGAAGATCCGCGAGAAGATCACCGCGCTGGTCGAGGCGCGGCTCGACGCGACGTCGATCGATCGCGAATCGCTGCGGCGTGCGTTAGCGATCCTCGCGCTTCCGCAGAACCTGGCGAAAGCGACGCGGCTTGGCTGGCGGACGGTCGACACGATCTGGCGCGCGGCCGGCGACGTCGCGACCGACTATAATTACTACACCAAGCGCACGATCCTGCTCGGCGTGTACGCGTCGACGATCACGGTGTTTCTCGACGACGAGAGCGAGGGCCTCGCAGAGACCCGCGCATTCCTAGGTCGTCGGATCAACGGGATCATGCAGTTCGAGAAGGCCAAGGCCGGGTTCCTCAAGCGCACCGAACACGGTTTCAGCCTGTCGCGATTCGTCGGCCGCCTGCGCTATCCGACTGCCTGAAGCCACCAACACTCGGCTAAGTGTCTCTGTATTCTGACTTTCATCCGGATGGCGGGACGTCGAGGCGATCGTAACCCACGACGGTTAGGGCTTCCCTTTCCCGGGCGTTACTGATAATCAGTCGCATCATGGACACTCGCACCGATCGTTCCGTCAGCCTCGAAACGCTGCCTCGCAAGCAGCATGGCATCGTTGCCGCGATCGAATGGGCGCGACTTGCCGATCCCGAGGCGCGCCGACTGCGCGAATTGGGTTTCGACGAGGGTGTCGATGTCGAGGTTTTGCACCGCGCGACGCTGGGCCAAGGCCCGATCGCCTGCCGGATCGGCCGCATGACCGTCGCGCTGCGCCGCGCGGTCGCCGGTGCGATCCAGGTCTCGCCCATGCCAGCCGCAGCAGAATAATCAGCCCTACATTATGAATGCAGCACCGCTGGTTGCGCTGGTCGGCAATCCCAATGCCGGCAAAAGCGCGCTGTTCAATGCGCTGACGGGTGCACGCCAGAAGGTCGGAAATTATCCCGGCGTCACGGTGGAGCGGAAAGTCGGGCGGCTGATGCTCGACGACGGCCGGCCGATCGAACTGGTCGACCTGCCCGGCGCGTACAGCCTCGAACCCTCCTCCCCCGACGAGCGGGTCACGCGCGACGTCGTCACTGGTACGCAGGACGGCGAACGCCTGCCTGACGCGCTGGTCGTCGTCGTCGATGCCGCCAATCTCGACAACCACCTCCGCTTCACGCTTCAGCTGATCGCGCTCGGCCTGCCGGTCGTCGTCGCGCTCAACATGGTCGATCTCGCCGAGCGCGACGGGCTGAAGCTCGACCCCAAAGTGCTGGAACGCGAACTCGGCGTGCCGGTGATCCCGACCGTCGCGGTGCGCAAGCGTGGCCTCGACGAACTGAAGGCGGCGCTGTCCGGCATCGTCGTCAACGGGCCGATGCGGCTCCGCAAATCCGACGGCAGCGTTCAGGACGACATCGTCACGCTCCAGCGCCGCGCCCGCCAGATCGCGACGTCCGCGACCGTCTCCGAGACGCAGGTCCGCCGCTGGACGCACATGCTCGACGCGGTCGCGCTGCACCCGGTTGCCGGCCCGATCCTGCTGCTCGCGATCATGTTCCTGATGTTCCAGGCGGTGTTCAGCTGGGCACAGCCGTTCATGGACGCGATCGATGCGGGCTTCACCGCGTTGCAGGGGTTCCTGACCGCCGAACTGCCCGACTCGCTGCTTCGCTCGCTGCTGGTCGACGGCGTGATCGCCGGCGTCGGCGCGGTGATCGTGTTCCTGCCGCAGATCCTGATCCTGTTCCTCTTCATCCTCGTGCTCGAGGCGAGCGGCTACATGGTCCGCGCGGCGTTCCTGATGGACCGCGTGATGGCGAGCGTCGGCCTGTCGGGCCGCGCGTTCATCCCTTTGCTGTCGAGCTTCGCCTGCGCGATTCCGGGCATCATGGCGACGCGGACGATCGACGACGAGAAGGACCGGCTGACCACCATCCTGATCGCGCCGCTGATGACGTGCTCGGCGCGCCTGCCGGTCTACACGCTGATCATCGGTGCGTTTATTCCCAATACGCAGGTGCTGCCGTTCGTCGGGTTGCAGGGGCTGGTGATGCTCGGCCTGTACGTCATGGGCATCGTCGGCGCGTTCGTCGCCGCGCTGGTGCTGCGCCGGACGGTGACCAAGGGCGTGTCGTCGGGCTTCATGATGGAGATGCCGAAATACCAGTGGCCGCAGTGGCGCGACGTCGGCATCGGCCTGTGGAGCCGCGCGCAGATCTTCCTGAAGCGCGCCGGCGGCATCATCCTGACCTCGACGATCATCCTGTGGGTGTTGCTGAGCTTTCCCAAGCCGCCCGAACAGCCCGCCGGTGCGCCGAAGATTTCGGCGGTCGATTATTCGGTCGCGGGCCGCATCGCCAACGGCATCGCGCCGATCTTCGCGCCGATCGGCTTCAACCGCGACATCGTCCTCGCGCTGATCCCGGCGATGGCCGCGCGTGAAGTCGCGGTCGCGGCGATCGGCACGGTCTATGCGATCGACGATCCCGACAGCAACCAGGGCGGTAAGGCGATGATCGAGAACCTGCGCGGCCGCTGGAGCCTGCCGACCGCGCTCGCCTTCCTGATGTGGTTCGTGTTCGCACCGCAGTGCATTTCGACGATCGCCGTCACCCGTCGCGAGACCAATGGCTGGAAATGGCCCGCCTTCATGGTTGGCTATTTGTTCGCCGCCGCCTACATCATGGCCGGAATCACATATTGGCTGGCGGTGTTCGCCGGCCTCTGAGGGGCATCATGGCAGGCAGCGTCAACAAGGTCATCATCGTCGGCAATCTGGGTCGCGACCCGGAGAGCAAGGCGTTCCAGAACGGCGGCAAGGTCGTCAATCTGCGCATCGCGACATCGGAGTCCTGGAAGGACAAGATGTCGGGCGAGCGCAAGGAAAAGACCGAATGGCATTCGGTCGCGATCTTCAACGAAGGTCTCGCGAACGTCGCCGAAAAGTATCTCCGCAAGGGCTCGAAGGTCTATATCGAGGGCGCGCTCCAGACCCGGAAGTGGCAGGACGCGCAGGGCCAGGACAAGTATTCGACCGAGATCGTGTTGCAGGGCTTCAACAGCGTGCTGACGATGCTCGACGGCCCGAACGGTGGCGGCGCAGGCGGTGGTGCAGGCGGCGGCGGTGGTAGCCGTGGCGGTGGCGGTGGCGACGACTGGGCCGGCGGCGGCGGCGGCAACGACTTCGGCGGTGGTTCGTCGGGCGGCGGTTACGGCGGCGGTGGTGGTCGCGGTGGTAGCGCACCCTCGGGCGGCGGTAGCGGTGGCGGCGCACGCGGCGGCAGCTTCGGCCAGACTGGCGGCTTCTCGGACGATCTCGACGACGACGTGCCGTTCTGATCTCTGTGACGACGCTGTATTCCGTTCCCAAGACCGCCTCGTTCGACGAGGCCGAGCGCTCCCGCGTGATCTCGGCCTACGACGTCGCCGGTGCGCGCGCGAAGGGCCAGCTCGACGATATCGTGGCGTTCGCCGCCGAACTGTGCGGCGCACCGGTCGCGTTGCTGAGCCTGGTTGAAGAGGAATATCAGCGTTTCCTGGCGCGGACCGGCTTCGACCTGGAGCAGACTCCGCGCAGCATGTCGTTCTGCGCGCACGCGATGCACCATCACGAAGTGATGGAAGTGCCCGACGCGCAGGCCGACCCGCGTTTCGTCGACAATCCGCTGGTGACGGGCGAGCCCTATGTGCGCTTCTACGCGGGCGCGCCGCTCGTCTCCAGCGAGGGCGTGCCGCTGGGTGCGCTTTGCGTGCTTGCGAACGAGCCTCGCGAAGGCCTGACCCGGTTCCAGCGCGACGGGCTTACGCTGCTGGCGAAGGCGGCGATGGGCCGGCTGGACGACCGCCGCACCGCACGCGAGCAGGCGATGGCCGAGGCCGAGGCACGCCGCACGCTCGAGGCGAGCGACCTCAAGTTTCGCACGCTCGCCGACACGATGCCGCAGATGGTGTGGTCGACGCTGCCCGACGGCTTCCATGATTACTTCAACGCGCGCTGGTACGAGTTCACCGGCACGCCCGTGGGAACGACCGATGGCGAAGGATGGAACGACATGTTCCACCCCGACGACCAGGATCGCGCCTGGGCGATCTGGCGCCAGTCGCTCGAAACCGGCGAGCCGTACAACATCGAATACCGGCTGCGGCATTTCGACGGGACGTACCGCTGGGTGCTAGGGCGCGCGCTGCCGGTGCATGATGAAAGCGGCGCGATTCAGCGCTGGTTCGGGACCTGCACCGATATCCACGAACAGAAGCTCGCCTATGAAGAACGCGAGATCATCAGCCAGGAGCTGAGCCACCGCATCAAGAACATCTTCGCGGTGATCGCCGGGCTGATCGCGTTTTCCGCGCGGGGGAAGCCCGAGTTCGCGGGGATCGCGACCGATTTGCGTCACCGGATCAACGCGCTCGGCCGCGCGCACGACTTCGTCCGCCCGCACAGCGCCAACTCGCGTCCGGCTGCCGCGCAGAACAGCCTGCACGGCCTGTTGCAGGAATTGTTCGAACCGTATCAGCGGATCGACGGCGTGCGTATCAGCGTGACGGGCGACGACGTCAGCATCGACGATCGTTCGGCCACGCCGCTTGCTTTGATGTTCCACGAGCTTGCGACCAACGCGACGAAATACGGGGCGCTGGCGACCGAACTCGGCACGGTTCGGATCACTGTCACGGCCAACGACGAGACGGTGGCGCTGAACTGGTGTGAGCAGGGTGGCCCGTCCGTCACGACGCCGACGACGCCAGCGGGCTTCGGCACACAGTTGATCGAGATGAGCGCCGTACGCCAGTTGGGTGGTAGCGTGAGTCGGACTTGGAATAACGAGGGGCTGATCGTCGACCTGACGATCCCGAAAGCTGCGTTCAGCCGTTAGCTACCCGAATCACGTCGTCATGGGCGATAGGATCGTCGTTGCAGGCCAACGCCGCCGCGGCCAAAATCGCTGCGTCGCTGAACGGCTTGCGGATGTACCCGAGGCACTCCGCATCGCCGATCTGCGCAGGGTTGGCAGTCACGAACACGACCTTGACGCCGTAATCCTGCGCCATCCGCTTGGCGATCTCCGGCCCGGTCGGTCCGTCGCGCAGGTTGATGTCTACGAACGCGAAGTTGCAACCCGGCGCCGCCGCGATCGCGCTGTCTCGGTCCGCCGCGATCCCCGCGACGCCGTAACCAGCATCCATCAGAATTCTCTCGAGATCTAGTGCAACGAAAATCTCGTCTTCGACAATGAGGGCGGTCTTGGTCATCGGCGGAGTAACCAGTCGCCCACCGATCGGTTCCGCAATTTTGGTGATTTGGATCAACGGTTCGTCCCGATATGGTCCAACTCTTACAAACGATTACCGTCGCAGCAGGAACACCGCATGCTCGGCAAGCAGGTTGGCACCGCCCGCGCCGGTGCGCTTGTCACCCGACAGGAACCAGGCGCCCTCGACGGTGATCCCGCGCGCTTTCACGAAGGCGCGGAAGTCGTCGATCGTGACGTGGTGGATGTTCGGCGTGTCGTACCAGCTCTCGGGCAATTGCCGCGTCACCGGCATCCGCCCGCCCCACAGCAGCGACAGCCGTACACGCCAATGCGCGAAATTAGGGAAGCTGACGAACGCGCGGCGGCCGATCCTCAGCAGATGATCGAGCACGAGATCAGGCGCGCGCGCGGTCTGCAACGTCTGGCTGAGGATCGCATAGTCGAAGCTGCCGTCGGGATAGCCGGCAAGGTCGATATCCGCATCGCCCTGGATCACCGACAGCCCGCGTGCGACCGCCGAGGCCACGTTGTGCGCATCGATCTCCAGCCCGCGCGCATCGACATCGCGGGTATCGCGGAGTGCGGCCATGAGCGCGCCATCGCCACAGCCGATGTCGAGCACGCGACTGCCCTGCGCGACGTTCTCGGCGATTACGGCAAGGTCAGTACGTAAGTTCATGGTGCGGTCCGGAGTTGCTCGGCTAAGCCCGGAGCGAGGCGTTCCATGTAGCGATCGGCGCGGACCAGCGGATGGAAGCCAAGATTCGCATACACGCCATGCGCGTCGGCGGTGACGAGGCCGAACCGCCGCAGTCCGGCGAACGACGGATGGTCGAGGAACCAGCTTACCATCTGGCGCCCTAGCCCCTGCCCGCGCACGGATTCCTCGACCCATACGTCCGCCAGCCACGCGAAGGTCGCGTGATCGGTGATCATCCGCGCGAACCCGACCTGCGCTTCGTCTTGGTATGCGCCAAGGCAATGCGAGCCGGCGATCGCCCGTTCGACCAGACCGCGCTCGATCCCTGGCGACCAGTAACTGCTCGCCAGCCAGCCGTGGATTCGGTCGACCTGCAACTTGCTCGCGTCGTCGGACAGGATGATCGTCATCGGCCGGCCCTCAGGAAGCCGTCGACCACCCGGTTGAGATCGGGCGCCTCCAGCAGGAACGCGTCGTGGCCGTACGGGCTCGCAAGTTCGACGAAACTGACCGGCGCGCCCGCTGCATTGAGCGCCTGAACGATCGCGCGCGACTCGGCCGTCGGGTAGAGCCAGTCGGTGTCGAAACTGACGAGGCAGAACCGCGATTTGGTCGCACGAAACGCATTGGCGAGCAGCCCGCCATGCTCTTCGGCCAGATCGAAATAATCCATCGCGCGCGTGATGTAGAGGTACGAGTTCGCATCGAACCGGTCGGTGAAGGCGAGCCCCTGGTGGCGCAGATAGCTCTCGACCTGGAAATCCGCGTCGAACCCGAACGACTTCGCGTCGCGCGCCTGAAGCCGCCGCCCGAACTTCTCGGTCAGCCCCGCCTCGGACAGATACGTGATGTGCGCCGCCATCCGCGCGACCGCGAGCCCGGCGGTCGGTGCGTCGTCATCGTGATACTCACCCCCCCGCCAGTTCGGATCGGCCATCACCGCCTGCCGCCCGACCTCGTGGAACGCGATGTTCTGCGCGGTATGCCGCGCGGTCGAGGCGATCACGACGCACGCCTTCACGCGGTCGGGGAAGGTCGCGGGCCAGCTCAGCGCCTGCATCCCGCCCATCGATCCGCCGACCACCGCGTGGAGCACGCCCACGCCGAGATGGTCGAGCAGCATCGCCTGCGCACGCACCATGTCGCGGATCGTGATGACCGGGAAACTCATTGCCCACGGCCGTCCGGTTGCCGGGTTGATCGTCGCGGGTCCCGAAGTGCCCATGCAGCTGCCGAGCACGTTGGCGCAGACGATGAAGTGGCGCGCAGGGTCGATCGGTTTCCCCTCGCCGACCATCCGCGTCCACCAGCCGGGCTTGCCGGTACGCGGGTGGTGCGAGGCGACATGCTGGTCGCCGGTCAGCGCGTGGCAGATCAGGATGGCGTTCGACGCATCGGCGTTGAGCGTGCCGTAGGTCTCGTAGGCGATATCGACCGGCGACAGCAGCACGCCGCCATCTAGGCGCAACGGCCCCGGCAACGTGACGCGGCGCGCGAGGCCGAAGCGCTGGTCGGTGTCATGGCCGGTCTCGGGGTCGATGGCAGGCGTTTCGAGCATGCCGCGCGCTACCATAGGGGGCCACGGTCATGCCAGCGCCGCTTCCTCGATCCTCCCCCGCAAGGGCGAGGTGGCTGGCGCTTGCCAGACGGAGGGGAGGAAATGAAAGCAGCTGTTGCGTTACCCTCCCCCTCCGTCGCCTTCGGCGCCACCTCCCCCTGGCGGGGAGGATCGTAAAGGTCGCCCCCCACGCACAAAGATTTGCCACCGCGGCACACCGCCCGCTATGTCCCGCGGCCATGACAAACATCACGCCCGCCCCTGCGCCGAAGCCCTGGATCCTGGGGATCGCGCCGTACACGCCCGGCCGCTCGACGACCGACGATGGCCGCACGGTGATCAAGCTGTCGTCGAACGAGAACCCGCTCGGCACCAGCCCTGCCGCGAAGGCCGCATTCGATGCCGCCGACCGCACGCTGGAACGCTATCCCGACGCGGGCGCGGTCGAACTGCGCGAGGCGCTGGCGGCGCATTACGACCTCGATCCGGCGCGCGTGATCTACGGCACCGGCTCCGACGAGATCCTCCATCTCGTCGCGGGCGCCTATGCGGGCCCCGGCGACGAGATCATCCACGTCCGCTACGGCTTCGCGGTGTACGAGATCGCGACGCGCCGCGTCGGTGCCGAGCCGGTGATCGTAGACGACCGCGACTATGCGACCGACGTCGACGCGATCCTCGCCGCCGTCACCGAGCGTACGCGCGTCGTGTTCGTCGCCAACCCGAACAACCCGACCGGCACGTTCACGCCGCGGGCGGAAATCGCACGGCTGCATGCGGGGCTGCCGAAGTCGGTGCTGCTCGTGCTCGACCAGGCCTATGCCGAATATCTGTCGCCGGAAGAGGACGATGCGGGCCTGGCGCTGGCGATGACCGAGGCGAACGTCCTCGTCACGCGCACCTTCTCGAAGATCCACGGGCTGGCGGCCGAGCGGATCGGCTGGGGCTATGCCTGCGCGCCCATCATCGACGCGATGCACCGCATTCGCGCACCGTTCAACGTCACCACCGCAGGCCAGGCCGCCGCTGTCGCCGCGATCGCCGACACCGCTTTCGTCGACGCGACGCGCGCGCATAACGACACGTGGCGTGGCTGGTTCGTCGAGCAGATCGGGCAGATGGGCAATGCCGGGCTTCGTGCCGTACCGTCCAAGGCGAACTTCGTGCTCGTGCTGTTCGAGGGTAAGCTGACCGCCGACGCCGCGTATCACGGGCTGATGGACGCGGGCTACATCGTCCGCTGGCTGCCGGGCCAGGGCCTTCCCAACGCACTGCGCATCACGATCGGCACCGAGGCGGAAACGCACGGCGTCACCGCGGCGCTGCGCAATCTGGTCGAAGCCGCCTGATGCTCCCGTTCGCGCGCGTCACGATCATCGGGCTGGGACTGATCGGCTCGTCGGTGGCGCGCGCGGTGCAGGCGACGATGCCGACGGTCCGCGTCACCGGCTACGATGCCGATGCGACCGTGCGCGAAGCCGCGGACCGGCTGCAGTTCTGCGACGACGTCGCGGACTCGGCGGGGGCAGCGGTGATCGACGCCGACCTGGTGATCCTGTGCGTGCCGGTCGGGATCATGGGCGAGGTCGCTGCCGAGTTCGCGGCCGAACTGCCGGCGGATGCGATCGTCAGCGACGTCGGCAGCTGTAAGGCGGAGATCGTCCGCGCGCTTACTGAAGCGCTACCGAACGCGACCGTCATCCCTGCGCACCCGGTCGCAGGCACCGAGCGGAGCGGTCCGGAGGCTGGTTTCGCGACGCTGTTCCGCCACCGCTGGTGCATCGTCACGCCCCCCGAAGGCGCCGACCCGGTCGCAGTCGAGCGCGTGTCCGAATTCTGGCGCAGGCTTGGCGCGCAGGTCGAGACGATGGCGCCCGAGCATCACGACCGCGTCCTCGCCGTCACGAGCCATCTGCCGCATCTGATCGCCTACACGATCGTCGGCACCGCGGGCGATCTGGAGGCAGTGACGCAGTCGGAGGTCATCAAATATTCGGCGGGCGGGTTTCGCGATTTCACACGAATCGCAGCGTCGGACCCGACGATGTGGCGCGACATCTTCCTCAACAACCGCGAGGCGGTGTTGGAGATGTTGCAGCGCTTCTCGGAGGATCTGAGCCATCTCCAGCGTGCGATCCGCTGGGGCGATGGCGATGCGCTGTTCGACCTGTTCACGCGGACTCGGGCGATCCGCCGGAGCATCGTCGAGCAGGGGCAGGACGACGACGTGCAGGATTTCGGGCGTACGCATGGGTAAGAGTAACCACCCCGGCGGAGGCCGGGGCCCAGTTGGGTAGGCCAGAGTAACAGCTCGCAACGCACATTAGCGACATCGCCCAACTGGCCCCGGCCTTCGCCGGGGTGGTGCCTCCCCAACCTAATCCAGCGCGTTCATCGCCGCGTGGACCCGCTGCTCCGCTTCCTCACGCGGCAGGCCAGGCGGCACCACTTCGCCGAACCGGAAAGTGATCACACCCGGCAGCTTCGGCCCCTTTTTCGGCCACACCAGCCCGCTGTCGCAGGCGATCGGCACCGTCGGCATCTTCAGCGCGCGATACAGCCCCGCAAACCCCGGCTTCAGCGGCGGATGCTCGCCCGGCGACACCCGCGTCCCCTCCGGAAAGATCAGGATCGAGCGTCCGGTCGCCTTCGCCGCGGTTGCCTCGCGCATCATGTTCCGCATCGCCTTGGCCGACGCCTCGCGGTCGACGACGATCGCGCCGTAGCGCCGTGCAGCCCAGCCCCAGGCCGGGATATCCGCCAGTTCGCGCTTCAACACGATCGCCGGGCCATCGAGCAAACGCTGCAACTCGAGCGTCTCGAACATCGCCTGGTGCTTGCACGCGTAGAACGCCGGCTCGGTCGGCCGTGTCCCCTCCACGCGGATATGCACACCGAGAATCCACCGCGCGCACCAGCGATGGAAACGCGTCCAGATCGTCGAATGCACGATCACCGCATGCGATCCGAACAACGCCGAGATCGGCACGGTCACCACGATCGGCACCGAGATCGTGTAGAAAACGAGCATGAACGCCCAGTTACGCAGCCAGATCATCCGCCAAATCCAATCCACAATGCGATCCGGCGAAGGATCAACTTGTTATATTCGTTGACCAAAGTCCCAAGGCGCGGTGTTCCCGGCACCCCGTCGCCGAGGATCACGACATTCTTGTCGAGCGCCGCAGCCAGTTCCATTCGCGCGCGCGCGACGTGCCAGTCCGACGTCACCAGCCGCACCGACCGGTATTTGTGCACGCGCACCCACTGCGCGGTTTCCTCGGCGTTCGAGCGCGTATCGACCGCGTCCGCGCCAAGATCGATGCAGCATGCGAACAACGCGGGCGACGTCCGATACTCCAGCGCGAGATCGATCGGCCGCACCCCCGGCGCGACTCCCGTCACGAGCATTCGCTTCGCCTGATGATCGCGGAGCAGCGCGATGCCGCGGTCGATCCGCCCTGCCCCCCCCGTCGGCACGACGATAGCGTCGGACGTGAACCCGTCGAGCGGCTTGGGCAGCAGCAGCATGAACAGCGCGAAGCCGAACGCCCAGGCGAGCGCCATGATGCCGAACAGCCGGACGATCACAGGATATGCCTCAGTGCACGGACGATCGTCACGCGGGCGGCGAGCGTGGCGAGGACGACGAACGCGATCGGCAGTATCGCCAGCGCCACCCAGTCGACTCCGCCCAGCGTCACTCCGCCGAGCAGTTCCGAACCCAGTCCGTGCAACCGGATCCCGACGAACGCGACCACCAGCAACGCCGCGACACCGCCGCCGAGTCCGCCGATGGTCGCGTCGAGCGCGATCCGCCGCTGGAACAGGCGCGCGACCTGGAGATCGGTCGAGCCGAGCATGTGCATCACCGCAATCGTCTCGCGGTGCGTCTCCAACCCCGCGCGCGCGGCCAGCACGACGACCGCAGCCGTGGCACTCGCCATCAGCAGCACCAGCGCCAGCGCAAGGAACGTCAGCGAGCGCATCACGTCGTTGACCGGCGACATCCAGCTTTCGTGGCGGTCGACGCGGACGATCGGGCTCAGGCGGCGGACACTGGTCGCAACGCGCGTGGCGGCCACCTCGTTGTGGTCGGCGAGGTCGACATCGATCATGGCGGGCACCGGCAATTGCGGGTCCGCACCATCCGACCCGAGCCAGGGTTGCAGCAGTCGCGTGAGTTCGGCGCGGTCGACCGGCGTCGCCGTCGCCACCGCCGGCATCGTCCGCAGCGCAGCCAGCACGCGCGCCGCGACGGCATCTCGGCGCACGGGATCGCCATCGACGACCTGAACCGTCAGCCGCCCCGCCAGTTGCCGGTCGAGCAAGCGCGCCGCACCCGCGGTCGCCAGCCCCAAGGCGGCGGCGAGCATCGTCAGGAACAGCATGATCGCCATTACCCACGTCATCGCGCGCAGGCCGCCCGCTTCGTCGAGCACGCGGCGTTCGACCGACGATCGCGCCTTCGACGCCCTCATGAATCGGGCCGCGTCGGTGGGTAGCGGAGCGAACCCGTCGGATCGAGCAATCGCCCACGATCGAGCCGCATCATCTGCGCGCCCGGTATCCGCCCCAGCAGATGGAAGTCGTGCGTCGCGACCACGACGGTCGTGCCCAGCTTGTTGAGCGATTCGAACAGGTGGAGCAGTCGCTCGGCCATGTCGGGATCGACGTTGCCGGTCGGCTCGTCCGCGACCAGGATCTCGGGGCGCGCGATCACCGCGCGGGCGATTGCGACGCGCTGCTGCTCGCCGCCCGACAATGTTGCCGGCCGCGCATCCGCACGCTCGGTCAGTCCGACCCAGGCGAGCATCTCGCGCACCGGTTGCTCGATATCCGCCTCGGGCATCCCCGCCACGCGCAACGGCAGCGCGATATTGTCCCAGGTCGACAGATGCGGGACGAGCCGGAAATCCTGGAACACGACGCCGATCCGCCGCCGAAATCCGGGCAGGCGATCGCGCGACAACACCACCGCATCCTCGCCGAACAGCCGGATCACGCCGCGGGTTGGGCGCTGCGCAAGATACAACAGCTTGAGCAACGAGGTCTTCCCCGCCCCACTCGCGCCGGTGAGGAAGTAGAACGCGCCGCTGCGCAGCGTGAAGCTGAGGTCCGCCAGCGTCTCCGGCCCTGCGTCCGGACCCGTGCCGTAGCGAAGCCCGACATTCTCGAATTGGACGATATTCGCCATGACGTGGTTGCGCCCGCTCTCGCCCGCTTGTTGCCCGTGCCAATGCCCGTATCGGCGCTTTCGCATGAAAGCGCGCGCCGCTTCAAGCTTGCCACATATGCGGGCCGCGTGCTTATTCGGCACGAGATACGGTCGCGCTCCGGCGGCCGCTGGTGAAGCGTACCCATGATCCTCCAATGTCCCGAGTGCAGCACGCGCTATCTGGTCCCCGACAGCGCGATCGGGACCGAGGGGCGCACCGTGCGCTGCGCCAATTGCAAGCATAGCTGGTTCCAGGCCGCCGCACCGGACGTCGAGGATGCGCTGGAGCTCCCGGAATCTACCCCGCTGGCGCCCGCACCGCCACCGCTGGCCCCGCTGGCAAGGCCGCCGATCGCGGAGCCGGTCGAACGGTTCGCGCCGTTCGCTCCTGCCGCACCGGTCGCGCCCGAGCCTGCGGTGGTAGCACCCACATTCGTTCCGCCGGCAACGCCGCAGATCGAGAACCTGCCGGTTCGCCTGCGTCGCAACACGACGCGGCGCTGGACGATCGTCGCGGTGCTGGCCGGGCTGCTGATGCTGATCGCAGCGGGAGCGATCGTGTATCTCGGTGCACCGGGCGTCGCGGCCAAGCTCGGTCTCGGAACCGGCAGCGACGAGACTCCGCTGCGGCTGCGCGACAATCCGATCGAGCGGCGCGAACTGGATAATGGCTCAGAGCTGTTCGCGGTCAGTGGCCAGGTCACCAACCCGTCGAACCAGCGCCAGCGCGTGCCCGACATCCGCGCCGAACTTCGCGATGCGCAGGGGCGGGTGGTGTATAGCTGGACGATCACCCCGCAGCAGCGGACGTTGGCGCCGGGCGGTGCGATCGACTTCAACTCCGCGACGCTGAACGTGCCGGCGAACTCGAAGCGCCTCGAACTGAGCTTTGCCGGCGAGGCGACGCGCTAGGCGCGCCGCAAACGTCGACTTACGATCCAGAACCGCGCGCCGTGCAACAGCGCGGCGGTCAGCATCCCCAGCCCGGAGGCATAGACCAGCCCCATCGGCCCCACGCCAGCGCGCACAAGCCACCAGCCCGCGCCGCCGGTGACGATGAAATACGCTACGATGCTGTTCACCCCCGCCACGACCTGATCGCCGAGCGAGCGGAGCGCGTAGACCAGTACCACCTGCGCGCCGTCGAACAGGATGAACGGCGCCCACACCGGCAGCATCGCCAGCGCGACCGCATGAGTCGCGGCATCGGCCGGAAACGCCGCAACGATCGGCCCCCGCGCGACGATCAGGACGATCCCGCACACCCCCAACGCGAGCATCGACAGCCCGGTCGCGATCAGCGCGCGCGAGATACCGGCCTTGGGATCGCCCTCGCCCACCGCATTGCCGACACGGACGCCACACGCGGAGCCAAGCCCAAGCGCCAACCCGAACGTGACGTTGTGGACCGAGAACACGATCTGGAACGCGTGCGCGACGTCGTCGCCGAACTGCGTCGACAGTGCGATCAGGATCGAGAAGCCGGCAAGCTCCAGGCCGGAAGCAACGGCTGGCACGATCCCGAACACTGCCAGCGCCGCGATCCCGGCTGGCACCCCGCGCCAGGCGGCCAGATCGATTCGCTGAACGCCGCGCTCCTTTGCGCGCGGCAAGGTCAGCGCCACAGCGATCATCCCCACCGCCCCCAATCCCGACGCGATCGCGGTGGCCGTCGCTGCCCCGACCGCGCCCATCACCGGCAGCCCGAGATGACCGCCCGACATCGCCCATGCGAGTACGGCGTTCAGCGGAAGGATCGACAGATTCACCACCGCGACACGGCGTGGCCGGCTGACCCCCTCCAGGAAGAAGCTCGCGGCGACGATCATCAGCTGCGGCGGATAGGTGAACGCCATCACCCGCACGACCCGGCCGGCCGGCTCGACCAGCGCAGGCGCGACGCCGAGTCCCGCGAGCATGCCGTCCGCGAACACGAACATCACGCCGCCGACCACCAGCCCGAGCAGCAGCCCCAGCACCAGTCCTTCGCGAAGTACCTGCCCGGTCCGCGGCAGATCCCCTGCCCCGTCGGCGCGCGCGGTATGAACGAGCACGCCCGACAGCCATGCGAGACCGGTGACGATCGCGATAAACGTCAGCGACCGGCTGGCACCCAGCGCCGCAACCTCATGCGCGCTGACCAGCCCGACGACGATCACGTCGGTGACGTGGAGGATCGTCCAGTTGAGGCTCGTCAGCATCACCGGCCAAGCCAGTGCGAGGATGCGCCGTGTTTCAGCCTGCGTATCGTTCGAGAGAAAGGGCGCGGGCATTGTTTGCGGTACTGGACGAACGCTTTTTCGCAAAGGGCGTTGCGTAGCGTTCAAACCCTTGCTAGTGGCGCTCGCCTACCAGATGCCGGGTCCGCCCGGTGATGTTTCATGGGCGGCCATGGCGGAACTGGTAGACGCGCAACGTTGAGGTCGTTGTGGGCGAAAGCCCGTGGAAGTTCGAGTCTTCTTGGCCGCACCATTTTTCAGATTAGAGTAAACACCCCCTTCGAGGGTCCCCCTTTCGCGGCCGTGCGTTGGGCTTGGCGGAGGCATTGCATGAGTTCGATCGACGACACGATCATCGACACGCCCGAGGGGCCGATGACGTTTGCGCAGTGGAAGAAGAAGAACCCGGTCCAGCTGCCTTCGCGCCGGACCAAGGGGAAGAAGCTGCCCAACAAGGTGAAGCTGACCACCGACGAGAAATAGCGGTGGCTGGGGTTCGGATTCCCGACCGATAAGCCGACGCGCGCCCCTCCCTGGAAGGGAGGGGGAAGCAGCGAGATCGTGTGTTTGTCGCTCAGTGCTTCCCCGAACTCCCTGACCCCTGCCTCGCCCGGATCATCCGCGCCTGGAACTTAACGCGTTGCCAGAACGTCGCGTCGTCGAGCCGCCATTGGCGGATCGCCTGAGTCGCCAGCGTCTCTATCAGCGCCTCACTCGTCGCCGCATCCTGCGCTGCAAACGCCCGTGCGAGGTCCTCGACGCACGGACCGTGGTCCGTGAAGTCGCGCGGCAGCGGCATGGGTGTCGGCTGGCTCGGCATCGGCATAGGTCTTTCTCCCTGTAATTAACGTCGACCACCGAACAGCGCGCGCGTGGCGCCACTGATCGAGGCTTGGTCGAACTTCAGCCGCATCGTGACGTACGGCCCCTGCCGCGTGTAGCGGTCGTCCTCGAAATCGCGGTCGCGGTAGCCGGACAAATTGTAGCCGGTGCTGATCCACGTGTTCTGCGCGGGCGACACGCCGACCGACGGCCCGCCGCTCCACGACCACGCGCCGCGCTCCCACGCATGCTGGACCGAACCGCTGACGCCGATGTCGAACCGCGTGCCGACATCCTGGCGCAACTCGAACCCGGTTACGTCGATATACCCGTCATAGGTATCGTCGGCGAATCGCCCGGCGACGTATTTCGCACCGTAGTACAGCGTCGCCTCAGTGCCGTGGCCGAGCCCTTCGGGGCCGGTGCGATAGTTGACCGCGAGGTTGTTGATGATCCGCGACGTCACCTGGTCGCCGCCTCCGTAGGCTGGGACGCCGAGCGAATTGGAGTCCGAGAACCCGGCATCCGCGCTCTCGTGCCGCAACTCGAGCCGTTCGAGCACCGACCAGCGGCTGTCGAGCGGACGCAGCGCGAGCGCGATGTCGGCGGTGGCATAGGTCGCGACCGCGCCGGTCTTGTCCTTGATCGTGTACGCCTTGATGCTCGATGCGAGCGTCTTGCCCTGCCCCAGCGTGCGGAGGAAGTTGGTGGTGATCCCCCATCGATCGCCGCTGTCGGCATTGCGGTATTCCAGGCGGCCATTCACCGACCAGCGGGCCTGGCGATAGGTCGCCCCCAGCGTCACCGCGGCATAATCGCCGTTGGTCTGGTCCTGCCCGACATAGCCACCCGAGGTGACCGGCTGGAACGCATTGACCACCGCGCCGTCCGGAATTTGCCCCTTCAGCGTGTTGCTCGCGTCGAGCGTGCCGTCGACGGTCCAGTTCTTGCCAAGCGGCACCGACTGGCTGAGCCCGTATTGCGCATAGGTGCGCGCGCCGTTCTCGCCGATCGCCTGCTGGTTGAGCGTGCTCATCAGCTTGGCACCGGTCCAGGGGGCGACGTCGACGCCGAACTGCTTGGTATGCGCGACATAGCCGTCGCCGTTCGCGATCTCGTATCCGCCGATCAGGCGGATGCCGGGCTTGATCCGGTAGGCGAGCTGGATCTGGTGGCGGATCGGGAAGTCGACACTGTCGCTGTCGCCACCGGGCGCGAACTGCGTCTGGCCGGTGAGCGTCACCGCATTGCCGAACAGCGCTTGCGTGCCGCCGACCGTCAGCAGGCGGCTGTCGCGGTTCTTGCCGTCCATGCCGCGATCCGACGCGAACTGGCCGCCGACGAAGATCGTGCCGGTGTCGCGGCGATATTCGAGGCGGGCCTCGCCGGCGGCGCGCGTGCCCGGGTTGGTCAACTGCTGCTGGTACCAGGCGACCCCGGTCACGCTCAGCCGATCGGTCAGCCGCAGTCGGCCGTCGAGCCCGAATTTGCGCGTCCCCGCCTCGACCAGGTTCTGCTGGCCGACGCCGAACGCGGTATCCTGCTGGCGGGCATAGGCGAGCAGGTCGAGCTTGGTGCCGTGGTGATCGACCTCGGCAAGGTACGCAAGCCCACGCCCCAGCCCGCCGCGACCGCCCTTGGCGATCTCGCCGCGCAGTTCGGTATTGGCGGTGACGTGCGCCTTGATGTCTGCGCCGAGCACGGTGGCCTTGCCGACGGTCTCGTCGCGGATAACCGCAGCGCCGACTTCGACGCGGCCGTTCGCAAGCTTGGTCGCGACGCGCGCGGCGGCCGCGAGCTTCGCCGATCTGCCGCCCTCGACCTCGTAATCGGCCACGATGAAGATTGGATTCAGGTTCGAATCCCGGCTCAGGATCGGCTGGCGGAAGCGGACCGTGCCCATCGACGTGTCGATATCGTAGTCGATGTGGCGGGTGAGTTCGGTGCTGGCGACGATCAGTTCGGAGCGGAAGCGATCGCGCGTCTCCAGCCGCAGTTTGTCACTGTTCGGGACGATGTTGCGCCCCTGCAGCCGATACGGACCGCTCAGCCCGTTGCCCTGGATTTCGTCGCGCGAATACAGCGTGTCGGTATGCGCGGCGAATCCAGTCGCGCGGATCCGCTTGCCCTCATACGCGGTCTTGATGCCGTTGAGCGTGCGATTGTAGCGCGTCAGCTGCGTATCGGTGAACCCGGTCTCGAAATCGCCGAACAGCGCGTAGAACTCACGACGCTCGAGCCGCAGGTACAGCTTCCGGCGGGTTGCCGCGTCATAGCCCTGGCGCGAGCCGTCGCCGTAGACGGTGTAATAGCGGTCGGGGTCGATCGTGCCGAGCAGACCGCGGTCGGGATCGTATTTGCGGTCGCTGTCATAGGCGATCGTCGCCAGCCACGAGCCCTTGACGCGGCCCTTGGCATAGAAAGCGAGCTGGCCGTCGGTGACCACGCTGTTCCGCTGCGACCGCGGCAGGCCCGACTGGCGCTTGCTGAGCATGTCGTAGCCGAGCGAGCCCGCGCCGAACCCGACCACGACCCAGTCCTTAGCGGACGCGGCGAGCCAGGCGCGGACTTCGCTGGTGTGGACGATCTTCTCTTCGGCCAGCGAGACGATCGCATGGACCGCACCGGCCTGCGTCGTCGGTTGGAGCGCGATGAAGGCGAGGCCGTCGTCGCCGACCACCTGCGCGGTAGTGGACGACCGCTCGCGACCGGCAAGCTGGCGGCCCTGTTCGAGTTCGGCCTCGACCGCCGCGGTATAGGGCTGGTCGACGGTGAAGGGGATCAGCGTGCCTGCGCGCACCGGACGGCCGGTCTTGTCGGTCACGCGCACCGCGATCAGCGGGCGGGTCAGACCGTCGGCGACGAGGCGGCTGCTGGCGGCGTCGAACACCGCGCGAACGCCGGGCCCGGAGTAATGCACCACCCGGTCGAGCGTCTTCACGACGCTGCCATCGGCGGCGAGCACGCGTGCCTGGAGGCGATTGTCGCCGTCGATCAACGGGATACCCGTCCAGCGCGAAACGGCGATGTCGGTGCCGTCGCGCTGATCGGTGCCGTCGAACGCGAGCGGCTCGACCTGCTTGCCGTTGATGGTCAGCGCAACCCGCTGGCCGGGCGCGTGCTTGACGACCGCGCGGACGATCGGCGCGCGCGGGTTGTGGTCGGCCTGTGGGAACAGCCAGTCGATGCCGGCCGCCTGATCGCCCGCCAGCCAGTCACGGCTGCCCGCGGCGACGGCGGCATCGGCGACCGTGACGGGGAGGCCCGCGTCCGCCGATGCAGCCTTGCCGGTCGGCTTGAGCTGGAAGTCGACGCGCTTGAGCAGGCCGCCGTCGCCCTCGACGAAGCGCGAGATCGGGCTGTTCGCCTGGCGCGTGTCGATATCGCAGGCGACCGGTGCGTGCGTCGCGGGGATGCTGGACGTGTCGATCTGAACGACATGGCGCCCGGCGCGGACACCCTCGAAATGGTACAGCCCGTCGCGATCGGTGGAGACGAACGTGCCGTCCTCCATCAGCAGGCGGATTCCCGGCACGCCCTTGCGCTTGTCGACCGGATCGCCGCAATTCCCCTCGGTCACGCGGCCGATGATCGTCATCGCATCGGTGAACAGCAGCGGGCGCAGGCGGACCGATGCCGCGGCCTCGTTGCTGGTGACGGTGCCCTGCCCGACGACACGCGCGCGGTTGAGCGCTTCGCCGGTGGGTGCGCCGGGGGCGATGCTGACGACGTATTTCAGTTCGGCCGAGGCACCCGCGGCGAGCACGGGTATGACGAAGTCGAGGCTGCGGCCGTCGGTCGACACGGTCGGCTCGTCACCGCCGCGCGCGGAATTGCGTTCGTAGCGTAGTCCCTTGGGCAAGGTATCGGCGACGTGGAGCCCGCGCGCCGGGACCGAATCGCGGTTGGTGATGCGCAGCAAATACTGGACGAAATCGCCCGGCGCCGCTTCACGCACCGATGCCACCTTGGTCAGCAGCAACGTTCCTGCACCGGGACTGTCGAGCGGGATGTCGGCCGAAAAGGGCTCGGGCGTCGACAGCGTCAGCGATCCACCGAAGCTGGTGTCGTTGAGGATGAACGGCGTGCCCTGCGGATCCTTCAACGCAGCGAGCGTCGCGCGATCGACGGTCGATGGCGCGGTGTAGGTGCCGGGCGGCGTCACCTTCAGGTAATAGCGGCCCGGTGCGGTGAGCGGGAATCGGTACCGGCCGGTCTCGCCCGGGTACACACGGCCGCTGGCGTCGGTGACTGCCTCACCCGTGACGACGGTGGAGGGATAGCGGCTGACGCCGTCGTCGCCGAACACGGTGGCAGGCTGGCCGGCATCGTCGACCAGCGACACGGTCGTGCCGTCGACCAGAGCGCCGGTCCGCGAATCGAAGGTGTAGCCGGCCGGATCGATCAGCAGCGACGCCATCGAGGCGAGGCTGTAACCATCCTCGGCGAAGCTCAGCTTGATCGTCGCGCCGCGCATGTTGCGGATATCGCAGGCGGCGAGTTCGGGATGCTTGCCCGTCGCGCTCGCGGGGATGCCGCCCGCGAAGATGCCGCTGTCGGCCGCGGTCTCGATGAGCGTCAGCGTCGTGTGGATCTTACCGACATCGACCGCGATGACTGCGGTCTCGCGCACGTCCGGGTCGTGGTTGCCGGCCTGGTTGTCAAGCACCAGGATCATGTCGGCATAGATGTCGATCGCCGCGACCCAGGGCGATTTGGCGAAGGTCGCGGCATCGATCGGCGCGGGTGTGAACTGGAAGCTGGGGGTCGTCTGGCACGTCGCGCCCGTCAGGTCGTAATTGGGCGGCGGCAGGTGGAATGTGAGCGTGGTCGGGCGCTTGGCCCGATTCACGTCGAGCAAAACCGTATTGGACGGCAATGTGCGTACGCCGGAATCGCTGGCCGCGTCGTCGAACGACAGCGTCGCGGTATTCTGGATACGACCGATCTGAGCGCCGGTCTGGACACCCGTCTGCGCGGTCGCCGGCAGGGTGCCGACGATCAGCCCGAGCAGGAGCGTCAGGAACAGGGCGCAAAGGCGCGAAAGGCGACGAAAGCTGGACATGAAGGGTCCTCTCCCGACGCGCGTCTTCACGCGCCGGGATCGGTCGTTCCTTGTTCGTGAGGAGCGGAGTCTGGGTGGTGGGACTTAGTTGATCGTCACGCGGAAGCTTGCCGCTACCGACGTCCCGCCGAGCAGGGTCGGAATCGTCGCGGTCACCTTCTTCGTGCCGGCATTGTACGAGCCGGTGAAAGGAGTCAGCGGGATCGCCGATCCGTCGTCGTTCGCAGGGAAGCCGTTCAGCACGCATGCCCCGCCGACGCCCAGCCCACCGATCGTGATCGATCCCGGCTGATAGGTCGTGTTGGCCGGAATGATATCGGTGAGGCTGATGTTGCTCGCAGGCACCAGCAGCGTCGCGTTGTTGACGACCAGGCAATATTGCACGACCGCGCCCGGAATCGCCTTCGGCAGCAACAGGCCGGAGACCGGATCGGAAATCACCACCGACGACTTCGTCACCGTCAGGTTGACGTTGCGCGTCGTGATTTCATAGCCGAGTGCCGCACGGCCATAGCCGTTGCTGGCGATATCGGGACCGAGACCATCCGAATCATTGTCCGCGAAAACCACGTCGACCGCGTTGTCGTCGTTGGCGAGAAGGCTGGGCACCAGGGCCGCGCCCTGCGCCGCCGCATCGCCGCCCGCCGCGACCTGCGCGATCAGCGTGACACCCGCGAGCGAGACCGCCTGGACGTTGGGCACATCCGCGACGATGAACACGATCGCCGATTGATCGGCACCGAGTTCGTTGATGTACGTGGCGGTATCTGCGCCCACGTCATAGGTGCCGTTGCCGTTTGAATCGACGAACACCTTGATGTTGGTCACGTCGAAATTGTCGCCGGTGAAAAGCCCCTGGATCGGCGTCTGGCTGGTCGACAGCAGGAAATCCTGTATGCCGTTGGTGTTGTTCGTCACCTTGAACGTCAGGACGGCGCCCGCTTGGCCGACCGAGACCTGCGTGTTGGCGGGCTGGTTGGTGGCGACGGTCAGGTTGACCTTGCGATCGACCACGAACGTCGCGGCGTTCGATGTCGCCGATTGCTGAACGCCGTTGACCAGATAGCTCGCCTGCGCGGTGTTGGTGACGGTCGTCCCGGCGGCGGTACCTGCTGGTCCCGGTCCGGTCTGTGCCATGGCGGTACCGGCCGACACGATGGCGGCCGTACCGGCCAGCAGCGTGCGTATTACCCCTTTTGCGTACATCGTTTAGGTCTTCCTTCTGTGATGGTTTTGGTCGGGTGTGGAGAGAGAGATCGGCCGGATCATTTGAGGACAGCCTGGAACGCGAACTGGCCCTGCGAACCCGCCGCTAACGGGCTCGCGAGGCGCCACCGGACGCTGGTGACATCGTTGGGGCTCGCCGCGCGCGTGCTGCCGTCGGGGCTCCGGACGCGGAGGGTGGCGAGCGAACCGTAAGTCTTGCCGTCGACCGAGACGTCGGGCGCGGGCGAACCGGGATTGGCCGATCGATAGGCGATCTGTCGCGGCAACGGGTTGTCGAGCACCACGTTCGCCAGCGGCTGCGCGCCGCTGTTGCGATAGGCGAGGACGAAGATCACCTTGTCGCCCGGCGTCACCTTGGTCGGCTTCACGAGTGTAACCCGGGTGGTGCCGTCGGCCGCGGCGCTGCGGGCCTCGACAAGGATGCTGCTGCTGACCTGCAACGGACCGGCAGCCGCGGAGGCTGCGGCGGCCGTGGCGACCAGAACGGCGGCAGTCATTGGACGCGTAATCATGGCTTGGCTCCTCATTGAATCTTGGCTTTGAACTGGACGGTATGGCTGGACCCGGCGGCGACCCGGCCGAGCGCGACGGTGACGCCGGCACCCTGCGCGGCGCTCGGGTCGAAGCGCCCGGCGTCGTCGTCGGCGCCATCGCTGAGCGGCGCACCGTCGAGAGACAGGCTGCCGAGGACGAAGACCGTGCCGACGGGGATCGGGTCGGCGATCCGCGCGCCGGTGACGGCATCGGTGAAGCGCGCCTCCAGCGTGTAGGTGATGACCGCGTCGCGCACCGCGGTCTGCGATCCGTCGGCGGCGCGCACCGACTGGCTCTTGAGCAGCACCGGGCCCGCGAGCGCGGTACCGAGCGGGACCGAGACGGTGGCGAGCGCGCCGGTCGGTCCGACCACCGCATCGCCACCGCCATCACCCGCGCTGGGATAGACGTTGCCCGTCGCGCCGGATCCCGTCGTCGAGCGCGCGGTGACGGTCAGCACGGCGTTCGTGGCGCCGCCCTCCGGCGTGGCAACCAGGATCGCGAGCAGCTTGATCGACTGGCCAGGTGTCAGGAGCGGCGTCTTGCCATCGACCGGCGCGACGTCCTTGGCAGGATCGTAGAGGCCATCGCCGTCGGTATCGATCACCAGCGTACGCAACACGGCTGCGCCGGGCGATACGGAGGCGGCTAGCACGAACGACTCGGCACCATTGTCGAGATTGGTCAGCGTGAAGGGAATGGCGACCGGCTGCGCGGTGACGACGACCGCGCCCCGGCCGTCGCGGACCAGCGCCACGTCGAGCCGCTCGGCGACGATGATCGTCACGGTGTTCGAACTGGTCGACTGCGCCGTACCATCGGCATCGTACCGCAGGCCGGCGGTATTGACGATCGGCGTACCCGCTGGCGTGCCGATCGGCGTCACTGTCGCTGGCGTCTGGGCAAGCAACGGCTGCGGCAATCCCGCGCTCAGTATGCAGGACAGCAGGCAAGGTGCCGCAGCGCGTCGAAACCGCCCGCTCTTTCCTCCATGCTGTGACATCAGACGAATCAATTTTCTTCCCTTCGATCGGGAACAAATTGTCCGAAGCCACTTAATCAAATACTACGAAATCATAATGGGATCATAAAGCCAAACTATGATAGTTAATGTGACAACATCCGTTTTCAGATGAACGGTCGTTACATCACATAGCAAAACGGTATCTTTCGTCATTACCGTTCTATTGTTGAGAAATCCAGAACCGTAGTGGCTTTATTTATGCAGATACCGTCCAGACGCAAAAGGGCCGGCCAGACGACGTCCCTCGAGAAGACGCGTCATGGCCGGCCGTGACAGGCGTAGTGATCGAGTTAGCCGCGAAGAAGCGCGCGCAGATAGGCCTTCATCTGCTGGTCGCCGGTATAGCTCAGCGATATCTCGACGCGCCGCCGGTCGGTCGGGTCGGTAACGCGGTCGATCAGCTTCAATTTGTGGAGATGCTCGATCCAGCGTTGCGACGTGGTGACGGGCGCGTCGGACATGCTGACCAGCGCCTTGATGTTCATCGGCATACGGTCGTCGCGCGATGCGAAAAGCGCCAGGAGCATGTCCCAAGCCGGTTCGTGGAACAGTTCGCCAGGCAGGAACTTCCGCCGCAATCGCCGTTGCTCGAGCACCGCATTCGCATGTTCGACGAGCGCAGCATCGTTCGGTTCGTTCCCCGCCGGCACCGGTTCCGCGGCCTTGGCGACGCGTCCGTTGAATTCTTCGGCAACGGCCGACAATTTTGCAGTCAGATCCTTGATCAATTCCACGACGGTTTCGTTTTTCACCAAAGGCTCCCCATTGCCATCGACCCGTTACCATCGACCCTCGATCGGAACCGCCATGCACGCAACCTGTCGCTGCTATCGCACGTCAATCCTCGACCACCCCAGATAAAGGCTGAGACACCCCGCCCCTCGAACTAAACGCCAAAACTTCAGCGCCGTCCTGCCGATTTGTTAAATGCGAAAACGCACGTCAACAAATAGAACTATATCTAGGTATGATATTCAAACTTATTTTATATTAATCAAATCGTTATGGGTCTTATAAGTTACCTAGCAGTCCGTTTTGGGTTTGGATGAGAACCACGAACCGCTATGTTCAGAACAACGCGCAAGTTGGCGTTGAGGATGCTTCACGGCCAACATATCGCTTCAGACGCGAAACCGATTTGCGACGAACAGATATCGCGTGCGTCCCATAGTCCGATCGAACGTGCCATGCGTTGGGCGTCGATCGCAGGAAAGGGTATCGTGTCCGCTTATATCAATGCCGTAGGGTCCGCCGTTCCCGGTCACGATATCCACGCGGCGTTCATCGCCTGGGCGCGATCGCGGGTCGATGCCCGTGCCGAGCGCGTGTTCGACCGAATGGCGTCGCGATCGGGCATCGGCCACCGCTGGTCGGTATTGCCGCCGACCGCGGACGGTGGCTCACCGGTCGACGATGCCGGCTTCTACGCCGCCGAGCCGCATCCGGGGACGGCCGCACGAATGACGCTGTACGCGGAGCACGCGCCCGAACTCGCGATCCGCGCGATCGAGGCGTTGCGCGCGAAGGTTGCGGTCGAGGGCATCACACACCTCGTCGTGGCGAGCTGTACCGGGTTCGTCGCGCCGGGGATCGACCAGATCATCGCGCGTCGTCTGGGCCTTTCATCGAGCGTCGAGCGGCTGCTGATCGGTTTCATGGGGTGTTACGCGGCGGTCGTCGCGTTGCGGAGTGCGCGGCATATCGTTCGCTCCGAGCCCCGCGCGCGCGTGCTGGTGGTGACGGTCGAACTTTCCACGCTGCACCTGCAACCGGCCAACGACATCGAGGCACTGCTGGCGATGCTGCAGTTCGGCGATGGCGCCGCGGCGGCGCTGGTGACGGCGGATGCGACCGGGTTCGCGCTCGAAGCACCGTTCGCCGCGTCGCTGCCGGATAGCGAGCAGCTGATCCGATGGGACGTGACCGATGCCGGCTTTGCGATGCATTTGTCGGGGGAGGTGCCCGGGCGTATCGCCGCCGCGCTGTCCGACGAGGCGTTTCGTGCGATCGTGAGCGCTGGACAGCCACCCGAATCGATCGACGGTTGGGCGGTCCATGCCGGTGGGCGGTCGATCCTGGATGCGGTCGAGCATGCGATGCACCTGAAGCCCGAGGCACTGGCGGCATCGCGGCAGGTGCTTGCGGACAACGGCAACATGTCGTCGGCGACGTTGATGTTCGTGTTCGAGCGATTGCTCGCCGGGCCGCCCGTCGAGCACGGCGTGGCACTCGCGTTCGGTCCTGGTCTCGCGGCGGAGGGCTTCGGATTCCGGAGCGCGGCATGAGCCTCGCGGTCCGCAGCCAGGCCGAAGAGCTGATGGACGCCGACGACCTCGATGCGGCGACCTATGCCGACGTTGTCGGCGATCTCGCCACGGTCAACACGGTGACGATGGCGCGCCGGCCGACGCTCGACTTCCTTGCGCGTGCGACCGCGGGGCGGAAGAGTTTTCGGCTGCTCGACGTGGGGTTCGGCGATGGCGACATGCTGCGGCGGATCGCGCGTTGGGCGAAGGCGAAGGGTATCAAGGCGGAACTGGTCGGGGTCGACCTCAACCCGCGAAGTGAGCAAGCGGCACGGGCGCATGGCGGGGCGATCCGCTATGTGACCGGCGACTATGCTGACCTTGCGCATGAGCCGTGGGACGTGATCGTCAGCAGCCTAGTCGCGCATCATATGAGCCACGACCAGCTGATCGCATTCCTGCGGTTCATGGAAGGACATGCGAGCGCGGGGTGGTTCGTCAACGACCTCCACCGCCACGGCTTCGCGCATTGGGGTTTTCCCGTGCTTGCGACGATAGCTCGCTGGCACCCGATCGTTCGGCACGACGGGACGCTGTCGATCGCGCGCAGCTATTGTCCCGACGAATGGCCGCCGCTGCTCGCCGAGGCGGGCATCACCGAGGCGAAGGTCCGCCGCGTCTTTCCGTTTCGGTTATGCGTCGAACGCCTGCGCTGATCGTCGGCGGCGGGCTGGCCGGGGCCGCGACGGCTATCGGGCTGGCGCGTACCGGCTTGCCGCATCTGCTCGTCGAGCGATCGCGTGAGACCGGCGATGCGATCTGCGGCGGGTTCTTGAGCTGGCGGACGCTGGAGACGCTGGCCGGGCTCGGGATCGACCCGGACACGTTGAACCTCGAGCGGGTGACGCGCGCGCGCATTTTTGCGGGCAATCGCCGCGCCGAAGCCGCCCTGCCCCATCCCGCGGTCTCGGTGACGCGCCACCGGCTCGATACCGTGCTGCTGGCAGAGGCCGAACGGCTGGGTACGCCGGTCGAGCGCGGTGTCACCGTGCGCGAGATCGACGCGACGAGCGCACGACTTGCGGACGGCGCGACAATCGCGGCCGATGCGCTGTTTCTGGCCAGCGGCAAGCACGACGTTCGCGGGATGGCGCGCGCCGAGGAGGCACGCGGCCTCGACCCAACGCTGGGGATCCGCGTTCGGATCACGCCTTCGGCTGCGCTTAGCAAAGCGCTCGCGGGCGGCATCGAGCTTCACCTGTTCGACCGCGGCTATGCCGGTCTCGCGATGCAGGAGGACGGCACCGCGAACCTCTGCATGGCGGTCCATCGTTCGCGGCTTCAGGGGGCAGGTTCCCCTGCGCAATTGTTCGAAGCCCTCGGCCGAGAGATGCCCGCACTCGGCGAATGGGTCGCGCTGATCGACCCCAGCGCACAGATCGATGCGATCGCCAACGTCCCTTACGGCTGGCGCCAACGCACCGGTACCGACGCGCTCTTCCGGCTCGGCGACCAGGCCGGCGTGATCCCCTCGCTCGCCGGCGAAGGCATGGGCATCGCGCTCGCCAGCGGAGTCGCGGCCGCCCGCGCCTATGACAAAGGTGGCCCCGCCGCCGCAGCGTCATGGCAGGAGGACTTCGCCCGCCGCCTCGCTCGCCCGATCGGCATCGCCGGCATCGTCCGCCACATCGCCGAGAGCGAACGCGCCGCGTGGCTGCTCCCTTTCCTGCGCCCCACACTGATCCAGGTCATCGCCAACGTAACCAGATTGGGGCAATCTTGAAGGCCGCCCCGCCAGCACGAGATGCATGTCCATGGACCAGCTCAATCTTTCCGAGGCCGAATGGCGCAAGCGGCTAACCGCCGAACAATATCATGTGCTGCGCGAGGGCGGCACCGAGCGCGCCTTCGCCGGCGTTCTGACCGACAACAAGGCCGATGGGATCTACCGGTGTGCAGCGTGCAGCAACGAACTGTTCGACAGCGCGGACAAGTATGATTCCGGGTCGGGCTGGCCCAGCTTCACCCAGCCGATCGGCCCCGACGCGGTCACCGATCACGCCGATCGCAGCCACGGCATGACCCGCATCGAGACGCGGTGCGCGCGCTGCGACAGCCATATGGGGCACGTCTTCCCGGACGGTCCGCCGCCGACCGGGCAGCGTTATTGCATGAACTCGCTCTCGCTCGAATTCCGACCGCGCAAAGCGAACGTCGCGGCCTGATGTCGCTTGTAGGGCGGGACCATCGCGCGTAATTCTGCGGCCACATGGCTCGTACGCGTTCTGCTCCCCCGTCCCGTCGGTCCCCAACTCCCCCGGCGTCACGCTGGCGGCGGCGGCTGGTCGTCTTTCTCCAGGTCATGGTCGGGATCGGCGTCCTCGCGCTCGGTGCGCTGGCGATCGCGGTGTATATCGCGATGTCGCAGCTGCCCAGTTTCGACAGCCTGAAGTCGTCGCCCAACGGCCAGATGATCCGCGTCCATGCCGCCGACGGCACCGTGATCGTGTCGATGGGGCCGAGCTTCGGCGAGTGGCTGCCTTACGGCCAGATCCCCAAGGTGATGCGCGACGCGACCGTCTCGGTCGAGGATCGCCGCTTCCGCTCGCATCTCGGCATCGATCCGGTCGGCATCGCGCGCTCCGTGAAGGTGCGGTTCGATCGCGGTCACTGGACGCAAGGGGGGTCGACGATCACGCAGCAGCTCGCGCGGACCGTCTTCCTCAACAACCAGAAGAAGTTCGGGCGTAAATTCCGCGAGGGCATCCTGGCGTTCGCGCTCGAATGGAAGTTCAGCAAGGACCAAATTCTCGAACTGTATCTGAACAAGGTTTACTACGGTGGCGGTGCCTACGGGATCGACGCCGCAAGCCGGAAATTCTTCGGCCACGGTGCGGATCACCTGAGCCTTGCCGAGGCTGCGGTCATCGCGGGGCTCGTCAAGGCGCCGTCGAATTACTCGCCGACCGCCGATGCCGAGGCCGCGATGGGCCGCGCCGGTGTCGTGCTGGAGACGATGCAGGAAACCGGCGCGATCACCGCGTCCGAGGCTGCCGATGCCGATGTCTCGGGGCTGAAACTGGCGCCCGAGCCGAAGCAGAACAGCGTGCGGTACTTCACCGACTGGGCACTGCCGCAGCTCGATACGCTGATCGACGAGACCACCGAACCGCTCGAAGTCTGGACGACGCTCGACCTGACGATGCAGCGCCAGGCGGACGACGCGATCCGCGCCAATGCCCCACCCGGCGCACAAGGCGCGCTGGTCGCGCTCGATCGTGGCGGCGAAGTGCGCGCGATGGTCGGCGGCAAGGACTACGTCTCCTCGATCTACAACCGCGCGACGCAGGCGGTCCGCCAGCCGGGCTCGTCGTTCAAGCTGTTCGTGTATCTCGCCGCGCTCGAGGCTGGCCACAAGCCTGAGGACTCGATCGTCGACGAACCCGTCACGATCAACGGCTGGAGCCCACGCAACGATTCCCGCCGCAACTCCGGCGCGGTGTCGTTGCGGACCGCATTCGCCTATTCGCTGAACACCGTCGCCGCCAAGCTGGGCCAGGAGGTCGGCTTCAACACTGTCGCCGACATGGCACGGCGGTTCGGGATCACCACGCCGGTCAACGTGCATCCGTCGATGGTGCTGGGCACGTCGGAGGTTCGCGTGATCGACATGACACGCGCGTTTGCGTCGGTCGCCAACAAGGGTGTGGCGGTGACGCCGTACGGGATCACGCGCGTCACGGCCAACGGCCAGACGATCTACACGCACGAAGTCGACCGTAGCCACGTATTGGTCGCGCCCTATGTCGCCGCCGAGATGACCGACCTGTTGCAGACCGCGGTCAACACCGGCACCGGGCGCGCGGCGCAGATCGGTCGACCGGTCGCGGGCAAGACCGGCACCACCACCGCATCGAAGGACGGCTGGTTCCTGGGCTTCTCCAGCGGAATCACCACAGGCGTGTGGATGGGTCGCGATGATGCCAAGCCGATCGCCGGCCTGCACGGCGGCACCGCGCCTGCCAAGGCCTGGGCTGCGTTCATGAAGCCCGCGACGGCCAATCGCCCGATCGAGCAGTTCGATACGAAGGTCACGTTGCCCGAGTGGCAGCTCGAGCCAGACGAGGAGAGCTATTTCGGGCAGCCCGACAACGGCCAGATGGCGGTCGACGCGGATGGCAATCCGATCGAGCAGGGCCAGCCGCCGGTCCCGACCGATGCGCAGACCGGCGACACGATCCCGCGGCCCGATGCGGATCAGCCCGAGGTGGCACCTGCTCCGCCTCCACAGCAGATGAACCAGGATTGGATCGACCGGGTCACCGGGCGTGAACGTCGTGAGCCGTCACCGGCTGGGCGGCAACCGCTCCAACGCGACGTGCCGCGCGATCAGGTTCAGACGCAGCGCTTCCAGAGCGATCAGGAAGAGCGCCCTAACCAGTGAAGGCCCGCACCGTGCGTACGTAGCCAGACGCGCGCGGGTGTAGGGTCTTCGCCGTAGAGTTGCTCCACGAGCGCGTGGAAGACCGGCGCGTGGTTCATGTGGACACGGTGCGCGACTTCGTGCGCGACCGTGGCGCGACGCACCCAGCTTGGCGCGAGGATCAGCCGCCAGCTGTAGCGGATGATGCCGCTCGACGCGCAGCTTCCCCAGCGGCCCTTGGCATCGCCGACCGCGACCTGCGCTATGCTGACCTTGGCCTTGGCGGCGTATTCGGCGGTTTCGGTTTCCAGCACGGCGAGTGCGGTGCGCTTGAGCCAAGCCTCGACGCGGCGCGCGATCGTTTCGGGGGGGCCTGACAGCGACAGGACCGAGCCTTCACGCACCACGGTTCGACGGCTGCCCGGCGTCCACTCGATCGTCAGCGGCTCGTCGGCGACGGTGAGGATCGCACCGGGCACGAACGGGCGTGGCTGGGGGAGTAGCGCGCGCTGTTCGGCGACCCAGTCCGCCTTGTCTTCCGCCCACGCCAGCGCCTGCTTCAACGCTGCACGCTTGGGAAGGACGAGCCTTGCCCGGCCACTCGCGGGATCGATCGACAGACGCGCGCGGCGTGCGCGCGGGTGACGGACGATCTCCAGGCCCTCGATCATCGGGCTGTCACCGGGTCAGAGCTCGCGGTCGATCACATGATATTCGAGCTCGCCGGCCTCGTCCTCGCTGATCGTCCAGCCGCGCACCGATTGCTTGGCGCGGTGGACGGCTTCGCGGTCGCCGCAGACGAGGTAATGCCACTCGGGCAACTGCTCGCCGGCAGCGCGCAGGCGGTAGGCGCAGGTCGAGGGCAGCCAGTCGATCCCGCGGACGTTGCCGGTCGTCAGCCGCACGCACTCGGGGACATAAGCGTGGCGGTGGCGGTAGTCGGAGCATTGCCCGCTGCGCCGGTCGAGCAGGCGGCACGAGACGTTGGTCGCGACGAGCTCGCCCGTATCCTCGTCCTCGAGCTTGTGGATGCAGCATTTGCCACAGCCGTCGCACAGGGCTTCCCACTGGCCGCGATCGAGCTGGTCGATCGGCGTATCTTCCCAGAAGCGCGCGCTCATCGAGCCCAGCGCTTGATTTCCGTCACCACTGCGTCGGGCCCTTGTTCCTGCGGCAGCAAAGCGAGGGGCTTGCCGTCCGGGTCCATCAGATAGGCCTGGCGCGAGTGGTTTACGAGGTAGCCGCCACCCGGCGACGCGTCGCCCTTGCTCGAATACACCGCATACTCTGTCTTGATCTTGGCGATCTGCGCGTCGGTGCCGGTGAGGCCGACCATCCGCGGGTGGAAGGCGGAGACGAACTGCTTGAGTACCGCAGGGGTATCGCGCGCCGGGTCGACGGTCACGAACACCGGCACGATCTTCGCGGCAAGCGCAGGGTCGCTCGCTTCGAGCTTTTTCACCGCGGCGCCGATCGCCTGGACATCCGTCGGACACACATCGGGACAGAAGGTGTAGCCGAAATACATGATCCGGTATTTGCCGGCGAACGCCTGTTCGGTGACGGTCTTCCCGTTCTGGTCGGTCAGCGTGAAGGCGCCGCCGATCCGGGCGCCTTCGAGCGGCGGCTTGGCGGGGGGCTGGGACGAGTTGCACGCCGACAGCGCCAAGCCGGGCAGTGCGAGCGTGCAGAGGAGGAAACGGAGTCTCATGGTGCCGCCAGCCTTGATCTGTTCGCTACTGCGGCGCAAGCGTCACCCTATATCCAGGACGAACCAAGGAAGTCTCTCGATGCGTATCCGCCTGATGCTCGCCGCTACCCTCCTGACGCCTGCGCTCGCCTGCGTCGCGGCGCCCGCGTTCGCGCAAGGCCAGTCGGAGGGGTACAAGTTCCTGTCCGCAGTGCGCGATGCGAAGAACAACGAGGTGCTGGAGATGCTCGGCAAACCCGGCAGCAACATCATCAACACGCGCGACGTGACCAGCGGAGAGGGGGCGCTCCACATCGTCATCAAGCGCGGCGACGAGGTGTATCTGCGCTTCCTGCTGCAAAAGGGTGCGGACGCGAACCTGCGCGACGGCAAGGGTAATACGCCCTTGCTGCTCGCGGTGACGCTTGGCCAGACGAACATGATCCCGATCCTGACCGCGGCGGGGGCGAACCCGAACCTCGCCAATTCGGCGGGTGAGACACCGCTGATCCGCGCGGTGCAGCGCCGCGACGTGGGGATGATCCGGGTGCTGCTTGCCGAGAACGCCGATCCCGACCAGGCGGACATCATCGCCGGCATGTCCGCGCGCGCCTATGCCAAGCAGGATGGACGCAACCCGATCGTGAGCAAGCTGCTGGAAGACGCGCCGAAGAAGGTGCGGAAGGCCGTGTCGGGCCCGAAGTTCTAGGCAGCTATCATGGCCGCCCACAGCCCAAACCGCTACGCGCCCCCCTCCCTGGAAGGGAGGGGCTGGGGGTGGGTCGGCCAGCTTGTGACGCGACGGTTGCATGATACGGAAACCGACCCACCCCCGACCCCTCCCTTCCAGGGAGGGGGGAAGTTCACAAGGTTCCTCTAGAACGCCAACCCGTCGGCGTCCGGGTCCATCTGCGCGATCAGCCGCCGCGCCGCGCGCCGGGCGAACGCGAGCGTACACCGTTTCCGCACATGCGCCGGAAGGGGCACGGTGTGCGCCTCCCGCACGATTGCCGCATCATAGCGGTCCGCCACGATGACCCCAGTACGCTCGGGCAGGAACGCGGGCCCGTTCAAGGGCCCAACGTCGAACCCGGCCGGGACCGCCCAGAAATACCGGTCGCAATGCCCGAGATAATCCGGCCACTTTCCGTCGCCTAGCAGATCGGCGCGCGACACCTTGATCTCGACAATCACGATCTGGCCACGCGCGTCCACCGCCATCAGGTCGGCGCGGCGGCCCCCGTCTAGCGGCACTTCGGTCATCGCGGTGAGGTCGTGGCGCAGCAACATCCGGATCACGCCGCGCGCCACGTCGGCGGCGCACATTACCGCATCGGGAGGCGATCCAGGTTTGTCGATGCAGGAGTCCGGCGGCATGTCGAGCATGCGCCGGAAATAGAACAATCCGCGAACGAGGCAAGCCCATTCGCGGATTGGTCGCGCGTCGTCAGCCCGCCTCGCCCTTCAGCGGCCGAGCGAGCAGGTCGCCGATGACGTCGCTCACTGGCGCGCCCTCCAGCAGACGGCAGACGGCTTCGGTGATCGGCATGTCGACGCGCGCGTCGCGCGCCGCTTCGCGCAGGACGGGCGCGGTGAAGGCGCCTTCCGCGACGGTCCGGCGGTCCGCCAGCAATGTCGCCGCCGACTCGCCGCGCCCGAGGCCGACACCCAGCGAGAAGTTGCGCGAACTCGTCGAGGAGCAGGTGAGCACGAGATCGCCCAGCCCCGAAAGCCCCGCCAGCGTCTCCGCGCGCGCGCCGCGTGCCAGGCCGAACCGCGTCATCTCGGCGAACCCGCGCGCGATCAAGGCGGCGCGCGCGTTCTGGCCGAGCCCTGCCCCCTCGACCACGCCGCAACCGATCGCGAGCACGTTCTTCACCGCGCCACCGATCTCCGCACCCGCGACGTCGGTCGAGGCGTAGGTGCGGAAATGGCGGGCCGCGAGGCGTGTAGCGAGCCGTTCGCCGAGCTCGGCATCCTCGCAGGCCAGCGTCACCGCGGTCGGCAACCCGGCGGCGACCTCATGCGCGAAGGTCGGCCCCGAGAGCACCGCGATCGGCGCATCCGGGTGCACCGCGCGCGCGACTTCGCCAACGAGCCGCTTGCTGCCCGCCTCGATCCCCTTCGCGCAGAGCACGAGCGGAATGCGGCCGATCGGGGCGGCGGCGAGGACGCTGCCGACGTGCTGGGCGGGCGCAACGACGAGGATCGCATCCATGTCCGCGAGCGCGGCGAGGTCGTCGGTCGCGCGAATCGTCGCTGACAGCGCGACGCCGCCGAGGAACAGCGTGTTCTCATGGGCGGTGTTGATCGACTCGACCACGGCGCCCTCGCGTGCCCACAGGATCACCTCGCGACCACCATAGGCCGAGACCTGCGCAAGTGCCGTGCCCCACGCGCCGCCACCGATGACGCCAATTTTCATGCCTTGACCCCTGCGCCACGCACCGCTTCGGCATTCGGATCGAGCGGCCAGCGGGGACGCGCGGCGACATCGAGCGGATCGGTAAGGCCGGCGGCGAATCGCTCCGCTCCTGCCCAGCCAATCATCGCGGCGTTGTCGGTGCACAGCCACAAGGGCGGCGCGACGAAGCGGAGCCCGCGCGCGCTGGCAAGACCCTGCAACGCGGTGCGAACCGCCGTGTTGGCAGCGACCCCGCCCGCGACGACGAGCGCGGTGGCGCCATGCGATGTCCGCAGCGCCTTGGTCGTGCGGTCGATCAGGCAGTCCACCACCGCCGCCTGGAACGAGGCGGCGATATCCTCGGGCGAATACTGGCCGACGACGCGCGCGACCGCGCTCTTCAGGCCGGCGAACGAGAAATGCGGCTCGGCCGAACCTTTCAGCGGGCGCGGCAGGGGGACGGCCTTGGGATTTCCCAACGCCGCGGCGCGTTCGACGGCAGGGCCACCGGGGAAGCCGAGGCCGAGCAGCTTGGCGGTCTTGTCGAATGCCTCGCCCGCCGCATCGTCGATCGTCGTGGCAAGGCGCCGATACGCGCCGACGCCCTCGACCAGCAGCAACTGGCAATGTCCGCCCGACACGAGCAGCAGCAGGTATGGGAACTCCAGGTCCGGATCCGACAGCCGCGGCGAGAGCGCGTGGCCTTCGAGATGGTTGACCGCGATCAACGGCTTCCCCGCCGCGTGCGCGAGCGCCTTGCCGGTGACGAGCCCGACCATCACTCCGCCGATCAGCCCCGGCCCCGCGGTCGCGGCGATCGCATCGACATCCGCCAGCGTCAGCTTCGCGTTGGCCAGCGCCGCCACGATCAGCGGCTCCAGCGCCTCGACATGCGCGCGCGCGGCGATTTCGGGGACGACGCCGCCGAACGGAGCGTGCGCCGCTTCCTGCCCGAGCAGCCGGTGCGCGAGGACCTGCCGGTCGCCGGTGACGAGCGCGGCGGCGGTTTCGTCGCAGGAGGATTCGATGCCGAGAATGATCATCGCGTGTCTGTATAGGCCTGCGTGAAGCTTGTCGAAGGGGGCCCCTTTCTGCATGGCACGCAGGATGACAGTTTTTCGGCTCGGTACGCGCGGTTCGCCGCTGGCGCTCACCCAGGCAGGCCTGGTCCGCGATGCCCTGTGCGCGGCACATGGCTGGTCGGCGGACAAGGTCGAGACGGTCGTGATCCGTACCACCGGCGACCGCGTGCAGGATCGCGCGCTCGCCGAGATCGGCGGCAAGGCGCTGTGGACCAGGGAACTCGACCGCGCGCTGCACGACGGCGACATCGACTGCGCGGTGCATTCGATGAAGGACGTCGAGACGATCCGGCCGCACACGCTGAGGATCGCCGCGATGCTGCCGCGCGCCGACGTGCGTGATCGGCTGATCGGTGCGGAGACCTTCGCCGACCTGCGCCCGGGCGCCGTCGTCGGCACGAGTTCGCCGCGACGCCGCGCGCAGATGCTGCGACTGCGGCCCGACCTCGAGATCGTGCTGATCCGCGGCAACGTCGACACGCGGCTCGGCCGAGTGGCGAGCGGCGAGATGGACGCCACGCTGCTCGCCGCCGCGGGGCTCGATCGGCTCGGGCGCGATGACGGCCACGCGATCCCGACCGACATCATGCTGCCCGCGCCGGCGCAGGGCGCGGTCGGGATCGAGGTTCTCGACGGCAGTGCCGCGCATGCGATCGTCGCCGCGATCGACCATGCCGACACCAGCCTGTGCGTGCTGACCGAGCGCGCGTTGCTCGCCCGGCTCGGGGCGGACTGCCACTCTCCGGTCGCGGCGCTCGCGGCGCTGGCGGGGGAGACGCTGACGTTGCGCGCCGAATTGATCGCCGAGGACGGGACGTGCGACGTCGCCGGATCGATCGAGGGCGGCGCGGGCGAAGACCTGGGCACGATGCTGGCGGTCGACCTTCTCACGCGCGCGCCGGCCAGCGTCCGCCGGTTGTTCGCGGCGTGACGTCGCCCCACGCCCTCGTCGTCGTGCGGCCGGAGCCCGGCAATGCGCGGACCGCGGCGGCGCTGCGGGCGCTCGGGCTGGACGTACGGCAGGTTCCGCTGTTCGCCGTCACGCCGGTCGACTGGAGCGTACCGGATCCGGCGGGGTTCGACGGACTGTTGCTGACCAGCGCGAACGCGGTGCGGCATGGCGGTGCAGGACTGGACGCGTTGAAGCGCCTGCCGGTGGTGGCCGTCGGCGCTGCGACTGCCGCGGCCGCGAGCGACGCGGGTTTTGCGGTCGCGGTGACCGGGTCGGGCGATGCCCGCGATGCCGTTTCCGATGCGCGCGATCGCGGTTTCGCGCGACTGCTGCATTTGGCCGGGCGCGATCGTGCCCCGACCGGCGACGGGATCGAGGCCATTACGGTCTACGCGAGCAATGATGTGCCGATCGACGCTACGGTGGCGCAGTCGTTCGCCGATACCGTCGTGCTGCTGCACTCCGAACGCGCCGCGGCTCGGTTGAAGGATATGCTCGATACGGCGGACATTGCCCGATCCGGAATCGAGATCGCCGCGATCAGCGCCGCCGTCGCCGAAGCGGCCGGAACCGGCTGGGCGACCGTCTCGATCGCCCCGCAACCGAGCGATCCGGCACTCGTAGCACTCGCTGCTGCACGTGCGAACATACGCGCGATTGACCATCCGGTGGATGGCGGGGATAAGCACGCCATGAGCGACTACGTGCCGACCGATCGCCCACGGGCACGCGGACCCAGAATGGGCGTCATCATTGCCCTCACCGCGCTTGCGTTCATCGCCGGACTGGCGCTGATGGCCTATGCCGCGAGGAAGCTGCCCTGGTTCGGCGCCACGGCCTCGACCACCGCTGGCGCACCCGTCGCAGGCCAGAAAGCCGGCGCGAGCAATTCCGGGTATATCCCGTCGCAACCGCTCGGTCCGGATGGCCAGCCCCAGGCGGCCGCGCCGGTCGACACCGCCGTGCTGGCAACGCGTGAGGCGACGTTGGCGGGCCAGCTGACCGCGCTCGAGGCGCGCACCGCAGCGATCACCACCGACGCCGCCGCGGCCGGTGGGCAGGCGACGCGGGCGGAAGGCCTGCTCGTGGCCTTCGCCGCGCGGCGGGCACTCGATCGCGGGGTCGGCCTTGGGTATCTGGAGGAGCAATTGCGCCTGCGGTTCGGCCAGGCCCAGCCGCGCGCGACGATGCTGCTGATCCAGGCCGCGCGCCAGCCAGTGACGCTAGAGGACCTGCGCCAGGGCCTCGATGCGATAGCGCCGGACATCACGAGTTCAACCGGTGAGAATTGGCTCGACACGATCCAGCATCAGATCGACTCACTGATAGTGCTGCGCAAGGCGGGAACGCCGTCGCCGATGCCCGCCGACCGCCTCGCGCGCGCACGGCGACTGCTTGGTGCCGGTCAAGTCGAGGCAGCCCGCGCCGAAGTCGCCCGCCTCCCGGGCGCCGCCCAAGCCGGCAACTGGATCGACGCGGCGCGGCGCTACGTCGTTGCCCGCCAAGCGCTCGACCTGATCGAGAGCACGGCACTGATCGGCCAGGCGGGACAGCCGCAACCAGCGCCGGTCGTCATGCCAACGCCACAAACGGCGACCGAAACGGACACCGCCCCGGACCCGTCGGGTATTTGAGCTGAACTGGTTTTTACTGGCGAAGAACGATCTACGGCCGATGGCTTTGCATTCGGCTGTCCGAAGATTCACCGGCGAGACCGTTCGATCTCTGTCCGACTACAGGATAGCTCTCGAATAGCGGCGCCAGGGCGGATCGTCCCGGGAACACCCACGGGGTCACGCACTGAGGTCGGCCGTGTGTTTCGATCTACGACTGTCCAGAACGGACTTTACGTGATCCAGCCTTAATTTTCTTCAACGCGCCCAGTGGGACTGCCGTTCTGTAGAGGAGGTCGACGCTCAATAGCGCCGACCTTTGTCTTTCCTACCACAACACGCCACGGACCGGCTGCAACGGCTCCGGTGCCTCGTCGCCGATCGCCTGGAGCAGGTCGATCTCGATCGTTCGGCACATTGCGTTCAACGGGACATCGTGAATCGTGTCCGCGAACGGGTCGACCAGATCGTCACCGATCTGCAGCACGGCGAGAAACATCAACCCGGCGATCGTCGAACCGATCGGCGTCGCAAACCCGAGCGTCTCGACCAGACCGATCGGCAGCAGGATGCAGAACAGCCGCGTGAAGATGCTGGGGAAGAACCGGTACTGGTTTGGCAGCGGCGTGTTCTTGATACGCTCCATGCCACCCTGTGCGTTGGCGATATCGACGAGGATCGCCTCGAACTGCGTCTGCTGGATGGTGTCGATCCAGCCGTTGCGGCGCGCGATGTCGATTCGGCGGCCGGTGCCGTCGAGCAGGCCGTTGGCGATATTGGTGCGATCGAGAGCGAACGACGCCTCTTCCTTCGACAGGAAGCGCAACACTTCGGGCGGTGCGGGCTGCTTGCGCAACTGACAGCGCAACGCGTTCACATACGCGATCTGGCGGAGGACGATCGTCCGCTTCATATCGTGGCCCTCGGGCTCTGGCAGCATGTTGCGCGCCATTCGCGCCAAATTGCGCGAGGCGTTGATCATCAGGCCCCACAGCCCGCGGCTTTCCCACCAGCGCTGATACGCGGAGTTGTCGCGGAAGCCGAGGAACAGCGCCAGCGCGGTACCGAACAGCGTCAGAGGCAGAGCCGGCGCATGAAACGGCAGGACATAATAGGTGATCGTGACGACGACGTCCCAGACGAAAAGGCCCAACAGCGGCCGCCAGACCTCGCTCAAGATTTGACTGAGGCGTGGTGTTGCGGTGACGATCAAACGAAAGCTCCCTTGTTTACTGGGCGTTTAATGCGCGAAGACACGTTTCGCTGCAATGCAGCGACGATCAGCCGCCCCGCTTAGCCGCCAGCGAGCGACTGATCGCGCAGACCGCGCCAGATCTTTACCGCCTGCACCGTTTCTGCGACGTCGTGGACGCGCAGGATTTGGACGCCGGCCTCGGCGCCCTTGAGTGCCAGCGCGAGCGAACCAGCGAGGCGCTGGTCGACCGGCGCTTCGTTCGAGAGAGCGCCGATCAGACGTTTGCGGCTCGCGCCGAGCATGATCGGGCAGCCGAGGCCATGGAAGATTGCGAGGCCATTGAGCAGCGCGAGGTTCTCGGCGAGCGTCTTGCCGAAGCCGATACCGGGATCGACGATGATCCGCGTGGCGTCGACGCCGGCTGCGACGACGGCGGCGATGCGGGTTTCGAGCCAGTCGAACACGTCGGTGAGGACGTTGGCGTAACCGCCGTCGCCGTGGCCGCCCTTTTTCGGGTCGGGCGAGTGCATCAGGACGACCGGGCAGCCGTTGTTCGCGACCACGTCCAGCGCGCGGTCGTCCCAGAGAAGCGCGGCGACGTCGTTGACGATGTGCGCGCCGGCAGCGAGCGTCGCCTCCATGACCGCAGCCTTGCGCGTGTCGACCGAGACGATCGCACCGGCGCGCGCGAGGCGTTCGACGACGGGGACGAGGCGCGCGATCTCGTCGCCTTCCCACACCGCGGGCGCGCCGGGGCGGGTCGATTCGCCGCCGACGTCGATCAGCGTCGCGCCGGCTGCGGCCATGTCGATGCCTGCGGCCGCGGCGGCGGCGGGGTCATCGACATGCTTGCCGCCGTCGGAGAAGCTGTCGGAGGTGACGTTGAGGATGCCGGCGATGATCGGCTGGTCGAAACGGAGTGTGCGTTCGCCAAGCTGGAGGGGCGCGCGGGGGCTGGTTATGGCGGCGTGGAGGTGTGCGGCGCGGTCGCCCAGCGTGGCGACTTCGGCGACGGGGATCGTGCGGCGGGTGCGGCCTTCGATCACTTCGTAGGCGGCGAACCACTGCAGGCCGCCCGCCAGGTGCGCGACGCTGTTGTCTTCGTAGCCGATCGGGGTGTCGACGAACTGGACGGGGCGGAGGTGGATGATCGTTCTCCTGCTCCCCTCCCTGGAAAGGAGGGGTCGGGGGTGGGTCTGCCGATTGGTTTACGTATCGCCCGCCAGGCCGCCAACCCACCCCCAGCCCCTCCCTTCCCGGGAGGGGAGCAAAAGTCAGATCGTGTTCGCCAGCAGATACGTCTGGCGGAGGTCGTCGATCGGCTTCAACCCCTTGTCGGTTTCGTAATGCCAGAAGCTCCAGCCGTTGCAGGCAGGGGCGTTCTGGAGCGTCGAGCCGAGCTTGTGGATCGAGCCGATCGTGCCGCAGTCGCTGAGCAGCGAGCCGTCGGCGCGGATGGTGGCACGCCACCGCCGCTTCGAGTCGGTCAGCACCGCGCCCGGGGCGAGATACGCGTTCTCGACCAACACGCCGAACGCGACCTTGGGCTGCGTGCGCGGACTCATCATCGTCGCGAGTGCCGATTCGTCGAGCGGCAATGCCGCCTCGATCCGCTCTTGCGCAGCCTCGATGTAATCGCCCTCGCGGTCGATGCCGATCCAGCTGCGACCGAGGCGCTTGGCGACTGCACCGGTGGTGCCGGTACCGAAGAACGGGTCGAGCACGACGTCGCCGGGCTTCGTGCACGCCAGCAGGATGCGGTACAGCAGCGCCTCCGGCTTCTGCGTCGGGTGGACCTTGGTGCCGTTCTTCTTCAGCCGCTCGCCGCCGCCGCAGGTCGGGAATTCCCAGTCGCTGCGCATCTGGAGCTCGTCGTTGAGCGTCTTCATCGCGCGGTAGTTGAAGTGGTATTTGGCCTTCTCGCCCTTCGACGCCCAGATTAGCGTCTCGTGCGCGTTGGTGAAGCGCGTGCCGCGGAAGTTGGGCATCGGGTTGGTCTTGCGCCAGACGATGTCGTTGAGGATCCAGTAGCCGAGATCCTGCACGGCGGCGCCGACGCGGAAGATGTTGTGGTAGCTGCCGATGACCCAGAGCGCGCCGTCGTCCTTGAGGATGCGGCGGGCTTCCTTGAGCCAGGCGCGGGTGAAGCGGTCATAGGCGGCGAAGGTGTCGAACTTGTCCCAGTCGTCGGTGACCGCGTCGACATGGCTGCCGTCGGGGCGGTAGAGTTCGCCGCCGAGCTGAAGGTTGTAGGGCGGGTCTGCAAAGATCATGTCGATCGAGTTCGACGGGAGCGCCTTCATGTGCTCGATGCAGTCGCCGCGCAGGATCTGGTCGAGCGGAAGGACGGCTTGAACCGCCGGCTCCACTGCCTTCTTCGCACGCGGCCGTGCGATCGTGTCGATCAAACCCATGTTTTCCGCCCCTTATCGACGCCCATAGCGGCGGAATTGTCCGACTCCGTCAAGCAAACATTCGTTAACGGCGTTTCGGTGCGATTCCGTCGCTGCGACCAATCGAGTCGCCGTTGCCCAGATGTTGAGTCGTGGGAGACTCGCGGCTCAAGCCCTTGGGGTGTGGCGCGAAAGACTCAGCTCGTCGTTTCCTGTGCGAAAAGTCCCTCGTGCGCCAGATAGGCGGCGGCGACGGGCGCGAAACTGCGGCGGTGAATCGGCGTGGGGCCGTGATCGCGGAGCGCCTTCATGTGGTGCGCGCAGCCGTAACCCTTGTTCGAATGCCAGTTATATTCGGGATGCACGTCGGCGGCGGCGATCATGATGAGGTCGCGTGTGTGCTTGGCGACGATCGAGGCGGCGGCGATCGACAGCGATTTCGCATCGCCGCCGACCAACGGCGTGGCGGGGTAGGTCCAGCGGGGTAAACGGTTGCCGTCGACCAAGACGTGGCCGGGGGCTTGGCCGAGTTCGACCGCCAGCGCGTCGACTGCGAGCGTCATCGCCTTCATCGTTGCCCAGTAGATGTTGAGCGTGTCGATTTCGTCCGGCTGGACGATGCCGATGCCGACGATCGCACAGCCTTTGAGGCGGGCGCAGAGCCTCTCGCGCTCGGAGGCGGAGAGTTTTTTCGAATCGTCGATACCGCGGGGAACGCCTTTTGCCGGCAGGATCACGGCGGCGGCTACGACCGGCCCCGCGAGCGGACCGCGGCCGGCCTCGTCAACGCCGGCTACGGGACCGACGCAGAGCTTTTCGTGTTTCATGCCGGGCATTGGCGGTCTTTCAACTGGTCGAACGGGCTGGTGCCGAGTGCGTGGCCCATCGGGCCGTGGCCTGCGCCTAGCCCCGGTGCGTTGGCAAGCGCGGCGCGGACGAACGCGATGGCGCGCTCGATTGCGGCGTCGAGCGGCAGGCCTTGGGCGAGCCCGGTGGCGATACCGCTGGCGAGCGTGCAGCCGGTGCCGTGCGCGTGGCGGGTTTCGATGCGGGGATTGGTCCAGTGGGTTTCGCTGGCGTTGGTGACGAGGCGGTCGGTGACGGAGGGGCCTTCGGCGTGGCCGCCTTTTATGAGAACGGCCGGGCCTAAGGCGCGGATGGCTTGCTCGCCGCCGAGGGCTGCCAGTTCAGGGAGGTTGGGGGTTACGAGCGTGGCGACCCGCATGAGGCGAGTGAAGGCGGCTATGGTGTCGCTGTTTGCAAGGACGGAGCCGGAGGTGGCGATCATCACCGGGTCGAAGATGATGGGGAGTCTGCTCCCCGCCCTGGAAGGGAGGGGTTGGGGGTGGGTTGGCTTGGGGCTCATGTCGCGCTCACCCAGCGGCCTACCCACCCCCGGCCCCTCCCTTTCAGGGAGGGGGGAAAGACGCCCTAGATATGCAGCGACGGCGTTGGCGGTGTCAGCGGAGCCGATCATGCCGATCTTTATCGCATCCACACCAATGTCCGAGACGACGGAGTCTATCTGCGCGAGGACGATGTCGGTGGGGATCTGGTGGACCGCCTGCACGCCGAGCGTGTTCTGTGCAGTGATCGCGGTAACGGCCGTCATTGCGTGGCCTCCGAGCATGGTTACCGTCTTGATATCCGCCTGGATTCCTGCGCCGCCGCCGGAGTCGGAGCCGGCTATTATGAGAACCCGCGCTGTCATAAAGTGTCCCAGATCGGGGCGAAGTGCACGAAGTGCAGACGCTGGCGCGGGTCTGCACTTTGCCTGAGGCGGGGTTGGACTGGGGATGCCGGACTGGGGTTGGCGCGGTTGGCGGTCATGGGATCGGCTATGGCATGATCGGTCGGATGTAGGACAGGGGTGTGCCTCTCTTCACCACCCCGGCGGAGGCCGGGGCCCAGTTGGGGGAGGTTGCTGACTGAGGTTTGCGTTCCGTTACTTCGGCCTTCCCAATTGGGCCCCGGCCTTCGCCGGGGTGGTAGAAGTGGTTAGGTGGTGCTTGCCCGAACGGCGCCTAGTGCCGCCTGCCCGCTGCCGGCTTTTGCGGTGGCGCCTCACCCAATCTCGTCGGACGGTCGAGCAATTCGCCGCCGCAGTTCGGGCAGCGCTCGTCGAGTGCATCGGCGCATTCCGCGCAGAAGGTGCATTCGAACGAGCAGATGAACGCTCCCGGCGCGTCGGCGGGAAGGTCGGTGGTGCAGCGTTCGCAGGTGGGGCGCATCTCGAGCATCAGGCGGCAGCCTTCCGGACGGCGTCGCAGATGCGGTCGACGACACGCTCGACTTGTGCCGGGTCGTCGCCTTCCGCCATCACGCGGATCACCGGTTCGGTGCCCGATGGACGGATGACCAGGCGTCCGTTGCCGACGAGCTCGGCCTCGGCCTGCGCGATCACCGCCTTTACGGCTTCGTCATCGAGTGGTTTGCCACCGGCGAAACGGACGTTCTTCAGCAACTGCGGCAGCGGCTCGAACCGGTGCAGCACTTCGCTCGCCAATGCGCCCGAACGCTTGACCTCCGCCAGGATCTGCAGCGCTGCGACCAACCCGTCGCCGGTCGTCGCATAGTCGGACAGGATGATGTGGCCCGACTGCTCGCCGCCGACATTGTAGCCGCTCGAGCGCATTTTCTCGAGCACGTGGCGGTCGCCGACCTTGGTCCGGACAAGGCCGAGGCCCTGTGCCGCGAGGTGGCGCTCCAGGCCCAGGTTCGACATCACCGTCGCGACGAGGCCGCCGCCCGCAAGCCGCCCCTGCCGCGCCCAGCTTGCCGCGATCGTCGCCATCAGCTGGTCGCCGTCGACGATGGTGCCGGTCTCATCGACGACGATCAACCGGTCCGCGTCGCCGTCGAGCGCGATGCCGATGTCCGCGCCGCTCGCGACCACCGTCTCGGCGAGCGTCTGCGGGGCGGTCGAGCCCACGCCGTCGTTGATGTTGGTACCGTTGGGGGTGACGCCGATCGCGACGACGTCCGCGCCGAGTTCCCACAGCGCCGACGGTGCGACCTTGTAGGCGGCGCCGTTCGCGCAATCGATCACGACCCGCATTCCGTCGAGGCGGAGATTCTCGGGGAAGGTCGACTTGGCGAAATGGATGTAGCGACCCTGCGCATCGTCGATGCGGCGCGCGCGGCCGATCTGGCTCGACGGTACGAGCGGGATGTCGCCGTCGATCAGCGCCTCGATCGCTTCCTCCGCTTCGTCCGACAGCTTGTAGCCGTCTGGACCGAACAGCTTGATGCCGTTGTCCGCGTAGGCGTTATGGCTAGCGGAGATCATGACACCGATATCGGCGCGCATCGAATGGGTGAGCATCGCGACCGCGGGCGTCGGCATCGGCCCGACCATGACGACGTCCATGCCGACGCTGGTGAAGCCCGCGACCAGTGCGGATTCAAGCATATAGCCGGACAACCGCGTATCCTTGCCGATCACGACGCGGTGGCGGTGATCGCCGCGCAGGAAGTAGGCGCCGGCGGCCATGCCGACCTTCATCGCCATCTCTGCGGTCATCGGCGAGACGTTGGTGGCGCCACGAATGCCATCGGTGCCGAAATATTTCCTTGCCATCACACGTGCTTTCCGTCCGGTATCGGGGTTTGCACCGTTGATAGCGCGGTAAACCACGAAGGGCGAGCATGTCGCAGGCTACACGGATCCTGATCGCCCTCATCGGCGGCATCGCGATCGGCATCCTCGCCGCCGCACTCGCGCCGTCACAGGCGATCGCGGTCACCGCGGTGACGCAGCCGATCGGCTCGGCGTGGCTGCACGGGCTGCAGATGGTGATCGTGCCGTTGATCGTCTCGCTGCTCGTCACGGGAATCGGCGCGACGGCCGAGGCGGCACGCGCGGGACGGATCACGATCCGCGCGCTGGTCATGATGGTCGCGATCCTGTGGGCAGTGACGATCATGTCCGCACTGGTGACGCCCTTGCTGCTCGAAGCGTGGCCGTTGCCCGCTGGACTTGCGACCGCACTCCGCACCGCGCTGACGACGAGCGCGCCGATCGGGTCGGTGCCGGGGATCGGTGCGTTCTTCGATACGATCGTGCCGACCAACGTCGTCGCGGCGGCGGCGGGGGACGCGTTCCTGCCGCTGACCGTGTTCGCGCTGGCGTTCGCGTTCGCGGTCACGCAATTGCCCGAAGCGCAGCGCAGTATCCTGACCGGGTTTTTCCAGGCGGTGGTCGACGCCCTGCTGATCGTGATCGGCTGGGTGTTGAAGCTCGCGCCGATCGGCATCTTCGCGCTCGCCTACGGGGTCGGCGCGCGGACCGGCACCGCGGCGTTCGGTGCGCTGGTGCACTACATCGTCTGCGTATCGGCGATCGGCGTGGTCGTGCTGATCGCGGCGTATCCGGTCGGGATGATCGGCGGACGCGTGCGGTTCGGGCGCTTTGCGCGCACGGTCGCGCCCGCGCAGGCGGTGGCGATCAGCACGCAGTCGTCACTCGCCTCGCTGCCGGCGATGCTGAAGGGCTCGGTCGAGCTGGGGGCTTCGCCCGCCACCGCGGGGATCGTGCTCCCGCTTGCGGTTGCCGTCTTTCGTGCGACGAGTCCGGCGATGAACCTCGCGGTCGCGCTCTACGTCGCGCATCTGGTCGGCGTGCCGATCGGGCCGGGGCAACTCGCCGCAGGGATTGCGACCGCGGCGATTACGACGATGGGGTCGGTCTCGCTACCGGGTACGGTCAGCTTCATCGCCTCGGTCGCGCCGGTCGCGATCGCGATGGGGGTGCCGATCGAGGCTCTGGGGCTGTTCATCGCGGTAGAGACCGTGCCCGACCTGTTTCGTACCGTCGGCAACGTGACGATGGACACCGCCGTCACCATCTCCGTTTCAGCGCGGTTCGATCACGGGAACGGTGCTCAGGAGATTCCGCATGAAGTATCGCACGCTCGGCCCTGATTTCGAGGTTTCCGCGCTGGGTCTCGGCTGCATGCCGATGGCCGGCATCGGCAAGGGCATGTACGGCGAGGCGAACGCCGACGAGAGTGTCGCGACGATCCACCGCGCGATCGAGCTTGGCGTGACGCTGTTCGACACCGCCGAGATCTATGGCCCGCTGGTCAACGAGGAACTGATCGGCAAGGCGATCCGCGGCAAGCGCGATGGCGTCGTGATCGCAACCAAATTCGGCTTTCGCTATGACGAGAACGGGATGACGGGGGTTGATTCCACGCCGGCCAACGTGCGGCGGGCTTGCGAGGGATCGCTGAAGCGGCTGGGGGTCGAGACGATCGACCTGTTGTACCAGCACCGCGTCGATCCGGGCGTGCCTATCGAGGATACTGTCGGCGCAATGGCTGACCTCGTACGCGAGGGCAAGGTGCGGCATCTCGGGCTGTCGGAGGCTGGGCTCGACACGATCCGGCGGGCTGCGGCGACGCATCCGATCGCAGCGTTGCAGAGTGAGTATTCGCTGTGGGAGCGCGATGTGGAGGACGAGATCCTGCCGCTGTGTCGCGAGCTGGGAATCGGGTTCGTGCCGTATTCGCCGCTCGGGCGGGGCTTCCTGACTGGGCAGATTACCGCTCGGTCAGATCTGCCGGAGGGCGATTATCGGCGTAATGACCCGCGCTATTCGGAAGAGAATTTCGCCAAGAACATGGAGATGGTCGCGGTGGTGAAGTCGATCGCCGATGCTCATGGCGCCTCGCCGGCGCAGGTGGCGCTCGCGTGGTTGCTGGCGCAGGGCGACGATATCGTGCCGATCCCGGGGTCGAAGCGCCGGGTTACGCTGGAGGACAGCATGAAGGCCGCGGAGGTGACGCTGTCGGCGGACGATCTGACTAAGCTGGATGCGGCCGCGCCTCGGGGTGGGACTGCCGGGCCGCGGTATGGCGAGAAGGCGTTGTCGATGACGCGGATCTGACTTCTCCCCTCCCGCTCGGGAGGGGTCGGGGGAGGGGCGTGCCTCACGGGCCGGACGCCAGTACGTACGTCGCGCCCTCCCCTAACCCCTCCCGCAAGCGGGAGGGGAACACGCTGCCTACTGGACGCCGTGCATCCACTTCTTGATCAGCGGCGAGATCAGCAGCAGCACGACACCGATCCCTGCCGAGACCAGGCCGATGGTCCAGAACACGCCGGCGTAGGTGTCCAGGCTGACCTTCAGGTTCGTCACCTGCCCGCCGACCGTCTCGACGCTGGCGACCTGCGCGACGACGCCGGCGACATATTGCGCGACCGAGATCGACAGGAACCACACGCCCATCATCAGCCCGACGACGCGCGCGATCGACAGCTTGGTGATCATGCTGAGACCGACCGGCGAGATGCAGAGCTCGGCGAACGAGTGGATGAAATACAGCCCGGCGAGCCACCAGATCGCGACCTTGAACGAAGGCCCGACCATGCTTGCGCCCCAGACGAGGAACAGGAAGCCGACGCCGACGCCGATCAGCGCGATGCCGAACTTGACGGGGATCGACGGCTCCAGGCCCTTGGCGGCAAGTTTCGTCCACAGGATCGACATCACCGGCGCCAGCGCGACGATGAAGAACGCATTGAAGAACTGCGTCTGGCCGGCGGAGATGCTGAAGAGGCCGAACACGCTGAGATCGGTATTGCGATCCGCGAACAGCGTCAGCGACGAGCCGGCCTGCTCGAACAGCGTCCAGAACACGACGTTGAACACGATCAGCACCATCGCCGCGAGCATCATCTGGAACTCGCGACGCTCGCCGTTGATGAACGACCAGATCAGGATGCCCGGCACCGCGATCAGGAACGTGCCGAACAGCAATTTGCCCATCAGCGACAGCGAGGCGATGTAGCCGACGATCCCCGACCCCGGCACCGGCGGCACGGCGTTCATGAGGTTGACGAACAGCAGGTAGAAGATCGGGATCCCGAGCAGCGCGAGCGCATAGATGCCGAGCGCACGATCGGGACCGGTGCGGACCGGGGGCTCGCCGTAGCCGTTTAGCTTGCCGCCATCGAACTGGATCAGCGTCCACGAGGCGAGCATGCCGATCGCGGCGAGGCCGAAGCCGGCCCACCAGCCGACCGCGACCGCGAGGAACGGACAGAGCAGCTGCGAGAACAGCGAGCCGAGATTGATGCCCATGTAGAAGATCGTGAACCCGGCATCGCGGCGCTTGTCGCCTTGTGCATAAAGCTCGCCGACCATCGTCGAGATGTTGGGCTTGAAGAAGCCGTTGCCGACCGAGATCATGCAGAGCGCGAGCAACATGATCGTGACGTAGAAGCTACTGCGCTCGGCGCCGGATTCGAAGCCGCCCTTCTCCACCGTCCGTGCGGTCGAGCCGTCGGGGGCGAGCAGCGAGACGGTGCCGTCGTCGTTGCCCTTGATCTTCAGCTTGTTCGCGCCGTCGACGAGATAGCGGACTTCGCTGTCCGCCTGGTCGACGACTTCGATCGCGTAGCGCTGGTTGGCGATCGTCGCGTACGGCTTGGCGGTCTCGCCGCCGAAGCAGAGCAGCAGATAGCCGAGCGCCATGATGATCGCGCCGAATTTTACAGCACGTTTGGAGCCTAGATACTGATCGGCGAGATAACCGCCGACGAGGGGGGTCAGGTATACGAGCGCGGTGTAGCCGCCGTAGAGCCCGGTCGCCTCGCGGTCGCCGAACACGAAATGCTTGGTGAGGTACAGCGTGAGCAGCGCGCGCATGCCGTAATAGCCGAACCGCTCCCACGCTTCGGTGGTGAACAGCCGGGCGAGCTGGCGGGGATGCCCGAACCAGGTTTCGCCGGACGCCGGGTTGATATGGGTGATATCCGGCTCTCGCGGGGTATCCGCGGTCGGGGTGTCCACCATTCTTACGCTCCCTGATACTCGTCTTGGCCGCCGTCGAACGCGGGGCCGTTATGGCGCGCAACCTAGCGGCAAAGCTCGGCCTGTAAATATCACACATCATGGCTTATCTGCCGGGACATGCTCAACGATCGCTCCACGCCGCTCTCGCTGCTCGCCACTCGCCGCTCGGGAAAGCCGCGCGACCTGATCGCGCCCGGCCCCGATTCCTACCAGCTGGCGACGATCCTCGAGATCGCGGCGCGGACACCCGATCACGGCAAGCTCGCGCCGTGGCGGTTCGTGGTGGTCGGCGAGGAGCAACGCGCGGCGCTATCGACGCTGATTACGGATGCGTACCTCGCGGAACGGCCCTCGGCGTCGCGAACCGAACTCGAGTCGCTCGACCAGTTTGCGCATCAGGCGCCGACGCTGGTGGTCGTGCTGTCGTCGCCGAAGGAGAGCAAGATTCCGCTTTGGGAACAGGAGCTTTCGGCGGGGGCGGCGTGCATGAACCTGCTTCACGCGGTGCATGCGGAGGGGTTTGCGGGCGGCTGGCTGACGGGATGGCCAGCCTATTCGGATTTGGTGCGCGATGCGTTCGGGACGGCGGCGGAGCGGATCGCCGGGTTCATGTTCATCGGCACGCCGTCGCGCGCGCTCGACGAACGGCCTCGCCCGGATATGGCACGGCTCGTAAGCCATTGGGAATCCTGAGCCTCGACTTTCCGCCAGATTGCTGTATTAGAACAGCATGACAGCGCTCAGCAGCGACGACAGCCCCGTATATATCCGCCTTCGCAGCACGATCGCTGCGGGTATTTTGCGCGGCGACTATCGTGCAGGGGACCAATTGCCGTCCGTGCGCGCGTTCGCCGCTGAGCAGGGGGCTAATCCGTTGACGGTCGCCAAGGCGTATCAGAGCTTCCAGGACGACGGGTATGTCGAGGTGCGCCGCGGGGTCGGGATGTTCGTGATGCCGGGTGCGGCGGAGGCGCTTCGGGTGGCGGAGCGCGAGAATTTCGTGACGACTCAGTGGCCGCGGATCCTGGGGCATATCGACCTGTTGGGGTTGGATGCGCATGATCTGCTGGAGCGTGAGCGGGCCTGAGGCGCTGCTAGCGATTTCCTTCGCCTCCTCTGCCCCTTGCGTTCGTCCTCACCCTCTCTCGTTCGTGCTCCCCCCCGTTCGTCCTGAGTAGTCATCGAGCAGGCGCGAAGCGGCGTATCGAGAGGACGTATCGAAGGACAGGTTGGCGCGTGGAACCCATGCTTCGATACGCACCCTCGATACGCTGCTGACGCAGCTACTCGGTCGCTACTCAGCACGAACGGAAGTGGGGTTGAACTTCAGAACAACCCCAGCGCGGCGACGTCCTCGACGCTCAGGTCGATCCCGAACAACAGGCTCATGCGGATACGGTATACGCGCGGATCGGTGATCTCGCCGACCGTCGTGTCGGTGCCCGAGCGCCGGCGGTAGTTGCGGCCGATCAGCGACGCGAAGCCGTTCGGGAGGACGATGCTGGCGATCGGGGTGTGGGTGAATCGACTGGACGGCGCGGTCGAGGTCCAGTGGTTAGACATTGCCAAGTCCGCGTCGAACACTTGCGCGAGGGTGAAGCTGTATTGCGGCTGGAATCCTCCCGTCTCGCCGCGACCGTCGGTGGTCATCGGATCGCCGTCGCGGAGCAGCATCCAGCCCTGTTCGGTGGCTTCGAGGCGGAAGCGGGCGCCGTCGGGGGCGGTTGCCTCGGCGCCGTCGGCGAGCGGGAGGACGGGCGTGTAGCTGCCGCCGAAGCCGGTATCGGCGATCCAGTCCTGGCCGTCGATCGTCACCAGTGCGAAGGTGTGCGTGAGCGGCGGTACGTCGGTGGCGGCGATCCAGACGCGGGCCAGCAACGGGCGGGCGGTGAAGCCGAGTTCCGCGAGCGCGTCGAGGAACAGGCGGTTATGCTCGAAGCAATAACCGCCGCGGCGTGCGGTCACGAGCTTGGCGAAGACTGAATCGGTGTCGATTGCGATGCCGCGGTCGAGGACGACGTCGAGGTCTTCGAACGGGATGGAGAGACGGTGCGCGTGCTGGAGGCGGCCGAGGCCGATCGAGTCGAGCGTGGGCCGCGCGGGCATCGCGACACGGAGGAGATAGGCTTCGAGGTCGAACATCGGTCGGACTTTCAGAGATTTTCTGCCTCTCCTTACCGTTCGTGCCCCAGGGACGTCGAGTGGTGGGCACCGGATGTTGCATGTGATGCAGTGCCCCTCCCCCGTTCGTGCTGAGCGAAGTCGAAGCACCTTCGCGTGGGCGCATGCCCTTCGACTACGCTCAGGGCGAACGGGAAAAGGGGCGCCATCCCTGCTTGCTCCGTCACCCCGGGCTTGTTCCGGGGACCACTGGTCCGCATTCTCAATTTTCTCGGATCTGCGGAACGGTGGATGCCGGAACGAGTCCGGCATGACGGTGTAGTTTGGGGCTATCGCGACCGGAGGCGGCCCTCACGATCCTCCCCCGCAAGGGGAGGTGGCTGGCGCTTGCCAGACGGAGGGGGTGGTAAGGGTTTACCTTCGTTGCGCGTCCTCCCCCTCCGTCACCTTCGGTGCCACCTCCCCCTTGCGGGGGAGAATTGAGGCGGCCTGGGTGCCACTCCGCGCAGCCTGTACCGCCTTCCCACTAGCTACCTCCCCGGCGGAGGCCGGGGCCCAATTGGAACGTCGGAAGTAACCGAGCGCCGCACGGATCACGGCCGTCCCCCAATTGGACCCCGGCCTCCGCCGGGGAGGGGCGGACGACGACGTCGCGTTCGATCAGGCCGCGAACAGGTCCGCTTCGATCGAGTAGAGGACCGCCGCGCTCGCGTTCGCGGCCGCCTTGAGTCCCATCGCCTCGGGGACGATCTGGTCGAGGTAGAAGCGCACCGCAGCTGACTTCATCCGCCCGAAATCGTCGCTGCCGGCCACCCCGCCCTGCCGCTCCATCAACCAGCCGCAGGTCGCGACCGACAACATGGTGAGGAACGGGTGGCTAGCGGCCAGCTTGTCGTCGGCGTCCGCGGTGGCGAGCTTACGCCCGATCGCTTCGCACGCGTCGACCAGCGCCAGCAGGCGCTCGTCCTTGGCTTCCGCGCGGATGTCGGCGATCAGCGTGGCGAACGCGCCGCCGTTATCCAGGCCGAGCTTACGCCCGACCAGATCCGCCGCCTGGATGCCGTTGGTGCCCTCGTAGATCGGCGTGATGCGGGCATCGCGGAAATACTGCGCGGCGCCGGTTTCCTCGACATAGCCCATCCCGCCGTGGACCTGAATGCCGAGCGACGCGACTTCGTTGCCGAGATCGGTGCCGTGCGCCTTGGCGAGCGGCGTGACGAGTTCGAGGCGGTTGCGCGCGGCATGGTCGCCGAGATTGGCGCGATCGACCTGCCCGGCCGCGTAATAGACGAGCGCGCGTGCCGCCTGCGTCTGTGCCTTCATCCGCATCAGCATGCGGCGAACATCGGGATGCTCGACGATCTTGACCGACTCCTTGTTCGGCGAACCGGCGCGCGCGGATTGCACGCGGTCGAGTGCGTAGGCGACCGCGCCCTGCGTCGCACCCTCCGCGACCTGGACGCCTTGGAGGCCGACGTTCAGCCGCGCATTGTTCATCATCGTGAACATCGCGCGGATGCCGCCGAGCTCCGCGCCGATCAGTTCGCCGATGCAGTCGTCGTTGTCGCCGAAGCTCAGCACGCAGGTGGGCGAGGCGTGGAGGCCCATCTTGTGCTCGATCGAGACGACGCGGACGTCGTTGAACTCGCCCGGCGTGCCGTCTTCCTGGAGGCGGAATTTGGGGACTAAGAACAGCGAGATGCCCTTCGTGCCTGCGGGTGCGCCCGGTGTCCGCGCAAGGACGAGGTGGACGATATTCGGCGCCATGTCGTGATCGCCGAACGAGATGTAGATCTTGGTGCCCTTGATCGACCACTTGCCGTCACCGAGCGGCGTGGCGGTCGCGCGGAGAGCGCCGACGTCGGAGCCGGCCTGTGGCTCGGTGAGGTTCATCGTGCCGGTCCATTCGCCGGTCGCGAGATGCGGCAAATACAGCGCCTGCTGCTCGGGGCTGCCATGATGCTGCAACGCCTCGATCGCGCCGACGGTCAGCGTCGGGCAGAGCGCGAAGCCCATGTTGGCCGAGCCGAGCGTGTCGAGCACCGCGGTCTGGATCGCGAACGGCAGGCCCTGCCCGCCCCATTCCTCCTCGACGCCGATTCCGCCCCAGCCGCCCTCGACATAATCCTTGTACGCCTGCGCGAAGCCATCGGGCATGACCACGCCGTCCGGGGTCCACTTTGCGCCGACGGTGTCGCCGGTGCGGTTGAGTGGCGCCCATTCGCCGGCCGCGAGTTGCCCGACGCCTTCGAGCACCGCGTCGACCACGTCGTCGCTGGCGGCGGCATAGCGTTCGGTGTCGGCGAGTTCACCGATCCGGACGACATGGTCGAGCACGAAACGCTGTTCGGTGGTTGCTGGAGTGAAGGCCATCGCATCCTCTTATCGCTACGGTTTGGACCCGCTATACGCCTGTGGAATGACCCGTCCACACCCTCGGATTTTACCTTACGGCACGGCCGCGATCGCCGAAGCCGCCGCACTGATTCGCGACGGGGGGATCGTCGCGGTGCCGACCGAGACGGTGTACGGGCTCGCGGCGGACGCGACCAATGCGGAGGCGGTGGCGCGGATTTATGCGGCCAAGGGGCGCCCGAGTTTCAATCCTCTGATCGTGCATGTGGCGGACCTGGCGGCGGCGGATCGGATCGCGGTGTTCGATGCGGATGCTCGGGCGTTGGCGGCGGCGTTCTGGCCGGGGCCTTTGACGTTGGTGCTGCCGGTGCGGGGGGATTCGGGGATCGCTTCGCTGGTGACGGCGGGGTTGGATACGATCGCGATCCGGGTGCCGCGGCATCGGGCGATGCAGGGGTTGATTGCGGCGTCGGGGCGGCCTTTGGCGGCGCCTTCGGCCAATGCGAGCGGGGGGATCAGTCCGACTTGCGCTGCGCATGTTGCGGGGAGCTTGGGGGGGAACGTACCGCTGATCCTCGACGATGGGGCTACCGAGGCGGGATTGGAGTCGACGATCGTGGCGGGGCGGACGGTGTTGCGGCCGGGGCCGGTTACCGCGGAGGCGCTGCTAACCCACCTCCAACACCCCCCCGGCGAAGGCCGGGGCCCAATTGGAACGTCGGATGTAACCGGGCACGACCTGCGTCATGACCGTCCCCCAATTGGGCCCCGGCCTTCGCCGGGGGGGATTGGGGTGACGGCGCCGGGGCAGCTTGAGAGCCATTATGCGCCAAGCAAACCACTTCGGTTGAATGCGACCGAGGCAAAATCGGACGAGTGGCTAATCGGGTTTGGCGACGTCGAGGGCGACATAACCCTCTCCGCATCGGGTGACCTAGTCGAGGCCGCGACGCGGCTGTTCGATCTGCTTCACGCTGCCGATGCAAACGATCACCCAAGGATCGCCATCGCGCCGATCCCATCTAAAGGCATTGGTGAAGCGATCAACGACCGCTTGCGCCGTGCCGCTCACCGATAATCCGTCCCCCCGCGGAGGCGGGGGTCCAGAAGCCAAGTTGGACTGCGGTATTTAGCTGGGCCCCCGCGTCCGCGGGGGAACAGCATTGTCAATGTTACGCGTTCACCGCCGCCTTGGACCGCGCCGCGAAGCTCTTGCGCAGCTTCTGCAGCTTCGGGGGAATCACCGCCATGCAGTATGGGTTCGAGCGACCCGACGTTTCCCAGTAATCCTGGTGATAGCCCTCGGCTTCGTACCACGTATCCATCGGCTCGATAGTCGTGACGATCGGCTTGGGCGAGTCCGCCTGAGCGCGGGCCAACGCCGCTTCCATCTCAGCCTTCTGTGCATCGTCCGCGGGGAACATCGCCGAGCGATACTGCGTGCCGACATCGTTGCCCTGCCGGTTCAGCGTCGTCGCATCGTGCGTCGCGAAGAAGATATCGAGCAAATCGCCGAGCTTCAGCTGCTCCGGATCGAAGCCGATGCGGATCGCCTCGGCATGGCCGGTGTCGCCGCCGCACACCTGTTTGTACGTCGGATCAGGGACATGCCCGCCGATATACCCGCTCTCGGCCGACTCGACGCCGATCACGTCCTTGAACACAGCCTCGGTGCACCAGAAGCAGCCGCCGGCCAGCGTTACATAATCCGTCATAACGATCTCCTTTCCGCCAATGTAGGAAGTCGCTACCCCGCAACAAAGAGGAGACGCGCGTGATTGACGGTAAGGTTATGGTGACTGGCGGGGCCGGCTATATCGGCAGCCACGCGGTGCTGGCGTTGCTCGATGCGGGGTATGACGTCGTCGTGCTCGACAATCTCGTTACGGGATTCGACTGGGCGGTCGATCCGCGCGCCGCACTCGTCGAGGCGAACGTCGCCGATGATGCGAAGGTCCGCGCGGCGATCCGCGAGCATAGCGTCAAGGCGATCATGCATTTCGCTGGCTCGGTCGTAGTGCCCGAGTCGGTCAGCGATCCGCTCAAATATTACCGCAACAACACCGCCGCGAGCCGTGCGCTCATCGAGAGCGCGGTCGTCGAAGGCGTGCCGCACTTCATCTTCTCGTCGACCGCCGCGACCTATGGCACGCCCGAGAAGGTGCCCGTCGCGGAAGGCGATGCGACCGTGCCGATCAACCCCTACGGCATGTCGAAGCTGATGACCGAGGCGATGCTGCGCGACGTCGCCGCGGCGCATCCGATGAACTATGCGGCGCTGCGCTACTTCAACGTCGCCGGCGCCGATCCGCAGGGACGCAGCGGGCAGTCCACGGTTGGCGCGACGCACCTGATCAAGATCGCGGTCGAGGCCGCGACCGGCAAGCGCGACGCGGTAGGCGTCTACGGCACCGACTTCGCCACCCCCGACGGCACCGGCGTGCGCGATTACATCCACGTCACCGACCTTGCCGCCGCGCATGTCGCCGCGCTGGAAGTCCTGGTCGCGGACCCCGCCAAGAGCCACACGCTCAACGCGGGCTATGGCAAGGGCTTCTCGGTGCTCGAGGTGCTCGATGCGGTCGACAAGGTTACCAACCGGACGATCGAACGTCGCCTCGAAGGGCGTCGCGCGGGCGATCCGGCGATGCTGATCTCGGACAATCGCGCGATCCTGGAGACGCTCGACTGGACGCCGCGCCATGCCGATCTGGACGGCATCGTCCGCGATGCGCTGGCATGGGAGCGGGCGCTCGCCGAGAAGGGCCGCTAGGACGCGGACAGATCGGGGGGCGGATCGGCGGGCGGGGTGCCGAACGCGTGGCGCTCGCCGCCGATCGCCCGTCGCGCGCGGGCGGTCGCCAGCCACCAGGCGAGCGCCCAGAGCGTGCCGAAGCTCCATCCGGCCAGCACGTCGCTCGGCCAGTGGACGCCCAGATACACGCGGCTGCAGCCGATCGCGCCGACCAGCAGGATCGCGACGACCAGCAGATACGCTCGGGTCGCACGGTCCCGAGTTACCTGCGAAGCGAGGCCGGCGAGCGTGAGATAGACGATCGCGCTGTTCGCCGAATGCCCGCTCGGGAAGCTCATATGCGTGACCGTGACGAGGTGCGCGACGATGTCGGGGCGCGGGCGGGCGACCTGCAGCTTGACCAGTTCGACCACGATATTGCCGGTGCCGCTGGCCGCGACCATGGCGGCTGCGGTCAGCCAGAGGCGCTGGACGATCAGCAGGCCAGCGGCGACCACCACGACGATCGTCAGGACGATACCGCCGCCGAGCGCGGTGACGTCGGCTGCGACCTTGGGCAGCCATGACGGCCCGCCCCACGCGCGCAGGCCGAGGATGATCGACCGGTCGAACGCGAACGGCCAGTGATCGACCGCGAGTCCGACGAGGAGGATGAGGGCTAGCCCGATAGCCGCGACCGACGCACCCGCGAGAATCGCCGGGACATGCCGCCGCCTGCTCGGCGCAACGCCCGAGGCATCGATGGTGGGTCCGCCGGGGCTCGAACCCGGGACCTCTCGATTAAAAGTCGCTTGCTCTACCAACTGAGCTACGGACCCCCGCCATCGTGGACCGCGCACCTAATCGCGTGGCCGCTTTCGGTCAACCGATTGCGCCAATTGCCGGATCGTTCGCCCGGTCAGCGGATCGCGCCAGTTCGGGATTAACCCTGCGAGGGGGCCGAGGACGAAACTGCGGGTGCGGAACGCGGCGTGCGGAACGGTGAGACCGGGCGACGACCACGCGCCGCCGGACCAGAGGATGATGTCGAGGTCGATGACGCGGCTGCCCCAGCGGCGGCCGGGGCGGCGGCCGAACGCGCGTTCGATCCGTTTGAGGCGGACCAGCAGCGCGGCGGGGTCCTCCTGCGTTTCGATCAGCGCGACGGCGTTGGCGTAGCGGCGGTTCGAAGGGCCAAGCGGTGCGCTGGCGACGGTCGGCGATCGTGCGACGACAGTGCCGAGCGTCTCCAAAGCGGCGGCGATCTCGCGCTCGGGGCTCCCGTGACGGCCGCGGCGGTTGGAGCCGAGCGCGATCGCGTAGGTGGTGGCGGCCTGCGCGATCGTCGGGTGCGGGGTTGCAGGCGACATTTGGTCCGCCTAGCGCAATCCCATGGATTCCACACCTTACACCAACGAGCTTCCCGAAACCGTCGAAGAGACCGGCGACGTCGACGTCACAACCGTCTTCGCGCCTGTCTCCGCGTTGCCCGAGACCGAGCCGCCGCATGACTGCCCGCTCTGCCCTCGCCTCGTCGCGGTGCGCGAGCAGCTGCGCACCGAGTTCCCGACCTGGTGGAACGCGCCGGTCCCTGCGTTCGGCGATCCCGCGGCGTGGCTCGGCATCATCGGCCTCGCGCCGGGCAAGCATGGCGCGAACCGAACGGGCCGCGCGTTCACCGGCGATTATGCGGGGCAGTTCCTGTACGAGACGCTCGGGCGGTTCGGGCTTGCGACCGGGACATATGGTGCGAAGGCCGAGGACGGGCTGGCGCTGGACGGCGCGATCATCCTCAACGCGGTGAAGTGCCTGCCGCCCGAGAACAAGCCGACGCCGGAGGAAATCCGCACCTGCCGGCCGTTCCTCGAGACGCAGGCGGATGCGGTGCCGACCGCGCGGGTGTTCGTGGCGCTGGGGCATATCGCGCATCAGTCGGCGGTGAAGATGCTCGGCGGTCGGTTGCCGAAAGCGCGCTTTGCCCACGGCGCGGAGCATGTGATGCCCGACGGCCGCATCCTGATCGATAGCTTCCACTGCTCACGCTACAACGTGAATACCGGTGTGCTGACGGCGGAAATGTTCGACGCGGTGTTTGCGCGGGCGCTGGAGTTACGTGGGGCGGTTTGAAACGCTCACCGGACTCCGGCCCCCAATACGGTCAGTGCCTCTCGCGGTAGAACAGACGCATTTTCCGGTGGAGGCCGGGGTCCAATTGGCGAGATCGTCGTGACAGAGCGCTGCCGCTTATGAGCGGCAGATCGCCTGTCTCAGATCTTGAGACCCTGCAAAAGCTTTGGCAGGTCACCCGATTCACCGCGTGCTTCGGCCATGAAGCGGTCCTTCAGCGGCGGGATCGCATTGACCGCGCTGATGCCGAAACGACGCACGGCGCTGGCGGTCTTGCCAGGGAGACCGAACAGGCGAGTGAGCGTGTCGGTGGCGGCGGCGGTCATGAACGTGTCGAGCCCGCGCCAGCGCTGGTAGCGCGCAAGCAGCGCCGCATCGCCGAGATCGAGGCCGAGACGCTTGCCCTCGACCAGCACTTCGGCGAGCGTCGCGACGTCGCGGAAGCCAAGGTTGAGGCCCTGCCCGGCGATCGGGTGGATGCCGTGGCCGGCGTCGCCGACCAATGCGAGCCGCTGGTCGGTGATGCGCGCGGCGTGGTGGAAGCCGAGCGGGTAGCTTGACCGCGGTGTCGCCATCGACAGCCTGCCGAGGAAGCCGCCCATGCTCTTTTCCGCTTCGGCGAGGAACGCGCGGTCGCCGAGCTTCAGCATGCCGAGTGCGTTCTTCGCGTCGACCGTCCAGACGATCGCCGAGCGATGGCCATCGGCGTCATCCGGCAGCGGGAGCAGCGCGAACGGGCCGCTCGCGTAGAAGATCTCGTACGCGACATCCTCGTGCGAACGCTCGTGGTGGAACGCGGCGATGATCGCGGTGTGCTCGTACGACCAGCGCGCGATCGTGATCCCGGCGGCCTCGCGCGTCGGCGAATTGCGGCCCTCCGCGGCGATCAACAGCGGCGCGCGAATGACGTCGCCCGAGTCCAGCGTGGCGGTGACGCCCGATTCGGCACGGTCGACCGACGTAGCGCGAGTCTGCATGCGGAGGTCAACATGCGGCGCGGCGGTTGCGGCGTCGAACAGCGTGCGGCGGAGCAGCTTGTTCTCGTACATCGTGCCGAGCGCGCCATCGTCCGCGGCGGGGACAAAATCGAGCGCGCCGGGTTCGAGGCCGTCGCTGACCCGAATCTGGCGGATGGCACACCCCTGCCCTGCCAGCGTTGCACCGATCCCGATCGCGTCGAGCATGCGGTGGCTCGCGCTCGCGACTGCCGAGGCACGGCCATCGAAGCCGGGCGCCAGCGTCACCGCGGGGTCGGCGGGATCGATCACGATCGTCGAGATGCCGTGCACGTCGAGCGCCACGGCGAGCGTCGCGCCGACCAGCCCGCCACCGAGGATGATTACATCTGTGTCCATGCCGCCGCTTTATCCCGACCGCGGGTCGCTGCCAACGACGTTCCCGACGCGGTTTAACCCGTGTTGCAGCGCGGTTATCTTGACGTTGACGCTGCCGGGGACGATGCATTTCTCTATTGTAGAGAATTTGGAGAATACGGGTCATGGCCAGCCGCGCGCAGCCAGCCTTGTGGCGTGAGACGGTGAAGGCGGGCGCCGTCCGCAGCGGCGCGCTGATCGCGGCGATCGCGTTGTTCGTCGGCACGCTATTGATGGCGCTGGCGCTGGCGAGCTATCACCCGAGCGACCCCGCGCTCAACACCGCATCGGGCGGCGACCCTGCCAACCTGGTCGGGCCGCCGGGCGCGTGGTTCGCGGATATCGCGCTCACGCTGTTCGGACCCGCGGTCGCGTTGCTGCTGCCGATCGGACCGATTCTGGGCATGCGACTGTGGCGCGACGCGCCGCTCGGGCATTGGCTGCGGATGGTACGCGGGGCGGCGATCGGCGTCGCGCTGATGGCGAGCGCACTGGCATTCGTATCGGGCACATCGGTGCTGGCGCTTCCCGCCGGATGGGGTGGCGTGATCGGCCTGTCGGTCTCCAGCGCGGTGCATTGGGCATTGAGCTTCATCGGCCAGCCGGTCGCCGAGCTGTGGTCCGCGCGCGCAATCGGGCTGGTCGCGGCAATTGCGGGCGCGATCGTCTGGGGCAAGAGCATCGAGATCGATCTCGGCGAGCGCAAATGGCGCCTTCCCCGCCGCAATCGGACCGAGGCGCTCGGCTATGACGGCTTTGCGGAGATCGACGAGGACGACGACGAGCCGCTGACGCTGACCCGCAAACCGGTCGAGCCCCGCGCGGTCGCCGAGCCCGACCCGCGCCCTGCCCCCGTCATCGCGGACCGCCAGAACGCGCCGTCGCAGGCCAAGCCCAAGGAGCGCCAGTCGTCGCTCGACCTGCGCGACAATTTCACGCTGCCGAGCCTCGACCTGCTGACCCCCTCCCCGCCTAGCCAGGGCAATGTGATCGACAAGGCCGGCCTCGAACGCAACGCGCGGCTGCTCGAGAACGTGCTCGACGATTTCCACGTAAAGGGATCGATCATCGAAGTGCGGCCGGGCCCGGTCGTGACGATGTACGAACTCGAACCCGCGCCCGGCATCAAGGCCAGCCGCGTGATCGCACTCGCCGACGATATCGCCCGCAACATGTCCGCGATTTCCGCGCGCGTCGCGGTGATCCCGGGACGCAACGTGATCGGCATCGAGCTGCCCAATGCGCGGCGCGAAGCGGTCAGCTTGCACGAACTCGTCGGCAGCCAGACGTTCGAGGACCAGTCGGCGCAGTTGCCGATCATCCTGGGCAAGAACATCGCGGGCGATTCGGTGATCGCCGATCTCGCGCCGATGCCGCATCTGCTGGTCGCGGGTACCACCGGTTCGGGCAAGTCGGTCGGGCTGAACAGCATGATCCTGTCGCTGCTCTACAAGCTGACGCCGAACCAGTGCCGGATGATCATGATCGATCCGAAGATGCTCGAACTGAGCATGTACGACGACATTCCGCATCTGCTGTCGCCGGTCGTGACCGATCCGGCCAAGGCCGTGCGCGCGCTGAAATGGGCGGTCGAGACGATGGAGGATCGCTATCGCCAGATGTCCTCCGTCGGCGTGCGCAGCCTCGCGGGTTTCAACGACAAGGTGCGCGGCGCGAAGGCCAAGGGCCAGCCGCTCGGACGGAAAGTGCAGACCGGCTATCATCCCGACACCGGCGCGCCGATGTACGAGGAGGAGAAGCTCGAATACGACGTCCTGCCGCAGATCGTGGTGATCGTCGACGAGCTCGCCGACCTGATGATGACCGCGGGCAAGGAGGTCGAGTTCCTCATCCAGCGGCTCGCGCAGAAGGCACGTGCGGCAGGCATCCACCTGATCATGGCGACGCAGCGGCCGTCGGTCGACGTCATCACCGGCGTCATCAAGGCCAACCTGCCGACCCGGATCAGCTTCCATGTCACCTCGAAGATCGATTCGCGCACCATCCTCGGCGAACAGGGCGCGGAGCAGCTGCTCGGCAAGGGCGACATGCTCTACATGCCCGGCGGCAAGGGCATCGTCCGCGTTCACGGGCCGTTCGTGACCGACGACGAGGTGCGGCTGGTGGCGGATCACTGGCGCTCGCAGGGGCTGCCGGATTACATCTCGTCGGTGACCGAGGAGCCCGAGGAGAGCTTCGCGCTGGAGGGCTCGCCGACGGGTGAGGATTCGGCGGAGGACCAGCAATATCGCCAGGCGATCCAGCTGGTCTGCGAGTCGCAAAAGGCATCGACCTCGTGGCTCCAGCGGCAGTTGCGAATCGGCTACAACTCGGCCGCGCGGTTGATCGAGCGGATGGAGAAAGACGGCATCGTCGGCCGCCCGGATCACGTCGGCCGCCGCGAAGTGCTGCGCGATACCGAGGGGCATGCGATCTAGCGATAATTGCGATCCTCCCCCGCCAGGGGGAGGTGGCTGGCACTTGCCAGACGGAGGGGGAGGCACGCGAACACCTCGGCTCCGTGCCTCCCCCTCCGTCACCTGCGGTGCCACCTCCCCCTGGCGGGGGAGGATTCCTGGAGTCCCTTTGGCTTGTCGAGGGTTTCGGACTGCGAAGGCCCGGTATACGGGGTTGATACAAGTTACGAAAAACAGGTGCGTGATGGGGTATCGGCGGTTCTGTGCAGCGGCAGCGTTGACGCTCGCAATACCCGGTCAGGTCTCCGCGCAGGATACCGCCAAGCAGACCCCCGGCAGCAGCGCGACCGACACGCAGCACCGCCCGCGCTCCGGCGTGCGTCGCGACAGCGATCTATCGCCCTCCGCGCTGACCGCCGATACGCAGCGTACCCCGCCCCCAGGCCTGTTCGCCGACTGGTTCGATATCCGCAAACGCCTGGCCGATCGCGGCATAGGGCTCAGCGCGCGCTATGCCTCGGAAAGCGCGTATAATTTCTCCGGCGGCGACCGGAAACTGTTGCGCGAGACCGGCCAGTTCGACGTCGGCGTACTGCTCGATCTCGACAAGGTCGTCGGCCTCAGGGGCGGCGCGTTCCAGGCGACCGTCACCTACCGCCGTGGCCGCGATCTGGGTGCGGACGCCAATCTCGGCGTGCTGCAACAGGTGCAAGAAGTGTACGGCCGCGGCCAGACCGTCCGGCTGACGCAATTCTGGTACGAGCAAATGCTCGGCGAAAAGCTCGAACTGAAGATCGGCCGCACCAATCCGGGCGAGGATTTCGCGTCCTTCTCGTGCTATTTCCAGAACCTCAGCTTTTGCGGTGCGCCGCCGGGGAATCTGAATGGCGATTACTGGCAGAACTGGCCGGTCAGCCAATGGGGCGCGCGGCTCCGCTACGACGTCAACGATCACCTCACGCTGAAGACCGCCGCTTACGAGGTGAACCCGCGCAACCTCGAAAAGGACTTCGTGATCGGCCATTTCCACGGTGCGACCGGCGCGCTGATCCCGGTCGAGGCCGAATGGCGGCGCGGCGACGACGACGGCCGGGTCGGCGCGTACAAGGTCGGCGGTTGGGTCAACACCTCGAACGGCGACGACGTGTTTTACGACCTGAACCGCCGGCCGATCGCGATCACCGGACTCGAACCGCTCCGCCGCAGCGCGCGCTACGGGGTGTATCTCAACATCCAGCAACAGGTCACCGGCACGTCGAAAGACGGCAAGTCGGTTACCGGGCTCAGCGTGTTCCTCAACGCGACGCAGGCCGATCGCGCCACCTCGACCACCGACAACCAGATTGCCGCCGGGCTGTTCTACAAGGGGCTGGTGCCGTGGCGGCCGAACGACATCCTCGGCTTCGGCGTGGCGCGGACCAACGTGAACGGACGCGTGGCGAAGGGCCAGGAACTCGATCCGGCGCGGCCCGCGGTGCAGGATGCCGAATACGCGTCGGAGATCTATTACAGCGTGCATCCGACCAAGTGGCTCGAGTTGCGCCCGAACGTGCAGTTCATCCACAACCCCGGCGGCGTGCACGACGCGAACGACGTCGCGGTGCTCGGCCTGAAGGGCGCGATCACGCTGTAGTCCGCGCGCTCTGACGGAACTCGCCGAATTCAGTGGCGGTTCAAGCGCGGGCGGGCAACGGTCGCGCCTTGAGGAGATTTCGATGTTCAATACCCGCCCCGCGGTGATCGCGACGATCGCCGCTTTGTCCGTCGCCGCCGTGCCCTCCCCGATCGCCGCGCAGGCGACTGGTGACCTCGCCGCCGTGCAGAAGCACCTGCAATCGGTCGAGACGATGACCGCGAATTTCTCGCAGGCGGATCGCAACGGCAAGGTGCTGACCGGCGTGCTGACGCTGAAGAAGCCTGGCAAGCTGCGTTTCCAGTATGAAAAGGGCGTGCCGATCCTGATCGTTGCGGAGGGCGGCGCGCTCACCTTCATCGATTATTCGGTGAAGCAGGTGCAGCGCTGGCCGATCAAGAACTCGCCGCTCGGCGTGCTGCTCGATCCGACGCGCGACATTACACGCTATGCCAAACTCGTCCCCGGCTACGACCAGCGGATCGTGTCGGTCGAGGCGAACGATCCCAAGCACCCCGAATATGGCCGGATCACGCTGGTGTTCGTCCGCAACGCGAGCGCGCCGGGCGGGCTGATGCTGCAGGGCTGGGTCGCGCTCGACAGCCAGAACAACCGGACGACGATCCGCCTGACCAACCAGAAGTTCGGCGAACCTGTCAGCGACAACAGCTTCCGCTGGAACGATCCACGCCGCACGGGTGTAAGAAAATAACATAAAATTCGTGTCATTCATGCAAGCGACAGGTTCGGCCCCCTAGAGAGTGGCTCGCGGATGTGGGGCATTCGGGATTTTTCCCCCTGTTGCCCGGATGGTTTTCTCACCTCTCGCCTGCGTGACGAACGCTGAGTTGGCCCTCGCTCCATGCCCCCGGAGCGAGGGTCTTTCGCGTAGAGCGGCAGGCAAAAAGATTTTGCCTGACTCGCTCAAGCGCGGCCGACGGGCAAAGCCCGGTCGACGACAGCGGCTTTGCCGATGGCGCCTTCTCCCTTCTTCAAGGTCCGCACCCGCTTCCTTGTCCCCACCCCCCCGCAACGCTACATCGCGCCGGTGAAGATCGTCTCCTGGAACATCAACTCGGTCCGTTTTCGGATCGCCATCGTCGAACAGTTTCTGCGCGACGAGCAGCCCGACATCCTGTGCCTGCAGGAGACGAAGGTGATCGACGGCGACTTCCCGTTGGAGGCGTTCCGCGCGCTCGGCTACGAGCACATCGTCCTGCACGGCCAGCGCATGCACCATGGCGTCGCGATCCTCAGCCGGGTCCCGATCGTCGAGGACGACCGCTTCGACTGGCAGGCGAACAGCGAGGCGCGCCACATCGGCGTCCGGCTGGAGAACGGCGTACGGCTCGAGAACGTCTACGTCCCCGCTGGCGGCGATGTCCCCGACCGCGAGGTGAACCCCAAGTTCGGCCAGAAACTCGACTTCATCGAGCGCATGACGACCTGGTCGGAAACCCTCCCCGGCCCCACCATCCTGGTCGGCGACTTCAACATCGCCCCGCTCGAATCGGACGTCTGGAGCCACAAGCAGTTGCTCGACGTCGTCAGCCACACTCCCATTGAGGTCGAGGCGCTCGGCAAGTTGCAGGCGGCAGGCGACTGGGTCGATCTCGGCCGCCGCTTCCACCCTGCCCCCGCCCGCCTGTTCACCTGGTGGAGCTACCGCGCGAAGGATTGGGCAGCCTCGGACCGCGGTCGCCGGCTCGATCATATGTGGGCGACCGGTGCCGCCGCCGAAGCCGCGGTGTCGCACCACGTCTATGAGCGCTGCCGAAGCTGGCTGAAGCCGTCCGACCACGTCCCGATCATGACCGAGTTCGCGTTTTGAGTAATCCCCGCGCCGCCGCCCGCGCGGTCGATGCGCTCAGGCGCGGCTGGCCGATCGCGATCGACGGGCTTGTCCTGCTCGCAGTCGAGACAGCGGATGCCGAGCGGTTGGCCGCGTTCGATCCCGATGCGAACGGCGGTGTCTTGATCTCGTCGGGCCGCGCGGCAACGTTGAAGCTCGCGAACCAGATCGCGGCGGCGGATCCGACCGAGCCCGTGCTCGTCGATCGCGCCCCCTGGATCGACTTCGCCGCCGCGACCGCGTTGGCCGATCCGCAATTCGACCTAGCCACCCCCCTCAAGGGTCCGTTCCAGACGCTCCCGCTCGCCGATCCGGACGCGGCGGCAGCTGCCTTGCGCCTTGCCCGGATCGCGGGATTGCTGCCGGCCTTCTTCCTTGGCACCGGCGAGCCCGAAGTCCGCATAACCACCGCGGACATCGACGCACACGAGGACGCGAACCGACTGACGCTCGCGGCACGCGCACGCCTCCCCGTCGAGGGCGCGGAGGACGCGGAGATCGTCGCCTTCCGCAGCCCCGAAAGCGCGGACGAGCACATCGCGCTGCTGATCGGCCAGCCCAACGGCCAGCCGCCGCTCGTCCGCCTCCACAGCGAATGCCTGACGGGCGACGTGCTCGGCAGCCTCAAATGCGATTGCGGGCCGCAGTTGCACGCCGCGATCCACGCGATCCAGCATGGCGGCTGGGGGATCCTGCTCTATCTGCGGCAGGAAGGCCGCGGCATCGGGCTGGTCAACAAGCTGCGCGCGTATGCGTTGCAGGACCAGGGGTTCGACACGGTCGATGCGAACACGCGGCTCGGCTTCGCGGTCGATGCGCGCGATTTCGGGGTGGCGGCGCGGATGCTGACGCTGCTCGGCCAGCGCGAAATACGGTTGCTGACCAACAACCCCGCCAAGGTCGCCGGGCTCGAAGCCGCAGGCGTGACCGTGATCGAACGCGTACCGCATTTCCTCCCGTCGAACCCGCACAACGCGCAGTATCTCGCGACCAAGCGCGACCGCACGGGCCATCAGTTCTGACCGACATTCCACCCTCACGACGTTTGATCGTGGTGTTCGGCGCGGCCGTTCGTCCTGACGGCAGCCCGAGCCCGACGCTTGCCCGCCGCATCGCATTCGCAGCGGCCGCGGCGGCGCGCTACGTCGATGCGGACCTGTTCTGCTCGGGCGCAAAGGGCACGCATGGGCCTTCGGAAGCCTCGGTGATGGCGGATGTCCTGGCGGAAACGGTCGACCGGTCGCGAATCCATCTCGACGAAGCCAGCGTGGACACGTTGCAGAGCGTCGTCGCGGCGACGGCTTTCGCACGCGCGGGCCAGTATGCGCAGTGCATGATCTGCACCGACGGCTACCACCAGCCCCGCATCCGCATGCTGTTCGCGATGCTCGGCATGCCCGCGAGCGCGATCCACGTGCCGCATGGCGGGAGCCGGCGGTACCAGTTCAAGATGCGGTCGCGGGAAGCGGCGGCGATCCCGTATGATCTGGTCGCGGGGATCGGTGCGATCTGGCGGCGGAAGCGGAGTTAGCGGTTCTCCTGCGAACGCAGGAGCCCAGGGTACCGAGCCCAGTCCGTGGTTACCCTGGATTCCTGCATTCGCAGGAAAACGGGTTGTGGTGCCAATCCCCTCTCCGTCACCCCGGACTTGTTCCGGGGTCCACCGTGCCGCGTATCAACGGCGGATGGTCATGCGGAACGGTGGATGCCGGAACAAGCCCGGCATGACGGCGGGAACGGTCAGTTCGTCCCGATCAACTGCGCCACGTCGTCGAAGCTCTCCGCCAGCGCGTCGACACCGATCGCCTTAAGCCGAGCACCATGCTCCGCATTGCAATGCGACCCCGCCGACAAGCCGATGACGTAGCCCCCCGACGCCACCGCCCCAGTCGCCCCCACCGGCGAATCCTCGAGGATCGCCGTCCGCGCGATATCGACCCCAAGTTGCCGCGCCCCGAACAGATACAGATCAGGCGCCGGCTTGCCGTTCGTCACATGCTCACGCCCGCTATAGAGATGGTCGCCGAACGCATCGCGCAGGCCGATATGCTCCAGATGCCGCGCGATCCAAGCTACCGGGCTCGAAGACACAATCGCCTTGGGCAAATCGACAGGGAGCGAGCGGACGAACGCCACCGCGCCTTCGATCGCGTCGACGCCAGCCGCCATCGCACGCTCGTCCTCGGCCTTCCGCGCGGCGTAGAACTCCTCGGGGAGCGGCCGGTCGATCCAGCGCTCGATCGCATCGATAAACTGCGGCCCGGCGAGCCCCATGAAATTCGCCATCGAATCTTCGGCGCTGGTCGGGTGCCCCGCGGCGGTAAGCCATTCGGCGATGTGGCGGTTGCCGACGGCTTCGCTGTCGATCAGCACGCCGTCGAAATCGAATAGCAGCGCGTCGAACCGAACCGGTATGCTCATGCGTCCGTCCCCCGCGCGCCGAACAGCGCGCTGCCGATGCGGACATGAGTCGCGCCGATCGTCACGGCTGTTTCGAAGTCGTCGGACATGCCCATGCTGAGGCCAGTCAGCCCGTGATCGCGCGCGAGCTTTGCCAACAGCGCGAAATACGGCGCCGGTTCGATGTCAGCGGGCGGCAGGCACGTCAGCCCGGCGATCGGCAGGCCGGCAGCACGCGCCTGCTCCACCAGCGCGGGCAGGTCGGCGATCGCGCAGCCACCCTTTTGCGGTTCGTCGCCAATGTTGACCTGGAGGAAACAGTCCGGCCGACGATCGCTCGCCGCTATCGCCTTCCCCAGCGCGGTGACCAGCGACGGGCGATCGACCGCATGAATGCAGTCGAACAGCGCCACCGCCTCGGCCGCCTTGTTCGACTGAAGCTGGCCGATCAGATGCAGTTCGACGTCGGGATATGTCTCGCGCAACGCCGGCCATTTCTCGGACGCTTCCTGCACACGGTTTTCGCCGAATACCCGCTGGCCTTCGACGAGCAGCGGTTCGATCGCCTCGACCGGATGCGTCTTGGAGACCGCGATCAGCGTCACGTCGTCCGCGCGGCGATCCGCGATCTCGGCGGCCTTGGCGATCCGGGTGCGGATGGCCTGCAATTTGGTGGTGTCGTCAGCAATCATGCGGCGCGCTATAGGCAGCGGCGTGGCCCGTCGTAACCCCATTCCCGCGCGCTGGCTGATGACCGACGAGCGGATGGGCGACGCCTTGTGGCCTGCGCTCAGGCGATTGCCGCCGGGATCCGGCGTGGTGTTTCGGCATTATGCCACGCCCGAGCGAGATCGGCGGGCATTGCTGCGCCGGGTTAAGCGGATCGCACAGGCGCGCCGGCTGGTCGTCGTGGTGGCGGGAAAGCCTGTGATCGCGGCCGACGGCGTGCATGGTCGGGCAAAGACCCATGGGACCAGAACCTGGCCTGCGCATTCACGAGGTGAGGCCTTGGCCGGCAAGCACGCCGGGGCCGATGCGCTGTTCGTGTCGCCGATCCATCCCACCCGGTCGCACGACGGCACGCCGGGGATCGGTCCGGCGCAGGCTATGCGGATCGGACGCGGACTCGGGATACCAATGATCGCACTAGGCGGAATGACCGAGTCGCACTGGCGGCGCATCCAGCGTTTCGGCTTCCACGGCTGGGCCGCGATCGATGCCTGGATGCCTATAGTACGCCGTCATCCTGACGAAAGTCAGGATGACGGGAAGGGAGAGTTGCGCACCACCCCGATCCTGCTGGCCACGATCGGTCTCGATTCCCGACGAGCCTAGCTTCGTCGAACGCCTAGAAGCGGAAGGCGGTGCCCAGATACACGGCCTGGCTGTCGCGACGATCGTCATCGACCTTCACGAAGCGCTCGCGGTCCGACCGATACCGCACGCCCGCGGTCACCGCGAGGCTACGCGTCAGAGCGTAAGACCCGCCAAGATCGACCGAATAGCTCGGCGCGTCCTCGACAAGCCGCGGTGCGCTCGACAGCGGGCGATCCGCCGCAGCCTTCACCGTGCCGCTGAAGCGCTTGGCGCTATAGCTTACCGCAAGGTCAGCCGCCTCGCGCCCACCCGGCATCACACCGAGATCGAGCTTGTTCACGTCACCCGAGATCGCGAACCGCTTCCAGCCGACCGACATGCCGAGGTTGTACGCGATCGGCGCAATACCGACGGTCGGCGTGGTCGAAGCGAGGCTGGCCGTGTTCGCGACACCGCGGTTGGTCTGCGCCCGGACCGCAACGGTCACAGCGCGGTTATCCTGGCGCGTCTCGGCGGGCGTGAACTTGAAGCTGCCGGCGTCGAAGCCACCGCGCGCGAACATCGCGGCAAGGCGGGGGTCGGCGGCGGCCGGGGTAAACGATCCGATACCGCGAACCGCGGCGACGTTATGCTTGGCGATCCGGGCGGGCTGTTCGCTGGCGCCGAAGGCAGGCGCGACGATTGCGGCGGTGGCGACAAGCGCCCCGGCAACCACCCCAACTATTCCCCCACGCGTCATCACAACGAATCTGTCCTTCGAATCCCGTAATCGGATCCTGTTCAACCGCATCTAACATGAATTGATCCACAGCAAAGGCCGCAGAACCGCCCATTCCCACCCTTTGTCGCCGAATTGTCGGACAGTGTTGCAATCAGCACACAGATCGCTGCGATAGCGCTACCGAATCGGTTGCTCTCCCAGTCGGGGCAGCCCCCCGCGCATACGCTCGTCGCGCACGCCGGCGTCTGCTTGCGGGCGCGCGGGCTCGCCTGTAGAGCAAGGGCTGATTTTCTTGCCAGGATGATGCCCATGTTCCGCCGCTCGCGTATCGCAGTCGTGCTGTTTGCCCTGCCTCTCGTCGCTTGCGGCGGCGGATCGGCGCGTCCCAAGGCGGATCTCGCCGCGTCGAAGATCACCACGATCGGCGTCAACAGCTACCTGTGGCGCGCGAGCCTCGACACGCTGGGCTTCATGCCGCTGCTGCAGACCGACTCCAACGGCGGCGTGATCGTCACCGACTGGTACATCAATCCGCAGACCCCGACCGAGCGCATGAAGGTCACCGTCTCGATCCTCGACCAGGATCTGCGCGCCGATGCGCTGCGCGTCGCCGCCCTCCGCGAAGTCAACCGCAATGGCCAGTGGGTCTCGTCGCCGGTCCAGGCCGCGACCACGCAGAAGCTCGAGGACATTATCCTGACCAAGGCCCGCGACCTGCGCCGCGCCTCGATCGCGGGCTGAGGACTGATATAATGGCGTCGCGTTTCAATGCGTTGAAGGCGGACGCGGCGTGGCAGAAAATCTGGGACGAGCGCAAGACGTTCGCCGCGGACGACCTGTCGACCAAGCCGCGTTCGTACGTGCTCGAGATGTTCCCCTATCCGTCGGGGCGCATCCACATGGGGCATGTCCGGAACTACACGATGGGCGACGTGCTCGCGCGGTTCCGTCGGATGAAAGGCATGGAAGTGCTCCATCCGATGGGCTGGGACGCGTTCGGCATGCCCGCCGAAAACGCGGCGATGGAAAAGGGCGTGCACCCGGGTACCTGGACGCGCGCCAACATCGCGACGATGAAGGCGCAGTTGAAGCGGCTGGGCTTCGCGCTCGACTGGACGCGCGAGCTTGCGACCTGCGAGCCTGAATATTACGGCCACGAGCAGGCGCTGTTCCTCGACCTCTTCGCGGCCGGCCTCGTGTACCGCAAGGAATCGGCGGTCAACTGGGACCCGGTCGACATGACCGTGCTCGCCAACGAGCAGGTGATCGACGGTCGTGGCTGGCGTTCGGGCGCGCTGGTCGAGCGGCGGAAGCTGTCGCAGTGGTTCCTGAAGATCACCGACTTCGCCGACGAGCTGGTCGACGGCCTCGGCGCGCTCGAGCATTGGCCCGACAAGGTCAAGTTGATGCAGGAAAACTGGATCGGCCGCAGCCAGGGCCTGCAGTTCAAGTTCGACCTCACTGCTCCCTTCCCGCTCGCGGGAGGGGTCGGGGGAGGGCCTGACACGAACACTACGGCAGCGTCCGAGGATGCCTCCCCTCCCCTGACCCCTCCCGCAAGCGGAAGGGGAATAGACAGCGTCGAGGTCTTCACCACGCGCCCCGACACGATGTTCGGCTCCAGCTTCGTCGCGGTCGCCGCGGATCACCCGATCGCGCGCGCCATCGCCGAGACGAACCCCGACGCCGCGGCCTTCATCGAGCTCTGCAAGCGCGGCGGCACCACCGCGGCGGAACTCGATACGCAGGAAAAGCTCGGCTTCGACACCGGCATCCGCGCGGTGCATCCGCTCGACAAGACGTGGCACCTCCCCGTCTACATCGCGAACTTCGTGCTGATGGAATACGGCACCGGCGCGGTGTTCGGCGTGCCAGCGCACGACCAGCGCGATCTCGATTTCGCGCGCAAATACGACCTGCCCGTCAAGCGCGTCGTCAGCGAAGGCGATGACGAAGCCCCCGTGTTCGTCGGCGACATCGCCTGGACCGGCGCCGGCACGATCGTGAACTCGCATTTCCTCGACGGTATGGACATCGAGGACGCCAAGCGCGTCGTGATCGAGCGCGCCGAGAGCGAAGGCTGGGGCAAAGGCACGACCGTGTTCCGCCTGCGCGACTGGGGCGTCAGCCGCCAGCGCTACTGGGGCACGCCGATCCCGATCATCCACTGCGACGCATGCGGCGCGGTGCCCGTGCCCAAGGACCAACTGCCGATCGTCCTGCCCGAGGACGTCAGCTTCGACATCCCCGGCAACCCGCTCGATCGCCATCCGACCTGGAAGCACGTCCCCTGCCCGTCCTGCGCAGGCCCTGCCCGACGCGAGACCGATACGCTCGACACGTTCGTCGATTCGTCGTGGTATTTCATCCGCTTCGCCAGCCAGCCGGACGCCAAGCCGTTCGACCGGTCGGGCGCGGAGAAGTGGCTGCCGGTCAACCAGTATATCGGCGGCGTCGAGCACGCGATCCTGCACCTGCTCTACGCCCGCTTCTGGACGCGCGCGCTGAAGCATATCGGCATGCTCGACATCGCCGAGCCGTTCGCCGGGCTGTTCACGCAAGGCATGGTCACGCACGAGACGTATAGCCGAGGCGACGCCGGCGACGCGCAGCCGGAGTCCGACACCGACGACGACGATTCGAGCGACGCGCCGGTGAAGACGAAGTGGCTGTCTCCCGACGAGGTCCACAAGACCGATGCAGGGTATATCGAGATCGCGACCGGTGGCCCCGTGACGGTCGGTCGCGTGACGAAGATGTCGAAGTCGAAGAAGAACACGGTCGATCCCGAGCCGATCGTCGACCAGTATGGCGCCGACGCGGTGCGCTGGTTCGTGCTCTCCGACTCGCCCCCCGAACGCGATCTCCCGTGGAGCGAATCCGGCATCGAAGGCGCGTGGCGGTTCGTCCAGCGTCTCTGGCGCCTGATTGAGTCCGACGACGCCGCCAAGGCCGAGGGCGACGACATCGCCTTGCGCAAACTCTGCCACCGCACAACGGTAGGTATTGAGAGCGATATCAACGCCTTGCAGTTCAACAAGTCCGTCGCACGGCTCTACAGCTTGTGCAGCGCGATCGAGAAGGCCGCGCCCTCCGCAGACCGTGAACAGGCGATCCGCACGTTGCTGCTGCTCGTCAGCCCGATGGTCCCGCACGTCGCCGAAGAAGCCTGGGCGACCGCGGGCAATGACGGCCTGATCGCCGACGCCGCCTGGCCGATCGTCGATCCGGCGATGCTGGTCGATGACGAGGTGACCATCGCGGTGCAGGTCAACGGCAAGCTGCGCGACACGCTCGTCTTCCCCAAGGGCGCACCGAAGGACGAGGTCGAAGCCGCCGCGCTCGCCTCCGAAAAGATCGTCCGCCTGCTCGAGGGCAAGCCGCCCCGGAAAGTGATCGTCGTGCCCGACCGTCTCGTGAACATCGTCGCATGAAGCGCTTAGCGATCCTCGGCGCGCTCGCGCTGGCCCCCGCGCTGTCGGGCTGCGGCCTTCACCCGCTCTATGCAGGCGGAAGCAGCGGCCCAGTCGCGGGTGCGCTCGGCCAGGTCGAGATCGCACCGATCGCGGGCAAGAACGGCTGGCTGATGGCAACCGCGCTGCGCGATCGCCTGCCCTCGAACGGCGCACCCGCGCTCTACCGGATCGACATCCGCCTCGACGACTCGATCAGCGGCCTCGGCGTGCGCACCGACGACAGTGTCTCGCGCGAACGCCGCACGTTGCGCGCACGCTATCAGCTCGTCCGGATCGGCGACAATTCGGTGTTGCTCGACGCGACCGCCGGCTCCGACGCCGGCATCGACGTCGTCCGCTCGGAATATGCGACGATCGCCGCCGAGAACACCGCACTCGAACGCCTGTCGCAGATCGTCGCCGACCAGATCGTCGCGCGCGTTGCGCTGTATGCACGCAACACGCCTGCGGTCGCCGCGGCGCAGGCCACTTCGCCCGCCAAGTGAAGGCCAGCGCCGGCCAGATCCGCGGTGCGCTGGCCAAACCGGGCGGCGACATACGCCTGTACCTGCTCCACGGCCCCGACGAGGCCGGCGCGAGCGACCTCGCCCGCGTACTCGCCAAGGCGATGGGCGCGGATGCCGAACGCGTCGATCTCGACGGCTCGACGCTGAAAAGCGACCCCGGCCGGCTGACCGACGAAGCCGCCTCGCTATCGTTGTTCGCCGGGGCCCGGTTCGTCCGCGTCGCGTCGGCCGGCGAGGAAAGCCTCGAAGCCTTTACCAACCTCCTCGCGGCCGAACGCGTCGGCAACCCGGTCGTCGCGATCGCCCCCACCGTCAAATCGACCGCCAAGATCGTCAAGCTCGCGATCGACTCCCCACGCGCGATGGCGTTCGCCTGCTACGCCCCGACCGCGCAGGACGCCGAACGCCTCGCGACGACGATCGCCAACGAGAACGGCCTACGCCCAGCACCCGGCGTCGCCCGCCGCCTCGTGGATACGACCGGCGGCGACCGCGCCGTCATTTCGCGAGAGATCGAGAAGCTCGCGCTATACCTCGACGCCGCCCCCGATCGGCCTGCGGACCTCGACCACCACGCACTCGATGCGGTCGGCGCGGACCTAGGCGATGCGGAAATGAGCCGCGCGATCGACGCCGTAATCGAAGGCCGGGTCGACGATCTCGGCGCCGAACTCGCCGTGCTCGAAGAAGCCGGCACCTCGCCGATCCCCTGGCTCCGCCAACTCGTCCGCCGCCTGATTGCGCTCGCCGACATGCGCGGCGAAATCGACCGCGGCGAAGCGGTCGACGCGGTCATGAAACGCCACCGCGTGTTCTTCAAGGAAGAGGCCAGCACCGCGCGGTCCTTGCGGCGCTGGTCACCAGTAATGCTCGCCACCGCGATCCAGCGCGTCCGAACCGCCGAGCGGGCAATCATGGCGTCGGGGAATGCTGGCGGTGTGGTGGCGGAGGCAGCGGTGGTGGCGCTATCCCAAGCGATCGCCCGGCGAAACTAACGCATACGCCCCCCCCGTTCGTGCTGAGTAGAGACCGAGTAGCTCCGTCAGGAGCGTATCGAGGGCTCGTATCGAAGCATGGGTTCCGCGAGCCAACCCGTCCTTCGATACGCCATCTCGATACGCGGCGATGCCGCTACTCGATGGCTACTCAGGACGAACGGGGTTGAGATCCGTCGCCACTCAGATCGCCCCACCCGTAAGCCGCTGACAAACCATATCCAGCTGGTCCAACGTCGAGTAACTCAACGTCAACGTCCCCCCAGTCTCGGTATGCGCCACCTTCACCTGCAACCCCAACAAGTCCGCCAACTGCCGCTCCAACGCCGCAATATCCGCATCCGGCACCCGAGGCTCGGACGACCCACCGCCCCCACGACTCCGCCCAGGCTTCGCATCACGCGCCAGCTTCTCGGTCTCGCGCACCGACAGCCCCCGCGACACCACCTGGTCCGCCAGCGATTCCACATCCGGCGACCCCAGCAACGCCCGAGCATGCCCCATCGACAGCGATCCATCGACCACCTGCGACTGGACCTGAGCCGGCAGCTCCAGCAGCCGCAGCAGGTTCGCGACATGGCTGCGCGACTTGTGGACGATCTTGGCGAGCACCTCCTGCGTATGCCCGTATTCGCCCGCCAACCGCTGATACGCCTGAGCCTCTTCGATCGCGTTGAGATCCTCGCGCTGGATGTTCTCGATCAGCGCGATCTCGAGCGTCTCGGCATCGTCGAAGTCGCGGACGACGACCGGCACCTCGTGCAGCCGCGCACGCTGCGCCGCCCGCCAGCGCCGCTCACCCGCGACGATCTGGAAATCATGCCCATGCGGACGAACCACGATCGGCTGGATCAGCCCGCGCGACGCGATCGACGCAGCCAGCTCGTCGAGCATCGCCTCGTCGAAATGCCGCCGCGGCTGATCGGGATGCGGCGACAGCGAACTGACCGGCAACATTCGCACACCCGAAGATTGCTGCGCCGCACCATCGGCCGACACCGGCGTCTCGCGCGCCATCTCGCCGAGCAGCGCGTTGAGGCCCCTGCCCAGCCCCGGCCGGCCGCGTTTGTTACCGTCGCTCATGCCGCAACCTGCGCAGTTGCCGGAAGCCGCCCGATAAGCTCTCGGGCTAGCGCAATATACGCCTGCGACCCTGAACAGCGATGATCGTAGATCAACGCGGGCAACCCGTGGCTCGGCGCCTCCGACAGTCGCACGTTGCGCGGGATCACCGTCTCGAACACCACTTTGCCGAGAACCGCGCGAACGTCCGCCGAAACCTGGTCGGTCAGCCGGTTACGCCGATCGAACATCGTCAGCGCCACCCCCAGGATCGACAGACCCGGATTGAACCGCTGGCGAATCCGCTCGACCGTACTCAACAACTGCGACAACCCCTCAAGCGCGAAAAACTCGCATTGCAGCGGCACGAGCAGCGAGTCCGCCGCGACCATCGCGTTGATCGTCAGCAGCCCGAGCGACGGCGGACAATCGATCAGCGCGATGTCCCATGGCCCCTGCGCCGCCTTCACCGCGCGATCGAGCCGGTGCGTACGCGCATCGAAATCGACCAGTTCGATCTCCGCGCCCGACAGGTCGACCGTCGCCGGCACGATATCGAGCCGCGGCACACGCGTATGCACCACCGCGTCCTCGATCGACGTCTCACCGACTAGCACGTCGTAGCTCGACCGTTCGCGCTGCGAATGGCCGATGCCCAGCCCGGTCGACGCGTTGCCCTGCGGGTCGAGATCGACCAGCAGCACGCGCATCCCCGTCGCCGCGAGCGCGGTCGCGAGGTTGATGGCGCTGGTGGTCTTGCCCACCCCACCCTTTTGATTGGCGACCGCGATGGTGATCATCGCGCGCTTACCCGATCCAGAACCACGATCGACGACTCCGGGTTCGTGACGCTTTGTTCCACGTGGAACATAAACCGCCAATGCTGCTTGAGCGCGGCCAGCTCCTCCTCGTCGAAACGCCCCCGAGGAAGCAACCACCGCGTCTCCGTTGTGGCGCAGTGCGCCGCGCCACGCAAAAGGTTTTGCAACGACGCGACTGCGCGGGCGGAAATGATCGACGCGTCGGCCGTGGCATTCTCCACCTTCGAGACATGAACGCGGACCTGTTCGCCAAGCCCAAGCCGAGCGACACACAACTGGAGGAAGTCGGCACGACGACGCCGAGGCTCGACCAGATCGACCGGCCCCTCGCGAACCAGCGCGACGACCATACCGGGAAACCCCCCGCCAGTGCCGATATCGAGCCACCGCTTGGCCGACGTATCCGCCCCTGCAAGCGCAACCAACTGAAGCGAATCCACCACGTGCCGGTCCCAGATCGTCGGGATCGTCGACGGTGCGATCAGATTCTGATGCGGCGCTTCCGCGACGACCATCGATACGAACGCGTTCAAGCGCTCGGTCGCCTCCGCCCCTAACCGCTCGGTCGTCCAGCTCTGCGCTTCGTCTTCGGTCATGCTGGCACTCGTTTCGTATGCAATAATACCGCCGACAAAGCCGCCGGGGTGATCCCCCGCACCCGCGCCGCGGCCGCCAGCGACGTCGGGCGAGCGGCGCTCAAGCGATCAATCATCTCGTTCGACAGCCCAGGGACGCGGTCATAGGCAAGGTCCTCCGGCAAACGGATCGCCTCGTCAGCCCGCAACCGCGCGACCTCCTGCGCCTGCCGCTCGATATACGGAGCGTAGCGCGCGTCCTCTAACACTTCGTCAACGACTGCCACCGGGATGCCTTCAGCAGCGTCCGGCGCGACATGCGCGAGCGTTACCCCCTCGAACCGGAGCCAGTCGAACGCCGTCCGCCGCGCACCATCCCGGCCAATCGCCACACCCTGATCGGCCACATGGGTCGCGGTCCGCTCCCCGTCGAGCGCCGAGCGGAAACGGACGCGATCCCGGGCCAGCGCATGCTGATGCGCCAGACGCTCGGGCCCAAGACACCCAGCCGCCTCCGCGATATCGCCCAAACGCGTCTCGGCATTGTCCGCGCGCAACGACAGCCGGAACTCAGCGCGTGCGGTCAGCATCCGATACGGCTCGGTCACCCCTTGTAGCGTGAGGTCGTCGATCATCACCCCGAGATAGCTCGACGCGCGATCCAGGATCACCGGCGCCAGATCGCAAGCATACGCCGCGGCATTGAGCCCAGCGACGAGCCCCTGCCCCGCCGCTTCCTCATACCCGGTCGTGCCGTTGATCTGCCCCGCGCAGAACACCCCCTCGATCGCTCCCAGCGCAAGCCGCGTATCGAGCGCCCGCGGATCGATATAATCATACTCGACCGCATAGCCGGGCAAGGTCATCGTCACGCGCTCGAGCCCAGGAATGCTAGCCAGCATCGCCGCCTGAACCTCGACCGGCAGCGACGTCGACAGCCCGTTCGGATAGACCGTCGCATCGTCGAGACCCTCGGGTTCGAGGAAAACCTGATGCCCGTCCCGGTCGCCGAACCGATGCACCTTGTCCTCGATCGACGGACAGTAACGCGGCCCCGCCGCCTCGATCGCACCGGTGAACAGCGGCGACCTATGGAATGCCTCACGGATGATCGCATGCGTCCGATCAGTCGTACGCGTGATGGCACACGCGATCTGCGGCAGCGGACGCGCGCCGGTCATCGGCGACATCGTCCAGGGATCGAGGTCGGACGGCTGCTCGGCAAGCGCACCCCAGTCGATCGTCCGACCGTCGAGCCGCGGTGGCGTGCCCGTCTTCAGCCGCGCCATCGGCAGGTTCCGCGCACGCAGCTGGTCGGCGAGTGGCTTGGCGGCACGCTCGCCGATCCGGCCCCCCTCCTCGCGGTCATCCCCCCGGAAGATACGTCCGCCGAGGAACGTGCCGGTCGCCAGCACGACCGCGCGTGCCGCCACGATCGCGCCATCCGCCAGCACGACACCCGCCACGCGATCGCCCTCGAAATGCAACGCCGTCGCCTCGCCCTCGACGATCGACAGCCCTTCCGTGGCCGCAAGCATCGCCTGGATCGCACCGGAATAGAGACGGCGATCAGCCTGGACCCGAGGCCCCTGCACCGCCGAACCCTTGCTCCGATTGAGCATCCGATAGTGGATCGCAGCCGCATCGGCCGCGCGACCGATCAGCCCGTCGAACGCATCGACCTCGCGAACCATGTGCCCTTTACCGAGTCCACCGATCGCCGGGTTGCACGACATCGCGCCAATATGCGCAGCGTCGAACGACACGAGCGCAGTACGCGCGCCCCTCCGCGCCGCCGCGGCTGCGGCTTCGGTTCCGGCATGGCCACCGCCAACCACCACTACATCGAACATGTCACGGCCGTAGAACGCCATGACCGACGCGTCAAAGATGTTCCACGTGGAACATCACTTCCCGATGCAGAATCGTCCGAACAGCGCGTCGAGCATCTCCCCGGTCGCGTCGAGCCCAAGCACGCCAGCAAGGATCGCGCGGGCCTGCCGAAGATGTTCCGCGACGATAAGCGCATCGGAGCTTCGATACCGAAGAGCCTCGGCTGCCGCAGCGCACTGCCGACGCTGATGCTGTTTCAATGCGATCTCATCACGGCGGGGCAGCATCGCAATCGCTCGCCGATGCAGTTCACCCCAAAGGGCATCGAGCGATCCACGGTCGTTCTGCGAGACCGCCAATGTCCGGTCGGCGGGCAGCTCCCCCCGCCCAGCGAGATCGGCGCGCGCATGGATCCAGATCGCATCCGCACGGGGCGGCGCGGTATCGGCCAGCCACATCACGATGTCCGCCGCGGCGAGCGCACCTTCCGCACGCGTTACGCCGATCGCCTCGATCGGGTCGAGCGTGTCAATCAAACCCGCGGTATCGGTCAGCACATAGGCGACACCGTTCCGCGTAACGGGCACGTCGATCCGGTCGCGCGTCGTTCCCGAGATCGGCGAGACGATCGCCGCATCGCGCTCGCCGAGCAGGTTGAGCAGCGTCGACTTGCCGCTGTTGGGAGGACCACCGATGACCACGTGCAGCCCGTCCTTGAGCCGCTCGACCGGCGGGGCGTCGACCACCGCCTCGATCTGCGCGGCGAGCGTACCGATCTCCGAGACGATCGCGTAGAACGCGGCAGTATCGCTCGCCACGTCGTCCTCGTCGGCGAAGTCGAGCATCGCCTCGATCCGCGCGGACAGCATGGCGACCGAGTCCATCCAACCGCGAACAGCCTGACTCACCCGCCCCTCCGCCGCCGTCATCGCCGCGACACGCTGGCTCTCCGTCTCCGCTTCGAGAAGATCGGCGAGCCCCTCCGCCTCGGTCAGGTCGATCCGCCCGTTGGTCAAAGCACGGCGCGTGAACTCCCCCGGCTCGGCGTGCCGCAACCCTGGCATTCCCGATAACGCACGCTCGACCGCGGCGATCACCGCGCGACCACCGTGGCAATGAAACTCGACCAGATCTTCGCCGGTCGCCGTCGCGGGTCCCGGAAACACGATGACCAGCGCGCGATCGAGCAACGCCCCATCGCTGTCCCGCAGTCCCCGGAGGCTGGCATGACGCGGCGCCGGCAATGGTCCTGCCAGCATCTCAGCCGCAGCAAACGCCTCGGGGCCGCTTACGCGAACGACAGCGATCGCCGCTGGCGGCCGTCCGCTCGATACCGCGAAAATCGTCTTCACGGGAAGCTCAGCCGCTTTTCGTCGCGCTGTCGAACAGCCGCTTCCACATCGCCATCCCCGCCTCGCCCATCGGTTGCCAGCCGCGCATCATCGATTCGAGCATCTCGGGTTTCATCTGACCGTCCGGGATCGCCTCCATCATCATCGCGATATAGCGGTCGTGGATCGGCGTCAGGTCGGGCAGCCCGACCGCGCGGCGCGCTTCTTCGGGGGTGCATTCGATCTCGATATTCATCTTCATGTGACGCACCCTCGATGACGCTTGAGCGGTCCATCGCGGCGCTGCATAGCGGGGGAATGTATGCGCGCGATGCCGCCTCGATCGCAACGCCTATCGGTCTGGTCCGCGTGACCGGCACCGGGGACCGGATCGACGCGATCGATATCGGCGTGGAGGATGGTTCGACCAGCAATGCCCCCGCGATCCTGGAAGCACTTCGCCAACTGGATGCGTATTTCGCCGGACGGCTGACCGAGTTCGACCTGCCCCTCGCGCTCTCCCCTACCCCGCGCGGTGCCGACCTTCGCCAAGCAATCGTCGACATCGCCTACGGCACGACGGCCAGCTACGGCGCGCTCGCGAAAGCGATCGGCTCCAGCCCACGCGCCATCGGCCAGGCGTGCGCACGCAATCCCTTTCCGATCATCGTCCCCTGCCACCGAATCCTTGGAGCCGGCGGAGCGCTTGGTGCGTACTCCGCGGGGGACGGCCCGATCACCAAATCCCGGCTACTCGACCACGAGCGGCCTCCAGGAGGACTGTTATGACGAACACTACCAAGATCGCCACGCTCGCGGGCGATGGCGAATTCACCGCGTATCGCGCGACCCCGGCAGGCACGCCAAAGGCCGCGATCGTCGTGATCCAGGAGATCTTCGGCGTGAACGCCGGCATTCGCCGCAAGTGCGATACGCTCGCCGAGGCCGGCTATCTCGCGATCGCCCCCGACCTGTTCTGGCGCCTCGAGCCCGGCATCGAACTCGATCCGGACATCAAGCCCGAGATGGACCGTGCGCTCGGACTGATGGGCCAGTTCGACCAGGACAAGGGCATCGCCGATATCGAGGCGACAATCCGCGCGGCCCGTGCCGAACTGGGCGACGACGCCAAGGTCGGCGTGGTCGGCTATTGCCTCGGCGGACGCCTTGCGTTCATGACCGCGGCACGGACCGACGTAGATGCGAGCGTCGGCTATTACGGCGTCGGGATCGACGGCCTGCTCGGCGAGAAGCATGCAATCGCGCACCCGGTGCTGTTGCACGTGCCGGAGGAGGATCACTTCGTCGACAAGGCTGCGCAGGCGGCAATGCACGCCGGGCTAGACGATCACCCCAAGGTGACAATCTACGATTATGCCGGCGAGGACCACGGCTTCGCGACCGAGTTCGGCGAGCGTCGCTCGGACGCATCGGCCAAGCTCGCGGACGAGCGTACGGCCAAGTTCTTCGCGGAGAATCTGGGCTAACCACACCCTCCCCGTCACCCCTGTTCCGGAGTGACGGGGTGCTGACGACAGACATGAAAAAGGCCTCGCCGGACGATCCCGGCGAGGCCTTTTCTTATCCCACTCGCACCGCGATCAGCGCAGCAGCGAGATGATCCCGAGCGTCTCGCCGGTGCCGACCCAGCCCTCGTAGATCATCTTCAGCGCGACCACGAGGATCACCGCGAGGCCGATATACGCGATCCAGCGGTACTTGTTGATGACGCGCGCGATGTAGTTCGCGGCGAGGCCCATCATCGCGACCGACAGCAGCAGGCCGATGACGAGGATGCCGGGATGCTCGCGCGCCGCGCCCGCGACCGCCAGGACGTTGTCGAGGCTCATCGAGACGTCGGCGACGGCGACGGCCCAGGCCGCGCTCGCAAAGCCCTTCGACGAGCGGATACCCGAACGCTCGTCGCCCTCGATTTCCTCGGAGCCGGCATTCTCCGCGCCCTCGCGGATTTCGCGCCAGAACTTCCAGCTGACCCAGAGCAGCAACAGGCCGCCCGCAAAGATCAGCCCGACGATGCCCATCAGCCACGTCACGATCAACGCGAAGAAGATGCGCAGCACGAGCGCAGCGCCGATGCCGATCAGGATGACCTTCTTGCGCTGGTCGGTCGGCAGCCCAGCGGCGAGTGCGCCGACGACGATCGCGTTGTCGCCCGCGAGGACGAGGTCGATCATCAGGACCGATCCGAACGCGGCGAGCGCCTTCGGGTCGCCCAGGTTGGAGAAGTCGGCGACGATGTGCTGCCAGATTTCGAGCGGCGAGCCTGGCCCGGCGACTCCCGATGCGGCGGCGGCCAGCATGGCGATGATACTCAAGATGTCAGCTCCCGGTGACGGATTATTGGGGGATTAATAGCGAAGCGGCACGCGAAAGCCATTGCTCTCGCGTGCCGCTTTGGTCTGCTTGGCGGACATGGGCAAAGCCCATGTCGTCGGTCGGGGCCCTGCCCCGCCGGCCGAACCGGTGCGAGTCCTGCTGCAGCTTGCAGCAGGCCGCACTCGGTTATTGATTCATGGAATCGAAGAAATTCTCGTTGGTCTTCGAATCCTTCATCTTGTCGAGCAGGAACTCCATCGCGTCGATCGTGCCCATCTGCATCAGGATGCGGCGCAGGACCCACATCTTGCTGAGCTTGGCCTTGTCGACCAGCAGCTCTTCCTTGCGCGTGCCCGACTTGCCGACGTCCAGCGCCGGGAAGATGCGCTTGTCCGCGACCTTGCGATCCAGCACGATTTCCGAGTTGCCGGTGCCCTTGAACTCCTCGAAGATCACCTCGTCCATGCGGCTGCCCGTATCGATCAGCGCGGTGGCGATGATCGAGAGCGAACCGCCCTCCTCGATGTTGCGCGCGGCGCCGAAGAAGCGCTTCGGACGCTGCAGCGCGTTCGCGTCGACACCACCGGTCAGGACCTTGCCCGACGACGGCACGACCGTGTTGTAGGCACGACCCAGACGTGTGATCGAGTCGAGCAGGATCACGACGTCCTTCTTGTGCTCGACCAGGCGCTTGGCCTTTTCGATCACCATTTCAGCGACCTGGACGTGACGCTGCGCGGGTTCGTCGAAGGTCGAGCTGACCACCTCGCCCTTCACGCTGCGCTGCATGTCGGTGACTTCCTCGGGGCGCTCGTCGATCAGCAGGACGATCAGGAACACCTCGGGGTGGTTGTCGGTGATTGCCTTGGCCATGTTCTGCAACATGACGGTCTTGCCGACGCGCGGCGGTGCGACGATCAGCGTGCGCTGGCCCTTGCCCTGTGGCGAGACGATGTCGATCACCCGCGCCGACTTGTCCTTGACGGTCGGGTCGGCGGGATCGAGCGTCAGCTTGCTCTCGGGATAGAGCGGCGTGAGGTTGTCGAAATTGACGCGGTGACGGACGACGTCGGGGTCGTCAAAATTGACGGCCGTGAGCTTCACCAGCGAGAAATAGCGTTCGCCATCCTTTGGCCCGCGGATCTCGCCCTCGACCGTGTCACCGGTGCGCAGACCGAACTTCCGGACCTGGTTCGGCGAGATGTAGATGTCGTCGGGACCGGCCAGATAGTTCGATTCCGGCGAGCGCAGGAAGCCAAAGCCGTCGGGCAGCACTTCGATCGTGCCGAGCCCCATGATCTGGTCGCCATTGTCCGCCTGGACCTTCAGGATCGCGAACAGCAGGTCCTGCTTGCGCAGCGTCGAGGCGCTCTCGACCCCCAGTTCCTCGGCCAGCTGGACCAGCTCGGCGGGTTTCTTCTTTTTCAGGTCTTTGAGATGCATGGGGATTTCCGGATAGCAATCAACGGGAGAACGCTCGGTCGGCGGTGCGCTTGGGAAGCGGAACTGGGCGAGACGAGTCTGGCAAGACACGACCGGGCAGGACGCCAGGAGGCCGTGTTGGGAGAAGGGGTTAGAATTGGGGGGCGGGTTAGTCAAGCGGGTGCTTGCTCCCCTCCCTGGAAGGGAGGGGTTGGGGGTGGGTCGGCCAGCTTAAACCACGCACGCCCGTCATGCGGAAACCGACCCACCCCCGGCCCCTCCCTTCCAGGGAGGGGTGAAGATTAGAACGGCTTAACGATCACCAGCACCACGATCAGCGTCACCGCCAGCGCAGGGACCTCGTTGAGCATCCGCAACTGCTTCCCCGCCAACGTCGGCTTCCCCGCGGCGAGCTTCTTCGCATAGCCGACCGCCCAGCCGTGATATCCTGTCAGCAGGAACACCAGCACCAACTTCAGATGCAGCCACCCCAGCCCCGGCGCACCGTCCGCCAGCCCCAGGTTCAGCGCCAGCGCGATCCCCAGCACCCAAACGACGATCATCGCCGGCGTCAGGATGATGTGGCGGATCTTGCTCTCGCGCTCGACCCAGTTCGCCGCCTCGCTCGTGTTCCCGGCCGCCAGCGCCTCCTGATGATACACCAGATAGCGCGGCAGCATGAACAGCCCCGCCATCCAGAAGATCACGAAGATCAGATGCGCCGCCTTCACCCAGTCGTATGCAGCGCCAAGAAATCCGCTCATGTCGTGCTCCTTACGCGGGCGATCAGCTGCTCGACATGCGCGATGGGCGTGTCGGGCAGGATGCCATGCCCCAAGTTGAAGACGTGCGGGCGCTCGACGAACGCCGCCAGGATTCGGTCGATCGCCGCATCGAGATCCGCGCCGCCCGCGATCAGCGCCAGCGGATCGAGGTTACCCTGCACCGGCATGTCCGCAGGCAACGACGCGTGCGCCCAAACCGGATAGACCGTCTCGTCCAGCCCGATCGCATCGACGCCGGTCTCACGCGCGTAAGCCGGAAGCTTGCCCCCTGCCCCCTTCGGAAAGCCGATGATCGGCACGCCGGGGCAGCGCGCATGGAGGCGCTCGACGATCGACGCGGTCGGCGCGATCACCCAGCGCTCGAACTGCGCGGGCGATAGCGAGCCCGACCAGCTGTCGAACAGCTGCACCACGTCGACGCCCGCCTCGACCTGCCGCGCGAGATACTCGACGGTGTTGTCCGCGATCGCATCGATGATCGCACCGAACGCCTCGGGGTCGCGATATGCAAAGCGCCGCGTCTCGGACTGATCCTTCGAGCCCTTCCCCGCCACCATATAGGTCGCCACCGTCCAGGGAGACCCCGCAAAGCCCAGGAACGTCGTCTCGGGAGGCAGTGCAGCCGCGACCTTCGCGACGGTGCCGTAGACCGGCTCCAGCCGCCCCATCACGGGCTGCAACCGATCGAGCGCATGGTCGACCAGCGCCGGCTCGAGCCGAGGCCCTTCGCCGACCCCGAAGCTCAGATCCTGCCCGAGCGCCCATGGGATCATCAGGATGTCCGAGAAGAGGATCGATCCGTCGAACCCGAACCGCCGGATCGGCTGCAGCGTCACTTCGGCGGCCGCATCGGGATCCGTGGCGAGCGCAAGGAAACCGCCCTTCTCCGCGCGGAGTTCGCGATACTCGGGGAGATACCGCCCCGCCTGCCGCATGAGCCACAGCGGCGGCACGGTCTGACGCTCTCCGCGAAGAGTCGCCAGGAGCGGCTTGAAGGCAGGCGTATTGGGGGTCGGATCGGTCAGCGGAGCACCCTTCTTCTACTATAAGAAGATTCAAGAAATAGGTTGTTGCAGTGGTTGGGCGGTTGAACCCGGGACTTATGCGGTGATCCCGGAATTGCCAACAGCTTGACCCTCGCGCACCGCCACAAACGCGCTGATTCGATTCAAGGCTCCCCGTTACCCACAGCCTGTGGATAAAATCCGACCCTGTGCGCGGCGGTGTGGATAGAATCGGTGTTATCCACGGCGAACCCGTCGCTTGGCGAGCCGGACGAGTTACGCTAGCCGTTCTCCCCATGTTATCCACAGATTCACGCCCACAGGCCCGCTCGCTGGTGATAAAACGCCGATGATGCGGCTCCACCTTCATTTGTTGTCGGATTCGACCGGCGAGACGCTGGAGAACATCGCGAAGGCGGCGCTAGCGCAATATGACGACGTCGAGACGGTCCGCCATTTCTGGCCGATGGTGCGAACCGAGGCGCATCTCGAGCGGATCCTCCAGGAGATCGCGCAGAACCCTGGGCTGGTCGTCTTCACGCTGGTGAACCCCGCGACGCGGCGGATTCTTGAGCAACGCTGTCTGGCGCTCGGCCTCCCTGCGGTGGCGCCGCTCGACCCAGTGAACGACGCGCTTTCCGGCTTGCTCGGACAGCAGGCGAAGGCGCGACCGGGCCGCCAGCACGTCCTCGATGCGGCCTATTTCGCGCGCGTCGATGCGATCCAGTGGACGATCGCCCATGACGACGGGATCGCCTCGGAAGAATGGGAGGAGGCCGATATCGTCCTGGCGGGCGTATCGCGTTCGTCGAAGACGCCGACCTCGATCTATCTCGCCAACCGCGGCTACAAGACCGCGAACATCCCGATCGTCGTGGAAAGCCCACCACCGCTGAACCTCTACAAGCTCGCCAACCCGCTGATCGTCGGCCTCACGACCAGCGCCGACCGCCTGATCCAGGTCCGCCGCAACCGCCTTCTGTCGCTCAACCAGCAGCCCGATACGTCGTATGTCGAGGAGGAAGCGGTGATGCGCGAACTGGCCTTTGCGCGCCGCATGTTCGCCGACAATGGCTGGCCGGTGATCGACGTCACCCGCCGATCGATCGAGGAAACCGCGGCGGCGATTATCGCGCTGTGCAATCAGCGCCGAGCTGACGCCGCTCCGAAGGTCGAGTCATGAGCCTGATCCTCGCCTCGCAAAGCGCCTCGCGTCGCGCGATGCTGACCGCCGCCGGCGTACCGTTCGAGGCGACCTTCGCCGGTGTCGACGAGGATGCGGCAAAGGCGGCGCTGCGCGACCTGACCCCGCGCGATCTTGCCGATGCGCTGGCCGAACTGAAGGCGCTCAAGGTTTCCGCAAGGATGCCCGGCTATCTCGTCCTCGGCAGCGACTCGCTGGTAGCACTGGAAGACGGCACCATCCTCGACAAGCCCGTCGACCGCGCCGACGCGGCGGCGCATCTCCGGCTGATGTCCGCCAAGCGCCACGACTTGTGGAGCGCCGCGGTGATCGCCGAGAACGGCCAGGCGATCTGGCGCCACGTCGAGCGCGCGAAGATGCACGTCCGCCCGCTGTCCGACGCGTTCATCGAGACGTATCTCGACGCGGAATGGCCCGCGATCTCGGGCTGCGTCGGCTGCTACCGCATCGAGGGCCCGGGCGCGCAACTGTTCGCCAGGATCGAAGGAAGCCAGTTCACGGTACTCGGCATGCCGCTACTCAACGTCCTCGACTTCCTCCGCGTGCGCGGCGAGCTGCCGGCGTAACCCGAAGCTTCAATCCTCCCCCGCCAGGGGGAGGTGGCTGGCCTTCGCCAGACGGAGGGGGAGGCATGCGACACGCTTGTTCCGTATCCTCCCCCTCCGTCACCTTCGGCGACACCTCCCCCTTGCGGGGGAGGATTGAGTAGGAGCTGCACATGGCAATCCGCCCGAGCTAGACTAAATCCCGTTCACCCGCGAAGGCGGGTGCCCAGACTGGATCCCCGCCTCCGCAGGGAAACACGGAGCCTTGAATGACTCGTCCCTATGCAGAAGTGATCGGCGATCCGATCGCACAGTCGAAATCGCCGCTGATCCACGGCTTCTGGCTAGACGCGCTCGGGATCGACGCGGAATACCGCCACAAGCTCGTCACCGCCGAAGACCTCCCCGCCTACTTCACCGAACGCAAGGCCGACCCAGCCTGGCGCGGGTGCAATATCACGATGCCGCACAAGCTCGCAGCACTCGACCACGTCTCCGATCCCGGCAACGTCCGCGGAACGATCGGCGCGATCAACACCGTGTTTCGCAACCAAGCGGGCGACTGCATCGGCACCAACACCGACGCCGCCGGGTTCTGGGCGCCGATCGACGACCTCGACATCGCTGGCCAGCCCGTCACGGTGATCGGCGCCGGTGGAGCCGCCCGCGCGATCCTGTTCGCGTTGTCGCGGATGGGGGTCGGCCCCGTCACCATCCTCAACCGCAATCCGCTGAAGGGCGCGGCGCTGCTGTCGACGTTCGGCCTCAAGGGCCAGGCGCTCCCGATCGGCCCCGCCGCCCCGCCATCGCGCCTGCTCGTCAACGCCAGCGTACTCGGCATGGCCGGCCAACCACCGCTCGACCTCGATCTCGGCGCGCTCGAACCGGACTCGCTGGTCTACGACATCGTCTATTCCCCGCTCGAAACCGGCCTCCTGAAAGCGGCACGCGCGCGCGATCTCGAAACCGTGGATGGCTTGGAGATGCTGATCGGCCAAGCCGCCGTCGCGTTCGAGATATTGTTCCACGTGGAACCACCGCGCGATCGCGACGACGAACTTCGAACGTTGCTGATCAAATGATCATCGGCCTCACCGGATCGATCGGCATGGGCAAATCAGCCGTCGTCGCAATGTTCGCTGACGAAGCCGTTCCAGTGTTCGACGCCGACGCCACCGTCCACCGACTGCAAGGCATCGGCGGTCGACTCGTCCCCACAATCGAAACTGCCTTCCCCGGCACCACCGCCAACGGCGCAGTTGACCGCGCAAAGCTCGGCGCCGCGGTGTTCGGCAACGACGCCGCGATCAAGCGGCTCGAGGCGATCGTCCACCCCGCCGTCGGCGAAGAACGCGCCGCCTTCCTCGCCAAGCACACGGGCCAGCGAGTCGTCTTCGACGTCCCCCTGCTGTTCGAGACCGGTGGCGACCGCAACGTCGACCTGATCGTCGTCGTCTCCGCCGCCCCCGACGTCCAGCGCGCCCGAGTCCTCGCCCGCACCGGCATGACCGCCGACAAGTTCGCGGCGATCCTCGCGCGCCAGACCCCCGACGCCGAAAAACGCGCCCGCGCCGATCACGTCATCCACACCGACACGAGCTTCGACGCAACGCGCGCGCAAGTCCGGGCGGTGCTTGCATCCTTGGAAATCTGAGCCGATACCATCGAGATGCGTGAGATCGTCTTCGATACCGAAACCACCGGCCTCAGTTTTTCCGGCGGCGACCGCATGGTCGAGATCGGCTGCGTCGAGATGCTCAACCGGGTCGAGACCGGCCGCACCTTCCACGCCTATTACCACCCCGAACGTGACATGCCGGTCGAGGCGTTCAACGTCCACGGGCTGAGCGCGCAGTTCCTCTCCGACAAGCCGAAGTTCGCCGACGCAGTTGAGGATCTGCTCGAATTCGTCGGCGACGCGCCGATGATCGCGCACAATGCCGGCTTCGACTTCTCGTTCCTCAACGGCGAGCTGACCAAGTGCGGGCGCCAGATCGTCCACATGAAGCGGATGGTCGATACGCTGCAGATCGCGCGCAGCCGTCACCCCGGCGCCAAGCATTCGCTCGACGCACTCTGCTCGCGGTTCGGCATCGATCGCAGCCACCGCGTCCTGCACGGCGCGCTGCTCGACGCGCAGTTGCTCGCGCAGGTTTACGTGGAGCTGATGGGCGGTCGCCAGATCGGTCTCGGCCTGCTCGGCGATACCAGCAGCACCGCCGCGACTCCGATCGTCGCACAGGCGCCTCGGGTCGTTCGCCCTGCCCGCGTTTTCGCGGTGAGCGAGGGAGACCTTGCGGCCCATGCTGCGTTTATGAAGGGGATCAAGGATCCGATCTGGGGGGCCGTGGCGTCCGGATGACGCTGGCAGGGTGGAGCCAATAGGACCGCCCGAAGACTGTAACGCCGACAAGGAGACGACAATGGATATCCGGATTTCTGGTCATCAGGTTGACACTGGCGAAGCACTGAACAGCCACGTGGAAGACCGACTCCAGGGTATCGCCGACAAGTATTTCTCGCGCGCCATCTCGGCGGAAGTCACGTTCGGCAAGGGGCCGCACGACGCCGGCTTCAAATGCGACATCGTCTCGCACGTGATGAAGGGCCTCGTGATCAAGGGCCACGGCGACGCCTATGACGCGCGCGCCGCGTTCGATGCCGCCGCCGCCAAGATCGAGACCCAGCTCCGCCGCTACATGCGCCGCCTGAAGGATCGCCATGCCGGCGAAGCGGTCGCGATCGCCGAGAGCAACGGCTATGACAATGCCGGCTACACGCTGTTCCAGGAAAGCATTGAGGAAGACGATGTCGCGGACGCACCGCTGATCATCGCCGAAACGCGCGTCGATATCCCCGAGGCCAGCGTATCCGACGCGGTGATGATGCTCGATCTGCGCAACACCGCCGCGTTGCTGTTCATGAATGCGGGCACCGGCGCGCACAACATGGTCTATCGTCGCGGCGATGGCACGATCGGTTGGGTCGAGCCACAGCGAGTAGCGGCCACTCCGGCCCAATAAAGAAGGGTCCATAAAGGCGCGGGTGTCGAGGCCGCGCCTTTACGCCCCCGCGCAACCCGCTAAGGCGGACGCGCGCGGGGGCGCTTGAGACATTGAACACAATGACCGATTTTAGTGACATGCTGCGTCCCGACGCAGTGCAGACGGGCGTGATTGCCAAAAACAAGAAGGCAGTGTTCCAGCATCTCGCCACGGTTGCGTCTGAGATACTCGATGCCGACCCCAAGATGATCGCCGACCGGCTGGCTGCGCGCGAGAAGCTCGGCTCGACCGGGTTCGGCGGCGGCGTCGCGATCCCGCACGCCAAGCTCGAAGGGCTCGCGCAGGTAACGGGCGTGTTCGCGCGGCTGGCAGAGCCGGTCGACTTCCAGGCGGTCGACGATCTCCCCGTCGATCTCGTCTTCATGCTGCTCTCCCCCACCGACGCCGGCGCGGTCCATTTGAAGGCGCTCGCCCGCGTCTCACGACGCCTGCGCGACAAGGCGTTCCTCGAGAAACTGCGCGGCGGCGGTTCGCCTGACGCGGTCTACGCGCTGTTCACCGCCGACGAGGTCCGCGATGCAGCCTGAGGCGGCTCCTAGTACGGCAGGCGCAGACGCACATTTCCGCGCGCTGGAATCACTCTACGCCCAAGCCCCGATCAACCGTTTCTTCGACTCCTCGCTGGAAATCCCCGAAGCCGGCGTCGCGCGCATCCATTTCACGATCGACGAGCGCCACTACCACGCCGGCGGCGCCGCGCACGGCACGAGCTATTTCAAGATGCTCGACGATGCCGCGTTCTACGCCTGCAACAGCCTGGTCACCGATCGCTTCCTGCTCACCACCGCCTTCAACCTGCTCCTCACGCGCCCGCTGAAGATCGGCCCGGTGATCGCCGAAGGACGCTGGATCAGCGGCAAGCGACGCGTGTTCGTCGCGGACGCGCGACTGATCGATGCGGACGGCGAAGAAGCGGCAAGAGGCACCGGCACCTTCATGCGCTCGCGGATCGCGCTCGCCGGCCTCCCCGGATACCGCAGCGCAGCATGAGCGGTCGTCTCCCTAGCGGAGTCCTCGTCAGCGCCCTGCTGCGGCGCGTCAACGACGCCGGCGGCTTTGGTGCGGTAATGGCGAAAGGCGACCCGCAAGGCGGCGCGATCCTGGTCATCGCGGTCGACAAAGGCGCCCCGCCCCGCCTGCTCGAACGCGGCATCGGACCCGATGGCCGGACCGCGCTGATCGACTCCACCCCTCTCGAAGACCTCGACGGATATTGGCGTCGTCGCCGCGCAAGCGACCCGGATCTCTGGGTAATCGAGGTGGACATCGCAGCGGCGGAACGGTTCGCCGCTGAAACGATCCTCGACGATTGACTCGAAAGCCCCCCCAATAGAGGGGAATTGCAACATTGATTGGCGTTGTGCTGGGACGGGTGCGATCCGGATCAGTTACGCAGTCGGGGGGATGCCTGGACAATCGGCTCGTACGATTGCTTCCGCGGTCCAACCGCATCTGAATAAGTTTGAATGACGATTCTTCAGCGGGCTGCGACGATCGCGGTCATGACCTTCTCTCTCGCCGGCCTGCTCGGCAACAGCGCTCCCGGTCAGGCAACCGGTATCGATCGCTCGACTACCAATCTCACTGCTCTCGCCAATCTAAACGCGCTCTCGCCGCAGAATGTTCCGCAGATCGCTCCAGTTGCCACCACCGTCGCACCTGTCGAGACGAACGCCGAGAACACCGCAGTCAGCCCTGCCGTCGCAGAAGCCGAAGAATTCGACACGCTCGCCCAAGCCGTTGCCGCGCAGGATAGCGCCGCCGCCGACGAAGCGCTCCAGTGCCTTGCCGGCGCGATCTACTTCGAATCCAAGGGTGAGCCGCTGACCGGCCAGCTCGCCGTCGCCGAAGTCATTATCAATCGTGCCAAGTCCGGTCGCTTCCCCGCCAACGTCTGCGCCGTAGTCAAGCAGCGCGGCCAGTTCAGCTTCGTTCGCGGTGGCCAGATCCCCAACATCAACGCCGGCACCGCCTACCGCACCGCGATCGCGGTCGCCAAGGTCGCCCTCGCCGACGCGTGGAACAGCCCGGCCGACAAGGCGCTCTACTTCAACACCCCCGATCGCCGCCCCAGCGTCCGCGCGATCAAGGTCGCCTCGATCGGCAACCACATCTTCTATCGCTGATATCCCCGCGATATCGCCGAAGTCCGACCCCGTCCCGCACCCAGCGGGGCGGGGTTTTTCATATTCTATCGCAGCACCCGCGACGCCAACCCCGCGCAATCCGCATCGCTAGCCGTCGGACCCTGCTTGCCGGTGATCGCCCGGCCGATCGCCTTGAAGATATTCCCCACGGATTTCACCTCCGGCGGGATCGTCACGTGCGGCTGCTGGATCGTCCCGGTCATGTACGCCGATCCCGGCAACTGCAGCAGCGCGTGTTGTTTAGGTGCACCGCTGAGCCGGATGTCGATCGCTTCGGACGGAAACACCACGCTCCCCTGTCCGCGCAACTGGCTGGCGGTGGTATCGACGATCATCGGATCGACCCGCCCTCGCCCCTGCGTCACGGCGAGTTTCACCACCACGCAGCGCAGCCCCGCGCGTTCGCCATCTTTCGCCAGCAACGCGCGCGCCGCATCGAACCCCAGCGCGGCGGCGATCCCCTGCGGCAATTGCCCGTCCCGCGCGACGAACCCGATGCTGCCATCGGCGTTCCCGACCGCAGCCCGGATCGTCTCGCCCGGCCCCTTCAGCCGCACCCGCGCGCTCACATTCCCGCTGAAGTCGCCGCGCCCGCCCGCGAGCGCCTGGACGCTGCTACCCCGCAACCGCAGGTCGATCGCGACGGTCGGCGTCTTGCGATCGCCCCGCTGGTCGACCGTGACCTTGCCGGTAACGGTCCCCTGCGGCAGCCTGGCGACCAGCCGGTCCAGCGTCAGCAACTGGTGATCGATCGCGATCGTCCCCTTGGCGGAGACGATCGGCGACTTCCCCTTGGCCGCGACGATATGCTGGATGCGGAACCCGAACTCGGCGTCGGTCGTGTCGATCTTGCCGATGTCGATCCGCGTATTCGGCACCAGCCTCGGCCCGATCGCCCGCTCCAGTGCTGCGCCCTTCGCCTGCGCCTCGTCCGACGACAGGTCCGCGAAGTCGAACTGGCGCGACACGATATCGCCGTTCACCTTGCTCCGCCCGTCCCGCTTGTCGACCGTCACATGCCCCGCGAAATCCGACCGCCCGACCACGCCCTTCAGCTGCGTGATCGCCCATTTCGGCGAATCGTGGCGGACGTGCGCGCTGAACGACACCGGCTGCGTCCGGAACAGCCCCGCCTCGATCACCGCGTCGATCAGCTTCAGGTCGGTCGCGCGCGCCGTTACGTCGAGCGTCATCGCATCGGTATCGAGCGGCCGGTCCATCACGCCCTTTGCCGAGATCGACAGTCTGTCCCCGTCGATCGACGCGGTGAACGGCCACGGATTGCCCTGCGATCGCTCGATCGACGGCCCCGAGACCGCGATCCGAACGGCCGCCCCACGCACGGTGCCGGTGCCGTTCGCACGGATGCCCGTAACCGGATCGGAGGAGAACCGCGCGATGACCTGCCGCCCCTGTTTGGCATCGCGGTACGAGATCACGCTGTCGCGAATGACGAGACCCTGCAGGTCGTTCGAACTGCCGCCGCTCTTGGCCTTGCCCGGCCGATCCCAGTTGGTCCGCCCCTGCTTGTCACGCACCAGCGCCAGGTACAGTCCGGACGCCTTCACGTCGCGCGGCCCGAATCCGCCCTTCAACAGCGACAGTGCGGAGAAGGTCGCCTCCGCCTCGCGCAACCGCACGAAATCGCCGCTCCCCGCCCACGCCGCCTGCGGAATACGCACCTGCGTGATGCGGATCGTCGGCGAAAAGCCGAACCCGTCGACGCGCTCGATCCCGCCGATGGTCACCGGCCGTCCGAAGCGCGCGGTCAGTTGTCGCTCGATCACGCCTTTCAGCGATCCCCAGGGGAACACGGCGAGCCCGATTACGACCGTAGCCATCACGGCCACGACGACGATGCCGGTGACTTTCACCCAGCGCTTGGCGACCCATCTTCTCATCTACTGCGGCGACGCGTCGAAACGAGAAACGTTCCGCAAGCGTCAGGACCGCTGCCGCAGAATGACCGCGGCGCGTCTGGCTCGCTAGACCCGCACGCTCTTCGGCGCCAACCTGCGGATATCGAGGACATCGACTTGCGCGAGCATCACCGCGCCCAGCGCCTTGTCACCGGTCTCGACCAATATTCCGTCATGCGTCGCGCGCACCGTCCGCCACGATACCTCGCGCACCGTCAGGGTCTTGCCGATCCGCTTTACCGCAGCGACACGCCCGTCATCCGCGATCGCCAGCGCGCCCTGCCCGTCCGCCCCGACAACGGCACCCGCTACGGCGAACCCGCGAAGCTGTGCCTGCGCCGCGTCCGCCGCCTCTTCCGGAGTCTCGATCTTCACGACCCGCCGCATCCGCACGACCACCCAGGCCAGGCCCGCGAGCAACAGCACAACGACGGCCACGATGCCGCCGACGATCGCAGGCGTCATCGCGGCCCTGCGAGCGCGTCCAGCATCGGTCGGATTCCGCGCAGGTCATACCCGGCGTCTTCGGCCTGCGCGAGCAGCAGGTTCGGATTCCGCCCAGCCTTCGCCGCCGCCAGCGCCCACAAATTGCAGCTCCGCGTCCCCGACCGGCAATAGGCCAGCACGGGCCCGTCCGAATCCGTCAGCGCCTGCGTCATCGCGTCGATCTGCGGATGCGAGAACCCCGCATGCGTCACCGGAATCGAGACGTATTTCAGCCCGGCCGCTTCCGCCGCGGCGCGGATCGCATCACCCGAAGGCTGCCCCGCATCCTCATCGTCCGGTCGGTTGTTGACGATCGTCTTGAACCCCGCCGCAGCGATGTCCGCGACTTGCTCGACCGCGATCTGTGGCGCGACCGAAATACTTTCGTTTATTTGCCGTATCATGCGGACTCGCGGATGACCTGGAGGAAGGCATCCCCATAGGCGTCGAGCTTGCGCGCGCCAATGCCTGATAACAGGCTCAGCTCGGCCCGTGACGCCGGCCGCTGCCGCGCAATGTCACGCAACACCGAATCGTGGAAGATCACATACGGCGGAACGCCCGCTTCCTTCGCCAGATCGCGCCGCCGCACGCGCAACGCCTCGAACAGCGGATCGTCCACCGGGTTCGGCGTGGCGCCAACCGCACCCTTGCGCCGCCGCTCGCGCTTCGGCGGCACGACGATCGACACCGCCGCCTCGCCCTTCAGGATAGCCTTCGCCGCCGGCCCGAACTCGAGGCCCCCATGCGGATTGGTCCTGAGCGCATCCTTCAGCATCAGCGCACGCGACACCGGCTTCAGCAACGCGACCTCGTCGCCCTCGACGATCCCGTACACCGACAACGCCTCGTGCCCGTTCATCAGGCTCCGCTCGCTGGACACCCCCGTCAGGATGCCCTCGATATACCCGACCCCGTACATCTGCCCGGTCCGAAACACCGCCGACAGGAATTTCCGCGCGGTCTCGGTCGCATCCACCGCATCGACATTGCCAAGGCAATTGTCGCAATTCCCGCAATCCTCGAGCCGCTCCTCGCCGAAATGCTTGAGCAGGATCCGCCGCCGGCACCCGGCCGTCTCGACCAGCCCGCCCATCGCGGTCAGCCGCTGCCGCTCGCCCGCCTGCCGCTCGGGCTCGACCTCGCCGATCCGCTGCCGCGCGCGCGCGAAGTCCTCCGCGCCCCAGAACAGATGCGCGATCGCCGGGTCGCCATCACGCCCCGCGCGCCCGGTCTCCTGATAATAGGCCTCGATCGATTTCGGCAGCCCGGCATGCGCCACGAACCGCACGTCGGGCTTGTCGATTCCCATCCCGAACGCGACCGTGGCGCAGATCACCATGTCCTCGCTCGCGACGAAATCCGCCTGATTCTTCGCGCGCACCTGCGGATCGAGCCCCGCATGATACGCCCGCGTCGGCCGCCCGCTCCGCCCCAGCGCCTCGGCCAGCTTCTCGGTAGCCGCGCGCGTCTGGGCGTACACAATGCCCGGCCCCGGTATCTTCTCGAGGATATCCGCGATCTGCCGATTGACGTTGTCGCGCCCCGAAATCGCATAGCGGATGTTCGGCCGGTCGAACCCCGACACGATCAGCCCCTCCTGCGAAATCCCCAACTGCTCGAGGATATCGGCGCGGGTATGCGCGTCGGCGGTCGCGGTCAGCGCCAGCCGCGGCACGTCCGGAAAACTGTCGAGCAAAGGCCGCAGCAACCGGTAATCCGGCCGGAAATCATGCCCCCACTCGCTGACGCAATGCGCCTCGTCGATCGCGAAGAGCGACAGCTTGGCCTGGCTGAGCAGGTTCCGAAAACTCTCGTTCGAAGCCCGCTCCGGCGCGACATACAGCAAATCGAGATCGCCAGCCCGAAACCGCGCGATCGTCTCCTCACGGTTCGTATCAACGCTGGTCAAAGTCGCAGCCTTGATCCCCACCGCGGTCGCCGCCCGCAACTGGTCGTGCATCAGCGCGATCAGCGGCGACACGACCACGCACGTCCCCTCCAGCATCGTCGCCGGCAACTGATAGCACAGCGACTTGCCCGCACCCGTCGGCATGACGGCCAACGTCCGCTGCCCCGCGAGCACCCGGTCGACGACATCGCGCTGCACGCCACGAAAATCAGGAAAGCCGAAGATGCGCTGGAGATCGGGAAGGGGGTCGAGTGCCATTGCCATGCGATCTAGGCGTCGCGCAGTCGCCCGTCGAGGGGCGAGCCTGCATTGGTTATCCAATCATTACCGATCATAAACTCGTTGCGAATACGATATGACGCGGCAAGATCGCGGCGCCTGACGCCGGAGACCTCACGATGATCGCCAATATCCTTAGAACCGGCGTGGCGGCATCGGTCCTCGTGAGCAGCGTCGCGCTAGCCGGCGACACGGCCCCGGCCATCCGCGACGTACCGGTCGGCGGAATGATCGCCGCAACGATCGACGGCAAGCCCGTCATCCTGCGCGTCGATCCCGCCGCGCCCGGCCTGGTCTTCGTCACGACCGCGGTCGCCGAGCGACTCGCGCTGAAGGGCGGCGCGTTGGGCCTCGGCTATTCGGTCGGTGGGCAAGGCGCGATGCAGGCGACGACGGTCCGCCCGATGACGTTCGGGACCAATGCGGTAAAGCGGCGGATCGGCTTTCCGAGCCGCAAGCACGAGCCCAAGGGAAAGGCTGCGGACCTGCGCTGGGTCGGGCGACCCTATGCCGATGTCGGCGACGGCAGCATCGGCCCGGCGTCGCTGCCCGAACCCGTCGTGCGCATCCTCCTGAACGCGCCGCGCGCCGACGAGCGGACCGTCGCGTTGCCGATGGTCGACGGCGGCGGCCTGCTGGGCAAGCTCTCCGGGACCTTCGCGCAGATCATGATAGGCGGCCAGCCGATCCGGGTCCGCTTCGATCCCTATCATCCGCGCACGACCGTCACCGCCAACGCCGCCACGCTGATCGCGCAGGCGCAGCGCGGCACGCTGGCCGGCCTCACCGCACCGGTCGAGATCGCCTTCGGTATCGCCCGACCCGTCCGCACGATGACGCTCGCCACCCCGCTCCTCGTCGGCCCGCTCGCGCTATCGTCGCTCGGCGTCCGCACCACCGACGTCGGCAACGCCGCCGCGATCCCCGATGCTGACGCGCCGCCACCCGACCCCGACGAGATCGTCGTCGTCGCCAAGGGCAAGCGCGACGCCAACCGCGATCGCCTGACGATCGGCGCCGACCTGCTCGATCGCTGCTCCAGCATCGTCTTCGACAAACCCGCCAAGCAGATCCGCCTCACCTGCGGGTAGACTCGGTCGATATCCGGCCAGTCTATCGCGGACCGGTCATGGACCGCGACCCTCCATGCCTCCATCCTCCCCCGTTCAATCCGGGGGGACGCGCATGGAACTGAACATCAGGCTGGCCGAACTGCAGAAGCGCACGATCGAACATCGCGAAGTCCTCCTGACCGAGGAAGCGGCGAAGACCGCGCTCGTCATGCCGTTCCTCCAGTCGCTCGGCTACGACGTCTTCAACCCGTCAGAAGTCGTCCCCGAATTCACTGCGGACGTCGGCACCAAGAAGGGCGAGAAGGTCGACTACGCGATCTGCGCGGGTGGCAAGGTGTCGATCCTGATCGAGTGCAAGCCGTCTTCGGTCCAGCTCAACGTCAATCACGCGGGGCAATTGTTTCGCTATTTCAGCGTCACCGACGCGCGCCTCGCGGTGCTGACCAACGGCGTCGTCTACCAATTCTATTCGGACATCGAGCGTCCGAACAAGATGGACGACAAGCCGTTTTTCACCTTTACGATGGACGCGATTAAGCCCGGCGACATCCGCACGCTCGAGAAATTCACCAAGGCCGCGTTCGACATCGACAAGATCGTCCAGGAGGCCGGCAACCTCAAGACGCAGTCGCTGATCCGCCTCGAACTGGAAAAGGAGTTCGCCGAGCCCTCCGACGAGTTCGTTCGGATGATGGCGCAGCGTGTCCACGGCGGCCGCCTGACGCCCGCGATCAAGGACGGCTTCGCCAAGCTCCTCGCGCCCGCGATCGCCGCGCTGATCCGCGATTTCGTCAACGACCGGCTGTCGTCGGCACTGAAGGCGTCGAGCCCGGTCGAGGACCTGCCGCTAGGCGCCGACGACGACCCCTCCGACGGCGACGGCATCGTCACCACGCAGGAGGAGATTTCCGGCTTCCACATCATCCAGGCGATTGCCTCGCGCTTGGTCGACCCGAAACGTGTGATCGTCCGCGACGCGAAGTCGTACTGCGCGATCCTGCTCGACGACAACAACCGCAAGACGATCGCACGGATGCACTTCAACGGCATCACGACCAAGTATCTCGGGATGTTCGCCGGCAAGGACGAAACACGTCATCTGCTGTCCGACCTGACGCACATCTACCAATATTCGGCAGCGATCGAGGCAAGGTTGCGCGAGTTGGATCCGTCGATTCCGGCGTAGGGCGCGCTCCCGATCGTTCCCCCGCATCCAAAGACCTACCACCCCGGCGAAGGCCGGGGCCCAATTGGAAAGGTAGGAGTAACGGAGCGCAGTCGCCGTCAGTAACGTCCCCCAATTGGGCCCCGGCCTCCGCCGGGGTGGTGGATTGGGTGGACTCACATTCTTCATTTCCGTGTTTCCCCGCGAAGGCGGGGACCCAGACTGGGCTCCCGCCTTCGCGGGAGAACAAGGAAGAGGCTGCCGTTCGAATGCGGCCGCCGTATTTGCTTTACGGGATGAGAGCGGTCCCGACGCAGCGGGAGCGGCGGCGTGGGCGTGAGCGCGCCTATAAACGACGGCTACGCACGGCGGCCCGCATCCCTACTCCGCCGCCAGCGCCCCATCATCATCCCCAGCGCGCTCCTGCGCCTGCCGGTTCCACATCTCCGCATACACGCCACCCTGCCGCAGCAACTCCGCGTGCGTGCCCTTCTCAACGATCCGCCCCGCCTCCAGCACGACGATCTGGTCCGCATGCACCACGGTGGACAGCCGGTGCGCGATCACGATCGTCGTCCGCCCGCGCTCGATCGCCTCCAGCGTGTCGAGGATTTCCGCCTCGGTCCGGCTATCCAGCGCCGACGTCGCCTCGTCCAGGATCAGGATTGGCGGGTTCTTGAGCAACGTCCGCGCGATCGCCACGCGCTGCTTCTCGCCCCCCGACAGCTTCAACCCGCGCTCACCGACCCGCGTCTCATACCCGAGCGGCTGGCGCTCGATGAACCCGGCGATCGCCGCACCCTTCGCAGCCATCTCGACCTCGGGCATCTCCGCCCCCTCACGCCCATAGGCGATATTGTACCCGATCGTGTCGTTGAACAGCACCGTATCCTGCGGCACAATCCCGATCGCAGCGCGCAACGACGCCTGCCGCACCTGCGCGATATCCTGCCCGTCGACGGTGATCCGCCCGCCCGTCAGGTCGTAGAACCGGTACAGCAACCGCGCGAGCGTGGACTTCCCCGCGCCCGACGGCCCAACGACAGCCAACGTCGATCCAGCCGGCACGTCCAGCTCCAGGTCGCGAAGGATCGGCCGCCCAACATCATACCCGAATGACACCCCCTCGAACCGCACATGCCCCGCGCTAACCGCCAGCGCTGGCGCACCCGGCGCATCCACGACCGTCGCGGGCGTATCGATCAGGTCGAACATCGCCGCCATGTCGAGCGCGCCCTGCCGGATCGTGCGATACACCATCCCCAACAGGTCGAGCGGCCGGAACAGCTGCGCCAGCAGCGTCGACACGAACACCACGTCGCCAGCGGAGGCGAGCCCACGGCTCCACCGCCACACGACGAAGCCCATGCCCCCCGCCAGCATCAGATTGGTGATCAGCGCCTGGCCGAGGTTCAGCCACGCGAGCGAATTCTCGCTCTTCACCGCCGCCTCGGAATAGGCCGTGATCGCGCTGTCGTAGCGCTTCGCCTCGCGCTCCTCCGCGCCGAAATACTTCACCGTCTCGAAGTTCAGCAGCGAATCCACCGCATGCGCGACGGCGCCGGTATCGAGGTCGTTCATCCGCGCGCGCAAGGCATTGCGCCAGTCGGTCACCATCCGCGTGAAGAGGATATAGCCGACCACCATCACCACGGTCGCAACGACCAGCGGCCAGCCGAACTTGGTCCAGAACAGCCCGAGCACCAGCACCAGTTCGAACACGGTGGGCGCGATGTTGAACAGCAGGAAGTACAGCATCGTGTCGATGCTCTTGGTGCCCCGCTCGACCACCTTGGTGACCGCGCCCGTCCGCCTGGACAGATGGAAATCAAGGCTCAGCGCATGGAGGTGGCGAAACACCTGTGCCGCCAGCCGCCGCGACGCGTCCTGCCCGACGCGCTCGAACACCGCGTTGCGCAGATTGTCGAACAGCGTCGTCCCGAACCGCGACGCCGCATACCCGACCACCAGCAGCACGACGAGCGTCAGCGCCCCGCGATCGTTCCCCGCCATCCGGTCGACCGCGTATTTCAACGTGAACGCGGCGCCGAAAACCTGGATCAGCTTCGACGCGATCACGAGCAGCATCGCGACGACGATCCGCGCCTTCAGCTTGGGCTGCCCCGCCGGCCACAGGAACGGCAGGAAGCGGCGGAGCGTCGGCAGCAAGGGCTGGTCCGCGCGGGTGGAGGTGTACGTATCAGGGGGCATGGATCGATGCGATGTAGGCGCAGTCAAGCCCCGGCGAAAGCAGTTGGGGGAACAATCCTGCCACTTCGTCGCTTTTGTTATCGTGTCCGATGTCGGCCACCGCGATCCACGGGAGAATGAAATGGAACCGCTGTTCTACGTCATGGCCATCATGGGCTGCGGTGACGGCAATGTGAATTGCACCGAGGCGCGGGTCATCCCGGCGCGCTACGAGACGATGGCCCAGTGCCGTGCGGCGCTCCCCGATCAGTTGGCGCAGAATACCGACGTTCCGTATCCCATGATCGGTGCCAACTGCCGTGCTCAGGGCCAATTGATGGCAAAGACCAGTAAGGCGAAGTCGCAGGGCTGAGGCTTATCGGTTCCTGCAACGCGCGGGCACCACACCCCCCGTTCGTGCTGAGCGAAGTCGAAGCACTTGAGTCTCATGTCCTTCGACTTCGCTCAGGACGAACGGATGGGGGTGGGATGGGAGCGAAATCAAACCCGAGGCCGCGTCCACAACCGAGCATCGCGCACAGTCCGCGGATACAGCGTATCCCGCCGCGCCGCCTCCCGCGCCGCCGTCACGATAAACCCCAGTTTCTGCATCCCCGACGTCGTCACCCGGTGATCCCACGCATGCTCCCCCCGAGCCGCCACGGTCCGCCCGATCGCCCCATAAATCCCCGCCGCCGACAACACCGCCCAGGCAGACCGGAAAGACAACGCCGGGGTTCCCTCCCGCGCGCTAGCCTCGAACGCCGCCGCCCGATCCGCCATCCGCCGCGTCAACACCGCGAGCCGCGACCGGAACGGCGGCTTCATGTGCTGACCCGGCGGAAAGTCCATCTCGACCAGCCACTCCTCGGGCAGATAGCATCGCCCTACGCGGTCATCCTCCTCGACATCGCGTGCGATATTGGCGAGCTGGAACGCCATCCCCAGGTCGCATGCACGGTCGAGCGTATCCTCGTCGTCGGGATCGACGCCCATCGCGATCGCCATCATGCACCCGACGACGCCCGCGACATGGTAGCAATATTTGTAGAGATCGTTCTCCGACCGCGGCCGCCACTCGCGCGCATCGAGCGCAAACCCCTCGACCAGATCGCGCGCGAACCGCTTCGGCAGCCGAGTCTCGGCCGCGAAAATCCGCAACGCATCGAACGCCGGCTCGCCGACCACTTCCCCCGCGAGCGCCTGCTCGGTCATCGCCGACAGCGCCACCAACCGCGCCGGAGCGTCGTCGACCACGGTCATGCCGTGCCCATGATCCTGCCCATCCGCGATATCGTCGCACCGCCGGCACCAGGCATACAGCAGCCAGGCCCGCTCGCGCGTAGGCTTGTCGAACAGCAGGCTGGCAGCGGCAAAACTCTTCGACCCCCGCGAGATCGACTCATGCGCGGTAGCAACGATCGCCTCGCGGGAGGGCAGGGTATAAGTCACGAGATCACCCCGCCAACTACCACCCCGGCGAAGGCCGGGGCCCAATTGGAAAGGTTAGAGTAATTGCGCGCAACGCTAACCAACTTGCGTTCCCCAATTGGGCCCCGGCCTTCGCCGGGGTGGCGGCGAGCGTTTGGGTGGCAGGTGTCTAGGTGAGCCCGGAACCTCACAAATCCGACGCGTTCATCCGCACGATCGGCTGCGTCGGCACGTGGCGCCCCATCCGGTCGAGCAGCACATCCAGCGTATCCGCCACAATCAGCAGATCCCGATGCTGCGGCCGCAAGAAGCCAACCTCGCCCATCTTCTCCCAGAACGCGATCAGGTGATCGTAATAGCCCGCCGTATTCAGCAACCCGACCGGATCCGCATGATAGCCAAGCTGTGCCCAGCTCAACGCCTCCCACAACTCGTCCATGGTCCCCGTTCCGCCCGGAATCGTCACGAACCCGTCGGAGAGATCGGTAAACATCTGCTTGCGCTGATGCATGCCGCTGACGACGTGCAATTCGGTAAGCCCCCGGTGCGCGACCTCCGCATCGACCAGCGCCTGCGGAATGACGCCGATCACCTCGCCGCCGCCCTCAAGCGCCCCATCCGCGATCGCACCCATGAGCCCGGTCCGCCCACCGCCATAAACGAGGCCAATCCCCCGCTCGGCAAAGGCGCGCCCAAGCGCCCGAGCGCCCTCGATATAGACAGGATCAGCCGGCGTAGCCGACCCGCAATACACAGCAAGTCTCTTCATCCCGCCTCGCTAGGGGAAGCGCGCAGGGTGCCGCAAGGAAAGAATGGGTTCACGCGGAGACGCGGAGACGCGGAGGTGTTTCTTTCCGGACAGCGCGTGCGCTGTCTTCACGCAAGTTCAGCAAATCGTTGGAGACACGGTCGCTACGCGACAAGCGCAACACCTCCGCGTCTCCGCGCCTCCGCGTGAACAAACCTTACTTCTCACCCTCAAGCATCAACCGAGCCGTAGCCTTCGCGCTACCCACGACCCCCGGAATCCCGGCGCCCGGATGCGTTCCAGCGCCCACGAAGTACATATTCGGAATATGCTCGTCGCGGTTGTGCACCCGGAAATACGCACTCTGCGTCAGCACCGGCTCCAGCGAGAACGCGCTACCCAGATGCGCGTTCAGATCCTCCGCGAAATCCTTCGGCGCGTACGAGAACTTCGTCACGATCCGCTCATGGATATCCGGGATCAACCGCCGCCCGATCTCGTCGAGGATGCGCTTCTCCAGGATCGGCGCGATCTCGTCCCAGTCGACCGGGAATTTCCCCAGATGCGGCACCGGCGCCAGCGCATAGAAGGTCGAATGCCCCTCCGGCGCCAGCGACGGATCGGTCACCGTCGGATGATGCAGGTACAGCGAAAAGTCCTCGCTCAGCACGCCATGATCGTAAATGTCCTCGAGCAGCCCCTTATAGCGCGGCCCGAACAGGATCATGTGGTGCGGAATGCCCGGCCACGTGCCCTTGATCCCGAAATGCACCACGAACAGCGACGGCGAATATTTCTTCCGCTCGAGCGACCCGGTTTTCCGCTTGGCACTGCGCGACGTCGCCAGCAGGTCGCGATAAGTGTGCATGATGTCGCTGTTCGCCGCGATCGCATCCGCCTGACCCGACCAGCCGCTAGCGCACGTCACGCCCGTCGCCCGGTCGCCCAGAGTCTCGATCGACGTCACGGGATCGTCGAGCCGCAGCACGCCGCCTAAGCGCTCGAACTGCGTCACCAGCGCCGCGACCAGCCGGTTGGTCCCGCCGCGTGCGAACCATACCCCGCCATCACGCTCCAACTTGTGGATCAGCGCATAGATCGCGCTCGTCGTCATCGGATTGCCGCCGACCAGCAGCGTGTGGAAGCTCAACGCCTCGCGTAGTTTCTCGGACTTCACGAAGCTCGACACGATCGAATAGACCGACCGCCACGCCTGGTATTTCGCCAGCGCGGGCGCCGCCTTGATCATCGACCCGAAGTCGAGGAACGCGACATGGCCCAGCTTCTCATAGCCTTCGTGAAAGACACCCGCCGAATATTGCAGGAACTTCTCGTATCCCGCCCAGTCGCCCGGATGCAGCTTCTCGATCTCGGCGCGCATCTGCACGTCGTCGTTGGTATAGTCGAAATTCGTCCCGTCGGGCCAGTTCAGGCGGTAGAACGGCAGCACCGGATCGAGCGTCACGTCCTCGCTCATGTCACGCCCGGTCAGTGCCCACAATTCGCGCAGGCAGTCCGGATCGGTGATGACCGTCGGGCCCGCGTCGAACGTGAACCCGTCTCGCTCCCAGAAATACCCGCGCCCGCCCGGCTTGTCACGGCTCTCGACGATCGTCGTCTGCACGCCCGCGGATTGCAGCCGGATCGCGAGCGCCAGCCCGCCGAAACCTGCGCCGATGACTATTGCGGTCTTCATGATGACATACTGCCTGCGATGGCGCGGACGGCGCGCACGATGGGGACGGGGGGCTTGCCGGTCAGAACGCGCGCCTTGTCGGAAAGCGTCGAGCGTCCGGCGTAGAAACGGCCGATGAGCGAGGGTGAGAGGCGGTAGAAGCGCTCGAGGATGCGGTAGCGTTCCTCCGGCTCGGCGGCGCGGAACAACATCGTGTCGAGCATCCGGTAGAAGCCCCGGCTTTTCCAAGTCGCCTGCGCCATAGCATGCGTCGCATCGTGGAGTTTCGCGCCCGTGAAATCGCTGAGCCCTGCAAGCATCGCCGCGGTCCGCACCGCATCGGGCAGCGAGTACCCCGTGGTCGGATGAAACATCCCCGCGCGCATGCCGGCCTTGGCCACCCGAGCGCCGCCCGACCGCCAATACGCCTCGAAATCGCCTCCCATCGCGACCGGCAGCACGCCCGACTCCTCGCGCACGACGCTCTCGACCGACCAGCCACGCGCCGTGACATAGTCGTCGATCCGCGCGCCGAGCACAGGAATATCGAGATCGGACGTGTCGCTATAATAGGTGTCCTCGACGAACATCCGATCCGCGGCGAACGGCAGGCAGTAGACGAACCGATACCCGTCGATCTGCGGTATCGTGGCGTCCATCACCATCGGCTTTGGCGCCTCGTGCGGCACGCTCAACGCCAGTTCGCGCCCGAGAAACTTCTGCCAAGCGAGATCGAGCAGCGACAGATCGCCCGCCCCCCGCGCATCGATCACGCCGGTCGCCTCGATCCGGTCGCCATCCGCCAGCACGACAGCCGTCGCACTCGCCCCCGACACCTTCCGCCCCAGCATCAAAGCATGCGGCGGCAGCACGCGGCGCACTTCGCGATCAAGCCGCGTGCTCTCGATCGAATAATAGGTCGCATCGATCGTCCGTTCGTGCGCCGGAAACCGCACGTCGTACCCACGCCAGGCATGCACCACGAGCGGCGCGACGATCCAGCGATCACCTTGCGCCACGTCGCTCCCGAAGAACGACCAGAGGTGATTGCCGCCGACGACTCGCGCAGCGTCGATCAGCCGCACGTCGAGCGCCGGATGCTTTGCTTTCAACGCCAGCGCTATCATCCCGCCGGCCAAACCCGCGCCAACGATCGCAACGTCGCAGGAGATCGTCGATGCCATGCCTCCGACTAGCGCAAAGCGGGGGACACGAAAACAACCTTTCCGAACCAATCGCCCGCGAAGACAACCTGCGTTGCCGGGGCAGGGGGGGAGTGGCTCTCTTAGTATCCTCCCCCGCCAGGGGGAGGTGGCTGGCCCTCGCCAGACGGAGGGGGAGGAAAGGGAAACCTCCGTTCCGCATCCGCCCCCTCCGTCACCTCCGGCGACACCTCCCCCTGGCGGGGGAGGATTGAGCATCGCGATGCCTGAACTGTGTGAACCGTACGAAGAGGAAAAGCCCAACCTGCCCCCCTCCCTGGAAGGGAGGGGCTGGGGGTGGGTCGGCTTCCACAAGTTCGAACGCGCGTATCTAAGGGTGGACTGGCCTCCGCAAACCGGAACGCCAGCGGCTCAAGCGGGCCAACCCACCCACGACCCCTCCCTTCCAGGGAGGGGAGAGTGCGCGGCGACGGATACCCTTCCACCAAGATCGCTCTTAGACAGCACGAATGCCCACATCCGCCCCCACGCTAACTACAGCCCGGCTAACCCTAACCGCCCACGCCGCCACCGACCTCGAAGACTGCGCCACAATGTGGACCGACCCGCGCGTCTACACGACCATCGGCGGCCAGCCCCGATCGCGCGAGGAGGTCTGGATCCGCCTCCTCCGCTCGGTCGGCCAATGGACGCTGTTCGGCTACGGCAGCTGGATCGCCCGAGCCACCGCCACAGGCCACCTCATCGGCGAACTCGGCCTGATCGAAGCACGCAGAGCCATCGAGCCCCCGATCGACGCGGCTCCAGAAATAGGCTGGACGCTAGCCGGCGACGCGCAAGGCAAAGGCTACGCTTCCGAAGCGCTCGCAGCAATCCTCGCCTGGACCGACGCGCGCATCCCCACGACGACCTGCATAATAGACCCCGCCAACGCCCCCTCGATCCGCCTCGCGGAACGGCTAGGCTACCGCCTGCGCACCACGGGGACCTACCGAGACGCGCCGATCCTGATCTTCGACCGAGCCGCGGCGTCGCAAAGTCCCGGCGCTATTTCTGCGCAGTAACCACCGGAGTCTGCACCGACGCGATCGGCATGGGATCGCCCGCCCGATCGTAGAACGCCATCAACACCAGCCCGAGCGCCAATATACTCCCCGCGATCACATAGATCAGGCTCTTGTGATCCTTGCCGGAATTGGCGCTGGTATTCGTGCCGGTATCCCCGCGCGCGGCGTTTTGATGTGCCATGCATCTCTCTCCGTATTGGCAGGTCATCCTGCTCTGGAGGGCGAGGCTATCAGGTTTCGCCGCACTGCATAGAGGCTATCGCAACCGCATCGGACGTGCGGAAATACACCGCCCGACCTAAGCCAATCCCGGCGCGATCGGCCAATAGGTCGCATACCGCTCATGCGCGACGCGGAAATACGGCACCATCCGCACCGGCTGCCGGTCCGCCGCGGCAATTGTGAACTCCAGCGGCCGCTCCCCCGCCCGCATCCCCCGCGCGATCGTGTCGGGATCGCCCGCCAGCGTCGGCGGCGTGAACGGCGCGGCGTTATACTCGCCATATTTGCGCTCGTTGACGATGATGTCCGATCCCGGCGCCAGGCCATCGCGCCCGAAGCTCCCCGCCATCACCAGCGGCCCGTAAGTGAACGCAACGATATCCGGTGCGGCCGGCGATCGCTCGACCCCGGCGCGCATATCCAGCCGCAGTTCCACCGTATCGCCGTCGCGCCACCCCCGCGCCAATTCCAGATACCGCCCCGGACTGGTCGACCGCACCGCCTCGACCCCGTTCACCAGCACCACCGCGGTCCGGCTCCACCCTGGGTGACGCAGCTTCAGCGTCAGCTCGGCCGGTCGCTTCAACGTCCAGCGCAGCGTCGTCGTCGCCGCATCGGGGAACGCCGTCACCTGCGTCAACACCGCGTCCTTGTCCTTCCACCGCACGGCGGAGGGCACGAACAGGTTCACGTACAGCGCACGGTCGTCGTGGAAATAGATCGAGTCGCGGTATTTGACGTGGTTCTCCATCCCCGTGCCGGTGCAGCACCAGAACGAGTTCTCGGGCGTGTGATACAGCTTCATGTAGCCCGGCCGCGCACCCTGGAAGTACGTCGCCATGCCGCTGTCCGGGTCCTGCGACGCGAGAATTCCGTTATACAGCGTCCGCTCGTAATAATCGGCATAGCCCGCCTGCGGATCGTGCAGGAACAGCGCCCGCGTCAACTTCAGCATGTTGTGCTGGCAACACGTCTCCGATCCCTTCGCCGACAGGACGTGCTCGGCGAAATCGGCGACCGGAAAGAAATGCTCGTTGTCGCCGTGCCCGCCGGTCGCAAACGACCGCGTCAGCGCCACCGTCTTCCAGAAGAATTCGGACGCATCGCGGTATTCGGGCTTCCCCGTCACCTCCCACACCCGCTGGAAGCCGATGATCTTCGGCACCTGCGTATTGGCATGCAGCCCGTCGAGATGGTCGCGGCTCTTGGCCAGTGGCGCAAGGATCGCCTTGTGTGAGAACCGCTCCGCCATCGTGCGATACTCGGCGGTCCCGGTCATCGTGTAGAGGTCGGCGAACACCTCGTTCATGCCGCCATGCTCGGTATCCAGCATGGTCTCGAACTGCGCGTCGCTCAGCGGACGGCTCGCGACCACCGCCCAGTCCGCCAGCCGCAGCAGCACGGCACGCGCCGTGTCGCTGTCCGCCAGCAGCGTCGCATCGCGCAGGCCCGCATACACCTTGTGCAGCGTGTACCACGGCACGCCGGTGATCGGATCGCCGCGCAGATGCGCCGCCACCAGCGCCGGCCCGTCGGGGAACGCGCAGACCAGCCCGGTCCCCGACGCCGCCTGGCACGCTGCCAGTTCGCGCGCGATATGGTCGATTCGCGCCTTGAACCGCCGGTCGCCGGTCGATCGATAGGCCAGCGCACACGCGGACAGATAATGCCCCAGCGTATGCCCGTGGCAATTGATGTCCGCCCACAGCGGATCCGATTCCCAACCGCCATAGACCGGTGCTTTCGGTGCCAGCCCGGCATTGACGCGGAAATTGTGGAGCATCCGGTCGGGTTGCAGCGTGAGCAGATACGCCTCGGTCTTGCGCTGCGCATGCAGGAACGGCCCCTCGCCAAGCGTGACGTCGGCCAAATCGAACGCCTGCAACTTTGCGGTCGGCACCGTCGCCGGCACCGCACCTTGCGGCACGAACGCAAACGCCTGCGGACCGATCGACAGGGTGCCCGCGGTCAGCGCACCGGTCGCGACACCCGTCAGGAATTTCCGGCGGGATTGGCCCCCGCGGCACAGCTCGACCATAACGACACCCTCTTATGCTCTCATTATTTGTCTGAGTAGCAGGCGTGTCATCCGGGCGAAAGAGGCAGGATATCGAGAGTCAGGGCACCCGGTGTGCGCAGACATAGCCGGCGAACCGGGGCACGAGCCGGGTCGTCTGCATCGCGCCCATCGTCGCCGAGGTCTGGCACGCCAGCCCGTCGCGGTGGGCGCAACGCCGGTCCGCGGTATTGACGGCAGCCAGCCGCGCGCGGTCCAGCCGCGACAGGCTCCGCTCGAACCCGTCCTGGAGATAATCGAGGTCGCCGGGGGTAATCGTCCGTACACGGCGTGCCGGGCACAGCCTGTCGGTACGCCGCCCCAACGCCTCGAACCCTGCACGGGTCGCGGGGGGCATACCGGAATACCCGGTCACGGTCAGGATCGACGCGAGCAGAACCATCGACGTCTCCATCATGCTGTAATCGCCTGCGACTATCACGCACCTGCGACGACGTCTTGCGGCCCCCCCTTTGTCGGGGCGATCCGATCGCGGCGATCCGATCGCGGCGATCCGATCGAGGCGATCCGATCGGGGTGATCACCGGCGCTGTGGTAATTCCGCTACTGGTGCGGTTGATTCCGATCAACATCGGCGCGCCGGGTCTGGTACTGACGATCACGACGGCTATGGGGTAACCATCGCATGAGGTGGGGAGGTTTTCCCCCGGTTCATGTGGCGGGGCGCATGGGGCGGCTGGCTGATCACGGCGAGCCATCATCGGCGACATCACGAACGACACGGGTGCAACTATGGCCTCTATTTCCGATTTTGGGATCGGCTCTGCGGCACCGACAGGCAGCGCGGCGATCTTGCCAGCGCGCATGCGAAAGCGGCTGTTCGTCGTGGCGGCAGCAACGACGTGGGCGATGCTGTCGGCGGCCGCGCCCGTCACGCGGCTCGACGTTCAGGTCGACAATCTCCGCTCGTCGAAGGGGATGATCCGGATCTGCCTCACCGCGGACCCCGATAATTTCCCCGCCTGCGTCGACGATGCCAAGGCACTGACGCGAACGCTGCCCGCCAGCGTCCACGCCACCAGCTTTTCGGGCCTGCCGCAGCGCGGCTATGCGCTCGCGATCATCCATGACGAGAACAGCAATGCGAAGCTCGACACGATCGCCGGCATCCCGCGCGAGGGCTATGGTTTCTCGCGCAATGCCGCCGTACGCTTCGGCCCGCCGCGTTTCGATGCCGCCCGGTTCATGCTTGCCGGTGATGCCGAAATGCAACAGGTAAAAATGCGTTACATCTTCTGACCGATCGCAGCGGACCGAAAACGGTTTTACCGCGTTGCGACGTGGAACCTTTTTCTCCGGAGCATTTCCTTGCGCGCATTCACCCTTCTCATGTCTGCCGCAATCGCGGTGCTGGCAACCGCCACCCCGGCGCTCGCCCAGACCGATCCGAACCCGTCGCCAACGATCACCGACCCTCGCGATAACAACCGTATCACCATAGCGGTCGGCGCGGTGTCGATGCCCGATTACGAAGGTGCGGACAGCAATTCCTTCACCCCCGCCGGCGCGATCGTCGGCACGGTGCGCGGGCATGACTTCTTCCTCCGCGGCACGCAGCTCTATTTCAACCTGATCCCGAACACGGGCGAAGTCGGCATCAACTACGAAGTCGGCGTGATCGGCGGCATCCGCCGCGATCGCACCGGCGACATCGACAACCGCCAGGTCCGCGCGCTCGGCAAGATCGATACCGCGTATGAGCTCGGCGGCTATGTCGGCATCGGCAAGACCGGCGTCATCACCAGCGACTACGACACGATCACCGCGCGCGTCGCGTACGTCCACGACGTCTCGGGCACCTATGACAGCTACGTCATCACCCCGCAGGTGAACTACACGACGCCGCTGTCGGTCCGCACGCTCGTCTCGCTCGGCGTGTCGGCGGATTATGCCGGCAACGGCTTCGGCCGCACCTACGCGGCCGTGACGCCGATCGGTTCGCTGAACAGCGGCCTGCGCACCTACGACATCAACGACAGCGGCTTCCGTCGCGCGAACGCCTCGCTGTTCGTCGTGCAGAGCCTCTCGGGCGATCTGCGCCACGGCTTCGGCGTCGGTGCCGGCGTCCTCTACGGTCGCATGCTCGGCAAGTACAAGAACACGCCGATCGTCGCCGACGTCGGCGATGCGGACCAGTGGCTCTACGCCCTCGGCCTGACCTACACGTTCTAAGCTATCGATTTCGGCGGATCCGGCTCGGCCCGATCCGCCGAACGCGTTACCTCTGCTCCCTTTACCGTCGGGAGAGAGAAGGGGCCTGCCGGGCGTTACCCGCAGGACGAGGTAGAGGTGAAGCCGGCACCCAGCCGCCACCAAAAACCCCAATCGTCGCAAGCAGGTAAGCCTCTCTGCCGGATCGTGAAATTTATTTCATCGCACCCCCTTGAACCGTGCATCCATTCTTCATCCGCGTACGTTCCTCGCCACGGACGGCTTTTTTTATGTCCGTAATTGAGCGCGTTACGAGCGGGATTCGAGCAATCGACCCGATCGGGGCATGCCCCGTTGCGCGACTGCCGCAGAGCATTTCGACGTCCGCAACAGCAAGGGGAGGACCCTGATATGACCGAGAGCGTGCACCTGATCGAAGCCCTCGATGCGCGAGTGGAACGCCGCAGCGAGCGACGTGAATTCTTCAAGACCGCGCTGGGCGCCGCTGCGATGACCGCAGCCGGTGCGACCGCGCTGTCCTTCTCCACGTCGGCGTCGGCACAGACGATTACCGATGCGGACGTCCTGAACTTCGCACTCAACCTCGAATATCTCGAGGCGCAGTTCTATTCCTACGCCGCCTACGGCACCGGCCTCGACAACAGCCTGCTCAGCGGCACCAGCACGCAGGGTGCGGTTCGTGGCGGTCGCCAGGTCAACTTCACCGACCCGATCGTGCGTCAGTACGCACGTGAGATCGCGCAGGATGAGATCGCCCACGTCAAGTTCCTCCGCACTGCACTCGGCTCCGCCGCCGTTGCGCAGCCGGTGATCGACGTCAGCGTCTCGCCGACCAGCGCGTTCTCGCTTGCGGCCCAGGCTGCTGGCCTCGTCCCCGCCGGCACCGCGTTCGATCCGTACGCTTCGGACGAAGCGTTCCTGCTCGGTGCGTTCATCTTCGAAGACGTCGGCGTGACTGCATATAAGGGCGCTGCCCCGCTGCTCACCAGCAAGGCCTATCTCGAAGCCGCCGCCGGCCTGCTCGCGGTCGAGGCGTATCACGCCGCGATCGTCCGCACGACGCTGTATGGCAAGGGCATCGCGACGCCGTCGCTGCGCCAGTCGGCGGACGCGATCTCGAACGCACGCGACAGTCTGGACGGTACGACCGATCTCGATCAGGGCATCTCGCCCATCTCGCAGACGCCGATCAACCTGAGCACGACGCAGGCCGCGGTCACCGCGTCGAACATCGTTCCGCTCGATGCGAACGGCGTCGCCTTCAGCCGCTCGGCCAGCCAGGTGCTCAACATCGTGTACCTCAACAAGGGTGCGGCGTCGGCAGGCGGGTTCTACCCGAACGGCATGAACGGCAACATCAAGACGAGCATCGCGGCAAGCTGATCGGTCATCCGATCACCCGCTCTTCTTCGATATTCAGGGGATTAACCCAATGACCGATCTCAATACCAAGCTGGAAATATTCGACGCGATCGCCAGCCGTCGCAACGAACGTCGTAACTTCCTCCGCTTCGCCGGCGGTTCCGCACTCGCCATCGGCGGCGCCACGCTGCTCTCGGCATGCGGCAGCGACGATTCCGATCTCGCACCGACCCCGACTCCGGGACCGGCGCCGGTCGCAGCACTCAACGACGCCGACGTGCTCAACGTCGCACTGAACCTCGAATATCTCGAGGCACAGTTCTACGCGTTCGCGGCATTCGGTGTCGGCCTCAACGCCAACATGCTGACCGGCATCGGTACGCAGGGTGCCGTTACCGGCGGTGCACAGGTGCCGTTCCAGGACACCGTCGTCCGTGAGTACGCGCGCGAAATCGCGATCGACGAAGTCGCACACGTCGCCTTCCTGCGCTCGGCCCTCGGCAGCGCCGCGGTCGCCCAGCCTGCGATCGACATTTCGGTCGGCACGGCAGCCGCTCCGGGTGCGTTCACCGCGGCCGCACGTGCGGCGGGCGTCATCGGTGCGACGGGTGTGTTCAACCCCTATGCCGACGACAACAGCTTCCTGCTCGGCGCGTATATCTTCGAAGACGTCGGTGTGTCGGCCTACAAGGGCGCAGCACCGCTGATCGCCAACAAGACCTATCTCGAGGCGGCCGCCGGCATCCTCGCGGCAGAGGCGTATCACGCGGGCCTGATCCGCACGATCCTGTATCGCAAGGGTCTGCAGACGCCGAACCCGATCCCGTCGCTCATCACCGCCGCGAACCAGATCAGCGACGCGCGCGACAGCCTCGACGGCTCGAGTGACGACGACCAGGGCATCACCGGGTCGGATCCGACGATCTCGAACATCGTGCCCACCGACGCCAACGGCCTGGCCTACAGCCGCTCGGTCGCTCAGGTGCACAACATCGTCTACCTGACGCCCACTGCGAAGATCGGCGGCGGCTTCTTCCCCAACGGGACAAACAACCGCCTCGATTCGCTGCGGACCAGCGGCGCCAACGCGTGATCGCGATCACTGCCTGAAACTGAAACCTTGGGCCGCGGCGAGCAATGGGAGCGCCGCGGCCCTCGTTTGGGGAACGACCATGACCAACTTCACGAAGCTCACCATGCTCGCCGGTCTCGCGACCGCGGGCATTTTCGCTGTCCCGGCCGCCGCGCAGGACATGACCACCGACAGCAAGCCGTTCTCGGGCGTCTATATCGGCGCAGCCGGCGGCTATGACGTCCAGGGCAACGACGTCGGCTCGTCGATCCTGTTCGACCGCAACAACGACGGCAATTTCAGCGACAGCGTCAACACTATTACCGGCGCCAACGCCTTCTCGCCGGGCTTCTGCAACGGCTCCGCCCGCACCGCGGTGCCGGCCTATGGTTGCCGCAACGACGATGACGGCTGGTCGTATTACGGCCGCGCAGGCTTCGACGTACAGCGCGGCGCGTTCGTGGTCGGCATCGTCGGCGAATTCGGCAAGTCCGAGATCACCGACAGCGTCGCCGCCTTCTCGACCACGCCCGCCAGCTACACGATGGCGCGCAAGCTGAAGTGGGAAGGGTCGGCCCGCCTTCGCGCCGGTCTCGCCGCGCGCAACACGTTGTTCTACGCCACCGGCGGCGCCGGCTATGCCAAGATCGACAACCTGTTCTTCACCACCAACACCGCCAACGCGTTCGCAGCCACCGGTTCGGACAAGAAGTGGGGCTATGTCGGCGGCGGCGGCATCGAGCAGAAGCTGACCAAGAACATCTCGATCGGCATGGAATACACCTACCACCAGTACAAGGACGACGACGCCCGCGTCCTGGTCACCGCCGGCACCGCGCTCGCCGGCAGCCCGGTGCTGCTCGCGAACAACCCGTTCGTCCTCGCCCCCAACACCGCCGGCACGGCCTTCCGCCGCAGCGACGACCAGTTCCGCTGGCACTCGCTGCGCGGCACGGTGAGCTTCCGGTTTTAAGGCGCAGGGCGGCCTGCACCAACCTGGTGCAGGACTCGCCCAAGCCCGGCCAGCGCAGCAAAGCACGCCACAAGGCGTAGCTTAGCTACGACTGACGGCGCGCGGGGTGACAGAAAAGGCCGATGCCCCAACCCGGGCAGCGGCCTTTTCTTTATGTGCTCGATCCTCCCCCGCCAGGGGGAGGTGGCACCGAAGGTGACGGAGGGGGAGGGCCACACAACAGCGGTGATCCCTTACCGCCCCCTCCGTCTGGCAAGTGCCATCCACCTCCCCCTGGCGGGGGAGGATCGTGAGACCCCCGTTCGCCCTGAGCGAAGTCGAAGGGAAAGCCCCAAGCGCAATCGCCTCGCCCCCGCTCGACCCAAGCCGGCAAATTCCCCATTGCACCCCACCCCAACCCCCCTATGCTCACCCCACCCCGGGGGAGCGCTTATCCGCGCTTGAGAGGAAGGCAGGAGCCTTCGACCCGCTGAACCTGATCCGGTTGATACCGGCGGAGGGAGGGAGCGGTCGCCACAGAACCGCAAGCCTTGCTCCGAAACCCGTAGGAGCAAGCGCATGGCTGATTTCGAAGCACGCACCCCCACAGCAGACATCGGCGTAACCACCGGCCCGATCCGAGGCTCCCGGAAAATCCACGTCGCGGTCCCGACCAGCCCGGACGTCCGCGTCGCCATGCGCGAGATCGTCCTCGACCCGAGCTGCTCCGAACCCCCGTTGCGCGTCTATGACACCAGCGGCCCCTACACCGACCCCCGCGCGAAAATCGACATCAACGCCGGCCTCCCCCAACTCCGCCGCGCCTGGATCGAGGGACGCGGCGACGTGGAATCCTACGAAGCCCGAGAACTCCGCCCCGAAGACAACGGGCAGCTCGGCCCAGACCGCTCCGGCGGAGTCCCTCAATTCCCCGCCACCATCAAACGCCCCCTCCGCGCGCGCGCCGGCGCCAACGTAAGCCAGATGCACTACGCCCGCCGAGGCATCATCACCCCCGAAATGGAATACGTCGCCACCCGCGAAAACCTCGGCCGCGCCATGCTGAAAGACTACAAACGAGACGGCGAAAGCTTCGGCGCAAGCATCCCCGACTACGTAACCCCCGAATTCGTCCGCGACGAGATCGCCCGCGGCCGCGCGATCATCCCCAACAACATCAACCACCCCGAATCCGAACCGATGGCGATCGGCCGCAACTTCCTCGTCAAGATCAACGCCAACATCGGCAACTCCGCGGTCGCCTCCAACGTCGCCGCCGAAGTCGACAAGCTCGTCTGGTCGATCCGCTGGGGCGCCGACACCGTGATGGACCTCAGCACCGGCCGCAACATCCACGACACCCGCGAATGGATCCTGCGCAACTCACCGGTCCCGATCGGCACCGTCCCCATCTACCAGGCGCTCGAAAAGGTCGGCGGCGTCGCCGAGGACCTCACCTGGGAGATCTTCCGCGACACGCTCATCGAGCAGGCCGAACAGGGCGTCGACTATTTCACGATCCACGCCGGCGTCCGCCTCGCCTACATCCCGATGACCGCGAAACGCGTCACCGGCATTGTCTCGCGCGGCGGCTCGATCATGGCGAAATGGTGCCTCAGCCACCACAAGGAGAGCTTCCTCTACGAGCGCTTCGACGAGATCACCGAGATCATGAAGGCCTACGACATCGCCTACAGCCTCGGCGACGGCTTGCGCCCCGGCAGCATCGCCGACGCCAACGACGAAGCGCAGTTCAGCGAACTCTACACGCTAGGCGAACTCACCCACCGCGCGTGGAAGAGCGACGTCCAGGTCATGATCGAAGGCCCCGGCCACGTGCCGATGCACAAGATCAAGGAGAACATGGACAAGCAACTCGACGTCTGCGGCGAAGCGCCATTCTACACATTAGGGCCGCTCACCACGGACATAGCTCCCGGCTACGATCACATCACCAGCGGTATCGGCGCCGCGATGATCGGCTGGTACGGCACCGCAATGCTCTGCTACGTTACGCCGAAGGAGCATCTAGGCCTCCCCGACCGCGACGACGTAAAAGTCGGCGTAGTGACCTACAAACTAGCCGCCCACGCCGCCGACCTCGCCAAAGGCCACCCCGCCGCCCAGATGCGCGACGACGCCCTCTCCCGCGCACGCTTCGAGTTCCGCTGGAGAGACCAGTTCAACCTCTCCCTCGACCCCGACACCGCCGAACAATACCACGACCAGACGCTCCCCGCAGAAGGCGCCAAGACCGCCCACTTCTGCTCGATGTGCGGCCCAAAATTCTGCTCGATGAAGATCACGCAAGAGGTGCGGGACTTCGCCGCGAAGCAGAACGCCTCGGCGGATACGTTCCTGGCGGCGGACGTCGAACAAACCGACACCAACCGAGCGATCTTCGCAAAGGGCGCTGTGCATGTCGACCCGGAGAAAGGCATGGCCGAAATGAGTGAAAGATTTCGAGAGAAGGGAAGCGAAATCTACTTACCGGCTGAGTGATTGTTGGTGGGCAGGGGAATATCCCTGCCCACCGTCAACCGATCGCTTCGGGTAGACTACTCGCTAAAGGCCGATCACGGCCATGCGAGCAGCATCAAGGTTCAGGAGAGCATCTTCATGACGGAAGAAGCACTTCTTCGACATCGCCAACGGTTGGCCAAGGCGGTTGGTCAAAAACCAACGCCACATCCAACGGTTGTCCATGTGGAGGAACCATTCTGTCTGCTCCATCTGCCTTCTCCATTGAAGAAACAAGATGGGATCCATGCATTTACTACAACTGACCTGCGCGTAGTACGATCTTCGATGAAGCGGATGTGCTACTGGAGCGCGCGGTGTTCCGCATCGCCTGTCATAGTGCCGACTTAAACCCGACCGATTAGTCATTCAGTTGTCAATAATGCGGCAAAAGTCCCAATTTAACGCGCTCGAATAGGCACCTCCCTTTGCTCGGCGGCCCGAAGCGAATCAGGTCGACGTGAGTAGATTGGCACAGTTGATTGACTGGAACAATAGTAGAACGCGGTTCGCGTTGAGGGTTCGTCTTTTGATCCACGACGTTTCCCGGCTTTACACCGACTCTTGTACCGAGGCCTGACGATATCTCACGTCATTGGAAGAAAATTGCGCTAGCATCCGACGGTAGCGCTTCTTGCGTAGGCCCCCATCTCGGGCCGCGCCGGACCACTCTCTGGATAGTCCACTCACTGCGCCACACTCAAGCAAGCCGCTCGACCAGTCGCGTTGTCGCAACCGGATCGTGACAAGCGAAACGATCGTCACCTTACCCAACTTGCAACGCCGCCAACACACCCGGAAACCGAATGAGCTTCGGGTAACTTCCCTCCACCTCCTCCGCGACACCCTGCGCGATCAACTCGTTCAAGTTGTTCGCGGCACCCTGATACGTCACCCCCAGCGCTTCCGCGAAATCAGAGATCGATCGCACCGGGCGTTCGAACGCCAGATCGATGATCCGCAACATCAGCGCCGATCGCCGTGCCGTCTGGAAGCGTTCGCGATACGCGCGTTGCAGGTCCTGCAGGCGTTCGACCACCGCGATCGTCTCTTCCGCCGATTCCGCAACGGCTTCGAGAAAGAACGCGATCCAGTCTTCCCACGCGCCGTCGCGCGACACCGCGTACATCAGGTCGATATAGCGATCCTTGTGCCGCTCCAGATACGGACTCATGTAGAGCAGGGGCTGCGGCAACGTGCCGTTGTCGATCAGCATCAGCGTGATCAGCATGCGACCAACCCGCCCGTTGCCATCGGCAAACGGGTGGATCGCCTCGAACTGGTAATGCACCAGCGCGGCGTCGATCAACGGCGACGGACGTTCCTCGCGATTGACGAACGTCATCAAGGTATCGAGCACGCGCGGCGTTTCTGTCGGCGGCGCGGGAATGAACCGTGCGGTGTCGATCCGGCCCGATCCCCCGATCCAGTTCTGGTCGCGCTTCAACTCGCCCGCCTCGACCGTTGCCCCGCGATTGCGTGCGACACCGGTCAACAGCGTGCGGTGCGCGTCGCGGATCAATCGGGACGAGATCGGCAGCGTGGCGAGCCCGTCGATCGCCCCCTCCAGAGCGCGAACATAGTTCAGCACCTCGCGGTTGTCGCCGCGCGTCGCCGCTTCCGCTGCCCCGGCCTCGAACAGGAACAGGTCGGTCAGCGTCGTATAGGTCCCCTCCATACTGGACGAGGACACCGCCTCGCGCCGTTGAAGCGGCCGGATCAGCAACAGCGGATTGGCGACCGATCGCCCGATTCCCTTGAGTTCTCCCACTGCTTGCGTCGCGCGCGTGAGTTCGGGCAGAAAGCGACCTATGTCGAGTATCGCGGGCGGCAGTGGCGCGGCGACGAACGCCTTGCGACCGCCGACCGTAGGCATAAGCTGCCCGGTCGCGCGATCGTTGAAGCCGTTGCGGTCCATGCAACGGATCTACAAAGTGCAACGGCCACTTTCAACGAAAACCGTGTTTCGTGAAAAGTGCTGCCGTCGCTTTATACATCCGTGCAAAGTGGTTCAAGGATGCCTTCCAAGGTGGATGCCCCAGCGCCACACTTGCCGCGCGAAAAGTCCAACACGTAACAATATCGCTGTCCTACACGCCTTCGCCCTGATCCGTTTCGCGCATGCAAACAAAACCAACGCGCACGCGCTCTCGCCGCGATGTCATGCCCGACATCGCCCCCGCTCTCGAACCGGCCGCTCCCGAGCCAACCGCACCGACCACCGCGATGACCATCATCGAGGCCGAGCATCTCCCGACGGTCGAGGACTTCGACCTTACCGAATACGACTGGGTGCCGGTCCGGCGGAAGGTGCGGCACGATGGCTGGACGGTCGCGACGCAGCAGGCGTTCATCGGCGTGCTGGCGGATACCGGCTCGGTCACGCAGGCCGCGCGCGAGGTGAACATGTCGGCGACCTCTTGCTACCGCCTGCGCCGCGCGGCCGATGGCGGGGCGTTCGCAGCGGCGTGGGATGCGGCGGTGCAGACCGCGTCGCTGCGGCTGGTCGATCTCGCCTTCGACCGCGCGATCAACGGATCGCCCGAGCCGGTGTTCGATCGCGACGGCAACCGCGTCGGCCAGCGCGTCCGGTTCAACGATCGCCTGCTGATGTTCCTCCTGCGGGCGCACCAACCCGATCGCTATCGCACCCCCGGCCAGTCGCCTGCGCCGGCGCCCATCCCGGTGTTGCCGGTCGAGGCCACGCTCGCCGCGCTTGCACCGCCGATGCCCGCCGAACCGCACCGCCTGATGGCCCCCGAGGCGCTGGTTATGGCGCTCGCAGTCGCCGATATCCGCGCCGAACCCATTGCCCAGCGCCGTCCCGCGTCAACCGGTTCCGCACCGTCCGTCCAGACGTTCGAGGCGCAGCTCGCCGCCGCGAAGGCGACGATCCCGCCCAAATATCCCGAGAGGGGCCGCGCCCAGGAGGGTGAGGATGACCATGAAGGTCCTGGCCGGCGCCGTTTCCGAGCGTAACTTTATCGTGACCTTTGGCGCCGCCCCTCGAACGCGGCTTCGAAGCCCTACCGCTTCCGAACGAACTCCGCGCGCAGCACTAGCCCCTTGATCCCCTCGTACCGGCAGTCGATCTCCTGTGCGTCACCAGTCAGCCGGATCGACTTGATCACCGTCCCGCGCTTCAGCGTCTGCCCCGCGCCCTTCACGGTAAGATCCTTGATCAGCGTCACCTGGTCGCCATCCGCCAGCACGTTGCCGACCGAATCCCGCACCACGACCGCACCGTTATCCGCCGTCTCAGCCGTCGCCGCACCGCCCGCAACCCACTCGCCGGTCGCTTCGTCATAGACATATTCGTCGCTCATTGGTCGGTCTCCGGCAGCGCCCAGTCGATCGGCGCGCGCCCATGGGTTTCGAGAAAGGCGTTGGCCCGGCTGAACGGCCGCGATCCGAAGAACCCGGTCCGTGCCGCCAGCGGCGACGGGTGCGCCGACTGGATCACCAGATGCCGCCCGCCCTTGCTCACATCGTCGACGAACGCCGCCTTCTTCTGCGCATACGCCCCCCACAGCAGGAACACGACCGGTTTGTCCTGCGCGTTCACCGCCGCGATGACGGCGTCGGTAAACCGCTCCCACCCGCGCTTCTGGTGCGACGCAGCCTCACCCATCCGCACGCTCAGCACCGCGTTGAGCAACAGCACGCCTTGTGCGGCCCAATGATCCAGCATGCCATGGCGTGCCCGCGGGATCCCGAGATCCGCCTCCAGCTCCTTGTAGATATTCACCAAGCTAGGCGGCGTCCGCACGCCCTTCCGCACCGAGAAGCTCAGCCCATGCGCCTGCCCTTCACCGTGGTACGGATCCTGCCCCAGGATCACGACCCGCACCTGATCGAGCGGCGTCAGCTCCAGCGCCCGAAACCGGTCCGCATCCTCCGGGAAGATCCGCGCCCCCGCCGCCCGTTCGCCCTCCAGAAACGCATCGAGCGCCCGCATATACGGCGCCTCGAACTCGGCAGCGAGCGACTGCCAGCTTGGCGGGAGCGTGTGATCGATCATCCCCGCCGCATGTCGGACAGGGCAGGGCAGTGTCAATCGCAGCTCCTAGTTCCCCCGCGAAGGCGAGGGCCCAGGATCACACACGATACCGCCCGAGACCCTGAACCCCCGCCTCCGCAAGGGAACGGCAAAGCGAAAGGCTCGCACTTCCCTGCACCCGCCATTATATGCGCCGCCATGACCGAGATCACCGTCGCCGCGCTGCAGCTGGGCTTCACGCCCAACATCGACCGCAACATCGCCAACGTCTCGCGCCTCGTCCACGAGGCCGCCGCGAAGGGCGCGCAGGTGATCCTGCCGCCCGAGCTGTTCGAAGGCGAGTATTTCTGCCGCGTCGAGGACGAGGGCGTCTTCGCCAACGCCGCCCCGGTCGGCGAGCACAAGGCGGTGCTCGCGATGCAGGCGCTCGCCGAGGCGCTCAAGGTCACCATCCCGACCAGCTTCTTCGAGGCGGACGGCCCGCATCATTACAACAGCCTGGCCATGATCGGCCCCGACGGCAACGTCCAAGGCGTCTACCGCAAGAGCCACATCCCCGACGGCCCCGGCTACGAGGAGAAGTTCTACTTCCGCCCCGGCAACACCGGCTTCAAGGTCTGGCCCCACGCGTCGGAGGCCGGGCGGACGACGCTAGGCGTCGGCGTCTGCTGGGACCAATGGTACCCGGAGACGGCGCGCGCGATGATGCTGATGGGCGCGGAAATCCTGTTCTACCCGACCGCGATCGGCAGCGAGCCGCATGATACTTCGCTCGACACCGCAAGGCTGTGGCGCCGCGCCATGGTCGGCCACGCGGTCAGCAACGTCGTCCCGATCGTCGCTGCCAATCGCGTTGGCGTCGAGCACGGCCAGACCTTCTACGGCACCAGCTTCATCGCCGACGAGCGCGGCGACATCCTCGCCGAACTCGGCCGCGACGACGAAGGCGTGATTACCGCAACGATCGACCTCGACATCGTCAAGCGCCACCGCGCCGCCTTCGGCTTCTTCCGCGACCGCCGCCCGGATCTATACGGCCGGCTGGTCCAGGACGTCTGACCTCTCAATCCTCCCCCGCCAGGGGGAGGTGGCTGGCGCTTGCCAGACGAAGGGGGGGAATGGGTGACCAAGGTTCCATATCCTCCCCCTCCGTCACCTTCGGCGACACCTCCCCCTGGCGGGGGAGGATCAGTTCAGAACCAAGCCATCCCCGCCAACAACGCCCCCACCAGCGCAGCAGCCCCCGCCACCCACAGCAACCACCGCCGCCCGGTCAGCGCGGTAATCGACGCCAACGCGATCGCCACCTGGATCGCTGTCACCGCCAACGCCAGCTTCGTATGCGGCCGCAACGCCTCGTCCGACTCCCCATCCGCCGCCGCCGAGCGCCGATCGAGCGTCTCCGCCTCCCGCTTCAACGCCGTCCCCCGCGCCTTGTACCGCGCGATATCCGCCCGGTGCGTCGCCATCTGGGTCGCACCAAACCCAGGCGGCGCGAGGTCGACCTCCATCTGCGCGATATGCCGCTTCAAATCCTCCGCCTGGTAATAGCCCCACGCATCCGACGCCTGCGCCTTGATCAGCACCGCCTCGTTCTTGTGGAGCAGCGCCTCGTTCTGCGTATGCCCGCCGAGGAAACTGGTCACCGCCGCCAGCGTCGCCAGGATCGCGGTGAACAATGCGATCCGCTGGTCGAACGCCTCGCCCTTTGCTGCGCGTTCCTCCGACAGTTGCTCATGCAACCCGCGCACTTCGAAATCATCATCCATGTTAGTCGCTATGGCCCTCCGCGCGTGACTGGACGCTGATGATCGCGTGACATAGTCGTCAGCGCGCCATGATCCGCCCTCGCTCGATACTGCTCGCACTCACGCTTCTCACCGGCTGCGCAACGCCGTCGACAAAGACCTTTCCGCTGAGCAATCACTTCGACGGCGAACGCTTCTTCAACCCCGACGGCGTGCAGGGCAGCACCGGCGAGCAGAAGCAGGGCCCCGTCGCGCTGCTTCGCAATCTCGTAAAGCCGCCCTACCGAACCTGGCCCGACGTCCCCGTCACCCCTACGCGGCCCCCGGCCCGCGTCGAGGGCCAGACGATGCGCGTCACCTGGATCGGCCATTCGACCGTGCTGGTGCAGACCCAGGGGCTCAACATCCTCACCGATCCAATGTGGCTCGAACGCTCGTCCCCGGTCCAGTTCGTCGGCGTGAAGCGAGTCCGCGAACCGGGCGTGCGTCTCGCGGATCTGCCGAAGATCGACCTGATCCTGCTCAGCCACGACCACCGCGACCACCTCGACATGATTGCGATGCGCCGGCTCTGGCACCGCGACAAGTCGCTGATCGTGACCGGTCTCGGCAACGACCAGATCCTCGCGCGTAGCGGCGTCCATGCGATCGCACGCGACTGGGGCGGGCGCGTGACGTTGCGTCCCGGCATCGACGTGATCGTCGACCGCGCGCATCACTGGAGCGAATACGATCCCGGCGATCGCGACAAGACGCTCTGGGCGGGCTTCACGGTAACGCTGCCGGGTGGGAACCTGTATTTCGCGGGCGACACCGGGCCGGGCGACATGCGCTGGGCAGCCGAAGCGCGCGCCGCCGGTCCGGTCCGCCTCGCGATCCTGCCGATCGGCGCCTATCATTTCGCGGGCCACGAAACCGATAACCACATCGGCCCGGACCAGGCGGTGACCGCGTTCGAACAACTCGGCGCGGCCTATGCGATCGGCGTCCACTGGGGCACGTTCGAGCTGACGTCAGAGGGTATCAACGAACCGCCCGAGCACCTCCGCGCGGCGCTGCTACGCGAACACATCCCGATCAACCGCTTTCGCACGCCCGTAGCCGGCGAGGCCTGGGTGATCGAGTAGCTTCCATTCCCCGGAGTTACACAGGAGCCGACCGTTTCACAGCTCCCCGGCAGAGGCAGGCGCCTAGCTGGGAAACGCCTGTCGTGAGCGCGGGACGATGGCGGGCATGAGCCCGATCGACCACAGGGGTGCCGATACGGGACGCCGGTCGTCGGTTGAGGTCACGATGCATCCTCATCGAAGGGCAGGGTCCGTGCCGACCGTTGAACGAACAGCGCCTGCACGGTCCTGGCAGAGGGCCCTCCTAATCGATCAGCCGGTCTTGAGCCACTGACGGAGCAGCGCGGTGACTTCGCCGGGACGCTCCATCGGTGCGAGGTGACCGCAGGAGCGCAGCATGTGAAACCGCGAACCCTCGATCCGGGCACTCAGCGCGCGTGCGTCTTCGGGGGTGCAGATCAGGTCGCGGTCGCCGACCGCCACCAGTGTCGGGACGTGGATCGCGGCGATCGCCTCGCTAATGTCGGGGCGTGCGAGCAGCGCGCGTTGCTGGCGTTCGAAGACGGTCTGGCCGACGCGCTCCGCCATCGCCTGCGCGGGGCCGGCGACGATCGCTGTCAGGCGCGGGTCGGCGTGCGGCGCGGTGGCGAGCAGGCCCTGGCCGACGACGGTGCGCGGGCGCACTTCCATTGAGGCGCGCGTGCCGAACAATGCGATCCGCTCGATCCGGTCGGGGGCTTGCCGCACCATCTCCATCGCGACGTAGCCGCCGAGGCTGACGCCGGCGACCGCGAACCGCGGCGGTGCGCTGGCGAGCACGCGCGCGGCCAGTTCGGACAGCGTGTCGTCCTGCGACAGGTCGCCGAACTCGACCTGTGCAATACCCGCAAGATCGACGATCTGGCGGGCCCAGAGCTGGCCGTCGCAGCCCATCGCGGGGAGCAGCATCAACGGTGTACGCGGTCGGACCATGCGAAATCTCCGGTAGCGGCGGGTTGCGGGGATGCTCACCTCAGGCGACGAACGGGAAGGCGAGCGCGATCATGCCGACGATCGTCATCACGACGCAGACGGCGATCGCGGGCACGAGCGTGAAGCGCTGGTGATCGGCGAGGTCGATCCCAACCAGGCTGACCAGCAGATAGGTCGACGGCACCAGCGGGCTGAGCAGGTGGACCGGCTGGCCCATCAGCGACGCGCGCGCGATCGCCTCGGGCGCGACACCGTAATGCGCGCCGGCCTCGGCGAGGATCGGCAGCATCCCGAAATAGAACGCGTCGTTCGAGATGAAGAAGGTGAACGGCATGCTCAGCACCGCAGTGATCGGTGCCATGTACGGCCCGAGCGCAGGCGGGATCACGCCGACTACCGCCTTGCTCATCGCCTCGACCATGCCGGTGCCGCCGAGGATGCCGGTGAAGATGCCAGCCGCGAAGATCAGCGACACCACCGCCAGCACGTTGCCGGCATGCGCGGAAATGCGCTCCTTCTGGTCGGCGACGCCGGGATAATTGACGATCATCGCGATCGCGAACGCCAGCATCATCAGCACGGACAGCGGGAGAATGCCCCACACCAGCAACGTCAGCAGCGTGATGACGAGGGCCGCGTTGAACCAGATCAGTTTCGGGCGGCGTGCCTCGGGATATTGCGAGACGGCCATGCCGGTGAACTCGGTGTCCGCCGTGATCCCCGCTTCGCCCATCCGGACGCGCTCTTTCCGGCCGAAATACACCGCGAGACCGATCAGGAAGGCGAGGCCGGCGATCATGCCGGGGATCAGCGGCAGGAACAGCGTCGCCGGATCGAGCTTCAGCGCACTAGCGGCGCGCGCGGTTGGCCCGCCCCACGGCGTCAGGTTCATGATCCCGCTCGTCGTCATCAACAGGCAGACCAGGTACAACCGGTTCATGTTGAAGCGCTTGTAGAGCGGCAGCAGCGCGGCAATCGTGATGATGTAGGTGGTCGAACCGTCGCCATCGAGGCTGACGAGCGCACACAGCACGACCGTCCCGATCAGGATCCGCATCGGATCGCCGTGGACCATCCGGATCAGCCGTCCGACCAGCGGATCGAAGAGTCCCGTGTCGGTCATCGTCGAGAAGAACAGGATCGCGAACAGCAGCATGACGCCGGTCGGCGCGAGGTTCTTGATACCGTCGATCATCATCGGGCCGAGACCCGCGGCCTCGCCCGCGAACACGCCGAAGATCGACGGGATCACGATGAGCGCGACCAGCGGCGTCATCTTCTTGGTCATGATCAACGTCATGAACGTGGCGACCATCAGGAAGCCGAGCAGGGCAAGGTTCATCGCATCGTCCTAGGAAAGGGCGTGAATAGGGGGGTGGTTGGGGTCGCAGGAGCTATCGCAATTACCGTCGCAGCAATCGTCGCTGGGGCCGTCACAACCACTCCGTCATCCTGACGAAAGTCAGGACCCAGGGTTACAGGGTGCAGTGCTGCGTGGCTCTGGGTCCTGACTTTCGTCAGGATGACGGGACGGTGGGATGAGCCACCTCGTATGCTGGCCAGCATCAGAACGTCACACCTACGCGGGCGCTGAGGGTCTGACCGCTGTCGTTGCCGACATAGTCGCCGGCGCGGTTGTCGGTGTTCCACTGGATCGCGTTCACCTGGAAGCGGGTGAAGGAGTTGAGGTACCAGTTGACGCCTACAGTCGCTGCCCAGCCGTCGCCGCCGGTGAGCAGATTGTCGAAATCGAGGCTTTCGTAGCGCGCGGTGAGTTCGATCGCGCCGACTCCGCCGTCGAACGTGGGCTTCAACACCTTGGGCTGGCCGAAGCTGCCGAGCCGCGGGTTGTACGGCGGCAGGTCGCCGGTCAGGAACAGACCGCCCGAGACGCTCCACGCCTTGCTGACGAAATCGGGACGACCGCCGTCGAGCCGCGCGTTGCGGCGGCCCGCTTCGCCCATCACCCACAACGGCCCGCGATAGCCGCCGAGTTCGACGCCGTAGCCGGTCGTGCCGGTGCCGCCGATCAGCGGGCCGGTCGACACGCGGAGCGCCCCGTTGAAGCGACCGCCGATCACCGTGTTGCGCGTCAGCGTCCCCGCCACCGACGACAGCGATTCGTCGAAGCCCCACGCGCCGATGTGCAGCACGCCGGTATCGGACTTGATCGGGTTCCAGTGCGCGCGGCCGAGCACCGTGCGGCTGTCGCCGACCGTCTGCGTGCCGTCGATCCGGTCGCCGGTGATCGTTACCGAGGCATGGCCGGTCTTCCAGAAGATGCGCGGCATCACGCCGATGCCGTAGAAACCACGCTGCGGGATGATCGCGGTGGCGACCGTGGTGCGTTCGAGGAACGGCGTCGAATCCGAGCCGGTCGAGCCTTCGAAGCCGCGATCGTTGAACAGGTGGCCGGCGCGGACGTCGTAGTCGAGGCCAGGCTTGATCTTGTTGCGCCAGCCGACAAACGCGGTGACGACGTCGACCTCGTTCTCCGAGAAATCGCTCTCGAACTGGTAGAAGAAATGCGTGCCGACGCCGCCTTCGAGGCCGAGGCGCAGCGCGCGCATGCCGGTCGTGGTGATGTTGCGGCCATCGTACTTCGAGCCGAAGCTGGAGCTGACGTCGGTCAGGATGCGGCCGCGCGGCTTGAACGTGTAGACGCCGTCCGCGGAGTGGAAGACGGGCAGGCCAGCGCCCCACTCGGTGGTCACGCCCGACGGATTGTCGCGCGCGGCGACCGCCTGCGCGACGCTGCGATCCGCCGGGCCGGGCGGGGCGAGCTGCGGCGCGAACGGCACCGTGCGACGCGGCTCGGTGTTCTGCGCGACTGCCTGCGGTGCGATTTGGACGGGCGGCACGGGCGCGGACGCCTGCGCGACGGCGGCATTGTTCTCCAGCCGGTCGAGCCGCGACTTCAGCGCGGCGATCTCGGCGGCCTGCGCACGGACCAGCGCCGCGAGGTCGGCGTCGGTCGGAGCTTGGGCCAGCGCCGGCGTCGCGGCGATCAGCGCGAGTGCGGCGCACCCGGTACGGAAGAGAGTCATTGTTGGGCTCCGGTGGCGAGAATCGCGGTCCAGTCGCGCAGGAAACGCTGGCGCTTGACGCGGTCGAGGTTGACGAGAAGTTGTGGTCCCACGCGGATCGGTCGCGCCTGGCTCGAGGGAAGACGGCGGGCGGAAACGTCGGTGCGGACCGGCCACAGGCTGCGTTTCGCGAGCAGCGACTGCCCTTCACGCGACAGCAGGAAATCGAGGAACAGCTTGGCCGCCGCCGGGTGTGCGGCCTCGCGCGCGATGAACGCGATCCGCGAGGTGACGATCGTATAGTCCTGAAGGAACGCGACGCCGATGCGGGGATCGGTCCGCGCGCGTTCCAGCGCGTAGGAGCCGATCACGTTGTACGCGATCGCCTGCCGTCCCTCGGCGACGCCACGCAGCATCGGCTCGCTGGTCCGCGACAGCACGGGCCTGGTCGCGGCGATCGCCTCGATCAACGACCGCGTGTCGCGGGTGATCGCGAGGTCCTCCGACAGGTACAGATAGCCGACGTTGGAGCGTGCCGGATCGAACGTGGTCACGCGCCCAGTCAGAGCGCGCGCATTCTTCCGCAACCATGTCTCCAGCGCGGCGTGCGTGCGCGGCACCTGTCCGGCGGGCACGAGACGCTTGTTGTAGACGATCCCGATCGGCTCCGCGGTGACGCCGAACCCCATGTTCTTCCACACCGACACCGGCGGCAGCGCGGGCTTTTCGGGGCTCGCATAGCCTTGCGCGAAGCCGTCGTTGATCAGCTTCACCTGGAGGTCCATCGCCGACGACCAGACGAGATCGGCTGACATCTTTTTCGCGCGCGTCTCGGTGACGAAGCGGCGGTACATTTCGGTCGAGCCGATGTCCGCGTACAGCACGGTGATGCCCGGATAGCGCTTCCGGAACGCGGCGACGACCGGCAGCAATTCGGCGCGATCGGCATTGCCGTAGATCCGCACCTGCCGCTCGGCACGCGCGTCGGAGATCAGCTGGTCGTAGGAGCGCGGGTAGTTGGCAGGGCGCTGCGCCACGACGGCGGTCGCGGTGAAGCTCGTAGCCAGCAGTGCGATCTTCAGAAAAATTCGTGCCATCGTCACTCTCCTCGCCTTCCGTCTCTGTGTTCGGATAGACTGCAACGGTGGAGTACGAACCGAACCTGTCACCAACCTTTCATGGTTTTTCATGCGCATCCTGCTGATCGAGGACGACGCGGCGTTGGCGCGGAGCATCGCGGCGTTGCTGCGCGCGGGCGGTAATGCGGTCGATCACGTCGCGACGGGCGAGGACGCGTTGTCGGTGGTGGCGGGGGAGCCGTATGCACTCGTCATCCTCGACGTCGGGCTGCCGGGCATCGACGGGTTCACCGTGCTGGAGACGTTGCGCCGTCGCGGCGAGCGGGTGCCGGTGTTGATGCTGACGGCGCGCGATGCGCTCGACGACCGCGTGCGCGGGCTCGATCTCGGCGCCGACGATTATCTGCGGAAGCCGTTCGACCCCGAGGAACTGGAGGCGCGCGTTCGGGCGCTGGGGCGGCGGCGCGGGGGCGATCCTTTGCCGGTACTCAGCGTCGGTACGCTGACGATCAACCGCTCGACCGGCGACGCCGACATCGCCGGCCGTGCGCTCGATCTGCGTCGGCGCGAGCGCGCGGTGCTGGAGGCACTGGCGACTCGTGCAGGCCGGGTCGTCCCGCGCGCGCTGCTGATCGGCGAGGTGTTCGGGTTCGACGAGCCGGTCGGCGACAATGCGATCGAGGTTCATGTCACACGGCTGCGGGGAAAACTCGCGCCTGACGGCCCCGGTATCCGCACCGTCCGCGGAGTCGGCTACATGCTCGATGCCGGCTGAAACCGACACCACCGATCGGGGCACGCCCGCACTCCGCACCCGCCTGCTGGTCGCGGTGCTCGGCCCGTTGCTGGCGGCGGCGATCCTGATCGGCGTGGTCGGCGCGACGCTGATTGCCGACGTCGTCCGCCGCACCAATGACCGCGTGCTCGGTGGTGCGCTCGGCGCGATCGCCGAGACTGTGCAGGTCGAACGTGGCGAAGTGACGCTCGACCTGCCTTCCGCCGCGTTCGGGATGCTGGAGAATACCGAGCGCGACAACGTCTATTACCGCGTCGCCGTCGGGCCGGACCTGCTCACCGGCTATGCGGACCTGCCCGCGCCCGATCCCGCCACGCTCGACATCGACGTGCCGCGCTACCGGTTCGCGCGCTACCGCGACCAGCAGATCCGCATCGCCGAAGTCCGCCGCTCGCTCCCCCGGATCGACAAGCCCGTCATCATCCAGATCGCCGAGACGATCGACAACCGCGGCGCGCTCACCCGCCGCCTGATGCTCGCGCTGCTGATCGGCGAATGCGTCCTGGTCGGTGCCGCCGCGCTGCTGCTTCGTCCTGCGCTCGGCTGGAGTCTCCGCCCGCTCGCCCGCCTCCGCGGCGCCGTCGAGGCGCGCGACGAACGCGCGCGTCCTGATTTCTCGCCGCTCGACACCGGCCCGCTCCCGAGCGAACTCCACCCGCTGGCCGGTGCGTTCGACCGGCTCCTGGCGCAGCTCGACACCGCCACCGTCGGTGTCCGCCGCTTTACCGCCGACGCCTCGCACCAGATGCGCACCCCCCTGTCGGTGCTGAAGGTCCAGGTCGCGCTCGCCCGCCGTGGCTCGGGTCCTGAAGGCAGCGTCGCGCTCGACGAGATCGCCGACGCGGTGGTGCGCCTCGAACGCCTGGTGACGCAGCTGCTGGCGTTGGCGCGCGCCGAGGAGGCCGGCGTGTCCGCGCCCCTCGAGGCGGTCGACCTGCGCGAAGTGGCGGTGGCGGTCATCACGCGACAGATCAACCGCGCGATCGAAGCCGGCATCGACCTGACGATCGAGGGTGACCCGGAGGTCAGCCACGTCGTTCCCGGCCACCGCACGCTGATCTTCGAGATCGTGTCGAACCTGATCGACAACGGCATCCGCTATAACCGGCGCGGCGGCACGGTGTCGGTGAGGCTCCAGACGACACCGTCGGAGACGACGATCGCGGTGGTCGACGATGGGCCGGGGATACCGATCGACCAGCGCGAGATGGCGTTCGACCGGTTCGTCCGGCTCGGCGCGACTGGGAGTCCGGAGGGAAGCGGCCTCGGCCTGGCGATCGTGCGGTCGGCGGCGACTCGCCTCAACGCGACCGTGGCGTTCGGCGAGGTGGCCAGTGGCACGAGCGTGATCCTGCGGTTCTTTCACGCGAACGAGTAACCTGCATCAACGCGGCTCAACACGCGGGCAGCGGCGCGTGCCTTTTCGTTAAGGTGTTCGTGTCACTCGGGAAAAAACGACCGAGCGACCATGCTACCCACTCTCTTCAATCTCCATTTCCAGCATTCGGGCTATCTGGTCGTCGTCGCGATCGGCATCTGCCTGACCGCGAGCTGGTCCGTCTCTCTCCTCACGACCGACATGGCCAATGCGGCGCAGCGCGAGCCGTTCGGCTGGCGTCACGGCGCGCTGGCACTGGCCGCCGGACTGGGGGTGTGGGCGACGCACTTCATCGCCATCCTCGCATACCGGCCCGACCTGCTGCTGCGCTACGACCCGTTCGTGACGACGGTGTCGGCGCTGGTCGGGGTCCTGACCGTCGGCGTGCCGATCGTCGCGATCACGCGGTTGCGGTCGCACAACGGGCGGATCGTCGCCGCGGGTGCGGCGGGGGCGGGGATCTGGTGCATGCACGCCGTCGGCATCACCGGCATGACCGACTGTATCCACGTCTTTTCGTGGCCGACCAATGCCGCCGGGCTGATCATGGGGACGCTGCTGCTGTCCTCCTGGCAGATCAACCGTGGCTGGTCGCGCTCGCGGCCTATCGGGTGCCTGGTGTTCGCGCTGTCGATCTGCGTCACGCATTTCCTGTCGCTGTCGGGTGACCTCGTCCTCGGCAGCATCAACGACGTGCCCGGCAGCGTGGTGTCGCCGGGGCTGGTCGCGGCCTGCATGACGTTCGCAGTGTCGGTCACGTGCCTCGGCAGCCTGCTGACCTTCGCGCGGTTCAAGACGACGCGCGAGGAAGAGGCGCAGACGCTGAAGTCGGTGATGGAGAGCATGTCCGACGGGCTGGTGTTCATCGACCGCGAAGGCCGCCTGCGTCATTTCAACCGGCGCTTCCTCGATCTGTTCAACACGCCGGTCGACGCGATCGGCCCTGGGCTGACGATCGACCAGTTCCTCGACGTCATCGCGACATGCCGCGGCTGGGCGGCGGAGAAGCGTACGCTGGTCGGGGGTGCGATGAAGCAGTGGGTGCAGCTCGACGACGACTTCGACCGCGAGTGCGAGATGGAGGATGGCCGCACCTATCAGATGCAGTGCCGGTCGATTCCGCGACAGGGCATCGTGCTGACGTTCAACGACGTCAGCGCCGAACGCCGTGCGCTCGATAACCTCACGCATCTCGCCTATCACGACCCGCTGACCGGCCTGCGCAACCGCCGCGCGCTGCGCGAGGAGAAGGAGGCGCGGATCGGTCTGGGCAAGCCGTTCTCGCTGCTGTTGATCGACCTCGACGATTTCAAGCGGATCAACGATGCGTATGGCCATGCGGTCGGCGATACATTGTTGATCCATGTCGCGGCCGAGCTGACGAGCCTGCTGCCCGACGACAGCTTCGTCGCGCGGATGGGCGGCGACGAGATCGCGATCATCGCCACGCAGCTCGGCGATGCGGCGACCGCGCTGGCCGACACGATCGTCGTCCGGCTTAGCGCGCCGGTGATCATCGACGAACGCCGGCTGCTGCCCGGATGCAGCATCGGCATCGCCGGGTTTGCCAACGACCTGACCCCCGACGAACTGATGAAGCGCGCCGACATGGCGTTGTACGAGGCGAAGCGACGCGGGCGCCGGCGTGCGCAACCCTATGTCTCGGGCCTTGCCGAGCGCCTGGTCGAACGGCAGCACATCACCGACGACCTGTACGAGGCGGTGCAGAATGGCGGTTTCTCGCTGGCGTTCCAGCCGGTGGTGGCGCTGTCGTCGGGCATCACGACGGGATACGAGGCGCTGATCCGCTGGAACCACCCGACGCGCGGCTGGATCTCGCCCGATACCTTCATCCCGATCGCCGAGGATTGCGGCCTGATCGAGGAAATCGGCCGGTGGGTGATCATGGAAGCGTGCCGCCAGCTGGCGGGCTGGTCGTCGCACCTCCACGTCGCGATCAACGTGTCGGCGGGGCAGTTGAAGTCCGACGCGCTGCTGCACCACCTGACGCAGGCGATCCTGGTCCACGGTGTCGCGGCGGAGCGAGTCGAGGTCGAGATCACCGAGACAGCGCTGATCGACGATGCCGCGCGCACGGCGGCGATGCTGGCGCGGATCCGCCGGACCGGGATCAAGGTCGCGCTCGACGATTTCGGCACCGGCCAGTCGTCGCTCGCGCATCTTCGCGATTTCCAGTTCGACCGGATCAAGATCGACCGGAGCTTCGTGATCGAGGCGGGCTCCGACGCGCGGTGCATGGCGGTGCTGCGCGCGACCGTCGCGATCGGCCAGGAACTCGGCGTCCTGACGCATGCGGAGGGGGTGGAGACGCGCGAACAGCTCGAATTGCTGCGCTCGATCGGGTGCGACGCGGTGCAGGGCTATCTGGTCGGGCGACCGGTCGTGCCGTTCACCGATGCGGTCGAAAATCTCGTGCCAGCGGCGGTGGGCATGGGTTCGAGCCCGATCGGCGGAGAGTCGGCCGCCGTCGCACGGATCGCCGCCTGACGGCTTACCGGCAGATACGCGGCGCGATCGCGTCGCGTTCGCACGTTCTCTCGCCACGCACCCCGGCGGTCGAAATGCTTCGGCGCAATGACGGTATGCTATTGTCGACGCGCGAGACTTTAGGTAGCAAATACTTGCTTGGAACAGAGTAAGAACCAGACGTCCTTGCGGGACGAGGATGCCGATCATACGCTGATCCTGGCGGCATTCGGCCGTTCGCTCGACGCGGCGGACCCTTTCGTGGTCGGGTTCAACGAAGCGATCTTGCCTATGGCGATCAGCGATCCGACGCTTCCCGACAACCCGATCATTCACCTGAACGCCGCGTTCGAGCGTCTGACCGGCTATGCCCGCGACGAGGTGGTCGGCCGGAATTGCCGGTTCCTGCAAGGGCCGGAGACGCATCCCGAGGACGTGTCGCGGCTGCGGGATGCGATCGGGCGGTCCGAGCGGATCGAGATCGACCTGCTCAACCACCGCAAGGACGGGACGCCGTTCTGGAACCGGTTGCTGGTGGCGCCGGTGTTCGATCGCAGCCGGCATCTGCGCTATTACGTCGCGTCCCAGCACGACGTGACGCTCGAACGCGAAACGCTCGCGCTGCTGGAGGCCGAGCAGCGCGAACTCGAGGCGTCTGCAGCGGAGACGCAGGTTCGGCTCGCCGACAGCGCCGCGCGGCTGCAATTCGCGTTGAAGGCGGGGCGGCTGGGCGCGTGGACCTTCGATCCCGCAAGCCAGCATCTCGACGCGTCGGACGGCTGCAAGATCGTCTTCGGCTATGATCCGGGCGCGGCGTTCGGGTATCCCGAGTTCCTCGAAACGATCCATCCGGAGGATCGCGCGCGCGTCGTCGAGGCGATCCAGGAGACGATCGCGACGGGATGCGATTACGACATCGAATACCGCATCGTGACGCCGGCGGCCGAGGTTCGCTGGGTCGCGATCCGCGGTGAATTGCTGACGCGCGCGGATGGCACGGCGCTGTCGATGACCGGCTTCTCGACCGACATCACCGAGCGCAAGCGGACCGAGGAACATCGCGCCTTGCTGGCGGGCGAGCTGACGCACCGGGTCAAGAACACGCTCGCGACGGTCAGCGCGATCGTCAACCAGACGTTGCGCGATGCCGCGTCGATGTCCGAGGCGCGCGACACGATCGGTGCGCGGATCGGATCATTGGCGGTCGCGCACGACCTGTTGCTGCGCGACGAGGTCGAGGGCGCGACGATTGCCGATATCGTGACCGGGGTGATGGCGCCGTTCGACGATGGCGGCGGTCGCCTGTTCTCGGTCGAGGGGCCGCATGTCCGGCTCGAGCCGCGCGTGACGCTTGCCTTGTCGATGGCGCTTCACGAACTGGCGACCAACGCCGCCAAATATGGCGCGCTCCACGTCGCGGGCGGGCATGTCACGATCGCCTGGAGCGTCGGCATCGGTGAAGGCGGACGCCGGCTGGCCTTTATGTGGGAGGAGACCGGCGGCCCGGTGGTCACCACGCCGACGCGCACCGGCTTCGGATCGCGGATGATCGAACGCGTGCTCGCACAACATATGCGCGGCACCGCCCGGATCGAGTATCGCGACACCGGCGTCGTCTTCACGATCGACGCGCCGCTCTAGGCTCGCTTGCGTCGATGCCGAAACCGCCCCCGCTGACGACCCCCGACGGACGGTATATCGTGGTGCGCGGACGGCTTTGGCGGACCGCGAACCCCGGCCTGGACGAAGACGACCGCGTGCGACTGGTTGCGGCGTTGATGGACGGGCGGCGAGGCGTGGCCGCGGCGAAGCGGGAGGGCGATAGCGCAGCGGAGGCGGCTGCGCGGGCCGCGGTCGATGCGGCGAAGCACGGTCTGGGCGAGCGCGGGCCGGTCTGGTGGACCGATGGCGCGCCCGATCTCAACCGGCACATGGCGCGCACGACGCGCTATGCGGAGTGGTTTGCGACGGTGGATGACGCCGCGTAACCGAGTAACCTATTTTACCATAAAATATGTCCAAGCCGGACCCCGGGCCGGACCCAGCGCGTTGAGAGGCACTGGTTTTACGGGAAACGCAGATGTGCCACGTGCTTGTGATCGAAGACGACTGGCTGATCGCGGACCATATCATCAGCCTGATCGAGCAGGCTGGCGCCACCTCCTATGATCAGGCCGATTGCGAGACCGATGCGGTCTTCGCCGCGGGCGCGCGCATCCCGGACATGATCGTGTCAGACGTCCGGCTGCGCGAGGGTACTGGTCCATTGGCGGTGCAGCGGATCATCGCGGCACACGGCGACATCCCCGTCATGTTCATTACCGGAACGCCCGAGGCGTGCGTGCCGTGCGATCCGCCAGCCGCGGTGCCCGACAAGCCGATCATCGAATCCGCAGTTATCGAGACGTTTCGTAGACTTGCCCCGCACTGAGCGGCGACGAGGTACGGCGTGGTTAGCGCCGTACCTCGATCGGCTGTCAGCCCTCGATATCGCTCGCGTCGAATTCCTTGAACGCGGCCTTCACCTCGGCGGCGCGGGCATTGTCCGCGATGTCGACCGAGACGACGATCTTGCCTTCAAGGGCGGCATCGTCGCGTGATTCCGGCGTCGGGTCCTTGCCTTCGGTATCCGAACCGGCCTTCTCGTCGCCGACGCTGTTGTCTGCGCCGTCGGTGGTGATGAAGATGTCGGTCCGCTCGATGCCCTGCTCCTGGACCAGGCGCTCGACGGTCATCTCGGCTTCGCGGCGGGTATCGAACTTTGCCTTGAGAGTGGTGGACATTGGTCGCTCCTTGTTGCGGGTCAAAAGGTCAGGCGGGACACAGATCGGGCGATGCGGCGTGTGCGCGATCGCTGGCGTCGATGTCCGCGAGGTGATCGAGGAAGTTGGTCAGTTCGGTGCGGCGGCGCGCCTCGTCGGCGAACTCGCGGTCGACGCCGAGCGCCCATAGCAGCGAGCGGCGATCGGGGTCGTGGTGGAGCGCATCGAGCTGGTCCGCGCGGTGCTCGACGTCGCCGGTCGTCTCCGCGAGCCCGGCTTCGACGATGTCCTCGGCCTGACGGCGCAACGCGACTGCGATCTCGCCGAGCGCGAGTTCGGGGTGATATTGCACGCCCCAGAAAATCCCGCCGTCATGACGGATTTCGGCGGCCTGGATGGTCGTGACGGCGTTGCTCGCGAGCAGCGTTGCGTCATCGGGGAGCGTCTCGACCTCGTCGCCGTGGATCGCGGGGGCGTCCCAGCTGGCCGCGCGGCCGGCGAGCAGCGGGTGATCGCGGCCGGCGTGGGTTGGCGTGATGCGGCGAGCGATCCCGGCCTCCATCCGCTGCGGCATCTTGCGGACTTTCCCTCCGGCGGCGGCGACCGCGAGCTGCAGACCGGCGCAGGATCCGAACGACGGCGTGCCTGATGCGAACACCGATCGCATGAAGGTCAACTGGCGTCGGACCTCCGGGCTGTCGTCATAGACGTGGAGCGGCGATCCGGTGATGAACACCGCGTCGAACAGGCCCAGGGCGTCCGGCGCATAGACCTGCGCATCGTCGTCGGCGGGTGCGACGATCGTGATCTCGGCATCGGGACGGAGCTGACGAAGCGTCGACGCATAGGTTTCGCCCGAGCTTTTGCCGGCGTGGCGACGACGCGCCTCGCGCTCGTCCGCGGTCTCGCTTTCGGCAACCAGAAAATGCGGCAAACCCGGTCCTCTCCCGTTTCGGTTCGAGCGACCTCAACGCGCTGGCACGCGTTTCGTCCGCCGCCGTCGCAAATTTTGCGCGCCTACATTTCCAGCGCGCGCTCGTAGCCTGTGAGTTCGAGATAGCCGCGACCGCCGCGGGTGCGGACCGCGCCCTCCCAATAGACCGGCAGGCCGCTGCGGCGGGCGTCGAGTTCCTGTGCGGCGAACATCGGTACGAGGCGCCAGCGCTGGATGCCGCCGGCGATGCGCACGCTCAGTTCCTGCGAGACCGGGTAGAGCGCGCCGGTCGCCTTGCTGCGCCATGTCGCGAGCGGGCGGAAGGCGACGTCGTTCGGGCCGAACACCGTCATGCTGCCATCGGCGCGACGGAGCGAGCCGCCCGTCCAGACCGTACCGCCGCCCTTGCGCCGGATGCGGAACGCCATCAGCGCGGAGCCGTCGTCGAAATTGAGCCCGGTCCAGTCCCAGCCTTGCGCGGCTGGCGCGAGGTAGTTGGACGACCATTCGCGATCGAGCCATGCCTCGCCGGTCACCGCGATCGTTCCGCCACCCTTGCGGACGCGGCCCGTCACGCGGAGATGCGGCACCGAGTAGTAATAGCTGGCCTCCTCGGGGCGCGGCCCCTTGCGGCTATAGCCTCCGATGCCCTGCGGCAGGGGAGGCTGGGTCGCCTGGAAATCTAGCGCGAGGCCGAAGCCGTCCGCGTTTACGCGCGTCGTCCAGCGGCCATTCCCCGCGCGGCGCAACCGCCAGTCGCGGATCGCGACGTCGGCATCGCCCGTCCGCGCCTGCGCGAGACCGAAGCCTTGGCGTGCCGCCTGCTCGCCGTGGAGTAGCTTGCCGGTGGTCGGATCGGACAGCGCGGCGTGCGCGAACAGGACCTGGCGTGCGGCAAACCGGCTCGGGTTGCGGGGATCGACCGGCGGGCGGGTGCGGAAGAACGTCACTTGGAAGCCGAGATCCTTGCCATCTTCGGTCCGCAGCCAGCCGGTGACGTACCACCATTCGGTGCGAAACGCCGGGTGCGCGCCGTGATCCGCGGGGAAACGCAAGCTGATCCCCGGCCGCACGACCGGATAGGGGGCGGGCGGCGTGGCGGCGGGTGCGGCGACTCCGATCGCGGCGATCCAGCCGAGCAGGGCCCAAGGTCGCAGCATCACCAATCCTCCCGCACCGACTGTACCGCGCTTCTCGACGTCGCGCGCCGCCCCGCGAGCATCGCGGTCGCCGCCGCCGCACCCGTCAGCGCGGTCGCGACGCCGATCAGCGTGCCGAGCGGGATGCGGGTGGTCATCGTCCAGTTGAACGACTGCGGGTTGATGACGTGGATCAGCACTTGCGACAGGACCAGGCCGAGCCCGATCCCCGCGAGCGCGCCGGTGAAACCGACGATCGCGCCCTCGGTGGCGAGCATCCTGGTGAGCTGGCCGCGGGTGAGGCCGAGATGCCGCAACATCCCGAACTCGCGTTCGCGTGCGATCGTCTGCGCCGACATCGTTGCCGCCACGCCCGCCAGCCCGACCAGGATCGCCACCGCCTCTAGCAGATAGGTGACCGCGAAACTGCGATCGAACAGCGTCAGCGCGAGCTTGCGCAGCGTCGCCGGCTGGCCGACCTCGACCTGGGGGCGCAGGTCGGCGGGCAGGCGATCTGTCATCGCGCGCGCGACCTTGGCCGGATCCGCACCGGGCAGAATCGTCGCGGAAATCTCGTCGCGGCGATCGTCGCCGGTCAGGCGCTGGTAGTCGCCCTCGTCGATCAGCACCGCGCCCGCCTGGCGTCCGTAGTCGCGCCATATGCCGGCGACGGTGAACTGCGTGCGGCCGGCGATCGGCAGCGTGATGCGCTCGCCCGCATCCCAGCCGTACAGGCGGTGCGCGGGCTCCGAGACCCAGATCGGCAGCGCATCCTTCGGCACAGGCGGTCCGCGATCGATCAGCACCAGCAATGGATCGCGGCCTCCGCGCTCGGGTCGCGCGATCAGGCTGACGGGTGGGCGATCCGCGGTGATGGTCAGCGGGATCTGGCGGCTGAAGGCGAGGCGGGCGATACCCGGCGTGCCTGCGATACGCGTGCGGGTCGCCGGATCGAACGTCGCGCCGGCGGTGGTGCGCAGATACAGGTCCGCGCCGAGCACCTGGTTGAGCCACTCGTCGACCGCGCCGCGGAAGCTCGTCACCATCGTCGCCATCGCGATCATTAGCGCGGTCGACGCGACGATCCCGCACAATGCGGTCGCCGCCTCGCCGGGCGCGCCGTGAAGATGGCGGACCGCGAGCAAGCCGGGCACGCTGCCCCGCGTCCGCCTTGCCAGCGGGGTCAGCAGCGTGCGGGCGAACCACGGCACGCCCGCGACGCCGCCCGCGAGCATCAGCGCCATCCCTAGGAAACCGAACAGCGGGAGCCCGGCGATCGCAGGCAACAGCGACGCTGCGCCTCCGGCGACGAGTAGCGCGGCGGCGGGCCACCACGCGACCGGGCGCCGCGGATCAAGCACGTCGCCCGCGTTCTTAAGCGCTGCGGCCGGTGCAGCGCGTGCCGCGACGCGCGCCGGCAACGCGCTGCCGAGGATCGCCGCGAGCAGGCCGAGCGCGAAAAATCCGATCGCGGCACCGGGCTGGATCACGACGCGCGCGGTGCTACCGCCGAAATAGCCCGCACCCAGGTCGCCACCGAACCAGTGGAGTGCCGCCCATGCCAGGCCGTATCCTGCCGCCAATCCTGCCGCCGCGCCGACCAGTCCGATCGCGAGCCCCTCGATCACGACTGCGGCGATGATCCCGGCGCGCGGCATGCCGAGCGTCCGGAGCAGCGCGAACGCGCGTTGCCGCCGCACCACTGACAGCGACTGCGCCGAATAGACGAGGAAACCGCCGGTCAGCAGCGCGACCAGCGCCAGCATGTCGAGATTGACGCGGTACGCGCGCGACAAGGCATCGCCTTGCGCATTCTGTGTCTCGGCGGTCGACAATATCGCGTCTGCCGGCAGGATCTCGCGCAAAGCCGGCTCCGCGGTCGCGCGATCCGACAGCGCCAGGTCGAGCCGGTCGATCCGCCCGAGACGCCCGAACCGCCACTGTGCCGCGGCGATATCCATGACGCCGACCGCGGTCGATTCGTCCGTCGCCGGCAGCGTGCCCGCAACCCGCAGCGGCACCGACCGGCCATTGGCGACGACGACTAGCTGAGTTCCGATCTTCGCACCGACCTGGGTCAGCGCCGCGCGTGACAGGAACAGCGCGGACTCGTCGAACGCCGTATCGTTGCCGGTATCGGGACCACGCGGGCGGATGCCGATCAGCGACGGCGTGACCGTGGCGGCACGGATCACGTCGACGCCCAGCAGGGTCAGGCGAGCCTTGCCGATCCGCGCATCGATCCGCAGCACCGGGCTGGCATCGCCGACGCCATCGGCACGCGCGACGCGGGGATAGAGGCGTTCGTCGAAGCCGAGCGGGCTGGTCGCGCGGACCGACAGTTCGGCGGCACCGCTGACGCCGCGCATCGCGCCGTCGAACGACGCCAGCGCCGATCCGTTGACGAGATGCACCGCAAAGCCGAGCGCCACGCCGACCGCGATCGCGACCGCCGTCAACAGGAAGCGGGCAGGGTGGAACCGCCACTCGCCCGCGATCAGCCACCTAAGTCCCAGCCGTCCCGACCAGAGCCCGGACCCGGACGTCAGGCCGATCTCAGGCGCCACGCCGCTCCACCAGTCCCTCGGCGCCCAGCGTCAGCACGCGGTCGGCGATCGCCGCGCTCGCGTCCGAATGCGTCACCATCACGCCCGCCGCGCCATTGCCGCGCACCGCGTCGGCGAACAGCGACAGCACGCGCGCCGCAGTCTCCGGATCGAGGTTGCCGGTCGGCTCGTCCGCGAGGATCAGCGCGGGGCGGTGGACGAGCGCACGGGCGATCGCCACGCGCTGCAACTCGCCCCCCGACAGATCCCGCGCATAGCCGTTGCCGCGACCGTCCAGGCCGACCGCATCGAGCATCTCTTCGGCGCGCGTCGATGCCGCGGCATTATCCGGCGAGACGAGCGCCAGCGGCAGCGCAACGTTCTGGCGCAGCGTCAGATAGGGGAGGATGTGGAAGGCCTGGAACACGAAGCCGATCCGCTCGCGCCGCAACCGGGTCCGCGCGGTCTCGTCGAGCGTGCCGAGGTCGATGCCGTCGATCGCCACGCTGCCGTCGTCCGCCTCGTCCAGCCCGGCGAGGATGTTGAGCAGAGTCGATTTGCCGACCCCCGATTCGCCGATGATCGCGACCAGTTCGCCCGCGCCGACCTCCAGATCCAGATGCCGGAACAACCGCCGCGGCCCCGGTACCGACTTACCGAGCGCACGGACCGCGAGAAGGGGAGGGGCGTCAGGCATGTCCAGTCCGTGCAATAGCTTGGGTGGCGCCGCAAGCACCGACATCGCTGGATATGCGGTAGATCAGTTACCCGGCCGATAGGTTCGTTCGACGTGGCCCGTGAGTTCGTCGGTATGGAAATAGACCGGCCGCAACCGTCCCTCGGCATAGCGCGCTACCTGGTCGGCGAAATGCGGCGATCGGACGTCGCCGCTCTGGCCGCCGGCCATGACCGCCATCGCCTTCACCCGCGGGCCGAACTCGACCACCGCGACGAAGCTGTTGCCGCTGGTGCCGTAATAGCGCTTCGTCCCCGGCCACGGCTTCGCGCCGAACGACGCGAGGCTGCCCCACTGCGCCGAGGTGAACGGCACCGGGGTCGAGGCGCGGCTGTCGTCGAAATGCGGCGCGATCGAATCGTCGAGCCGCTGGAAACGATTGATGTCCTTCCACGGCGTCCGCCAGTCGCCAAAATCCTGCTTGAGGCGGGCGACCGCGGTGCTCAGCGCGGCGAGCTTCGCATCAGGGCCAACGCGCGTGGCGATATAGTCGGGCACGTTCAGCCTCTCCGCCTGCGCGAAGCTGCCGACCTCGCGCCACAATTGGTCGCCCCAGAAGACCGCGAGGCTGGTCGCGGTGGAATCATAGGCCCAGCGGTGGTCCCAGCGCTTGAGCAGCGCGATCGGTGCGGCGAGCGCAGCGCGACGCGGATCGCTGGCGGGAAGCGCGTCCCATGCCGCGACCAGTCCGGGCAGCAGCCGCGCAAAGGCGGGGAGATAGGGATCGAACGCCGCCGTCCGCAGCGTGTCCGGTGTCCAGCCGGTCTTCCCCGTCAGCAACAGGTCGGCATGAACGCCCCGCGCATTGCCGCCGACCTGATCCATATAGCGCGGATAGTCCGCTGCTTTGGGGCTGTCGGGGCCCGCCGCGCTCCACGGCCAGTCGTTGGTGTTGTGCGCCCACCCTATGCGCGGGTTGAGCACGCTCGGCAGGCTGGAGAGCGTATGCAGGCCATGCCAGTCGGTTGCGGGGTCACTGCCATCAACCGGGCGGGTATAGTCGAAGCGATCGTCGCGGACCGGCATGAACTGCGGCATCAGGAACGCGATTTCGCCCTTGCTGTCGGCGAACAGCGTGTCGTTCGACGAATTCGCCTTCAGCGCCGCGACCTTCATGTAGCCCGCGAGATCGGTCGCCTTGGTCCGCAGGTAGCTTTGCTCGAGCGCCGGCACCGGGCGCCACATCAGCGCGGTGGCGATCCATTTGCCGGCCTTGGTGGCGACGATCGGGCCGTGATGCGTGCGGTAGATGGTGAAGCGGCGCTCGGCCATCGTCCCGTCGGGCTGGCGGACTCGCAGCGTAACGATGCGTGCGATGACCGGCCGGCTGGCCGTTCCGTAGCGATAGGCATAGCCGCCGCCACGCCGCGTGATCCGCTCGGCGAACTCGTCGACGTTGTCGACCGTTGCCGAGGTGTGCATCCACCCGGCCTTCGGATTGAAGCCCTGGTAGACGAAGAACTGGCCCCAGGTGCTGGCGCCATACGCGTTCAGCCCCTCGTCGCTGGTCATCTGCGCCTCGGACCGGAAATAGAAGCTGGTGTGCGGATTGATGAGCAGCAGCGCGTGGCCGTTCGCGGTCAGCCGGGGCGCGATGGCGATGCCGTTGGAGCCCGACGGCTCGCGCGGGATCATCCCGAGTTCTTCTGGCGTGGGCGGAGTCGGCTGGCCGTAGAAGGTCTTCAGGTCGCTGAGCGAGATCCGCTCGATATCGCCGCCGATGCTGCCTTCGGTGAAGCTGAGCGCCATCCACGGCTCGAACCGGGTCAGCACGCGGGGCTTTGTCTGCGGGTGCGTCGCGAGATAATAGTTCAGCCCGTCCGCCCAGGCCTGCATCAGCGTGCGCAACCAGGCCGGGCTCGCGGCATAGTCTGCCTTCAGCGTGGTCGGGTCGACGAACAGGCGCTGGCGAAGGTCCGCCCACACCGCGTCCTCGCCCACGTCAGCGCCGGCCGCCTCGGCGGTCTGGCCGAGCGCGGTCAGGTAATTCGCCTCGATGCGCGGGAAATAGTCCTCCGCCTGCGCATAGATCATCCCGAACACCGCATCGGCATCCGACCGACCCTTGATATGCGGGATGCCCCAGTCGTCGCGGGTGATCGTCACGCGCTTGGCCTGCGCCTGCCATCGTTGCATGTCGGTGGGCGCAGTACCTGATGCCGCAGAGGACGGGGCGGCCAGCAGCAAAGCCGACAGGATCAACGGGTGACGCACATGCGGAAGTATTGCCATGCGCGAAGCGTAAGGCGAGCGCATAGGAAATACCATGCGTAGTGACGGTGATGAAGATGGTGGATCGGAAAGCTGAGGCTCTGTCGCCTCGCGCTGGACCGCTGTTTTCCTGAGAAAACTGGAGCGGGCGAAGGGATTCGAACCCTCGACCCCAACCTTGGCAAGGTTGTGCTCTACCCCTGAGCTACGCCCGCTCTGGCGCCTATGTCTCCGGTCTGAAGCGACACGGTGACTGGGTGAGGCGCGCTGTTAGCCCGGTGTTTCCGGGACGGCAAGCGCCTTTTCAACTTTCGCGTGAAATTTGCTGCAAACACGATTCCGCTTGGCGACTCCGGCACTAGAACATTACAAGAACAATTGTGAACGAGTCGCTTGCCTTGATAGCCCGCCTGAAGCGGATTGCCACGACAGGGATGCCGACTCAGGGTGATGGCCGTGCGGACGATGCGTGGCTGACGCAGGGGATGGCGAAGGCGCAACTCCACGAGATTTTCGCGACGGTCGACGATTCGGCGAGTGGCGCGGGGTTCGCGATCGCTTCGGTGTTGGCGGCAAAGGCGGCGCCGGTGATGTGGCTGCGGACCGAGGCGAGCGAGCGACAAGGCGGACGACTGCATGCGACCGGGTTGGTCGAGATGGGGCTCGACGTATCGTCGCTGGTGCTGGGGCTGGTCGAGGACGAGGCGAGCTTGTTGCGGGCCGCCGCCGATGCCGCGCGGTGCCACGGGCTCGGTACCTTGCTGATCGAGTCCTGGGGACGTGCGCCTAAAATCGATCTTACCGCGACGCGGCGGCTGATGCTGGCGGCCGAAGCCTCGGGCGTCACCATCCTGAGCCTGCGCATCGGTGCCGAACCGGTGCCGAGTGCGGCCGCATCGCGCTGGCAGGTCGCCGCGTGTCGATCGCGACCACTGGAGGCCGACGCGCCGGGCAAACCTGCCTTCGATATCGAATTGCTGCGTCGACGCGGAGGCCAGGCCGGGCTTCGCTGGCGCGTGGAGTGGGACCGTGACGCGCATATCTTCGACCAAACCGCCTTCGCCTCTGGTGATTCCGCGGCGCTACCTGGCGCTGGTGTTCCCGTGGCTGCCGATCGAGCGGCTGCGGACGATGCGGCCGCATTTGTTCGTCGGACGGGCTGAGACGCCGATCGCGTTCGTCGAAACGGTCTCTGGTGGGGTGCGACTGAAGGCGCTCGACCGCGAGGCGGTGCGGGCGGGACTCCAGCCGGGGCTAACCCTAGCGGATGCACGAGCGCGGGTGCCCGAACTGGAGGTGTACGAGCATGACGCGCATGCCGATCACGAATGGCTCGAGCGGCTCGCGGACGGGTGCCAGCGGTACACGCCCTCGGTTGCGCTCGACGAACCCGACGGGTTGATCCTGGATATTGCCGGGTGCGTGCACGAGTTCGAGGGCGAGCGCCGCCTTGCCGCCGATCTGGAGGAGCGCTTAGCGCGGCGCGGCCTGCTTGTGCGTCACGCGTTCGGCGACACGCCCGATACGGCGCGAGCGTTGGCGCGGTATGCGGGGGCGCCGGCTCCGGATGAAAAGCGTGCGGTGAAGCGGTTGCCGGTGGCGGCACTGGGACTCGACGAGGATGCGACGACCGCCTTGTCGCGTGCAGGGCTGAAGACGGTCGGCGACGTGATGGCGCGGCCTTTGGCAACGATTGCCGCCCGATTCGGCGAGGAGGCGGCGATGATGATCCGCCGGCTCGACGGGTCGGTGAAGGGGCCGATCGTCGCGCGACGCACTGTGGCCAAGATCGGTGTCGAACGCCGCTTCGCCGAACCGATCGCGCGAACCGAATATGCGCTGGAGATGCTGGCCGAACTCGCCACCGAAGCCGCGGCTCAGCTTGCCGACCGCCACGAAGGCGGCCGACGGTGGGAGGCGCGCCTGTTCCGTGCGGACGGCCTCGTCCAGCGGCTGCGGATCGAGACCGGCCAGCCGACGCGCGACGTGGCGCTGTTGATGCGGTTGTTCCGCGAACGGATCGACAGCCTCGCCGACCCGCTCGATCCGGGGTTCGGCTATGATCTCGTCCGCCTCGATGTTGCGTTAGCGGAGAAGCTCGATGCGTCGCAGTTGAAGCTCGAAGGCGGAGAGGCGCAGAAGGGCGAGGTCGCGCAACTCGTCGACCAGCTTGGCACGCGACTGGGGCGAGCGCGGGTACGCCGGTTCTCGGCACGCGATAGTCATATCCCCGAGCAGGCGGAGCTGATGCTGCCCGCCGCCGAGGCGCCCCCCCCGACGCCTTGGACTGCGCCGGAGACGGGCGAACCGCCGCTCCGCCCAATCTATCTGTTCGATCCGCCGCAACCGATCGAATCGATGATGGCCGAGGTCCCCGACGGCCCGCCGCACCGCTTCCGCTGGCGCCGCACCGTGCATGACGTGGCGCATAGCGAGGGGCCCGAGCGGATCGCCGGCGAATGGTGGCGGCGGCAGGACATCCCGACGCGCGATTACTACCGCATCGAAGACCGCCGCGGCCGCCGCTTCTGGATCTTCCGCCACGGCCTGTATTCCGAGATGGAGGCGCCGCGCTGGTACCTCCACGGCGTCTTCGCGTGAGCGGCGAGGCGCCATGACCGGGTTCGCGGAACTGGTCGCGGCGACCAATTATTCTTTTCTCGATGGCGCCAGCCACCCCAGCGACATCGTCGGTCGCGCGATCGAATTGAAACTGGCGGGTATCGGCATCGCCGATCGCAATACGGTTGCCGGCGTGGTCCGGGCCTATGATGCATTTGAACGCGCAAAACGGGGGCAGCTCGGCGCGAACCTGCCACCGTTCGATTTCAAGCTTGTGGTCGGCGCGCGTCTCGTATTCGCCGACGGTACGCCGGATATCGTCGCTTATCCCGCGACCCGGGCTGGATGGGGACGGCTGACGCGCCTGCTGACGCTAGGCAACCGGCGGGCCGAGAAAGGCGGCTGCATCCTCGGTTTCGACGATCTGATCGCGCATCTCGGCGAAATCCTGTTGATCGTCATGCCCGAGTGCACCGCCCGGCCGGTGGTCGCGCACAAGGATTTCGTGCTTCCCGTCCGCAACGATGCCAGTCTCGAGGCTACGCTTGTCGCGCTCCGTCCGCTGGCGCGGCGATCGGTGTGGCTTGGGGTTACGATGCCGCATGGCGGTCGCGATCGGCGACGCCAGACCCGGCTTGCCCGGATCGCCGTCAAGGCGCGCGTGCCGATCCTGGCGACCAATGACGTGCGTTATGCAGTCGCCGACGATCGCTCGCTTCACGACATCGTCACCTGCATTCGCGAGGGCACGACGATTCAGCGAGCCGGCAAACGGCTCGGTGCCAATGGCGAACGCCATTTGAAGGATGCGGACGAGATCGCACATCTTTACCGCGACCGGCCGCACGCGATCGGCGAGACGGCAAAGCTGCTCGCGCGGATCGACTTCACGCTCGACGAACTCAAATACGAATATCCGCATGAGCCCGTCCCCGTAGGCTGGGAACCTCAAGGATGGCTGGAGCATCTCGCCTGGCAATCCGCGATCGACCAATATGACGGCTATGTGCCGGACAAGCTGCTGGCATCGCTGCGCGACGAGTTCGCGCTGATTCGGCAACAGGAATACGCCTATTACTTCCTGACGGTCCACGACATCGTCCGGTTCGCTCGCAGCGCCGATCCGCCGATCCTGTGCCAAGGGCGCGGATCGGCCGCCAACTCGGTGGTATGCTACGTGCTCGGCGTCACGTCGGTGGATCCGATGAAGCACGACCTGCTGTTCTCGCGCTTCGTCTCGGCCGAACGGAGCGAGCCGCCCGATATCGACGTCGACTTCGAGCATGAGCGGCGCGAAGAAGTGATGCAGTATATCTATGGGCGCTACGGTCGGGAGCGCGCGGCGATCGCAGCGACTGTCATCCATTTTCGGTCGCGTAGTACGGTGCGTGAAGTCGGCAAGGCGCTCGGCTTTACAGAGGACGTCACGCAACGGCTGACCAGCACGGTGTGGGGCAGTTTCTCGAACCGATTCCCGGAACGGCGGTTTGCCGAAACGGGGTTCGACGTTGCCAATCCGGAAATCGCCCGGTTGCAGGACATGGTCGAACGGTTGCTCGAATTCCCGCGCCACTTGTCGCAGCATGTCGGTGGGTTCGTGCTGACGCAGGGCCGGCTCGACGAGATCGTGCCAATTCACAACGGCGCGATGGAAGACCGCACGTTCATCGAATGGGATAAGGACGATATCGATTGCCTTGGCCTGATGAAGGTCGACATCCTCGCGCTCGGGATGCTGACGTGCATCCGCAAGAGCTTCGATCTGATGCGACAGCACGGGCTCGGCGATCATGAACTGAAGACGATCGCCAACGACGAGAATTCCAAGGTTTATGACATGCTGTGCGATGGGGACAGCATCGGTGTGTTCCAGGTCGAGAGCCGCGCGCAGATCAACATGCTGCCCCGCCTGCGACCGCGGAAGCTGTACGATCTGGTGGTGCAGGTCGCGATCGTTCGACCCGGCCCGATCGAGGGCGACATGGTGCATCCGTACCTTCGGCGGCGCGCGAAGAAGGAGGTGGTGGTTTATCCATCGCCATCGCCCAAGCATGGCCGAAGCGACGAACTCGAAGTGCTGCTTGGCGAGACGTACGGCGTGCCGCTGTTCCAGGAACAGGCGATGAAGCTGGCAATCGTCGCGGCGAAGTTCACACCCGATGAGGCCAACGAACTTCGGAAATCCATGGCAACGTTTCGCAAGGTCGGAGGGATGAACAATTTCCAGGCCAAGCTGATCGGCGGCATGGTCGCTCGTGGGTATGAGGCAGAGTTCGCCGAACGCTGTTTCAAGCAGATCGAGGGGTTCGGGTCCTACGGGTTTCCAGAGAGTCATGCGCTGTCGTTCGCGCGGCTGGTGTATGTGTCGTCGTGGATCAAATGCTTTCACCCGGCGGTGTTCTGCTGCGCGTTGCTCAATTCGCAGCCGATGGGGTTTTATGCGCCGGCGCAGTTGGTGCGCGATGCGATCGAGCACGGGGTTACCGTGCTGCCGGTCGATGTGAATGCGAGCGCGTGGGATAACTCGCTTGAAGCCCGAGGTGTGGATTTGCGGCTTGGGTTTCGGCAGGTGGATGGGTTTCGGAAGGATTGGGCCGACGAGATCGTTCGCGTTCGGACTGCGCCGTTTGCTAGTATCGAGGACCTCGCACGGCGGGCGAACCTGCCGCAGCGGGCGATGAACCTGCTGGCCGATGCGGATGCGTTTCGATCGGTGGCTAAGGAGCGGCGCGAGGCTTTGTGGGATGTGCGTCGGACGCCGCCCAAGCAGCTTGCGCTGTTCGCGGCGGCAGAGGTGCCGGAGCTTGGCGCGGAGCCCGATGCGCATCTGCCGGCGATGCCGCTGTCCGAACAAGTCGCGGCGGATTACCAGACGACTCGGTTGTCGTTGAAGGCGCATCCGATGCAGTTCCTCCGCGCTCGCTTTGCCGCCGAGGGGATCCTGTCGAGCGCGCAGGCCAACGCTACCAAGGACGGTCGGCGCGCGAAGGTGGCGGGCGTCGTCCTGGTCCGCCAGCGGCCGGGCAAGGGCAATGCGATTTTCGTGACGATCGAGGATGAGACCGGGATCACCAACGGGCTGATGTGGGCGCGCGATTTCGAGGCGAACCGCCGCGCGGTGATGGCGTCGCGGCTGATGGTGCTGGAGGGCGTGATCCAGCGTAGCGAGGAAGGCGTGACGCACCTGATGACGTCGCGGGTGCAGGATCGCACCGAGATGCTGCGGCTGTTGTCGGAGGATCACGCGCTGGAGCCGCCGCTCGCGCGGGTGGACGAGGTGATCCGGCCGGTCCTGACGCGGAGTCCGGATGCGCGCGCGCATCATCCGCGGGCGACTCATCCTCGGGATGTGCGTGTTCTCCCCAAATCGCGTGACTTTCATTGAGGTTTATCGGCGCTTGTTGGTGTGGTGCCCAACATCGCCGAACGCTCTGTCACCCGGACCGGTTTGGCGCCTACCTCCCTCCGAATGAAGGCACCTCCCCGGCGGAAGCCGGGGTCCAGTTGGGAAACGCTGCTGATAAAGGCTGCGCTTCGTAACTGCGACCTTTCCAACTGGACCCCGGCCTTCGCCGGGGAGGTGGCTTGTCTGAAGATGGAAATGCTGGCCAATTCGGGGGCACCGTCTCGCAAGGTCGTATCTATGCCCATGCGCACCCATGGATGTCGGAACCGCAAGCAAGACAAATGACGCCTCGACGCGCGAGCCGAATACCAAGGCACGTTTGTCGTGCATGCCCATCCATCCTAAAGGTGGCATTCGCCGCGGGCGCGCCCCAGATAGCGCGTCTGGATTACACGGGAGTTGAACTTGGCCACGCTTGGAATGTCCCCCGCGGAGAAGGACGCCGTCGAGGCGTTCCGTCGCGATGTCGTCGAACCGTCGATGACGAGCCTCGTGATCATCGATTTCTGGGCGGAATGGTGCGGGCCGTGCAAGGCGCTGACGCCAACGCTGGAGAAGGTCGCGGCGGATTATGCCGACAAGGGCGTCGTGCTGGCGAAGGTCGATACCGACAAGAACCAGTTCATCGCCGCGCAATTCCAGATCAAGTCGATCCCGACCGTCTATGCGATGTTCCAGGGCCAGCTGGTCGCCGACATGACCAGTGCGCGCACCGAATCGCAGCTGCGGGTGATCCTCGACCAGTTGCTGAAGCAGCTGCCGATCGAAGCCGGCGCAACCGACGCTGCGCCCGACGTCGAGCCGTTGATCGCGATCGGTGAAGAGGCGCTCGCGGCCAATGACGGCGAGCGCGCACTGGGCATCTTCCGCGAGATCGCCGAGATCGCGCCCGAGCATCCGCAGGTCCATGCCGGCTTCGTCCGCGCGCTGGTCGCGACCGGGCAGCTCGACGAGGCGACGGACTGGCTGGCGAACCTCGATCCGGCGATCGCCAAGGATCCGGCGATTACGCGCGCGCAGGCGGCACTTGCACTCGCGCAGTCGGCGCCCCCGGTCGAGGATCTGTCGCCGCTGCTCGCAGCAGTCGAAGCGAACCCGGACGACCTGCAGGCCCGGTTCGCGCTCGCTAACGGCCAGATGGCGGCGAACGACCGTGATGCCGCAGCCGACACGTTTCTCGGTATCATCGCCACCGAGCGCGACTGGAACGAGGGCGCGGCACGGACGCAGTTGCTGAAATTGTTCGAGGTCGTCGGGCTCGAAGACCCGTGGGTGTCTGGACAGCGACGCCGCCTGTCTGCGATCCTGTTCGGATGACCACCGAGTCCGCTCCTCCGCGCGCCACCACGCGACTGTCGATCTTCCCGTTGCCGGGGGCGCTGCTGTTCCCCGGCATGCACCTGCCGCTGCACATGTTCGAGCCGCGCTATCGGGCGATGATCAGCGATGCGATGGCGCGCGATCGGCGGATCGGGATGATCCAGCCGCGGGGCGGACCGCATGACGATGCGGACGCGCTGTACGACATCGGCTGCGTCGGCAAGATCGCCGAAGTCGAGGCGCTCGACGACGGGCGTTATAACGTCGTGCTGGAAGGCATCGCGCTGTTCCGGATCGTCCGCGAGTTGGACGTGACGACCGCATTCCGTCAGGTCGAGGCGGAATTGCTGCCGTTGATCGAGGACGACGCGCTGTCGCTCGGGCGGCGCTCGTCGCTGGAACTGGAGTCGCGTCGTTTCGCCGACATGCAGGGCTATGCGGTGGATTGGGATGCGGTCGGACGGCTCGACGACGAGAGCCTGGTCAACGGCATCGCTCAGATCGCGCCGTTCGATGCGGCGGCGAAGCAGGCGTTGCTCGAGGCGCCGGACATCGAGCAGCGTGCCGAACTGATCATCCAGCTGATGCAGTTCTTCGGCCGCCACGACGGCGACGAATCGGTGACGCTGCAGTGAGCGGGCTCGACCCCTGGCTGCTCGAACGCCTCGTCTGTCCGATGACGCGCACGCCGCTTCGCTATGACGAGGCCGCGCAGGAACTGATTTCGGACGCTGCCGGGCTCGCTTACCCGATCCGCGATGGCGTGCCCGTGATGCTGGTCGAAGAAGCCCGCCGGCTCGACGAGACCGCCGCCTGATCGTCTTGCTTCAGTACCCCGTCCGCGTCGCGCCGGCCTCCCGGACGGCGGCGAGCGTCGGGTAGCCGTTCACCGCCATCAGCAGGTCGGCTTCGGCGAGGATGCATTTCAGCACATGCGCCGCGCCGTTCGCGCCGTCGAGCGCGAGGCCGTAGGTGTAGGGCCGACCGATCCCGACCGCGGTGGCGCCGAGTGCGAGCGCCTTGACGACGTCGCTGCCCGACCGGACGCCCGAATCGAACAGCACCGGCACCTTCCCGCTCGCCGCGACCACCGCTGGCAGCATGTCGATCGCAGCGATCCCGCCATTCGCCTGGCGTCCGCCGTGGTTCGAGCAGTAGATCGCGTCCGCCCCCAGATCGATCGCGCGCCGCGCGTCGTCGGGATGGCAGATCCCCTTCAGAACGATCGGCAGCTTGGTCATCGACCGCAGCCACGGCATGTCGTCCCACGTCAGCACCTTGCCGAACGTCCCGGCCCATTGCCGCACCGCCGCGGGCAAATCCTCGCGCGGGGGCTTGGCAAGCATCGCGCGGAAGACCGGGTCGCTGAAATAATTCTCCAGCACGTGGCCGCGCAGTTGCGGGAAGTTCGCGACGTTCAAGTCGCGCGGGCGCCAGCCGGTCACCCACGTGTCGAGCGTGACGACGATCGCCTTGTATCCGGCCGCTTCGGCGCGGTGGACGAGGCTCTCGGCGAGCGGCTTGTCCTTCGGAGTGTAGAGCTGGAAGAAGCCGGGCGTGTCGCCCATCGCCGCGGCGACGTCTTCGAGCGGATCGTTCGACAGCGTCGACTGGATCAGCGGGACGCCGGTCAGCGCGGCGGCCCGCGCGGCGGCGAGATCGCCGTGGCCGTCCTGCGTGCAGAGGCCGTTGATCCCGACCGGGCTCATGAAGATCGGGCTGGGCAGAGTCATCCCGAACAGGTCGATCGACAGGTCGCGGCGCGTGGCATCGACCATCATCCGCGGGGTCATGCCCCAGTGCCGGAACGCGTCGGCATTCTGGCGCTGCGTGAACTCGTCGCCGCACCCGCCCTGCAGATAGCCGAGCACCGACGGTGGCAAGGCCGCTGCCGCCCGAGCCTCCAGCGATGCGAAATCGACCGGGACCTTCGGGGCGACACCGGCGAGCCCGGCGAAATAGATCTCGTTCTGGTAATCGCCGTAATGCGGCATGCGTCGCCCTCCGAAGCTGGTTGCGATCAGTCCCGATAGCCCGGATTGACGCGGTCGAGCTTGCGCAACAGCGCGGGCCAAGCGAGCCCGTCGGCGAGCATGCGCATGCCTGTCGCGCTCGATTGGCCCTCGACCTTTTCGGCGACGCCCTGGTTCGGGTTGTTCAGATTCTCGCGACCCGCGCTCAGCATCAGGACCTGTGCCTCGCAGGCGCGTTCGAGGAAATACATTCGCAGGAACGCCTGGGGTACCGATTCACCCACCGTCAGCGTGCCGTGGTTGCGCAGGATCATCGCGTTCTTGGTACCGAGATCCTGCACCAGCCGCTCGCGCTCCTCCAGTTCCGTCGCGATGCCCTCGAAGTCGTGATAGGCGACGTCGTGCCCGGCGATCATCGCGGTCTGCGTATGCGGGAGCAGCCCCTCGGCCATCGCCGACACCGCCTGGCCGTGCGGGGTGTGGAGATGCAGCACCGCGACCGCGTCGTGGCGCGCGGCGTGGACCGCCGAGTGGATCACGAAGCCCGCGCGGTTGACCGGGGCAGGGGTGTCCATGACCTTGTTGCCGTCGACGTCGATCTTGACCAGCGACGACGCGGTGATCTCCTCGAACATGTGCGTGTACGGGTTGATCAGGAAATGATGCTCGGGACCGGGTACCCGCGCGGACAGATGCGTGAAGATCAGATCGTCCCAGCCGTACAGCGCGACCAGCCGGTAAGCGGCGGCGAGATCGACGCGCAGCGCCCATTCCTCGGCCGACACCTGGTCCTTGATCGTCGTTGCCGCTGCCGCCGGTTCCATCGCCTTCAATGCCGTTGCCATTATCCGCCTCCTTATGTTTGGCCCCTTGTACGACCGGCCTTCGACAAACTTTGTCTCGATGGTGACAATCTCGAAATTTCGCCTAGCCTTGCGCGATGCACGATCCGGATCACGCGATACTGGCCACCGACAGCTGGTTCGGCGCGATACCGGCGGGCCGTCGCGAGCGCCTGTTGCAGGAGGCGCGAGTCGAGGTGCTGGAGAACGGCGCGCGGATCTACGGCTCGGGCGATCCCCCGAACGGATTGTGGGCGGTGCTGGACGGGCAGGTCCGGTTGAAGGGCTTGTCCGCCAATGGTGCCGAACTGCTCGCGCTGATCGTGCGGCCGGGAACATGGTTCGGGGAATTGTCGACGCTCGACGGGCATCCGAGGCCGCACGACGCGACGGCGTTCGGCACGGCGCGACTGCTTCATGTGCCGGTGGCGGCGTTCGCGCGGGCGGCGGCGGCGGACCCGGAGCTTTACCGCGATCTCGGGCTGCTGGTGTGCGCACATCAGCGCACCGCCTTGCGGTTCATCGCGCAGAGCGTCGGGCAGTCGATCCGCGTGCGACTGGCGCAGGCGCTGATGCGCGCGTCGCAGGCGGGGGATGGTCGGATCACGATCCGTCAGGAGGAGCTCGCCGGCGTCGTCGGTATCGCGCGCCAGACGCTCAACCGGCATCTGAAGCGGTTCGAGCGCGATGGCCTGGTCGCGGTGGCCTATGCGCAGGTCCGTATTCTCGACCTGCCGGGGCTGCGTGGCGTCATCACCGAATAGGGCATCGCCAAGCGCTTCTCCCGCGCGCTACACTCCCGCCCATGACCATCAGAATCGGTATTGGCGGCTGGACCTACGAGCCGTGGCGCGGGACCTTCTATCCGGAGAAATGGCCGCAGAAGCGCGAGCTCGACTATGCCGCCGAGCACGTCACCGCGATCGAGATCAACGGCACCTATTATGGCAGCCAGAAGCCCGCGACGTTCGCATCCTGGGCGAAGGCGGTGCCCGACGGGTTCGTGTTTGCGCTCAAGGCGTCGCGCTATTGCACCAACCGGAAGGTGCTGGCCGAGGCGGGGGAGTCGATCGCCAAGTTCACCGGGCAGGGGATCGTCGAGCTCGGCGACCGGCTCGGGCCGATCCTGTGGCAGTTCATGGCGACCAAGAAATTCGACGCCGACGATTTCGCCGCATTCCTCAAGCTGTTGCCCGCCAAGCAGGACGGGCTCGCGCTGCGCCATGCGATACAGGTTCGTCACGAGAGTTTCGCGGTGCCGGAGTTCGTGGCGATGTGCCGCGACGCCGGCGTCGCGATCGTCTTCGCGCAGTCGGCCGAATATCCCGCGATCGCCGACGTGACCGGCGACTTCGTTTATACGCGACTGGAGGATGCCGAGGAGCGCTTCGTCGCCGGCTACGCGCCGACCGCGCTGGACGAATGGGCGGACAAGGCGAAGACCTGGGCAGCCGGCGGACGACCCGAGGGTTTGCCCTATGTCGAGGACACCGCGCCGGCGAAGACGCCGCGAGAGACGTTCGTGTTCTTCATCAACGGCGCGAAGGTTCGTGCCCCCCATGCGGCGATGGCGCTGATCGATCGGGTGCGGGGTTAAATAACGCGGTCATTCGGATGCTGCTTCGTAGTTGCCCGATCAGCGTCGTTCGACTTCGCTTGCGTCAAAGTTGTCGTTTGATCAGGTTGCGGCGATGAAGATGGCGCGCCCGTGGTGCTTCGCGATTTTGAGCTTGGCCGGGTGTGGGGCGGAGCCGCTCTGTTCCTCCGATGTGACACACGTCGCGCGTGATATCGGGAGCGATCGTTATGCTGTTACGGCGACGCGGAATTGTGGTGCCACGACCGACTATGCGACCATCGTGCGGATCGGTCGCGCGAGCGAGCCACAATCGGCCGCATCGGAGGTTTTTGTCGCAGACAGCAACCATGGGGCGACCGCGGAGGGTTCAGGAGGCGCGATTTGGGTGAAGGTCGTCTGGACGGCACCCGGTCAATTGTCCGTCGCATACGATTCAAGAGCTCGTGTATTCAAGCACGTGTTCGACGCGAAGGGGGCTTCGGTCCGCTACAAAGCAAGTGATCCGTACTTACGGCTCTAAGTGCTGTGGTTGGAAGGTCTTGTAGCTGCTCCAGAGTCAAACCGACCGTTTTCGCCCATTTGCCGACATCAGGCTTCCTCATGCTTGGCTAACAACCTGCCGTTCGCTTTTGCTCACGATACGGAGAGTGTCCGTACGGGGCCCTCTCGCTGCCATCCTCTCGACGTTCGAACATAGCGAGCGTCGAACTCACCGCCGCAAAGTCCCGTGCAACGGTAAGCGAAGTGAACGATAGCAGATTGTCGGTCAGCGCTGATCTCCGGAATTTGGATCGTGTAGATGCTAGCCGGACGCGTGGTTGTTCCCACCAAGGGGACATGGACTGCCGCACGCTTTCGCGCATCGCTGTCTGCCAGCAGATAACCCGTAGGCAATATATCCTTTAGCTTAGGACACATCCCCAACAGATCATGGTGGTTCGAGTTGGGCCCTTCATAGTAGACGTCGGAACTACCGCCCAAGTCGGCTGGGGGCAAATCGCGAAGTGCGGCACGCGCAACTTCGCAAATCTGCTGCGTCCTCGCCGTGTTTGGCACCTCCGCTACGATCATAGAAACTACCATCAAGGCCAGCATGGTCACCCTCTAGAATATAGAACCTATGCTCGTTCGGTCACGTTTCTCACGCAAGCTCAAATCGTGCGCAAACGCTATCGCCTAGCTTTCGCGCAACCCTTGACGGCTGCAAACACGCTGGGAACCACCAGTTCGCTAACCTCTCCAATCCAGCCGCTACATCACGCCGCGTTGTCGATCCCGAGTTCGCCGAGCTTGCGGTAGAGCGTCGAGCGGCCGATGCCGAGGCGGCGGGCGACTTCGGTCATGCGGCCGCGGTAGTGGCCGATCGCGAGGCGGATGACGTCGGCTTCGATCTCCTCGAGCGCGCGGAGGTTGCCGTCGGGGCGGAACAGCGTGACGCCGCCGCCGCCGACCGCCGCCGGCGCGGATGGCCGCTCGCGCGTGCCGAGCGCGGCGATCTCCGGGAAATCCTCTTCGGTCAGCGCGGTGTCCTCGCACAGCACGGCGGCGCGGAAGAGCGCGTTCTGCAACTGGCGGACGTTGCCGGGCCAGTCGTACTGGACCAGCAGGGCGAGCGCGGAATCGGTGATGCCGAGCGGTCGCAACCCCGGCTGCTCGGCGATCCGCGCGAGCAGGTGGCGGGCGAGCGCGGGAATGTCGCCGGTGCGTTCGCGCAACGGCGGGATCGTCACCTGGACGGCGTTGAGACGGTAATACAGGTCTTCGCGGAAGCGCCCGGCCTCGACCTCGTCCAGCAGTTTGGTATTGGTCGCAGCGATCACGCGGACGTCGACTTCGCGCGGGTGGCGGGCACCGATCGGGAGGACTTCGCCGGTTTGCAGGACGTGCAACAGCTTCGCCTGCGCTTCGAGCGGCATCTCGCCGACCTCGTCGAGGAACAGCGTGCCGCCGTCGGCCTCGTGGAACCGGCCGATCTTGCGCTCGAACGCGCCGGTGAACGCGCCCTTCTCGTGCCCGAACACTTCCGATTCGATCAGGTTCGCGGGGATCGCACCGCAATTGACGCTGATCATCGGTTTCTTCGCGCGCGGGGAGGCGGCATGGATCGCCTCGGCGATGACGTCCTTGCCGACGCCGATCTCACCTTCGAGCAGGATCGCGACGCGGGCGCGGGCAGCCTTCGCGGCGATCGCGAGGGCGGCGCGGAAATCGGGGGAAGAGCCGACGATCTCGTCGAAGGCGAGCAGGGCGGGGATTTTCTCGGTCAGCGGGCGGAGCTCGCCTGACGATTTGCCGACCACGGCCGAGTCCAGCGCTGCGAGCAGGCGATCGGGGGCGAGCGGCTTGACCAGGAAATCGGTGGCGCCGGCGCGCATCGCGCTGACCGCGTGCGCGACCGATCCGTTCGCCGTGATGACCAGGATCGGCAGCGCCGGACGCCGCTCGCGCAGGGTCGCGATCAGGGTGGTCGCATCCTCGTCGGGCGCCCAGTGATCGATCACGATCGCATCGAGCTGCATGCCGTCCTGCGTGCCGAGCGTGGCGATCGCGGTCTCGTCGTCCGCCGCGAAGACCGCGCGCCAGCCGCCTCGCGCGGCGAGGGCAGCCACCAGCCGCCGCTGCGTGGGCTCGTCGTCGATCAGCAATAATAGGCGCTGGCCATTGCGCGTCATGGCGAATCCTGTCCCGTTCCGGCACGTGCAATAGCTAGCGCAAGTAAAGAGCGACTTAAATGTCCTGCTTGGCGATCCTGGATACGCGCGATAAGGTCTCGGCCATAGAGGATGGCACTGACAGGATTGGGGCACGAACCATGGCCGGCAACGGGGACATGAAGGCGCACGTCGCGACCTATTCGAGCGTGACGGGAATGATGAAGTGGGGCGCGGTCGGGTGTGCGCTGGTCGTCGCGCTCGTGATCTGGCTGATCTCGTAACGCCATGAAGATCGCCGTCCTGAAAGAGCAAGCGGACGGCGAGCGGCGGGTTTCCGCGACGCCGGAAACGGTCAAGAAATTCATTGCGCTGGGGGCTACGCTGGCCGTGGAAGTTGGCGCGGGTGAGGCCGCCTCGATCGCCGATGCCGCGTATTCGGATGCGGGCGCGTCGATAGGCGACCGTGCGGCGACGCTGGCGGGGGCGGATATCGTGCTCGGCGTGCAGGGGCCTGATCCTATTTCGCTAGACGGCGTGACGCCGGGGGCGTGGATCGTCGCCAGCCTCAATCCCTTTGCGGAGCGTGCGCGGGTCGAGGCCTATGCCGCGGCGGGCTACGAAGCGCTGGCGATGGAGTTCATGCCGCGCATCACGCGCGCGCAGTCGATGGACATCCTGTCGTCGCAGTCCAACCTGTCGGGCTACAAGGCGGTGCTCGACGCGGCGGCCGAATATGGGCGCGCGTTTCCGATGATGATGACCGCGGCGGGGACGATCTCGGCGGCCAAGGCGTTCGTGATGGGCGTCGGTGTGGCGGGGCTCCAGGCGATCGCGACCGCGCGGCGGCTCGGGGCGCAGGTGTCGGCGACCGACGTGCGCGCCGCGACTCGCGAGCAGATCCAGTCTCTGGGCGCGAAGCCGATCTTCGTCGAGAACGTGGCGGGGATCGAAGGCGAGGGGACGGGTGGGTATGCCGGCGAGATGTCGCCCGAATACCAGGCGGCGCAGGCGGAGCTCGTGTCGGGGCATATCGCCAAGCAGGATATCGTGATCACGACTGCGCTGATCCCGGGACGTGCCGCACCGCGGCTGATTTCGGCGGCGCAGGTCGCGAGCATGAAGCCTGGCTCTGTGATCGTCGATCTTGCGGTCGAGCAGGGCGGCAACGTCGAGGGCTCGGTCGCGGGTGAAGTCGTCGTGGTGAACGGCGTGAAGATCGTCGGCCATCGCAACGTGCCGTCGCGGTTGGCGGCGGACGCGAGCGCGCTGTTCTCGCGCAACCTCTACAACTTCCTCAACGCCTTCTGGGACAAGGAGGCGGGGCGACCCGTGCTCGATGCCGAGATCGGCGATGCGATCCGGCTGACGCAGGGCGGCAAGATCGTGAACCCAAGGCTGCTGACATGATCCGGGGAGCGTGACCCGTGGCGATCGGCTTCTTGAATCGATGCGGGCCAATCCGCGGGACTGGCGGATCCAGGATGTCGCCGCCGCGTGTTCGGAAGTGGGGATATCTTGCAGCCCGCCTCGCAACGGCTCACACTACAAGGTGAAGCATGCAAGCCAGATCGAAATCCTGACGATCCCAGCGCACCGGCCGATCAAGCCGGTCTATATTCGCGATCTCGTCAGGTTCATCGATGCGGTGCGGAGAACGGAACGATGAACCCGCAAGATTATGAGGTCGTGATTCGGCCGCTGTCGCCTTCAGATGGCGGGGGATATTTTGCGGTTGTCCCGGCACTCCCTGGGTGCAAGTCCGACGGCGATACGCCGCAGGACGCTCTGGCCAATGCCTATGATGCGATCGCCTGCTGGATCGAAGCCGCCGAAGACATGGGACGCGCCATCCCCGCAGCCGCGCGCGCGGCAGCCTGAGAGAATCGGAGACCGAACAATGGACTTTATCGCAATCCTGTCGATCTTCGTGCTGGCGTGTTTCGTCGGGTATTTTGTCGTCTGGGCGGTCACGCCCGCGCTGCACACGCCGTTAATGGCGGTGACCAATGCGATCTCCTCGGTGATCATCGTTGGCGCGCTGATTGCTGCGGCTGCGGCAGGCATCGGCGCCGGATCGGGCGTGGCCAAGGCGCTCGGGTTGCTGGCGGTGGTGCTGGCGAGCATTAACATCTTCGGCGGCTTCGCGGTCACCGCGCGGATGCTGGCGATGTACAAGAAAAAGGAACGGCCGGTCGCGCCTGCTGCGAGCAAGTGAGCGATACGGACGTGATGGGGACGCGCGATGCATGAACTGACGGTCAGCCCTTGGGCATCGCTCGCCTATCTGGTCGCGGGGGTGTGCTTCATCCTCGCGCTGCGTGGGCTGTCGAGCCCGGCGTCAAGCCAGCGCGGCAATCGGTTCGGCATCATCGGCATGACGATCGCGGTCGTGACCACGCTGGTGACACATGTGCCGTTGCGTTCGGAAGCATGGCCTCCTGGCAATCCGCACGATTGGATGATCGACTGGACCACCGTCGTCGAAATCCTTGCCGCGATCGGCGTCGGTGCTGCAATCGGTCTCGTGACAGCACGCCGGATCGCGATGACCGCGATGCCGCAGCTCGTTGCCGCGTTCCACAGCCTCGTCGGCCTCGCCGCGGTGTTGGTCGGCGTCGCCGCGTACCTCAACCCGCAGGCGTTCGGCATTTCCGACCTCGTCATCCCGCTGATCGGCCAACCCTTCGCGGTCATCCACCCCGTCAGCCGAATCGAACTCGGCCTCGGCGTGGCGATCGGTGCGATCACCTTCTCGGGCTCGGTCATCGCGTTCCTGAAGCTCAACGGTAACATGGGCGGCAAGCCGATCATGCTGCCTGGGCGCCACGTCATCAACCTTGCGCTGCTCGCCGCCATCCTAGGGCTGATCGCGTATTTCGTCACCGACCAGTCGGCGTGGATCTTCTGGACCGTCGTGATCCTGAGCTTCGTCATCGGCTTCCTGCTGATCATCCCGATCGGCGGCGCGGACATGCCGGTGGTGGTCAGCATGCTCAATTCCTACTCGGGCTGGGCGGCCGCCGCGATGGGCTTCACGCTGCACAACAGCGCGATGATCATCACCGGCGCGCTGGTCGGCAGCTCGGGCGCGATCCTCAGCTATATCATGTGCCGCGCGATGAACCGCAGCTTCATCAGCGTCATCGCCGGCGGCTTCGGCCAGTCCTCGGACGCGGGCGGTCCCGCGGCGGTCAGCGATCGACCGTGGAAGCGCGGCTCGGCGGAGGACGCCGCGTTCCTGATGAGCCAGGCCGAGCAAGTCATCATCGTTCCCGGCTACGGCATGGCGGTCGCGCAGGCGCAGCACGTCCTTCGCGAAATGGGCGACAAGCTGAAGGCGGAGGGGGTGCGCGTGAAATACGCGATCCACCCTGTCGCGGGACGCATGCCGGGGCACATGAACGTGCTGCTGGCAGAGGCGAACGTGCCGTATGATGATGTGTTCGAGCTGGAGGACATCAACAGCGAGTTCGCGCAGACGGACGTCGCGTTCGTGATCGGCGCGAACGACGTGACCAATCCCGCCGCGAAGACCGACAAGACGTCGCCGATCTACGGCATGCCCGTGCTCGACGTCGAGAAGGCCAAGACCGTGCTGTTCATCAAGCGATCGATGGGCGGCGTCGGCTATGCTGGTGTCGATAACGAGCTGTTCTACCGCGACAATACGATGATGCTGCTGGCCGACGCGAAGAAAATGGTCGAGGATATCGTCAAGGCGCTCGACTGAGTTGTTCGCGTGGGGTTCCCAACTGCAACGGAACTCGATCCAGTTCGGGTGTAACTCCTCGCATAACGCAGGTTAGTCTCCGCAATACAGCGGAGACCTTGATGACCCGACCGGACGGCCTGCCCGACGCGGCGAATTACGACACGGGGATCGACGCGGTCCTCATCGGCGGGCCCGGCGCGCCGGACCGGCTGACCGTTGCCCTCGCCGCGCTGAACGGTCGGATCGTTGCCCGACTCGATTGGCCGGCAGGCTTTGGTGATCATGCGACGCCGCAGGTGATCGTCGTCGAGACGGCCGGCGTCGACCCCGCGATACTAGCCGAACGCCTGCCAGGAATCGTCCATCAGGCGGCCTCGATGCAGGCGGGACTGGTGGTCGCCCTGGGCGTCGACGAGATCGACGTCGTCGCGGCGGCGACGCTGGGTGGCGGCACACGGTTGCTGGTCGATCCCACCGTCGGCGATTGCGCGGCTGCGATCGTGGTCGCTGCCGAGGCGGCGCGTATCCCGGCGGGTGTGTTCGATTTCCACCGCGAGACCGACGGCACCCGGCTCGAGCGACTGAACACGGAGGTCGCGCGGATCGCCGAGGCGCTCGCCAAACTGACGCGAGCCGAGATCGAGGGCGACGCACCCGCCGCGCCGATCGTCGGCGACCGCACCAATCGCTACGGCGCGCCGCCCGCCTTGGTCGAGCCGAGCGCGGCTGACGTCCGTCGGGCGATCCGCGCGCGCCGATTGCGCGACCAGTTCTTCGGCGCGACATTGTTCGAGGATCCCGGCTGGGACATGCTGCTCGATCTCTACGCCGCCGAGTTGGAGCGGGGCCGCGTCTCGGTGTCGAGCCTGTGCATCGCCGCCGCGGTCGCACCGACGACTGCGCTGCGCTGGATCGCGCGCATGACCGACACCGGATTGTTCGAACGCCGCCCCGACCTGCTCGACCGACGCCGCGCCTTCATGGTGCTCTCCGATCGCGCGAGCGAGGCGATGCGCGGGTATATCGTGGCCACCAGGGGCGCCGACCTCCGCATTCCGTGATTTTAGCTTGCCCCGGCCGCCTGGCTTTGGCATCGGACGTCCACCCGAGAGGGGCGATTAGCTCAGTTGGTAGAGCGTCTCGTTTACACCGAGAATGTCGGCGGTTCGAGCCCGTCATCGCCCACCACCTTCTATAGCTCGCGGACTAGTCGCACCGCGACTGCGATCCAGGCGGGGTCGGCGATGGTCAGCGACTGGGTGCCGGTGTCCGGCGGAAGGACGGTAACGCCGCCGTCGCATCCGGTGAGCCGGCCGAACGCGAACCTTCCTGCCGGTTGCGGGACGAGGACGTCGCGGTTTAGGGCGGTTGCGAAATCTTCGGGTTTCAACATCGACGTCCAGATCACGTCGCCCGCGCGGTAATCGCCGGTGCCGTTCGCGACGGTGATTGCGATTTGGCCGGGTGCGACCTGAGGCGGTGGTACGGTCGTGGTTCGGCGGGGGGCGTGGGCCCCGCGGCCGTCGAGTATTGCGACGACTGGGAGGTCGGTGCGGTCCGGCAATGTCACGAGATCGCTCGCCTCTACGCCCAGTGCCGCGGCTATCCGGTTGAGCCAGCCGATCGAGACGGTGCGCGTGCCGGTCTCCAGCCGACCGATCGTCTGCGCGGTGGTGGGTGGATCGCAACGCCTGGCGACGTCCTCCAGCGTCAGCCCCTTGGCTCGCCGGACTTCGCGAATGGCGGTGATCATTGAAATGCGATCATCGAACGGCTCCAAACCAGATGGGTTAATTCTCTGTCCTGCAACGGTGAAGCTATGGCAACCGCCAAGCGCAACGGGAGATGGCGGATGCGCGAACTGGTAGAGCGGACGGTCGATTCGGAGGGTGTTCCACAACCGGTCGGCGTGCGTCGCGGCCGTACCGTGACCGTGAACCTGGCGGAGTCGCCGCTCGGGTGGTTGCGATCGCGCGCGTTGATCGACGTGAGACAGTTCGAGGCGGGTGAGCGGTTGCGCGCGGATTACGAACGCGCGTCGATCGCGCCGAGCGTGACGATGCGCTGGGTCGAGCGGGTCGATGGCGGTGGTGGTGACGGACTCGACCCGACGTCGGCGCAGATCGCGGCGAAGCGTCGGTTCGACGCGGCGCTGGCGGCGGCGGGGCCGGGGCTAGCGGATATCCTTTGGCGCGTGGTCTGTGCAGGGGATGGGCTCCCGGCGGCCGAGAAGGCGTTGCAATGGCCGGCGCGGGCGGGGCGAGTCGTGCTGACGCTCGCGCTCGATCGTTTGGCCACGCATTACGGGATTGGTTAGGCGCTCGCATTGGTGCGCGGGCGTGACTAAGTGGCGGGCATGCGCTTCGACCTCATCAAATGCCACGGCTCCGGTAACGACTTTCCGCTGATCGACGCACGTGCGTCGATGCTCGGCGATGCGGCTTGGGCAGCCGTCGCGCGGGCGCTGGCGGATCGCGATGGACCTGTGGGTGGCGACGGACTCCTGCTGCTGACGACCGGCGACGCGACCCACGCGTTCGGGATGCGGATGTTCAATTCGGACGGCAGCGAGTCTGAGACGTGCCTGAACGGCCTGCGTTGCGTCGCGCGCGCCGGGTTCGCGGCTACGGGCTCCGAATCCGCGTCCGCGCTGCTGAAGACGAGCGACGCGGCCGTCGAGCGCGATGCCGATATTGCCGAGGGCGTCTTCACCATTCGCGAGATCGCGGGCCCTGCGTCTCTGGATGCCGCGGCGTGGCCGATCCATGTCGGGACCGATCGCATCGTCGATGCGCCGATCGCGCGCTTGCCGACGGACCGCGCCTTCACGGCGGTGGCGATGCCCAACCCCCATCTCGTGACGTTCGTGGATGCCGTCGACGAAGCCGAACTCGTCCGCGTTGGCGAGGCGTGCGAGGCGGCACCTGACTGGCTGCCGAATCGCGCGAACGTCAGTTTCGTAGAGGTGCGTGGCCATGACCTGTTCGTGCGGACGTTCGAGCGCGGCGTCGGGCTGACCGACAGCTGCGGCAGTGCGATGGCGGCGTCGACCTATGCCGCCTGTCTGACCGGGCGGATCGCGTACGACACGCAGACCACCGTCTTCAACAAGGGCGGTCTGGTCCGTGCCGGGGCGAGCGAGGCGGCGATGGTGACGCTGTCGGGCAATGCGACGTTCGAGTGGACGGGCACGGTCGAGGTCGATCTCGACACGGCGACCGCAAGCGAGCTGGCCGTCACGCGGCGGCATGACGACGAGATCGCGGCCTGGGCGGGGCTTCTCGCGGCGATCTGAACGCCGGCTGCGTCCTTATCCCGGCGGGCGCGTATCTCCCCGCAGTGGCGCCGCACACCGGCTCCGCACGCAGGAGAGAAGCCATGAACCACTTCATTCGTACCGCGATCGTCGCGGCCGCCGTTGCCGTCAGCGGCAGCGCCATCGTTGCCGCGCAAACCAACCCGATGGTCGGCGGCGCCGCGATGTATCCGACCAAGACGATCGTCGAGAACGCCGTCAATTCGAAGGATCACACGACGCTGGTCGCCGCGGTCAAGGCCGCCGGCCTGGTCGAGACGCTGTCGGGCCCGGGTCCGTTCACCGTGTTCGCGCCGACCAACGCCGCGTTCAAGAAGCTGCCGGCCGGCACCGTCGACACGCTGCTCAAGCCCGAGAACAAGGCGCAGCTCGCCAGCGTCCTGACCTATCACGTCGTCCCCGGCACGATCACCGCCGCCGACATCGCCGCCAAGGCGAAGGCGAACGGCGGCACCGCGACCTACACGACCGTGCAGGGCGAGCCGCTGATGTTCAAGAAGGTCGGCACCGGCTGGGGCATCATGGACGGCAAGGGCCACAAGGGTAAGATCACGATCGCGAACGTCATGCAGTCGAACGGCGTGATCCACGTCGTCGACACGGTGATGCTGCCGTAATCGGCGTTTCCGCGAGATAGCTTCCGCGTTCCACAACGCGGCAGTGGCGTCGGGCCCGTTGCCGAGCGGTGACGGGCCCGATTGCGTTTCGGGGCCTTGTAGTTTCGGCCCGTCATCTCGACCCGCGTCATCCTGACGAACGTCAGGACCCAGGGTAACAAGCGCTGCCCCTCGTGGCTCTGGGTCCTGACTTTCGTCAGGATGGCGGATGGGCGGGATTCAGCCGATCAGCAGGCCCGCGAGCGCGGCCGACATTAAGTTCGCAAGACTCCCCGCCGCCAGCGCGCGCAGGCCAAGCTTGGCGATCATCGGCCGCTGGTTCGGCGCGAGGCTGCCCGTCACCGCCATCTGGATCGCGATCGACGAGAAGTTCGCGAACCCACACAGCGAGAAGGTGATGACCGCGATCGTCCGCGGGCTCAGCCCCTGCTGCGTACCGAGCGAGATGTAGGCGACGAATTCGTTCAGCACGATCTTCTGCCCGAACAGCCCACCGGCGATTCCCGCCTCGCTCCACGGCACGTTCAGCAGGAACATGATCGGCGCGAAGACATAGCCGAGCAGCCCCTGGAAGCTCAGCCCCGGCAGCCCGATCATGTTGCCAAGCCCGCCGAGTAATCCGTTCGCCAGCGCCACCAGCGCGACGAACGCCAGCACCATCGCGCCGACCGCGACGGCCAAGCGCACGCCGGTCTGCGCACCCTGGGCGGCGGCCATGATCAGATTGGCGGGCTTTTCCTCGTCATGCGTGGCTTGCGGCATCGGTTCGCCCGCCGACGATTCGCCGGGCAGATCGCCGAGCGCGAGTTCGCCTTCTGGTGGCGTGACGCGGTCGGGCATGATGATCTTCGCCATCAGGATGCCGCCCGGCGCCGCCATGAAGCTCGCGGCGAGCAGGTAATCGATGCGGATGCCCATCGACGCATACGCCGCGAGGATCGTACCCGCGACGCCCGCCATGCCGCTGGTCATCACGGTAAAGAGCTGCGCCGGGGTGAGCCCCGCCAGATAGGGGCGGATGACGAGCGGCGATTCGCTCTGGCCGACGAAGATGTTCGCTGCGGCGCACAGCGATTCGACCTTCGAGACGCCGATGACCTTCTCGATCCCGCCGCCGACCCAGCGCACCACGAACTGCATGATGCCGAGATAATAGAGGATCGAGACGAGACTGGCGAAGAAGATGATCACCGGCAACGCGGCGATCGCGAAGCTCTGGCCGCCGATCTCGGGCGTCGCCATCTTGCCGAACAGGAACTCGGTGCCCTTCTGCGAATAGCCGAGCAAATTGGCGACGCCGCCGGACATCTCGCCGAGCACGACCTTGCCGAAGCTAGAGTACAGTACGAGGACCGCGATCCCGGCCTGCAACGCGAACGCGGCGCCGACGATGCGCAGGCGGATCGCACGGCGGTCGCTCGACAACAGCACGGCAATGCCCAGGATGACGGCGATGCCCGCCAAACCGATGAAGAGTCTTTCCATGGACGCCCTGCGTTTTCTTGCGATGACACGCGCCGCCCCCCGGCTGCGCAAGCGACCGACATGACACGCGAGCGCCGCGCTCGCCAGTTATTTGAAGCGCGCTAGTCATTTGACGGCGCGCGCGTTTTCGCTAGCGTCCCGCGCGATGGATAAGTTGCCCCCCGCGTTCCCGCGTTCGCTCTTCGTTTTCTCGGTCCTGTACGGCGGCATGGTGTGCATCGCCGGCGTGTTGGGGGTGAAGCAGGTCGCGCTCGGCCCGCTCGCGGTCGAGGCGGGGATCTTCGGCTTCCTGCTGCTGGTGGTGCTGAGCAGCGCAATCGCCGAGCTGCACGGCCAGAAGACCGCGACGTTCCTGGTGCGCCTCGGGTTCATCCCTTTGCTCGTGTCGGCGGCGCTGATCCACCTGGTGCTGGCGCTGCCGCACGATCCGGGGATGTACCCGCCCGCGGTCGACGCGTTCCCGGTCGTGGTCGGCCAGAGCTCGCGGATGATGATCGCGGGGCTGATCTCGTACGGGATTTCGCAGACGCTCAACGTGCTGATCTTCTCCAAGTTGTCGGGTCAGGTCGGCAGCGGTGACGGCAAGCTGGTGTGGCTGCGCGGGATGATCGCGAGCATCATCTCGCAGATCATCGACACGATTTTGTTCATCACCATCTCGTTCCTCGGCGAGCGGCCGATCGTCGCGTTGATGGAAGGGCAGATGCTGACCAAGGTCGTGCTGTCGATCGTGCTGGTACCGTTCATGATCACGTTCTTCGTGAAACTGGGACGGCGGTTGGACCGGGCATAATGTTAGATTTTTCCGTTCGTGCCGAGTAGAGACCGAGCCTGTCGAGGGCTCGTATCGAGGTACAGGTCTCTCGATACGCCATCTCGACAAGTGCTCGATGGCTACTCGAGACGAACGGAAGTTTAGTTGACCGATCACACGCCCGATCCCGCCCTGCTCGCCAAGGCGGAAACGCTCACCGAGGCGCTGCCGTACCTGCAGCGCTATGCCGGCAAGACGTTCGTCGTGAAATACGGCGGCCACGCGATGGGCGACCCCGAGTTGCAGCGTGATTTTGCCGAGGACATGGTGCTACTCAAGGCAGTCGGCATCAACCCGGTCGTCGTCCACGGCGGCGGGCCACAGATCGGCGCAATGTTGAAGCGCCTCGGCGTCGAATCGCGCTTCGTCGACGGCCTGCGCGTCACCGATGCCGAGACCGCGCAGATCGCCGAGATGGTCCTCGCCGGCTCGATCAACAAGGAAATCGTCGGCTGGATCGGCCAGGCGGGCGGTCGCGCGGTCGGCATCTCGGGCAAGGACGCCGGCCTCGTCCTCGCGCAGAAAGTCGGCCACGGCCGCGAGCCCGACAAGCTCCAGGGGATCGAGCGGCATGTCGACCTGGGCTTCGTCGGCGAGCCGATCGCGGTCGACCGGACGATCCTCGACACGCTGATCGCCGCCGACATCATCCCGGTGATCGCGCCGATCGGTATCGGTGCGGACGGCCACACCTACAACATCAACGCCGACACGATGGCGGGCGCGATCGCCGCCGCGATGGGCGCGGCGCGCTTCTTTCTGCTCACGGATATCGTCGGCGTGCTCGACAAGGAGGGCGAGCTGCTCACCGATCTCGATCCTGCGCGGATCGCCGAACTGCGCGCGGACGGCACGGTGACCGGTGGCATGATCCCGAAGCTCGACACCTGCGTCGCGGCGGTCGAATCGGGCGTCGATGCCGCGGTCATCATCGACGGCCGCGTGCCGCACGCGATGCTGCTGGAGATCTTCACCAAGCAGGGCGCGGGCACGCTGGTCAGCGCCAACGGGCGCTCGCGGTAACGGGCGCCAAGGTCCCCCCACTCCCGTCATCCTGACGAAAGTCAGGATCCAGAGCCACACAGGGTAGCCTTCGTGGCTCTGGATCCTTGGTCAAGCCCAGGATGACGGAGACTTGAGGGCAAGGGTGCTGCTCAAATCGTCGCGCGCAGGCCAGCGACACCACGGGGCTTCTCGTTCTCCCCCCGCCACCTTATATCGGCAACACACCAGCGGAGACCTACGCCTTGATCGCCCTTCTTCAGATCGTCCAGTTGCTGCTCACCGTCATCTGGTGGATCATCGTCGTGCAGGCGATTCTGTCGTGGCTGATCGCGTTCAACGTCATCAATACGCACAGCGATTTCGTCCGCACCGTGTGGACCGCGCTGCAGCGGATGACCGAGCCGATGTATCGTCCGATCCGCCGCGTGCTGCCGGACTTCGGCGCGCTGGACTTGTCGCCGCTGGTCGTGCTGCTGATCCTCTACATTCTCAGCAACATCGTCATCCCGAACATCGCGCAGAACTATCTCGTCGCGACCTATTGACTGAGAAGGCGGCTTGGCGTGCGCTGGCTGATGGCTTGGCGATCGCCGTCCGGGTAACACCGCGTGGTGGCCGGGATGCGCTGACCGCCGGGACCGAAGAGCATTTCGTCGCGAGGTTGGCGGCGGCGCCGGTAGATGGTGCCGCAAATGCTGGGTTGGTGACGCTTGTTGCCAAGACCTTCGGCGTACCCAAGCGCGCCGTGACGATCGTCGCCGGCGAAACCGCCCGCCTGAAGCGTCTGCACATTGCCGGCGACGCCACTACGCTGGCGGAAATCGCGTCCGCGCTCTATGGGCCGCGGGCATGAGCGCGACCATCATCGACGGCAAGGCCTTCGCCGCCGGCCTCCGGGCCCGTATCGCAGACGGCGTCACCGCCTTTCGCGCCGAGGCAGGCCGTGCGCCTGGCCTTGCGGTGGTGCTGGTCGGTGAGGATCCTGCCTCGAACGTCTATGTCCGATCAAAGGGCAGGGCCACGCGCGAAGCCGGGATGGAGAGCATCGAGCACCGGCTCCCTGTCGACGTGGCGGAAGAAGAGCTGCTCGCGTTGGTCGCGACGCTCAACGCCGACCCGACGATCGACGGCATCCTCGTCCAATTGCCCCTGCCGAAGCATATCGACGAGCAGGCGGTCATCTCAGCGATCGACCCGGACAAGGACGTCGATGGGTTCCATCCGATCAACGCGGGGCGGCTCGCGACTGGCCTGCCCGGCTTCGTCCCCTGCACGCCGCTCGGGTGCGTCATGCTATTGAAGAGCGTAATGCCGAGCTTGAGCGGGCTCGAAGCCGTCGTTGTTGGTCGCTCCAACATCGTCGGCAAGCCGATGGCGCAATTACTCCTCCGCGAAAGCTGCACCGTCACCGTCGTCCATAGCCGCACGCAGGACGTCCCCGCGCATATCCGCCGCGCGGACATCGTCGTCGCCGCGGTCGGCATCCCACAGATGATCAAGGGCGACTGGCTCAAGCCCGGTGCGACCGTCATCGACGTCGGTATCAACCGGACCGATGCCGGCCTCGTCGGCGACGTCGATTTCGCGAGCGCGGTCGAGGTTGCCGGTGCGATCACGCCGGTGCCGGGGGGCGTCGGGCCGATGACCATCGCCTGCCTACTGCGCAACACCTTGGTCTCCGCTGGCCGACGCGAAGGCGTTGCAATCGATGAGGCAAGCCTGTGATCGAACTCTACATCTCGTCGCTGATCACGTTCTTCGTCGTCATCGATCCGCCCGGCTGCGCGCCGATCTATGCCGGGCTGTCGGCGGGCGCGTCGACGCTGCAGAAGCGTGCGATGGCGATGCGCGCTGTTGGCGTCGCGGCGGCGATTTTGTTCGTGTTCGCGCTGTTCGGCGAGGCGTTGTTGAAGGGCCTCGGCATCAGTCTCGCCAGCTTCCGCATTGCCGGCGGCATCATGCTGTTCTTGATCGCGCTCGAAATGGTGTTCGAAAAGCGCACCGAACGCCGCGAGGACCGTGCCGCCAAGGTGGCGAGCGATCCCGAGGTGGAGGACGTCTCGATCTTCCCGATGGCGATGCCTATGATCGCGGGGCCCGGCTCGATCGCGTCGGTGATGCTGTTGATGAGCCGCAACAGCGGGATCGAGCGCTCGCTGGTCGTGCTGGGTGCGATGGTGACGATCCTACTGCTGACGCTGGTTGCGTTGCTCGCGGCGGGGCCGATCATGCGGATCCTCGGCGCGAAGATCGAGGCGGTGATCACGCGCCTGCTCGGCGTGCTGCTCGCCGCGCTCGCGGTGCAGTTCGTGCTCGACGGCCTGTCGGTAGTGCTGCGCTAATCCGTTCTCCTGCGAACGCAGGAGCCCAGGATTACAGACGTTGCCTTTCGTTACCCTGGGCTCCTGCGTTCGCAGGAGAACCGGGGGGTGGTGGTCAGTCGACCTTGAACAACCGCAGCGGCGACTTCGCCGGCAGCGGCAGAGGGGTCAGCCAGGTCGGCACCTCGTTCTTCGCCAGTTCGGCATAGAACCCCTTCGGACTGCGCGCCTTATAGTTAGTCGATTCCGCCGCGTTCGGACACAGCAGCAGCATCGTCGCGCCGTGGCGCTTGATGATCGCGTGCGCCTCTTCGGCAGACCGCCCGAACGCGCGCTGCACGTCGAGGATCGCGTCGCCGTTGCGATGATAAGGCCCTGCAATCGCGTCGTGATGCGTGATCGTGATCAGCCGCGGCCCCATGTCGACGAAGGTGAAGATCGTTTGCGCGGGGTATTTGTTCAGCGCGAGCAGCACGGTCGTGCGCAGGCAGTCGCCGGTCGCCATGTTGACGCGCTTTTCATACGGCTTCGGCCGGTCGATCGGCAGGTATTTCAGCACCATCCCGGCGAACATGCCCGAGACGATCAGGAACGCCGCTGCGGTCCCCAGCACGCGCACCGCGATCGATCGGTTGCCGAGCAATCGGGGGATGATCAGCCAGGCTAGCGCGGTCGCTCCCGGGATCGCCAGCATCTGCGCGGCGGGTCCGGCGCGGACCTGCCACAACAGCATCGCGCAGGCGAACGCGGTGAACAGCGCGACCGCTGCCCAGCCGACTGCGCTTGGATCGCGACGCGCGCGCCACGCTGCGATCACCGCCCCGATCAAACCGATGATCGGTAGCGTAGCGAGCGCGAACCCGACGCGAAAACTATGCTTGTAGATCGGCTTGGCCTCGCGGACATTGTCCAACCAGTTGCGCTGCAGCTCGGGCGAAATCCCCTCGGGCCGCCCTAGGCACTGCGGAAACACCAGCGCGAAACCTGCGACGATCGCCGCACCTGCGACCACCGCCAGTGCCAGCCGAGCGCCCCGCGACGCCGGACCGAACCGCGCGAGCAGGAACAGCAGCATTCCCGCCGCGATCATCACGCTCAGCCACACGGGCGTCAACGCATCGCACCGCATCGCCTGGTTGGCGTTCGACGCGAACAGCGCGAAGCCGAGCGTGCTACCGCCACCCAATGTCAGCGCATAGATCGACAGCCGCTCGGCCTCCGACCGGTCCCACACCCAGCGCAGGGCGATGATCGCCCCCGCCATCGCCGCATAGGGCAAGAGTTCGAGCCCGATCGACAGCGACACCGCGCTCGCGATCCCGACCATCGCGCCACCACGTCGGCCGTTGGTATCGCACAGGCCCGCTACCGTGAGGCTCAACATCGCCAGTTGCCAGCCGTGGTGATCGATCCGCTCGGGCATGAACATCAGCATCGTGGCCGTAGCACCGACCATGAACACGACCGCCAGCGGCCACGCATACGGGCTGATAAGCCGGCGCACGGTCGCGCCGATGCCCAGCATCGCGATCGACAGCGGCAGCAACGGCGCGATCCCGCACGCCAGCCGCTCCGCCCAGCTGTTGCCCATGAACAGCCGGAAGAACAGGATCAGCCCGGCGATCGGCAGGTCGACGATGCGGCTCCAGTGGATGTCGAACCCGACCGGCGGGTTCATCCGGTAGTTGCGCAGATCGTACCAGCCCTGGCCGTCGAGCAGCGCGCGGACCTGCATCAGCCGCATGTTGTCGTCGGTATCGCCGAGCGACAGCCAGCGGATCTGGCCCCAGCGATCGAAGATCGACCACGCCGCCACCGCCACCCAGGCAAGCAGCGTCAACGCGATCCAATGCCGGTCGAGTTCGTCCAGCAACGTCCGTTCTTCGGACGGCTTCGGCGAGGGCCCCTGATCCAAAACGCTTTCCTCCTGCCCGCACGCACACTAGATGCGCGGGCTTGTCTTCGAGGCCGCTCTATCGCGGTCAGGGTAAAGAACAAGGCGGGCATGCAGGCGATTTGGCGACAGATGGAGCAGATGCGGGCGAGCGGCGTGCTCGGCCAGCTCGTGCGCTTCGGCATCGCCGGCGGGATTTCCAGCGTCGTCTATTCGCTCGTCTACCTGCCGCTGACTGCGTACGTCTTTCCGCCGCGCCAGGCGGTGGCCGCGGTGCCGTTCGCCTTCGCCGTCGCCGTCGTGGTCGGATTCTTCCTGCACAGCCGCTGGAGCTTCAAGGGGCACGCGAAGGAACCGGGGGCGGGGCGGCATGTGAAGTTCGTGATCGTCCAGGGCTCGGGGCTCGCGCTCAATGCGGTCATCACCTGGATCGGTACCGCGCTGCTCCATCTGCATCCTTGGATCCCGCTGATCCCCGCCGTCTTTCTTGCCGCGATCGTGACGTTCGTGCTCAACCGTTTCTGGGTTTTCAACTGACATGAACTTCAACCGCAGGGCCGACATTTAATGGACCGCATCGTCTACGACCGGATGGCCGCCCACGATTCCACCCACTGGTGGTACCGCGCCCGCCGCGACATTCTGGCCGATTACCTGACCCGCTACGGCGCATTGCCGAAGGATGCGAAGATCCTCGAGATCGGCTGCGGCACCGGGCACAACCTGCCGATGCTCGCCGCGTTCGGCAGCATCGACGCGATCGAGATCGACCCGGCCGCGCGTGAGATCGCCAGTGAGCGGCTCGGCAAACCGGTCGGCGCGGCACCGTTGCCCGAACTGCCCGGCGTGCCGCGCGGTCATTACGACTTGATCGCGGTGCTCGACGTGGTCGAGCATATCGAGGACGACGTCGCCGCGCTGAAGGCGATGGCGGATTGCCTCGCACCCGGCGGCAAGATCCTGATCGCGGTGCCGGCGCACCAGTGGATGTGGAGCGCGCACGACACCGTGAACCACCATCACCGCCGCTATTCGAAGGCCACGCTCAAGGCAGCGATCGAGACGGCGGGCCTGAAGCCGGAAAAGCTCGGCTATTTCAACTCGCTGCTCTTCCCGCTGGCGGCGGCGGCCAGGATCGCCGGCCGCCTCTCCGGCCGCGACGACAGCGACGACTCCCCGCCCCCCAAGCTGGTGAACGCGCTGTTCGAGAAGATCTTCCGCTTGGAGCGGCACATGGTCGGTCGCCTGCCGATGACCCCGGGGGTTTCGATCGTGACGCTGGCGGTGCCGCGGTAACGAACAAGGGACCTGCGCGTCCTACTTCCGTTCGTCCCGAGTAGCCGTCGAGTAGTGGCGAAGCCACGTATCGAGATGGCGTATCGAGGGATAAGTTGGCGCGCGGGCCCCATACCTCGATACGAGCCCTCGATACGCTCCTTACGGAGCTACTCGGTCTCTACTCGGCACGAACGGGGTAGGGGCGCGGCGCACGTCCTGAACTTGTAAGCAACCTCCAACCCGGCGAAGGCCGGGGCCCAGTTGGAGAACGTTGCTGACGTCGGGCGCGCTTCGTCACTGCGACCTTGCCAACTGGGCCCCGGCCTTCGCCGGGGTGGTGTTGTGATCGGCAGGCGCGTTCGTTATTCGGGGTGGAAGGGAAGGGAGCCGTCAGGCAACCGCACCACTTCGACCGGCTCCGCACGGAACCCCAAGGTCGCCTTGCCCTGGATCGGCCCCGCAACGTCGGCGACGATATACAATGGCCGCCGCTTGGACTCGACGTACAGCCGCCCGAGATACTCGCCGATCATCCCCAGCACGAACATCTGCACCGCGCCGAGAAACACCGTCACCAGCATCGTCGAGGTCCAGCCCTGCACCGCGCTGCCCGAGAGCCAGCCGATCGCGATGTAGACGAACAGCAACAACGACACGCCGGTCAGCGCGAGCCCGGCGTGGCTGGCGAACCGTAACGGGGCGGTGGAGAAGCCGGTGACGGCGTCGAACGCAAGTCGGATCATCTTGGCGAGGGGGTAGTTCGTCTCGCCAGCGAGCCGCTCGGCGCGATCATACGGGAAGGGGACCTGCTTGAAGCCGATCCAGGCGACCATGCCGCGGATGAAGCGGGCCTGTTCGGGCAGCGACAGGAACGCGTCCAAAGCACGCCGGCTCATCAGGCGGAAGTCGCCGGTGTCGAGCGGGATCGGCGTTTCGGTCATCCGGGTCAGCAGGCGGTAGAACGCAGCGGCGGTGGCTTTCTTGAACACCGTTTCGCCTGCGCGCTGGCGGCGTACCGCGTAGACGACGTCGGCCTGACTCGCCGCCATCGCCGCGCGCATGTCGGACAGAAGTTCGGGTGGGTCCTGGAGGTCGGCGTCGATGATTAGAATCTGCTCGCCCACGCACAGGTCGAGGCCGGCGGTGAGGGCCAACTGGTGACCGTGGTTGCGCGAAAGGTTGATCGCGACCAGCCGCGCGTCGGCGGCGGCGAGGCGCTGCATCACGGGCCAGCTGTCGTCTCGCGAGCCGTCGTTGATCAGGACGATCTCGTAATCGTCGCCGACCGCGACCTTCGCCGCGCCGGAAATGCGCGCGTGCAGGATGTCGAGGCACGCCGCCTCGTTATAGCAGGGGACGACAATCGATAACGCTGGACGGTTCATCCGCGCCGTTTAGCGTCAATGGGAGTTGTAGGCAGCAATAATCATCAAACTCTACACCCGCTCCACGGTATGCACCGCATCCGCCGCGCGCAGCCCCGCCATCAGCCGCATCAACTGCTGCACGTCGTGCACCTCGACGTCGATCTCGTTCGTGTGGAAGCTCTTGTCGCGCGTATCGAGCCGCAGGTTGATGATGTTCGCCTTGTGCCCGCCGATGATCGTCGAGACGATGCCGAGCGAACCCGGCTCGTTCTTCACCATCACCGATATGCGTGCGACCGCACCCTCGGTTTCGTCGCCCCAGGCCACGTCGACCCAGTCGGTCTCGTTTTCCGATCGCTCGGCGAGTTCGGCGAGGACCTTGCAGTCGATCGCGTGGACCTCGATCCCCGCATCGGGCCGGCGCAACCCGACGATGCGATCGCCCGGTACCGGATGGCAGCACGTTGCCAAATCGTAGGCGACGCCGGGGGTGAGGCCCTTGATCGAGATCGCGCTCGATTGCGGGGCAAGCGCATGCGTCACGTCCGCGCCCGCCGAGCCGGGCATCAGCGCCTCCATCACCGCGGCATCGGACAGCGTCCGTCGCGCGATTGCCACCATCAGCGACGAATCGTCGGGCAGCTTCAGCCGCTTCAGCGCGTGGCTGAGCGCGTCGGTGCCGATCTGCGCGGGCAGGCGGGTGACGATATCCTCGTACAGGGTTTGGCCGAGCGCGATCTGCTCGACGCGCTCCTTCTGACGCAGGTGCCGGCGGATCGCGGCGAGCGCCTTGCCAGTGGTCGCGACGTTAAGCCATTGCGGCTGCGGCGACTGGCCCTTCGAGCGCAGGATCTGCACTTGGTCGCCATTCTCGATCACCGTCGACAGCGGCACGACGCGGCCATTGACCTTCGCGCCGACCGCCTGGTCGCCGAGATCGGTGTGCACCGCGTACGCAAAATCGATCGAGGTCGCGCCCTTGGGCAGCTGGATCAGCTCGCCCTTCGGCGTGAACGCGAAGATGCGATCGGTGTACATCGCCATCCGCGTGTGTTCGAGCAGCTCTTCCGGACTCTCGGCGGTGTCGAGGATCTCGACGAGGTCGCGAATCCAGCTGACCTGCCGGTCGCTGCCGTTGATCTGCTGCTTGTAGGCCCAATGCGCCGCCAGCCCGAATTCGGCCTGTGCGTGCATGTCGGCGGTGCGGATCTGGATCTCGATCCGCGCGCTGTCGGCGTGGATCACCGAGGTATGCAGCGAGCGATAGCCGTTGCGCTTGGGCGTCGAGATGTAATCCTTGAACCGGCCCGGCACCATCGGCCAGCGCTGGTGGATGATCCCGAGCACCCGGTAGCAATCCTCCTCGGTCGGCACGATCGCGCGGAACGCCATGACGTCGGAGAGCTGTTCGAAGCTGATGTGGCGTTCGGACATCTTTCGGAAGATCGAATAGGGATGCTTCTCGCGCCCCGAGATCTCCGCCTCGACCCCGGCGCGCGACAGCACCAGCTTCAGGCCGGAGGCGATCTTGGCGATGCGGTCGCCGTCGCCCTGCTTGAGCTGTTCGAGGCGGCGGTTGATCGATTCGGAGGCTTCGGGCTCGAGCTGTTCGAACGCCAGCGACTGCATCTCGCGCATGAACTCGTACATGCCGATCCGCTCGGCGAGCGGCGCGTAGATGTCCATCGTCTCCTTGGCGATGCGACGGCGCTTCTCGGGCTTGGCGATGTGGTGCAGCGTCCGCATGTTGTGCAGGCGGTCGGCGAGCTTCACCAGCAGCACGCGGATGTCGTCGGACATCGCGAGGAGGAATTTGCGCAAATTCTCGGCAGCGCGTTCGTTCTCGGTCTGCGCTTCGATCTTGCTGAGCTTCGTCACGCCGTCGACCAGACGCGCGACCGAGGCGCCGAATAGTCGCTCGATCTCCTCGGGCGTGGCGACCGTGTCCTCGATCGTGTCGTGGAGGATCGCGGTGGCGATCGTCTCGGCATCGAGATGGAGGTCGGTCAGGATTCCGGCCACCTCGATCGGGTGGCTGAAATACGGGTCGCCGGACGCGCGCTTCTGGCTCCCATGCGCCTGCATGGAGAAGACATAGGCGCGGTTCAGCATCGCCTCGTCGGCGTCGGGATCGTAGTCGAGGACGCGATCGACCAGTTCATATTGGCGCAGCACGGACCGTAGATGGGGCCGGGCCGCGCCCTTTTGCAACAAAATCCTCGTTATTTCGCGTGGTTGTTGCACGCGGCCAGCGCTTCGGCGTCATAGGCCTTGCCCGCGACCGTGAAACTGGCGAGCGGCCCGACGCGCTTGGCGACCGCGGCGCAGAGGATCACGTCGCGCTGGGGCGCCTTGCTGGAGACGAATGCCGCATTCTCCCAGCGCCACGGCGTGCCGTTGGTGATCAGCCGGGTGGAAGTGGGCGCGGCGGTAGGGACGGCTACATAATAATTGATGGGGGTCTGGGCCGATGCCGGTGTCGCGACCAGTGCGGCGAACCCCGTCGTCAGGGCGGGAACGGCGGTCAGAAGGGCGCGGGTGATGACGGACATCGGTAGACTCCTAAAAGGTTTCTAATCGAGACCTATTCCGATTAGTTTCGAGTTGCAACTTAAATCGGAGGAGCATTTCGCTTCGGCTCTTTATGCGGTACCGTTGCTGTCCAATAAGGAAGACGCCGTGGGAAAATTGCGCGAACCCTTGCTCGAATGCAGCCTGCCCGCCGCGCTGGAGGCGATGGGCGAGCGCTGGTCGTTCCTCATTCTGCGCGCGTCGTTCAACGGCCTGCATCATTTCGAGGAGTTCCAGTCGGAACTGGGGATTGCGCGCAATATCCTGGCGAACCGGCTGGCGCGGCTGGTCGAGCATGGGATCCTGGAGCGGCAGCCTATCCCGGAGGATCGACGGAAGATCGCCTACGGGCTGACCGACAAGGGCTTCGCGCTGCTGCCGACGATGATCGCGCTCCGGCAATGGGGCGAGCGATGGGAGACGTGCGTGCCGGCGTTTCCGATCCTGGTGGACGAACGCGATCGGCGGCCGTTGCAGCCGGTGTCGGTGCGGTCGCATGACGGGCGCGTGCTGGGGAAGGGGGACTTGATCTGGGCGCTGCCTGGGGAAGTTGCCGGGGATGGGGTGGAGGCTGAGGCGGCGGAGTAAAGTCCCGTCATGCCGGGCTCGTTCCGGCATCCACCTGTCCGCAGACCAGCGACTTGAGAGGATGCAGCAACGTGGACCCCGGAACAAGTCCGGGGTGACGGATCAGGTCGTTAGCCCCGCCCGTACTTCCTTGTTCTCCCGCGAAGGCGGGAGCCCAGTCTGGACCCCCGCCTTCGCGGGGGAACATGCTTTCTTCGTGCTATTGGGTCGGTAGCGCTTCCAGCACCGTACGGATCACGTCCGGCAGCGGGACTGGGCGACCGGTCTCTAGGTCGACGTGCACGCTGACCATGGTGATGACGGTGTGCAGATCCCCCGTCTCCGCATGCGCGAGCTCGAACCGCTTCGTCAGGCTGGTCGTGCCAAGCTTGTCGATCCGGACGAATGCCTCGATCGTATCGCCGAGACGGAACGGCTTTAGGTAGTCGATCTCGGTCCGACGCACGTTGAACTCGGTGGTCGGCCAGACATCCGGCAGCGCCTCCGCGATCCCGGTCCATTCCCAGAATTCGGTAACCGCGACGTCGGCATATTCGAGATAGCGCGAGTTGAAGACGATGCGCTGGCCGTCGATCTCGGCATAGCGCACGCGGAACCTGGTCGAGAAGGCGAAGCCCGGCCTCACGTCAGAAAATCAGCTTCACGCCGACCAGCGCCAGCACGGTCGCGAGCACCGGGACCAGCACGCGGTCCGAGACGCGCGTCGCGATCAGACTGCCGATGATGATGCCGGGGATCGAGCCGATCAGCAGCGACACGAGCAGGTCGACGTCGACCGAGCCGAGAATCCAGTGGCCGATCCCGCCGAGCAGAGTCAGCGGCACCGCGTGAGCGATGTCGGAGCCGACCAGCCGGTTGATCGGCAGCGTCGGGTACAGGATCAGCAGCGCAGTCATGCCCAGCGCGCCGGCGCCGACCGAGGTCAGCGAGACGAGCACGCCGAGGACCGCGCCGAGCAGGATCGTGAGCATCGCCTGGCGCTCGCCGCCGACCGTGCCGATGCGCGGGGTCAGCCACGCGACGATCTTACCGCGGAAGAAGGTCGCGACTGCCGAGAGGATGAGCGTCACGCCGAGCACGACGGTGATCGCGTGGCCGGTGTCGGACGATTTCTCGCCAAGATGGTTGAGCACGAGCAACGTCGCGATCGCCGCGGGGACGCTGCCGGTCGCGAGCCGGCGCACGACCTGCCAATCGACCGTGCCGCGCCAGCCGTGGACCGTCGTGCCGACCGTCTTAGTCGCCGAGGCATAGAGCAGGTCGGTGCCGACCGCGGTGGCGGGGTGAAAGCCGAAGACGAGCACCAGAAGCGGCGTCATCAGCGACCCGCCACCGACACCCGTCAGCCCGACGATGAGGCCGACGAGCACGCCGGCCACCGAATATAACGGATTGATATCCACGCTGGCGAAGGTCAGCCAGCGCCACGCGCGGGCGTGTTGACGCCCATCGACTGAAGATATTTCTTCACGTTGCGCGCCGCCTGGCGGAGCCGCTGTTCGTTCTCGACCATCGCGATCCTCACATAGCCCTCGCCGTTTTCGCCGTAGCCAACCCCTGGGGCCACCGCGACGTGCGCGTGAGTCAGCAATTGTTTGGTGAACTCAAGGCTACCTAAGTGCGCGAGCGCGGGTGGCAGTGGTGCCCATGCGAACATGCTCGCGCGGGGGCTCGGGATATCCCAGCCGGCCCGGCCGAAGCTCTCGACCAGCACGTCGCGACGCTTGTGATAGAGCTGGCGGTTGCGCTCGACGATGTCCTGCGGGCCGTTGAGCGCGGCGCAGGCGGCGGCCTGGATCGGCGTGAACGCGCCGTAATCGAGGTACGACTTCACGCGCGTCATCGCCGCGATCAGCGTCTTGTTGCCGACCCCGAAGCCCATCCGCCAACCGGCCATCGAATAGGTCTTGCTGAGCGAGGTGAACTCGATCGCGACGTCCTTCGCGCCCGGCACTTGGAGGATCGAGGGGGTCGGCTTGCCGTCGAAATACAGCTCCGAATAAGCGAGGTCGGAGATCACCCACAGCTTGTGCTTCTTCGCAAACGCAACGACGCGCTCGTAGAAGGCGAGGTCGACGACCTCGGCGGTCGGGTTCGATGGATAGCCCATGACCAGCACCGACGGCGCGGGGACAGTGAACGCCATCGCGCGCTCGAGGCTTTCGAAATACGCTTCGTCGGGCGTGGTCGGCACCGCGCGGATCGTCGCGCCGGCGATGATGAAGCCGAAGGTGTGGATCGGATAGGACGGGTTGGGCGCGAGCACGACGTCGCCGGGCGCGGTGATCGCGGTGGCCAGGCTGGCGAGGCCTTCCTTCGAGCCCATCGTAACGACGACCTCGGTCTCAGGATCGACGTCGACGCCGAAGCGGCGGCGGTAATAGTTCGCCTGCGCTTTCCTCAGGCCGGGGATGCCCTTCGACTGCGAATAGCCGTGCGCGCTAGGCTTGCGCGCGACTTCGACGAGCTTCTCGATGACGTGCTCGGGGGGCGGCAGGTCGGGGTTGCCCATGCCGAGATCGATGATGTCCTCCCCGCCCGCGCGCGCCGCCGCCCGCATCGCGTTCACTTCGGCGATGACATAGGGTGGCAAGCGTTTGATGCGGTAGAAGTCTTCGGACATGATCAGCCTCTAGCTGGAGGAGCGGGTGCTGTACCGCAGGTGAGCGGGGGCGTCATCCGCCTCATTCGTCAAGGGGGGCGAAAGCTGGGGTATTCAGTCTATCCTCGCCCGCCAGGGGGAGGTGGCACCGAAGGTGACGGAGGGGGCGGTAAGGGCAACCGCTGTTCCGTGTCCTCCCCCTCCGTCTGGCAGGGGCCAGCCACCTCCCCCTAGCGGGGGAGGATTGTCGAGTTTCCTGCGACCACCAATCGTCGACGTGACCATGCTTCCGCCGAGCCGGCGTCTGCGTTAAGCTCCCGAAAAAGCAGAGGATGCCATGGCCGATACTCCTCCCGACGCCTCCACGCCGACCCTCCCCGATCTCCAGCATTGGACGTGGGTGATGGGGCGTGCGCAGCAGATGATGGTGGAGCAGGGGCTCGCCGCGATGCAGGCCAAGCCCGAGAGGATTCCTGCGATTCCGGGCTTTACCGACCCCGCCACGCTGGAGCGCGCGCGCGATTTCTGGACCGAGAGCCTGACGCTGTGGCAGCGGTTTCTCGATCCGGCCAAGGCACCCGAGGCCGCGCCGGTGACCGACAAGCGCTTCAAGGCGCCGCAGTGGCGTGAGCCGGTGTTCGACCTGATCCGGCAGAGTTACGAACTGATCGGCGACCACATGCTGCGCGGCGTCGAGGCGGTCGACGGGCTCGACCCCAAGCAGAAGGAACAGCTGCGGTTCGCGACCAAGGGGTTCGTCGATGCGATGAGCCCGACCAATTTCGCGCTGACCAACCCGCAGGTGATCGAGAAGACGATCGAGACGCGGGGTGAGAATCTGCTGAAGGGTCTGCAGAATATGATGGCGGATCTTGCCCGCGGGCAGGTGACGCATACGCCGGACGGCGCGTTCGAACTCGGCCGCAACCTGGCGATGACGCCGGGCAAGGTGGTGAAACGTACGCCGCTCTACGAGCTGATCCAGTACAGTCCGACCACCGAGAGCGTGCTGGCGACGCCGCTCGTCATCTTTCCGCCGTGGATCAACCGGTTCTACATCCTCGACCTGACCCCGGAGAAGAGCTTCATTCGCTGGGCCGTGGAGCAGGGCATCACCGTGTTCATGGTGTCGTGGAAGTCGGCCGATGCGAGCATGAAGGACGTGGTCTGGGACGACTATGTCGGGGCGCAGGTCGAGGCGATCGATACGGTTCGCGCCGTGCTCGACGTTCCGGCGGTGCATACGATCGGCTATTGCGTGGCGGGGACGACGCTGGCCGCGACGCTCGCGTTGCTGGCGGCGCGTGACGAGGCGGCGAAAGTGGCCAGCGCGACGTTCTTCACCGCGCAGGTCGATTTCGCGCAGGCGGGCGAGTTGCAGCATTTCATCGATGACGAGCAGTTGAAGATGGTCGCGTCGCTGTCGCCCGAGGGGTTCCTCGACGGGCGCTACATGGCGACGACGTTCAACCTGCTACGCGGGCGCGACCTGATCTGGAACTACGTCACGCAGAATTACCTGCTGGGGCAGGATTACGTGCCGTTCGACCTGCTCCACTGGAACGGCGATACGACCAACCTGCCGGCGAAATGGCATCTGAGCTATCTGACCGACCTGTATCGCGACAATCTGCTGGTGACGGGGACGATGACGGTGGACGGTACGCCGATCGACCTGACCAAGGTCTCCACGCCGAGCTATGTCCAGGCGGGGCGCGAGGATCATATCGCGCCGGCCGAAAGCGTCTGGAAACTCACGCACTTGTTCGGCGGGCCGCTGAAGTTCGTGCTGGCAGGGTCGGGGCATATCGCGGGCGTGGTCAACCCGCCGGCTGCCGGGAAGTATCAATACTGGACCAATCCGGGGGCGCACTCGACGCTTGAGGACTTCGTTGCCGGCGCGACCGAGACGAAGGGTAGCTGGTGGCCGGACTGGGTCGAATGGTTGCGCGCGCTGGGTGCCGAGACGGTGGCCGCGGACGGTGCGCGGCTGCCGGGAGGGGGGGCTCTGAAGGCGCTCGGCCAGGCACCCGGCGAGTATGTGAAAAGCCGATAGCGCTACCTTACGTTCCCGTCATGGTGCAGTGCACAATTTTATTGTGCGGCGCGAGAATTGGTGTATGAAGACCGCGACATAACTCCGAAGAGAGGTGCGTGGATGGTGGATATCGTGAAACGGACGGCCAAGGCCGGTTCGAAGCCTGCCGCCATCGCGAAGGCTCCTCGGACCGTCGCCAAGCCGGCGAAACCGGCATTCGAGCCGATCGCCAAGACGCCGGCACCTCAACCTCTCGCGGCTGCTTTTGTATCGCCGCACACGGACATTCCCGCCCCGATTCAGGCCGTTGCGCCAACGGGGATCCCTGCCAGCGAAACAAAGGACGCCATAATGGACACGATCCAGAGCATCACCGAGAAGACCAAGGCCCTCTTCAGCGGCGCGAACACTGCCGAATTCAACGAGCAGGCCAAGGGCGCGATGGAGAAGTCGGCGAAGATGGCGGAAGATTTCGTCGCATTCGGCAAGGGCAACGTCGAGGCGCTCGTCGAGTCGTCGAAGATCGCCGCGAAGAACGTCGAGGCGCTCGGCCAGGAAGCTGCCGACTACGCCAAGACCTCGTTCGAGAGCGCGACCGAAGCCGCCAAGACGCTCGCCGCCGCCAAGTCGCCAACCGAGTTCATGAAGCTCCAGGGCGATTATGCGCGCACCGCGTTCGACACGATGATCGCCGAGGGCTCGCGCTCGACCGAGCGGATGCTGAAGATGTTCGGCGAGTTCGCACAGCCGATCTCGAACCGCGTTGCGGTCGCGACCGACAAGATGAAGATCTCGGCCTAAGTCGACAGCGCGCCACCTTCGGGCAGTGCGTTACGAAAGGGGCGGCCGTCACGCGACGGTCGCCCCTTTTGCGTTTGCGGTTTTCGCGCGACGTGTGCCGGCGCCCCCTTGCCCTTGCCCCCCGGCATGCCATATTTTGGCAGCATGCTTTTGACCCCTGAAATGACGACTCCCCAGCGGACGGGCGAGCAGATGGCCGAGCGCCGCGACGATAATGGCGAGGACGGCCATGATGGCACCGGGGGCGGTACCGGCGCCGGCATCGCGACCAAGACGCGCGCGAAGACCAAACAGCCGACGCCGTACCGCGTGCTGATGCTCAACGACGACTATACGCCGATGGAATTCGTCGTGCTGTGTCTCCAGCGCTTCTTCCGCATGGACATGGAGGCCGCGACTCGCGTGATGCTGCATGTTCACCAGAAGGGCGTCGGGGTGTGTGGTACGTTCAGCTACGAGGTGGCGGAGACCAAGGTGTCGCAGGTGATGGATTTCGCCAAGCAGAACCAGCACCCGCTACAGTGCACGCTGGAGAAGGCTTGACCTGATCTCTCCTACCCTCTGACGGGGTAGGATCGAGGTTCACCGCGCTGGCGGCAACCAGCGCAGGTCGAGCCCTTCGAAGCGGTCGATGTAGTTCGCCGCCTGCGCCAGTTGCACCTCGTTGAGCAGCGTGACGCGGCCCATCTCGCGGCGGATCAGGCCGTCCTCTTCGAGCTGGCGCAGCATGCGGTTGACGTGGACCGCCGTGAGGCCGGTGGCGTCGCCGATCTCCTCCTGCGTCAGACCGAGCGTGAAGCTGTTGCCCATAGCGCGATCGCGCATCCGGAGGCGGTTACGCATCTCAAGTAGCAACGCCGCGATCCGCGCCTTAGCCGAGGTCCGGCCGAGCGCGGCGAGCCGGTCGGTCAGCGCGACCTTCTCCATCTGGTTCATGACCATGATGAGCGCCGACAGCCGTGGATGATCGGTGACCAGCCCGGTCATCGCCGAGCGATCGAATGAGCACACCGTGCAGTCGGTCAGCGCGACCACCGTCTCGGGCGAATCGCGGTAGACCAGCGCGGAGACCGCCAGCATGTCGCCGGCATAGAGAAAGCGGAGAATCTGGCGGCTGCCGTCGTCGAGCAGCACATAACTCATCGCCATGCCGCGCTGCAGGATGAAGAGTTCGGCCTGCGGATCATTCTCGCGCACGAGGACGGCACCGCGACGCAAGTCTCGCGGGCGCTCCTCCAACCGCGCTAACGCAGCCTTCTCGTTCATCGACAGGTCGATGAGATCGCCGACGCGGTCGGCGAAGCAGCTGTCCGGCACTCTGTAATGGTCCCCAATGTTCGAGAACCACAGAGCAAAGCTAGGATTTCCGCGCATTAAAGTCGATCAAGCGGGGTGTGTTAGCGCTTCGGATGGCGCGCCCGGTCCCGACGCGGGACTCGACCCCCGGCCAGCATCCGCCTGTCGCCCGATCGATGCGCGGCCCTTGCGCAGAACGCCAGCCGCGATAGACACCCGGGATGGACCGTATTCTCATTCGCGGCGGCAATCGCCTGTCCGGGCGCTTGCCCATCTCCGGCGCGAAGAACGCCGCGCTCACGCTGATGCCGTGCGCGTTGCTGACCGAAGAGCCGCTGACGCTGCGCAACCTGCCGCGGCTGGCGGATGTCGACGGCTTCGGCCACCTGCTCAACCAACTGGGCGCGTCGACTGCGATCCAGGGCACGCGACCCGAGGATTTCGGTCGCGTCATGACGATCCGCGCGGGCAATCTGACCTCGACCGAGGCGCCGTACGACATCGTCCGGAAGATGCGTGCATCGATCCTGGTGCTCGGGCCGCTGCTTGGGCGCGGTGGCGAGGCGACGGTGTCGCTGCCGGGCGGCTGTGCGATCGGCAATCGCCCGATCGACCTCCACCTGCGCGCACTTGAGGCGATCGGTGCCGAGCTCGAGATGGCGGCGGGTTATGTGAAGGCGATCGCGCCGGGCGGACGTCTGCCGGGCGGACGTTATCGCTTCCCGATCGTGTCGGTCGGCGCGACCGAGAACGTGGTGATGGCGGCGGTGCTGGCCAAGGGAACGTCGGTGATCGAGAACGCCGCGCGCGAGCCGGAGATCGTCGACCTGTGCAACTGCCTAGTCGCGATGGGCGCGTCGATCGACGGGATCGGCACCGAGACGCTGACGATCGAAGGCCGCGATCGGCTGCACGGCGCGACCTATGCGGTGATGCCCGACCGGATCGAGGCGGGCAGCTATGCGTGCGCGGCGGCGATCACCGGCGGCGACCTGGAGCTGGTCGGCGTGTCGATCCCGGATATGGGCGCGACGATCGATGCCCTGGTGGAGGCGGGCGTGTCGGTGACGCCGACCAAGGAGGGCGTGCGCGTGGCCTCGGACGGCGGGCTGCAACCCCTGACCCTCTCGACCGCGCCGTACCCCGGGTTCGCGACCGACATGCAGGCCCAATTTATGGCAATGCTTTGTATGGCCGACGGCGCCAGCATGCTGACCGAGACGATCTTCGAGAACCGCTACATGCACGTACCCGAACTGGCACGAATGGGCGCGGACATTCAGGTCCATGGCCGTACCGCGATGGTCCGCGGCGTCGACAAGCTGGTCGGGGCGCAGGTTATGGCGACCGACCTGCGGGCTTCGATGAGCTTGATCTTGGCGGGGTTGGCGGCGGACGGCGAGACGTCTGTGGGCCGGGTGTATCATCTCGATCGCGGGTATGAGCGGCTTGAGGAGAAGCTGAGCGCGGTGGGCGCTGATATCGAGCGCGCTAGCGACGGGTGAGGCGGGGTAGCCCTCTCCCCTCCGGGGAGAGGGTTGGGTGAGGGGCAGCCAAGGCAATGCTGCGCCTGGAACTGCCCCTCACCCCGACCTTCTCCCCGGAGGGGAGAGGGAGTAGGATGCTAGGCATTTTGCGGTGGCATCCTTGTACCTCGCGGACGCTGCGGGGTTGGGTCTGAGCAGCGCTACCTGCCCAGTTCCCCCGCGAAGGTGGGGGCCCAGGATCAAGCAAGACTGTCCTTGGCGATCCGGTAGACACCTTACTTAGCGCCGCCGGCAAAGCCGCCGTCGGACGGGTTCGGCTAGCCAACCCGCCGGCCGTGCCGGGCGCTGCCCGCTTCGCTTTGCTCGCGGTCAACGGCGCGAGCGTTGCCGCGCCTACGCCCGTCAGTACATGTGCTGCCCGCCATTGATGCTCAACGTCGAGCCGGTGACGAATCCGCCCTCCTCCGAACACAGGAACGCCACCCCACGCGCGATCTCGGTCGCCTGACCCAGCCGCCCGACCGGGATCTTCGCCACGATCTTCTCCAGCACGTCGGCCGGCACTGCCGCCACCATGTCCGTATCGATATACCCTGGCGCGATCGCGTTGACCGTCACGCCGGCGCGCGCGCCTTCTTGGGCGAGGGCTTTTGTGAACCCGTGGATGCCGGACTTGGCCGCAGCATAGTTCACCTGGCCGTACTGCCCGGCCTGGCCGTTGATCGAGCCGATGTTGACGATCCGCCCCCATTTGCGCGTGCGCATGCCGGGGAACACCGCCTTGGCCATGTTGAAACAACCGCCAAGATTGGTGTCCATCACCTCTTTCCAATCCTGGTACGTCATCTTCAGGATCGTGCCGTCGCGGGTGATGCCGGCGTTGTTCACGACGATGTCGACGTCGCCCAGATCGGCGGCGACCTGCGCACAACCGGCCTGGCACGCGTCGTAATCGGCGACGTCCCACTTGTACGCCTTGATCCCGGTGCGCTCGGTGAACTCGCGCGCGCGGTCATCGTTGCCGGCATAGGTGGCAGCGACGGTCAGGCCCATGTCCTGCAATGCGAGACTGATCGCTTCGCCGATTCCGCGCGTACCACCGGTTACAATTGCGACGCGTGCCATCAGTCTCTCTCCTCAGTGTTTTGCCGAAGGCTAGCCAGCCCGCACCCATCCTTCAAGCTCGCGCGACAAAATGCTGCGCAACATTTCCACGCCGACGGGGCTGTCGTTGAGGCAGGGGAGATAGGCGAAGTGCGTGCCGCCGGCTTCCTCGAAGCTCTCGCGACCGCGGATCGACAGTTCTTCCAGCGTCTCCAGGCAATCGGCGGAGAAGCCCGGCGCGAAGATCGCCACTTTGGTCTTGCCCGCCTTGGCGAGCGCGACGAGCGTCTCGTCGGTTGCCGGCCCCAGCCACTTCTGCGGCCCGAACCGCGACTGGAACGCGATCGTCAGCTCGCGCCCCATCCGCTCGCCGAGCAACCGCGCGGTCTTCTGGCAGTGGCAGTGATACGGATCGCCCTGCTGCAACGTCCGCTTCGGCATGCCGTGGAAGCTGGCGACGATCGCATCGGGCGTGAAATCGAGCGCGGAGAGCCCCTCTTCGAGCGAGTCCTTCAGCGCGTCGATATAGAGCGTGTCGTCATAGTAAGGCGGCAACGTGCGGATCGCCGGCTGCCACCGAAGCCCGGCGAGATGCTTGAACGCCTTGTCGTTCGCGGTCGCGGTCGTTGCTGCGCAATATTGCGGGTAGAGCGGCGCGAGCAGGATGCGCTCGCAACCCGCCGCCTTCATCGCCGTCAGCCGGTCCGAGATCGACGGATTGCCGTAGCGCATCGCCCAGTCGACCAGCATTTCCGGCCCGAACGAATCCTTCAGCGCGGCTGCCTGCAACCGCGTGATCGCGGCAAGCGGCGAGCCATCCTCGCGCCAGACCTGCGAATAGGCATGCGCGGACTTTTTGGGGCGGGTGTTGAGGATGATGCCGCGGAGGATCGGCTGCCACGCGATCTGCGGGATCTCGACGACACGCGAATCGGACAGGAACTCGCCAAGATAGCGCTTCACCGATTTCGCATCGGGGCCATCGGGCGTGCCGAGGTTCATCAGCAACACGCCGATCTTGGGTTTCGGAATCGGGGGATGATCGGGGGGCAGGGTCATGGCGCTGGTCTTAAAGGCAAATTGCGGATGCGGAAGCCCGTTGACGCATAGAGCGCGTTGGCGATCGCGGGCGCGACCGCGGGGACGCCGAGTTCGCCGACGCCGCCGGGGGCCTCGTCGCTGCGGATGACCTCGACAGTGATGTCGGGCGTGTCGGCGAGGCGGGGCAGGCCGATCGTGTCAAACCCGCGCGCGTCCGCGAGGCCGCGCGTAAAACCGGTCGACGCGCCGAGTGCGGCGGCCATGCCGAAGATCAGCCCGCCCTCGATCTGCTGACGGACGATGTCGGGATTGATCTGCGCACCGCAATCGACCGCGGCGACGAGCCGGTCGACCACCGGGCGCTGGTCTGCGCCGATGTGCGCCTCCGCCATGACGGCGATGTAGCTGCCGCGGAAGGCGTGGGCGGCGATGCCCTGGCCACTGCCGGCGACGCCGCCGTCCCAGCCGCCGAGCGCCGCCGCGGTCGAGAGACAGCGTGCGAGTCGCGGTTCGCCGCCGAGCATGGCGATGCGGAACGACATCGGTTCGGACTGAGCAGTGCGCGCGAGTTCGTCGAGGAAGCATTCGGTGAAGAACGCGGTGTAGCCGTGTGCGCCGCCGCGGAGGTGGCCGGTCGGGATGCCGATCTCGGCGGGATGATGCTCGATCGCATAGGCTGGAATGCGATAGACGGGCGCCGCGCCCGCGACGGCGTAGCGGTCGCCTTTGACGCCGATCAGCGCCGCTTCGGTTGCGAGGCCCGGCATCATCCGGCGTGCCATCTCGGCGCCGGTCGAGGGGGCTGCGATGTTGGCCGACCAGCCCATGATGGCGCCGTTGGGGGCGAGCCGCGCGGCCATCGTCGCGACGGCGGGTGGGCGGTAGTGATCGTGGAGCGAATCCTCGCCGCGCGACCAGACGAGGCTGACCGGGCGTCTCAGCTTTACCGCCAGCACCGCCGCTTGTTCGGCGACGTCGTGTTCGAGGGCTGCGCCGAACGATCCGCCGATCAGCATCGGATGGATGACGACGGCGTCTTCGCTGAGGTCCGCCGCACGTGCCGCTGCCGATCGTGCGAGCCCCGGCGCTTGCGTTGCGAGCCAGAGTTCGAGGCGGCCGTTGGAGAAGGAGGCTGTCGCGCTGCGGGTCTCGATCGCTGCGTGCAGGCCGAGGCCGGCGCGGTAGGTCGCGGTGACGAGCCTGGCACCCTGGAACGTCGTGGCGACATCTCCCGCGGAGGCCATCTGCGTGCCGGGACGGGCTAGCGCGACGTCGAGTGCTGCGTCGATCGACCTGGTATCGGGGAGGGGCGCGTCGTTCTCGAATCGCGGGGCGAGGGCGTCGAGCGCCTTTTGTGCGGCCCACCCTGTTGTCGCGATGGCTGCGACCCAGCGCGGGTTCTCGACCACCGACAGCACTCCGCGGATGCGGTCGGCGGCGGCACGGTCGACCTTTGTCAGGCGACCGCCGACCGGGCCTTGGCGGATTGCGGCGTGGACCATGTCGGCGAGGCGGACGTCGCCCGCGAAATTGGCCAAGCCGTCGACTTTCGAGGGTGTGTCGAGGCGGGGGGCCGACTTGCCGACCAGCTTGCCGGCACCCTGGATGCCGAGCGGGAGGGGATCGGGGAGGGTGAACTTGGCGGCCTCCTCGGCGAGTTCGGCGAAGCGGATGCGCTTGGTTTGGTAGGTGCAGAAGCCGGCGTCGACGTTGACTTGGGTCCAGTCGGCATCCCAGCGTTTGGCCGCCGCCATGCAGAGCAGCGCGCGGGCGCCTGCGCCGGCCTCGCGACAGGCTTGCTCGAACATCCGGATTGAACTCGATCCGCCGGTCAGCATCGGTGGTCGCGGGGTGCCGGCTGGGAGGCGGTCGAACAGGCCTTCGAACAGGTCGTGCACGCCGATTGGGTTGGCGTAGAGCGGGTTGAGGGGGGCGGGCTCGACGCCGACGGTGCGCCAGTCCGCGCCGAGTTCGTCCGCGACGATCTGGGGGAGGGTGGTGTAGACGCCCTGACCGTGCTCGACTTGCGGGACGGCGACGGTGACATGGCCGTCGGTGCCGATCTTGAGCCACGCGCCGAACGGGGTTTCGCCGGGGTTGGCGACGAGGTTGGGGGCGTAGGTTCGTGGCCAGAGGCTCCAGGCGACGGCGAGCCCGATCCCTGCGCCGCCGCCGACGAGTATGCTGCGCCTGTTGATCATGAGGTGGCTCTAATCCTTCTCCCCCACGGGGAGAAGGTGGCGCGAAGCGGCGGATGAGGGGGAGTGGGTCTTCGGGCCTGCGCCGGGAGTCCCACTCCCCCTCTCCCTTCCGTCGCCAAGTGGCTCCTCCCTCCCTCTCCCCGGAGGGGCGAGGGATATTAGGCCAGCGCTCTATACTTGGCCTTGAGCGTGACCTTGTCGATCTTCTCCGTCCCCAGTCTTGGCAGCGGCTCTTCCGAAATCCAGATCCGCTGCGGTATCTTGAACGCGGCGATGTGCTGGTGGAGGAACGCGGTCAGGTCGTCGGAGGTCAGCGTTTCGCCGTCCTGTGGGACGACCACTGCGCCGGGGACCTCGCCGAACCGCTCGTCCGCCAGCCCGAACACGGCGGCTTCCGCGACCGCTGAGTGTTCGTACAGCGCCGCCTCGACTTCCTGGCACGAGATGTTCTCGCCGCCACGGATGATGATGTCCTTCTTGCGATCGACGATGAACAGATAGCCGTCCTCGTCGAGGTAGCCGATGTCGCCGGTGCGGAAATAGCCGTCCGACGTGAACGCGGCGGCGGTCGCGTCGGGGCGGTTCCAGTATTCCTTGAAGTTGCAGATCGAGCGGATGCAGACCTCTCCGCGCTGGCCCTGGTCGACCGAGTGGCCGGCATCGTCGAGGATGGCGAGGTCGACCAAAGGTGCGCCGGGCCGGCCGGCGGAATTGGGCTTGGCGAGGTAATTGCCGCGCCAGTTGCCGGTGCCGACCGCGTTGGTCTCGGTCAGGCCGTAGCCGATCAGCGGCGCGCTGCCGCCCATCTCCTCGTCGATGCGGCGGACGTGATCGACCGGGCGGGGTGCGCCCCCCGCGGCGAAATCGGTGACGGTCGAGAGGTCGTAGTTCGCGCGGTCCGGATGGTTGAGGATCTCGAAGCTCATCAGCGGCACGCCGACGAAATAGGTGACGCCCTCCGCCTCGATCAGCCGCATCGCCTCGCCTGCATCCCATTTCGGCATCAGCACGAGTTTCCGGCCCATTGCGAAGCTCTGGAGGAACACCGGCACCTCCCCGGTGATGTGGAACAGCGGGATCGTCAGCAGCGTGACCGGCTGGCCGACCGGCGGATTGCCTTGCGCGGTGGCGATCCCGACCATCATCATCGCCTGGCCGAGATAGTTGAAGATGCCTTGGACGACCGCACGGTGTTCGGAGAGCGCGCCCTTCGACTGGCCGGTCGATCCGCTCGTGAACAGGATCGTCGCATGATCCTCTGGCCCGAGCAGCGGCAGGTCGGCGGTGTGATCGTCCTTTGCCAACACGGCGCCGAGCGCAGCGTCGAGCGGTCGCGAATCGTCGATCTCGACGTCTGGCGCGCGCAAAGCCGAAATCTGCGCGAGGCGCTTCACGCGCGGTGGATCGGCGAACACGAGGGCGCAATCGACCTCGCCGATCGCGGTCTCGAGTTCCTCCGACTGCCACCAGCCGTTGAGCAACGTCGCGACGCCGCCGGCCATGATGATGCCCATGTAGAGGACGATCCACGAGGGCGAATTGCGCATCGCGATCCCGACCCGGTCGCCCTTGGCGATGCCGTAGCCGCCGACAAGGGCGCGGGCGGTGCGCTCGGCGGCGGCGTAGACCTCGCCGAAGGTCAGCCGTTCGGCGCCCGAGACGAGGAAGACGGCGTCGCGGTGTTCGCTCGCGTAGTGCGCGAAATAGTAGCTGAGCGCGGGCGGGGCGGCGGCGATCGTCGGCAGCGTGACGCCGAACCGCTCGACCGATCCGAGCGCGAGCATCCCGTCGGGCGCGGTCAGCGCGGCCATCGTCGAATCCATAGCTAGGTCTAGCTCGGTCCGCATATCGCTCTCCTACTTGGTCTTATCGTTATCGGCCTTTATGCAGGGGCGAACGCGTGGGGAAAAGCCTTTGATCCTGTCGACCATCACCGCCGCTGCGGGCGCCGTAGCGCCTGCCGTCGGCAGTCACATCCGCTTCGAGGATCTGGGGCTGCACCCCGACGTCTTCTCGATCGGGTTCTTCACGCTGCGTTGGTACAGCCTTGCCTATATCGGCGGGATCCTGCTCGGCTGGTGGTATCTGCTGAAGCTGCTCGCCCAGCCCGGCGCACCGATGGCGCGGCGGCATGCCGACGACCTCGTATTCTACGCGACGCTCGGCATCATCCTCGGCGGGCGGCTCGGTTATGTGATCTTCTACGCACCCGAGATGTTCCTGCATCCGCTGCGTATCTTCCGGCTGTGGGACGGCGGCATGTCGTTCCACGGCGGGGTGATCGGCACGTCGATCGGGCTGATCCTGTTTGCGCGGAAGCACCAGCTCAACTGGTTGCGCGTGCACGATTATATCGCGTGCTGCGTACCGTTCGGACTGTTCTTCGGGCGGCTGGCGAACTTCGTCAACGGCGAGCTGTGGGGCAAGCCGACCGACGTCGCGTGGGGGATCATCTTCGAGCGCACCGTGCCGTTCGGCATGGTCGAGCCGGCGCGGCATCCGAGCCAGCTGTACGAGGCGGGGCTGGAGGGCGTCCTCCTGTTCGCGCTGCTCTGGTTCGCGTTCTGGAAGACCAAGGCGCGGTACGATCCGGGCAAGCTCGTCGGGTTGTTCGTGCTGGGGTACGGGGTCGCGCGGTTTACCGTCGAGTTCTTCCGCGAGCCGGATTCGCAGCTGCGGGCGTTTGCCGAACATACCGGGCTGCATATGGGGCAGTGGCTGTGCGTGCCGATGATCGTCGGTGGCGCGTATCTGGTGGCGACGTCGGCGAAGCGGCGCGTGCGGGTGGAGTCGATCGCGGGGACGGCGAGCGTCGCGTAACTCCTCTCCGGCTTGCGGGAGGGGTTGGGGGAGGGCATGGCCGCAAACGTCATGGCCAACGATAATCCAGCCCCTCCCCTAACCCCTCCCGCAAGCGGAAGGGGGATAGACACTGCCCTCCCAGAACGCCTCGCCCGCGCGATTGCGCTCGCGGGTCCTATCCCCGTCGCGCAGTATATGGCGGCGGCGAACGCACGCTATTATGCGACGCGCGACCCGTTGGGGGCGGGGGGCGACTTCACCACCGCGCCCGAGATCAGCCAGATGTTCGGCGAGCTTGTCGGGCTGTGGTGTGCGGATCTTTGGGACCGCGCTGGTCGCCCCGACGTGGCGTGGGTCGAGCTCGGGCCGGGTCGCGGGACGCTGGCCGCCGATGCCGCGCGGGCGATGGCGAAGGCCGGGCTCCAATCGCCGGTACATTTCGTCGAGACCAGCCCGGCGTTGAGAAAAGCTCAAGCCGAGCGTGTGCCCGCTGCGACGTGGCACGACGCGGTCGATACGCTGCCGACCGATCGGCCGCTGATCGTCGTCGCCAACGAGTTCTTCGATGCGCTGCCGATCCGGCAGTTGGTGAAGCGCGAGCAGTGGCACGAACGCCTGGTCGCGGCACAGGACCTGCTGTTCCTGCCGATCGCAGGGAAGCCGCTCCCGGATGCGGTGATCCCAGAGCCGTTTCGCGATGCGCCCGCAGGCTCGATCCTGGAAACCTCGCCTGCTGCCGTGAGCATCGTCCGCGGCCTCGCCGAGCGGATCGCCACGCAGGGCGGCGCGCTGATCGCGATCGACTATGGTTATGAGGGGCCGGCACTCGGCGATACGTTGCAGGCGGTGCGCGGGCATGCCTTCGCCAATCCGTTCGAGGCGCCCGGCGAACACGACCTGACCGCGCATGTCGACTTCACCACGCTTGCAGCCGCCGCGCAGGCCGAGGGCGCGGTCGCGTGGGGGCCGGTGACGCAGCGCGACCTGCTCGGTGCGCTCGGGATCGATTCGCGGACGTCGGCGCTCGCCAAGGCTTCGCCTGCGCGGGCGGAAGCATTGGCGGCGGATCGGAGGAGGTTGATGGACGACATGGGTACGCTTTTCAAAGCGCTGGCGATCACCGCGCCGACTTGGCCGACCCCGGCGGCGTTTGCATGATCGCCTATCGTGATGCCGTGCCCGCTGATGGCGCCGAGCTCGCCGCGATGGCGAAGCGGTCTTTCACCGATACGTTCGGTACGCTGTATCGGCCCGAAGATCTTGCGGCGTTTCTGGAGCAAACGTTCGGGGAGAAGGGGTTGCCGGCGCAGCTGTCCGACCCTGCCTTCACGGTGCGCGTCGCGGTGGACGGGGCGGGTGAGATCGTCGGATTTGCGAAGATCGGCCCGGTGGCGTTTCCTGGCGATTGGCCTGCGACGGCGATCGAACTTCACCAGCTTTATGTGCGCGGAGACCAGCATGGTGCGGGCGTCGGCCCGGCGTTGATGGACTGGGCGATCGATGTCGCGCGGGCTGAGGGACGGACGGAGATTATCCTTAGCGTGTATGTGGATAACCACCGGGCGCATCGGTTCTACCAGCGTTACGGCTTTGTCGAGATCGGTCGGTATGTGTTCATGGTTGGCGAGCAGCCGGACGATGACCGGATCATGCGGCTTGTGCTGTGATCGGCGGCGCTGCCAGCATCGCGCGGAACGGTACTACCCCGGCGGAGGCCGGGGCCCAATTGCAAAGGTCGCAGTAACGATGCGCAGTCCCCTGTCAGCAATGTCCCCCAATTGGGCCCCGGCCTTCGCCGGGGTGGAGCTATCGGAGGGGCGGTCGCTATGACCATCGACCTCATCCGCGCGAAGGCGCTTGGCGACATTCCGCATGGCTTTCTCGGCCGGCGTGGCGGCGTCTCGACCAATGCGTATGCGAGCCTCAATGTCGGCATCGGGTCCGACGACGACACCGCCGCCATCGTTGAGAACCGCCGTCGCGCTACCGAGGCGGTCCTGCCCGGCGCGAAGCTCGTCGGTTTGTACCAGGTCCATTCCGCCGACGTAGTCACCGTGATCGAGCCATTCGACGATGCGATCCGCCCGCATGCCGATGCGCTGGTCACCGACCGTCCCGGCCTCGCGCTCGGCATCCTTACCGCGGACTGCGCGCCCGTGCTGATCGCTGACCGCGAGGCTGGCGTCGTCGCGGCCGCGCATGCCGGGTGGAAGGGCGCGCTCGGCGGCGTCACCGACTCCACGATCCTCGCCATGGAGGCGATCGGCGCGCACCGCGACCGGATCGTCGCCGCGGTCGGGCCGTGCATCGCGCGCGCCAGCTACGAGGTCGATGACGGCTTCATCCGGCGGTTCTGCGAGGCGGATCCGGAGAACGAGCGCTTCTTCGCGGACGGCCGCGCCGTCGAGAACAGGGGCGATCATTACCAGTTCGACCTGGAGGCCTATGTCGTCAGCCGGCTGGCGGTCGCCGGGATCGGCCGGATCGAGGCGCTCGGGCTCGACACGTACACCGATGACGATCGCTTCTTCAGCTATCGGCGCGCGACCCATCGCGGCGAGCCCTCCTATGGGCGTCAGATCAGCATCATCGGCCTGTAACGGCTCCCAAAGCCCTCGCCGGTCGTTTAGGCTCCGCACATCGGCCCGCATAAGACGGGCCACGCAGGAGCATATTGATGTCCGATACCCCCGAAAACGCCGGCGCAGTCCCCGCCGAAACCGAAGCGGACTTGACCGGCGTAGCGGCACGCGTCGCGCCGAAGCCCGAGGTCGAGAAGATCGGCGGGCGCAAGCTGAAGCCGTCGACCTTGATGATGGGGCACGGTTACGACCCCGCGCTGTCGGAAGGCTCGCTGAAGCCGCCGATCTTCCTCACGTCGACCTTCGTGTTCCCCAATGCGGCGGCGGGCAAGCGCCACTTCGAAGGCGTCACCGGCAAGCGTCCGGGCGGGGCCGAGGGGCTCGTCTATTCGCGCTTCAACGGGCCGAACCAGGAGATTCTCGAAGATCGCCTCGGCGTCTGGGAAGAGGCGGAGGACGCGCTCGCCTTCTCGTCGGGCATGTCGGCGATCGCCACGCTGTTCCTCGCGATGGTCAAGCCGGGCGACACGATCGTCCATTCGGGGCCGTTGTACGCGGCGACCGAGACGCTGATCGGCCGCGTGCTCGGCAAGTTCGGCGTGAAGTGGCTCGACTTCCCGGCGGGTGCGACTCGTGAAGAGATCGATGCGGTGATGACCGAGGCGGCGACCGGTAACGTCGCGCTGATCTATCTCGAAAGCCCGGCGAACCCGACCAACGCGCTGGTCGACGTCGAGGCCGTGGCTGCGAGTCGCGACGCGATCTTCAAGGGTGAGAAGCCACCGATCGCGATCGACAACACGTTCCTCGGGCCGCTGTGGTTCCAGCCGCTCAAGCATGGCGCGGATATCGTGGTGTACTCGCTGACCAAATATGTCGGCGGGCATTCGGATCTCGTCGCGGGCGGCGTGCTCGGCACGAAGGAGCACATCAACACGATCCGCACAATGCGGAACACGATCGGGACGATCACCGATCCGAATACCGCGTGGATGTTGTTGCGATCACTAGAGACTCTCGAACTGCGAATGAGCCGTGCGGGCGAGAACGCGGCCAAGGTCTGCGCTTTTCTCCGTCACCATCCGAAGGTGGAGCGGGTCGCTTATCTGGGCTTCCTTGAGGACGAGCCGGGTATGGAGCGGCAGGCGGACATCTATCGTCGCCATTGCACCGGGGGCGGTTCGACCTTCTCGCTGTATCTCAAGGGCGGTGAGCGGGAGAGCTTTGCGTTCCTCGATGCGCTCAAGATTGCCAAGCTGGCGGTGTCGCTCGGCGGGACGGAGACGTTGGCCAGCCATCCAGCTGGGATGACGCATCTGTCGGTGCCCGATGCGCGCAAGCAGGCGCTGGGGATCACGGACAACCTCGTGCGGATCTCTATCGGGGTGGAGGACCCGGACGATCTGATCGCCGATTTCGAGCAGGCGCTGGATACGATCTGAGCCGCTAGGATAATGCCCGCTTCTTGTTCTCCCGCGAAGGCGGGAGCCCAGACTGGGTCCCCGCCTTCGCGGGGAAACAAGATGGTAATGTGGCGGGTTTTGGGTGAAGTCTTCGCCCTGACCCGCTAGCATCCTACCGATGCCGATCTTTACCCCTATCCGACAGCACGAGTTCGTCACTGCCGTGCACATCCTCGCCGCCAAGCTCGTCGAGGATACCGAGTGGAAACCCGATTATATCATCGGCATCGGCCGCGGCGGGCTCGTGCCGGCGGTATTCCTCAGCCACGCGATTGGACTGCCGACACTGTCGGTCGATTATTCGAGCCAGGTGAAGGACTTTGCCGACGAACCGCTGGTGAAGCTTGCCGCGCGGACGCGGGGGGGTGAGCGACTGTTGTTTGTCGACGACATCAATGATTCGGGGCGGACGATCACGCATCTGCGGCGCGCGCTGGCGGCGGCGGGTGCTGTCGAGGGCGCGGTGCGGTTTGCGATGTTGATCGATAACGTAAGTTCGGCGGAGCGGATCGAGTATTGTGCGCGGACGATCGACCGGGCTGTGACGAAGGACTGGTTCGTGTTTCCGTGGGAAGCGGTGGCGCCTGATGCGGCGATTGCGCAGGATGCGGCCGAGGTCCCGGACCGGATCGCGTAACTTCTTGTTCTCCTGCGGATGCAGGAGCTCAGGGTTGCGGTGGCTGGGCTGGGTCACCCTGGATTCCTGCGTTCGCAGGAAAACGATAGACGAACAAAGGGCCGGCTCCCGTACGGGAAGCCGGCCCTCGCCCTCGATACGCTACGCGAGGGAACTGGGAAACTGGTTGGGTAGCTCGAACGGGCGCGACGTCGGCGAAGCCGTCGTCGGTCGGGTCAGGCTTAGCCTGCCCGCCGTCCGTGCCGGCGGTTGCTCGACCGCTTTCGCGGCGAGCACCGGCCCGTTGCCGGGCTTACCGCCGGCAGTACCCGGGGTTATCCGACTTATCGATCGCGTTGCCGGCAAGGCCACCACCGGCCGCGCCTAGGACCGCGCCGAGCGTTCGGTCACCACGACCGGCGATGGTGTGACCGAGCAGGCCGCCGGCGAGTGCGCCGATGATCGTGCCGCCGGTGTTGTCGCAGCCGCGACGGCTGCGCGCGTTGTAACGGCGGTCGTTGCCGCGATATTCGCGGTAGTCGCCGCGATAGCCACGATCGTAGCCATTGTCGCGATAGCCGCCACCCTGGTAGCCATCGTAGCCACGCTCGTAGCGCGAGCCCCAGCGCTGCGCATCGGCGGCGGCGGGAACGAGGGCGGTCGCACCCAATGCGAGGGCACTGGCGGCGAGAGTAAAAGTCTTGAACATCGTGCGTCTCCCGTTGGGGATTTCGGCGGCGGCGGGGGCCGTGCTTCCATCCTCGATGAGACGCTTATGAGTGATTCGCATTGAGCCGAGCCTGAATGCCTCCGTTATCCGCTGTTCATGCTTCCGCGGATCGCCGGACACCCTATGAGGGACGCGATGCGGCGTCTGATCACTGTCCTGTTCGTCGCCGTGAGCGTCTGCGCGATCGTGCCGACTTGGTCGGGCGAAGCGCGGCTCGACCTGCTCGGCAGCCGTGCGCAGTTGACCGCGACTCGCGTGATGCTCGACCGGACCAACCCGCGGCATGTGCGCTTTGGCGGGCTTACCTATCTTGGCGGGGTGGCGCTCGACAGTCGCGATCCGGCGTTCGGGGGATTCTCGTCGCTCGATGTCGGGCCGGCGTCGACCGGCAACCGTTTCACGCTGCTGAGCGATGGCGGCAACATCGTCCAGTTCGACATGGGCGCCGACTGGCTCCCGCACCGGGTCGCGTTCGAGAACCTGCCTGCGGGTCCCGGCATTGGCTGGGAGAAACGCGACCGCGACAGCGAATCGATGGCGATCGATCCCGTCACGGGAAAGATCTGGGTCGGCTTCGAGGATGACAATTCGATCTGGCGCTATGCCGCGGGGTTCGCGCGGTACGAGGCGCGGGTGATGCCTGAGGCGATGCGGAAATGGCCGTCGAACGGCGGACCCGAATCGATGGCGCGGCTGCCCGACGGGCGTTTCGTGGTGATCAGCGAGGAGGCGCATGCGCGTCGGCCGGACTGGACCGGGTCGGAAGGCGAACGGTTGCACACGCGGCAGGCGCTGATCTTCGCGGGTGATCCGACCGGGACGGGGGTGCCTGAGCGATTCGCGTACGAACCGTTCGGGCGCTACGATCCGTCGGACGTCACCGCGCTGCCGAACGGCGACCTGCTGGTGCTCGATCGTGGTTTCCGACTGCCGTTTACGTTCTTGGCGCGGATATCGCGAGTCGTGGCGCGCGACGTGGCGGCGGGGCGAATCGCACGCGGCCGCCTGATCGCGACGATCGACGCGCCGCTGATCCACGATAATTTCGAGGGGATCGACACGACGGTCGAGAACGGCGCGACGATCGTGTGGATCGTGTCGGACGACAACCAGATGTTTCTCCAGCGGACGCTGTTGCTGAAGTTCAGGCTGGACCACTAACCCCACAAACGCCGACGGCCCGCCCTGCGAGGTGCAGGGCGGGCCGCGGTGATCGCATTACGACGTCGCTGTTAGGCGGCGACGGCCGATGCTGCGATCTTCTTGACGACTTCGCGCTTGAGGCGACGAACGCGGAGCGACAGCTTGTCGTCCGAGACCTTCACCAGCCAGTTGTCGAGGCCACCGTTATGCTCGACGGTGCGCAGGCCGTGCGTCGAGACGCGCAGCTTGACGCCCTTCTCGAGCGAATCGGAAAGCAGCGTGACGTTCTGCAGGTTCGGCAGGAACGTGCGCTTGGTCTTGTTGTTGGCGTGGGAGACGTTGTTCCCGACCATCCGGCCCTTGCCGGTCAGTTCGCAGATGCGCGACATGTGATTACCTATTCAAGTGTCGGGAGGAACCCCGGAAAGGCGCGCGGATAGCTGGCACGCCGGCTTTCGTCAACCGATTCACGTCAAACGTGTCCTCGGTCGTCCGCAATGAGCATTGTGCAACCCACGGCGATCGACGACGTTGTTACGCTATCGAACTGTTCAATAAAAGGGGATGTCCCATGCGTACGCTCTTGTCTCTCGTCGCGATCGTCGTGCTGGTCGTGGTCGGCCTGATGTATTTCGGGATCATCAACATCGACCAGACCCGCCAGGGCGTCGTTCAGGCGCCGAAGTTCCAGGCCGACGTCGCCAAGGTGACGCTCGGCACCGAGAACAAGACCGTGGCGGTGCCGACGATCAACGTCGAGAAGCCGGGCAACAGCCAGGCACCGAACTGATCTTTACGCGGGGCGGGCGGCGGGGCAGGGCCTGAAGCTATGTTCCCCGTCCCCGAACCCATGCGCCGCGCGCTCGACGCGGCGCGCGATGCGGCGCTGGCTGGGGAAGTCCCGGTCGGCGCCGTTGTCGTTAAGGACGGCGTTATTATTGCGACGGGGGCGAATGCGCCGCGGGCGTTGTGCGATCCGACTGCGCATGCCGAGATCCAGGCGATTCGCGCTGCTGCTCTGGTTCTGGGCAGCGATCGGCTCGAGGGATGCGATCTCTGGGTGACGCTGGAGCCTTGTGCGATGTGTGCCGGGGCGATCGCGCATGCCCGGATCGCGCGGCTCTATTATGGGGCGGCGGATGCGAAGGGCGGGGCGGTCGAGCATGGACCGCGGTTCTTGGGCCAGCCGACGTGTCATCATCGGCCTGAGGTTTATGCGGGGATTGCGGAGACCGAGGCGGCGGGGATCCTGCGGGAGTTCTTTGCGAGTCGCCGGTAGAGCATTCTCCATGATCCTCCCCTGCAAGGGGAGGTGGCGCGAAGCGACGGAGGGGTGACACTCTATCGACGGCGCGTCACCCCTCCGTCAGCGCAATGCGCTGCCGCCTCCCCTTGCAGGTGAGGATCAGGTTCACCCCTCTAGACTTTTCGAGGCCTGCTCGAACAAATCCTTGGACAACCCCGGCGTCCGCACGATCCGCTCCAGTTCCGCGCGCATCAGCCCAGCGCGCGCCGCGTCGAACCGGCGCCAGCGACCCAGCGGCGGGAGGAGTTTCGCCGCGGTCTGCGGGTTCAGGCGGTCAAGTGCGATCAGCTGGTCCGCGAGGAACCGATAGCCGCTCCCGTCGGCGTTGTTGAACGCCCGCTGGTTCGCCCCGAACGCGCCGATCAGCGAGCGGGCGCGGTTGGGATTGTTCAACGTGAAGTCGGCGTGCTCGACGAGCGCGACGACGACTGCGCCGGTATCGTCGCGCGACGACTGAGCCTGCGCCTGGAACCACTTGTCGAGCACCAGCGGGTTGTCGCAATATTGGCTGTAGAAGATGTCGAGCACGGTCGTGCGGATGTCCGACCCGCTGCTGACCAGCGTCGTCAGCGCACCCATCCGGTCGGTCATGTTGTCCGCCGAATCGAACTGCGCGAACGCGAGGTCGGGCGCATCCGCCGCGCCGCTGGCCGCTATATAGCTGAGTGCGACGGTTCGCAGGCGACGCAGGCCCTTGCCCTCCGGCGTATAGGCGTAGGGCTGACCCTCACCCCGCGCGTAAGCCTGCCGCCACTGCGTCTCCAGACGCGTGCCGAGATCGCGCCGCAGCGCCTCCCGCGCGCGGAAGATCGTCTCAGGGTCGACGACGGCCATCTGGTCGCCGATGAAGCTCTCCGACGGCAGCAACACCGCCTCTGCGACGAATGCGAGGTCGAGATCGGTGTTGGCGAGCGTGTTCGCGACCGCGGCGATGACGCCCTCGTGATCCGCATGACCGCCGGCCGACGCGACCAGCGTGTCGAGCATCAGCTGCTGCATCGCTTCGTAGCGCGCGAACGGATCGTCGTCGTGTGCGCTGAGGAAGGCGAGATCGGCGGCGGTGCGGTCGCTCTCGACCACCACGGGCGCGGAGAAACCGCGATTGATCGACAGCACCGGGCGTTCGGCGAGGCCTTCAAATTCGATCGTGTCGAGCGTGTCGTCGAACAAGACGAGGAGCTCATCGGTTAGCGCCGCACCCGATTCGGCACCGAACAGCTTCACCCGCAGCGGCAGCACCATCGGCGACTTCACCGGCTGGCCCGGCGTCGCCGGCACTTGCTGCGCGAGACGTAGCGTGGCGCGATCGCCGTCATGCGAAAGGCTTGCCGAGACGCGCGGCGTACCCGCCTGCGAATACCAGAGGCGAAACTGGGCAAGGTCAACCTTGCCGCCTTCCTCCATCGAGGTGACGAAATCCTCGCAGGTGGCGGCGGTGCCGTCGTAGCGGTCGAAATACAGGTCGGTGCCGGCGCGGAAGCCGTTCGGGCCAAGGATCGCGGCCATCATCCGGATCAGCTCGGCGCCCTTGTTGTAGATCGTCGCTGTGTAGAAGTTCGAGATCTCCTGGTAGGATTCAGGGCGCACGGGGTGCGCGAGCGGGCCCGAATCCTCGGGGAATTGCGAGGCTCGCAGGCCACGGACGTCCTCGATCCGCTTGACCGCGCGCGAACCCTGGTCGGCGGAGAAGCCCTGGTCGCGGTAGACCGTGAAGCCTTCCTTCAGCGACAGCTGGAACCAGTCGCGGCAGGTGATCCGGTTGCCCGACCAGTTGTGGAAATATTCGTGCGCGACGACCGCGGCGATCGCGTCATAGTCGTAGTCGGTCGCGGTATCCGGGTCAGCCAGGATGTAGCGCGAGTTGAAGATGTTGAGGCCCTTGTTCTCCATCGCGCCGAAATTGAAGTCGTCGACCGCGACGATGTTGAACACGTCCAGGTCGTATTCGCGGCCATAGGTCGTCTCGTCCCACGCCATCGCGAGCTCGAGCGCCTTCAACGCGTGGTCGGTTTTCGGCAGGTCGGCCTCGCGCACCCAGATGCCGAGCGACACTTCGCGGCCCGACATGGTCGTGAAGCTGCTGCGGTTCACCGCGAGATCGCCGGCGACCAGTGCGAACAGGTAGGAGGGTTTCGGGAAAGGGTCGTGCCACGTCGCCCAGTGGCGGCCGTCATCCGAGTCGCCTTGTTCGACCGGGTCGCCGTTCGCGAGCAGCACCGGGAAGTGCTTCTTGTCGGCGGTCATCCGGACCGAATAGACGCTGAGCACGTCGGGGCGGTCGGGGAAGTAGGTGATGCGGCGGAAGCCTTCCGCCTCGCACTGGGTGCAGAGATTGCCGCCCGATGCGTAGAGCCCCATCAACTGCGTGTTGCGATCGGGGGCGATCTCGACCTGAGTCTCGACGACATGCGCGGCGCCGGTGAGCGGGATGACGAGCTGTTCGCCGTCGATCCGCCAGTCGTTGATCGCGACGCCGTCGACCGTGACCGAGAGCGGCTTCTGGCCCGCGCCGTCGAGCCGCAGCGGTGCGGCGTGATCGCCGTTGCGCGTGACCGACAGCGCTGCCGTTACGCGGGTGGTGGAGGGATCGAGGTCGAGGTCCAGTTTCGTCTCGGGGACCAGCCACTCGGGCGGGGTATAGTCCTCGCGGCGAATGACGAGCGGGTGGGCGAGACTGTTCTGGATATCGAGCATATGTTTGCGAATATAGGGCAGTAGCCGCCTATCGCCAGCCAAAGCTTGCGCGGGTGACGGTGGATGCTACGCCGCTGCAACACGTTCCCTTTGCAAGGATTTCCGGATGTATCGTCCTATCGGCGCGCTCGCGGTGCTCGCGCTTTCTACCTCTGCCCTTGCTCAGACTGCGCCCCAAGCTGCCCCCGCGCCGGCTCCGGTGACTACCCCCAACATCGCCGAGTTGAACGCCAAGCTCGCCGCGCCGCTGCCGGCGGATCAGGCGGCGATGAAGGCGCATGTGCTGTTTCTCGCGTCGGATGCGATGAAGGGTCGCGAGGCCGGCAGCCCCGAGTTCGACATCGCCGCGCAATATGTCGCCGCGCAATTCTACGCCGCGGGGCTTCGTCCCGGTGGCGATCAGGGCGGCTATCTCCAGACCGTGCCGCTCGTGTCGTACAAGGCGGCGAGCAAGGGCGATTTCGTCTGGACCGGTCGCGGGCCTGTGCCGCCGCTCGTGTTCGGTGAGGATTACGTGCCCGCCGCGAATGGGGCGAAGGCGGAGACCAGCGTGTCGGCGCCCGTCGTGTTCGTCGGCTACGGCATCGACGCGCCGCAATATGGTCAGGACGATTACAAGGGCGTCGACGTGCGCGGCAAGATCGTCGCCTATTTCGGCGGCTCGCCCGCGCGGTTCGGTGGCGAGGAGCGTGCGTTCTTCGGCTCGGGCGGGACCAAGGCGGCGATCGCGCAGGCCAAGGGCGCGGTCGGCGTGATCACGCTGGAGAGCCCGCGCTCGGCCAAGGTGCGGACCTTCGGCAAGATGGCGGAGTTTTACGCGACGCCGCGGATGACGTGGGCGAACCCCGACGGCACGGGGAAGGTCGATGCGCCGCGCGCGCCGTCGCTCGGGACGGTCAGCATGGTCGGCGCGACTAAGCTGTTCGCTGGCTCGAAGACGCCTTGGAGCAAGGTCGTCAAGCAGGCGAACGGCGACAACGCGAAGTTCAAGGCGGTGCCGCTGGTCGGTACGCTGACCGTCGCGACCAAGACGAGCTTCGTGCCCGCCGCGAGCAGCAACGTCGTCGGCGTGATCACGGGCAGCGATCCGGTGGTCGGCAAGGAGGTCGTCGTGCTCTCCGCGCATCTCGATCACATCGGCATCACCAAGCCCGTGAAGGGCGACGCGCTCAACAACGGCGCGCTCGACAACGCGATCGGCATCGCCAGCCTGATCGAGGAGGCCAAGCGCTTCACGGCCAGCGGGCAGGCGCCCAAGCGTACGATCATGTTCCTGGCGGTCACCGGCGAGGAGAAGGGCTTGGTCGGCAGCGATTACTTCACCAACCACCCGACCGTGCCGCTGACCTCGATCGTCGCGGACGTGAACCTCGACATGCCGATCCTGACCTACAAGTTCGAGGACATGGTCGTGTTCGGCGCCGAGCGCTCGACGATCGGCCCGATCGTGCAGAAGGCGGTGGCGGCGATCGGCGTCGGCCTGTCGCCCGATCCGATGCCGGAGGAGGGCATCTTCGTCCGCTCGGATCATTTCCGCTTCGTCCAGAAGGGGATTCCGTCGGTGTTCCTGTGGCCGGGTCAGAAGGGGCCGGGCAAGGCGGCGGTCGCGTATTTCATGGCGAACAATTATCACAAGCCGTCGGACGATCTGACGCAGCCGATCCTGTGGGATCAGGGCGTGCGGTTCGTCGATGCGAACTACCGGATCGCGCGCGAGATCGCCGATGGCGCGCAGCGGCCGGTGTGGAACGCGGGCGACTATTTCGGGACTTTGTACAAGGGGCCGATGGCCGGCGCGGCGGTGGCGCCATGAGCCGGTTGCTGGTCTTCGGTCTCGGCTACGCCGCGTCGCGGCTCGCCGAGCGGCTCGCGGCGGATGGCTGGCATGTCGTTGGCACGACGCGGGACGGGCGCAACGGTACGCTCCGGTTCGACGATACGGATGCGGTGACGGCGGAGATCGCGGCGGCGACGCACATCCTGTCGTCGGTGCCGCCCGAGCATGAGGCGGACCCGGTGCTCGGGCGCTACGGCTCGTTGTTGCTGCGGACGCGGGCCTGGCTCGGGTATCTGTCGTCGACGGGCGTTTACGGCGATGCGCAAGGCGCGTGGGTGGACGAGACGGCGCCGATCGGTGGCGGTCGCAGGAGCGCGCGGGCAGCGGCGGATGCGGACTGGCTAGCCATTGGTGCGCGGACGTTCCGCCTGCCGGGAATCTATGGTCCCGGCCGCTCGCCGCTCGATCGGGTGCGGCAGGGCAAGGCGCACCGGATCGAGCAACCCGGACAGGTATTCAGTCGCGCGCATGTCGACGATATCGTCTCGGGTGTGATCGCCGGGTTCGATGCGCCGGCGGGGGCGTATAATCTGGCGGACGACGTGCCCGCGTCGCAGAACGACGTCGTGGCGTTCGCGGCAGTGTTGCTCGGGATGCCTGCGCCGCCGTTCGTGACGCTCGAGGAGCTATCGGCGATGGGGCGCGGGTTTTATAACGAGAACCGGCGGGTTGCTAACGGCAAGGCCAAGCGCGTGCTTGGCTGGACGCCCGCCTGGCCCGACTACCGTGCCGGTCTGCGAGCGCTGAGTGCGATGATGAGGCCGATGCCCGACAGGATCGCGCCGGCGACGGCCAGGGTCGACCAGTGATAGCGCTCGAAGATCGTCGATAGCAGCATTGCGATCACCGGCACGATCACGCCCGAATAGGCCGCCTTTGCCGGGCCGATCGCGCGGATGACGTTGAAGTAGAGCGGGAAGGCGAGAGCGGAGGCGAACACGCCGAGATAGAGGATGCCCGCGACATAGCCGAAGCGCGGCTCGAACACCGGTGGCCCGGTGGTGATCCAGGCGAACGCCGCATCAAGGCTCGCGCCGATCAGCATCGCCATCGCGAGCGTCGGCGCCATCGGATAGCGCTTCGCGAACGCACTACCCTGGATGACGTTGGCGACCGACGCGGCCATCACGCCGCACAGCGTCAGGACGATGCCGATCGTCGCCGAGCGCGGCCCGTGCGGATCGACCCGCGCCTCGTTGACGAACAGCAGCGCGACCCCCGCCATCGCGACCGCGCACCCGAGCATCAGCTGGCGACCCAGGCGCTGCTTGAGGAAGATGCGGCCGAAGATCGCGTTGGGGACGAGCAGGAGCGCGAACACCACCGCGACGAGTCCCGAAGTAACGTAATGCTCGGCGCGGTAGACGAAGTTGAAGTTGAACGTGAACAGCGCGATGCCGATCACCGCCGCGAACGCGTAGCCGCGCGCGTCGAATTTGAAGCTTTCACGCTTGATGTTGGCGTAGATCGCCATCGCGATTCCGGCGACGAGGAAGCGGTAGCTGATCGACCAGCTCGGCGGCACCACCGCGATCTGGTCGCGGATGACGAGCCAGGTCGAGCCCCAGATCAGCGTGACGATGCCGAACGGGATCAGTACGGCCGCGCGGGTCGACTGTGGTGGGTCGGTGGGGCCGGGGGTCATAACTCCCGGATCGCATCGGCGAGCAGGGCGACCGCGTCCGCCGGGCTGTCCCATGCGGTGACGAGGCGGATCTCGCCGGCTGCCCAGTCGTAGAAGTCGAAGCCTTTTGCACGGAGGGCTGCGGCTTCTTCCGGCGTGGCGCGGAGGAAGACTTCGTTTGCCTCGACCGGGTGGACGACGCGGTCGCCGGCGGCGGTGGCGAGTCTGGCGGCGGCGTCGTTCGCAGCCCTGGCGTTGGCGAGCCAGAGGTCGTCGTCGAGCATCGCAAGTATCTGCGCGGCGAGATACCGGCCCTTCGACAGCAGCAGCCCGGCGCGTTTGCGGCGGTATTGCGTGACCGCGGCGAGGTCGGGCTTGAAGAAGATCAGAGCTTCCGCGCTCATCGCGCCGTTCTTGACGAAGCCGAAGCTCAGCGCGTCGACGCCCGCGCGCCACGTCATGTCGGCGGGCGAGCAGCCGACCCGCGCCATCGCGTTGGCGAACCGCGCGCCGTCCATGTGGAAGCCGAGCCCGCGCTCCTTCGCCAGCGCGCCGATCTCCGCGACCTCGTGCGGCTGGTAGACGCGGCCATATTCGGTGGCGTTGGTGATCGAGATCGCGTGCGGCTGAACGCGGTGGACGTCGTCGGGGATCGCGTCGAGGACGGTGCGGATGGTGTCGGGGGTGAGCTTGGCGCCGTCGCCGTCGGCGAGGAACAGCTTGGCGCCGTGCGTGTAGAATTCGGGCGCGCCGCCCTCGTCGTTCTGGATGTGCGCATCGCGGTGGCAAACGATGCCGCCGTGCGGGGGGCAGAGTGCTGCGAGCGCGAGGCAGTTGGCGGCGGTGCCGGTGGGGACCCAGAGGACGGCGACGTCGGTCTCGAACAGTTCCGACAGGCGGCCGTCGAGCTGCTGGCTCCACGCGTCGCCGGCATAGGCGGTGTCGAGCGTGTCGGCGGCGGCGATCGCGGCCATGACCTGCGGGTGGATCTTGGCGGCGTTGTCGGAGAAGAAGCGCATGGGGGAGACATGCTGCGATGCGGTGTTGGCGTCAACGGGGGTGCACTTGCTCGGGTGCAGATCCCCGCTTCTAGTCTTCCACCCCGGCGAAGGCCGGGGCCCAAGTGGGGGCGGTAGGTAACGACGGGCTGCGCATCGTTACTGCAACCTTTCCAATTGGGCCCCGGCCTTCGCCGGGGTGGTGCCCAATAGCCGGGGTGGTGCTGAGCGGGCGGGTGCAGCCGATCCGCGAACTATTGCCCTTCGTCAGGCCCCTGTTCTTCCTCCGGCGGCCGGCGATCGTCGCGGGGGGGCGGGCCTTCCTGGCGGTCGCGGCGGGAGGGGCCGACGGAGATGGTGCCGTCCTCGCCCATCTTCAGGTTGAAGCCCATCCCCTCGATCTCCCCGCCTAGCGGCAGGATCGAGTTGTCCTGCTCGTCCGCCGGCAGTGCGTCCGGATCGACTTCCTCGACCGCCGGAGGAGGCGCCGCGATCGGTGCGATCCCCAGCGCGCTCTGCATGAAGTCGCGCCAGATCCGTGCGGGAATACCGCCGCCCGACAGGCCGGGGTTCGACGAATTGTCGTCGTTGCCGACCCACACGCCGACCACCAGATCGCGCGCGAAGCCGACGAACAGCGCATCCTTGTTGTCCGACGTCGTACCGGTCTTGCCGAATGCGTCGACCGTCAGGTTCGCGCCGCGGCCGGTGCCGGTGCGGATCGAGGCGGCCAGCAGGTCGAGCATCTCGTCGTGGATCTTGCTCGGCATCTCGGTCGCGCCGCCGGTCAGCGACTGGTACCAGCCTTTCTCCCGCACGTCGGCGAGGCCCCGCGGCTGGACCGGATATTGCTCGCGCGCGATCGCGGCATAGGCGGCGGTGAGTTCGAGCAGCGACACGGTCGAGGTGCCGAGGCCGATCGTCGCCTCGCTGGGGATCGGCGTCGAGATGCCGAGATCGCGCGCCGCCTTGATCACCGCCTTGACGCCGACCTGCTGCGTCAGCCGGGCCGCAGCGACGTTGGACGAGCGGGCGAATGCCTGACGCAGCGTGATCGTGCCCTGATAGCGGCCGTCGCTGTTCTTCGGCGTCCAGTCGCCAATCGTCACCGGGCGGTCCTCGATCGTCGAATCGGGCGTCAGCCCCTGCCGCATCGCGGCCAGGTAGACGAACAGCTTGAAGGTCGAGCCGGGCTGGCGCCGCGCCTGCGTGGCGCGGTTGAACGGGCTTTTCGCGTAGTTCTTGCCGCCGATCATCGCGACGACGCGGCCATCGGGACGCATCGCCACCAGCGCGACCTGCGCCTGACGTAGACCCGCGCGCGCTACGGTGCGTTCTGCCGCGCGCTGTAACCGCGGGTCGAGTGTCGTCTGGACGGTCGCTTCCGTCTTTACCTCACCGGCCTGATCGCGTGCCTCGGGGAGGATCCAGTCGGCGAAATAGGTGCCGTTGGGGAGTTGCGACGGGCGGCTGCCGAGCACGCGCTGCGGCTGGACCGCCTCGCCCTCCGCCTTGGTGAGGAAGCCCGCGTCGACCATCGCGCCGACCACCACGGCCTCCCGCTTGCGCGCGCCTTCGAGGTTGGAGGTGGGGGCGAGGCGTGACGGCGCCTTGACCAGGCCGGCGAGCATCGCCGCCTGGCCGACGTTGAGCTTGTCGGGGGTGCGGCCGAAATAATGCTTGGCGGCCGCGCTGATCCCGTAGGTGTTGTCGCCGAAATAGACGTTCGAGAGATAGCGCGAGAGGATCTCGTTCTTCGACAGCCATGCCTCAAGCCAGAACGCGATCATCGCCTCGCGGATTTTCCGCGTCGCGGTGCGGTCCGAATCGAGGAAGGCGTTCTTCGCGAGCTGTTGCGTGATCGTCGAGCCGCCCTGGCGCACGCCCCCCGAGCCCATGTTGGCCCATGCCGCACGCGCGATGCCGCGCGGATCGACGCCCCAGTGCGAATAGAAGCGTCGGTCCTCGATCGCGAGGAACGCCTGCGTGACATGCGGCGGGAGCTTCGAGGCGTCGACCGACTTGCCGATGATCGCACCGCGCCGCGCGATCGGCGTGCCGTCGTCCGCAGTCAGCGTGATCGAGGGCGGCGTCGGCGGTTGCAGCGACTTCGACAGCGGCGCGGTGATCGCCAACCAGATGATCGCGATCACCAGCAGGACGATGCCGATGCCGAAGCCGCGCAGGATCCAGCGACCGATCGGACGCTCGCGCCGTGGCGCGCTGGGGGTGGTGTAGGCCACGCCGAAGTCGCGATCATACGGGGCCGGATCTTCGCCGTCCCGCTCGGCTTCGTATTTCTGGCGCAGGCGTTCGCGTTCGCTGATCAGCCGCTCGCGCTCATAGGCGTAGGGCTCGCGATCGCCGCTTGGGCCGGAACGGTTGGTGTCGAAGGGATCGGGGCGCATCGGTCGTTCCAGCGGGTCGGCCAAGCGGCGGACGTCAGGTGTATTATCGTTCTATGACAGCTCGGGCAAGTCTGCGCTTGCGCCGTCCGTTCCTGCGCATGCTTAACGTGTACAGGGGCTTAGCGACAGCGGCACGACGTCCGCGTGACGAGAACCGACCGAAGCTGTTGTCATCGCGCGACGAAACGGGAAAGAGCATCGCATGACGTTCGAACAGGATAAAACCGTGGCCGCTTCTGACACTCTTCCCGCCGTTCTGCCGCTGGTCGTCGGCATCGGCGGCACGATCGGCGGCGTCTCGTCGACCGAGCGCGCGTTGCGGATCGCGCTCGATGCGGTCGAGAAGCAGGGGTATCGCACGCAGATGTTCGGCGGTGCCGACATGGCGCGGCTGCCGCTGTACGATCCGAAGGCGACCACGCGGACAGCGGATGAGCAGGCGTTCGTGGAAGCCGTACGTGGTGCATCGGCGGTGATCATCGCAAGCCCGGGCTATCACGGCAGCATCTCGGGCGTGGTCAAGAACGCGCTCGACCTGCTGGAGGAGACGTCGCGCGACGAACGCCCGTATCTGGCGGACATGCCGGTCGGGCTGATCGCCACGGCGTATGGTTGGCAGGCGACGGGGAGCACGATCGCGGCGTTGCGCTCGATCGTCCATGCGTTGCGGGGGTGGCCGACGCCGTTTGCCGCCGCGATCAATACGCAGGTGACGAAGTTCGACGATGAGGGCGGGGCGAGCGATCCTGCGGTGCTCGAGCAGTTGCGGCTGGTCGGGCGACAGGTCGCGCGGTTCGCGCCGTTGTCCGAGCCGGCGAACTAGGACCTTCCGGCCCCTCCCTGAAAGGGAGGGGTTCGGGGTGGGTCGGTTTCGATCTGTCCAGACGTCGCGACACTAGCAGGCCTACCCACCCCCAGCCCCTCCCTTCCAGGGAGGGGGGCAGGTCATGTTGTTGGAAGCAGGCCTTACTTCAGGCCACCGCCGAGCGAGCGGTAGAGCTCGACCGCGTTGCTGTCGCGGACGAGGCGGGTGGCGAGCAGGCTTTGTTGCGCGGTGTAGAGCGCACGCTGCGAATCGAGCGTGTTGAGGAACGGGTCGATACCGGCGCGGAAGCGGAGCTGCGATAGGTTGTACGCGCCGGCCGCGTTGTCACGCAGCGACGTCTGTGCCTCGAGCTGGCTGTTGATCGTGCCGCGGCGTGCCAGCGCGTCTGCGACCTCGCGGAAGCCGGTCTGGATGCTCCGTTCATACGTGGCCAGCATCGCGTCGCGCGTTGCCTTGGCGTATTGCAGATTGCCCTTGTTGCGGCCGAAATCGAAGATCGGCTGCGTGATCGACGGCGCGACCGACCATTGCTGGCTGCCGCTGCCGAACAGGTTCGACAGGCCGAGGCTGAGCGTACCGAACGCCGCGGTCAGCGAAATGTTCGGGAAGAACGCTGCGCGCGCCGCGCCGATGTTCGCGTTGGCGGCGATCAAATTGTGCTCGGCCGCGGCCACGTCCGGACGGCGCAACAGCACCTCCGACGACAGGTTGGCAGGCAGATTCTCCAGCGTCGGCGTCTTGTCCGGCATCCGTGCAGGCAGCAGGTCCTGCGTCACGGTCGTCCCGGCGAGCAGGTTCAGCGCGTTCTGGTCCTGCGCGATCAGCGTGGTCGCGTCGGCAATGTCCGAGCGCGCCTGATCATAGGTGGTGCGCGCCTGACGCACTTCGAGTTCGGACGCGATGCCGATCCGGAAGCGATCCTGTGTGAGCTTCAGCGTCTGGCCGAACGCACGCTCGGTATCCTGCGCGATCTTCAGTCGGTCCTGGTCGGCGGCCATCGTCAGCCACGCGGTCGCGGTCTCCGAGATGAGCGACACCTGGGCTGCGTTGCGGTTTTCCTCCGCCGCGAAATACGCTTCCTGCTGCGCCTGGGTCAGGTTGCGGATGCGACCGAAGAGATCGATTTCCCATGCCGAGATACCGACATTGGCCGAATAGATGTCGGCGCGCCCGCTGCCGGTGACGGCAGTGCCCGCACCGCCGGTACCACCACCGGTGCCGCCACCCGTTCCGGTACCGCCACCGACGCCGCCCGTGCCACCACCAGTGCCGCCGCCCGTGCCGCCGCCGACACCGCCTACGCCGCCACCAACCGCACCGAACGGCGACTTCTGGTAGGTCGCGCTGCCGGTCGCGCCGATCGTCGGGAACAGGTCCGCGCGCTGGACGCGGTATTGCGCGCGCGCCTGTGCGACGTTGGCGACCGCGATGCGGACGTCGCGGTTATTGTCGAGCGCGAGGCGGATCACGCCGCGCAGACGGTCGTCGGTAAAGAACGCCTCCCATGCGGTGTCCGCCGGCACGATCGCGTTCGCGGCGTTGCCGGCTGAATAGGCTGGCCCGGTCGGTCCGCTCGGTGCCACGGGAAGCTCCGGGCGGACGTATTTGGGGGCGAGGTTGCACCCGGCGAGCGTGAGCCCGGCGGCGAACGTGAGCGCGGTGCGGCTGGAGATCTTGGTCGAGAACATCTGGATCAGGCCTCCTGCGGCCGCTGGTCGTGGGGCGGATGGCCGCCGTCACGGTTGTCGTCACGGTTGCCGTCGTGGTCAGGCACCTGGTCGCGGTCCTGCCCCGAGCCGGCCTTGTCCTGCTTGAAGACGCGCTTCACGAGCAGGAAGAACAGCGGCACGAAGAAGATCGCTAGGACGGTCGCGGACAGCATGCCGCCGACCACCGCCCAGCCGATCGCGTTCTGGCCACCGGCGCCGGCACCGCTCGACAATGCGAGCGGCAACACGCCGAAGATGAACGCGAACGACGTCATCAGGATCGGGCGCAGGCGAAGCTTGGCCGCCTCGACCGCGGCATCGGCCGCGTTCATCCCGTCGCCCATCTTCTCCTCGGCGAACTCGACGATCAGGATCGCGTTCTTCGCCGCCACGCCGATCGTCGTGATCAGCCCGACCTGAAGGTAGATGTCGTTGTTCAGCCCGAAGATCATTGCCGCACCGACCGCGCCGAGGACGCCGAGCGGCACCACCAGCAGGACGGCGATCGGGATCGACCAGCTCTCGTACAGTGCGGCCAGGCATAGGAACACGATCAGCAGCGACAGCGCATAGACCGTGGTCGACTGGCCGCCCGACAGGTTTTCCTCGTAGCTGAGGCCGGTCCATTCATAGCCGATGCCGGGGGGCAGCTTGGCCGCCATCTCCTCCATCGCCTTGATCGCGGTGCCGCTGCTGACGCCCGGCGCCGGCGAACCCATGATCTCGAACGACGCTACGCCGTTGTACCGTTCGAGTCGCGATGGCCCGTAGTTCCAGCTCGTCGTCGAGAAGGACGAGAACGGCGCCATCGCGTTGCTGGTCGTGCCGCGGACGTAGAAGTTGCCGAGATCGGCGGGCGTCGTGCGGAACGGCGCGTCGGCCTGCACGAACACCTTCTTCACGCGACCGCGGTCGATGAAGTCGTTGATGTACGCGCCACCGAACGCGGTGCTGACGGTGGTGTTGATGTCCTGCTGGCTGAGGCCGAGTGCCCCTGCCTGCGCCTGGTCGACGTTCAGTTTCAGCTGTGGCGCATCCTCCAGGCCGTTCGGGCGGACCTGCATCAGCCGCTTGTCCTGGCTGGCCATGCCGAGCAGCATGTTGCGCGCCTCGAGCAGTTTCTCGTGACCGACGCCGGCATTGTCCTTCAGCATGAAGTCGAAGCCGTTGGCGTTGCCGAGTTCCTGCACGGCGGGCGGCACGAAGCCGATCACCATGCCGGCACGGATCCCCGCAAGTGCCTGGTTGGCACGGGCCGCGACCGCGGCGACGCTGTTTTCCTTGCCGCTACGATCTTCCCACGGCTTGAGCTGGATGAAGGCGATGCCGACATTCTGGCCCTGGCCGACGAAGCCGAAGCCGCTGATCGTGAAGATGCCCGCGGTGTTGGCCTTCTCGTCGATCATGAAGTGATCGCGGACCTTGTCCATCGTCCGGGCGGTCTCCTCCATCGGCGTACCGGACGGCATCGAGACCTGCGCGAACATCACGCCCTGATCTTCCTCGGGGAGGAAGCCCGACGGCAGGCGCACGAAGATGAAGGCCATCGCGACGACGATCACGGCATAGACCAGCATCGTGCGGACCCAGCCCTTCTCGACGCGGCGCAGGCCGTTGCCGTACTTGCCGACGCCCTTGTCGAAGGTGCGGTTGAACCAGCCGAAGAAGCCCTTCTTCTCGCCATGCCCTTCCTTCGCGGGCTTCAGGATCGTCGCGCAGAGCGCGGGCGTCAGGATCAACGCGACCAGCACCGAGAGCGCCATCGACGACACGATGGTGATCGAGAACTGGCGGAAGATCACGCCGGTCGAGCCGCTGAAGAACGCCATCGGCAGGAACACCGCCGACAGCACCAGGCCGATGCCGACCAGCGCGCCGCTGATCTCGTCCATCGACTTCTTGGCGGCTTCCTTCGGGCTGAGCCCTTCCTCCTGGATCAGTCGCTCGACGTTCTCGACGACGACGATCGCGTCATCCACGAGCAACCCGATCGCCAGCACCATGCCGAACAACGTCAGCGTGTTGATCGTGAACCCCGCGACCTGGAGCACGGCGAGCGAGCCGAGCAACACGACCGGGACCGCGATCGTCGGGATCAGCGTGGCGCGGAAATTCTGGAGGAACAGGAACATCACGAGGAAGACGAGGACGATCGCCTCGATCAGCGTGTGGATGACCTGCTCGACCGACAGCCGCACGAACGTCGAATTGTCGATCGGGAACGCGACCTTGACGTCGGGCGGGAACTGCTTGGCGATCCGGTTCACCTCGGCCTTGACCAGCTTGACGGTATCGAGCGCGTTCGCACCCGGTGCCAGCTTCACGCCGAAGCCTGCCGCCTGCTTGCCGTTATAGCGCGCCTGGAAGCTGTAGTTCTCCGAGCCCATCTCGACGCGGGCGACGTCCGACAGGCGCACGGTCGCGCCGCTGGTCGCCGAGCGGACGATGATTGCGCGGAACTGTTCCGGCGTCTGGAGGCGCGACTGTGCGGTCACGGTGGCGTTGAGCGACTGGCCTTTCACCGCGGGCAGACTGCCCACTTGCCCCGCCGAGACCTGTGCGTTCTGCGCGGTCAGTGCGGAGGTGATGTCGGTGACGGTGACGCCGAGGTTCGACATCTTGAAGGGGTCGACCCAGATCCGCATCGAATATTGCGCGCCGAACACCTGCGTGTCGCCGACGCCCTTGATGCGGCTGAGCGGATCCTGGAGCTTCGAGGCGATCATGTCGCCGAGATCGACCTGGTCGTGGTCGCCGTTTTCCGAATAGGCGGCGATGATGAGCAGGAAGTTGGCGGTCGCCTTGGTCACACGAAGGCCGGCCTGCTGCACTTCCTGCGGCAGGAGCGGCGTCGCCTGTTGCAGCTTGTTCTGCACCTGGACCTGCGCGATGTCGGGATCGGTGCCCTGCTCGAAGGTGAGCGTGATCGCGAGGTTGCCCGAGCCGTCCGAGGTCGAGGCGAAATAGCGAAGGTTGTCGATCCCCTTCATCTGCTGCTCGATGATCTGCGTCGTCGTGTTCTCGAGCGTCTGTGCGTCGGCGCCCGGATAGGACGTCGCGACCGTCACCTTGGGGGCGGCGATCTCAGGGAACTGGGCGATCGGCAGCGACCGGATCGCGAGGATACCGGCCAGCATCAGGATGATGGCGATGACCCACGCGAAGATGGGTCGATCGATGAAATAGCGTGACATGGGCGGTTACTTCCCGGCCTGCGCGGAACTGTTGCTGGTCGCACCGGAAGCGTCGCCGCCTCCAGGTGCAGCGCCGGGCCCGCCAGCGGGCTTGGCGACCTGCTGCGGAGCCGCTGGCTTGACGGTCGAACCTGGGCGCAGGTTGAGCAGGCCCTCGACGATCAGCTTGTCGCCGGGCTTCAGGCCGCTGGTGACGATCCACTTGTCGCCGATCACGCGGTCGGTGGTGACATTACGCTGCTCGACCTTGTTCTGCGCGTTGACGACCAGAGCGGTCGCGCCGCCGCGCGGATCGCGCGTGATGCCGGCGGTCGGCGCCATGATCGCCTGGCGACGCGTGCCCTCGACGAGCTTCGCACGGACGTACATGCCGGGCAGCAACAGGCCGTTGGGGTTCGGGAAGCTCGCGCGCAGCGTCACCGCGCCGGTGGTCTGGTCGACCGTGACTTCGGAGAATTGCAGGCGACCCTCGATCGGATAAGTGCTGCCGTTCGGGAGGATCAGTTGGACGCGCGCGCTGCCGTCGCCGCGAGTCACGCCGCCGCCCGCCATCGCCTGCTTGAGATCGAGCAGCTGCGCCGCCGACTGGACGACGTCGACATACACGGTGTTGGTGCGCTGGATCGTCGCGAGCGGATCGGTCTGGCCGGTCTGGACCAGCGCGCCGACGGTCACGAGCGACCGGCCGATGCGACCGGAGATCGGTGCCTTGATCCGCGTGAAGCCCAGGTTGACGCGCGCCGACTGGACCGCTGCCTGCTGCGCTGCAACATTGGCGCGAGCCTGTTGTGCGGAGGCATTTGCGTTGTCCGCTTCCTGCTTGCTGACTGCGTTCAGCTGCACGAGCTGGCCGTAGCGCTGCGCTTGGAGGCGGGTCGCGTTGATCTGCGACTGGGCCGCGCCGAGCTGGCCCTGCGCGCTGGCGAGCGCCGCGCGATAGGGGGCGTCCTCGATCGCGTAGAGGACCTGCCCCTTGCTGACCATCGCACCCTCGGTGAACAGGCGATCGCGGACCACGCCGCTGACCTGCGGACGGACCTCCGAGGTCTCTACCGCGGCGATACGGCCGGGAAGTTCGGAGGTGAGGACGACCGCTTCCTCGCCGACCGTGACGACGCCGACGGTCGGTGTGGGCGGAGGCGGCGGAGCCTGCTCCTTGCCGCAAGCCGACAGCAGGGCGAGCGCGAAGAGCGCCACCGATCCCTTGAGGTTCAATTGCTGCATGTTAAGCATCCCGACGTCCGTGCAGATTAGGTTCACCGGAATGAACGTTCATTCCGCTTGCTTGCCCGCTAGGATTGTGCGAGCGGCCGGTCAACCTAAAAACGCGTCGGGAACATGGTTTTGAGTGCAGTGCAGCATGAAATGGGAAGTCGGGAGCGTATCGTCTCGTCGGCCCGTCATCTGTTTGCGACACAAGGGTTTCATCAAACCCCGATGTCCGAACTGGCCGTGGCGGCGGGCGTTTCCGTCGGCCAGATCTATCGCCTGTTCACCGGCAAGAACGCGGTGATCCAGGCGATCGTGATGGAGGATGCAGCGGCCAAGATGGGCGAGCTGCAGACGATGAACGACTCGGTCAAATCGGAACGGTTCTCGATCGAGGAAGGGTTCGTCGAACTGGCGCGGCGTGCCTTGTCGAAGGGTGACGAGGCACTGTCGTTCGAGATCATGGCGGAGGCGCATCGCAACGCGGACGTCGCCGACACGATCGCCGACCTGTGCCGCGATTTTCGCCGGATGATCCGCGAACTCGCCTGCGTCGCCAATCCGGACTTGCAGGAGAACGAACTGGAAGGCGCGGAGGAACTGATCCTCGCGTTCATGTTCGGGCTGGGCCACCGTACCCTGTCGCGGCCGCGGTTGTCGGAGGATGAGACGGCGCGGTTGACCGGGCGGATGATCCTGGCGGCGGTGCGCGCGATCTAGAACTTCGTCATCCTGACGAAAGTCAGGATCCAGGGTAAAGAGCGACAACCTTCCTGGCTCTGGATCCTGACTTTCGTCAGGATGACGGACGATGGGTCAGCGCACCGCGGCGCGCAGGGTGGCGCGGACGCCGGTGTGGGTCGGGTCGTATTCGACGATCGACTGCAGGCTCTGCGCCATCGCGCGGATGAGCTTCGTGCCGAGGCCCGTGCCGCGCGGGACGGCGTCCTCGGGGATGCCGCAGCCATCGTCTTCGACCGCGAGCAGGAAGACGTCGTCGTCGATCCGGCGCAGCGCCACGCGAACTTCGCCGCCGCTGTTGGGGTAGGCGTATTTGCAGGCGTTGGTGACGAGTTCGGTGACGATCACGCCCAGCGAAACCGCGCGGTCGGTGGGCAGGCGGATCGGTTCGGCGGCGAGGCTGAGCGCGCGGGGGAGCGCCTCGGTCGACCAGGTCTCGGCGAGTTCGTCGACCAGTGCGCCGAGATATTCCTGCATGTCGACGCTCTCGACGTCGTTGCTGGTGTAGAGCCGGCGGTGGACCTGCGCGATCGCCTGGATGCGGCGCTGCGTATCTTCCAATGCCTCTCGCGCGGAAGGGTCGGTCAGCGCGGTCGCCTGGAGGCGGACCATCGCCGAGACGAGTTGCAGCGAGTTGGCGACGCGGTGGTTAACCTCGCCGAGCAGCGCCTCGAGCCGCGCGTTGCTGGCGCGGAGATCGGCCTCGGCGGACGCCTTCTCCTGTTCGAGCAGGGCGCGCGCGCGCACCTGTTCGAACGAGGCGGCGAGCAGGTCGAAGAAGTCCTCGCCGACGGTCTTCACGACGTAATCGGCGGCACCGGCCTTCAGCGCGGCGACCGCGATGCGGCCTTCCTCGGAACCGGTGACGTACACGACGGGGGGCGGATCGGGCAGGCGGCGGAGCGCTTCCAATGTTTCGAGACCGTCCATGCCAGGCATGTAATGATCGACCGCAATTAGGTCGAAGCGTTCCGCGGCGGCTTTGACGACGCCCTCGGCCCCCGTCTCGGCAACGGTCATCCGGTAGCCGCGGCGTTCGAGCGCACGCGCCGCCAGCCGCCGGATCCCGGCGTCGTCGTCGATGTAGAGGACGCGCGTTTCGCTCACTCGGCTTCGGGGACCTGGATCACCGACAGGAACAGCCCGAGCTGGCGGATCGCCTGTGCGAAACTCTCATAGTTCACCGGCTTGGTGATGTAGACGTTGCAGCCGAGATCGTAGCAGCGCTCGATCTCGACCTTGTCGTCGGTGGTGGTGAGCACGACGACCGGCGTGCGCTTGAGCGGGCTGCCCTCCGCCTTGATCCGCGCGAGGATGTCCGTCCCGCTCATGTCGGGCAGGTTCAAGTCGAGCAGGATCATCGCCGGGCCGCTCTTTGCTGGGCCGTCGGCGGCGTTGAACAGGAAGTCGAGCGCGGTGGTGCCGTCGGTGAAGTGGCGGATATCGTTCAGGATACCCGCGCGGCGGATGTTCTTTTCGATGAGGCGGGCATGGCCCTCGTCATCCTCGATCATCACGATACCGACGGTCTTGTGATCGTTCATGCTGCGTCCTGGATGGTCATGTGGGTCGGCAGGTTGAGCCGGAAGGTCGCGCCGTCGCCGAGCGTCGACTGTACGTCGATCGTGCCGCTCAGACGATAGGCGAGCGCGCGGACATGCGCGAGTCCGATGCCTTCGCCCGGCTGGTCCTGCGCGCCCGAGCGGCGGAACAGGTCGAACACGCGCTGGTGATCGCGCGGATCAATGCCGCGGCCGTTGTCGACCACCGACAGGATGACGCGGCCGCGTTCGGTATGGCCCTTGACCGTGATCTCGCCGGGGCGGCCGGGCTTCAGGTATTTGGTCGCGTTCTCGATCAGGTTCGACAGGATCTGCTCGAGCGCGAGGCGATCGGTGACGATTCCCGGCATCGGCCGCTCGATGCGCACCACGGCGCCGCGATCGTCGACGATGTGCTGCATCGCGCCGACGATCGTGTCGACCAGTTGCGCAGGGTCGATATGCTCGGGCGCGATCGTCCGGCGGCCTTCGCGCGCGAGCTTGAGGATGGCGTTGATCAGCCGGTCCATCTTCTGCGTCGAAGTGCGGATGAAGCCGATCGCCTCGGGCAGGTCCTCGCGCGCCGCCAGTCGCGCGTCTTCTATGAGGATGTGCGGTGCCTCGGCTTCGGCACGGTCGACCAGCTCGGCAAGCGGCACCGCGGCGGCGGCGAGTTCGGCGGTGAAGCCCATCACGTTGACGAGCGGCGAGCGCAGATCGTGGCTGACGATATAGGCGAAGCGCTGGATCTCCTCGTTCGCGCGGCTGAGGTCTGCGGTGCGTTCGGCGACCTGTTCCTCGAGCGTCTCGTTGAGGGTGCGCAGGCTGTCGCGCGACGCGGCGAGGTCGGCGGTGTAGCGGCGGATCAGTAGGACCGCGAGGATCGCGACGACCAGCAGCAGCGCCGCGGCGAGCCCGGCGACCGAGAGGAACAGCGCGCTGGTGCGTTCCTGCCGCTCGGTGCGGATCGCGAGCAGGCGGACTTCGTCGGCGGCCATCGCCTGGGTGCGGTAGCGGATGCCACGCATCAACGGCACGCTGGCATCGACCGCGAACCGGCGCTGAGCCTCGGCGATCCGGCCCGACGCGACCAGGGTCATCGATTGCGTCCGGAGCGCGCGCAACTGGACGAAGCGCGGCTCGATCAGGTCGAGGCGGGCACCCTGCCGAGGGTTGTCGCGGGTCAGGTGGCGCAGCTTGCGGATCGACGGGACGAGGTTGCCCGCGCTCCGGGCATAGGCGGTGGCGAACAGCGGTTTGCCGGCCAGGATATAGCCGCGCCGCGCCGTCTCGGATTGCTCCATCTGGATCTGGAGCGTGGCGATCGCCTGGCGGACGTCCTGCGTATGGAGGATCTCGGCGGTATAGGTGCGGTTGCGGACCGTGATCCAGCCGATCGCGATCGCCGCAGCGGCCAGCGCGATGAAGCCGAGCGTCATGAACGCGACCAGCCAACGTGCGACTCGCCCTTCCGAAGAGGGCAGTTTCAAGCGTACGCGCACCATAGGACGGGCGGTGTAGGCTGGCGGATGTCGTTACGCCAGCGATACTGCCGCGTCCGCAAGCGCAACGATATTGATTTAGAGCAGCAGGTCCTGCGCACTGGCCTTGCCGACGCGGCCGCCGCCGCTGCGCCGGTCCATCTCGTGGTTGGCGGTGAAGCGGATGTCGGGATCGCGATCGGTCATGAACGCCATCAGCGTCTCGTGATCGAGCTCGGACCATTCCTTGCCGCGATCCGGTCCATAGCGGACACGGGGGATGAGCCCCGGATCACGCGACCATTCGAGCAGCTGCGCAAGGCTCGCCTCGTTCAGCATGTCGCGCAAGTGGAACGCGGTGACGTATGCGTCGGGGAATGCGCGGTGGGCAGGCAGGCCGCGCTCGTGCTCCATGCCGTGCGGCTTGCGCCAGTAGCGCAGCACCTGATTGGAGAAACTCGGCGAGTCGGGCCAGAGTCGCAGCGCGCATTTCCACGTGCAGATCCACTCGGCATCGCGGGTCAGCGCGGGGGTGCAGAATTTCTGTTCGAAATCGGCGCGATGCGCGGCGAGCGCCAAGCGACGCGGCCACGGGTCGAGCACCTGGCGCGCACAGTCATGCCAGTACGGCGCGTCGGCGACATGCTCGTCGAGGATGTGGTGGATCGCCTGAGTCACCGGCGGGATCAGTCGGCCGGGATTGACGAGCAGGCTGCCGCCTTCGCCGTAGATCTCCCAGCGTCCGTCCTCGCCGAGCGCGACGTCCTGCCAGCCGATCTCGCACACGCCGTGCGCAGGCGGGGCCGAACCGGTGGTCTCGAGGTCGACGACCCGGATCATCTGGGGTTGCGGTTTGGGCTTGGGGTAGGGGGGCGCCATGCCCGCCATGTGGGGACAAAAGCGCGGTTAATCCAGCGCGTATGAGTCTTCCACGTCGAGTTCGCGGACGCCGCGGCGCTGGCGGGCGCGGTCGACCAGTTTCCGGAGACCTTCGCGACGGTCGCGTGCCATCGGGATATCGCGGAGCGTGAACTCGCCGCCGCTGGTGGTGCGGTCGCTGGAGGTGAGGATGATCGTGCCGATGTCGGTCATCTGGTTGAGCAGGGAGTAGCCGAGGCGGACGTCCTTGATCCGGTAGAGCTCGATCTCGTCGATCGTCTTGAACAGGATGCCGCGCTTGATGATCAGGCGCTGGTCGGTGATCTCGTAGCTGGCGCTGCGGTTTTTCAGCCAGCGGACGCCGATGATGACGAAGCCCACGCCGGCGAGGCAAGTGAGCAGGGTGCCCCAACCGGCAAAGCTGCCGAGCAGCCAGCGGCGCGTGCTGGAGCGGAATTCGTCGACTGGGCGCTCCACGTGGGGACTCCTTGGGGTGGTGGTGGGACGGTAGGCTGGGGTGATGGCGTGTCAATCATGTGTGGCTGCCGTCCAACCACCACCGTCATCCGCGAAGGCGGGGATCCATAGTCTCCGAACGGTTGCGATCCCTTGGAAGGCTAGCCAGTGTGGGTTCCCGCCTCCGCGGGAATGACGGGGAGTGGGGCACTGCACTGCTCGCCGCGAGGTGCTAGGCTAATTCTTGGAGCGCCCTCTCCATCAGCACCACCCCGGCGGAGGCCGGGGCCCAATTGGGGGACGTTGCTAACGGAGCGGAGCGCTTCATTACATCCACCTTTCCAACTGGGCCCCGGCCTTCGCCGGGGTGGTGGTCGTGTTACGCTACCGATCTCACAACACCGCTTGCCGCGAGTTGTGCATCGACCTCTGCCAGAAGCGTATCAAGCGCCGCCTGGTCCTTCGCTTCCGCGCGGACCGTCAGCATCGCCTGCGTGTTCGAGGCTCGCAGCAGCCACCACCCATCGGCGGTGGTCACCCGCGCGCCATCGGTCAGGTCCATCTCCGTGCCCTCCGACTTCAACCGCGCGATCACCTCGCCCACCACCGCGAACTTCCGCGCGTCCTCGACCGGGAAGCGCAGGTCGGGCGTCGCCACCAGCGCCGGCATCGCATTTCGCAACTCGGTCAGCGAACGCCCCGACAGATGCACCGCGCGGATCAGCCGCACTGCCGCGTAGTGCGCATCGTCGAACCCGTAATATTCGCCCGCGAAGAACAGGTGTCCGCTCAACTCGCCGCCGATCGGTGCGCCGGTGCGGGTCATCGCGGTCTTCATCAGGCTGTGGCCTGTGGCGGCCATCACCGGCTCGCCGCCCAGTTCCGCGATTCGGTCGAACAACGCCTGCGAAGACTTAACGTCGGCGACGATCGGCGCGCCGGGGTGTTCGCGCAGCGCAGGTTCGACCAGAATGGAGAGGATCTGATCGCCCCAGATCACTCGGCCTAACCCGTCGACCGCACCGATCCGGTCGCCGTCGCCATCGAAGGCCAGTCCGAAATCGAGCTTCTTCTCCGCGACCAGGCGTTTCAAATCGGCGAGGTTCGACTCTTCGGTAGGATCGGGATGATGGTTGGGGAAATTGCCGTCGACTTCGGCGAAGATCACATGATGCTCACCCGGCAGGAGCTTCACGAGCTTCTCGATCACCGGGCCGGCGGCGCCGTTTCCCGTGTCCCAACCGATCCGGTACGCTCCGCCCGCATAGCCCGCCATCAGCCGCCCGACATAGGCGTCGAGCACGTCCGCGGTCGTGACTTCGCCCGCGCCTTCGCTCCAGGCGCCCGACGCCGCGAGCGCGGCCAAGTCCTGGATGTCGTCGCCGAAAAATGGCGCGTGGGCGTGCACCATCTTGAAGCCGTTATACTCGGGGGGATTATGGCTGCCGGTTACCTGGATGCCGCCGTCCACCTCTAGCGTCGCTTCGGCGTAATAGAGCATCGGCGAGGTGCTGAGGCCGATGCGGACGACGTCGACGCCGCCCGCGACGAGGCCGGATACGAGCGCGGCTTCGAGGTCTGGCGAGGAGTTGCGGCCGTCATAGCCGACCGCGACGCGGTGGCCGCCGGCGGCGCGGATGCGGGTGGCGAAGCCTCGACCGATCGCGGTGGCATCGGCGGGGCCGAGCGCTTTGCCGACGATCCCGCGGATGTCGTATTCGCGGAGCGAGGTCGGGTCGAACTGGTGGGTCATGGGCCTCTCGCTGGTCTCGTTTCGATTTTTAGGCTGCGGTTCCCCCGCGAAAGCGGGGGGCCAGGAGCCAAGAGCGATAGCGTTCGTAACCCTGGACTCCTGCGTCCGCAGGAGAACGGTTTACCGAGGGCGCTTCAGCAGCAGGTCGCGTGCGGCGTTTACCCGGCGGGTCAGGTCGGTCGACCCGCCGCGGTCGGGGTGGACCGAGGCGATCAGGCGGCGGTGGGCGCTGCGGATCGTGTCGGCATCCGCGTTGCTGTCGATGCCGAGGATCGAGCGGGCCTCCGCTTCATCCGTGACCACGCGCTGTTTTGGTTTCGGGCGGAGGTAATGCCATGCCAGCCAGATGAAGATGGCGGCGACGATCCACTTCACGCAGCGACGCCCGGAACCTGCTCGACCACGTCGGGCAGCTGCAACGCGGCCATCATCTCGCGCAGTTCCTGGCGCGCGGCGACATGCGCCAGGCCCATGCTGCCGAACGCCTTCGAATCAATCATCGTCAGGCCGGCGGGGAACATCTCGCGGTAGATCACGCGCTCGCCGAGCCCCGGGATGATCCGGAAGCCGACGCGCTTGGCGAGTTGCGCGAGCGCGTCCGACACGCGGCGCATGTTGCGCGCCTCGATATGCTGGAGGCGGTTGCGCAGGACGACCCAGTCGATCGTCGTGCCATCGGCGCGCGCGCGCTGTTTCCGTGCGTCCCAGATCAGTTCGGAATAGAAGCTTGGGCGCGTCACCTGATAGGTTTCTGGATCGACCTGACCGATCAGGTCGAAGTCGACGAAGCTGTCGTTCATCGGCGTGACCAAGGTGTTCGCGAGCGCCGCGGCGGTGCGGGCGAACGGATCGTCGCGGCCGGGTGTGTCGACGACTAGGAAGTCCGAGCCTTGGCACAGCGAGTGCCAGAGGTCCTCGAACTGGTCTTCGCTCTGCTCCGACAGCGTCGCGTGGAGCGGCATCGGCAGCACCGAACCATTGCGCTTCATCGTCTCGGCGCGGTTGTCGAGATAGCGGCCGACGGTGCGCTGGCGGTGATCCAGATCGAGACACGCGACGCGCGCACCCTTCGCGGCGAGCGCGATCGCGACGTGCACCGCGGTCGTCGACTTGCCGGTGCCGCCCTTCTCGTTGGCGAACACGATCACGTGCGTCGAGGCCGACGGGGCGACGTGCGTAGAAGCGGGGGTCTGTTCGGGGCCCGTGGCCAACGCGCGTTTCCTTATTGATCGTAACAGTCACCCTTCATAGAAGCCGCGACCGCACTTATCGAGTAGGAGTTTCACGTGGACACCGTCCGGGACCTTAATGCGTTGCGCGAAAGCGTCGCCGCCTTCCGTGCGGGCGGCCAGCGCGTCGCGCTCGTCCCGACGATGGGCGCGCTCCACGCCGGCCATGTCGCGCTGATCGAGGCGGCGAAGCGGCCGGGGACCAAGGTGGTCGCGTCGATCTTCGTCAACCCGACGCAGTTCGGTCCGAACGAGGATCTATCCCGCTATCCGCGGCGCGAGATGGCCGATATCCGGATGCTGAACGAGGCCGGGTGCGACCTGCTTTGGCTGCCCTCTGTCGAGACGATGTATCCCGACGGGTTCGCGACGTCGGTGCGCGTCTCGGGCGTCAGCGACGGCTTCGACGGCGCCTCGCGGCCTGGCCATTTCGATGGCGTCGCTACGGTCGTGTCGAAGCTGTTCAACCAGGTCGGGCCCGATGCGGCCTATTTCGGCGAGAAGGATTACCAGCAGCTCGCCGTTGTCCGGCGGTTCGTCGCCGATCTCGACTTCGCGATCGATATCGTCGGGGTGCCGACGCAGCGCGACGACGACGGTTTGGCGATGTCGTCGCGCAACATCTATCTCGACGACGAGCAGCGCAAGCAGGCGGTGGCCCTCCCGCGTGCTCTCGGCGTGGCGGCGCGGGCGATTGCGAAGGGTGAGGACGTCGAGTCTGTGCTGGACGATGCGCGGACGACGTTGGTCGGGGCGGGGTTCACGATCGATTACGTCGCGCTGGCGGACGCCGAGACGCTGGCGGAGAACCCGGCGGCGGATCGTCCACGGCGGTTGCTGGCGGCGGCACGGATGGGCGCGACGCGGCTGATCGATAACATCGCCATCGATGCGCCAGGCGCGTTGTAAAAAATGGGCGTTAACCCATTAACCATTTCGTAGCCCGAATCACGGCACTCTGTCCTCACGAACATTGGGGGCAAGACCATGGGCAGCAGTTTCAAGAACGCGAATATCGGAATCGAACGCCGTCTGGCGGATGCCGCGCGCGGCGACGACCGGGCGTGTTACGAACTCGGGATGGTGTATTCGACGGGGACGTCGGGTGTCGTCCTTGACCTGATCGAGGCGCATAAGTGGTTCAATCTGGCTGCGGTGTCGGGGAACATCGCGGCGCAGGAATGTCGGGCTGAGATCGCCGAGGACATGACTGCGCGGGAAATTTCTGTGGCGCAGCGTGCGGCGCGGGATTGGATGCAGTTGACGCAGCGGCGGGCGGCGTAAGCTAAAAAACTCCCCTTCCGCTTGCGGGAGGGGGCGGGGGAGGGGACCACCGCGAACGTCGCGTTCGTGGGGTATTTCGCTCCCTCCCCTAGCCCCTCCCGCGAGCGGGAGGGGAATTAGGCTTCCGCTTTTTTCTTTGGGGCGGATTTCTTGGCGGGGGCCTTTTTAACCGCCGCCTTCTTCGCTGGAGCTTTCGCCTCGGCTGCGTCCTTGGCCGGCGCCTTCTTCGCCGCCGGCTTCTTGGCGGGCGCTGTCTTCTTCTTCGTTGCCGGCGCCGCGGCGGCGCGTGCGTCGATCAGCGACGCTGCTTCCTCCAGCGTCAGCTGGTCCTTTTCGATCGACTTGGGCAGCGTCGCGTTGGTCGTGCCGTCGGTGACGTACGCGCCGTAGCGGCCTTCCATCAGCTTGATCTCGGCCTCGGTGCGCGGATGGTTGCCGAGTATCTTCAGCGGTGCCTGAGCGCCGCGCGCGGTACGTCCGCCGCCGGCCGCGGCTTCCGCAAGCTTCACGACTGCCGCGTTCATGCCCGTCTCGAACACGTCCGCCGTCGTCGTGAGACGGGCGTATTTGCCCTCGTGCTTCAGATAGGGCCCGAACTTGCCGATCGTCGCGATGATCGGTTCACCGGTCTCGGGGTGGTTGCCGACCGTCCGCGGGAGCGACAGCAGCTTGACCGCCCATTCGAGGTTCAGCTCCCCAATGTCCTTCGGGATCGACGCCATCTTGCGGTCTTCGCCTTCGCCGATCTGCAGATACGGGCCGAAGCGTCCCGACTTGCGCTCGATCGGCTGACCCGTGTCGGGATGCGTGCCGAGAGTCGACGGGCCGGCATCCGCCTCGGCGTCGCCGCCGGGCTGCGCGAAACGACGCGTGTATTTGCACTCGGGATAGTTCGAGCAGGCGATGAACGCTCCGAACTTGCCGCCACGCAGCGCCAGCTGGCCCTCGCCGCAGTTCGGGCAGAGACGCGGATCGCCGCCGTCTGCCTTGGCCGGGAACAGATACGGCGCGAGGAAGGTGTCGAGTTCGGCGGTGATCGCGGATGGCTGCTGCTCCATCACCTCGTTGGTGCGCGGCTTGAAATCGCGCCAGAACGCGTCGAGCACCGACTGCCATTGCGCGCGGCCGCCGGAGACGTCGTCGAGCTCCTCCTCCAGCTCGGCGGTGTAGTCGTAGCCGACATATTTCTCGAAGAAGCGTTCGAGGAACGCCGTCACCAAGCGCCCGCTCTCCTCGGCGAAGAAGCGGTTCTTCTCGATCCGGACGTAGGCGCGGTCCTTCAGCGTCTTGATGATCGAGGCGTAGGTGGACGGGCGGCCGATGCCGAGTTCTTCCATCCGCTTGACCAGCGAGGCTTCGGAGAAGCGCGGTGGCGGCTGGGTGAAGTGCTGCTCGGCGTCGACCTTCTTCTTCGCCGGCGCATCGCCTTCGCGCATCCGTGGCAGACGGCGCGCGTCCTCGTCGGCGGAATCGTCCGAGCCTTCCTCGTACAGCGCGAGGTAGCCGGGGAAGAGCACGACCTGGCCGGTGGCGCGGAGGATGTTGCGGCCGGTGCCGTCGGCCATCTCGACGGTCGTGCGCTCCATACGGGCGGACGCCATCTGGCTCGCCAGCGCGCGCTTGAAGATCAGGTCGTAGAGGCGGGCATGATCGCCGCCGCCGGCCTTGTCCTTGCCGAAATCCGTGGGGCGGATCGCTTCGTGCGCTTCCTGCGCGTTCTTCGCCTTTGACTGATATTGGCGGGGCTTATCGGGGACATAGCTCGCGTCGAAGCGGTTCGCGACGGCGAGACGCGCGGCGCTGATCGCGCTCGAATCCATCTGCACGCCGTCGGTACGCATGTAGGTGATCGTGCCGTCCTCGTAGAGGCCCTGCGCGATCCGCATCGTGTGATCGGCCGAGAAGCCGAGTTTCCGCGACGCCTCCTGCTGCAAGGTCGAGGTGGTGAACGGCGGCGGCGGGTTGCGACCGGCCGGCTTGGTCTCGACCGACTGGACCGAGAAATTGCCGTCGAGCACCGCCTGCTTGGCACGCAGGGCATCGCCTTCGTTGCCGATCGAGAGGCGGTCGAGCTTGTTGCCCTCGAACTGCGTCAGGCGCGACGTGAACGCGGTGCCGTCATGCTCCATTTCGGCGGTGACGGACCAGTATTCCTGCGGCTTGAAGATGTCGATCTCGCGCTCGCGCTGGACGATCAGGCGGAGCGACACGGACTGGACGCGGCCGGCGGACTTGGCGCCGGGCAGCTTGCGCCACAGCACCGGCGAGAGCGTGAAGCCGACGAGATAATCGAGCGCACGGCGGGCGCGATAGGCGTCGATCAGGTCGTCGTCCAACTCGCGCGGGTTCTTCATCGCCTCGGTCACCGTCGCCTTGGTGATCGCGTTGAAGGTGACGCGCTCGACCTCCTTCGGCAGTGCCTTCCGCGCGCGCAGCACCTCGCGGACGTGCCACGAGATCGCTTCACCCTCGCGATCCGGATCGGTCGCGAGGATCAGGCGGTCGGCGACCTTGGCGAGATCGGTGATCGCCTTCAGCTGCTTCGACTTGTCCGCGTAATTCTCCCACGTCATCGCGAACGCGTCGTCGGGATCGACCGAGCCGTCCTTGGGCGGCAGGTCGCGGACATGGCCGTAGCTGGCCAGGACGCGGTAATCGCTGCCCAGATACTTCTCGATGGTTTTGGCCTTGGCAGGCGATTCGACGATGACAAGCTGCATGGGGAAACCGGGGTCCTTACGTGTACGCGTACGAGGGTGGGGACGAAGGGGCGGTGCCGTCAACCCGGGGTGGGTATGAGCGAAGTACGCAGATGAGGACGCAGGCGCTGCTTTTCGAGAGGGGTTTCTGGGGGGCTTTTCGAGAGGGGTTCCTGGGGGCGGGGTATTTCCCGGATTATGCCGGCGCTGCTGGCACAATATCCGTGTCGGTATGATGACAGTAGACCAATCCCTTTCGTTGCGCCCGACCAGATCAGGCGCAGAGATCGTTACAATTGACGGTCCTCAGTCATCCCTTTCACCGACCGCTTTATCTGGTCGCGCGCACAATTTTCGTCCGGCTTCCTGGCTACCGCAACCAGATACCTCGTTTCGCCAAGGACTTGCAGTTCGGCGTAATCATGATGGAACGTTGCTGGAAGGCGCGAGCCAATGTTTCGCACTGGACCGGGAGGATAGAGCGTGACCCGACATGACCTTGCGATAGCGAAATGGAAGTGTTCGTTCCTTGCCAAAAACATCGTCATCCTTCGCCAGTCGGATCCGGAGCCTCATGTCCTCAACCTAATCGCCTCGCATCAGCACGAACTGGACCTGCTGCTGGCGGCTATCGCGAAGACGCATGAAGCAAAGGATTGGGCTGCGGCCTGGGTGGCGAAATCGCAGACTGAGGGTAGCGTGGCCTTGGCGGCGTCCTGAAACCAGGACGATCAGCGCAGGCTGGCTCGACCGCCCGCATGACGTTCCAGATGGCCGCCGAGTTCGAGTTCGAGCAGCACGGTTTGGACGACCGCCGGGCTCAGGTGCGACTGGCGGATGAGTTCGTCGATCGTCACCGGTACGGGGCCGAGCAGGTCGGTGATCCTGCGGCGCTCGGTATCGGTCGCGTCTTCCGGGGGCGAGGCGGCGTAGGCATCGATCGGCGAGCGAACCGAGCGCGGGTCGAACGGGCGGATCTGTTCGAGAATATCGGCGGCGGATTGGACGAGCGTGGCGCCTTCGCGGATGAGCAGGTTGCAGCCTTGCGCGCGCGGATCGAGCGGGCTGCCGGGGACAGCCATGACTTCGCGGCCGGATTCGTTGGCAAGGCGCGCGGTGATGAGCGAGCCGGATTTGGGGACGGCTTCGACCACCACGGTGCCGATCGCGAGGCCTGCGATGATGCGGTTGCGCGAGGGGAAGTTGCGCGCCTTGGGATCGGTGCCGGGGGGCTGTTCGGCGAGTAGGAGACCTTCGGTGGCGATTCGCTCTTGCAACGCGGTGTTGTCGGGCGGGTAGGCGATGTCGATGCCGCTGGCGATCACGCCGATCGTGGCGCCGCTGGAACCTGCGCCGAGGGCGCCGATATGCGCGGCGGTGTCGATGCCGCGGGCTAGGCCGGAGACGATCGTCGTGCCTTCTTCGGCGAGTTGCAGAGCAAGCTGGCGGGCGAAGCGGCAGGCGGCGGCGGAGGCGTTGCGCGCGCCTACCATCGCGATGCAGGGGCGGCTGGCATGGGCGATGTCGCCGCGGAGGATGAGCGCCGGGGGTGCCGTCTCGATCTCGGCGAGCAAGCGGGGATAGTCCGGGTCGTCGACGAAGAGGTAGCGTGCGCCGAGCCTTGCGGTGGCGGCCATTTCGCGTTCGGCTAGCGCTACGTCTGCTATTTTCGGCACGCGTCCGCCGCCGCGTTGGGCGAGCATGGGGAGCGCCTCGATGGCGGCGTCGGCGCTGCCGAAGCGGGCGATGAGCTGGCGATAGGTGACCGGTCCGATCCCGGTCGTGCGGATGAGCCGAAGTCTTGAGACGGTGGCGTCAGTCACCCGGTGGTCGTTTGGAGCGGCCGATGCGTGGCTCAGTGCCCGAGAACAGGCGATCGACGTTCTCGCGGTGCTTCCACAAGACGATCAGCGCGAGTGCGAGGAGCAGCAAAACGAGATCGAAGCGACCGAACAGGGCCGCGGCAAATGGCGCGCTGAGGGCTGCGGCCATGCCGGCGACCGAGGAGATGCGCAGGCCAGCGAGCAGGCCGAGCCAGACGACCGCGTAGACCAGCCCGAGCGGCCAGTGGAGCGCGACGACGATGCCCATGAGCGTGGCGACGCCCTTGCCGCCCTTGAACTTCAGCCAGACGGGGTAGCAATGACCGATGAACGCGCCGGCCGCCGCGAGCAGCGCATTGCCGGGGAACAGGTGCGCCACCAGCAGCACGGCGACCGCACCCTTGGCCATGTCGAGCAGCAGCGTGGCGGCGGCGAGTCCCTTCCGTCCGGTGCGCAGGACGTTGGTCGCGCCGATATTGCCTGAGCCGATCGTCCGCAGATCACCCGCGCCGCCGAGCCGAGTCAGGATGACGCCGAACGGGATCGAGCCGAGCAGATAGCTCAGCACGAGCGATAGCGTGGGCGCGACCCAGAGAATTTCCGTCTGCAACTATGTCCCCCGTTCTGGACGGGCTTATAGGCTACGCGGGGCTGACGGCAAATGGCGCCGTTGGGCATCGATCTCCAAACCATCCGTCATTCTGACGAAAGTCAGGACCGAGAGCCACGAAGGACGACGCTCGCTACCCTGGGTCCTGACTTTCGTCAGGATGACGAGGCGGGGCGGGGGCGACGGGGACTGGTTTGCACGGGCCGATCCGGCCTAAGGACCGCGCATGGACACGCGCCCCATCCTGTTTTTCGATTCCGGTGTCGGCGGGTTGTCGATCGTTGGGCCGGCGCGTGCCGCGCTACCCGACGCGCCGTTCGTCTACGCCGCCGACTCGGCCGGGTTTCCCTACGGGACCAAGAGCGAGGCGGAGATCGCGGCGCGGGTGCCGGTGTTGCTCGGGCGGTTGGCGGAGCGGTATCGGCCGCGGCTGATCGTGATCGCGTGCAATACGGCCTCGACGATCGCGCTGCCGGTGGTGCGCGCGGCGCTCGACCTGCCGGTAGTGGGGACGGTGCCGGCGATCAAGCCGGCCGCGCTGCTTTCGAAGACGCGGACGATCGGCGTGCTGGGGACCGAGGCAACGGTGCGGCAGGCGTATGTCGATGATCTGGCGGCGAAGTTTGCGGGCGATTGTACGGTGCTGCGTTACGGCTCGGCGGCTCTGGTCGAGATGGCCGAGGCGAAATTGCACGGCCGAGTCGTCGCGCCGGAACGTTATGCAGCGGTGCTAGACGGCTTGTTTTCGCAACCCGGTGGCCATTCGATCGACGTGATCGTCAATGCCTGCACGCATTTTCCACTGGTGGAGGCGGAGCTTGCAGCCGCTGCTCCGGGTGTGCGCTTCGTCGATGGTGGACCGGGGATCGCGCGGCGGATCGTGCATCTCATGCAGGGCGAATCATGGTCGGGAGCTGGGGAGGGTGTTGCCGTCTTCACCCGGTTGGGCGACGAGGAGCGCGCGCTCGGACCGGCGTTGGCGGCGCGCGGGTTTGGCAGGATCGAGCAGCTTTAAGCGCTGACCTGGGACAATGTGCCACCTTGCGTCGCGGCCGCATCGTGGCAATGTGCAGCCAGGATGAGGAAAGCGATCACCGTAAGAGCGGTATTGCGCTGGAAACGAGTGAAAGCGAGGCGTAGTGCCCAAGGCCATGATTAGCGACGGCATTCCGGCAACGGATTCGATCAAGGGTCCGCGAGTCGATTATTCGCGCGTTTTCACGCAGGCGATCGACCGATTGCATGCCGAAGGGCGCTACCGCGTGTTCATCGACATCCTCCGCAACAAGGGCGCGTTTCCGAACGCACGCTGCTTTGCCGGGCATAACGGTCCGAAGCCGATCACGGTGTGGTGCTCGAACGATTATCTCGCGATGGGCCAGCACCCCAAGGTGATCGCGGCGATGGAAGAGGCGTTGCACGACGTCGGCGCGGGCTCGGGCGGCACGCGCAACATCGGCGGCAACACGCATTACCATGTCGATCTGGAAGGCGAACTCGCCGACCTGCACGGCAAGGAAGCGGCTTTGCTGTTCACGAGTGGCTACGTTTCGAACGAGGCTACGCTGGCAACGTTGGCGAAGGTGCTGCCGGGCTGCATCATCTTTTCCGACGAACTGAACCACGCGTCGATGATCGCGGGCATACGCAATTCGGGCTGCGAGAAGCGGGTATTCCGCCACAACGACCTCGCGCATCTCGAAGAGCTGCTCGCGGCCGAAGATCCGGCGGCGCCGAAGCTGATCGCGTTCGAGAGCGTGTATTCGATGGAGGGCGATATCGCGCCGATCTCGGCGGTGTGCGACCTTGCCGACCGTTACAACGCGCTGACCTATTGCGACGAAGTCCACGCGGTCGGGATGTATGGCGCGCGCGGCGGCGGCATTTCGGAGCGGGACGAGGTCGCGCACCGGATCACGATCCTTGAGGGGACGCTGGGCAAGGCGTTTGGCGTGATGGGGGGCTATATCGCTGCCGATCGCACGATCGTCGACGTGATCCGTTCGTATGCGCCTGGGTTCATTTTTACGACGTCGTTGTCGCCGGTACTGGTCGCGGGCGTGCTCGCGAGCGTGCGGCATCTGAAGAGCTCGAGCGTGGAGCGCGAGGGGCAGCAGGCTTCGGCGGCGATGCTGAAGGCGATGCTGAAGGACGCCGGGCTGCCGGTGATGATCGGCGACACGCATATCGTGCCGCTGATGGTCGGCGATCCGGTCAAGGCGAAGAAGATCAGCGACGTGCTGCTCGCCGAATACGGCGTGTACGTGCAGCCGATCAACTATCCGACAGTGCCGCGCGGTACCGAGCGCCTGCGATTCACGCCGGGACCTGCGCATACCGAGGCGATGATGCGTGAGCTGACCGATGCGCTGGTGGAAATCTGGAGCCGGCTGGACCTGCGCAAGGCGGCTTGAGGCTGGCCCCGCTCATTGCGGGGCGGCACTGGTTAGTCGATCGTGATCGGGCCATCAGTACCGGGCACGTCTAGCGTTTCGCCGAAACCTACCGAATGGAACCGCGTGTAATCGCCTTCCAAAGGGTTGGCGTAGACATGGACAACGCGCCGAATGCCATCGACTACCCAGTAGTGCGGAATGCGGCCGCGCGCGTAGGCGAAGCGCTTCATCGTGGTGTCGCGAGCTACCGACGTTTCTGCGACCTCGATCACGAGCAGAAGGTCGTCGGCGATGAGCAGGCGATTGCCTTCCACGGGTTCGCGCAACACGGCCACGTCGCAGCCTATTACGGTGGCGTCGTCGAGATCGATGCCAACCCCACCCGTTATCCGCGTCTCCGGTAGCAACCGCGAAAGACGGATGCCGATCTTGGCTTGTCGCGCGGCGTGCCCCGCCAGCGGCAAGTCCATCCGTTCGAGTTTCCCACCGACCAGTTCGATCTTCATGCCGTCGAATGCGCCGGACTCACCCATGCGCAAGAACTCGGCGGTCGTAAAACGCGCCTTGGCTTGTCGGTCGGGACAGAGACTTCTGGCCGATGAGTTCATGCCCAATTCGTACCACGAACCAGCTGCCCATACGACTCGCGAGCGGGATTAAAGCGCCGCGGCCAGCATCGTCAGAACGCCCAGGCCGAGCGACAAGGGCATGCGCAATTTCATCCAGCCGGGCGGCGCGATGCCGGCTTTGACGAGCGCACGGTCGACGAGCAGCGCGGCGATCAGGCTGATGCCGAGCACGACCAGCGAGGGACCGGGCCAGCGCAGGCCGACCATCCAGGGCCAGGCGGTGGCCAAGGCGATGAGCGACGGCGCGACGCTCGCGAACCAGAGCCAGCGCGGTGGCGAGTCGGTGCGCGCGGCGAGACCCCACCAGAGGCCTCCGAGGAAGCTCAGGATGATCGCGGCATAGGCGTAAGCGATCGCCAGCGCGGAGAACCGGCTTTGCGGATCGCCGCTCAGCAGCAGCGCGACCGCCGCGAGTTGCGGTAGGAGTCCGCTCAGCCCGAGCAGGCGCGCGATTGGCGGAATGCCGCCAGTCGCGGCGGGTCGCTTGGTCATCAGACGCGCGCGACCACGCCGGTGGCGACGACCGGGCCGGTCGGCAGGCCGGTCGGCGAGCCGCCGAGCGGCTCGACCGAGATCGCCAGCGTCGCGCCGGGGGTTATGCGACCGCGGTCGACGCCCTTGAGTGCGAGCGAGGTCGGACGGCCGGAGAGCAGGCCAAGCGAATGCGGCACGCCGTCTCCGCCGATCACCCAGAGCTGCGCGACGCGGGCGTCCGGAACGCCGGGGCCGGCCGCGACGCGGAGCGCGCCGTTTGCGGGATCGTACACTGCTGCAACCGGCGATTTCGTATCGCCGAGCATCGCGACGAGTACGCTGGTCGGCCGCGCGACGGGGATCGGTTGCGAGACGGGCACGGTCGGCTCCGGGCGGATCATGACGAACAGCAACAGCGAAGCGGCGATCGCGCTGGTGACGGCGGCGAGCGCGGGCCATGCGAAGCGGCTCGTTTGCGCGGGGGCTGGCGTTCCGTCGAGGCTGGCTTCGATCCGGGCGGCAAGATGCGGCGGCGCGGCGTGTTCGGGCCAAAGGTCGAACAGGACGGCCAAGCGCGATCGCCACCATTCGACCTGCGCGGCGAAACCGGGCTCGGCGAGCACGCGGCGCAGGGCTGCCCCGCGCTCTTCGCCTTCGAGCAGGCCGAGTGCGAGTTCGGCGGCGGCAACGTCCTCAGGCACCCCGGTATCGGTGGTCGGATCAACCATCGAGGCAATCCTTCAGGCGGGCGAGTCCGCGGCGGACCCAGCTCTTCATAGTCCCCAGCGGCACCGTGCGCTTGATCGCGAGTTCGGCGTAGGTAATGCCCTCGAAGAATGCGGTCCGGATCGCGTCGCGCTGCTGCGGCTCGAGACCGTCGAGGCACTCGATCAGTTCGCGCGAGGATTCGCTCGCCAGCATCCCCGCCTCGGCACCCTCGCCGGGATCGGCGACGTCGGGCGCATCGTCGAGCGGGCTTGTGCGGCGGACGCCCTGTGCGCGCTGCCAGTCGATGGCGCGGTTGCGCGCGATCGTCGCCAACCAGGTTATCGGGCTCGCGCGGCCGGGTTCCCAGGCACCGGCGCGTTTCCAGATCGTGAGATAGACCTCGTGCAGCACATCCTCCGCGGCTTGGGCGTTGCCACAGATACGGTGGGTGATCCCGAAAAGCTTCGCGCTGGTCAGCGTATAGAGTTCGCGAAACGCTTCGCGGTCCTCTTGCCCGGTGCGCAGGAGCACTTCTGAGAGGTGCGCGCGGGCGGCGTCGGCGTTGGCATGGGCGATAGTCACGGGCGGGAACCTAGCGGCTAAGTCCGTCGCGGCAATAGCCTTCGCCGGGCTTTACGGTGAGGCAGTCGGTTTTGCCGGCGAGGTATTTGAGCCCGGTCGCGTCGCCGTTGGTCGGGCGCAGCGTTTCGCGGACGCCACCACGATCGAACGCTATGGTGTCGCCGGTCGCGATGCCGTCGAACTTGCCCTTGTTGTCGAGGTCCCACTGCATGGTCAGTGCGTAGTGGCCGGCGGTGGCGGTCGGGGCGACGTCGAGGACCATGCCTTCGACGCCCATCCAGCGACCGGTGTAGTCGGGCGCCGGTTTAGGCTTGGGAGCGGCAACCTTGCGTTCGACCGATCCGGCGGACGTCATGTTGCCGTCGCTGCTGGTATCGGGGGCCGGGCCGGAACACGCGGTCAGCGCGGCGGCGGCAAGCAGGGTGAGGGCCTTCATGAATGTCTCCTTCACGGTCTCGTTCGACGTAATTCCCGACCTTAACGCGCCATCCTGACGAAAGCGCCCGCGAACAGGTGTGGCAAATTCCGGCTCGGGGGGGTAGGGGGCTGGGCACCCGATCTCCCGTCACAGGAATACGCCAGGTGCGCATCGCCATCGCGTCCGATCACGCCGCCGTTTCGTTGAAAGCGGTGCTCGCCACGTGGCTGCGCGAGGCGGGCCATGACGTGCTCGACCTTGGTCCCGAAGGCACTGCCAGCGTCGATTATCCCGATTACGGGTTCAAGCTCGCGTCGGCGATCGCCGATGGCAGCGCAGATCGCGGTATCGCGCTGTGCGGCTCCGGGATCGGCATTTCGATTGCCGCCAACCGCAATCCCGCCTGCCGCTGTGCGCTCGTGTCCGAACCGCTGTCGGCTAGCCTTGCGCGCATGCACAACGACGCCAACGCCATCGCGATGGGCGCCCGCCTGATCGGCGAGGAAATGGCAAAGGCGTGCGTCGAAGCTTTCCTGTCCGCCGATTTCGCCGGCGGCCGTCATCAACTCCGTGTCGACAAACTTTCCACAAAGGTCCCCGCATGAGCACTCAGCCCCGCGAACTCCACGACGTCCAGCCCGACGGCTTTTTCACGCGCACTCTCGCCGATGCGGACGCTGCCGTATTCGCTGGTGTTGCTGCCGAACTGGAACGCGAGCAGACGCAGATCGAACTGATCGCGAGCGAGAACATCGTCTCGAAGGCTGTGCTTGAGGCGCAGGGCTCGGTGTTCACGAACAAATACGCCGAGGGCTACCCGGGCAAGCGCTATTACCAGGGCTGTGCGCCGTCTGACACGGTCGAGACGCTGGCGATAGAGCGCGCCAAGCAGATCTTCGGCTGCGGGTTCGTCAATGTGCAGCCGCATTCGGGCGCGCAGGCGAACGGCGCGGTGATGCTGGCGCTGGTCAAGCCGGGCGACACGATCCTCGGCATGAGCCTCGATGCGGGCGGCCACCTCACGCATGGCGCAAAGCCGGCGATGTCGGGCAAGTGGTTCAACGCCATTCAGTACGGCGTCGATGCGACCACACACCTGATCGACTATGATCAGGTCGAGGCGCTGGCGGTCGAGCATCAGCCGAAACTGATCATCGCGGGCGGCTCGGCCTACCCACGCGTCATCGACTTCGCCAAGTTCCGCGCGATCGCGGACAAGGTCGGCGCGTATTTCATGGTCGACATGGCGCATTTCGCCGGCATCGTCGCAGCGGGCCTGCACCCGACGCCGTTCGGCCACGCGCACGTCGTGACGACCACCACGCACAAGACGCTACGGGGCCCGCGCGGTGGCATGATCATGACCAATGACGAGGCGATCGCGAAGAAGATCAACTCGGCGGTGTTCCCCGGGCTCCAGGGTGGGCCGCTGATGCACGTGATCGCAGCGAAGGCGGTCGCGTTCAGCGAGGCGCTCCAGCCCGACTTCAAGAGCTACATCGCGGCGGTCGTCGAGAACGCCAAGGTGCTGGCGGCAACGCTCAAGGAGCGCGGCTCGGACGTCGTCTCGGGCGGCACCGACACGCATCTCGCGCTGATCGACCTCACCCCGCTGGGCATCACGGGTCGCGATGCGGACGAGGCGCTGGAGCGCGCAGGGATCACCTGCAACAAGAACGGCATCCCCAACGATCCGCTGCCTCCGGTGAAGACCAGCGGCATCCGTGTCGGTTCGCCCGCGGGTACGACGCGTGGGTTCGGCCCGGCGGAGTTCCGCGAGATCGGCAACATGGTCGCCGACGTGCTGGACGGCCTCGCGAAAAAGGGCGAGCATGGGGACCCGGAAGTCGAGGCGGACGTTCGGACGCGTGTGCGGGCCCTGTGTGCACGCTTCCCGATCTATCAAGGATAAACAGCATGTCGAAGTTCGACGACGTCCAGAACGACATCAAGGCGACCCCCGGCCTCGGCAAGAGCATGGCCAAGTGGAGCGCACTCGGCGCGGTCGTGGCGATCCCGGTGCCGATCGTCGGCCCGATCTTCGGCGCACTCGCGGGCGCGGGCTACGCGTACTACAAGGGCAAGAAGAAGGTCTGAATGCGCTGCCCCTTCTGCGGACATGAAGACAGCCAGGTAAAGGACAGCCGCCCCACCGAAGACGGGGCGGCGATCCGACGTCGGCGCCAATGCGAGGGGTGCGCGGCGCGTTTCACGACGTTCGAGCGCATCCAGTTGCGCGAGCTGTTCGTGTTGAAGAGCGAGGGGCGCAGGGAGCCGTTCGATCGCGAGAAGCTGCTGCGGTCGTTGTCGATCGCGACGCGGAAGCGGGCGATCGAGGCGGGACGGATCGAGAAGCTGGTGAGCGGGATCCAGCGGCGGCTGGAGACGCTGGGCGAGAACGACGTCACGTCGAAACGGATCGGCGAGATGGTGATGGACGGGCTCAAGGGGCTCGATTCCGTGGCGTATATCCGGTTTGCGAGCGTGTATCGGGACTTTAGCGAGGCGAAGGACTTCGAGGCCTTTGCTGGGAGTGTGGAGGAGGTTGGGCGAGCGGAGTGATGCGCTCCCTTATTTGTCCTTCGATACGGACCGATGGCAGCATCGTAAACTTTACCTTATCGACGGTTCCTCATCCCTCTTCCGTTCGTCCTGAGTAGGGACTGAGCACGGCGAAGGCCCGTATCGAAGGACAGGTTGCATGAGCTTTTACGCCTACATGCTCCGCTGTTCCGACGGCAGTTACTATATCGGCCACACCGACTCGCTCGAGCGCCGGATCGCGCAACATCAGCACGGCGAGCTTCCTGGATACACGCACAAACGGCGCCCGGTGACGCTGATGTGGTCGCAGGATTTTCCAAGCCGCATCGAGGCATTGGAGGCCGAGCGTCAGTTGAAAGGCTGGACGCGGGTGAAGAAGGAAGCGCTGGCAGCGGGGGATTGGGACGCGGTACGCTTACTCTCGCGCAAATCCTTCGATACGGGTCTTCGGCTTCGCTCAGCCCCTACTCAGGACGAACGGGGTTGGGTGGATGAGCGGGATGGTTTGGATGAGCACGATGGATTGGCCGAGCCGGACGACTTTGGTGAGCTTGGCGAGATTGGTGGATTTGGCGACGTGATTGACGAAAACATGATTGGTACGGACCCGGCTGGCGACAGCGATGTACTCGCGGATGGCGATGGGGCGGTTGGAGCTCCACCCCCCGTCATCGTCCTCGTCCGCCCCCAACTCGGCGAGAACATCGGCAAGGCCGCGCGCGCCATGCTGAACTTCGGCCTCTCCGAAATGCGCTTAGTCTCCCCCAGAGACGGCTGGCCCAACCCCTCCGCCGGCCCCGCCGCGAGCGGCGCTGACATCGTCCTCCAGAACGCGAAGGTCTACGAGAGCGTCGCCGCCGCCACCGCCGACTGCGCGCAAGTGTTCGCCACCACGGTGCGGAAACGCGGCGTGACCAAGCCGGTCGTAACCCCCGAGCAGGCGTCGACCGAGATCCACGCCGCCCCCGGCCGTTCCGCGATCCTGTTCGGCCCCGAGCGATCCGGCCTCGAAACCGACGACGTCGCGGTAGCGCGGACGATCATCACGGTGCCGATCAACCCGGAGTTCGGCTCGCTCAACCTTGCCCAGGCGGTGATCCTGGTCGCCTATGAATGGTCGAAGGGCCTCACCGCCGAGCGCGAGCTGTTGCAGCCGTCGATCAACCCGATCATGCCGCCTGCGCCGCAGGAGGAGCTCGACGGGATGATCGGGCAGCTCGATGCGATGCTGATGGGGGCTGGGTTCTTCCACCTGCCCGACAAGATGCAGTCGACGCGGCGGACTCTCCGCACGCTGCTGACGAAGCCGGGCTGGTCGAGCCAGGAGATCCGGACTTTGCGCGGGGTGTTGTCATCGCTGGCGGGGAAGAAGCCGCGGAGCTGATTTTTTCCCAAGGGGGCATATCTCTTCCCCCCTCCCTGGAAGGGAGGGGCCGGGGGTGGGTCGGCTGTTTGGCGGGCGGGGCGGCAGTTATTGGGCCAACCCACCCCCAACCCCTCCCTTCTAGGCAGGGGAGTGCGTTGCGCTTTAGCGGCGGTCGAACGCCGCCAGTTCGTATGCGATCGAGGCTTCGACCAAGCCCTCCCATAGGTCTGCGATCGCGGCGTCGGGCAGTCCCAGCTTCACCGCCTCGGCGCGCGCATTCTCGATCACCTGCGTCTTCCGCGCCTCATCCCGCACATGCCCCCGCTCCGGCTTGATGCGCGCGGCGGCGTCCATATAGGCGAAGCGCTTGGCGAGCAGCGCGACCAGGTCGCGGTCGAGCGCGTCGACGCCGGCGCGGACCTCGGTCATGGTGGTGCAGTCGGGTCCGGATAGAATGGTCATGCGCCGCCTCTTGCCCAGCCGTCCGCAGCCTGTCCAGCTTGACTCGCGACCCCTCTCCGTCTAGGCGCCCGCCTTCGCAATGGCCCTGCACCCCGGTGAAGCGGTGGCCCTGCCTTGTCTTAACGACGACCAGCAGAGCGATACCGGGACCAACGTTGTTTGCATTTGCAAAGGTTATACTATGTCGAAGCGTCAAAGCGCGAAGTACAAACTCGATCGCCGTATGGGCGAGAACATCTGGGGTCGTCCCAAGTCGCCCGTCAACAAGCGCGAATACGGCCCGGGCCAGCATGGTCAGCGCCGCAAGGGCAAGGTCAGCGATTTCGGTATCCAGCTGCGCGCCAAGCAGAAGCTCAAGGGCTATTACGGCGACGTGACCGAGAAGCAGTTCCGTGCGTGCTACCATGAGGCTGCACGTCTGAAGGGCGATACCTCGCAGAACCTGATCGGCCTGCTCGAGCAGCGCCTCGACATGATCGTCTACCGCGCCAAGTTCGCGCCGACGATCTTCGCGGCTCGCCAGATCGTCTCGCACGGCCATATCCGCGTCAACGGCGTGAAGTGCAACATCGCCTCGCGTCGCTGCTTCGTCGGCGACGAGATCACGCTGGGCACCAAGGCGCAGGAAATGGCGCTGGTCATGGAAGCCCAGAGCCTCGCCGAGCGTGAGATCCCCGACTATGTCGCTACCGACGGCGCCGCCAAGGTCACCTTCACGCGCGTCCCGACGCTCGACGAAGTGCCTTACCCGGTGAAGATGGAACCGAACCTCGTCGTCGAGTTCTACTCGCGCTGATCTTTCGGTACGATCGTTATACGAAAAAGGGCGGTCCTGCGAGGCCGCCCTTTTTTCGTTCTACATCCCCAGCGACGTCCGCAGGAACGCATCGGCCTTGGTCAGCATCGCGGTACGCGCGACATCGTCGTCGAGCTGGTGATCGAGACCGGAGAACTCGACCAGTTCGACCTTGCCACCCGCGCCCCGCAGCTTGGCCGCCATCAATCGCGATTCACCGATTCCGACGTTGCGATCCCGATCGCCGTGGAACAGCAGTACGGGCACCTTGATCTTGTCGGCGTTGCGCGCGGGCGATCCCGCCTGGATATGCGCACCATGCCCGATGAACGTGTCGACCTGGGCGAAGGCCGTAAAGCCTCGCGACTCCTCACGCAACGCGTCCAGATCCGTCACCGGCGCAATGCCGATGACCGCCTTGAACAGGCTAGGATCGAGCACCGCCGATTGTAGCGCTGCATAGCCGCCATAGGACCAGCCAACGATCGCAAGCTTGTCCGGCGCCGCAATCCCTTGCGACATCAGCCAGCGTCCGGCATCGTTGACGTCGCCGATCGCGGTCCGCCACGACTGGAAGCCGTTTTTCTGGAACCATGCCGACCCATAGCCGGTCGAACCCCGGAAGTTCGGCTGCAGCACAGCAAAACCGCGCGCCGCGAAATATTGCGAGAGCCAGTCGAACCCCCATTCGTCGCGTGAGCCCGGCCCGCCGTGCGGCATGACGATCGCGGGCAACCCCTTGCCAGTACCGCCAATGGGCAAAGTCAGATAACCGGGAATCATCGTGCCGTCCGCGGCGCGAAAGGTGATCGACTGGACGCTGGCGAGTGTCGTCTTCCTCAACTCCGGACGTGACGGCGCAACTTCGCCCATCTTGTTGGTCGTCCGATCCAACAGGTAATAACGGCCCGGATCGACGTCGCTGCCGGCGAACAGCAACAGCTTGGTCTCGTTCGCGCTCGCGTCGACGAACGTGATCAGCGGCCTGCCGGGCAAGGCCTTTCGTAACGACGCGGCGAGCTTTTGCAGCGTAGGATCAAAGAATTCGACTTCGCGGCGGTCGGTTGCGTAGGCAGCACCCACCACCCGGTTCTTGCGACCCAACCGGATCAACTGGTCGACGTCCACATCCGGGCGTGCAAGTACGAGATCGCGCTTGAGGCTGCCGTCTAGCGCGATTTTGTACAGCGCTTGCCGGCCGTCCCTGTCGTCGAAGCCGTATGCGACGTTCAGCGCGGGATCGATGGCGTAGGGATCGAACCCGCTCTTGCCACCACTGACAGTACTGGCGACCTGACTTAACGGCTGCCAAGCGCGATCACCGGCCTTGCGGTATGAATAGATCACCTTCGCACCGTCATAGCCTCCACTGGTCATGGCCCGCGAGCCAACGATCCGGACGGAACCCTGGCCGTCGCTGATATATTCAATGGCATTCGCACGGGCCGGCTCGACGACCCGTCTTGTCAGCGTGACGGTGTCGATCCGCTCGACGCCCAAGCCAACCGCCGAACGGGCCAGGAGCGTGCCGATCATCGCCTCGGGTACGAACTTGCGGGTCATCAGCACGGCACCCTCCGCGCCGTCTGCAGTCCAGTCGATGACGTTGCCGCCGTCCTGCATGATACCAAGCGAGCGTTCGTTCGTGCGTGCGCTCAGGATCTTTCTGTTGCCGCCATTGCTGTCGATGGCGAGCGCCCGGCTGAAGGCAAGCAGATCGGTTCCGGTATGTGCGGTAGTGATGAACCGGCAGACGAGGCGCGTATTGGTCGACCAGCGGCAATCCCTCAGGCTTTCGGGGTCGCCGGAGGACGACAGGATCGGGTCGGCGATCTTGCCTCCGACCATGTCGGCGATGCGCAGCATGGCGCCGCGACCCTTCATCGGCACGATCATGGCGATGTGCGTACCGTCGGGCGAGAGGCTCAACTGCTGGATTTCACGAGCGCCGAACGCTGCTTCTGTCGAAATGACCGCCGCGGCATCCTGCGCTGCCGCGGCTACCGGTAGCGCCAAGACGGCCGGTAGCGTCATTACTTTCCAGACCGAACTGCTCGCGCGCAACCCGCCAAAATACCGCATCCTCGTCGCTCCCCAAAGCCCCTACCCCACATCCTATCGAAGCCGGACAGCACGGCAAGCGATGCTTGCGCGGTGCCGGAGCCGCTGCCAAAACGCTCGGCATCTCTTTGGGGGAATGACCTTGCGCGCTGCCATCCTGCCTCTCCTGCTGCTTGGGACCGCTGCGTCCGCGCAGATGTCTCCCGCGATTTCGGTCGAGACGTTGAAGACCGTAACGCAGGTACTGTCGTCGGACGCCTACGAAGGCCGCGCGCCGACCACGCCCGCGGAGGCGAAGACGGTCGCGTATATCGTCGAGCGGATGAAGGCGGCGGGGTTGAAGCCGGGCAACAAGGGCCAGTGGACGCAGGACGTGCCGATGGTGGAGATCACGGCCACGAACGTGCAGCCTTACGTGTTCACCGGCGGCAAGGCGCCCGTCAGTCTCGCCTATCGCACTGACATGGTCGCGGGCACCTATCGCGTGGCGCCGAAGTCCGCGGTGGCGAACAGCGACGTGGTGTTCGTCGGCTACGGCATCACCGCACCCGAAAAGGGCTGGGACGATTATGCCGGCACCGACGTGAAGGGGAAGACCGTGGTCATCCTCATCAACGACGCCGACTGGCAGACGATGTCGCGCGAGGGGCCGTTCGAAGGCCGCGCGATGACGTGGTACGGGCGCTGGCCGTACAAGTTCGAGAACGCCGCCAAGCACGGCGCGGCGGCGGCGATCATCGTCCATGATACCGAGCCGGCGGCGTATCCGTGGGCCGTCGTGCAGTCGTCCTGGACCGGGCCGCAGCTCGAGCTGGACGAGAAGGGCGATCATCTCGACCAGTCGCAGATCGTCGGCTGGATACAGAAGCCGGCGGCAGAGCGCGTGTTCGCGAGCGCGGGCAAGGATTACGCGACACTGGCGGCGGCGGCGAAGGTGAAGGGGTTCAAGGCGGTACCGCTCGGGCTGAAGTTCGGCGGCGGGTTCGACAACACGATCAAGCGGCAGGCGTCGAAGAACGTCATCGGCGTGCTGCCGGGGACGGCTGCGCCCAACGACTACGTGATGTATTCGGCGCATTGGGATCATCTCGGGCGCTGCGACGCGGTCGATGGCGATGACATCTGCAACGGTGCTTTGGACAACGCGAGTGGCGTTGCCGGATTGGTGGCGCTGGCGGAGGCTCAGGTGAAGGCAGGACCAGCCAAGCGTTCGATTGCGTTCCTGGCAGTGACGGCGGAAGAGTCCGGACTGCTGGGGTCGCGCTATTATGCCGAGCATCCGATCTATCCGCTGGCGCATACCGTCGGTGGCGTGAACATGGACGGCTTGAACATCGGTGGGCGCGCAAAAGACTTCGTGCTTGTCGGCGCGGGTAAATCGGAGATCGAGGATCTGGTGAAGCCGTTCGTCGTCGCCGAGGGCCGGGTAATCGGCACTGAAGCGAACCCGGAACGTGGCAGCTATTATCGCTCTGATCACTTTAGCTTTGCGAAGCTCGGTGTGCCAATGCTTGACGGCGGCAGCGGCGAGGACCTCGTCGTCGGTGGCACAGCGGCGGGGCATGCGGCGCGCGAGGATTATGTCGCGCATCGCTATCACAAGCCGGCGGACGAATATGATGCGAAGTGGGACTGGTCGGGTGCGGTCGAGGATCTGACGATCTATTACGGGCTGGGGCGCAAGCTCGCGGACGATACCAGTCTGTGGCCGAACTGGTATAAGACCGCCGAATTCCGCGGCATCCGTGACCGCGATCGCGCAGGAGCCAAGTAAGTGACCACGACTACGCCAGCCGAATGGGCGCACCACAAGGCCGTCTGGATCGGCTTTCCGAGCCATGCGAACCTGTGGCTGGAAGATCTGGAGCCCGCGCGGGACGAGGTCGTCGCGTTTGCGAAGGCGGTGCATGCCGAGGGTCGGGGCGAGACGGTGATCCTGGTCGCGGCCGACGTCGGGTCGGCAACCACCGCCAAGCGGCTCGCACCGTTCGCGGACGTGGTGGTGGAGCCGTTCGGCGACATCTGGCTGCGCGATACCGCACCGATCATCGCCGGCGACGGCAGCGCGCGGGACTTCCGGTTCAATGGCTGGGGCGGGAAGTACGACCTGCCCGGTGACGACACCATCGGCGAGCGGCTGGCGGCGAGCCGGCACAAGCGGGTCGAGGCATGCGACTGGGTGCTCGAAGGGGGGGCGATCGATGGCGATGGCACCGGCACCGTCGTCACGACGGCCCAGTGCCTGCTCAACCGCAACCGCAATCCGTTGCTGAGCAAAGCGGAGATCGAGGCGCGGCTGGCGTCCGACCTCGGGTACACCCGCGTGGTGTGGCTGGGCGACGGGCTGGTCAACGATCACACTGACGGCCACGTCGACAACCTTGCGCGGTTCGTCGGCGAGGGGCGGGTTGCGATTCCGAAGGCGACCGACAATGATCCGAACTGGCAGGTGTACCAGAACGCCGCGCGCGATGCGCAAGCCGCCGGGCTGGAGGTCGTGACGATTCCGTCGCCGGGGCGCGTGCTGCGCGACGAGGAGGTCGTGCCCGCGAGCTACATGAACTTCTATATCGGGAATGCGGCGGTGGTGGTGCCGTTGTATGGGGCGGAGAATGACGCTGCGGCGGTTGCGGCGATCCAGGCGCTGTTCCCGGACCGCGAGGTTGTGGGACAGCGCGCGGATCATATCCTGACGGGCGGCGGGAGCTTCCACTGCATCTCGCAGCAGATCCCGGGGTAAGTTCTTCTCCGGTTTCCCCGCGAAGGCGGGGTCCAGGGTTGCAAGCGATGCTGTTCCTGGCCCCTGGACCCCCGCCTTCGCGGGGGAACGGTAGGCAAGCGGCGTGTATCTACCTTTCCCCAAACCACCTCCCCGGCGAAGGCCGGGGTCCAGTTGGAAAGGTCGGAGTAACAAAGGGCGGTCCTCTGTTAGCTACGTCCCCCAACTGGGCCCCGGCCTTCGCCGGGGTGGAGTTAGGTGGGTCGGCTCAGCGACTCCAGCGCGCCCAGATTGCGGTGGGCAGCGTCAGGCCGCGCGCTTCTTCGCGGACGCCGAGTTCGCCGACTTCGACTTTGCCCGGCAGGTCCGCGAACACCTGGTTCAGCAACTCGCCGATCGCGAGCGCGGACATACGCACCGCGTAGACCGTCAGGAACAGGAAGCGGGAGTTCTCGTCGAGGAGCTTCCGGCAATCGGCGATCAGCTTCGGCAGGTCTTCTTCAAGCCGCCACACCTCTCCCTCAGGTCCACGCCCGTATTTCGGCGGATCGAGCAGGATCCCATCATACCGCCGCCCCCGCCGGACCTCGCGCGCAACGAACTTCGCCGCGTCGTCGGTCATCCAGCGGATCGGCGCGTCGGCCATGCCTGACAGTTTCGCGTTGGCCTTGGCCGCCTCGACCGACTTCTTCGACGCGTCGACGTGCACCATGCGGACGCCCTTGGTCGCCATCGCCAGCGTGCCGACGCCTGTGTAGCCGAACAGGTTCATGCACTCGGGCGAGTCTAGCCCCGCGACGCGCTCGCGCATCCAGCCCCACACCGGTGCCATGTCGGGGAAGAAACCGAGGTGGCGGAACGGGGTGGTCTGCGCGGTGTACGACACCTCGTTCCACTTGAGCGTCCAGCCTTCGCGCGGGACGGGTTCGGAGAATTCCCAGCGACCGCCGCCGTCTTCGTCCGAGCCGGGGACGAATTCGCCCTGCGCCTGCCAGTCGGTCGAGGCAGGCGCCCACATCGCCTGCGGTTCGGGGCGAATGAAGCGGAAGCGGCCATAGCGTTCGAGCTTCTTGCCGTGGCCGGAATCGATCAGGCCGTAATCCGCCCAGGGTTCGCCGATGAGAGTGTGCAATTTCATGCCGACGGCTTCGCGCGCTCGGTGATGTAGGCGGTGATCGCCTCGAACGTCGCGGGCAGCGTGGCGTAACGCTCCTCGCGGTCGAACAGGTCGCCGACTCGCGCGGGTAGAGATGGGCGGACGCCGGTAGCGCGCTCGACCGCGTCGCCGAACTTGGCGGGGTGTGCGGTGGCGAGCGTCACGATGGGAACGCCCGCCGGAACTTCGGTACGCAGCGCAGCCGCGAGGCCGATCGCGGTGTGCGGGTCGATCACCTGGCCCGCATGCTCGTGTGCCCAGCGCATCGCCAGCGTCATGTCGTCGAGGTCGATGCGCTCGCTCTGGAAGAGGGCGGAGGCACCCTGCGACTGCGCGTTGGTAAGGCGCATCGCTCCTGAAGATTCGAAGCCTGACATCTGTGCGGCCAGCGCTGCGCCATCGCGGTCGCCGAGGTCGAACAACAGGCGTTCGAAGTTGGAGCTCACCTGGATGTCCATCGATGGCGTCGGGGTCTGCTGCACCCCCCCCTTCGAATAGTCGCCGGTGCTGAGTGCGCGGTGGAGGATGTCGTTGACGTTGGTCGCGACCACCAGCTTGGCCACCGGCAGCCCCATCTTCGCCGCGACGTAGCCCGCGAACACGTCGCCGAAATTGCCGGTCGGGACCGCGAACGCGACCTCGCGATCGGGGGCGCCGAGGCGGACCGCGGCGTAGAAGAAATACACCACCTGCGCCATCAGCCGGGCCCAGTTGATCGAGTTGACCGCCGACAGCGCGAACTTGGTCGAGAAGGCGCGGTCGTTGAACATCGCCTTCACGAGCGCCTGCGCGTCGTCGAAGCTCCCTTCGATGGCGATGTTGTAGACGTTGGGGCTGAGCACCGTGGTCATCTGGCGGCGCTGCACGTCGGAGATGCGGCCGACCGGGTGGAGCATGAAGATGTCGATGCCCTCGCGCCCGGCAACCGCGTCGATCGCCGCCGAGCCGGTGTCGCCGCTGGTCGCGCCGACGATCGTCAGGCGCTTGTCGGTGCCGGCAAGGAAGCGCTCGAAGAACAGGCCGAGCAGCTGGAGCGCTACGTCCTTGAACGCGAGCGTCGGGCCGTGGAAGAGTTCGAGGAGCCACTGGTCGTGGTCGAGCTGTACGAGTGGTGTCACGGCTGCGTGCGAGAAGCGGCCATATGCCTGTTCGCAGAGTGTCTTCAGTTCCTCGCGGGTCATCGCGTCGCCGACGAACGGGGCCATCACGGCGACCGCGGTGTCGACGTACGACAGGCCCGCGAGTGCGGCGATCTCGTCGCGGGTCATCGTCGGCCACGCGTGGGGGAGGTAGAGGCCGCCATCGGAGGCGAGGCCGGCGAGCGTCGCCGCTTCGAAATCGAGGATGGGCGCCGAGCCGCGGGTGCTGATGTAACGCATGGCCAAGCGGTTAGCGAATGGGCGGTGAGGCGACAAGCTGCCCGCGCTTTCCGTTTTCCTGCGAACGCAGGAATCCAGGGTTACGGAGGAATGCGCGCGGTACCCTGGACTCTTGCGTTCGCAGGAGAACGGCTAGCGAGGCTGTCGGCGGAGCGCGAGCGTGTAGATGATCGCGGCGATGGCGGCGAAGAAGAACCATTGGCCGGCATAGGCGAGGTGATTGTTCGGGACCGACGCGATGTCGGGCTTGCCGTTCGGGTTGAGACCCGCCTGTGGGGTATCAGCGACCAGCATCAAGCGCTGCGGGGTGTGATCGAACAGCGATCCGATCAGCGAGCGGCCGTCGGGCGCGTGGCTGATGTAGCCGGAGACTTCGCCGCCGGACCAGTTCACCTTGGCCATTGGGTCGCGCGTAGTGCCGAGTTGGACGATCATGCCAGGGCCTTCCGCGCCCGTGCGGCACTCGGCGATCGCGCGGAAGCCGGATTTGCCGGCGCCGGCAAGCTTGATGTCGGTCGGCTGGAGGCAGAGGCCGGAGGCGCGGCGGAACAGGAGCGTCTCGTCGGGGAAGCGCGGAAACGCCATTGGCGGCTTGGCGGGGTTGGCGGCGAGCTGCACGAGGAACGCTTCCTTTTTGGGGAGGCGATCGAGCAGTTGCCACAGGCCGAGGCCGATCATCGCTGCGATCGCGAGCGTGACGAGGATGGTCGGGATGACGGGTATGCGTCGTGCGGTGCGGGTCACGGGTTGATTCGGCCTTCGCGGGCTGCGTTGCGGTATTCGGCGGACATGAGCGCGCCCTTCGCTGCTCTTAGGGACAGCACGACTCCGCCGGCGGTGAAGGGGATCCAGATCAGCATGTGCAGCCAGAGCGGCGGGTGGGCTTTGAGTTCGAGCGTGATCGCGAGCGCGACGACTAGCGCGCCGAGGATCAGAGTGAGAAACGCGGCGGGGCCATCGCCGACGTTGAACTTGCTGAAGTCGAGCCCGCAGTTCGGGCAGCGGTCGGCGAAGTTGGACCATTTGGCGAAGAGCGTGGGCTTGCCGCAGCGGGGGCAGAGGCCTTTCAGCGCGACCTGCGCGATCGTGGGGGCGGTGGCGAGGGGGTATTGGTCTTCGGTCACGCCGTCAGGTCCTCCATACCTTGTATCCCCGCGAAGGCGGGGATCCAGACTGGGCTCCCGCCTTCGCGGGAGAACAAGGTTGGAGTGCGAGCGTCGACTTGCAGCAGTGCCTTACCGGCAAACGCCACCCCGGCGGAGGCCGGGGCCCAGTTGGGGGACGGTTCTAACCGAGGACAGCGCTTCGTTACTGCGACCTTGCCAACTGGGCCCCGGCCTTCGCCGGGGTGGTGCCTGCCGGGGTGGTGGCTCACCCCAAAACTAGCAAAGCTCAACCGCCGTGGACGGGGGCGCCCCAGCCGCCCCAGACGTAGACGGTGACGAACAGGAACAGCCACACGACGTCGACGAAATGCCAGTACCACGCCGCCGCCTCGAAGCCGAAATGCTGACGCGGGGTGAAGTCGCCGCGGTACGCGCGGACCAGGCAGACGATCAGGAAGATCGTGCCGATCAGCACGTGGAACCCGTGGAAGCCGGTCGCCATGAAGAACGATGCGCCGTAGTTGATCCCCTTGAACGGGAACGGCGCGTGGGCATACTCGTACGCCTGGATCGAGCTGAACAAGATTCCGAGGATCACGGTCAGCCACAGGCCCTTGAGCACGCCGTCGCGGTTGCCGACGCCGATCAGGCCCCAGGCACCGGTCTTCTCGCCGCCGCGCTGGTTGTGGATCAGCGCGTGGTGCGCCCACGTCACCGTCGTACCCGACGTCAGCAGGATCAGCGTGTTGAGCAGCGGCAGTTCGAACGGGTTGATGACCGTCAGACCCTTGGGCGGCCACTGCGCGACGATCGCCGCACCGCCTTCGACCGCGCGCGTGACGGTGCCATCGGCGAAGGTCATCGCGGTCGGGAACAGCGAGAAGTCGAAGAACGCCCAGAACCAGCCGACGAAGAACATCACTTCGGAAGCGATGAACAGGATCATGCCGTAGCGGAAATGGAGCTGGACGACAGGGGTATGATCGCCGGCGCGCGCCTCGTGCACGACCTGCGTCCACCAGGAATACATCGTGAAGAGCACGCCCGCGAGGCCGATGAAGAACACCCAGCCGCCGCCATTGGGCTTGTCGATATGGCCGCCGTGCATCCACATGATGCCGCCGACCGCCATGATCAGCGCCGAGAACGATCCGACCAGCGGCCAGATGCTCGGCGGCAGGATGTGGTAATCATGGTTCTTGGCGCCGGCCATCGGTACTCCCCTATTTTCTTTGGCGACGTTCTAGCTGGCTGTTTTCGCAGAATCCACCGGGTAAAACGTATAGCTGAGCGTGATCGTCTGGATATCGGCCGCGTCGGGGTCGGTCAGGATCTTCGGATCGACGAAGAAGATCACCGGCATCCGCGCGGTTTCGCCGGGCTTGAGCGTCTGCTGCGTGAAGCAGAAACACTGGATCTTGGTGAAATACTTGCCGGCCTGCGCGGGCTGGACGTTAAACGTCGCGGTGCCGGTCAGCGGCTTGTTCGAGGTGTTGGTCGCGGTGAAGAACGCCATGTCGCGCGCGCCGATGTCGACCGTGTCGGAGCGATTCTCGGGCGTGAACTTCCACGGCAGCTTGGGGCTGACATTGGTGTCGAAGTCGATCTGAATCTTGTGGTCGACCGCGCCGGGGGCGGCAAGGCCACGGTTTGTCGTGCCGTTAAGCCCGGTCGCGGCGCAGAACAGGCGGTAGAGCGGCACGCTGGCCCAGGCGAGCCCGGTCATGAAGCAGATGAAGAGCACCGCGAGCGCTGCGGTACGGTTGGTGCGCGACATGGCTCTCCACGTGGCCATCAGTGCGGCATTCCCGCGCGGATCTTGGCGATCGAGATGGCGAAGACGAGGATGACGAACGCACCGAGGAGCAGCGCCATGACGCGCGCGCGACCGCGCTGGCGGCTGCGGATCAGGTCGGGATCGGGCAGGCTCATGCGAACCACCGGTCGACGACCAGCGCGCCGAACATCACGAACAGATACAGGATCGAGTATTTGAACAAGGCCTTCTCCGGTTTCATCGCATCGTCGGCATGGGTGGTGCGCTTGGCGACGCGGATGGCGAGCAGAGCGAACCAGCCAGTCAGCAGGACGGCCGCGACGCCGTAGATCGGCCCGGTCAGCCCCAGCGGCCAGGGCAGGATCGCGACCGCCGCCATCGGGATCGTGTAGAGCCCGATCTGCGTCCGCGTGGTGCGTTCGCCCGCGACGACCGGCAGCATCGGCACGCCGGCGGCGGCGTAATCGCTCTTCATGAACAGCGCGAGCGCCCAGAAATGGGGCGGCGTCCAGAGGAACACGAACAGGAACAGCAACACCGGCAGCAGCGCGATATCACCGGTCGCCGCGGCCCAGCCGATAAGCGGCGGGAACGCACCCGCGGCACCACCGATGACGATGTTCTGCGGCGTGCGGCGCTTGAGCCAGACGGTGTAGACCAGCACGTAGAACAGGATCGAGACGGTCAGGATCGCCGCAGCGACGATGTTCACCGCGACGCCGATGAACAGCACCGAGAACGCGCCGAGCCCGACGCCGAAATGCAGTGCCGCCTGACGGTCCATGCGGCCATCGGGGAGCGGACGCTTCTGCGTGCGGCGCATGACCGCGTCGATGTCCGACTCATACCATTGGTTGAGTGCTCCCGCTGCCCCGGCGCCGAGCGCGATGCAGAGGATCGCGGTAAAGCCGATCACCGGATGCACGCCGATTGGCGCCGCGAGCATCCCGCAGAGCCCGGTGAAGACGACGAGCGTCATCACGCGCGGCTTGGTCAGCGCAAGGAAATCGCGCCAATGCGCCGGTGGCAGGAGGGGGGTGGCAGGAGTCATGGTTCGGGTACGCTATACGCGTTGCGGGGGAGGTCGGAAAGCCTTCGTGATGGCTCAGCGGTTTGCCCGGTGCGTGGGTACGGCTTGGTGAATGACCGCGGTATCGTCCGCGTAGATCCGCCGCCAAGTGGGGTCATGGTCGAGCAGGCGGACCAGTGGTGAGCGCGGCGGCAGGATGGTCCAGCCGAAATGCCACTTCGCATTCGCCGCATGCCAGCGATCCGCGTCGCCGCGGGCGATCGCAAAATAGTCGAGCGTGAAGGCGTCGCCGTACATGTCGGTTCGCCCGTCGATATACGGACGGATGCCCGCGAGGATCAGCGATCCGCCGAAGCCGTATTCGTTGAAGACGCGCTGGTGGCGTAGCGCGGACGGCAGATTCGCGAGCGCGCGGACGGGAATGCCCTTGGTTTCCGTGCGGACGACCGGCACTGCGATGCGGTAGGCGGTAAGACTGACTGTAAGCGCGGATACCAGAATGGCAACGATCAGTCGCTCTGGGCCATGGGAAAGGGGCTTCGAAAAGCTGGTATCGCGGTAGCTCCGCGCGCGGCCGAGTGGCTTGGCCAGCACGAGAATGCCGACGGTCACCAGGATGATTTCGTGGCGGGTGTGCTGCAGCGTCATGTGGAGCATGCCGAGTACCAGCAGCAGGCGGATCGGTGGGATACGGATCGGCCGCGCCAGCAGGAACGCGAGGCTCGCGAGCAAGATCGCCTCGAAGCCGGAAAAGGTTCTGAAGTCGGACGGCTGCCATTCGTTGATCTGACCGAGCGCTTTCAGGTCGTTCAGATAAAATGGAAACGTCAGGCCGTGCACGCCCCATGGTGTGACGGCTGCGGCTATCGTCATGCTAATTCCGAATAGGCCCCAACGCTGGATCACGGTGCGGCGGTCGGAGGTCTTGGCGGCCAGCAGCGCCTCGATCGCGAATACGCCGACCAGCGCCAGTCCGAAGACGTAGCTGCCATGCGCATTCGCCCAGATCAGCATCGCCGCCGCCATCGGCAGTGGTGGGGCTCGGTCGTGTTCGCGCGCGCGCAACAGCGCGATCGTCCAGCCGGCAAGGATCGGCAGCACCAGCATGTGCGGCCGCGCGACCAGCGACGGGATCAGCGCGGTGCCGAGCAGCAGCAGCGCGATGATGCTCGCCCGCGCGCTCATCCAGCGGCGGAGTTCGGCGGCTATCAGCGCGAACAGCGCCGCCATTGCCACGCCGACCAGGACGATCAGGCCGCTCCAGCCGCCCGCGCGGTAACTCGCGTACATCGCTACTTCGGAGAGCCATTCGTGTGCGACCCAGAGGCGGCCGACGACGCTGAACGAGAACGGATCGGTGGTCGGAACGGCCGCATGCGCGACGATCCAGGCGCCTGCGACGAGATGCCAGCCAGTGTCGCCGTCGCGCAGCATGGTTGGGACGATGATCGTGAACGCAAACGCCGCGAAGGCGGAGAGCAAGGCGAAGGTCGAACAGGCGATGCCGGTTGGCGCGTTGGGGCGGACTGGGGGTTGCGCGCTCGGCATGACGCGGGGTTAGCGCGATTGTCCTGTGGAATGATGAATGTGAAGCGCTCGGGTTGGGATTTGGCCAGCCCTATCTCGTCATACGAGCGAAAGCTGGGGTCTCGCTCATGACGCGCGAGTGGAAGCAAAGGGTGCAATCCCAACCCCGCTGGGAGGACGTATGCGGGGGATGACGTCCGCAGGTGCTCCCTTCCTTCGTTCTCCTGCGGAGGCGGGAGCCTAAGGTGGCTCCCCGCCTTTCCGCGGAAACATCGTGGGACTGGGGACGGCCATTTAACGAAAACGCCCCGGGTTTCCCCGAGGCGTCTTCCTTTTTGGCTGGCCCGACACGGGAGTTAATCCCGTGTCGTCGGACGCGGCGTTGCAGCGCCGGCCGGTCGGATGCGTGCGGCTGGGCCGCACCGGCGCGTAGCTGGCGCTACGTCACCTCGCATCCTCAGTCGATCCGCGGCAGCGTCTCAAACTGGTGGTACGGCGGTGGCGAGGAGATCGTCCACTCCAGCGTCGTCGCGCCTTCGCCCCAGGGGTTGTCGCCCGCCTTCTTGCCGGCCGCCAGCGACCAGATCAGGTTGACGAAGAACACCACCATGCCCGCGGCCATGATCATGTAGCCGACCGAGGCGACCGTGTTCCAATGCTCGTACTGCGGCGTGTAGTCCGGAATGCGGCGCGGCATGCCCTGCAAGCCCAGGAAATGCATCGGGAAGAACATCACGTTCACGCCGACGAAGAACACCCAGAAGTGCAGCTGGCCGAGGAACTCGTTGTACATCTTGCCGGTCATCTTCGGGAACCAGTAGTAGAACCCGGCGAACAGCGAGAAGACCGCACCCAGCGACAGCACGTAGTGGAAATGCGCCACCACGTAATAGGTGTCCTGCATGTAATCGTCGATGCCGCCGTTGGCGAGCACGACGCCGGTTACGCCGCCGACGGTGAACATGAAGATGAAGCCGATCGACCACACCATCGGCGTCTTGAAGGTGAGCGAGCCGCCCCACATCGTCGCGATCCACGAGAAGATCTTGATGCCGGTAGGGACCGCGATGACCATCGTCGCCGCGGTGAAGTACATCTTGGTGTTCACGCTGAGGCCGGTGGTGAACATGTGGTGCGCCCACACGACGAACCCGACCACGCCGATCGCGACCATCGCATACGCCATGCCGAGATAGCCGAACACGGGCTTGCGGCTGAACGTCGAGATGATCTGGCTGACGATGCCGAAGCCCGGCAGGATCATGATGTAGACTTCGGGATGGCCGAAGAACCAGAACAGATGCTGGTACAGGACGGGATCGCCGCCGCCGGCCGGATCGAAGAACGTCGTGCCGAAGTTGCGATCGGTCAGCAGCATCGTGATCGCCGCGGCGAGCACCGGCAGCGCGAGCAGCAGCAGGAACGCGGTGACGAGCATCGACCACACGAACAGCGGCATCTTGTGCAGCGTCATGCCAGGCGCACGCATGTTGAAGATCGTCGTGATGAAGTTGATCGCGCCGAGGATCGACGACGCACCCGCGAGATGCAGCGCGAGGATCGCCATGTCGGTCGACGGCCCGGGCTCGCCGTACGTCGAGAGCGGCGCGTAGAGCGTCCAGCCGTTACCGGCACCTCCGAAGAACGGCGAGGCCAGCAGCAGCGTGAAGGCGGGGATCAGCAGCCAGAACGACACGTTGTTCATGCGCGGGAACGCCATGTCCGGCGCGCCGATCATGATCGGCACGAACCAGTTGCCGAAGCCACCGACCATCGCCGGCATGACCATGAAGAACACCATGATCAGGCCGTGCGCAGTGATCAGCACGTTCCAGAGATGGAGCGATTCGTCGAGGCTGGCGGGGCCGCCGTGGAGCATGCTAGCCCAGCCCTGCAGATACTGGATGCCGGGATGCGCGAGTTCGGCGCGCATGAGCCCCGAGACCGAGCCGCCGATGATCCCCGCGACGATCGCGAAGATCAGGTACAGCGTGCCGATGTCCTTGTGGTTGGTCGACATGAACCAACGCGCGAAGAAGCCCGGCTTGTGATCGGTATCATGGTGATGGTCGTGCGCTTCGTGGGACACGAAGGCCGACGGGGTGAGAGCGGTGTCGGTCATCTTACTGTCCCGCGTTGCCGGCGCCGGCCGGGTTTGAGGTCGCGCCCTGCGTCGTCGCCGGGGCTGCGGTTGTTACGTTCTCGACCGGGCCGGTGGCGTTGGCGGTTTCCGCAGCCTCCTCGACCTTCGCCGCGGAGCCGTCGGCGCCGGGCTGCGGGATGACCTTATCGGACGCCTTGCCGGGGGTCGGCATCGTGCCGCCCTTGGCCTTGACCCACGCCGCGTATTCGGCGGGCGGAACCGCCTCGACCGCTATCGGCATATAGCCGTGGCGCGCGCCGCAGAGCTCCGAGCATTGGCCGAAATACAAGCCCGGCTTTTCGATCGTGAAGCTGGTCTCGTTCAGGCGGCCGGGGATTGCGTCGAGCTTGATCCAGAATGCCGGGACCGCCCAGCTGTGGATCACGTCGTTCGACGTGGTGATCAAGCGGATCGGCACGCCGACCGGGAGGACGATGCGGTTGTCGGTGGCGAGCAGCTTGGGGCCGTCGGCATCGGTGCGCGGGCGTTCGCCCGCAGCGACGTCAGCCTTTTCCTTCAGCATGTTGGCGGTGATCTCGAAGCCGCCATTGTCCGGATACTGGTAGGTCCAATACCATTGATTGCCGATCGCCTTCAGCGTCACCGCGCCGGAGGGCGCCGGCTTGAACTGGGCTTGCAGCAGGCCAATCGAGGGGACCGCGATCAGGACGAGGATCACGACCGGTGCGAGCGTCCAGATGATCTCGATGAAGGTGTTGTGGCTGGTCTTCGACGCGACCGGGTTGCGCGCCTTGCGATAGCGGAACGAGACCCAGAACAGCAGCGCGAGTACGAACAGCGAGATGATCGTGATCGTCGGCACCAGGATCGAATTGTGCATCCAGTGCGCGAACTGGCCGTTCTTGGTCACCTGCGGCTGCAGGCCGAACAGGCCGTCGGTCGGCTGGCCGATCATCGGCTTGACCGTCATCGCGGGGGCGCCGTCCATCGCGAGCTCTGGGCTGGATGGGTTGGCGGTCGGCTTTGCCGCGGCGGTAGTCGGTGCGGTGTTCGAGACACCGGCGGGCGCTGCAGCAGCCTGTGGTGCCGGTGCGGCTGGCGTTGGCTGGGCCGCATGCCCGGCGACGCCACCGAGACTCGCCAGTGCGAGCCCCGCTGCCATCGCAAATCCTCTCATCCCCATCTTGCGCATCGTTATTCTTGACCCCGGTTTATAGCGAACCCGATATCACGGACGCGCGGATGTCTGCTTATGATTTGGGAAGAGCTATACCCAGCGGGGGGGCTCGCCTCAAGCCTTGTCTGGCATGAGCCCTTCAGGCGCCCGCACTAACCCCCCGTCATCCTGACGAAAGTCAGGATCCAGGATCACGAACGCCGTCCCCTGCGGTTCTGGGTCCTGACTTTCGTCAGGATGACGGTGGGCCGCCGGTTCTCGTTGCACGTGGTTTCGTGCGCTCGTATCAGCGCGGGCAGACCATTTGGAGCGATGACCCGCGATGACCGAAGACGACGTGCTCGCCGAATTCCGCGCTGCCGAAGCGTTGCTCGAAGGGCATTTCATCCTGTCCTCCGGCCTGCGCAGTTCGCGCTATCTGCAATGCGCGCGCGTGTTGATGGATCCGGCGCGAGGCGCGCGTTTGTCGGAGGCGCTCGTCGCGTCGATCCCCGAAGAACTGCGTGAGCAGATCGATATCGTGGTCTCGCCGGCGATGGGCGGCGTCATCGCCGGCCACGAGATGGGCCGCGCGCTGGGTGTCGAGGCGGTATTCCTCGAGCGGCCCGACGGCGTGTTCGAACTACGCCGCGGGTTCCGGCTCGCGCCCGGCCAGCGCGTGCTGATGATGGAGGACGTCGTCACCACCGGGCTGTCGTCGCGCGAGGCGATCGCGGCGATCGGCCGTGCTGGCGGCGTGACGGTCGCGGCGGCGGCTTTGGTCGATCGCTCGAACGGGACGGCGGATCTCGGCGTACCGTTCTTTCCGCTGATCCGGCTCGACGTGCCGACCTATCCGGCGGACGCGTTGCCGGCCGAACTCGCGGCGATCCCGGCGATCAAGCCCGGCAGCAGGGCTGCGGCATGAGCCCCCCCGGCAATGACCACCTGCGCCTCGGGGTGAACATCGATCACGTCGCGACGGTGCGGAATGCGCGCGGCGCGGGGTATCCCGATCCGGTGCGCGCGGCGCTGGTCGCGGCGGCTGCGGGGGCGGACGGTATCACGGCGCATCTGCGAGAGGATCGCCGGCACATTACGGATGACGACATCGCGCGGCTGTCGGCCGAGCTGACGATCCCGCTCAACCTGGAGATGGCGGCAACCGACGAGATGCTCGGCATCGCGCTGCGCCACAAGCCGCACGCGGCATGCATCGTGCCGGAAAAGCGCGAGGAACTGACTACCGAGGGCGGGCTCGACGTCGCCGGCCATTACGACCGGATGGCGCGGCTGGTCGATGTGCTGGCGGGGGCGGGGATCCGCGTGTCGCTGTTCATCGAGCCCGACGCGCGCCAGATCGAGGCGGCGGTGCGGCTCAAGGTACCGGTGGTCGAGCTGCACACCGGGTTGTACGCGGAACTGTCGGGCGAGGCGCGGACGGTCGAGCTGCGACGGCTGAGCGACGCGGCGGCGCTGGCGGCGAAGAACGGCATCGAGGTGCATGCGGGGCATGGGCTGACCTACGACAATGTCGCGCCGATCGCGGCTATCCGTCAGGTGCGCGAGCTGAACATCGGGCATTTTCTCGTGGGAGAGGCGCTGTTCGTCGGGCTTGGCGAAGCGGTGCGGTTGATGCGCGAGGCTATGGATGCGGCGCGGTAAATTAGAAGGTTTGTTCACGCGGAGACGCGGAGACGCGGAGCAGAAGGGGGTTGCTGGTAGCCGTCCCGGCGGCTTCTCACCTTCGCCGCCCTTGCGGCTCTCATACTCTCCGCGTCTCCGCGTCTCCGCGCGAACAGAATCTTTTGTCTTCCGACCCCAGGCGTCGCGATGATTATCGGGCTCGGGTCCGACCTGTGTAACATCGAGCGGATTGCGGCGTCGGTCGAGCGGTTCGGCGAGCGGTTCGAGCAGCGAGTGTTTACCGATGTCGAGCGGACGAAGGCGGCGCGGCGGCCTTTTACCAAGGCTGGCACGCTGGCGAAGCGCTTTGCCGCCAAGGAGGCGTTTTCGAAGGCGGTCGGGACCGGGTTTCGCGCGGGCGTGTTCATGCGCGACATCGGCGTGGTCAACGCCCCGAGCGGCGCGCCGACGCTGGCGCTGACCGGGGGCGCCAAAGCGAGGCTTGACGCGTTGACTCCCGAAGGCCACGCCGCGCGCGTGCATTTGACGATGACCGATGATCACCCGTGGGCGCAGGCCTTCGTGATCATCGAAACTATACCTCTGATATCCCCGGACATGCGCCAGGATACGAACCGATGAAGGACGCGGCGTTGGACGGCAACGAGTTCCCAGAAAAGCCCCTCGCGCAGACCCCCCTAGTGCAGACCGCGGCCGATACCGCGCCACCGGCCGGCACAACACAGGAAACGGCCCGCCGCCGCGGCACCGACTGGTGGGGCGAGGTGAAGGGCATCTTCTGGCTGATCCTGGTCGTACTCGGCTTCCACAGCTTCATCGCCAAGCCCTTCTATATCCCCAGCGAATCGATGCTGCCGGGCCTTCGTATCGGCGACCGACTGGTGGTGACCAAGTTCGCGTATGGCTGGTCGTTCGTGTCGCCGACGATCCCCAACCCGGTCGCGATCTTCAAGGGCGTCGTGCTGCGCCAGCAGGAAGACAGCTGGAGCGTGTCGCTACCGTTCATCCACGGCCGCCTCTTCGGCTCGCTGCCGACGCGCGGCGACGTGGTGATCGTGACGCCGCCGGGCACGCACAACGACTATATCAAGCGCGTCATCGGGTTGCCGGGCGACAAGCTCGCCGTGCGCGGCGGGATCGTGTTCCTGAACGGCGTCGCGGTGAAGCGCGGCTCGCTGCACGACACGCTGATCCCGGTCGACACCAACAGCCCGTGCAGCGAGATCGACTATCCCGGCGCGCGCGAGACGCTGCCCGACGGGCGCGAGATGTGCCGCCTGCCGACTTATACCGAGACGCTGCCCAACGGCCGCCGCTACGAGACGATCGATCTCGAATCGGACAGCCAGGGCGACAATTTTGCCGAAATCACGATCCCCGCGAACCACGTCTTCCTGATGGGCGACAATCGCGATCGCTCGGCCGACAGCCGGTTCGCGCTGAGCCAGCTCGGGCTCGGCGGACCGGTGCCGTACGAGAATCTCGGTGGCCGTGCGGAGTTCATCACCTTCAGCCTCGACGGCGATGCGACGTTCAATCCGCTGAGCTGGTGGAGTTCGCTGCGCCCGGATCGCGCGGGCACCTCGCTCCATCCCGCCAAGGCGAACTGAGATGGCCGAGACGAAGACCGTCGACGAACTGAGCCCGGTCGAGATGCGCGATCCGTTCCTGCGCAAGGAACTGAAGCGCGCGGCGATCTGGCTCGGGCTCGCCTGCGTGATCGCGCTGCTGATCGTGCTGGTCCAGCCGTTGCTGATCATCTTTGCGGGTGTGGTGTTTGCGGCGTTGCTCGACGGCGGTGTGCGGTTGCTCGGGCGGGTGCTGCCGATCGGGCGTGGCTGGCGGTTGCTGATCGTCGTGCTGCTGACCTTCGCGTTCCTGGTGGGCACGTTCATTTTGACCGGCGTTCAGGTCACCGAGCAGGTGACGCAGTTGCGGTCGACCCTGGAATCGCAGGCCAATCGCTTCACCGGCTATCTGACCTCGCAGGGGCTGATGCCGGGTGCGTCGGACGTCAACGGGATCGTCAAGCAGGCGCTCGGCTCGGTCGGGCGCGTGACGTCGTGGGTGGGCAGCGCGATCGGCGCGATCACCAGCATGTTCATGATCCTGATCCTCGGATTGTTCATCGCGATGGACCCGGGGACGTACTCGCGCGGGCTCCAGTGGATAGTGCCACTCGATCTCCGCCCCGAGTTCGCCAGGACTTTGGTCAAGATGGGCGCGACGTTGCGGCGGCTGCTCGCCGGACGGTTGCTCGGGATGGCGGTCGAGGGTGTCGCGAGCGGCATCGCCTTGGCGGTCGGCGGCGTGCCGATGGCGATGCTGCTCGGCATCATCGCGGGGATCTTGGCGTTCATTCCGAACGTCGGCGCGATCGTGACCGGCGTGCTGATGGTCGCGGTCGGGTTCAGCGCGGGCGTCGATACGGGGTATTGGGCGATCGGCACGTATCTCGTGGTGCAGACGATCGACGGGTATGTGATTGTGCCGATGGTGGCGAAGCGGACTGTGGATCTGCCGCCGGCGTTGACGTTGGGCGCACAGATCCTGGCGAGCGCGCTGTTCGGGATTTTGGGGCTGGCGCTGGCCGATCCGATGACCGCGATGTTGAAGACCGCGCTGGAGCGACGGTCCGAGCGGGAAGAGGAAAAGGCGGAGGCGTGTGAGGGTGTGGCTACGGCCTGATCTGATTTGGCGCCGCCTCTCACGTAATGCGGGTTCAAGCTCACCACCCGTCATCCCCGCGGACGCGGGGACCCATATCCTCCGAGGTTTGCCAGTATGGGTCCCCGCGTCCGCGGGGATGACGGAAGGTGGGGGCGGAAACCGACAATGGGTCGGGGACAAGAAAGGCTAGGACGCTAGCACCTTACCAATCGGTCGAAGATCGCGAGGTAGCGGTCAGCCGAATCCGCACCGGGTTGCGGGACCGGCTCCGGCCGTTGCCCAGATGGCGTGAGCCATGCGTCCAACGCTGCAACCAGTGCCGCCGCATCGTCCCGCGCGACGATCGTCCCGCGCTCGGGACGATCGATGATCTCTGCGACCGCCGTGCTCGAATCCGTGGAGATCACCGGCGTGCCGACCGACAGCGCCTCGCGCAACACGCCGGGTACGCCTTCATAGTCCGAGGTCAGCACGACCACTTCCGTGCGGGCCATGATCGGCAGCGGGTCGCTGCTGTGGCCCAGCAGACGGACGCGGTCTCCCAAACCCAGCGCGCGGATCTGCGTTTCGATCGCGCCGCGCTCGTCGCCTTCGCCGAGGATGATCAGCGGGATGCTCTGGTCCGCGAGGCGCGGCAGCGCAGCGATCAGGCGGTCCCAGCGTTTCTGCGGTTCGAGCCGGCCGACGCCGAGAAGGAAGCGCGCCGGCAGATCGGGCAGCGTGCCGGGGATGGGCACCGCCGGCGGGTTCGGGATGACGCTCGTCCGCCCAATCATTCGGGTCGCCAACGCCGCCTCGTCCGCGGTCGCCAGCGTCATCGCGACGAGGTGATCGAGGAACCCGCCATGGCGCGCTAGCCAGATCTGGTGCGCGGCGTGCATCAGGCGGCCGTGATCGGCGCGTGCGGGGGCGTTGGACATCTTGGCGACGATCGGCGGGCACGTCCTGCCGAGTCGCAGCCGGGTCCATGCCGCGATGCCGGAGTAGAAGTTGCCAGGGCAGAATATGATGTCCGGCGCGAGACGTCGCACGACATTCGGGAGCGCGAGCAACCGCGACGGCGTGACGATCTCCAGACCTTCCGGGAGTTCCGCCGCCAGCGGCCCGGAAATATCCTCGATCGCCAGCGTCACGCGCCGGCCCGCCGCGAGCCAGCCGCGTGCGAGGCGCAGTTGCGCGCGCTCGACCCCGCCGCCGCGCAGATCCTCGGCATAGGTCAGGATGTGCTGGGCGATCGGTGGCTTGCTCACAAGTGACATATGGGGGTCATCATACTGCGCGATGGGTAGAGCGGAGATCGCGACCGAATGAAACCGACTTTGCGTGCATGCACGGCGGCGGGTGGCTATCAGGCCGCGCGACGGAGGCGGGCACCAAGTAGCAGGGAACGGGCGGCGGAACGGCTTGAGGACAATGGTTTGAGGACCGGCGAGTGAATATCCGTACGAAAACTGCCGATCGCGACGGCTATGCGGACATCGCGCGCGCCGGGCTCGAGCCGCTGAAGGCGCTCGGCAGCCGCTGGCCCGCGATCATCGGTGCGGTGCTGACGCTGGCGATGATCGTCGGGCTGGGGCGCGAACTGCTCGGGCACGGCCTTGCCGGGCTGTCGCGCTCGGTGCCGCAGGACCCGCGCTTCTATGTGTGCTTCGGCCTGCTCTATATGTCGCCGCCGACCGGGGACTACGTCATATTCCGCCGGCTCTGGGGCATTCCGCTCGGCGGCCTCGTCGCGCTGATCAAGAAGCGGATCGCGAACGAAGTCGTGTTCGGATACTCCGGCGACGCGTATTTCTACGCCTGGGCGCGGGCGAAGGCGCGCATGGTGGCGTCGCCGTTCGGCGCGGTGAAGGACGTATCGATCCTGTCGGCGATCGCGGGCAATGCGGTCACGCTGCTGCTGGTGGCGATCGCGTTGCCGCTCGGCCGGCATCTGCTGACGCACGACCAGTTCCGCACCGTGCTCGCGTCGGCGGGTGTGACGCTCGCGATCTCGCTGCCGTTCCTGATCTTCTCGCGCCGGGTATTCTCGCTGCCGCGCGCGAAGCTTTGGTGGGTATTCGGGATCCACTGCATCCGGTTGCTGTGCGGATCGGTGCTGATTGCGTTCGCGTGGCATTACGCGTTGCCGGGCGTGCCGGTGGGGATGTGGCTGTTCCTTGCAGCCGGACGCCTGCTGGTGTCGCGCCTGCCGCTGGTGCCCAACAAGGACCTGCTGTTCGCCAGCGCCGCGATCCTGTTGATCGGGCAGGACCAGGCTTTGTCGGAGCTGATCGCGTTTACCGCCGCGCTGACGCTGCTGGTGCATGTCGCGCTGATCATCCTGTTCGGCATCCATGCCGGGCTCACCCGGTTGCGCGCATGATCCGCGCCGGTGTCGCGCTGGCCGCGATCGTTGCGCTTACAGCGCCGGCCGGCGCGCAGGTGCTCGGTAGCGATGCGGCGGCGTGTCGACCGGGCGAGGGGCCGGCGATCGCGGTTGAGGTCACCGGACTGAAGGATCGCACGGGCGAGTTGAAGCTCGAACTCTATCCTGATGATGAAGCGGGCTTTCTCAAGGACGACCACGTGCTGATCGCGGCGGGCAGGACGTTTCGGCGGGTGGTTGTGCCGACGCCGCCGAGCGGGGCGCCTATGCTGTGCATCCGGGTGCCGCGGCCCAGCCGCTATGCGCTGTTGCTGACGCATAATCGCGACGGGAAGAACAAGTTCAGCTTCTGGACCGATGGCGCCGGGTTCGCGAGCAAAGCGATGCTCGGGCGGTCGCGGCCGAAGGTCGAGCAGGCGCTGGTCGAGGTCGGCGCGGGCGTGACGACGGTGCGGATCACCGTGCAGTATCTGCGCGGGCTCGGCGGGTTCGGGCCCGTCACGCCATGAGAGTGGTGGCATGAGAATCGTCGACGTCAACGAGTTCTACTCGCCGACCGGCGGCGGTGTGCGGACCTATGTCGATCGGAAGATGGGCATCATGGCGGACATGGGCCACGAACTCATCGTCGTCGCACCGGGCAAGGAGGACCGCGTCGAGGAACGGCCGGGCGGCGGGCGGATCATCTACCTCAAGTCGCCGGGGATGCCGTTCGATCGCAATTACGGGTTGTTCTGGGACGAGGGCGCGGTCCACCGCGTGCTTGACGATCTCGATCCGGACGTGGTCGAGTGCTGCTCGCCGTGGCGCCCGGCATGGTTCGTCGGCGACTGGCAGGGGCGCGCGGTGAAGGCGTTCTTCATGCACAACGACAATATCGCCGCCTATGCACAGCGCTGGTTCGCGAGCGTTGCGAGCCACGACCAGATCGAGCGCGGGTTCGCCTGGTACAGCCGGTACATGCGCCGCTTCCTCGAGAAGTACGATGTCGTCGTCACCAACGGCCCGGCACTGGAGAAGCGGTTGCGCGCGCGCGGGCTGCGGATCGATGCGGCGATGCCACTCGGGATCGAGCGCGGGCATTTCTCGCCGGACCTACGCGATACGCGGTTGCGCGCGGCGTTGCTGCGGCAGTGCGGGTTGCCCGAGGACGGGATGCTGTTGCTCGGCCTCGGGCGGCATCATGGTGAGAAGCGCTGGCCGCTGGTGGTCGATGCGGTGGCGCGGGCGGGGGCTACGCTGCCGGTCGGGCTGGTCCTGATCGGTGCGGGGGCGCAGACCAAGGCGATCCAGCGCCGAATCGGTGGCTCGCCGCATATCCGGATGTTCGCGCCGGTGTACGACCGCGAGCGGTTGGCGCGGATCATGGCCAGCTGCGATGCGCTGATCCACGGGTCGGAGGCAGAGCCGTTCGGGTTGGTCGCGTCGGAGGCGATGGCGTCGGGCCTGCCGCTGATCGTGCCGGATACGGGCGGGTGCGCGGAAGTCGCGGACCGCCATGCGAGCGAGCTCTACGCGGCGCGCGATGCGGAGAGCGCGGCGGTGGCAATCGGGCGGTTGTTCGCGCGCGATCCGGCGTTGCTCCGGCGAGCGGCGGCGGTGGCGGCCCGGCATGTCCGCAGCGACCGCGAGCATGCGGTCGAGCTTATGGACTATTATGCGGGGCTGATCGCGGCGAAGCATGGCGTGCGACGTACAGCGTGAAGCGCGTGTCGGGGACGGGGACCGCTCGATAGCCTTCGCGAATCGCGTAGGTGGCGAGCGCTGCGTCGATCCGGTCGTCGCCACTGCTCCACGCGCCTTCGCCGCCGGTCAGGATCACGGGCGGTTGGCCGAGCAGGGCGATCCGTGCGTGCGAGACTAGGCGGAGTTGGCGTTCCTGATCCGCGTTCAGGAGCGCGGTGCTGCGGAAATAGAAGGGGCCGGTAGCGAAGCGTGGGTCGATCGCTCTGCCGGGGAGGAATTGCGGGGAGAGCGTCGCAACCGGGCCGGTGACGTGTTCGCGGTCCAGGATCTCGCGTACCACGGCGGCGTCTCGCATCGCATCGAGCATCGGGATGCGGCCGCTCGCGACGGCCTCGACGGTGGGGGCGAGTCCGGCGCAGGCGAAAGCGACGGCCGCAATCCGCATCGCCTTGCCGGGTGGATGCGCGTGCCAGACCAACGCGAGCCGCACGAACAGTGCAGGGAGCATCGGCAGCAGATATTGCCGCCACGTCGGTACCGGCGCGAGCGCGGCGATGAGCCCAGCGAGGATCAGCAGGTCGAGGATCCTGTGCCAGCGATCGCGTTTGCCTGCGGTGGCGACGATCGCGAGCAGGGCTGGGCCGAGTGCGAGGAACTTGAGGATGTCGATGATCTTGGCGGTGTTTGACAGCTTCCAAGGATGGGCCTGGTACCATTCGGTGGGTGCTTGACCGGGGAAGCTGATGACGCCGAACAGGAAACCTTCGGGGGCCTGGATCAATAGGGCTGTGGTCAGGGCGACGAACGGGAGCGTGCCCAGCAGGGTCCACCACGGGCGGCGGTCGGCGCGGAACAGTGTCCAGATGCCGTAGGTCAGCGCGGGGAGTGCATAGGAGATTTTCGCGGTCGCGGCGGCGGCGAGCAGTGCGCCGATCAGGATCGCGTCGCGGCGGCTTGCCTGGTCCCGCGCGGTTCTGACGATCGCGGGGAGGGCTAGCGCGAGGCAGGCGGCGGGGAACGCGTCGTTGCGGGCCGTGCCGATGCTGAAGAGGAGGATGTCGGAGGTGGCGAACAGCGCGGCGGCGAAGGTGGCGGCGCGGGTGCTGGCACCACCGATACGGGCGGCGTGGTGGACGGCGGCGATGGTGGCTGCGCCGAGGAGGGCGTTGGTTATGCGGAGGGCTGGCCAGGTCCAGGTGCCGGCTAGGGCTGCGATCGGGGCGAAGAGATAGGGCTGGAGTGGGGTCTGGAGGTAGGCGAAGTCTTTGTACGGGAGCAGGCCTTGCGCAGTGAGGATGGCGGCGGCGACGTATTGGCTCTCGTCGTGGTCGACGGGGCGGAGGAGGGCGAGGGTCATGAGGATCATTGCCAGCGCCGCAAACGCCAAAAGCATGTTCACCCGCGAAGGCGGGTGCCCAGTCTGGGCACCCGCCTTCGCGGGTGAACAGGGTTGGGGAGCGGTATGCTCCATTACTCAGTCCTACCCCGCTCGCGACCACCCCGGCGGAGGCCGGGGCCCAATTGGGGGACGGTTATGGTTGAGGATGGCGCCCCATCACGCCGGTCTTCCCAATTGGGCCCCGGCCTCCGCCGGGGGGGAGGGGAAAACCGGGACGGCGAGGGGGGCAAGGTCAGGCTTTTACCGCGGTCAGGAAGTAGTCGAGGTTCGTCGAACCGCTCAGTGCAAACCCAGTCGCGGGGGAAAAACTCAACCCCCGCGTGTCCGTCACGCGAAGCCCCGCGTCCTTCAGCAACGCGGTCAGTTCCTCAGGCGTGAGGAACTTGTTCCAGTCGTGCGTGCCCTTGGGAATGACGCCAGCGCCCTCCGCCACGGTAATCATCGCCAACCGCGACAATGGCGTCCGGTTGGGCGTCGAAAGAATCAGCAATCCACCCTCCGCCAACGTCCGCGCCAAGCCCCGCACGAAGCCGGCGGGATCGCTGACATGCTCGATCACCTCCAAACTGGTGACGAGGTCGAACTGTCCCACCAGTCCCTCGACTCCCCCCGCGCGGTAATCGATCGCAAGCCCGCTCTGCGCCGCATGGATCTCCGCAACCGCGATATTCTCGGGTGCCGCATCGATCCCCATAACCTCTGCACCAAGCCGGGCGAGCGGTTCGCACAGCAACCCCGCACCACACCCCACGTCGAGCGCGGTCTTCCCCGCCAGCGGCGTAAAGGTCGAACCATCCCCCCCCCAATGCGCATCGACCTGCTCGCGAATATAGCGCAACCGCGGCGGATTGAGCTTGTGGAGCGGCGCTGACGAGCCCTTCGGATCCCACCAGTCCTTCGCCATGGTGCCGAAATGCGCGGCCTCGCGCGGATCGATTGTTGCGTTCGTTACGGTGTCGCTTGCCAGTATCATGCGCGCTACCTATCAGGGCCGCCGCTTCGACCCAAAGGGATTTGCGCTGCCAATGGCCCGTATCGTGATGAAATTCGGCGGGACGTCGATGGCTGGGATCGGGCGTATCCGCAACGTCGCCGCGCGCGTGAAGCGCGAAGTCGACGCCGGCAACCAGGTCGCCGTCGTCGTCTCCGCGATGGCGGGCGAGACCGACCGGCTGGTCGGCTTCTGCCGCGAGGCGTCGTCGCTGTACGACGCGAAGGAATATGACGTCGTCGTCTCGGCCGGCGAGCAGATCACGAGTGGACTGCTCGCGATCGCTTTGCAGGCGGCCGGGTGCAAGGCACGGAGCTGGCTCGGCTGGCAGTTGCCGATCAACACCTCGGACGCGCATGGATCGGCCCGCATCGGCGAGATCGACACGGCCGCGCTCGACGCGAGCCTTGCGGACGGCGTCGTCGCGGTGATCCCCGGTTTCCAGGGCGTCGCGGACGGCCAGCGCGTCACGACGTTGGGTCGCGGCGGCTCGGATACGTCGGCGGTGGCGATGGCGGCGGCGATGAAGGCCGACCGCTGCGACATCTATACCGACGTCGACGGCGTCTACACGACCGACCCCCGGATCGTGCCTCGCGCGCGGAAGCTGAGCAAGGTCACGTACGAAGAGATGCTGGAACTCGCCAGCGTCGGTGCGAAGGTGCTGCAGACGCGGTCTGTCGGCCTGGCGATGAAAGAGAATGTGCGTGTGCGCGTATTGTCCTCGTTCGAGGATGGCGACACCAATGATGGTCACCGCGGCACGTTGATCGTGGGCGAAGAGGAAATCGACGATATGGAACGCCAGCTCATCACCGGCATCGCGCACGACAAGAACGAGGCGAAGATCACCCTGACGCAAGTCAGCGATCGGCCGGGCTCGGTCGCCGCGATCTTCGCGCCGCTCGCGGACGCGGGGATCAACGTCGACATGATCGTGCAGAACGTCGCCCATTCGACCGGGTCGACCGACGTGACGTTCACGGTGCCGGCGGCGGACCTCGCGCGCTCGCTCGACGTGCTCGACAAGGCGAAGGACGCGATCGGCTATGCGACGATCGTCCACGACACGCGCGTCGCCAAGGTGTCGGTGGTCGGCGTCGGGATGCGCAGCCACGCGGGCGTCGCCTCGACGATGTTCACCACGCTCGGCGAGCGCGGCATCAACATCCAGGCGATCGCGACGTCGGAGATCAAGGTCAGCGTGCTGATCGAAGAGGATTATACCGAGCTGGCGGTGCGCGTGCTGCATACCGCGTATGGCTTGGATGCCGAAGACGCAGCGTAGGCGCTACCAGACTTCGACGGTGGGATCGAAGGCACCGTGCTTGCCGTGGCTGTCGATGGCGTGGAACACGATACGCGAGGGTATGAAGCTGTTGCCGCGGTATTCCGGCGTTACGGTGAGCTTGTCGATCAGGCCTTCGCTGACGAACCGACGCAGGGTGCCGATGATCAGCGTGCGTGCCTCCGCGGCCTGCGGGGGCACGTACACAATGTTCTGAGGAACGTCCTCGCCGCCCAGTTCCGCGGGGAACAGCAAAATCCCGGTGAGCTTGCCGTCCTTGGCGAGCGCCTGGGCGGCCTTGAGCGTCTTGACGTGCGAATAGTCGGGCATTGTCATGCGCGTTCTCCTTGCGTCGCGATCTCCGGGCATGCGGCTGGTCGCGACCGCCGGTGCGAATGTCGTTACGATGAACGACAGGCAGAGCAGTGCAAGCCGGGACAGGCCTACAATTGAGCCGGGGTATTTCATGGCGCCGACGATACAGGGTCCGCTTTGAACGTCCAGGCGAACCGCTCCCAGCTTAGAGTGCGGACGATGGTTTCGCTCCGTATATAAAATGATCTAAGGCGCGACGTATGAACGACACATCTTCGATCGGGGCGGGCCGGCTGGCCCGCCGCATGGCGCGTGGCGCCGCATTTCTGGGCAGCGAGGTCGCGATTCTCGGGGGCGCGATGTCGTGGGTGAGCGAGCGTCACCTCGTCTCGGCGATCTCCAACGCGGGTGGGTTCGGCGTGATCGCGTGCGGCGCGATGACGCCTGCGTTGCTCGATACCGAGATCGCCGCGACCAAGGCTCTCACGACCAAGCCGTTCGGCGTGAACCTGATCACGATGCACCCCGACCTGTTCGAGTTGATCGCGGTCTGCGCCAAGCACAAGGTCGGCCATGTCGTGCTCGCGGGTGGCCTGCCGCCCAAGGGTAGCATCGAGGCGATCAAGGAAACCGGCGCCAAGCTGATCGCGTTCTCGCCGGCGCTGGCGCTCGCGAAGAAGCTGATCCGCAGTGGCGTCGATGCGCTGGTGATCGAGGGGATGGAGGCCGGTGGCCATATCGGCCCGGTCTCGACCAGCGTGCTCGCGCAGGAGATGCTGCCCGAGATCGCGGAGCAGGTGCCGGTGTTCGTCGCGGGCGGGATCGGTCGCGGCGAGGCGATCGCGGGGTATCTCGACATGGGGGCGGCGGGCGTCCAGCTCGGCACGCTGTTCGTCTGCGCGACCGAATCGATCGCGCACGCCAATTTCAAGAAGGCGTTCATCCGGGCGTCGGCGCGCGACGCGATCGCCAGCGTGCAGATCGATGCGCGGTTGCCGGTGATCCCGGTCCGTGCGCTGAAGAATGCGTCGAGCGAGTTGTTTACGGCGAAGCAGCGTGAGGTTGCCGGGCATCTCGATGGCGGACGCGTGGAAATGGCCGAGGCGCAGTTGCAGATCGAGCATTACTGGGCGGGCGCGTTGGGCCGCGCGGTGATCGATGGCGATGTCGAGCATGGCTCGGTGATGGCGGGCCAGTCGGTCGGCATGGTCAAGCGCGAGGAGCCGGTCGCGGACATCATCGGCGGGCTGATGGCGCAGGCGGCCGCGGCGCTGGAGGCGCGTGCGGTTTAACTTCTGACCCTCCCCCGCAAGGGGGTAGGTGTCAGGCACTTGCCTGACGGAGGGGGGGGATAGCGAAACGTCTGTTCCGTGTCCTCCCCCTCCGTCACCTGCGGCGCCACCTCCCCCTTGCGGGGGAGGATCGAGAGGGCGGCGTCTTCTGCTCAAGCGGTGATGCTCATACAGGCGCTTACCAAGCACCACCCCGGCGGAGGCCGGGGCCCAATTGGGGGCGTCGCTGACTGAGGTCGCGCTTCGTTACTGCGACCTCTCCAATTGGGCCCCGGCCTTCGCCGGGGTGGAGGTAACTTGGGGAACGGCCAACGCGCTCCCGCCCAGCTCCAGCTCCATCCCCTCTCCAATCGCCGCAAAGCGCGTACGGCTTACGTCTCGTTAACCTGCTCGCCGGCATAGAGTGTCCCGTCGGGGGACGTTACGAGGTGTTGCGATGAGTCGTCGGTTTGCTTTGCTGTCCGTTACCGCGCTGGGCCTGCTGGCCGGCTGCACGTCGAAGCCACGGACCGTTGCGCAGGTCGCGCCGCCCGTGATCATGGTGCCGGTGCCGGCGCCAGTGATGCCGAAGGGCGCGTCGCCGACCATCGTCATTCCGGTCGCGCTCGCCGACGGCACCTATCCGACGCCGAATCGCAACCTGACGACGTCCGCGAAGGTCTGGCACCTCCGCGCCGCGCTCAACGTCGCAGCGCTGGCGTGTCGCGGGCCGCAGGAGGTGGTGATCGTCGCGGGCTACAACGCGCTGCTGTCGGCGCAGAAGCCGGTGCTCGCCAAGGCCGAGGCGACCTACGCCAGCGAGTACAAGTCGGGCGGTGGCGACTGGCAGGATCGCTACGACGATTCGATGACGCGGCTGTACAACTTCTTCTCGCAGTCGCCCGCGCGCGACGAGTTCTGCGCCGCGGCAGGCACGGTTCTCGCGCAGAGTGCCGGTCTGACGGCCGAGGCATTGCCTGCTTTCGCTGCACAGAATCTCCCCGTGCTCGAGCGGCCGTTCACCGATTTCTACCGCGCGGTCGACGCGTGGCGGGGTCGCACCGTACGTCCCGTCCAGCCGCAGCTGATGGTCTCGCGCCAATATGCGTCGAACATGCCGGTGCAGACGGTCACGCAGGCGCGGCTCCAGCCGATCTCGCAGCCGGTGCCACCCGCGCAGCCGCGCCTGAAGCTGGACCCCAGCGTTTTCCAGTAGGCTGATCAGGCCTTGATGGGCGATCCGACCGACCAGCTATGGCCGAACGGATCGCGCACCTGGCCGTAGCGATCGCCCCAGAACTGGTCCGCGACGGGCATCGTCACGACCGCTCCTGCCGCCACCGCGCGGTCCACCCAGGCGTCGGTGTCGTCGACCCTGAGATGCAAAGTGATGCCGGCGGGTTCGGGTTCGTCATGACCACGCCATTCGGGAAACTCGTCAGACAGCATCAGCCAGGCGTCGTTGATACGCAGACTCGCCTGCATCAGTTGAACGCCGTCGTCCGCGAAGTTCGTCTCGACGAGCGTTGCGGCGAACGCGGCTTCGTAGAAGGCGAGGGCCTCGCGTCCGCGTTGGCCGCGAATGACGAGGAACGGTGTGATTCCGCTGGTGGGACGATCGGCCATGCGAGTCTCCTGCGTTGGATGCCGCCAGGCTAGGCGCATCGCGGAGCGCCGCCCAGCGCGATCTTGCAGGCAAAGCTTGGCTTACCTGCAAAGACTGCGTTAACAGCCGCCGGAATGGCAGAGGTTTCAGATCGTCCGGCGGAAGGCCGCTTCGACGGGCGCGAGCACCGGTTTCCGGTACGCGTGTATTTCGAGGACACCGATCTGTCGGGTGCGGTCTATCACGCCAACTATCTGCGCTACATGGAGCGCGCGCGTTCGGACATGCTGCGGCTCGGCGGGATCGATCAACGCGCGACGTTCGAGGCGGGCGAAGGCTCCTACGCGATCGCCAGCGTCACCATCCGCTATGCCGCACCGGCGAGGCTCGACGACGCTCTGCTGGTCGTCTCGCGGATCGTGCAGGTCCGCGCGGCCGGGGTCGCCATTCATCAAAGGGTCATGCGCGACGGGCTTGTCTTGGCCGAGGCGGACGTGGTGGCGGCATTGGTCGCTCCCAACGGCCGCCCACGCCGCCAGCCGCGTGCCTGGATCGATATCTACGAACGCCTAGTCTGGCAGGGGGAAGCATGAATCCGGTGTTGACTATGGATAGCGCGACGCTGTCGCCGATCCACTTGTTCCTCCAGGCCGACTGGGTGGTGAAGGGCGTGATGATCGGGCTGTTGCTCGCCAGCATCTGGACCTGGGCGCTGATCGTCGCGTTTTGGCGGCGGATCGGCAAGACGCGCAAGGGAATGACCCGGTTCGAGCGCGATTTCTGGAAGGCCGAGGATATCGACGTCTTCTACAAGGCGGAGGGCGAGAACGACCTGCCGTCGGCACGCGTGTTCGCCGCCGGCGTGACCGAGTGGCGGCGCTCGACCGCGGGCGGCACGATCGACAAGAGCGGTACGCGCGAGCGGCTGGCGACGACGATGGGCGCGGCGGTCGCAGGCGAGATCGACAAGCTGTCGGACCGGCTCAACGTGCTGGCGACGGTCGGTTCGGTCGCGCCGTTCGTCGGGCTGTTCGGCACGGTCTGGGGCATCATGCGAAGCTTCACCAGCATTGCCGCGGCGCAGAACACGTCGCTGGCGGTGGTCGCGCCGGGGATCGCGGAGGCATTGTTCGCGACTGCGATCGGCCTGTTCGCGGCAATTCCCGCGGTGATCGCGTACAACCGCTTTTCGCACGGCATCAATCGGATCGAGGCGAGCCTCAACCGCTTCGCCGACGGTTTCCACACGACGTTAAGCCGCCAGCTGGACGGGTCGCGATGAGCGGCCTTCTCATTCCCCTTCCACTTGCGGGAGGGGTCATGGGAGGGGCATCTATCTCTTCCTCGTACGGTTATCGCGGCACTGCCCTCCCCCGACCCCTCCCGCGAGCGGGAGGGGAGTAAGGTGGCGATGAACCTTCCTTCGTCGCGGGGGCGCGGGCGGCGCGCGCCGATGGCGGATATCAACGTCACGCCGCTGGTCGACGTGATGCTGGTGCTGCTGATCATCTTCATGGTGACCGCGCCGCTGATGACCGCGGGCGTACCGGTGAATCTCCCCGACGCGCGCGCGAAGGCGCTGGACCAGGAGCAGAAGCCGGTCGAGATCTCGATGGACGGCACCGGCGCGCTGTTCATCGATAAGGATCAGGTGACCGACGACGCGCTGCCGGTGCGGTTGGCCGCGATTGCCGCCAGCCGAGCGGTCGGCGACGAGCCGCAGGTGCTACTCCGCGCGGACCGGAAGCTCGATTACGGGCGCGTGATGCGCGTGATGGGCGAACTCAACCGCGCCGGGCTCAACCGCGTCGCGCTGGTGACCGTCGAGGGTAACCAGAACTGATGGCTGGCTGATGGATCGCTCGGAGAAGATCGGCTTAGGCGTCGCGATCGTCGGGCACGTCCTGCTGTTCGGCGCGCTGTCGCTCGGCTTTCTCGGTGCGCCCGAACTGCCGAAGAAGATCGAGCAGCAGCCGATCGACGTGAGCCTCGTGCCCGACGTGGCGCTGGAGGCGACCGCGCCGCAATCGGTGGAGACGCCGGCCGAGTCGGTCGCGCCGGACGAAGGTGCGCCCGAGGATGCCGCGCCGCCTGCTCCGGAAGAAGCCGAGCCCGAGCCGAAGCCCGATCCCGTGCCGCCTGCGCCGCAGCCCAAGCCCGCCCCACCGAAGCCTGCGCCCAAACCGCAACCGGCACCCGAGCCGAAGCCTCAACCCAAACCCAAGCCCGCGCCGCCGAAACCCGTCGCAAAGCCCGCGCCGGTCTCGAAGCCCGTCGTGAAGCCACAGCCCAAGCCCGAGAAGGCGCCACCCGCCAAGGCCGCGCCCGCGAAGTCCGCGCCGACCAAGGCTGCGGCGAAACCGAGCGCCGCGCCCGCGAAGACGTCGTCGTCCGCGTCGTCGGCCAAGCCCGCCAAGCCGTCCTCGACCAAGGGCAGCGGCTCGACCGCCGAGGCGAAGGCGTCGCGGCCACGCGGGTCGCGGCTCGGCGACAATTTCCTGAAAGGTCTGTCGGCCGATCCGTCGCCGAGCAAGTCGGAGGCGCCCAAGGCCGCCAAGCTCGGCGCGCAGGCGGCGGCCAACATCGGTTCGGCGATCCTGCGGCAGGTGCAGCCCTGCGCGAATCGCCAGGTCACGCCGGGGCCCGGCGCGGAGCGGATCCGCGTGACGATCAACCTGAAGCTCAACCGCGACGGCACGCTGAAGTCGCGGCCGACGATCAGTGGTCATGCCGGCGTCGACGACGACAACCGGCGCTATGTCGACCGCGTCGACGATCTGGCGATCGCGACCTTCGTCGGGTGTTCGCCGCTACGCGGTTTGCCCGACGACCTGTATGACGTGCAGAACGGCTGGAGCAATTTCAGCCTGCGCTACAAACTTCCCGGCTGAGGATGTCCGTTATGACTCGATCGATCCTGGGATTTTTCCCTTTGCGCCAGCAGCCTTCCGTTGAGAAACACCACCCCGGCGAAGGCCGGGGCCCAATTGCGAAGGTCGATGTAATGATGCGCAACGCTCCCTCAGCGGCGTCCCCCAATTGGGCCCCGGCCTCCGCCGGGGTGGAGGCTGTGTTGGGTGGGCGTAGGGCTCGATCGGTTCTGGCTTCGGTCGGGCTGCTTGCGTTCGTCTCGGGTGGCGCAGCGTTCGCGCAGGACGCGCCCGCTCCCGCTCCCGCTTCAGCACCCCAGCAAACGCCCGCTGACCCCGCCGCCCCCGCCCCGGCAGGCGATCAGTCCGGCGGACTCGTCGTCGACGTCACCGGCGGTATCTCCGCGCCGATGCCGATCGCGATCCCCGTCATGCCTACCGCAGCGGTCGTCTCGACACCCGCCGGCCAGACCGACGTTCTCGGCCGCCAGCTCGCCGACATCGTCACCAACGACCTCCGCAACTCCGGCCTGTTCACGCCACTCTCACCCGGCCAGCTCCGCCCGATTACCTTCCCCGAAGTCACCGCACCCGGGTTCGATTATTGGGGCAGCACCGGCGCGCAGGCGCTGGTGCAGGGCTTCATCCGCGCCAACGGCGACGGCAATCTGACCGTCGGCTGCTACCTCTACGACGTGTCGTCGAAGGCCGAGCTGACGCGCACTGGGTTCGTCGTTCCGCCGTCCGACTGGCGGCGCGCCGGGCACAAGTGCGCTGACATGGTCTACACCCGCCTGACCGGCGAAGGCGCGTATTTCGACAGTCGCGTCGTCTACGTGTCCGAGACCGGCCCCAAGGGTCACCGGATCAAGCGGCTCGCGATCATGGATCAGGACGGCGCCAACCACCGCTTCCTGACCAACGGCCAGTCGATCGTGCTGACGCCGCGGTTCGCGCCGAACCAGCAGTCGATCGTCTATATGAGCTATCTCAACAATCGCCCGGCGATCTATGTCTATGACATTGGTTCGGGCAAACAGCGGCTGGTGGTCGCGAACGCGAACCTGACGTTTGCGCCGCGCTTCTCGCCGGACGGTCGCAACATCCTGTTCTCGATGGCGCAGGGCGGGAATACCGACGTCTATCGCGTGTCGAGCCAAGGCGGCACGCCGCAGCGGCTGACCAACTCGCCCGGGATCGATACCGGCGGGTCCTATTCGCCGGACGGCTCGAAGATCGTGTTCGAGAGCGACCGCTCGGGTGGCCAGCAGATCTACGTGATGAACGCGGACGGCTCGAACCAGCAGCGGATCAGCTTCGGCGGCGGGCGCTATGCGACGCCGGTATGGAGTCCGCGCGGCGACCTGATCGCGTTCACCAAGCTCGGCGGCGGCTTCCGGATCGGCATCATGAGCCCGAGCGGCGGCGGCGAGAAATTGCTCACCAACGACTGGCAGGATGAGGGGCCGAGCTGGTCGCCGAACGGTCGCGTGATCAACTTCTATCGCTCGGGACGCGGCAGTGGCGGCAAGGCGGACCTCTGGTCGGTCGACCTGACAGGCGTCAACGAGCGGAAAATCCCGACGCCGCTCGACGGCTCGGATCCGGCGTGGGGCCCCTTGCGGCCCTGAACCTGCTATGGGGGCATAACGGGGAAACGTGATTTTCTACGGGAGACTATCTATGTCGAAGCTTTCCAACATCTTGCTTGCATGTACTGCGCTGATCGCCGTTGCCGGCTGTGCCAAGAAGCGTCCCGAAGTGCTGCCGCCCGCACCGGTCGACAACAATGCGCCGGTCGACCCGAATGCGGGCCAGAACGGCGGCAATGTCGGTGGTGCGATCGTGCCGGGGTCGGATGCCGACTTCCAGCGCTCGGTCAGCTCGAACACGGTGAATTTCGGGCTCGACATGTACGACATCGATCCGACCGCGCGCGCGATCCTCGACAGCCAGGCGCAGTGGCTGGCGAAGTTCCCGAACCAGCGGATCACGATCGAAGGCCATGCCGACGAGCGTGGCACGCGCGAATACAACCTCGCGCTCGGCGACCGCCGCGCGAATGCGACCAAGAACTATCTGGCCGCAAAGGGCGTGTCGTCGTCGCGGATGACGACGATCAGCTACGGCAAGGAGCGGCCGGTGGCGATGGGCTCGGACGACCAGAGCTGGGCGGCGAACCGTCGTGCGGTCACGGTGGTGCTGAACTAGGGTTGTCGCGGCAGTCCCTCTCCCCTCCGGGGAGAGGGAAGGAGGAGCCGCTTGGCGACGGAAGGGTGAGGGGCTGTTGGGATTGTCGTCTCGAGCCTCAAGCCCCTCACCCTCCCACGTGCAAGCGCACGCGGGCCCCTCCCTCTCCCCGGAGGGGAGAGGGTAAGCGGTTTAGCCCAGCGCCTTGTCGAGCAGCTTCGCTAGGCGGATACCCCCGCGGCGGATCTCTTCTCGCGACACCGGCACCATCTTGGCGATCGTGGCATCGTCCATCTTCACGCGCGCAGGCACGGTACCGCACGCGTCGCCGCCAAGTGCCGCCGCATACGCCGTATACGCGGCTTCCCAGCTCTCCCGGCTCCAGTCGGTAACCGTCCCAGCCCCGATCTTCGCCCGCTCGGCCGCAGGATACCGCCTTACCAGCGACGGCGGCGTCGAGATCGCGCGCTCGGCGAGCGGCCCGTCCCAGATCGAATGCAGGTTGAACCGCGCCGGGCCGTAGATCCCGTAGTCCGCCTTCACGTCGTTGCCGCCCTTGTCGTGGCGGTCGCCGGCGTGAAGCGGCTGGTGCAGATCGCCGACGAAGTGGATCAGGAACGCCAGTGCCTGGACGCGGTCCTTCGGCGACGTGGCGCGATCCCTCAACAGCTTCACGTCGCGGTCGATCTGGACCGAGACGCAATTGCCGTCTTTGCACGACTCGGTGACGTCGAACGGCGCGCAGACGTCGGCGTCCTGGAAATGCCAGTTATACGCAAAGCCGAACCGCGACTTGCCGTGGGCGGTCTTAAGCGGCTTGATGCAATCCGCCCAGACGCTCGCCTGCTCGATCGTGCCGGCCGGACATTCCGGTGTGTCGAGCAGCGCCTGTTGCGCGAGCAGCTTGCGGATCGCAGCCTTGGTCTTCGGCGTGACGTTGGCATAGGCGATCTGCGCGACGGTCTGGTGGCCGTACTCCCAGAACGCAATGGCGGGGGAGGCGAGGCCGATAGCGGCCGCAGCCACGGCGATCGGGGCGAGGAGATAGCGCTTCATGCCGGCTCGTTAGCGTAGATCGCGACGGTCCGGCTACCCGCTGACGACGCCGTCCCACGGTACATGCCGACGGTGTTGAAGCCCCACGCCATGTCGCCGTCCGGTCCCGCGACGATCACCCCGCCCGTGCCACCGAGCGCCTTCACTTCGGCGAGCACGGCGTCGGCCGCGACCTGCAACGACTCGCCCGCCAGCCGCACCCGAGCGGCGATCTCGTGGCCAACGCCGACTCGCAGGAAGAACTCGCCGGAGCCGGTGCAAGACACGGCGCACGCGCGGTCGTCGGCGAAGGTACCCGCGCCGATCACGGGCGTATCGCCAATCCGGCCCCAGCGCTTGCCGGTCACGCCGCCGGTCGAGGTGGCGGCGGCAACGTGGCCGTCCATGTCGCAGGCCACCGCGCCGACGGTGCCGTATTTCATGTCGACGTCGAACCCGCCGCCGTCCGCCTGGAACTCGGCGAACTGCCGGCGGCGTTCGTCGGTCGCGAACCAGTCGGCGTCGGCTTGTCGCAATTCGCGATCGCGGGAGAACGCATCGGCGCCCTTGCCGGCGAGGAAGACGTGGCGGCCGTCGTCGAGGATCGCGCGGGCGAGACCTACCGGGTTGCGCGTGGCTGTGGCTGCGGCGACTGCCCCCGCCGCCCGCGTGCGCCCGTCCATGATCGCGGCGTCGAGTTCCAGCGTGCCGTCATGCGTGAAGACCGCGCCGCGCCCCGAGTTGAAGTGCGGGTCGTCCTCCAGTGCGCGCACCGCCGCCTCGACCGCATCTAGCGCGCTGCCGCCGTCCGCCAGCACCTTCGACCCGACGTCGAGCGCGCGTGACAGGCCGGCCCGCGCACCCGCATCCTGCTCGGGCGAGACCATCTGGCTGTCGAGTTTGCCGGCGCCGCCGTGGATGACGAGGGTCCAGGTCATGCTGAGTCTTTCGAGGGTAGGGCGCGAAGGCCGATGAGGGGACGGAGCGGCGCGATGCTGCGGCCGATCCAGTAGAAGGCGATGCAGCCGATCGTCGTCGCGGCGAGCAGGCACGCGAACTCCGCCCAGCCCGGCAGGCCGGCGGGGAGCAGCGCATACATCACGAGGACGATGATCGTCTGGTGGATCAGGTAGAACGGGAACACCGCCTCGGTCAGCGTGCGGCGCCAGCGATGGTCGCGGTTCCAGTGGCGCTCCGCGATCCCGATCAGCGCGACGATCGCGCCCCATTGCTCAAGCGCGTGCGCGACACCGTATGCCGGATAGATCCAGCGCGGCGTCACGACATCTGCGGGCCAGCGAAGCTCGACGCCGATGATGCAGAGATAGCCGAGCAGCGCGGCGACCGCGCCGACCTTCCACCAGCGGGTGATCGCGGCCATCGCGGGCTCGGAGCAGGCGAGGCCGAAGCCGAACAGGAAGGCAGGGAAATAGGTGACGTGCGCGACCCAGTCGCCGAACAGGGCTTGCGATTCCGCGGCCATCTGGAACCACCAGCCGTGGACGAAGACGAGCCATGCAACGGGAAGGGCTAGCACCGCCCAGCCGCTAAAGATCCGATCGAACGCACGTTGCAGCCAGTCGCCGCGGACGACAAGCAGCCCGAGCGTCAGAACAGTCGTGTAGACCCAGAGATAGACGACGAACCAGAGGTGATTCCAGGTCGGCAGCGACAGTCCGGCGAGCTTGCCGAACCGGAAATAGTCATGGGTCCAGAACGTCAGATAGCTGCCGACATAGGCATGCTTGGTGACCAGCTCGACCCAGGGTTGCGGCGGTACGATCACCGCCATGCCGAACAGCAGCGGTATGAGCAGGCGGTAGCAACGGTTGGCGAAGAATCCGCCTGTGCCGCTCGACCGGTTGAGCAGCGCGCGGCTGGCATAGCCCGATACGACGAACAGCAGCGTCAGCCGCCACGCGTTGCTCGCCAGCATCGGCAGCCGCACCCAGTCCTCGACATGAAGCGACTTCACATGGAAGTTCCACGGCACGAAGACCATGCCGATATGGTAGAGGATCAGCAGCGCGAACGCACCGATCCGCAGCCAGTCCATGCCGAAATGCCGCGTCATCGCGCGGCCCTACGGGGCGAGGGCCGGTGCCGCAAGCTTGCGACCGGTGAGGTGGTGCTAGTGACCGGCCGGTGATCCTGCGGTCCTCCCCCGCAAGGGGGAGGTGGCTGGCATTTGCCAGACGGAGGGGGAGGACACGAAACAGCGGTTGCCCTTACCGCCCCTCCGTCACCTTCGGTGCCACCTCCCCGTAGCGGGGGACGATCAACTGCGCGGTATTTGCGTTTCCGACCGCTTACGCTTTCATGCGCGGCGTGCCCATGAAGTCGCGCTTGCCGATCGGTACGCCCTGCGCGCGCAGGATCGCGTACGCAGTCGATGCGTGGAAATAGAAGTTGGGCTGCGAGAATGAGAGCAGGAAGTTCGCGCCGGTGAACGGCATGACGAACGTGCCGAACTCGAAGGTCGTGTCGTTATCGGCCAGCGCATCGAACGCGTCCCGGTCGATCGCTTCTAGGGTGGCGATCGCGGCGCGCATCACGGTGTGGAGACCGGCGAAGTCGGTCGGCCAGGCCGACCGGTCGGGCGCGAAGGTGCCGGCGCGGACACCTTCGATCCCGCCGACCGAGTGACTGGCGCAGGCCTTCACCTGGTAGCCGAACGGCAGCATGTCGTCCGCCAGCTTCGCGTCGATCAGAGCCGCAGGTTCGATCCCGCGTTCGGCCGCGAACGCCTCGGCCTTGTCGAGTAGTGCGTCGACCGCACGGAGAATCTGGAGGTTCGAGGGAATCGTCGCATCGTACAGGGACAGGGTCATCGCGTTCGCTCCTAAAGCCGTGCGCCGCTATGGCCGACGATCGCTACTCCGGCCAGCGATGTTCCGTTCCAGCGCGCAAGTCGCTATATAGGCCTCGAACTCCCGAGGAATCTTCATGTCCCTTCGCCCCTGGCGCGATATCACCCGCCGCAAGAGCCGCCAGATCATGGTCGGCAACGTCCCCGTCGGCGGCGATGCGCCGGTCACTGTGCAGACGATGACCAACACGCCGACCGACGACGTGCGCGCGACGGTCGACCAGATCCGGCGCTGCGAGGACGCTGGCGTCGACATCATCCGCGTGAGCTGCCCCGACGTCGAATCGACCGCCGCGCTGAAGCAGATCGTCCGCGCGAGCCGCGTGCCGATCGTCGCGGACATTCATTTCCACTACAAGCGCGCACTCGAAGCCGCCGATGCGGGCGCGGCGTGCCTGCGCATTAACCCGGGCAATATCGGCTCGGCTGCGCGCGTGAAGGAAGTCGTCGATGCAGCCAAGTCCAATGGCTGCGCGATCCGGATCGGCGTCAACGGCGGCTCGCTCGAGCGGCATCTGCTCGAGAAATACGGCGAGCCTTGCCCCGATGCGCTGGTCGAGTCGGCGCTCGATCATATCAAGCTGTTGCAGGACCACGACTTTCACGAGTTCAAGGTCGCGGTGAAGGCGTCCGACCTGTTCCTCGCGGTGGCGGCGTACCAGCAGCTCGCCGAACAGGTCGATTGCCCGCTGCATCTCGGCATTACCGAGGCGGGCGGGTTCGTGGGCGGCACGGTCAAGTCGGCGATCGGGATGGGGAGCCTGCTCTGGTACGGCATCGGCGACACGATCCGCGTGTCGCTCTCGGCCGAGCCGGAAGAGGAAGTCCGCGTCGGCTTCGAGATCCTCAAAGCGCTCGGCATCCGCAACCGCGGCGTCCGCGTCGTGTCGTGTCCTTCGTGTGCGCGGCAGGGCTTCGATGTGATCCGCACCGTGCAGGCGCTCGAAGAACGGTTGCAGCATATCCGCACGCCGATGTCGCTTTCTGTGCTGGGCTGCGTCGTGAACGGTCCGGGTGAAGCGCGCGAGACCGACATCGGCATCACCGGCGGCGGCAACGGCAAGCACATGGTGTACCTGTCGGGTGTGACCGACCACCACGTTCAGGATGCCGACATGGTCGACCACATCGTCCGGCTGGTCGAGGCGAAAGCCGCGGAAATCGACGCGGCGGATGCGGCTATCGCGGCCTTGGTACCGGAGATGGCGGCGGAATAGGTTTCAGCGGTTAGCTGCTTACGCGCGCCTTTCACTAACTCTGACTTCTGTGAGGAGGACGGCGTGACGCGCGCATCCTCCTGCCGTACTCCCGCGAAAGCGGGAGTCCAGGGTTACCGGCGACAGCGTTCGTGGTCCTGGACCCCCGCGTTCGCGGGGGAACAGCACCTTGGACACCGCTTTATCAAACCGTCGACGTCCGCAACGGCAATTCCAGTACCGGCGATGGCGTCTCGATAGGATGCGGGTTAAGCGGACCGCATGAGGATGATCCGAACATTGACCGTTCACGATGCGGTCTAGTCCGATGACATCCCGCACCGTTTCCTCCGCTTTAGCCTTCGCGGTCGCCGCGCTGGGCATCGGCCTGTTCTCCATGATGGACGCGGTGATGAAGTCGCTCGTCCTGGCGATCGGCGTCTATAACGCACTGCTCTGGCGGCAGATGATCAGCGTCGGGCTCGGCGCAGTGGCGTGGAGGCTCGGGAACAGCGGACGGCCGAGCGAGCGGGCGCTGAAGCTGCATCTTGCGCGCGGGTTGGTGACGACGGTGATGGGTCTTCTGTTCTTCTGGGGGCTCGCGCGCGTGCCGATGGCGCAGGCGATATCGCTGACCTACATAGCGCCGATCCTCGCGCTGCTGCTCGCCGCGGTCACGCTGGGCGAGCGCGTCGGGTGGAAGACGTTCGTCGCCTCGATTGCCGCGCTTGGCGGCGTGCTGGTGGTGATGATCGGGCAGGGACGCGAGGTGCCGGGACCCGAGACGTTCCACGGGACGCTCGCCATCCTCGGCTCGGCGGTGCTGTACGCGGTCAACCTCGTGATCGCGCGGATGCAGAGCCAGGCGGCGCGGCCGGGCGAGATCGCATTCTTCCAGGCGCTCGTCATCACAGTAACGCTGGGGCTCACCGCGCCGTGGCTGGCGGTAGTGCCCGAGGCGGTGCAGTGGCCCAAGCTCATACTCGCCGCTGGACTCGCGACCGCGTCGTTGTGGCTGCTCGGTTGGGCCTATGCGCACGGCGATACCGGGTTCCTCGCGACCACCGAATACACGTCGTTCGTCTATGCCGCCGTGCTGGGTTTCCTGGTGTTCGGCGAGCGGGTATCGGCATTTACGCTGGCGGGCGCGGCGATCATCGTCGTCGCGTGCCTGTATGCGGCGCGGCGGCGTGATATCGCGCAAACTTCTATCGAGGCTAGTGCATGACCATCATCCGTTCCGCTACCGCTGCCGATGTCGGCACGATCCTGCGCTTCGTCCGCGAACTTGCCGCGTTCGAGCGCGAACCGGATGCGGTCGAGGCGACCGAGCCGATGCTGGCGGAGGCGCTGTTCGGGGAGCGACCCGCCGCGGAGGCATTGATCGCGGAGACTGAGGAAGGCCCGCTCGGGTTCGCGCTGTTCTTCCACAATTTCTCGACCTGGACCGGCAGGCGGGGGCTGTATCTGGAGGATCTCTACGTGACGCCGGAAGCGCGTGGGCAGGGGGGCGGAGGTGCGTTGCTGGCGCATCTGGCGGGCATGGCGCTCGATCGCGGCTGCGCGCGGTTCGAATGGTCGGTGCTCGACTGGAATGCCGATGCGATCGCGTTCTACCGGAAGGTCGGTGCGGTCGGGATGGAGGATTGGACAATCCAGCGGATGTCTGGGGATGCTTTAGTGAAGCTCGCTGGCCGGTAGATCGAAGCGCCGTCCCGCTCCCCTCCCTGAAAGGGAGGGGTTGGGGGGTGGGTTGGCCAGTTTAGCCACTCACCCACCAAGGTCGGAAATGCGGAAGCCGACCCACCCCCGACCCCTCCCTTCCAGGGAGGGGAGAAGGTCAGGGTGTCGCCAACGGGGGGCCTAGCCCTTCACGTCGATGTTCATCGCGATCGAGATGCGGTCGCCTGTTCCCAAGTGCGGGCGGACGCCGTGGCGGAGCCAGGCGGGGAACAGGATCAGGTCGCCCGCTTCGGTCGGCAGGCGGCGTTCGACCGGTTGCGGCTGGCCGTCGATCCCGACGAGCCGAAATCCCGGAAGCCGCATGAACGGCACCGGAAAGCGCGGGTCCTCGAAGAATAGCTCGCCGCCCGCTTCGCCCTCCGCAGAGGCAACGCCCATGTCGATATAATAGACCGCGGCCCACAACACGCCGGGATGCGCGTGGCTCATGTTGAGCGCACCGGGCGGCGACACGTTCGCCCACATCTTGACGGTCCACTCGACCGTCGCGGCATCTCGCCCATCGAAATGCGAGGCGCGCTTCGCCATCTTTACCGCGGTATCGGCGAGCGCGACCGCCGCCGGCCCGCCCCAGTCGAGCATGTCGGTAGCCGAATGCCAGCCACCGACATTCGATCGAGCCAAGCTGGGCGCGGCGGCGTAGCGATCAAGGATCGCGGTGCGCAACGCCGCCGTCAGCGCGGCGGCATCGGCCAGCCGTCCGTGCAGGATCGGCGTCTCGTACAGTCCGATCTGCGCCGCGCGGACGCGGATGCCGTCGAACGTAGAAGACGCCGTGGTCATGCTATCAGCGCCCTGCGGTGTCGTCCGCGTTCATCGGCTCTTCGCCCTTGGCCTTCTCGGCGTTGTAGCGCTCGATCGCCTCGATCGTGACGCGCTTGGCTTCTTCGGCATCGCCCCACTTGCCGACGCGGACCCACTTCGTCTTCTCCAGGTCCTTGTAGTGGGTGAAGAAATGCTCGATCTGCTCGAACACGATCTCGGGCATGTCGCCACGCTCGCCGATATTGGCGTAATACGGGAACACCGCGTCGACCGGCACGCAGACGAGCTTCTCGTCGCCGCCGGCTTCGTCTTCCAGGTTCAGCACCGCGATCGGCCGCGCGCGGACGACGCAGCCCGGGATGAACGGCGAGCGTGCGATTACCAGTGCATCGAGCGGATCGCCATCAGGGCTGAGCGTGTGCGGCACAAAGCCGTAGTTCGCCGGGTAACGCATCGGCGTGTGCAGGATGCGATCGACGAACAGCGCGCCCGATGCCTTGTCGAACTCGTACTTCACGGGCTCGCCGCCGGTCGGCACTTCGATGATGACGTTCAGATCCTCGGGCGGGTTCTTGCCGGTCGGGATGAGGTCGATACGCATGGCGGTCCTTTCGATATGACGATGCCGGCGCTCCTCGTCTGGGGGAGCGGCCGGCACCACGTTGGATTAGTCTCTGGTCAGCGCGGCATCAGCAGCTTGTCCAGCCCGCCGTCACCTGTACCCACCTTCTGGAGCCGCGGATAGCGCGGGCCGTCATGGTAATCGAGCAAGATGTCGCGGAAACGGTCATTGTTCTTTACAGTCAGGCGGATCGGCAGCTTCGTACCCTTCGCGGCCAGGATCGCCGCCTTGATCCGGTCCGACGAATAGGCCTCGCTGTTGACCGCCTCGATCTCGGTGCCGACGTCGAGGCCCGCCTTGAACGCGGGGCTGTCCCAGATCGACGAGGTGACGATGCCCTCCTTGTTGATCACCATGCCCAGCGAATAGCTGACGTCGGTGCCGCGCGTCTTCTCCGCCTGCTTCAGATACGGGCTCTGCTCGGGGCCATAGACCAGCTTGTAGCCGTTCATCGCGAAGCCATTGATCGGCGCGGGCTTGCCCGTCTCGGTCAGGCGCGTGTTCAGGAACGTCGCCCAGTCATAAGGGACGATGCCGTTCAGCGTCTTCGCGACGTCGGCGAAGGTGTAGGTCAGCTCGCCGTAATCGCCGTCACGCACGCCGAAGAACGCCTTGGCGAAGTCGTCGATCGACTTGGTCCCGCCGGACTTCTGGCGGAGCATCGCGTCGACTTCCATCCAGACCATCAGGCCCTCGTTGTAATAATCCTCCGAACGCTGCCAGCTGGTCCAGCCCTTCGGTTTCCGCGCCGAGATCACCGGATCGTTGGTCGTGTCGATCAGGTTACGCCACTGACGGCCCGGCGCGGTATCGTAATTGCCGAGGATCGAGGCGTAGCCGTCGAGCGTGTCCTGCTTGCTGACCAGGCCCGAGCGCGCCTGGAGCACATAGCCCCAGAACTGCGTCTGGCCTTCATATACCCACAGCAGCGAGTCGCGCATCGGCGTGCGGAAGTCGGGCGTCCACAGGTCGGCGCCGCGCCGGAACTTGCCGTCCCAGCTATGCGTGTATTCGTGCGGCAGCAGGTTGCGCGCGGCGGCGCCGGTTTCCCATTCGGTGAAATAGCCGGGACGGACGCCGTTCTCGGAGCTGCGATGATGCTCGAGGCCGATTCCGCCAAGCTGGTCGGTGATCGACAGCAGGAATTCATAGTGATCGTAGTGCTGTGCGCCGAAGGTCTTCACCGCCTGGTCGACGAGCCGCTTGTGTGCATCGATCTGCTCGGGCTTGGCAGCGAGCTGGTCGGGGCTGTCGGCGAACACGTTCAGGTCGACGCGCGGGGAGAGCGGCCAGACCTTGCCGTATTTGCCCGCGAGCGTCGGCGAATCGACGAGGATCTCGTAGTTGGTCGTGTCGTAGCTGTAGGTCGAGCCCACGACCTTGGCGGGCACCGCACCGGCGGCGGTCCAGCCGGCCGGGTAGGTGACGGTCATCTTGATCGGGATCTGGCGCGTGAAATACCCCGCGGGGTACAGGCTGACGAGGTTCGGTTCGAGGCTGACCATCGTCGGCGTCATGACGATACGGCCCTGGTCGCCCTTGGTCGCGGAGATGAACTGGAACTCGGCCACCACCGACTTCGCGCCGGTCGGCACGTCGATGTGGAACGCGAAGACATCGACCGGATCGCGCGTCCAGGGGACGATCTTGCCGTTTGCGCGGATCACTAGGCCGGCGAGCTTCTCGATCTCGCCACGCGGGGAATGCGCGCCGGGCAGCCACTTCGGATACAGTAGCGCCATCGGGCCGGACTTGGCGACCGGAATCGTCTGCTTCACGCGGAAGATGCCGCGCTCGGTATCGGTCGCATCGACGTCGAGCAGCAGCGTGCCGGGATACGGCGTGTCGACCGCGTCGGGGATGGTGTCGACGAACGGCACCGGCTGCGGCGCGGTGTTGCCCGCGGGGACTTGCGCGAAGGCGGGTACGGCGGATGCGAGCAGGGACGCGACGAGAAGCTTGCGGATCAAGGAATGGCCTTCCGGCTGAGAGACGATGACACGAGGTGTAATCGCGATAAAGGGCAGCCGTCCAGTCCTTTACCCGGTACCCTCAGCCAGCGCTCCCGAGCACGTTGATGGTGAACGCGAGCACACCGATGTTGAACACGAACGCCGCCATGCACTGGCCGAGCGCGGCTTTGCGGACCCGGCGCGAGGTAATCTCGACGTCCGAGGTCTGGAACGTCATCCCCAGCGTGAACGCAAAATAGGCGAAGTCCCAGTAATCGGGTTCGTCGCAGCTCGGGAAATCGAGGCCCTTGGCGTCTTTGCCGTCCGGATCGTCGACATAATAGAGATGCGCGTAATGCAGCGTGTAGATCATGTTCGAGAACAGCCACGCGAGCGCCAGCGTCGAGATCGTCAGCGCGATTCCGACCGCGTCGTTCTTGCCCTGCAATTCCTTCGCCACCGCGACCAGGATGACCAGCATGATCGTCCCGCTGAACCCGAGCAGCACCGCTCGGTTGGCGTCGTTCTCCTCCGCCGCGCGGCGCATCCGCTCGGCGGTGGCGTTGCGGAACAGCGTCGAGACCGCGATCAGGAACACGACCGCGGCGACGTCGAACGCCGCCATCGTACCGCGCCCGAGCCCGAACCGCGGGATCATCCCGACCAGCCCGATCGCGAAGACCAGCACGAACAGGATGAAGCGCGGCGGGGCAACGCGTTGGCCGAGGCCCCAATATCTGGGTTTGTCGTTCATGCCACAGCGCTAGCGCTTAGCGGGGACGTCGCCTAGATACGCGCGCATCATGGCCAAGACAGAAACCCCGCGCCGCATCCGTGGCACCCAGGACATTTTCGGCGACGAGCAGCGCCGGTTCGCGCATGTCCTGTCGACGTTCGAACGCGTGCGGGCGCTGTATTGCTTCCAGCGCGTCGATATCCCGGTGTTCGAGTCGACGGCGGTGTTCGCACGCTCGCTCGGCGAGACGACCGATGTCGTGTCGAAGGAGATGTACACGTTCGAGGATCGCGGTGGGGACTCGCTCACGCTCCGCCCCGAGTTCACCGCCGGCATTGCGCGCGCGTACCTTACCGAAGGCTGGCAGCAGTTCGCGCCGCTGAAGCTCACCACCAGCGGGCCTGTGTTTCGCTACGAACGCCCGCAAAAGGGGCGCTTCCGCCAGTTCCACCAGATCGATGCCGAGGTGATCGGTGCGGCCGAGCCGGCGGCGGACGTCGAGCTGCTCGTGCTCGCGGACCAGCTGCTGCGCGAACTCGGCATTTCCGAGGGCGTGACGTTGCAGCTCAACACGCTGGGCGACGCGGCGACGCGCGACGCGTGGCGCGAGGCGCTGGTGGCGCATTTCGAGGCGCATCGCGGGGAGTTGTCCGAGGACAGCCTGACCCGGCTTGAGAAGAACCCGATGCGGATCCTCGACTCGAAGGACCCGCGCGACCGCCCGATTGCCGACAGCGCGCCGGATATCGACGCGTATCTGACCCCCGAGGCGCGTGCGTTCTTCGAAGCGGTCACCGCCGGGCTCGATGCCGCAGGTGTCGCGTGGGAGCGCAACGCACGGCTGGTCCGCGGCCTCGATTACTACCGCCACACCGCGTTCGAGTTCGTTACCGACAAGCTGGGTGCACAGGGGACAGTCCTAGCCGGCGGCCGGTATGACGGGCTGATCGGGTCGCTCGGTGGGCCCGAGACGGCAGGCGTTGGCTGGGCTGCGGGTGTCGAGCGTCTCGCTATGCTGATTGATGAGCCGGCGGTGCCCGAGGTCGACGTCGCGGTTGTTGCCGAAGCTCAAGAGTTTGAGTCGGCGGCTACTAAGCTGACGGCAGCACTTCGGCGAGCAGGCTTTACCGTGGAAGTGAGTGTCACCGGAAACCCGAAAAAGCGGTACGAAAAGGCACTTAAGACAAACCCGGCCTACACGATTTCATTGTCTCGCAGAGACGGTCTCGCGAGCGTTAGCGAACGTGGCTTACGAGCTAAATTCCAGCCGGATCAGTTCAGGGCGATCATCGACTCGGCAACCGGCGGTCTTGAATGACCCAGATCTCCCCCGACCGCATCCGCGCGATCGAGGCGCGGCGTGACGAGCTGCAAGCGCTGATGTCGACCGGCGATCTCCCCTCCGACCGCTTCGTCGCGGTGTCGAAGGAATATGCCGAGCTCGAACCCGTCGCCCAGGCCGCCACCGAAGTGCGCCGGTTGCGGCAGGAGGCCGAAAGCCTCGCCTTCATGGCGGACGATGCCGACGACGAACTCCGCGCGATGGCGTCGGACGAGCTGCACGAGAACCGCACGCTGCTCGAGACCGCCGACCGCAAGCTCGCGCTCGCGCTGTTGCCGCGCGACTCTGCCGACGAGCGCTCGGCGATGCTCGAGGTCCGCGCCGGCACCGGTGGCGACGAGGCGGCGCTGTTCGCGGGCGACCTGTTCCGGATGTACCAGCGCTATGCCGAATCCCAGGGCTGGCGGGTCGAGATGATCTCCGGTTCGTCGTCCGACGCGGGCGGCTTCAAGGAAGTCGTCGCCAGCGTCACCGGCCAGGGCGTGTTCGCCAAGCTCAAGTTCGAAAGCGGCGTCCACCGCGTCCAGCGCGTGCCCACGACCGAGGCGGGCGGCCGGATCCACACCTCGGCGGCGACCGTCGCGGTGCTGCCCGAGGCGGAGGAGGTCGACGTCAAGATCGACGACAAGGACCTGCGCATCGACGTCTATCGCTCGTCGGGGCCGGGCGGGCAGTCGGTCAACACCACCGACAGCGCCGTGCGGATCGTCCACATCCCGACCGGGCTGACCGTCATCCAGCAGGACGAAAAGTCGCAGCACAAGAACAAGGCGAAGGCCCTCCGCGTGCTCAGGACGCGGTTGTACGAGGCGGAGCGTGACCGGTTGCATGCCGAGCGAGCAGGGGCGCGGAAGTCGATGGTCGGCTCGGGCGATCGCTCGGAACGCATCCGAACGTACAACTTTCCCCAAGGCCGCGTGACCGATCATCGCATCAACCTGACGCTGCATCGCCTGCCGGAGATCGTCGCGGGCGAGATGGACGAACTGATCGGCGCCCTGGTCGCGCAGGACGAAGCGGATCGCCTGGCGCAACTGGATGGCTGAGCCCTACTCCTTCACCCCCTCCCGCAAGCGGGAGGGGGCCGGGGGGTGGGCTCGCGGCTGGTTCCAGACGGGCGTTGAGCTTGGGTCTCTCGACCGATCGCAACCGGTGCGTCCGCGGTGAGCGCGTGCCCACCCCCCAACCCCCTCCCGCAAGCGGGCGGGGGGGTAAGTGCAGCGATCGCCACCGCCGCCGCGCGGTTCGGCTTCTCCGCCACCCCGCGCCTCGACGCGGAACTCCTCATGGCGCACGCACTCGGCGTCGAGCGCAACGCGATCCTCCTCGACCCGGATCGCTACGCCGTCCCCGAGACCTTCGCCGCGCTCGTCGACCGCCGCCTCAATCACGAGCCGATCGCCTACATCACCGGCACCCGCGGCTTCTGGTCGATCGACCTCGCCGTCGGCCCCGGCGCACTCGTCCCCCGCGCCGACAGCGAAACCCTCCTGATCGCCGCCCAGGCGCATTTCGCCGGCCGCGCGCCCGCAACGATACTCGATCTCGGCACCGGCCCCGGCACGCTGCTCCTCGCCGCGCTCGACGAGTGGCCGGCGCAAGGCCTCGGCGTAGACTATTCCCCCCAAGCACTCGCCTACGCCCGCGCCAACGCCGCAACCCTCGGCGTCACCGACCGAGCCCACTTCATCCGCGGCAGCTGGGCTAGCGCGATCGTCGGCCAGTTCGACCTGATTCTCGCCAACCCCCCCTACATCGCCACCGACGAACGCCTCCCAGCCGAAGTCCACGACCACGAACCCCACGCCGCGCTCTACGCCGGCGCAGACGGGCTAGACGACTACCGTATCCTCGCCGAACAACTCCCCGCCGTGATCGCCCCCGGCGGCGCGGCGGTGATCGAGATCGGTTCGACGCAGGGTCCCCCCGTCACCACGTTGCTCGAAGCGCAAGGTCTGCACGTCGCGCTCCATCACGACTATGGCGGCAACGCGCGTGCGTTAGTGGCAACCCACGCCCCCGCGACTTGAACAATATGGCGCTAAACCTCACATTTCGCTTGTAGTAGGTCCCTTGCGGACGCTATCACGCGGGCAGGGGCACGCAATCTCGACATCATGGTCGGTTTTGAGCGTTGACCCGCATCCTTCGCTTTGAGGTCGCTGCAGTCCGGCGGCCCTGGCAAGTTCGACGCACCGATCTCGTCTAGATCGTCGGTGCGCGACGGGGGTTTGCACCGCATTTCGGAGCACGACCAGATTTTGGTTCGACGACTGAGGACACAAGCTTGATCAACAACCGGCAAGCCGGCCGCCGTCGCGGTCGTGGCAACAATAATAATGGCGGCGGCGGTAGTGGCGGCGGTCAACGCCAAGGTGGCGGCGGTGGCCAGGGTGGTCGCGATACCGGCAACCGCATCGACAGCCGCGCGCGCGGCAACGCGAGCCAGCTGTACGAGAAGTACAAGAACCTCGCGCGCGACGCGCAGCAGCAGGGCGACCGCGTCAACATCGAATATTACCTCCAGTTCGCGGACCATTATTTCCGCGTCCTGAGCGAAACCCGCGCCCGTTTCGAAGAGAGCCAGCCGCAGGCGCAGCAGCAGCCACGCCGCCAGCAGCCGTTCGATCTCGACGGCGACGACGATTACGGCGACGAGGGCGAACCGATCCGCTCCGGCGAGCAGCAGGGTACGCCTGAGCAGCCTCGTGGCGAGCAGAATGGCGGCCAGCAGAACGGCCAGTACCAGAACGCGCCCCGCCAGAATCGTGAGGGCCAGAATCGCGAGGACCGCCCTCAGCGTGAAGATCGTCCGCAGCGCGAAGAGCGTCCGCGGTACGAGAACAACCGCTACGAGGGCCAGCGTAATGAGGGTCAGCGCAACGAGGTGCAGCCGCGCAATGAGGGCCAGCGCGAAGACCGCGTCCGTGGCGACAACCCGCGCAACCAGCGCAACGCCCCGCGTGACGCCCAGCCGCGCGACGACCGCAACGGCGAGGAGCAGGGGCAGGCTCGCGAAGCGCAGGCTCGCGAGAATCAGGCTCGTGAGAACCAGCCCCGCGACGAGCAGGTCCGAGAACCCCGCAGCGATTACCGCGATGCGCCGCAGCGTGAGACGATCCGCCGCACGCCCCGCGTGAGCGCACCGGTCGCCAACGCCAACCAGGATTCGGAAGCCGATGCGGTCCGTTCGGTAACCGAAACCACCGAGCAGGCGGCTCAGCCAACCGAAACCGTCGAGACGGCGATCCCGGTCGCTGCGACCGAGGAGCAGCCCCGCCGTCGCGGTCGCCCGCGCCGCGATCGCAGCCTCGACGCACCCGTCGCACAGGATCAGGGCACGACCGAAGATACGGCACCGACCGCATTCGACGCGGACCGCCTGCCGCCATCGCTCGGCATCTCGGCAATATCGCCGGCGCCAGCACCTGCGAAGGACTCGCCCGCTGCCGATGCCGCGCCCGAAGAAAAGCCCCGCCGTCGCCGCGTTCGTGCGGTACCGGACGAGGTCGCAGGCTGAAGCCGTCATCCCGGACCTCTCCGGGATCACGCCAAGACCTGAAAAGGCCGGTGTCGCTTCACGCGACACCGGCCTTTTTCATGCGCGACTACATCCCCAACTATATCCGCTCCGCCCGCTCAATCGATCCGCGTCACGTCCTCGTCATGCCCGCTGCCCGAACTGAGGAATGCGAGCCCCATCAACAGTCCGGCCATTATCACCGATCCGCCGACACCGCCCATCACCGCGAGCATCGTCACCAGATGCAGCGGCCCTTGCACATGCGCCATCGCCACGATGATCGCCGCGACGCATATCGCCGCCGCCAGCACCATCCACGCCATGATCCCCCGGAACCGTGCCCAGGCGAATGCAGCGTAATGCGGGTCGTCCAACCCGGCCGGCGGTTCAGGCAGTCGATCGGTCATCGCTTCACATTGCCGCGCAAACATGGTTTCCTCAAGCCAGGCGCAACAGACGCAGTTGAGGAGAGGCGAAGATGACGATCGCGGCGATCCTGAAGGACAAGGGCGACATACAGTCGCTGAGCCCCGACTCTACCGTGGCCCAGGCGGTGGCCCTGCTCGGGGAGAAGCGGATCGGTGCGGCGCCGGTCCTGGACGGCGGCAAGGTCGTCGGTATCTTCTCCGAACGCGACGTCATCCACTGTCTGCAGTCGGATGGCGTAGCGGCGCTGGAACGGCCGATCGGCGACGTGATGACCACCGCGGTAAAGTCGATCGGACCTAATGAATCGGCGATCGGTGCCCTGTCGCTGATGACCCAGCGCCGCATCCGCCACCTGCCGGTGATCGATGGCGACACGCTGGTCGGGTTCGTCTCGATCGGCGACTTGGTCAAATACCGCATCGACCGGATCGAGGCCGATGCCGCGGCGATGCGCGAATATATCCAGTCCGCGTAACTAAGCGGCGACCGGCTGCTTCCGCGCGACCGCGATCAGTTCGCGCACGGTCGCTCGCGCAAAGATCAGCATCCACGCCGCGTAGACCGCCGCGCCGATCGCCACGAGCATCATCAGCCTCCAGTGTGCGTCAAGCGGTGGCAGCGCGCGATCCACCAGCCCGACGATCAGCGCCATCGCGATCGCCGCCAGTGCCGGAGATGCGACCGCGCGTGCCACGTCGCGCGCGCGAACGCCGATCACTGGCAGAGTCCGCCAGGCGCTGATCGCTAGGTAAAGTGGATAGGCCGTGATCCACGCCACGCCCATGCCGGTCGGGCCCCATTTCACGCCGACCAGGAATGCCGTGGTCAGGATCAGCGCTCCGACCGCGCCGTTCTGGACGCCGATCCCCGGTCGGCCGCGCGCATCGGACGCCGGCGTGAACAGCACCTGCAACGTCATGAACGGCATCGCCAGCGCGAGCAGGTGGACGATCGGCGCCGTCTCGCGCCATTTGTCGCCCAGCACGGTCAGCACCAAAGGCTCGGCGGTCGCGGCCAGCCCCATGTAGAACGGCATCGCGACGATCATCACCATCCGGACGCCCTTCACGAACGCGCGTCCGATCGCATCGGGATCGGCCTGCATTCGCGCATAGGCGGAGAAGGCGACTTCGTTGAGCGGCGGCACGAACTTCGAGACGAAGATCTGCGTCAGGAACAGGCTCGTCGTGTAAATCCCCAACGTGTGCGCCGAGAAGCTGCGCCCGGCGATGAACACGTCGGTCTCGCTCTGCAGGAACCAGAACAGCTGCCCCGCCGCCATCACCCCGCCATAGCGCGCGATCGTCCCAGCACCGCGAAAGTCGAAACTCGGCCATACGAGGGACCGCGCGCTCCACGTCATCATCGCGCCGCGCACGCTGAACAGCACGATCGGCGCGATCACGAGCGTCCAGACCCCAAGACCGTACAGCGCGCCACCCAAGGCAACGCTGGCGGAGGCGATCGACGCGGTGATGTTGGCCTTCGCCTGATGGCGAAAGTCCATCGACCTGGAAAGCAGCGCGTACGGCAACGCGATGAAGGGCGTCGTAAGGTATAGCAACGCCTGTACCCGCAGCATCTCGCCGACGATCGGTTGCCGATAATAGGCTGACGCAAGCGGCGCCAACGATACCTGTATAATCGCCAGCGTGACGTTGAGCAGGATCAGCATGCCGAACAGCTGGCGAACTTCGCGCTCGGTGATTGTCTTCTGCTGGATCAATCCGCTGGCGAGGCCATAGCCGTTGAGCATCCCCATGAAGGTCAGAATGACCTGGCACATCGCGAATAGTCCGTAGTCCGATGGCGCCAGGATACGGATGACTAGGAAGGTGGCGCTCCATTGTACGAGCTGCGCGACGATCTGGCTCCCCGACCGCCAGATCAATGCACTGCGCACCTGTCCGGCGAGCGAACTCGGTTCGCCGGGAACAGGGGTGGCTGCAACAGGTGCGGGGCTCACGGTGTCCATCGTATCGGGCATGTAGCGGTAATGGCCTTCACAATCGCTTAAGGCGATGACGTAGAGACGATCGAGCCAAGGCGTCGGACGTGATGTGCAGCGGCAAAGGCGCTGGACGCGATCGTCAAACGTGTTGTGATCAGCGGCTTGGAAGGGGTGTGGGGCGTCCTAAACGCGCCAATCCGAGAAAATTGCCACAAATGTGAAAGATTGTGTTTGACGCGAATCGGAACCCCGCCTAGAGGGGTGTCACCGCAGCGAACGGCCTTACGGTCTGGTTGGTGTGGTCGCAAGAAAACCAGATGCTCCAAGCTTCTTCTACGGGAGGGGGTTATGCGAGTGTCGGTATTTTTGTCGGCTCTTTGACATTGTAGGTTAAGATGAAGGGACATGTGGGCGGCGGCTTGCGGTTTCCGGGCTCCTC